>OZ244806.1:0-3097421 GCA_965220075.1 Chloroflexota bacterium
CCATCGATATAAACGGCGCCAAACCGGTGCCGGTGGCCACGCAGACCAGATCGCGCTGAGGCGTGCGTGAGGCGACGAAGCGGCCGGCGGGCCTGGGCATATACAGGATCTCGTCGCCGGGCTTGCGCTCCCAGAGAGTGCGCGTGAACGTTCCCAGGTGCTGGCCTCCATCGGGAAGCTCGTCGCGCACCAGGACGATGAATATCTCAAGCCGGTCGCGGTCCAGCGGCGATGACGCGATGGAGTACTGACGCGGACGCGGGTCCTCTAGCGGCTGCTCCCGGAACGCGAGCTGCACGTACTGGCCGGGCTCGAACTCGAAGAACGGCTGGCCGTCGGGCCGCACGATGTTGAAGATAGCGAGATCACGATCCTCGAGCGTTTGCCAGTCCCGAATGTGCGCGACGGACATGCGCTCGCGGATGTCGCGGCGCCGGCGGACAGGCGGCGCGGCCGCATCGGAGGCTCCGGCATCACCCAACTGGCTCTCCGCCGAACGGTCTGCTCACTCGCATCCAGATTATGTGAAAAGTGTCCCTAGTGAGTAACGGCGGGTACGGCGGCGAGCTGACGGGTCCGTCCGGGACTACAAGTCCACCGGCAGCCGCCCCTCATCGCGCAGCCTCAACGCGAGGGCCTGTGCGCGCTCCAAGTCGGCGAGCGCCGTGACTTTGAAGTTGTCCGGCGTCGATTGGAAAACGCGCACGGGAATGCCGTCGGCCTCGAGCAGCGAGGCGTCGTCGGTGAAGCGCTCCAAATCGGCGCGGTGACGCCGGTGGCTGGCAAGCAGATCCGCGAGCCGCGCAACCTGGGGAGTCTGGGCAAGCCAGGTGCGGTCGCGCACGGGCGTCTCGCTGACGAGGCCGTCCTTCCCACCGACCAGCTTGACCGTATCGGGGGAGGGCACGGCGGCGACGGCCGCACCGCCCTCGCGCACCAGGGCAATTCCCGTCTCCACGATCTCAGGCGTTAGGAAGGGCCGCGCCCCGTCGTGGATCGCTACGTAGGCGGCGGCGCCGGCCTCGATCGCTTCGAGCGCCGCCAGCACCGAGTGGGCGCGGCTGGGGCCTCCATCGATAACGGCCGCGGGTTTGCTGAGACCGGAAGCGCCCAGCGCCGCGGTGATGTCGGCGGTGTTCCGCGCTGAAGCCGTGACCACTACCCGGCGCACCGACGGCGCCCGCTCGAACGCCGCGAGACTCCAAAGCAGGAGCGGGACTCCGGCCAGGGGCGTGAGCATTTTGTCCTGACCGCCCATACGAAGGCTGGCGCCGGCGGCCAGCACGACCGCATCGCTGTCGGGTGCGCTCACCCCAGGACAACCTCCAGGGCGTGCCGCAAGCTCGGCGCCGGCACGGTGCCGTTCGCGTCCTCCGGGGAGTGGGCGCCGGCCGGAATCAAACATTGATCGAATCCGAGCCGCTGGGCCTCGCGCACGCGCTGCGCGGTGGACGGCACCGATCGGACCTCTCCGGCCAACCCGATCTCGCCAATCGCCGCCACGCGGCGATCGGGCGCGACGCCGCGATGGCTGGACGCCACGGCGAGCGCCACGGCCAGGTCAACGGCCGGCTCGCGCAAGCGCAGGCCGCCGACTACGTTCAGGTAGACGTCGTGCGACGCGAGCGAGACGTCAGCGCGGCGCCCCAGGACGGCCAGCAGCATGTTCAACCGGTTCACGTCGAACCCGTTGGCCAGACGCCGCGGGAGCGCATAGGCGGTGGGCGCCACCAGCGCCTGTACCTCCACGAGCAGCGGCCGGGTTCCTTCCATCGGCACGGCCACGGCGGACCCGGGGGCGGCCGGGTCGCGCTCGGCCAGGAAGAGAGCCGAGGGGTTGGCAACGGCCTGGAGGCCGTCCGCGCGCATCTCGAACACGGCGACCTCGAACGTAGGGCCGAAGCGGTTCTTGACCGAGCGGAGCAAACGGTGAGCGTGATAGTCGTCGCCCTCCAGGTACAGGACGGTGTCGACCATGTGCTCGAGAGTGCGCGGTCCGGCCACCGTCCCTTCCTTGGTCACGTGCCCCACAATGAAAACCGGCGTACCGGAGGTCTTAGCGAAATCGAGCAGGCGCAAGGTGGCCTCGCGCACCTGGCTCACGGTGCCGGGCGCCGAGGCGAGGGTGTCCACGCGGACTGTCTGGATGGAGTCGACGACGATCAGGCCGGAACGCAAGCGCGCGGCCTCGGCGAGAGCGCCATCGACGTCGGTGTCGGGGTAGATGAACAGGGCCTTGCCGTCCAGCCCAAGGCGCTGCGCGCGCATGTGTATCTGGGCCGGCGACTCTTCGGCGGCGAAATAGAGGCAGGGGTTAGAGGAAGCGGCCAGGCGCGCCGCAACGTCGAGCACCAAGGTGGACTTGCCGATGCCAGGATCGCCGCCCAAAAGCACCAGCGAACCGGGCACGAGTCCGCCGCCGAGCACGCGGTCCAGCTCGGAGATACCGGTGGAGCGGCGCCGGCCGGGCTCGCCGTCAAACTGGGTCAGCTCGATGGCGGATGCCGTGGTTGCGCCGGCGCGGCGCGGCGCGGGGTCGCGCGACTCGACGATGCTGTTCCATTCGCCGCAGGCTTCACAACGGCCGGCCCACTGCCCGTGGTGCGAGCCACAAGCCTCGCAAAGGTAGGAAGCGCGGCGCTTGGCCATGCGTAAGAGTTCGGACTCCGAGAAGGCGCGCTGGCGGTATCGCCCGGGTCAGCGCATGGTATCGCGCATAACCTTGCGCGACCGCGCCTCGCGGGCATTGGGTCCGGCTGACCGTTGCGCCGGTGCACTCGCATTTGAAGTGCAACAGGTGGTTCCAAAAGGTCGCGCCTGGATTCCGGGTCAGGTCTGGGATGACCGGCGGCTGCGCCCTCTCACTCTGGGGAGGGTGTCTTTCTTCGCCCTCGACGCCGTTGGAAACCCCTCCAACACTCCGACCGTCTGTCGCGCAGTATGGAACCGCAGCGGCTCACTCAGGGGCCGTTCGCAAACCGCTCCCACCGAGTTCCAGGTCCAAACCCCAGCCTGCCAAGGCCCCCGCGGTCTCTTAATCGGTAGTCAATACAATGAGGGGAGCCCGCAGCCCGACAGCCGTCATGTCCAACCACCTCGACCTCGACGATCCCCGCTACCGGGCAGCCGCCGCCCGGATCCTGCGGCGGCACGACAATTTCGAGGCCGAGGCCAACATCACCAGCGCGATGCGCGACTTCCTCATCCTGACGCGGTTGGCCGAGAGCGACGAGATAGTCGAGGAAAACCCGCCCTCCGAGGATTCCCGCCGTAAGGCCGTCGACCTGACCGCCCTCAACACCTTCATTGAATTCAAGCGCCGCATCGGTTCCACCGGCGGTTTCGAGCCTAATCCGCAGTACGTCCAGCAGCTGGACGATTACCTGGCCCAATCGGAGGCGGCCGGCAGCGGCGTCCGCATCGGCATCCTCACCGACGGCAGGCACTGGCTGCTGCGCTGGCCGAACGCGGGGGAGGTCAGAACCACGCCGCCCCACGCCTTCCTGCTGGACAGTGCCGACCGCTGGTTTCCCCTGTACGAGTGGCTGCGAGAAAAGGCGCTGGCCTCACAACAGGATGTCCTGCCGAAGCGTGAGGTCATCGTGGAGGCGTTCGGGCCGAACAGCCCGCTGTACGAGCGCGACATAGCGGCTCTCGGGAGCATCTACCAATCCTGCGCCGGCGAAGAGACCGTGAGGATCAAGCGGCGGCTCTGGCGCGACCTGCTGCTGGCGGCTCTGGGAGAGATCGCCCGGACGCCGGCCGAAATGAACGACCTCTTCGTCCGCCACACCTACCTGAGCGCCGTGATCGGCATGGCCGTACAGGCCTCCTTTGGCGTCGATATCTACCAGCTGGCGCGCAACGACCCGGCCGATTTGCTGCTAGGGCGCCGCTTTCAACAGGACACCGGCTTGCAGGGAATCGTGGAGTCGGACTTCTTCGCCTGGCCGCTGGAAGTTGCTGGCGGGCTGCCGTTGATCAAAGCTGTGGCTGATCGCGTGGCCCGGTTCGACTGGCGCAATGCGCCCGCCGATGTCGCCGCCGTCTTGTACGAGAGCGTCATCCCGCCCGACGAGCGGCGCCAGCTGGGCGAGTACTACACCCCCCACTGGCTGGCGCGGACGATGGTGCGGGAAGTGGTCACTGATCCGCTCAAGCAGCACGTGCTCGATCCCGCCTGCGGCTCCGGGACCTTCATCGCCGAGGCCGTCAGCCACTTCATCGCGGCCGCCGAGCAAACGCGCCTGGAACCCGTCGAGACGCTCGACCGGCTGCGGTCCTCCGTAACCGGCATCGACGTTCATCCGGTGGCCGTGCACCTCGCCCGCGCCGCATGGGTGTTGGCGGCCAAGCCCGCCATCGAGCGGGCGGCACAGGCTGGATACAACGACACGGTCTCCGTGCCTGTCTACCTGGGCGACGCCTTGCAGCTCCGCTTCGACCCTGGCGACCTGTTCTCGGCGCACCAGGTGCGCGTCGAGGTCGAGGACGAGGGGAACAGGGCTCTGATCTTCCCGGTACGGTTGGTGGAGCGCGCCAACGAGTTCGATGCGCTGATGAGCCACATCGCCGATGCCATCGAGAGCGGCGGCGACCCGCTCATCGCCCTGGACGACCACGGCATAACCAACGCCGGCGAGCGGCGCATATTGCGGACCACCATCGGCGCCATGCAAGAGCTGCACGCCCGGGGCCGCAACCACATCTGGGCCTACTACACCCGCAACCTGGTCCGCCCCGTGGCCCTATCCCGCGGCAAGGTGGACGTTGTTATCGGCAACCCGCCCTGGCTTAACTACAACAGCACCGTCAGCACGCTGCGCACCGAGCTGGAGCGGCAGAGCAAGGAGATCTACGGCATCTGGGCCGGCGGACGCTACTCCACCCACCAGGACGTAGCCGGGCTGTTCTTCGCCCGCTGCACCGACCTTTATCTCAAGGACGGCGGCCTGATCGGCATGGTCATGCCGCACAGTGCGCTACAGACCGGCCAGTACTCTAAATGGCGCACTGGCGCTTGGCAGGTGGGGCACAACGGGCGCTCGTTGGTGGTGGACTTCGGCTGCAAGACTGCCTGGGACCTGGAGGGGCTGGAACCCAACACCTTCTTCCCCGTGCCGGCCTCGGTGGTCTTCGCGCGGCGCACGGACTCGACAGACAAGGCCCGGGCGGTGCCTCTGGTCGGCGAGGTGGAGCGCTGGCTGGGCAAGGCGGGTCCGAACGCGAGCCGCGAAACGCGATTTTCTATAACCGACACCTCGGTTGGCGGTGTCTCTCCATACGCTGCATATACCCGAGAAGGCTCTACTGTAGTCCCGCGTTGCCTGTTCTTCGTGAGCGAAACGGAGAATCCCGCCATCGTCCGGGCCGGCCGGACTGTTACTGTCAATCCCCGGCGGGGCGTGCACGACAAGCAGCCATGGCGCGGCCTCGACCTGACTGCCATCACCGGTCAGACCGTTGGGTCCGCTCACTTCTTCGACGTGCACCTCGGCGAGACTTTGGTCCCCTACGCGACTCTCGAGCCCCTCAAAGCTCTTCTGCCCGTCAAACGGGATGACGCCCAGCTACCCGCCTATGCCGGCGGCGCGGGCGGCGTACGCCTCGGCGGACTCGAGCGGAGGATGAGGGAGCGGTGGCAAATCGTCAGCCGCTTGTGGGAGGAAAACAAAGCGGCGGCCAACAAGTTGAGCCTATTGGCACGGTTGGACTATCACGGCGAACTGTCAGGCCAACTGGATTGGCAATGGAATCCCGGCGCCAGGTCAATCCGGGTGGCGTACAACCAATCAGGCGCGCCTACGGCCGCGCTGATTCACGACGATGACGCCTTGGTTGACTACACGCTTTTCTGGATTGCTTGCAAGGATACCCGGGAAGCCAATTACCTGCTGGCCATCATTAACAGCCAGACTTTGTATCAAGCAGTAACACCGCTGATGGCCAAAGGTCAGTTCGGCGCGCGCCACTTGCACAAGCATCTATGGAAGCTACCCATCCCGGAGTTCGACCCGGATAACGCGGCGCACGCAGCCATCGCCGACGCGGGCGAGGTGGCCGCGGCCGGCGCCGCCCGCGAGCTAGCCCGCCTACGCGCCGCCCGCGAGCGCGTAACCGTAACCATCGCCCGCCGCGAGCTACGCAAATGGCTGCGCTCGTCGCCCGAAGGCCAAGCGGTCGAAACCGCCGTCGCCAAGTTGCTCGCGTGATGCCATCCGCGACTCTTGATACGAACCTGCTGCAGGAATTCTGGAGAGACCAAGCCAAAGCTGCCGTTGTGGAGCGGTTGCTTGGGTTGGCTCGAAGCGGCCAGCTGGATCTGGCGGTCACGGCCCGCATCCGCGAAGATGTTCCGCGACCGCCGCTGTCCGACCTCATCAACGAGCTTTCGGAGCTCAATGTTCAGGAAATAGGGTCTGTTACTCAACTGGGCCACTGGGTGCTGGGTAGGGACAGGCTCGGAGACGATAGATTCATCGAGGTTAGTCACCGGCTTACCGAGGAGTTCTGCCGACGATCCATGCAACCGCCGGACTGGCGGGACTGGGATCATATCCACGCGCACTACCTAGCAAGGAGAAGAGTCTTTCTTACCTGGGACAAGCGGATTCTCGACGCCGCCCCTCCCTTGCACGACGAGTTCGGAATTGTGCTGATGACGCCTGAGAATTTCCTGACGGAATGGGACGAACAGGCCAAACCAGAGACCAGCTGAACTAGCGGTTGATAGTGTGGCGGAGAGATTCTTGATGGCTGGGTACACGCTGCGAGGACTACGCACTCGATACTGACATTGTGAGAAGTATAATGCTATGACTTAGCTGGAGGCTTTCGTGCTTTCTGCAATTTCTGATTGAGCTTCGATAGCCTGTCTGCGTTAGCAGCAGGTCCAATATAGTAGTGCTCGAACAGGCCTTTAATTATCTCCAGACACCACTCAGCCTCTTCAGGGTCCACATCGATGACTTGCAGACTCGTCGCGTCCGTTATTGGATGCGCGGAGAAATTCCCAAAATTCCGCACTGCGTCTATACTGTTTCGAAGTTCACGCGGTAGGATTCTATCGCGATCTGTCTCGCCGAGCACGGTCTTGATTTGTTCGAGCAAGTTTCTTGACTGATACCCTTGATCCTTGAGCATGGACTGCAGAATACGACGAGATAGCGCCGCTGATGCCTTTGCGCTAACCGGCAATACATCAGATGCTTCCGTGTAGTCGGACCTGAGATGATCAGGCACTTTATCGCTAATAGAAGTAGGCTGGCGAGAACTTGGGTGGATTACACGGTAAGGACCGAGGGCACCTGGGTCGCCTTGTGCGACTCTGACAATGATCTCATTGCATTCTGGGCATGTAATGGCGGCACAAACCCAATGCCATGCCTCTTTTTCGGTAGGAAACATAACAAATGATTTCCATAGTTCCTCGGATTCATAGAACGCAATTAGACAGTTCGGACATTGCATACTTGGGACCTCCTGAGGTCGGTCGGCTGGCATTGGTGGCAGGTCAGCAACACATCGAGAAAGACGCTCGTGTCAACGGCGGTGATCATCGGCCACGGACCGCCTCGATGTAGTTGTCGGTGTTCCGGCCGTGGATCATCGCGGAGACGCGCTCCACCGGGTGTTTCGCGGTCGTCCGTTTCTGAATCAGCAGACCGTGCTCGGTTGGGGTGCTCTCGACTTCGACGTCGTGATGCATCCAGAAGCGGTCCCTCAGCCGCTTGGGGATGGTGGTTTGGCCTCGCGTGGGGACCGGCATGGTCGCCTCAGATGAATTACGTCCTCAAGAAATCATACCCCGCACCCGGTTGTCGCCAATGCGCAGGAAGTCCCGCCTGGACTACGGGTCAGGCCCGGAATGACCGACGGCTGCTCTCTCTCACTCTGAGACCTTTGCGTAACCCCTCGTCATTCTCGCGAAAGCGGGAATCCAGGCCCCACCCAACCTGGAACCGCGCAGGGTTCTCCGCGGACATCCTTAGCCTGACCGGGTTATGCAAACGTCTCACTCTGGGAGAGGGTTGGGGTGAGGGTATTTTTCCTTGAAGCGGGCGCCCCTACGGGATCGCGGCCATTCGTGGGCACTGCGGGAATCCCGCTCTACCCCTCGCGCATGGAATCCCGCCCGGATTCCATCGGAACCAGGTAAGGGCGGCTGATCAGAAGGATCTCTACGGCCTTGCGCTGGTGACTACACGCACGCAGGAGTGCGCCGCCCCTCAATACGGCTCTCTGAGGCTGACTGGTCGTTGGCTATCAGGCGGTCGGAACGGCGCCGGAGGCGGGGTTAGGCTTCGACCGGGGACTTGGAGGTGATGTCAAGCTCGTCGCCGTCGCTGTCGACGACGACCTTGTCGCCGGCCTCGAACGAGCCGCGCAGAAGCTTCTCGGCGAGCGGGTCTTCGATGAGATTCTGAATTACGCGGCGCAAGGGGCGCGCGCCGAAGTCGGGGTCGTAGCCCTTGCCCGCGAGGAGAGCCTTGGCCTCGGCGGTGACCTCGAGCGTGAACTCGTGCTCGGTGAGCTGCAGGCGCACTCGCTCGAGCTCGATGTCGACAATGTTCTCCACGTCCTCGCGGGACAGCGCGTGGAAGACGACGGTGGCGTCGACGCGGTTCAGGAACTCGGGTCGGAACGCTTTCTTGAGCTCGGTAAGCACCTTGGCGCGCATGGTCTTGTAGTAGTCCTCCTCCGACGTGCCGCTGCCGTCGTGACGGAAACCGAGCGAGGAGTCGCGCTTGATGTGCTGGGCGCCGACGTTGGAGGTCATGATGACAACCGTGTTGCGGAAATCCACGGTGCGTCCCTTGGCGTCGGTGAGGCGGCCATCGTCCATGAGCTGGAGGAGGATGTTGAAGACCTCGGGGTGGGCTTTCTCGATCTCGTCCAGCAGGATGACGGCGTAGGAGCGGCGGCGCACGGCCTCGGTGAGCTGCCCGCCCTCCTCGTAACCCACGTAGCCGGGCGGAGCGCCGACGAGGCGCGAGACGGCGTGCCGCTCCATGTACTCGGACATGTCGATGCGGATGAGAGCGTCCTCGCTGGTAAACATGAACTCGGCCAAAGCGCGCGCCAGCAGGGTCTTCCCGACGCCGGTGGGACCCATGAACATGAAGGCGCCAATTGGCCGATTGGGGTCCTTGAGGCCGGCGCGGGCGCGCCGCACGGCTCTTGCGACTGTGTGGATGGCTTCGGTCTGACTGATCACGCGCTTGCTCAGCGCCTCTTCCATATGGAGCAGTCGGTCCGACTCCTCCTGGCGAATGCGGGTGACCGGAATGCCCGTCCACATGGAGACGACCTGGCTGACCTCGTCCTCCGAGACTGTCGGCCAGTCGGTCGACTGCTCGGCAGTCCAGGATTCGCGGGCCTTGTTGAGATCGATCCGCAGCTGCTGTTCCTGCTGCCGCAGGCCGTTGGCGTCCTCGAAGCGCTGGGCGTCGATGGCGCGCGCCTTCTCACGGACGACTTCTTCCAGCCGCGCGTCCAGCTCGCGAATCGCCTTGGGAGGCGTGCCGTGGCGAATCTTGACCTTGGCGGCGGCCTCGTCCATGACGTCGATTGCCTTGTCGGGAAGGAAACGATCGGTTACGTAACGGCCCGCGAGCTCGGCCGCGGCTTTGATTGCGTCCGCCGTGATCTGAACTTTGTGGTGGTCTTCGTAGCGTGAGCGCACGCCGTCGAGTATCTCGACGGTCTCCTCGATGGTGGACTCGCGCACCTGAACCGGCTGGAAGCGGCGCTCCAGGGCGGCGTCGCGCTCGACGTGCTTGCGATATTCGTCCAGCGTGGTGGCGCCAATGACCTGCAACTCGCCGCGGGCCAGCGATGGCTTGAGGATATTTGCGGCGTCCACCGCGCCTTCCGCGGCTCCGGCCCCCACGACGGTGTGCAACTCGTCGATGAAGAGGACACAGTCGCCGGCACCCTTGATCTCGTCGATGACTTTCTTGAGGCGCTCTTCGAACTCGCCGCGGTATTTGGTGCCGGCGACCAGCGCGCCCATGTCGAGGGTGAGCAGACGCCGTTCGCGCAGGGACTCGGGCACGTCGCCTTTGACGATGCGCTGCGCCAGACCTTCGACGATGGCCGTCTTTCCGACACCGGGCTCACCGATCAAGGCCGGGTTGTTCTTGGTGCGGCGGCTGAGAATCTGGATGACGCGCTCTACCTCGTCATGGCGGCCGATGACCGGATCGAGCTTGCCGCCGCGCGCGGCCGCGGTGAGGTTGATGCCCATCTGGTCCACGACGGGAGTCTTGGAGGGACGCTTCTTGGCCTGGCCGCCGCGCTCGCTCTGACCGCGGCTGACCATCTGCACAACCTGAGCGCGCACCTTCTCCAGGTTGACACCGAGGCTCTCGAGGACGCCGGCGGCTATGCCCTCGCCCTCGCGCACGAGCCCGAGCAAGAGATGCTCGGTGCCGATGTAGTTGTGGCCGAGTCGACGGGCTTCCTCGACCGAGAGCTCTATCACGCGCTTGGCGCGCGGGGTCAGACTGATCTCACCGACCACCATGCGCTCGCCCCGACCGATGATGAACTCGACCGCGCTGCGCACCTTGTTGAGCTCAACGCCGAGGTTGGTGAGCACCTGGGCGGCAATTCCCTCGCCCTCGCGGACCAGACCGAGCAGCAGATGCTCGGTGCCTATGTAGTTGTGGTTGAAACGGGTGGCCTCGTCCTGCGCAAAGGCCAGGACTTTCTTGGCACGCTCCGTGAATTTGTCGAGGCGGTCGTTCACGTGAGCAACCTCGCGAAGCGAAGGACCTTAGGCGTCGGTCCGCTGATCCTCACCTATTCTCGCATCACCGGCGGCTTCGTCTACGGAATCTGACTCACTTTTTGCGCCGGCGGTGGATTCTTCATCGCCGGCTTCGGACGATTCGGGGTCCGAAGGGGTGTTTTCGAGCTCTTCCTCGTCCGCCGGACCGGGATCAGACGGCTCCGATGTCGACTCGGCCATGGGACTCTCCGCAACCGCCGCCAGCGCACCCTGCGCCTCGAAGGCCGAGTCCAGCGGGGCGTCGGGTTCTTCGGGCGCGAGACGGATGCGGCGGCGGCCCGCTTCGATGCTAAGAATGCGGAAGCGCCCGATGTCGCCTTCCCGCATTGAATCCAGAGCCGCGTCGCCCAGATCCGAGGCGTGCGCCAAGCCCTCGACTCCCTCTTCGAGTCTCACGAAGGCTCCGAAGGGCGCCAGCTTAGTCAACTCGCCATCCACGACCTGATTCTCGGCGTAGCGTTCCTGAAGAGATTCCCAGGGATCGGCCGTGGCGCGCCGCAGGCTGAGCGCGATTTTCTTGTCTTCCCGGTCGAGGGAGAGCACGTACACGTCGACTTCCTGGCCGGGCTTGAGCACCTCTTCGGGGCTCTCGACGCGGCTCCAGGAAAGCTCGGAGATGTGGGCCAGGCCGTCGGCGCCGCCCAGGTCTATGAAGGCTCCGAAGCTGCAGATGTTGCTCACGACGCCGGAGCGGATCTGGCCGACCTGGAGCTCCTCGAGCAGGACTTCGCGCCGGCGCGCACGCAACTCGCGCTCGGCGACGCGGGCGGACAGGATGAGCCGGTTGCGCCGCCGGTCGAGCTCGATAATGCGGACGTTGATCTGCGTGCCGATCAGGGCCTCCAGCTTGGCGCTCAACTCCTCTTCGGTCTCTTCGCCAGGCCTGCGATCGAGACCGGTTAGCTGGGAAAGGGGCACGAAGCCGCGCGGACCGACGTCAACCAGCACCCCGCCCTTGTTGTACTCAATGACGGTGGCTTCGATGATCTCGCCGCGCTCGAAAAGCTCCTCGGTGGCGCGCCAGACCTTCTCCTGAGCCGCGCGGCGCAAGGAAAGCACGGCCGGCCCGTCGCCTTCGGGTCGAACGACGTACACCAGCACGGTGTCCCCAAGGCTGATCTCCGGCGGCGGCTCTTCGGAGCGGCTGTCCCAGATTTCGCGTTGGGGTACCACGCCCTCGGCTTTGAGGCCGATGTCAACGAGGATCTCGTCGGAATCGATGCCGACTACAACACCCTCTATGACGTCGGCGCGGGACACCGAGGGGAGGGCGGCGCCGGGCGCGTCGAGCAGCATTTCCATGGATTCGAGCTCGCCGGCGTCGGTCGGTTCCGGCGCAACGGCGGCTTCGGCGGCCGGAGGGGTCACATCCACGGTGCTCAAACGCACACCTTTCGTCGCAGAAGTCTTTGGCGGCTCATCGGAAGCGCCAGAGTATATCAGTGGCCGGATTGGAGAAGCGCGGAGGCCGCGGCGCGCTCACGGCATCACGAAGCCGCCGTCGTAGCTGACGTTCTGGCCGGTCATGTAGTCGGACTCATCGCAGAGCAGGTACGCCACCAGGTTTGCGATGTCGTCGGGCGTGGAGGCGCGGCCGAGCGGAATGCGCTGGATGGTCTCCTCGACTACCTGGCCCGGCTGCTTGCCCAGGATGCGCGCGCGCTCGCGGTCGATCGCTTCCCACATCGAGGTGCCCAGCACAACCCCGGGGCTGACGGCATTGACGCGAACGCCGCGCGGTCCCAGCTCGAGCGCCATGCACCTCGTGAGTCCGTGCAGCGCGTGCTTGCTGACGTTGTAGACGTTGGTTCCGACCGATCCGAAGCGCGAGGCGGCCGAGGCCATGACGACGATGCTCCCGGCGCCGCGTACGGACATCCGACTCGCAACGGGCTGGAGGAAGTTGAAGGCGCCATCCACGTTCACCGACAAGACTCTGCGCCAAGTCTCAGGCGTGAGATCGAGGAACGGCTGGATGTTGACTATGCCGGCGTTGGCCACGGCGCCGGTGAGGCCGTCCAATTGGTCGTCAACGGTCTCCACCCAGTCGCCCACGGCGGCGTAATCGGTGACGTCGATCACGTGCGCCAGGGCCCGACCGCCCGCGGATTGAATGTCGTGCGCCACCGACTCCGCGGCGCCGCCATCGATGTCGCCAACGGCCACGGCCCAGCCATGCCGCGCCATGCGCAGCGCGACGGCGCGGCCGATGCCGCCGCCGGCGCCCGTTATGGCGACAGCGTTCGCCATCTCGACCTCCCAGTGCGCCATGCTCCCATAGGCCACCCCATGGTACTCACCGACCGGCAGCGGCACATCACGGCATGCCGCGCGCCGGCTCAGGGCGATGCGTGAGCGGCCAGGCAGGCGCCGCGGGAGTACGCGGCTGACGCGGCGACTTTCAGGGCGCCTCGCCGGAGATGAGCCGCACCTTCGGGATCAGCGCGGCCTCGAATTCAGGAAGCCTCGCGGGGCCGAGACGCTCGATCTCAGCCCGGCACGCACCGGCGGCGGCGCGCAGGGCGGCAACGTCGACGCCCATGCAGGAGGGATCGAACGGCGCCAGACGATCGATCCCGTAGGTGAGCAGGTTGCGGGCGCCGCGCGCGTTGCCGCGCCCCAGGTGATAGAAGCCGACGCCGATCTGCAGGATGCCGCGATAGAGGTCGCGAATTTGTCCCGCCTCGGCCCGCCAGGCTTCCTCGAGGGCCTCATGCTGCTCGAAGAACTCACCGGCGTTGAACAGCGCCAGCCCGTCACGCACCCGAGCGGGTAGCGGACGGGCGCAGTCGACCGGCGGACGGGCCGACGCAGCGGTCGAATCCTCAGTCATGGTCGTGAGCGGCGCCGCGGCGCATAGCAAGAACGACGGTGTTTGACGTTTGGAGCACTAGCTATACTGCCAGTGTGTCCGGAGGGGTGTCCGAGTGGCTTAAGGAGGTGGTCTTGAAAACCACTAGACGGCTCGTCCGTCTCGTGGGTTCGAATCCCACCCCCTCCGCCGGCGGCTCCGCCCGGGCCTAGCGCTTGGAGGAGTCGCATAGTTGGTCTAGTGCGGCCGCCTGCTAAGCGGTTGCCGGGAGTGACCCTTCCGGTCGTGGGTTCGAATCCCACCTCCTCCGCCGGCGGTTCGTCCGCGGCCTGACGCCGGACGGACCGCAGCCCGCGCGATGGCGGTCTACATTGGGATGTTCTTGACCAGGCCCACGACGTGTCCCTCCGGGTCGGCGAAGAGCCCAATGATCACGTCCTCCATCACCTTGGTCTCGGGCATCACCACGCTGCCGCCCAGGCTCGCGGCCTTCTCCAAGTATTCGGTCACGTCGTCCACGCCCACGTAGATCGTGACCCTGGCGGGCGGCTCCACCGAGCCCATGCCCATAATGCCGCCGCCGATGCCCGGACCCCCGCTGGGCGCGCTCACGACCCCGTAGTTCATGGGGTTGTCAGCGACGATCTCCCAATCGAAGAGATCGCCGAAGAACTTCTGCAGCGCCGGACCGTCCGTGCCGTTGATCTCCCAGTGCACCACGCTGTTCGCCATCGGATTGCTCCTTCCGCCTGCTCGCGATGATCGGAGAGGCTGTCCGTTCGGGCCGCAAGCACGATTCCCCGCGACGGGTCTTCCACCTCGCAAGACCGGCGCGCAAAACGGCCAACCAGAGATGCGCCGCACGCATCGTAGGTGCGTGGGCCGACGCGTTCCGCGGGAAATCCTACGCAGCCGGCGTGATCGTCGGTGGCGTTGACTACCTCCATCACCCGGCCAGGGACCCAACCCGCACCGCAGTTTTCTACCGGGTCGTTCCGGGTTCGACGCGCGGCGCTACTCACTGGCATTGGTGGATCGCATCAGGGGCGGACTAGTGAACGGAGATAGCTCCATAGTGCACGCTGCCGTGCATAAGGCGTCTTCCGTCCTCCATATGTCACGCAGCCGATAACATGGAGCGCCCACGGCTCCATGTTGTACTTGCCGAACATAACGGGCGCGCGGGAATCCCGGGCGGCATGCCCGAACCTGAACCGGCCGGCGGTCCGGGATACCTTGGTGAGAGCCACCAAAGCGAGTCAAGTAAGAGGTCGCAGGGAGGGTTCCGGACAGGATGCCTAACGGAGGCTCGGATTGCTGCGGGACCTGCTGGTTCAACCGGGCGAATCGCGGGGAGGCCGGCTTTCAGCACAATTACGACCAGGCCGAGGCGCCCTACTGTGAGATCAGGGACGTCGCGATCGAGAACCCCTTCTATACGTACTGCGCCAACCACCCGCATCGGCGGCCCGAGCGCGATCCCATCCCGATCGGGCCGATCACGCGCAATACAAGCGGCGGGGTCAGGAACGATCGGGAAGTCTGGAAACCGTCTCCCGACTCCGAAGAGGTTCGGCAGCATCTTCTGGGGTTGCTTGAGAACTTCATGCAGCACGTGCTCGAGAACCAGTACCCAATCGGTCCCGATATAGGCGAAGTGGTGGTGCGGCAGCTAGGTGAGTTCAGGGAGCGGCGGGCGGAGAAAACCGTGCGCTGGGTCAGCGAGAACATGCCAGAGCCATGGGCCGAGACCGCCCGCACGGCTCTCGGGGAGATGCAAGGAGAGAGCTGACCGCGGGCCGCTGCTCTCGCATCATTCCGGCTTGGCTGCGCGCGAGATCGCGCAAGCAGGCGCAAACCCGGCCCCCTTACCCGATACGGGGTCGGAATCCAGGCGCGGCGGCGGCGACCCTCACCGGTTTCCGGCGGGTACGCCGGAACCTGCCTCTCCCAGGCGGGAGAGGTTAAGAAGTGCCCTTCGTCAGGCTCAGGGCGAACGGGGCTTTGGGAAACCCAGGCTGCGCGTGGCCTAGAGGATGCGGGCCGGGTGTAGCATGGCGGCATTGGACGGACGTAGGTTTGCCTGGACGGAACTGGTTGGGGGGCACTGTGAGTAGTGGCTCCGGCTTCGACGAGAACTCCCCCGCGGTTCACACCCACCTGTCCATCATGCAGGCGGTCATAGCCCGCATGGCGGAGACCAGCCGATCCAGCAAAACGTGGTGCATCACCATCGTCTCCGCCATTCTGGTTCTGGGCGTGGGCATGGCGGGATTCGACCACTTATGGGTCGCTTACGTGCCGGTAGTCCTTTTCCTTGGCCTTGACATGTACTACCTGGCCTTGGAGCGGCGTTTCCGAGGGTCGTACAACGCCTTCCTGCAAAAACTCCGAAACGGTGACGTCGCCGCATCCGATCTGTATGAAGTTGCGCCCGAGGGACCGGCCGTCAAGTCATGGTTTGCGGCGCTGGGCTCGGTATCAATCTGGCCCTTCTATCTGGTGCTGGCCGGCCTGATTGCATTCGTCTGGTGGCGGATCGGCGGCTAAGCTGCCTGATTCACACCGGTCAGCCCGCCCGCAAGCTGGATTTCGCCCACCGTCATTCCGGCGCGGGGGCGGAGGGATGGGCGGGGATGTCCGCATTTGAACGATCCAACGCGCCGAACGCCGGCGGGCCGCTAGAATTGTCGGACTGATCCAGACGCGGCCAGCGTGATACGAGATCCGCACTATAAGGCAATCCTGAAGGGACTGGCGGAGGGTCCGGACCCGGATACATTCGAGCACTGCGCTCAGGACCTTCTTCGAAGCTACTACCCGAAGCTAACGCCGGTCGAAGGCGGGCGCGACCTGGGGATGGACGGGCTTGACGCTTCGGACCCAGATCAGCCGACGATCCTTGCTGCAACGACAGGGCAAAGGGTCAGAAGGAACCTCGTCGAGAGTCTTCGGAGCCACAAGCGCCAGGGCGCGAATATCCGCGCTCGGCATGTCGTGGTCGCGACGACCCAAGTCGCGACTGGGACTCTGATTGACGATCTTCGGGGAGCCGCTGCCGGCGAAGGATTCCAGCTTGTAAACGTGCATGGTCAGCGTGCGTTCGCCGATTTGCTTTACAGATCATCCCACTGGACTAGTGAACTCCTCGGGCTGAGCGGGGCGCCATCGGCACTCTCGGCGATCCCTGTGTCATCGCGGACCATGAACAGCCTGCCGCTGATCGGGCGGGATGCGGACATACAGTGGTTGGCTAATAGTTCGGGTGACATCGTGGTTTCAGGGTATCCAGCCTCGGGCAAGACGCACTTGCTGCGCCAGTTTGTCGATGAAGGCTGGCTTTTTGTGGTTGATACCGATAGGGAGCGCATCGCGAATGCCGCTCGCGATCTAAGGCCGGACGCCATCATTGTCGACGACGCTCATGCTGACCTCAATAGCCTTGGAAGCCTCCGACAGTTGAGGGCAGCGATTGGCGCAGAGTTTCGCATTGTTGCCATGACCTGGCCCGGTGACCTTGATGGAGTGGCGAGCACCCTCGCTATTACTCAGGACTCTGTGCTCGACCTGCGGGAGCTGTCCCGGGACGAAATCCTGGAGATTGTAAAAGCGACGGGTATTGCTGGGCCCACTGAACTTCAGCGCGCGATTGTGAACCAATCAGGCGGCCGGCCTGGTCTGACGGCAACACTCTGTGACGTTGCTTGGCGCGGTGACTTGCGCCCGCTTCTTTCAGGCGAATTGTTGCTTCGTGAGATCAGAACGGCGATTACAAGTGTTGGCGACGCGAGTGGTATGCACGTCTTGGAAGTGATGGCGCTTGCTGGCGACAGCGGTGCATCGCTGGAAGACGTGTCTCATGTCCTTCGCATGAACGTTGCTGAGTCACAGAGATCGTTAGCTCGCCTGGGGCATATCGGAGTGTTTCGAGCTAAGTTCTTGGCGGATAAAGTCACGATATGGCCGCTTGAGCTGCGCTTCGCCGCTGTTGGCGAGGCATTCTTCTCAGACACCTCTTACCAGAATTTGCCATTGGCGTCTGCGATGCGGCACTTGGACGAAACGGGAGTCGCAGGCTCGTTGGTGGGTGCCGCTCTGATGGGCGCGCAAGTCCCAAGCGCGACCATCGAGCCGATCCTTCTTGGCAGTGGGTCTGCCGATGATTTTGAGGGATATGCCGCCGTTGGTGAGCAACAGGCTGTCTTTGCGTTGAATGCTCGGCCTGGATGGCTGACTGAGATAGCGCCGCATTCACTCCTGACGAGTCCCGCGAAAACACTTCAAATGTTGCTCGAAAGGGCAGTTGGCGACCGGCGTCCTCAGAATTCGAACACTGATCATCCACTTCGAATCCTTAGCGATTGGATCGAACAGGCTCCTCACGCGAGGGGGGCGCAGCTTGAACGACGGAAGCTGTTGGCAGATGTGAGCGCCCGCTACGCCGAGATTGCTGGCGATCCGCAGGTTGTACTTGAAGCACTGTGCATAGCTATGAATGTAAAGTATGAGTCAGCTAGCATGGATGCTGGTGCAGGCCGTACGCTAACGATTGGATCCGGGCTGATTTCACGCCAGTGCTTGGACGGTCTTATTGAACTTTGGCCAAACGTGCTAAGCGCCATTCCTAGCGATGGCCACAGGACTATTCGATCATCTTTGGCATGCTTCATGACTGGGTGTATTGCTGGACAAGACTAGAATCACCTTCAGAAGACATCGGACAAATGATGCGGCTGCATGCGGCAAGGATGGCGACGGATCTAGCCGAGAGATTCTCGAATCACTCCGGGGTCCTTGCGAGCATTAGCCAATTCTCACAGCGGGCTGAGCTTGGAGTAGATATCTCAGTGCCGAGCATCTTTGGAATCCTCTATCCGCAGGAAGATCACTCAGTGTTTGCGACTGATGGGATGGAAGGGATGGAGCGGCAAGGACGCATGTGGTGCGAGAAGGCACGAAAGCTCGCCGCTGATCTCGAACCGCACGGTCCTGAGCGAGTGCTGGCTGTCGTACGGGAAGCACGCAAGAGAGCTGCTGAAATCAATAAGACTTGGCCAGATATGACAGGCGAATTCGCTGCTGAGATTGCTCGCCGGACCAGCGATCCATATACATGGGCTGAGCAGGCTATCGATCGTGAACTGAGCGCTGACTTTGTAGCACCGCTGTTACAAGCTGCGCGCACAAAGAATCGTGATCGAGCACAACCTATAGTGATTTGCGCACTAAAATCAGAGCAGGCTCAAGGCGCAGGTCTGTCTGTCGTTCTGACTGCTGTGGATCCTAGTGAGTCTGAACTGAAGATAACATTGGGGGCTGCTTCGAGATTCCCAGGATTGGTTGGAAATCTAGTGCTCCGAAAGGAAATCCCGACATCAACCATTCGGCGGTTGCTGAATCATCCATCGCCAGACGTAGCGGAGACTACGGCGGCGAATCTTTGGAGGCACGAAGAGGATCCGCGTGTTCCTGAAGATCTTTTTGAGGATTGGAGGGCGGCGATGTTGCGTGCACCGGTCGGGAATTGGGTCACTCCGATTGTGTTTGATGGTGAACCATGGTTGTTTGCCGAATGGCTTGTCAGGTATCTGGGATCGGATGCAGTGAGAAATTCATATCATATTGAGCATCAACTTGATAGTGCTTTTGAGAGGCTCTCGACAACGCAGCGAATTCAGATTCTGGAGGGCATACGACGGGCAGGCACCGTTTGTCCCGAGTGGGTGGCCGCAAGGATCGTTGGAGATGATGCCGTGGTCTTTCGCCGACTGCTTGCAATGGATGAATTGGCGTCTTTGCACGAGCTCGGTCTTGCATGTGGTGAGTCGGAGGAAAAAATCAAGGCCGCTTGTGATGCTGGATGGGAGTGTCAACGAATTGCAAGGGCAATCATTTCGCCGATAGGGATTGTTAGGTCATGGAGCGGTGACGGGTCGGAGTACTGGCGACAACGGCGTAATGGCTTTGCGTGGATCGCTAAGTCTGAAGATCCGCGAATCGCTGCCGTAGGACGAGCTATACATGAATATGCGCAACTTGAGATCGACCATGCGCTGCGTCGTAAGCATGACCGAGACATATACGGTCGTTGACGCTGACGATACTGAAGACTTGTGATGGCTGGTTAGGCAGAGTTCCCCTATGGAGAAGATCCTGAGGTAGCGGTCGCGCGCAGCGGCGAAGTCTCCCTGGCTACGGCAACTCTGGTCGCTTGGCGCCGTGGATGGAGGGGTCGGTGGCGAGGAGGGTGCGGAGGCGGGTGATGGTGGTTAGGGCTTGGTCGTCGAGGCCGAGCAGGTCGGTGAGGATGCGGTGGTCGAGGTCGATGCGGGCGGGGTCGACGGCGCAGCGGTGGAAGGATTGGAAGGTTCGGTCCTGGAAGTCGCGCCAGATGGCCCGGGCCTCGTCAAGCTGCCAGGGCCGGAGTTTCCGAACGTCGAGCGTCGGGAGCGTTTCCAGCATTCCCTTGTTGCCTCGACCTCTGCCTTGCTGCGTCTGGTTGGCGTGATCGGCGTGCTGGAGCAGACCCAGTGTGGAGTTGAGCCAGAGCCCCAGAGCGGCTTCCCGCCGTGACCTGTCAGCGGGCACATCCTCTCGCACAAGCAGGGTATGCCAGGTGCTCACGCCCAGCGTCCGCACGATGGTGCGCGTCGCCATGATGCGCTGGGAGTTATAGCGAACATCGCACGTCATTTGCAGTGTGCCGGCCTGCGACCATATCGGCCCGTGGCTGCGGTCTGCTTGCGGGACCAGCCGCGCGTTCGGCTCCGCTGTCAGTCCCTGGTGCACTTTCTGCGAGTGCGCCCAGAGCGCTGGGAACTGGGCCAAACCGTCCCAGCCGTGGTAGCCGTCGAACACGCCCAGCGAGCCGCGAATCCGACGGTGTTGGGGCCCCACGTTGCAGACGTCCCGCATAGGCGCAGTGGGAATCTGCGCGACAACCCGCGTACCGTCGTCCGCCCATAGCTCGCCGCGTTCCAGGGCGGCGGCGAACTGGCCGGTCTGGCCCCGTTGCCAGCGGGCGGCCGTCCAGGGTCCCGCGTCCACCGGACCGTCCAGCAGCTCGCCCCACTGCTCGCCGCCGACGAACAGGGGGCTACCGCCCACCGGCGGACCGTCGGAGCGGTGCAGGGGCGCGGAGGACGCCGCGTTGACGGCGTTGACGAGGGCCAGCGCTTCGGTTTCGCGGTAGGGCGCGCGCCAGAGGTTGACGAACAGGCCGCGGGCGGCGGGGTTCGCCGGCGGGTGATAGTCGGGGGAGGCTGGATTCCCGCGTCCGCGGGAATGACGGGAAGACAGGTCGGAATGGCGGTCCAGTAGGTGAGAATGGCGGTCCGGCAGGTCGGAATGGCTGGAGGGTTCGCTGGAATGCCGGCGGGCGACGAGCAGCGCCTCGGCGATGCCGGTGTCGTAGGACATGGAGCGGAGCTTGGGGTCGTGGGACGAGACCACGAACTCAATCGCGTAGCGGGAGGCCAGCATTTGGCGAACGTCGCGCCATGACTCACCGGCCAGCGCGGTCACCGGCAGCACCAGGGCGACGCGGCCGTCCGGTTTGACCAGGCGGTCGGCCAGCACGGTAAACGAGGCGGCGTGGCCGGCCGTCTGGTTGGCGGGCGTGCCCTTCAGCAGGGCGGAGGTGCGGGCGGCCACAGCCCGCTGCGCTTGCGGGTCGTCTTCCGGCAGCGAAAGCACGCGCGCCAACGCCTCACCCTTGCCGCCGTCGCTGCCGCGTCTGGTGAAGGGCGGATTGCTGACGACCAGGTCGGCGCGCGGCTGCTTGACGGTGCTTCCGCGTGCGGCGCCGGCCTTGGCGCCGATCTGCTCCTCGGTGGCTGAGAAGTAGGACTGGGTCTCCGGGGCTTCGAGCCAGTCGAGGGAACCGAGGCGAATGGCGGCGGCGCCGTCGGAGTCGACGCCCGCTTCGTCCAATCGCTCAGCCACTCCGGCGAGCGGAGGAGCATGCGGCTCCAGCCCCATTCGCAAGGTGTGCAGCTGCATGCGGGCGAATCCCACGGATGGGGACATGGCCGCCAGAGTGGCCGCGGTGAGGTGGATGGCGGCCTGCACCACGTCGGCCCCAAACAGCACTTGCTCGACCAGGGCCTGGTGCAGCTTGCCGGTTCGCGGTTCGACAGGCTCAGCGCGAACGGAGGACGCGGCCGCGTGGTTCTGCACGATCTGCCGGTAGGCCGCCATCAGCAGAGTTCCGGTGCCGCAGGCCGGGTCGGCGACGCGCAGCCGGCTCAGACTCGCTACGTCGCTCCAGTCCACGCGCGGCCAGCGATCCGGCGAGAGGGCCAGCCCGGCCAGCAGGGTGGAGGCGGGGATGCTGGTGTAGAAGGCGGCCAGCAGCTTGCGGTCGGCGATCAGCCTATTGAAGATTTGCCCGGCCAGATCGTGGCGGCCAACGGCCTTCATGCCGAGCAGCCGGGAAGCGGTTCCGGCGCATTCGTCCAGCACCGCTGCCGCCTCGATATCCGACAGCTCGGACACGACGTCGCGGGCCATGCTGAAGATGGGGTAGTAGTCGATGTCGAGGATTGCTTCCCACGCTTGCAGCAATGGGACGCGCGCGAATCTGCCATCGCGCCGAGCGGCGCTGGTGGGCTGAACGGCCTCCTGGACGCTGGCCAAGCGCTCCTGGAAGACCATGGCGTTGGTAACGACCAGCGCGGCCATGTTTGCCGTCTCGTCAACCGGGGGCGCGTTGAAGATCTTGGCGACGCGAGCCAGGGTTCCAGGGGCGCCGTAGAGCCAGGCGCCGGCGCGGCGAACGCCCTCGTCCAGCGCGTCAACCGCCGCGTCCAGGTCTCCCCCCGGCGGGGTTGCCCGCGCCAGCGCTTCCCCAAGCTCGAACAGCGTGCCGCCGAGCTTCAGCCCGGAGGTGCCGTCGATGCGCCATTCCCGCCACTCGAGACCGGTGGACGCCAGGCGCTCGTACAGGTGTTGCTGATCCACCGCGCGAAGCCGCGCGGGAACCACGACCGCGAAAGCTGTCTGCACGGGCCGGCCGTCGATCTGCATGCCGAGCCGGGAAAGCGCGTCGGCATCCACGGTCAAAGCCGGATCGAACTCCGTTTCGAGCACGATGGGGCCTTCGGGCAGCCGGACTAAGACATCCGGGCGGGCGCGGCCGTGCAGGGTCTCGGCGGCGGTGGTCAGTCCCAGGCGCTCCCGCAAGAGCCGCGCCAGCGTGTCGTTGATGACGCTCTCGTGCGTGCGATCGCTGCTGGCGGAGATGGTCATGTGGTGAGGTTTGGCGACTGTCTTCGAGAGATCCGGGCGTCTGCTACTACAGTATCCGGTTGTCCACGCGCGGTACCGGAACTGGCTGCAATTGTGGGGTGTTCCTGGTAATCACGGTTAGGTGCGCGCCGCTCGATCGCCCGGTTTGCTTGCGTGCGCGGCGGCGACGCGTTTTGATGTGGCGGCAGCGTCCATCGAGGAGCCACGGATATGCAGCGCGTCGCTTTTGCCCTGCCGATAAAGCCCGACAGGATCGAGGACTACCGGCGGACTCACGCCAACGTCTGGCCTGAGCTGTTGGAGGAGAACAGGAAAGCCGGGATAAGCAACTACACGATCGTGCTGTTCGGACACCATGCGATCGGGCTGATGGAGTGCGAGGACTGGGAGAAGGCCAGCGCTTATCTGGCGCAGTCCGAGCCGCAGGCCCGCTGGCAGAAGTTCCACGAGGACATCCTGGACGTGGACATGACGACCGGGCTGGTGCCGCTGCAGATGCTGGACGAGCTGTTTCACCAGGATTGAGGGGACGCTGCTCCGGGTGGGGGTGAGGGTCGCCCTCGGCCCCTCCTTTCGCCTGATGGGGAACTGGACTCTCGCGACGGTCCTCTCGCTTGGAGGAGACCTTTGCATAACTTTCGTCATACCGGTGAAAGCCGGTATCCAGGCCTTCCCCTGAGGCTGGAAGACGCCCTCACCCCAACCCTCTCCCAGAGGAGACGTTTGCATAACCCGGTCAGGCTAAGGATGTCCGGGTAGAACCCTGCGCGGCTCCAGGTTGGGCGGAGCCTAGATTCCCGCGTGCGCGGGAATGACGAGGGGTTACGCAAAGGTCTCCTTGGAGGGGGTAAGGGCGGTTCGCGAACCGCCCCTACGTGAGCTTCCGCCGGGGTGACGGAGGGCGAGGGCTTGTCGGAGCGGTGGTTTTGCGGGGCGGCGGCGGGTGACGGAGACGCTTGGCGGCGACTGTTGATAGACTCGAATTCCAGCCGTTACCGGATCGTGGGCGATCCGGTCAATCCACCGCAAAGTCGGATTCTTCAGGCTCTCTCTGGTTAGCTTTATGTCAAGTCACCTAAAGCGCAACAGCGCGACGATCACGGACGGGCCGGCACGGGCGCCGGCGCGGTCCTATCTGAAGTCGATCGGCTTCACGGACGAGGACTTGACGCGGCCGATCGTGGGCGTGGCTCACGAGTGGATCGAGACGATGCCGTGCAACTTCAATCACCGGCAGCTGGCGCTGAAGGTGAAGGAGGGCGTGCGCGAGGCGGGTGGAATGCCGGTCGAGTTCAACACGATCGCGGTGTCGGACGGCGTTGCGATGGGCACGGAGGGCATGCGGGCGTCGCTGGTCAGCCGCGAGGTGATCGCCGACTCCATCGAGCTGGCGGCGCGCGGGCATTGCGTGGACGCGCTGGTGGTGCTGGTGGGATGCGATAAGACCATCCCAGCGGGCGTCATGGCAGCGGCGCGCCTCAACATCCCCACGCTGGTGCTCTACAGCGGCAGCATCGCGCCGGGCAGATTCCAGGGCCGCGACGTGACGATCCAGGACGTCTTCGAGGCGGTGGGCGCGCACGCGGCCGGCAAGCTGACGGACAAGCAGCTGCTGGAGCTGGAAAACGCGGCCTGCCCGGGGGCGGGCGCCTGCGGCGGGCAGTTCACCGCCAACACCATGGCGACGGCTATTGAGTTCCTGGGGATCAGCCCGAGCGGGTACAACGCCGTGCCGGCCACCGATCCAGACAAGCAAGAGCTGAGCGTCGCGGCGGGCCGCCTGGCGCTGGAGATCCTGGAACGAAACGTGCGGCCGCGCGACGTCATCACGGAGGCCTCGATCGAGAACGCCATCAGCGCGGTAGTAGCGACCGGCGGGTCCACGAACGCGGTGCTGCATCTGATGGCTATCGCGCGCGAGGCGGGAGTGGCGCTCGAGCTGGAGGACTTCGACCGGATCGCGACGCGCACGCCGATCATCGCGGACCTGAAACCGTGGGGACGCTACGTGGCTACGGACGTCCACGCGGCGGGGGGGCTGGGCGTGATCGCGCGCGAGCTGCTGGCGGGCGGGCTCATCCACGGGAGCGCCCGCAACGTGGACGGACGCTCCGTAAGCGAGGCGGCCGCCGCGGCCGAGCGCACGGATGAACGCGGCGTGATCGCCGCCATCGACAACCCGATCAAGCCCAGCGGCGGACTGGCGATCTTGCGCGGGAACCTGGCGCCCGAGGGGTGCGTGCTGAAAGTGTCGGGCCAGGAACGGACCGGGTTTCGCGGTCCGGCGCGGGTTTTCGACAGCGAGGATTCGTGCTTCGCCGCCGTTCAGGCGCAAGCGATCGAGCCGGGCGACTTCGTGGTGATCCGCTACGAGGGTCCGGCCGGCGGTCCCGGCATGCGCGAGATGCTGGCGGTGACGGCGGCCATCCAGGGGGCGGGCCTGGGCGACGCGGTGGCGTTGATGACCGACGGGCGCTTCTCGGGAGCGACTCACGGGTTCATGATCGGCCACGTAGCGCCGGAAGCGGCGCGCGGGGGGGCGATAGCGGCGCTGCGCGACGGCGACATGGTGAACGTTGACCTGGCGGCGCGATCCCTGAACGTGGAGCTGAGCGAGGCGGATCTGGCCGCGCGTCTGGAAGAGTGGACGCCGCCGCCGCCGCGCTACCTCACCGGCGTGATGGCCAAGTACGCGGCGCTGGTGTCATCGGCGAGCCTGGGCGCCGTGACGTCACCGGTAGGCGGGCAGCAAGGCTAACGGCGGCCACGCGGCGGACGGCGGCTTCGACTGGGTGTTTTCGGCGCTGCGCGTGGAGGATGGGCGGATTCGGCTAGTATCGTGTCCATATGTTTCTGATATGTGATCTGGTGGATCACCTTCACCCTAACCCTCTCCCTTGAAGAGACGTTTGCATAACCCGGTCAGGCTAAGGATGTCCGGGGAGAACCCTGCGCGGTTCCAGGTTGGCTGGGGGCTATATTCCCGCGTGCGCGGGAATGACGAGGGGTTATTCAAAGGTCTCTTGAAGGGAGAGGGGATGGTCTATGGACTTGCCTGGATAGCATCTTGACTGTCTATTTATATTCAAGTTAAGGTTGTGCTCGGCAGAGAGATTAGAGGTTGTGGATCTGGATCGGGGGCGGCTCGCCGTCCGGCTCGAATCCGAAGACGCGCGCGTAGAAGTGAAGCTCCGCCCGCAAGGCCAACTGCATGTTCTCGGCCTTGCGAAACCCATGCTGCTCGCCTTCGAAGGCAAGGTAGGCCACGGGGACGCCTTTTGCACGAAGCGCCGAGACCATTCGCTCGGCCTGGTCGGGAGGAACCACCTCGTCCTCCAGCCCCTGGAAGAAGATCACGGGAGCGTCCAGCCCCTCCGCATGGTGGATGGCCGAGCGCTGCCGGTAGAGGCCGGCGCTCCGCGGGTAAGGGCCGATGAGCAGGTCCAGATAGCGCGACTCGAACTTGTGGGTCTCGTGGGTGAGCGATTCGGCGTCGCTGATGCCGTAGTAGCTCGCACCGGCCCGGAAGACATCTCGAAAAGCCAAGGCGCAGAGCGTGGTGTAGCCGCCGGCGCTGCTGCCGGTGATGATGAGGCGCGCGGGGTCCACCTCACCCAGCGCGGCCAGGCGCCTGGCGACGTTGGCGCAGTCGTCCACGTCGACCACGCCCCACTGGCCGTTGAGCCGCTCGCGGTAGGGGCGGCCGTAGCCGGTGCTGCCTCCATAGTTGACGTCGGCGACGGCAAAGCCGCGGCTGGTCCAGAACTGCAAGCCGAGCGAGAGCGTGCTCTCGGCGGCGCCGGTAGGCCCTCCGTGGCTCTTCACGATCAGCGGCGGCCGCGCATGCGCGGGTGCCCGGAACATGGGGTTGCGGGGCGGGTAGAAGAACGCGTGGGCGGTGCGTCCTCCCGAAGTGGGGAACTCGATGGCGCGCGCGGGTGAAAAGTAGGCCGGGTCGACCTCGTTCTTCGGGGCCGCGCTCAGCGACCGCAGACGCCCGTCGGCATCGATGCGGACCACCGCCGGCGCCTGCGTGGGCGAAGCCGCTACGGCCACAACCCCGTCACCATGGCCGGTGACGTACTCGAAGTGCGTAAAGGGCGTATCGAGAGGCGCGAGAGCGCCGGTAGAGGCGTCCACGACGCCGAGCCTCCACTCGCCCGAGCGCGCGTAGGCGCAGACCAGACGATCGGTGCCAACGAAGGCGTAGTTTGAAGATCCGAAGCGCCAGGGAGGCGCGCCAAGCTCGGCCTCGATCTCGAACACCGGCGCCACCTGTCCGAGGCGCTCGCGATAGAGGTTCCACCAGCCGTTTCGATCCGACACGAAATAAAGCTCCCCGTCGGGGGACCAGGTGGGTTGAAGAACGGACTCAGCGGGACCGCCCGCCACCTGACGAGCCTCGTGGAGCGAACCGTCCGCGGCGATCCGGGCCACCCACAGCTCGCAGCCGTCCCAGGGCATGTTGGGGTGGTTCCAGCAAAGCCAGGCCAGGCGTCGACCGGCCGGATCGAGCCTGGGCGCGGCGTAGAAGTCGTATCCGCGCGCGACGGCGCGCGGCGCGGCGCGGCCAGCGAGGTCGACGGCGGCTATGAGGTTCTCAGGCTCACCGCCGGCCGAGTGGTCCTCGGCCACGCAAATCAGCCGCCCGTGCGCGCGGTCGACTTTGCCGTCCGCGAAGCGCATGCGGCCGGAAGGGGTGATGGCGCGAGGCGCCCCTCCCCGGTCCTGCCGATAGACGCGCTGATCCGCGAAGTTGGCGAAGTAGACGGCGCCGCCGGAAACGGCTACGGCGGCGCCGCCGTACTCGTGCACACGCGTGCGCGGGCTGAACCCGGGCGGGGTCAGGTCGGCGCTGCGTCCATCGGAGGAGCAGCGCACGAGCACACTGCCGCCACCCTCAGCAGGGCGCGATTCCACCCAGTAGACGTCGTCGCCGTCTACGTGGAGCTCATCGAACCGCACGCGTGCGGAGGCGGCCAGAGCGGCGCTTATGGGCGATCGCCAGGTTCCGAAGGGCGCGACCTGTGGTTCCGCCATGGGACGGCATTACCTCGTTGGGGCGGCATGCCGGCGCCGAGCGCGCGAGCTCGGGCCGCGCCAACGAGCATACGGTTCACAAGGGGGCCGTGCGCGGGTCGCCGGGCGGCAGAGCAACTAACATGAACCTTCCGCGTTCAGCCAGCGCGCCCACGGCCCGAACTCTGGCGGGGGCCGACGAGCCGCGCGAAAGGATGATTGCCAGGCAATGGCCCGCATTGGTATCGACATCGGAGGCACCTTCACCGACCTGTGCGTGGTCGGCGACGACGGCCAGTCCTGGAGCACGAAGCTCCTGACGACCCCGTCGGACCCATCGGTGGGGTTCCTCGGGATTCTCGACCGGGCCTTCGACGCGGATCCCGCCTATGCGGATGCGCGCGAGATCGTGCACGCCACCACCGTGGCGACCAACGCGGTGCTGGAGCGCGATACCGCGCGCATGGGCCTCATAACGACGTCCGGGTTTCGTGACGTGCTGGAGATAGGCCGGCACTTCCGGCGCGAGCTCTACGACTTTTTCGTGCAGAAGCCGCCCGTGCTGGTGCCGCGCGAGCGCCGCCTGGAGGTGGAGGAGCGCATAGACGCCCAGGGCGCCGTCCTCACGCCGCTCAACCGGGCGCAGGCGCGGGCGGCTCTGGAGGCATTGCTGGCGCAAGAGGTGGAAGTGATCCTGGTCTGCTTCCTGCACAGCTACGCCTATCCGCAGCACGAGCTGGCCGTGGCCGAGCTGGCCAGCGGGTGCACGGACGTTCCCGTGATCACGAGCCATTCGGTCTGCCGCGAGTATCGGGAGTACGAGCGCTTCAGCACGGCGGCCGTGCACGGAGCGGTGGCGCCCAAGGTGAGGGAGTACATGTCGCGAATCGAGGAGGCTCTGCAAGCGCGCGGCATCGGCGCGCCCTTGTCGGTGATGCAGTCGAGCGGCGGAATGGCGCGGGCCGCCACGGTCGCGCGCGAGCCGGCGGTGATTGTGGAGTCGGGACCGGCGGCGGGGGTGATCTCGGCCGTGGCGGTGGGCCGGCGGCTCGGGATAGGCGATCTCATCTCCTTCGACATGGGCGGCACGAGCGCCAAGGCCACGCTCATACGCGATGGGCGGATCGCGATCAACACCGACTACGAGATCGGGGGCGGGATTCAAGGCGGGTTCGGGACCGGATATCCGATTCGCACGCCCGTCGTCGACCTGGTGGAGATCGGGACGGGAGGGGGATCGATCGCGCGCGTGAACGAGGCGGGCCACTTGCAGGTCGGTCCGCAGAGCGCCGGAGCCGAGCCGGGGCCCGCGTGCTACGGGTTGGGCGGCGCCACGGCCACAATCACCGACGCCGACGTGGTGCTTGGCCGCCTGCGCGCGGAGGACTTCGCGGGAGGACGGCTGACGCTCGACGTGGAGGCGGCGCGACGGGCTATCGCCGAGACGGTGGCCGGGCCGCTGGGAATGCCGTTGCAGGCCGCGGCCGAAGGGATCGTGGCGCTGGGCAACGCGCAGATGGTTCGCGCTCTGGAGCTGGTATCGGTAGAGCGCGGCTTCGATCCACGCGAATTCGCGATGGTGGCTTTCGGCGGGGCCGGTCCGGCGCATGCCGCCGAGCTTGCGGCCGAGCTCGGCTGCCGCCGCGTGATAATCCCGCCCGAAGCCGGCGTGCAGTCGGCGCTGGGTCTGCTGGTGGCCGACGCCCGGCGCGACTTCAGCCACGCCGTGCTCAGCCGGGCCGACGAAGTCGACCTGGCGCGGATACACTCGCTCTACGAGCAGTTGGAAGCGCACGGCCGGCGGGAGCTGCTAGACGCGGGTTTCGCGTCGGAGAGTCTGGAATCGCGGCTGTCCGTCGACGCCCGCTACCTTGGACAAGCCTACGAGCTGACAGTCGAGTTGCCTGTGCGCCCGACGTTCACGCCGGAGCTCGCCGCGCGCATCTCCAAGGGCTTTCACGAAGCCCACCAGCGCCGGCACGGGCACAGCGATTCCGACGCGGCGGTTGAGTGGGTGACGCTGCGGGTGTCCGTGTCCGGCGCAGTGCCGCAGCCCGCGCCGCACGCACTGCCTGAGCCCACCACGCCGCTGTCACAGCGCCGCCGTGCCTTCATCGATATGACATGGGCCGGAGACACCGTCAGCGCGCCGGTCTACGCGCGCGCCGATCTGGGACCCGGCGACCGCTTGCTTGGTCCCGCGCTGATCGTGCAGGACGACTCCACGATAGCCGTGCCGCCGGAGGTCGGGGTCATGCTTGAGAGCACGGGCGATTTGGCGCTCGAGCTGGAGGCTTCCGAGTGAGCATGGCCCGCGTCGATCCCGTGACACTGGAGCTTGTGCGGAATCGCCTGGTTGCGGGCGCCCAGCAGATGGCCGTGACGATCTGGAAAAGCGCCTACTCGACAGTGGTTCGAGAGGTGCTGGACTACTCCACGGCGCTCTTCGACGAGCGCGGGCAGATGGTGGCGCAGTCCGCCCAAATCCCATTTCAAATGATGACGATGTCGGCGCCCATGCGGTATCTGGTCGATAGAGGATTCGACTGGGACGAAGACGACGTGGTGCTGCTCAATGATCCCTACGCCTGCGACGGGCAGCATCTGCCGGACGTGATGACCTTTCGTCCCATCTTCGCGGCCGGTGAGCTGGTGGCGTTCGCGGGGGCCGTCGCGCACATGATCGACGTGGGCGGCGGGGCGGCCGGCAGCTACTTCGCTTCAGCCACCGAAATCATTCAGGAGGGCATTCGCATCCCGCCGGTCAAGATCTATCGAGGCGGCCAGCGCAATCGGGAGCTCTTTGAGGTGATTGCGCTCAACGTGCGTGAGCCCGGCAAGGTCGTGGGGGACATCAATGCGATGTGCGCGGCCACCACGCGCGGCGAGGCGGTGGTGCGCGAGCTGCTGGAACGGCACGGCGCCGCGGGATTGCGCGCCGCTATGCGCGAGATCCTGGACGGTACCGAGCGACAAGTGCGCCGGCGGCTTTCAGCGATTCCGGAAGGCACCTACCACGGGCTGGACTACCTCGACGACGACGGAATCGGCGACCAGCCGGTGCGTATCGAGTTGAACCTCACGCGGCGCGGAGAAACAGTCTCGGTGGACTTCACCGGCACCTCTCCCCAAGGCGGTCCCATCAACGCGACGCTGTCCATGACGCGCGCCACGGTGGTCTACGTGCTCATGGCGGCGATCGGGGAGGGCATCCCCAAGACCGATGGCTGGGGGCGCGTCATCGAGGTAATCGCGCCGCAGGGGACGGTCGTCAACGCGCGAGACCCCGCGCCAGTGGCCAGCCGCGTCACTACTTGCCACCGCCTGGTGGACGTGATGCTGCAGGCCCTTTCCAAGGCGATCCCCGAGCGCGTGATGGCCGGCTACTACGGGGCCAGCAATATCTGCAATATCGGCGGCCGCGACGCGGAGACCGGCGCGCCCTGGGTGAACTTCGAGATCGAGGTGGGCGGCTGGGGCGCGCGGCCCACGTCAGACGGACTGGACGGCTACAGCGCGCACATTCACAACCTGGCCAACACCCCGATCGAGGTGGTGGAATCGACCCATCCGATCCGTGTCGAGCGCTACGAGCTCATTCCCGGCTCGGGGGGGATTGGACAGTTCCGCGGCGGGCTGGGATTGCGGCGCGACCTGCGCACGCTCAGCGACGGCACGCAGCTCAACCTGCTGGGGGACCACTGCCGCTTCCCGGCGGCGGGCATGTTCGGCGGCGGCGACAGCGTGCCGGGCCGCTACGTCCTCAATCCCGACAGCGACCGCGAGCAGATCTTGCCCAACAAGCTATCGAACTACCCGATGGCGCGCGGCGACGTCATCTCGATGCAGACCTCCGGCGGCGGGGGCTACGGCGATCCGGCGCTGCGGGACGCCGCGCTGGCGGAGCGCGACCGCCGCGAGGGCAAGGTGACGCGCTAGCAGACGGCGGTTCGGGCACGGGCGGCCTGTACTACAAGACACCCTCACCCAACCCTCTCCCAGGCGGGAGAGGGCGCGGACTACGGGAGAGGGCGCGGACAGTGGGAGAGGGCTTCTACGACGGGCATGGGAGCGCTGCAGCCTGGGGCGCCGGCGCCGCTCAGGTGGCCGCAGGCTCGAATGGCTTTTGCAGTCCGTGCTCGCGGGCGAGACTGACAATCTCGTCGTGCAGGTGGCCGTTGCTAAACGCGCAGCGGCGGCTCAGCGGACCTACGGGAGCGCCGAAGAGATCGGTCGCTCGCCCGCCTGCGCGCGAGAGGATCAAGACAGCGGCAGCGTGATCCCACCATTTGACGTTGCTGTATAACGCGCCGTCATAGCGGCCGGCCGCGATCCAGGCCATCTCCAGCGCCGCGCTGCCGGTCATGCGCACGCGGTGAAAGGTGCGGGCTGCGCTTGCCAGGGCTTCGACAAAGCGGCGCGAGTCGTCGGGCGAGATTCCACGCTGCGCCCAGGTCACGGTGGCCTGGGCCGGATCGTCGACGCGGCTGACCTGGATGTCGCCGTCGTTCAACCGAGCCGGGCCATTGCGGCCAGCCGTGAACATCTCCTCCCTCACGGGATCGAAGACCACCCCGGCGTCGACCCGGCCGTTGCAGGCGTGCGCCACGCTGACGCAGAACTGGGGCTGAGCGCGCGAGTAATTGTCGGTGCCGTCGAGCGGGTCCACGACCCACACGTCCGGCCCCAAAATGTCGTCGTGCGGGAACTCCTCGGAAAAGATCACGTGAGTGGGGAAGGCGCTTTCCAGCACGCGGCGAATCGCGGCGTCCGCCGCGAAATCAGCGTCGGTGACGACCGTGCGCTCACCCGCGTAGGTCTTCCAGCGGACATCGCGGGGGGTCCGAAGCCGTCGCATTAGCTCGCCGCCGGCGGCCCTCGCGGCCTCGGCGGCGACCCCGAGCAGCGCGTCCTGACCGGGCGACGACTCGATCATGCGCCGCGGGTAGGCATTACAGCCCGGTCGCGCGTGTGCGAACGCGATGGACGCGGGGCGCAAGCGGCGGTGTTGGTCAAGGAATGGACTCTTGAGGGATGAGCATCACAAGCCGGCGCGGGCACCGACCCGGCATGATAGCGGGCGCCGGGCAGGCTTGGCGGCGCAGGCGGTTGGCGGGCCGCTGTGACGCTCCCATCGCACGCGCGGCGCCGCATGAGGGCCTGACCGGGCGAGCGGCCGACTAGTCGAGTTGGACGCGAATCGTTAGTCTGAGACGCACTCGCAGGCGCGATCAGTTGGTGGCTATGCACCCGCTTCACTTCATCGATGAGCAGCTTGCCGGCATGCGTGAGCAGGGGCTGTTTCGGACGCTGCGGCCGCTCGAGTCTCCGCAGGGTCCCCGCATTCGCATTGGCGGACGGGAGCTGATCAACCTTTCCTCGAACGACTACCTGGGGTTGGCGAACGATCCGGCGCTGCGCGCCGCCGCCAAAGCCGCCGTTGACGAGTTCGGCGCGGGGGCCGGCGCGGTGCGCACGATCGCCGGGACCATGACCATCCACGAGGAGCTCGAGCGAGAGATCGCCGCCTGGAAGGGCGCCGAGGCGACGCTGGTATTCCAATCGGGCTTCGCCGCCAATCTCGGCGTGATCCCCGCGCTGGTGGGGCGCGAGGACGTGATACTCAGCGACGAGCTCAATCACGCAAGCATCATCGACGGCTGCCGGCTGAGCCGCGCCACGATCAAACGATTCGCGCACGCGGACGCGGGTTCACTGCGCGAGGCGCTCAGGGAGTCGGGTGATTACGGGCGCAAGCTGGTAGTCACGGACGGCGTGTTCAGCATGGACGGCGACATCGCGCCGCTGCCGGACATCGTGGAGGTGTCCGAGGAGTTCGGCGCGATGGTGATGGTGGACGACGCGCACGCGAGCGGGGTGCTGGGCCGCGGCGGCCGCGGATCGGTGGACCACTTCGACTTGCACGGCCGCGTGCACGTGCAGATGGGCACGCTTTCCAAGGCGATCGGGGCGATGGGCGGCTACATCGCGGGCACGCAGGCGCTGCGCGACTATCTCATCCAGTTTGGGCGGCCGTTTCTGTTCTCAACGGCACACCCGCCGGCCGTCGTGGCGGCGTGTCGGGCGGCAATTCAAGTGCTGGAGCGGGAACCGGAGCGAGTGGACCGGCTGTGGGCGAACGCGCGCTCGCTGAAGGGGCAACTGGCCGATCTGGGCCTAGACCTGGGTCGGAGCGACTCCCCCATCACGCCGGTGATCGTGGGCGCGGCCGAGCGCGCCCACAAGCTGAGCGACCGGCTGCGTGAGCTGGGCGTTTTCGTGCAAAGCGTGGCCTTCCCCACGGTGCCGCGGGACGCGGCGCGGATTCGGATCATGGTGAGCGCGGCTCACTCGCAGACCGACCTGAGCGAGGCCGTGGCGGCCATCAGCCAAGCCACCGGAGAGCTCGGCCTGCGCTAGCGCGGGAGCGCGCGCACGGTCTAGGGGCCGAGCATCGCTCCCGTCGGCGGCGGACTCGGCGTGGCCCGGTGCTAAAATCCCGCCCACCTTTGCGCGGGGAGACTGGCGGCGTGCCCGAATCGCTCGACGACCTGCGTCGGGCAATCGACGCCATCGACGCCGAGCTGATTGAGCTACTCGCGCAGCGCGGGCAGCGCGTCAAGCTGATAGGGGCACTCAAGGCCAAGGCCGAGGCGCCAGCCTTCGCGCCGGACCGCGAGAGCGCCATCTACGAGCGGGTCACGCGCCTCAATCCCGGGCCATTCGACTCGGCGCAGATCCGAGCGATCTTTCGAGAGATCATCTCGGCCGGGCGCAACCTGGAAGAGCGCGAGCGGGTGGCGCATCTGGGCCCGGCGTTTACGTTCAGCCACGAGGCGGCATTGGATTATTTCGGCCAGTCCGCCGAATTCGTGCCATTGCCGACGCTGCGCGACGTGTTCCAGCAGGTGGAGCGCGGCGAAGCCACACACGCCGTGGTGCCGGTGGAAAACTCCACCAGCGGCACCGTCGGCGAGACGCTCGATCTGTTTCCGGACCACGACGTGCACGTTTGCAGTGAGATCAACCTCTCGATATCGCAAAACCTGCTGGCGCTGGAGCGCCGAGCCGATTACAGCGTCCTCTACTCGCACGCACAGGCTCTGCAGCAATGCCGCCTGTGGCTGGCCCACAACATGCCGGGCGTTCCCACCAGCGAGGTGGCCAGCACCAGCGAGGCGGCGCGGCGGGCCGCCTCGGAGCCGGGAAGCGCGGCGATCGGGCCCGTCAGCGCAGGCGCGGCGCACCGCCTGACGACGATCCACAGCAACATCCAGGACGTCGCCGGCAACCAAACGCGCTTCTACGTGATCGCCACGCGCCCGGCGGCGCGTACGGGGTCCGACAAGACGGCTCTGATGCTGACGGTCAAAGACCGCGTGGGCGCGCTGCACGACGTGCTGGGCGTGGTGCGCACACACGGGATCAACCTCACCTTCATTCAATCGCGGCCGTCCCGGGTAAAGCCGGGCGACTACCGATTCTTCCTGGAGCTTTCCGGGCATCCGGACGACTCGCCGGTGGAAGCCACGCTGGACGAGCTGCGCGACCTGTGCGTGTCGATCCGGGTTCTAGGCGCCTGGCCGGTCGGCAACGCGGACCGTCCCGCAAGCGCCTGACTCTATTCAGCGGCGCGGCCCCAGCTTCAAGCTAGGCGGATTGCTCGCGCGCGGCTGCAATTGACGCCGAGCGGTCGGCTTCACGCGCGGCCGCGCGCTCGCGGGCTTTTCGAATCACGGTGCAGGCATCTAAGCTGAGCGCTGAGTTGGGCATGTGTCTTCGTGACACGCGGCGCCGCCGCGAGTAACGAGCGATCGTGAGGTGGCTTATGCAGTGGGATATCGACGAGGTCAAAGGCGAGCTGCGCGGACCCGCGGCGCTTCCGATGACGCCGTTCAATGAGGACTTCAGTCTCAACCTCGACGCCTTGCGCGGCAACATCCAATTCATGCTGGACGGCGGACTCGCCACCGGCCAGGGTTTCATCATCTGCCCCTGCGGAACCGGCGAGTACGTGAGCCTCTCGTCCGACGAGAGCCGCAGCATGGTCGAGACGGCGCTGGAGGTCTGCGGCGACCGCATGCCCGTGGTGGGCGGAGTGGCCAGCCTCAATCTGGACGACGTCATATCCACCGGCCGGCAGCTTGTCGAGGCGGGCGCGCGCTATCTCATGATCCCGCCGCCCTGCTACTACCCGATGGAGGCGGACTCGCTGTTCGAGTGGTACCGCATCCTGGCCGAGTCGCTCGACGCCGGGATCATGATCTACGACCAATCCTGGCGCGCGGGCGCGGGCACCAAGCTCACGCTTCCACTGATCGAGCGATTGGCCGATCTGCCCAACATCGTTTCGCTGAAGTACGGAAACGCCCTAATCCTGGAGGAGATGGTGGAAGCCCTGCAGCGCTTCGCGGACCGCTTCGCATTCGTGGACAACTCGCTCGGCTACACGTCGGCGCTCGCCCACATGCACGGCGCAACCAGCTTCATTTCCGGCCCCGCCACCTTTTGGCCCGAGTTTGAGCTCGAATTCTTCCGCTTGCTGGAGGACGGCGACTACGCGGCGGCTGAACGCTGGCACGCGCGCCTGGCGCCTTACTTCGACCTCTTCCAAGGCGAGGGCGGGATGGGCGTGGGCGGACTGCAGCACTCGGCGCTCATCAAGGCTTCGCTGGAGTACGTGGGGCTCTACGGCGGTGCGCCGAGGCCGCCTTTCCGCGCCGCCAACGCCGAAGAAAAAGCGGCCGTCGACGCGGCTCTCGACAAGATCGGAGCAAAGAAGCCGGTCGCCGCCTGAGGCCGCTCGAAGGGGCGCCCGCCGTCCCGCGCCGGAGACGTATGCACAACCCGGTCAGGCTAAGGATGTCCGGGGAGAACCCTGCGCGGTTCCAGGTTGGGTGGGGCCTAGATTCCCGCGTTCGGAGACCTTTGCATAACTGGTCGACACCCCAACCGCAAGCCTCGGATCACCCTCACCCTAGCCCTCTCCCTTCAAGGGAGAGGGGATAAGGCCCGCTCTCCCGCCTCCGCTGGAGAGGTTACGCAAAGGTCTCCGTGCGCGGGAATGACAAGGGGTTACGCAAAGGTCTCCATCACGGTTGTGGGCGCCGGCGCACCGCGCCCCGCCGGAGTCACGCCTCGGTCTACTACAGTGTGGCGAGCTCGTCACCCGCGGTGGCAGACCCGGAGAAAGGCGGCTCATGGCTCGGCTGATCGTTCTCGGCTGCGGCACGCCTACGCCCGGCAAGGCGCGCTGGGGAACGTCGTTCCTGCTGCAGGTCCGTGAGTCCTGGCTGATGATCGACTGCGGTCCGGCGTCCACCTACAAGATGTACGCGGCCGGCGTGCCCGCAACCGCCGTGGACAACCTCTTCTTCACGCATCATCACTCCGATCACAACTCGGACTACGCCTGCTTCCTGCTCACGCGTTTCGACATGCACACCGGCCGTGAGCCCGACTTGAGCGTCTACGGTCCCGCCCCCACCGAGCGGCTTACGCGCATGCTTCTCGGGCCGGAGGAAGGCGCCTACTGGCCGGACGTGGTCGCGCGCACGAACCATCGCATGAGCCTTAACGCCTATCGCAGCCGCGGCGGCGTAGGCGAGCGCCGGCCGCCGTCGATCCAGGCGCGCGACATCGGGCCGGGAGAGCGCGTGAACGGCGCCGGCTGGACCGTGACCGCCGCCGAAGTGGAGCACGCGCAGCCGTGGCTGACGTGCTACGGCTATCGCGTCGAGACGGACGACGCGGTGGTGGTCTTCGCCGGTGACACGCGCCCGTGCAAAGCCGTGACCAATCTGGCCCGCGACGCCGACCTGCTTGTCATGGAGGGCACGCGGCTCGAGGCGCAGATGGAGGCCGACAACCTCGTCTCGGAAACCGGCACCGAGAGCTGTGGGCGCCAGGCGGCCGAGGCTGGCGCCAAGCGCCTGCTGGTCAATCACCAGCACCCCAGCCTGGACGAGCCCGAGGCGAAGACGAGCGCGATCGCCGAGGTCAAACGCGCCTACGACGGCCCAGTCATATGGGGCGAGGAGCTGCTGGCGGTCGACATCTAGAGTCGGACAGCGCCGATAGGGCGGACTTGCGGGGCGCCCGGCCCCTGAAAGTTGCCTGCCACGCGATAACGCGGCAGCATGACAGCCAGCTTTCGGCGACCATCAACGGCGTGGACGCTCGGCGGGCCGGGCGGCCGGAGGCGGCCAGAGTGACACGCGCGCTCACGGGAGGACGCTCGACATGGCTACTGGCGAGATGATGAGAGTGGATCACAAAGCTTTGACCGACCAGCTCGATGCCGAGGGCTATGCCGTAATCAAGGGTGTCCTGAGCGACGCCGAGGTACGCCGCTACCGCGAGCTGGTCGAGGAGCTGTTCGAGCGCGAGCGTGAGCATCCCCACGAGCCCGAGGACGGACCGACGCTGCCGGGGGACGACGCCATCGAGAGCTATCTGCGCGCCAGCTACACGTCCAGCGACGCCGAGTTCGAGCGCCTGATGCGGCGTGTTCGCAACACGCGCGCGCAGAACGAGAATACGCCCTGGCCGGTGCCTATCGAGAAGGTCAGCAAGACCTTTCTGCACCTGCCGACCCTGTTCGACCAGGACCGCTCGCAGCGCATCAACCGGCTAATCGTCAAGGCGCCGGAGTTTGGGGCGCTGGTGGAGCATCCCACCATACTGGGGCTGGCCCGGCATGCAGTGGGCGAGGACTGCGTGCTCTCCGACTCCGGCGCCACGAGCATCGGGGCGCGCTCGACCGAAGGCGGCGCCTGGCACGTGGACGTGCCGCTGGGACAGCTACCGGAGCCGCTGCCGGATTTCCCGCTGACTGTTCAAAACGCCTGGATGCTCGACGATTTCACGGAGCACAACGGCGCCACGCAGGTCGTCCCGCGCAGTCATCTGCGACGCAAGAAGCCCCCCTGGGGCGAGTCCATGGGGGCCGACGTGGCCGTGCTGACAGCTCCGGCAGGCTCGGTGGCCATGTGGCTCTCGAACACGTGGCACCGATCCGGACCCAACTCCACCGACGCGCCCCGGCGCGCGATCCTCAACTACTACTGCCGTTCGTGGGTCAAGCCGTACAGCGACAACAAGGCCGGTATGGACTCGGCCACCGCACGGAGACTTTCGCCGCTGGTGCGCTACCTGGTCGGCTACTCCGCCAGCGCGCCAATGCGCGGCTGACACTCGCGGCTGGCGCGCCTGGCCGAGGCCCTGACGCTCTGGGCAGGCGGCCGCTCCGCCCGGCACGTGTGCATGGCCTACCATGTCCCGCGAGAGGGGCCGGGCCAACGCGGTTGGCCGACAGTCCGCCGGGCCGTAGGGCGGCGGCGGACATTTGCGGGGGTTGAGAGCTGTGGCGCAAGAGACTGTCACATTCCAGCGGCTCAGCGAGGCGCAACGCGCACAATGGGACTCCGAGGGCTACCTGGTCCTCGAGCAAGTGCTGTCGGCGGTCGAGGTCGCGGCCCTCAGCGAGGCGGTCGACCGGCAAGACGCGGAGTCCCAACGAAAGGGCCGCGATCCCGATGAGTTCCTCTCCCAGCTAAACATCATCGAGGAGGACGAGGCCTTCCTGAACCTGATCGACCACCCCAACCATCTGGGTATCGTGGCCGATTTGATCGGCGGCAACATGCAGCTCATGGGCTCGCAGCTCATGGTGCGACCGCCAACCCCGCATCCGGGAATTCGCTGGCACTACGACGGCACCAAGCCGTATCCCTTCCCGCGCGCGGGCGGACTGATGCCGCTGCTGCACCTCAAGATCGGCTGGTTTCTGACCGACGTCGATCAACCGGACATGGGCAACTTCCTCTGCATACCGGGCAGCCACGTGAACGGTTTCCCGGGCGACGCGGCCAATCGGGGCACAGTCACGGGGCTGGAGCATTTCCGTGACGTGGGGGAGATCGACGCGGGCGTGCCGGGCGCCAAGCAGGTGACGCTGCGCGCGGGTGACGCGATCCTCTTCCACAACGCCCTCTGGCACGCCGTGGCGCGAAATACCTCGAACGTGCGGCGCAAGAACCTGTACTACGTCTACGGGCCCGTCTGGCTGCGACTGGGCGATCGTCTGGCCAGCTCGCCCGAGCTGATCGCGCGTGCGGACCCTATCCGTAGGCAACTGCTGGGCGGGTTTGTCGACGACAGCGGCGGCGTGCATCCAGGCCCGGAGCGTGTGCCACTGGTTGGAGTGCTGGAAGACAAGAGCTACGACGAGATCTGGCAGGAGCAGATCGACAAGGCGTTGCGGGCGTCTTCCAACTGAGGCGTTGGAGTTGCCACGCAGCTAGCTCCGCGGCCTGCTGGGTTCCCGCTTGCCGCAGGAATGACAGAAGCAGCGCCTGGGAGTTGCGCGAAAGTCGCCGTAGGGAATAGGGGGCGAAGACCCTCACCCCAACCCTCTCCCGAGGGAGAGGGCGCGGCCGCTGCTTGAGCGAGAGGCGGTAAGCGTGCTATCCGCGCGCCCGCGCGGTGCGCCAGCGTAGTCCCCGCACGCCGGCTGAGGGCTGTGCTGGCGCCGAAATCAGGGCGCGGCGCCGAACACGATGGGCAGCGTCAATCCAACCACGATCACGAGCGCCCAGAGCGCGGGGGCGGAGGTCAGGATTTGAGCGCGCCGGCGCTGCGCCCGTACGGCGTCAGCCTTGCGGCGCGGTATCCACCAAGGGCTGAACTTCGCCTCGAAGTAGTGAAAGGTGACTCCCAGCCCGGCGCCGTAGGCCAGGTGCCCCACCAGGCTGGCGGTCAGTCCCGCGGCCGTGTCGGCCGTCCAGTCCGGCGTGAAGCCGAGCAGCATCGGCATGAGCGTGAGGGGGCCGATCAGCCATACGAAAAAGCCGTAGGAGATGCCCCATCCCACGGCAGATCCCACGTCGTAGGCCTGGCGGCGAAAGAGCAACCCGTAAGTAGCGCCCCAGATGCAGGAGATGATGAAGTGGACCACCAATCCCACCGCCTCGACGTCCATGCGCATCAGGTTGGCCACGTCCCGCAGGGCGCCGACTTGCACCATCACGTAGGTGAAGAGGATCCCGCCCACGATTCCCGCCAGTGAGCCGCGGCCGATAGAACGCAGCCCGCGCGCGCCCACGCCCTCGTCCTCATCCGTGCCCTCGTCGCCGAAAAGCGCACGCCAGAGCGACTCCAGCCAGTCGTAGAACATCCCCAGGAAGGCGCCGAACAGGAGATAGGCCATCAGCGCGTCGAATCCGTCGCGGGCGTCGGCCATGGACCAGGACAACTCGGCAACACCGATGAGCGGGAGAAGCGTGCGGGGCAGCACGATCCAGGCCAGGAACCCGAACATGCAGCCGCGCACGAGAGCGACGCCGGCGCCGTCCATCCGGGGCGGCGTCACCAGCGCGAGCGCCAGCGCACTCCCCACGCCGATGGCGAGCCAGGCCGCCCAGGCGAGCTCATCCGGCGTGCTATCGGGCAATGCGGCGGCAGCGGCGAGGCGGTGCTGGTCGCTCATGGTCTTGCCCACGATCGCGGCCGCCGCCAGACCCGCGAGCGCCGCGCGCAAGAGGCTGCCTAACGGAAGGGAATGCAGCCACCGGCGCCGCACGGCGAGCAGCGTCAGGCCGGTTGCAGCGCCGTAGAGGAGATGCCCCAATAGACTCGGAAACGCCGCTTGCGCCGTGTGCAGGTCCCAGCCCAGGCCCGCTCCCAAGATGATCGGCATCAAGGTGAGGGGTCCGATGAACCACCACAGCGCGCCATAGGTGAGGCCCCAGAAGAGCATGTCGCCGCCGCCGTGGCCGAGGTGCCGCACCAGCAGGCCGAACCCGGCGCCCACGACGGCGGAGATCACCAGGTGGATGGCAATGCCGATGGGCAGCGAGTCGCCGGCGCGTACCAGCTCCGCGATCGAGCTCAGCGCGCCGAGCCGCCACATCGCCAGGCAAAATACGATGCCGCCCGCCAGGCCGGCCAGCGCGCCCGCGAGCATCCAGGCGGCGATCCGATTGGAACTTGTCATGGCCGCTCGGCGCCGGCGCGAGGCTCAGGGGCCGCCACGGCGTGCTCGCCGCCTTCGGTCCGGCGGGACGGCGCGGCGTCGCCCGACACGCCGCTGGGCAAGACGATGTCCCGCGCGAAGAAGAGATCGATGGTCCAGTCGAGCGCCACGCGCACTTTGCGCTCCAGTCCGGGCAGCTTGCTGAGATAGATGGAACGCCACATGACCCAGGCCAGCAGACCCGAGAACTTGCGACCGGCGATCTCCGCCGCGGCGGTGCGGTGACCCAGCGCCACCAGCGAGCCGAAGCTGCGGAATCGAAAATCACGCGGCCTACCGCCGGTGAGGGCGGCAAGCATGTTCTCCGCCGCCAGGCGGCCCTGGCGCTGGGCGTGCTGCGCGGTGGGCGGGCAATACGAGCCGTCAGCGCCGGGATCCGGGATTTGGGCCGCGTCGCCCACCGCCCACACGTTGTCCAGCCCGCGCACTCGCAGGCTGGCGTCGGTGACGACCTGACCCGAGCGCGCGTGCTCACACAGCAGTCCGCGCAGCAAGGGGTGCGGTTGATTGCCGGCGGTCCAGACCAGCGTATTGGTCGGGATGGTCGTGTCGTCGCTCAGCCGCACCTCGTCGCGGCCGGCGGCGGCGACGCGCCTTCCCAGCACGAACTCGACGCCGCGCGCCTCGAGCTTGCGCCGCGCGTACTCGCCCAGCTCGGCGCTTAGCTCGGGCAGGATACGATCGCGCGAGTGCACCAGGATGAAGCGCATGTCCTGGTGGTTCAGATCGGGGTAGTAGCGGCGCACGCTGCGCACCAGGTCGCGAATCTCAGCGATCGTCTCGGTGCCGGCAAAGCCGCCCCCAGCCACTACGAATGTGAGCATACGGCGCCGCATGGCCGCGTCGGTTTCGACGTCGGCCCTCTCCAGCAGGCCGATCACGTGACTGCGCAGTCGGACCGCGTCCTCGAGCGTCTTGAGGGCGAACGCGTGGTCGGCCAGTCCCGGCAGCTCGTAGAAGTTGGGCACCGCTCCCAGGGCGATCAAGAGCTGGTCGTAGGGCATGGTCTCAGCCGTGCGCGCGCCTGCGCGCCGCGCATAGACGACCTGCGCAGCGCTGTCGATGCCCTCGACAAGCGCGTGACGGAAGCGAGTATGCGGGCAGGCCGCACGGATAGGCGCCGAGATGTGCGGCGCTTCCAAGCTGCTCGACGCCACCTCCGCCAGCATGGGCGTGAAGAGCAGGAAGTTGCTTTGGCTGACGACTGTCACCTCGACAGCGCCATCCCGCGGCACGATCTCTTCCAGGCGTTGAGCGGCGCTCATACCCCCGAAACCGCCGCCCAAGATCACGATCCGGCCGGGCGGTTTGCGCGCGGGCGGCTGTCGCGCCTCCGGCGCGACGAGCCTGTGCGCCAGCATGAGCAGGAGGTGCAGTCCCAACCCCGCCAAGCCGCCGAACATGAGATGGCCGATCAGGCTTGGGAAGAAGTCCGAAGCCTCCCCGATCGACCAGGTGGGGCCTACCCCGTCAAGCAGCGGCCGCAGGGTCAGCGGTCCAAGCACCCAGGCGAGCAATCCCAGCACGACCCCGAGGGTGATGGCGGCGGCGTAACCCCGGCTGTCGTGATTGTGCAGAGCGCCGAAGCCGGCGCCGACGACAGCCGCGAGAGCAAAGTGCAAGGCCAGACCGGCCCCGCTGGCGTTGACGCCGAGGAGGCCGGTGACCTCGGCGGCGCGCGGATCTTGCAGCATTGCCAGGGCGAACGGAACCCCTGCCACCAGCCCGGCAAGCGCGCCGGCCGCCAGCTCGAGTCGCGCGAACCGCCGCGCCAACCTCATACGCGGCCACCGCGGTATCCCGCGCGGCGCGGCGGACAGGCGGCGAGCACGGTAGCGGCGCCAGCCTGAACGCGCGTCAGCCGCTCAAGGACGCCGTGGCAAATACCACGTGGAAGGGCACGCAATAGATCACCACACTGGCGTATTGCGTCAGGTCGGTTCCCGCGGGGATCTCGTAGTTCTGATTCCCGATATTGCCCTTGAGCGCTCCAACATCGAGATATTCGCCCAGCTCGTCACTATTGGCGGGCGCGGGAGTGGTTGAGAGCAGCACGCTGAGGGCCGGGCCGTTGGTGACCATAAAGTCCGCGAGACGCAGCACGTGTGAACCGTCCGGCAGCGCGAAGATGGACGCCATTCCCTCGCCCCGGTGAAAGTCGTCCGCCCCGCGGAATGATCCGGCGAGGATTGCCGCGGGCTCTTCCATGGCCGGCATCTCTTCATCCATCTCGTGGTCGGGCATGACCGCCGCGGCGGTCATGACACGCTCCTGCACCATGTCCTGCTGCTCCGAAGACATGCTGGCGATCGTTTCGGTGCTGGGCATGGCGTCCTCGAACTCGGTTTCCATCTCCGTCAACTCGATGTCCGACATCTCAGCCATTTCCTCCTGGCTTGGCAGCTCGAAAGGAAACGCCTCGTCCACGACTCGATCGACGAACAGCGGTGAGATGAGCCACCAGGCAACGATGACGACCACGACCAGGCCCACCACGCCCGCCGCCAGGATGATTCGTAGCCGCGAAGTCGCCATGGCTCCGTCCCCCCGCTCACAGACAAAATCGCTCGCCGTGATTGTTCGGCGGGCGCCTAGGCTAGATTGTCATCATCCCACCGTATGAGCCACCGGCGCGACTGCCGGGTAGTGGGTCACATTGATGTCTGTGCGCTGCGTGGTGACACATCGCCAGCGGGCAGACTCGCGGCCCGCTCGGTTCGTCCGTCGGCGGGCGGGGTCTGGATTCCCGCGTGCGGAGACCTTTGCGTAAATCCGGGGGCGGGGCGGAAAATTAGGTGGCGCCATCCTGACGATTGTGGAGCGGGTTGAATGCACCGGGACATGGGCCGGCCGTCGCTCGCGGAAGCGTTGGTGTCGGAGACGCTGGGCCAGAACCAGCGGCTGGAGCGGATCGACGACGCGGTGGACTGGGAGCGGCTCGGGCAGGTCGTGGCCGGCGTGCACGCCGCCGCCCGCGGGCGGCCCAGCTATCCCCCGCTGCTGATGGTGAAGGTGCTGCTGCTCCAGCAGTGGTACACCCTCTCGGACCCGCAGCTGGAAGAGGCGCTGGGCGACCGACTCTCCTTTCGCCGCTTTGTGGGGCTGGGCCTGCAGGACGCCACGCCGGACCATTCGACCATCAGCCGCTTTCGTCAGGCGTTGGAGGTCGACGGGCTCAGCGCGCCGTTGTTTACGGAGCTGGCGGCGCAACTGGACGCACAGGGCCTGGTGCTGAAGCAGGGCACGCTGCTGGACGCCACCCTGGTGGCGTCGCAGGTGCGGCGGCCGCCGCTGGCGGCGGGGCGCGGGGCGCCGAGCACCACCGACCCGGAGGCGGCGTGGACCCAGCGGGGGCGGGGCACCCGCTCCCACTTCGGCTACAAGGTGCATCTGGGGGTGGACGAGGACACGGGCCTGGTGCGGCGGGCCGTGTTGACCCCCGCCAACGTCTCCGAGAGCGAGGTGGCCGACGCCTTGGTGAGCGGGGACGAGCGGGCGGTGTACGGCGACCGGGCCTACGAGTCCACGCGCCGGCGCCGGTGGCTGCGGGCCCAGGGGATCAACGACCGGATCATGCACCGCTCCCACAAACACCAACGGGCGCTCCCCGTCTGGCAGCAGCGACGCAACGCCCTCATCGCGCCCCGCCGGGCGCTGGTGGAGAAGGTCTTCGGCACCCTCAAGCGCAGCTATGGCTACCAGCGGGTGCGCTACCGCGGGCTGGGGCGCAACACCGTGGAGCTGTGGTTCAAGCTCATGGCCTACAACCTGCGCAAAGCGGACACCCTGGCCTGGGCCACGGGCTGACCGCGGGACCAGTGCGCCGCGCGCGGGGTCCCGCGGCACGGGATCTCGTGCCGGCCCGACCGACCGGACGCCGCGCCGGCCTCCAGGCGTTGCCGATGCCCCTCCCCACGCGCTCCATCCCCAATTATTCAAAGGTCTCCGTGCGCGGGAATGACGGACGGAAAACTGATCAAAGGGATCCACTACGGACTGCCCTGGGGCTTGCGAGGCGCGCTTTCGATGCGGCCGGTCGCCGCCCAGCGCACCAGTTACAGCATGCCGCCAACGTCAAAGTCCGGGGCGAGGGCGCCGCGTTAGCGGACGCTTGATGGAACCTGTCGGCGCTTATACTCGAAGACCGCCCACTTGGGCGGGTTATGGCGTGGAACTACGAGCGATAGCGGCCGCCGTATCTTGCGCCGCCGATAGTCGTGAAGGGAAGCGGCCAGCTGCTCCGCGCCGCCTCCACCGGAGAGGTTCTCGAGAACGTGGCGCAGGCGCTAGACGGACCTGATCCAGAGGACACGAGCCGCGCTGCCCGCCGCGACGGCGGCACTGAGGCGACGGGATGACTACGGCACAACCTACCTCCGGCGGCGCTCTCGCGGAGTTGACCATACCGGTGGCCGGCATGCACTGCGCATCCTGCGTGAACCGGGTCGAGCGCTCCATAGGCGAGGTGAACGGCGTGGCCCAGGCCAGCGCCAACCTTGCGGCCGAGACCGCCACCGCCCGCTTCGATCCCGCTCGCTTGGACATGCGAGCGATGGTGGCGGCCGTGCGCGACTCCGGCTACGAGGTACCGGTGGGCGCCACGGTCCTGCGCGTCGAGGGCATGCACTGCGCCGCCTGCGTGGGCCGGGTCGAGCGGGCGCTGGCGGCGGCGCCGGGCGTGTTGGACGCCACCGTGAACCTGGTCGCCGAGGAGGCGCGGGTGCGCCACGTGGAAGGCCTGGCCGCGGTTGTCGATCTCAAGGCGGCGGCAGGAGCGGCGGGATACCGCGTGATTGAGATCGGTCAGGATGCGGGCGACCGCGTCGCGGCGGCTGAGAGCGCAGCCGAAGCGGCGCGCGGGCGGCAGCGGGCGCTGCTGCGCAACCAAGCCATCTTCGCGCTGGGCATCGGCGTGCTGCTGCTCTGGGCAGGCGCCGAGTACCTGCCCTGGCTGCGGCAATGGGCGCCTGACTTTCTGAAGTCGCCCTACGTGATGCTGGCTCTGGCCACGCCGGTGCAGCTCTGGGCTGGATGGCGCTTCTACGAAGGAGCCTGGCGCACGGCGCGGCGTCGTTCGGTTGACATGAACGCTCTAATCGCGCTGGGAACGAGCGCGGCCTATCTCTACAGCCTGGTGCTGACAATCCGTCCGGGCGCGCTGGCGGGCAGCGCCGCAAGTACCGCGTATTACTACGACACCGCGTCAATCATCATCGGCCTGGTCCTACTCGGCCGTTACCTGGAGGCGCACGCCAAAGGCCGAACCGCCGCCGCGATCAAACAGCTCATGGGCTTGCAGGCGAAGACCGCGCGGGTAGAGCGCGACGGCCAGACGCTGGAAGTCGCTATTGAAGAGGTGCTCACAGGCGACGTGGTGCTGGTGCGGCCGGGCGAGAAGGTGCCGGTTGACGGTGAGGTCGTGGCGGGAGCTTCCGCCGTGGACGAGTCGCTGGTTACCGGCGAGAGCATCCCGGTTGAGCGCGGCCCGGGCGATGCCGTTATCGGCGCCACGCTCAATACCACGGGCAGCCTGCGCGTGCGCGCGACCACGGTCGGGCGCGGGACGGTGCTCGCTCAGATCATCCGGCTGGTCGAGCAGGCGCAAGGGTCCAAAGCGCCGGTGCAGAAGCTTGCGGACTGGGCGGCAGCGCGCTTTGTACCCGCCGTGATTCTCACCGCGCTCGCCACTTTGGCTATCTGGCTGGCGATCGGGCCGGATCCGAAAGTCACGCACGCGCTGGTCAGCTGCGTGGCGGTGCTGGTGATCGCCTGCCCCTGCGCGTTGGGCCTGGCGACGCCCACCGCGATCATGGTCGGCACCGGCCAGGGCGCCAGGCGAGGGGTACTGATCCGCGGCGGCGCGGCGCTGGAAGTCGCCGGCAAGATCGACACCCTGGTGCTCGACAAGACCGGCACCGTCACGCGCGGCGTGCCGGAGCTGACCGATGTCGTGTCGCTCAACGGCGCGGCGGAGGCGGAGCTCCTGCGGCTCGCGGCTGGGGCGGAAGGCGACTCGGAGCACCCCATCGCCCGCGCGATCGTGCGTGGAGCAGAGGCGCGCGGCGCGGCGCTCGTGCGCGCGGACAAGTTCCACTCGATCACCGGCGCGGGCGTGCGCGCGGTGGTGGATGGCCGTGACGTCCTGCTCGGGACCGCCGCGCTGCTGGCCGGCGAGGGTGTGGACGTAGCGGAGGCCGCCGCGACGGCTGACCGGCTGGCCGCGCAGGGCCGTACGCCAATGTATGCGGCCGTAGACCGTGAGCTGGCGGGCGTGCTGGCCGTCGCGGACAGCATGAAGCCGGAGGCGCCGGCGGCCGTCACGGCGCTGCGCCGGATGGGGCTGCGGGTGCTGATGCTGACCGGCGACAAACGCGCGACGGCCCAAGCAATCGCGCTCGATGCAGGGATCGACGAGATCCGTGCCGAGGTGCGGCCCGAAGACAAGGCCGCGATCGTGCGGGAGCTTCAGAGCGCCGGCCGCCGCGTCGCCATGGCTGGCGACGGCGTCAACGACGCGCCGGCGCTGGCGCAAGCCGACCTGGGCATCGCCATGGGGAGCGGCGCCGACATAGCGGTTGAGGCGGGCGAAATTACGCTCGTACGCGGCGATCTGCGCGGCGTCGTGACGGCAATCGATCTGAGCCGGCGAACCTTGCGCACGGTCAAACAGAACCTGGCGTGGGCCTTCGGATATAACGTGCTGCTCATCCCGGTCGCGGCCGGCGTGCTCTTTCCGTCGTTCGGGTTGCAGCTCAGTCCCATGCTGGCGGCCGCGGCGATGGCACTGAGCTCGCTTTCGGTGATTGCAAACTCCCTGCGCTTACGGCGATACCGGCCATCGAGCACCAATCTCGGCGCGACGACAATCTAGAATCAAGCATGCGTGTCATGGTGTTGGTCTTCGCCTTAGCATTTGCCGTTCTCATCGCCGGCTGCGGCGGCAGCGAGCGGCCTACCATCACAGGGAAGACCGATGACGGCTCGACGGGCTGCCTCTCATACACGCTCCCGGACGGCCGTCGGGAAACGACCTGTCACGTGGTCCAGGCCCGGTTCTCGTTTCCGCCCGGCCCGATCGAACCGCTATACAGCTGCTTCGAAGCTATCGAAGTTGGCCAGTCGCTGCCACGCTGCTGGCCGACTTAGACGACGTCCCTTCCGCCCGATTGATTGTCAGCGCCGCGCAAATGGATATGGCGGGCGGAATCACCCGAGGTGTCGAAGGACGACCTCGCGAAACCTGGCCGCGCTGCGATCGACCTCTTCCGGGCCGGCGTGCACGCTAAGCCCGAACCCGGTGCCCAGGGCGGGGTCCTTGACGCCGATGCCGATGAGCAGCGCGCGGCTCACCAGGTCGTCGGTAACCGGCAGCATGCCCTTTCGGTATGTCACAGCTCCGCCCCTCCGCGTGTACAGGGGCGAGTTGAACGGTGTGCGGTCGGGGGTGGCGGTTGCCTGGTCGAGCAGGTGGGTAATGTTGCTGTAGACGTGCCAGCCTGTGTCCGCCACCACGCAGGTCCCAAGCTCTCCGGCGATCCTCCTGGCCACTTGCCCGTCTGGCAATAGCACCCCCAGCACGGTGCCGCATTCGCCCTCGGGGTCCGTTACCGCGAGACGTGAGACGCCCGGCAGATCGGCGATCTTCTCTTCATAGCGGCGCTTATTCGATCTGAGGTGCTCGAGCATCGGGTCCAGCTTGCGGATTTGGACTCCGAGCAGAGCGGCTTGAATCTCCGTGAACTTAAAGTTGAACCCAATTATCGGTCTTTCGCCGATCATCACCGAGTCGCCGGAGGGGCTTAGACCCTGATCGTGTAGAGCGAAGCAGCGCGTGTACAGCTCCGCGTCGTCCGTCACAATCATTCCGCCCTCACAGGATGTAATGGGTTTGAAGGCATTGAAGCTGAAGACCCCGATGTGGCCAACCGTGCCCACAGGGCTTCCGCGGTAGCTCGCTCCCGCTGATTGACAGCAGTCCTCGACCATTCGCAGACCGTACTCATCGGCTAGAGACCGCAACTCGCGCAGTCGAGCCTGCGCGCCAAGTACGTTCACGACAACGATCGCCTTGGTGCGCGACGTTATCTTGGCGCGAAGATCGCGGGGGTCCAGGGTGAGCGTCTCGTCAACTTCGGCGAGCACCGGCACCGCCCATGCCAGCACGATCGACGAATAAGTGCCAACGAATCCGTAGCCGGGCACGATCACTTCGTCACCCGGTCCAACTCCGAGTGCGGCAAGTGAGACGAACAATCCGGATGTGCCGGAGTTCACGGCCAGCGCATGCTCCACACCTAATCGATCCGCGAAGGTACGCTCGACTTCGTAGACCTTGCCCTGAAAACGCGTGTCTTTCTTGCCTTCAATAGTCGTACTGTGTCGAAATAGATAGCCTGATCGCAGCAGGCTTATCACCTCTTCGATCTCTTGTTCGTCAACCAGCTCCATGCCAGGACCGGGCATCGGCACATATCTCCTTACGAACTCGATATAGCCTGCCCGTCTACCTTCGCACAGACTGCAATTGACGTGGATAGAAGAGCGGGGCGGCTGCGCGGAGATCCCTCCCGCCACTAAAGCAACCGCGACACACGCGACGCGCTGCGCGATGATGAGGCGACTGCCGTCGCCGGCGGCGCGGCGCCAAACTAACGGCGCGTGCGCAAGGCGACCCATCTCTGTAGGGGAGAAACATGGCCCTTTCGGACGCGGAGCGCCTGGCCCTGTGCAGCGGGCATTACGAGCTGCCCGGGCTGCAGATTCAGGTGGAGGAAACGGTTGAGATCATCCCGGAGCAAGATCGCGAGTGCCCGGCCGGATTCCTGTTCAAGCTCGCTAACGGCGAGCTGATCGGCGGCGGCGTTCCCTCGCTGCAGCCTGACATGACATGGCGCCGCTCGCGCGACGGCGGGCGAACCTGGCGAGAGGCGCCGGCCTGGCCCAGCTTCAATGCGTTTCAGTTCCCCGACGGAGAGATCATCGAGTTCGGCCGGTTGGGCGACCCCTGGCTGGTGCGAACGGAGACGCCGGGCGTCTACGAGGACGTGGTGTACCGCTCGACCGACGGCGGCCAGACGCACCAGGCCGAGACCGTTCCGATCAGCGGGGTCCCGGCCCTGGCGGTTGAAGGTCACGAGTATTGGGGCGAGCACGTGCGGACCTACACCGATCACTCAATCGTGCAGCTGCATGACGGCAGTCTGCTGGCCAGCCTTCTGGGATGGTTCGAGGGTGACCGCAAGGGGCGCGTTTTCGCAGTGCGTTCCACTGATAGGGGGCGCACGTGGAACTACCACGCGACGGTGGCGTTCGACCTGAATCCGAGTGAGGATCTTCGTATCACCGGGTTCTCGGAGCCGGACATGCTGATACTTCCAAACGGCGAGTTGCTGTGCTTCATGCGCACCGGCGGCACTTACGACGGCCGGTTCACCTCGCTGTACCAAAGCCGCTCAATCGACGCGGGGCTAACTTGGAGCGTGCCCGACCCGATAGCGGATCGCGGCGTCTGGCCCAACGCCTGCCGCATGTCGAACGGCGTTATCGCGGTGATCTACGGCCGGCCCGGCGATTGGCTTACGTTCAGCCTGGACAACGGGTACACGTGGATGGGGCACTTCTGCCTGCATCTCGGTCCGCAGCCGTGGGACTGCGGCAGCTACGACTGGGTGGAGGAAGTGGCGCCGGACACTCTGCTGGCCGCGTATGCGCGCACCGATCCGAACGATCCCCGCCAAAGCAAGGTGGTGGGGACCTTCATCAAGGTCCGGCGGACCTAGATGTACTTCCCATGAGCTTTGTTGACGGTTGAGCAACAGAGTGCTCCTCTAACGCAGGGAACGCCTCCCGGTCCGTTGGCCCCCGTATCGGAGTACGGGGCAGGCTCTGAGCTTGTGGAAAGGCGTGGTTCGACAGGCTCACCACGAACGGCGCCTTTACGCCACGCTCACCCAGAGGACTGGACCCCGCGTACGCGGGGGTGACGGAGTGGGCCGGGCTTTCCGCCGGGGGGTGACGGAGAGAGCGCCTGACGTCCAGCCGGGCTCAACCTTCGCGGTGGGCGGAGCCTGAAGGGGCGCCCTGCAGAATCTCGCGCCACCCGGCCACCTCCCACTCGCTGCGGCGCTTTTCCATCGATTCGAGGATCAGGGCGCGCGACTCCTCGTCCTCCACGAGTGTGGTCTTCCGAAGGTACCTCTCCAGGCGGGAAAACTCCTTCATCGCATGCTTGTGCGCGCGCTCCCCGAGCTTCTCCACGTTTTCGGCGGAGGCACCGTTACGTCTGGCATTCTCCAGCCGCCGGCGATCACGCTCAATCCACCACTCGGGCACGCGGCCCTCATTCACGACAGTGTCGGCCGCCTGGTGCTTCCGACCGAGCCGCTCAAGTGCGCGACTGGCCGACCGCCGCATCCCCAGGGTAAACAGTGCTCCCGCGACCGCGATTACCGCGAGCCACGGGAGAAACAGCTCGAGCATCTACGCCTGATCGCTGCGGACCGGTAACTCCTCGACGCCGCGCAACTGAAGCGTGTCGGCAAAATGGCACAGGGCGTTATGGCCATCGCCGACTGCTTTCCAGGGCGGCGTCTCTTCGCGGCAGATGTCCTCCGCGTACTGGCAGCGTGGGTGGAAGTAGCAGCCTGAGGGCGGATCGGCCGGATTGGCGATCTCGCCCTTCAACTCAATCTCTTCGAGCTTGTGGTCCGGGTCGGGTGTGGGAACCGCGGAGAGGAGCGCTTCCGTGTAGGGGTGCTTCGGGTTGAAGAAGAGCTCGTCGGTCTCCGCAAACTCGACGATCTTGCCCACGTACATGACCGCGACTTCGTCGGAGATGTGCTGCACGACACTGAGGTCGTGCGCGATGAACAAGTAGGCCAGCCCTAGCTCCTTCTGGAGGTCGTCGAGCAGGTTGATGATCTGGGCCTGCACGGAGACATCGAGAGCAGAGACCGGCTCGTCGCACACGATCAACTTGGGATTCAGGCTCAGGGCTCGGGCGACGCCGATGCGTTGACGCTGTCCGCCGCTGAAGGCGTGAGGGTAGCGCTTCAGGTACTGAACATTGAGCCCGACGCGGTCGAGAAGGTCACGTACGCGCTCCTCAAGGTCGCGACCGCGTGTGATGTTGTGGATGCGCAACGGCTCGGCCACGATGTCGAGGATGGTCTTGCGTGGATCCAGGCTCGAATAGGGATCCTGGAAGATCATCTGCATGTGCTGCCGCACAGGGCGAAGCTCCCGCTGAGTCAGCCCGCTAACGTCGATATCCTGGCCATCCACATGGAGGACGACCTCGCCCTCGGTCGGCTCAATCGCGCGCACGATGCAGCGGCCCAGCGTTGTCTTACCGCAGCCGGACTCGCCGACTAACCCGAGAGTCTTACCCTCGTGGACGGCCAGCGACACACCGTCAACCGCGCGCACATGGCCCCGCACGCGACGCAGGATTCCGCGTTCGATGGGAAAGTACTTACGGAGGTTCTGCACATCCAGGATGACCGGAAGCGCCTCGGTTTGCCGGGCTCCGTCCTCAGTCATCGCAATCCCCCTCGGCCAGCGCTGCGCGTGCTGGCAAACTCGATCTGCGCGTCCGCGCCGACATCAGGCCACCGGCTCCTCAACCGCTGCGTGCGCGGTCTTGACTTGCTGAGTCTGCTCTTCGCTGTAATGAAGCACGCAGCGCGCGTAGTGGTTCGGCTCCACTTCCACTTCCTGCGGCCACTCAAGATCACACAGACCAGATACGAAATGCGTGCAACGCGGTGCGTAGCCGCAAGCATCCGCGGGATCGAGGGGAACAGGCACGGTTCCACCAATCGCCTCCAGCCGCACCTTGGCCTCGCGGCCGGCGCGCGGAATCGACCTGAGCAGCGCCTGTGTATATGGGTGCTGGGGCGAGTGGAAGATCTGGTTCACGGTGCCGTATTCGACGATCTTGCCCAGATACATCACCGCAACGTCGTCCGCCATGTTGGCGATGACCCCGAGGTTGTGGGTGATGAAGATGATCGACATTCCGATCTCGCTCTGCAGTTCGCGCATCAAGCGCAAGACCTGCGCTTGAATCGTGACGTCGAGAGCCGTGGTGGGCTCGTCGGCGATGAGCAGCTTGGGACGCAACGCCATCGCCATGGCGATCATGGCTCGCTGGCGCATGCCGCCCGACAGCTCGTGCGGGAGCTGATCAATGCGGCGCTCCGGCTCAGGGATCTGCACTTGTCGGAGCAGATCGATGGTGCGCTCGCGCGCTTCGCTTTTGGAAACGTCCTCGTGAATCAGGATCGCTTCCATGATCTGGTTGCCTACAGAGTGAATCGGGGAGAAAGCCGTCATCGGCTCTTGAAAGATCATGGAGATGTCGCGGCCCTGAATGTCACGCAACTCGCTGCTGCCCGCCTTCAGGGAAGCCAGGTCGACGATCTGCCCGTCGCGATGGAGCAGCACCTCGCCCTCTACCAGATGACCGGGCGACGGCACGATGCGCAGGACCGACTGGGCCGTGACACTCTTGCCGCAGCCCGACTCGCCAACGATTCCGAGGACCCGGTTGCGGCCGATCTTGAAAGATACGCCGTCGACAGCCTTCAGCGTGCCTTCGTCGAGCGTGAAATGGGTGCGAAGGTCGTTGACTTCAAGAACTAGATCGTCCGTGTTAGAAGCTTCCACGTTCGCCTACTTGTAGGGATCGGCTGCGTCGCGCATACCGTCACCCATGAAATTGAATAGCAACACCGCAATGATCACGAATACTCCAGGAATAAGGAGCCAAGGATGGACGGCGATGCTGCGGACGTTCTGCGCGTCCTGCATGAGCGTGCCCCAACTGACCGCCGGCGCTCGAATACCGAGCCCCAGGAAGCTGAGGGTGGTCTCGCCAAGGATCATTCCGGGAACCTGGAGGGTGAGGCTGACGATCAGGTAGCTCAAGAATCCCGGCACCAAGTGGTCGAAGATGATGCGCATATTGCCGGCACCGGCCACACGTGCCGCGGTGACGTAGTCGTATTCGCGCAACTCCAAAAGCTTGCCGCGCACCACGCGCGCCAGGCCAGCCCATCCCACGATCGACAGAATGATCGTGATGATGAAGAACACCTGGATGGAACTCCACTGCACCGGTATCGCCGCGCTGAGGCCCATCCACAGCGGGATGGTCGGAATGGAGATCAGGAACTCTATGAAGCGCTGGATGACGAGATCGACGGTTCCGCCGAAATACCCCGACACGCCTCCAATGACGATTCCCAGAATAAAGCTGAGCGCAACACCGATGAGCCCGACCGACATGCTGATGCGGGAAGCCGCAATCACGCGTGAAAACATATCGCGTCCCAGCGAATCGCTGCCGAACAGATGGAGGTTGCCCTCGCCGGCGCCGAAGAAGTGGATATCCGTGTCGAACAGGCCCCAGAACTCGTATGGGTCGCCACGCTGGAAGAGTCCGATCTTGTAAATCCGGGTCGTGTCCTCTTCATATACGCGCTTGAACGACACCATGTTGAGCTCTTCATGCACGCCATAGACGAAGGGGCCCTGGAAGTTCCCCTCCGAATCCCAGAGGTGAACCTTGCTTGGCGGGGAGTTGAGCAGGCCATGCTCGATGTGCTCGCCGTAGGGCGCCCAAAAGTCGTACGTAAGGGCGAAGAAGTACGCAAAGAGGAGCATGACGAAGCTGACGAATCCCAAGCGGTGCTTGAGAAAGCGGCGCCACATGAGGGTCCACTGGCCAGCCGCGTAGTAGCGTTCCTCGGCGGTCATCCCCGTGCCGCCGCCGGAGACCCGGGGAGCTAAAGGTTCGACTTGAGCAGCCATCTCAGGTCGCCGCCCTTTCCATACGGATCCGTGGATCAAGGACCACGAGAATGACATCCGACACGGCCGTGCCGAGGATCACCAAGCCGGCCTCGATCATGATGATGCTGCCGGCCATGAACATGTCCTGTTTCTGCAGGGCCCCCAGCAGCACCGCTCCGGTCATGGGCAAGCTCAGCACGATAGCCGTGATGACGCCGCCGCTGAACATTGCGGGGAATATGAACCCGATCGTGCTCACGATGGGGTTCAAGGCGAGCCGCACGGGGTACTTGATGAGCAAGCGGGTTTCGCCCACGCCCTTCGCTCGCGCGGTAATCACGTACTGCTTGCCCAACTCGTCCAACATGACCGCGCGCATCGTGCGAATGGTGCTGGCCGTTCCGGCGGTGGCCGTAACCACAACCGGCACCCAGAGGTGCTGTAACAGGTCCCAGACCTTTGGGAGACTCCAGGGGGCCAACGAGTACTCAGGGGAAAACAGCCCTCCCGCACTGACGTCGAAATAGCGGAACAGCATGTACATCATCAAAAGGGCGAGCATGAAGTTGGGCGTGGCGAGCCCGATGAATCCCGTAATCGAAATGACGTAGTCACTGAGCTTGTACTGATGCGTGGCCGCCCAGATGCCGGCCGGGATAGCAATGAGGTACACCACCGACAGGGATATCAGCGATAGCATCACCGTCCAGGGGACGACATCGCTCAGAATCGACAGTACGGGTCGATCCTGCTCCCGGTACGATCCAAATGACCGGCCCAGATCGCCGCGGATGAAGCGGCCGAACCACTTGAAGTACTGAAGGACCATGTTCTCGTCCAGGCCGTAGTAGGCGCGGAGCGCGGCCTCCTCGGCGAAGTCGATCTCGTCACCGGAGGCGCGAAGCGCGTTGATGTAGGTGGAGACGTAGTCGCCCGGCGGAAGCTGAATGACTATCCAGGCGACGATGCTCAGCAGGACGAACGTGACAAGCACGTAGCCGAAGCGGCGGACGAGATACCCCGTCATGACGCAGTCTGCCCGACGCCGTTCAGCGTCTCGCAGCAGCGGCTCAGCACGCCAGTTCTCCTCCCGCGACGCCCTCGCTACGTACGCTTTGTGCTCGCGAGGCGCGGTTGGCTCGTAAGCTACTAGCGTCTGAGGTTCGTGTCAAAGCCTACGGACGCCGATTCAGCCGACCACCCGTCGACCCCGAGGCTCAGACTCGGCCGGCGGGTCTACTCGTAGCGCAGAGCCTCGATGGGGTGAAGACGAGCGGCGCGGCCAGCCGGGTAGATTCCGAAGATCAGGCCAATCACGACGGAGACGCCCAGCGCCAGGAAGATCGGCTCCGGGGTGATCTGCGTGGGGATGGCTATGCCGTCGCCAACTTCAAGCCGCCCGGCGCCGAGGGAAAGGAGTGATCCCCCGATCACGCCAGCGGCCCCGCCGCCCAGGCTGACGACCACAGCTTCGATGAGGAACTGCCAGAGGATGTCGCGTCGACGCGCACCGATGGCCTTGCGGATGCCGATCTCACGCGTCCGCTCGGTAACCGACACCAGCATGATGTTCATGATGCCGATGCCACCGACCAGCAGCGAGATTCCGGCGATCGCGCCGAGGAAAAGCGTCATCGTGGTGATGGTCTCTTCGAGGGCCGCCACGAAATCGCGTTGACTGCTGATCGTGAAGTCGTCCTCGGACACACGGTGCCGCGCCCGCAACAGGTCGCCAATCTGCTGGGTGGCCTGCTCGATCGTCGTGTCCTGCTCGTCGACGAGCTCCACGAATATCTGCGAGACGCGCGACTCACCGCGAGAGGTGCGCGACGGACTGACACGCTGATTCAACGTGGAGATGGGGATGAAGGCCGAATAGTCTGTGCCCTGGATGGAGGTGGCGCCCTCCTCCTCCATCACGGCGATCACGGTGAACACCTGGTTGTTGAGGCGCAGCGTGGCGCCGACGGGATTGCCGCTCGGAAAGAGCTCGGCGGCCAAGGCGTGACCCAGCGCGACGACCCGCGGCCGGCGGCTCATGTCGCTCTGCGTAAAAAACGAGCCGGCCGCCGGTTGAACGTCGCGCATCTCGGCGTAGACCGGCGTGACGCCGAGCAGCTGAGTTTGCAGGGCGCCGGCGGGAGTGACCAGCGCAGCGCCGATGGAGCGCTGCGGGGCGACCGCGACCACGCCCGCGACCCGCTCAGCGGCGATGGCCTCCGCATCCTCCAGCGTAAGCGTGGGGACCGCGACCGAGAAGTCGCGGAAGCCGCGGCCCGGACTATCCGACCGGGCACCCGGATTGATGAAGAGAAGGTTGGTGCCGATACTGCGGATGTTCGCCTCGATCCGCGCCTGGGCGCCCGCACCCAACGAGGTAAGCGCGATTACGGCCGCAACGCCGATGACCATGCCCAGCAAGGTAAGGGCCGTGCGCAGCTTGTTGGCGCGCAGCGCCCGCAGGGCCAGTCGAACGCCGTCGGCAGGTCTCACGCGGCCCCCGGTGGGGCGGCCTGCTCATCGGATTCGATCCGACCGTCGCGAAATCGGATAACGCGGCGGGTGCGGCCAGACACCTCGGCCTCGTGGGTCACGAGAATCGTAGTGATGCCGCGGTCCTCGTTGAGTGCTTGAATGAGATCCATGATCTCGGCGGAGGTGCGCGTGTCGAGGTTGCCGGTGGGCTCGTCGGCGAGAAGCAGACTCGGCTGCATGACCAGGGCGCGAGCAATAGCGACGCGCTGCTGCTCGCCTCCCGAGAGCTCAGTTGGCGTGTGGTCCATGCGGTCCTGCAGCCCCACGCTCGCCAGCGCCTGACGCGCGCGCTCACGTCGACGAGGCTGGCGGCCGTATAGCAGCGGCGTTTCCACCTGCTCGATCGCGGAGGCGCGGGGCAGCAAGTTGTGCGCCTGGAAGACAAAACCCACCTGGCGGTTGCGAATAGCCGCGAGCTCATTGTCGCCGAGTCCGCCGACATCGGCGCCCGCCAAGGCATAGGTCCCCTCGGTGGGCGTGTCGAGACAGCCCAGGATGTTCATGGCGGTGGACTTGCCCGATCCGGAAGGGCCCATGATGGCGACCATTTCGCCGGGACAGATATCAAAGGAGACGCCGCGCAGGGCCTCGACCCGGATGTCGCCCATGCGGTAGGTCTTGGTCAATCCAACGGCGTGGAGGAGCGGCTGGGACGCATCATCAACAGCCATCAGGGCGCGCCTCCGATGGGTGCTCGCCCGGCACCGCCGCCGGAGACCCGACGTAGTCCGCCCAGCCCAGGTCCACCGAAGCCGCGCGGCGGACCCGCCTGGTTCGGGTCGGCACCGAAGCCCGCGTCTACGACGACCTGCTCGCCCTCTTCGAGCCCCTGGGTCACCTCGACGAAGAACTCATCGCTGAGACCGGTGCTGACTCGGCGCGGAGCAACGCCCTCCGCCTCCATCACGGCCACCATGCCGCCGAAGGGTGTTTCGATCACGGCGCTGCGCGGCACCACGAGGGCGTTACGGGCCTGGCCGACGTGGATCGAGGCGTAGGCGGTGAGACCCGCCAGCAGACGGGCGTCGGGAGCGCGCACCTCAATGTCGACCGGAAACGTGACAAGACCCTGATTGGACTCGCCCCGGACGCCGCGCGTGACCACGACACCCTGGTATTCCGCTTCGTCAAGGCTGGGGAATGTGATGGTGACCGGCTGGCCAACGGCCACCCGTCCGATGTCCGACTCGTCGATTTCGGTCTCAACTCTAAGGGAGTCCAGAGCGACGAGGGTGACCACCGTATCCGAGGCCCGTTCACCAACCATGACGTGGGTTTCGACAACCAGCCCGTCGAAGGGCGCCGGCAATACAGCCTCTGCCAAGGCGTCTTCCTCGACGGCCAGCTTGCGCCGCGCATCCGCCACGGCCAGCCGCTTCTGCTCGACGTCGAGTGGGTCGGGCGGCTCCGCGAGCTCCTCCAGCCCCAGCTCGGCACGCCGCACGGCGATAACGGCCTGCATAAGTTCGAGCTCCGCGGGTCCGCGCTCGAGATCCGCCAGACGGGCGCGCGCTTCGGCCAGCGACGCTTGGGCGGAGACCAGGTCGGTCTGAGCGATTGCGATCTCGTTCTGATCGGGATCGGCGCGCAAAGATTCCAGGCGGGCGACGGCGGCCTGGAGAGACTGCCTGGCGGCCTCCAGATTGGCTTCCTCCTGCGTTAGCTCGGCCTCGCTCGCCCCGGCCCGCACTTCCTGCAGTCGGATCCACGCGACGTTAACTGACTGACGCGCGGCGGCGACGTCCTGCTCTTTCACGCTGATGTCGGCCGGGTCCGGACCCGCCTCGAGGTCCGCCAGCGACCGCTGGGCGGCGGCCAGACCGCGCTCGGCGGAGCTCACGGCCTCTTGGAGGGCCGCCAGGTCCGGCCCGGCCTGTAGCTCGGTCAGGCGCGCGTCCGCCGCATCGGAAGTAGCCTGCGCGGCGGCCAGCGTCGCCTCGGCCTCGGCGATGTCGCGGGGACTAGCCGGCTGCAGCGCCTCCTGATAAGTCTGCTCGGCCTGCGCAAGTTGAAGGGCCGACACCTGCTTTTCCACCTCGGTGGAGGTGCTGCTCGAGAAGATTTCGTGATGGTTCAAGCGTGCGATATCGCGATCGCGCTCGGCTTTGGCGATGTCCTCCGGCGAGGGCTTGCCGCGCAACTCGTCAAGGTCCTGGCTGCGCGCCTGCAGGGTGGCGGAGGCCGTGGCCGCGCTGGCGCGTGCGTCGGCCAGGGCGGCGGGATGATTCTGCTCGGCGTCCGTGAGATCACGGCGCGCCTTGTCCAAGGCCTCCCGTGCGGCCGCGACTTCATCGCGCGCCGCCTCGATATCTTTGGCGCTAGGACCGGCGCGCAAGTCCGCCAGCGCGTCCTGAGACGCGCTGAGGCTGGCGTTGGCCGAGGCGAGGGAGTTGGAGGCGTCGGCAAGCTCCGAATCGGAGTACCCATCGAGCAGGTCCTCCAGCTTGTCCTGGGTGGACACGAGGGTGGCGCGCGCTGACTCGACGGCGCCTTGCGCGTCGGCAAGCTCTTCGGCGCTAGGGTCGGCGGTCAGCTCTCGCAGATCCTCGGCCGCGCGGGCGACACTGACCTCGGCTGTAGCCACGGCCGCACGTGCTCCCGCCAGTTCCTGATCGGAGGGTCCAGCTGTGAGATCGTCAAGCGAGGCCTGCGCTTCGCGCAGATCGAGCTGCGTGCGCTCAACTTCGGCGCTGTCGGGCGCCACGAAAAGCTGGGAAAGCTCGATCTCCGCCCGGCGCAGAGAGGACCGTGCGTCTTCCACGGCGCTCCGGAGGTCGCGATCGTCCAAGCGCGCGAGCACCTGGCCGGCCGGGACTCGATCACCCTCTTCCACCACGAGCTCCACGAGAAGGCCCGACTGGTCAAAAGAGAGCTCCGTCACTCGGCTGAAGACCACGGTGCCAACGGCTGGGATCGATACGCTCAGGTCCTGTCTAACGACTGGGACGGTCTGGACCGCCGGGGCTTCCGTGGGAGCGTCGGTGCGAGCGCGGGCCAGGACAATCAGCACGACGACCGCGGCCGCGACCAAGGCCACGACCGCAAGCGCGCTCAGCCAGAAGGTGCGCGGGCGGCTGCGCCGCTCTCCCGCCAGGCGGGAGAGCGCGCGAAGAGGCACACCCACGGCGCGAACCAGAAGCCGCTTGAGGCTTTTCCGAAGCGCCGCCCCCTTTCGTTCCGCGGGATTCGGAGCGTTCGGTTCCATAGGGGAAATCCGTTCAATAGTCGGTAAACCAACGTAGCAGGGCTGTCACCCCGGCGGGTGGAATTCCGGCGCAGCCGCGCGGCAGACCTCGGCCGACTGGTTCAGCTCGGGGCCGGATCCCGGCGAATCGAGGTCGGCTGTGAACTCCCGATCAGCGGGCCGCGCAGCGTGCGGCCCTCGCCGCGGCGGCGCGCACCGAAGCTAGAGGAAGACCCGACGCGATCACGTAAACTGTGACGGATGTTTGGCTGCGGCGCGGAGGTGGCGGCATGCCAAGTGGACACGACGACCCGGTTGGCATCTGGCTGCAAGGAGATCCGGAGGTCCTCAAGGACTACCTGGAGTTCCATCCGGTCGGGCTGGTGACCAACACGATCATTCTTGACGACATGGTGGACACCTACGGACCCATGTTGGGTCTGATCGAGCGCTACCTGAGCGCTGTCGACGACGTGCCGCTGGTCGTGGAGGTGGACGGGGACACGACGGAGGACATCGTGGCGGCCTCGGCGCCGTTCCAGGCGCTTTCGCCGCGCGTGGTGATGAAAATCCCCACCAATACCAAGGGTCTGCGGGCGGTCGCGCGCATGAAGGCGAAGGGTCGCGACTCGATGGTTACGACGTTGTTCTCGGCCAGCCAGGCGGTAGCCGCCGCACAGGCGGGCGCGGCCTACGTTGCGCCGTTCGTAGGCCCCATGGTGGACTCGGGCGCGGACGCGATGAAGATCGTCTCGGATATCGTGCGCATCTTGCGCGAGCGGGAGAACACGCCATACATCCTGGGCGGGATCATCCGCAACACAATCGCCGCCGACGTGGCGATCCGCGCGGGCTGCGACGGCATCGTGATCTTCCCGCACACGCTTGAAGAGATCATGCTGCATCCCGGCACGGCCGAGTGGAACGCTACGTTCCGAGGTCACTGGGACAACATGCAGCGCAAGGGCGCGCTCAAAGGCGTGGTCGACAAGTAGGGGTGTCCCCACGCAGCCGTGTTGGACCGTGGTTAGAGCTGCGCCCGCGAATGCACCGCTTCGGTCGGACGCGGTTATTGACTAGAAATCGACGTAGCAGTCGTAGGGCCGCTTGATCGGAACGTCGGCCGTGCGGAGAACCGCCCAGCGGTGAAGATCGTCTTCCTGCGAAGTCTCCTCTATGGACCAACCAAGATTAGTCGTGCAGAAAGAGGCCGCCCGCGCGACCGCCGGCAGCTGGTAATCGTCGATGAACAGAATGCCGCCGCCGCGAACCAGGCGGCCGAGGTAGATCAAATCGAGAAAAACCCCGTCGAAGCGGTGATTGCCGTCCACGAAAGCCAGATCGAAGCGGCGCCCCTGCGCCAAGAAGCGCGGCAGCGCGGTCTCCGACGCCTCGGCGTGAAACTCGACCAGCTCATCGAGACCCGCTTCGTCGATGAGCTGGAGTCCACAGTCGGCGAACCGCCAGCTTTGATTCGGATCGAGGACCACGTGGCGGGCGTCGGCGCGGTCGCTCGCGAGCAATGCCTCGCATATGAATAGCGCCGAGATTCCGTACCCAAGACCGATCTCGATCGTGTGCGCGGCCCTTTCGCGCACCGCCCAAGCGCGCAACGCCTCGCCCTCCGCGGCCGGCACGCCGACCGGAAAGAGCTCGTGCCGGCTTCCGTCCGATCGTGCCACGACGGTTCTCTCACGAAAAAGACGCTCGATCAGACCGCGCGTCCGCCGCGCCCGTGCATAGCCGGAAGACGGCATGGACGCGCCTTGCGCTCTCGCGGCATACCCCCTGTTTTCCTACCGGAAAACCGACCGCAACTGTCGGCCGTCGATCGGCGAAAGGAACTTCACCGGCAGCGGCGGCGCTTCGACTGGCGGATCGCGTTCATCACGCCAAATGTCTCACGCCGAGCGGCGATCCGGCCTTTCGCGATGGACAGCGACGGGCAAGTCAGCGGCGGCCGAGACCCGCGCCGTAAGGCTCGGCGCCCGCTCGAACACAGTCCGAGCCGGGCAAATAATTGTATAACTGATCTCCGCATAGTTCGGTAACGAATCATGCGGACGGAGCGGGCCGGTGGGAGAATGCTGGAGCGCGTGCGGGGCAATCCGTCGGGAGGCCGTGATTAGGGTAGGCGCCGGCGAGTCCGCTCGGCCTGACACTGCGCCCGAAGTAGTGCGGCGCGAGCTACTGCGCCGCTGGCGGGCGGCGCTGGCCACGGCGGCGCTGATGCTGGGCGGCGCGGCGGTTGGCGTCGCTCCGCCGCTGCTGATCGGCGTGCTGATCGACCAGGCGCTGCCGTCGGGCGATATCGGTCGAGCCGCAGTGCTGGCCGCCGGAATGGCCGGCGCCGCGTTGCTGCAGCTGGCACTGGTCGCCGGTGAGATCTACATGCGCGTCTCCATCGGCGAGGCCGTGTCCAGCCGGCTACGAGAGCTTGCATTTGACCGCGTGCTGGGCGCCCGCATTGCCGATCTCGCGGCATTCTCTACTGGCCAGCTGGTCTTTCGGCTCACGCGATCGTGCGGGCGCGTCGGCGAGTTGTACGTCGCCGAGCGCCTGCTGCCGGCGGCCTCGCACGCCCTGGTCCTGATTGCGACCGCAGTCGCCATGCTCGTGGTCGCGTGGCAGCTGGCCCTGCTGGCCCTCCTGGTCATCCCCTTGGGCGCGCTGGTGGTGGCTCGTGTTGGGCCGTTGGCCACAGCGCTGGACCGTCGGTTCCTGAACCTGCTCGAGGCGGGCCAGGTATTCCTGGAGGAAACGCTGGGGGGCATTCGTGTCGTCCGAGTCTTCGGGGCCTACGCGCGCGAACAGCGCCGTTGGAGGGAATGGATCCGGCGCCACTGGCGCGCGAAGGCCAAGATGGTGCTGCTGCACTACCTGATGCTCGACCAACTCGCCCCGCTGGCGCAGGCGCTGGTGGTGGCTTCGGTGTTTGGTGTCGGCGCCGCGCTGATCGTGGACGACCGCCTCTCGATCGGCGGCCTGGTAGCGTTCGCGGCGCTCGTACCACGGGCCTACGCATCGGTACGGCAGCTCCTGGAAGTGCTCGGGGATCGGGCTCGCGTGAGAGCCGAGTACGAGCTGATTGACGCCCTGCTTCAGCTTCCGCCGGAGCGCGTGGGCGGACAAAGGCCGGACCGGCAGAGGAGAGACGCAGGCGCCCTGATCCAGCTTCGGAACGCCAGTTTTGACTACGGGCGCGGGGACGCCGGGGTGCGGGACGTCTCGTTCGCGGCCGCCGCCGGCGAGTTCGTGGGGATCGTAGGCGCAACCGGCAGCGGCAAGTCCACGATCCTGGATCTGCTCACCGGGCTATACGCGCCCGACTCGGGATCGGTGCGAATCGACGGCGTGGACACTCGCGAGATCGACCTCGCGTGGCTGCGGGCTCAGATTGGCTATGTGCCCCAAGAACCCGCTTTGTGGGCAGCGTCGATAGCCTCGAACATCAGATACCCAACGGACACCGTGAGCGACGATGACGTGCATCACGCCGCGACGGCTGCTCGTCTGGACGATTTCCTCGGCAGGCTCCCGGATGGTCTCGAAACAGAGGTCGGGCAGGAGGGCGGTCAACTGTCGGCCGGCGAACGCCAGCGCATTGCCATCGCGCGGGCGCTGTTGCGGCGGCCGCGGATGCTCCTGCTGGACGAGATGACCTCGTCGCTGGACGCGATAACCGAGAGCGGACTGCGGCAGTCGCTGCGGGAATCACGGGGCGACCGGACCATGATCGTGGTGGCCCATCGGATCGGAACCGTGATGGACGCCGACCGGATTCTCGTAATGGACAGGGGTCGGATCATCGAGTCAGGCACGCCGGGTGATCTGCTGCTGGCCGGCGGGACCTTCGCGGCCATGCACGGCGCGCAGGCCGGAGACCTGGCCAGGGGTTGAGCGGCCTGCTCTTACCGGTGGGCGCCGGCCCCGCGGGCTGATCGGCGCGTGAATCAATGACCCCGGGAGTTGCCTGTAGAAGGCCGGGTGCGCAGTTGGACCCGCAGCCGGACAGCCCCCGCGAGTACGGAAGGGCCGGCAGGATCCTGCCGGCCCTTCGCTGAGCCCAGGCTTATCCGCCGAGACGGACAAGCGGCTCCCGGCGGAGCGCGCTAGCCCGAGGGCGGGACGGCGACTTGAGGCTTGGGCACGGCCTTGAGGGCGTTGAAGGCCGGACGCGGCGAGAGGTCCGAACGCACGATGCCAAACGCCCACTTCTCGTCGGTGTTGGGCACGACCTCCTGGAAGTTCAGGTTCCAAACGAACATGTGCGTCACGTGGCGCGCGGCGGGGTGCGTGTCCGTGCGGATGCGCTCGAACGCTTGCGTGATGAAGTCGGCCTGATCCTGTTCGGTGTTGCACCCGGCGTATTCGTAACCCGGGCTGGGGCTGGGGGGCGCTCCAGGCCCGTGGGCACTAGCCCAGCCAAACTCTGTTAACCAGATGGTCTTGCCGGTGATGCCCGCATTCAGCATCGCCTGGTACAGCTCCTTGTAGCGATCGAAGTAGAAGCTGGAGTGAGCGGTCCAGCCGCCGCCGCAAGTGCGCCAGCTGTTGCCGGTCGGATTCGGGTTGACGTGTTGGTTGGAGGTCGCATTGGTGTCTCGCGGCGAGTTCGGCCCCCCGTTGGGATGCACGCCAAGGGCCTCGAAGTAGTTCCCGACCTCGCCGCCGTTGTAAGCAAACACCCGTTGCAGGTAGATGAGGTCGTCGATGCCGATATTGGGGTCGTTTACGCCGGTGGGCGTGGGCGCTCCAAGCACGATGATCGCGTTGGGGTCACCCTGTTTCGCCCCGATGTATCCGTTCTTCAGCAACTCCACGAACTGCCCATAGGCCGCGGGACCCAACACACCCCACTCGCGCTCGAAGTTCTCTTCGTTCCAGATCTCATAGGCCTGCACGCGACCCCGGTAGCGCGAGGCGAGCTCGCGCATGAAGGTCCTGAACTTGGTTGGGTCCGCCGGACGGCCATGAGTCGTGCCAACCTTGGCGGGGTCGGCTTTATAGAAGTCGGGCGCCTTGACCACGCTCATCAGGATGTTGAGACCCTTGCCGTTCATCGTGCTGACAAAACGGTCGGTCGCGTCCCAGAAGTAACCCCCCGCGTTCTCGACTTCCGACCAGGGGATCTGCTGCTTGACCCAGCCGAGCCCGGCCTCCTGCACGAGGTCGGCGAGCCGCCCGTCATTGGGCTGCCTGAACTCGCCCTGAATGCCGTAGCCGTGCAGCCCGGTCGCGAGCTGGCGGGGCGGCACCAGCCCCTCCGCGAACGCCTTGGAGACGGGGTTCTTGGCCGACTGAGGGATGATCACGTCCGTGAAGCGTTTCTTGACTTCGTCGGGCGCGCTCTGTAGATCGATCCTGGCGTTCAGAGCGGGATTGGGATGCTTGAACCACCAGATGAAGTTGGCCCGCTGGGCGCGCAGAGCTTCGGCTATAGGCTCACCATCAGGGCCCGGAAACGACTGGTAGCTGATGGGGAGGCCATAGAGGTTGAGCCAGTTGGGGACCCTCTGCTCGTCAAACCGCGCGGCGAAGTTGGGATGCTGTTCAACGAGCCCGAGGTGATTGGCAACGATCTGGGGCCAGGGTTTTGGGTTGCCCTGAGCGTCGCTGTCCTCGGGAAGGGCCCTGTGCGGGGGCAGGAAGGGCAGCTCGAGCCCGCCGTAAGCGTTCTGCAGCAGGTCGAGCGTGTTGAGATAGTCGAACGGCCCGCAGCCGGATGACCCCGCACGCTCGGGCCGATACTGAAGAATCACTTTTTGAAACGCCTGCAGCGTGAAGTTTTGGAACTGGAAACGCTGCGTTATGGGGTATCCGACGTCCCTCAGGTCGAGAGTCTGGTAGCAGGACCACAAGGGAACGCCCCCAGAGTCGGTTACAGCGAAGCCGTCGTTGGGATCGGGCGTATCGCCGCCCGTGATGGTGAACAGACAGCCATCCTCGACAGGCGTGCCGTCGGCGGCGCCGCACGCCACGGCTCCGGCAGGCGCCGCGAAGGCGAGCGCCAGCAGCACGACCAACATGGTTAGAAACACGATTCGCATGCGCACTATTTACCCCACTAGCAGGCTCGAAAACCCGCCCGCCCGCCGCTCTCCACCCCAGAAACGCCAGCCGAACCTTGGGCGTGACGGCTGACTGTATGGAGCCGCAGGGGCGCCGTCAAGACTCAATCAGAGATGGCACCCATATATCGTGTGCAGACAACGAAATGAATCGTTCAGCCGCAATATGTTGTGTTCCTCGCTATGAGGAGCTTGTAAGGGTCTTTGGCCGCGGCAGTAGCTCGGCGCTCAGTGTCAGCTCCTCGCCCGCGCGACTGACGGTGAACTCGACGGTGTCGCCGACGCTTAGCGAGAGGAGTGCGTTGGAAAGAGTAAGGTCGCGGGAGAGCGGTTGGCCGTTGACCGCCAACAGAACGTCACCGTCCCGTATGCCGGCGGCGCGCGCGGTGGAGTCGGCGATCACACCGCCGATCAATGCCCCGTAGGGGTTTGGCGAGTCAGCGAACTGGTCCAAGCCGGGATCGATGACCCTGTAGCGGATGCCGAGGAAGCCATACTCGACGGTACCGGTCCGCTCCAGCTCAGCCAGACGGGCGCGCACGTCACTGATAGGCAGGGCCAATCCGATACCGCTCCCCTGACCGCGCGAAGCCGTGTTGATTCCCACGACATTGCCCCGCAGGTCGACGAGCGGTCCGCCGCTGCTGCCCTGATTGACGACGGCGTCGGTTTGCAGGAGCCCGCGCAAGGGAAGACTGAGCGGACCTTCAACAGTGCGAACGGTCTTGGGCAAGGTGCGGTTCTTGCCGCCGATGATTCCCAGACTCACGGAGTTGCGAAGGTTGAACGGGCTGCCTATGGCAAGCACGGGCGCGCCGACGCGCAGGGCGTCGGAGTCGCCGAGGGGGAGAGTCGGAAACGGTCCACCCTCGACTTTGAGCACGGCGAAATCTCCCCAAACGTCGCGCCCTACAATGCTGGCGGCAAGCCGCTGGCCGTCGCCCAACGCAACCCGGACGGATGAATCCGAGTCGGGCAGAACGTGAGCGTTGGTAAGCACTTTGCCGTCGGCGGTAAAGAAGAATCCGGCGCCGATGGCGCCGCGCGAGGGCTCGTTGGCACCCGTGGGAGGCTCGGGCACTTCAATGGTTACAACGGCGGGCAGCAGGCCCTCCACCAAGTCGGCCACAGAGCCGTCCGCCAACAGGGAAGCGCGGCTCTGCGGCTGGGCCGGCAGTCCGGCGGACGGCTCACCCGAGGGGATAGCGAGGCGCGCCGCCACGAAGCCCATGGCCGCGCCGCCGCCTAGCGCGAGCACCACCGTGAGAGCCGCGCCGGCTACCAGCAGTCGCGGAGAGACGCCGCCAAGCATCGGTGGTCCAGTCTGATTCATGCGAACCGCAGGCGCGACTGAGTATATGAATAGGTCCGCGATCGGTTGGTGACCAATCGCACGCGCCGAGGGCCGGCTGAGCCCCTGGGTACACTTGATCCGGTTCGCCCCGCCGCGATGCCCCTTGCGTAATTACCGGCTCGGTCTGGCGCAAATCCGTCCGCGCCTCGGCGACGTTGAGGCCAACCTGGAGATTCATCTCGAGTACACGGCGCGGGCGGTGGAAGCCGGCTGCGACGTCGTGGTGTTTCCGGAGCAGTCGCTCACCGGCTACTTCCTCAGCGACCTGGTGGCCGAGGTGGCCATGCGGCGTGACGACCCGCGACTGGGCGCTCTGTTCGAGGCCAGCCGCGAGATCGCAATCGTGTTCGGGTTCGTGGAGGAAAGCGACGACCACCGCTACCTGCCGGCCGCGGCCTTCGCGCACCGCGGCCAGCTGCAACACGTGCACCAGAAGGTTTATCTGGTCACGTACGGCCTGTTCGACGAGGGGCGCGATCTGGCCGCGGGGCAGCGTATGAGAGCCTTCGACACGGAGTTCGGCCGGCAGGCGCTGCTGATCTGCGAGGATCTCTGGCATCCCAGCAGCGCGGCCATCGCGGCGGCCGACGGGGCTGACGTCATCTATGGCGTATCGAGCAGTCCGGGCCGCGGGTTGGCGGGCGGCAGGCGCGCAATGGGCAGCAGTGAGACCTGGCACAACCTCAATCGCGTATACGCGCAGACTCTGGTGTGCTACGTGGCGCACTGCAATCGAGTGGGATTTGAGGACGGCGTGAACTTCTGGGGCGGCTCGGAGGTGGTTGGACCGGACGGCGAGCCGCTTGTGCGCGCCCCGGACTTCGAGGAGGCGCTGGTCACGGCAGATCTGAGCGACCGCGAGCTGCGCCGTCAGCGCACGCGGCTGCCTTTGCGCCGCGACGCGAAGGCGGCGCTGGTGAGCAGGGAGTTTGGGCGCATAGCCCAGGCCGACCAAGCGGACGATAAGTGATAGGCGGCATGCGCACGACCGAGCCCAACGCCTTGGGAACCTCGCTGCGGCGGCAGGCGCTGCTGGGCTTGCAGATCGACACCGGACTGGCCGCGCGGGTACTCGCGGAGTTCATCCGCGAAGAGCTTGGCAAGGCCGGCTTCGAGCGGGCCGTCGTGGCGCTCTCCGGCGGGATCGACTCGGCCTTGACGTGCGCGCTGGCGGCCGGCGCCCTGGGGCCCGCGAACGTGCTGGCGGTGCTAATGCCCTACCGCACCAGCAACCCGGCCAGTCAGGCGGACGCCGAGCTCGTAGTCGAGCTGCTGGGCGTGCAATCCACGCTAATCGACATTACGCCGGCCGTGGACGGGTATTTGGATAGCGTCGACGACGAGCTGTCGGACCAGCGCCGCGGAAACGTGATGGCGCGCACGCGCATGATCGCGCTTTACGACCAGTCTGAGGCATTTGAGGCGCTGGTGGCGGGCACCAGCAACAAGACTGAGCTGCTGCTGGGCTACGGCACTCTCTTCGGCGACATGGCCAGCGCGGTGAACCCTATCGGCGACCTATACAAAAGCCAGGTCCGCCAGCTGGCCGCCGCGCTGGACGTGCCCGAGCCGGTGCTGCGCAAGGCGCCGACCGCCGACCTCTGGGTAGGGCAGTCGGACGAGCAGGAGCTGGGGTTCACGTACGAGGAAGCCGACCAGATTCTGTATCTGCTGATCGACGAGTGGCGCGCCCCGCGCGACTTAGTCGAGGGAGGCTTCAACGAGCAGCTGGTGCGTCTCATCACCGAGCGGATACGCCGGTCGCAGTTCAAGCGGCGGCCGCCCGTCATCGCCAAGCTGTCCGACAGGACGATCGACCGTGACTTCAGGTTCCCGCGCGATTGGGGCCTGTAGGGCGCAAGAGGATCCGCAGCCAGCCGCATGGCCGACGGATCGGCGCGAGTCTATCCGCCGCGATCCACCGGAAGGCTGATGGGAGGTTCCGCGTGCTGCAGCAGCAGGCGGGCGCGCAATACGCTCGTGCGCGGCTCACCCTTGGATATATTGAGATAAGCGCGCAGGTCCTGTCTGGAGCGCTCGTGCTGTCCGAGGAGCCGCAGCACACGGGCACGTTCCAGCAAGAGGCCGCGATTGCGCGGGTCCAGATCGACCGCGCGATTCAGATCGCGTACCGACTGCTCAGGATGGGGCAGCGCCAGCGCCCGGGCGCGCCGGCGGTATCGGTCGGCGGTGGAGACGGGCAGGCCGGCGGTAAGCAAGCAGACGGACGCGACTACGGCGGCCAGCCCGACGGCGACCGGGGCGAAGGGAATCCGCTCGGCGCCCAGCACGAGTACGAGCAGAGCCGCCGCGGCGATCAACGCGGACATCCCTGCGAGGTATCTGAGACGGGGTGATCTTCCGGGGAGCAGGTCTTTGTGGCAGTTGCTGCAGCGAGCCGCCACTCCATATTGTCGAGTTATACAGCGAGGGCAGACCAAGCGCCCTTGTACCCCCCTGCGCGCCGCACACACCGCACGCGCGGTGACGCGGCGCGTCCGGGAACACTACACAATGATCGCCCGCCAGCGCAAATGTGGCGAGTCCCGCACACTTCAGTAACGGGCGAACGCTCAGAGTGACGGCGAACGGCTGGGTGTCTCGGGGCGACTATAATCGGGTCCACAGAGCCGTGCTGTCGGCGCGCAGCGGTCCGCGACGCACTGTCCGCGAGGCTTACAGGCGCCCACTCATAATGATTCGCGACGAGCTATCGGCGTTGCTTTCGCAGGCGCTGGAGGCGGCCCAAGAGTCGGGCGGCCTGCCCAGCGTTCCCACCGGCGCGGTCGCGATAGAGCGGCGCGGCGACGAGTTGGCGGACTATTCGAGCGCAGAGGCCATGCGCCTAGCGCGCACGCTGAAGATGCCGCCGCGGGCGGTCGCGGAAGCGATCGTCGCGCGCGCCGCCGCGGCCGACAGCGTGGCCAGCGTGGAGGTGGCCGGGCCCGGCTTCATCAATATCCGGCTGGATGACGCCTGGGTCTTGCGCCAAATCGAAGCGGTGATAGCCGCGGGCCGGTCCTACGGAACTTCCACCGACGGAGCGGCGCAGCGCGTGCAGGTGGAGTTCGTGAGCGCCAATCCCACCGGGCCGCTAACCGTCGGCGCGGGACGCGGTGGAGTGGTGGGGGACGCCCTGGCGCACATCCTCGCGGCCACCGGGCACGACGTCACGCGCGAGTACTACGTCAACGACGCGGGCCGGCAGATAGAGCTGCTCGGCCAGAGCGTGTATCACTACTACGCCAATACCTTCGACGTAGAAGCGCCATTCCCGCCGGAAGGCTACCGCGGCGACTACGTGGCGGAGTGGGGGGCGGCGATAGCGCGTGAGGACGGTGGGCGCTGGCTGGCGGGGACGGCGCCCGTGGACCCAGGCGCTTTCGAGTCGCGCGCCGTGAACCTGGGAATGACTTCGATCCGGCGCGACATGGACGATCTGGGCATCAGGTTCGATGTCTGGTTCTCCGAGAGCGAGATGCGCGCGCGCGGCGAGGTGACCGCGGCTATCGAGCTGCTGGCGTCGCGGGGATTCGTGATCCAACGCGACGGGGCTACCTGGTTTGCCGGCGGCGAAGGGATGGCGGACCGCGAGAACGTGCTGATTCGTTCGCGCGGCGACCCTACCTATCTCGCCACCGACATCGCCTACCACCGGGACAAATTCGAGACGCGCGGCTACGAGCGTGTGATCGACATTTGGGGCGCGGACCACCACGGGCACGTGCCGCGCGTAAGGGCGGCCATGGCGGCCGTGGGCGTGGACGTATCGCGGCTCGAGATCATGATCAACCAGATGGTCGGCATCCGGGCGAGCGGTACGCGCTCACGGCAGGGCAAGCGGACCGGCCGCTTCGTGACGCTGCGCGAGGTGCTGGACGAGGTAGGGCCGGCCGCAACGCGCTTTTTCTTTCTATTCAAGGCGCTCGACAGCCAAATGGAGTTCGATCTGGAGCTGGCCAAGCGCGAGGACGCGGAGAACCCGATCTACTACATCCAAATGGCGCACGCGCGGTGTGCGGGCATTCAGCGAACCGCGGCCGAATCGTCCGTGTCGGCGTCACCGGACTACGCGCGGCTGGGACCGGACGAGGCGGCGCTGGCTCGCCTCATGCTGGCGTATCCCGAGCTGGTGGCGGACGCGGCGGCGCAGCGCGAGCCGCACCGCCTGGCGCATTTCAGTCTGGAGTTCGCGCGCGCGTTTCACGCCTACTACAACAAGCACCGGGTCGTGACCGACGACGCAGTGCTCAGCGCCACGCGCCTGCGTCTCGTGGCGGCGGTACGCCAGGTGCTGGCCAACTGTCTGGGGCTGCTGGGGATCGAGGCGCCCGCACGCATGTAGACGAAAGGCGGCCAAGGCTTTTACACCAGGCACCGGGCCCAGGCGCGGCAGGGCTGTAGAGCGCTTGGCTAAGTCTCGGGCCAGCGAGGCGCGGGCGCGTGCCCGGATTGCTCGTACGCGTGAGCTACGCGAATGGCCGTGCGCTCACGATACTTGGCCGCGACGATCTGCATTCCGACCGGCAGGCCCGCGGAACTCCAGCCACAAGGCAAGCACACGGTGGGCTGGTGGGTGGCGTTGAAGGGCCGGGTCAGATCCGCCATCCAATCGTAGTCCGTGAGCGCCTCGTCGATGCGCGGCGGCAGCCGGCGCAGAGCGGGCGCGACCAAGACGTCGATAGCGCCGGTAGCGCGCCGGTAGTCGGCCAAGGCGTCGTCGCGCAGGGCGCGATAGCGTCCCAACGCCACGCGGAGAGACTCGCCGCGACGCAGACTCTTCGCAACACCCGCGCGCATGCGCTGCTGCAGGGTTGTGTTGACGCGGCTCAAATCTCCGCCGGTGGCCTCGGAGATGACGATGTAGCCCTCAAGCACTGCAACGCCGAACAGCGCGGTCACGAGCTCCTCCACGGCGGGAATGTCCAGCACGACCAGCTCGGCGCCGAGCATCGCCAACGAGTCGATGGCCGCGCGCACGATGGTGTTGATCTCCGGGTCGTTGCCCTGGAAGAAGTAATTGGACGGCACGCCCACGCGCAGTCCCTCCAGCCCGGCGTCGATCTCACCGGTGAGGTGCTCCCTGCGACTCGACTCGCGGAGGCGCTCCTCGGCGGCCGGATCAAGCAGCGCCGCCAGCATGAGCGCCGCGTCCAAAGTGGTGCGCGCCATCGGTCCCGGCGTATCGAAAGAGGGACTGAGCAAACGCACTCCGTTGAGACTCACGCGACCGTAGGTAGGTTTGATGCCCACGATCCCGCAGGCGGCCGCGGGCATGCGGATCGAGCCTCCCGTGTCGCTTCCCAAGGCCGCGTAGACCATGCCGGTGGCGACCGCCACGCCCGATCCGCCGCTCGATCCGCCGCTGACCAGATCGCGGTCCCACGGATTGCGAGACGGCCCGTACGCGGAGGTGGCGCCGGTGGGGTGAAAGGCGAACTCGTCGCAATTCAGCTTGGTGGTGATTACGGCGCCCGCTTGCTTGAGCTGGCGCACCAGGTCGGCGTCGCTCTCAGCCGCAATCTCGGCATTGACGCGCGAGCCGGCCGTGGTCGGCACGCCCGAATAGTCCGCGAGGTCTTTGATTCCAATCGGCACGCCGTGCAAAGGCCCGCGGTAGCTATCGGCCATGATCTCTCGCTCGGCGCGGCGCGCGTCTTCGAGGGCCTGCTCGGCGAGAACGAGGATGGCCGCGTTGAGGCCCGGGTTGAGCTGTTCGGTGCGGTCGAGCGCGGCGCGCGTGACCTCTACGGGGCTGACGGCCCCGTTCCGGATTTCCTCGGCGAGTTGCGCCAGGCTGAGCCGGCAGAGCTCAGGCGCCGGCGGCATCGACTGGTCTAGCCGGCTGGCGGCGCCCGGCCGGCGCTATCGAGAATCCAGCGGCGCGCGGGTTCCGGATGTTGATCCCTGCTTACTTGGTCTCCCACCCATGCCACGTGACCGGCGGCGCCTTGCGCGTGCGCTGGTCGGGGCCGAGGTGGGGAGCCGGATAGCCGAGGTAAACGTAGGCCACGATGCGATCCTGCGGCCGCAGTTTGAGATATTCCTTGCAGGCCGGGTACTCGGTCATGGCGCCTGTGCGCCATTTGGTCGCCAGCCCTTCCGCATGCGCCGCCAGCATGAGGTTCTGCGTAGCACAGCAGCACGACGCATAGTCCTCGAGCGCGGTAACCGGGTCGGCGTCGACGACCTGGCTGACCACGATGACCACGGGGGCGCGTTCCAGACGCGTGCGGCAACCCTTGATCTCACCACGAACGGCGGGGTCGCTCGGGTCTGCGTCGCGCTCTATGGCGCGCGCAACCGCTTCGCCCATGGCGCGCCGTGCGGCGCCGGTGAGCACATCGAAGCGCCACGGCTCGGTGAGGTGGTGATTGGGCGCCCAGACGGCGGCCTCCAGGAGGCGCTCGATAACGGCGCCGCCGGGAACCTCGTCGCGCAGCATGTTCACGCTGCGACGACCGCGCAAGGCGCTAGCTACGTCCACGATGCGAGCATCCGCTCCGGCCGCAAGTTCGCGCGCCCATGGTATCCGGCCGCACCGCGAACTAGCGAACAGGGGGCAGCCTGTCTGAAACGCCCCATACCAAGGAGTGCAGCGCCGCTGACTATGCTAGACATCGCGGGTGCGGATGGGAAAGACCGCGAGGCGGCCGATGCGCATAGGAGTGCTGACGGGCGGCGGGGACTGTCCGGGGCTCAACGCTGCCATCCGCGCAGTAGTACGCAAGGCCACGGTGCTGGGGTGGGGAGTGGTTGGATTTCGCGACGGGTGGGCCGGCGTTCTCGATCGCAACGTTACACCGCTCACGGTGGAAAATACGGACGACCGCCTCCCGCTGGGAGGGACCCTGCTCGGCTCGTCGCGCACGAACCCGACGCGCGAGCCGGCGGAGTACGCGCGGGTTTGCGCGGTGTTCGATGAGCTGCGACTCGGCGGCTTGGTGGCTATTGGAGGCGACGACACGTTGTCGGTCGCCGGCACGCTAGCCGGTGACGGTCATCCTGTTATTGGGGTCCCCAAGACCATTGACAACGATGTACCCGACACGGACGGCTGCATAGGCTTTGACACGGCGGCCGCCACGGTTGCGGATTCAATCGGGCGTTTGCGCACGACCACGACATCGCATCGCCGGGTCACGGTAGTCGAGACCATGGGCAGGTCGGCCGGCTGGTTGGCGGCGGTCGGCGGTCTGGCGGGCGGCGCGGACTACATCAGCGTCCCCGAGCGGCGCACCAGGCTGGACGCCATCGTACGGCACGTTGTGGAGCGCCGTTATCGCGGACGTGACTTTGGGATCATCGTCGTGGCCGAAGGCGCGCAGATCAAGGATCTGGACGTCAAGCAGGCAGAGCTCGAGACTCACGATCAGTTCGGGCACGAGGTTCTGGCGTCGCGGAGTCTGGGCCAAGCCCTGGCCAGCGCCCTGGAGGAGGCGACCGGCATTGAGACCCGCATCAGCGTGCTGGGCCATCTTCAGCGCGGCGGTTCGCCCACGCCGTTCGACCGCGTGCTGGCCACACGGTTCGGCGTCGCCGCGATCGACTACATGGCGTCGGGCAATTTCGGCGCCATGACTGCGTCGCATGCGGGAACTATCGAACCCGTCAGACTGACCGAGATCGCGGGTCGGACGCGCCTACTCGACGCCTCATATTTCGATCTGCTCACGCTTTTTGCCTGACCGGCATATCGCGGCTGGGCGGCGCGCAACGGATCCGCCTGACGTCGCAGAAGCGTACCGGCGACCGCCCGGAATCGATGGTGCGTCACTTGGCTCAACAGGGTGGGTGTCACCCCGCCACGACAGAGGGCGTCGTGCGGCTATCCGCGCCGCAGGCGCCGAATGACCCACTGCGCCGGCGGCAGTATGCGAGAATCACAAACAGGCTATCGTGGAGACAGTGCGCATCGACTGACGAGCACTGCGCCGCGGCTCACGCGGCGGCCCGCACGCTTTAGGGGCCACTACGGCAAGGCTCAGCGTGAGAGGCGGAACGCAATCCCTCTCGATCCTTTCGTTGGGAGGGGCCGCACCTAACCCGTGCATCCAGGCACCGGAGCGAGCTAAGGCGCGGATCGGGGCTCGGCAGGCAGACGCGGCGCTGTAGCGTATCGGCAATGCTGGCGACGCCCACTTACGATTCGACCTATCGCGACCTGCGGGAGAAGCTCGCGGGAATCGTTCCCGACATCGAGCTGGCTTACAAAGCCGAGCTGGCGCATCACATCAACCGGCTGAAAGCTGAGCGCGGCGCGGTGATTCTGGGTCACAACTACATGGAGCCCGCGCTCTATCACTCGGTGTGCGACATCCGGGGAGACTCGCTGGAGCTGAGCCGGGCGGCGGCCGCCACCACGTCCGACCCGATCGTGTTCTGCGGCGTGCGCTTCATGGCCGAGACGGCCAAGATTCTGAATCCCGAGCGCACCGTGCTCTTGCCCGCCGAGCGCGCCGGGTGCTCGCTGGCGGCCTCCATCACAGCCGCGGACGTACGCGAGCTGCGCGCACGCTACCCCGGCGTGCCGGTGGTGACGTACGTCAATACCTACGCCGACGTAAAGGCCGAGTCGGACGTCTGCTGCACCTCCAGCAACGCGGCGCGGGTGGTCGAGTCGCTCGACACCGATCAGGTCATCTTCCTGCCCGACGAGTACCTGGCGATGAACGTAGCGCGTGATACCGGCAAGCGAATCGTGTTTCCGAGCACCAAGCCGGTCTCGCAGCAAAAGCGCTCGCAGGGCGAATCGGAGGGATTGAGCTATGACATCGTGGGCTGGCGCGGTCGCTGCGAAGTACACGAGAAGTTCACGCCGGAGGATGTTGCGGAGGTCCGCGCGCAGTTTCCCGACGTTGTAGTGCTAGCCCACCCGGAATGCAGCCCGGAGGTGGTGGAAGCCTCCGATTTCTCGGGCTCCACCGCGGCAATGATCCGCTACGTGACGGAGGTGGACGCGCCGCGCTATCTGCTGCTGACCGAGTGCAGCATGGGCGACAACATCGCCGCAGAGGCGCGCGACAAGGAAATGCTGCGGCTCTGCTCGGTGCGTTGTCCGCACATGAACGAGATCACGCTGGAGCAGGTGCTGGCCGCGCTGCGCGAGAACCGCTACGCCATCGAGGTTCCGGCAGCGATTCGCCGGCGGGCGCGGCGCGCCATCGAGCGGATGTTGGAGATCCACTAAGAGCGCCAAGCGTCCCGCCGCGCAAAGCTTCAGTTGAACCGCGGGGCCGGTTGAGCCGCGTTGCTAGCCGGCCAGGTACTCGCGCAGGGGAAGAGCGGCGCGCGAGCGCTGCAGCTTGCGCAGCGCCTCGACTTGCAGCTGACGGATACGCTCGCGGGTAAGTCCAAAGTGCGCGCCAATCTGGTCCAGAGTCAAGGGCTCGCGGCCGTCGAGACCAAAGCGCAATTCGAGGATCTCCCGTTGCCGATCGGGTAGCGTCTCAAGCACCGCGGCAATATCGTCTTGCAGACCCTGGCACAAGACGCGGCCGTCGGGACGCACCGGATTGGCGTCCTCGACGAAGTCGGAGAGCGTCTCCTCGCCGTCCTCGCCGACGGGCTGCTCAAGCGACACGGGCGTACGGCTGGCGCGCACGATCTCGGTCAGGCGCGCGGACGCGATGCCCACGGCCCTGCCCAACTCCTCCGGGGTGGGCTCACGCTCCAGCCGCGCGGCAAGCTCCGGCGCGGTCTTGCGGATCTTGCGCAAGGACTCCACCACGTGCACCGGCAGCCGTACCGTCCGCGAGTCGTTGGAAAGCGCGCGGGTGATGGCCTGACGAATCCACCAGGTGGCGTAGGTGCTGAACTTGTAGCCGCGGCGCCAATCGAATCGCTCGACCGCCTGCATGAGCCCCAGATTGCCCTCCTGGATCATGTCCAGCAGGGACAGGCCGCCGGCCGCATAGCGCTTGGCCACGTTGACCACCAGGCGCAGGTTGGCGTCAACCAGGTGAGTGCGGGCCGACTCCTCGCCGGCCTCAACACGCTTGGCGAGCGCAACTTCCTCGGAGGCCGTGAGCAGAGGCACGCGATTGATCTCATTGAGGTAGAGGCGCAGGGCATCGTCAACGGCGCTCTGGCGCGGCGAGGCCGCCGGCTTGCCGCGCCCCTGGCCGCCCGCGCCTCCTCTATCCGCCCCGTCGTCGGGCGCCGCCGCGCGGTGATCGAGCGCCGCGAGCTGGTCTTCCCAACTCGCCAGGGGGTTCAGGGACTCCACGGCCGCCGATGTGTCTGACACCTCGCACCCACCTCCATGAGCCGTTCAGCGCCGGTCGAGACGCTCCGACCGAACATCACCCGGCTCGTGACTATTCTACACTTTTTACAGAAATATCTAGAAAAACCTTCAGGGTCCATGCCGGTGGAGCGGCAAAGCGGGCTTGGTGCCGACCCAAACGGAGTGATAGGTTGCAAATAGACTGGTCTGGAAGGATGGCGGACTTGGCGCAGCAGCGGCCTCGCGACTCGATACTGCACGCGCTCAAGAGGCGTGGCGGTCTGCTTGCGGACGAGATCGCCAAGGACCTGGGCACCAGCACCTCGGCTGTGCGGCCTCATCTCGACGAGCTGGCGGCGCAAGGTCTGATCTCCGTGGAGGCCGTACGGGGAGGACCGGGGCGCCCCCGACACCGCTACTCGCTCACCGCCAAAGGCCACGAGTGCTTCGACCGAAGCTACGACGAGCTGGCCAGCTGCATGATGGACGGCGTTCTGGAGATCGGCGGGCGGAAAATGCTGGATCGGATCTTCCGCCGCCGCGAGGCGGACCTGGTGGCGCATTACGCCCCGCGCGTTCGCGGGCTTGACTTCCAGGCGCGCGTGGAAGCCGTGGCCGAGGTGCTGGACGAATGCGGCTACATGGTCGAGCTGGAACCCGAGGAAGACGGCTACCGGCTGATCGAGCACAACTGCCCGGTCTCGCGCCTGGCAACCAAGTGCACGGCCGCCTGCGAGGCCGAGTTGCGCTTCATTCGACAGCTGGCGGACGCCGAAGTCGTGCAGGTTCACACCTCGCCTAGCGGGGGCGGGTGCTGCTATACGATCCGTAACCGCGCGACGGCGCCGCGCCAGACTTAGTCCCGGCCTGATCGTCACGCGGGTGACGACGCCATGAGCGCCCAGCGCATCTATCTGGACCATGCCGCCACCACGCCGCTGGACCCGCAGGTTCGCAGGGCGATCGTCAGGCATCTAAACGAGACCCCTGGAAACGCCAGCAGCATCTACGCGGAGGGCCGCGCGGCCAGGGCCGCGCTGGACGACGCGCGCGCGGAGGCCGCGAGAGCGCTGGCGGCCGATGCCGCCGAGGTCATCTTCACCGGCAGCGGAAGCGAGGGTGCGAATCTGGCGCTGAAGGGGGCCGCTTTCGCGGCGCACCGCGCAGGCCGCACTCACATCGTCACCAGCGCCATCGAGCATCACTGCGTCCTGCACACCGTCCAGTATCTGGAGCGGCGGCACGGTTTCGAGGCGACTTATGTGCCGGCGTCCAGCGACGGTCTAGTGGCGGCGGCCGACGTGCTGGCGGCGGTGCGCGACGAAACCGCCGTGGTCAGCGTGATGTACGCCAATAATGAGGTGGGCACGGTGCAGCCGGTGGCCGAGATCGGGGCGGCGCTGCGCGATCACCCGGCCGTGTTCCACACGGACGCGGTGCAGGCCGCGGGCAGCCTCAGTCTCGACGTGCAGGAGCTGAACGTCGATCTCCTGTCGCTGGCCGCCCATAAGATCTACGGTCCCAAGGGCGTTGGGCTCTTGTACGCGCGGCGCGGCGTGCGTCTGGAGCCGCATACCCTGGGCGGCGCGCAGGAACGCCACCGGCGTGCGGGTACGGAGAACGTGGCCTACGCCGTGGGGCTGGCGGCCGCGCTGGCGGCCGCCGAAGCGCGGCGCGAGGCGTACCGAAGCTACAACGCCAGACTCACCGCGCTGCTGATCGAGGGGCTGCGCGCCATCCCGGCAACGCGGCTCAACGGTTCGCGCGATAAGCGTCTGCCGAACAACGCGCACTTCTGTCTGGAGGGAGTTGACGCGGAAGCGCTGCTGCTTCGCTTGGACGAAGCCGGCATAGCGGCGTCCAGCGGCTCGGCCTGCACTTCGGCCTCGCTGGAGCCCTCGCACGTGTTGCTCGCCATGGGCATACCGGCGCATATCGCGCGCAGCAGCTTGAGGCTGACCACCGGATGGTCGAACACGGAGGCGCAGATGGAGCGGGTAGTCGAGACTCTGAGCGCGCTGGCGCCGGAGTTGCGGCGCAGCAAATCGGTGGCGCAAGCGGCCCGGTCTATCTAGACTTGAGCCAAGCGCAGCCGCCAACCCCGCGCGCGGCTGCCCGATTGCAAACCATGGACCGTCTGCCAACCATTCAAGCGCCCGCAACCGATCCCGACATAGACGTCACCGCCGCGGCGGCGGGCGAGTTCGAGCGCATGCGCGTGAAGCGCAACCGGCCAACCGCCGTGCTGCGCGTGCGCGTGGTGCCGGAGACCGGTTGCGGCGACTTTCGCTACGCGATGGGCATGGAACCGCACCCACGCGAGGGCGACTTGACGCTTGAGGCGCACGGAATGACGCTCATCCTGGACGCCGAGAGCGCCGAGTTGCTGCGCGGATCCACGATCGATTTCAGCGAGGCGCTGATCGACGGGGGCTTCAAGATCAACAACCCCAACGCGCGCTCGATGTGCGGCTGCGGGCAGTCGTTCAGCCTCACGGGCCGCGCCATCGCGAGTCAGCACGCCGGTCGCTGAGCGACCGGGCCAGGCTGGCCGCAGCCGCCACCCACATCCCGCATAGGCCCATCGACAGGTTGGGCGCCGCGCGGACCCTGGCCGTCGCCGGTTTGGTGAGATCCGCTAGCGGTACAGCTAGGCGCTCGTGACTAGGGCCTCGATCCCGGCGCGGCTCAGCCCCACCCTCTCCGCCGCGTCGAGAATCAACTCCCAGGTGGCGGACGGGATCTCGATGGGTCCCGCGCCCGCGGACTCACGCGCGCGGCGCTCGAAGTCGCCCGGAATCTGCACCTCGTCGAAACCGGGCGCCGGCTTGGTCTCGCGGTGCCGCCGCAGATCGCGCCGAATGCTTGCCTGCACCTCGCTTGCCGGGCCGAACACGCCCGGATCGATGGCCAGCGCAAAGCTGCCGACATCCGTGTCGGGATGCTCAAGCGAGGGCGTGACCATGTGGCTGGCCAGCACCGCCGCCATCAGCGAGAAGCCGTAGCCCTTATGCCCGAAGAACGGCAGGAGCAGCCCGTCCTCATATAGGTCGTTGGGGTCGGTGCTGGGATTGCCCTGCTTGTCGATCAGCCAGCCCGGGGGAAGGCTCTCGCCGCGGTCGCGGTAGACGCGGACTTTGCCCTCGGCGGCCGCGGTGGTGGCGATGTCCAGCATCAGCCGGTCGCCTTCGGCCGCCGGCGCCGCGAAGGTCAAGGGGTTGGTGTTCATGCGCGCCTGCATGCCGCCGTGCGGCGCCGCCACCCATCCCTCCACGCCGGCCGTGCAGAGGAAGAACACGACGCCTAAATCGGCCGCCATCTCGGACCACTCACCCAATCTGCCGGTGTGCGAGCAGTTCACTACGCCGCCGATGGCAACCTTGCTCTCGAGGGCTTTGGCGGCGACGGCGCGCGTCAGCGCCTCCATGGCCAGATAGCCGAACCCCAGGCGGCCGTCGAACAGCACGCTGGTGGAGGACTCGGCCATCAGCACCGGCCGCTCCGCCAATCGCAGCGTGCCCTCGTGCGCCAGCCGTATGTACTCGGGCACGCGCTGCAAGCCGTGGGAAGGATGCCCGGAGCGGTTGGCGTTGATCAGCCGCCCCACCACAGTCTGGGCAATGTCTTCGGGCGTCCCGGCCGCCACGAAGATGCGCACCGCCGCCTCACTGAGGCTGTCGCTTGAGAAATGAGCCACCGCGCTATTTCACCCCGTCGCCCAGGGCGCCTGATCGGGCGCCGCGTCGCATATTACGCGGCGCGGAGGATGCGCAAAAGCCTCGCCAGGGGTGCCCTCGCGCATGTTGTTGGCGGCCCGCGGACGCCCTGGGCGGCGGCGATTCGCGCCGGACACGCGCGCCCGCGGGGCGCTCGCGGCAGCCCTTTGTGCGGAGGGGCCGCGGGACTGGACCCCCCGGCTTCCGCCGGGGTGACGGAGTGGCCGGAATGGCGGGAGGGGGTGCGCAAAGACACCCTCGCCCCAGCCCTCGACGAACAACAGAGTTGCCCGCCCGCGCATAATGGGGAACCCGACTGCCCGAGGAGGCACCGCCGTGAGCGACGGACCCAGCCCCTGGATCTTTCGCACGACCCCGACCGTGGTGTTTGGGCGCGGCGCCCTGCAAGAGCTGCCCGATCAACTGCGGCGCGCGGGCGCGGGCAAGGCGTACGTGGTCACCGACGCCGGCATCGTGCGAGCCGGCATTCTCGGCCAGGTTGAAGCGCTCCTGCGCCAGGCGGGAATCGAATACGAGGCGTGGACCGACGTCCCGCCGGAACCGCCCGCCACCAGCGTGGACGCGTGCGCCGCAGCCATGCGGAAGGCGGCGCCCGACGTCGTCATCGGTCTGGGCGGCGGCAGCGCCATGGACTCGTCGCAGATCGCGGCCTGCCTGGTCACGAACGGCGGCAAGGCGGAGGACTATCTGGGCGTGGACCTCATCCGCAAACCCGGCCTGCCCACGATCAGCGTCCCCACGACCGCCGGCACCGCCTCGGAGTTGACCGGCAACGCCGTGGTCGTTCTGCCCGACCGCTCGAACAAGCTCACGGTGGTCAGCGGGTTCATCTATCCCCGCGCCGCGATCATCGACCCGGCGCTGACCGACAGCGCACCGCCCCAGATCACCGCCGCGACCGGCATGGACGCCTTCTGCCACGCCGCCGAGACCTACCTGTCCCGGCGCGCCACCATCCACACGCGCATGTTCTCGGCCGAGTCGATGCGCCGAATCATCCAGTTCCTGCCGCGTGCGGTGGAAGACGGCGGGGACGCCGAAGTGCGCGATCAGATGTCCTATGCCTGCACGCTGGCCGGCTACCCGCTAGCCAACGCGGGCACCATACTGGTGCACGGATTGGCCCACGCGATCGGCGCCCGCGCGCGCATCCCGCACGGGATCGCGAATACCCTGTGCCTGCTGCCGGTCATGCGTCTCTGTGCGGAGCGTGTGCCCGACCGCGTGGCCGAGATGGCCGCGCCGCTGGGCGCGGCGAACGGGCGGGCCGGCGTGTCGGCGCGCGCGCACGCGGCCGTCGACCGCATGGTTTGGTTGGTCGACCAGGTAGGTCTGCCCGTGCGTCTGAGCACGGTCGGCGTCTCGCGCGAGTGGCTGCCCGACGTGGCTCGCGGCACCGCCGGCAACACGCGCCTGATGAACCAAAGCCCGCTGCAGCCCAGTGAGGAAGAGCTGGTGCGCCTGCTGGAAACGGTCTACTAGCAGAAGAGGCGCACACGAGTCTCGCCGCTCACGCGAGGTCAGCACTAATCGACGGTCGGTGACTCCGCCCGGGGTCCCACGACGCTGACGGCGCGGCAGCCGCATGACCCGCCATCACCGCCTGTGCCAGCGCCGGGTACGACCGCGTGCCACACCCCAAGGGACCGCGACTACGTTGCGGCCTTGGGGGAGGATCCGAGAGTAGATCTATCGTGTTGCAGAAAGCACCCAAATTGACGGCATAAATCTCGGTGACAAGTAACGTCACGACCAATGGTCCTACAGAAAAACAATTGGTGATGAAGGACGTTACGGTGTGTCATCTGCAGATGGAGTAAGTCTCACATCAAAGAAGGCAATCCAACCAACAGCCAAGTCCGCCCGTCGGCGACCTCGTGTTCATCGCTGTACGTCAGCAGCGCACCGCAAAGCCGTCTCCCACGCTTACTCCTAACAGGCTAGCTGAACCAACTTTATTCTTCTTATATCAATTCATAGGCACAGCTATCTCGTGCGCAGGTTGAGATTGTCATGGGTCCGGCAACCGTCCTTTCTGACGCAGATATATGCGCATCAGCCGCAGTTCATCGTAGGTGAACCGTGTTCCCAGGGACTCCCTGACTGGTCCAAGGAAAGCACTGCCGCAGATCTCAAAGGCCTCCTCTATCTCGCTGAGCCTTTCAGCCGCTGGCAGCAGGTGTTCCAGGTCCAGGGTTACGTTCTGGTTGGCCATCCGTTCCAGGTGGCCGATGATGGTGGTGGGCGCCATACCTCGTTGCCGGGCTATCTCGCTTATGGACAGTTCGCGGGACAACATCTGCCTGGTCGTATCGTAGGTTGTTCCGCGACGCCGCTCCGGAGGTTCTCGTTCCCGCCCTCCGGACCTCACTCTCCGCTGATGCTGCGTTGGCGCGACGTCCGTTCGGTCCGGCAAACCGTTGACCTCGACATAACTACGGATAATTTCCATGAACTCCGGGCCGTATTGCTCCAGCTTAGCCTCGCCTACTCCAGGGATACGAGAGAACTCCTCCGTGCTCTGAGGGAAGCCTGCGGCCATGTGCCGCAGGGATACGTCGCCGAAGATCACGAAGGCTGGGACATCCCGGGCGTCGGCCAGCCGCCTGCGCAAGGCGCGCAGTTCCCCGAACAACTTCTCATCGCACTCCACCGCCGCTGCTGGTGAACCGGCCCGGCGGGGTCCGGTCCCTCCGGCATCGCCCGCGTCGGCGGGCCGGAGGAGGGATAGGGATTGGCGCTGCCGGAGAAATGCGCGCCCCTCGGGTGTGACGGCCAGGGTTGGATACTCCCCCTCGTTCCGTACCAGCAGCCCCCGCGCCTGTAGCTGGCCGACAATGTCCCTGAGTTGAGGTTGCCCGAAGTCCTTGGCGGTGCCGTACACGCTCAGTTGCTCGTGGCCCAGATTCAGGACACGCTTCGCGCGCGACCCAATCAGCACCTGAATTACGTGGTTTGCCCCGAACCGCTCGCCGGTGCGGACTACCGCCGAGAGGACCTTCTGGGCGATCTCAGTAGCGTCGAACTCTTCCCCGGACCGCAGACAGACGTCGCACCCGCCGCAATTCTCTTCCGCCCACCGCTCTCCGAAATACTCCAAGACAAAACGGCGCCGGCAGGTGGGATGTTGGGCAAACTCCACCATCTTGGCCAGTTTCAGACGAGCATTCCGCTGCTCCGATTCGTCCTCGATCTGATTGATGAAATAGTCCTGCTTGGCCTTGTCGGCGTAGCTGAAGAAGAGGACGCAATCGCTGGGCAATCCGTCCCTGCCGGCTCGGCCCGTCTCCTGGTAGTAACCCTCCAGGGACTTAGGCAGGCTGTAGTGGACCACCAGGCGAATGTCCGGCTTGTCAATGCCCATACCAAAGGCGATGGTGGCGGCGATGATGGGAACTCGGTCGCGAACGAAGTCTTCCTGGGTCCTACGGCGCGTTTCGCTATCAAGCCCGGCGTGGTAGGGGCGGGTCACAAAGCCCCGCGCGTTTAGATCGGCGGCCGTGTCCTCGGTCTCCTGCCGAGAGAAGCAGTAGATGATGGTGGACTGGTTACGCTTCTGCTGGAGCAGCGATATCAGCAGACCCCGCGCATTGTCCTTAGGCTGAACCGAATAGCTGAGGTTGTCCCGGTTGAAACTGGATAGGAAGACCTGGCCCCGCTGCAGATCAAGCTGACCGATGATGTCCTCCCGCACCCGTTCCGTCGCGGTGGCGGTCAGGGCAATCACCGGCACGGATGGAAAATCCTGCCGCAGCTGCCGCAGGTTCCGATAGTCGGGGCGAAACTCGTGGCCCCACTCGGAAATGCAATGAGCCTCGTCGATTGCGATGAGGCTCAATTCAATACTGTGGAGGAAACGGCGGAACCCGGTTAGCGCCAGCCGCTCCGGAGCGGCGTAGAGGATCTTGACCCGGCCCCGCCGGGCATCCGCCTGAACCTGCCGTATCTCCGACGCAGTCAGCGAGCTGTTGATGAACCGGGCGGGGATGCCGTTGGCGTTCAACGCGTCCACCTGGTCTTTCATGAGGGCAATCAGTGGCGATACCACCAGCGTGATGCCGTCGAAGATCAGGGCCGGCAACTGGTAGCAGAGGGACTTGCCGCCGCCGGTGGGCATCAGGACCAGGCTGTCCCGATGGGCCAGGACGTTGCCTATTATTTTTTCCTGCAGGGCCCGAAAGCTGTCGTAGCCGAATCGAGACCTTAGGATCGAAAGCGGATCGCTAGTAGCTTCCATTGGCCGCCAAGCGTCCCCGTTCTTGATGAACTCCGGTTGCCGCGGACAGCCGGGCGAGAGTCATCTTATTCCGCAACTTGCGGTCGGGGTGAAGGATAGGGAAGGTCGTGGCATCGCGTCTGTTTTGCCGTTTTCTGAGCGTCCCGCCTCCGATCCACCGACGCCCCAGCCCCCTGGCGAGCTAATAGGGCGCGGCCAGCGAGGCGAACGTTGAGCGGATGGGCGGCTGGCTTGCGAGGCGGGACAGCAACTCCCAGGCGAAGGCCAGCTGTCGGGGAGGCGGCTACATGCGTCCGGTGCGCACGTAGTCGAGCATCTCCTGCGGTTCCAGACCTTTCACCCCAAGGATCGCGGGAGTTCGGCGGATCGCACGCGGCGATTCGTGCAGCACCGCCAGTCCTATCTGGATCAGGGAATCGATGACGGGCGTGGATACGCCGAGCTGCTTTGCCAGGGTGGACCAGATTCCCAGCCCGTAGGGCACGTCCTCGGAGAGCCAGCGGGTATCCAGCGATCCGGGCGCGCGCAGGGCGGTGAGCATGCGGCTGCCGTTGATGGCGGCCCATAGGTCGCCGCTGGGCCCAAACCCGGCGGACGCAAAGGCCGCGGCCACGTCGGGCAGCTCGAATCCCAACGCCTTGCCGACCGCGCGCCGCTCGCCGTCAACGCGCAGAATCACGTCCACGACGCCCGGCGTGACGCCCTCGTCATAGAAGTAGAAGTCGCCGCGCGAGCGCTCGATGCGCCCCGCGTTCATGATCACGCCGGCCGGATGGACCACCGGGTTCATGGCGTTCAACCCGCACTCGAGCACGTTTTCCAGCGGCGTGATGCCCGGAAACATAGGGTCGAGCAGCGCGCGCACGCGCTCGGTCTCAGTGGCCGGGAAGACACCCAGGCCCATGTGGGCCACCACGCCCCAGATGGTGGCCCCGTCCGGCTGCGTCTTGCGGCAGACGTAGGGTGCGGTATCCGTCTCGGCCACGGTGATCGAGGGCGCGCCGGCCTCGCGCAGAATGCGCACGGTCTCCAGAGAGCCAAGCGTGCCGGGGAACAGCACCAGGGTCTGCCCTGCGCGCAGGTGCGGCGCGATGGCCCGCGCCCAGGGCGCGTGGCCGTAGGCGGGCACGATGAGCAGCAGCGTGTCCGACGCCGCCGCGGCTTCGGCGAGGTCGTCGGTCACAAGCTCGAGCTCGGCGGGTCCACACTCGGCTACACCGAACAGCTGCACGAGCCGGCTGGCGCGGATAGGCGCAATGGCGCTCTCGAATTCCGGGAGCTCGCCGAGGGCCACTCGGAAACCTTTGTGAGTGAGGTTGGCGGCCACCGCGAATCCGGTGTTGCCAGCGCCCAGAACCGTGATCGTTTCCCCGGCCATTGCTGTTTGACTTCCCGCGTGCATCCCGACGTGCAGCCGTAAGTATGACTTGTCGGTGGAAGCCCGGGGGTTTGCGGGCGTCGCGCCGCGCAATGCAATACGCTACGGTGCGATCTCACAGGCGCCTGCGGGAAAGAGGTCACCGATGGCCGCGGCCGGGTTCCGCGTGGCGCTGGCGAACAGCCTTCGATACGAGGCGATCGCGCGCCACCGCCAACCTCTCGACGCCGCCGGCGTGCAGTTGGACGTGGTGGAAGCGCCTACGTCCGACGCGGAGGCGGTGGAGCGCTTCGCCGGCTACCAGGGCGTTTTCTATCCATTCAACCAATACCGCCTGCACACCTTCGACCGGTTGCCCGAGCTCATCGCCGTCGTCTCGCCCACCGTCGGCGTCGATCACATCGATCTGGACGCCGCCAGCGCCGCCGGCGTAGTCGTGGGCCACCTGCCGACCTTCAGCACGGAGCAGACCGCCGACCTGGCGATGTTCCTCATCATCGGCTCGGTACGTCGGGTGCCGCAGATGCTGCACGAGTGGCGGCAGGGTCGGCGCGCCATCGCCGCGTGGGAGGCCGCGGTCTCACCCATCGACGACATGCGCGGCGCCGTCCTGGGGCTGCTCGGGTTCGGGCGCATCGCGCGGGCGGTGGCGGCGCGCGCGCAGCCGTTCGGCATGCGCTGCATGGCCTACGCGCCTACGGTCTCCGATTGGGAGCTGATGGCCCAACACGTTCGTCCGGCCGACCTCGAGACGACCTTTCGCGAAGCGGACGTCATCTCGGTGCATCTCCCCTACACGGACCGCACCCACCATCTGGTCAGCGCCGACCTGATTGGGCTCATGAAGCCCACCGCCGTACTGGTCAACACATCGCGCGGCCCCTTGGTTGACGAAGCCGCGCTGCTCGACGCCCTGCGCGCGGGGCGCATCGCGGGCGCCGGTCTGGACGTTTTCGAGCGCGAGCCGCCCACCCCGGACAACCCGCTGATGGACTTGCCCAACGTCATCTGGACGCCCCACGCGGGCGGCTCCTCCAAGGTCAGCATCGAGCGCGTGGGCGGCGGGTCAGCCGAGCAGATGGCCTGGATAGTCGAGGGGTTCTGGCCCCGCCACGTGGCCAACCAGGGGGTCGAGCCAAGAGTGCCGCTGCGGCGCCGCGGGTATCCGGAAAGAACCTGAGGTGCGGGTGTCCCGCGCGGACACATCGTCGGGCGGAGTCCGGGGAGGCAGTGGACACGCGCCCGCCAGAGCAGCCGCCGCCCCGAGGGGTACGGGCGGGTGACAGTAGAACCGGCGTCATTGCCCGGTCTCCCGCGCCGCCGCCTGGGCGCAACCGACATAGTCACCCCCGCGCTCGGCTTCGGCGCCGCCACCATCGGCATGGAGATACACGGCGTCTCCGAAGCCGTGGCGGTCGCGACCGTTCAGCGCGCACACGCGCTGGGCCTGCGCCATTTCGACACCTCGCCTTACTACGGCCGCAGTGAGGAGCGCCTGGGCCTGGCCCTGCGCGCCGGCCAGTTCCCGGACATCACGGTCGCCACCAAGGTGGGTACGCATCCCCGACGGCAGTACCGCTACCGCGCCGAGGACATTCGCTGGTCCCTGCACAACAGCCTCGAACTGCTGAGCCTGGACTCGGTGGACATCGCCCTCGTCCACGACGTGGACCTGGCGCGGGATCAGGGCGGCGCGGGCATGAGCGAGGTCTTCGCGTCCGGCCATGGGTTCGACGCGCTGGATCGGCTGCGCGGCGAAGGCAAGTGCCGCTACGTCGGATTGGGGTTGCGCGATCACGCGTTCCACCGGGCCGCGATCGACGCCGGCCGCGTGGACGTGATCCTCACCTACGGCGACTACAACCTGGCGCGGCAAACCGCCCTGCCCCTGATCGAGCACGCCAAGGCGGCGGGAGTGGGCGTAATCCTGGGATCGCCGCAAATGCTCGGCCTGCTGGCGGGCGGCGATCCACTTGAAATCCGCAAGCCCTTCGACCTGACCGAGTACTTCACGCCGGCGGACATCCAAACCGCGCACGGCTGGTGGAAGTGGTGCCGCGAGCGCGAGGTGGAGCTGCGCCACCTCAACGTGCGCTTCGTCCTGAGCAACCCGCATATCGATCTGGTGCTCACAGGACCCGGCAGCGTGGTCGAGCTGGAGCAGAACTTCCAGGACGGCGTCACGCCTATCCCGGACGACGTGTGGCGTGAGGCGCTACAGCGCGTGGCCGAACTCGACGCAGGCTCCGATTCGCCCAGCGGCGGCCCCGTGAAGACCTAGCTACTGATCCACCACGGACCCGTCCACGTGCAGCCGTGTGTCGACTTCACGCGGGACGTAGGGGCATTTCTGGACGGCGTCGGGCTTGAGCTCGACCCCGATGCCGGGCCGGTTGGAGATCGGCAGGTAGCCCTGGCCGTCGTGCCGCACGACTCCGTGCACCATGTCACTCTTGGGCGGCCGGTCCTCGCCGATGGGATATTCCTGCAGCGCGAAGTTGGGGATGCAGGCCGCCACTTGCAGACAGGCGGCGGTGCTGACCGGGCTGAGAGGGTTGTGCGGCACCACGCCCACGTGATGCGCCTCCGCCAGGGCCGCGATCTTCTTGGCGCCGCTGATCCCACCTACCAGGCACACGTCCGGCCGCACGTAGCGCACGGCGTCGCGCCGCAGCAGCATCTCGAACTCCCAGATTGAGAGCAGCCGCTCGCCGGTGGCGATGGGAACGCTGACGTGCCGCGCCACGTAGGCCATCTCGTCGAAGTTGTCGGGCGTCACCGGGTCCTCGAAGAAGTAGGGGTGGTAGGGCTCGATTCCGCGCCCGAGCTGCACGGCCTCGGCGGGTGTGAGCCGGCGGTGAATCTCGATGCAGAGGTCGGCCTCGCGGCCCACCACCTCGCGGTATTGCCGCACCGCGTCGATGGCGTCGGCGATCTTGTCGACGTGCGTCTGGAAATACGGGCGGTCATGCGGCTCGTCCAGGAACGGCGTGAGGTGTCCGATGGCGCTGAAGCCCTGCCGTCGGGCGTCCTTGACGCCCTCGATTAGCTTTGCGCGGGTGTCGCCGTAGACGTGGTAGTAGACGCGCGCCTTCGCGCGGGTCGGCCCGCCGAGGAGCGCGTGCACGGGCGCGCCGTAGTGCTTGCCGGCGATGTCCCAGAGGGCGATGTCGAGCGCGCTGAGCGCGCCCATGATGGCCGCGCCGCGGAAGGCGCTCCAGCGGTACATGTACTGCCAGTGATGCTCGATCTTGAGGGGGTCCTGGCCGACCAGATAGCGGCCGAATTTCTCGAGGGCGCCGCGGGAGGCCTCCAGGAATCCCCACGCGCCCGATTCCCCGAGCCCGCTGATGCCGGCGTCCGTGTGCACCTGCACGAGCAGGTATTGATCGAGCATGAGCGGCTCGACGCTGGTGATTCTCACGATTCAGACCTCCTGGGAAGGGCGGCCACGAGGGCCGCCCCTAGGTAGGCCAAGGCAGGCCGAAAGGGGGCGCCCGGTCCGGTCACGCGGCCTGCGCTGCCACTTCGGGAAAGCGCAGCCAGGTCTCGGCGTAGATCCGGGCCGCCTGCACGACTTCCGAGACCGGCACCCATTCGTCCGCACTGTGACCATAGACGATGTCGCCGGGCCCGCAGAGCACGCTGGGTATGCCGGCTTTGGATAGCGCCGCCGCGTCGGATGCGTACGGTGCGCCGGTTATCGCCAGGCGTCCGGTTACGCTCCGGCAGGCGGCGCCGAGAGCGCGCACGATCGGCGCCTGCTCGGGCGTGTCTACCGGCTCGAGGCAGACCAGCGGTCCTTCCAGCTCGAGGCGCAAACCAGGGTCGCGCCGGCGCGCGGCGTCCAACACCTCTTCGATCTCGGCCTGGAGGGCATCGACGGTCTCGCCGGGGATGCCGCGGCGATCGAATTGCAGCGCGCAGCGGTCGGGCACGATGTTCGGCGAGGTGCCCGACTGGATTTGCCCCACCGCGAAGGTCGAGGGCCCGGTGAGCGGGTGCGTGCGCTCTTGCAGACGGCGTGCGAACTCTTCGCGCAGCACTGTGATCACCTTGGTCATGCGGTAGATCGCGTTGTCCCCGATCTCGGGCATGGAGGTGTGGGCGGCCGTGCCCAGCGTCGTCAGACGCCAGTTCGCCACCCCACGATGCGCGCGTACGATTTCCAAGCTGGTCGGCTCACCGACGACGGCGCTGTGCACCGCAAGCCCGGACTTGCCCAGTGCGTCCGCGCCGCCCCCGCTGACCTCTTCGTCGACGGTTGCCGCGACGACGAGGCGACATGGACGAGTCCTCTGCCGCGCCGCCCACTGCAGTGTCAGGAGCATGGCCGCGAGCGATCCCTTGGTGTCGCAGGCGCCGCGCCCGTGCAGCCGGCCCTGAGCATCCAGCCACGGCCGATGCCCGTTTCTCATAGGGCCCAGCGCCACCGTGTCCATGTGGGCTTCGAGCAGCAGACCCGGCGCGCCGCGCTCGGCCGGCAGCGTGCAGAGGACGTTGTAGCGCTGCGGCAAGGCCTCCTGCCGCTCGACGTCGGCACCGGTGCCGCGCGCGAACTCGGCCACGGCGTCGCTCATGGCGCCTTCGCCGGTGCCGCCCTCGACGCCCGGCGCCACGCTGGGAATCCCGACCAGCCGGCTCAGCAGGTCGGCGGCTTCAGCCTCGTTGGTGACGTTGGGCGGCGCCATGGCGGCATCTTAGAGGTTTGACCGGCGCTTGCCCTACCGGCTTGCCGGCGCCGCGCTAGCGAGAGTTCAGCTAGCCGCGCACACCGCGGCCGGCGACGATTCGCCACACCCGCAAGGCACGCCGGCCGAGCGAGATGAGCACGGGCCGCAAGGCCACTCCCGCACCAAGGCTCATTGCCAGCACGCCGGTGAACACCAGCAGCCCGATCGCCAGCGCCCACCCGATCCCGCTGAGCATGCCCGCCGCGGGCCCGCTTGGACGGATATCTTCCGGCAAAGGCTCGACGCGCTCTCCGAACTGCCAGTCGAGACCCCATCCGAGCGCTGAATCCAGCCCGGCCGCAAACCCAAGGACGAGCGCCGGACCGAGAGCCAGACCAAGCGCCCAGGTGAAGCCCGCGCGCATCTGAAACAGGAGCCCCCAAAGCAGACCGGAGAGCACGAAACCGTAGACCACCGTCTGCAAGCCAACCCCAAGGTTGAAGGTCGTGCCCGCGACGGCGCTGGGAATGAGCTCGACCTTCGCGACCCAGCTAGCCGCGATCGCCAGGCCGGCGACCAGGCCCAGCGCAAATCCCAAGCGGCCCTTGAGCGGGTCCAAGACCGCGTAGTTCTCACTAAAGTCAAGTCTGTGCATGTAGTCCAGCCGCCTTTGACGCTGTCGCGGAGGATATCTCAGCCATGGTCGGCCCACGGGCGGGCCTGGCTTCGATCCGGGGGCTTAGATGCGCTCTACACGCTCCAATTGCAGTCCAAAGACGCTCGCGCCGCCCACCTCTACCTCGACCGGCTGCACGTAGTCCACGTCGGCGGTCCATGGAACCGTCACGAACTCCGTTCGCGTGAAGCAGGTGGCGCTCACCAGGTCCCGCAGCTCGGCGTAGCGCGCGGAGTCCAGGCCGATGATGAAGATGCTGTTGGCGATCTGAAGGAAACCGCCCGCGCTCTCCAGTCGGGAGTGCGGAATCCGCGCCTCGTTGAGCCGGTCAGACAGCGTGCCCGCATCCTGCTCCTGCACCACGGCGAGAACCATCTGGTCGTAGCTCTTAGCGTCCACCGATCGCTGCGGCACGTCAGTAAGTCCCGGTACTACAACCTGGCGTGGCTGCTGACTTGCAGGACGAACAGAATGCCGTATACCGAGCCTCCCTGACCCTCGCCAGCCGGCTGCTCACAGTTGCGCCGAACGATATCGATCACGTCGTCCACCTGATCGCTCGGCACGCCGACCATGAAAACGGCGTTGCCGCGGCGTAGAAAGCCTCCCTGCGCGTTCATGCGCGTGGCGCCGTAGCCCGCTTCGACCAGCGTCTGGTTGACGCGGTCCGCGTCGTCGGGGTGCACGATGGCCAGCACCATGCGGTCTACCGGCGGACTCATGCGGGCACCGGCCCGCCGCCGTGGGCGGCGACGCCCGATCCAAACGGCCCTGGTGTGCTCGTGACGCCCGGCATTTGAGAACCTCCATTCCGCCTACGGGGTTAGCTGTCGGGTTCGGGACGAGGCTCTGTCCCTACCCGCGGTGTCCGCGGGATTCACCCCTATCGTTTGGGTCCCCCGCCGCTCCCGCTTGGAGCGCTCGGCGCGGCGCTCGCTGGCGCCCCCTGTATCGGACTCACCAACTAGCTGCACGATAACCGACCGGCGTCACGGCCTGTCAAGGCGCGGGGGTGGGTTCCTTTGATTGCCGCGTAGCAGGACGAAACAGCGGGACCGAAGACCACCACCCCGACTCTCTCCTACACGGCGAGGGAGCGGGACCGCCAACGGGGACTTCTCTCTTCGAGGTAGGTGGACCCGGAACTCCCGCGCACGGAGACGTTTGCATAACCCGGTCAGGCTAAGGATGTCCCGGGGAGAACCCCGCGCGATTCCAGGTTGGCTGGGGCCTAGATTCCCGCGTGCGCGGGAATGACGAAGGGTTATTCAAAGGTCTCCGCACGCGGGAGGGACGGACGGGACAGGCTCTCGGCGGGAGTGACAGGCGGAGAGTCGGCGCTTGGGCTATTACCATGACGGAATGCCCTCACTTCGAATCGGGTTGATTGGCTACGGCAGCTGGGCGCGCAGCGCCTACGTGCCGGCCCTGCGCGCCGATCCGCGCGCGAAGATAGTCGCGGCCGCGGCGCCGTCCGCCCAGACTCAAGCTCGCATTCGCGAAGAGTTGGGCGCTGAAGTGGCGGTGTTCGACGATTACCAGACTCTGCTGGACGGCGCGCCCGTGGACGCAGTGCTGATCGGCGTTCAGAACTCCGTCCACGAGAACGCCATCCGGGCGGCGCTGCGGGCAGGCATCCCGCTGCTCTACGAGCCTCCCATTTGCACCCGGCCCGACCGGATTCGGGCGCTTTTGAAGGAGATGATGGCCGCCCCTCAGGTAACGCACGCCGACCTGGAGCTCTCGTACTTACCGGTGTTGCGGCGCGCGGCGGAGCTGCTCGCCGCGGGCGCGATCGGAAGCCCGCGCACGGCCTCTATCACACTCAAGGGCGAATGGGACCCCACAGCCAAGGCCGAGCTGTGCCTGACGCACGAGCTGGCCCCTTGGTACGTGGACCCGCTCAACCGCCTGCTCGACCGGCGACCGAGCCGCGTGCTGGTGCTGGACGGACGCGGCCGCTCCGGCCGCATGCAGCCCTACGCGATTGCGCACTTCGACTACGACGGCGTTTGGGGCACGTTCAACGTGAACCTGGCGCAAGCCGGTGATCTGCACATCTCCGCGGAGCTGCAAGCCTCGGAGGGGGAGGTCATGATCGATCCCGTGCGGGGCGCGCTGCGCTGGCGAACCCGCGCCGATCCCGAGTGGCGCAGCGAGTCGGTACCCGCCATCCAGCCGCATGCTTCGTGGGCCGGCATGCACGAGTGCGTGCGCGCGTTCCTGGACTCTATAGAGTCGGGCCGCTCCAGCCAGTCGGGATCGGAGACGATCGCGGCGCTCCACATGATCGGCCTGGCCGCCGAGGAGTCGGTGGACTCGGGGACCTGGGCGAGGGTGCCGGAGCCGGCTGAGCTCTAAGCGCTCCGCCGGGTGGAGCGCAGGCCCTGGTAAGACGCCCTAAGAAACGCCTTGCACGGCTCGCTCCACCAGGCCGCGGTCGTCCGCGGGAAGATCTAGCTCCAGCGCCAGCCGGCGCGCCGGCTGGCTCATCTTCTTCCAGGTCTTCCGCAGGATGTCGGTGGTCTTAGCCTCCCCGTGCTGTGCGCGAAAGTCGGAAAGCTGCGTCTCCAGGAACACCAGGCAGAGCCCATCCTCGAGCGTCTGGACTTCCGGATCGCGCCGCAGGTTCCTCTTTTGCACCAGGTCCTGGACGCGCTCGACCAGCTCCGACGGATACCCCACGTCATGCAGAATCTCGGCGATCTCGCCCGCGTGCCGCTCGTGCAAGACCTGCCGCCAACGCAGGTATCCGCGCCTCCCGGCCGGGTAGGCGTCGCGCGGGATGGCCCAGCGCCGCAGGTGATGCGCGCGCGCGGCCAGCAGCAGCGCCTCGCCCGGCGCGGACCGCAACCGCTCTACCCACGCGGTGAGCATGACGGCATGGGTAAGCTCCTTGGGCCGCGCCTCCCCTTTCACCACGATAGTGTTCGGATCGGCGGCGTTGGCCGCGTCGATGCGCCGGATAGCCTGCTGGAAGCGCGCCTCGCTCATGATCGGATTCTCCCGCACCGTTGGCCGCGGCGCTCGTGAGAATGTACGGGAAAGACGGCTACACGCCGCATGTTCGCGCCGATTGACGCCTTCCTTGACATCGTACGCGCGTTTACACAGTATCTCGCGGTCTTGTATGCGTATGGATGCGGACGGCCGTGGACCTCTGGACCAGCGAGCTCAACTACCCGGCCATCATCATCTTGACCGCGGGCAATATGGCGGTCGGGTTCTGGTGGTACGCGCCGCGCTTCGGACTCGGAGACGTGTGGCTGCGGCTGCTGGGCAAGACCGAGGAGGAGCTGCGCGCGAAGGGCGGCCCGAACGTAGCGTTCGTCGCCGTCATCGCGGGCTCGCTGGTCACCTCCTACGTGCTCGCGCTGGTCATTCACCTCACGGGGGCGGCGGACTTCGCGCAAGGGGCGATCATCGGTCTGTGGGTCTGGGCCGGGCTCGTCGCGGCTACGAGCGTCGGTCGCTACGTGTTCGGCGGACAGGGGCTGAAGCTTTGGGCCTTCGACAACGCGTACTTCCTCGTGACTGTCACCCTGATCGCGGGAGTCCTGGGCGCCTGGAGTCCCTAAGCCGCGGCAGGCGACGAATCTGCCGGCACGGGCCGGGACGCCGACCAAGTGAGTGGAAGCGGCTAGCCCTTCGATGAGCCTCGGCCGCCCGTTCCTTGCTTGCCGACCGGCGGCGCGGCGCTCGACGTGCGCATGCGTATCGACGGCTGAGGCGCGCGTACCCGGCGCGCGGGTCTAGCCAGTGCCCTTCGGCCTGCTCAAATACGGTTTTCGCCGGACGCGCCCCAGCGCGCGGCTGCTTCCCGCCGCGACCGACCTCAAGCCCAGCTACGACGTCGTGATCATAGGCGGGGGCGGGCACGGTCTGGCCGCCGCTTATTACCTGGCCAAGAACCACGGCATAACCGACGTGGCGGTGCTCGACAAAGGCTATCTCGGGGGCGGCAACACGGGCCGCAACACGGCCATCATTCGCGCCAACTACCTCACGCCCGAGGGCGTGCGCTTCTACGGCGAATCCCTGCGCATGTGGCAGGGCCTGAGCAACGAGCTGGACTTCAACATCCTGTACTCGGAGCGCGGCCACCTCACGCTCGCTCACTCGGACAGCGCCATGCACACGATGCGCTGGCGGGCGGAGGTCAACAAGCACGAGGGAGTCGAATCGGAGGTCATAGACCCCGCCGAGATAGCCAAGCTGGCGCCGTCTCTGAATCTATCGAGCCACGTGCGCCATCCGATCCTGGGGGCCCTTCATCACCCGCCGGGCGCCACCGCGCGGCACGACGCGGTGGTCTGGGGCTACGCGGCGCGGGCGGCGGAACATGGGGTAGAGCTGCATCCCAACACCGAAGTCACGGGAATCCTGCGCGAGGGTGATCGGGTCGCGGGCGTCGTGACCAGCCGCGGAACGGTGCGCTGCCAGCGCGTGCTGCAGGCGGTGGCCGGGTCGAGCTCGCTGCTGGCCGCCATGGCGGGGTTCCGCCTGCCGATTCACACCGTGCCGCTGCAAGCCTGCGTGTCGCTGCCGCTGAAGCCTTTCCTCGATCCCATCATCGTCTCGGGAAGTCTGCACGTGTACATCTGGCAAACCGCCCGCGGCGAGCTGGTCCTAGGCGGCGCGGCCGACCCTTACGTCCTCTACTCCAACCGGTCGACCCTGGACTTCAAGGAAAGCCTGCTGCCGCACGTGCTCGAGATGTTCCCCTTCCTGGACAACGTCGAGGTGCTGCGTCAATGGACCGGCTTCTGCGACATGACCCCCGATTACAGCCCGGTCATGGGGGCCACGCCGCTCGCGAACTACTACATCGACGCCGGCTGGGGAACCTGGGGTTTCAAGGCCACGCCGGTGTGCGGCAAGCGCATGGCCGAAACCCTAGCCACCGGCCGCGTCCCCGAGCTTCTGGAACCTTTTCGACTGGAACGCTTTGCGCAGTTCCAGCAGGTGGGCGAACGCGGCGCGGCCGCGGCCGTGGGGCATTGAGAGCCGGCCCATGAAGATCATGCCCTGCCCCTTGAACGGCCCGCGCAACATCGAGGAGTTCAGGTACGGCGGCGAGGTAGTCCCGCCGCCCGACCCGGACGCGGCCTCCGACCGCGAGTGGTCGGACTACCTCTTCATGCGCGAGAACGCGGCCGGCGTCGTGAGGGAGTGGTGGTTCCACGTGCCCACGAGCTTCTGGTTCATCGCCGAGCGCAACACCGTGTCCGACGAGATCGTGCGCACGTACCTGGCCAGTGAGGTGTTCGGCGCGCCAGACGCGGCGCCGAGCGAGCGCGCGGAGGGCGCCAAGTGAGCGCCGGCACCGGGCGGCTGCCGCCACCGGCCGGTAGCCGTATCGACCGTACCCGCCCAATCGAATTCTTCTTCGAAGACCAGCGCTACGCCGGCCTGGCCGGGGACAGCATCGCGAGCGCGCTGGCGGCCAACGGCGTGTGGCTGCTCTCGCGCTCGTTCAAGCTTCACCGTCCGCGCGGCGCCATGACGATGGCCGGCGAGGACGCCGGATCGCTGGTGCAGGTGGGCGCAGAACCGAACGTGCCGGCGGACATGCGTCCAATCGAGCCGGGACTGCAGGTCCACGGTCAGAACTACGTGGGCAGCCTGCGGCGCGACGCGGCCTCCGTATTGGAGCGGTTCAACCGCTTCCTGCCCGTGGGCTTCTACTACCGGGCCTTCTACAAGCCGCGCGGCATCTGGAACTGGTGGGAGAAGCTGATACGCCGCACGGCCGGGCTGGGGTGGGTGGACACGGCGAAGGCCCCGGACTACTACGACAAGACGCACGACTGGTGCGACGTGGCGGTGGTAGGCGGAGGCCCGGCCGGCCTGGCGGCCGCCGCCGAAGCCGCGCGGGCAGGCGCTGAAGTGCTCCTGATGGAGCGCGGGCCGGACCTGGGCGGCGCGCTGACCCATGCGCGGTTCGACTCCGCCGGGGAGCGCGGCTCGGACCTGCTGGCCCAGCTGCGCGGCGAGCTGGCGGCGCAGTCGAACGTGCGCGTCATGACCCACACCACCTGCACCGGCCTGTTCGAGGACCGCTTGCTGGCGGCCATCCGCGGGAACCGTCTCTTCAAGGTGCGCGCCCAAAGCGTGGCCGTCTGCACGGGCGCCATCGAGCAGCCGGCCGTCTTTCGCAACAACGACCTGCCGCGCGTGCTGATGGGCTCGGCGGCGCAACGGCTCGTAAAGCACTTCGCCGTGCGGCCGGGCGAGCGCGTCGTGGTGCTGACGGCCAACGAGGACGGCTATGGCGCCGCTCTAGACCTCGCCGACGCCGGCATGGAGGTCGCGGCGATCGTGGAGCTGCGCGCCGACGCCAGCGGACCTCTGGCCCGCACCGCCTTGGAGCGCGGTCTGCGGGTGATGCCTGGACACACGGTCCGTGAGGCCATCCCCGGCTCGGACGGGCAGCAGGTGGAGACCGTGCTGGTGACGCGGGTAACCGGGCAGGGCGAGAGCGAGCCGGACGGTGAGACGATCGCGTGCGACGCGCTGTGTGTATCGGTCGGCTCCACGCCTGCCGCTTCGCTGCTGGCGCAAGCCGGCGCCCGGTTCGAGTACGACGAGTCGAGCGCGATGCTCAGCGTGAAAGGGCTCCCAAGTCAGGTCTTTGCGGCGGGATCAGTGGCCTCTGTGTTCGACATCGAGCGAGTCGTCGCGAGCGGCCGCCAGGCGGGCCGGGCCGCCGCCAGGTCAGCGGGCTTCGAGGGCACGGCCGAGCCCGCGCGCGCGCCCGCCGCGGACGCGGACCCCCGCGCTAATCCATGGCCGATCTTTCCGCACCCGCGCGGCCTGGACTTCGTAGATCTGGACGAGGACCTGCAAGTCGAGGAGCTGAACCAGGCCATCGAGGAGGGCTTCGAGAGCATGGAGCTGCTCAAGCGGTTCTCCAGTCTTGGCATGGGTCCCAGTCAGGGCCGGCTTTCCAGCCCCGCGTCGATTCGCCTGGCCGCTAAAGCCACCGGAAATCCGACCGCCGAGACGCGCCCCACCACCACGCGGCCGCCAACCTACCCCGAGAAGTTCGGCCATCTGGCGGGTCGCGGCTTCGCACCGGTGCGCCGCACGGCTCTCCACCACCGCCACGTGGAAGCGGGCGCGCAGATGATGGTTCAGGGACTCTGGATCCGTCCCGCCTTCTACGGACCGGCCCACGAACGCAAAGCCTCGATCCGCGAGGAAGTGCTGACGGTACGGCGCGGCGTCGGCATTATCGACGTGGGCACGCTGGGCGGATTCGACATCCGCGGTCCGGACGCGCCGGCGTTCATGGACCGCTTCTACACCCTGGGCTATCGACGCCTGCGGGTGGGCCGCGTCCGCTACACGCTGATGGCGTCCGAAGACGGCGTGATCCTGGACGACGGAGTGGCCGCCCGCCTGGGGCGCGGGCATTACTACGTAACCACCAGCACATCCGGCGCCGAGGAGGTATATCCCCTCTACCTACAGCACAACGCGCAGTGGGCGCTGAAGGTGGACATCGCCGACGTGACGTCGGCCTATTGCGGCATCAACCTGGCCGGTCCGCAGGCTCGTGCGGTACTGGCCAAGCTAACTACCGACATCGACGTCAGCCCACAGGCGTTCCCGTACCTGGGAGTGCGCACCGGCGCCATCGCGGGAATCCCGGCGCGGCTGCTGCGAATCGGATTCCTGGGGGAGCTGGCCTACGAGATTCACGCGCCCGCCGCGCAAGCCGAGGCGCTCTGGGACGCCTTGCTGGAGGCCGGCCGCGAGTTCGGCATCCGGCCCTTCGGCGTCGAGGCGCAGCGCGTCTTACGGCTCGAGAAGGGCCACATAATCGTCGGTCAGGACACCGACGGCCTCACCAACCCGTTGGAGGCAGGGCTCGAGTGGGCGCTCAACGGGCGCAAGCCGTTCTACCTGGGCAAGCGCTCCATCGAGATCGCCGCGCAGTCCAGTCTTACACGCAAGCTGGTCGGCTACACCTTGGGGGATGAAGACGCTGCGCCTCCCGCGGTGGGGCATCTGGTTGTACGCGACGGTGAGATAGTCGGGCGCGTCACCTCCAGCGCCTGGTCGCCCTCGCTCGGTTGCGCGATCGGCCTGGCCTACGTGCAGCCCGATCAGGCCGCATCCGATCAGCGATTCACCATCAAAGGCACGGGCGGACGCCTGTTGGAGGCCAAAGTCCGGCCGGTCCCCTTCTACGATCCGGCTAACGTCCGGCAGGAGACGTAGCGCGTGCCCGCGCGTACGCACGGCCCATCCGATTCGGCGCCCGGCGGGTTCAACCGCCGCAGCTTCATCTACCGGCGGCTCGCCGCCGCCGGTGCGCGCTTCGAGGAGGTGGACGGGGCGGCGGCGGCCACGGACTTTGGCGCCGCGCGCGCCGAGGCGGAACGCGCGCGCAGCCTCGGCCTGGCCGATCTTTCCCCGCTTCCGCGGGTAGGCTTCCGCGGACCGGGCGCCATGCAGTGGCTGGCCGCTCAAGGCGTGTCTATCGAAGCCGTTCCCAACCGCGCCTGGCGTCAGGCGGACGGCGCGCTGGCGGTAGCGCGCTCCTGGACCGAAGCGCTAGTGCTCTCGGACCTGCACGGCCGAAGCGAGCTGTGCGGACGGCTCGAAACGAGATCGGAGGAGGCCTTCGAGGCGGGCGCTTACGTGCTGCCCCGCGCGGACGGGCAGCTCTGGTTCGCACTCACCGGCGACCAGGCGAGCCGCTGCCTGGCCAAGCTGTGCGCGATCGACCTGCGCGCCGCCAGGTTCGCCGACGGATCGGTGGCGCAGACATCGGTGGCCGGCATGTCGGCGGTGGTTGTCCGCAGCGACGCCGGGGCGGCGCCTACCTTCCTCATCCTGGGCGAAAGCGTGTTCGGCGAGTACCTCTGGGATTGTCTGATCGACGCGATGAGGGAGTTCGACGGCGGCGTGATCGGCCTGACGGCCCTGCGTACGCTTGCCGACGCTATCGAGTAACATCGCCTCTCCGAGCATATAGAGCCTGGGCGGGTGCGATAGCCAGGCCCGCCCGTTGGGAATCGCCGCATGTGCGGGATCGTTGGCTTGTTCCTCAAAGACGCGCAGCTCGAGCCGCAGCTTGGCGCGCTGTTCGAGCCCATGTTGATCGGAATGTGCGAGCGCGGGCCCGATAGCGCCGGCTTCGCGCTGTATCGCGACCCGGCGCCGGCTGGCAGCATCAAGATCACGGCCTTTCACCCCGACCCGCACTTCGCCTGGGATGAGCTGGCCGAGCGCATGGGCCGGGAGCTTGGCGCGCCGGTCGAGACCAGCGTAGTCGCCACACACGCCGTCCTGACCGCGGCGGACTCCACACCTGGCGCGGGCGAGTGGTTGCGCGAGCACTGCGCGGCCGTTCGCATCACGAGCGTGGGGAGCAGCATCGAGATATTCAAACAGGCGGGCGCGCCGGCCGACGTGGCCGACCAGTTCGGCATAGCCGAAGTTTCCGGATCGCACGCGGTCGGCCACACGCGCATGGCCACGGAGAGCGCGGTCACCACCGAGCACTCGCATCCCTTCTCCACGGGCCTCGACCTCTGTCTGGTACACAACGGATCGCTCTCGAATCACAACCGCCTGCGCCGCGAGCTGCGCCGCCACGGCGTGGTCTTCGAAACCGACAACGACAGCGAGGTCGCGGCCGGCTATCTGGCCCACAAGCTCCAATCGGGCGCGACCGTGGACGAGGCGCTGGAGTCGGGACTGCGGGACCTGGACGGCTTCTTCACATTTGCGGTGGGCAGCAGCGATGGCTTTGCCGTGCTACGGGACCCGATCGCCTGCAAGCCCGCGGTGCTGGCCGAGACCGACCAGTGGGCGGCGATGGCATCCGAGTACCGATCGCTGGCCCACCTGCCGGGCGCGAAGACGGCGCGCATCTGGGAACCCGCGCCCGCCACGGTATATAGCTGGCGCCGGAACTGAGCGGATGCCCACGGTCGATCTGGCTCAGGACTCGGTCCGCTCGCTAAATCAGCGCCTCCACGATCCCGACGCCGGTCTTGACGGAAGCGCGTGGCGCATCGTCAATCCGCGCGGCAATCACTGCGTGGCGGCCGGCGTGGACGCGGCCTGCTCGGTATCCATCGAGGGGCACGTGGGCTACTACTGCGGAGGCATGAACAAGCAGGCCGGCCTGACCATCGCGGGACACGCCGGCCCGGGTCTGGCCGCCAACATCGTCTCGGGGATCGTGCGGGTGAGAGGTAACGCCAGCCAGGCCGCGGGCGCGTCGGGGCGCGGCGGGCTGGTAGTGATCGAGGGCGACGCAAGCTCGCGCTGCGGCATCTCCATGAAGGGCGTCGATATAGTGGTGGGCGGCTCGGTGGGAAACATGAGCGCGTTCATGGCTCAGGCTGGCCGCCTGGTGGTCTGCGGGAACGCCGGCGCGGGCTTGGGCGATTCGCTCTACGAGGCCGAACTCTACGTGCGCGGAGAAGTGACGGATCTAGGCGCCGACTGCATCGAGAAGGACCTGTCCGGCAAGCGCCTGGAGGGTCTGGCCGAGTTGCTCCGCCGCGCCGGCGTCGATCACGATCCGGCGAGCTTTCGGCGCTTCGGATCGGCGCGCAGGCTCTATCACTTCAACGTCGACCAGCGGGAGTCCTATTGATGACGGAGCGGGGCGCGGTCGAGGCCATGGACGCGGTCCTGCGCCGCTCAGCCGCGTTCCCGCCCGAAGTCATAGCGGAGATCCACCGCGCCGCCGACGAGGGGCTCTATGAGATTCGCGGCTGGGGGTCCAAGCGCGCGTTGCCGTCGTTCGACGACCTAGTGTTTCTGGGCGCCTCGCTGTCGCGCTACCCGCTGGAAGGCTATCGCGAACGCTGCGATACGGACGTGACGCTCGGTACGCGCTTCGCCAAGCGGCCGCTCAGGCTGAAGATCCCCATAACCATCGCCGGCATGAGCTTCGGAGCGCTGAGCTCGCATGCGAAGCAGGCGCTGGGCCGCGCCGCTACAGAGGTCGGAACCAGCACGACGACCGGCGACGGCGGCATGACCGACGAGGAGCGGGAAGCCTCCGAGACGCTCGTCTATCAGGTGCTCCCGTCCCGCTACGGCCTGAACCCGGACGACCTGCGCCGGGCCGACGCTATCGAGATAGTGGTGGGCCAGGGCGCCAAACCGGGCGGCGGCGGCATGCTGCTGGGCCTGAAGGTCAGCGACCGCGTGGCCGCCATGCGCACGCTGCCGGCCGGCATCGACCAGCGCAGCCCTTCCCGCCATCCCGACTGGACCGGGCCCGACGACCTCACGATCAAGATCCAGGAGCTGCGCGAGATCACCGATTGGCAGAAACCGATCTTCGTCAAGATGGCGGCCACGCGCGTGCGCTTCGACGTGCAGCTGGCGGTGAAGGCCGGCGCCGACGCGATAGTGCTGGACGGCATGCAAGGCGGGACCGGCGCGACCCAAACCGTGTTCATCGAGCACGTGGGCATCCCCACCTTGCCGGCCGTGCGGGAAGCGACGGAAGCGCTGCAAGATCTGGGCATGCACCGCGAAGTGCAGCTGATCGTATCCGGCGGTATACGCAGCGGTGCCGACGTCGCCAAGGCGCTGGCGCTGGGCGCGGACGCGGTATCAATCGGAACCGCGGCGCTGATCGCGCTCAACTGCAACCGCCCGCTCTACGTGGACGACTATCGCGCGCTGGGCACGGCGCCGGGCTACTGTCATCACTGCCATACCGGCAGGTGCCCGGTGGGCGTCACCACGCAGGACGCGGAGCTGGAGTCGCGCCTCGACCCCGAGCCGGCCGCCCGGCGCGTGCGGAATTACCTCTCGAGCATCGCCCTGGAAGCGCAGACGCTGGCGCGCGCCTGCGGAAAATCGCACGTGCTGAACCTGGAGCCGGAAGACCTGGTGGCGCTCACGGTGGAAGCGGCGGCCATGGCCGGCGTCCCGCTGGCCGGCACCGGGTGGATTCCGGGCAGACGCGACTGAGATGCGCCAGGCGGCGGGACGGTGAACACTCACCACCCGTGCGGCGGCTGACGCTATCGCACCGAAGGGAGCTGGAATGAGCAGCGATCTGACCCACGCGGCCGAGCAACGCGGCATCGATTACTTCCTGGTGAGCTTCACGGACCTCTTTGGAGTCATGCGTTCCAAGCTGGTGCCGGCGCGGGCGATCGGTGAAACGCAGCAGGCGGGGGCGGGCTTTGCCGGCTTTGCCACGCACCTCGACATGACCCCGGCCGACCCGGACATGTGGGCCGTGCCCGATCCCGACAGCCTCATTCAGCTTCCCTGGCAGCCGGAGTTGGCCTGGGTGGCGTCCGATCTCTACATGAACGGCGAGCTGGTCGATCACGCGCCCCGCGTGGTCCTCAAGCGGGCCGTCGAGCGGGCCGCCGCCTCGGGCTACGCCATGCGCTCGGGAGTTGAGTGCGAGTTCTTCGTGGTTCAGCCGGACGGGTCGGCTATCGCCGACGCGCACGACGTGCAGCCCAAACCGTGCTACGACCAGATGGCGCTGCTGCGCCGCTACGACCTGATCCGCGAGATCTGCGACAGCATGGCCCAGCTGGGATGGGAGCCGTACCAAAACGACCATGAGGACGCCAACGGCCAGTTCGAGATGAACTGGCAGTTCGCCGATTGCCTGACCACGGCCGACCGGCACGCCTTCTTCAAGTTCATGGTGCGCAACCTGGCGGAGAAGCACGGCCTGCGGGCGACCTTCATGCCCAAGCCGTTCGCCGATCTGACCGGCAACGGCTGTCACGTTCACTTCTCCCTGTGGGAGCTGGAGGGCGAGACGAACGCGTTCCTGGACGAGGACGGCGAGCTGGGTCTTTCCAAGCTCGCCTACAGCTTCCTGGGCGGCGTGATGCACTCGGCGGGCGCGCTCTGCGCGATCAGCAACCCGACCGTGAACAGCTACAAGCGCATCAATGCGCCCGAGACGCTCTCGGGCGCCACCTGGTCACCCAGCTCGATCACCTACACGGGCAACAACCGCACCCACATGGTCCGCATCCCCGAGCCGGGCCGGCTGGAACTGCGCTTGAGCGACGGCGCCGCCAACCCCTACCTCTTGCAGGCCGCGTTGCTCGCGACCGGGCTGGACGGGATCGCGAACGCACGCGACCCGGGCAAGCGGCTGGACATAAACATGTACGCGGAGGGCGCGACTCAAAGCGGCGTCAAACGTCTGCCGCTAAACCTGCTGGACGCCCTGCGCGCGCTGGAAAGCAGCCGCGTCATGCGCGAGGGGCTGGGCGAGGAGCTCCTTGGCAGCTACGTGAAATTGCGCCGTCGGCAGTGGGACGACTTCACCCGCCACCTCACCACTTGGGAGCGCGAACACACGCTGGACTGCTGACGCGGCGGAGCGGCGACGAGGGAGCTATGACCCGGCCGGCGCGTTGCGCTCGTAGGCTTTGGCGCGAACGCGGCGGCGGGCAAGACGGCCCGGCGGAGATGCGTGGGAGTCGAACCCACCCAGGACGCTGACCAGCGCCCCACTACGGTTTTGAAGACCGCGAGAGCCACCGGGCCCCCTGCACCTCCACGCGCCAGCATACGGCGCGGGCGGCCTTCGCCCGCTTAAGCCGGCAGCCGCGGTCCGGCGGTCACGAGGGTATAGCCGGGCCGCGCCAATACCGCGCTGGCCGCGTCCTGCACGTCCCGCGCGGTCACGCCGTTGACGATGTCCGGGTAGCGGCTCAGGTAGTCGAGCCCGAGCCCGAAGCGCTCGATCGTCAGCAGCATCTGCGCGATCCCGCCGTTGCGCTCCAAACGCAGCGGCAGGGAGCCGATCATGGCCTGCTTGGTAAGGCGCAGCTCTTCATCCGTGACGGGCCGCTCGCAGAGACCGCGGGCTTCTTCAAGGCTGCTGGCCACGGCGCGCTCCACGTTAGCCGGGTTGATGCCCGCCCGCAGCGTCCAGGGCCGGCGGGTGCGCCCAACCTCCACCGAGCTCGAGGCGTGGTATGCCAGCCCCTGCTTATCCCTCACGTTGGCGCCGATCCGCCCGCCCAGCCCCAGCTGGCCCAGGATGAAGTTGCCGACCATGGAGGCGTAGTAAGTCGGGTCGCCGCGTCTCACGCCCAGCCAGCCCAGGGTGAACTCGGTTTGCGTTTTGCCCGCCAGCGTGAGGTCCTCGCGCAGCGGATGCGCGGCCCGCGCCCGCTCGGCCGCGTCATAGCGCTCGATTGCCGCGGTCCAGGCTTCGCGCGTGGACCCGTTGGAGGGGGCCCTCCAGCCCCCGAACTCGGCCGCCGCCAGGTCACGCACGGCGGCCGTCTCCACGGCCCCGACGACCGCGATGGTGAGAGCCGATGGATCGTAGGTGCGTGCGTGGAAATCGCGCAGAGCGTCGGGCGTCAGCCCGCGCACAGTGCTCGCGTAGCCCTCGGTCGGCCTTCCCAGCGGATTGCCTGGTCCGTAAAGCAGCTCCCGGAATCGCCGCTCGGCCAGGGCGTCCGGATCGTCCTCAATGTGTGCGATGCCCGTCAGCACCTGGTCGCGCAAGCGGCCCACTTCTTCGGCGGGAAAGGTCGGGTTCCGCAGACCGTCCGCGGCAAGCCGGAAGAGCACGTCGATGTCCTCGGCGAGCGCTCGACCGTAGAAGGAGGCCTGCTCGAGCGACGCGCCGAAGCCCAGCGAGGCGCCCACCGCGTCCAGCTCGGCGCTGAACTCGTGAAAGGAGCGGCTGGCGGTACCGCGGTTCAGAGCGTCGGCGGTCAGGCTGGCCAGGCCGCAGTCCGCTTCGTCCTCCATGACCGCGCCGGCCAGGTGCTGGCCGGCCACCGCCACCGATGGCGAGGTGGGGTTAGCGTAAACCAGCAAGGTGACGCCGTTGGGGAGCCGGCTGCGATCGACGGTCTCGGCGCCGAGGCCCGCGCGGCGCGGATGATCGGGCGTCATCTAGACCAACCGGGCCTTGGCGAGCCGTGTAGATCCCGCCGCGCTGCATGCCATGCGCGCGCATGTCTGAGGCGGGCTTGCGGGTAGCTCACGACTCACACGGCCGCGCTGGCGCGCTCGGGGTTGAACCAGCCCGTCACGCGGTTCCCGTCGTGCAGGTACTGCCGCGCCACGCGCTGCACGTCCGCGGGCGTGACCGCCTCGAAGCTTTCGTTGAAGTCGGCGCCTTTGCGCCACGACTCGGTGGTTTCCAGGAATCCCAGCCAAAGCGCCTGGGAGGTGACGCCCTCGAGCCCGATGGCCTGCTTGGCGCGCGCCTGACGCACCGCCCGCGCCAGCTCCTCCGGTTCCGGCGGAGCGTCCCGCAGGCGGGCCAGCTCCTCGTCCACGGCGTCCTCGATGGGGGCGGTCTCGGACCCCGGCTTGAGCGCAACGAAAATGCGGTGCAGCGTCGGATCGATGTTGAAGCCCAGGTCGCTGCCGGCCGCAGCGGCCAGCCCGGAGGCTACGAATCGCTGGTAGAGGCGCGAGGTTCGCACCACGCCGCCGCCGCCGAACACGCCTCCCTTGGGCCCCGACAGCAGTGCGTCGAGCGCCAGCAGGGCAAAGAAGTCCGGATGCGCGAGCGGCGGTGTGCGGTGGCACACGTTCAGGATCGGAAACGGGCCGGGATGGACCACCTCGACACGCCGCTGCTCGGTCTGCGCGGGCTCTTCAACGCCCGGCGGCGCGGGAAGCTCGCCGGCCGGTATCCGCCCGAACGCGGCGTCTATGCGGGCCAGCAGCTCGCTTGTGTCAAAGTCGCCAACCGTCACGATCACCGCGTTGTTGGGCGTGTAGTGGCGCCGGTAGTAGCTGAACAGCTCGTCCCTGCTCATGCGGTTGAGGTCCGCCTTGCTGCCGATGACCCCGCGACCGTAGGGGTGGGCCTGAAACGCGGCGGCCTCGATCGCCTCCGTGAGCAGGAACATGGGCGAAGACTCGTGGCCCTCGCGCTCGGAGATGATCACGGTCCGCTCGCCGCTGACATCGTCGGGATCGAACACGGCGTTCACCATGCGGTCCGCTTCGATGCGGAGCGGCAGGTCCAGGTGCTGCGCCGGCACGGTTTCGAAATAGGCGGTAGTGTCCTCGGTTGTGAAGCCGTTCCACGCGCCCCCGACGCCGGTCACGAGCCGCCCGATGTCACCCGGTGCAAGCGTGCGGGTACGCTTGAAGAGCATGTGCTCCACCCAGTGCGAAGCGCCGCTCATGCCGGCCGGCTCGTTACGCGCGCCTACGCGGTACCACACGAAAAAGCTGATCAGCGGGACGGTGCGGCTCTCGCGCGTGACGACCTTGAGCCCGTTATCTAGAAAATGTTCCGCAGCGTCCTGCACGGTCAGTTCAAGGGGAGGCGCGGCGAGCGGGATGCTATCACAGGGCCACGCGCCCGCAGACGCTACGGCCTGCTCGTCGCGCAAGGCCGTTCGATGACTACCTCCGAGTTCGAGCGGATCGTGCGGCAGGCGGTGGAGTCCATCCCGGCCGCCCTGCGCGAACGGTTGGAGAACGTGGAGCTGACGATAGCCGCGTGGCCTACCCGCGAAGATCTGCGCGCGGCCGGCGTGCCGCCCGGAATGACGCTTTTTGGTCTCTATAGCGGGGTTCCTCTCACCGAGCGCACCGAGGCCTACAACATGGTGCTGCCGGACCGCATCACGATCTACCGCGGCCCGCTGCTCGAGGCGCACGACGACGTCGACTCCCTGCGGCACGAGATTCGCGCCACCGTCATCCATGAGTTCGCGCACTTCTTTGGACTGACCGACGACGACCTAGTGCGCCTGGGAGCCTGGTAGCTGGCGGTGCGCCGGCGCTGCTCCGAGTGCGGCACGAGCGCAGCCGGCAGCGGGCCGGCCTGTCCCCGGTGCGGCGGCCCGATCGATGCCCAGGTGGAGCTGCCCGATCTCTCCGGGGGGCTGGCACCGATCGTCAATGAGTCTCTGCGCGGCCTGTGGCGCTACCGGCGCGCGATCGCGATCGGTGCGGACACGCCGCCGGTCACGTTGGGCGAGGGTGACACGCCGGTCGTCGCACTCTCCCGCTGGGGACCCATGAACGGCCTGCGCCAGGTCTACGCGAAGCTGGAGTATCTGGGCCCGACCGGATCGTTCAAGGACCGCGGCGCGGCGGTCCTGGTTAGCGAGCTGGCCGCGCGGGCCGTAGGGGTCGCGGTGGAGGACTCTTCGGGCAACGCCGGCGCGGCGCTGGCGGCCTACTGCGCGCGGGCGGGGATTGCGGCACGCATATTCGTGCCCGCCAGCGCTCCTTTGGGCAAGCTTGCGCAGATCGCGGCGTACGGCGCCGAGCTGAACCGTGTGAGCGGGTCCCGCGAGGATGTGGCCGCGGCCGCGCTGGCGGCCGCGGAGGCGCCGGACTGCGTGTACGCCTCGCACAGCCGCGACCCGCTGTTCCTACAGGGAACCAAGACCTTCGCGCTCGAGATCATGGAACGGTTCGGCGAGGGAGTCCCCGAGCACCTGATCTTGCCAACCGGCAACGGCGGACTTCTGCTGGGCGCGCAGCTCGCGTTCAGCGAGCTGCGCGCGGCGGGGTTGCGCGTCCCAATGCCGCGTCTGCACATCGCGCAGGCGGCCGCCTGCGCGCCGCTGGTTCAAGCCCTGGAGCGCGGCGACGAGCGGCCGCCGCGAGTGACGGCGGGCCGCACCATCGCCGGCGGCGTTGCCGTGGCCAATCCCTTTCGCGGGGCGCAGGTCTTGCGGGCCGTGCGCGACTCGGGGGGTGTGGGCAGCGTGGTAGCGGATGACGCGGTGCGCGCGGCGCGCGCGCAACTCGCGCTCAGCGAAGGTCTCGACCTGGAACCGACCGCCGCGCTGGGCTTTGCAGCCGCCGCGGACTTACGCGCCAGGGGCGTTATCGGCCCGCGCGACCAAGTGCTCGTGGCCGCGACCGGCAGCGGCCTGAAGGACCCGGCCGGCTAGCCGGATGAGGCGGGCATGCCGCCGGCGACCGACGGCACGATAGATACCTCGTTGCTATCCGCCACGACCGTGTCGAAGCCTTCGCTGAACCTGATGTCCTCGCCGTCGACGTAGATGTTGACGAAGCGGCGCAGCTCGCCGTTCTCGTCCAGGATGCGCTCGGAGAATCCGGGGTGGGCGTTGTCGAGCGCCTGGAGCAGCTCGCCAATCGTGCTGGCCTCGACGTCAACTTTCTGCTGGCCGTCGGTCAAATTGCGCAGCGGGGTGGGTATACGCACGCTCGGCATGGGCTGACACTCCTTGCTGTTGGCGACCAGTCTAGGTCGCCACCATGACTCCGCGCTCGCCCAAGGTCTCCTCGAAGGACGTGACCGTGGGTTTGACGTGGAAGCTCGTGGTGACGCGGTTGTCGATGGCCTCCGAGGTTTTCAATCCATTTCCGGTGACGAGGGCCACGGTGAGATCGTCGGGCGCGATCACGCCGCGCTCGGCCAGTTGCTTCAGGACCGCGATCGTGACCCCGCCGGCGGTCTCGGCAAAGACACCCTCGGTCGCGGCGAGCAGCTGCATCGCGTCCACGATTTCCGCGTCGGACACAGAGGCGATGACGCCGTCGACTTCCTGGGCGACCTTGAGCGAGTAGAAGCCGTCAGCCGGGTTGCCGATGGCCAGTGACTTGGCGATGGTGTCCGGCGCGCGCACCGGCCGATAGGTCATGCTGCCGCGCGCGAATGCCTCCGCGACCGGAGCGCAGCCGTCGGCTTGCGCCCCGTGAATGCGGGTGGACTGATGGTCGACCAGGCCAACCTCGACAAGCTCACGCAACCCTTTGGCGATCTTCGTGTAGAGAGAGCCTGAGGCTATGGGGACCACTACGTGGTCGGGCGCGCGCCACCCGAGCTGCTCGACCGTTTCGAAGGCCAGCGTCTTGGACCCCTCGGCATAGTAGGGCCGGATGTTGATGTTGCAGAAGGCCCAGCGGTAGGTGTCGGCGATCTCGCTGCAGAGCCGGTTGAGCTCGTCGTAGGTTCCATCCACGGCCACGATGTTGGCGCCGTAGACGGCCGCGCCGCGCACCTTGCCGATCTCGATGTCGGCGGGCAAGAACACAAACGTATCCATACCGTGCCGCGCGCCGGCGGCGGACACGGCGCCCGCCAAGTTGCCCGTCGAGGCGCAGGCGAATATCTCGAACCCCAGCTCGCGGGCCTTGGCGACGGCCACCGCGACAACCCGGTCCTTGAAGGAAAAGGTCGGGTTGACGGTGTCGTTCTTGACGTAGAGATTGCGCAGACCGAGCCGCTCGCCCAGGTTTGCGGCGGGCTGCAGGGGGGTGAAGCCGACGGGCCAGGCCGCATCCCAGCCGCCGTCCACCGGCAGTAGATCGGCGTAGCGCCAAAGGGTGGACGGACCGCTCTCGATGGAGGCGCGCGAGACGCGGTCGCGCACGGCCCGGTAGTCGAATTGCACTTCGAGCGGGCCAAAACAGAACTCGCAGACATGCACCGCGCGCAGCTCGTAGATACGGCCGCATTCGCGGCAGCGCAGGGTTTGGATGTTGCTCACCGGAGATTCCTAGCTCGTTGATGCGCGGCGCGAGCACCGCGGGATATTTCCTTTAGGGGGCTGCGTTCGACCGACGGCCCGCGCGGTTGGCGGGCCCGGGCATCGCCATCAGGTTGAGAGCCTGATAGCGGCAGTCCAACTGCATCAACGACTCCTCGAAGAGACCGGTAGCCACACGATTGCCGTGGGTGCCGAGCATCTTGCCGACACTCGCCGCACCCTCCCGCTGAGCCTGCCTCAGGAGGCGTCCAGTATCGCGGGTAAGCATAGCACCGGGATCACGCCGCCCCTTGAGGCGGGCCTCGCACGACGCTCGCGTGTTAGGATATGGCAAGCGCTCGTAAAGAGCGTGCAACGTGCGCCTTGCGCCCTGATCCTTATCGCAATTGGATCTTGGATGCGCGTCGCCTACAGTGGTGCGCCAGGGAACGGCGTGCGCGGTGCACCTTAACAGGGGAAGAGTGAGTGGAAGGATTTGGGCCGGTTACGGTTCAAGTCCGGAGCGACCGTACGCGAGACAGGTCAGGATGGGACTCAAGGCTAGGCGCCGACTTCGGTCGGTGCGTGGCAATCAAGTGAGACTGACCGTCCCACTGTGGACGGGAATGGTTTTTATTGGCGAGTTTGATCCTGGCTCAGGATGAACGCTGGCGGCGTGCTTTACCAATGCGAGTCGAACGGTACGGGGCGGCTCTTCGGAGCAACCCACGACCGTGGCGTCCGGGTGCGTAACACGTAGCTAACCTACCGGTCGGTGGGGGATAACTCCGGGAAATCGGAGGGAATCCCGCATGTGGTTGCGGGGTAATGCCCGTGGACGAAAGCTGTTCGTGGGGAACTGCGAATGGCGCCGGCTGAGGGGGCTGCGGCCGATTAGCTAGTTGGTGCGGTAACGGCGTACCAAGGCGATGATCGGTAGCGGGTCTGAGAGGACGATCCGCCACACGGGGACTGAGACATGGTCCCGAGCCCTACGGGGTTTAGCATGGAGGAATCTTGCGCAATGGGCGAAAGCCTGACGCAGCGACGCCGCGTGGGGGATGAAGGCCTTCGGGTCGTAAACCCCTTTTCTGGGGGACGCAACTGACGGTACCCCAGGAATAAGCCTCGGCTAACTACGTGCCAGCAGCCGCGGTGATACGTAGGAGGCGAGCGTTATCCGGAATTACTGGGCGTAAAGCGCTCGTAGGCGGCCTGGAAGGTGCTCGGTGAAAGCCCCCGGCTCACCCGGGGAGGGTCCGAGCAAACCGCCAGGCTAGAGGCAGGCAGAGGGTCGTGGAACGTCCGGGGGAGTGGTGGAATGCGTAGATCTCGGACGGAACACCAGAGGCGAAGGCGGCGACCTGGGCCTGATCTGACGCTGAGGAGCGACAGCGTGGGGAGCAAACAGGATTAGATACCCTGGTAGTCCACGCTGTAAACGATGGACGCTAGGTGTGTGGGCGGCTCAACCCGTCTGCGTGCCGGAGCTAACGCGGTAAGCGTCCCGCCTGGGGACTACGGTCGCAAGACTAAAACTCAAAGGAATTGACGGGGGCCCGCACAAGCAGCGGAGCGTGTGGTTCAATTCGAGGATACGCGCAGAACCTTACCGGGGTTTGACATTACCTGGATCGCCCGCGAAATCGGGTTTGCCTTCGGGCCTGGGTAACAGGTGCTGCATGGCTGTCGTCAGCTCGTGCCGTGAGGTGTTGGGTTAAGTCCCGCAACGAGCGCAACCCTCGGCGCTAGTTATATGTGTCTAGCGCGACTGCCGCGGTCAACGCGGAGGAAGGTGGGGATGACGTCAAGTCCGCATGGCCCTTATGCCCCGGGCTACACACACGCTACAATGGCCGGTACAACGGGCAGCGACCTGGCGACAGGGAGCGAATCCCAAAAAGCCGGTCTCAGTTCGGATTGCAGGCTGCAACTCGCCTGCATGAAGTTGGAGTTGCTAGTAACCGCCGGTCAGCACACGGCGGTGAATACGTTCCCGGGCCTTGTACACACCGCCCATCACGCCATGAAAGTCGGCAACACCTGAAGCTGGTGCGCCAACCTTCGGGAGGCAGCCATCGAGGGTGGGGTTGGCGATTGGGGCGAAGTTGTAACAAGGTAGCCGTACCGGAAGGTGCGGCTGGATCACCTCCTTTCTAGGGAGCGTGTCGGACGCCGCGCGCGTCCGGCCACCCTAGGGTTGAGGACCTGTTGAGCAGGATCGAGTCAAATCGCTCGATCCGCGGTCGTTCCGGACACCCATACGAGTTCCAAAACCGTCGCCGGTCTGCTTCCACTCACTCTTCCCATCGTTAAGGTGCGCGGTGCCGGCGGTGGGAGGTTGCCGGGCCGGCCAGGCGGCTGCTCCGGTCTTATCACCGGGGAGGAAAGTCCGCACTCCATAGAGCACGGTAGCGGGTAACACCCGTCGCCCGACCCGGGCCGATGCCCGGCAAGGGCAGGAACAGGGGCACAGTGACGATGCCCCGCGATCGCTTGTCGATGGCAGGGCGTGAAACGGCCAACCTCTACCCGGAGCAAGGCCAAGCCGGGACGTTTGCAGGCTGCTCGTCGAGTCCCAGGTGGGCCGCTCGAGGCCGGCGGCAACGCCGGTCCCAGATAGATGGCCGCCCCCGACAGAATGCGGCTTACCGGCCGGTTCGGCGGCCCTGCCTCAGCCCTATCCAGGGCTCGAAAGACGGCGCCGGCCGCCGGGACAGGCGTCCTTGGTGACGCCGCCCAGCTAGGTGTGGGACTCGGCGTAGTGCCGGGCCAGCAGATCGACTCCGTAGTCGCCGGTGAAGTCGCGCCACACTGAGTGGATGTGGTTGGCGCCGTTCTGCGTATTGTCGTATTCGAGCATGAAACCCGGCCCCGCAATCGCGTAGTAGTGGCCCTGACCCGGTTGCGACGATCCGGCCCACGCGAACGTGACCGACTCGAGCCCGGCGGCTTCGATCTTGTCCCACTCGTTGTCGGCAAGGTCCGGCGCCGAGCGCTTCAGGTAGTGCTGAATCAAGACCACGAGCTTCTCGCGCTGCGCGCCCTGCATGGCCGCGAAGGCAAGGCCGCGCGCGGGAGTGTCGGGCGTGACGACGGGGCGGTTGCGCGAAACGATGTCGCTGGGAGCAACCGCATCGACCACGGCGACCACGCGCTGGGCGGGATCCAGCTCAAGCAGCAGTCGACGGGCCAACTGCTCTTCCTCGACCAGGTAACGCGCGCCCTTGCCGGGTCCATGCCGCACCTCGGCTGGATTCGCCCCAAAGAAGAGCGGCACGGGTGCGACGAACTCGGCGGCAACGATCGTGAAGTGCAACGCCAGATGGTGGCCGTTCACGCGCCATCCCCAGGGCTCAACGCCGGCAGCGTCGCCGAACACGCTGAAGAAGTAGAGCTCCGGGTCGCGCAGGACGTAGCTGGAGCGGCCCTGCAGCCGCTCCCACTCACGCAGGGCGGTCTCGAGCGCCATGATCTGCTGGGCTTGACAGGCGCCTCGCCGGCTCAGGCCGGCCGCCATCAGCGCGTGTGCGGCGCGCACTTGCCGGTCCGTCATGTCCTTGAGACTGAGGCCGTTGCGCTCCACCGGCGTGTAATGCCAGACGAATCGCTCATCGCCTTCAAACGGGAACAGCGCGGCGGCGCGCTGCGCCGGCGTTAGCGATTCGACGAACTCCCTGGCGGCGCGAGCCATTCGCCGTGCGGCGGCGGGCGCGTGCGCCAGGCGCAGCGGCCGCTCGCTCATGCCGAGCGGCCCGGACGCGTGCGCGGCTGGCGGCGGCTTGCCACGCGGCTCACCGGCGCCGGAAGAGGGACCGTTTGCGCAGGCGCCGCAGGAGGCGCCCCATCTCGATGGCGGCAACGGCCGCGTCGGCGCCGCGGTTGCCGGCCTTGCCGCCGGCCCGGTTTATCGCCTGCTCGACCGTATCAGCCGTTACCACGCCGTAGATAACCGGCGTGCGTGACTCGAGCGCGACGCGCGCGATTCCGCGCGCCGATTCCTGCGCGACGTGGTCGTAGTGACTGGTCTCACCGCGAATGATGCAGCCCAGACAGATAACGGCGTCGGGACCGCGGGCCTCGATGAGCTCGCGCGCGGCGGTGGGCAACTCGAACGCGCCGGGCACCCACACGACCGTGGTGTCGTCCTGCTGCAGACCGTGACGCGCCAGCTCATGCAGACAGGCATCGAGCAAATGGCTGGTGAAGAACCGGTTGAAGCGGGCGGCCACGATCCCGACGCGCAGCCCGGCGCCATCCGGCGGCGCCTCGATGATCTCAGGCACCAGGTATGCAGCCGCAGGGGCTATGGGCAGCGCCCGGGCGGGCGTAGGCCGGCCTAGATCGCATGCCCCAGGCGCTCACGCTTGGTGTCGAGATAGCGGCGGTTGTGATCGCCGGGCTCGACCGTGAGGGGGATCTGCTCGACCACCTGGAGTCCGTAGGTTTCGAAACCCTCGGTTTTCTTGGGATTGTTGGTGAGCAGCCTGATCTCACGCAGCCCCAGCTCGCGCAGAATCTGGGCGCCGACTCCGTAGTCGCGCAGGTCGACCGCAAAGCCCAGATGACGATCGGCCTCGACCGTATCGAGGCCCTCGTCCTGCAACTGATAGGCGCGCAGCTTGTTGGCGAGGCCGATTCCGCGGCCTTCCTGCCGCATGTAGAGCACGATGCCGCGTCCATCCTCGGCGATACGCCGCATGGCGGACTGCAGTTGCTCGCCGCAGTCGCAGCGAAGCGATCCGAACGAGTCTCCGGTGAGGCATTCGGAGTGCGCGCGCACCAGCGGCGGCGGGACGCCCCGGACATCGCCGAGCTGCAGCGCCACGTGGTCCTCGTCGGTGGTGGTGTCGTGGAACGCGATCGCCCGAAACGTACCGTGGCGCGTGGGCAGCTCCGATTCCGCGACCCGAAACACCACCCGCTCGGTCGCTCGCCGGTGACGCACGATGTCGCTGATGCGGATCATCGTGACGTCATGTCCCGCAAGCAGCCCCTCGGCCTGGCGGCCGTCCGCCACGATTCCCGACTGGGTGATCAAGGGCGAGATCGCGGCCACGCCGGGCAGCCCGGCGAGTTGAGCCAGATCCACGGCCGCCTCGGTGTGGCCCAGGCGGCGCAGAACTCCGCCTTTGCGCGCGCGCAGCGGCGCGACGTGCCCGGGCCGGCCAAACCGGTCCGGGCCCAAGCTGAAGTCGGCCAGCCCGCGAATGGTTCCGACCATCCCGGGCAGCGATCCGGGATGGGGTCGCTGCTCGATCAGGTCCACGGTGACCGTGAAACTGGCGCGGCGGGCCGGGGAGGGCATCTGCCGGTCCACCATGAGGGGTATGTCGAGCGCGTCCAGACGGTCGGGGTCGGCCGGAACGTAAACCTGGCCGCTTCCCAGCTCGCGCATGCGATCGAATACGGCCGGCGTGATGACCGCGCCGGCCGTCATGAGGTCGACCTCGGCGCGATCGCGCCCATCGTCGACGACGGCCACGATTCCGCCGGCCTCGACCACTCCAATGACCGACCTGATGTCCGCGCTGTTCAAGCGAGTTCGTCCACCTGGAAGCCCGCCTCGCGCAGCGTGCGCATCGAGACGGTGCGCGCCGCGCCCGCCGAGGCATCGTTAGTCATTAGACGCTCCGCGTATTTGGCCAAAATGTCAACTTCCAGGTTGGCCGCGTAGCCGAGCGGCGCGGCGCCGAGCGTAACCGCGCGCCGTGTGTGAGGGATCAAGGCCACGCTGAAGCCGTCGAGCTCGGCGGCAACCACTGTAAGGCTTATCCCGTCCAACGCTACGTAGCCCTTCGGCACGATGTAGCGCATGAGCGCGGGCGGCGACTCGAACCGAAGCACCTCCGAGGCGCCGTCGGGCGCGCGTGCGCGCAGCACCACCGTGGCGTCCACGTGGCCCTGTACGAGGTGCCCGCCGAAGCGGCCGTCGGCGCGCAGGGGACGCTCGAGGTTCACGCGCGAGCCCACTTCGAGACGGCCGAGGTTGGAACGACGCAAGGTCTCCGGAATCGCCTCCACCACTACCTTGGGGTCCGCCACGGCGACGAGCGTGAGGCACACCCCGCTGATCGCCACGCTGTCTCCAACCTGACCGCCGCGGGCCGCCAGGGAGGAGTTGATCTCGATTGTGCGCAGGCCATCGCGGTCTTCGATATTGGAGACCTCGGCGAGCTGCTCGACTATGCCGGTGAACACGATCAGGCCAGCCGTGGGTGGTAGCGGCGCAGATATCCGGTCAGCATGAGGTCGGCTCCAGCGCGCCGCACTTCGAGGCCTTGCTCGTCCAGGGTTTGCCGCAGCGAGCCCACATGGCCGACCGCCGCCAGACCGTCGCCCATGATGCACGGCGCCAGAAACAAGACGACGCGATCAGCCAGACCGTCGCCCAGGAAGGCGCCGTGCACGCGCGCTCCGCCTTCGACGAGCACACTGAGGATTCCACGCTTGCCGAGGTGATCGAGCGCGGCCGGGAGATCGACGCGCCCTTGCTCATCGGCCGTGCTCACGACCACCTGGGCGCCGGCCGCTTCGAGCCGCTCGCGGTCGGCGGGCACGGCGGCCGGGGTGGTGATGACGATCGTGCGTCCGGGCTCGGCAAGCAGCCGCGCATGCGAGGGAAGCCGGGCGCGCGAGTCGAGCACCACACGCACGGGCTGGCGCCCGTCGCGGGGCGGTGGGCGCACGGTGAGGCGTGGATCGTCAACCAGCGCCGTGCCGGCGCCGATGAGGATAGCGTCGCACTGATCGCGCAAAACATGGGCCTGGCGTCGGGCGTCGGGTCCTGAAATCGCGCCTCCCCCTTCCGGGCGTGCGATCTTGCCATCCAGCGTCATTGCCCACTTCAGCGTGACGAACGGACGGCCCCCGGCGGCCACTTTGAAGAAGGCGTAGTTCAACTCGGCGGCGGCCCGGCCGCAAAGCCCAAGCTCGACCGTTACGCCGCCGGCGCGCAGATTCTCAATGCCGCCGCCGCAAACGGCGGGGTTGGGGTCGCGAACGGCAACGACAACGTGAGCGATCCCGGCGGCCAGGATGGCATCCGTGCACGGAGGGGTGGAGCCGCAGTGGTTGCAAGGCTCCAGGGTCACCACGAGCGTAGACCCGCGCGCGGCCTCACCGGCGGCGGCGAGCGCTTGCGTCTCGGCATGCGGGCCGCCGGGCGGCTGCGTGGCCCCCTCGCCAACAATCGACCCGGCGCGGACCACAACCGCGCCGACCGCGGGGTGGGTGCTGGTGCGTCCCAGCGCCGAGCGCGCCAGCTCGAGAGCGCGTTGCATGGCCGGGCGAAACGTCTCCGCGGCGGGGTCGGCTGTCACTCGCAAGGTTCCACGGGTAGGCCGACCGGGTCCGCGGGTACGTACCTAAACGACCCGAGGAGGGCGGCCACAAGATGAAGATGGCAACCACGAGGGTTGCTCCTACTTGTGCAAGAGTAGTCCAATGCGGCACTGGGTACTCGGCCTCACGGGCAACGTCGGCGCCGGCAAGTCGACGGTCGCGGCGATGCTGCGAAAGCTGGGCGCGCGCGCGATCGATTCCGATATAACCGTGCGGCGCCTGCTCGATGAGGATTGCGAGCTCAAGGCCCTGATAGCGCGCGAGTTCGGCGCCGGAGTGCTGCGCGGCTCGGGCATAGACCGGCGCGCGCTGGCCGGGATCGTGTTCGCGGACGCCGCCGCGCTGGCGCGCCTGGAGCGGCTGATCCATCCGCGCGTGGGCCGCGTGACGGAAGCTCTCCTGAGCGAAGCGACCGAGGCCCCGGCCACGTTCATCGACGCCATCAAGGTGGTGGAGGGGCCGAGCGGCGGCCGTTTGGACGGTCTGTGGGTGGTAACAGCCTCAGACACAGTAATGATCGGCCGCGTGGCCGCAAGCGGGCGCCTGGATGAATCGTCCGCGCGCGCGCGACTGGCCGTGCAATCACCCGCCGAGGCAAAGATCTCCACGTTCCGTGAGCGGCGGTCGGGGCGGCCGGTTTGGCGAATCGCCAACGACGGCGCCCTGGCTGACCTCCAGACACGAGTCGCGGAGGCGTGGACGGAAGTCCTAGCCTGCATCGAGGGCGGGGACTTACGGTGAGCGCCGCGCAGGTTCGCGGCGTCCGCGCTGCTCAAGCTGACCGGCCGGTCAGAGCTCCCAATCCAAGGCGGCGGCGATGGCGGCGGCGTCGGGCTGCGTCTCGATGGGATCGTCGGCGTAGCGGATAGCCGCGCCGGGATCCTTGAGGCCGGAGCCGGTGAGCACGCAGACCACGCGGCCGTGGGGGCGCACGCCCTCTCTGGAGCGTTGCAGCAGACCGGCCACGGAAGCGGCCGAGGCAAGCTCGGCGAAGACCCCGGTCTCGGCAGCCAGCATCCGGTAGGCCTCGATGATGGCCTGGTCGCTGACCGCCTGGATCGTGCCCTGGGACGCGTCGCGCGCCCGCTCCGCCTCGCGCCAGTTAGCCGGATTGCCGATTCGAATCGCGGAGGCCACGGTGGTGGGAGAGGGGACAGGCTGGCCGCGCACGATGGGCGCCGCGCCGGTGGCCTGGAAGCCACGCAGCACCGGTGTGCGGCTGGCCCGGCCGGCCTTCCGGTAGTCAGTGAAGCCGCGCCAATAGGCAGAAATATTGCCGGCGTTGCCGACCGGGATGAAGACCTCGTCGGGCGCGTCGCCAAGCCGGTCGACAATCTCGAAGGCCGCGGTTTTCTGCCCCTCCAGCCGGTGTGGATTTATCGAGTTCACGACCGCCGTACCCGCGCGCCTGGCGAGGGTCCGCACGGCGTCGAGCCCCTGGTCGAAAGAGCCGCGAATGGCCATTACGCGGGCGCCGAACACTAAGGATTGGGCGAGCTTGCCGAGCGCGATCGTGTCCTTGGGAACAATCACCACGACCTGGCAGCCGGCGCGCGCGCCGAAGGCCGAGGCGGAGGCGGAGGTATTGCCGGTCGAAGCGCAGATAAGGGTGCTTGCGCCCGCTTCGAGAGCTTTCGCGACGGCGACCGCCATGCCGCGGTCTTTGAACGAGCCGGTGGGGTTGGCGCCTTCGAGTTGCAGCCAGACCTCGCTCACGCCGGTGCGGCGCTCGAGGGCGGGTGCTCGGATCAAGGGGGTGCCGCCTTCCCCGATCGTGACGCGCGGCGTGTCGGGCCCGACGGGCAGAAACTCCTCGTAGCGCGCGATCACGCCGACGGGTTGCGCGCGGCTCATTCGACCAGATCCTCGACGCGAATGAAGCTGGCGACTTCAGCCACCGCGTCGAGCCCGCGTATGCGCGCAAGCGCCGTTTGCATGGAGGCTTCGAGCGCGTCGTGCGTGAGCAGAACCAGCTCCGCACGGTGCGCGCTGGAGTCGACTTCCTTCTGGATCACCGAGGCGATGCTGATGCCCTCTTCGCCGCACACGGCGCCGATCTGGGCCAGCACGCCGGGGCGATCGGCGGCCCAGATGCGTAGGAAATAACGGGAGCGGACGGCATCCATGGGCAGCGGCCGAACGGGACGGTCGACGTGCACGGGGATGCGGTTGTGCGAACCGGCGCGAATGTTGTGGCCGAGGTCGATGAGGTCCGCGACGATGGCGCTGGAAGTGGGCTCGGGACCGGCGCCGCGGCCAATGAACAGCGAGCGCCCCAGCAGATCGCCGCTAATCCGCACCGCGTTGAACACGCCATCCACCTGCGCGATCAGGAAATCGCGCTGGAGCAAGGCCGGATGGACCCGAACCTCGACCCCCTCAGGCCGCTCCTTGGCGATGGCCAGCAGCTTGATGCTGTAGCCGAGCTCGGCGGCGTAGCGAAAGTCGGCGCCGTCCAGCTGGTCTATGCCCTCACGGTAGACGGCGTCCGCCGATACCCGGCAACGGAACGCGAGCATGGCCAGAATCGCGAGCTTGAAGGCGGCGTCATGGCCCCGCACGTCGTTGGTTGGGTCCGGCTCGGCGTAGCCCAGGTCCTGCGCCTCGCGCAGAGCGCTCGCGTAGTCGGTATCGCTTTCGGTCATGCGGGTCAGGATGTAGTTGGTGGTTCCGTTGAGGATTGCGTGTACCTCGCGAATGCGGTTGGCGGCGAGGTCCTGACGAAAAGGTCCGATGAGCGGGATTCCACCGCCTACGCTGGCCTCGAAGTAGAGGTCACGGTTACGCGCGGCCGCGAGCTCCAGCAGCTCTACGCCATGCGCGGCCATGACCTCTTTGTTGGCCGTGACCACGTGCTTGCCGGCGACCAGCGCGCGGCGAAGGTAAGCGCTGGCGGGCGTCACGCCGCCCATCAGCTCAACCACGACGTCGATGTCGGGGGCTTCCAAAATCAGGTCCGGATCGGTGGTCAGAGCGTCGGCGCCGAGGGGCGCGTCACGATGCTTGGAGAGGTCGCGCACCAAGGCCCGCCGCGCGACCAGACGGAAACCTAGCTGCTCGCGCAGGTAGGTCTCACGCGCCCGCAAAGCGCGCGCCACGGCCGAGCCGACATTGCCCAGGCCAAGGAAACCCAGGCCGAGCTCGGGCGCGGTCACGACTCGCTGCCCAAGCTCTCAGGCCGCACGCAAACGCGAGCTGAAGAACACTGCCACGTCGGTGGAGGGATAGAACTGCTCATCGAATCCGGCAACCGAGAAGCCTGCGCTCATGAAGAACTCGATGGCGGGGTAGTTGCGCGCTTGCAGGGTGGCACAGATGGCCCGCCGCCCGCGGCCGGCCGCTACCTTCATGGCCGCCGATAGAAGCTGCCGGCCAATCCCGCGCCGGCGCGCGTGCACGGCTACAGCAAGCATCAGGATCACGTCCACGCCGCGCAGCGGATCAGCCACGAGCGCCGCGAACCCCGCGATGCCCGCTTGATTCTCGGCCACTACCAGCGCGCCGTCGTTGGAGTCGGTCATGCCGCGATCGCCGCCCCAAAGCGGGTCGCGCAGCGTGACCGGCCGGGGAAGCCGAACGCGGGTGAGATTTGCCGAGTAGGCGGCGCCATCCGGCCGCGCGCGCAGCTGCCAAACGTACTCAGAGGTGTACGAGACGTCCATGTTCCAGCAGGCCGGCCAGTCCGCCGCCGTTCCGCCCCGCACCAGCGCGCTCACGGAGACACCGTGCGGCGGTAGACGTAGAGCAGCAGGACGCGCGCGACGCCCGCGACCGGCAGCGCTATGACCATGCCGGTGACTCCCCACATCTGCAGGCCGGCGAAGATTGCAAACAAGGCGACGAAAGGATGCACCCGGACCACGCGGCCAACCACGTTGGGGATCACCAAGTAGTCCTCCAGTTGGCGCAAGACCGTGTACATCACGGCCACGACCACGCCGGCCACCCAGCCCGGCCAGCCGAAATTGTTGTCCGTGATCAGGGCGAGCCCGATGGGCGGGATGGCCGCAATCACCGGACCGAATAACGGAATCAGCTCGAGAAAGCCCGTGGCCAGGGCGAGAATGAGCGCGAACGGGATGCCGATTACGGAAAGCCCGATGTAGGTCGTGACGCTCATGATCACCACGAGAATGATCTCGCCGCGGATGAAGCCGCCAAAGACGCGATCGATAGCGGCCACGAGCTGCGTGATCTCGGGACGCTCGGCGGCGGGGACCAGGGAGACGAGATTGCGAATCAAGCGGGGGCCGGCAAGGAGCAGATAGCCGGCCGCCACCAGGGCCAGCATCACATGCAGAACGCCCCGAAAGGCCGTTCGAAAGGCACCCAGGGCGGCGGCCGTATCGGACAAGAAGCCGGTGACTCCGGACGCGGCCGAGTCCAGTAGGTCTTGCAGGGAGACGGGCTGGCCGAGCACGGTCTCAGGCAAGGAGACCTCAGCCTCGGCCACGATTCCGGGAAGCCGTTCCAGCACCTCGTTGACCTGCTCGGCAAGGCGCGGCGCCAGCGAAACGGCGGCCAGCACTACCAAACCCACGCCGATCACGTACAACAAGGCCACGGCCGCCGGCCTGGGGGCGCGCGTGGCGCCGCACAGCAGGTTCACGGCGGGATTGAGCACGTAGGCAAAGATGCCCGCCCACACGAAGGGTCCCAGGATGTCGCGGGCGCCCCAAAGCACCAGGGCGGCCAGGACGAGCACCGAGATCAGGGCGAATCGGCGGGTTCCTCTGGACCACCGCGCGGTCGTGTCGACCGGCTCCGCCCGCACGCCGTCTGGATCGTGTGCGGAAGGGTGCGGCGGTATGAGACGCAGGTGCTTTAGAAGACGGCGCAGCGCTGCAAAGCCCAGGCCAGCATTGGGCGACTCGGGTGGGGTCTGGGTGGCCAAGATAGATCGGGTTTCGCGCGCGGTGCGGCGATTTTGATGATAGACGACAGCCGGGGGCGCGCCGCTTGGCCGCCCCGGGGACGCCGTCGGTCAGCTCGAGGCGGTGCGCCGAGCCCGCAGCGCGCTGGACGAGATGTCTACCCGCACCTCACTGGCCGGAATGGCCTGGAACAAATCTTGAAACGGCGCCGGAATCGGCAGGTCGGATAGCTCCACGAAGCGAGCGCCTTCACGCCGGCCGGCCACCAAGAACCGATTCCCAAGCCGACCCAGCTCGCACAGAGCGTCGTCGCGCGGCCGCTCGCCGCCGTAGTAATCGGGCGCGACGATGCGGCGCGCCGTGTCCACGCCGACCGCGAAGGCGCTGCCGGGCAGAAGGCGCGCCTTGGCGATGAAGGTGGGCGCCGCGGTGACGAGCAGGAGCGCCTCGCCCCGGAACTGACCCGCGCGCTCGGCTACGACCTCGGGAGCGAGCGGCGGCTTGTCGACGTTCTGAACCGAAAGCTCGTAGGCCACGGGCGCGGCGCCGCGGCGTGCCGCGGCTGCCAGGAGCGCGCGGTGGCCCTGGTGGAGTGGATCGAAGGACCCGGATACGACCGCGCCGGGCGCCGCGCCGCCCGCTCGCACGCGACCGTCCGGCCAGAACGAGAGCCAGGGCTGCGCTCCGCCGACCAGGACGCCGGGCGGCGGCGCCACGAACTCCTCGGAGCTTCGAAGCCGATCGGCCGGCGTGAGCGGGGACGGCGGCCGGTCCGCCTCGCCGGCCGCGTCCAGCAGCAGGTCCAGAAGCACCCACTCCGCGATCGATTCTTCCTGCGCGCGAGTTCGCGCCCCCTTGGCCAGGGTGAGAGCCGTGCGGCCCAGGCGGAATCCGTCGAACGCGGTCGCGAAAACGCAGTGCTCCCCGCGGCGCGAACGGTCGGTAGCGAGCGCGGCCGTGCTCCCGAGTCCCAGGATGGGGACGCCGCCGCCCGGTCGAAGGGCGCGCGCACGTTCGAAGGCGCGGCGGGCCATGGCGTCGGCGGTCTCCTGCGAGCAAGAGCCGGAGAGCTCCGCGCCCAGGTAGGCGGCCAGAGCGGTGTGCGCGTAGGGGACTTGCGCTTCCAGCACCGTGCGCGACGCGCCGGGTTGCCGCAGCAGGCGCGCTATGGCGGCGCTGCCGCCGCCCGACAGCGCCAGGGCCGCCATCGTCCGCGCGGCGTGCAGCCGCTCTATGCAGGCAGTGAGCCGGCCGTCCCCGCGATGCTTCGGCACGGCTAGCGGATCATTGGCTCAGAGGGTCCCGGACCTTGGGTCTTTGAACGAACCCGATCAGCCCACATCCACAATCACGCGCCCGGCCTCGACCCGCACTGGAAAAGCCCGCACGCGCACTCGCTCAGGCTCGACCAGCGAGCATCCGGTGGCGACGTTGTAGGCCCAGCCGTGCCACGGACAGCGCAGAATCAGGCCCTGCTGTTGCTGCGTGACCGGCCCGCCCACTTCGGCCGCCCGCGCGACGCCTCCAATGGTTCCGGCCGAGAGCCGGCCTCCCTGGTGCGGGCAGATATCGCGCAGAGCGTAGAAATCGTGCCCGCGGCGCACGAGCGCCAGCGACCGCCCGTCAACCTCAATGCGCAGCGGCCGGCCGCCGGGGAAGTCGGCAACGGCGCCTACATCACGCTCGCTGGAAGTCATAGAAGGCAAGGGCGTTTTCCACCATGATCTTGCGGCGCAGATCTCTGGGAACTACCGAGGGCAAGGCGCGATCGGGCGCGTCGAAGTCCCAGTGCGGGTAGTCGGTAGAGAACATCAAGAAGTCCTCGGAACCGATCATCTCGATGATCTGAAGGAGGTGGCGCGGGTCGGACGGCTCCTCCATCGGCTGAGTGGTGGCGCGGAAGTGCGTACGGATGTACTCGCTGGGCAGCTTGGTGAGCCAGGGGACTTCATCCCGCAGCGCCCTGTAGTTCTTGTCGAAGCGCCACATCAGAGCCGGCAGCCAGGCGAACCCGCCCTCGAGGAGCGCCACGCGGAGCGCGGGGAAGCGCTCGAAGACGCCCTCGGCCACGAGGCTCATCACCTGCGCCTCGAACGCTTGCGACATGCCGGTGTGGTCCTCGAGGTAGTAGGACGGCCAGCCGGACGCCGTGATCGGGCTGAGATTGGCGCCCCCGAAGTGAATTCCGACCGGAAGGCCCATGTCACAGGCCGCTTCGAAGATGGGATGGAACTGCCGCTGACCGAGAGGCGCCTGGGACCGCACGTAGAGCAGCACCTGCACGAAGCTCGGGTCTCGCGCGGCGCGTCGAATCTCGGCGGCGGCCGCGGCCGGTTGCTGAGGGGTCACGACGATAGAGCCGCGCCAGCGCGGGTCATGCTCCAGCCAAATGGCGGCCGTCCACTCGTTTACGGCGCGCGCCAGAGCGACCGCCAAGTCCGGGTTGCGAATCCCGTCCACCCCGTAAAGCGGATTGAGAACGGCGTAGTCCACCTGCCAGGCGTCCAAAAGCTGGCCGCGCGCAAAGTCCGGATCGGCGCCGGGCCGGCCGCCGCCGGGCGGAAAGGCGTCGCGGCGGGATGCGAACTCGAAGACCTTTGGATAGAAGCTGAGGGCGGGACCCTCGAAGCCGCCCTGCTCGATGTAGGCGCACCAGCGCTCCGAGAGGAACGGCAGCAGGTCTCGAATCGAGTCGACGGCACTATGAGCGTCGCAGTCGACGAGCGTGACCGCGGTGCGGTCAGAGGACCGAATATCGCGGGACTCGAGGGGCGCCTCTATGCCGCCGGGGGGAGGATCGAGCTGAGTAGGTACGGCTGTGCGAGCCATGAGTGCACCTCCTAGCGCAGAGGGTGGCCCGCCGCGCAATCAGCGTCAAGACCTACGCTTGCGCGCCGAGGCCGCGCCGTCCGCCGTCGACAGGTCGAGACGGGGCTAGAGCCGGTAGATGCGGCCGTATTTGGCGCGCAGGTGGCGCAGCAACGGCGCGACGTCGAGCGGCCCGCCCACAACCCGCTGAAGCAGCTCGTTGGCGGTGTACTTGCTGCCGTGGCGATAGACGTTCTCACGCAGCCAGGCGCGCAGCAGGTCGAACTCGCCGCGTTCGATTTGAGAGGGGATCCGCGGGTGCGCGTCCAGAGCGGCCGCAAACACCTGGGCGGCGATGATATTGCCCAGCGTGTAACCCTGGAACGCCCCGCCGATGAGGCCGGCGAACCAATGAACGTCCTGCAGCGCGCCGTCGCGATCATCCGGCGGCGCCACGCCGAGATCGTCCCGGTAGCGGGCGCGCCACGCGTCCGGCAGATCGCGGACGGCAAGCTTGCCCTCGAGCAGCTGGCTCTCAAGCTCGAACCGGATCATGACGTGCAGGTTGTAGGTGACTTCATCCGCATCGGTTCGAATGAGGGAAGGGGCCACCTTGTTGACGGCGTGGTGGAAGGTCTGGAGCTTCACCGCGCCGAACTGGGCGGGGAAGGCCTCCTGAAGGCGCGGATAGAAGTGCGTCCAGAAACGGCGGCCGCGGCCGACGAAGTTCTCCCAGAGACGCGACTGGCTCTCGTGCACGCCCGACGACGTTCCGCAGCCGAGCGGAGTGCCCTCGAACGCGGGATCGATGCCCTGCTCGTAAAGCGCGTGCCCGGCCTCGTGCATGCTGCTGAATAGCGCGTCGCCCAGCTCGTCGTCCTTGTAGCGGGTGGTGATGCGCACGTCGTCCAGCGAGAACTTGGTCATGAATGGATGCGCGGTGGGATCAAGGCGTCCGCGCCGGAAGTCGTAGCCGAAACCGCGCACGACGGACTCGGCGAAAGCGCGCTGCGCCGCGCGGTCGAAGGGCTGATTCAGACAGCTCGCGTCCAGGCCGGGCCGCGCCGCGATAGCTTCGACCAGGGGCTTGAGGCCATCGCGCAGTGCGCCAAAAAGCGCGCGAGTGGCGGCCACCGTCATCCCCGGATCGGAAAAGTCGATCAGGGGGTCGGCGACGTGGGCATAGCCGGGGAAGAACTCGGCCAGCTCCCGGCTCAAGTCAAGAGTCTTCTCCAGAAAGGGGCGGACGGCTCGGAAATCGTTGGCGGGCCGCGCCTCCACCCAGGCGGCGTAGGAGGCGGCGCCGTGCTCGTGCAGGCGCGCGGTGTACTCGGGCGGCACCTTCACTGCGCGCTCGTACTCGCGGCGCGTGACGCGGATGAGGCTGGCGTCGTCATCGTCGAAGGGCAGGCGCTCGGCGTGCGGCGTCAAGTCGTCGAGCAGCGCGCCGATGGCCGGATCGGTGAACCTGGCGTGGGCGAGGCGGCTCAAGGTGGCCAGTTGACGTCCACGCGCGGCGGCGCCGCCGGGCGGCATGTAGGTGGTCTGATCCCAGTGCAGGAGCGCGGCGGCGGACTCGAGGTCGTTTACCTCCAGCAGGCGTGCCCGCAGCGCCGCGAGCGTAGCCTCGGTGGACCTCATGGCGATATGCGGGCCGGCGCGAAACCCGGCCGAACCATCGAGGCGCCGTTCGTTCGGTTCACACCCCGGCTCCGATGGCCTGCGCGACCGACGGCCACGGGTCGCCGCGCAGCACGCGGCCGCTGAAGGGCTCGGTGACGCATACCGAGACGGCGCCGGCGCGGAGCGCGTCGATCTCGTCGCCGACCTCGCACGGCCCGCCGAGAAACTCGCCGTAAGAAAGCTCGAGCGTGACGCCGCCATCGCCGTCGGCGGCCTGCTTGACGATGTGCAGATCCTCGAAGAGCGTGAAGCGCGCGGGCGTGGTCAGCCGGACGGGCGAGGTGAGTCCGTAGTCCTCCGGGAAGTTGATGTTGACGAGCGCCGGCCGGCCGGTGAGCTTCTCCGCCTGCATCGACCTAATGAGCCGCGCCACGCCGGCGGCCATCATGGACAGACGGGCGCGCGCGTGATCCTGAGCCTCGGATCCGTCCGCCGGCGGTTCCAGCCGCTCCCTCCAGGAAGCCGATACGGCGATGCCGGTGCGGCCGCGGTCCACGCCCACGCGGGCGGCGCCGACCGTGCCCGATGACACGTAGCTCTGCGCGCCGGGATTCCAGCCGTTGTTGATGCCGGAGACCACCACGTCGGGATCCGCCGGGAACCCGTGCATGGCGCCGACGGCGGCCATGGTTGCCGGTGTGGCGTCCACCGTATAGGCCGGTACGTCCAGATCGATTCCGGCCGGCGGCGCGGCCGGGCGAAGGTGGAGAGTCGCGGTGAGCGAGAGGGACATGCCGGCGCCGCTGTAGTTGCGGTCGGGCGAGTACACCCGCACGTCGCCCAGCGCCGACATCTCGGCCGCAAGCGCCCAGATGCCGGGGTCGTGGATGCCGTCGTCGTTTACAACCAGGATCTTCACGCTGCGGGTTTCCTTCCCACGTAGTGGATCTCGTAGCTCCAGTCCTCGAGGCCGCGCGGTCCGGCGGCGTCCTTGGCTTTCGCGCGCAACGAAGCGGCCACGCGGTCGGCCTCGTGGGGGGGAAGCTGAGCTTGTATGTAGGCGGTGGCCGCCAGCAGCGCGTCGACGAGCCGGTCGGCATCATGCCAGCGATGAGTGGTGGCGGCGGTGAGGCCGCTGGCCAGCAGCCCGGCGGCATGCGCGGCGGCGTCGACGGCGCCGATGGTGGGCGGCCGAAACAGGTCGATGAAAGCTTGCGCGCGCGCGCCCAGAACCTCCCCGAGGGACGATCGCATGAGCCGCTCGACCGGCCGTCCCAGCGCGCGATCGCCGATGAGGGTTACGTCCGCCACCCCATCCGGCCTGAGCAGGCGTGCGATCTGCCGGAATGCCAAGCACTGGTCGGGCAGGTGACTCAAGCAGCGGCGGCTCACGATGACGTCGAACGCCGCGGCCGGAAACGGCAGGCGCTCAGCGTCAGCCTGCAGGAGGCGCACGGTGCGTTCGCCGGCCAATTCCTGACGCGCGCGGCGCAGCATCCCGGTGGAAAGGTCCAGGCCGACAATCAGATTCGCGGTCCGCTGTTCCAGAAGCGGTTGCATGGACGCGCCGGCGCCGCAGCCCACATCGAGCGCCAGGCCGCCGCTTGGGACTTCGGGCGCCGGGACCGGCCGTGAGCGCGGTCGCCGCGGCTGGCCGTGGCCGAAGCCGGGTGCGCGCAGATCGTAGCCAAGACGTACGGCGTTGCGAATCCGACTGGCTTCGTCACTCATTGCGGCTGAGGCGCGGTTCGGCAGGCGGGGGCGGGTGTGGGTGTGGGTGGACAGGTATTTCGCGTCTCGGACGCACCGGCAGTTGCCATGGTTGCAGGTGGATTACATCACATCTTCGCTGATCGGGCGGGGAGCAACCGTAAGCGGCGCACCACGCGAATGCCCGAATGGACGCCGCTCAGACTCAGCCTCCAATCCGCTAACATTCACCCGATTGGCTTTGCCAGGTGTGCAGGTGCCGCAATGAGCGCCCTGAAAACCAGCTCACTTGAGGCCATGGGGCCGGCGCGCGCGCCCAAGATCGCGCCCTTCATCGTCGACTGCGATTGCCACACGCTGTGGCACTCGATCGAGGACCTGTTCCCTTACCTGCCGCGCCACTACCGCGAGAACATCCAGCACTTCGGCCCGATGCTGCCTTCCGGCCTGTACACCAACATGCCCAACAGGCATGGCTACCGGGACGACCACGACGTGGACGAGGACACCGACTTCGCGCGCTTCACGGCCCGGGAGCACCTGGACCGCTACCAGATCGACGTCGCGGTGCTGACCGGACAGAGCCTATACAACATCGTGGGCAGCCCCAATCTCGACTACGCGTCCGCCCTCAGCCGGGCCTACAACGACTGGGTTATGGAGGCATGGGCGGCCAAGGACGCGCGCTATCGGGTGCTGCTAACGGTGTGCCCGAACGACCCGGTGCAGGCGGTTGAGGAAATCGAGCGACTGGGCGGCCACTCGGCGGTGGTAGGGGTGCTCTTCCCGGCGGGCTCGCGCAACCCCTACGGCAACCGCGCCTACCATCCGATCTACGCGGCGGCCGAGCGGCACGGTCTGGCCATGGTGACGCACTTCGGCGGCGAGGGAGGCGGGGTGACGAATCCCCCCACCGCGGCGGGCTTTCCGAGCTACTACCTCGAGATGCGCATGGCCCGTCCGCAGATCGCGCAAGCGCATGCAGTGAGCCTGGTGTGCGAGGGCGTGTTCGAGAAGTTTCCGGGGCTCCGCTGGCTGTTCATCGAAGTGGATACCTGGTGGGTGGCGGGATTGATGTGGCACTTCGACGCGGACTGGAAAGCCGTGCGCAAGTACACGCCCTGGGTCCGGCGGCCGCCCAGCGAGTATGTGCGCGAGCACATGCGCTTCGGGTCTCAGCCGCTCGAACAGCCGCCGACGCGCGCCGATCTGGCGCGCATGTTCGATTGGATGCACGCGGAGGAGACCTTGGTGTACGCGAGCGACTTCCCTCATTGGGATTGGGACGAGCCGCGCGCCGCGGCCGCCGACATACCCAGGAAGCTGCGCGAAGCCGTCTTCGGCGCCAATGCGCGCGCACTCTTCAACCTCTAACCGGAGCCGCCTGGTCGTCTGCCGGCTGGACGAGCTGCCGCCGGGCGAACGCCGCGAAGTCGAGGCGGGCGGCGAGTACGGCGTCGTGGTCTTCAACGTCGCGGGCCGCTTGTACGCGCTGCGCAACAGGTGTCCGCACAAAGGCGCGCCGCTGGGCCGCGGCCGGCTGCGGCCGCACGTGACGGCGCCGCGGGTCGGTGAGTGGGGCTATGCGCGCGAGGACGAGATCATCGAGTGCCCCTTCCACCATTGGGAGTTCGACCTGCGCACGGGCCGGGCGCTCTACGACCCGCGGCTGCGAGCCAAGACCTATAGGGTCGAGGTCGAGGACGGAAACGTGGTGCTCTATCGAGAGTGACGCTCCGAGCTGCCGGCGGCGCGCCATAGAGTCACGAAAGACTGCCGGGAATCAGGCGTCTAGGACGGCTCGCGCTCGCTGCTGAGGACCGGCAACGCCTCGTTGAGGGAGCCCGACCGGAAGCCCTGCAGATCGAGTGTGACGAAGGCGAAGCCGAGCGCCTTGAGGCCGTCCACGATGCGGTCGCGGCGCTGGTCGTCCGCGGTGAGGCGCGCAAGCTCGCCGGGCGGGACCTCGATGCGCGCCAGGGAGTCGTGATGGCGTACGCGCAGCTCGCGGAAGCCTTCCGCCCGCAACAAGGCCTCAGCGTGCTCGACTTGACGGAGTCGCTCTTCGGTCACCGTCACCCCATACGCGATGCGCGACGCCAGGCAGGCCGTGGCGGGCTTGTCCCAGCTTGGCAGGCCCAACTCACGGGAGAGGCGCCGCACTTCGTCCTTGGTCAGGCCAGCCTCAATCATAGGCGCGCGCGCTCCGCGCTGCCGGCTGGCCTGCATGCCGGGACGAAAGTCTCCTACGTCGTCGACCACGGGGCCGTAGATCATGTAGGGAATGGCGCGCTCGCGGGCGTATTCCCGCAAGCGGTCGAAGAGCTCGGCCTTGCAATGGAAACAGCGCGACGCGTCGTTCTTGCGGTAGGCGGCGCTGCCCAGCTCATGAGTCTCGATGAACTCATGGCGAATGCCGATCCGGGCCACGAAGCGGGCCGCATCCTCGCGCTCGTCGGCGGCGAGGCTGGGAGAAACCGCCGTTACGGCCACGGCGTTGGCGCCCAGCGCGTCGTAGGCCGCCTTGGCCAGGTAGGTGCTGTCCACCCCGCCGGAGTAGGCGACTACGACGCGCCGCATCCCGCGCAGGATCGCTTCCAGCCGGCCGGCCTTGGCGGCCAGCGGAGCGTCGAGTACGGCCGGTCGGGCGTCGGTGGATGCGGCCATGGGAACTAGGCTCTAGCCGGCGTTCGGTTGCACGCCCGGCGCTGAATCGACTACGGCGAGTACGTCTTCATCCACAGTACCGCCTTTGAGCCAGAACAGGCGGGCGACGGGACGCCGGGGGTCGGCCAGGGAAACGATTAGAAAGCGCGAGACCTCGCTGTAGCCGGTTTCCACCGCCTCGCGCAGATCCGTCGCGGATGGGTAGGCCTCGCTGGCGGGATGCGAGTGATAGAAAGCGATGATCTCCCCGTCGCGCTCGACCTCGATCTCACGCCAGGCGCGGTACATGTCTTCCGGCGCGATGCGGTAGCGCACCGGACTAGCAAGCTCGTTGCGGGCCGGGTAGATCTTGCCGGCTTGGTCGCCGTCGCCGCCGATCAGGCCGCAGCACTCCAGGGGCGCCTCGCGGCGGGCGTGATCGACCATCTGCGCAAGCTGGGCGGACGTGATCTGCAGCGGCACGGCTAGATGCTGTAGGCGGTGCGATCACGGGCTTCGTGCATCTCATCGGCAAGCTCCGAGATCGCCACCGCGCTTAGCGCTTCCTCCATGGCCGACCGCAACCGGCGCCACACCGGGCGCTGCGAGCAGACATCCGTGAGGTCGCATGCGCGTGGATCGTCAAGGCACTCCAGCAGGGCGAATGGGCCTTCGAGCGCGGTGACGACTTCAGCCATGCTGATGGTTCCGGGCGCGCGCGCAAGCTCGTGGCCGCCCTGCGGGCCGCGGGTGCTGCGCACCAGTCCGGCTTTGCGCAGGGCCGTAAAGACCTGCTCCAGGTAGACGGGCGGAATGAACATGCGCCGGGCAACCGCGGCGCTCTGGATGGGACCTTGGCCGTAGTGCAGCGCCAAATCGGTGAGCGCGCGGACGCCATAGTCGGCCCGCATGGAAATCCGCATAGCGCAGTACCTCGTGAACGATGAGCCTGCCTCAGTCTGACAAATGGCGTTCCGGCAGGACAACGTTGCTGAAGAGGGGCGGCGAACTAGCGACGAGAGCCGCACGGTGCGGGGGAATGCGCGCGTTAGCACTCGCACACGGCGACTGCTAATTTCTTGACGCTCAGATTGGGGGCCGCCTAAAATTGCGCTGCTAATAGAAGTGACGCGCGATGGCGCTCGCGCCGCCGCGAACGTCGGTGAAGCGATCCAGACCCGGGTCTGACATATCGCCGCAAGTTTAGGCAGCGGCGAGGACCCTCGACAGATACCCGCTCGGCGGGAAGGAAGTTGCAAATGCCGAAGGACATCATGCTCGACGCGCCCGCCCGCACAAAGCTGATGCAAGGGATCGATACCGTGGCAAACGCGGTGAAGACGACGCTCGGTCCCAAGGGGCGTAACGTCGCGCTAGGCAAGAAGTACGCAGGTCCAACGGTTACGCATGACGGCGTGACCGTGGCCAAGGACATCGATCTCGAGGATCCCTTCGAGGACATGGGAGCGCAGCTAATCAAGGAAGCCGCCAGCAAGACCAACGACGTGGCGGGCGACGGCACCACCACGGCCACCGTGCTGGCGCAGGCGATCCTGCGCGAGGGCATGAAGAACGTGGCCGCGGGCGCCAATCCGATGATCATCAAGCGCGGCCTGCAGGATGGGGTCGACGCGGTGGTGGAGGACATCAAGAAGCAGGCGCGCCAGATTCAGGGGCGCGAAGACATCGCCCAGATCGCCGCCATCTCGGCCAACGACGAGCAGATCGGTGAGCTTATCGGCGAGGTGATGGACAAGGTCGGCAAGGACGGCGCCATCACGGTGGAAGAATCGCGCGGGCTGGAGTTCGAGATCGAGTACGTGGAGGGCATGCAGTTCGATCGGGGCTACATCTCACCGTACTTCGTGACGAATCAGGACCGCATGGAGGCAGGCATCGAGGACGCGCTGATCCTGATCAGCGACAGGAAGCTCTCGGCGGTGGCTGACGTGCTCCCGACCCTCGAGAAGGTGACCCAGGCAGGCAAGAAGGACCTGGTGGTCATCGGCGAGGACGTTGACGGCGAGGCGTTGGCGACTCTGGTGGTCAACAAGCTGCGCGGCGTGCTGAACTGCCTGGCCCTGAAGGCGCCCGGCTACGGCGACAGGCGCAAGGAGATGCTGCAGGACGTCGCCGTCGTAACCGGCGGCACGGTGATCTCCGAGGACATGGGCCGCAAGCTCGAAGGCGTAATCCTGGAGGATCTGGGCCGCGCCCGGCGTGTGGTGTCCGACAAGGACAGCACCACGGTGGTGGAAGGCGGCGGCAAGGAGACGGCCATCCAGACGCGCGCTAGCCAACTCAGAGCGCAGATGGAAGAGGTCACGTCCGACTACGACCGCGAGAAGCTGGAGGAGCGCCTGGCCAAGCTTTCGGGCGGCGTAGCGGTGGTGCGCGTAGGCGCCGCCACCGAGACCGAGCTCAAAGAGAAGAAGCACCGCGTGGAGGACGCCCTGTCGGCAACCCGCGCGGCCATCGAGGAGGGCATAGTCCCGGGCGGCGGCATCTCGCTGCTCAACGCCGCCAGCGTTCTGGAGGACGTGGAGGCAAACGCTTCCGGCGACGAGGTGGTGGGCGTGCGGGCGCTGCGCCGCGCGCTGGAGGAGCCGTTGCGCTGGATCGCGACTAACTCCGGCGCCGACGGCTCCGTGGTTGTCGAGGAGGTGCGGCGCCTCCAGAGGTCTCGGCGCAGCCGCAACGTCGGTTACAACGTGGTCAGCGAGCAGTTCGGTGACCTGCTCAAGGCCGGCGTGATCGACCCGGCCAAGGTCACACGCTCCGCACTCGAGAACGCCGCTTCGATCGCGGGCATGATCCTGACGACCGAGGCGCTTATCGCCGACATTCCGGAGGACGAACCGGCCGCCGCGGCGCCGCCGATGGACTACTAGACGGCGGTTTCGAAACGACTAACCGCCCCGCTGGCGCGCCAGCGGGGCGGTTAGCTTAAGGTCGAGGATGCCGGCACCGGGCCGGCTCTGAGGCGCCGAACCGGCAACCCCGGAGCCCCTGGCAGGCCCTGAGGCACTCCGTCACTCGCGCCCGGAGTCGGACGGATCCGCTTCCGCTTCACGCCTGGCGGGCGCGCGCTCAACCGCCGGCTCCACGTGGACCGTGATGTCCACCACCTGGGGAAAGCGCTCACGGATCGCATCTTGCACGTCGTGGGCGATGGCGTGCCCGCGACGCACGCTGATATCGGGCTCCACGGTGATGTGCAGGTCCATAAAAACCTCGTCGGCCCGACCACGCGAGCGGATCTTGTGCCATCCGCCGACGTTGGGGATGCGCCGCACGACGTGATCGATCTCGGCGTCAGGTATCGCAGTGTGATCCAACAGCACCCGGGTGCTGCGGCGGATGATCCGTACGCCGATAATGGATATGGCGGCGGCCACGAGCAGCGAAGCCGCGGTGTCGGCGTAGGGAACGCCCGCGGCCGCGAGGCTGATTCCCACCAGCACGCCGGCCGAAACGAGCACGTCGGCGGCGGTCTGGTCGGCGTCCGCGACCAGGAAGTCGCTGTCAAACGCAATCCCGGCCCGGCGCTCGATCACGGCGACGACAAGATTGACCGCCATGGTGACGCCCATGACTACAAATGCGACCACCGAAATCTCGGGCTGGACGCCGGACGCGAGGCGCTCGACGGCGTCGCGCACTATCTCGACGACCAGGACGGCCAGCAGCATCACGATGCCCAGACTGGCGAAGGTCTCGAACTTGCTGTGTCCGTAGCGATGGGTTGGATCGGGCGGCTGCAGGGCGTAGCTCAGAGCGGCCAAACCCAGCAGGTTGGCCGCGGCGTCGATGAGCGAGTGGAAGCCGTCGGCGCGTACCGCGGCCGAATCGGTAATGCCGCCGGCCACGATCTTGGCGACCGCGACTCCCGCGTTGGCCAGGAAGACGAGAGCGATGACGCGCCGCGCGCGCGCCAGTGAGTGGTCCTGCGGCCTCACCGAAAGCGTCCGGAGCGATAGCGCGCAACGCGAAGCCCGGCCGCCGCGTCGTCAGCTTTGAAACGATCGATGAACATGGCGCTCGCGATGGAGATCTCCTACACCCCTGCGCGCTTCACTTCCGCAGCCAGCCTCCGAGGCGGGATTGGCCTGCCGGGCCGCTAACCGATCACCAGCAGGCCCGTGCCGTACATGATGAGCAGTCCCACGCCAAGGCCGATCGCGTTGAGGCCGCTGGCCAGCGAGCCGCTGGGCGTGGCGGCCATCATGCGGGCGATCTGCCAGACGACCTGGAAGATAGCGCCGGCCCCCACGGCCAGAAACAGTGTGGACCAAATGGGGGAGAACGCGAACCCGCCAAGCCAGGTGCCGAAGATGGCCGGCACGCCGGCGATGAGGCCGGCCGCGATCAGGTGGGGGAGCAGGCGGCGCAGGCTCGACTCTCCGCGCGCCAGTGGAGCGGCGATGGCCAGACCCTCGGTTGTGTTGTGCGCGGCAAACCCGATGACGAGGAACGTTCCCAGCGCGATGGCGCCGCTGGCGTAGGCGGCGCCGATCGCCAGACCCTCGCCGAAGTTGTGCAGGCCGATGCCGACCCCTATCGAATACGTGAGCGCAAGCGCGGCAACGCCGGTGCTGCCCTGGAGCTCACGCCAGCGATCGACTACCGATATGGCCGCGAAGGCCAGGATGAAGCCAACCGTGGCCAGGCCGATGCCCTGGAACGCGCCCGCAACCCCTCCGGCGTCCTCGATCGCTTCGGCCACCGACTCGACTCCGAGGAAGAGCAGCAGGCCGATCGTCAAGCTCAGGAAGAAGTTCAGCCAGCGCGTGGACAGACGGCGCAGGAACGGGAACCAGATGAGGCCGATCAGCACGGGCAGGACGCCCACGTAAACGCCCAACAGCGTGAACGTAGCGAGGAACTCTCCGCCTACTTGCGGCGAGAAGGTCGCTACGTCCACTTCGGTTTCAAAAACGATCCCCGTGCTGCTGATGAGCGCGATTGCGAGAGGCTCGTCCTGCACCCAGGGATAGGGAATGTTGACCGTGGCGCGTCCGAGCCGCTCGACTGTCGACGAGGGCGCCACGTCGAAGTTCCAAAGCGCTTCGTCCACGGCGACTTGCGCGATGGTGACGGGCTCCGGTCCGCCGTTCACTACCTCCACGTGCACGCCGCCCTGGTCGAAGCTGACGCGCTCGATGGTGAGCTCCTCCAGCGGCGGGAACACCTGGTCGAAGCGGCTGGTGGGATCGAAGCGCGCGAAGAGGAACAGCATGATCCCCAGAAGGGCGAGAGGCATGCCGGCGAACACCCAGAAGCGCACGTCGAGGCGCGTGCGGTCGGCCGCGCCGGACGGGGGTGCGGACGGGGCTTCCATCGGTTAGCTCTCCTCCACCGCTTCGAACAGTCCCATCCAGCCAAGCTCCGCGAACTCGCTCTGATGGGCGTGAAACATGTAGGAACCAGGGGCCGGCAGGGTGAACTCCAGAACGTGGCGCTCGCCCTGGCTCATCATCACCGTGTCGGTCAACTCGAACGTGTCGAGAGTGGTACCGGTGCGGTAGAGGCGAAACATGTCGGCGTGGAGGTGGAAGGAGTTCAGCAGGTCAAACTCGGTGATGTTGACCAGATAGACGCGCTGCGGCTCGCCGACTCTCACCTTGATCGGGTGCTTGAAGTAGTGGAACGCGACCGTGTTGACCGCGTAGAAGGTGTTTTCGCCGTCAAACTGGGTTGAGAAGCCGTTCATGACCATCACCATCTCGCGGGCCGGCGGGCGGCCCTGGGGCGGGTCGATGATGAAAGCGCCGTAGAGACCCTTGTGAATGTGCCGTTTGAGCGGAACGGAGTGGCAGTGGTAGAGGTGCAGACCCCACGGATGAACCTCGAACTCGTAGGTGAACTGCTCGCCAACGCGCACCACCTCGAAAACGCCGTCCATACCCGGCGGATGGATGCCGTGGAAGTGGATGGTGTGGGGGTGGGTGCCTGCGTTGGTGAAGTGGAGGCGCATCACGTCGCCGGCCACGCAGCGGATGGTCGGGCCAGGCACGCGGCCGTTGTAGGTCCAGGCCGGGAAGTAGACGCCGGGGGCGATCTCGATCTCCCTGTCCACAGCCACGAAGTTGTACTCGCGCAGAGTGCGGCCGTCGGGAAGCGTGCTGGCCCGCCCGTAGTCGAACTCTTCGAGGTAGACCATTGGATCGAAGTTGGAGGTGTCCACGTCGCCGACCGTGGAGGCGAGCTCGTGGGTGTGATCGAAGCCGTCTCCGGGGTCGATGGGGCACACGAACCCCGTCCGATCCGCGCTCGCGCCGGCCTCGCCGGCGGCTCGCGCCGCTCGGCGCGAGTCCACGGCCGCGAGCGAGGCCGCGCCCGCCAGACCCGCCAGACCCACGGCGGAGCTGCGCAAGAGGCCGCGCCGCCCCAGGCGCGTGGGCGTGCGGCGCAGCCGCGTGCGCCCGAAACGCTGAACGAGCGGGGCGACCAGCGAGCCGTAGAGACTTGAAGGGGTGAGGGCGCTCGCCAAGGACGGCGCTTGCTCAGGGGGGTCGCGTGGCGCGGCCGCAAGCTGCGCGTCCTTGACTTTCGGCGGCTCGCTACCCGGCCCCGGATCCTGATCGGAAGGCAACGTTGTTAACCTAATGAATTAAACTCTTTTGATATCCTAAAAAATAGTTGCAGGATGCACAAGCCGCCCCGCACTTGCTTGCCACGAGGTCTGCTAGCCGCAAGCGAGTCGAGCGCGCCGGGTCGTGGGCTTGAGTCCGAAGGGCGGCTAGACGGTGCTTGTGCGCACGAACACGCTTTCGCTCACCGGACGCCCAAGGTGATGAACCGTTTCGCCAACGCGCACGGCGGTCGGACCTTGGAAAGGCATGCGCTCCAGCACTCGGATCCGAGTGCCGGGCACCAATCCGATGTCGCCCAGATAGGCCAGTATGTCGGGGTCGCGGTCGGAAACGCGCGCCACTTCAAGCGCGACGCCGGCCTCCGCTTCCGACAGCGGGCGAGCATGTTGCCGCACCGCCTGGAGGCTTTCGCCCGGAATGGGGTCGCCGTGGGGGTCGATGGTCGGGTCGGAAACGCGCGCGGCAATGCGGCTCTCCAGCTCTTCGGAGATGGCGTGCTCGAGACGGTCGGCCTCTTCGTGAACGGCATTCCAGTCATATCCGAGAAACTCGACCAGGAAGCTCTCGATAAGGCGGTGGTGCCGCACCATCTCGAGCGCGAGACGGACTCCCGGCGGCGTGAGGCGCACGCCGCGGTATCGCTCGTACTCGATCAGCCCCATGGCACGCAGGCGCTTGGCCGCGGCGGTGACCGTGGCCGGCGAGTGCTTGACTACGTGCGCCACGGCGCCCATCGAGACCTGACGCTCCGCGCCGCCAGCGTCGTAGATGGCGCGCAAGTGGTCCTCGTCGCTCTCGGAGAGCCGTCGTTGAGAGCTCATACGGACAGTCGATCGCGGTCGGTGCGTACCCCGGCTGGTGCCGAGCGTACCAACTCGCGCGACGCGCACCGTGGCTTAGGCTGAATCGTATGGGAGACGCTCCGGGTCTGGCGAAGCCGCGGCGAACTGGGCCGCGACTGCCGCGGCGACGCGCGCTGTCGCTGATGCTGGCCGGCGCCGGAGCGGCGCTCGGTGCCAGCGCGGCCGCCTGCGGCGATCCGAGCGCGGATCCCGACATGAGCGCCCTGGTGACGGCGTCCGAATTTCTCGTGGGCGAGAACCGCTTTCCCTTCCGGATCGTGACGAACCAAGGCGGAACGTTCGCCAAGGCGCGCGTGCATGCGCGGTTCTACATGCTGGACGACGAGCGCTCGGCGCCCCGCTTCACGGCGGAGGCGACTTACCGCGAAGCGCCCTTCTCAATCCCTCACGTGCATGCCGACGGGAGCGTGCACGACCACGGCGCGGTGCGGCGTTTCTTCACCGTGGACGCGGCGCGGTTCGACCGCGCGGGTATCTGGTGGGTGGAGTTCACGGTGCGGCCGGATGGACGCGACGCTTTCCGCGTGGAGGCGGGCTTCACGGTGAAGACCGAGAGCAACGCGCCGTTGCCCGGCGAACGCGTGCCGGCCGTGCGCAACGCGACCCGGCACGACGTAGCCGACCTCAGCGAGATCACGACCGCTTCCGAGCCAGTCGAGGGAATGTATGAGCTGAGCGTGGCGGAGGCGCTGGAGGCGGGCGCGCCGTTCGTGGTGGCGTTCAGCACGCCGCTGTTTTGCGCCACGCGGATGTGCGGGCCGGTGACGGAAGTGGTGGCGGAGCTTTTTCCGCACTACGCCGACCGGGTGAACTTCATTCACGTCGAACCCTTCGACCTGCCCACCGCCCGCTCGGATGGACGTCTGATTCCGGCGGCGGCGACTAGTCAATGGGGGATCGAGACGGAGCCGTGGGTTTTCGTGATGGATCGAGACGGCCGGGTAGCGACCCGTATCGAGGGCATTCTGGCTTTGGAGGAGTTGGAGCTGGCCATAGAGTCCGTCTTGGCGGGGTCGGGAACCACGGGCTAAACCATGCGGGAACAGTCGTCGGGGCGCTCGCTCCGGCCGCGGCGCGGAACGGCGCTCACGGTCATGGCGGCGATGCTGCTGATCGCCCTGCTGGCTCCGCCGGCCGCGGCTCACGGAGGACCGCTGGTCTACGCGGGCGTGAGCGGCCCCTACCGGGTCCGCGCCTTCGCGTTGCTGGCCGACGGCTGGCTGGACTACTCGATCGACCTGCGGGACGCGGGCACGGGGTTGCCCGTGATCGGCGCGACGGTGGGCGTGCAGGCGCTGGCCGCCGACGGGTCGTTCGCCGAGTGGCGTGCACTCTGGACAGGCACGGTGTATGAGGCCATCGAAGAGGTGGGCGACGCGCGGCGATGGACCCTGCAGATAAATATCAACGGTCCGCTGGGTCAGGCCACGGCGAGCCACGAGCTGGACCTGCAACCAAGCAGCTGGATTTGGGCAATGAGCGCCGTGGCGGGCGCGATTGTGGCGGCGCTGGCGGCGCACGCGGTTGTGGGCCGGCGCCGATCCCGCCAGGCAGGCCGCTCTTCCGCGGCTACCTGATAGCCGGCGCTTCGGCTAGGGCGGAAGCGTTTGCAAGTAGTTAATCACGTGCCAGATTTCTATTTCCGTGAGCTGGCCGCGAAAAGCGGGCATGGCGGTGCCCGCAATGCCGCTCTGAACGAAATCGAACATAGTGCGGTCGGGATGCAGCGGGACGTGCACCGAGAGGTTGACGGGCGGCGGGTCCAACTGGGCGGCCAGCGGTCCATCGCCGAGGCCGCCGTCACCGTGACATTGCGCGCAGTGCTCCACGTAGAGCGAACGGCCAGCCGTGAGCGACTCCTGGTTGGGTGGGATTGGATTCACGCTGGGCGGCGCGCCGGAAGGATCGGGCGCGGTTAGCAGGAGCACCAGCCCGGCGGTAAGACCGGCGAAGCCGCTAACCGTCACGGCGCGGCGTACGGACGGCCACCAGCCGGCCCGCAGCAGGGTCCCGAGCGCCAGCGCCAGGCCCACGCCGGCGACGCTCAGGGCCCAATAGCGCCGCGCTTCGAACGGGTCGGCCGAGAGCCCGGCGGCCGCCGGCCCCGGCGTGCCCAGCTCGAAGCGAAACGGCGCGCGGACGTCGAATGACCCGGCCCGACGCACGACGGCCACGACTTGCCAGGGTCCGGCCAGACCGAGCGCGTTCGTCTCCAGCGCAAAGCGTCCCGGCCCGGCAGGTTCCGGCCGCAGAACGGTCGTGCCGATGTCCGAGGCGAGGAACTTGAGCTGAAGCTCGATGCGGGCCGTCTCGTCCAGCGCACCGCGCGCGTCGCTGGCCTCCAGGACCAGCAGGTTGGTGCCTGGGCGCCCCGGCTCGAGGCTTAGGGTGAGATCGAGATCGTCAGCGCGCGCTTCGCTTACCAGGCCGGCTGGCTTTGGCGCGGGCGCCTGGCGCGCCGGCACCAGACTGGTAAGCGTGGCGGCGGCGGCTAGCACTCCAATCCCCAGCACCAGCTCGGCGAGCACGGAGCGCCGCAGCCAAGCGCCGGCGCTCCGTGCGTTCTCGGACAGCCTCTCCAAGCGAGGGCGGATCCAGAGCAAATTGAGGGCGCCGAGGGCCAATAGCGGGACCACCAGCCCAAGTTTGGCCACGAGCGCCAGGCCGTAGGCGCTGCTCCAAAGACGGTCCAGCTCGACTACATGCAGCCAGGCAGCGAAGGCGCCGCTCACGACGATCGCGCCCACCGCCGGCGTGGCCAGGGAAGAGAAGCGCGCCGCCAGAAGCGCCTGGAAACGCGGCCGGTCGGCGGGGGGCCGCGCCCGTCCGCCCTCGACAAGGGTGACGAAAAGTGCCGGCAGACCGCCCGCCCACACGGCGGCGCCCAACAAGTGCGCCAGGTCGGCAATGGCGGCCTGCGGGGAAGCGTCGCTCAGGGCGGCGGCATGGCTGCCCAAGGACACTGTTACCAGCAGCCCGGCGGCGATGGCGGTCAGCAGCCAGTTAACCGCACTCCGCGCGAACCGCTTGAGCGTTGCCTGACGGGCCGCCAAGAGCGCCAGCGCTACCCACACGAGCAGAAGCGCGGAGCGGGCGATCCAGAGGCCGCCCCAACGGCCCAGGGTCAGCGCTTCCGCAATGCCGGCGGCGTCTCCTGCCAGCGCAATGCCCTGGACGACCAGCAGGCCGACCTGGCCGGCCGCCGCGGCGGCGGCGGCCGGCCAGTAGAGCCAGCGGGCGGCCGCCTGCAAGCCTGGTGGGCGGTCCGCGGCCCCGGCGGCGCGCGCGGCCGGACGCACGACCAGCAGATGCAGAGGCGTGCCGAGCATGACCATCAACCCGAGGAAGAGCAGGGTGCGGAATACCGGCTCGGCCGGACTCCCGATCTGATCGGGCTGAGAGACCACCGCCACGCCCACGGCGACCGGCTCTCCGATGCTGAAAGCGAAAGAGCCGCGGATCAGGTGCCCGTCCACGACGGAGAGCGTGCGCCAGGCGACCAGGTAGGTGCCGTTGGGCAGATCGCCCACCGGCGCCAGCATGGCGGCGGGGTTGGACGGGTCGAGCTGGCTGGGCCCCGCGCCGACCGATTTTCCGCTGCGATCCAGGACCTCAAGGCCGCTGCCGCCTGGCTCGAGACGCTCGGAGAACTCCCCGTAGACAACCCGCGGGGCCTCGTCGAGCACAGCGCCCGGCGCCGGGATTGCGCGCACGAGGTTGGCGTGGGCCCCGGCCGGAACCGGAACGATCAACCAGAGGACCAGCGCCAGCGGCGCGGCCCACGCGGCAAGATGCCGCGCCGCGCCGCGCCATGGGCTACGCGCGTTGCCGGGCCGCGCCGATGCGCCTGTGACTGTCAGCGCTTTCGACCTCGCAGGGCGAGCGTGGCGCCGGCCGCGCCCACGACGACTCCAACCGCGCCCATCACGAGCGCAACGATAGCGAGCGCATTCGCCGACGCCGCGCTGTCCACGGCTTCGACCGACTGGCGCCGCGCAGCCTGGCTCACGCCGGCGAGCTCACGAGCGCTCGGCAGCGTGGTGGGAAAGTGCAGGAGGGCCTGGTCCTCCACGTCCGCGAAGGTTCCCGGCCCGGAATCGAAGGCCTCATCCACGTCTTTGCCTTCGATCGTTCCGAAGAAGCGGAATCGGTACGGGCCCGGCTGCGTGGGTATGACGTCGGCCAGGTAGTGCCCGGGGTCCCCGTAGGCGGGTCGGAACTTGAACGTGGCGGACTCGCCCGATCCTAGATAAGTCACCTCGACCTGCAACGTCTGCGCCAGGCCCTCGATCGGCGCGGTCCCGTGCTCACCAACCGCCTGCGCGGCGGCCTGGTGCCCTTGCGTTTCCTCGTGGAGGCCGCTGGCGAGCAGCTGGGGGGCGCCGCTGGCGTTGGTCCAAGTGATGGTAGTGCCGGCCGCCACCGTTATCTCACGCGGATGCGCCGCTCCGGGCCTCAGCTCGACTTCGACGCGATCGGCTGCGTCAGCATGCCGGTCGATGGTGATAGCGCCGGCCACCTCGGGGTCGAGATGGCTGTGATACGGAACGGTCAGCCCATCCAGATGGTCGGGGACCTTGAACTCGAAGACATGCCCCGGCTCGAGCTGGGTGGAGACGAAGATCGCGCCGTGCACCGGCGTGTCCATTGCCATGGCTCCGTGTTCCATCTTGGGCGGCCCGCTGACACGCAAGCTGACGGCGTTCGGCAGACCCTCGTAGGCCGGTTCTTTGAGGAATCCGACCACGAGGTTGAATCCGTGCGTGTCGCGGCCCTCATGCGCCAAGGCCGGCGTGACAACGAACGCGCCCATCAGCGCGGCCGCCAGCGAGACCGCGATCAGGCGGCCAAGGCGCGGCCGCGGCGGAGACGAGGACCCTGAAAGCATGATGTGTCTTCCTCCAATTTGATATGCCCCAAACGAGGTTTCGCGGGTCGGCCATGGCCGATGGGAACTGTGCGCGAGCGGCCGCTCGCGCGCTTGGAGCCAGTTGCTCCGACGATCCCCTAGAAGAAAGCCGCCAACGCCCGCGGCGGGGGAGCGGGAGCGCCGAGGAACTTGCCGGGCGCCAGCAGGCCGAGCATTGCGACGCCCATCAGAACGACCAGGAAGAGGCTTATCGTATCCACCGGTGGAACGATGGCCGCGAGGCCGACGCCGTAGTCGGGAATCTCGCCCGACTCGCGCCCGGCGTCTTCCCCGGCTTGCGATTGCGGCCGCGATTCGGCGCCTGCGGTGTCATTCGCCGCATGGACCGGCGCGGCGCCGGCAAAGTGCACGTGTCGATGCCCCTCGTGTCCCCGGGGCACGAATCCCGGTCCCAGACTGGCGCCGAGCGCGGCCCCCAGGGGCGTCATGAGCACCAGCAGCACGAGTGCGCCCACGCCGGCGCGCCTCAGGTCACGGCGATTCATGCCGGCGGCGGCGCCTCGAAGGGCAGCGGTGAATCATCGCTTCCCCATAGTGCCCTATTCCCGAGCCAGGGCGACGGTATGCCGCCTCTGGGGAGAAAGCTGTGAGCTATCACGCCTGACGGCGGGCTATTGCTTGCGGGCGGGCTTCAGGCGCGCTCCACCAGCACGGTGATGGCGACGCCGTCGGTCCGCACCGCCACGTCACCGCCGAGATCAGTGCGAAAGACGGAAGCGCCTTGCGTACGCAGGCGTTCCAGCACCGTGGAGCGCGGATGATCGAAGGCGTTATCGCGCCCGGCTGTCACGACGGCGACCTGGGGCGCGACGGCCGCCAGGAAGGCGGCGGAGGTGGAGGAGTCCGAGCCGTGGTGACCAACTTTGAGCACGTCGGCGGTGAGTCGATCGTGCAGTTCGAGCAAATCCCCCTCGGCGGTGCGCGTGAGGTCGCCGGTAAGCAGCAAGGCCGCGTTGCCGTACACGACTCGGAGCACGACGGACAAGTCGTTATTGTCGCCGCTTTGATCCGGGCGTGGATTCAAGACCATCACTTCGACTTGCGGATGCCAGGTCAACGTCTGGCCACTTTCGACGCGGCGCACGCGGACGCCTTGAGCCGTCGCGACTTCAAAAATCTCGCAAAGCACGGGGTGGACCGCCGCGACCTCACAAGCCTCTTCGAGCACGGGATGGTCCGTGGCGGCGGTGCTCATGACGAGCTCGCCGACCGACATGGACCGGAGCAGCACGGGCGTGCCTCCGATATGGTCCGCGTCCGAGTGCGTCAGCAGCAGGTAGTCGAGTCGGCTCACGCCGAGGCTGGCGAGGCGCGGCAGCACGTGCGCATCCATGGTGCGTCCGTCGGGTCCCGTGTCGATCAGGGCCGCGCGGTCATCCATGCGCAGGAGCAGGGTGTCGCCCTGGCCAACGTCGAGCGCGCGCATTTCCAGAACACCGGCGGGAAGCGGCGTGGGCAGTGCGCGCCCGGGCGGGGCGCCGAACACTTGCGCTATGACGACCAGCATGGCGACGAGGAGCAGCAGCGCGGCTACGCGCGGACGCGCGGCCGGACCCGGGCGAGGCAGCGAGATGCGCGCGCGCAAGCCGTTGATCAGAGAGCTAACGCGGCCGCTGATGGTTGGTGAGGAATTGGGCGCCGCGGCCAAGCGCCCGCAAGCGCTGATCGGCACGGGGAACAATCGCCGAGAAGGAACGGTCCGAGCGCGGCCGATTCAGCGCGGCGAGCTCAACTAGCGCGGTCACATGGGCAGTTCGTGGGGGCGAGGCCACGGCTAAACGGGGCGTACGTGACCATCACCCAGCACTACCCACTTGTAAGTGGTCATCTCGCGCAGGCCCATAGGTCCGCGCGCGTGCAGCTTCTGAGTGCTGATGCCGACCTCTGCGCCCAGCCCGAACTCGCCGCCATCGGTGAACTGGGTGGAGGCGTTTACGTACACGGCGGCGGCGTCCACCTCCTGAACGAATCGACGGGCGTTCGTGTGCGATTGAGTGACGATGGCCTCCGAGTGCCCGGAGCCGTGCGAGCGGATGTGCCGCAGGGCGCCGTCGAGGTCGTCCACCAGCGCGATCGACATGCGCAGCGAGAGCCACTCGGTGTCGAGGTCATCCCGGCCGAGCGGGACGGTTTCCAGATCGCCGGGCAGCCGGGACCGCAGGCCGTCGTCGACGTGCAACTCCACGCCGCGCCCGCGCAGCGCTTGCCCGACGGTCGGAAGGAAGCGCGGCGCGACCGCGCTGTGCACCAGCAGCGTGTCGAGCGCGTTGCAGATAGAGGGCCGGCGAGTCTTGGCGTTGATGACGATGGACTGGGCCATTTCAAGATCCGCGTCGGCGTCCACGAACGTGTGGCACACGCCCCAGCCGGTCTCGATGGTGGGCACCGTGGCGGTACGTGTGACCAGCTCGATGAGCTGGGGTCCGCCGCGTGGAATCACGACGTCCACCACGCCGTTCATCTGCAGCAACCGTGCGACCAGCGCGCGGTCGGGGTCGGTCACGATCTGGATGCAGCCGGCAGGCGCGCCGGCGCCCTCGGCCGCCGATCCAATGGTTCGAGCCAGCGCGATATTGCTGTGGAGCGCCTCACTTCCGCCGCGCAGTATGACCGCGTTGCCGGACTTGAGGCACAGCGCTGAAACGTCGACCGTGACGTTGGGGCGGGCTTCATAAATCGCCGCCACCACCCCGAGCGGCACGCGCCGGCGTCCCACTTCCAGGCCGTTGGGCAGGCGGCGCACGTCCTCCATGCCGCCGACCGGATCGGGCAAGCCGATCACGCTGGCGATCCCTTGCGCGATTCCGTCCAGACGCTCCGACGTAAGCGTGAGCCGATCCACAAGCGCTTCGCTCAGCCCGTTGGCGCGCGCCCGCGCGACATCGCGCTCGTTGGCGCGCAGTACGTGATCGGCATCGCGGCGCAGGGCGTCCGCCATGGCGGCCAGCGCCGCGTCCTTAGTCTCGGTGGAGAGGCCGGCCAGCTCGTGCGCGGCCGATCGGGCCTTGACGCCGACGCGCGAAAGCTCCTGCAAGGCTTCCGGCGATGGTTGGGTTGGCGTGTCCATCGAAGTGCTCAAGCGCTTGCGGCGCCTGCTGGCGCCAGCAAAACCAGGTTGTCGCGGTGAACGGCCTCCGCTCCATTGTCGTAGCCGAGGGTTTGCAAGATCTGGCGTGACTGCTGCCCGCTGATCCGCCGCAGCGGGTCAGCGTCGTAGTTTACGAGGCCGCGCGCGAAGACACGGCCGTCCGGGCCGACCAGCCCAACCAGGTCGCCGCGCTCGAAGGCACCGTGCACGCGGCGAATCCCGGCCGGCAAGAGGCTGCGGCCCTGATCGGCAATGGCGGTCCTGGCGCCCTCGTCGACCTCCACAGTGCCGCGCTGAGCCAGGGAAGAGCTAAGCCAGCTGTCGCGGCTGCTGCGCAGCGGCCCGGTGGGCGCGAAGTGCGTGCCGATGGATTCGCCTGACATAAGGCGACGCAGGACGTCGGGGCTATCGCCGCGCGCGATGACCACGTCCATGCCGGCGGCCGCTGCGTCGCGGGCGGCCACGAGCTTGGAGCGCATGCCGCCGACTCCGGCCAGCCCCGCGCCGCCGGCGGCGCGCTCGAGCTCGGCGGGTAGGGCCTCACTCGCTTCCCGAATCAGCCGGGCGTCCGGGTCCGTGGCCGGGTCCTCGGAGTGGAGACCTTCGGTGGAGGTCAACAGGATGAGCCGGTCGGCGCCGATCAGCTTGGCGATGAGAACGGACAGCGCGTCGTTGTCGCCGAAGTGCAGCTCATCGGTCGCCACCACGTCGTTCTCGTTGGCGATGGGCAGGACGCCCTCGTCGAGCAGGCCGATGAGCGTATTGCGCGCGTTGAGGTAGCCGCGCCGCCGCTCGAGATCGGCGCGTGACAGCAGCGCCTGCGCAATGATCACGCCGTGCGCCCCGAACGCGCGGGTATAGGTGGCCATGAGCGGCGCCTGCCCGACGGCCGCCAGCACCTGGCGGGTGACGAGCGTGTCGTCCGACAGCGCCAGCACCGAGCGCCCCGCCGCGATCGCGCCGGAGGTGACGTAGGTCACCTGGGCGCCATCGCGCAGCAGCGCGGCGATCTGCCGGGCGATGCTCGCGATGAACGCCTCGTTGAGGCCGGCCTCGGCGGCTAAAAGGCGCGTTCCGCACTTGACCACGATGCGGTCGCGCGGAGAGGTCATGCGCAGCCTCGATTCATGCCGCCTAGCTTGTAACACGATATGCGGGCGCGTGGAAGCGAAGCGCCGGTCCCGGAACGGCCGTCGGTCCGAGGCCGCCGATATAATCCGCAGCCGAGGCTGGACCCGCGGCGTGCTCACGTATGCTTTGCCGGGCTCGCCGGGGAGGAGCTTCCCATCGACCATCTGCGGAACGTCGCACTTATCGGTCACAGCGGCACAGGCAAGACCTCGCTGACCGAAGCGCTGCACCACGTGACCGCCAAGACCGCCCGGCTGGGCCGGGTGGAGGACGGCAACACGGTCTCGGACCACGACCCGGACGAAATCGAGCGGGGCATGTCGATCAACCTCAGCGTGGTGCCGTGCGCACAGGGGCGGCACAAGATCAACGTTATCGACACGCCCGGCTACGCGGACTTCGTGGGCGAGGTGGTATCGGGCCTGCAAGGCGCCGACGCGGCGGTGGTTGTAATCGACGCGACGGCGGGCGTGCAGGTGGGAACCGAGAGCGCCTGGCGGCTGGCCGAGCGCTTGCGGCGTCCGCGGTTGCTGGTCGTGAACCGTATGGACCGGGAGAACGTGGTGTGGCAGGAGGTGGTGGATTCGCTGCGAGCGCGCTTCGGGAACGGGGTGGCGCCGGTGCAAGTCCCGCTAGGAAACGCGCCCGACTTCACGGGCGTGGTGGACCTGCTCGACTCCCAGGCACATGTCTTCGGCGGCGGAGACTCGGGAATCGCGGACATGCCCGAGGAGGTCGCCGACGCGGTGGAGGAGGCTCGCGAGCAGCTGGTGGACGCCGTTGCCGCCACCGACGACGTACTGCTGGAGAAGTATCTGGAGGATGAGGAGCTCAGCCGCGTCGACCTGGAAGCCGGTCTCAAGGCCGGCGTGAGCCGGGGGGAGCTGTTTCCCGTACTGTTCACCGCAGCCACGCGGGCGCTGGGCGTGCGAGAACTGCTGCCAGCCCTCATTGCTCTGCTGCCGTCGCCGCAGGAAGTCATGATGAAAACGGAGGCCGGGGGCGCGGAGCTGGCGCCAGCGGAAGACGGAGCGGTAGCGGCCCAGGTGTTCAAGACACTGGCCGATCCCTTCGTGGGCAAGGTTTCGATGTTCCGCGTATTCAGCGGCACGATCAGCGGCGACGTTCAGCTGCTCAACACCGCCACCGGCCGGACCGAACGCCTGGGCGGGGCGCAGTTTCCGTCCGGCAAGGAAGGAACACCGTCCAAAGCCGTTGTGGGCGGCGACATCGCCTTCGTGACGAAGCTCGACGGAGTGTCGACCGGCGACACGCTGGTCTCGCCGGAGAGCAGCGTGCGGCTTCCGGCATTCGAGTTTCCCATGCCCCTCTTCGACGCCTCGGTAACGCCCGAGACCAGCGCCGACCTGGACAAGATGAGCACGGCGCTGAGCCGGCTGGCCGACGAGGACCCGTCGCTGCAAGTGCGGCGGAGCGAAGAGACCGGAGAGACCATCCTGGCCGGGTTGGGCGAGTCGCACGTGCAGATCAGTCTGGACCGAGCGCGCCGCAAGTTCGGGGTGCGCCTCCGCTTCGACGTGCCGCTGGTGGCGTATCGGGAAACGATTCGCAGGAAGGTGAACGCCCACGGCCGCCACAAGCGCCAGACGGGCGGGCACGGTCAGTTCGGGGACGTGCACATCGAGTTCGCGCCGCTGGAGCGCGGGGCCGGCTTCGTGTTCGAGAATCGCGTAGTGGGCGGACGCGTGCCGCGCCAGTACATTCCGGCCGTGGAGAAGGGCCTGACGGAGACGCTCGATCGGGGCGGACTGGCGCGCTACCCCGTGGTCGACTTGAGCGCGGCGCTCTTCGACGGGCAGTTCCACAGCGTGGACTCCTCGGACGAATCGTTTCGGATAGCGGCCCGGCTGGCCTACGAAGACGGCTACCGGAAAGCCAGTCCCGTGATCCTGGAGCCGATCCTGAAGCTCGCGATCACCATCCCGGACGGCAACACGGGAGACGTGATCGGAGACATCAGCGCGCGGCGCGGCCACGTGCTGGGCATGGCGCCGGCGGACGACGATGGATTCACGACGGTCGAAGTTGAAGTGCCGGAAGCGGAGGTGCAGCGCTACGCGACCGACCTGCGCTCGATGACGCAGGGTCGGGGCGCTTATACCCGAGCCTTCGTAAGGCTGCAGGAAGTGCCTCCGAACGTGCAGGAGCGGCTGGTGGCCGAAGCGGCGCGGCGGCGCGAAGAAGGCTAGGCGTGGCACAAGCTGGACGCCGCACGGGCCCGCAACTGGACGCGGCGCGGCGGCGCTTTTTGGTCGACTTGATCGACGCGCCTGCGCCGTCGGGCTACGAGCAGCCGGTGCGCAAGGTGTGGCGCGGATACGTGGAAGACTTCGCCGACGAGGTGCGCGTGGACGTGCACGGCAACGTGATCGCATCGCGCAATCTCAACGGTGCGCCGCGCCTGATGCTGGCCGGTCACTGCGACGAGCTGGGGTTCCAGGCGAACTACATCTCCGACGATGGCTTCATCTACTTCAACACGGTGGGCGGACACGACGCGTCCCTGATACCCGGCCGGCGCGTCGTCGTGCACACCGCGCAAGGTCCCGTGTTGGGCGTGACCGGGCGCAAGGCCGTGCATCTGACGCCACGCAGCGAGCGCGGTAATCCCATCAAAGTGGAGGACATCTGGATTGACATCGGGGCACAGGGCCGCGAGGCGGCCGAACGGCTCGTGCGGGTGGGCGATCCGATCACCTACAACCTAGGGATGCAGGATCTGCAGGATGAGCGCGCCGCCGCGCGCGCGTTCGACAACAAGATCGGCGCGTGGGTGGTGGCGGAGGCGCTGCGGCGCGTGGACGCGAGAAAGCTGTCGGCATCCGTGCACGCGGTGGCCACCGTGCAGGAGGAGGTGGGTCTGCGCGGCGCCCAGACCAGCGCTTTCGGCCTGAATCCGGCGGTCGGCGTGGCAGTGGACGTTACGCACGCGAGCGACTCACCCGGAATCGACAAGCGCATCACCGGTGAGATCAAGCTCGGGGCCGGGCCGGTCATTACGCGCGGCGCCAACGTGAACCCCGTCGTCGAGCGGCTGTTGCTGGAGACGGCGTGCGATCTGGGCATGGACGTGCAGATCGAGGCGGAGCCGGGCGGGACGGGCACCGACGCGAACGCCATGCAGCTGTCCCAGGCCGGAGTGGCGACCGGCCTGGTGAGCGTGCCCCTGCGTTACATGCACTCTCCGTCGGAAGTCATTGCATTGCCCGACGCTAACCAGTGCGCCGACCTGCTGGCGGCGTTCGCGGCGCGAGTAACGGACGAGGTGGACTTCACTCCCTAACCGCGGTGTCCGCAAGAGTCCCGCAAGCGGCGCCCCGGCGGAGCAAACTCGTGCTCCCCACCGCGCCTATAATTCGCGGCTGAGGGAAACGGCTGAGAGCGCGCGGCCGCACATGAACGCATGACGGAGGCGGCGCGCGAGCGCGTGAACCTTCAAGTCGAGCAGGTCCAGATCGACGCCCAGGTCTGGCCCGGACGCGGCGGCTGGAACGCGAGCGCGCAAATCGGATCGCGCGAACAGCGCGTGATGGGGGCGGCCGACCGAGCGGACGCACTGGAGCGGTTGCGCGAGAGCATCCTCGGCAACGCCGAGATCGCGTACAGGCTGGGTATCAAGACGCGCCGGCACTGGTCGCCCAATCCGCACTGGCGAGGCGTCTGAGCGGCGACCGCAAGGGCCGCTTAGCAGTCGATGAGCGCGACTGCTAATTTCCCACTCGCTGGAGCCTCTACGCTACAATCTGGCACTGCATAGGATCCCGGGGCCGCCAGCCGCGGGCCGCATTCGACCGCGCGGCCGGCGCCCAGTCAGTGGGAAGTCAGATCCCGCCGCTCATTACGAAGGAGTCGGGCCGCGATGCCTAAAGACTTGCGATTCGATGACAAAGCGCGCGCCGCGCTAGGCAGCGGCGCGGATCAGGTTGCCGACACCGTAAAGGTCACACTCGGTCCGAAGGGCCGCAACGTGGCGCTGGGGCGCAGCTTTGGCGCGCCCGTCATCACCAACGACGGGGTGACGGTTGCGCGCGACATCGAGCTGCCGGACACATTCGAGAACATGGGCGCGCAGCTGGTGAAAGAGGCGGCCAGCAAGACCAACGACGTGGCGGGGGACGGGACGACCACCTCCACCGTGCTGGCGCAGGCGATGATCCGATCCGGTCTGCGCTCCATTGCGGCGGACATGAACGCCATGATAATCAAGCGCGGCATGATCCAGGCGCTGGAGGTTGCCGATCGGGCCATCGCCAGGCAGGCCCGCAAGGTGCGCGACCGCCAGCAGATGGAGTGGGTCGCGACGATATCGTCGGGCGACACCGACATCGGCCAGAAGATCGCGCAGGCGCTCGACGGCGTGGGCAAGGATGGCGCGGTCTCGGTCGAGGAGGGACCCACCCACGCGCTAGAGCTGAGCATGGTGGACGGAATGAAGCTCGACCGCGGCTACGTCTCGCCGTATCTGGTGGCCGACAACCGAACGATGTCTTCCGAACTGAGCAATCCGTGGATTCTGGTTACCGACAGGACGCTGCACAACGCGGCGGACGTGCTGCCGCTGCTGGAGCAGATCGCCCAGTCGGGGCGGAAGGATCTGCTGATCGTGGCGGACGACGTGAGCGGCGACATGCTGGCCACGCTGGTCGTGAACAGGGTGCGCGGAACGATCAATACGGCGGCGATCAAGGCGCCCGCCTACGGCGACCGCCGCACGGCCATTCTGGAGGACATCGCCGCCCTAACCAACGCTCAACTCATCTCCAGGGACCTAGGGCGGGATTGGAAAGACGTGACTACGGACGCGTTGGGATCGGCCCGACGCGTAGTCGTGAAGCGCGAGGAGACCACGATCGTCGAGGGCGGCGGTACCAAGCGCGCCATTCAGGACCGGTTGCGGCAGATCCGCGTGCAGATCGACACCACCGACTCGGCCTACGACCGCGAGAAGCTACAGGAGCGAGCGGCCTCGCTGGTGGGCGGAGTGGCGGTGCTGCGCGTGGGCGCGCCCACCGAGGTCGAGCTCAAGGAGAAGAAGCACCGCGTGGAGGACGCCCTCTCAGCCACCAAGGCCGCGGTCGAGGAGGGAACCGTGCCCGGAGCGGGGACGGCTTTCATCCGGGCGATTCCCCGTGTGGACACCCTGCTGAAGAAAATGAGCGGCGACGCCGCAGTCGGCGCGCGGATCGTGCGCGACTCCTTCTCGGTGCCCCTGCGGCAGATCGCCGAAAACGCCGGCGAAACGGGCGATCTGATCGTCGAGCGGGTGAAGAACGCTTCAGGCCCGAATGGATTCGACGTGAATGCCAGCAAGGTCCATGACCTGACGCAGGCAGGCATCGTCGATCCGGTGAAGGTCGTGCGAGCGGCACTGCAAAACGCCGGCAGCGCGGCGATGATGCTGCTTTCGACAGAGACGCTGATCGCCGACAAGCCCGAGAAGAGGAGACCCGCCGCGCCCGCGGCCCCCGACATGGGCGACATGGGCGGTATGGGCGGTATGGGCGGCATGGGCGGCATGGGCGGCATGGGCGGCTTCTAGCGCGCCGCCCATGGGCTGCCGCACCTGATAGCAGTGATGCGGCCGCGCGCACGAGGTCGTGCCTGCCGCCGGTCCTATAATCCGGTGCCCTTCTGAATTGGCACGGGAAGGCGGCTGGCATGACGTCGTTCCAGGAACGTATTCACGGCGTGGTCCCTGCGCTGCTCACGCCACTTAACGCTGACTTCACGGTCGATATCGGAGGTACCCGCGGCCTGGTTCGCCGTGTCGTCGATTCCGGCTGCCACGGCTTCGTGGTGCTGGGCACGACGGGCGAGTTCGCCTCGATCGACGACGACCAGCGGGAGATCCTCATCAGCACGGCGATCGAGGAAGCGGACGGCGCGGTGCCCGTGATCGTCGCTTGTGGACAGCCCAACGTCGCCCGCACTCACAATCAGCTGCGCCAGGCCGCCGAGCTAGGCGCCGACGGGGTGCTGGTGAACCCGCCCTTCTATTTCGACCTGACTCAGGACGAGGTGGTTCGCTACTTCGAGGGCGTGGTGGAAGCTTCGGCGATTCCGGTGATGCTCTACAACATCCCGCGCATGACCAAGGTGGCCACCGAACCCGCCACGCTGCGGCGTCTGCGCGACGTGGGCGTGCAGGGCGCCAAGGACAGCTCCGGCGACGCACGTACTCTCATGGCATACATCGAGGCCGTGCGCGACGACCCGGCCTTTCGCGTGGTAGTGGGCGGCGACGCGCTGTTCCTGCACGCCCTGCTCTCGGGCGCTTGCGGGTTCACCGGCCTAACGCCCAACCTGTCGCCGCAACTCGACCTGGCGATCTACGACGCCTGGCGGGCCGGCGACCTGGAGGCGGCCGGCAAGGCCCAGAATCGCTGCAACGCTTTTCTGCGCGCCTACTTGTCTCAACACGAGTTTGCGCACGCCACGGCCAAGGCGGTGCTCAGCGAGCTGGGCGTCATGCAGCCTTGGGTGGCGCCCCCCAAGACGACGCCGGGTTCCGGCGAGGCGGCGCGCGTCTTCGAGGCGCTGCGCGATTTCCTTCCCGAGTACGACCGCGTAGTCGCGGCCGTATAGCTCACGGAGGAGCGGCTCGCGAGCCGCCCGCACTTAGCTATATGCCGATCGCGTAGCCGTCGCGGCGCGGGTCGGCGCCGCCCTCCAGCGCGCCGCTGGCCGGGTCGCGCGCGACGCCCTGCATGCCGCCCATGCCCTGCGAGTACGGCTCGACGACCTCGATCGCGTGGCCGCGCCGGCGCAAGTCGGCGGAGGTTTGCCGGGAGACACGCGACTCGACCTTGAGCTCAAGACCGTCGAGCGCGTTGACCCGCGGCGCCTCGATGGCGGCCTGGATGCGCCGCCCATAGCTGACGTGCTGCACGATGACTTGCGTTTGGGCCTGGCTGATCGTGTAGCTGCCGGGAGTCCCCAGCGCTAGTACCGGGGCACCTTCCCGCAGGCCGATCGTAGGCGCCTTGGGGTTGCCGAGCGGCCCGCCGGCGCGCATGCAGTTGGGACTTTGCGGGTTCAGATCACCCCACTCGAGCATGTTGTTCATGGCTACGCCATAGCCCGGGATCACGATGCCGGTGCCGAACTTGCCGCCCAGACTCTGGGTGATGCAGATCATGTTGCCGGCGCCGTCGGCGACCGAGAACGAGGTGGTCTCTTGCGGCTCGCCGGGGGCGTCGCCGAACTGTTGGGTGCGTCCGCTGACGGGCTCCGGATCCAGCAGCCGACGATGCAATTGGGTGACGGAGGGATCGTCGAGCAGGCGGTAAATCTCCTGGGGCGCCGCGTTGTTGTTACGAATGCGGGCCTCGGCGGCCAGGCGGATCGCGCGGGTGACAACGTCCAGGTGGCCGGCCTCGTTGGGCGCCAGCTCGGTCAGGTCGACTTTGCCGAGGATGCGCAGGCCCAGCAGCATCTGAAATCCCTCGCAAGGCGGAGGCACGGTGCAGACAGTCAGACCCCGGTAGTCAGCTTCGAGGGGATCGGACCAACGCGGCGCCACTTCCGCCAGGTCGTCGAGGCTGACGAATCCGCCCAACGACTGGATGTGCGCGGCCATGGCCGCGCCCAGCGGCCCGGCGTATAGGTGCGCAGCGCCGTCCGACACGACGGCCTCGAAAGTGCGGGCCAGATCCGGCTGTCGAAAGGGCTGGCCCGGGGAGTACGGCTGGCCGCCGTCGGTGAATATCTCCCACCAGGCCGGCTGGCCGGCAAGGCGCTCCATGGTGAAAGCGAAGAAGTCGGTGTTGAACTCCGTGAGCGGGAAGCCGTCGCGCGCGAGCTCGATCGCGGGCGCGAACGCTTCGGCGCGCGTCTTGGTTCCGTAGGACTCCAGCAGAGTGAGCCAGCCGGCCAGGTTGCCGGGAGTGGCGATGGACGTGGCGGCGCCGTTGCGGCGCGTGCGGGCGGGGTCGAACTGGCTGGGCACGCGCGTCGTGAAGTCGAGCGTGCGCACGCGGCCCTCATCGGCCAGATAGCAGGCGGCGAATCCGATGCCGCCGATCCCGGACATATAGGGCTCGACCACGTTGAGCGCGGCGGCGGTGGCCACCGCCGCGTCGATCGCGTTGCCGCCGGTCAGCAGGAGCCTCGCGCCGGCCAGCGCGGCCAGCGGGTGCGCCGCGGCGACCACGCCGCGCAGGGACGTGACGTTGGGGCGGTCACCCTCCACCGGAGTTCTCCCTGAGGCGGACTGGCAAGGAGCCCTATACGAGTCGCGAATGATGCGCCATACGGCGAAATCTGTCACCGCTGCGGCATTCCCGGCGCTCGGCGGGGGGGCGGGCGGCCAGCGCCGCGCGTGCGCCAGTTTGCGTGGCGGCGGCCATGGACTACCATCGCGCGCCCCCACGAGGGGCGCGCGGCTTCAAGGAGGGCGCTGGTGCCAGGTTCCAACGGGAGTCCTCGGGAGCGAGACGTCTACGGCGAGCTAGGGGTCGCGCCGATCATCAACGGGCGCGGCGCCCAGACGGTGCTGGGGGGCTCGATGCTCTCGCCCCGGGTGCTGGCCGCGATGGAGGCCGCCAACCAGCGCTACGCCGATATGGAAACGCTGCTAAAGCGCGCGGGCAAAGTGATCGCCGAGATGCTGGAATGTGAAGCCGTCTACGTGACGCCCGGCTGCGCCGCCGCGGTCGCGCTAGGCACGGCCGCCTGCATCGCCCGTAGCGATCCGGCCAAGATCGCCCAAATCCCCGCAACGACCGGTATGCCGAACGAGATCCTGGTCCAGAAACGCCAGGTCATGAAGTACACACGCCTCCTGAGCGTGGGCGGCGGCAGGACCAGGGAAGTGGGCGACGCCACCGGCACCAGCGCCGCCCAACTGGAGGCTGCCATCGGCCCCAACACGGCGGCCGTGCATTGCGCGCACAGCCCGGCACTGCAGGAAGGCTGCCTGCCGTTGGCCGAGCTGGCCGCGATCGCGCATGCGCATGACTTGCCGGTGCTGGTGGACGCCGCCGGCAGCGTCTTTCCCCCCGAACTGATGCGCGAGCCCATGCGGCAGGGCGGCGACCTGGTGGGGTTCGGCGCCAAGTACTTCGGCGCGCCCAACTCCACGGGGCTGCTGTGCGGGCGCAGGGACCTTGTGGATTCAGCCGCGCGGCAAGGTTTCATTGGATTCGAGCTGGGCAACGGCGACGCCTTCGGCCGTGCGATGAAACTGGACCGGCAGGAGGTCGTGGCCGTGGTGGAGGCGCTGCGTGAGTGGCGCTCGATGAATCACGCGGAGCGCATCGAGCGCGGAGTCGCCCAGGCGCAGCTGCTCGTTACCGCGCTGGACGGCGCGCAGGGCTTGCGGGCGTCCCTCAACCGCGAGTCCGGCTGTGCCGAAGTGCGTTTGGAGGCGGCTTCGGCGCATACGACGGATTCGCTCGCGGCGGCGCTGCGCGGCGGCAGCCCGCCGATCTGGGCGCGCGTGGAGGACGACGGACGGTACCTCGCATTCGTCGGCGCCACCCTGCTGGAGGGTGAGCCGGAGATCGTGGCGGACCGGGTGCGCGCGATCGTGAGCGGATAGCGGGCTTTAGCGCGCCGGCCTCGGTGACGGTTCGGCAAGCGGGCTGATGCCGGACGGGCCGGGCGCGATGCGGGTTTTGCGCGTATCCTTACGGTGCATGTTGCGCGCAGTCCAAGGTGAGGTACATGGACAGCGGCGAACGAGGGGCCGAGCAAGACTCGCCAGTTTCGGATTTCGTCCGCTCCGCGAAAGAGCGGTCCGCGCAGCCCGAACGGCGGGTGGTGGAGCCGCTTACGCGTCGGAAGCTCTTTACGGCCTGGCTGGCCTGGTTGCCGGTGGGTGTATTCGTTGGGTGGGCGCTGACGATTCCCTTGCAGATCCACGGATCGAACGTGAGAAGCGCGGGGGATCCTTGGCCAGTTACGCCCGTGCACTACATCCTGATCGTGGCCGCGCTGGCGGTGGTGGTCTCCCTGGGCCTCTTACGCCTGTGGATCTGGCGCCGGAACGCACGCAAGTAGCTCGACGGGCCGGCGCGGCCTCAAGCTGACTCCCGCGCCTGCTCGGGCGCGTGTCGGCGGGGGTGCCATTCCGCCCGCAAGACGGAATAGTAGACGTCGTCGATGAAGCGCCCGCGCCAGCACTGGTGCTGGCGAAGGACCGCTTCCCTACGCATTCCGATCTTCTGCATTACACGCTGTGAGGCCAGGTTCAGCAGGTCGGCGGAGGCGTACACGCGCGCCAGCTCGGGGTGGGTGGTGAAGGCCGTGTCGACAAGCGCCCGCGCCGCCTCGGTGGTCAGACCTTGCCCCCATAGCGCGCGTGCCAAGGCGTACCAGATAACCGCGCGGCGGTTGTGCAAGTCGATCCCGAGCCCCATGCGCCCCGCGGCCCGATCCTGGTGCACGATCGCCCACGAGGGGCCGGTGTCCCAATCGGCGAGGATGCACCTCGCCACCCAGGTCTCGGCGTGGTGACGCTCGTAGGGCTGGGGGTCGGGCAGATAGCGGGCCCACTCCGGGTCGGAAGAGTATGCGAGCACTTGATCCACGTCGGCGGCCTGAAAGGGTCGCAGCGTCAAGCGAGCGGTCTTCAAGACGGCCGGCAAGAGCACGGCGCCCGGCTTAGACCGCGGCCTTACGTCATGCTCGAGCATGGCGCGCTCCCCGTCGCGGCCCGACGATGGCGACTCGCCGGGGTGTTGTTCGAACAGCTCCGTTCGGTCATGGATTCGTGACAACCCGTCCGGCGGCGCTCACCCGCGCGTAGCGCTCGGCAAAGGCCGCGCTGCCATCATCCTGCTCCTGCGTGAGGCCCACGCCGGGTTCGAACAGCGGGTAGTTGCCGCGCAGGAAGTCACGCTCGTAGGCGCGCACGGACGTGTATTGGGCCAGGCGGCCGTCAGACCAGCGGATGGTGTAGATCGCGCGCCGCACGGGCTTGGGGCCGGTCCGCCTGCGGCGCAATTGTTGCAGGGCGGCCTCATCGACTTCGACTCCGAGACCGGCGCCGCCGGGAACGCGAACATAGCCGCGCTCGATCCGCAGCGGCCGGACGAGCAGATCGTGCGCGTAGGTATTCAGCGCGGTCACCGCGGGCCAGCGCGCGGCAGGCAAAGCCGCCGCCATATGCGCCGCGAAGGCCGTGCCGAGTCCCGTTCCGACGAGTTGCACGAAGAGCGGCATGGAAGCTTCCTCCGCCAGCGACGCCGTGTGAGCCGCGAGGGCCGCGCCCTCGCCGTGACCCGCGAAGCCATCGCACATCGACTCGTTGACCTGTGTCAGAAAGGCCGGGTCGTCGAAGTGCATTGCAATGGGCGTGCGAATCCTTTGACGGAGCAACCGATTGCCGGCCGCGTCGCGCTGCGGGATTGGCGATTCGAAGATGTGAACTTTCGGAAATCGTTCGAGCGCCCGCAGCACCGGCGCGGCGTCACCGGGCGAGAGAAGAAACTCGTTGAAGTCGAGATCGAAGGTGGCGTGATCCGGCGTGGCGGCGTCGAGCGCTTGCATCTGCGCGATCACGTCGAACCAGGGCCGCGGCTTCAGCTTGAAAGCCGTGTAGCCGGCGGCGACGGCATCGCGAGCCTCCGCCGCCCAGTCCTCCGGCGGCATGTCGTAGCACCACCAAGCCAGGGGAACCCAGTCGCGGACCTTCGACCCAATCAGACAGTGCGCGGGCACGCCCAGCGCTTTGCCGGCCAGATCGAAGACCGCCTGCTGCAGGCCCGCGCCCAGCGTGTCGTCCCACAGCAGCTCGGCGGGGCGGCGGCCCACGACTCTCGAGTCCAGCATCTCGACGTCGGTGTCCCAGGTGTGCATGGCGCGTGTCTCGCCCCAGCCGACCAGACCGCTGTCGGTGGTGACTTTGCACACCTGGAACAGCGAGAAGTCGGCGATGGCGCGTTGCATGTGCGGCTCGACGCGCGGGGTGAAGCCGACGTCGACCTCGATACGCTCGACCCGCGTGATGCGCATGCGCTTGCCCCGACCCCGTCAAGATTGCAGGCGCAGTCTGCCACGCGCTCCGAGACAGGTTCCCGCAGACCCATCGCGCCGACCCGCGGGGCCGGCGGGCGGGGCTTGCTTCGCCTGAGACAGCCGGTACGGCGTGTGCGAGCGCGCTCACACTGCCTTCGGGATCAGGCGGGCGCCGTCGGCGCGCTGGCCAGCACCCACTCGATGGCGGCGCGCAGCCCGCGCAGGTTGCGCGCGAACTCAGGGTCGGTGTGGGTGCTCAGCTCCACGTCCACCGCATGGATGCCCAGCCCGGCGAGATAGTCGGCGGCTTGACCGCTGACCGGGTAGGCGGTCCACTCGGCCAGGTAGATGTACCCGGCGGCCTGAGCGAGATTCCGCGCAAGCTCGTCCGAGCCGTGGTCTGCCCCGTCGGCCACACCGGGTACGACCACGCCGCCCTGACTGTGGTAGAAGATCGCCGCCGTGAACTGACTTGCAGCCAGATAGCGCGCCAGTGCGCGGCTCTCGGGCTCGGAGAACGGCCGCGGACCGCCGCCGCCCTCGATGGGTCCGGAAAGCGCGTAGGTGTCGGCCTGCCAGCCGGCGTCCCAGTTACGGTTCAGGTCGACGCCGTTGGCGTTGGTGCGGGTGCCCGCCGCGGCGCCGTCGGGATTGAGGTCGGGAATGAACGCCAGGCCGACCTCTTCGGGGATCTCGTCGAGGTTCTGACTGAGGTGATCGAGGAGCAGGTTGACGAGGTCGGTCGTGTTCGACTCGTCGCCCTGGTGAATGCCGCCGATGAGCGCGATCCAGAGCGGCCCGCGGCCCAACTCCACGACGCGGATGGCACGGCCTTCGACCGAGCGGGCGAGCACTGACTCCACAACGGCCGGGCCGCGCGCCGAATCGTGCTCACCGGGTGTCTCGGTGGGCTCCGCCGGGGGGACTGGCGTATCAGCCGGCGGAGAGCCGTCCGTCGTGGGGGCGCCGGTTGGGGGAGCCGGCTGCGCGCGGGCGGGCGAGCCGGTAGGGCTTGCGGCCGCCTGGTCGGAGGAGGGTTTCCGCCCGACCGCTGCGAGCGGGGGCGCGGAGGGCTCCGGCGCGACCGGCGTGCTCGAGGGCGTGGACTTCACCGCGCCGGGGATCCCGGCGCCGTCGCGGTCACCCGTAACGATAGTCCAGGGAGGAGAGCAGGCCGCGCTCAGCATGGCGGCAAGCGCCAGCAAGGCCGCCAACGCTCCGAGGCGCGGCCACAGGGCGGCCGCACGGGAAGCGGACCGAGGCCGGCGCCCGCGGCCGCGACGTACCGGCTGTGTGCCGGTCACTCTGAATCTTTACCCGCCGCGGGGCGATCCCGGCTAGCTGTCCGACGCGTGTCCGTGTAGCTGCGGCCCTGCCAGGCCGCGCCGCGGCCCCGCAGGTGCCGCCAGGCTGAGCTGATCGTCATGAAGGTGTAGAGCGCGCCCGCAACGGGCAAGGTGCAGGCATGCGGCACGGCGCGCTGGTACCAGACGCCCATCGGCCGATAGGTGACCGCCATAATCGCCCAGGCGCCCAGGCCGCTTGCGAAAAGCCAGGCGGCGGGCGGCGCGGCGCCCCCGAGCACGAGCGCGAGCAGGCCGCCCACGGCCGCGAGCGGCGGGGCGACAAACAGAAGCAGCATCCCCAGCACTGTAAGCAGCAAGAGCAATGGCGAGTAACGGAGCTGGGTGAAGGCCGTGCGCGCCACGGTGTTCCAAACGCCTCGCAGTCCGCCGTAGGCGCGCACGCTCCGAACCTGGCGCGAGAGACCCAGCCACAGGCGGCCGCCAGATTCACGGCCGTGGTCCTTGATACGCCGCGCCAGAGCGCAATCGTCGATCACCTCCGGCGCGATCGACTCCACTCCGCCCGCCCGCTCGAGGGCGTCTCTGCGAACCAGCATGCAGCCGCCGGCGGCGGCGGCCGTGCCGCGCCTGGGATCGCCGGCCCAGCGAAACGGGTAGAGCATTGCGAAGAAGTAGACGAAGGCCGGGATGAGCAGTCGCTCGAACGCGGATTCGGCGCGCAGACGCGCCATCAGCGAGACCAGGTCGAGATCGTCGCGCAGCGCCTTGCCAACCAGGGCGCGCACGCTGTCGGCCGGATGCGCGATGTCGGCGTCTGTGAACAGGACGAAGGTCGAATCGGGGCGCACGGCGCTCACGCCGCGGCGCATGGCCCAGACCTTCCCCGCCCAGCCGGGCGGGAGGGGATCGGCGCCGACAACGGTGAGCCGTTGCGCCCACCCGCTCTCATTCGCGACGCCTCGCGCGACCGCGGCGGTTCCGTCCTCGCTGCGGTCGTCCACGAGCACGACGTGGAAGGGAGCGGGATAGTCCTGCGCCAGAAGGGTGGGCAGAGCGAGGGGCAGCACTCGCGCCTCATTGCGGGCGGGCACCACGGCGGTCACGACCGGCCAGGCCCCATGTCCGGTCACGCGCGGCGCGTGACCCCCCAGCCGGCGATCGGTGCGCCAGAAGTGCCCGCGGCCCACCGCCAGCCAGACCCAGCCCAGCAGCACCGCCGAGCTGACGACGCAAGCCGCCCACCACCCGATTGCCAGAACGACCTCCCGCCGCGGGCCGACCGCCGAACATCCTACGCGCCGCCCGTGCGCGGCATCGCTCTCTCCCATGCGGCCGGCCGGTCTGTATCCCAAGGCATCCTCATCCCGGTCCGCTCGCTTCGAGGGCGTAGTTGCTCAGGTCCGTCATTTCGGACTTGACCCGGAATCAAAACGGGTCCCTGGCCGCAGCCCTCCGCCTTGCGACAACCGGGTGCCTGGACCCCGGCTTCCGCCGGGGCCCGGTGGCCCGACCTTCAGGTCGGGACTTTGCGAAACGGATGTTCCCAAGGCTCGTCGCATAGCCCCGCGCGCACCGGATTCCAATCGACCTACCGCATAGCGCTTGCCAGCTCGTGGCCGCCACGGATCGCCCGGTCGTAGAACCGCTCTTCCCATTCCCCTCCCGGCCCGCGTCGCTCGTGAATCGACTTGCCCCGCGTTCCACTTGAAGCGGGTCATCAGCTCTGAAACCCGCGTGTCCACCAGCAGTTGCATGAGCAAATGCACATGGTCGCGCATGACCACGAACCCGATCACGCGGGCCTGCGCGTCCGATTGGCGCGATCCCGACCTGAAGGTCGGGCCACCGGTCGGGCCTTCGCACAGTCAAGACACCATCTTCCGGCGCAATTCGTGAAATACTAGGGTGTCCCGGATCAGCGCCGCGTCCACTGCAAAGTTCCGGCGGGCGGCCGCCGGGGCATACCCGATGATCTCAACCCCGACTGCCAAACGACCGCTGCCGAAGCTGGTGTCCGACCCACGCTCGGAGGCGGCGGCGGCGTGGATGGCCGTGATGGGGCGCGGACTGCTGGCCTTTCTGTTCTCGCTCACCATCACGGGAGTTATAGGGCTCGACGTAACGCCCGCGCTGCTCTTCGGCGTCTACGCGCTGGCCGACGGATTGCTGCTGCTGTGGATCGTACGGCGCACCGTGGCGCTGGTCCGCAGCCGGTCCGTGTTTCGCACCGCGGCGATCTTATCGATCGGCGCGGGCATCGCCGGAATATTGATGAACGCCGTGATGACCCCGTTCGTCCCGCATGTTGCGCTGTTCAGCCTGCTGGGCACTTGGGCGTTCCTAACCGGGATAACGGAGATAACGGCCGGCTGGCCGCTCAGGCGTGAGAACGCGGGCGAGGTGCTGATCCTGATGGTCGCGCTAGGCGGGTTGGCCCGGCTCCTGTACGGCGTGCCGACCATGGCGTCCTCCACCGTCTACCAAGACCCGCTGCTGGCCATCGCCTTCGGCAGCTGGGCGGGTCAGCAGTCGACCATTCTGTTCGCCGCCGGCCTCGCCTACGGGCTCTTCATGCTGGGTCTGGCGGCCGCGCTGCGGAGCTGGCCGCACGGGTCCAACAGTCCCTGGGAGAAGCGTCGGCCGCGACGCTGAGGCACTGCCCGCGGTAGGGCCGCCCACTTCGCCAGGTAGTCACGCAGGCGCCGAGCGGCGACAATCACCCCGAGAACCGCACACGGCTCTTTGCGAGAGGAAGCTACGACGCATGAAGATCGTGATCGCGACGGACTTCTTCGGCTCGAATCTGGCCGAGGAGCTGGCCGAGGGGATACCGGGCGCCGATTTCGTAGCCGCCTTCGACACTGAGGCGCAAATGCGCGAGCTGGCGGACGCCGACGGGGTGGTGGGCTGGCCGCCCGCCAGCGTGCTGAAGGGCGCTAGCCGTTTGCGTTGGGTTCACGTGCCGGGCATGGGCATCGACGCCGTGCTCACGGATCCCACGATCGGCGAGTCCGACATCATCGTCACCAACTCGCCGGGTCCGCACACCAATCCGATGGCCGACCACGTGATGTACTTAGTCCTCGCGCTGGCCCACCAGAGCGCGGAGCTGCTCGACGACCAGCGCGCGCGGCGCTGGGACCCGAACAAGTACCGACGGCGCGTCGTCGAGCTGAACGGCACGCACATGGGCTTGCTGGGAGTCGGCGGGATCGGGCGGGCCGTGGCGCAGCGCGCGCTGGCTTTCGGCATGCAGGTCTACGCGGTGGACCCAAGCCCGACCGACATCCCGGCGGGAGTTCGCGAGGTGTGGGGGATCGAGCGGCTCGACGAGATGATCGAGGCCACCGACTGGTTCGTGGTGACGGCGCCGCTGACGGAAGACACCCGCGGCACTATCGACGCGCGGCGCCTAGCGCTTATGCGGCCCAGCGCTCACCTGATCGTGATCTCGCGGGGCGGAATCGTGGACGAGGCGGCGCTTGCCGAGGCGCTGCAAGCGGGCAAGCTGGCGGGAGCGGGCATCGACGCCACGGCGGTGGAGCCGCTGCCCTGCGACAGCCCGCTGTGGGATCTCGATAACGTGCTGATCTCGCCGCACAGCTCCGCCGATAGCAAGGGGCTCTGGACGGGAAGGCGGCAGATCATCGAGGACCAGGTGAGGCGCTTCGTCAACGACCAGCCGCTGGCGTTCATCTGCGATCCGGGACGGGGCTACTAGCACGGTCCGCCCCGAGCAAGCGGCGGCGGGCGCGGCCGCTCGGCTGACGGCCATGGGCGCAATAGCGCTGGCCACCCTGTGCGCCGCGGCGCTGCTGGCGGCCGGCTGCGGCCCGGCCGAGACCGCTCCCGCGACGGAGTCCGCGCCGCTCACCGCCGCGCCTCGGCAAGACCCGGAGGAGGAGCGCTTCACCGCCGCGCGGCAGGCCATGGTGCAAGACGTCGAAGCAGGCGGCGTGAGCGACTTGCAGGTGCTGGAGGCCATGCGCAACGTGCCCCGGCACCGCTTCGTGCGGCCCGGCAATCGCGACGAGGCCTATCTGGACCGGCCGCTGCCGATCGGCTCGGGGCAGACGATCTCGCAACCATTCATCGTGGGGCTCATGACGCAAGCGCTGGGCCTCGAGCCGGGCGCCCGGGTGCTGGAAGTAGGAACGGGATCGGGCTATCAGGCCGCCGTGCTGGCCGAGCTGGGCGCCAGCGTGTACAGCGTCGAGATAGTCCCGGCACTGGCCGAGTGGGGCGCCCAGAATCTGCGGGGCGCCGGGTACGGGGGCGTGCAGCGGCGGCTGGCGGACGGTTACTTCGGTTGGGAGGAGTTCGCGCCCTTCGACGCGATAATCGTGACGGCCGCGCCCGACCACGTGCCGCCGCCGCTGGTGGGCCAGCTGCGCGACGGCGGCCGCATGGTCGTCCCGGTGGGGCCGCCCGGCCTCGTGCAGACCCTCTGGTTGATCGAGAAGGACGGCGACGACGTGCGCAGCACCAACCTGGGAAGGGTGCGGTTCGTGCGCTTCACGGGGGCCGGGCTGTCCGAGTCAAACTGACGGCAGCGACGAATGCCCGCAGCCCCGTAGGGGCGCCCCTCGTGGGTGCCCGTTCCCAGGAAAGACACCCTCACCCCAACCCTCTTCCAGAGTGAGAGGGAGAAGACGGCCGCCATTCCGGGCTTGACCCGGAATCCAGGCGGGGCTTCATACGTCTGACGCGGACCTGGACTCCGGCGTCCGCCGGAGTGACCGATGGGTTCGGAACGGCGGCGTGCGGCGGAATCACGGGGAACAGCCTCGACTGCGCTTTCCTGACAGGCGCTATGCCAGCAACTTGGCAACAGCGGTTTCGACCGCCCGGCCTTCGTGTGAGTCCCGCAGCCATTTGCGGAGCTCACGGCGGGCGATAGTTACGGCTACGCGCTCGCGATCGGCACGCAGGCGGTAGAGCTGGCGCGCGGCACCGGCCGTGGCCGCCCCGTAGCGGGGATCGTCGAGGTTGAGGTGGTTGGACATGACGGCTGTCGGGCTGCGGCTCCCTCATTGTATTGACGGCTGGTTAGGAGGGCGGCAGGGCGACCACAAGGGTCGCCCCTACGTGCGCGGCCTTGGCTGGCGGGGTTTGGAGCTGGAACTCTGCGCGGTTCCAGGTTAGGTGGGGGCTAGATTCCCGCGTGCGCGGGAATGACGAGGGGTTATTCAAAGGTCTCCGGCGCGGGAGAGGGGGCGGACTCTCTCGGCGGAGAGGGGCGGACTCTCAGCGTAGAGGGAGTTTATTGGCGGCTGGTGCTTAGCTGAAACGGCGCTCGGGCGGGTCGAACACGAACCCGTGGAAGAGCTTGCGCCGCGCGGGCGAGAGGCCGGCGTAGAAGTCCTTCGAGAAGCTCCAGTGCTCGGGATTGCCGACCATGAAGCCGTGCTCGTAGGCGTAGTAGAGCATCAGGCGGCGCCCGGTGGGTTTGGTGCGCGGTCCGCCGGTGTGCCAGACGGCGTTGTGGAACATCACGGCAGTGCCGGGCGGCCCGCAGACCTGAACCGCGCCGGGAATCGTGTCGAATCCGCGACGCTGCGCGGCGTCGGGCTCGATAGTGTTGCGGTGTGAGCCGGGTACCAGGATGAGGTTGCCCTGATCGGGCTCGCGCATGTCGGAGAGGTAGTAGCCGACCTTGAGCTGCATGTGCGGAATCGGACGCGGCAGCACGCGGAAGTAGCCGCCATCCATGTGCCATTGCGGGTCCCGCGCGCCCGGCCCGATCTCCTGGATCGCGTCCGAGGCGTGGAAGTGCGGACGAGGGCTGAGGAGGGCGTGCACGTAAGGCATGAGCGGCGGATAGTCGATCATTTCAAGGAACTCGGGGTGGTCTTCCAGAATGCAGAAGATGCGGGTGCTCTCCCCGTCGATCTGCGTTTCGCCGGCAAACTGGTGGCCGTCGCGGGAAAGCCGCCGGCGCCGTTCGACGGACGTCTCGAGCGCATCGGTCAAACGAGCCACGTGCGGCGGCGTCAGGAAGCCCGGAATCGCCAGATAGCCGGTGGTCTCGAACGCGTATAGCTCGTCGGGGGTGGGCTTGTCCCGCGGATCGTTCATCAAGGGCTCCCTTGCCTCCGAGCGCAACCGCGCGGTTAGCGCGGTCAAGCCGATCTATCCGGGCGTGGCGTAGGCGAGGTCCCAGTCGCCCAGCACGCGCAGCGGCATGGTGGTGGCGGGGACATCGGGCTCGCCGGACTGCGTCCAGGCCGCGACCTCGCCGCGATGGCCGAGGCGGCGAAAGACGTCCCAGTAGTCATCGAAGCGCGGGCGGCCGCCGGACGCGTCGCAATCCCAGGCGAACAAGTGATCGACGCCGGCGGCGTAGAGCCCCGCGGCGCGCCGCCGCAGAGTTTCGGGCGGAACCAGGCGGGGCATGAGGTTGGGCGCCAGCAGGCAGGGACTGCCGCGTACCAGGTCCACGAAATACGCGATCGCTTCGGCGTCGGCCCAGGCGTCGACCCCGCTGTCGAGATCGGCCCCCGAGGTGTAGGGGATCAAGGTGTCCACCAGGCCCTCGTTCACCCAGGCGCGCAGGTCCATGCCGTTGAGCATGTTCTCGGCCTCGCCGCCCATCACCACGGCGGACACTTGCAGACGTTTTGGCAAGTTGCGCGCGCGGCCGACTTCGTCCAGCGCGGCGCGCAGCTCGCGCATGAACCGGGTCAGGAAGCCGGCGCGATGGGCCAGCCAGCGGGGATCGCCCGGATCGATTTCACGCGGGTCCTGACCGAACTCCGCGATGAAACTCTCGACGAGGGGCGTCTCGTACTCCAGCAGCGGCGGGCGTCGGTTGTAGAGAAGCGCGATGCCGTCAACCGGGTAGGCGGCCATCTCGCTGAGCAGCGAGACCACGAACGCGCGCGTCTGCGGATAGGCGTAGGAAATGCGCGGGGTTGGATTGCCGGCGCGGTCCAGGCAGGCAAGCTCGGGGTGATTGACGGCGAATCCGCCCGCGTTCCAAGCGTCGTACAGGGGCGGCGGGTATTGAAAGCCGGCCACGCGGTAGGCCGCGTGCAGCTCCACGCCGATCTCCCGCGCGTGCTCAGCGGCGACGGCCAGCGGGTCGAGCCCGGAATCGCGCAGCCGGCGCCAGGTCTCCGCGTGCAGCCGGTCGCCCACGCGCACGAAGTCGCTGACGCCGTCGACGGTGGGCAGGCGGCCGATCCGGGAGTGGTAGTAGGTCAGATCGCCTTGCCCCGTCTCCCAGTAGACGCGCGCCACGTCGGTGTCGCGGAAGGGCTCGATCTCGCGGCGGATCTCCTCCTCGCTCCACACGCCCAGGTGCCAGATGTAGCCGTGCGCGTCGTTGTGCACGAATACGCGGCGGGCGTCACTGCGCGCGCGGTCGGCCCGCACCTCGGCGACTTCGGCGTCGGTCAGCGGGACCAGCTTGACGTAGGCGAGATAGGCCGGGTGGCAAACGAAAGAGCCCGGCTCGCCGCCGTCGCCCACGCGAGCGGCGACCTGGCTGAATTGCAAGTCCTGGCCGCTGAGATCGGCGATGCGCCAGAAGCGCTCGGTGATCCGCTGGGACTGGAAGACGGCCTCGTCGGGCCGCACGGTGACGTAGGTGAGGGTGTCGTCGCCGCTGAGCTTGACGCCGATCTGGCGCACGTCGCCGGGCGTGTCGGCGTACATCCCAAGGGACACGGCGTGCCAGCCGGCGGCGTTCAGCGGGTAGGTGAGGTCGGGCGCGGCGGTCTCCGGACCGGCCAGCAGCATGGTGCCGCTAAACGAGTCGGTCTGGTAGGGAACCATGCGCCAGCGGCGCAGCTCGGGCGTGGAGCTGAGCGCGTCAGAGGGGCCGCAGCGGTGCAGATCGCTCATGTACAGCGGCGCGGAGCGCAGCCAGCGGTCGCTCAAGCGGTCGGCGGCTGACACGGCTACGCCTGACTCCGGGCGGGCGCCGCGCGGCTCACGGTTGCGTCAGCCCGCGTCGGCATAGGACAAGTCCCAGTCGCCCAGCTTGCGCAGCTCGGCGCTGACCCAGTCGAGATCCGGCTGGCCGGCGCGCTGCCATGCGTCGACCTCGTCTTTGTGACCGAGACGCCGGAGCGCGCTCCACATCGGCCGATAGTTGGCCCGGCCGCAGCCCCCGGCGCAGTCCCAGAAGAACAAGTGATCGACGCCGGCCCCATAGATGGTGGCGGCGCGGCGGCGGAGGTCGGCGGGACTCATGTGGCGCGGCATGACGTTGGGCGCCAGCAGGCAGGCCGTGCCCTCGACCGCTCGCTTGAAGTAATCGAGCTCGCTGGCGTCGGCCCAGGGCGCCACCTCCCCACGCGATTCCCAGTCCGACAGATAGGGAATCAGCGTATCCACCAGGCCTTCCCGCGCCCAGGTCTCCAGATCCAAGCCGAAGTAGCGGTTTGCGGCCTCGGTGCCCTCGACTACGGCGGAGACCTGGATCGGTTTCGATCGACCCTGCGCGCGGCTTATCTCCGTCATCGCGGCGCGCACCTCGCGCATGAACTGAGTGAGCACGCCGCACCTGAACGAGAGCCATTGCGGGTCCCGTTCGTCCAGCTCGCGCGGGTCGCTGCCGCGTTCCCGCTTGAAGGCGTCCACGAGCGGCGGCTCGTACTCGACCAGCGGCAGGCGCCGGTTGTAGAGGAGAGCGATCCCGTCGACGGGGTAACCGGCCATCTCGCGCAGCAGCGAGATGACGTACTCACGGACTTCAGGATAGGTGTAGGCGAGGATGGGCGTGCGCCGGCCGGCGCGGTCCTCGCCGCGCCATTCGGGATGCGCGTCGTAGACGGTATCGCCGGCGTCGGCTTGATCCAACGGCGGCGGGTAGTGGAAGCCGGAAACGCGCCAACCGGCGTGAAACTCGAGTCCGATCTCGTGGGTGTAGCTCAGGGCGACTTCAAAAGGATCGATGCCCCCGTCGCGGAATACGCGCCAGCTCTCGGCGTGCAGGCGGTCGCCGCGGCGCGTGAAATCGCCGACGTCGTCGCAGGTCGCCAGGCGGGCCAGCTTAGTGAAGTAGAAGAGCTCGTCGCCGCCGCCGGTTTCCCAGTACATGCGCGCGAAGTCGGTGCCGCGATAGGGCTCGAGCTCGCGCCGAATCTCGTTCTCGTCCGTTAGACGCCAGATCCAGTGGGGGCCGTGCGAGTCCTGGTGGGCGAACAGGCGGCGGGTATCCGCGCGGCTCGAATCAAGCTGGTGGGCGGCGACCTCGTCGTCGGTGAGGGGTACGAGTTTCACGTAGGCCAGTTGCAGGGGCCCGCAGGCGAACGAGGCGGCCTCGTCGCCCGACTTCAGGCGCGCGGATACCTGGCTGATCTCAAGCCCCTGGCCGCTGAGATCGGCGATCTTCCAGAACAACTCGACTATGTCCTGCGTGCTGGTGGGCAAGGGTTCGTCGGAGGCGTCGACGGTGTGTCGGTCGGGGACGGTGAGCAGAGTGGGAACCGGCTCCCCGGTCAATCGGAGTTGGACCTCGGTACCGCGAAGCCCATCGGGACCGGCGTGCGCCGGCACGACGCCGATCGACAGGGCGTGCCAGCCATCAGCCTGCATAGGGAAGGTGATGGTCGGGGCGGCGGTCTCCGGGCCGGCCAGCAGCATCACGCCCTCGAGCGTGTCCGTGGTGTACGGGAGCATGCGCCAGTGGCGCAGCGTCGGGATGGGCGTCAGCGCTTCGGTGGGCCGGCAGCGCTGCAGGCCGGTCAGGTATTGAGGAGGCTGGCTGAGCCAACGGTCGGCGGCACGCTCGGACACTGCGACGGCCCCGCTTGCGAACACGCGCGGGAACTCTACCCGATCCCGGCGCGAGGCCGCGCGCGGGCGTGCGCCCATGGCGATGGCGACGGCCGCCGGGCGCCGCTAGGCTATGGCGTGCGGCAAAGGGAGGCGCGCGACTTATGAAGTACATCCATACGCCGGAAGACGCAACGGGAGAGTGGGCGGGATTCGGCGACGACACGATCCCGGAGGTCGAGGAAGAGGAGCCGGGGCTGTCGGCGATCCTGGCCGGTCCGGACGAGCTATATGGACGCATGGGGTTGAACCAGTTCCCCACCAGCCGGCTGCATCTAAGCGTGCACACCTGGCCGCCCGGCAAGGACCATGGTTCGCATCATCACCCTAGCTGGGAGCAGTGCTACTACATCTTCGCGGGCCAGGCCGAGATCACGGTGGGTGAGGAAACGAAGTTGGTTGGGCCGGGCAGCTCCGCTCATATGCCTCCCGGCGCCGTGCACAACATCACCGCCGTGGGCGACGAGACGCTGGTGGCGGCCGTGGCCACTTGCATGCTGGACGAGGACGCGCTCGAGTAGCGCTAACGCGGCGGGCGGCGATCCCCTGGGTGGTCTGGTTGCGAGCCGCGCGGCCGGAGTAACCCTTGGGGCGCGGCAACATGCATCGCCACGCGTGAGGGTTGTTCGTCGTTAGCCGAACAACAGCGGCCCCATGAGTCCAAGGAGCGCCAGGCTAAGCTGCTCGACCGTGACCTCGCGCGCGCCGCTGGGCACCGTGACTTCGACATCTACGTTCCAGCCCATGGTGATGACCAGGGTCTGACCTGACTGCGGGTCGGTCTGCTGCAACCGGACCGGGTAGTAGGTCTGCGTGTCGACCAGCATCTCGGTGGCGAGGTCGTCCGCGCTCCTGACCACGAAGCACTGGCGCTGTTGGCCGCAGGGTACGATCGCGCGGGCGCTCAATTCCGTGGCGCCGGAGAGCCCTAGATCGGTGAACGTCTCGATGTCCGCCAACTCGCCGAATGGGATGGGGTCGCCTTCCTGGATGGTGGTCACCACCCATTCGCTAGCCTGATCGACACCCCGACCGCGCACGTACATTCGATTTCCGCTAGTGACGATTTCAATGGTCGCCGCCATGTTCCCGCTGACGATCTCGATCCGGACGGACGAAAGCTCGCGAGCCGGGAGAAAGCTGGCGTCAAACGTCATGGTGCTGGCCTCGATGGGCGTGGGCACGTTGCCCTGCATGCGCAGCGAGTCGGGCGTCGTACCGGCAACTCGGACGAATCGGTCGGGATCGAAGTCGTCGGGCGTGAGTTGCGATTCTCCGCAGGCGGCCAGAAACGCCGTCAACGCGACGACGGCGAGCAGCGCCAGCGCCGCGATAGAGCGCACGGGACGGCGGGCAAGCCGCAAAGGCGCGGTCCGCGGAGCGGTGGAACTCATTCTCGTCAAGTGCATCGGCTACCGCACTCAAAATAGCATCAGGACTTCGCTCCGAAGCCCCGGCGCCGCTAGCGGGAGCGGGCGACCGCACAATTCGAGCGGCCGTGGCCGGTCGCGCCGGGCCGCTGCCTGGCAGCGCGAAGGCCGCGGCTAGACTGACCTATAGAAGCGGCTCGGATCGCCGAGCTATCGCGCTGCTGACAGGAGTCTGGCAATGCCGCGTGTCGTTCATTTCGGAATCAGCGTCGCCGACCCGGAGGCGGCGGCCGAGTTCTACCGCGAGGTCTTCGACTGGGCAATCGCCAAGTGGGAGGGGCCGGTGGACTACTGGCTGGTGACTACCGGCGAGGAAGGGCAGCCGGGGATCGACGGCGGCCTCGTGCGGTCGGAGGGCGAAGAGCCGCACACGATCAACTCGATCGACGTTCCGTCGATCGACGAATTCGTGGCGCGCGTGGAGGCCGCCGGCGGCAAGGTCGTGGTGCCCAAGACGGCGCTCCCCGGGGTTGGGTATCAGGCCTACTGCGCGGACCCACAGGGCGCATTTTTCGGACTGCACGAGGAGGACCCGGAGGCGAAGTAGCGGCGCGGCAGGGGGAGATAGGCCGGGCCGGTGCGGCGTGTCTACACCTGGTCCGTCACCGCGAGGTGGCGATCCGCAAAGCGCTCCAGCGCTTCGTCCGGCATCCGTAACACCCAGTCCGGCCGCAGCCCGCGCACGAACTCGCGGTCGTGCGAGACGACGATTAGCGAAGGCTGGCACTCATCCAGGGCGGCCAGCAGCCACTCGCACGTGCGGGCGTCCAGATTGCTGCTGGGTTCGTCAAGCACGAGCAGGTTGTGCCGCTCGAGCATCAGCTTGGCAATTCCCAAACGCGCCCGCTCGCCGGACGAGAGTGTTCGGACGGGGCGAAACACGTGGTCGGGTCCAAACGACAAGCGCGCCAGCACAGCGCGGATCGCGGTCTCGCCTCCCACCACCAGCGGCTCGAGGTGCTCGTAGGCGCTCAGCCGGTCGCCGTCGCGGTCGAAGCGGTGCGCGAAGTACCCGAGGCTAACGCCGTGCCCCCGACGGACCTCACCCGCGTCCGGCTCGAGACGATCCGCCAGGATGTTGAGGACAGTCGACTTGCCGGCGCCGTTCACGCCCAGCACGACCAGACGCTGACCCCGCTCGATCTGGAAACCGACCGCCCGCAAGACCTGCCGCGCGTCAAATGCCTTGGCGATCCCGTGGGCGCGCAGCGCGACGCGCCCGCTCCTGGGCGCCGGTGGGAAGCGCGCGGCGAGCTCGCGGGACTTGACCGGGGCGTCGACGACCTCGGACCGCATGCGCTCAACGCGCCGGTCCAGCACCTTTGCGCGCCGCGCCATCGTCTCGCTGCCACCGCGGTAGCGGTCGGCCAGGACCTGCAAGCGATCCACGTCCGCCAGCTGCCGGCGGCGGGTCTTGGCCGTCACTTCGCTCCTGCGTTCGGCCCACTTCAAGTAGTCGCTGTGCGTGCCGGTGAATTCCTCGACGGTGTGGGTTTGCGGATCGAGCTCGAAGACGCGCGAAATCGCGTGATCGAGCAGCCGCAGGTCGTGGGAAACCAGCAGAACGGCGGCGGCGGTTCTGGCCAGGAACTGCATTAGCCAGCGGGTCCCGTCCTCGTCCAGATGATTCGTCGGCTCGTCCAGCAGCAAGAGGTCGGCGCCTTTCATCAGCACTTGCGCAACGGCCAGCCGGGTCCGCTCACCGGCCGAGAGCGACTCCACCGGCTGGTCGAGCTCGACGTATCCGAGGCCCAGTCCGGCAAGGACGGTGGCCGCGCGTGACTCGACGCGGTAGCCGCCCTGCGACCGATAGCGCTCTTCCAGCTCGCCATAAGCCTCCACGGCCTGATTGAGCTCGCGGCCGGATGCGGTCGCCAGGCGGCGCTGGAGCCGCGCAAGCTCGCGGGCCAGCGCGGCGGTGGGGCTCTGCGACACCATCACCTCGCTCACGCTGGCGTCGGATGACGTGTGCGGGGGCAGCTCCGGTTCCTGCGCGAGATATCCGACGCTATTGGGGCGTCCGACGCGGCCCTGATCGGGCCGGACCTGGCCGGCCGCGATGCGCAGCAACGTGCTCTTGCCGGCGCCGTTGGGACCGGCCAGGCCGGCCTTCTGTGCGCGGCCCACGTGCAGGGACACGCCGGACAGCACCTGCTGCCCGCCGAAGGCGTAGTGAATGTTCGTCAGCGCGAGCATCTGGGTATCTCCATTTAGACGTTTGGCAACAAAAAAACCGCGGATCGTTCCTGGGGCGTCCCCGATCCGCGGTGGTGCCGCTGTCGCTCTGTCGTGGCTACGGCGCGGGGCGCACTCCTCCCGTTGTAACGCTTATGTGGGACCGGCGACGCATCCGAGGCGCGGCTGCGCTGATCAACTCAGCCCAACTCAAGTTAGGAGACATTGCGGTGACATCGTACCGCGATCCAGCGGGCCAGCGGCGATGACCGGCTCCGAATCCAGGGGCTCATCCCGGCCCGCGCTACAACGCTCGACGACGTCGAGACGGTGGTGCGGCGCGCGTAGACTCCCAGCATGGGCACTCTCTACGTGGTGGCGACGCCGATCGGCAATCTGGAGGATCTGACCCGGCGCGCCGCCCGCGTGCTGGAAGCCGTGGACGTGGTAGTGGCGGAGGACTCGCGGCGCACGCTCAAGCTGCTCAACCACCTGGGCCTGAGCAAGAAAATCATCGTCTATCACGCCGACAGTCCGGAAAGCCGCGAGGACGCGATCGTGTCACGCCTGCGGAGCGGGGACGTGGCGCTGGTAAGCGACGCGGGTACGCCGGGCATCTCGGACCCGGGTCCGGATCTGATCGGCCGGGCGCGCGCCGAGGGCTTCCAGGTAGTGCCGGTGCCCGGCCCGTCCGCCCTGACCGCCGCCCTGTCGGTGGTCTCGTTCGCGCGGCAACCGGTCAGCTTCATCGGGTTCCTGCCCGAGCGGCGCGCGCGCCGCGAGCGCCTGGTCGGCAGCGCCAGACAGCACGCGCGCACGCTGGTGATCTACCTGCCCCCGCATGGCGCGGCCGAGCGCGTGCGGGAATTGCTCGATTGGCTGGGCGACGTTCCAGCCGCGCTCTGCCGTGAGCTGACCAAGATCCACGAGGACGTGTGGGAAGCCTCGCTGGCCGAGATCGCAGCGGCGCTCAAGGAAGCCGGGGCGCGCGGTGAAATCACCCTGGTGCTCGACCTGGGCGAGCCGGTGGAGGCGCGTGCGCCCGACCGCGCCGAGCTGGAGTCGGCCGTGGCCGACGCGCTGGCAGAGGGCCTCACGCCATCCCAGGCGGCCGCGGGCGTAGCGCGCGCCCGCGGCGTGTCCAGAGAGACGGCCTACGGCATCGCCGCCGGGCTTCGCCGCGCGCAGCGCCGCTGAAACGCAGACGCGGGGGACGCCTGTACTAGAATCGCGCCGCCGTCGGACTCCCCCCGACCTGTCGTGGCCAAGTACTTCCTAACCACCGCAATCCCGTACGCAAGCGGCGAGCCGCACGTGGGCCACGCGTTCGAGATGATCGCGGCGGACGCTTACGCGCGCTTCAAGCGCCTGCGGGGCGTGGAGACCCTGTTGCTCGGCGGGCTGGACGAGAACAGCCAGCGCGTGAGCCGCCAGGCGGAGGCGCAGGGGCTCGACACGCGCACGTTCGTGGAACGCACCGCACTGCTCTATACCTCGGCTTGGAAGAGCGTGGACGTGGAGTTCGACGACTTCGTGCAGACCACGCAGGCGCGGCATCACGCGGCTGTGACGGAGTTCTATCGACGGGTCGCCGCGAACGGGGACGTCTACAAAGGCACTTACGAGGGCTGGTACTGCGTGGCCTGCGAGGCGTTCTACCTGGGGGACGAGCTGGGGGAAGGACTCTGCCCGGTCCACCACACCAAGCCGGAGTGGGTGGCCGAGGACAACTACTTCTTCAGGCTGTCGAGATACCAGGAGCGGCTCGAACGGCTATATGCGGAGCGCCCGGACTTCGTGATCCCGGCCACCCGGCGCAACGAGGTAGTCGGTTTCGTGAGGCAGGGACTGCGGGACTTCAGCATCTCGCGCGCGACGGTCAAGTGGGGCATCCCGCTGCCCGACGACCCCGAGCACGTGATCTACGTGTGGTTCGACGCGCTGATCAACTACATAACCGGCGTGGGGTTCGGTCAAAACGGCGCAGGAGACAGCTTTGCCGAGTGGTGGCCGGCCGACGCGCACGTGATCGGCAAGGACATCGTGCGCTTTCACGCCGTCTACTGGCCCGCCATGCTGATGGCCGCGGGCCTGGAGTTGCCGCGGCAGGTCGTGGTGCACGGCTGGGTCGGTTTTGAAGGCGAGGAGCTAAGCCAGAGCGGCGGGCGCGTGGTGCGGCCCGCCGAGGTGAATGCGCGGTTCGGCTCCGATGCCCTGCGCTACTACCTGCTGCGCGAGGTGCCTTTCGACCGCGACGGCGACTTCACCTGGGAGGGCCTGGCGCGGCGCTACCAGGACGATCTGGGCAACGATCTCGGCAATCTGGTGCTGCGCCTAACGTCGATGCTGCAGCGCTACTTCGAGGGCAGGGCGCCCGGCGCCGACGAGCCTACGGAGGTGGAGTTTGAGCTGCACGCGGCGGCGGACGCGGCCTGGACGCGCGCCGGGGACCATCTGGTCAACTGGCGGTTCCACCAGGCGCTTATCGCCGTCTGGGAGCTGGTGACCGCCGTCAATCAGTACGTCGACCGCACGGAGCCGTGGCGCCTGGCCAGGGACAGCGCCAAGCGCGGGAGGTTGGCCACCGCGCTCATCACGGCGCTGGAAGCCGTGCGCCAGATCGCGCTGATGATCGGCCCGGTAATGCCCCGCACCTCGATAGCCATCCACGCACAGCTTGGCCTTGCACCGCCTAAGCCGGGCGATTGGGAAGCGCGCGAGTGGAACAGCCTCTCCCCCGGTCACGCGGTGCCGGGCGGACCGGCGCTATTTCCCCGAATCGAGAGCAAATAAGCGCGCTCTTCGATACTCACGCGCATCTGGCGGATGCCGCGTTCGAGGGCGATCTCGAGGCCGTGGAAGCCCGCGCCACGGACGCCCAAGTCAGGCACGTGCTGGTGGCGGCCACGGACCTGGCCTCGGCGCGGCGCGGGACCGAACTGGCTGAGCGATACCCGGGCTGGGGCGCCGCGGTGGGCGTGCACCCGCACGATTGCGCGGACTTCGACCGCGCGACCAGCGCGCAACTGCGCGAGCTGGCGGCGCATCCAAAGGCGGCGGCGATTGGCGAGACCGGTCTCGACTTCCATCGCCAGCGTCAGCCGCGCGATCAGCAGGAACGTGCTTTTCGGGCCCAGATCGAGCTCGCCCTGGAGCTCGATCTTCCGCTGGTGGTGCACTCGCGCGAGTCGCTGGATAGGATCGGCGCGGTGCTGGAGGGTTATCCCGACCTGCGGGGCGTGATGCACAGCTTCACGGGGACAGCGGAGGAAGCCGAGCGATTCGTGGCGCTGGGCATGCACATCTCGATCTCGGGAATCGTGACGTTTCGCAACGCCGCGCAGGTTCGCGCCACCGCGGCTTCGGTGGCCGCCGAGCGCCTGCTGCTGGAGACTGACGCGCCTTTTCTGTCCCCGCATCCGCGCCGCGGGCGCCGCAACGAACCGGCGCACCTGCCGTACACGGCCGACGCGGTGGCAAGCGCCCGCGGCGTCTCGGTAACCTCGCTTTCGGAGGTCACGACCCGCAACGCACGGATTCTCTTCGGTGCCTTCTGATTCCGCGCCGCCCGCCCGCGCCGGGCGCGAGCTGAACGACATTCTGGCGGGCATTCGCCCGGAGTTGCACGGCGTCGAAGAGCTCCTCGGCAGGGTGGCCGAGATACCGGATATACCGCTGCTGGGGAGCGTGCTGGGGGCGGTCCTGGCGGGTCCGGCCAAGCGCTTGCGGCCCGCGCTGGCGCTGCTGTCGTGCGACCTCCTGGGCGCCAGGGGGCACGGTCCGCGCACGCTGGCCGCCGCCACGGAGGTCCTGCACTCCGCCACGCTCGTGCACGACGACATAGTGGACGCCTCCGACTCGCGGCGCGGCCGGCCGGCGATCCACGTGACCTGGTCGGGCAAGGTCGCGGTGCTGGCGGGAGACTACCTGTTCGCGACGGCCGCCGCGCTGGTGGCCGAGCTAGATCGGCCCAGGATCGTGCGGATGTTCGCGGACACGATTCACCGCATGTCGCGCAGCGAGTTCGTCTCGCCCGCATACGGACGGGACGCAGCCGCCGCGCGCGATCAATACCTGACGAAGATCGGCGCGAAGACCGCCTCGCTGTTCGCTCTGGCCACCGGCGCCGCGGGCGAGCTGGCCGGGGCCAAAGACGGTTGGGGCAGCGCGCTGCAAACGTTCGGCTGGAGCCTGGGGATGTCGTTTCAAATCACCGACGACATCCTGGACGTGAGCGGCGAGAGCGGCTCGACGGGCAAACCGGTGGGAGGGGACCTGCGCGAGGGTGTGCTCACGCTGCCGGTCATCCTCTATCTCAGCTCCACCCCGCACGGGGATGACGCGGTGCGGCGCGTGGTGGCCGGTGACGCGCGCGGCGACGAAGACGTGGCGGCGGCGCTGCGGCTCGTGCGCGAGTCCGGCGCGGTCCATGAAGCGCAGCGCGTGGCGGCCGATTACGCCGCGGACTCCAGGCGCGCGTTGCAAGAGCTGCCGGACGGGCCGGCGCGCACAGCCATGGACGAGCTGGCGGCCCACGCGGCCCAGCGCAGCAGCTGACGCAGGGTGTTGGCCGCCCGCCGGGAGTAGCCGGCGGCGCGGGCGCCGAGCGTCACAGCGTCCAGGCGATAATGAAGCATGGCGAAATCCGCTTGGGTGCGGCCGATGTTCGACGCGATCGCGCCTCGCTACGACCTGCTCAATCGCCTGATCAGTCTGGGCATGGACCGCGGCTGGCGGCGGCGGGCGGTGGATATGGCCCTAGTCGAGCAGCCGCGGGTAGTCGTGGACATCGGCGCCGGCACGGGTGACCTGGCCCGCGAGATCTTGGGTAGGGAGAACACCGGGGTGCGCGTCGTGGCGCTCGACTTCGCGCCCGCAATGCTGCGCATCGGTCAGGAACGCCTGCGCGGCCGCGACCTGGAACAGCGGATGTGGCCGGCTCTGGGCGATGCTCTCAACACACCCTTGGCGGACGGCTGCGCCGACGCGCTGGTGAGCGCGTTCGTGATGCGCAATCTGGACAGCCTGGAATGCGCCTGGCGCGAGTTCGCGCGCATCCTGCGACCCGGCGGCCGGCTGGCCGTGCTGGAGATGTCCGCCGCCCGTCTGCCGCTGTTCAGGCGGGTATTCCGGCTCTACTTCCACCGCTGGGTGCCGTGGCTGGGGCGGCGGGTGAGCGGCCACCCCAGCGCCTACGGGTGGCTGCCGCGCTCGGTGGACGAGTTCCCCGACCCGGCGGTCATCGCGGATCAGCTGCGCAGGGCGGGATTCGTGGACGTGAGCGTGAGCCGCATGGCACTGGGCACCGTGGCCCTGCACGCCGCGCGTCGGGCCGACGCTTCGCATGCGTGACGCTCCGGCCGCTCGGGAGATCACCGACCCGCAGGTCTGGGATCGCTTCGCGGCGGCCCATCCGCGCGGAGAGTTCCTGCAATCGTGGCGCTGGGGCGAACTCAAGTCACGCTACGGCTGGCGCCCCGTGCGGCTCGCGCTGGAATCGAACGGCGCCATCGTGGCCGGCGTGCAGATGCTGGTAAGAACGCGCCGCGTGAGCAGGATGCTGCCGGCCGCGGGCGTGGCCTACGTGCCGCGCGGACCGCTGGCCGCCAGCCCCGACCAGGCCGACCGGCTGATAGCGGCCGCAACCGATGAGGCGCGCCGGGCCGGGGCCTCCTTTCTGCGGGTCGAGCCGCCCGCGTCGCCCGCGAGCGGCTGGGCACCGGAGGGGTTTCGTCGAGCGCCGCAGTTCGTGCAGATACCGCGTACGGCGGTGGTCGACATCGCGCCCGACGAGTCGTCGATCCTGGGCGGCTTCAAGCCAAAGATGCGCTACAACATCCGGCTGGCCGGCCGGCGGGGCATAAAGATCGACCAAGCCACAGACGCGGCCGACCTGGAAGATTTCTACCGGCTTACCCAGATCACCGCGCGGCGCGAGCGATTCGCGGTCCACGCGCGCGATTACTACCGCGACATATGGCGGACGTTCGCCCCCGAGCACGGTGCTCTGCTAATCGCGCGGTTCGACGGCGAGCCCGTGGCCGCTCTGCTCAGCGTGGCGTTCGGCGGCCGCGCCGTCTACCTGTTCGGCGCCTCGTCCAACCGGCATCGCGAGCACATGGCGCCGCACGCTTTGCAGTGGGCGGCCATGCGCTGGGCCAGGGCGCGGGGCTGCCGCAAGTACGATCTTTGGGGCGCCGCCGCCGCAACCGACGCCGGTGACCCCATGGCCGGAGTGCATCGTTTCAAGCTGGGTTTCAATCCCGCCATTGTCGAGTATCCGGGCGCATTCGACCTTCCCCTTCAGCGCGTGCGGGCGTGGGCACTGACCCATGGGTTCCTGCGCACCCGCGAGGTCCTGAACCGCTGGCGCGGCCGGCCGGTGCGGTCCACTCCGCCCGGATGAGTCTCGCGTTCCGCCAGTTAGTGAGCGCCGTCGCGGGCGCCGAGATCGTGCAGCCCGGCGCACGCGCGATCACGGGGGTGGCTTTCGACTCACGCGCGGTGTCGCAGGGCGACTGCTTCGTCTGCCGGCGCGGGCTGCGCGCGGACGGTCACGCGTTCGTCGCCCAGGCGCTGGCGGCCGGGGCCGCGGCGGTCGCGGCGGAGCGGCCCGTGCAAGTCCCAGAGGGCGTCGGTCTGGCCCTGGTGCCCGACGGGCGGCGCGCGCTGGCGGCGCTGGCGCGCCGGTTCTGGGGCGAGCCTGACAGCGAGCTGGGACTGGTGGGGGTAACCGGCACGGACGGAAAAACCACCACCGCGCGCCTGATCGCCTGGATGCTGGGCGCCTACGGGGTCACGGCGGGCGAGATGACGACGGTAGGCGTGAGCATCGACAGGCAGGAGTTGGGCAAGTCCGGCAGGCTCACGACGCCGGAGGCGCCCGTGATCGCGGCGACCCTGCGGCGCATGGCCGGCGCCGACGTTGGATGGGCCGTGCTGGAAGTTGCCTCGCACGCGCTGGAGCTGGCGCGGGTCGACGGGCTGGCGTTCGATCGGGCGGTGATAACGAACGTGACGCACGAGCACCTGGACCTGCACGGCGATCTGGCCGGGTACCGGCGTGCCAAGCGCCGGATCCTGGAGCTGCTGGACGCGGCCGAGCCCTCGCCCTATGGAAGAGCGGCCGTTCTGAACGCCGACGATCCAGTAGTAGCCGGCATGAGCGGCCACACGGCGAGCGAGGTCGTGTGGTTCGGCGCGTCGGCGCGCGCGGACGTGCGGGTCGAGCGCTATGACATTGACGGCGGCGCGCTGCTGATCGAAGGCGCTTCGCCGTGGGGCGCCTGGTCGGCCCAAACCTCTCTGCTGGGCAGCTGGAACGCGGCGAACGTGGCGGCCGCGGTTGCATGCGTGGGAACCATCACCGGCGACCCCGGTCCGGGCGCCGACGCGCTGCGCGAGTTCCCGCCGGTGCGAGGCCGCATGGAGCCGGTCGACTGCGGGCAGCCCTTTCGCGTGATAGTGGACTTCGCACACACCCCGCACGCGCTCGAAGCCTGCTTGCGCGAGCTGCGGGCAGGCACTGACGGGCGTTTGATCGTGGTGTTCGGCAGCGCGGGCGAGCAGGATCCGGCCAAGCGTCCCATGCTCGGCCGGGTGGCGGCGCGCCTGGCCGACCACGCCGTGATCGCCGACGAAGACCCGCGCGGCGAAGAGCCTGAAGCGATCGCGGCGGCCGTGGTCGGCGGCGCGCGCGAGTCGGGCCGGGACACGCCTTTCGACATCGTGCTGGACCGGCGGCTGGCGATACGGCACGCAATCGGGCTGGCGCGGCGCGGCGACACGCTGGTGCTGGCCGGCAAAGGCCACGAGCTGACCATCGAATACGCCGCCCGGCAGGAACCCTGGGACGAACGGCAAGTGGCGATCGAGGAGCTGGCGGCGATCGGGTTCGGCGCGTAGCGGACGTCCCGGGGCGTTCGCGAAGGCGGTTGGCTACGCAGCCAGACTCACGCAAGGGCGGCCGGCGCCCTCACTCACGGACGCCTACGCCGAGCTCGTGCAGGCTCCCTCGGTGGGCGCGGCCCCGTTGGTGTTGAACGAGCTTCCGCAGCCGCAGGTGGACTCGGCGTTGGGGTTTCGGACCGTGAACCCGCGGCCCATCATGCTGTCGATGAAGTCGACCTGCGCGCCGGCGAGCATGTGCACGCTGGAAGCGTCCAGGTACACGGCGACGCCCTGCGACTCGGTGATGATGTCGGTCGGCTCGGCCTGGCGCGCAAGCCCCATGCCGTACTGGAAGCCGGCGCAGCCGCCGCCCTCGACAGCCACCTTGAGCGCACCGTGAGCCTCGCCCTTGGACGCGAGGATCTCGCGAAAGGCGCGGGCGGCGCGCGGCGTCAACGACACGATCTCCTGTGGCGGGGCCGGGGGAGCGACGGCGGTAGGCAGGGCGATCCGATCCGGCCCGCGCGTGGCTTGCCCGCCCACCGGGAGAGAGATGCGATCACGCATTTTCAACATGCCCTCTGGGGTCTTGATCCGACGGTCAAGCTTCGCCTTCGACGCTATCACGCGGAGCGGCCCAAAATCCAGCCGACAGCCTGCGTGCTGGTGGGTTCCCAGATTCACAAACGAAGTGCAACACCTCAGGGAGGTGTTGCCATGGGACCCCATCACACCCTGTCCAGCGCCCCGCTCCGACGCGGGCGGGCAGGGTGCGCGTATCCTGGGACAGTTCGCAAGGTCGTTTCCACGGATGGGCGGGACCGCATCGGCAACATGGCTATGCCTTTGTCGGCGCAGCGCCGGCGCGTAATCCACTACATCCAGTGCGCGCGGCGGCCGTTGATCGTGTCGCATCGCGATCCCGACCCCGACGCGGTCGGTTCGGCCCTGGCGCTGGCCGGGGCTATTGAGCAGCAAGGCGGACGGCCGCTGGTGGCGATGGACTCGCGCGGAGAGCTGGCCGCGCCGCTCAACGAGCTACCGGGCGCGGCCGAGATCGTTCCGCTGTGCGGCGAAGTAGCGGCCGGGCGGGGGCCGCACGGTGAGTTCGACGTGGTCTTCGTGGTGGATACGGCGGATCCGAGTCTGCTGGGGCCGGCGACGCTCAATCTGGACCGGCTGCTCGGCGGGAGACCGGTAGTGGTCGTCGACCACCACGTCTCGAACCGGCGCTTCGGGACGGTGAACTACGTAGACCCACAGTCCGCCGCGACGGGGGAAGTCATTTGGTCGATCCTGGCCGAGGCCAAGGCGCCTGTTACTCCCGAGATGGCCACGAACCTACAGGCCGGCATAGTGGGCGACACGCTCGGATTCCAGATCGCCTCGACCACGCCCAGGACGCTGCGAGCGGCCGCGAACCTGGTGGAACGGGGCGGCCGGACGGATGGCGTTCCACGCCGCGTGCTGAAGGCCCACACGTTCATCGCCTTGCGATTGCTGGGAAGCGCGCTGGAGACGGCTCAGATCAGTGAGGACGGCCGCATCGTGTGGACCAGCGTGACGCGTGAAATGGCCGCCGCCATCGGCGCCGCCGTGGGAGAGTCGCAAGGGATCGCGAATGAGTTGCAGGAAGTGGTGGGCGCCGACGCCGCCGCGGTGTTCTACGAGGTGCGCCCGCAACGAACCCGGGTGAGCCTGCGTTCCACCACACGAGCGATCAATGCAGTGGCGGAGCATTTTGGCGGCGGCGGTCACGCGCGTGCGGCCGGCTGTGTCATCGACGAGCCGCTGGCGACGGCCCGTGAGCATTTCCTGGCGCGACTGCGCAGCGAGCTCGCCCGCTAGGCGCGAGGTACGCGCGCCGCCCGGCTGCGGTGGTAGGGCGCTGAGCGTATCGCCGATACTTGAAAAAGGCGCGATAATGGTCCCCTGGCAACAAGGGGCGGTGATGCGCCAGGCTGCCTGATGAGTTACCCGAGGTCGTGAGACACATCAGATTCCCGCACGTGTGCGTCGGAGCACTCGTTATGGCGGCGCTGATGCTCGCCGCCTGCGGCGCGGCGCCGCCAGCGCAGGAAGCGCCCCCGGCGCCGCAAGGCACGCCGACCAGCGCGAGCGGCGCGGCCGAAAGCGGGCGGACGGCGGCGCCTCAAGCCACGCCCGCGCCGACGGCGCAACGCACGCCGACGAGCGCGGTGGTTGCGCGGCCCACGGCGGTGCGCACCGCAACGGCTCAACCGACCAGCCCGCCGGCTGACACGCCGGCGCCGCAAGCGACCCAAACGGCCACGCCTGAACCGCCCCGCACGCCGCCGCCCGACCCGACGCCGACGAGGCCCCCGACGCCCCCCGTGACGGTGACCGCGGCAACGCCCACGGCGACGCCCGCTGCAACGCCCGCGGAGACTCCGACGTCGAGCCCCACGCCGACGCCGTCAGCGCCCCCGCCGCGCGCGCAGGTGGGCCGCGTGGCGACCACCCGGTCGGTGGACGGCCTGCAGCGTCCGGCCGACGAGACCGACACGTTCAATCCAGGCGAACGCGTCTACGTCAGCGTCGAGTTCCGCGACGTGCGGGAGGGCGCGGTTCTCGGGTTCCGGTGGGAGTCCACGGCGGGCTGCGCCGGCGACTACGAGACGCCGCCTCAGCCGCCCATCCGGCGCGGCTGGTTTGCCTTTCACCTGGATGAGACGAATTGCGCCGGACCTTATGTCGTAGAGGTCACCGTGGACGGCGAGCGCGCCAGCGAGGTGCGGTTTCGGATTCGCGGCTAGCCGCCCGGCGCGCGCAAGTGAGCTGACGCGCCGGTAGCCGTCTATCCACGGGAGCGGTTGGTCCCGCGCCCGCCGTCGTCCACCGGAGTTGACCTGGCACAGAACGAGTGTTTTGCTTCAGATTCCACGCGTGAACGCCCGCGCGGACCTACCGGAGGATCAGCTTGCGTATTACCGAGGTCAGCGCCGACGTCTACGCCAAGCCGTTCGATATCCCGATCGCGAACGGGAAATACACCTACACCGCGTCGAAGGTCGTGATCGTGCGCGTGCGCAGCGACGAGGGAATCGAGGGTGTCGGGTTTACGGGCGGCATCGGGATGCCGTCGGGACGCGACATGATCACGACGATCGTCGCGAACATGGCGCCCGCCCTGCTGGGCGAGGACCCCTTCCACGTCGAGCGGATCTGGGAGAGCCTCTACCGCCCGAAGGTGTTCGGCCGGAAAGGTCTCACGACGCGGGCTCTCTCGGCGATCGACATAGCGCTGTGGGACCTGATCGCGCGCGCCACCGGGACCCCGCTCTACAAGCTGCTGGGGGGCTACACCGACGAGGTGAGGGCCTATATCGCCGGCGGGTACTACGAGGCGGGCAAGGGCGTCGGCGAGTTGCAGGATGAGATGCGCGCCTACGTGGAGCAGGGCGCCACGGCCGTCAAGATGAAGATCGGCGCCGTCTCGCTGCGCGAGGACGAAGCGCGCGTGGCGGCGGTGCGCGACGCTATCGGCGACGACATCGACCTGCTGGCGGACGCCAACAACGCCTACGTGACCGCCGACGCGGTGCGCATGGCGCGAATTCTGGAGACCTACAACGCTTACTGGTTCGAGGAGCCGGTCTCACCGGACAACATGCGCGGCAGCGCCGAGACGGCGCGCTCGACGACGGTGCCCATCGCGGCCGGGGAGAACGAGTACACGCGCTGGGGGTTTCGCGAGCTGTTCGAGCAAGGCGCGGTCCGCATTGCCAACCCCGACGCGATGGTGCTGGGCGGCATCACGGAGTACCGCAAAGTGGCGGCGCTGGCGGCCGCCTACGAGATACCCATCGCGCCGCACGGGATGCAGGAGATACACGTGCACCTGCTCGCCGCGTTTCCGCTCCCGCTGATACTCGAGTACTACAACCCGAACGTGGTGTCGCTGAGCGAGATCATGTTTCACGAGCGGTTGCAGCTCACGGACCGAGGGACCGTGAAGGTCCCGCAGGGTCCCGGCTTGGGCCTCGACATCAACTGGGAGGCGCTGGCGCCCTACAAGATCGAGTAGGGGCGGCTCACGAGCCGCCCCTAGGGTTGGATCGCGCGGCGTCGCGATTGCGCGCCTTGGTTAGACTCCGCTTGTGCGGGTGCTGATCGTCCTCAACGGCGACGTGGACCAAGCGCTTCTGCAAGCGGAGCGCCGGGCAGCCGCCTACGTGGTGGGCGCCGACGGCGGCGCGGCCGTGCTCGCGCAGGCCGGCGCTGCGTGCGATCTGGTTGTGGGCGACCGCGACTCGATGGACGACCGGACGCTGGACGCGGCGCGCGCGCTCAATCCCGCCGTCGAGGTGCGCGGCCATCCGCGGCCGCAGTACGCCACGGACGCGGAGGTCGCGCTGGAAGCGGCCATGGAGAAGTCACCGGACACTATCGTGGTGCTGGGCGGGTTCGGCGGCGCGCGGCTCGATCACGAGCTCGCCAACGTCATGCTGCTGGCGCACCCCGGCTGGCGCGGCGCGGACGTGGTGCTGCGCGATCCCAGGCGAGACGTGCGCCTGATCAGCGGGCGGCGCCGCTGGCGCGGCGCGCCCGGCGACATCGTGACCCTGTTGGCGCTGGGCGGTGACGCGCTGGGCGTGGCGACGGAAGGGCTGCAATACGCGCTCGAGGACGCGGTGCTGCCGTTCGGCAGCGGCCGCGGCGTGAGCAACGTGATGAGCTGCGAGACGGCCGCCGTGGAGGTGAAGCGGGGCACGATCCTCCTGATCCACGAGCGCCGCGGCGACACCGCCTGACGGGCGGGCAGCGCTCGACCCATCGAGCGCCCATCTCGACAGGCCGCAGACCGCGCACAGGCGCGCAGTAGGATGCAACCCGAGCACCTGGAGGTTGGGGGCCGGGTCGGAGTGGTGAGACAGTGACCGCTTCTGAGAATTCCGGACGCTTTAGTGAAGCCGCGTGGCCGGCGGGCAGCGAAGTGGAGCCCCTGCTGGCCGGCGTGATGGCGGACCTGCGGGTGCTCGCGGGCGCCCAGCTGCTGATTCTGCGCGAGCCCGCCGGCGCGGACGATTCCGGACGGCTGGTGGCGGCCAGCTCGAAAGGCGTTGAGCAATACAGCGGCCATCCAGCCGCGCGGAGCTTCGATCAGTCCGGCGCCGGTCCGAACGGCGGCGATGGGCTGACGCTCATCTACGGAACGGAGCTGGACCAACTCGCGGATCGGCTCGAAATGGACTGGCCGGACATTCGCGGCGCCGCGCTGATCCCCCTGCTGTCGGACGGCCAATCCATTGGCGACGTGATCATGGCGTTTGGCAGCGCCCGCAGGCCCAGCCCGAAGAAGCGCCACGCACTGGCGGCGCTGGCGCGGCAGCTTTCTATCGCGCTGCGGCAGCAACGTCTCAGCGAGTCGCTTAGGAAGCAGGCCGAAGAGTCACAGGTACTCCTGGAGCTGGCCCAGGTGGCCACCAGCACCTTGCAGCCGGAGGAGATGCTGGACCAGTTCATCGCGCGCGCGGTGGCCTTGACCAGCGCCGACAAGGGAAGCATCTGGCTGCTGGACGAGGCCGGCACGCAACTTATACCGGCCGCGCTGTTCGGCATGCCAGGCGAGTTCGTGGCGCAATGGAAGCGTCAGCGCTTTGCGCTGGACCAGCAGCCGCTCTCGGCGGAGGCCCTGCGCTCGCGTGAGCCGATCGCTATTGCCGACGCCGCCGAGGACGCGCGGACCGACAAGGTGGCCCTGGACCTATTTGGCGAACGCGCCTTGCTGGTGGTCCCCATCCTGGCCGCCGACACGCCCCTGGGGACGCTCTTTCTGAACAATGAGAGCCGGCTTGACCGTCACTCGGTGGGTGAGATCCGAATCGCGCAGTCGATAGCGGCGCAGGCCGGCGCCGCCATCCGGCTGGCGCAGCTCTTCGCGGCGACGGACCGCGGGCGCCGCGATCTGGAGTCGGCTTTCCGCCAGTTTAGTCAGGTGCTCGCCTCCGGTGCGGAGCCGGAGGCGGTGCTGCAATCGCTCGCCGAGCTGGCCGCTCAAATGATGCGCGCCGAGGCGGCGACGATCTACCGCGCGCGCCGAGGCGGCATCGAGCTGGCGGCCTGGACCGGGATCGACCCGCCGGATGCGAGCGCCGCCAAGCCGGCGCCCGGCCCGATCGCGCGGGTGATCGCGCAGGCGGCGCCCGTGCAGGCCGATGACGCGCGAACGCTGGGCGGCGGCCTGCTTCTGCCCAGCGCCGCCGCGACGACGCCCTACGCCTACATCGCCACGCCGCTGCAGGTCGGTGAACGAGTCGTGGGCGCGATAGCGGTAGCGCGTGCGGGCGCGCCTTTCGGAGACGGCGAGATCGACCTGCTGGCGTCGTTTGCGCGCGGGGCGGCGGCGGCCGCGCAGCGCGCTGAATTCCAGAACGCGCTGGAGCGCCGCGTGGTGGAGCTATCGAGCTTGCGGCGGCTCGCGCAGGTCATCGCGCCGCTGGCGGGCATCACGCACGTCGTTCAGACGGTCACCGAGAGCGTGGCCGCCCTGACCCAAGCGGAGCGCTGCGTGGTGATGCTGCGCAATCCGGCCAGCGGCCGGCTCGAGGCGCAAGCGCCCGCGGTCGGAATCAGAGCGGAGACCTTGGGCGAAATGTCGCTGGCTCAGGACAGCCAGGCGCCCGCGCTGCACGCCCTCGTTCACGGGGAGACGATCATCAGCAACGACGCGCGCGGCGATCGGGCGCTGGCGGACCCGCACGCCGCCCTATTGAGAGACGTCAACGTACTGATCGCTCCGATGCGCGCGGGCGAGGAGGCGCTAGGGGTGGTCAGGGTCTCGAACAAGGCCGGCGGGTTCGGAGACGACGAGGGGCGTCTGGTCTCGGTCTTTGCCAGTCAGGCGGCCATCCTGATCAAGAACATCCTGCTCTTCGAGGCCGAGCTGCACGAGCGGGAGCAGCTCGAGGCGCTTCTGGCCAACGCTTCGGATGGAATTGTCATAGCGGACCGCGACGGCCGGGTGATCCGGCTGAATCCGGCCGCGGAGCGCATCTCAGGCTGGACCCAGGACACGGCGGCGGGCCGGCCGGTTACGGAGGTTCTGCAGCTGCGCGGCGGCGACGGGCAGCTGGCGGCCGCGCCGCACCCAATGGAATGGGTGCTCAGGGAACGCAGCACCATCGCCTACAGCCAGCAATCGCTGGCCTCGCGGGACGGTGAGCTGGTGGAGGTCGCGGCGAGCTACGCCTATGTCCCAGGCGCCCGCGACGAGCCGGGACTGGCTCTGGGCATCGTGCGCGATATTTCGACAGCGAAGCAGGTCGAGCGTATGAAGAGCGATTTCGTGTCCTTCGTTTCGCATGAGCTGCGCACGCCGCTCTCACTTATCAAGGGCTACGTTTCGACCCTGCTGCGGCGCGACCTGACCTTGGAAGAAGAAACCCAGCTGAGATTCCTGCAGGGCATTTCAGACGCGTCGGACCGGCTGGGCCTGATCGTCAACAACCTGCTGAACGCATCGCGGATCGAATCGGGCCTGTTCATCCCACGGCTGCGCACGGTGGAGCTGCGCGGGATCGTGGCGCCCGTCGTCGAGGAGTTTCAGGCTCAGGCAGTGGGGCGTCTGACGCTGGTTTGGGAAGCCGGCGACGCGCGCGTGCTGGTGGATCCGGAGCAGATGCGCATCGTCTTATCGAACATGCTCGGAAACGCGATCCGGTACGCCGTGCCGCACAGCGAGGGTCCATTGGTCATCTCCGCGCGCGGTGCGGGAGAGGGCGTGAACGTGGAGATCAGCGACGCCGGACCCGGCATTCCAGCCAAGGACCTGCCGCACGTTTTCGAGAAGTTCTACCGCGGGTCGGCGGAGGAGCGCAGCAGCGTACCCGGCTCGGGTCTCGGGCTCTTCATCTGCCGCAGCATCGTGGAAGCGCACAACGGACGGGTCTGGCTGGATAGCGTGCCCGCGGAGGGAACCACGGTGGGGTTCTGGCTGCCGGTGGCGGCGGCCCGCACCGAGGACGCCCACGCGAGCCGGGTCTCGCTGCCCGCATGAGACGAGTCACGGGAGGTTCACCGGTGAACCGGTCAGTCGCGGCGGGTAGACGATGCCGCCGCCGGCAGGTGACGGTACCTTTACGCAGGAGGGTCTAGCGGCCGCCATGGAGATCGATTTGCAAGCACTGAGCCAAAGCGCCGCCCGGCCAGCCTCGACGGCCGCCGGGCGGAGACTCCGCCGGACCAACGGCGAGGGCTGAGCCCGTGGCCAATATTCTGGTCATAGAGGACGAGCCGGGCGTGGCGGACGTTCTGCGCGTCAATCTGGAGGCGGCCGGCCACGAGGTCACCAGCGTGATCGACGGCCAGGAGGCCCTGGGGGCATTGTCAGGCAGTCCGCCCGATCTGGTGATGCTCGACCTCAACCTGCCGCGCGTCTCCGGATTTCGGGTGATGGAGGTCATGCGCCGGACCAGCGACTGGGAGCGGGTGCCGGTGGTTGTTGTCACCGCCTACAACTTCGAAGAAGCTGTGGACGTGGTAAGGGCAGGCGTGGACGACTTCGTGACCAAGCCCTTCGACGTGGCGGACGTGCTGGCGGCGGTGACGCGCGCTCTACAGGCCGCCGGGCTCCGCGACCCCGAAACTTCTGCGGGCTAATATGATGTTGGAGGCGGGCGAGATGCGGGTGAACAAGCGCCTGCGCCAAAGCGAGTAAATAGAGATGGACAAGAACACGATCACAGTCAAGCGCGGCCTCGCTCAAATGCTCAAGGGCGGGGTGATCATGGATGTGGCCTCGGCCGAGCAGGCCCGTATCGCGGAGGAGGCGGGCGCCGCGGCGGTGATGGCGCTGGAGCGGGTGCCGGCCGACATTCGCGCGCAGGGCGGCGTGGCGCGCATGGCCGATCCCGAGAAGATCATCGAGATTCAGAAAGCAGTCAGCATTCCGGTGATGGCCAAGTGCCGCATCGGTCATTTCCTCGAAGCCGAGTTGCTCCAGGCGCTCGGGGTCGACTACATCGACGAATCCGAGGTTCTCACGCCGGCGGACGAGGAGCACCACGTCAACAAGCACGCGTTCGAAGTCCCCTTCGTTTGCGGCTGCCGCAACCTGGGAGAAGCGTTGCGGCGCGTGGCCGAAGGCGCAACCATGATGCGCACGAAAGGCGAGGCGGGCACCGGCGACGTGGTGGAGGCGGTCCGCCACACGCGGTCGGTGATGTCCGAACTGCGCAGTCTCCAGGCAATGCGCGAGGACGAGCTGCCGTCGCAGGCCAAGACACTCGGCGCACCGCTGGAGCTGGTGGCGGAAGTGGCGCGCACAGGCAAGCTGCCGGTCGTGAATTTCGCCGCTGGCGGTCTAGCCACTCCGGCCGACGCGGCGCTGATGATGCGCCTGGGCACGGATGGAGTGTTCGTGGGCAGCGGCATCTTCAAATCGGAGGACCCGGCGGCGCGCGCGAAGGCCATCGTCGACGCAACCACTCACTTCGAGGACGCCGCGCTGATCGCGCAGGCGTCGCGGGGACTGGGTGAGCCGATGTCGGGCACAGCGCGCCACTCGCTGCAGCCGGAGGAGTTGCTCGCAGGGCGCGGGTGGTAGACCCCGGAGGAGCGCCTTGGCGCCTGCCGAGGTAGGCGTGCTCGCCCTGCAGGGCGATTTCGCCGAGCATGCCGCGATGCTGCGGCGAGTGGGCGTGAAGCCTCGCGAGGTGCGTCTGCCGGCACATCTGGAAGGGCTCGCCGGCCTCATAATTCCGGGCGGCGAAAGCACCACCATGGGCCGGTTGTTGGTGACCTACGACCTTCTGGAACCCATTCGGCGCATGGGCGCGGGCGGTCTGCCGATCTGGGGTACCTGCGCGGGCCTGATCCTCATGGCCAACGACGTCGGGCGCGAGCAGCCGCTGCTGGGTCTGATGGACATGCGCGTGGAACGGAACGCCTTCGGCCGGCAGACCGACAGCTTCGAGACCGATATCAGAGTCGACGGCCTGGAGGGCGGGCCGCTTGCGGCCGTGTTCATCCGGGCGCCGATTATTCGGGAGGTCGGCAGGGGCGTTGAGGTCCTGGCGCGGCTGGCGGACGACTCGATCGTGGCCGCGCGGAAGGAGCAGTTTCTCGTCACCGCCTTCCATCCGGAGCTCACGGGCGACACGCGCATGCACGAATTCTTCTGCGCGATGGCGGCGCCCGTATGAAGATTCGGACGGCCAGGCTGCTTCCTTGGCATATCCCAGCGCTGGCGGGGAGGCCCGCCTTTGCGAACACGGCACGGCACGTTGTCGAGTGGGACCTGGGCCGCTTCCACGGCGCGCCCGCGACGGCGGCCGCCGCCATCTCGGTCCTGGCGCCCGGCTACCGGGTGATGGCCGCCTGGGGCGACGGGTCGTTGCTCGGATTCGCCGTGACGCGGCGGCCGCGACCCAGGCTTCAGGCGCGCGTGGAGGCGCTCGCGATGCTCGATCCGGCCGGCGGTAACGGTTCGCGCGCGGGCGCGCCCGGCGACCAGCACGAAGCCGTATGCGCGGAGTTGCTGCGCGCGCTCAGCGCCGACGCGGCGGCGCGCGGCTGCGTGAGTGTGAGCGCGCGAGCTCGCGAGGACGGCTCGTTCCACGGCGCATTCACGTCAAGCGGGTTCGCTGCGGCCGCGCGCGAGTACGTCTTCCGCCGGCCGCCCACGCCGGTGCTCGATGCGCCCGCCGTGCCCGGTCTGCGGCGGCAGGCGCGCGCCGACCTTTGGGACCTTCAGCAGCTCTACCGCGCGGTCACGCCGGCGGCCGTCCAGCAAGTGGAGGCGCCGATCCCGCAGCCGGTGCGTCCGCCGGCGCAAGCGCCTCTCTGGCCGCTGGGACGCGCGGCCGCGCGCGAGTCCTATGTGGTTCCAGGCGAGCACGGACTGGCGGCGTGGCTGGAGGTAGAGCGTCTGGCCGGCCCCGCGCATCGCCTTAGCCTGATGGCGCACCCGCGCTCCACGGACCTGGTTGCCGCGCTTATCCGGTTTGGGTTGTGGCGACTCGGCCGCTGGTCCGCGCGGCCGGTTCAAACGGTGGCGCGTGAACATGAAGGGCAGCTGGCGGCTACCCTCGAGGCCGCCGGCTTTGCCATGACGGGCAGGCGAGTCCTGATGGTTCGACACGTGGCTGCGCGAATCGCCGCCAAAGTTCCGCGCGCGGCTCTGGACCGCGTAACGAGTTGAACGGGCGTTGATCGAACCGACCAGGCCCCAAGCCCCTTCCGCGGGACTGCTGCCGCATCCGGCCGAGGGCGATCAGCTCGAGCTGCAAGCCTTAGCCGGGGCGCTGCCGCCGGAGTTCGCGGTCTCGCTGCGCGCGCGGCCGGAGTGGGAGGCGCTGGTGGAGGTGGTCCTGGATTTGGGCCGCCCCGCCGAGGCTCGCTTCACGATGCGCACGGACGTGCTGCGGGATCGAGCGGTTACGAAGGACGACCTGGAGCACACCGTGCAGTCGGTCGGCCGGTTCACCGCCGACAACCGGGCGGGCATCCCCGGCACCTTGCACAGGATCTCGGCCATTCGCAACCGCACGGGCAGCGTGGTCGGGCTGACCCTGCGGCGCGGGCGCGCGCTGCTGGGGACGACGAACGTGATCAGCGACGTGGTGGACGCCGATGACAGCCTCCTGCTGCTCGGACCGCCCGGCGTGGGTAAGACGACCATGCTGCGCGAAATGGCGCGCGTCCTGGCCAATGACCTCGATCGGCGCGTGGTGGTCGTGGACACGTCCAACGAGATCGCCGGCGACGGCGACGTGCCGCACGCGGGAATCGGCCGGGCCCGCCGCATGCAGGTGGCGGAGCCCGAGAAGCAGCACCGCGTGATGATCGAGGCGGTTGAGAATCACATGCCGCAAGTGATCGTGGTGGACGAGATCGGGACCGAGCTGGAGGCCCAGGCGGCGCGCACCATCGCGGAGCGCGGCGTGCAACTTATCGCCACGGCGCACGGACAGATGCTCGAAAACGTGCTGCTCAACCCGCTTCTCAGCGACCTGGTCGGCGGAATCGAGGCGGTCACTTTGGGAGACGAGGAAGCGCGCCGCCGGGGAACCCAGAAAACCGTGCTGGAACGGCGTGCGCCGCCGACGTTCCATACGTTGGTGGAGCTGCACACCCGCGACCGGGTGGTGTTGCACCGCGACGTGGCCGATACGGTGGACGCGATGCTGCGCGGCGAGCCGGTGCAGGCCGAGCAGCGCACGCGCGCGGCGGACGGTCGCATCGTGCGCGCGCCCTACGCGGAAGCGAGGGCGCCCGAACCCGCGGCGCCCGGCGCCTCCGGCGAAGCTGACACCCCTCTGCGCGTGCTGCCCTTCGGCGTGAGCCGCAGTCGATTCGAGCAGGCTCTGACCACGTCGGGGGCCGCGCAGGTGCGGCTGGTGCGCGATCTGGGCGAGGCGGACGTGGTCGTAACCTTGCGCAGCTTCTACCGCAGGCGGCCGCGTCTGGTGCGCGACGCCGAGACGCGCGGAGTACCCGTCTACGTGCTGCGCAGCAACACGGTCATGCAGATCGAGGCTTGCCTCGCAGATCTGCTCGACCGGCAGGGCTCGCTCGCGCCTGACAGCGATTTTCAAAACCGCGCACAGCTCGCGGTGGCGCCGCGCGTCCCCGAGGCGGAGGCGCGGCGGCGCCTGCGGCTCACGCTGAACGGCCGCCGGTTTAGCTGATGACGGGGAGCGGGCCGCGGGGCCTCTTCATCGCGTTCGAAGGCCCCGAGGGCAGTGGCAAGACCACCCAGGCACAGCTGCTTGCCGACCGGATCGCCGCGCAGGGGTTCGACGTGACCCTGACGCGCGAGCCCGGCGGGACGCCACTCGGCGAGGAGATCCGCGCGCTGCTGCTCAACCGGCGCGATATGAGCGGCGTGCAGCCGCGGGTGCAGGCCTTAATGATGTCAGCCGCCCGCGCCGAGCACGTGGAAAAGGTGATTCGACCCTGCCTGGAGTCGGCCGGCGTGGTGATCTGCGACCGGTTCAGGGCTTCCACGCTCGCTTATCAAGGAGGCGGATTCGGGCTTGAACGGGCGGAGCTGGACGGGCTCAACGCTTTCAGCACGGCCGGCGCCGCGCCGCATCTTCAGGTGCTGGTGGACATCGAAACCGACGAAGGGCTGCGGCGCAGCCTCGCGCAGCGCGACCGCGACTGGGAGAAAGCCGGGGGCATGAACTGGAACGATGCGAGCTTTCACGAGCGCGTACGCGAGTCGTTTCGGGAGCTCGCCGCGGCCGATCCCGGCAACTGGCTGGTGGTTGACGGGGCGCGCCCGATCGCGGCGGTAAGCGAGGCGGTGTGGGGACGGGTGGCACCACTGCTGGTCGATCATCGCGTTGCGCGCGCCAGCCGACCGGTGCAGACGCGTCTGCCCATGCAGGCCGGCTAGGCTACCGTGTAGGCACAACCCAGCGCCGGGAGCGCCGCGTGAAGTTGTTCGTGGCCGTGGTTCAAGAAGAGGACGCGGGCGGCTTGGGCGACGCGCTGCGCGAGGACGGCTTTCACTTCACCCGCATCGGCACTGCCGGAGGCTTCTTGCGCCATCGCAACGTGACGTTTCTGCTGGGCGTAGAGCAGGATCGGGTGGGCGCTCTGCTCGGCATCATTCGCCGCCACGCCATAACCCGCATGCAGGTCGTCAGCCCCGTTCCGGCCATGATGGAACCGGGCGAGCTGGCGGCGCCCTACCCGGTTGAGGTGCAGGTGGGCGGCGCCACGATCTTCGCGTTTGACGTGGAGCGCATAGAGCGCCTCTAGCGCCGCGCGCAAGCCGGCCTGACGCGCTAGCGCATTCGGCTGAGGGCCGCCCCCATGCGCTCGAGCGCGACCCCGATGTTTTCACGCGAGTTCGCGTAGGAAAGCCGCAGCGAGTCCGCGCCCACCGTGCCGAACGCGGTGCCGGAGAGCACCGCCACGCCGGCCTCGTCGAGAAGTCTGTCAGCGATTTCGGCGGTGCTCAGCGCGAATCCGGAGAGCTGCGGAAACACGTAGAACGCGCCGGCCGGCCGCTGGCACGAGACACCCTCGATGGCGTTCAATCCATCCACGATCAGGTCCCGCCGCGCCTTGAACTCGGCCACCATGGCGTTGGCGGCGTCCTGCGGTCCGGTGAGAGCCTCGATGCCGGCGATCTGGATGAAGCTGGCCGTGCAGCTGGTGCAATTGGTTTGCAGCTGCCCGACGGCGGCCGCCAACTCCGGGTGCATGACCCCGTAGCCCATGCGCCAGCCGGTCATCGCGTAGGTCTTGGAGAACCCGTCCAGGATGATCGTCCGGTCCCGCATGCCCGCCACGGCGGCGATCGAGAAGTGGTCCACGTCTCCGTACATGATGCGGCTGTAGATCTCGTCGCTGAGGACATACAGGCCGCGGTCGACCACCAGCTCCGCGACGGCCCGGATGTCACCGGGCGTGAGGACGCCCCCGGTCGGGTTCTGGGGCGAGTTGAGGATGAGCAGCTTGGTCCGCGTGGACAGCTTGTCCGCGAGCTCCTGCAGGTCAAGGCGGAATTGATTCTCCGGGCGCAGCTCGAGGGCTATCGGGGTGGCGCCCACGAAGTTGATTACGGACTCGTAGATTGGGAAGCCCGGGTCGGGGTAGAGAACCTCGTCGCCCGGACCGCACAGCGCGGTGATGGCGAAGTACATGATGGGCTTGCCGCCGGGCGTGACTACGATCTGCTCGGGCGACACATCGATGCCGCGCGACATAGATACGTCGTTGGCGATGGCCTGGCGGAGCTCGGGCAGACCGACGGAGGGTCCGTAGTGGGTATAGCCGTCGTCCAGCGCCCGCTTGCCGGCCTGGATGATGTTCGCGGGGGTGTCAAAATCCGGCTCGCCGATCTCGAGGTGGATGATGTGGCGGCCCGCGCGCTCGAGCTCTTTGGCCTTGGCCAATACGGAGAAGGCCGTCTCGGTTCCCAGCCGCTCCATGGGGGCGGCGAGATCGGGGTGGGTCAAGAGGGCCATGCTGAACTCCGACGGCTGGCGGGGCCCGCCCGCATGCTGAGGCGCTCCCAAAATGCCGCGCGATTCTAACCGGCAGCCGCAATCCGGGAGCGAGGCGCGGTCGACGGCGCCCGAAATCCGCGCGATGGCGCCGCCCGACGCGCGCTCGGTGGCACGCATTTTGACCGACGCGTTCGATCCACGCGGCGCCGGCTTGGCGCCAGGACTCAGTGCGGCCCCCGCGCCGACCTCCACCAGCCAGGTGGAGCGCTGGATGGCCGGCTGCCGGGCCGCCTGGGTGGCGCTGGCGCCGGGCTACGGACCGGTCGGCGCGGCCTTTGGGGTGGTGACGCCGCAGGTGTCGTGGCTGGGTGGACTGGGGGTGGATTCGCGGTTTCGCGGGCTGGGCGTGGGCGCGGCCCTGGCCGACGCCGCGCTGGACTTCCTGCGCGGCCAAAACCGGAGCGTGGTCGGACTCGAGGCGTGGCCGCACGCCACCGACGCGCTGGCGATGTACGCGCGGCGCGGACTCACGGCGGTGGACCTGACCGTCAGACTGCGGGTCTCGGTGGGCTCCTTGCCAGCCGCGCCGGCGGGGGCGCGGCTGGAGCGCGCCGCGCTGCCGTGGAGCGGCGCCGCAAACGAGCTGGAAGCTGACGTCCAACGCACTATCGCCGACACGCCCCTCAGCGAGGCGGCGTTCGCGCTCTTCGACGCGCGCGATCCGGCGGCCTGTTTCCTGGTCTGCGAGCCCGAGCCGATCCCGCCGCCGGCGGGCGGCGCGCTGCTGATTCGCCTCGCTTGGCTGGCGCCGCCGCGATCAGCCCGGGACGTGGCCGCCGCCGTACAGGCCGTTGCGGCGCACGCGCGCGATCATAATTTTCACCAGCTCGAAATTGACGTGCCGCTGGGGGCCGGTCGAGTGGTGGGCGCGCTGCGCCGGATTGGAATGAGACCGGTCGCCACAATGCTGCGGCTCGCTGACGATCCGGCGGCCTACCCGATGGTCAGAAGCGCGGCGCCCTTCGCCGGGCGCTGGTCGCTCTAGCCCGGTCAGGACTCAAAGCGCGGCTTGGCGGCCACGAAGATCATGCGGTCGCTGTTGGCGTCAAACGGCGCCAGCCCCGGCCCGCCGTAAAGCTCGATCCGGTCGAAACCGGCCCGCCGCAGCGCATGCTCCATCTCGTAGCGATGCAGGTAGCGCAGCCGCATCAGCGCCGTGCGGCGCTGAACGGCGCCGTCGGGTCCCACCGCGTCGTAGTGGTGCGTGGCCGCGATGGTCTGGGTCGCCGGGTCGACCTCCCAGCTGACCAGATGCGTGACGCTGGCGCCGCCCGGTCCCGCGAAGACGGACTGGACCCTTTGCACGCCATCGCGCGCGGCCACACGGTCAAGCGTGGGGTGCAGCACGTCCACCACGAACAGGCCGCCCGGGCGCAGGGCGGCGCATACGCCCCGCAGCGTGTCCATCTGGTCCTCGCCGGTCTCGAGATGCATGAAGGTGTCGAGCGCGCAGAGAGCCATGCGGTAGCGGCCGGTCTCCGCCAGGCGGCGCATGTCGGCGCAACGCAACTCAAGGCTGACGGACGTGTCGTGGGCTTTGGCGCGGGCGATCGCAAGCAAGGCGTGAGAGGCGTCGAGGCCGTGCACCTCGAACCCGGCCGCCGCGAGTGGAAGCGCTACTCGACCCGTGCCGCAGCCGAGGTCGAGCACGGGGCCTCCGGCGCGCTCGGCGAAATGGGCGTACATGGGGGCGTCATCGGTCCAGTCCTGATGCTCGGCCTCGTATAAGCGCGCGATCGGCTCGTATGGGTCGTCCTGCTGGTCCAATGGATCATGGCCTCAAGTTCATGCGGCGCAATAGGAGCTCGGCGGCGGTGACCACCAGCGCAACGAGCACGATCGTGCCCAGGTGCGTCATGCGGCTGAGGGTGAGCACCGCGAGGGCTTCCATCCCGGCGGCCAGCAGGATCGCCTGCCGCGTGATCGTCCAGGTCGGAAAGGCGGCTGGCGCGGGCATGCGGCTCGCCCGCGCCCAATACCCGAGGGACCAGGCTGCAAAGAGCGTTGCGAATCCCAGCGCGGCCAGCATGGACAGAACGTTCTCGCTGCGGCCGGGATCGGTGAAGACGCCGAGGTAGACGATCAGCGCCACGCTCGCAAAGGCGCCCGCCGAAGTTGCCCGCGCGAACCAAACCGACGTGCGCCCGGGAACTCTGGGCGGAGGCGCCGACGAGCGGTAGGCGCGGCCTACCGGCTCGCTGATCTCCAGCTGCAGCTGGCCTGGCCGCGGTTCGTTCGCGCCCGCTTTGTCGACGGGTCGTTCGGACATTGCTCTACCCGGCCGCTGGCAAGGACGCCCGCGGCGCTTGCGCGCCGGCGGTTTGTCCGCCTGTGACGGCCGACGTGCGCGCAAAAAGCCCGGACTGGATGGCGCCCGGACGCGCCACGACCACGATTTGAGGGAAGCGGTCGGCCAGGTCCGGTTCGTTCAAGGTTGCCAGCAAGGCGCCGATCGCCTGGGCGCCGGTCGCGTCCCCGTCGTGATCAAGCCAGAGAAAGGCTGGCACATGCTGAGCGTCGCGGGGGGTCAGGCCAGCGATGAATGAGACCGCCAGCCCCAGCCGCACTCCGGCTTGATGCTCGGGCGCGGCTTCCGAGACCGCGACCCAGTCGGCGCGGCCCTCGTCCCATAGCTCGACGCGGCCAGCCTGGCGAATACGCGCGTCCCAGTAGGCACCCGCGGTGAGGCGGCCGAGCATGCGGCGAAGATGGGCCTCGCCGGCGGCGGTGGCCGCGTCGACGGTAGCCGCCAGCGCCTGCTCTACGATGCTGGCGGCGAAGACGCGCCGGCGCCGTTGAGCCACTACGTCCGCGAGGGCGGACTCAGCCAGCTCGAAGTCCACCGCCTCCCGGGCGAGACCGGTTTCGATCTCCCGGCGCCTGACGTCGCTCTCGCCCTGACGCTGCGCCTGACGCGTGTGCCGCAGGCGCACGCGCAGCTTGTCAACGTCCTCCGGCCCGGCGTCCTCCAAGTCGGGAAACAGGGCGCGCGCTTCGGCTGCCGTGGGCGTGCCGTCGAACGGCGCCGTGGCTGCCCGCAGGGCCGTCGCGAGGTCCGAGCGCGCACGCGCCTCAGCGCCCGCCGCGGCGCGGCCTTCTGTCAGTAGCGGCTGGCGCTGGGCGTAGGCACGGCGCACCCCGTGCTGGGCGACGAGGTGGCCGATCGCGGCAAGCGCCGCCTGCCGCTCGCGCGCGTCCGCCGCCGGCTCGGCTGTCGCGGCGATCTCGTTGCGACGGCGGTGGGCGTGGATCGCGGCCTCGATACGGCGGATGGCCTGCAGGGCGGCGTTGTGGTCGCGCACCGCGAACTGGCGTCCCAGCTCGACGTTGGGGAGTGCCGCCAGGCGCGTTTGCAGCGCGTCGCGCGAGGCGATCTGCCGCTCGCGCGCAAGAGACAGCGGCTCCGCGCCCTCGGGCACGCCCAGCTGGCGCTGAGCGCGATTCGCTTCCTCGCGCGCCTGGGCGCTTTCGCGCAAGCTGCCTCGCAGGTCCGCCTCGTTGGCCGCGGCGCCGGCCTCCGGCGCGAGCGCCTCCAGCGAGTCCACGCGGGCCTCCAGCCGGCGCACCTGCGCGCTCGACTGATCGAGCACGGTCTGGGCGTCCCGCAATGCGCGCGCGGGGTCTTCCGCCCGGCTCTGCTCGTCGCCGTCGACCAGCCTGCGCAAACGCGAGGTGGCGCTGTCGCCAAGCAGGCGGGCACGCTCGGGCGAGGTTGGAACTTCGAGGTCGAGTGCGCCCAGCTCCCGCTCCACGGCGGCCAAGCGGACGCGGTGCTGACGGGCACGGTCGATGCGACGGTTGGCGGCGCTCAGCTCAGCGTCCAGCTCGGGCACCAGTGACGCCTGCCGGTCCGTTTGATCGTCATCGGGAGCGCCCGCGTATAACGTCCAGGCGCCCGCCAGCGCGCCGAATATGCCGGCCACGATCCCGGCGAAGGCCAGCGGCGGCGCGGCCACGAGACCAATCAGGCCGACCACGAAGCCGGCGCCGGTCACGCCGCCGGCGAGCCGCAGCCGCGATTGGCGGCGGGCCGCTTCGGCGGTCTGTTGCTCCAGGGCGCGCGCGGCCTCGTCGAGGCGTTGCCGCAGATCCAGGACCTGACGCTGCGCGGACTCCAGCCCGGCTCCCTCCGTATGGTGCGCGAGCCAGGCGCTCCAGAGGCGCTGCGCGCCGGGCAGATTCGCTTCTTCGCTCACGCGGCGGACGTGCGTGCCGGCCCGAACCGCTTCAGCCTGGGCGCGCTCGACGCGCGAACGCAGGGCATGCAGCTCGGCGCGCGCACCGATCAGGTCGCGCGCGCGGCCGCGCTGCCGGTCGCGCTGCACGCGCGCTCTCTCAGCCGCCTGCCGGGCGGTCTCGGCGCGCGCGTGGACCGCCAGGGTCCGATCGAACGCCGCCAGGCGTTGGTCGGCTTCACGCAGATCGTCCTCCAGGGCGGCCAGCGCGTGGACCTTGTCCTCCGCGGCGCTGCGCCGGACATCGGCCCGCGCCGCCTTGGCGGCTTGCCGGGCGCGCTCACGCCACAGCGCGATCAGTTCAAGCTGCGCGGCGGCTTCTACGACGGCGGCTTGCATGCTTTGTGCGGCCGTCTCCAATTCGCGCCGGGCGGCAGCCGCGCTCTGTGCGCGCGACTCGGAGTCCTCCAGCGCGCCGACGGCCTGGGCGACCCGCGCGCGGTTGAGATCGGCGTGAAGCGATCCGACCGCGGCGCGCCGGCTGTCCACCTCGGCGGCCGCGCGCGCCAGCTTCAGGCGGGCGGCGGCGCTGGTCTCAGCCTCGGCCAGCTGGTCGCTCTGCGCGAAGCGGGCTTGCAGGGCGGTGACGCGGCGCTCGCCAAGCAGCTGCCGCATGAGCGCTTCGCGGTCGCCGCGGCTGGCGGGAAGATCGGCCGGGTCGGCGTGAATCATGGTTTGCAGCGCGCTTCGGTCGAGACCGATCAGCGCGCCCAGCATCCGTTGAATCCGCCCCGGGTCGGCGATCTCGACTGCGCCGGACGCGCCGTGCTGGACGAGCACGGTGCGCACCCGGCGCTCGTCGGCGACAACGCGCCGGATAGCGTAGGGACGGCCATGCGCCGTGAAGGCAAGCTCCACCATCGATCCCGGGCCGACCGTCCCGTCCGTGATCTCCAGGCCGAAGAGGGCACCGGCCAGCGCGCTGCGCAGAGCTTGCGCGGCCGCTCGGTCGGCCGCGATGAGCTGGGCGCCGCGCGGGTCGAATGTGAACTCGACACTTTGCAGCTGACCGATCCGCTCGGCCCAGAGGCGCTCCAGCAGGATCACAACGAGGGCTCCAGGGGCGCGGTGCGCTGCAGGGCGCCGGCGATCTCGGCCTGCGCCGCGCGCACGAGCGTGACGTCGTCGGCCACGACGCCGCGCGACACTCCATCGGCCGCGCGGCGCAGCTCCACGAGCAGCGAAGGACGTCTCCCCGGCGAGCCGTCCCCGTCGGGCGCGCCGAGCGCGGCCAGGTCCACGTCCAGCAAGGTACCGGCCACGGCGGCGCGGCGGAGCAAGTCGAGCAGGCCGCAGCGGCGCCAGACATCCCCATCAAACGGTCCGCGCAGCGTCAGCGTTACCAGATCCGATTTGGTGAGCTCAGGCGCCACTAGTTGCCAGAGCGCCGCGGCCGGGTTCGAAACGTCCAACTCGTCCAGGCGGACCTCCACGCGGGCGCCGGCCGGCTGGCCGAGGGCCGCGAAATCCACCAGGCGCACGCCGTTCGCGTCCACTTCCAACCAGCCGAACGCGGCGGCGGCCTGCGACGCGCGCAGCGCGGGCGCCGCCCACCCCGGTCGAACCATGATCGAGCTGCCTTCCCGCCAGGCGCCGGGCTCGCGCCGGCCGCCCAGAACGACGACGTCCGCCGCCAGCGCGCCATCCGTCGCCGGGTCGGGCGCGCCTTGCGCGCCGCTCACCAGCACACGCAGGGCGGTGGGAGCGATCGAGTCGGCGTCCATGACGCCGTGCGGCCGTGCGCCGATCAAGAGGGGCACCCCGTTCAGATCGAGCGCGATCGGGTCGGTGTGGGCGCCGAATATCCTCAGCAGGTCGAGGTCGGCGAGGAAGTCGAGCCCCGAGCCGCCATCGGAGGCCGCGTGGTCGGATAGCGCGGCTACCTGAAGTCCGGCCTCGCGCAGGGTCTGGGCCACGAACCGCAGGTCATCCAGCGATGGCTGGGGGTCGGCGAGAAGTCCGCCCGCGCTCAGAACGAGCTGCGCGTCCAGCTCCACGGCCCGCCGGAACACCCGGCGAAAGCTCTCGCGACTGCGATCCCGAAATAGCCGCGCCTGGTCCTGATGTAGCCAGGAGTGCGTCACCCCGATAAGGCTTCCGGCGGTCACCACGACCCGCGCGGTGGTGGGTTGCAGGTCCGGAAAGAGGCGCATGGCGACGCTAAGCTATCCCCAGCCTCCCAGTTGGACGGTCCATAGACCTGCCGGAATGGTAGCACCGGCCCGCGCCGTCAAACCCGCGCCGGAACCTCTAATCCACGGGATAGCGGCGCGGCTGGGCTGCGTCCCGCGCGGGCGCTCATCCGGCCAGGCCCAAGGGCGAGCGCGGCTGCCGGTAGTGCACGGGCGGGGTTTGCAGGGGTGGGCTGAAGGAAACGGTCCGCTGTCCCGCCCAGCCCGCTGCGCGGCGCCCGGAAGGCTCCATGCGGACGCCGCAGCCATCGTGGACGTACTTGCGCGGCCCGTCGATGAGCACGAGTGTGCGGTCGCGCATACGCCGGTGCAGGCGGTTGAGCACCAGATCGGCGACGGGGAAGCAAAAGCGCCAAGTGGCCACCAGCTCCCCGCCGCGGCCGCCGCGCTGGAACCTGATCTGCTGCAGCGCCCGCTGGACCTCGACGAAAACGCGCTGGCCCCAGCTCACGAACAGGGCGGCCTCGCGGCTGCTGCGGCTCAGCACGTAGGCGGGGCCGTGATCCAACACCTGGCGCGCGACGTTGCGCAGGACGGAATCCCGCTGGGGCGCCGGATGGCGCAGCGCGTAGGCGTAGAGGAGGGCGAGCTTGGAGAGCTCACGGCGTCCGCGCCGGCCGCGGCCGGCACCGGGCCCGGCCAGCGCTTGATGGGCGGTTTGCCGGCGCTCTTCGGCAAGGAGCTCGTGGAAATGGTTCGGGAGGCAAGCCATCGTTCGCCGTCCTTTCAGCGGCCGGTGCCAAGTGCGGTCTTGATACCGAATAAAAAGCGAACGCTCGCGGCAAAAAAAGAGACTGTGGGTGGCGCCTTCACGCTCATGCGAGCACCGCGTCCCGCCAGCTGAAGCGATCGGCGCTCAGCCGGGCGGCGCTGCCCAGCAGGGCCGCGCTGCAAACGGTCCCGTCGCCGAAGCGTCCGCGCACCGAGTCGAGGGCGCGGGCCAGGCGGCGCGCATCGCGGCGCGGCGGCCGCAGCGGCAGTTGCACGTGGCCGGCGGCGGTGAGCCCTGACACGTGCACGCCTACCAGACGGTAAGAGTCACCCGCACGCGTTACCGCCTCGAACAGCTCACGGGCGCCGCCGAACAGCGCGAGGTCCGTGTCCACCGGGTCCGCCAGGGTGGCCTGACGCGTGATCGTGCGGAAGTCGGAGTAGCGCAGCTTGAGCGCCACGGTGCGGCCACGCAGGCGCTTCTCCCGCAGGCGCTGGCCCACGTGAGCCGCGAGCTGCTGGATGTAGCGCACTACGAGGGCGGGGTCTTGGACGTCACGCGCGAAGGTGACTTCGTTGCCCACCGACTTGCGCAGGCGCGTGGATACGACCGGCCGTGCGTCCAGCCCCTGGGAGCGATGCCAGGCGGCCTCCACTCCGGCGCCGAGCCAGATTCGCAGGCGCTGGGGCTCACGGAGCTGCAGCTCGCCGATGGTGCGGATGCCGCGTTGAGCCAGCCGCCGGGAGGTCTTGGGCCCGATCCCCCAAAGCTTTTGCACGGGCAGGGGCGCCAGAAAGGCGGACTCGCGGCCGGGCGGGACGATCACACAGCCGTCCGGCTTCTCGAGGTCAGAGGCGATCTTGGCCACCGACTTGGTTGACGCCACACCCACCGACACAGTCAACCCTTCCGCCTGGCGGACCGCCTCGCGCACGTGCGCGGCGATCGAGCGCGGGCTTCCGTAGCGCCGCTCACAGCCGCTCACGTCCAGAAACGCCTCATCGAGCGACAGGGGTTCCAGCAGCGGCGTGTAGGTGCGTAGGATCTCGAGAATCCGAGTGGATACGCCGGCGTACAGGTCCATGCGGGGACTGACGAATACTCCCCGCGGGCAGAGGCGCGCGGCGTTTCGCAGCGGCATGGCGGCGTGCACGCCGAACGCCCGCGCCTCATAGGAAGCGGCGGTTACAACGCCGCGCGCATCACGCCGACCCCCGACGATCACCGGCCTCCCCCGCAGCTCGGGACGCTCGCGCTGCTCGACGGCCGCGTAAAACGCGTCCATGTCCGCGTGCATCACGACGCGGTGTCCGCGCCAGGGGTCGGCGTGCGCGCCTGGCGAGTCCGTGACGAGCGCCGCGTGGTGCATGGCGGAAGCATACCATACAAAAAGCGAACATAACGGCTGTTGGCCGCGCGCGCGGAGGGAGCGCTTAGATGAAAGGCGGTTGCTGAGCGGGGCTGCGCCCGGCGTGCGTCGAGCGCGGTGTCAGTGTCGGCGCACGAAACGCTCTGCGAGCGCGTGCTCGGCGCATGTGAGCTCGCCGTCGGCGCGCTCCAGCACGCGAAGGAATCCGGCGCGCGCGACCGCCTGGTCGCCGGCCAGCTCGCTGGCGCGGGCGGCGGCAAACTCCCAGCGGACAGTCGGGGCTTCCGGTCGCGACGCGCCAAGCCGGCCGAGCACGCGCCGGGCGCTCTGCGGCGAGCTATCGAGGGCGAGCCGCGCGAGCGCCATCTCCGCGCTGGTGGCCGGGGACGGCTTGATCTTCTGGGCGCGCTCCAGCGCTTGCAGCGCCGCTTGCGGCGAGCCGCCCTGCAAGCGCGCAACGCCGAGGTCGTGCCACGCGGCGGCGCCCTCGGCGCCCAGCCGGATGGCCGCCTCCAGACACATGGCCGCGCCGCTATGGTCTCCCGCCTCGCTGAGCGACTCGGCCACGTTGCGGTAAAGGCGGGGCCGCAAGTCCTCGGCGTCCCGCCCGCGGGCGGCCAGCTCCAGGGCCGTGTCGAAGCTCTCCAGGGCGGCGGCCTGGTTTCCCTGCGCGGCGTATCGGACGGCCAGTCCGACGAAGTGCAGCGAGGAGGTGGCGGCAGCCGCGGGCGGGTCCAGGGCGGATATCTCGAGGATGGCGCGCTGCGCCGCCTGGTCTATGGCGCCGCGAGCGAGAAGCAGGCGGACCTGATCGCGGCAGATGTCCGGATCGGCCGTCTCGCTCACGCGCGAGGCCGGGTCTAGGCTGGCCGAACCAGGGCGCTGACGCGGCCGCGGATGCGCACGCGGTCCACGAACATGGGGGCCATCTTGGCGTTGGCGGGTTGAAGTCTGACGCGGCCGCGTTCGCGAAAGACCCGTTTCAAAGTCACCGTGCCGTCGGGAATCATCGCCACCGCGATCTCGCCGTCCCGCACGGCGTCCACCGGTTCCAAGATGACGATATCGCCGTCGCAGATGTGATCGTCGATCATGCTGTCGCCGCGAACGCGCAGCGCGTAGGCGTCGTCGGAGGCGGCCATGCCGATGGCGACGGGGATGGTGTCGAGCCTCTCTTCGTAGGCCTCGATAGGCTCGCCCGCGGCGATCTCTCCGACGATGGGAACGTTCACGACATCGGCCGGCACGCCGCCGCTCACGAACTCGATGCCGTGCGAGTTGCCGGAGCGGCGGATGTAGCCCTTGCGGTCCAGCACCTCGAGGTGCTGTTGGACCGTGGCCGGCGCCAAGCCGACCGCCGCGCCGATCTCACGCACACTGGGTGTGTAGCCCTGGTCTTGAATGAACCGCTCGATGGTGCGCAGCACGCGATGCTGGCGCTGGGTCAGCGGGTCAGCCAATCTCGACCGTCCTCACGGGGTTCGGCGCGTGCTCGCGGTATAAGCGGCGTTACTCGGAACACGGGCTGCCAGACCGTCACGCGGCGGAATGTACCAGACAATAAGCGAACGCGTCAACACCGATTCGAGCGGAGCCCGGTGGCCCGCCCTTCAGGTCGGGATCGCACCAAGCGTTTCTTCACCGACGCAACGCACGCCGAATGCACCGTGGACTCGGTCCGGAGAGTCCAAACGGGGACGCGCAGGCTCGTGTGATCGGGTTCGTCATAGTGCCCGACTACGTGCATCTGCTCGTGCATCTGCTTGGGGACACGCAGCTGAGTCCCAACCTGAAGGTCGGGCCACCGGCGGGTGCTGATCGAGCGGCTTAGGCTTCCAGCTCCTGGACTCGGGCGCAGTAGTCCTGCACGGTACGCAGGTACTCGGCGTGACTCCAGGTGAGCGGACTGACGCTGAGCGGCGCGCCGGTATAGGGGTGCACCTGTTCGGCCAGGGTGCCGCTGGGCAAGGCGCGCTCCGTCACCCAACCGAGCAGATCGTGCGCCCGCCCCAGGTCGGCACGCGAATCGGCGATGGCGATATACCACTGGGCCAGCCACAGCGTGCAGATGAACCAGGGGTTGCCGGGAACACGCGCGATATCGTCGGTCACCTGGTGGTAGTAGTCATTCTCGTAGCGCGCCAGCCCGCCGACCTCGGTATCGACCCAAAGCCGATCGCGAACAGCCTGCATGGTGGCGACGACGCGCGGGTCGCGGGCCGGCAGCATGCCGAAGCGCCACAGTCCGTAGAGGCTCGCGTCAATGTTGTAATCCGGGACCAGCGAGCCGTCTTCGCCGACCTCGAGGCGGCGCACGAAGCGCCCAACGCTCTCGTCGTAGAGGTGCCGCAGGGCGGCCTCGCGCACCTGGTCGGCGGCGGTCCGGTAGGTCCGCGCCACGTCCTCCTCGCCGAAGTCGTCGGCGAAGGCGGCCGCCGCATCCAATCCGGCCCAGACCGCGCCGACCGTAAAGGCGTGAATGCCCAGGCGTTCCTCCCACAGGTCCCAGGAGGGCGCCGGCAGGCCGGACGGCTGGTGCCGAAATCTCTCCAGGAAGCTTGCCGCGTGCTTGATGAGGGGCGCGTAGAAGGGCTTTATGAACTCGACGTCGTCGAATCGCGCGCGGCAGCGCCCCAGGGCGTGGAGCACGAGCGCCGTCTCGTCTTCCTGAACGGGCAGCACGCGCTCGCCTTGCGCGTCCGCCCAGGGGTGCCAGCTGCTGCCGGGCGTGCCATCCGGGTTGTACTTGTGCAGCATGAAGCCGCCGGGCTGAATGGTGCGCAGGCAGAAGTCGAAGAAGCGGCCGGCCAGCTCGCGCTGGTTTGCGTCGATCAGGGTCTCCACCACCAGCGCCCCGTCGCGCGGCCAGACGTAGCTGTAGGTATCCCGACCGAACTGCAGGATGTCGCTGTCGTTGGCGGCGACGATCCCGCCGCCATCGTCCAGCTGGGTGCGGATGATGAGCATGCTGCGGCGGTAGAGATCGCGCAGCGGGGCGGGCAGCTGGCTCAGGTCGGTGGCGTCGCGCGTGACCCAGTGTTCCCAGTAGTGTCTGGTGCGGGTGAGCAGCTGCTCGGGTCCGCGCTCGACGACCAGGTCGTTGTGGGCCTTGGCCTCAAAGAACTCGGGCGCGGCCACCAGCCAGTAGTAGGCCACCGCCGATCCGGCCGCCGGCGCTTCCAGGTCTATCGAGCCGGTGCTGTCCACCGCGCCCTGCGCGATGGGATTGGAGGCCAGCTGACCGTCCTCGGCGTCGCGCCAGGTGCCCTCCAGGCCGTGGATCTCTTTGGTCCCGGTGCTGTAGCCGCTGAATCCCACCGTTCCCGCCACGGACACGTTCATCATGAAGTTCACGTCGCGTTTGTAGTGCACCAGGCCGTGGGTCAAGGGGTCGAAATAGGCGGTGTCGCCCACGCCGTCTCGAAACAGGTTGAAGTCATGATGGAAGAAGAGACGGACGCGCCGCGGCCGCTCCCACAGGTTGCGCAGCGTGAGGCGGCGCACCAGGACGGGCCGGTCGAAGTCGACGGCGTCGGCGCAGTACAGCTCGAGGCCGAGACCCGCGTGGCTGAGACGCACGTCGGTTACGAGGGTTCGGTCGGCGTAGCGCAGATGGCGCTGCCAGCCGCTGTCGCCCACCCAGGCGAACTGCCCGTCAACCCACAGGCCGAACCGGCAAGCGCGGCCGGCCGTGTGGTTGTACTGCCCGATGCGGGGAAAGAAAACGTCGCGGATGTAGTAGCGGTCGTCGAAATTGACCAGCAGACGGCCGTTGCCGATCGCCAGGTCACGCGGCATGCTGGCCCCCTTTCGCCGGTTGCGGGTGGCGCACGGCCTATTATTCCAGTCGCGTCAGAGGACCTTGCGGGATCCGTTGACACGGGAAAGACGGTCTCCCTATAGTCAACGCCCCGCCGAGCCCGACCGATCCGTTGCAATGCCGCACGCGCATCCCCGTCACCGCATTCTGATCACCGACTGCGTCTGGCCCAGCACCGAGCCGGAGCGACGCATCCTGGCGGAATTGGATGCCGAGGTGGTGGAGGCCGAATCCGGCCAGGAGGCGCTGCTGGTCGAGCTGGCGCGCGACGCGACCGCGATCATGACATGTTTCGCGAAGGTGACGGCGGCCGTGATCCACGCCTCGCCGCGCTTGGGGGTGGTGGCGCGCTACGGGGTCGGGGTGGACAACATCGACGTTGACGCCTGCACGGAGATCGGGGTGCCCGTTACCTACGTGCCGGACTACGCCATCGAGGAAGTCGCGGATCACGCCCTGGCGCTGATGATGGCGCTGGCGCGCAAGGTGGTCGCACTGGACCGCGAGGTGAAACGAGGCGTCTGGAGCACGTCCCCGGCTCGGCCCATCCACCGGCAGCGCGGCCGCACGCTGGGAATACTCGGTTACGGGCGCATCGGCCGGGCGCTTGCCCTACGCGCGGCCCCGCTCGGATACCGCATTCTCGTGGCCGACCCCTTCATCGGACCCGAGCGGGTCGCGGACGTGGGTGCGACCCTGGTGGACAAGGATCAGCTGATCGCAGAGTCCGACGTCATCTCCGTGCATGCGCCGCTCACGCCGCAAACCCGGCATCTGGTCGGCGAGGCGGAGTTGCGCGCGATGAAACCCACCGCCTTTCTGATCAACTCCGCGCGAGGACCGTTGATCGACGAGTACGCCCTGGCGCGCGCTCTGCGGGAGGGATGGATTGCGGGCGCGGGCATAGACGTCCTGGAGACCGAGCCGCCAGCGGCCGATCACCCGCTGGTGGGGCTCGAGAACGCCGTGGTTACCCCACACGCCGCCTTCCTTTCGGAGGAATCGGTGCTGGAGCTGGAGCAGCGGACGGCGCGGTCGGTTGTGCGCGTGCTACAGGGCAAGATGCCGGAGCACGTCTGGAATCGCGAGGTGCTGGAGCGCGCCGGCCTCACGTCCGACTGATCGGGTTCGGGCGACGAGCCGAGCGCAGGAACGCCGGTCCGTACTGGATGGGGGCCGGAATCCGGGCGGGCTTTCCGCCGGCGTGACCGAGGGGAGAGGAAGTAAGCGGCGGCCTGTCTCCAACTCGATCACGTAATATTTGGTGAGAAATGTGACAGAGCGGCCGGGCTGGGATTAAGCCGGCCGGCCGCCAGTTGGCTCGGAAGACGCGCATGGGCTGGTTCGTGTTTCCCATTGCAGCCGGCACGGGGCTGGCGCTGATCGTGATCGGCGCGCAGCCGCTGGCTTCACGCGTGCTGCGCCGATCGCCGTCGGCGCGCCTCACCAACGGCGCGCGTTTCGTGGCCGCGGCAGGCTGGCTGGTGGGCGCGGCCAACGCCATTTCGCTGCCCGGCGATGAGATATTTGCAAGCACGGGCGCTACCGCCGCGCTGGCGGCGGCGCTCTTCGTGCTCGGCGCCGCCGCGCTGGCGTCCTCTGTAATCCGTCCCGTCTTTGGAGGCCACGTCACCCGCCTGGTTCGGCTGCTGGCGCGCTACTCGCCCGAGCTGGGCTTCGTGTTCGTGGCTATCGCGCTCGGTCTGAGCCGGCCCACGATGCAAGTATTGATAGCCGTGGGGGCGATTGCCGCCGCGGCGGCGGCTACCGCGTACATCGTTGCCGCGGCGCCGCTAATCTACCGCCGCGCGCCCATCGGCCGCGACTGACGAGCGACCGCTGGCAGACCGGCGCTCTACCAGCGTTCAAGACGCCGCGGCCGTGATGCCGGCGTAGACTTCCAGCGTCGCCGCGGCCACTCGCTCCCAGGTGAAGGCGGCCTCGGCGCGCGCACGGGCGCTAGCGCCCCAGCGGCGCAGGCGGCCCAGGTTCGACAAGGCTTCGTGCAGACCCCAGGCGATGTCGGCGGGGTCGTGGCCGTTGACGTGCAGGCCGGACTGATCGGGGCCGGCCGGAACGATCTGCTCGCGCAATCCCACCACGCCGCGGGCGCCCACCACGGCCGGTCGGCCGCAGGCCATCGCTTCCACCCCCACGATGCCGAAGGGCTCGTAGGTGGAGGGCAGCACCGCCACGTCGCCGGCCAGGTAGTGCGCGATGCGCTCGCCCTCGCTCACGAACTCCGTGCGCAGGATGACCGTGTCCGCAACGCCGGCGGCCGCGAGCGTTTCGCGCACGGCCCCCTCCAGCTCGCCGCTGCCCAGCACGATCAGTCGCGCGGCGGGGCTGCGCGCCGCCACCGCCGGCCAGGCCTGCGCCAGCTGCAAGACGCCCTTTACGGCCGTCAACCTGCCGATGAACAGGGCCACCGGAGCGCCTTCATCCAGGCCGTAGCGCGCCCGTACGGCCTCTCGCCCCGGGGAGTCGGGCGCGTACGTGCGCGTGTCCACGCCATTCCAAATCGCGTGGACGCGCGAGCGCGTCCACCCGTGCGCGATCAGGTCGGCGCGCATGGCATTGCTCACGGTGATCACGGCGTCGGCCTGCCGCCCCACGGCCTCTTCCCAGTGCAGCACGACGGGAGAGGGCGACTGCGCCTGGCGACCCCACTCGGTGCTGTGCACGTGGAACGCGAGCCGCCCGCGCAGCCGATCGCGCAGGATCAGCGCGGCCGGCGCCGCCAGCCAATCGTGCACTGCGACCACATCGAAGGGCGCCGCGTCGTCCGCGCGGCGCAGCGCGTCCGCCCAGAGCAGATTGGTGGCGTAGAGTTCCCCGAAGAAAGGCCCCCAGCCGGTTGCCTGGGCATCGAATACATGCGGGTAGGTCGGCGAGAGGTCGAGGGGGGTCGTCCAGTGAACACCCTGCGATTGCGGCGCAGCGTGTCCCCGAAAGGCGGCGAAGACCTGCACGTCGTGCCCGGCCGCGCGCAGCGCGGGAACCAGCGCGCCGGCGTAGGTACCGAGGCCGCCAACCACGTGCGGGGGGTACTCCCAGGTAATCATCGCGATGCGCATGGGGCCGCTCCGCCTAGCTCCGCGCCGGCGCGCAGCGGCAGGGACGATCGCGGGCTGAGATCGCGGCGGCAACCCTGGAACGATCCCGCCGCACCCATTTCGGGATAACGACCGCGTGCGCCCACCGTCCTAAGCGGCAGCGCATCAGGCGATGGCGTTGATGAAGTTCACGTAAACGCGTTGATGCTCCCAGAGGAGACGCTCGGCGCCCAGCCGCATCCACTCTTGCGGGGTGAAATAGGCGGAAACGTCGGCCTCCGATCCCTCGTGCCCGACCCATTGCAGCCAGTGCAGGTTGTCGGATTGCATGAGCCAGTAGGACAGCTCGATCAGGTCGTCGTTCCCGGTCAGCCGCGCCGTGTCGTAGGCGACGGACATGAGGCGGAAGACCGCGCGCTGGGCGTCGTTGCCGATGAAGAACTCCTGCCCGCCGTGGATGCCCGCCCAGGTGGCGGGAAACGGCGTGAGCGGCAGGTCGTGGGTGCGCGCGGCCAGCCGCGACGCGGCCGCGCCGGGGGTGAGACAAGTGATTCCGCGCTTGTGCAACTCGGCCGGCAGCGCTTCGAGAAACTGGAATATGCCGGTGTCCACCGAGTGGTGCTCTCCAAAGGTCTCGAAGTCCCACGCGACCAGCACGAATTCGCCGGGCGCGGCCTTTATCCAGTCGGCGTAGGTATCGGCCGTCAGCGGCCAGCGGCTCCACGAGCGGTCCGAGAATCGATAGCCCACGTCGTCGCTGAGATCGAAGTGGCGCGGCAGGATCTTGAGCGCGCGCCCATCGAAGTCGTAGAGATGCGTGGAGGCGCGCCAGTCCATCACCCAGGGCCTTCCGTCGATGAACGTGGCCTGGAAGCCGGCCTTGTCGAGAGCTCGATAAATGTCGGAGGACATGAGCATTTCGGTGGTGTCGGCGGTCTCCGGCAGGTGGCCGAAGATCGCCTGCGCCCCCGCGCGGGCTTTCTGCATCTGCCGCACGAAGAGGGGCAGATCGAGCAGCATCGAGACGGCGTGATAGGGCTCCACGGCGACCAGCTCGCAGTTCGGGTGCGCCGCCATGGCCTTGACGTCATCCAGCAGGTCGGGCGCCCACTGCTCGAACTGCGGCAGCGTGGAGAGCGGCACCCCGAAACCCAAGGCCAGTCCCTGATCCAGCAGGCCGCGCCAGACGCGGGTGGCCGGGCGGTAGCACCAGCGCGCGACCTTCTCGAAGTAGAACTTGTTCAATTCGTGGTCGAAAATCAGCGCCTCGAGCTCCTCAGCGGGGGCGCCGCGCGGCAGCGGACGCGCCGGCAGCCGCACCCGGCGCGGTTGGTGGACGAGCGCGTAGATAACGAGGTGATCGGCCACTAGGTGGGGGCTCCCGTGCGACTGGACGGCTGCCGGGGCGCAGGCGTGATCCTACCCGACGCTCACGCCCTGCCGGTCAGCCAAGATACCCAGCTTGGCGGCGAAGAGGGGGATGATCGAATCCCAGGTGTACCAGCGAGCCGACTGGCGCGCGTTCTCTCTAATGGCGGCCGCCAGCTCGCGGTCGTCGGCGAGCATGAGAGCGAAGCTGACGATCTCATCCGCGTCCGCAACGTCGTCCAACGCCACGCAGTTCTTCAGCGGCACCGCGTAGTCCTCGCCGGTGGCGCCGACGTAGGCGATCCCGCCGGCGGCCATCGCTTCCAGGCCGACCAGGCCGAACGGCTCGTAGCCGCTATTGGCCAGCACGCCATCGGCGGCGGCGTAGAGCGCGGGCAGCACCTCGTCCGGCACGAAGAACTTCAGATTCAGGATGGCGGCGTCCCGGTCGGCCGCGCCCAGCGCCGCCGCCACGCCCGCGACGCTGCGGTCGTCCGTCCAGACGTCGTAAGGGACCAGGTTGCGCCAGCTCATATGACCAAAGACTTCCGCACCGTGCCGGTCGTAGTCGCCGCCCTTCATGACCAGGCGGGCGTTGTGGCCGCGCTCGCGCAGCCGATGGACGGCTTCCACGGCGGCGAGCCAGCCTTTGTTGGGGTCCATGCGCGCGATCTTGAGGAACCACAGGTCGGCGCCTAGCGCGGCTCGCAGCGCCGCCAGCTCTTCCGGCCGGCCGGGAGTCAGCAGCTCGGTGGGGATGCCATTTGGCACCACGATAGGGTTCAAGCCGCGCGCCCACATCTGGTGCTTGACGTAGCGCGAGACGGCCGCGAAGTCGGTCACGTAGCCCAAACGCTCCCAATTGACCCGCTCGAACGAAACGTCGTTGTTGGCGTTCCAGAGCAGCACGGCGTGGCCCCGTAGCCCGTGGAAGTGGAGGGAGTCGCTCAGCCGCGACAGCGCGTCGGCGGTTTGCCATTCTTCGGCTATGACCGCCACGCGCCGTCCGGCCGCGACGGCCGGCTGCACGATCTCAGCGGTGACGAAAGCGGGTACTGAATCCTGATAGTCGTTGACCTTGGCAATCTCGGCCTCGTACACGCCGGCGCGGTGATGGGCGCTGATCCACTGGCTCCACCGGTAGAGGCGCAGGCACCCGCCTTCGCGCTCCTCCACGCCGGGCAGATCGGGATCGCCAACGAATATCAGGTGAGTGCGGAAACCGCGGCGCGCCAGCGCGCGTGTGAACTGCGCGACGCGCACACCCAGGCCGCCCGCCTGAGCGTAGGGCTGGTCCGGCCCCTCGAAAGACAGAAAGACTATCTCGAGGTTCGCAGGCGTGAAGCGCACTGCTATGTCGCTCGCTTTGCAGAGGACGGCGCCGCGCGACGCCGCGCGGCTGGAGTCGGGTACGCTCGCGGCGCGCCGCGCTGGCCACCATCATAACGGCGCTGACCGCCTTGCAGCCGTGTAATCGAAACCCTCGCTCTGCCGCCTATCTAGTTGACGCGAGCGCCATGCGCCCGGGCGGTTACGGACGCGAGCGGACGAGGAGACTCACGCGAGGCATGGCCCGCATGCGCTCGAGCTCCCCGCGGCCGGCGGCGGCCGTGTCCACGTGTGTGTTCGACCCGACGGCGAGAAGCTCGGACGGGTTTCGGTGAAAGACGGCCGCGACTCCACGGCCGATCACGCCCAACAGGGTCTGGGCGGCGGTATCGCCGGCGCGGCGTCGATCATCGTGGTCTCGGTGGTGGCGAGCCGCCTGCTCGGATTCGTGCGCCAGGCGGCCATCAACGACCAGTTCGGCGTCAGCTCCAGCGCGGACGCCTGGTTCGCGGCGTTTCGGATTCCCGACACGATCTTCATGCTTCTGGCCGGGGGCGCGCTGCTGTCCGCGCTAATCCCGGTCTTGACGGAGGTGCGGGCGCGAGAGGACCCGGCCGCCTTGCGCGCCTTCGTCCGCGGGGTGGCCGGCCTGGTGGGGCTATGCAGCGCGGTGGCGGCGGGCGCGGGCGTGCTGCTGGCGGGACCGCTGATGCGCGCTATCGCTCCCGGTTTCGACCAGCCCACCCTGGAGGCGGCCACGGACGCGGCGCGCTGGCTGATGCTCTCGCCGGTGCTGCTGGGTCTGAGCGCGGTGGCCAAGGGCGTTCTGCAGGCGCGCCGCCGCTTCTGGCCGCCGGCGCTGAGCCCCATCGTCTACAACCTCGCGATCATCTTCGGGGCGGTAGTTCTGGCCAAGACCTACGGCCTGTCGGGGCTGGTCTGGGGCACGCTGATCGGCGCCGGGCTGCATCTTGCGGTGCAGCTGCCGGCCCTGCGCCGTGCGATTCCTTCCTGGTTCGGGAAAGACGCCGCGGATAACAATCACGCGGCGGGCGGACGCCTGCTCGTCTCGGCGCTCGGTCTGACCAACCCGGACGTGCGGCGTGTCATCCGCCTGATGCTGCCGCGCCTGGCGGGCGTGGCGGCGCTGCAGCTGAGCCTGGTTTACGTGAACATCCTGGCGTCGCTGCAGGGCGAGTCGGCCGTGGCGGCGCTCAACAATGCGTTTCTGATCCTGCTGCTGCCGTTGGGCGTGTTCGCGATGGCGCTGGGTGAGGCGGCGCTGCCGGAGCTCTCCGAGAGATGGGCGCGCAACGACCGCGCGACCTTTGCACGCCGCGTGAGCGGGGTGGGCCGTCACGTGCTCTTCCTAAACGTACCGGCGGCGGTGGCGCTGGCCCTGCTGGCAGAGCCGATCGTGGCGGTCTTGTTCCAGAGCGGCGCTTTCGATCAACGCGCCACCGAGCTGACCGCCGCGGCGCTGCGGCTCTACGCGGTGGGACTGGCGGGGCACGCCGCCGTGGAGGTGTTGATCCGCGGATTCTTCGCCATGCAGGACACGCGCACGCCGGTCGTGATCGGCGCGGCCAGCCTGGCGCTGCACATGCTGCTCTCCTGGCTGTTCGCGGGCTGGATCGGGCATGCCGGCATCGCCCTGGGGGTCTCCATCGGCGTGCTGATCGAAGCGCTCGTCATGGGGTATGTGCTGGCGCGCCGCGGCGGTTTGACCCTGGCGGGACAGGAGCTTCGATCAGCCGGGGTGGTTCTGGCCGCTGCTCTGGTGATGGGCCTGGTGCTTGCGAATCTGGTGCTGATGACGTGGTCGGGCGGCGGCCGGACGGCGAGCACCGCAGGGTTGCTGGTCGGCTATCTGGCCGCGGGTGCCGCCGCTTACGGCGCCGTAGCGCTGCTCTTGGGGAGTGGGGAGCTGGAAGAGCTGGTCGGCCGGGTTGCGGCGCGCTTGCGCGGCCGTTGAGGTACGCGCTGGGGCTGCCGAACCTTCGGCTGATATGGAGCAGGGTCGAAGTCCTCGAACTTCGTGTCGTCGAACGACGCAAAGCGCCGGGCCATCACCGCCAGCGCCTCGGGGTGGTTATCTATCAGCACGAAACGGCGCCCCAGGTGGTAGGCGGCCTCGCCCGAGGTCCCGCTGCCCGCGAAGAAGTCCAGCACGGTGTCCCCGGGCCGCGACGAGGCCTGCACTATGCGCTTGACGACACCCAGCGGTTTCTGGGTCGGGTAGCCGGTGCGTTCCTTGCCGTTGGTGGGCACGATGGTGTGCCACCAGGTGTCGGTGGGCAGCTTGCCGCGCGCGGCTTTTTCCGCGCCCACCAGGCCCGGGGCCATGTAGGGGATGCGCTCCACCTCCTCCGTGCTGAAGAAGTAGTCCTTGGGATCGCGCACGTAGACCAGGATGTTGTCGTGCTTGGGCGGCCAGCGTCTCGAGGTGCGGCCGCCGTAGTCGTAGGCCCAGATCACCTCGTTCAAGAAGCAGTCGCGCCCGAAGATGTCGTCGAGCAGCAGCTTCACGTAGTGCGCCTCGCGGTAGTCCAGGTGTACGTAGACGGCGCCGCTGTGGGTGAGCAGCCGGCGGGCCTCGTCGAGCCGTGGCGCCAGGAACCCCAGATAGTCGTCGAACGCGTCGTCGAAGGCGCGGCGGGCCAGCTCGACTGTGCGGTACCGATGGCCCTGGAAGCCGGTTCGATCGCCCGCGGGATCGCGAAAAGTCCTGATCTGGGTCCGGGCCTGGGCGCGGCCGGTGTTGAAGGGCGGATCTATGTAGATGAGCTGGACTGATTCCGAGCGGAACCGCCGCAGGAGCGGCAGGTTGTCGCCCAAGTGAACGTAGTTCACCCCCGGGCGCCAAGAGGCGGGCTGGGCGCATGCGGGCGGTCCGTCCTGCGCGGCTTGCATCAGCCTCCCCGCCGTCCTGCACCTGGCCGCAATCACTGTACAGAACCGCGCGCGATCGGCCCCGGTGACCCGCCCGGAAGACGTTTGCATAACTCGATCAGGCTAAGGATGTCCGGGGATAACCCTGCGCGGTTTCAGGTTGGATGGGGCCTAGATTCCCGCGTGCGGAGACCTTTGAATAATTGGGGATGGAGCGCGTGGGGAGGGGCATCGGCAACGCCTGGAGGCCGGCGCGGCGTCCGGTCGGGCGGGCCGGCACGGGATCCCGTGCCGCGGGACCCCGCGCGAGGCGCACTGGTCCCGCGGTCAGCCCGCGGCCCAGGCCAAAGTGTCCGCTTTGCGCAGGTTGTAGGCCATGAGCTTGAACCACAACTCCACGGTGTTGCGCCCCAGCCCGCGGTAGCGCACCCGCTGGTAGCCATAGCTGCGCTTGAGGGTGCCGAAGACCTTCTCCACCAACGCCCGGCGCGGCGCGATGAGGGCGTTGCGTCGCTGCTGCCAGGAGGGGAGGGCCTGCTGATGCTTGTGGGAGCGGTGCATGATCCGGTCGTTGATCCCCTGGGCCCGCAGCCACTGGCGGCGGCGCCTGGACTCGTAGGCCCGGTCGCCGTACACCGCCCGCTCATCCCCGCTCACCAAGGCGTCGGCCACCTCGCTCTCGGAGACGTTGGCGGGGGTCAACACGGCCCGCCGCACCAGGCCCGTGTCCTCGTCCACCCCCAGATGCACCTTGTAGCCGAAGTGGGAGCGGGTGCCCCGCCCCCGCTGGGTCCACGCCGCCTCCGGGTCGGTGGTGCTCGGCGCCCCGCGCCCCGCCGCCAGCGGCGGGCGCCGCACCTGCGACGCCACCAGGGTGGCGTCCAGCAGCGTGCCCTGCTTCAGCACCAGGCCCTGTGCGTCCAGTTGCGCCGCCAGTTCCGTAAACAACGGCGCGCTGAGCCCGTCGACCTCCAACGCCTGACGAAAGCGGCTGATGGTCGAATGGTCCGGCGTGGCGTCCTGCAGGCCCAGCCCCACAAAGCGGCGAAAGGAGAGCCGGTCGCCCAGCGCCTCTTCCAGCTGCGGGTCCGAGAGGCTGTACCACTGCTGGAGCAGCAGCACCTTCACCATCAGCAGCGGGGGATAGCTGGGCCGCCCGCGGGCGGCGGCGTGCACGCCGGCCACGACCTGCCCGAGCCGCTCCCAGTCCACCGCGTCGTCGATCCGCTCCAGCCGCTGGTTCTGGCCCAGCGTCTCCGACACCAACGCTTCCGCGAGCGACGGCCGGCCCATGTTTCGGTGCATTCAACCCGCTCCACAATCGTCAGGATGGCGCCACCTAATTTTCCGCCCCGTCCCTGGGGTTATGCAAAGGTCTCCGTGCGCGGGAATGACGAGGGGTTACGCAAAGGTCTCCCCGCCGCGAGCGCGGCGTGCGGCTAGAATCGAGCCATGCCCCCGAAAGCCGTCCTCGACCAGGCGCGCGTGCGCAATTTCAGCATCATCGCGCACATCGACCACGGGAAATCCACCCTGGCCGACCGCATGCTGGAGCAGACCGGCACGCTCTCCTCCCGCCAGATGCGCGAACAGGTCCTCGACTCGATGGAGCTGGAACGCGAGCGCGGGATCACGATCAAGTCTCACCCGGTCCGCATGCGCTACCAGCTCGACGGGTCGGAGTACCTGCTTAACCTGATCGACACGCCCGGGCACGTGGACTTCAGCTACGAGGTATCACGCGCTCTCGCGGCCTGCGAGGGAGCGGTGCTGGTGGTGGACGCCTCGCAGGGGATCGAGGCGCAGACGCTCGCCAACGCGTATCTGGCAATCGAGCAGGATCTGGCGGTGGTGCCGGTGGTCAACAAGATCGACCTGCCCACCGCCCGCACCGAGACGGCGGTCCAGGAGCTGGCGGACCTGCTCGGGGTAGACCGCATGTCCGTGCAGTCCATCTCGGCCAAGACGGGGGCCGGCGTAGCCGCGCTCCTGCGCACGCTGATCGAGCGCATCGACCCGCCGGCGGGCGACCCGGCCGCGCCACTGCGAGCCCTGGTGTTCGACTCGACTTACGACCCGCACCGCGGCGTGGTGGCTTACGTGCGGGTGGTGGATGGCGCCCTGCAGCGCGGCGACGCGTTGCACCTGCTGCAAGCGGGCACCGAGGCGATGGCGGTGGACGTTGGCGCTTTTGCGCCGGGACTCAGGCCCACCGACGGTCTCACGGCCGGCGAGGTGGGCTACGTGGCCACGGGTCTCAAGGACATCCGCCAGTGGCCGGTGGGCGACACCGTCACGCATGCCGCGACCACCCAGGCCGCTCCGCTGCCGGGCTATGAGCCGCCCAAACCGCTGGTCTTCGCCGGCATGTACCCCACCGACGCCGACGACTATCCGGCCCTGCGTGAAGCCCTGGACCGGCTGCGTCTCAACGACGCGGCGCTTACCTATGAACCCGAGCAGTCGGCCGCGCTGGGCTTCGGATACCGCTGCGGATTCCTTGGCGTGCTGCATCTGGACGTGGTGCGCGAGCGTCTGGAGCGGGAGTACGACCTCGACCTGGTGCTCACCACCCCGCAGGTGGAGTACGAGGTGTTGCGAGCCGATGGCGCCACCGTGCGCGTCGACAGCTCGGCCGAGCTGCCCGACCCGGCGCTGATTCGTGAGATCCGCGAGCCCTGGATGCTGGTGAGCGTAGTCACGCCGGAGGCGCACGTGGGAGCGGTTCTGGAAATGCTGCAGCGGCGGCGGGGCGAACACCGCAAGCTGGAGTATCTGGAACCTACCAGGGTGCTGATCGAATACCACCTGCCCCTGGCCGAAATGCTGACCGACTTCTTCGACACGCTGAAGTCGGCCACGCGCGGTCTGGCCTCATTGGATTACACCATCGTCGAGTTCCGGCCGGGCGACCTGGTGCGCATGGACATCCGGGTCAACGGACATCCGGTGGACGCCCTTTCGACTATCGCCCTGCGCGACCGCGCCCCCGCGATCGGGCGCGAGCTGGCCCGGCGGCTGCGCCGCGAGATCCCGCGCCAGCAGTTCGAGGTGGCCGTGCAGGCGGCCATTGGGTCGCGGGTGATCGCGCGCGAGACGGTCAAACCGGTGCGCAAGGACGTGCTGGCCAAGTGCTACGGGCGCGACGTGACGCGCAAGAAGAAGCTGCTGGAAGCCCAGCGCAGCGGCAAACGCCGCATGAAGCGGGTGGGCCAGGTGGAGATTCCACAGGAGGCGTTTACGACGATCCTGCGGGTGTCGTACGCGGCTACCTCCGCGCCGCAGTCCAAGGGTTCCGGCTAGCCGCGGAGTCCCAACTCACTTCCCAGCCTCGCCCGAGCCCGGCCCGCCCTAGAATTGCCATCCGCCCATGACCACGATCCCGCACGAAGGCACTCCGGCCGGATTCAAGCTCGCCGCGCCTTACCAGCCGAGGGGCGATCAGCCCAAGGCTATCGACCAGCTCGTCGAGGGCCTGGAGCACGGCTACCGCTGTCAGACGCTGCTGGGGGTGACCGGCTCGGGCAAGACCTACACCATGGCCAGCGCCATCCAGCGCGTGCAGCGGCCCGCGCTGGTGCTGGCGCACAACAAGACCCTGGCGGCGCAGCTGGCCACCGAGTTCCGCGAGTTCTTTCCCGCGAACGCGGTCGAGTACTTCGTGAGCTACTACGACTACTACCAGCCGGAGGCCTACGTAGCGCGATCCGACACGTACATCGAGAAGGAAACCGACATCAACTGGGAGATCGACAAGCTGCGGCTTTCCGCAACGCGGTCGGTCTTCGAGCGGCGCGACGTGATAATCGTGGCCACGGTCTCGTGCATCTACGGGATCGGCTCGCCGGAGGACTACGGCGACGTGAGCTTGCGGCTCGCGACCGGCGACGAGCTGGACCGGCAGCACCTGCTGCGGCGGCTGGTCGGCCTGCAGTACCAGCGCACGCAGAGCACTTTGGAGCGGGGGCGCTTTCGGGTGCGCGGCGACCTGGTGGACCTGTGGCCCGCCTACGACGACTTCGCGCTGCGCTTCGACTTCTTTGGGGATGAGCTGGAACGGATCGTGCAGCTCGAGCCGCTGACGGGCGAGATTTTGCAGGAGCTAAGCGCCATCACCGTCTATCCGGCGCGCTTCTACGTCACGCCCGCGGAGAAGCTGCGGCGCGCGCTCACGACTATCGAGGCGGAGCTGGATGAGCGCCTGGCCGAGCTGGAAGCCGCCGACAAGCCCCTGGAAGCCGCGCGCCTGCGGCAGCGCACCAACTTCGACCTGGAGATGCTGCGCGAAACGGGAACTTGCCACGGCATCGAGAACTACAGCCGCCACCTGAGCGCCCGCGATCCCGGCCAGCCGCCCTGGGTGCTGCTTGACTATATGCCGGACGACTTCGTGCTGGTGGTGGACGAGTCGCACGTCACCCTGCCGCAAGTGCGCGGCATGCTGGCCGGCGACCGCTCGCGTAAGGAATCGCTGGTGCACTACGGCTTCCGGCTGCCCTCGGCGTTCGACAACCGCCCGCTCTCATTCGATGAGTTCGCGCGGCACATGCGGCAAGGGGTCTTCATGTCGGCCACGCCGGGCCCCTACGAGTACGAGCACAGCGAGCAGGTGGTGGAGCAGATCGTGCGCCCCACCGGGCTGGTGGACCCCGCCATCGAAGTGCGCGCTACCGAGGGCCAGATAGACGACCTGCTGGGCGAGATCGAGCGCCGCGTGGAAGCCGGCGAGCGCGCGCTGGTCACCACGCTCACCAAGCGCATGGCGGAGGACCTGGCCGAGTACTTAGCCGAGATTGGCGTGAAGGTTCACTACCTGCACTCGGAGATCGACACGCTCGAACGAGTCGAGATCCTCAGCGACCTGCGGCGCGGGGTCTACGACGTGGTGGTCGGCATCAACCTGCTGCGCGAGGGACTGGACCTGCCCGAGGTCTCGCTGGTGGCCATTCTGGACGCCGACAAGGAGGGCTTCCTGCGCTCCGATACTTCGCTCGTGCAGACGGTCGGGCGGGCCGCGCGGCACGTGCACGGCCGCGTGCTGATGTACGCCGACGTGGTGACCGAGAGCATGCGGCGGGCGATCGACGAGACCTACCGGCGGCGCAGCTTGCAGATCAAGTACAACGAGGAGCACGGCGTCACGCCGCGGTCGATCGTCAAAGGGCTGCACGACATCACCGAGCGCGTGGCGGCCGGCGCCGAGAAGGCGGGTCTGGCGCGCGCCGCCGAGACGGCGCCGGAATACGAGCTGGGCTTCCGGCGCCTGGACGGAATGTCAAAGTCCGAGGTCGCCCAGGCGATCAAGGGCCTGGAGCGCAAGATGCGCCTGGCCGCGGACGCGCTGGAGTTCGAGCAGGCGGCGCAGTACCGCGATCAGATCTCGCGTATGCGGCGGGATCTGGAGGCGGCGAAGAGATAGACGTGTGCGCCTGAAGGGACGGCCCTCGTGGTCGCCCGCTGCCGTCGTGAGGTGAGGGTGTCTTCACCCCGTCGTCCTAGCGACCTCTCCGTCTTTCCGGCGGAAGCCGGAATCCAGGACGGCCGGCAGATTTGTTGACGGCAAGTGAGAGCCTGACATACTTCAGTAAGCTCTCTGTCCGGTTCACCGGCCGGAATTGATCCCTGATACCGCTACCGGCCAGCGTATTCACACAAGACGCTGAAACGCATATCGCAGAAGAGGTTGTCTGACTATGGCTACAACTGTTGATGCAAAGCCCGAGTGGCTTCCCGATGGTTACGAGCACCTACAAGTGTCGCGCGAGGAGATCTGGGAGGAGCTAGACGGAGAAGCGCGGCGGCTGTTTGGGATGACGGCCGAGCAGTTCCTCCAAACGTACCGAAACCCCGGTGAGCATGCCGGCGATCCAGTGTTTCGCTCCCTTTCCCACCTCGCCGATCTAGTTGCCGAGCCAGACTAGCCCTAGCGACCAGCGGACCGCCAAGGACTTCCTTCGGCGCATCCGGGAGGTCTCCAAGCTCGTCGTTGGCGCAAAGCTTGGCTACGTGTGGACAGGCGGAAACGTTCTGATCGTGGGACACCGGGTGAAGCCTGGTTCGCGCCGCGGACGGCCAGCGCGGCTCAGCAACGGCATGTACCTGAACGTCGAGTTGACCCTGCGGGTGAACCGTGTGTCTGAGAAAGAGCGTTCGCTCCTCGAAACAACGCGCGCGACCTACACGTACCAAGCCGGAGATGATGTCGAGGACCCGAAGCCGGTCTTCGAGTACCAATATGACCGAGACGCTTCTTCTCCCTACCCACGGTGCCACCTGCATGTGCGCGCAGCGCCGGAGCATTACCGGGGCAAGTCCTTCCGGCGGCTTCACCTGCCAACGCGGCGGGTCACGCTCGAGCAGATCGTCTGGCATCTGATCCACGAGCACGGCGTCCAGCCCCGTAGCCAGGACTGGCGCGATGTGCCGTGGCGGAATGAGGAGTGGTTCCGCGACATCCAGGAGAATAAGCAGTGGCCCTACGATCGGCCGTTCGATCCGCCCGCGGACAGACACGGGACCGCGTAGACGTATAGTCGGGGCCGACATGAAAACCGATAGGGAGGCGCGGCGCCGCATATGATGCGCGCGTCCATGCACAGGCAGGCACTCTCCAACGTGATCGGTCGCGACGACCTGCCCGCGCGGGGCACGCAGGCGGGTTCTTTCCCTGTCTCTCCGATACCGGCGGCCAACGTGGCGTCGGTGCCGCAGCGCAGCCCGCTGCGCTATCCGGGCGGCAAGACCTGGCTGATCCCGCACGTACGGGCATGGCTGTCCCAGATAGAACCAAAGCCCCGCCTGCTGATCGAACCGTTCTGCGGCGGCGGGATCGTGTCGCTGACCGCGGTGATGGAAGACCTCGTAGAGCGCTGCCTGATGGCCGAGCTTGACCGTGACGTGGCCGCCTTCTGGCAGGCCGCGCTGCGTCGTGGCACCGAGCTCCGCGCACGTGTCATGCAGTTCGATCCCACGCGGGAAGCCGTGCAGGAGCTGGCGCGCTCGCAGCCGGACCATCTGCTCGAGCGCGGGTTCCGCACGCTGGTGCTGAATCGAACGCGGCGCGGCGGCATTCTGGCCCCCGGCGCGTCGCTCAGCCGCGCCGGCGAAAACGGCAAGGGGGTCGCCTCACGCTGGTACCCGCAGACGATCACGGATCGCCTGCGCAAGCTCAGCGCCCACGCCGAGCGGATCGACTTCCGCGAAACCGACGGCATGCGGCTGCTCGAAAACACGGCCGGCTCTGAGGGCTCGGTCGTGTTCGCGGACCCGCCCTACACGGCCGGGGGCAAGCGCGCCGGTAAGCGGCTCTACGCTCACCACACGATCGATCACCCGCGCCTCTTCCAGTTCCTTGCGGACACCGGCGTGGAGTTCATGCTGACCTACGATCGGGCGCCGGAGATCGTCGCGCTGATCCGCCGCCACCGCCTCCACGCGGTCGAGGTCACGATGAAAAACACGCATCACACCCGGCTGCCGGAGCTGGTGATTACGCCTAAACCGATTGCTTTCGCGAGCGTCTCGCTGTGAACCCGCCACGCTACGGGATCGCCGAATGGTATGGAGAGCCACTCATGGGACTCTCGCCCGAAGATCGGTCCCACCTGGCGGAACAAGCGCTTAATAGTCATGGCTCAGCGCCACCCTGCCCATTCCAGGCGAACCGGCCACCATGCAGCAAACGTGGCGGCGTGTGTTCCATCCAGCGCTACAGCCAGCACAAAGACGGACGGTTGGATGCGCCGGTTGGGCATCCCGTCATTGTGTGCCCGCACCGGTTCGAAGAAGGGCGCCTGCTGGTTCGATGGCTTGCCGAGATCGTCGGCTTCTCACCTGCCAGTGCGATGGTGGCCCGCGAGATACCGTTCATGCGAGGCACCAAAACAGACAAGCCTGCGGGAAAAATCGACCTAATCGTGGCCAGGGAGCTCGACGGCGGACTTACGTGGTACGGCCTGGAAATACAGGCCGTGTACTTCTCCGGTCCTGGTATGCAATCCGAGTTCGAGGCCTTGTTTGCTGATAACGCTGAGAGGCCACTATTTCCGAACGCAGTTCGCCGGCCAGACTGGCGTTCGTCAAGCGCAAAGCGTCTCATGCCACAGCTACAGATCAAGGTCCCCACGCTTCGGCGCTGGGGATCAAAGCTCGCCGTGGCCGTGGACCGCCCGTTTTTTGACGCGATAAGCGGCCGCAGCACCTCCCCAAGCCAGGATCTCACCAGCGGTGACATCATCTGGCTCGTCCCGGAACTCTCGCTAGGCGAAACACGTGGTCATCGGCTGTTCCGCGGCCACTGGGAAGTTCTGACGCTGGAAGACTCGATCAGCAAGTTGCTCGCCGCCGAGACTGTTCAACATGACGTGTTCGTGGAGACCTTACGGCGCAAGCTCGAGCCGCTCACATAGACGCTGTTTATCGCAGTAAGTGCGTCAAAGCACCTTGTTAGCGCCGTCGCTCGCTCACGGCGAGACTCCGCCGCATCGTCGACTGATCTATACGCTGTAATCTTGGTTTGCCGCTTCTCATAGACAGCTCAAAACAGCGCGGTCCCCTAGCCGATCTGACGGCGCTGCCAATATCGCCGATACGGTCGGTAATCATTCGGTGCAGCTCACGAACTCCAATGTTCCCTTCACCCGATAGTTTGCGGTCCATCCCACGAATCCAAACAACGCTGATCTTATTCCTTCGTATTAGTTCTCCATGAGCCTCTCTCGCTGCTTGATCTCTCGTGATCCACACACGATCATTCTGCGATAGCCAGGGGATTAGGTCCTCATCTCGCCACCCGGTTAATCCTTCGTGCTTATGATCAGTAATGTCATAGCCTATGAGGCGCAGCGATTTCGCAACTACATACGGAAGGCATTCGTCAATATAAAACGCTGCGCCCTCAGGCGGCATGCGCCAATCGTTCTTCCCAATTTATCGCCGCTCGAACCTTGCTGACATCTATGTCGTATGACCTGGCCAGGAAGTCGGCCGAATCTCCCGCGTTGTGCAGAGACCAGACAACTTCTGTCTGAATGCGCGTCCGCTCAATACAGGGCGCGCCGAACTCGATGCCCGGATCAATTGTAACTGATGGAGAAGGTCTCCAGAGTTCAGCCGCGTCATCCTCGCCGAACTGCAATCCATGGTGAGCTGATTGTAGGTAGTCGTTTAGGAACGCAAGCACATACTGACCTTGTCTTGATATTGCGATAAACCGCTGTTGAAACTTTAGAAAGGCATCCGATGAATACGTCCAGAGTGGCTCGGTGACAAAAGGATCTGGACTGCCAGTGAGATTTCGCGCAAACTGTTCGGCTTCGAGGATATCACGGAGAGGCAATCCGCGCACACGTAAGAGCGCGACCATCCGCATCCGAATAAGGTCGTGGAACGTGACGGCTCGTTTGCGTCTCGCAACGCCCATGGATCTAACCCGAAGTCCTTCGCGAATCCAAGATGCGATAGACTGTGCTGAAGGACGAGCATAAGCAGGAGGCCGCTGATGTATCCAGTCACCCAGCGATATATGATCTGGCGGCGTCGTGGCTCGGAGATACAGAGCAGCATCTTGGATCGTATATGCGCCCTCCTCTAAACCGAATGAATGTTCAAATATTAGTGGAGTAACGATTCCACTCCCATAGGGCTGACGATCGATTTGCGTCATTGTCTATCCGCGATTGCTGAGTAGCAGAGTGTATGCACGCCACAACTCATTGAGAATCTGCTCTGTGCCACTCTATCAGTACGCATGCGCGATCCCGTTATAGACTATAGCGCCGAAAGCGGCATAATCAACGCTGGCTGGGCGGGTTGGTCCGGTGGTGAAGGCGCCGCGCGTTGAGTGAGCCTCTCCAGGGGTACGCCCCGCCGGGCTATGACTGCCCCTTCTGCCGGATCGCGCAGGGCGAGTTTGGCGGGCCGGTGGTCGGCGGGTCGGAGGCGGACGTGCTGCGGACCCCGGACGTGACGGCGTTTGTGGGCTCGCACTGGTGGCCGCGCAACGAGGGATCGGTGATCGTGATCCCCAACGCGCACTTCGAGTCCATCGTCGATCTGCCGCCGGAATGCGCCGCTCACATCCACGCGGCGGCGCAGCGCGCGGCCGCGGCGATGATGAGCGCCTATGGGTGTGAGGGCATCTCGACCCGTCAGCACAGCGGCCCCGGGGGCGGCCAGGAGGTCTGGCACTACCATCTGCACGTGCTGCCGCGCTGGCGCAACGACCGGCTGTACGAGCGCACGCCTGAGCGCTACCGGGCGCCGCCGGACGAACGCGCACACCGCGCCGCCCTGCTGCGGGCGGCTATCGATTCCAGCTCCTCCTGAACCCACACGCCCCCGCTGCCGGGCAAGCCGGGAATCGAGCCGGGCTCCGCGGCGGTTTTGGTTGGCGCGCCGGGGCGACGGATTGGGACGCGCACTTGTGGACTTGGCCGGTCGGAATCACACCTAGCTGATCGTGAAATAGTCAGTCTGGATTTCGTCGCCGTCCACAAAGAGCGTGACGGCGACGGTACCCGAACGCGACGAATAGCGATTCGGGTTGGTCCAGGAGATCTTCATGTACCCGCCGCGGCACTCGCTTCCGGCGGATTCACACCACACCCACGGGGATGTCCGCCACTCACGACCACTCGGCCAAGACCAGCGAGTCTCCACCGTCCAGCCCGTTGACCACCCTGAAACTGAGTACACAACACAGAAACGATCCGGCAGCGGGTCGCCCGGAAGCGACTCCAGCCACGTCACGCCCTCGTCCCAGCCCGACGTACAGTCCGAATCCCTGGCTATGCCGACTGACTCGATCACGGACGACGGAGACGGCAGAGGCGGGGGAGGCGCGAGTGCGCCGGCACGATGGCGCTTGATCCAGTCATCAACGATCCGCCGCACTGCGTCGCCGTCTATCAGAAAGTTCGCACTTTCAACTCGGGCCGCGCCGCCCAGTTTCGTGGTCGGGACGCCGATCACACCCCCGCGCACGTTGAAGGCCGGCCCGCCGCTATTGCCCGGGTTGGCCGCGGCGTCGGTCTGCAGCCAGCCGGGATGGCGGGCGGACAGGATGCCGCGCGTTGCGGTGAACGTTTCCAGACAGAGCGGATAGCCCAGGATGACCAGATCCTCACCCACTCGCAGGTCCGCGGAGCGGCCAAAGGCCAGGAACGGGTGAGGACCTGCGCCGGGCAGCTTGAGCAGCGCGAGGTCACGCTCCCGATCGTCCGCTACGACCGGCGCGTATTCCTCCCGGCCGTCGTGAGTCCCGACGTAGGCCTGGCGCTCGCGGCCGAGCACGTGGCTGTTCGTCACGACGTAACCGTCCGCCGTCACGACGAAGGCGCTGCCGCATCTGTCTGACGTACGGATGTACCGGACGGCGGGCCGGGCTTGCTCGACTAGGTCGTCAATCGAAAGGGGCGGCCCGACGGCGCTGGTCGTGGCGCTGTCAAAGGCCCAGGCGAACAGGTCGCGCACGTCGGCGCGGTGATCGTTCCGACACCCCTGCTCGGCCGAGTCGCCGAAAACCGCCTGGTATATCCCGATGTTGCCGTGATTGCCGAGATGCGCTTCCACGACATCGTTGAGCCGCACGCACGTCGCAGGCCAGGCATTGAGCTGTACGTTTGGAACCGTATACGGAGACTTCGCAAGAACCTTACGGATCGGATGCGCGGGATAATCGCCTCCCGCGAAGCTCCACGTCGCGGTATGCGTACTACCATCGGCGCTCGTCGCTCGAAACTCCAGCTCGGAAGCTGTGAGCAACAGCCGCGCGAACTCAGCGGCTGGCGGCCCACGTGTGAACGCCGATTCGTTACTGGACGACGCGTACCACAACGCATCGATCTGCGGCGCGTCGTCGAAACGATACTGAACAGGGACGCGGTTATCGCTGGCGCGCTCGGTTATGTGTGCGTCAGGTCCGGGACGAACGAAGACCAACAACTCACCGTCCCTGAACGAGACGGCAATGCCCTTAGGTGAGCCGTGGTACGCCTGATTCGTAGACGCGCCCGTGACCTCATCCGTGAATTCGTAGAGCTCCCACGAGGAAACCGCTTCGGGGGACGGTGAACTTGCACCTACGGCCCATCCGAAAGTGCTCCGCACGTCTTCGCGGTGGTCACGCCGACACCCCGCCTCCGCGTCCGCGCCGAAGACGCGCTGATAGATGCCGACGTTGCCGTGGTTGCCGAGGTGGGCCTCCACGATGTCGTTGAGCTCGACGCAGGTCGTCGGCCACTGGGCCAGCGCCGTGGGTGCCAGCACAAGCACCGCCGCGACCGCAAACGACGCAGCGAGAACCATCCGGACGTACCGCATCTGGTTGAAGGTAGTCAGGCCACCGTGCTTGCTGGCGACGATACGTAGCCTAGCAACGTCTCAGGCCGCCTAAGGGATTGTGGGGCGGTTCGTTACTCGGGATCCTGGGAGGCTGGTGCAGCGTCCGGTCCGCCCCGCTGCAAGCGCCGGCTGGTTTCCGCGTACACGTCCCTCCGCTCACGCGCATGCCGCCGTCCGACGGCGACTACGGTGACGGTCGGGCGCTCGTCGTCCACGGCGAAGATGACCCGCACCTGCCCGGCGCGAACGCTGCGCAGACCGGCCAGCGGGCCGCTGAGCGGCGGATGCCGGTTGGGCTGGAGGGACAGCGTCGCCATTCTGGCGCGGACGCGCGCCTGATCCGCCGGGTCCAGCGCCGGCAGGTCTCGGTCGCGGACGCCCTGCGTGACGCCAACCGCATACGCCACCGGCTATCTCACTCAGGTTCGTCAAGGTTCGCGAGCGCGACCACGCGGCTCGCGCGCAGGTCGTTGAGTCCGGTTTGGATCGAGTCGAGCAAGCTCCGGTCGGCCAGGATCTCCAACGTTTCAAGCGCGCCGGCAAGGGTGGCGAGCTGGTCACGAAGCGCCTCGGTCTCGGCCGCCCGCGCGGCCAGGTCGGCGCGCTTGACGATCACCAGATCGGCTTTGTCACCCTGCATGATGGTGACAGGGACTCCGCCGCGGACTCGATCCAGCATCGCCGGCAGGTCCTTGCGGAGGTTGGTGACGCTGACAACGTCGTCCGAGAACGATGCAAGCACGGGAACGCTCCTGGAGGATGAGGTTACTTGATATGGTAAGGATACCGTACTAGAAGCAGATCTCGATCACGTACGGTCAAACGTACTCGCTCTTTTGGCCTGTCCGCCGGCAATCTGTCCTGGACTACCCGGGCGCTTGCCCCCGACCCGTCCTGAAACCCGCGCCCGCTTCCGACGTATCCTGAGCGCCCACACACCATGCCGCGCATTCGCCTGATCCACTGGAACGCCGCCGAGGCCGCGGAGCGGGCCGCGCGGCTGGCGGGTGAGCGGTTTCAGGTCGATCACACGCCGCTGGACGCGGCGAGTCTGCGGGCGCTGCGCGACGAGCCGCCGGACGCGCTGGTCATCGATCTGAGCCGCCTGCCCTCGCACGGCCGAGACGTGGGCGCGGCCATGCGTCAGACCAAGGCCACGCGCGGCGTCCCGCTTGTGTTCGTGGGCGGCGACCCCGCCAAGGCCGCGCGCGTGCGTGAGCTATTGCCGGACGCTGCCTACACCGACTGGGCGAACGTGCATGCGGCCCTCGAGACCGCGATCGCGCGTCCGCCGTCGAACCCGGTAGTGCCTGCCTCCGGTCTGGCCGGCTACGCGGGCACGCCGCTGCCGCGCAAGCTGGGGATCAAGCCGGGCCACGCGGTGGCGCTGGTCGGCGCGCCGGAGGACTTCGAGCGCACGCTGGGCGCGCTGCCCGGCGGCGTGCGCCTGCGCCGGCGCGCGCAGGGCCGCTGCGACCTGATCGTCTGGTTCGCCAGGGACCGCCGCGAGCTGGAGGCACGGGTCAAGCGATACGGGGAGAAGGCCGGCGCCGGCGGTCTGTGGGTCTGCTGGCCCAAGAAGGCCTCCGGCGCGACCACCGACCTTTCCGAGCGCATGGTGCGCGAGGCCGGGCTGGCCAGCGGCCTGGTGGACTACAAGATCGCGGCGATTGACCGGACCTGGTCGGGGCTGCGCTTCACCCGCCGTAAAGCTGGTTGAGCAGGGCGTGCGGGCCGCCAGCCGATGGGCAGCGGGGCCGTCAGGGCGTAGGGGCGGTTCGCGAACCGCCCCGATATGAGCTGCCAGGCCGGCGCGGCCAGGCTCACGGGCAGCCGTCGAGCCGCCGGACATGCTCGATCGCGCGGCGCCCAAGCACCCGCACGTCGTCGGTCAGCACCGGATCGTCGAGCTCGTCCCAAGTGAACCAGCGCAGTGCGTGGTGCTCATGCGACGCGAGGCGCTGGGCGCCGCCCACGGGCCGCACGAAGTAGATGAGATCGACGTGGTAGTGACCCGGCTCAATCAGCTCGAGCAAGATCGTCTCAGGCCGAGCCAGAGCGATCACGTCCTCCTGCTCGAACTCGACCCGGTCGCCCAGGATCTCGACCTCAAACCCGGTCTCCTCACGCGCCTCGCGCAGGAGGGCCTGGTCGGGGTCCTCGCCGGGATCGATGTGGCCGCCGAAGGGCAGCCACATGTCGAGCTTGCGGTGGTGCAGGAGCAGCACGCGGCCGTCGCGGACCAGGAATCCGGTGGCGGTGAAGTGCTTGTCGGGTCGCGCGCGGCTGGCCGCGGGCCTGGTCATCGCGTGATTCTCCGATGGCGCGCAGGCGCCGAGCATGGTGGAGATGGGGGCGAGTCGAACGCCCCGTCCAGAGACAGTCATTCCAGCGCGTCTACAGGCTTAGCCGGACGTTTGGGTTCTCACTGCGGCGACCGCATGTCCGACGGCGATCTTCCGCAGCCAGCCCGCGAGTCTTGACCGGCCGCCGCGGGCGTGTCGGCCGGAGCACCCTAGGGTGTTGTCGCTCGTTCCGAGCCGCTAGGGACGGATCGGACGAACGTCGCGGCGCTTAGGCCGCGAGGGCGAGTTCTTCGCGTTCGCCAGTTACTTGGTTGCCGCCGAGTTAGCGAGTCTGACGGCGTTCTCGACCTGCAGCGCTGACCCTCGTGCCCTGTCGAAACCCAGCATCCCCTCGCTTTGATTCTAACGCACGAAGCGGGCGATTACGCGGGCATCCTCGCGCTCGCGGATGCGCTGGCGCTTGTCGTATCTGCGCGCGCCGCGCACGATCCCAATCTCGACCTTGGCCCGGCCGCGCTCGAGAAAGACGCGCAGCGGCACGGCCGTATGGCCGCGTGCCGTGAGGTGCCGCGCAAGCTCGCCGATCTCGACGCGGTGAAGCAAGAGCTTGCGCGGTCGGGTGGGCTCGTGGTTGGCACCGGCGGCCGGTTTATAGAGCGCGACGTGCACGCCGCGCAGATAGGCCTCGCCCTCGTCGACCGTCACGAAGCCCTCGGCCAGACTGACGGCGCCGGCCCGAATGCTCTTGATCTCGGACCCCTTGAGGGCGATACCCGCCTCGAGCCTTTGCAGAATCTCGTATTGGAAGCGCGCGCGTCGGTTGAGCGCAACGGTCCTGCCCCGCGGCGCGTCTCCAACAGCCTCGGAGGCTGGCTGGCGGCGCTTCTTGCGCTGTCTGGGCAATTTGGGATCGCGTACTTTCGGGCGGGCGGCCAATCGCGCCGTTGCCAACCTACGCGCAGGGCGCGCCTGACGGGAGACCCCAGGGCCGGTCGCCGAGGCCGACCCCGACTTGAAGCCGTCTAGCCGGCAGCTCGGGCGTCGGAAGGCGCCGTGACGGCGGACACCATGCCGTCCAGAAGCTTTTCAAGCGCCATCGTATGACTGCAAGTCCTCCAAAGCGAGAAGAACTCGCAGTCACAGTGCCAAGTCTCGTTATCCAGCCTGATGTGATGCTCGTTGTTATCCCCCGCGAAGCGCACGGCCAGCGACTCGAAATGGATGCGGTGCGGCTCACGGGCGTACTGCTGGGCCTTCTGCACTTTACCGATCAGGCTGGATTGCACTGGGCGCTCCTTTGCCCGCCCGGGCGGCTAAAAGAAAAACGCCCAGGCTAGGCCGGGCGCTGCGACCCCGCCAGCTGGGACCGGGCGAGAGCCCTGCCGTCGGCGGTCAACTTTGTCACGGGCTCAGTATAACCGGCGCGGCTCACCAGCCGTATTGCAAGCGGATCGCCAGGCGTTCGGGCAGGCCCGCGGCGCGCATGGCGCTCTGCGTGTGCTCGACCTTGTACTCCGCGCGTCGAAACTGGAATCTGCCGGTCTGGTCGTCATAGAGGGCATAGGCCGGGCGCGGGTCTCCGTCGCGCGGTTGACCCACGGCGCCCGGGTTGAATATGAGCCGGTCGCCGCCGGCGCTCACGCCCGAGTCGAGCACGGGCACTTCGGTAGCGAACGCCTCGGCGCCGGAGACCCCCTGCCGCCAGCGGAACACAACCGGGACGTGCGAGTGGCCAACCAGACAGACGTCCGTGGAGAAGTAGCCAAAGTTTGCCTGCGCCAGCCGGATGTTGGTGATGTACTCCCATAGCGGATCCCGCGGGCTGCCATGGGCCGCGTAGACGCTTCCGAATACCGCCGCCGTCTGCAGGCCGGCCAGGAAGGCACGCACGTCCTCGCGCAGAACGGAGGCGGTCCATTCGCAAGCGGCGCGCGCGTCGGCGTTGAAGTAGCTCAGATCGGCCTTTCCGATCGAGCCCCAATCGTGATTGCCGGCCAGCGAGCGGAAGGGCAAGGAGGTCAGACGGTCCACCACCTCGTTGGGGTGGGGGCCGTATCCGACCAGATCGCCAAGGCTCCAAATCTCATCGGCGCCAGGCGCGGCGGCCAAGACGGCCTCCAGCGCGGGGAGGTTGGCGTGTACGTCGGCGACGATTAGGACCTTCAGGCGGCGGCTCCCGCGCGGGCGGCGCTTATGCGGCAGGCTGTCGCATTATCGGGAGCCTGGGCGTTGCCTGCATACCATGCGGGCGGCGGCCGCCCGCGGAACCGGCCTATGCATGAGCGGACACCCGCAATCGACGCGCCGCGAGGGCCGATCGTGGTGGGTCATCGCGGCGCCCCGCGGCTGGCGCCGGAGAACACCCTGGCGAGCTTCGCGGCGGCGCTGGAGGCGGGCGTCGACGGCATCGAGCTCGACGTGCGCCGCAGCGCCGACGGCGTGCCGGTGATCATGCATGACGCAACCCTGGATCGAATCACCAACGCCACGGGCGCCGTAGCCGCCCGCAAGCTAGCCGACCTGGTCGGCCTCCCGATCGTCGACTCCGACGGACGGCCCACCTCACTGCGCATCCCCACGCTGGAAGCCGCGCTGGCAGCCTTCGCGGCGCGCACGCGCCTGTTCATCGAGATCAAGGCCGAGAGCGCGGCCGAAGCTCGCGATCTGGGCGCACGCACGGCCCGGCTGGCCGCGGCCAGCCGGGCGGCCTACCCGCCGGTGCTGATGAGCTTCCAGCCTGACGCGCTGGAATCCGCGGGCGCGGCGGCGCCCGCGCTGGAGCGCTGCGCACTGTTTCAGGGCGACCGGCTGGACTCGTGGCGGGGACAAGGACGCATAGTCGAGTCCGCGGCCGAGCTGGGGGTGCGGATGGTGGGGATTCAAGACACCGCGTCCAGCGCCGCCCTGGTGGACGACGCTCACCGGCACGGCCTGCGGGTCTACACCTGGCCGCGGGCGGGCATGCGCGAGGTCTGGCGGGGAATCGCGGCCGGCGCGGACGTCATGGCGACCGACGACCCCACCGGCATGCTCGCGCGCCTGGCCGAGCGGGGCTTGCGGAAGCCCTCAACCCGACAGAGTGGCTGACGCCTCACCCGCGCTCGGCGGCGCGAGTCCGCGGCGCTCCAGGGCCGAGCGGAACTGGGCGCCGCGGTCGAACTCGTTCGTGAAGAGACCAAACGACGCGCAGGCCGGCGAGAGCAGCAGAGCGTCGCCCGGGCGGGCGGCGGCGAGACCGGCCGCAACGGCGGCCTCCATGGTCTCGGCCTGAATGACCCGGCTTTGCGGCAGACCGGGGCGCAACCGATCGGCGCCCGCGCCCGGTAGCAGAACCAGTGCGTGCACGTCCGGGTCGGCGCGGAGCCGAGCGAGCAGCGCGTCGAAGGAGAGGCGTTTGTCGGACCCGCCCAGAATCAGCACCCACGGGCCGGGAATCGTATCCAGCGCGGCCAGCGTGGCCTCCGGGATGGTTGCGGTGGTGTCGTCGTACAGCCGCACCCCGTCGAGGACTCCGAGACACTGCTGGCGCTCGGGCACGCCGGGGAATCCGACCAGGGCGGCCGCGACGGCCGCCGAATCTACGCCCAGGGCGCCGGCCGCCACGGAGGCGGCCAGGGCATTGGCCCGATTGTGCTCACCGCGCAGCCGGGCGCCAGCCCAGCCGGGCGCCGTGCCACGCGGGTCGAAGCGCAGCACACGCGCACCGGCGCGCCGCGCGAACCAGTCGCCCCAGCGGCCGTCACGAGGCAGCACGGTCCAGTCGGCGCCGCGCTGATTCTCGATCAGCACCGACTTGGCGGCGGCGTACTGCTCGAGCGTTGCGTAGCGGTCGAGATGGTCGGGCAGGAGGTTGGTAATAACGGCGCCGTCCGTGCGCAGCGTCGATCCGGCCAGCCCCTCGACCTGCCAGCTGGAAAGCTCGAGGACCACGATCGAGTCGGGCTGGATGTCATCCAGCTGGCGGAGCGCCGAGACCCGCATGTTGCCCGCCAGCGCGGCGGGCCGCCCCGCCGCGCAGAGCATGGCGTGCAGAAGGCTGGCGGTGGTTGTCTTGCCGCGCGTACCGGTGACCGCCACGGTGGTCCGCGCGCGGCACCAGCGCAGGAAGAGGGTCATTTCCATCTCGACGAGCGCGCCCGCCCCGCGCGCCTCCGCAAGCAGAGGCGAGTCGAGCGGCACGGCGGGGTTGCGAATGACGAGATCGGCCTGTCGAAAGTCCGCCGGATCGTGGCTACCCAGCCGGTAGCGCACGCCCGCATGCCCAAGCCGCGCCACGCTGGGCGCGAGCTGGCGCTCGTCGCGCAGGTCGGTGACCAGCAAGTCGGCACCGTGATCGCGCAGGAACTCGGCCACGCCAAGCCCGCCCGCTTGCAGGCCGAGTCCCATCACGACCGCGCGCTTGCCGCGTAGACCGCGAGGACTCGCTATCCACCCCGGCGCGCGCGTTGGCATGGCGCGCAGCCTAGCAAGCGAAGCGCCGACCCTGGTCCGGCGGCAACACGTCGCGACATACGCTTATGACAAGTCCGCGCACATCACCTTGAGGACGCCTTTCAGGGTGGGGCGAAGCGTACATAAGCCAAACGATTTGTTCTTTATGTAGCGTCAAAGATGTGTTCGTGTCAGCTCCGCGGCACCATGCCGGCAGGCTGCGGACCGCAGATTTCAGGTTCGGATTTGACAATTTGGTAATTCTGCCTACATTAATACGATACGCAGCGCGTCGAGAGACGTTGCTGCATTTTCGGCCAGGGAGGTGCGGCATCGTGCTCGGGAGGGCCCGTGCGTTGTAGCTGATCTTCCTGTTTTGCCCATCCCATGCGGGGTGGGCGTTTTTGTTGTCGTTTCGGCGAAAAGTCGGTTGGGCACCAGGCTTGCAGCAGTGATCGAATTGGGGGCTTCGATGGCTGGGGAGTGCGCAAGTTTCGATACAGCTCTTGATTGGTACGCGGAAGAGTTGGCCGGAAAGCGACGGATGCCGCCAGGGGAGGCACGGCAGGTCGTCACGTGGATCCGCGATTTTGGGCAGACGCTTTCCAGCCGCACGCGTCCCGAGGACGTCACCGTGCGCGACGTGGTGCTGTACTTCGCCGATCGGTGCGACGAGTTCGAGGAGGGCTGCGAGTGGTTCTACCGCTACAAGGCCATTGAGGGGTTCTACGACGAGCTGAGCCGCGAGTTCAGTCTGCCCGCCAACCAGATTCGCGGTTTGTACGATGAATCGGACCTCGACCCCGCGTTGGTCGAGCGCATTCCCACGCGCCAGCGAGTAGCGCCCGTGGACTGGTCCCGCAAGGACTACTACATCCTGTAGGCCTCCCAGCCGGAAGCCGACCGGCTGCGTGACACCGCAACCCAGCCTGACCGGGTGCGTGTGTAAGCGCGCTACCATCAAGTCATGACCAGCAACGGGGCCTCCGAGAGGGCTCCGGTCACCGTCCCGGCGTTTCGCGCCCGCAAGGGCGGCGGGCCTCCGCTCGTATGCGTGACGGCGTACGACGCGCCGCTGGCGCGACTGGCCGAGCGCGCCGGCGTGGACGCCATTCTGGTGGGCGACAGCCTTGGGCCCAACGTGCTTGGCCGCGCGCGCGAGATCGACGTAACCGTGGACGACATCACGCACCACGCGGCCGCGGTGGCGAGCGCGATCACGTACCCGTTGCTCATCGCCGACCTGCCCTTCATGTCCTACGCGACGCTGGACGACGCGCTGAGCAATAGCGGCCGGCTTCTGCGGGAGGGTGGGGCCGCGTGCGTGAAGCTCGAGGGCGGGGCCGAGGTTGCGCACATCACGGCCGGACTGGTGGCGCGCGGCATCCCCGTGATGGGGCACGTCGGGCTTACGCCTCAATCTATCCACGCGCTGGGCGCCTATCGGGTGCAGGGCGCCGATCTGGCCGGCGCACAGACGATTGTGGACGGGGCGCGGGCGCACGTTGACGCGGGCGCCTTTGCGGTGGTGCTGGAAGCTATACCGGCGCGCCTGGCGCAATCGCTCACGGCGCACCTGACCGTTCCAACCATTGGGATCGGCGCGGGTACGCACTGCGACGGGCAGATTCAGGTGATCTACGACCTGTTGGGGTTCAACGCCGACCACGTCCCGCGCCACACGCGGGTGTACGCCGATATCGCGGAGCAGACCGCGCGCGCGCTGGGAAGCTACGTCGAGGACGTGCGGGAGGGCAGGTTCCCGACGCCGGCCAATAGCTTCAAGCTGCGCCGCGGCGTCATGCAGCGCCTGCGCCTCGACTAGCCCCGCGGACCTGGCTCAGGGCCGCACGGCGCCGGAACGCTTACCAATCCGACCGCCGGGACGGCGGGACTGCCGCCAGTCTCGAATGGAGGCGGCGTCCGTCACCACCGTCTCGGAGGTGGCGAGCAGCATGGCCGCGCTGCCGGCGTTGCGAAGGGCCGCGCGCACCACCGCCAAGGGGTCCACGATGCCCGCCTCGATCAGGTCCCGGTGCTCTCCGCGCAAGACGTCGAAGCCCACGCGATCGGCCGTCTGAGCCCGGACACCGGCCACCACCACGCGCCCCGAGAACCCCGCGTTGGCGGCCATGATCTCGGTCGGCGCGGTCAGCGCCGCGCGCACGACGCGCCAGCCGGCGGCTTCCTCGGGGAGAGCGTGATCGGGTGGTTCGAGCGCGCTAGAAGCGCGCACCAGCGCCGTGCCGCCGCCCGGCACCACGCCGTGCCGCAGACCCGCGCGGGTGGCGGCAACCGCGTCTTCCACGCGGTGCCGCAGCTCGAAGCGTTCCAGCTCGGTGGGCGCGCCGACCTGGATGTGGGAGATCGCCGCGCGCAAGTTGTTGGCGCGCTCTTCCAGCTTCTCGCGGTCGAACTGATTGCGCGCGCGCCCGTGCTGCAGCCAGAGGTACTCGCTGCGGTCGCGGACGGCGCCAGGGTCGCCGCCGCCGCGCACGACCAGAGTCTCGTCGAGCGTGGCGTGCACGCGCGCCGCGCTGCCAAGCACGTGTAGAGGCACCTGCCGCCAGCCGACGCCGCTCTCACGCCCGACCAGCTCGCTACCCGTGAAAACGGCCAAGTCCTCCAGCATCCAGCGTTGCCGCTGTCCGAAGGCCGGTCCGTTCACGCAGACCGCCTGGAGGCTTCCCCGCGTGACGTTGGCGACCACGGCGCCGAGCACGCCGCCGCCGAAGCGCGCGGCTACCACGAGCAGACGGCGGCCGCCGTGCTCCACGTACGCGTCGAGAAAGGGCAGGAAAGCGGGCAGATCGTCGAGTTGGCGGTCGGTCACCAGCACGTCCGCGTGATCGAGCGCGACCTCGCTGGCGGCGGCGCCGGCCAGGTGCGCCGAGGCCAGCCCGCGATCGATCCGCATGCCCTCCACGTAGCGGACGGTGACGCCCATGACGGGGCTCTCCTCGACTATCACGGCGGCGTCGCGTCCCTGCCGCTGGAAGACCTCGGCGATGCGTTCGCCGATGGTCGGGTCGTGCGCGGACAGAGCGGCTATGCGCGCCGCGGCGGACGCTCCGGTCACACGCACGGCCTGAGCGCGCAGGGCGGCGTCGGCGCGGGTCAGCGCGGCCGCCATGCCGCGCCGCAGCGCCATGGGATTCGCGCCCCCCGCGACCGCGCGCAGGGCACCGGCGAACATGGCCTGGGTGAGCACGGCCGCGGTGCTGGTGCCGTCCCCGGCCAGCCTGTTGGTGATGCGGCAGGCTTCGTGCACGATGGCCGCGCCGGTATGCAACAGGTTGTTGGCGAGCCGGATCTCGCGCACCACGGTCACGCCGTCGTTGCTGATTCGGGGCGGGCCCAGGCCGGGCTTGTAGGCGACGTTGCGGCCCATGGGGCCCAGCGTGACTTTGACCGCGCCGGCCACCAGGTCCACGCCCGCCTTGAGCCCTAGACGCGCCTCGGCGCCCAGCACGACCGCGCGCTTACGCGCCAAGGCGGCTCATTCCCGCTGAAAGAGCTCCCGAAACAAAGCGGCGCGTGAGCACCTCCCCGCGCGCGATCGCGCCGCGGGATGCGCGCTCAGCGCGAGTCGGGCGCGGCGGCGTCATGCGGGTCGTCCAAGCCGAACTCATGCAGCAGGGCGCGGTCGGCATCCGCAAGGTCTGAGATGCACAGCATGTCCGGGCGCAGATCGAGGGTGCGGCGGATGGACTGCGCCCTGCGCCAGCGCTCGATGCGTGCGTGGTGGCCGGATAGCAGCGGCGGGGGAACTGGCAGGCCGTGCACGACCTCGGGCCGCGTGTACTGCGGATACTCCAGCAGCCCGTGCGCATGTGACTCTTCGCTCAGCGACGCCTCGCTGCCGATCACGCCGGGCACCAGGCGAGCGGTCGCGTCGATGACCGCCAGCGCCGCGATCTCGCCGCCGCTGAGCACGTAGTCGCCCACGCTGATCTCCTCGTCCACGGCCAGCATGCGAACGCGCTCGTCCACGCCCTCGTAGCGCCCGCAGATGAGGACTACGTGCGGGCGGGCCGCCAGCCGGCGCGCGGCCTGCTGGGTGAAGAGGGACCCCTGCGGGGAAAGCAGCACGGCCCAGCCGTGGGGGCCGCGCAGAGCGGCCACGGCGTCCACGATCGGCTCGGCCTTCATGACCATGCCCGGCCCGCCGCCGTAGGAGTAGTCGTCAGTCGTGCGGTGCTTGTCGGCGGCCCAGGCGCGCAGATCGTGAACGTTCACGCTCACCAGGCCGCGTTCACGCGCGCGGCCCAGCAGGCTGGCGGCCAGAGGGTCGCCGAACATCTGCGGAAAGATAGTCAGGACGTCGAAGCGAATGGCCGGTGTCATGGCCGGGCGGACGACGCTAGCGGGTGCTCGGTTGCGCGCGGCGCTAGGCGCCCAGGCCCCTCTGGACTGCGCCGCGCGGACCGACCGGCGCACCCTGCACGGCGAGTGGGAACTCGCCCGAGGGGTAGCTCAGCGGGCCTCCTGAATGTCGAGGGCAACGCGGCGTCCTTGCGCTACGGGAGCGGCAGGCATGAGCTCGCGAATCGCGCTGGCCACACGCCCCTGGCGCCCGATTACACGCCCCATGTCGTTGGGCGCAACGTAGAGCCGGTACACGTGGAGGTGATTGCGGCGAATGCGCTCCACGCGCACGGCATCGGGCTCGGTGACCAGATTGCGCGCAATGAACTGGATCAGCTCGTCCATGCGTCAGGCCCCGGCTTCGGCCGTACCTTCCGCCTTAGCCGCGCTTTCGGCTTCGGGGGGCGGGCCGTCGGCCGTTGGGGGCGCCTCCGCGGCGGGGGCCGCGCGAGGAGCGACCGGCCGCGTGCCGGGACCGCCCTGGCGCGCTATGTCCAGCAGCTTGCGCACACGCTCGCTGGGCTGGGCGCCCTTGCCGATCCACTCCTCGGCGCGCGCCACGTCGAGCACGACGGTGGAAGGCTCGGTCAGCGGGTCGTAGTAGCCCAGCTCGTCGACCCGTCGCCCGTCACGCGCCCAGCGCGACTCGGCTACGACCACGCGGTAGTGCGGCCGCATCTTGCGCCCCGCACGGGCAAGGCGAATTCGCAGCATGAACCACGGACTCCTAGTACGACGTTGCGCGCCGCCGAGCGGATTGAATGCGGCGCCGACCTCGGCCAATCATACACGTACGCCAAGGACGGGCGCCTCGTCGGCGGCTACCCGACGGGCCGGCGAGAGCGCGGCCGGGGGGACTCAAGCGGCGCCATCCGAGCCCGCCGAAGCGCCCGTCTCAGCGGGGGCGCCTTCGTCCTCGGCCGGCGGGTAGTCCGGAATCTTGGAGGTGTCGAGGCTGCCGTCGGGATTGGGTCCGACCTCCCAGCGCTCGGGCCAGGGCCGGAACTTCGACCGGAACTGGTCCTTGAAGAGGACCCGTGCACCGAGTGACACAGTGCGGTGGACGATGGTTTGCAGGCCCTCGATGGCGTTGTCGGTCTGCTTGACCTCACCCGGCTCAAGCTCCTCGCCAGCTTCCACGACGATCGGCGGCGGCGGAACAGGCTCACCCGCCCAGGGCTCCAGATCCACGGTGCGTCCCAGCGGCGCTCCCATGATGTGGAAACGCAGGAACTGACGCCCGGGGTTGAACTCCCTGCGAATGAGCAGGTAGTTGGGCGTGTCGTTGGTAAAGCGCAGGTCTTGCGAGGGTTGCCAGATCGCGGCGTCGAAGCCCGGCGGGTGCTCGTCGCCCAGCTCGTAGTAACCGACGCGGTATGCGTGCTGCCAGCGCTCGTCCACGGGCAAGCCCGCCCAGAAGACCGCCCGAAAGAGAGTGGTGGATACCTGGCAGATGCCGCCGCCTACGCCCGGCTCGGTCCGATTGGGAGCGATCACCAGGCCCTCCACGAAACCGTTCCCTTCGGTGATCGGTCCGACCACCTCATTGAATGAGAACTGCTCGTCCGGCGCCAGCACGGTGCCGTCGATCTTGGCGGAGCCGTTCCCGATGTTCTCGACTCGATTGTCCTCGGACCCCCAGAAGTGCGAGTTGCCCGTGGCGAGCAGGTTTTCGAACTGGAGCTCCTCCACGGTGAGCTGGCTGACGTCGGGCTTGAGCAGGATGAGCGGCACTTGAATCTCGGGGTCGCGTGCGGCGAAGGCGGTGCGCAGGCGGCGCCACAGCTCCTCGACATCCACCTTGCGGCCCGGCCGGCCTTGCACGGTCGGCTTGATTCGACCTGCGGAGTCAACCCGGATCTTGGGCTCCACCGGGTCCACGCGAAGCCGGTCGGCTATCCGCCTGGCCAGCGGCTCGAAGGTCGCGTAGTCGACCGCGAGACTTATCTCAGGCGCATGCGCGGGGCCGCCCACGGTCACGCCCGTCACAAGCTGGTCGCGCGGGATGGCCCAGCGGTAAGACTGGGACACGACCCCTATGTGCCCGCCGAACAGCTGCTGCGTCTCAGCGGCGATGGGCGCGAGCGCCTCGGTGGTGACGGCGGGCTCGATCTGCTCGAGGTCCAGCTCGATTACCAGGCGCCTGGGCGGGGCAAAGGCGGCGCTCATCACGCTCAGGTAGTCGGCGGCCGCGAGGCGAGCGCCGCGCTGCGACTCGCTCAGCACCAGACGATCCTGTCCTCCCACGTTGGCCACACGCAGCTGCGCGTCGGCGACCGGCCGAGCGACCTTCGCCGCGATGCGCTCGACGTATTGCTCGAACTCATATGGGTCGAAGCGGACCGCAACCGGCCAGTCGAGCGGCGCCGAGGCAGTGAGGCGCTGCTGCTCGAACCGGCGGTCCAGGTCGCCCTCGCGGCCCCACTCGTAGGCGTCCCGCAGCGCTGTCCGGTAGTCGACGCTGATTCCGATCTCGCGGGCCGAGGGGCGCCACTCGCGCTCGCGCAGACGAAGCACCACCGGACTGGCGATGAACGGGTCCCAGCGCTCCCGCACGCGGGCCAGCGCCGCCTCGAAGCTCAGGCCGCCGACGTGCTCGCCATCGACTTGCACGCCGGGATAGAACCGCTCGGCGTATTTGGCCTCTCCGGCCGCAATGAAGGCGGCGGCGCCCGTCACGGCCGCGGCGCCCACGCCTAAGGCGCCCGAAGCAAACAGGGCCAGCAGCTTGCGGCGTGTCATCTGGGAGTGGCTGCGGCGGGCAGAGGTCTGTCCGCCACGCTCCCCAAGTATAGGGACGCTTGCACGCTTATAACGCCCATTTCGGGAGCCGGCCGGAAGGGACGCATCAGGAGCCACCAGCGCCGCGTCGAGTCCAAGCCGGCCGCAACACTTAGGAGCTAGGCGCGGCCGAATGCGCGGTCGAGGGCAGGGCGGACCGCCCCTACGTGGGGTGGCGGGCCGCTTGGGTCGGAAGACGAAACGGGCAGCGCGTCTCCCGATCCTGGGGCGAGCTGGATGTGGCTGAGTAGGACAACCGTGGGGAGGCCGTTGGGGACGATCTTGCCTAGACCGCAGGCGTGCAGATAGTCAATCAGCGCCGTCACCTCGCAGCGATATTGCTAACATTGTTACTGGTAGAATCAGTTGCTCTGGGACAAGAAGGACGTTTATTTTGTCATGGCTGTGAAACCGTCTGATATAAGAAGGATGTCCGACGATGACCTTATCGCTAAGTATGATAAAGTGGATGCTGGCGTGGTCACAGTTCATCATCTAATCCAACCCTATATACAGGAATTTAGACACCGCGATCAGTTGCGCGTCGCCCAAAGCGTGGAGAAATTCACAAAGCGGATATTGTGGCTGACGTTCATCGTCACCCTAGCAACCGCCGTCAACGTCGCTTTCATGGTGGGTCTCTTTTTTCGTCAATAGGGTACCCCTCATTCGCTGGTCGTCATGGGCTGATAGTCATGGTCGAATCAGAGCGCAGCCGGCCCTGCCTACAGTAGACTTGAGACTGCTTTGCCGGCCCACAACTCAGACCTGATTCACACGGGTGTAGTTGGTCTGGCCGGGCCTTCGCCGAAGGCGCTGAACCTTCCTCGTAGATTTGGCCATTGACCGACAGTTCGACGTGCGAGCAGACATTCGCGCGGAAGCTGGATGGCGCATGTGCACACTGCCGGTGCGACCAGACATGGCGCACTAAGGCGGTGTGCCGTCACCTCTTCGAGCTACTTCTCCGCGCCCAGGTCAAACTTGTTGGCACACCGGCCCAGCAGCTGGTCACGTCTAGCCGATAGGCGATAGGGCGCCAGCCGTAACTTCACCGCATGGAAGCCTTGGGCGATGACCAGGTGCTGAGCTATAAACGCGCTTCATTATCGATCAGATATAGTGAAAGAAGAATGTCTTCACTTGATTTTCATCTACTTCAGCTGAGATACACAACTTGATTCACTTCACCACCCGTACCGCGCGCGCTGATACTCTCCCCATACGGAAGACGACGGACCGCACTGCTCTCGCACCGCCTTGGCCAGCGTGGACGGGCAAACCGAGGCGTAAGCGTTTTCGGGCTGCTTTAGCGCCACCCGCACGACGTCTGCGACCGTTTGTGCTTGGGGGAACTGGTCGAACAGCGCTGTGACGTGATTCGTTCCCGATAGATCTTGTTGCCTGCTGGAACAACCACCACCACCTTGGCCTCCGAAACTCCCAGTTCTCGATTAGTAACCATGCGATCAGCCAGCAGGAGCAAGCGCATGATCTGATAGAAAGGATCGAAGAACCACGCGTCCAAAGGGACCTTGCCGTTGAATGCGGGGGATTTGGCGTAGAGGTCGGCGTATCTGCGCCGCCGCGTCGCGCCTGGGCAACCTGCTCCCTTGTACCTCCCACGAGAATAATCCTCGACGTGCTTCCATTCCAGCAGGTAGGCTCGCCGCCCGGCCGGAGTATCCGCGACCATAAAGGCGTCCACGCTGGTCGAGTTCACGCCTCGGCTTGTGACCGCCGGCCCCTCAAGCGCATGGCCGAGCCCGATCCATTCGATCTCTACCTTTGATACGCGATCTCCGTCTTGGATGTCCACAACACCGGTGACGTTGTCATCGATGGACCGCAGCACCGCCGTCAGCGCGCCCGGAATAGACGCCAGCGGCAGCAGGAAGTTCACGCAGGCGATCTGCGAACTCGCCAGGTTGCGGGTAGGCCGCTCTCCTTTGGAAGTGTCGCCGTTCATTCTGGCTTGCCACCACTGCAACCCGCGCTCTTTGAAGAACCGGAGCGCTCCGTTCTCGCCGCGCAGCACCGGATTGAGATTCTCCTCCTCGCATCCCAGCGCCAGCAGGTGGCCGTACTTCCGTCCCTTTTCGTCCACCGGTGCTCGCGCCGCCGCACTGATCGTCGGCGACGCGTTTCGAAACGCCGCCTGTCGCCGCCGCTCGGCCACTCCAAAGCTGGACATTCTGGCTCCTGTCAGCTGATGCGGCCAGCCGGATTCTTTCCGACCGACTTTAGCCGATGGGAGATCGGGAGCTAGCCGCAACTGGTCGCGACCTTACCTTCGATAAATCGGTTAGCGCATAGATAGTGCCAATTCGTTCGTGTCGTAGTACGGAACCGTTCCAGCTCGCAGCCAGGCGCGTATGGAGGGTTGACAGAGTTGTAGAATACAACCTTTCGGCAATCGAAGCAGCGAGTCAGTTCACAAAACAGATGTACGTAATCCTTGCCACCAAAGAACACTATAGGATCTTTGCACCCGGGTGGAAGCATGCACAGGTCCTTATAGCAGTCTTTCTTGCCTCGCCGGTTCCCCTTGGCGGCACTTGGAGCGAAGGTGATGTTGTAGTTGGGCGTTAGGAATTCAGCAGCAATCAACCCCCATCCCGCGGAGAGAATGTACACGTGCTCGGGTCCATACGTGTCCACCAACCTGGAATAGATTGGGGCTCCGTAAAGCTTCCATGCTGGCATGAGGCCCAGAGGATTGTGACCCGGGTTCCGGTTGTACTTCAGCAGTTGGTCCCTCCACGATATTCCGCAATCGGAGATGTCGTCCGGATGCGCATAGACATAGTTCCCGTCGTGCGGCATCTCCTTCGGGTTGGCCGCGAACATCACTCGCGATCCGTTCGTCTTCACAAGGGTGCCAGCGGAGTCTCTCTTACGGGCAGCGCATTGGATAACAAAAATCATCAATATCCCCTCATTGCATACACGGCAGACTTCATAATTTCCAGGAACTCTGGCTGGTGCGGCGGAGCTAGTCTTTGGCCTCGATGCGCGCCAGGATGTCGCGAATTTCGCTGAGGAGGCCGGTGGCGTCTACGGCGGGCCTGGGGGCGTGCGCGGCCGCCGGTTCGGCGCCCGTCACCTTTTGCCGCTGCTGCAGGATCGCGTCGCGAAACTGCAGGGCGTCCGCCACTCCCAGCAGATCGCCCTCGCTCTTGGCGCTCTGCCCCGACTGGCCGGCGGTCTCCACCTTCAAGCCGCGCAGCTTGTAACGGCGCATGAGCGGTCCGTCGTGCAGGCGGAGGTCGGTGATCCGGTCGAGCGGGATGGTGGATTCGCTGCGGTTGAACACTCCCTTGCGCATCTCCAGGGCCTGCGTGGTCAGCCGGGCGGACATGCGCCGCAGGTACTGCGGGCCAAACCAGAGGCTGTAGAGGAGCCAGAGCGGTATCAGCGGTATGCCCACGATCGTGACGAAGAGGACGATCGACACGAGCCAGCGCCAATAGGGGATGACGTTCGGGTCGAACTGCGCGTCGAGCAGCGTTTCACCTGTTACTCCGGGCCGATCGCGTCGATTTGATTGCACCGTCGTCTCCTCCGTGCCGCCTGTGCGGTGGGGGTTTCCGCTTGCGGCCGCGCCGTTGGGCTGAGAGGCGCCGGCCGGTTGCCGCCGCCTCGATCATCTTAATCCGGGGGCGACTGGCCGGCATGCCGCGCGTCGATTCTCGAGACGGCACCTCAACCCTGCGGGCCGTCCTGGGAATGGCGGCAGGGGGCTTGGGACAGGTGGGGAAGAGACCCCCTCTCCCCATCCCTCTCCCTCAAAGGAGACGTTTGCATAACTGGTCGACACCCCACTCGCAAGCCTCGGATCACCCTCACCCTAGCCCTCTCCCTTCAAGGGCGAGGGGATAAGGCCCGCTCTCCCGCCTCCGCTGGAGAGGTTACGCAAAGGTCTCCTCAAGGGGAGAGGGAGAAAGGGCCGCAAGGGGAGAAGGGGAAGAGGGCTGAAGGAGCGAGGGGGACGAACTCGCAAGGGGCGGGTCTCAGCGGAACTGCTCGGGGGCGCGGGTGAAGTTGATCTGCGGTCCGGCGGCGCGGACGGCCGCCTCGCCGCCGTTGGCTTGCAGGCAGGCGCGCTGGTCGGCCCTGGCGGCGGCGTCCGCCGCTTCGGGGTCGACGAGGCGGCGGAGCTCGGTCTGCATGCGCCGGACAACGACCGCCGGAGGTTCCGGGACCGGCGGGGTGTGCTCGGTTGACTTAGAGGAGGAGGCAGGAGACCCCTCACCCCAACCCTCTCCCTCACGGGGAGAGGGAGAAGGGCCCTCACGGGGAGAGGGGGAAGAGGGCTGAAGGAGCGAGGGAGAAGAAGGCCCGAGGGGCGAGGCGGAAGCGGCGCCGGGCGCGGGCGGGGGCGGGGGCGCCAGGTCGTGCCGCTCTTCGGGGTCGGCCGCGAGGTCGAACAGCTGCGGGGGATGGCCCAGGTAGTGGACGTATTTGTAACGCCCGTCGCACAGCGCGTATGCGGCATGGGGCGCGCCCATGGCGTGGTACTCGGCGAAGACCGTCCGCTGTAGGAAGTCTTGGCCCCGCGCCGCGGGCCAGAGCGACGCTCCCGGCAGGTCGGCGTCGTCGCCGTGGGGCTCCAGCCCGAAGCTGTCCAGGATGGTCGGGAAGGCGTCCACCAGCGAAGCGTTTTGCTCCACCACGGCGCCGGCCGGCACATCGGGTCCCGCCAGGATGAGCGGGACCGCCAGCGCGCTGTCGTACATGACGCTCTTGCCCCACAGGCCGTAGTCGCCCAGGGTCTCGCCGTGGTCGCTGGTATAGACGACGCGCGTGCGGCTGGCCGACCCGGTGGCCTGGAGCGCGTCGAGAACGCGCCCGATCTGGGCGTCCACAAAAGTGCACATGCCGAAGTAGGCGGCCACCGCGCGGCGCACCATGGCCGCGCCGCGGAACTCGGCGTCGGACTGCACGCGCGCCTCGCGGAACGCGCTCACGTAGGGGTGGCGGGGCCAGTCGCCGGGCTGCCATTGAATGGGCAGGGGGACCTCGTCGATGGGATATAGGTCCAGGTATTCGCGGGGCGCGATCAGCGGGAAGTGGGGGAGCGAAAAGGACACGAAGAGGCACCAGGGCCGCTCGTGCGCGGGCGCCTCCTCGTGCAGCCAGCGGACCGCGGCGTCCGCGATGCCGGTGTCGTAGCGGATGTATTCCGACTCACCCGGCCCCGCCTCGTCCACGTGCTCGAGCTGGAAGCGGGTCGGCGGGATGTCGGTTCGTATGCAGCCGAACACGTCGCCGCGGCCCTCCATGACGTGCATGGGAATGCGCTGGTCGGCAAAGCCAGTGTCGTCCAGCGGGCTGCGATAGTGCAGCTTGCCGATGGTGGTCACTGGATGTCCGGCGGCCCGCAGCCGGTGCGCCCAACTGGGCGCCTGTCCCACGTAAGGGGAGGCGTTGTCCCAGGCGCCGATCTGATGCGGGTAGCGGCCGGTGGCGAAGCTGGCGCGCGAGGGCACGCAGATGGGGGAGTTGCAGTAGGCGCTGGTGAAACGCGCGCCGCAGGCGGCCAGCGCGTCGAGGTTGGGCGTCTGAACCACTGGGTGCCCGGAGCAGCCCAGCATGCGGGCATTGTGCTCGTCGGACATCAGGAACAGGAGATTACTCGGGGGCACCTTGCCTCCACCCGCGCTGACGGCCGGCCACCGGAGCGTAACCTGCGCCAGCTTCGGTGCGGGCGCCGCTAACCGGCGGCGCCGCGCTGAGCGTCAGCCCGTCGGACCGACCGGATCCGGGTAGGTGTACCAGTCGTCGCCGCCGGACCTGGTGGAGGCGATCCGGACGCCGCCAACCGCCAAGACCCAGCGATCGTTGCTGTAGTCGTTGCTGATCGCGATGCCGCTCACGTCCTGGATCGCTAGGTTCACGATGGTTCGCGACCACGTGCCGGGTCCGCCAATGTCTTGAACTGTGTCGAGCCGGTTCGTGCCCCGAGTTCGGAAGACCCCAGCCTTGCTAGTGCCGGCAAAGATGGTGCCGTCTCGCGCGACGTTCGGCGAGATCGCGAGCACGTTGATTCTTCCCGGCCGGTTATCGGGGCCTTTTTTAGGGGCTTTTCTAGGATTGGCCAGTACTTGTTGGTAGGTCTTGCCTTGGTCGGTAGAGCGATAGATGCCGTGGCTCTCGGACCCGAGCCAGATCTGCTGCTGGCTGCGCCAGGCGGGGTGGATGGCCACCGCGGAGATCCTGAACCCCGCGGGCAATACTTTCCTGCCGCTCGTGAGCGAGTTGAAACCGGCGCCGCGGTCGGCGCTCTCGTACAGGGCTGTGGACGTCCACGCGAATAGATGTATCCCGCCGCCGCGCTTCTCAGCGGCCGCCATGCCGAGGTAGGTAGCCGGCCGCGGCAGGGCTTGGTGGCTGTGCGGGACCGCACTCCAGTTGACGCCGCGGTCGCTCGAGCGATACAGGCCAGCGGCATCCAGGACCGCATAGACGGCGCCGTCCTCCGCGAAGTGCGGCGAAATAACCAGGCCGCCCACGCGTCCGGCGGGGAGGCCCGCGACCGGCGCCCAACTGACGCCGCCGTCGATGGAGCGAGCGACGCCTTCGTTGGTCGCCACCAGCACCAGCCCGTCCTCGTGGATCGTTGGCGATGGCGCTATCGCGTTGATCGCTAGATTCGGAAGACCCTGATTAACGGGCGTGAAACTCGCGCCGCCGTTGGTCGACCTGAGGACGCCGCCGGTGGCCGTCCCGATCCAGACTCTCTGGTCCAGCGATACGAGCGGCGCCACGATGTTCCACACGCTGCCGATGGGCGCCGCCTGCGGCACGGCGGGCCCCGGTTCCGGCTCCGCGGGCGGATCGGGGCTCGGCGCCGGCGTCACGACCACCGTTGCCACGGCGTCTCCCACGGCGTGCGGCGTCGTGGCCTCCTCTGGGATCAAACCCGCGTCCTTGTAGTGATCACCCCCGTTGGCGGTCACCACCTGGCCGGGCGAGGCAAAGTCCGTCTCGATCATCCACTGTTGCAACACCGCTCGCTGGGCCCGCAGGACGCGCAGATCGCCGAAGTCCTGATAGGCGACGGGCAGGCCGTAGTCGTCCAGCCAGGCGGGGTTGCTGTACCAGACCGCCTTGATGGCCTCGTTCTCGTCCAGCAGGACCAGATGGTTCGCCATGACGACGCTGAAGGGCTGGCCGTCGTCTGCGGGGAAGGCGCGCGGCTTGGGAATGATGCTCTGGCTGAGCAGGGCGTCATCCAGACCAGCCCGGCTTAGCTCGTCAAATATGTTCAGCCGAAAGAGGCCTCGCCCGGGCTGCCATTGGAAGATCGTCTTCTGAAACGCTTGGAGCGTGAACGGGCCGTCCCGCCAGCGGCGTGACACCGGGTATCCGAGCTGCGCGACGCCGCCGGCCTTCTCGAATTCGGTCCAGAACGGGATTTCGTCCGCGTCGGTCACGGAGAAGCCAAGGCCCTCGCCGGGGCCGGCCTGGCTGAAGAACCAGCCGCCGTCAACGGGCTCGTCGGGGGCTTGCGCCGAAACGGAAATCACCGTGAGCGCGCCCAAGGCGAGAAGCAGCGTCGCAAGCGCGGTCAGACGTCGCATGATGATAAGCGCCCGCCTGGTAAGGGCATCGATTCTTGCAAGCCCTCTGGCCGTCTTCAACCCCGGAATCGCGCGCCGGCCACCGGTCAGATGAAGCGGGAGGCTGAAGGGCGGGCTGTACACTACTTGCGTACGTTACGACAGTAAGCTATAGTTGTGTAAGGTAATGATCCGCGCGTGCATCGGGACCCCTGCCCCAGACGTGGGGCGCCCGCGTTCCGGTCGCGCGGATAGCGGTCGCGGTCGGCCGGAACTCTCCCGACCGCCGGCAAACGGACTCACACGCCGCGTGCAAGCGGAAAGTGGCGGGTGTGCGTCCGACAGGCCGGCCAACGTCGGGGAGCCATGACGGCGGATCGATAGATCCCAACGCTTAGGCGGGAGCTGCGGGCGGCGGGCGGACGGCATTGCCCGGCGGGAGGCCGGGTGAGTGTTCCGTCCTCCGCCCGCGCACGGGACCTTCAGGACCAGATCCCGGCGTCCCCGCGCTGAGCATCCGACCAGCAAGGCAGCGTCCGCAGCGACGCGTAAGGACATGCAATGGCAGTTACGACTAGCTCATCGATCGGCCACGTGGTCGACACGGTCATCGCCGAGGCCCGGCGCACCCAGATGCACCGAACGGTCATGGAGCCGTTGGTGCGCACCTACAGGGTGTCGAAGGGCGCGGGTGACCGGCTGGAGATTCCTAAATTCGGCACGGTGACGGCCGGCGCCCTGGTGGAGGGCACCGACATGACCAATCCGCAGACCCTCACCACCACCAAGCTCACGATCACCCCGGGCGAGGTGGGCGCGCAGATCGTAGTCACGGACCGGGCGCTGCGCACGGCGCGCGAGGACATGTCGCGCGCGGCCGGCCGGGTCCTGGGCGACGCGATAGCCCAGAAGCTCGATAAGGATCTGCTGGGGCTGCTGGACGGCTTCAGCACCTCGCTGGGCGGGGCCGGCACCAACATCACCATGGGCCACTTGCGCGCGGCGGTATCGCGCTTGCACGGCGCCGCCCAACCCGCGCCCAAGCCGCACTTCGCGGTTCTTCACCCGTACCAGGCGCACGATCTGGCGGCCGACATCTCGCCCACCGGCACCTATCCGGTGCCGAGCGGCATCTCGCAGACCGTGCTGGAGAACCACTGGGTGACGCGCGCCTTCGGGGTGGACGTGTTCCAGGCCGGCAATCTGACGGTTGACGCCAACGACGACGCCAAGGGCGGTCTGTTCTCCAAGGAGGCGATCGTGCTGGTGGTGTTCAAGGACTGGGCGGTCGAGCGCGAGCGGGACGCCTCACTGCGCGCCTGGGAGCTGAACGTGGTGGCCGACTACGGCTTCGGCGAGTACGAGGACTCGTGGGGCGTGGAGCTGCTCTTCGACGCCGCCACCCCGCGCAGCTGAGCGGAGGGTGGCCGCACCTGGCGCCGCCGGGAGGGAAGAGCCCTTTCGTGATTCGGGCGCAAAGCCCGCCTCGTATCGAGTACGGGGCGGGAATCCCGCTCCTCCCCGCTCTCCTTCACGGGAAGAGCCCCCTCACCCCAACCCTCTCCCTCGATGGGGAGAGGGCTCCGGGAGAGGGGGAAGAGCGCCTGTCTGTGTGTAACCGCATGAGCGAAACGAGGAACAAGCATGCAAGCACCGACGATTTGGATTCAGCGCGAGCGCGCGCCGCGCGTGGTGCACCGGTTCGAGGGCGAAACGCCGCACTCGCCGGTGATAGTGCTGACGCCGGACGCGCGCGAGGCCCGCGAGGTCTCGGCCGCTCTGCGCGAGCGGCAGGCGCGGCGTATAACGGAAACAGGCTCGGCCTTCGGCGGGCGTCTGCAGGAGAAGCGGCCGCGATGGCGCGGCTAGCCGTTCCGCGCGTGAGGCTGCTGCCCGACGCGGCGAAGGCGGACGGCTGGGTGCGGGTGATCGACCCCGGCGGCGCGGGAAGCTCGCGCGTGCCGGCCGGTCGTCTGGCCTACTACCTCGCCAAGGGGTTCAGGCGCCTTCACGATCCTGAGCGAGCCAGCGCGCCGAAAGCGCCCCGGCGCGGCGAACGGACCTGCGAATGAGCTCCACGCTAGGCGCTCTGCGGCAGGCGGTGGCGCAACGAGCCATGCAGTTCGCGGCGGGCAGCGCGGACGGCGGGTCGACGGTCTCGCTGGTAGACGCCGAGCTGCAGGACTCCGGCGCCTCCGCAAGTCTCTGGGAGGGCAGCTGGCTCCATATTCATGCGGGCGCGAACGCCGGCCAGACGCGCCGGGTGACGGCCTACGACCCCGCGAGCGGCTCGCTCACCGTCAACCGCCCGTTCCCGTTGAGCGTGGACACCGCCTCGCGCTACGACTTGCTGCGGCTTGCTTCGCCGGAGCAGATCCAGCAGGCCGTCAACGACACGCTGGCGCGCTGCTGGCATGGCGTCATGGCGCCGGTCACGCTGATGCCCGACGGGGACATGGAAGCGGACGGCGTGGACAGCTGGAAGGCCCACGGCGCCGCTGTGAGCAAGGCGCCGGCCGGCCAGGACTCACTGGCGGGCGCCCAGGCTCTACGGGTGGCCAACACGGCGTCGGACGGCCGCGCGGTCTCACAGCGCCTGGCGGCGCTGGAGGGACAGCGGCACCTGCTCGAGGTCTGGGTCGCGCCCGGCGGCGGCACGGCCGTGCTGACGGTTCGCAACGCGACGGCCGCGACCACCCTGGCCACCCGCTCGGAGCGCGGCGTGCAATGGCGCGCGCTGCGCGTCCCGTTCTCGGTTCCGGCGGGCTGCCACGAGCTGGAGGTCTGGCTGGACGGGCAGGAGGCGCAGGCTGTCACCACCTGGGACAACGTCATCCTGGTTCAGGCGGGCCGGCGCCAGTATCCGCTGCCGGGCTGGATAGAGCGCCGGCAGCAGGTCGTGGAGGTCTGGGAGCGCCGCGCGGACGCGCCCGGCGGCGGCCTCATGCGCGCGTCCGAGTGGTGGCGGTTGGCCGAGAATCCGGCGGCCGCAGGGTCCCCGTTTTGGCTGGAGGTGGCGGCCGCGCCGGAGCCCGGCGCCGCGCTGGTCATAGAGGCCTTGCGCCCGTATGCGCCCCTGCGCGGCGAAGCGAGCGCCACCGACGCCCCGGCGGATTGGATCGTGCAGGGGGCGCTGGTGGAGATCTATCGGCGCCTCAAACGGGACGCGCCGGCCGCCGATGTGGCGCGCTACGACCTGCTGCAGCGCGAGGCGGCGCGCGAGTTCCAGCAGCTCTCGCGGCTCTACCAGCCGCGCGCGGTGCGCCGCGTGATGATCGCGGGCGGCGGCTAGGTGTCTCCTCGGTCGACGCGCGCGCCGTACCCCTACGACTGCGTTCTGGACGGCACGGGGCTGATGCTCACGAGCGGCGCCGACGGCCAGCTGGACTGGCACGAGCGCAAGCTGGAGTTCTTCCCCGAGCGCGTCTCGCAGGCCGACGCCACCTACGCGCAGTTCCCTCCCGAGGACGAGGCCACCTGGGCCGCCGAGGACCTCTCGGGCGGCTTCGGTCAGCGCGTGGCGCCGATCGGCGCCAGCAGGCGCTACTACTACGGGTTTGCCGACACCCGCATACCCAATCAGATAACCCTGCCGCCCGAGGTGCGCGAGTCGGACACCGGCCACGGCGGCGTGGTGCGGGCGCACTTCGAGCTGGGCGGCGATCTGTTCGTGCTGGTGGGATCGGCCGCGTACCGCACCTCCGACGGCGCGAGCTGGGCGCTCAGCAAGGATTTCGGGACGGGTGTGACGGCCAGGTCGGCCGCCGTCTACAAGGGCGACGCGGCGGCGCCGCTGGCGTTCGTGGCGTTGGGCGGATCGCCCGCCGATAGCGCCTATTGGACGTTCGACGGCGCCGCCTGGACGCAACACGCGGGCCACCTCGTGGATCCCGCAGCGGTCCTAAAGACGACCAACGCCGGCGCCGCCTACGCCGATTACACCTCCGCCGCCAGCGACGACGACGGCGCCACGCACGTCGACCTGAGGTCCCTGGACACCGCCGCGGCCGGCAGCTGGGTACTGGTCGGCGGCGCCCTCCCGTTCACCGGCGTGCGCGTGCGGATGAACGCCAACGCTAACCGCAGCGCGGCGGCGCTCGCCGCCGAGTACTGGAACGGGACCGCCTGGGCGGCGGTTTCCGAGCTGGTCGACGGCACGGCGTACAACGGCGCCGCGCTTGGGCGGGACGGGGAAGTGCGCTTCGCCGAGCCGGCGTCCTGGACCGCGGCGACGATCGCGGGGACCACCGGGTTCTGGCTGCGGCTCTCGGTGGGAGCGCGCCTGCACGGCTCCACTCTGGTCGGCGGGCTGAGACTGCGCGAGCCGCGCAAAGCCGACTACTTCCTGACCGTTGGGCCTGAGCTCGTGCGGGTTAGCGCCGAAGGCGGCCGACCGGTGGTCTCCAAGTCGGTGACTGGCGGACCTGCGGCTACTTACACGGCCGGCCTGCCGGTTGGCGACGGTACGCGCCCGGCCACGAACCTGTTGGCGCTGGCCGACTCGGCCTACGTCACCACGGCGGACGGCCTCTATCGCGTGACGGGATCGGGCGCGGTGCGGTCGGTCGACAGGCAGGCCTGGCCGCATCCGGCCGCGAGCGCCGGCACGGACGCCGGCCGCGGCGCCAACACCTGGCGCGGCTATCTGTGGCTGCCCATCCGGCAGGGGTTCTACCGCTTCGCGCCCAACAGGATCGAGCCGTTCGGCCCGGAGCTTCTAACCGGGAATGACTCGCCCGTGCGCGGGCGTATCACCGCCTGCGCCGGCGACGATTACTTCCTCTACGCGGCGATCCGCAGCGAGGCTGGAAGGAGCTACCTGCTGGCGCTGGACCACGCGCGGGCCTCATGGCACCCGCTGGCGGACCTGGGCGCGCGCGAGTGCCGGCACATGTGGGTCTCGGACCTGCCGGGTCCGAATCCGCGCCTGTATCTGGCGGTCGACGCGTCGGTGGCGTCCATCGTGCTGCCGCGCGGCTCCGCCAACCCGCTGCACGACGCGAACTGTCGATACGCCGCCGAGGGCGCGCTGGTGCTCTCGCGCTTTCACGGCAACTTCGCGGCCCAGACGAAGGCCTTCCTGGCGCTCTCGTTGACCGGCGAGAACCTCTCCCCGCGCGCCTATGTGAGCGCGGCCTACCGCCTGGCGCCCGACGCGGCCTACCAGTCGCTGGGGCGCTTTGCCTCTACCGGCGGCCGGCGAATCGAGTTCGGCGGCCTGGCCGCGGGCGCCTTCGTGGACTTGCGGCTCACGCTGGCGGCCCTGGACCGCGAGACCACGCCCGTGATTCGCGCCGTGGCGCTGGCCTACGCCGTGCGCACCGGGCTCAAGCGGGTGCTGAAGATGACCGTGCGGGTCGCCGACAACTTGCCGCTGCGGGACGGAGGCCGCGACCGCAAGTCGGCCGCCGATATCCGGCGCGCGGTCACCAAGGCCGCCGCGGCGGAAGGACCCGTCTCTCTGGTGGGTCCGGACGGCGAGGTGCTGGAGGTGCTGGTGCGCGGGGTAGAGGCGCGCGCGCAGCGGAACGAATCCGGTCAGGAGCTGGCCTGGGTCATGCCGGTGGTGGCCACCGAGTACCGCCAGTCGGCCGCGGCCGGCAGCCAGAACCGGCTGGCGGCCTACCGGCACCAGCAACTTGCGGCTTACACGCATGCCCAAGCGGCGAATCTATAGGGAGCGGACATGGCAGCGGCAACTAGCAACTTAGGGCTCACCAAGCCCGCGGGGACCGAGCAGTACAACGTCAACGTCTTCAATGACAACGCCGACCGTCTGGACTCCGAGTTCGGCGCGGCCGGCGGCCACCGGCACACCGGCGTCGACGGGGACGGGACTCAGATTCCGACCGACGGCCTGGCCGACCGCGCAGTGACGCTCGCCAAGCTGGCGGGCGGTGCGGCCGGGAACCTTCTCACGTATGACGGCGACGGCGACCCGTCCGCGGTGGCCGCCGGCCCCGGCGGCCAGGTGCTCACGTCCAACGGCCCCGGGGCGGCGCCTACGTTTCAAGCGGCGGGCGTAGGCGCGACCAGCATTGTGCACCGCGACTACTCGGTTGTAAGCGTGTCCGGCTCAACTGAAACATCGATCTTTTCGTACAGCGTCCCCGCCAACCAGTTGGGCACTAACAAGATGATCGTTGTCCACGTTGCCGGGGTGTTGTTTCAAAACCATGGCACTTACGACGTGAAGTTTCGCTTGAAATACGGGGCCACTGCTCTCGCAGTATCTGGTCCGTGGATAGCGGCCGACGCGCTGCAGGGCGACTGGTACATCGTCTTCGTGCTAGCCGCCTCCAACTCGGCGAGCGCGCAGCAGGGCTTTTTCAACGGGGGCTATCAGACCAACACGGGCCGTGGAGTCTCGTTTGCGGGATGGGGGTCCGCCGTTGAGGACAGCAGTCAGGCAAAGACGCTTCAAGTCACCTTCCAATTCGGCGGCACGATCCCCGGCGCGTCGTTCAGCAAGCAGATCGCTTTCGCGTATTTGGTGGGCTAACCATGATCGAGATTACGTATACCAAAAAGCCGAACGTGGAGCAGCTGGAAGGCGAGATCAAGGCGCTCGATCTTGCCGGCTTCGGGGGGCTTTCGTGGACCGGAGACAAGCTGGTCGTGCGCTTTGGCGGCGAGTTGGACGACAAGACGAAGGCGGCGCTCGACAAGGCCATCAGCGGCCACGCCCCCACTCAGCCGCCCGCACGCGCGCGCCATCCGCTTGAGGCCGAGATCGACGGCTTGGACGTCACCGACGCCGCGCAGGTTCGCCGGGTGCTCAAGAAGATCGCGCAGCTGGCCTGATGGGGCGGAGACGCACGGCGGAAGGGTCCGTGCATGACTGAGGGCGATCGCGCGGCCATCGACGCCCTGGCGGCCAGCCTGGCCTCGTTCGAGGTCGAGGTGGCCACCAAGCTCATGCCGCGCGAAGAGATCGATCGGCGCGAGCGCGATATCTGGCATGGCATCACGGACTCCCGGCGGCTCAGCTGGCAGATCGGACTGAGTCTCGGTTTCCTCAACCTGGGGCTGTTCGGAGCGGTCCTGGCGGCCGTGCTGGCGCGCTGATGGAGCTCATTCCACCGCTCGACGGCACGCTGCGGGTCACCTCCGCGTTCGGCCTGGACCGCGGCAGCTACCGGCACGGCGGCCTCGATCTGGCGCTGTGGGACGCGTCTGTTTACCGCAAGCCGGTCAAGGCGCCGGCGGCCGGCCGGGTCGCGGCGGTGTGGACGACCGAGCAGCCCAGCACGCGCGATCCGGCCGTGCGCGACGGATATCCATACGGCAACGCCGCGGCGCTGCTAGACGCCGCGGGCGTGCTGTGGCGCTTTCTGCACTTCGACCAGCCGCCGGCCGTCCGGGTGGGCGAGCGCGTGCAAGCGGGCCAGACGCTGGGGCTGTGCGACTCGACCGGCAACAGCACCGGCCACCACCTGCACGTAGACGCCGCGCCGGGAGGCGCCATCGAGCGGGCGACGTTCCGGGTGGGCGGCCGGCGCGTGAACCCTCTCGAGCTCTATGCGGACGCCTATGCGCGCGAGGTGGGCTACGACGCGCAGGTGTTCCGGCGGCAAATCAACATGGAGTCAGGCTGGCGGCCGGCCGTGGTCAGCCGCGCCGGGGCCGAGGGCATCGCCCAGATCATCCCGCGCTGGCATCCGGCCATGCGCGGCCGCACGTTCGATCCGTTCGCGTCGCTCGATTACGCGGCGCGCCTGATGGCCGCGCACGTCGAGCGCCGCGGTGGGGACTACCGCGAGGCGCTGGCCGACTACAACACGGGCGCTTACTCGAGGGGATCGTTTCGAGATCAGGGCTATCGCTACGCGGACGTCATTCTGGAGGGCCAAAACATGGCAAGCACGGCCGAGCTGGAGGCGCTGCGGGCGGACCGCGACGCCAATCACAAGAAAAAGATGCGGGCGCTGCACCACCTGGGCGAGGTGATCCAGGCGGTGCGGAGGGCCGGAGAGCAAGCGTTTCGTCCCGACGACTGGGACGCAGTGATGGTGGCCGAGCGGTTCTATCACGACCCGCGCGCCACGATAGGAGCATAGAGATATGCAACAGACCTACAGCCTGAAGCTCGGAGTTATGCGGCGTTTCGCGCGCGTGCTGGGCGCCGCGTTCCTGGCCGCAGGCGTGCCAGGGGCCGTGGCGGCGGTGCAAAGCCCGCAGGTCTACGACCTGGGTACGCAGCTGCTGGGCGCGGCCGGAGTGGCCCTCGCGGCGGGCGCGCTGGCGGCCCTGGATAAGGCCGTGCGCACGCGCTTCGGTTCGTGGCTGGGAGTGTTCCGGGCAAGTTAGCCGGCCGGGCGTCAGGGTGTCAGCCGAGTCCGCTCAAGGATCACCGATGACGGCGCACCGGCCTTCGTGAGATCGAACTCGAAGCGCATAGCGCCAAACACGTCGCGGCCAAGAAGTGAGATCGGCTCTCGCCCTTGGCGCTCGACCGCCTGTTCGGCGAGGTCCTGGATTTCTGAATAGGGTGGAACCAGCACATCCCGTTCGACGAAGACAGGCGTGTTCGCGGGTTGGTCGATGAACCAAAGCCGCATCGGGACTTCCCAATACGAGCTGGCGCCCCCGATGCCGTGAAGGTTGACGGGCGGCTTGCTGTGACAGATGCGCTGCCAGTGAGTACTACCAATCAACTGCCGCGCTTTGCGGAGCGAAAGTATCGTGCGATCAGCGCCCGTATCGAGCATGAAACCAACCGCCACGTGCTGCGTTGACGAAGCTTCCGGGTGGTTTACGAAGACAACTGCCCCGATGTACGGTGCGAAAGGCGTTTCGGGACTTGGCTGGGCCGCCCAACCGTACAGTGCCACCGGGGCCTAGATTCTGGGTGTCGTATCGTTGGTGAGCAGTTCAATCGTCACCGAGCTCATCTCCACCCCGGCAGCTTCGAGTTTGGCGAGCAGCTCACTAAACCGGGACGAGTGATCGACTATCTTCTGGTGGCGAATGGCAACGAACCGGGGACCGTACGTCTCGAACAGCTCAAGCATGTGCGTGCTGAGCCAGATGGAGTCCTCGCGCTCGCGCTCTAGGTCTTGGATCAGCCGCTCGGTGCCGCCAGGCGGCTCTACTCCCGCTCGGAACAAGGCCATTGCATGCGCTCCTCGCCACGTTCTTCAGGATCCGCGGACCTTGAGTGTACGCCTTCTGTCGCTGACCCCACCCCTGAGGGCTGGCAGTCGTCTGGTAGGCCTGCGGAGCGCGTGTGCTTTCGTTGGACGGACCAGGGGGCCATGGAGATCAAGATCACTGACTACCACTGAGGAGAGACGCATGACCACCATCGCACCGATCCACCCAGGATCACATCTGGCTGAGATGCTCGGGGAGCTCGGCATTACCCAGTACCGGCTCGCGCGGGCCATGGGCGTGCCGCCGCGGCGCATCAACGAGATAGTCCACGGTCGACGGGCCATCACCCCCGACACGGCCCTACGGATCGGCAAGGCCCTCGAGATGACTCCCGAGTTCTGGCTGAACCTTCAGCGCATGTACGACCTGGACGTCGCGCGCGCCTCGACCGACGTCAGCGCTATCGAGCCACTGGTCAGCGCGGGCGCCTGACCCCGCCGCGGCCGCAGCGCCGCACAAATTACGCGCCTGCCGGGCGCCTTGCGGGATTGGACTGGGTGGAGGACGCAAGGACCGACGGCCACCGGCTCGTGGTAACGGTCGCGCATTACCGCTTGTCCGACTTGACCGGTTCACTGAGCGGGCCAGTATGGCCTTAGAACGATACTCCCTCGACGTTACCGGATACTCCGAGGCCAGTCCCGAGTGATCGCCTACGTGCTCAACCTCACGAAGTGGGAGTGGTACAAGCTCCGCCGCCGCCGGATGCCGTGGATTCTGCTGGCAATTGCACTGCTCGCTCCCCAGGTCACCTATTGGTACAGCTACGCGTTAAGCCAAAGCGGGGTGATGCTCGGGCAAGCAGCGACTAGCTTCGCGGGAAGCGATGCAGACGGCAAGACCGTCGAAGTTCACGTGACCTGCCGTGATCTAGCGTCAGGAAGTCTACCTCCAGAGGTTGAGGAGCTCAGCACAAGCAGCCGCGAGAGATTTCTCGACCATATTGAGAAATATCGTGCCGATACATGCGAATCTTTAGAGGCGGATCAGCGGGTACTAAAGCAAGCTTCAGTCCTCCCACTAAGCATCGTTAACAGCCTCGGATTCGCACACGCACTAGGCGTCATCCTCATCATGCTACTGGCAGTGATTGTTATCGGGATTGAGTATGAATCGGGCGGGTTACGCATAGCGCATGCCATGGGCGTCGGCTACCGGCGGCTCCTCGCGTCGAAGGCCATCCTGATCGCGCTGTGGGGTGCCGCCGCCTTCCTGGCTGTATCGATTGCCATCGCCGTCGGCAGCCTGATAGTCTCTGCACTCACCGCGGTTGATGGAGGCGGATTCGCCGGCTCCGCAGAGTGGTCTGAGGTCGCCATAAGGTACGGCAAGTCGATCTATGGACTCATCCCGTACATCGTGCTGGCGATGCTTATGGCGATATCGACTCCATCTATTCAGATGGCTATATCGAATGCTTTAGGTTACTATTTTGTCGATCAGATTCTTGTTGCTCTTCTGGGTAGATTTGACGAGTTTCGAGGCGTCTCTGATTTCTTCCTCAGCCGCGCCGTCAGCGGATGGATGGAAGGTGACGTTGTCCTGGTGCGGGTAGTACCGGAGGGAATCGGCAAGCTTCCCGGAGCGCTCCACGCGTCTCTTGTGATGCTGGGATACATTGTCGTAATCGGCGGGTTCACCTTCTGGCTGTACCGACGCCGGGGCCTTGCCGGGGTGAGGCGTGGCTAGCAACTTCCAGATTCGATCCGTGGATCGTCCGCGTTCCTGCTCTGGCCCTCGGAGCGCAGTAAGCGGGTGCTGGCCGTGCTCCCTAGCCCGCAGCCTCGGGCACCGGCAGGGCGTGGATGTACCAGTAGCGGGAGACGCGGCCGTCGGCGTCGGAGTCCATCAGGCCGATCAGCTCCCCGAGCGTAAAGCTGCCGCGCATGACCTGCGACACTTCGGCCCCGGTGAGGCTGCGGTCCCCTGGGTTCTGGCTCCGAAAGTCGGCCAAAGTGCTGAGGATCGCCGTGCCGTCGCCGCTCAGCGCGCGGCGCATCTCGCGCACGGCCGCGCGGATCATCTCGTTCCCGCCATTGCGCAGCACTTGGAGCAATGCGTAGCTATAGACAGCGTCGGCCGCGGCGCTGGCGATGGGAAGACGGGTGGCGTCCGCGCGCACGTACAGCACGCGCGGCGCGCGCTCCGCGCGGCCGAGCGCCGCGGCGTCCGTGTCTATCGCGACCACGCGCGCGCCCGTGGCCCGAGCCAGCGCGCCCGACTCGCGGCCTTCGCCACACCCGATATCGAGCATGAGGGTCGGTCGGCGCCGCGCGACCACCCCCGTGCCACGTTCGAATACGACCGTCCGCCCCTCCGGTCTAGTGGCGTGTAAGCCAACCATCGGTACCGTACCGTAGCCGTACGAGCTCGTTCGCGCGAGCCCGTTCTGACGCGCTCAGGCCGCGAGGATCGAGGGTCGCGCCCAAGCCCTCCGCGAACCCCTGGGCGAATCGCTCGATCAGAGAACCCAGGGTCATAGCTTCAGCCAGCATCGCGCGCAGACCGAGCGGCATGCAGCCGGTCCGCGTTACCCCCATCAGGGGGTAGATGTCGGGATCGTGGCTGAGCACGATGCAGCCGTGCTGCAGTAGCCCGCGCCGCAGGCGGTGCTGCGCGCTGCCTATCACCTTGTGGCCGCCCACGGCGATTTCATGCGTGCTGGCGGAGCCGAAGCAGAGAGCGTCCTGCGCGGCCGCGTCGCGCGGCGACCATTCGCCCGTCTCGGGCGTGAGTTGCAAAAGGCGCAGCCCGGCCGTAAGCCCCGCGCTGAGGGCGCGGTAGGACTGCAATATCCCGCCGGCCGACAGGCGATGGCCGCTCGGCAGCGCGATCGCGTAGGTCAGCTCGTCGCTGTGCAGGATCGCCTGGCCGCCGGTGGGTCGCCGCACCACGTCGATGCCGCGCTCGCCGGCCAGGTCCCGGTTCACCGCGGCGACCGGTTGCGAGCGGCCCAGCGAGAGCGCGCGCGGGCGCCAGCTGTAGAACCGCAGGGTTGGGGGCATAGCGCCGGACTGCACGTGCTCGGCGACCGCATGATCGAGAGCCATGTTGTAGGCGCCGGCGGCTGAAGGTGAGACGAGGAGGCGCCAGGCATCCATCAGCGAGCCGCCTGGGCGCGGGCCGGATTTGGCCCGGCGCGCCGCCGCTCAGGTCCGCACAGCGATCCCGTACACGCGCGGCCCGGATGGCGCGCCCCTAGAATGGCGCCGTCGCCCCCGTAGCTCAGTGGATAGAGCACCGGCCTCCGGAGCCGGGTGCGCGCGTTCGAATCGCGCCGGGGGTACCGCGCGCTATGTGGGGTTCGCACGGACCGCACCGGGCGCCCCCGGATCCGTTCGCCCCCGTATCGGGGTACGGGGCAGGCCCTGAGCTTGTGGAGGGGCGTGGTTTGACAGGCTCACCACGAACGGGGGCTTTCCGCCGCAATCACCGAGAGGGGCCTGGATCCCGGTCCCGTATCAAGTGAGGGGCAGGCTTTTCGCCGGGGTGACGGACGGCGCGCCGCCGCGGTCCCAGCCAGAACGAGTCGATCACGAGCATCAGCACCCCGGCGCCGATCGCAAGATCGGCAAAGTTCAGATACCCGACGAACGGGGTGATGTTGAGATAGTCCACCACCGCGCCCAGCCGCAGGCGGTCGACTGCGTTGCCGGCCCCTCCGCCCAGCAGCAGCGCAAAGCCGGCCAGTGGCCACCAGCCGCGCGGCGGGCGCGCGATCACGTAGGCCACGAACCCGGCGCCCACCGCCAGGGTGGCGGCCAGCACCAATTGCGGGTGGTCGGCGAAGAGCCCGAAGTTTATGCCCGCGTTGGTTACGTGGCGGAGGTCAAAGAGCGGTCCCACCTCCGCGCCGCCGGCCGGCAGCAGCGCGGTCACCAGCGCCTTCAGGAGCTGGTCCAGCCCCACAAGCGCGGCCCCCAGCGCAAAGGTCCATACGCGGCCATGCCTCACCGCGCGGGACTCTCGAGGCGGCTGCCCTGGCGCCTGTCCCGCGGTCTCGCCGGCGGGTTGGGTTATGCCGCCGGTGGCCGGCTCGGCATCGCGAATCACCCTGGCGACGCCCTCGCGGCCCGCGCTATTGCTCGTGAACTTCGATTTTCGTGATGACGATCTCTTGCTGCGGCGCGGATCGCTCCCCGCTAGGGCCTACGCTCACCGGCACGGCTTCGATCGCTGCGAGGGTCGCGTCGCCCTCGGTCATCTCACCGAATAGCGTGAAGTTCGGGTCCAGGCGGTTAGTGAGATCGTCAAAAACGATGAAGAACTGCGACCCGTTGGTGTCGGGCGACATGCGATTGGCCATGGCCAGGACTCCGCGCAGGTAGGGGCGCTGGGGCGACTCGATCTCGAATGAGTAGCCCGGACCTCCGCTGCCCGTCCCGCTTGGATCGCCGCTCTGGGCCATGAAGCCCGGTATCACGCGGTGAAAGACCACGCCGTCGTAGTAGCCCTCGCGCACCAGGAACACGAAGTTGTTCACCGCCAGCGGGGCCTCGGTGGGAAGCAGCTTGAACTTCATCTCGCCCAGGTTGGTCACCATGACCGCCGTGTAGCTCTTGGTCGCGTCGATCGTCATCGGGGGATAGTCGGCGTATTGCTTGATGGTCGGCTCCTCACTGGGCTGGTCCGGCGACGGGGCCGGTGATGGCGTCGGCGCCGGCGTGGTCTCGGCGCTCTCTGCCGACTCGCCGCAAGCGGCGATTGCCAGCGCGAGAGCGATAGTCAGCGCAACAATTGCCACAGGTCGCATCCGGTCACCCCGATTCGGCATGCCTGTTGCAACGGGCATTCTAAGCCGCGCGGCGCCTCGCCGCCGAATCGGGCCGCCGTTCCCGGCGGGACGCGTCGTGTGGGGTGCCGAGTACTCGTCGCTGCCAGCCGTGCCGTAGTGACCGATAGCGCCTTCGCCTGCCCCGGACCCCATAATCAATTATGGGGTCGGCGCTTGGAGGGTACCCACAACACCGAATTTGCAGCGGCCAGCGGTCTATTCCTCAGGTCTGTCGTCCCCGCCGGGGCGGTTGATCCTGAAAATACCAACGGTGCCCCTCCGGCGGTACCCGCAACACCAGCGGTGCGATTTCCACCGCTGCGGCGGCATTGGCCGCGACGGCCGACCTACTGCAGGGTTCATGTGTGTCTATTTGGGTTCGGCCTCACCTGCTCGGCCAAGGCATTCAGCGTGCCTAACACGCCAGCGACCTCCACCGGCAAGATCAAGCTCTGCGTGCCTTGACTGGCAGCCAAGGCGCCAATGGCGTCAATCTGCTGCTTCTGAATTGCCAACTGGGCCGCTTCCGTCCCGTACTGCTTCAGGGCCCGGCCAATCTGCTCAATCTCGACCGCCTGCGCGACGGACAGGCGCTCCGCCGCAAACGCCTCCGCGTCTGCTTTGACCCGCATCGCCTCCGCTTCCCGCTGGGCTTGGTAGAGCGCCGCATCAGCGGCCCGCGCCGCAGCGACCTGCTGGCCCTCAGCTGCCGCGATGGTTGCCCTGCGTTCCCGCTCGGCATTGAGTTGCTGCCGCTGGGCGGCCTTGGTCTCATCATCAACGATGATGTCGGTGATTTCCGTTCGAGTGACCTCAATCCCCCACGTCTTGGCTGCTTCCCCCAACCGCTGCTGAATCTCTTCGTTGATCCGCTCGCGTGCCGTCTGGAGCGCGTCAAGCTCCATCTGGCCGCCGGCATTGCGGACGATGGATGTGGCCGCGGTGTGGAGCGCCTGCCGAAAGTCGCGGATACCGTAGACGGCCTGTCTCGGCAGATCTACCCGAAAGAAGATGGTGGCCACGAACTCAACTTCCACGTTGTCCTTCGTAATCACACTCACCCGAAACGAGTCCAATTGTTGCTCCAGAATGGGAATGCGGTGTGCTACCCGCTCCAGGAATGGTGAGACCCACTTCAATCCGGGGCCGAGCGTGCGGCTGTAACGGCCTAACCGCTCTACAACATAGGCTTCAGACTGCGGCACAATAGTGAACATTGGCGTCCTCCTTCGTGGTAACTCCGTAAGTCGAGCGTGACTGCTGGACCAGGGTTCCGCATGATCCGCCAGAGTGCGTCAAACAGCCTTCGCTCTGGACTGGTTTCCGCAACGGCACGCTAGGTCGCGCCGCAACAGATACATTGCAATGCCAAAGTTACGGTGTCACTTACAGGACAGAGTGTTGCGCCATGACAGTTGCTGCATGTAAAGCGGACACGCGTAACATCGCGCGGTTCAATGAGGTGTCTCATCTCGCGCATCATAGCCCTCGCTCCTTTCGGCGAACCAGTTTCGCTACCGCGGCCGCACACGTCCGCCTCGGCGTGTTTGGGTCGACGGGTATGTAATTCTCCATCACGGCTTGCCCCGTACTTGATGCTGGGTACAGGACAGGCTCCGATACGGGGCCGGAGCCCAGATCCGTGTCAACCTCATAGGATTCCGCCTGGATTCCGGGTCAGGCCCGGAATGACGGACGGGGCATTTGTAAATCAAGCGGGTGGGATTCGGCACCAGCTTTAGGTGATCTCTCCGTCGCAGTGGATCATTATCTTGCCGCCGTCGCCGCTCTTGGCCTGCCGCACGGCCGTTACCGCGTCGGCCAGAGGGAAGTGATGCGTGGCCAGCGGGGCCAGATCGAGCACGGGAATGAGGTCAAGCGCCCGTTTGAACGTGTTGAGCCGCGTGTTGCTGCCCACGATGCGCAGCTCACGCCCAAACAGATCGAACGGGCGCAGCTGGAAGGTGGTGTCCGGGTTGCCCACGCTGAGCACGAGGATGGTTCCGGAGTCGCGCACGTTGTCCAGGCAGGCTTGCAGCGCGGGGTTGGCGCCGGCCGCCTCGATCGCCAGATCGGCGCCCAGGCCGCGCGTGAGGTCGCGCACGGCGCCGCGCACGTCTTCGTGCGTGGGGTCCAGGATCGCGTCGGCGCCCAGCCGTTGAGCAATGAGGCGGCGCGACGGATGCGGCTCGCTGATGATCGTGTGCGCGGCGCCCATGTGCTTGGCCACCTGCAGCGCCATGAGCCCAATCGGACCGGCCCCCGCGATGAACACGTGATCCCCGGCGCGGGTGCTGATGCGGTCGAAACCGCGCAAGACGCAACCCAGGGGCTCGCTCATGCTTGCCAGCACGGGGTCCACGCCGTCGGGCAGCGCCACGACGTTGTGATGGCTGACGATTACGTATTCGGCCCAGGCGCCGCCGCGGTATAGCCCCCGGCGCCGCGGGCAGAAATTGCCGTACCCGCGCTCGCAGACGTCGCACTCGCCGCAGGGCGTGGCGGGCTCCACCACGACCCTGGCGCCGGTCGACAGACCCTGCACGCCCTCCCCCACCGCAACCACCGTGCCGGTGAACTCGTGGCCGGGCACCCAGGGGTCCGGGTGGGGGGGAAACCAGGCGTCGAACTCCCAGCCGTCCCAGTAGTGCAGGTCGGTGCCGCAGATGCCACAGACGTGCACGCGCACTGCGACGTCGCCCGCGCCGACCGGCGGCGTTGCGCACTGCTCGATCCGCAGATCGCGCGGCCCGTGCAGCACGGCCGCGGTCATAGTTTCCGGCAGCATTTCCGGGGTCCTCGTGCAACCGCGTCGCGCAACGCTAGCCCCCGCGCTTGGGGCTGACAAGCGCGACGGCTGCGCGCGCGGGCCGAATGGCGAACGGCTGGCCGCGCTCCTATCGGCGCGGCGGGCGACTCACGCACGGCGGCCCCCGGTAGATGGGGAGGGCGGTTCGCGAACCGCCCCTACCTGGGATTGCTCAGGCCGGCGCGAGTTCTATTGGTCTCCCGCCGCGGCAAGGGCCTCGGCTACGCCGAGATATCGATGTCGAAACAAAGTGTGCACCAAGCTATCCGCCGGACTCCTGGCATCGAACGCCCGCCGTCAATGCCGCGGCGGACCAAAGCAGCAATACCAGAACCCTCAGAGGATTCAGCGCCTCCCAAATGGCGTCGTTGTTGAGGAAATACGCGTTGATGAACAGGACGGTCCCCAGCGCGGCTAAAGAACAAGGCGCCAATACGTTCGGCCGAGCCGCCGCGAGTCCAGAGAGTTGTGACGGCGATGCTGCTGCATCCCAGGAAAATCGGATTGATTGCTTTCCAGACGTTCCCCACGTGCCCTCCGAACAGTGCATCGGTATAGACGTTGAGAAAAACGACCAGCGCCAGGACGCCTAACACCAGGCTCCGTGTCCAGGTCACGCGTCGGGTCCCACGCCACAGCCACCAGACGCCGGTTATGCCCATGAACAAAGCGCCGACCTGCCATACCCTCCAGGTCCAGTTGGCTGTGGAGGCGAGACCCGGCCGGGCAAACATGTCGGTCTGATCGCCCCAGGCAAACAACGCCATACCCAGAACGGCCGCGCTGAGGAGCGCTTCGGCGGCGCCCAGATCACGATGGCGCAACAAGCGGTGCATCATGCGCCCCTCAATCAACGACCGATGATCCAGGCCACGGCCGGCGCTGCGATCTCACTGCCGGATGCGAGCGGCTGTTACGGGTCTGAGGATGCGGCAACGTTTCCACATAGTGCCCAGGCGGCCCAGGCCAGGGCGGCCAGCATCATCAGCGGGTCCATGATCTGCCAGAGGATGTCGTGGTCGACCAGAAAGGCGTTGATGAAATCAACCACGCCCAGCGCCGCCGAGGCCGCCGCGCCGGTGAGGCCGGCAATGCCGCCGCACCTCCATAGCTCCACGGCGGCAATGACGGCGAAGGCGATGAACAGAGGATTGACGATCTGCCAGACCTCGCCCACGTAGTCCCCGAACAGGGATTCGGTGTAGGTGTTGACGAAAACGAGCAGCGTGAAGAGGCCCAGCGCCAGCACGCGGACCCAGGCGACGCGCTGGGTTCCGAGCCAGAGCCACCAGACGCCGGGGACGGCGATCAGCAACGCCCCTATCTGCCACAACTGCCAGCGCCAGTTGGCGACGTTAAGGCTTTCCGGGTCAACGGCGGCGGAGCCCACGGACCAACCGAACAGCGCGATGACCAGAAAAGCCGCGGCTATGACGGCCTCGAGCGCGGTCAGATCCCGGCAGCGGCAGAGGTTCTGCATTGGGTTCTCGCCTCCGAACAAAGGCCGCCCACCGTGTCGTGGGCGGTTCGAGCCAGCCGGCTGAAGTCTATTCGCCGGCTCGCGGATCGTCATGCCGTGGGTTTGACGGGTCGTGGGTCCCTTTGTTCCAAACAGGCCTCGGCCGCGGGGAGAGACCCCGCGCCCCAACCCTCTCCCTCTGTGCTGTGCCGAGCGGGGACCCGGTGTTAGGCGGGCGCCTCTTCGTAGAGCCGTTCCCCGCGCTGCAGGCGCTGAGCGATTAGAAACGTCTGACCCTGGGCGCGAACGGTCGGCGCGTGCGCGGCCAGATAGCGCGCGCCCGCCACCAGCGCGAGCGTGGCGTCTTCCGGCCTCGGGCTCAACCCGAAATGACGGAATGCCGCTTCAATCGCCTGGATCGTGTGGAAGTCGCGGTCCTCGCGCAGCAGCGCCCCGCCCATGGCGGCCAGCAGGTCGTCTGCCTCTCCATCCCCGGCCCGGTACTCAGCCACCAGCGCGCCGGCGTCATCGACCCGCTGCTGGCGGTCCAGAGTGTCCGGCAACCGCTCCAGGAGCTCGCGCTCCGGCGACCGCGGCGGGACGTTCAGGCTGGGCAGGCGGGCCGGCGGGACGTTGAGGAAGCGGTCCAGATAGACGCTCATGGCCGCGTCGTAGACGCCGCGCAGGAGTTCTGAGGAGGGCGCGCGCCGCAGGCCGCAGCGCACCGCGTTGGCAAACGACAGCGTGTGCAGGACGCGGTCCCAGTCGCCGAACTCGTTGCTTACGTGGAACCGCGCGATGCGCGTGACGGCGGCCTGCGTGACCGCGTCGGCCAGTTGTATGGGAGCAACACTCTGGCGCAGCGCGGCCGCGAGCGACGCGGCAATCGCGGCCGGGTCGTCGCCCAGCACGGTCTCGATCAGCCCGGCGCGGCCACGCCACGGGCCGGCCGGGGTTGCCGTGGGGAGCGTCTCGGGGAGATCGCGAAACGCCGCGTCGAGGATGGCCACCAGATCGTGGGGCTGCCGCCAGGAGTTCGACTCTTCCATCCGCCGCGCGTTCGCATACGCCCGCGCGAGCGAACCCGCCACGGCCTCGGCCAGGTCCCAGCCCGCGATGTCCAAGGCCTCAAGGGCTTTGTTGGTGAAGTCGAGGACGTGTCCGGTGGACAGGTAGCGGTGATCGGTGGCCGCCGCGAACAGCATGTCCGCGATGGCTTCCGGCCGGAACCCGGCCCGCACGGCGGTTAGCAGACAGCGCTCCGCGCCGGTGGCGTCGCGAACCTCCACGAAGCGCCGGAACCAGCGCTTCAGCGTGGCCGGGTCGGACGGAGCGTCGGGCAGCGGACCCGCGTCAAAGCGCGGCGCGGACCCGGCGCAGTCGCTCGCCACGTTCGCCAGCCCGTGGTAGAGCGCGCGGGGGTACTCCTCGCGCCGCAGATGGGGCAGCAGGTTCAGCATGCACGTAAGGACAGTAAGTCCGGGGCCCCAGCCGTCCGTCTGGTAGCGCGCGCCGAACTCCAGTCCGATTCGGAACGGCTCGCGCGGGTCCGCGCCGCCTTCCAGCAGGCCGATCGCCGCTTTGGCGATGACGAGCGGCAAGTTGTGCTCCAACCCGTCGCGCAGTCGGCGGCGGTGATGCGCCGGTTCGTGGTGGTCGTCGCCGAGGTCGATCCAAACCTCGCCGTCGATCACCTCGGTCGGGAACGCCGGCACGTCGTCCGCCCAGAGGTCGAAGGTGCCGCCGGTCGTGAGGTCAAAACGCGCGTGGTGCCAGTGGCAGGTCAGGATGCCGTCGTCCACGCTGCCGCGGTCCAGCGGAAACCCCATGTGCGGGCAGCGGTTGTCCAGCGCGTGCACGTCGTCGCCGGTGCGGATCAATACGAGCGTGCGCCCGCCGACGCGGACGCCGTGGCAGCGTCCGGGCGCGAAATCGCGCAGATGCCCGGCGCTGATCTTGCGGTTGCGGGTCATGGAATCAGACTCCCGTCCGCTAGTTCTCCCAATGCTGCCCCCTCGGAGCCGCGCGGCCAAGCGGTGTGCGGGCACGGTTGGGAGCGGCCTTCCATCCCTGGCCGCCTTGAGCCTAAAGCGCCCCCGGCCGGCGCGCGCCGCGCACGCCTCGGCTACCATAGGCCCGCCACGCGCAGGCTCTGGCCCCCGGCCAGCCATCAGGCGCAGGGGCGCCGCCGCGCGGGCTGCCTGGGAGGCGCCGGCATGACCGATGACCGCGGCAAGGCTATCGAATCGGCCATAGCGCAGATCGAGCGCAAATTCGGCGCGGGATCGGTCATGCGCATGGACGAGCAAGCCCGCGAGCCCATTCCTGTCGTTTCCACGGGGTCCCTGGCCCTGGACATCGCGCTGGGCGTGGGCGGCCTGCCGCGCGGGCGGGTGGTGGAGATCTTCGGCCCGGAGGGATCGGGCAAGACCACCCTGGCCCTGCACGCCGTTGCGGAAACCCAGCGCGCCGGTGGAACGACGGTCTTCATGGACGTGGAGCACGCGCTGGACCCCGGCTACGCCGAGCGCCTGGGCGTCAACGTCACCGACCTGATCGTTTCGCAGCCCAACACCGGCGAGGAAGCGCTGGAGATAACCGACGTCTTCGTGCGCAGCAACGCGGTGGACATGATCGTGTTGGACTCCGTAGCGGCGCTGGTGCCCCGCGCCGAGATCGACGGTGACATGGGTGATCCGCAGGTGGGGTTGCAGGCGCGCCTCATGTCGCAGGCGTTGCGCAAGCTGACCGCCAACATCAGCCGCTCCCGCGCCATCGTCGTGTTCATCAACCAGCTGCGCGAGAAGATAGGCGTGATGTTCGGAAATCCGGAGACGACCCCGGGCGGCCGCGCGTTGAAGTTCTACGCCTCGGTGCGGCTCGACATCCGGCGCATCGGGCAGATCAAGCAGGGCACCGACGTGATCGGCTCCCGCACGCGCGTGCGGGTCGTCAAGAACAAAGTTGCGCCGCCCTTCCGCACCTGTGAGTTCGACATGATGCACGGGACCGGGATTTCGCGGGAGGGCGATCTGATCGATTTGGGCGTAGACCTCGGCCTGCTCGAAAAGAGCGGTGCGCATTACACCTACGCCGGCGACCGGCTGGGCATGGGCCGCGAGAACGTCAAATCCTTCTTGCGCGAGCACACGGACATGGCGCAGGCAATTGACGCGGAGATTCGCGGTGAGGCGCTCGGCAGCGGGGCGCCGGGCGCCAACGGCGCCGCCGCGGCTGACGGATCGAAGTAGCGGCGCCGCGCCGTCATGCCGAACGAAGCACAGCGGTCGGTGGTCGCAGCCGTTAGCGGCCGTCACATGGACGAAACGGTGGTCACCACGGCGGCCTTGGAAGCGCGGCACCGTCACGCCGCGCTGGTGCTGCTTCACGTGATCGAAGTCGGCCACGCATTGCCGCTGGACACCTCCAACGAGGCCCAGATACTTGCGGCCGAGCGCGTGGTAAGCACCGCCAAGAAGATGGCGCCGGGCAACCGGCTGGAGGTGCGCACTGAGATAAGGCAGGCGCGCGCAGCCTCCGCGGCCATCATCGAAACCGCCATCGAGCAGAGCGCCGACGCCATCGTGGTAGGCACGCATAGGTTTCTGGGCGAGCTGGATTGCGACCTCGGCTATACCGCCACGCACGTGCTGCGCCACGCCCCCGTGCCCGTGATCGCGTGCTACGACCCGATCCGCTGACCCATGGGCGCACTCGTCAGCAAAGGACGCCGGGACTTCAACGACCGCCTGATGGTCTTCGGCGGCCGCTCGCATCCAGACCTGGCCGCGGGTATCTGCCGCAATCTCGGCTGCCAGCTCGGGCGCGTCGATACGTTCGAGTACGGGAACGACAACACCTTCGTGCGCGTTTTGGAGAACGTACGCGGCGCGGACGTGTTCGTCGTTCAGACGGCCTGCCGGCCGGTGAATCACCACACCATGGAGCTATTCATCCTCATCGACGCGCTGCGCCGCGCCTCGGCCGCCCGGATTACGGCCGTCGTCCCTTTTTTCCCGTACATGCGCTCCGACAAGAAAGACCAGCCGCGGGTCCCCATCACCGCGCGCCTGATGGCCGATCTGATCGCCACGGCCGGCGCCGACCGGGTGCTCACCCTCGATCTTCACGCTGAGCAGATCGGCGGCTTCTTCAGCATCCCCAGCGACCATCTCACCGGCTTACCCCTGCTGACCGACCACTTCGCGAGGCTTGGCACCGACGACCTGGTCGTGGTGGGCGATACCGGCCGCATCAAGGCCGCCAGCGAGTGCGCGCGCCGCTTGCAGGTGCCGCTGGCCATGCTGGACAAGTCTCGTGATCCCATCTCGGCGCGCGTGACCATCCGCGGCCTCATCGGCGACGTGCGCGACCGCACGGTGCTCTACGTGGAGGATGAGATTGCCACCGGCGAGTCCATCCGCGCCGGCCTGAACGCAATCGTCGAGCACTCGCCGCGCGCCATCTACGGCGCTTGCGTGCATGGAGTCTTTTCCGGCGGAGCTCATCGCATCATCGACGAGTCGCCCATACGCAGCATGGTCGTTACCGACAGCCTTCCACTCGAGCCCGGCAAGTCGTTCCCCAAGATCGAGGTGGTGCCGGTGGCCGGGTTGCTTTCCGAGGCGATTCGCCGGATTCACACCGGCGACTCGGTGAGCGCGCTCTTCGCCGAAGCCGTCTAGCCTCGATGGAGGAATCCGCGCGCTCGCAAACGCGCATATCCAAGACCGAGGCCGTGGCGCGGCGCGGCATGGTCGCCAGCAAGCATCCCGAGGCCAGCCGCGCCGGCGTGGAGATGCTGCAAGCCGGCGGAAACGCGGTCGACGCCGCGGTTGCGGCGGCTCTCGCGGTGGGCGTGGTCGAGCCGTGGTCGAGCGGGATAGGCGGCGGCGGGTACGCCCTGGTCGCACGCGGCGCGGACGTGCAGGTAGTCGCCTTCCCCATGCAGGCGGCTGAATCCGCCACGCCCGACCGCTACCCGCTCGACGGGCGGCGCGCCGTGGGCGGTTTTCTGTGGGACGGCGTGGTCGACGACCGCAACTACCACGGCTATGACTCGATGGCCATTCCGGGCGCGGTGGCCGGTCTGGCGCTCCTGCTCGCCGAGCACGGCCGACTGCCCTGGAAAGAGGTCTTGCGGCCCGCCATCGACCTCGCCCGCTACGGCCACGATCTCACCTGGCACGACAGCTACGCGATGGGGCAGAACGCCGCGGCCGCGCGGCGTTCCGCCGCGCTTGCACGCATTTTCTACCCCGCGGGCGCCCCGCCCGCGTCCGAGCATTTCCAGCCGCCCCGCTTGCGGCAGCCCGACCTCGCCGACAGCCTCGATCTGCTGGCGCGTGAGGGCCCCGACGCCTTCTACCGCGGCGACATCGCAAGGCAGGTGGCCAAGGACAGCGAGGCCAATGGGGGCCCGCTGCGGTATGCGGACCTGGCGCAGTACCGCGCCCGCATCGCGCCGCCCGTCGCCGCGAGCTATCGCGGGCGCACGGTCTGCGCGCCCGGCGCCGGATGCGCCGGACCTACCACCGTGGAGACGCTCAACATCTTCAGCCGCGTCGACGCCGCCCGGCGCGGGCACGCTTCGCCCGAGCGATTGCACGCTTTCATGTGGGCCTCGCGTCTGGCGCAGGCCGACCGTTTCGCCTACATGGCGGACCCGCGGCGCGCGCCGGCGCCCTGGTCCGCTCTGGTTTCACCCGACTACGCCGCCGACCGCTGCGCCCAAATCGATCCGACTCGCGCGCCCGCAGACCTGCCGGCCGGCGACGCCTGGGCCTACGAGCGGCCGGACCGCGCAATGGAGCGCGCGAAGAGCGCGTCGTCCACCACCCACCTGTGCGCGGCCGACGCCGACGGCACGCTGGTATCCCTCACCAACACTCTGGGCGGCGCGTGGGGCTCCGAGGTCGTACCGCGCGCTACCGGGATCGTCTGGAACGACGGGATGTATTGGTTCGATCCGGTGCCGGGCCGCCCCAACTCCGTGGCCCCGCGCGCCTTTGGACTGAACAACATGACGCCCGCCATCGTTCTGCAAGACGGTCGACCGTTTCTGGCGGTGGGCGCCTCGGGAGGCCGCCGCATCACGAACTGCGTGTGCCAGCTGGTCAGCCACGTGGTCGATCACGGCATGGGCGTGCAGGCGGCGATCGAAGCGCCGCGCGTGGACGCCAGCACGCCCTGGGTGACGGTTGACGGGCGCTTCGGCGAGAGCGTGCTGAGCGAGCTGCGGAATCGGGGCTGGGACGTGCGCGTGCCGCCCGCTCCCGGCAACTCGGCCTTCGCCAGCCCCACCGCGATTCTGCTCGGCGGCGACGGGCTATTGCACGGCGGCGTGGACGTGTTCCACTCGGCGGCGGCGCAGGGATGCTAGCTCCCCGCCGCGAGCGTTCCATCGAGCGGGTACTCAGGGACGTGGAGCGCCGTATGGCGCCCGACGGCGGCGGCTTGCGCTTCCATGGGGTGTCGCCGGACGGCTACGTGCGCATTGAGCTGACCGGCGCCTGCGCGGCCTGTCCCCGCAGCATGATGACGCTCGACCTTGCGATCGAGACGCCCTTGCGCGGACTGGAACCAGGGCTGCGCGGCGTGGAGCTGGTGCACCGCGCTGAGCGCGGAATCGGGTGAGGCCGCGGACTCGCTGTGTTCGGTTCCTTCCTGACGCCGCCGCGCCGCGCTAATAACCTGGGCCCGAGCCGGAGTCTTACCGCATCTGTAGGCGCAACCAGGTGGCACTGACGCGCAGGACCTCCCGCCGGGCGCTTCTGCGAGGCGCGGGAGCAATCGCCCTCGGCGGTGCCGCGGCGGCGCTGGCCGCCTGCGGGGACACGCCGCCAGCCGCATCGGAGTCCTTGCTCACCGCAACCGGAACGCCCCTTGCGCAGAGCGCTACCGCCGCCCCCGACGCCGAGCCCGGTTCGGAAGTGCGCGCGCGGGAGCCGTTCCGGCTCGTGCAGCCGCCCTCCACCACTATCGCGGGCGCGGCCACCACTATCGCCTTGCCGCCGGAGCTGGTCCGCGAGCGCGACGGGCGGCTGGTCAACGTGTCCGGGCACGAGTTCGGCGTCGTAGAGCTGTGGAAGTCGCAGGGCTGGACCACGAACTTCGCGCTCTCCCTGGTGCCTTACGAAGACATCCTCTCCGGGGGCGTGGTGCGCGACGGGATCCCGCCGATCGACGAACCCAAGTTCGTGGCGCCCGCCGACGCCGACGCGTGGCTGGCCGGCCGCGAGCCCGTGATTGCGCTGAGCCTTGCAGGTGAGCGGCGCGCCTACCCGCTGCAAATCTTGACCCGGCATGAGATCGTCAACGACGTGGTCGGGGGCCGGCCGGTGGCGGTCACGTTCTGTCCGCTCTGCAACTCCTCGGTCGTCTTCGATAGAGAGGTGTTCGGCGCCATCCTGCGCTTTGGCGTCTCGGGCAATCTGCACAACAGCGATCTCATAATGTGGGACAACCTCACCGAAAGCTGGTGGCAGCAGCTCACCGGGGAGGGAATCGTAGGCGAGCTCGCGGGCGTGCGGCTGCAAGCGCTCCCATCGCAGCTCATTGCTTACGACGAGTTCAAAGCCGCTTTCCCACAGGGCCTGGTGCTCAGCCGGGACACGGGCTTCGCGCGCCGCTACGGCCTGAATCCCTACGCCGGCTACGACACCATCGATCAGACGCCGTTCCTGTTTCGCGGTGAACCGGACGGCCGGCTGCGGGCCACCGCGCGCGTGCTTGCGCTCAGCGTGGAGGGCCTGGACGTGGCCTATCCCTTCGAGCGCCTCGCAAGCGAGACGGTCGTAAACGACGTCATCGCGGGCGTGCCGGTGGTCGCGCTTTGGACCCCCGAGACCGCCTCGGCGCTGGGCCACCCGGTGATCGCACAGGCGCGATCGGTCGGTTCGGCGGTGGCCTTCGGCCGCAGCCTGGACGGTCGCGAGCTGACCTTCGAGCCGGCCGACGGCGGGTTTCGCGACCGCCAGACCGGCTCGACCTGGAACGTGGCCGGACAGGCGATCGCGGGCGAGTTGCGGGGCCGCCAGCTTCCGCCGATCGTGCACGCGAATCACTTCTGGTTCGCCTGGGCGGCATTCAAGCCGGGCACCGAGATCCGCGCCGCGCCATAGGCCGACCGGTCGACAGGCGAAACCGTTAGCGCGGCGGTCCCGCTGCACGCGGCGGCCGTTCTAAAGGCCACGGGCCGACCGCGCAGCACCGGGGGCCTGACGAGCGAGTAGAATTAGGCGCGGGGTGGAGCAGTGGTAGCTCGTCGGGCTCATAACCCGGAGGTCGTCGGTTCGAATCCGACCCCCGCAACCAAACCGGCCCCTCGCCTCTCCCTATCCGGTTGGGGGCGTCGAATCCAACCCCGTCCGCCAGCGCGGCTTTTTGTGTTGGTGGGGGCGACCCTAATGGGATTCGACCGGTAGCTCGGCATCATCCGGGACACTGGTTCAGCCCTGCCAGTCGGTGAACTCGTGGCGTCCCAGCGACTCTTGGATCGCTTCCACGAGACCGAGCCCCGGCTGGTCTGGCTGGGTGGTTCGCAGCACTGATGGGGTGTCGTGCCCGTGAGCACTGGGCCATTAGGTTGTCGCCTGCCCTGAGCGAGGCGCCGGCGCCTCGGTACCGGGTCGTCCCCAATCGCAGCGGGCTCGCCCCCGGCGTCGATCCACTCAAGCTGAGTCAGCTCAACGACCAGCTCGAGGTCGAGGACTTCGCCGGGCTGAGCGCGGGGTGATAGTCCCCGACATCAACCTGCTGGTCTATGCCCACAACGATGGGGCGCCCCTTCACAAGTCCGCCAGGGGCTGGTGGGAAGACCTGGTCAACGGCTCCGAGAGAGTGGGCGTCCCGTGGGTCGTATCGATCGGCTTCGTGAGGCTGATGACTCATCCCAGAGCGCTCGTACATCCGGCTACGCCTGGGCGGGCGCTTGATTACGTGCGCGAATGGTTCCGGTTCCCCCACGTAACGCCGCTCAACCCCGGCGCCGACCACCTGACACGCTTGCGACGGAATCTGCTGGCCGCCGGCGTGGGCGCGAATCTTACGACCGACTCGCACGTGGCCGCGCTGGCGATGGAGTACCAGGCGGAGGTCCACTCCAATGACACCGACTTCAGCCGCTTCCCCGGCCTGCGCTGGCGCAACCCCCTCTGATCGGGGATGGGTGTCACCCGATAGCCCAGCGCTGCACGGCGGCTGTGTTCACGGTCCAGCCGAAGCCCGGCCGGTCGGGGACCTCTACTCCGCCGCGCTCGGCCTCGGGCTCGCCCTCCAGCACCTGCCAGATCAGCGCGCCGCCGGGCGGTCGCTCGACCTTTGGAAAGTACTCCCCGATCGGGCAGCAGGCCCGCGCCGCGATCAAGTGCCAGGTGTGCAGCCAGCCCTGGTGCGGGCACACGGGACGGTTGTGGCTGGCCGCCAGACCGCAGATTCGCAGAGTCTCGGTAAGCCCGCCCACCCGGTTGACGTCGGGCTGAAGATAGAACACGCCCGCCTCGATGAGACGGACGAAGGGGAAGCGCGTGCGCTCCGACTCGCCCGCCGCCAGCGGCGCGCCGCCCAGCGCGGCCAGTCGCTCGTAGCCGGCCAGGTCGTCCAGCGGCAGCGGATTCTCCAGCCAGCCGATATCGAACTCGGCCAGACCCTCCTGCATGCGCTGCGCGAAGGGCAGGTCCCACTTGAAATGGGCGTCGGCAAAAAGGCGCAGGTCGGGGCCGATCGCGTCCCGCACCGCCCGCACGGCCCGCAGCTCCTGGCGCGCTCCCGCGGCACCGTCGGAGGCGCCGGCCGTGAAGAAGTACTTGACCGCCGGGAAGCCCCTCTCCTTCAGCCGCGCCGCCTCCGCCGCCAGCGCGTCCAGGTCGTTGCGATAGCGCAACTGGCTGGCATAGACCGGCACCCGCTGCCCGGCCTTGCCGCCCAGCAACTCGCAGACCGGGCGGCCAAGCGACTTGCCCAGCAGGTCCCACAGGGCGATGTCGACGCCGCTGAGCGCCATGACGCCGGTGCCGCGCTGACCGGACCTGGCGAGCGCGCCGTACAGGCGCTCCCAGTGCGCCTCGATGTGAGCGGGGTCCGCGCCCGCCAGCAGCGGCGCGAAGTGGCGGTTGACTATCTCCGCCGCGCCGGTGGCAAAGCCTCCCACGGTGCCGATGCCGGTGAGGCCGGCGTCCGTTTCCACCTCCACGATCGCCAGCGCCTCGGGCTCCGTTCGCGGCCCCCGGCTCACGTCAACCCGGTCGGCATCCGGATTGCGCAGCGCCGTCGCCCTCACCTCAGTTATGCGCATGGTTCCAGGTGGAGCTCACCAACCGCTTTGTATGAGATCCGCTCGCTCGTCGGCGCCCGGCGGATCTCAAGCCTACTCGCGCGGCCGGTCGCAGCACTCCGCACCATCCATCACCGCGCCCAAGGCGGATTCCAGAGCGGGCGGCTAGAGCGCCAGCGTCCAGTAACCGCCCGGACCGTTATAGACGAGGAGCATGCGTTCGAGCAGGTTCCGGCCCAGCAGCGCGATGAGTGGCTGACCAGTACCGGGTCCAACGCCTTGACCCGTGAGATCAACGCCGGCCACGCGCGTCAACTCGATTCTTATGCCTGCATCCTGCAGTTCAAGCTGCGCAGGATAGACGTTGCGAATCGAAGGGCCTCCCGCGGTACCCGTGGTGACCTGGCCTATTGGATGAATGCCCAAGGCCTGGAGAACCGGCTCGTGCACACACGTGAGGGACGCGCCCGTATCAACTACTCCCCTACCGGTCTGAGGCGTCGGAAGTGGCTGACCCTGCTTGGCCAAAACATCGGCTGTGGCCCGCGGTACCTGCACCGCGACCTCAAAAAAGGGGCCGTGACGCCGCAGACCTTCGGGACTGGGCTGCCCATTGTCCTTGAGGAAGTAGCGGTTATGGACGGGCACTAACGATCCCCACGCTCAGCGCTGGGAATGCCGCCAGCTCGTCCTCCTCCGTCACCTCTTTGACCAAGAACGGCTCGTTACCGAGTTCCGCCACACCCGAGTTGAACGCCTCGGCAAAGGTCGTGAACGTACCAAGCAGACACTCGCCCTTCACCACAGCGAACTGGCCGCGGTAGTGCTCCAGGAGTTCTTCTCGGTGGGCCTCGAAATAGCGGATTTCCTCGTCAAGCGCCATCGGTCCACCACCTCTCATGTACCGCCGAACAAGAATTGGCTTGCCAACCGGTACCCAGGAAACCAGAGAGTATGGTTCTGTACGGGCCAGTCAAGTGGCGCACCCAGGGAGGAGTGCGCTGAATCAGCTCCCCCCTCGTCAAGTCCGGCCCGCAACCCACCAGCTAGCCCAGCACCGCGAACTCGCGCGATTGCCGCCGGGGCCGCGCCACCGGACCGAACCGGTCGTAGAGCCAGTAGGCCAGCGCCTTGACGGCGTGGTTGTCGCGGTCGATCGGCTCTTCCGAGATCGGCCGCCCCTCCACCTCGCCGTGATAGCGGTATAGCCCGAACTCGCGGATCAGCGCGCGGCAGCTTGGGTCTATCGTCAGGCGCGGCTGGCCGCTGGCGGGGTCGCGCAGAAAGGTGCGCAGCCGGTCGATCCCGTCCCGCACTCCCACCGGCCGCGACCGCAGCCGCAGCCCCGCGAGCGCCTGCCAGATCTCGACCTGGCTGGCCGAGGCGTGGTGCTGACGGCCGGCCACGTCGATCACGCCGCCGGTCACGCGCGGCCACCACCAGCGGCGCCGGCACTCGGCGATCACGCTGGCCGCCACCGCGTGCCGCGCATACACCGCGTCCAGCACCAGCACGCGCCCCTCCACGGCGGCCACGGCCAGCACCGCATAGGCGCCCGCGTAGCCCGGGTCCACCGCGACCTCGATCGCGCCTATACCCTCCGGCTCGATCGCGCGCACGTGCTCGCGCGCGTCGAACTCCGGGAACACCAGACCGCTGGGCGGACAGGGCGCGCCGCCCAGGCGTTCCTGAAACACCTCGGGCGGATAGGTGGCGGCCAGGGCCAGGATCTCGGGGTCCTCGCGTCCGCCCGGAAACAGCGCCAGGTTGGCCCAGGTAGGAATCGAGAAGGCCGCCGCCCCGTCCGTATTCGGCGCGCGCCAGGCGCGGAACTTCTCGGCGTACCAGCCAAGCGACCCCTCGAAAGTCCCGCTCAGCCACATCCAGCCGCGCCGCTCGGCCACGCGGCCGCGCACGCGCAGGAAGGTCTGGTAGCTCAGCTGCGCCGCCTCGCACACCAGGATGCCGTCGGGCGCCTCGCCCGCCAGCCGCTCGGGATCGCGGCCCGAGCGGGTCACGATGCGCGCGCCGGTGCGTAGGCGCAGGCGGCACTGATCGCTCACCGGGAAGCTCAGCGCCTCGATGGCGTCTATCGAGGCAAAGGCGTCGACCAGGTAGCCGAACTCGGGACGGCAGAGCTCGTAGTCAGGTCCGACCAGCCAGTACAGCCGGCCTTCCAGGAAGCGTCCGAACAGCTCCATGGCCGCGCTGCGGCTCTTGCCGGCCCGTTCCCCGCCGGCGATCAGCCGCACCCGCGCGTGCGAATCGTGCGCGGCGCGCTGCTCCGGCGACGGCTCGTAGGCGGCCCGCCGCCAGAGGGCCTCACGTACGATCCGCGATGGCCGCACGCAGCTCCTCGAGCACGAGCGCCAGTCTGTCGCCCGCGCCGTCGTCGCGCGACTGGTCGACCGCGTACTTCATGATGAGCTCGCAGGCCCAGCGCTCACCATTGGCGGCCGCGTCCACGATGGCGCCGCAGATCTCGTCGGACTGCGTTTCGGCCATCTGACGGAACCGGGCCGCCAGATCCACCGTGGCGCCCGAGCGACCGCTTGGCAGCTTCACCGGCGCTCAGCGCGGCGCCCGGTCACGACGTTTTGCGCGGCCGGGTTGGAGGAAGCCGCTTGCGGCAGGCGCCCGCTCAGCCGCGCGGCCTGCAAGCGCGCGGCCAGGCGAGCGGCCGCCCGCGCTATCCGCGCTCCCAGGGCCGCGGCCGCCGTATCGCGCTCAGCTCCCAACGTCGAGCGCACCGTTTCCCTGGGGCCGTTGCGCGCCGCCCGCGTCCGCGGCGGCGTCCGGCGCGAGGTGCGGCAGCCCCGCGGCCCGCGCGGCCTTCTGCAGGATGACGCTCCGCACCTCGGGCGACTCCATCAGCTCCTCGACCAGGATCTCCTCTTGCATCTCCTCCGGGTTGGTGACCCCCAGCTTCTCCTGCATCGCCCAGCGCCGCGAGGCCAGCTTGGCGCGCACCAGGGTGGCCGCGAAGTTGCCCTGCGCGATCTCGTCGGCCGGCGCCAGGGGCTCGATCCGTACCTGCGAGGCGTAGTACGCGTCTATATCCCGCGGCGAGAGGCCGATCCAGCCCGACTCGTCGTCCGCGTACACGTAGACCGACTCGCGGATGCGCCTTTCCACCAGGCGCCACATGAGCGCCACCACGCGCTCCAGCCCCTGCTCGGCGTGGCGTCTGATCTGGTTGAAGGAGACCCGCGCGGCGTTGATGAGCTGGTTGAGAAAATAGCCGCTGGTGTTGCCGCCGGGCGCCAGCCCAAACAGCACGCCGGGCACGCCCGCTTGATCGATCATGCCGCGCGTCATCGCGATCAGGTCGTCGAGGTCGGGCGGCGTGCCGGTCCACTGCAAGAAGTTCAGGTCTTCGCCCGGGTAGAGCGGAAATATCTCGCCCGGCCGGAATTCGATCGGCGCGGGCCTTCCGTCGTCGCCGATCGAGCTCTCACCGGCCGCATAGCCGGTCAGCTTCAGGGTTGGATAGGCGTACATGTACACCGCGTTCTGCTTCATCGTCAGCAGGCGGTCCAGCAGTGGAACCAGGTGCTGCATCGAGGCCAGCATGGAAGTTCCCGCCTTGGCGGGGTCGCGGCTGGGCGTCTGGTCGCCGTAGGCCATCACGTAGGGCACCTGGCCGTAGCCATGGCGGCCCCGTTGCACCAGGTGTCCGTCGATCAGGTAGGCGTAGTGCTCGGCGTCCCAGTACTCGACCGCGCGCACCGTGCCGGCGCGCGCCGGCATGGGGCCCGCCGCCTCCCGCGGGCCGCTCGCCCCGTCAGGCGCCAGCCGCCCCGTGCGAGCGTCTTCGCTCAGCCCGTAGCGCCGCATCATCAGGCGCTTGGGGCGCTCCGAGATCTCCAGGCAGGCCTCCAGGCCGTCCTCGCCCACCAGCGGGTAGAAAGTCAGCGCGTCCACGTCGCGCCACGCCAGCGGAAAGGGCGCCGCCTTCTTGAAGCGCGCCGCGCGCCGGTTGAACGCCTCGACCGGCTCCCGGTCGGGATCGCTCCTACGCGGATAGTCGGCCCATCGATCCGGCACGTACAGCAGCTTCATCACGCCGGTGCCGTCGGCTACCAGCGCGTCCATGAACATGCCGAACACGTCCCGCCCGGCGTCGTCCTCCATCCGGCGCAAAGCCGCGTTGGTCCACTTCTCGCGCTTGGCCGCCAGGCCGCGCGACGCCTCCGAGGTGTCGGGCGGCGGCACCGCCACGGTCGGATAGTTGGCCGTCAGGCTGCCCACCACGCGCTTGATCTGCTCGTGCGCAATCGGCGTGCGCACCTCGCGCGTGGTGGCCCGGTAGGCCTCCGGTATGTCGACCGGCTCCTCCATGTAGCGCAGCCGGCGCAGACGTTCGATGCGCGCATTGCGTTCGCTGAACTCGGCTATCACGTGCTGCTCCAGGTCGCGCACGTAGTGCTCGGTCGGTACGGGCAAGCTCTCCGCGGGTGTGGCTGCCATGGGTTCCTTTAGTGCCCGCACGGGGCGGGTCTGATGCCGCCCGCCTCGTATGCGTGGTGGTGTCCCTTGCGCTCCCCGGCCAGGCGGGCGTGCTGCGCCGGGAGCTGCGATCGGCCGGCCCCCGCGCGCTTCCCGTCCGCTTAGTGCGGGCGGCGATGCGAGCGCCGCGAGTGGCCACTAGGCAATAGTACATTACTTTTGTAACGCACACAAGGGCCAACACCTCCCTTTCACCCCGGAGACCGTTGCAAACCCCCCTCTCCCCCTGGGTGTGCAGACCGGGGACATCATGAACACATGTTCGGGGACATAGTGAACACATTCGCAGAGGACGGGGGCCTGATGACGTGCCGTTTGAGGACCGGTCGATGAGGGAGCAACGGGCCGAGTTTGTGGCGCTGGCGAGACAGCCTGGGGCGAACCGGCGGGCGCTCTGCCGGCGCTTCGGGATTGCGCCCGCCACGGCCTACAAGTGGTTGCAGCGCTATGCGGCGGAAGGCCCGGCGGGGCTGGCGGAGCGCGCGCGGCGACCGCACCACAGTCCGGGGCAGACGGCCCCTGCGATGGAGCAGGCGGTGCTGGCCTTGCGTGCGCAGCATCCCGCCTGGGGCGCGCGCAAGCTGCGCGTTTTGCTGGCCCGGCAGGGCCTCCAGCCGCTGCCGGCGGTCTCCACCATCAGCGCCATCCTGCGTCGCCATGGGGCCCTGGACCCCGCCCAGGGGGCGGGCCAGGCGCGCGCCTACCAGCGGTTCGAGCAGCCCTACCCCAACGCCCTCTGGCAGATGGACTTCAAAGCCGGCTGGCCCTGCGGCCCCGGCCGCTGCCATCCCCTCACCATCCTCGATGACCATTCGCGCTACGCGCTCGGGCTGGTGGCCTGCCCCAATCAGCGCACCGCCACGGTGCGCGCCCACCTGATCGCCACCTTCCAGCGCTACGGGCTGCCCGACCGCCGGCTGGTCGACAACGGCAGTCCCTGGGGCAACCATCCGGCCCATCCCTACACCCCGCTGACCGTCTGGCTGCGGCGCCTGGGCGTGGCGGTCAGCCACAGCCGGCCCTACCACCCGCAGACGCTGGGCAAGGACGAGCGCTTCCACGGCACCCTCAAGCGCGAACTGGCGGGCCAGCCGCCACAGCCCGATCTGGCCGCCTGGCAGGCTGCCTTTGCTGCCTGGCGGCACCAGTACAACCACGTGCGCCCGCACGAGAGCCTGGGTCTGGCCGTACCGGCCAGCCGCTACCAGATCAGCCCCAGGCCCTACCCGGCGCACCTGCCGCCGCTGCCCTACCAGCCCGCCGACCAAGTGCGCAAGGTCCAGCAGGGCGGCTGGGTCTCCTTCCAAGGCCGCCAACTGCGCCTGCCCAAGGCGCTGCGCGGCCAGCCGGTCGCGTTTCGGCCCAGGCCCACCGACGGCTGCTGGGACGCCATCTTCATGACCGACCACCTGGGCTCTCTCGACCTGCGCGAGTCCGCCTAGATGTGTTCACCATGTCCCCGAACACCTGTTCACCATGTCCCCGGTCTGGACACTGGGAGAGGGTTGGGGTGAGGGTGGCTTCGGCGATAGATCGGCCGTCAAAAAAACGGCTTGCTTCCCGCCGCGCCTCAGTTAGGCCGCGTGCGAATCCAGACGGCCATCGAGCCCGGCGCGCGGTTCGCCCACGCGTAGTAAGGAACCGCCGTCAGGGGTCTGCTCCGTGGCGCGGCGCCGGTCGGGAGCGGTCCGCCCGGCCGCCGCTCCGGCGAAGTGACTCCCGCGCCGCTGAGCGCCGTGACGCCGCCGAGCAGATCGGGCCGGAACTCGGCCTTCAGCGGCGCCGCCGGCGGCAGCGCCAGCCGGTCGACATCCAGCCCCTCGTGATCGCAGGACTCCAGGCAGTACACGACGGGTCCGCGCATGAGCGCCGCGCGGTCGCGGTTGGCCGTCACGCTTGGATGACTCGCGACGCGCCGGACGGCCAGCGGGATATCGAGCTCCATCACGTCGCCGCGGCGCCAGGCCCGCCGCACGCTCGCGTAGCCGCCCGGCGCGGCCTCGGCGGCCGGAAGACCGTTGACCCGCAAGCTCGCTCCCTCCGCCCAGGCGGGCACGCGCGGCCGCAAGGCCCATTCGCCGCCGGGCGCTTCCAGCACCGTGATTCGCACCTCGCCGCGCCAGGGGTACTCGGTGTCCACGCGCAAGGCCGCCCGGCCGCGCCCCGGCACCGGCGCATGGACCGTCCCGGCCGCGTATAGGTGCAGCCAGAGCTCACCCGCCGCGACCCCGTAGAGATATCCCGGCAGGCTCGCGAGCAGCCGCGCGATGTTGGGCGGGCAACAGGCGCAATCGAACCAGGCCTGCCGCCGCCAGCCGGCCGCTTGATCCGCAGGCGCCTCCGCCGGCTCGTCAGGGTCCGCGTCCGCGCCGGTTGACCGCGCGCGGTCGGCGAGTGGGTTCACGTAGAAGAAGCGCCGGCCATCCAGCGAAATCCCGGCCAGCGCGGCGTTGTAGAGCGTGGTCTCAAGCTGATCGGCGTAGCGCGCGTCGCCGCTGGCGGTCAGCATGCGCCAACTCCACATGATCCCACCCACGCCGGCGCAGGTCTCGGCATAAGCCTGCTCGTTCGGCAGCTCATAGTCCTTCCCGAACGCCTCGCCCTCGTAGCGCGCCCCCAGACCGCCGGTTACGTAGCTCTTGCGCCCGAACGCGCTCCGCCAGAGATCTTCGGAGGCCTCGCGCAGCTCCGCATCGCCCGTTTCCATCGCGACGTCCATCATTCCCGCCGCGAGATAGGTCGCGCGCACCGCGTGGCCGACCGCCTCGCGCTGATCGCGTACCGGGAGATGGTCCTGGTGGTAAGGACTTCCGCTGATCAAGGGCGGCCGTTGCCCGCGCTGGTCCAGAAAGAAGCCCGCCCGCCGCAGATACTCGGGCTCACCCGTCTCGCGGTAGAGCTCGACAAGCGCCAACTCGATCCCCTCGTGGCCGTCCGCCCCCGGGCGGCCCGCCGGACCGAAGACGGCGCAGACGTGATCGGCCAGCCGTCGGGCTACCTCGAACAGGCGCGCCTCTCCGGTGGCGCGGCGATGCGCGATCCCGGCCTGGATCAGGTGGCCGGCGCAATACAGCTCGTGCATGTTGGCCAGGTCCGTGTAGCGCTCGGCCGCCCGCTCGAAGGTGAAATAGGTGTTCAAATACCCACTGGACTGCTGCGCGGCCGCTATGGCGTCGATCACGCCGTTCACTTGCCGCCGCATATCCGCATCGTCACGCGCGGCCAGCGCGTGGCTGGCGGCCTCTACCCACTTATAGACGTCGGAGTCGTTGTAGTAACGCCCCTGGAAGTGCGGCGGCCGGCCGGTCGCGGCGCGCCGGAAGTTGTCGATCCGGCCGGTCTCTTCGCAGCGCGCGTACTGCTCCGGCAGGGTGGCCCGGCGCGTTTGCGACAGGCGCGGACCCCAGAATCCGCCTTTCAGCTCCACCGCCCCGATCGGAACCGGCCGCAGCCGCGCGCCCGGGCTTGCGCGCGTATCCACCACGACCCCACGGCCCGCCCGCCTCACGCTATCCCGTCCCTGCTAAAGCGCGATGCCGAGCCTCGGATCGCGCGCGCCCTGCCGCGCGAGTCTCCGCGGCTGCGCTGGCTGAACGATCTCGGCTCACGCGTTCCGTGCGCAGCGAAACCCGGAGTTCCCGGTTGTGCTGTCGGGTGTGTTGGCGGTGCGCGCCGCCACGCGGTAGCGGTTGCAATAAGACTTGTGGCACAGATACGAACCGCCGCGAATGACCTTCGCGCTCCCGCTCGGCGGTCCGCCTGGGTTCGCGCGCGGACCCTCGACGTGAAAGGCGGGGCTGAACCAATCCTCACACCACTCCCAGACGTTGCCCGCCACGTTGAACAGACCGTACCCATTGGGTTGATAGGCGTCGGCGGGTGCGGTCCCCAGGTACCCGTCGTCACCGCGGTTATGCGTAGGGAAAGCACCCTGCCAGATATTGCAGCGGTGCGCTCTCTTCGGTCTCAGCTGGTCGCCCCACGGATAACGCTTCTGGCTCAATCCGCCGCGCGCCGCGTACTCCCACTCGGCCTCGCTGGGAAGCCGCAGGCCAGCCCAGCGGCAGTACGCCTGCGCGTCCCTCCAGGACACCTGCACGACCGGGTGGTCCCAGCGCTCCCGCACGTCCGACCCCGGTCCTTCCGGCGCGCGCCAGCAGGCGCCCGGCGCGGCCAGCCACCAGGGCGCGGCCGCGGGCCCCTTGAGCGCCGCGCGGACCTCTTCATCCCCCACAAACTGGTGGAACACGAAGGACCAGCCGAAGCGCTCGGCGTCCGTCACGTATCCGGACGCTTCGACGAACTCGGCGAACTGCCGGTTGGTCACCGCCGTGGCGTCGATGAGGAACGGGTCGACCCGCACCTCGCGGATCGGTCCTTCGCCGTCCACGCCAAATCCCTCCTTGTCGTCCGTGCCCATGGCGAACGCACCGCCCTCGATCCGTCTAAGGCCGGGCCGCCGCAGAACCTGTCGGGAGACCGCCGGTGCCGGCGGGGGCTGCTCCGGGCCGTCTGTGCGGGAGACGGCGCAACAGGCCGCACCGCCGCCTGGCTTCGCGGGGGCGGCGCCGCCCCCTCGGGCGTGCCTAGGCGCCATCGTCGTTGCTTGCGCCGCTCGGGCCGCCGACGACGTTGAGGATCGTGGGCTGGCCGTCGACTGGACGGCGGAACGCGACTCGCACGATCTCGGCGTCGAATTGCAAGTCGACGAAGTACAGGCGCGCGCGCAGCTGGCCAACGCCCGCGTCGGTCTCCGCCAGCGCGCGCAGCTCGTCGGCTTGGCCGGACGGATCGAACTCTACGGCCAGCGCGCCGTGCGGAGGGCCTTGACGCTGGCGTCCGGCGCGCGCTTGCAGCAGCGCTCTCGAGAGCAGCGCCACGTCTTCACCGGCCCGGTCCGCCAGCGCGGCTACCAGGAACCCGGGCGCAACCGCGCCGAGCGCCTGCGCGATTTGTACCACCCGGTCCATCGGCGGAGCGCGCCGCTGGCCCTTCTCCACCTGACTGAGGAACGAGTGCGACAGCCCGCAACGCGCCGCCAGCGCGCGGTAAGACAGCCCCGCCGCCTCACGCGCCTCGCGCAGCGCCTGGGGGAACCGCAGCCCTGATTCCCGGAGGTCCACGGCCGCGATTGTACACAAACTGTTGACAGTAGCCGCGCCGGCCGTTAGTCTGGTCTGTACGCAAATTGCGTACGGCGTGGCCGTAAGCACGGCTGGCGGGGCCCACACGATCACCCCGACGACCGACCTGCCGCCGCCCAGCACGGCCGCGCTGGCCGCCACGTAAGCAGAGGGGTTACCGCATGATCGACGCGCAGTTCCGTGATGGACGCGGCCTGCTCACCGCCCAGTCGGAGGGACACGAAGACTACGGGCGCTACGAGACCCCCGCGCCGGCTCTGCGCGCCGCCGAGCGTGAGTTCCAGGACATCGTCAGCCTGCGGCAGAACGAGCACTTCGAGCACGCCTGGATTTCGCGCGTGCTGGCCTGCGTGGCCGACCCGAGCGTGCCGGCGGCGGTGCGCCGCTATCTCAGCCAGGGGCTGGACGAGGCGGCCGTCGAGCGCGGCCTGCTCCTCCGACCTCACTGGCACTGCCCGCAATGCGGCTCGCCCGGCAGCCAGTGGGGGCCCGGATGCGCCCTCGCCTACTGCCCGCACGAGCCTCCGGCGCGCCGCTCGCACTGGGACTACTGCCGCGTAGCCGCCCGCCATGAACTGCTGACCCTGGTCGTGAGCGAAGGCTACGACCGCGTGGGCGCGCTGGCCGGGGCGGCAGAGCTGCTCAGCTTGAACGCGGCCTGGCGGCGGTTCGTCCCCCGGCTGCCGGAACCGCTCTCGTCCGAGCTGCAGGATTGGGTGCGCGACATGCACGACGCTCACGCGGCGCGCGCGGCCGAGATCCTCGATGTCTCGGCGCGCCTCGCGAACGCGCTCGACCTGCGCGGGCCGCTTGATCCCGAGCGACTGCTTGCCGACGCGCTTCATCTCACTGGCCTCGACAGCTCTCAACCAAGCCCGCGCCTGCAAGGCGCAAAGGAGTCCCGATGACGGATCAGCCGCTCAGCCACGCCACCGACCCCTCCTCCGAACCCGCGACCGCCACGGACGCGCACGACTCTCCCGGCGCGCCGGCCTTCACTGAGACCGCGGAGTTCAAGCAGGCGGTTGAGGCCGAGCTCAACACGCGCTTGGGCCAGCTCGAACGCCGCTGGCAATCGCGCAAGGACCGCGAGATTCAGCGCGAACGGCAGCGCTGGCAACAGACGAGCAAGGCGCCCGCCAGCCCCGAGCTCTCCGCCTGGGCGCGCCAGGCCGATCCCGCCGAGGTGGGGCGCTGGTTGCAGGAGCTGCTTCCGGCGGACGCGGTCGCGGTCGTCGCGCCGCCGGTCAGCCCGCCCGCCGACGATCTGGCCGACGAGTACGTCGGCGCGTCGGAACCCGCCGAAGGCTCAGACGACTTCCAGGCGGAGCAGGCCGTAGCCCGCGAGCGGCTCGCCGACGACCGCGCCCGCGAGCCGAGCCCGGATCTGGCGCCCAGTGTGAGCGCGCCGGGCGACGCCTTTCACGCCATCGAGGCGCGCTTTGCACGGGGCGAGATCGGACTGGCCGACTACGAGAGCGCCCGTCGCCGCCGCGGCCTCGACTAGCCTGGCCCGGCCGCACCGCCCGCGCGGAAGCAGGCCGCGCTCTTAGGCCGCCGGAATAACGGCTACCGATGTGGTGGCGTTGCTCGCCAGCCCGTGCGCGGTCCTCATCGCGCGCCAGACGGACCCGTCGAACAGCCCCACGCCGCTATCGGTAGCCGCCCAGATCCGGCCCTGCGAGTCCTCGGCGAGCGCCCTCACGGAGTTGGAAGGCAAGCCCGAGTTGGCCGTATTCGAGGTAGTGAACGAGCTGCCCGTCAAGCGGCTCACGCCGCCGGAGGTCGCAACCCAGACCGTGCCGTCGCTCGCGGCCAGGATGTCGCGAACCTCGTCGCTGCCCAAACCCTGCTGGCTCGTAAAGTTAGTCCAAGCTTGGAGGTTTTGCGTCATCGATAACCCGTCGGCGAGCGTTCCAAACCATATGCGCCCGCTGCCGTCGATCGCTATCGCCGTGATGTCGTTGCTGACGATCCCGGAGTTCTCGATCTTTAGCGTCTGCGGCCAGGTGTCGGTGGACTGCTCGTAAAGAGCCGCGCCGTTGCTGGTGGCAAGCCACACCCGCCCGAGTGTTTCGTCGACGACGAAGATGTAGCGCACGGCCGTGCTCGGCAGGCTCGAGTTGTCGGGCCTGAATCTGCCCCATGAGCTGGCGCCGTCGAAGTTCGACGCGCCTCGATCCGGATGGGCCATCCATATGGTGTCTGACGACCCGCGCCCGGCAAGTGCGCGGATGTCGTCCGAGCCGATGGCGCCGCTCGTGTTGGCGCCGCGGAATCCAGCCCCACGCCCGTTGCGCCCGAGCTTGAACAGGCCCGCATCGGTTCCGGCCCACACGTTGCCGTCTTTGTCGGCATGGACCGCGTGCACGAGATTCGTGGTCAGGTCGGAGTTGTTAACGTCGAGTTTCAACCAGGCGCCCGCGTCGTAGACCGCGATTCCCGCGTCGGACGTGCCTAGCACGATCAGCTCGGCGGTCGTGCTGGGGAGCTGGGGCCGAGGCGTCGTAGTGGGTGCGGGGGCAGAAATGGGAGTGGGGGTCGCCAGGCGGTCCCGCTCCACTACCAGAGCGGCGTAGGCCTGGCCCGCCACGAGTGCGGCGGCGCCCCTGAACACGGCGACTTCGCTCTTGTCGGGGTAGAGACGATCGCGCAGCCGGTCGCCCAGCAACGCCATGTTCACGCCGGCCGCCGGATTCGCCGGGTCGAACTCAAAGACGCCGGCCTGGAAGTACTGGCGTATCACCCCGGTCGGCGCCCACGCCATGTGGACCGTGCCGGGCTGGTTGGTATCTATACGAGCCTCGGTTTTGGGGAACCCAAGGGAATCCACCCCGCCGACCGCTTCGAAGAACTGCAAGAACCCGGTGCGGGTGCCGCCCACCGCCCAGTTCGACACCTTGTGACTCCAGGGCCCTAACGTCTGGCCCGAGTTGTTGTTGGTCGTGCCCGGCTCCACGCCCAGGTCCTCACTGCCGCCCACGCCGCCGCCGAAGTAGTCCCAGATCAGCCGCCGCTCCAGCGCGTACGTCCCGCCCACGCGGTGAAAATCGACCGCGCCTCGCTGGTAGTACTGGGTCAGCGTGCCCTTCTCTTCCACGAAGACCTCGGACGTCGCGTAGCCCCAGCGGCTGAGCCCTCCCGTCGACTCGAAGTGGGTCTTGAAATCGGCCACCAGCGTTTGTCCGTCCGCCCCGACCTGGAGCGACGGCACGTTGTGCTGGAGGTCCGGGTTATTGGGCGCGACTAGATGCGTGTTGGAGAGGACCGTGATGGCGCCGAAGCCGGTGGTGCTCTGAGCTAGCAGTCCGAGCGGTCCGACTATGGCCGCCGCCAGCAGCGCTAATAAACCGACTAAACCAATGGTGCGGACCGCCGCGGTCATAGGGTCGACCGCTCCTTGGCCGCTAAGTCTGCCCTTGGTGCCGTTCCAGCCTCCTGGGGGCCTTGCGCTGACGCCGGCGTGCCGACCGGGGAATTATAGGCGACCTTGTCCCCGGCGGTCAGATGTAGGGCCGGTCGGGCGCCCGGCGTGACCGCCTCACTTGACGACCAGACCTATCAGAACGATCACCGTGCTGAGGAACGCGGTGAGGCCGACGCTGGTGAGCAGGTCGCGCCGGAGGTAGGGGAGAGGCGGGAGTCGGGGGGTGATCGCAGGCGAGGGCCTTGGCGCGGCGGCCGGTTCTCCGGCCGCCGCTCTTTCGTCGGGGACGCGGGCCGGCGCGGGGAGTGGCCGCCGGATCGGCTGCCGGCGTCTCCTCCGCGTTGAGCGTCGCCCGCCCGCCATCAGCCGGCGCCCCGGGGTAAAGCCCACCGACCGCGCCGCTGCCCGCGAGCCTGCTTCACGTGAAACACCTAGTCCCCCAGCAGGCGCTGCGCGATCGCGTCGATCTCCTCCGGTCCGTAGTACTCGATCACGATGCGGCCCCTCTGTGGAGTCCCGGAGATGCTCACGCGGGTGCCCAGTCCACGCTGCAGGCGCTGCGCCAGGCGCTGCATTTCCACGTCCGCATCACCCACGTCCTGCAGAACCGGTTTGCGTCCCTGCCGGCGCGCGCTGCGCTCCGCTTCGCGGACCGACAGCCCTTCCCTGATTATCCGCAGTAGGAGCGCGCCCCGCACGCGCCCGGGCTCCATGCTCAGCAGCGCACGCGCGTGGCCCTCGCTTATCTGTCCGTTTGCCAGCGCTCCGCTGCTCATTGGCTCCAGGTCGAGCAGCCGCAGCGTGTTGGCCACGGCCGGCCTGCTTAGGCCCAGAGTCGCGGCAATCTCCGTTTGGCTGAGGCCGAAGTCCTCGGCCAGCGTTTGGTAGGCGCGGGCTCGCTCCAGCGGCCCCAGGTCGGATCGCTGCAAGTTCTCCACCAGCGCCAACTCGAGGCGCCCGCGGTCGTCGGTCTCTATCACCGTCACGGGCACGTCCGGCAGGCCGGCCTGCCGCGCAGCGCGCCAGCGACGCTCGCCGGCGACCAGGACGTAGACGCCCGGGCGCTCCCGGTCGACCGTGACGAGCAGCGGCTGCAGGACGCCGTGACGCCGCATCGACTCCGCCAGCTCTGCGAGGCTCGAGTCCGGCAGGCTGCCCCGCGGCTGCCTCGGATTCGGCTCGATGCTCGTCGCCGGCACGCTGCGCCGGTCACCCAGCACGTCGCCCAGCACGCGCTCCAGGTCCCGGCCCAGCGCCTTCCTAGGCGGCACGCCGCAACACCTCACAAGCGAACTCCCGGTGAGCCTCGGCCGCTGGACCGTTGGGATCGTGCTCGAAGATCGTGCGCCCGAATCCGGGCGCCTCCGCCACGCGCACGCTGCGCGGTATCACCGCCTTCGCGACCCGCTCTCCAAAATGCGCGCGTACCTCGCGGCTGACCTGGTGGGCCAGATTATTGCGCGAATCGAACATGGTCAGCAGGTAGCGCAGCCCAGGACCGGCTGCCCACGCCCCCCGCACGCGCTCCACCGTGCCCAGCAGGCGCGCCAGGCCCTCGAGCGCCAAGTACTCGCACTGCACCGGCACGATCACCTCCTCGCAGGCCGCCAGGGCCAGCAGGGTCGAACCGTCGAGCGAGGGCGGGCAGTCCAGCACGACGGCGCCATACTCGGCGCGGACTTCGTCTAGGGCCGCCGCCAGCCGGGAGCGGTCGGTTGCGCGATAGCCCGCCAGCCGCATGCTCGCCGGCGCCAGGACCAGCCGCTCGCGGCCGGTTGGCCAGCAGGCTGACTTGAGGCGGGCGCCGTCAAGCAGCACTTCGGCGATCGTGGGCTGAAGCTTCGCGCCGCCGAGGGTGCTCGTCGCGTTCGCTTGCGCGTCGAGGTCTACCAGCAGGACCCGCTGACCCATGCGCGCCAGGGCCGCGGCCAGGTTCACAGCCGTGGCGGTCTTGCCGACGCCGCCCTTCTGATTGGCCACGGAGTAGACGGTTGCGCTCATCACGTGTGCGAACTGTCCACGGCGCGGCCTGGGGAGCGGCTACAGCACATAGTGTCGTTAAAGAAATGCTGCGGTTGCGGTTGGCGCGGGGAGCGTGGGGAAAAGCTCCCGTACGAGCGGCCGCGCCAGATGTGGGGCGGACTTTGCGCGGAGTGGACGCGGTGTGCATGCGACGAGCGTCGCGCGTGGATAAAGGCGTGGCGGCCTTGTAGGGCGGAAGTCGGCGCTGCTCCTGCCCGCCGTGCTAGCACGCCGCTAGGGCAGTAAAACGCAGCTGAACGGGAGGTTTGTCCACAAAAGCGGCAGGTTATCCACAGGAGCGGGAAGAACTGTCCACAGGGCGAGGGGCTAGGGCGAGTGGGCCAGGCGCGCGCGGATCTCGTCGATGTCGCGCCGCAGCTTATCGTCGAGCTGGATCTGGCGCCCAGTCTTCTTGTGGCCATGGAGCACCGTGGTGTGGTCCCGGCCGCCCAGCAGGCGGCCGATTTCGGGCAGCGTCAACCGCGCGTCGTCGCGGAGCAGGTACATGGCGATCTGGCGCGGACGTACGACGCGCGCGTCACGACGCGGCCCGCGCAGGTCGTCCGGAGAGAGACTGAAGTAACCGCTCGTGGTCTCGACTATGCGGTCCGGCGAGGGCGGGCCGTCGGCAGAGGCCAGGCCCAGACCGTCGAGCGCCTGCGCGGCCGTCTGCAGAGAACACTCCAGCCCGTTCAACTCGGCGTAGATGAGCGTGCGAGTGAGCGCGCCTTCGAGCTCACGGACATTGCGGCGCACACGGTCGGCGAGGTAGTCGATCACGTCGGCCGGCACGGCCGACTGTATGAGCGCCGCCTGGCGTTCGAGGAGCGCGCGCCGCAGGTCCAGGTCGGGCGCCTGGATGTCGGCCACAAGGCCGGCCTCGAAGCGGCTGCGCAGCCGATCGGCCAGGTAGCCGAGCTCCCCGGGCGGCCGATCGCTGGCCAGGACGATTTGGCCGTCGGCCTCGTAGAGAGCGTTGAAGGTATGGAAGAGCTCCTCTTGCGAGGCCTCGCTGCGCCGCAGGAACTCGACGTCGTCCACCAGCAACACATCGATGTTGCGATAGCGCTCACGGAACTTGCGGCGGCGGTCGCCGCGAACGTCGGTGCGTATCGCCACCAGAAGATCGTTGGTAAAGGTCTCGCAAGTCGTGTAGCGAACCCGGGTGGTGGGGTCGCGCGCCAGGATCGCGTGACCGATGGCGTGCATGAGGTGCGTCTTCCCCAGCCCGACGCCGCTGTAGATGAAGAGCGGGTTGTAGGCCCGTCCGGGCGACTCGCCGGTGCGCTGCGCGGCCGCGTGCGCCAGCCGGTTGGAGGCGCCTACCACGAAGCTCTCGAAGGTCAGGCGGGGTTGCAGACCCGCCGTGCGGGGTGCGCCGCCCGCAGGCCCCGGCGCCGCTGGGCCGGGCGGCAGCAGAGACGGCAGAGCATCCCGCTCGGACGGCCTAACCACAAAGGTAACGGAGACATCCCTACCGGAAGCCTTAAGGAGGGCCTTGCTCACCAGGGGCAGGTATTTCCGCTCGACGGTTTCTTTTGCAAAGACCGTCGGGACGCCGATCACGACCTCGTCGTCAGAGCCTGAAACGAAGTGCGTATCCCGAAACCAAGCGGCAAAATCGGCCTTTGGAACCTCGAGCTGCAACACGCCCAGAGCGGCGTCCCACATTCGTTGAGTAAGCGTCACGCCCTGGTCGTCGCACCGGTTGGTAGCTGGGGGCTGTGATCGTAGCAGAGGGCGGGAGCGTGAGTCCAAGCCCGCCCAAACCTGTTAGGGCACGATTCCGTAATATTTTCCAGAGAAAACCGGCCGTTACAGCCGACAACCGTACAGAAGCGCTTAGTCACTGTGCGTGCGGCCGCTCCGGCGCCTCGCGGGGCGCGTTCCACGCGGCCGGCGAGGCGGGAGTTACTGTAGAGCACGGATGAGCGACCGCTGGCGATACGTGTAAAACGCGCACACGCACCGCCGCCGGCCCATGTCGAGACCGCCGAATCTGGAGCAGGCCACTATAGACATCGATCCGTTACAATATGGCATATACGGCAACCACCATCGCATTACGGAGTTCCCCGTGTGGACGCCGAAAAGCCCTCCGGGGAAGGTGATCCGCGCCGGCGCGGGCGTACAATTGGCAAGAGGAATGACGGGAAGAAATGTAGGTTCGAGATGCGAGTGATTGTTTGCGGGCTGGCGCTGATCGGCCTCATGGTGGTGCTGCTCTTTCTGGCGGCGCTCGGGTTGTTCGCCTTTGACGAGTTCAAGAGGCGAATGGAGGCTGAGGCGCCCGAGTCCGCCACGGGCGACGCCGACGCCGACGCCGGAACCGCTTAGCCCGCCCGCGGCCCGGCGAGCGCGCCAACGAGTGGCCGCGGCGCTGGCGCGTCGGCGCCTTGCAAACGGCCTTGCTAGTGCAAGAGGCCTGCGGACGGGCGGCTGCGGACGACGCTGATGTTTTTCTGCGGGCGCCGCTTCCAACCGAGATCGAACCAGCTAGACGCCGAAGACCCCTAGCAGGTCGGCGCCGGCGAGACCCGCGAAGGCGAACCCGATGTTCTTGATGGCCCGGCCCGGCCAGGAGGCGGCCACGAAACGGACCACTCCGAACCTGGTGGAGCCGGCGATGATGCCGGCGACGTCGAAGAATGGATTTGGGATCAGCGCGAGTAGAAACAGGGTCACGACGCCGCGTCGCTGCATCCAGCGGTGCACCCTCGCGTAGCCGCGCAGGCGCGACGCGGCGCCCCGTCCGCTCCAGCCGACGTAGTAGCCGGAGAGCTCGCCTATCGTCTGGCCGGTGGCGGCTACCAGCCCCACCAGCCACGCATTCTGCAGCGCCTCCGCAAAGATGCCGACGACGACCGCGCCGGGCGCCGGAAGGATGAGCGTGGCGCTTGCCAGCGCGGTTAGCACGAGCACGGCCAGGTAGCCGGCGCCTTCGAAGCGGTCGCGCACCTCCTCGCCATACACGACCGCCAGCACGGCCACCGTGAACACGGTCAAGAGACCCAGCGCCTGAGCGATGCGCCGCGCCCACATACGCGCCGGCGGTTCCGCGGGTGCGCTGGCCGGGGCCTGTGCGGGAGGCTCGCTCACGGCGTGGTCTCGGCGAACGCGGCGGCGGCGGGCCGGCCGGCGCTAGAGGACGTACTCAATGAGCGTCGGGCCGGGCCGCGTCAGCGCCGCGCTGATCTGGCGGGCCAGCGCGTCAGGCGCGCGCACGCGCTCGGCGTGCGCGCCATAGGCGCGTCCCAGGGCGACGAAATCGGGGTTGCGCAGGCTCACGTCGAGCGTGCGGCCGGCGAAGGTGCCGCGCAGATAGCCGTCAATCGCTCCCAACATCCCGTCGTTCAGCACCACGGCCACGAGGGACAGTTGCTCGCGCACCGCCGTCGCAAGCTCCGTGCTGGTGAACAGAAAGCCGCCGTCGCCGCTAATCGAGACGACGGGGCGGTCCGGGCAGGCCAGGCGGGCGCCGATGGCGGAAGGGAAGCTGAATCCGAGCGTCCCGAAATAGGCGGGGTACAGGAATGAGCGCGGCGTGTCGGCCTCGAAGAGGCGCAGCGCGTCGTAGCTGACCATGGTCATGTCGTTGACGAAGACGCCGTTCTCGGGGAGCGCTCGGCGCAGCGCCCGTAGGATCGCGGCAGAGGGCGCGTAGCCGGGCGTGCGGTGCGCGGCGCGCACGGCCGCAACCTCCCGGTCGAGCTCCGGGTCGGGCGCGCGCGTGTGGTCCGGCAGCGCCTCCAGAAGGTCCTCGAGTGCGCTGGCGGCGTCCCCGTGCAGGCCCACGCTCGCCGGGTAGACAGCCCCAAATGCCGCGGCGTCCAGATCCACCTGGACCAGCCGCTCGGGCAGCGGCAAGCGGCCATAGTCGCTGACCAGCCCTCCCAGGCTGCAGCCGATCACCAGCGCGGCGTCGCGCCCACGCACGAAGTCGAAGGCCGTTTTGTCCTGGAACCCGCGGCACCCCAGCGCCAGCCGGTGCGTATCGGGGAAGGCCCCCTTGCCGGTGCGCATGGTGAGCACGGGCGCCTGCAGCCGCTCGGCCAGGCTGAGCACTTCGGGGGCCGCGTCCATGGCGCCGCTGCCCACCACCATCAGCGGCGCGCGCGCGTTGCCCAAGAGGAGCGCGGCGCGTTCCACCTCGTCGTAGGGCGCGCGCCGCGTCGGCGCCGACGACGGCTCGGGAACGTCCACCGCGTCTACCTCGGAGAGCAGGCCGAGCGGTATCTCCACGGAGGCCGGACCCGGCCGCGACGTGCGCATGTGGTGGACGGCCGTGCGCACCGCGTCGGCGATCTCGCGAACGCTGCGCGCCACGCGGTGATACCCCACCAGGGAGCGCAGTAGCCCGGATTGACTGCCCAGCTCGTGCAGCTCGCCGCTCAGGCGGCGCGTCTCGCGCGGCTCCAGCGCGGTGGCTACGTGCAAGACGGGTGAGGAATCGGCGCGCGCCTCGCCCAGCCCGGTGGCGGCGTTGGTTATGCCGGGGCCGGTGATCGTGGAGACGCACGCGATCCGGCCGGAGGCCCGCGCGAATCCGTCGGCCATGAAGGCGGCGCCCTGTTCATGCCGCGTGAGCACGTGGCGCAGACCGCGGGCGTCCAGCAGCGCGTCGTAGAGTGCCGCGTTGTGCACGCCGGGGATGCCGAAGACGGTGTCGATCCCCGCCGCTTCGAGCGCGGCCACCAGCACCTGTCCGCCGCTTAAACGAGGCATGCCCGGCTCGCTCCCCACACGGATGTCCGCATCGGCACAAGCGTAGCGTCTCGGGGGCCGGGCGGTTGGCAGGCCAGTGTAAGAGCCGCGGCGGCGGGCCTCCCGGCCCGTTCGCCTTGAGCTTTTGTAGGACGTGGTTCGACAGGCTCACCACGAACGGAGGGGTACAACCGTAGGGGCGCTCCGCGAACCGCCCCTAACGCGGATTCCCTAAATTCACAAACGAAGTGCAACACCTCACGAAGGTCCTGCCGTGGGACTCCGATACACGCAGATCACCATTGACGAGCGGGGTGACGGATGAGGGCACTCCCGCGTGACGGAAGGCGCCCGGCCGGCTGGCGTCGGGCGGTCCTTGGCGGCCGCCGCGATTGACCCGTCATCCCGGCGGCATCTGCATTACGAGGCCCCGCCGGCCAGCGGCCGGGAACACCTGTCGCGTCACTTGCCGCCGCCGCGGCACGTTGTCCGGTAGGTCGAGGCTGGTTGGAGGGCGCGGCGTCCAGATTGAGCCCCGGACGCCATCCGTATGCGGCAAGCGCCTCTAGAATCGCAGCGATGACGCAGAGACAGGGCGATGGGCGCTAGCAGGGCGGCGCGCATGCGGCGCCGGCGGCGCGGATCTCGGGCGCTGCGCTGGGGGCTGCTGGGAGGCGGCCTCCTCGCCCTCCTGACGTGCGCCGCGGCGGCCTTGATTTTGTTCACCGGGGTGGGCGCCGCGGCGGGCGCCGGCGTGATCGCCGCCTTCCTCGACGATTTGCCTTCGGTGGACGAGATCGCCGTGGCCGGCGACGAGCTGTTCCAAACCACCACCATCAGCGATCGGCGCGGGCGCCCGCTGGGAGAGCCGCTGGGGCTGGGGCGCCGCAAGATCATCCCGCCGGAAGAGATTCCGCAGGTCGTCAAGCTAGCCGTGATCGCTTCGGAAGACGCGACCTTCTACGAGAACCCCGGGGTGGAGCCGCGCGCGATCCTGCGCGCCCTCTGGCAAAACTGGCGCGGCGGCGTGATCGTGTCGGGCGGCAGCACCATCACCCAGCAGCTGGTCAAGAACCTGCTGCTGACGGCCGAGGAGACGGTCGAGCGCAAGCTCCGCGAAGCCGTCCTCGCCTGGCAGATCAGCCAGCGATTCTCGAAGGACGAGATTCTGGGGCTCTATCTAAACCAGAACTTCTACGGCGGACTGGCCTACGGCGTGGCCGCGGCGGCGCAGACCTACTTCGGCAAGGAGCTGGGCCAGGTCACGCTGGCCGAGGCGGCGATGCTGGCCGGCATCCTGCGCTCGCCGTCGATCAACAACCCGCACGCCAACCCGGAGGCGGCGCGGCGCGAGCAGCTGCGCGTGCTCGACCTGGTTGAGCGCAACGGTTTCGCGCCGCCCGACCGGGTCGCAGCGGCGCGGCGCGAGGAGGTGAGCATCACGCCGCCGGCGATTGCGCGCGTCAGCGCGCCGCACTTCCTCAACTACGTGCTCGACGAGCTGCAAACCCGCTATGGACCGGAGGTCAGCCGGCGCGGCTGGGAGGTCATCACCACGCTCGATCTGGACAAGCAGGAAATGGCCGAGGAAGCCGCGCGCGCGCACGTGGCCACGCTGCGCGAGAAGGACGCGACCAACGCGGCCCTGGTGGCTCTGCGTCCGGCTACGGGCGAGATCCTGGCGATGGTCGGCAGTCTCGACTTCAACGACCGCAGCATCGACGGTCAGGTGAACGTAACGCTGGCGCCGCGTCAGCCCGGCTCCTCGTTCAAGCCGATCACGTACGCCGCCGCGCTGCTGGCGGGCTACACGCCCGCAACCATGCTGCTCGACATTCCGACCACCGTGCCCATCGAAGGCCAGGCCTCTTACAGCCCGCGCAACTACGACCGGCGGTTCCGCGGCCCGGTAAGCCTGCGCACCGCGCTGGGAAGCTCGCTGAACGTGCCGGCGGTGCGCACGCAGCTGTTCGCCGGGGTGGACGACACCGCGGCGCTGGCGCGGCGTCTCGGGCTTACGACCCTGGACGACCCGGCCCGCCTGGGCCCCGCCATGGCGCTTGGCTCGAATGAGGTCCGTTTGCTGGAGCTGGCGGCCGCCTACAGCGTTCTCGCCAACTCGGGGAGGCGCGTCGAGCCGGTCGCGATCCTGTGCATTCGCGACGCGCGCGGACGCATCGTCGAGCAGTTCGGAGACGGATGCAGTCCACGCGTGCTGAACGACGCGAACGAGCAGCCGCGGGCGCCGCTGCCGGAGCGCGTGATCGGCGCGGAGGTAGCTTTTCTAATCACCTCCATACTGGCCGACGACGAAGCGCGCGTCTTGGGGTTTGGCGAGACGCGCAAGAACCTGGAGCTGATCGACCGGCCGGCGGCGGTAAAGACGGGCACCACAGAGGAAACGCGCGACGCGCTCACGGTGGGATACGTCCCGCAACTGGTGACAGCCGTCTGGGTGGGCAACTCGGACGGGCGGCCAATGGACGGCGTCACGGGCGTGCGCGGCGCGGCGCCCATCTGGCAGGACTTCATGCAGCGGGCCCTCGCGGGCGAGCCGGTGCGGCCCTGGGAGCGTCCGGCGACCATCGTGGAGGCCGAGGTGGACGCCGTGTCGGGTCTGTTGCCCACCCCCTACTCGCCGCTCACGCGCACCGAATACTTCCTGCCCGGAACCGTGCCCGCGCAGCGCGACGTGGTGCATCAGCCGTTTCTCATTCACCGGAGCAGCGGTCTGCTGGCCACGCCCGGAGTGCCCTTGGAGCAGGTCGAGGAGCGCGTATTCGCGGTGCTGCCCAAAGAGGCCGAGGCGTGGCAGCGCCGGCAGCCGCCCGATTCGCCCCTGGCCTTGCCGCCCGAACGATTCGCGGCCCAGAGCGTGACGACCGCGGACAGCCAGGCGAACGCCGCGCTGGCGTGGCCGGAGGAAGGCGGATTCGTGCGCAGCATCCTCGAGGTGCTCGGCACCGCGCGCGGCGCCGGATTCAACGGCTACGAGCTGCACTTCGGGGAGGGCGCCACGCCGCACACGTGGCTCCGCGTCGGAGACGCGTCGGACCAGCCGGTGGAGAACGACAAGCTGGCGGTGATGGACACCATCGAGCTTCCCGAGGGGGTCTTCACCCTGCGGCTGACCGTGCACAGCTCGGATGGGGGCGGGGAGCAGGTTTTCCGGCGGTTCGGGGTCGATAACACCCCGCCGACGGCGGAGATAAGCGGGATCACGGACGGCGCGCTCATCGAGGCGCTGCCTACCGAGTTGGGCGTGCGCGCCGAGGACGCGTGGGGCGTTGTGGAGGTCGAGTACTTCGTCGACGGCAAGAGCGTCGGACTGGTACGGCGCGCGCCCTTCAGTCTGACCTGGACGCCGCAATCGGGCGCGCACTTGGTGACGGCTCAGGTGAAAGACCGCGCTGGAAACGCCGCTTTCGCCGCGCCCGTGAAGGTGCGCGTGCCGTAGGTCGACCGGGGCGCGACGGGCCCGATATCACACCTCCGCGGGCAAGTTCGACGCCGATCTGGCGCGGCGCCTACACATTCGTCACATGCCGCCCGCCCGATCCGTTACAGGGTCTACAGAAGCAGCGCAGGGGCGCGCGCCCTCTGCAAGCATTGTGGAGGAGGGTGACGCGTGCAAAAATGCGTGGGCCTGTTGATTGACGTAACGCGACGGGCCAGACCTGATTTTCGGGTGGAGCGGGCCGTGAGTTTGCCGGCCGCGAGCCGGCTGAGCGGCAGACGGGGGTGTCGCCGCCCTCGCGATTGGAGGTGCGCATGAGCAGCTTGCGCAGATATCGGCTGTTCGTGGCGCTGTTGGTTCTGCCGGTCGTAGTGATCGTCTTGATAGTCGTGGTGCTGGCCAACGTCCTCGGGGGCGGTGATATCACTGAGGGCGAAACGGCCGGTCTCACGCCGACCGGAGGTACGCAGACGGGTGCCACCGCGCCGGCGTCGAGTGTCACCGCCGCCCGGCCCACGGTCAGCATCCTCGCCACCCAGACGCCGATCAGAGAGCCGACGCCACAGGCCACCCCCATTCCAACTCACACACCCACCGCCACGGCCACGCCGGAGCCGACGCCGGCGCCGACTCCCGCCGGCCCGATTCTCTACGAGGTTGAAGAGGGCGACACCTTGTTTAGCATCGCGGGGCGGTTCGGGGTCGACGTCGACGACATAGTGAGCTTCAACGAGCTGGATGACGCGCAGTCTATTTTCGCCGGCCAGGTCTTGGAGATCCCCACGGATCCGCAGCAGCTTGCCGATCGGATAGAGTCGCGCCCGGTGGCGACCACCGCCGTGGTGATTCCCGCTGACGGGCTGAACGTCCGTGACCGCCCAGGCGTAGGTGTGGGAACGGTGCAGTACGTGGCGGTGGGCGGATCGCAGCTTGAGCTTACGGGCGTGACCTCGCAGCTCGACGGGGACCTTTGGCACGAGGTGAACGATGGCAACTGGGCCCTCGGGTCCGGACCGGGTTTCCAGTACCTTGAGCTGGGCGCCACGGCCGCTCCCACGGCCACTGCCGCAGCCACACCCGCGCCCGAGGCGGAAGCGACGCCAAGCCCCGCAACCACGCCGGACGAAGGCGCCGTGACCGCAACTGTGGTTTCTGATTCGGGCCTGAACGTGCGGAGGACGCCGGACCAGCATGCCGATGTGGCTTATGTGGCGCCGGGAGGCTCAACGCTCGAATTGACCGGCGAGAGCCGCGTGGTCGACGGGGTCACGTGGTGGGCGGTCAATGACGGCAACTGGGTGCAAGGCCAGTTCTTGAAGTTCGGCTAGCCGGGAAGGCCGGGCGGCAGGGGCTGGGTCGGGCGCGCGGGCGATTCGTCTTGGATGCCGTTGCGCGGTAAGCCGCGCTTGCTCCGCGTGGCGCCGGGCGCGCTCCGTGGAGGTTGGCGACGGGGCGGCTACGCGCGGCCGGCGGCGCTGAGCACGCGTTCCAGAAACTCGAGCGCGGCCGCGCTGCCGAGCTCGTGTCCCCCGTCGAACTCGTCCAGCTCGAGGTGCCCGAGGGCGCCCGCCGCCGCGTAAATCCGCCGCAGGTGCGCGAAGGCCGCGCGAGCGGACTCGATGGGGAAGCCGCGATCCGCGCGCCCGGCTTGGATCAGCAGCGGACGCGGTGCGATCAGGCCGTGAATGTCGGCCAGGTCGGCTAGCGCGTAGACGCCCGGCAAGAACTGCGAGCCGCAGAAGTTCCCCTGCTCGAGGGCGTACGCGCGGAAGGTGCTCAGGTAGCCGCTCACCACCGCCGCGCGCAGGCGCTCGTCCAGCGCGGCCAGGTACATGGCGCGGGTGCCGCCGAAGGACAGACCGGCGCATGCGATGCGCGTGGGATCGACCTCCGGGCGGGAGGCCAGGTAGTCCACGGCCCGACCATCGTCCCTAACGGTCAGCGCCATCAGGCTCCCGCCGAACAGCGCCAGCTTCAGCTGGTTGACATTGCAACCGTCCCGCCCGCCGTAGCGCCCGAAGCCCGCGGCGCGCTCGCCGAAGCCGACGGCGTCGGGCGCGAGCACCACGAACCCGCGCTCCGCGCAGCGGCGTCCAAAGGCGTCGTAGATGCCGGGATGATCCGAACGCGTTACAAGGTCGCGCTTGCCGCCGCCGTGCCCGTGCAGCGCCAACACGGCGGGAGCGGGGTTGGCCGCGTCGACCCCGTCCGGAATCAGGAGGTAGGCGGGCGCGTCGACCCCGGGCATGGTTCGATAGACGACCTTGTGCCGCACGTAGCCCGGGAAGCTCCGGGCCGCGACGGTTACGGCGTCCAGCGGGACGGGCGGCGGCGGCGGCCCCAGCAAGCCGCGGATCCGCGACGCCAACTCCCGGCGCCAGCTCGCGAATGACCGGCCGCCGCGAAATCCGAGGGCCGGCGCGTGACCGCCATCGAGGTCGGCCACGTAAACGTCGAAGTCAAACGAGAATTCGCGCTCTTGCGGCGTCACGCGTGAACCCCACGCGCGGGTAGCCGCGCAAGTAGAAGCGCACGCGCGCTGCCCGATCCACGAGGGGAGCCGGACAGACGTTTGCCAAGGGGGTGGATCATCGCGCCGTGTCCGTTCCGCGCCGCCGCCGGGGGCGCCCCAACGGGCGCGCCGACGTTAGCGCACGGACGCAACGCGCCGCTGTGCGCGCCTGGTTTGAATACTCTATGGGCGGCGCGATGGGCGGAGAGGAGCAAGGCGGCGGTGGGAGCTGAAGGCGACGGCGAGGCGGCGGAGCTGCTGGAGGTGACCGACGCGGACGGGTGCGGCACCGGAGAGATCCTGCCCCGCGGCGCCTTGCACCGCCGAGGCGCTTGGCACCGCACGCGCAGCGTATGGGTGCTGCTGCGCGAGCCCGCGGGCCCGGCGCTGTTGCTGCAGAAGCGCGGCGCCCACAAGCAGGCCGCGCCGGGCCGCTTGGACGCGAGCGCCGCGGGACACGTCAGGCCGGGCGAGCTGGACCCCTGGCGAGAGGTGCAGGAAGAGCTGGGGAGGCGGCCCAAGCCCGGCGAAGCCCTGCCGATTGGAACCCGGCGGCAAGTCTATGACCTGGGCCCCGGCGGGATCGATCGTGAAGTGCAAGAGCTCTGGCTGTGGCGCTGTCCCTACGCCTTGCAGCAATTCCGCCCGGCCGCGCCGGAAGTGGCCGCCTTGGTAGCCGCGCCGGTCGCACAGCTGGGTCGCTTGCTGACGGGCGAGTTGGACGGACTGGCGGTTCCCGTGTGCTGGGCCGGGCCGGCCGGCACCCCACGACGCACGGGCCGACTGCGCATCGACGCGGCGCAATTCTTGCCCGGCGACGCGCCCTACGTTGCGCATATCGCCGAGCTGGCGCGGCGCTGCGCCGCGGGCGAGCAGGGCCTGGCATACGACACCCGGCTCGACCCGCCCCAGTTGAGCGCGCCGCTGGAGCGGTCTAGCGAATCTTGACGCTGCTGGCCCCCGCGTTGACCGTGATGTCGGCTCGATTGTCCGCCCCGTCGTAGTCAGGCGATCGATACGTCTCGGCGCCCACCTTGGGGAAGCGATTCTCGTCCACCTCGATAGACGACACGCCGCCGGAGACGTGAATCTGCGCGGCCACGTCGGCGGGCACCCGGATATCGAGCGAGGCGGCGCCGATGTCGAAGTAGGCCCGTATCTGTCCGGCTGCCAGCGGCAGGGTGACGCGCGCGTCGGTGGCGCCAATCTCGAGATCGAGCAGCTTGATGTTGAGACGCGCCAGGTCGAGGCGTACCCGGGCCGCGCCGCCGGCCAAACGAATCTCGGTGGGGACGTCTTCGAGCAACTGCAAGTGCCAAGTCTCAGTCGGATGGTTGCCGAAAAAGGGGATGCGGAAGCGCCGCGCCAGATCGCTCGTCAGCGAGACGCGGCGGGTTCCGGCCTGATCGGTCACACTGGTTTGCAAAGCGCGGTCGCCGGCGTGAGTCGTGAGCGCGCCGTCCACCAGCAGGCCGGGATTGGCGCCCGAGACGACCGTCAGGTCGCCGCCGGCGATGTTCAGGTCCAGTTGCAGCGCGGAGGCGCCCTGCGCGGCCACGCGAATGGGCTCCTCCACCCGCTCGCTCACCACGCTCGTACCGGCGGCGGAGAGCCCCCAGGCAGTGCCGAGCGTGCCGAGCAGTAAGAGCAGCGCGGCGGCCGAGCCTATCCAAGTGTGAATCCGCGACAGGAGCAGGTTGGCGCCGGCGGCGAGCAGCAGAACCGGCCATAGCGGCCAGAGAACGTCGAAATAGGATTGCGGCAGCGCACCCAGATTCCAGAGCAGGAGCAGCAGGCCGGCCAGCGCCACCGAGCCGGCAAAGGCGAACCCGCGAGAGCGGGCGCGGTAGCTCTCCATCAGGAACGCCGGGAGTAGATGACGGCTGCCCCGATCCCGATGAGGATCAGCGGCCATAGGTTCCAGGGATTGAAGAAGGCGAACATCCCGAGGGAGTCGATCAGCGCGATGCCGCCGACAACCACCAGGATCACTCCGAAGATGGAGCCGCTTTTCCAGCGGCGGGCAGGCGCTGGCGCGCTGGCGCGCGGCTGCGGCTCGGCCGGGGCGGCCGGCGGACTCGCGCCCGCGCTAGGTTCGGTATCGCTTGCGGCGGGGTCCAAGGGCGCGGGTGTGGCCGCGTCATCGGCCGTTTCCGCGGGCGCGGCAGCTTCCGAGGTTGCGGGTGGGGTCGCGTCGTCGGCCGTTTCGGGCGATGCGGCCGCGTCGGGGGGCATGGGTGTGGCCGTATCGCCGGCCGTTCCCGCCGGCGCGGCAGGCGCCTCGAAGCCCGCGCCGCTGCGGGCGGCGGATGGCGTGATTACAGCCATCACGGCGTAGACGATGATCGCCATACCGCCGGAGAAAATTGCCGCTAGCACCCATAGCAGCCGCACGAGCACCGGGTCGAGGTCGGAATACTCAGCCATCCCGCCGCACACGCCGGTCATCATCCGGTCGGTTGAGCTGCGATAGAGCCGTTGCCCCATGGTGTCCGCCTAAGTTCGATTTACGTCCAGCATCAAGGTAGCCAGCCGCGCGGCCGGCGCCATCGCCCAAACGCAGTAACTTCGCGAGCGCGCGCCCGGCCAAAAGGACTAGCCGCGGCGCCCCCGCCCCGCCGGCCGCGCGGCGCACCCGCGCTCGCAACCACGCCGCCGGGAAGGCGCGCACGGGCCGGCCGTGCGCGCGGATGTTTCACGTGAAACAGGTAGCCGTGATGAGGCGCCGCCGCCTGGCGCCAGGCTGCTTAGTAGCGCTTGAAGCTCGCGGGTCCCTCGTCCGGCGCCGCCTTGTCCACCGCCCGCGCGCGAACCACCCGCGTGCGGAAGGGGAGATCGTGGATCGCGCGGTGATCGCGGCGTCGGAAGACGACCCAGAGGCTCAGGAACAGCAGCAACGTGACGATTGTGAACTGCTGCTGCTCCGCCAGGCCCAGAAGGGCCGGGGTGCTCAAGATCGCAAAGAGAACGAGCTCGCGTCCGAGCACAAGAAGCGCGCCGGGGCGCGCCGTGCCCTCCGACGCGAGCCGCAGGCCCAGGAGCCGCTTACCCACCGTGTAGCCAACCGCCGCTTGCATGGACCAGCGGTACACCACCTCGAGCGCGCGCACCCACAGCGCGAATCCTTGATCTATGTCCGACACCCCCGGTCCGATCACTCCGGCCGCCAGCCCGATCAGCCAGGCCACGCCTGAAACCAATAGCTGGTCCAGTATCCAGGCCCCGATCCGCCGCAGGATCAGCCCGAAATCGGGCCGCGGCAGGCCGGCCTGGTCCCAGCGGTTCGGCCTGCGCGGGCGTTCCTCGGCGGCTTGATCGAACGGTTCGGGATCGTCGCGGCGGTCGGGCGGCCGGTCGGTGGACTCCGACATGTCGGCACCCGCTCCCTGGTTGCTGCCGCTCGCGGTTCCGTCCCGCGCGTTCGTCTGTGCCGGCAGTATCCCACCGGCGTTGCGTTCACGCATTGAAGGGCCGCCAACCGTGGGGCCCGCGCTTCGGGCGCCCGCCGCGCTCGCAGGCAGACCGCTGCGGCTCGGCCTACGCCGGCCGGACTGCGTAGACTATTGCTTAGATCGTTGATCAGGTTTCCGGTGTTTCCGCCGGCGGAGGGCCTCGTGGTCGACGCTAACGCTCTGCGCGCGAATCAAGCTTTCGTGATAGTCCTGCTCGTGCTGGGATTCATTCTGGGCGAGGGCGCCGGGACCTGGCTCGTGTTAGGGGTAGGCGCCGTGCTGGCCCTGGGCACCGCCACTAACCGGCTGGCGCTCTTCCAGCAGGTGTACTTCCAGATCCTGCGGCCGGCCCGTCTGATCAAGCCCGCTTTGCGGGAGGAGAGCGCCACGCCGCACCGCTTCGCGCAGGCCGTGGGCGCCCTGGTCACTCTCGCCGGCGGGCTGATCGTGCTGCTTACGCCCGTGACCGCGCTTGGCTGGGCGCTGGTTTGGATCGTGGTCGCCCTCGCCGTCGTGAACCTGTTTGCCGGGTTCTGTCTCGGTTGCTTCATGTACCTGCACCTGGACCGCATGGGGCTCCTCCCCACCTCGATCTCCGACCGCGCACGACGGGCGCCCGCCGACGGGTAGCCGCCCGTGGAGGTCCGCCTGCTGATCACGCTGGGCGCGGCCGCGGCGCTGGCACTCTCCATCGGCGCGGTCAGGCTCTGGATCGGCCGTCGCGGCGCCGCCCTGCTGGGTGCTGAGGCGGCCGCGCTGGCCACACCGGGCCGCGCCACCGTTCTGTATTTCTACACGGATTCCTGCGGGGTCTGCCGGTCCGAGCAGAAGCCCGCGCTGGAACGGCTGACCATGCACGCCGCCAATGTGGTCCTGCGCGAGATCGACGCCGTCGCCGAGCGCGAACTGGCCAAACGCTTCCGCGTCCTCACCGTGCCTACCACCGTGGTGCTGGACGGACTTGGCCGGGTGGTGGCGGTCAACAGCGGCTTCGCTGATCAGCAAACCCTGCGGGCGCAGATCCGCGCCGCATAGCCTCCCGGCCGCCGCCGCGCTTGCCGGTAGACTCGGCTCATGGCCGTTCGCGGAGTCATCTTCGACCTCTGGGACACACTCGTGTCTCAGGAACCCATGCTCGGCTCGCCCAGCAATCGCGCGGGCGCGGCCCTGCTGGCGGGGGTTATTGAGCGCGGCGGGCTGATGCCGGAGCCGCCCGCCGCCGACCAGCTGGCGGAGTCGCTCGGCGAGGCGCTGCAAGAGGCTTTGATCGAGACCTACACCTCCCAGTGCGCGCTGCCCGACGTCCGCGGGGTGTTTGGCGCGGTCTTCGACCGCTTCGAGTGGGAGCCGCCGGCCGAGCTGATCGAGCTCATGCTTCCGGTCTACTTCCGGCCCTTCTTCGAGTCCATGCGGCCGGCCGACCAGGCCGCCCCCGTGCTGGCGCTGCTGCGCAAGGCGGGGCTGCGCACCGCGATCATCGCCAATCTCCTCTACGGAGAAGACCTGCTCCTACAGCGCCTGCGCACCCTTGGCATCCTCCCCAGCGTGGACGCCTGCGTGCTGAGCACCGAAAGCGGCTGGTTCAAGCCGCATCCGGTCCCCTATCGCGAGGCGCGCACGCGTCTCGGGTTCGCGGCGGCCGACACGGTGATGGTGGGGGACGACTGGGACTTCGACGTGCGGACCCCCCAGCGTATGGGGATGCGGGCGGTCTGGCTGCGCCGCCCCGGCGCAACGCTGCCGGACGGCGTGGCGCCCGACGCCGTCATCGACGGGCTGGGCGATCTGCTGCCGGCGATCGCCGCGCTCGAGGCGTCCGGCCGGGTCGCGTGAGCCGCCCGCCAGGCACTGCGCGCGCTCTCCTGCGCCGCATCTACCGGATCCCCAGTCCCACCTACAACCACGCCTCCAAGCGCAATCTGAAACGCTTTTTCGCGGCCGCGGCGGACCCGGTGACCGAACGGGGCGCCCGCCTGCTCAACGTTGGCGGCGGGAACCGTCTGCCGCCGCCCGACGTTGTCGGCGAGCGCGTGCGCGCCGCTCTGGTCAACGTGGACGTGGGACGGTTTCCGGCCGTGCGCTGTCTGGCCGATGCGCAGCGTCTGCCCTTCGCCTCGGGCAGCTTCGCGGGCATCCTCTCCACCGCCGTCCTCGAGCATCTGCCGGACCCCCGGCGGGCGGTCTCCGAAGCTCTGCGCGTGGCCGAGGTCGATGCGCTCCTCTACCTGGAAGTGCCCTTCCTGCAGGGCTATCACGCCTCGCCCAACGACTATCAGCGCTTTACCAGCAGCGGCCTTCGCCACCTGTTGCGCGGGCATGCCGACGTGGAGGTGGGCGTCTGCGTCGGCCCCAGCTCGGCGCTCAGCTGGGTTGCGCGCGGCTATCTGAAAGGCCTGCTCAGCGGGTTCTCGCGCCGCCGCAAAGCCGAGCGGCTGGCCGAGTTCGTGGCCGCCTGGCTTACCGTCCCGATCAAGTACCTGGATCGCTGGGTGGCCGACCGGCCGGCCGCCGAGGACCTCGCCTCCGGCTTCTACGTCTTTGCCCGCGTAGTCAAGCCACGATCCTCCCTTGCTGCCCCCTCTCCCGGTGGGAGAGGGCCGGGGTGAGGGTGGCTTCCGGGTCCAGATAAGCCGCCTGCCGCACGAGCGCCCTTTTTCGCGCCGATGTCACTCCAGCGTAACTACCCGCCGCTCGGCCGCCGACACGTACGCCGCTTCGAGCACCCGCTGCACCTCCAGACCCACCTTCCCCGGCAGCTGGTGCTCGGCGCGGCCCTCCACGGCGTCCACGAAGTCCTCGATCAGCGGCAGGTCGTGCAGGGGGTTCCCCGCAAGGACCTGGCGCTCCACCTCGGACCCGCGCTGCACGATCAGCTCGTCGCCGCGCGTATAGGGCACGCGAATGTAGCCGTGGGTACACCAGACCTCGTAGTCGCCGCGCGCCGGGTTGACGCTCCAGCACGACGAGAGCGTCGCCTGCACGCCCGAGCGGTACTGGACTATCAGCGACGCCGTGTCTTCCACGTCGCCCTTCAGTCCCCGGCGGTCCACGAACGCCGCCACCCGCGCCGCCTCGCCGGCCAGCGAGTGGAATGTCTCCAGACGGTGACTGGCCAGGTCCATCAGGGGGCCGCCGCCGCTCTGAGCCAGGTCCAGCCGCCATGCCTTTGGATCGTCCGGCGTGAGGTCGAGCGCCGCCGAAGCATTCCCGTGCAGAGCGATCGGCGTGCCCAGATCGCCGCTGGACACGAGCTCACGCGCGCGCCGGTTGACTGGATAGAACCGCTGGTAGTAGGCCACGCCCAGCACCACACGCGCGCGCTCCGCCGCCTCCACAAGCTCCTCCGCTTCGCCCAAATGCAGCGTCATCGGTTTCTCGACCAGGACGTGGAGACCGCGCTCGATGGCCGCCCGCGCCTGCGGAGCGTGCAATGCGACCGGAGTGGCTACGTAGACGGCGTCGATGGGCGCGCCCGCCAGCATCGCCTGGTAGTCGTGGTAGGCGTGCGGGACCTCGAACTCAGCGGCGCCGGCCGCGAGCGCGTCACGCCGCCGCCGGCAAATGGCGGTCAGCTCGCTGCGGCCATGTGCCCGAATGGCGGGCGCCACGGCCTTTTGCGCGATGTCGCCGAACCCCACGATTCCCCAGCGCAGCATTCCCGCAGCCTCCGCGCGCTCCCCTAACGGATTGCGAGTCTCTCATGATGCCGGTGAGCGACCCCGCGCGCGAGAGCATGCACCGGGAGGACACCTCCGCCACGCGGGCGAAAAAGCCTGCCCCGTATCGAATACGGGGCAGCCGTCCAGACACGTCGTGCCTTGCGCCATGCCTGACCCGTACCCGATATGGCGTCCAGTAGGGGCGGGTTTCAAACCCGCCCCTTGTATGTTGCAAGACCCTCGGACCGACCGGGGGAACAAGCAGGGCCGGAACGACCGACGTGTGACCACGCCCCTGCCAGTGAGACCACGCCCAAGCGGCCCCGCCTGGATTCCGGGTCGAGACCGCGTGAGGCAAGGCAGCCCCGCCCGGACTCGAACCGGGGCGCATGGTTTAGGAAACCACTGCTCTGTCCAACTGAGCTACGGGGCCAAGGAGGTCACCGTGCGCCTGCCTGCGCGCGTCCGCACGGCAGACAGGCGTCGAGCATAGTCGACCCGGCGGCGCGGGCCATCTCGGGAGATGCGCCACCCCGGCCGCACGTCAAAGGCCGTCCCCACCCGGTCGAGCCGTGAAGGGGACAAGAACCGGCGCGTGCCGCATCCGAGGCGCGGGCGGTTCGCGAACCGCTGCGAGTTTAGTCAGTGCTCCGGTCGGATTGTCGAAATGCTTTTGACTATGCAACTCTAAATCGTGTGCAATACGACTATACGTCGGTGTGAATAGAACTATTCGACATGCTTTTCCACACGCCGCCGCTCGAGGAGCAGGAAGCGGACGTCTGCGCACGCGTGGACGAGCTGCGCACCTCTCTGCGCGGCCAGGTCTCGGAGGAGCGGCGCTGGACTGGGCTGCTGCGGCGTGTCTCGTCCGCCCGCGCAATTCAGGCGTCCAACAGCATCGAGGGGCTGGATGTCACGCTGGACGACGCCGTGGCGGCCGTGGGCGGCGGCGACCCGCTGGACGCCCCCGAAAGCGTATGGGCGGCCATCCGGGGATACCGCGACGCCATGACGTTCGTCCTGCAGCTGGCGGACGATCCGCACTTCGAGTACGACGCCTCGCTGATCAGGAGCCTGCACTACATGATGATGCAGTACGACCTGAGCAAGCACCCTGGCCGCTGGCGGCCGGGACCCATATACGTTCGCGACGAGCGGACGCGGGCGGTCGTGTACGAGGGGCCGGACGCCGTTGAGGTTCCCAGGCTCATGGCGGAGCTGATTGCGGAGCTGCGCGAACAGGACCAGAGCGTCCCCCCCGTAGTACGGGGCGCGATGGCGCATCTCAACCTGGCCCTGATCCACCCGTTCCGGGACGGCAACGGCCGGATGGCGCGCGGGCTGCAGACGCTCGTGCTGGCGCGCGAGGGGATTCTGGCGCCCGAGCTCTCAAGCATTGAGGAGTACTTGGGCCGCAACACGGACGCGTACTACGCGGTGCTGGCCGAGGTCAGCGGGGGCGCGTGGCAGCCTCGCAGAAGCGCCCGCCCGTGGGTCCGGTTCGCGCTGACCGCACACTACCGGCAGGTCGAGACGCTGCGCCGCCGAGCGATCGAGGCGGAGCGCCGCTGGGACGCCCTCGACCAGGAAATCCAGCGCCGGCGCCTACTGGAGCGGTCCGTCGGCGCCCTGTGGGACGCCGCGCTGGGCTTCCGGGTGCGCAACTCGACGTACCGCGAGTTCGCGGAGGTGGGCATCGCAGTCGCGGGCCGCGACCTGAAGGCGCTTGCCGACGCGGGTCTGCTGGTGGCGCGGGGACAAGCCCGCGGCCGGCATTACGTGGCTTCCGAGAAGCTGAAGGAGATCGAGGCGTCGATCCGCCGCGATCGGCGGCCGATCCCCGACCCATTCCAGGAGGACCCGCGCCAGCGGGTGTTTACGCTCACGGGCGAGCCCGGCGCGGGTTGAGAGTGCGGCCGCGGTGGGCACCTCTCCGCAACGTGATCCCTGCGGGCGTTGATGGGGAAAGGGTCACGCCTGGAATGTGTCTTGCCTCCCTAGTCGGCTCGCTGGCTAAGTGTGACGCGTCGTTCGCGGCGCGTCACGTTTCTATTAAGACCCGGGATCGCTGCCGACCCTGGCCCGTGATGTTCCCGCCGTGAGTTCCATACCGACGTGCGTCTACGTTGACGGCTTCAATCTTTACTACGGCGCGCTGCGATGCCAGTCGTACAGGTGGCTGGATCTGTGTGAGTTCAGTCGCCGCCGCGAATCTGATCAGTCGGGCATTGGCGCTGCCGGGAGTCGCAGTTGGGAGCGTGACTGTAGGCACTCAACAGATCAGGCATTCAAGTACCCTCATCTTCTCCCTGACAGGACGCGAACCTGCGACACGCGGTTTTCGAATCCGCTGCTCTATCCAACTGAGCTACCGGGAGTCGATGGAGGATCGGGCTTCCGTGATCGTGCCGTAGGCGGCCGTAAACGGATGAACGGCCGCTATCGTTCTGGCGGTAACTGGGCATATCGTCACCTCCTCTTTCGCAGCGGTGGCGGTCGCCACTGCGGAATGCGTGTGAATTCATGCCGCCTATAGCAGCTGAGTCATCTAAGGGCGCTCGAGGTCGTTAAGTATGACGTCTAAGGCCGCCTCGGATATCTTGTGCTCGCGATGCGTCTCATCCAAGAACACGGAAAACGATCCGTTGCCTACTCTTTGTGCCGTCTGCCTAACCTGCTCTTCATAGAGCACGTATTCGGTGCCGCCGAAGCAGCACGGATCATATCGGTTGAGCACCTGGATTTGTCGGCGTGTTTCCCCATAAGTACCAAGCACATAAAGCTCCAGATAGTTGGCCAGTGCATAGAGGCCATGGTGAGTCTGTTCGTAATCCCTCCCGCTCCCAAAGACGAGGGGCAGTGATCCGGCCACGGGATAGCTGCGTACGATGCGTGGCTCCAAGGCCGCCGCCAGCGTGGTGGTCCAGCCGCCGCCCGAAACACCCACCATGGCAACCATGTCGTAGCGTAACTCTGCCACCGCATAGTTCAGGAAGACTATGACCGGCTCGACGAAGAACTTCAATGGTGAGAAGACCTCGGACTCGAGCAGCCTAAGATCAGAATGTCCTCGCAACGTTATGTTCCCGTCCGGAGTCTCAAAAACCAGTGGGCCATTTATGCCCCTCCCCAACGGCATAGCAAATGCCGCGACTGTGTAACCGTGTTGGAGGAAGAATTGGATCGTGTCTACGCCCAGGATAAAGTCGCCGCCATGTCCTTGATGGTAGATGAGCAACCGGCTATTCGAGCTGCGGGGATGGAAGAGGTAGATTGCGCCCCGAACTCCATCCGGACTTCGATTCGATCTATGCTTGCCAGGTTTTCGATGCTGGCGTATCTGGAGTCAGAGATACCCTTGTCGACAGCATCGGGTGTCTTCGTAGCAGGAAACCCCGCTTCTCGCCAGATGAACCTGATCAGCCGCTGACGTTTTGCAGTCAACTCCTGGGCGCTGATGCGGTCGAGACGGAGCAAGTCTTCCTGGAAGAGTCTGCGCTGCGCACCCTGTAAGAGGGACGGCTGGTTGGCAGCGTCGCGGGGCGCACCAAGACTCACCCAGTGGTCATAGCTGTTCTCACCGTGGCCAATAGAACCGAATCGGCCAATCCAGCTCCGGAAGTCAGCATTGCACTCGCGGCCGCCGAGCAAGGCCCCGCCACAAGACTGCGGGGTCGAGGTTGGTAGGGCTGATGGGGTGGCTGCGGCGGGTGATGGTACGCGCGTCGCGGGAGGTGTGGGTGCGGTGACCGCAACTGCTGGAGTGGTCGTCACTTGGGCAGCAGGAAGGGGGCGTGTGTCTTCACTACGCTCCCGGAAAGCGAACGCACCGATGAGGAGGAGGACTGCGAGCGTTCCCACAATGAAGATGGAACCTTGTGAAAGTCTTCGCAAGTTCTCACCACCTGCTGTGCAACGTCCTCAGGACCCTCGCTTTGGGTGTCTCACGCTCGGCTTTTGAGACCAACTCCTAGTCGAACAGTTGCTTGGACTTCGCCAATCTGGCCACAGGGTGCTCAACACTCTCCGCGAACGCCTCCCCGGTAGTCGGCGCGCCCCCATCGCGGGCAGCATGACCTGAACGCCGCCGGTCCCTGCCCATTCCTCTCCCATGTGGCGCGCGCGATGTCGCTCATGCCGCTCCTGCTCTATTCTGATGGTACACGGAATGGAGCGCCTACACCTATTCGGTGACCAGTCCGCCGAGTCGGAGCGTGCGACAGTCGGTTGTGTCGTACGTTGTGGCTCATCATCTTGGGCCTGGGTGAGCCGCGCATGGCCGTTAGGCAACAACGTGCTCGGAACAAGATATCGTGACACCGAATCTGCTTGCGCATGCCCCAGGCCGCTCGGCGCTCATACCAGCATCTAGTCGGGATGCCGCTCTGCTTAGCGAGCAGAGCGGCATCAATTCTCTTATCTAGATCACAATTGTAAATCATTTTATTCAACCTTAATGGAGCGTGTGGGGTAAAGTCCCACTTAGGCGCGTCAGCCGTAATAAAGTTGGGCCGGATTGCGATAATTTTCCGGTCGGAAACGGTCCGGCGGCGTGTCCGGCCGATCCTGGCCGAGGAAGTCATCGAGCGGCGGGCGACGGATTTCCGATTCTCCCGGCTCTTCCGGTTAGACGCCCTAGTAGCCAAGCGAAGCCGGCCGCCTTTGCCCCGCGTGTCAGGATCGTCGAGGTCGACAACCTGCCGGTCGTAGGGCGGAGTGCCCGAGCGCACCAGGACCCGCGGTCGGTCTTGATGCGCCGGGCGCGCTCGTGCTCGTCGGCCAGGGTCCGCAGGGCTAGCGCCATGTGGCCCGGCGTCTTGGCCTTGGGCGATTTGAGGGTGTCGCCGAGGTAGACGTGGGCGCCTTCGTCGGGCGCACGCCGCTGCGGGCCGCGACCTGACGGCGCTCGATGGGGACTGCTGATGGGGCAGGGGCAGGCCCGCGGCCGGTATTACGCGGCCTAAGACACGCTGAAATCCCTGGAATTGTCGATTCGCAGCGACCGGCAGCCGATTCCCGATCCGTTCGAGCAGGATCCGCGCCAGCGGGTGTTTGCGCTCGTGGATGCGCCGCGCGCGGATTGAGAGTGGGGCACCCGCCGGACCAACTGGTAATCCCGCGGTTGACGGCTCTCAGGTAAGCGCGGCGGTTCGCGAGCCGCTCCGACCGGGCTGGTAGGGCATGCGGGATTCGAACCCGCGATCTCCGCCTTGAGAGGGCGGTGTCCTGGGCCGCTAGACGAATGCCCCAGACGTGGCGCGACGGCTCAATCCTACCCAACACGGCGCCTGCCTCCGTCCGGAGCGAGATATAGCGCGCCGCCGGTGGCCGCCTGGACCAAGACCTAGCGCTCCACTGCCCGCGCGCCCGCCGCGCCCGGCGCATGGCCCGCCCGCCGCAATCAAGACCGGCGGCATCCGAATGCGGGCGCGCTCCGCGAACCGCCCTACTACAGTCGGCCGCGCGGCCTGCGTACAATCGAGCCGCACACCCCGCGCTCCCCGGCACAGCATGTTTGAGAGTCTGACCGAACGCTTGGGCGGGGTTTTTCGCCGCCTTGGCCGCCACGGGCGTCTCTCCGAGTCCGATGTGGACGCGGCGCTGCGCGAAGTCCGCATGGCGCTGCTGGAGGCCGACGTCAACTTCAAGGTGGCGCGCGACTTCGTGGCGCGCGTGCGCGAGAGGGCGGTCGGCTCCGAGGTGCTGCAGAGCGTCACGCCGGCGCAGCAGGTCGTGAAAATCGTCCACGACAACCTCGTGGAGCTGCTCGGCGGCGCCGCGGTTCAGCTCGCCAAGGCCGCCGAGCCCGTAACCGTGATCGCGCTGGTCGGCCTGCAAGGCTCTGGAAAGACCACCGGCGCGGCCAAGCTGGCCCTGGCGCTCAAGCGCGGCGGCAACCGTCCTCTGCTGGTGGCGGCCGACACGCAGCGTCCGGCCGCGATTGACCAGCTGGTCACGCTGGGACACCAGATTGACGTGCCCGTACACCGCGAGAAGGCGCGTGTAAGCCCGGTCAAGATCGCCGCCAACGGAGTCAAGCTGGCGCGCAAGGACGGCTTCACGCACGCCATCCTGGACACGGCGGGACGCCTGCAGCTCGATGACGCGCTGATGGCCGAGATCGAGCGGATTCGCGACCGCGTGAGTCCTCACGAGACGCTGCTGGTAGCCGACGCCACCACCGGCCAGGAGGCCGTGGCGGTGGCCAGCGAGTTCCACGCCCGCGCGCGCCTGACGGGGTTGATCCTGGCCAAGATGGACGGCGACGCGCGCGGCGGGGCGGCGCTTTCCATCCGCGCGGTGACCGGAGTCCCGATCAAGTTCTTGGGGCTTGGCGAGAAGATCGAGCCGCTGGAAATCTTCCATCCCGACAGGCTGGCCTCGCGCATTCTGGGCATGGGCGACATGGTCACGCTGGTCGAGCGCGCCCAGGAGATAGTCAGCGAGGAGCAGGCGCGCGAGCTGGAAGCGAAGATCCGCAAGGCCGCGTTCGGCCTCGACGATTTCCTGGACCAGCTGCGGCAGGTCCAGCGCATGGGCCCGTTGAGCCAAGTGCTGGGAATGCTGCCGGGGATGGGCGGGATGGCAAACAACGCCGATGTGCGCGCGGCGCTCGACGGCAAGGCGATGCGGCGGTTCGAAGCCATCATCCTTTCCATGACGCCCGCGGAGCGCGCCAATCCCGACCTCATCAACGGGAGCCGTCGGCGGCGCGTGGCGGCGGGCAGCGGCGTCTCCGTGCAGGAAGTCAATCAGCTTCTCAAGCAGTTCAAGCAGGCCCGTCAGCTCATGCAGATGATCAGCAAAGGCCAGGTTCCGGCTAACTTGCGCGGTCTCCCCGGCCTCTAGTCAGACTCCGGCCCCGTAGCGCAACACCTCAAAAGGTGTGGGCATGGCACTCCGATGGCGGCTGAGCAGACCTCTCAAGCGAGCGCCTGCGCCGTCTGCTCGGCGGCGTGGTAGGAGCTGCGCACCAGCGGTCCCGCGAACACGTGGCGGAAACCGAGACTGCGGCCGTGGGCGGCCCACTTTTCGAACTCGCCGGGCGGCACCCAGCGCTCGACCGGCAGATGGCGCATGGAGGGCCGCAGGTATTGGCCGATGGTCACGATGTCGACGCCGGCCGAGCGAAGCTCGCGCATGACAAGCTCGATCTCAGCGCGCGATTCGCCCAGCCCCAGCATGAAACCCGACTTCGTGACCGTACCGGGCGAACGCCGCCGCACGTAGCGCAGCAGCGACAGCGACTGCTCGAAATCGGCCTTAGGCCGCACGGACCCGTAGAGCCGCGGCGCCGTCTCGACGTTGTGGTTGTAGACGTCGGGCGCGGCGTCGACGACCGTGGCCACGGCGCTCAGCAGCCCTTGGAAGTCGGGCGTGAGCACCTCCACCCGCGAGCGCGGCGACGCGCGTTGCACGGCCGCCACGCAGGCGGCGAAATGGCCGGCTCCGCCGTCCGCCAGGTCGTCGCGGTCGACCGACGTGATCACCACGTGTTCGAGCTTGAGCTCGCGCGCCGCCAGGGCCAGCCGCAGCGGCTCCATTGGGTCTACCGCCTCCGGGCGTCCGGTAGTCACGGCGCAGAATCCGCAAGCGCGCGTGCAAATGCTGCCCAGGATCATGAAAGTGGCCGTGCCGCGGGCGTGGCAGTCGTCGGCGTTGGGACAGCGCGCCTCGTGGCAGACGGTGTGCAGCCGATGGCGCGCCAGGGTTTTGCGCAGGCCCTCGCTGGCGGAGGGCGGCTGGACCGAAAGGCGCAGCCACGGCGGCTTGCGCAAACCGGCGCCCGGGTTGGCGGTGCGCCTAGTCGTCATGCCGACCCGCGAGCGGCTGCAGTGCCTCGCGCAGTCTTTGCGCCACCGAGTCGCGCACTTCCGCGAAGCGTATGGGCACGCCCGCCTCGGCGGCCAGCGAGGTAAACCGCACGCTCTGCAGGCCGCAGGGCGTGAAGAGCTCGAACGGCGCGAGGTCCATATCCACGTTCAGCGCGAACCCGTGCATGGTCACCCAGCGCTTCACCTCGACTCCGATGCTGGCCAGCTTGCGGTGCTCCACCCAGACGCCGCGCAGACCGTCGCGCCGCCGGGCCCGCACGCCGAAGTCGGCGGCCGCGGCTATCAGGGCGGCTTCCAGGGCGCCGGCGTAAGCGTGGATATCGCGGCCGTAGTTGCGCAAGTCGACGATGGGGTAGCCCACCAGCTGCCCGGGCCCGTGGTAGGTCGCGCGCCCGCCGCGTCCGCTGCGCAGCACCTCGATCCCGCGAGCGGCCAGGGGCGCCAGCGCGACCGTCTCATGGGCCAGCTCGGAGCCGCGGCCCAGAGTGACCACCGGCGTATGCTCGAGCAGCAGCAACGCGTCGCCCCGCGAGCCGGCGCAACGGGCCGCGTGGCGGGCCTGCTGGAGCCTCAAGGCGTCCGCGTACCGCAGCCGGCCCAGCCATTCGGCGGGCAGTTCCGGCGCGTCAACTACGGCTAGCGCTTGGACCGGCCGCTGTTGAGGGTGGGAGGTCGCGTCCATGGTGAGAATCCGACGCCGCGCGTCCACGCGCGCAAGTGCAAGCCGGAACCGGCGGCGCCGGAGGCCGTGTGGCGGCGGCCCTGGCTCGCTGTCATCGAGCAGGTTCGGGCGAGCATTGCCCGATACGCGTCAACGCGTTGCCTTCATCGGGGAAGGAACCCTCGGCGTTAGTGCTTCTTGAGACGGGCCGGAATCACGGCCCACATCGCGAAGAAGGCCACGAAGGCCAAAACTCCAAGAATCGCTTCTAGCGGCAACGGCATACCTCCAGCATCTCGCCGGGTCACCGGCGAGACGATTGTTGCCGCCATACGACCTCCTGGCACGCCGCGCGGTTCCGCCGACATTGTAGCGGCGCCAGGGCCCGCACGGTGTGCGGCCCGCAATCACTGGCGCACGATCTCCCGCTCCTCGTCCACGACTTCGATGTCCAGGTGCAGCCCTTCCACGAAATCCACTATGCGCCCCAGCTGCCCGTCGACGTAGCGCGCGTCGCTGGACACGCACACCACGGCCACGACGGCGCGCTGTGGTCGGGGATCGGTGTCCACGTCAGCGGCCGCCGCGTTGAACGAGTGGCGCAGGCGGTCGGTCAACGCCTTTACCGACCGCCGCCGGTCCTTCAGCGACTGCGCTGCGTGAATAGCCAGGCGCAAACGCAGAATGCCCACGTACACGAACCGAGTGTAGAGGGTCGACTGGAGCGTCGAGCTACACCGGCGACTTCACTCATCCGGGCGGCCGCGCGAAAGTCGGCGGGAGAGCGGCGGTCCGGCTACCCGGCCCGGGTCACTTCCAATACGTGCGCGCGGGCGCGGCGCACGGCTTCGCTCACGCGGTCCAGCTCCCAATTCTCGGCGCCCTGCCACGCGAGGGTGAACATGCCGTTGTAGCCATGCTCTTCCAGCAGCGCCGTCATGCGGTCGAAGTCCACCGCGCCGTTGCCGGGAATCTGCTCGTCGGCGTCGCCGAACGTCTCTTCGCTGGCGGATTGAGCGGCGCTCCAGAGGTAGGCGTGCCCTACGCGGCCGCCCACCGCCTCCACCAGCCGCCGCAGCGGCACTCCGGCCGCCTGGGCGTGCGGCGGGCTGAGGCTCAACTGGACGCGTGGATGGCCCACGTCGTCCAGGAACCCGGAAGTGTCCTCCGGCCGGCCAACCCAGGTGCCGCCCCTGTTTGAGAGGCAGAGCGTGACTCCGGCCTCCTGGGCCGCTCGGCCCAGAGCGCGGGTATCGTCGGCGGCCTCGCGCCGCTCCTGATCGAGCGACGGCGCTTCCCCGATAACCGTGCGCGCTCCCAGAGCGCCGGCAAAGCCGAGCCGCGCGACCATCTCGTCCCCGCTCAATCCGTAGGCGGAGAGCGAGGAAACCCGCAGGCCCGCTCCCTCGATCAGCGCGCGGACCGCGCCGGCATCGCTCTCGGCCGGATCTACGTGCTCGAGCTGGCCGGCGGCCGCCCACAGATCCACGTAGCCGATCTCCAGGCCCGCGATAGCTTCGAGCGCTTCCCCCAGGCTGAAGGATCGATACAGCAACGTCGAGCAAGCGAGGCGGCTGGCAACGTCGTAGAAGAACATTGGCTAAAGGCGGCAGCTCTGCGCCCGCAGGTCGCCCTAGATACGCGGCTCGCCTAATTGTCGCGCATTCCGCGCAATTAGGCCCGCTACTCGTACTCCCCGGCGAAGAACGGGTTGTGCGCGCGCTCCTCGGCCACCGTGGTCGGGGGACCGTGTCCCGCGAATATCTTCGTCTCGCCCGGCAGCGCGAGTATGTAATCGTGCACGGACGCCAGGTGCCCGGGGTAATACTGCGGCCCCAGCTTCGTGCCGCCCGCCGACCCCGCGAAGATTGCGTCGCCGGCCAGAACCGCGCCGCGCAGCGCAAAGGAAGTATGGCCGGCCGAGTGTCCGGGCGTTTGCAGCGCGCGGATTTCGAACGGACCGGCGCTGAACTCGCAGTTTGCCTCGATCCGCCTGATGTCCGCGGCGTCCACGCCCTTCACCTGCGCCAGCTCGTCCACGTGCACCCATACCGGCACGCGCAGCTCCCGATATACGTCGGCCAGTGCATCCACGTGATCCGCGTCGCCATGCGTGATCAGGATCGCGGCGGTCCGCCAGCCCGCGCCGCGGAGGGTTCCCAGGATGCGTTCAGGCTCGGCGCCCGGGTCCACCACCAGCGCCTGGCCGCTCTCCGGATCTCCGATCAGGTACATGGTCACCCGCATGGGCGGGTAGGGCAGGAGCTTTATCTGCGCCCCGCCGGCCAGGACCGGCTCGACCGGTTCGGGCGCCCAGCTTTCGGTGGCGACCGCCCACAGCGAGGCCGCGTGCAGCCCCAGCGCGTCGGCCAGCCGGCCGGAGACCGCTTCCGACGGGGCTTGCTCGTACGCCTCCATGGCGGCCAGATGGGCCGCCGGAATGCCGGCCGCCTGGGCCACGCTCTGCGCGCTTAGCCCGCCGCCCGAGCGCGCCTTGGCGATGATGTCTCCAAACTCATCCTCGAGCTCATAAGCCACTGGCGATCCTCCAAGCATGGTTACCGCGCCGCATCCGGCTGATTAGGCGCGCGAGCGCGCCCCGGCCACCATTGAACTACGGCTGCCTCCGGCACGCCATCAGCTTATCCCCGCGGCCCGGTAGCGGCGGCCCTCGTGGGCGCCCTCCGCCGATCATGGGGCAGCCGCAAGGGTTGCCTCTATGCGGCGCGGCGCCTTGGAGGCGGTTCGCGAACCGCCCCGGCGTGGGCTTGCGGTCGCGCTCAGGCTATCCGGTCGAGGTCCTGCGCACGGATCTCGTGCCGCAGGGGGCGTCCGCCGAAGAACCGCTCGAACTCGTCCGCGATCATCTCGAGCTGGCGGGCGCGCGGCTCGCGCGCGACCCCGGCAACGTGCGGCGTCAGGATCACGTTGGGCAGCGATCGCAAGGGCGAGCTCGCCGGCAGGGGCTCTTCGTCGAATACGTCCAGCACGGCGTCGATCCGGCCCGCCCGCAAGGCCTCCAGCAGCGCCTGCTGATCCACCAGCCAGGCGCGCGCCGAGTTCACCAGCAGGGCGCCCTCGGGCATCAGCGCCAGCTGCTCCGCGCCGATCATGTGCCGGGTTTCGGGCAGGATCGGGGCGTGCAGGCTCACGACGTCGCTGCTGGTCAGCAACTCGTGCAGCTCCAGCTTCCGCACACCTAGCTCGCGCGCCCGCTGGCCGCTCAGATAGGGGTCGTACACGACGATGTCGTCGGTGAAGGGCCGCAGCAGCGGGATCACCCGCACGCCCACCCGGCTGGCCCCCACCAGACCCACGCGCTTGCCCCGCAGCGAGCGGCTCATCTGACTGGGAAGCTCGTCGCCCCAGGCGCCGTCCGCGTGCAGCTGGCGGTTGTACTGCACGATGCGCCGCAGGCTGATCAGGATAGTCGTCAGCGTGTACTCGGCCACCGCCTCCGCGAGCGCGGCCGCCGCGTGCGTGACCCTGATCCCCGCTCGCCAAACGGCCGGGTCGATCAGCCGCTTCACCGTGCCAGCGGCGTGGCCGACGATCGCCAGGCGCGGCGCGGCCGCCAGCACGGCCGGACCGATAAGCGGGCTTCCCCAGGAGGTGACCAGCCCCTCGACCCGGTCGTCCAGGTGCTCGACAAGCTCCTCGACCGACCACGGGTCCTGGCGTCCCGGAGTGACGATCCGGCCGGCCAGACCCAGCAGCTTCGTCTGCGCGGACGCGCTGCTGATCTCGTCCAGCAGCGACTCGTGAACGGCCACGACGATCGTACGCGCGGCGCCCTCCGATCATGGGGCAACCACGGGAGGAAACAGCTTCCTACGTTCCCTTATGGGCGTGCACGAATCACCAGGGCAACCAAAAGGGTTGTCCCTACGGGGCGTTGTCGTCAGTCGCCGCCCTCGAGCAGCTCGATCTCATATCCGTCGGGATCGTCGATGAAGGCCATCTTGCGGCCGCTGCGAAACTTTTCCCTCCAGCCGTCCGGCCAGATCTCGATGCCGTTCCCCTCCAACTCCGCGCAGTATGCGATCAGGTCGGGAACGGAGATCGCGATGTGCATGAGGTCCTCCGGCACGTTCACCACGTAGTCGTCGGACCAGGTCAGCTCAAGCGTGTGCGCGTTGCCGGGAAGCTCCAGATGCACGATCTGGTTCCCCTGCGGCGACCGTTCGGATCGGCTCAGGAGGCGAAACCCCAAGTGCTCCTCGTAGAACTTGATGGACCGGTCCAGATCGCTCACCCGGACGCGCGTGTGTAGAAACTTGGCCATGCGCTGCCTCCCTGTGGCCGCCGCCGCGGGCCATCATCCTGCCACGCCAGCCCCGTCCGCGCGGCTGTCGGGGCAACCCTTGTGGTTGCCCGGCCTGCTGGGCGTCCACGCGGGACGCCCCTTGTATGTTGCAAGACCCTCGGATCGTCCGGGGGAAGCACCGGGCCGGGACAGACCGTCCGCCCCTGGGTCCCAAGAGACCGTTCCGTAGCGTGGTCGTCCCGGCCCGTGGCGCCAGCCCAGAGCCCGTACCGTTGCCAGGGCCGCCGTGGCGAGCCCGCATCTTGCAAGGCTGGGCGGGAGGCCGGCGCCGCATGGGAGGGTACCGAAATGCCCCAGCCTGCGTATCTCGGCCTGGACGTCGCCCGTGATCACCTGGACGTCGCGGTGCACCCGACCCGGGACGCCTGGCGCGTCCCCAACACGCCCGCGGGCCACGCCGCAGTGGTCCGCCGCGCGCGGGCGCTGCAGCCCGCCGGGATCGTGCTGGAAGCCAGCGGCGGCTACGAGCAGGCGGTCGATGCGGCCCTGACCGCCGCCGGGCTGCCGGCGGTGGTGGTCAATCCGCGGCAGGTGCGCGACTTCGCCCGCAGCCGCAACATCTTGGCCAAGACCGACCGCCTGGACGCCTGGGTGCTGGCCCGCTTCGCCGCCGAGGTCCAGCCGCCGCTGCGTCCGCGCCCGGATGCCGCCACCCAACACCTGCACGCCCTGGTCACCCGGCGCCGCCAGCTCCTCGCCATGCGCGTCGCCGAGCAGCAGCGGCGGCACCAGGCCCCGCCGGCCCTCCGGGCCGACCTCGACGCCCACCGGGCCTGGCTGACGCGGCGCCTGACCGACCTCGACACGCGGCTCGACCGCACGGTGCAGGCCGATCCCGCCCTGCGCGCCCGCGCCGCCTGGCTGCAGAGCATCCCCGGCATCGGCCCCGTCGCCTGCCGCACCTTGCTCGCCGAGCTGCCCGAACTGGGCACGCTCTCCCGTCACCAGGTTGCCGCCCTCGTCGGCGTGGCCCCCTTCAATCGCGACAGCGGCGCCTGGCGCGGGCGCCGCTGCGTCTGGGGTGGGCGCGCCTCGGTCCGCGCCGCCCTCTATATGGCCGCCCTCGCCGCCAGCCGCGCCAACCCCAGCCTGCGCGCCTTCTACCAGCGCCTGGTCGCGGCCGGCAAGCCCAAGCTCGTCGCCCTCACCGCCTGCATGCGCAAGCTCCTCGTCCTCTGCAATGCCCTCTGCAAGCAGCAGACCACCTGGCTCGCCCCCACCGCTCCGCCCATGTAACCCTTGACCCCCAACACCGTTGCTACGGCACCGCGTCGAGCGCCCGGGCCTTGCTTGGTCAGTCGGAGCTCGGCGCGCCGCCGGGCTCGGCGCCGGTCGCCCTGAACGGGTTAATCCACACCGGAATGCGGGGACGCCCGCGCAGCTTCGCGTAGCCGACGTAGGCCAGCGGACCCGCCAGCGCCGCGATCCAGGGCAGCCCGTGATGCAGGAAAGCCTGGGGCGCCCAGAGCGGGTGGATCGCCGTATCGTCCAGAATCAGCACCACGCCGATCCGGAAGATCAACGCGCTGCCTAGGTAAACCAATAGCGGCACGCGCTCGGATATGAATGCGATCAGCCCGGCGCCGATGAAGAGCAGCGGGATCGAGAGCGCCAGCCCGAATACGAGCAGAGGCACGTCGCCGTGCGCCGTGCCCGCCACCGTGAGGATGTTGTCCAGACTCATCACCACGTCGGCCAGGATGATCAGTTGGATGGCCTCGCGCAGTGAGCCGGCTTCGTGCTGCTGATGCGCCCCGCTGTCCTCCGGCTGCAAGAGCCGCCAGCCGACCCAGAAGAGCAGCACGCCGCCCACCGCGGCGATGGCCGGCACGCCCAGCAGAAGCGTGGCGATGGACGCGAAGAAGATGCGCAGCACGACCGCCGCGCCGGCCCCCACGATGATCGCGGTCCGCCGCTGCCGCCCGCGCAGACGGCTGGCGACCACGCCGATGACCACCGCGTTGTCGCCGCTCAGGATCAGGTCGAACAGAATGATCTGAACGACTCGCGTGACGATATCCGCGCTGAGCGGGTCGCCTTCCACTGGCGCGATCAGGCTCGCGCGGCGACGGCGCCGCTGCGCTTCGGCGCCCTAGTCATGCGCCGGCCCGCGCTCCGGCCGCGCCTAGCGTGAACGTTCTCGAAGAAGGCGCCCCGCGGCGCAGCGCCCGCGGGGATCACGGGCGCGCAGTGGAGAACGCATTGAAGATCAAGCACGATGGTGCGGCGCGGATATTCGTAGCTGTCAGCGGCTCGTCCCGCTGAGTATACGCAGGGCTCCCTGAGCCGCCTGCGCGCCGGAGGTGGTGAATGCGTTACACGGAGCTTGGGCGGACCGGCGTGCGGGTTTCCAGCATCACGCTGGGCTGCGCGTTCTTTGGAGGCCACGTCGACCGCGAGGAGAGCCGGCGCATTGTCCACCGCGCCCTGGACCTCGGCGTCAATTCCATCGACACGGCCGAGTCCTACCTGGACCCAAGCCCCGGCGTGTCCGAGGAGCTGCTTGGCGAGATCCTGCGGGGCCGCCGCCAGGAAGTCTTCCTGGCCAGCAAGGTGAACGCGCAGCGGGGTTGGCACGCGGCCGCCGTGAATCGAGGCCTTACCCGCCGCGTGGTCTTGCAAGCGGTCGAAGGCAGCCTGCGCCGCTTGAACACCGACCACCTCGACCTGATCTACGCCCACTCGCCCGACCCCACAACTCCGCTGGAGGAGACCCTCACCGCCTTCGACGATCTCGTTCGCGCCGGCAAGGTTCGCTACGCCGGCCTCTCCAATCACTCGGCGGCGCAGTTCGTGGAGGCCCTCTGGATCGCCGAGCGCCGCAACCTGCGACCGGTGGCCGCCACGCAGGACCTCTATAACCTGCTCGAGCGCGCGCCCGAGGCCGAGCTCTACCCCACCTGCAGACGCTTCGGGATCGGCGCGTTCGTGTACGCCGCGCTGGCGGGCGGCGTTCTCAGCGCCAAGTACTCGCAGGCCGTCGTGCGCGGCGAGGAAGCGCCTCCCAGCCGCAGCCGGCCCACCTATTTCGGCCGGTCGGAAAGCGGGAGGGCGTCGTCCAGTCCGGTGCTCAACGACCACACGGTGACGGCCGCGGTCCGCCTGCGCGGCTGGGCCGAGGCCCGCGGCCACACGGCCGCGCAGGCCGCCGCGGCGTGGGTTCTGGGCGAACCGGCCGTAACGTCGGTCATTCTGGGCGTATCGTCGGTCGAGCAGTTGGAAGCCAACGCGCCCGGCTTTGACTGGGAGCTGACGCCGGCGGAGCGCGCGGAGGTCGGCGATCTGGTGGCCGCCGCCGCCGCGTCCCCGCCGTAGGGGCGCCCCACAGTCTTGGGGCAACCCTTGAGGTTGCCCCTACTGGATACCCGGCAGCGGCTTGCGGTCGGAGAAACCCTCGTCGGTGCCGTGCCAGTAGCGAATCTCATGTTCGCCCAAGCGCCAGCACAGATAGCCATCCTCGCCGGCTATCTCCGAGAAGAAATCGATCAAGCCCGCGGCGGGATCGCGCAGCACTATGTCGTGCCCGCGCAGCCAGGAAATTAGCGGCTGCACCCCCCACAGCGCGCTGACCAGCTGCTGGTGAGACAGGCTCACCTCGATCGGTCCCGCATCGGACCGCTGGATTCGCTCGAACTCGCCGCGCTCGCTGTCGGCCGCCTGCCAGATATCGCGCAGCTGCTGCAGCACCGGGCGCGCCTCCGCCACCAGGGCGTTCGCCTCGTTCAGGGTGTATTTGCGTAGCTGCGGCTCGTTCTCTTCATCCATGGCCTTGCCTGCCGCGTGCGCGCCGCTAAGTATGGCGCGCGTCGGGTCGCGGCGGCCACATAGTTCCCCATCGAACGATGTCGTCGGCGGCGTACCAGCGTTCGCGCACGTTGCCGGCCAGATAGAGCGACCCGGCCACCACCACCGCGCCCTCGGCGGGGCGGATCTCGAGGGCGCGCGCGATCGCCGCGCGCGGGTCGGGCTCGCAAACTACCGGCGCTAGCAGCAGGTCCGCGCAGTCGCGCGCTATCCGATCGGCGGGCGCCGCCGGTTTGCCGAGCACGCGCGGCTCGGTGGCGATCCAGGTGTGCGCGTGCGGCAGCAGGGGCGCGAGTGTTTCGCGCGCGGAGCGATATCCCACCACGCCGCCCACCAGGACGATCGGGCGCCCGTGAAGCTCCTTGCGCAGCACGCGGGCGAGCGCCGCCGACTTGTCGGGGTTGTGCGCACCGTCCAGCAGCACCTTGGCGCCGTCCGGCATCCACTCGAACCTGGCCGGCGGCATGGCGCCGTCCGCGGCTGCGAGGGAATCGTCATCGATGCGCCCGAAACCGAGCTCGCGCAGACGGCGCAGAGCGCGCCGCGCAAGCTCCGCGCAGGACACGCGCGCGTCCGGCGCGGGCGCCTCGCCGGGCGGCCACTCGGCCCGGGCGCCGACGCTATCGACTTCGCGCTGCAGCACCGCCCGCGCTCGCCGCGGAGTGTGGCCGATCACCGCCGGGGTACCGGCCTTGAGCACGCCGGCCTTATGCCAGGCGATAGCTTCCAGCGTTCCTCCCAAGCTCTTGGCGTGGTCGAAACCCACCGAAGCGATCACGCTCAGGATCGGCCTCACCACGTTGGTCAAATCGAAGCGCCCGCCCGCCCCCACTTCGAGCACCAGCACGTCAACGGCCTGACGTCGGAAGTACTCCAGAGTCAGCGCCACCCAGGCCATGCCGTAGGTTGGCGCGCCGTCCGGATCGTCGCGCGCCATGGACGCTACGGTTGGCCTCAGTCCGTCCACCATGTCGGCCACCTCGCCGGGGCGCGCCAGCCGGCCGTCCAGAACGAACTTCTCTAGCGCCGTTTGCAGATACGGGGTGCAGTGCAGACCCGTGCGATAGCCGGCCGCCGTGAGTCCGGCGGCTATCTTGGTGGCCGTGGTGCCTTTGCCGGAGGTCCCGGCCACGTGCACCACGCACAGCTCGTCCGGCCGCAGCCGCAGGCGGTCGAGGAAGCGCTGCATGCGGGCCATGCGGCGCTCGCCGGCCGCGGCCGACTGTTCCAGCGTGCGTGGTTCCGCGGGCGCGGCCGGACCCTTGATCAGGCCGTCGACGAACGCAATCGCGCGCTCACCGGCCCTGAGATCGGAGTCGCTGACCGGCTGGCGGCGCGGCCCGGCGTCGGCCGCGCCGCCGCAGCCTGTAGAACCGCCGCCTGGACTGCCGTATAACTGGGGAGACAACGCTTGGCAGGGCGCGCTTGGCGCGCCAGTCCGATAGGAGCCGCCCATCGTCGTAGGAGTTCCCAAGGAGCGCAAGGACGGCGAGGCGCGCGCGGCGCTCACGCCGCCGGGCGCGCAGGAGCTTGTGCGCAGTGGAAACACTGTCGTCGTGGAGCGCGGCGTGGGCGTGGCCGTCGGCTACGCCGATCACGAGTACGCCGCCGCCGGCGCGCGCATTGCGTCCCGCGCCGCCGACGTGTGGCATGCGGCCGACCTGATCGTCAAGGTCAAGGAGCCGCAGGCGCGCGAATACGGTTTTCTGCGGCCCGGTCTGACGCTATTCGCCTTCCTGCACCTCGCCGCCGACCGGGCGCTCGCCGCGGAGCTGCTCGACCAGCGGGTCACGGCGCTGGCCTGTGAGACGATCCGGCTGCCGGAGGACCGTCTGCCGCTGCTGGAGCCGATGAGCTTGATCGCGGGGCGCCTGGCGCCGCAGGTGGCGGCCCACTATCTCGAATCGCCGCAGGGTGGACGCGGTGTGCTGCTGGGCGGCGCGCCCGGCGCCGACCGCGCCCGCGTGGTTGTCATCGGCGCCGGAAGCGCTGGTTCGGCCGCTGCCGAGGTGGCGCACGGCATGGGCGCGCGGCTCACGGTGTTCGACCGCAACCCCGCCAGGCTGAGCGCCCTGCGGACGCGTATCCCCGACAGACTGGAAACCGCCCCGGCCGATCCCGATCGGATCGCCGCGGCCGTGCGCGCCGCCGACGCGCTCATCGCGGCGGTGCTGTTGCCCGGCGGCCGCGCGCCGGTAGTGGTCGACCAGTCGATGGTCGCCGCCATGCGTCCCGGCGCCGTGATAGTTGACCTCGCTATCGACCAGGGCGGATCGGTGGCGACCGCGCGGCCGACCACCCAGTCGGCGCCGACGTACGTGGCGCACGGCGTCACGCACTACTGCGTGACCAACATGCCCGGCGCCGTGGCCCGCACCGCCACGCAGGCCCTCACCGCCCGCACGCTGCCCTACCTGCTTGCCGTCGCCGCCGGCGGGGTTGCGGCCGCGGCCGGCTCGCTCCCCGAGCTACTGCACGGACTCAACACCGTAAACGGACGGGTCGCCCACGCGGCCGTGGCGGCGGCGCTGGATAGACCCTGCGTCGATCCAAGCGCGGCGCTGCGGGACCCTGCCGGCCCCGTCTCCGCCCTGGCACCGGACCGCTCGGGCGCGTCCAGCTAGCGCGGCCGGCCGCACCAGACCGTGCGGACAGGAATCAAGACTGGTCGTGCAGTCGCGGGCGCGCCCCCGCGGCGTCTAAGCGGACGGCGGCCCGCTTACGCGGCTCTGCCGGTCCCGGATGCGCGCCAGCCGGGCGAACTCCAGCATCATGCGGCGCGACTCGGGCGAGAGCACTAGGTCGTCGGCCAGGAAACCGCTCAGACCCACTTCGAAGAGCAAGTCGTCCGCTTCGGCGGGGGGCAGCCCGTAGCCGTCGGACAGCACGCGCGCAAGATCGACCGGATCGGCCGGCGCGCGGCCCGCTTCCAGGTCGCTGATGATCGCCGAGCGAGTTTCGGCCCGGCGAGTCACTTCGCTGACGGTGAGGCCCGCCTGCCGGCGCCGGCCGCGCAGGCGTTCCGATAGTAACGCTCGGTCGAATTCCGGTGACGAAACCGGCGCGTCGTCCAGTTCCGGGTTTAGCGTGTCGTTTACCGTTCGCGAGATCGATCGAATGGCCGACTCGGCCACGCGCGCGATGGACTCCTCGGCGAACATGCGCCGCGCCCGCTCGCTGTCCTCCGGGACATAACCGGCCAACACCAGCAGCTCGCGCGGATCCACGTCCAAACCTTGCGCGATGGTCACCAGCGTGGCGACGGTGGGACTCTTGTAGTCGCCGCTTTCGAGGCGGGACAGGTACGAGGGCGCGAGACCGCAACGCGCGGCCAGCTCCGCCTTGGTCAGGCGTCGTTGCTCGCGCAGTTGCCGGACGGCTTCAGCGATACCCATCGGGAGAACGCACTATAGCTATTCGGCGACTTTCTTCCAAACCGCGCCCCTCAGACTCTGGCGACCGCCCTTGGGTAACGGCGCGGCCGTTACATAAGTGTTGCATAGTTTTTTCCAGTGGATCGACGCCGGCCCCGAGACGCCACGCCGGATCCCGCCGGACGCGCGCGCGTTTGCGACTTGGACCGCAGCCGCCAGCCGGGGGAGAATCCAGCCGCGGACTCGCGTCGGCGGGTCTCGGATCAAAAAGGACTTGACCTATGGCTGACATCACGCGGCGTGCTGACGTGGTATGGAACGGGAATCTCATGGAGGGGGCCGGAACATTCAGCGTGGGGAGCGGCGCGCTAACCGAACAGCCCGTCAGCTGGCCGGCTCGCACCGAGGCGCCGGGCGGCAAGACCAGCCCCGAGGAGCTGGTCGCGGCGGCGCACGCAAGCTGCTACGCCATGGCCTTCTCGCACACGCTCGCCGAGGCGGGGCATCCGCCCGAGCGACTGGAGGTCGGCGCGGTAGTGAGCTTCGTCCCCAAGCCCGAGGGCGGATTTAGCGTGGCTGCCAGCGCGCTGAGCGTGCGCGGCTGCGTACCCGGGCTGGACCAGGCGGGGTTCGAGGATCTGGCGCGCCAGGGCGAGGCCGGCTGCCCCATCTCCAACGCCTTGCGTGGAAACGTGGAGATAAGCGTGTCCGCCAGCCTGGCGGACTAGGCGGGCGGCCTTAAGTGACTTCCGCCCAGCCGCCGCCGTATGCGGAGCTGACGAACGCCCTGCGCGGGCTCTTGCAGGCGATTGGCGGCAACGCGTCGGATCGGGCGGGCGGGGAGCGGCTTGACCTTGAAGCCGCACTCGCGCGCGTCGACCGCCTGGGCGCGGCGTTGGGAGCGGACGCGCCCCCGCAGCTGCGGCACTTCCTGCAGCGGCGCAGCTATCAGAAGGCGCTCGAGTTCCTGCGCGGCCTCGACGGCCAGCCGGCCTGAAAGCCGGCCAACCGCGGTAGAGGGCGCAGGCAGGCCCGCGGCCGCGGTGGGGGGCGGCCGCCGCGCGCTGCTGAGTGGCTCAGCCGCTGGTTTGCGGGTCCTGCTCGCGCGGTGCGGCGCCGAGCCAGTCCACGCCGGTGGCGGGCAGCATGGGAACCTCGCGCATGTGGCGGTAGAACCGTCCCGTCGGCCCCCCGTCGGGCAGTGAGGCCAGCCACAGCGCGGTTGGAACGGCTTCCGCCGGATCACCCGACGCCGTGGGGTTCATGTCGGTGCGGACGGCGCCCGGACTCATCGCGTTGACCAGCACGTTGTGCCGGTGGACTTCTTTCGCGACCACCATGGTGAGGGCGTTCAGCGCGGCTTTCGACGACGCGTAAGCCCCTTGCTCCGCGCCGCACATATAGGCCGATCCCGACCCCATGTTCACGATGCGCCCGTAGCGCCGCTCGATCATGCTCGGCAGCACCGCGTGCATGCAGGCGTAGAGGCCCAGCACGTTGACCGCGTGCACGCCCGCGAAGTCCGCCGGAGCCACGTCCACGCCGGCGCCGCGGGCCGTGCTGACCCCGGCGTTGTTGCACAGCACGTCCAGGCGGCCCAGCTGCGCGATCGTGGCCCGCACGACGCGGACCGCGGCGTCCAGGTCGGCCACGTCCAGGCCGCGTACGGAGCACACGCCCCCGACCGCACGGATCTCCCGGGCCACCGCCTCCAGCCGCCCCTCATCGCGCGCGGCCAGCACCACGTGCGCGCCCTCGCGCGCGTAGCCGAGCGCTATCTCACGCCCGACGCCGCGGCTGGCGCCGGTCACGAGCGCTATCCGACCCTGCAGCTTCACGGCGAATCCGCCAGCTCTTCGGCCTCGCTCACCATGGCGTCGATCAAACGCACGCCGCCGGACCAGAACCCGGGGTCGCCCAGGTCGATGCCCAGCGGCTTAACCAGCTCGAGCGGGCTCACCGAGCCGCCTTTGCGCAGCATCTCGACGTACCTGGGAGCGAAAGCCGCGCCCTCCTCTTCGTGGCGCCGCACGAGCGCCAGCACCAGCAGCTCACCGAAGGCGTAGGCGTACACGTAGAACGGCGAGTGGATGAAGTGCGGGATGTAGCTCCACCAGCGGCGGTAGTCGCTGGTGAGCGTCACGGAATCCGCGTGCATGGGCGTGTTGGCCGCCATCCACAGCTCGCCCAGCCGCTCGTCGGTCAGCTCACCTTCCGCGCGGCGCGCCTCGTGCGCGGTCAGCTCGTAACGGTGCATGGCGATCTGCCTGAAGACCGTGGCGAAGGTGTCCTCGATCTTGCTGGCCAGCAGCGCGAGCTTGGCCCGGCGGGAAGTCTGCGCCGCCAGCAGCTGGCGGAAGACGATCATCTCGCCGAACACCGAGGCCGTTTCGGCCGTGGTCAGCGGGGTGTGCGCCTGTAGGTAGCCGACGTCGCGCGAGAGGTACTGGTGAACCGCGTGCCCGAGCTCGTGCGCGACGGTCATCACGTCGCGTATGCGGTCGGTGTAGTTGCAGAGGATGTAGGGGTGCGTCTTGGTGGTGGACCCGGCGCTGAAGGCGCCGCCGCGCTTGCCCGCCCGCAGCTCGGCGTCGATCCACTTCTGCTCGAAGGCGGTGGCCGCGATGTCGCCCAGCACCGGGGAGAAATCGGCGTAGCCGTCCAGCACGATCCGGCGGCAGGTCTGCCAGTCGTAGGCGGACTGCTCGGCGCCGATCGGCGCGTAGCGGTCGTAGTCGAAGAGCTCGTCCAGCCCCAGCAGGCGCCGTTTCAGCCGGTAGTAACGCTGCACGGTGGGGAATCCGGCCTCACAGGCCGCCACCAGCGCTTCCACCGCCTGCGGCTCGATCTCGTTCGCCAGGTTGCGTGCGGCCATGGCCGTGGGGTACTTGCGCAGGCGGTCGTCCACGGAGTGATCCTGCAAGCGCACGTTCACGATGTAGGTGAGCGTATGCAGGCGCTCTTCGAGCGCGGCAGTCAAGCCTCCCGCGGCCGACCGCCGCGCGGCCCGATCGGGGTGGTAGAGGAGCGCAAGCGTTTCGGACTCGCTGAGCTGCGCCGCTTCACCGTCGACCGTCACCGTGCAGGTGATGTGGCTGGTCACCTCGTCGAACAGACGCGACCAAGCCTGGCTGCCGGTGTTGGACTTCTCATCCAGGATATGCTCCTCGCCTTCCGCCAGGCGGTGCGGCTTATAGCGCCGCTCGCGCTCCAGCAGGTAGGCGAAATCGGCGAGCGCGGGGTCGGCCAGCAACGCGTCCGCCCGCTGGTCGTCCACTTCCACCCATTCCAACTCGAAGAAGAGCAGATGCCGCCTTACGGCCGTGCTTCGTTCCCGCGCGCGGCTGAGCAGCCGGCCGTGCGCCGGATCGTCGCTCTTGGCCGCGTGGAGCAGATGCGCGTAGATCGATGGCGCGTCCATCAGCTCGTGGATGTCTTGCAGGCTCCGCACCGCCTCGTGCAGCTCCGCCGCGCTCAGAGCCGCCACGCGGTCGCGGTAACGCGTTTCGAAGGCTGTGGCCTGCTGCTCGGCGAGATCCAGATCCACTTCGAACGCGGGATCGTCCACGCCGGCGTATAGGCCCGAGAGGTCCCAGGCCACGCCCTGCGCGCTGCCGCTAGGGGCGGTCGGGTCAGTCGTCACGCAGGGCTCCAGACGAGCGGGCCGATGGGCGAGCGGCCATGCGGTTCTTCTTCGTCATTGTGCGTACGGATCGCGGCTATTGTCCCGCAAGCGCCGGATGCCGGGCGAGAGGCGCGTAGCCCGGACGCGGCGCATCTACGCACCGGCGGCCCCACCGGTCAGCGGCAGCTCCAGCCGCACCCGTCCGCGCACGCCGGCGATGCGGTGCAGACCCTCTGACGCCGCAGACTCACGCTCCACGTAGCCCGCATGGTCGTAGAACTGGCGCGCGGCCAGGTTGCTTGTCGACACGTACAGGCTGCATGCCGGCGCGCGCGGCCCCGCGTGCTGGTAGACAGCTTGCAGCAGCGCGTGCGCCACGCCCTTTCCGTGCTGCTCGGGCGCGACGGCCAGGTATGGGATGAACCAGTGGTCGGGCGGTACCACGGGGCTTGCGCGCAAAAGCGCGCGCAGACGCGGGACGAGCTTGAGCGCCCGCACGGGCCCGTAGACGCGCAGGTACGCCCACAGGGTGGCACGGTGCCGCTGGGCCAGCACCTCCCACGGGGCGTGGGACACCAACCCGGCGACCGCGCCATCGACCTCGGCCAGCGTCGTGATGTCATAGCCCCACAACGTGCCGGGGCGCTGGAACAGACGCTCGAAGTACTGCGCGGCGCCGCCGGCCGCACCTAGGCCGAACACGGCGTCCGAGAGCCGTGGAGTCATCGCCTCACGCAGCAGCTTCCCCGCCGCACGCCTATCGCTCGGCCGGGCTTCGCGCAGCTTCGGTAGTGAGCCGTGCGACTCCGGGCGCAAGGCGCTGATGCCGGTCATCGCGTGATGCGCACGGTCGGCCCTCAAAGGACGCCTTCACGGTGCCGCCAACCGCGACTGGAGTATGGGGAGTATATGGGCAGAGAGTCTGCGAGTCGGCGGCCTAGTTGGGATAGGCCGGGCCGATGGGGGCGTCCGGCGTCAGCGCGGCCAGACGCGCTTCGCGTTCCTGGACCACGCGTTGCGCCACCGCGTCGCGCGCCACCAGCAGCCGCTCCGGGTCATCGCGCATTTTCAGCTCGATGGCGTCCTTGGCGAGCGAGCGAGCGCTTACCGTCAGCCGGATGGGGACGCCAATCAGGTCGGCGTCGTTGAATTTCACGCCGGCGCTTTCCTCTCGGTCGTCGAGCAAAACGGCCAGCCCCACGGCTTCCAGATCGGCGCACACCGTCTCGGCCGCGGCCGCGATGCTCCCGCCGCCCAGCTGCACGACGTGCACATCGTAGGGCGCCACGCTGACCGGCCAGATGATCCCCAGATCGTCGTAGTGCCGCTCCACGATCGCCGCCACCAGGCGCCCTACGCCGATGCCGTAGGAGCCCATGACGATCGGGTGCTGCCGGCCATCCGTGCCCAGGTAGGTGGCGCCCAGTTTCTCGCCGTAGAACGTCCCAAGCTTGAAGGTGTTGCCGATCTCGACGCCGTTGTGCAGATCGAGCGGAGTGGCGCAGACGGGGCACGCGTCGCCGCCCCGCACGGTTGCGATGTCGCCGGACAGGTCAGCTTTGAAATCGCGCGGATAGTTGACGCCGGTCATGTGAAACCCGGCTTCGTTGGCCCCGGCCACCAGGTTCGACGCATGCTCCACCGAGTCGTCCACTACCACCGTGACGCCCTCCGGCGCGCCTATGGGCGAGGCGTAGCCGGCCACCAGCCCGGCCGCTACCACCTCCTGGTCCGCCGCCAGGCGCAGCTCCGACGCCTGTAGCAGGCGCCGCAGCTTCGCCTCGTTCACGTCCAGGTCGCCGCGGATCGCCACGAATGCGATGCCGCTGCCGGTCCAGTAGAAGACCGCCTTCAGGGTCTGGTGGGTGGGGACGTCGAGGTAACCGGCCACCGCCTCGATCGTCTCCTGACCGGGTGTGTCCACCTTGCGCAGCGGTCGCGGCGCCCCATGGTCGTAGACGGGTTTCTGGCTGGCGGCGATCTCCAGGTTGGCGGCGTAGTCGCCCGTCGGGCAGGTCGCGATCGTGTCCTCGCCGCCGGGTATCACGGCGTGGAACTCGTGCGCCAGCGATCCGCCCATGGCGCCTACGTCCGACTGCGCCACCGCCGGCTCGATCCCGCAGCGGCGAAAGGCCCGCGTGTAGGCCTCCAGGAAGCGGTCATAAGTGGCGTCCAGGCTGGCTTCGTCGGGGTCGAGGGTATAGGCGTCCTTCATCGTGAACTCGCGTACCCGAATGAGCCCGCCGCGCGGCCGCGGCTCGTCGCGAAACTTGGTCTGGAACTGGTAGACGCTGAGGGGAAGCTGCCGATACGAGCTGACGTGCCAGGCGGCCAGATCGGCAACTACCTCCTCGTGCGTGAAGGCCAGCACCAGGTCGCGGTCGCCGCGGTCCTTGAAGCGCACCAACTCGATGCCGATCGAGGTGAAGCGTCCCGTCCGTTCCCACAGGTCGGAAGGCTGCACGACCGGCATTTGTAGCTCTTGCGATCCGATGCGGTTCATCTCCTCGCGCACGATTTGCTCCACGCGGCGAGCCACGCGCCACCCCAAAGGCAGCATGCTGTAGATGCCCGACCCAAGCGGACGCACGCATCCGGCCCGCAGCAGCAGCCGGTGCGAGGGCATGGAGGCTTCCGAAGGGTCCTCGCGAAGAGTCCGGCCGAACATCTGTGAGACGCGTTGCATGGGGGCGGCGGCACTCCTGGACCCCGTGGTCCGTGTCAGTGGGCGCTAGCTAGTGTATCGGCGGCGCTTAGATCACGTAGTCCGACGATTCGGACTGCTCACCTAGCTGATGCACCGGAGCGTGGCCGCCTTTGCGACCGCCCTTGACCACGTAGGTCGCGCGCGGACCGACCACGATGGAGTCGGGCGGCACGTCCTCGGTGACGATGGCAAGCGCTCCGATCTTGCTGCGCGCCCCCACCGTCACCGGCCCCAGGATGCTCGCGCCCACGCCGATGGTCACGCCGTCTTCGATGGTCGGGTGGCGCTTCTTCAACTGCCTGACGTCGCGCCGCCACCAGCCGGTCGCCCCGACCGTCACCTGGTGGTAGAGCATCACGTCGTTGCCGATTACGGCGGTTTCCCCCACCACTACCCCGGAGCCGTGGTCGATGAAGAAGCGTCTGCCGATCTGCGCGCCGGGGTGGATCTCGATGCCGCCGGTCAGCAGCCGCGCAAGCTGGCTGATGAAGCGGGGGATAACCGGCACGCGGCGGCTGTACAGCCAGTGAGCCAGCCGGTGCGCTAGCAGCGCGTGCACGCTGGGATAGAGCATCACCTCGAAGATGTTCTTGGCCGCCGGGTCCTTATCGAATACGACCTGAATGGGCTCCGGCCAGCGCCGGCGCGGCGGCTTCGCGGCCGCGCGCGCCTGCACATCGCTCGCCTCCGCGGCCTTTCGTCCGACGTTCAGATTTGCGGTCATTCTCCACCCAATAAAAAACGCTCGCCCCGAAGGACGAGCGATTACTCGCGGTTCCACCCTCGTTTGCCGCCGGCTCGCGCCGACGGCCTCGGGAGGTGCCCGGCACCCCCACGTCCGATAACGGGGACCCCCGGTCCGGCCTACTCACCGCGAGGCTTCGGCCGAACGGCTCCCGGGCGCACTTCGCCGCCGCAAGCGCACCGGTCTCGCACCGATCACCGGCTCGCTGCGCGCCTACCTGGCGGCTACTCTGCCCGTTCGCAGCCAAACCTATTCTGTTGTTACAAGTAACTATGCCGCCCGCAGCCCGTCTGTCAAAGAATTAGCGGCCAAACCCATGCGTCAACGCGCGATCATGTCGAGCAGACCGCAAAGTCGTCTTGTCGGGAGCGCCCATGGCTGAAGCTCACGCGGACGCGCGGAGCGAGGCGCTGCTGCGCGCCTTGCGGCGGCCGCTGGGCGACGGCGCCTCCGTCGACCTCGGATTCGCCCAGGACCTCCTGGAGCGCTACTCCCAGGCGGCCGCGCCCCAGGCCGCCGCGCAGGCCGTGGCCGCGCTGGCCTTTCATCTCGATAAGCTGCGGCATTGCTTGCGGGCGGTGGCGGCGTCGGCTGCCCGAGCTCTTGACGCCGGGCCGCGCCCGGTTCGCGAAGCGCCCGACGAGGCCTGGCTCAACGACTAGCGCCCACTGGCACGCCTGCGCGGCCGCTTGCGAGCACGCGGCCGGCTGCCGCGCACCTGCCCCGGCGTCGCGCGCGCGCAAGCCCCTGAGCGCCCTTCGCGCTCGTAGAATGCCTGCGCGATGAACACGAGCCGCGCCGGCGATAGCGATCGTCGAGGCGAACGCCCCGTTCGCGCCCAGCCGCCTGATCGCCAGGCCCGCTTGCCCGAGTCTGAAGCGGTCCCTTTCGAGCCTGAGCGGACGCCGCTTGGCGCACCCGCCGATTCCGGGCGGCCGCGGCCGAATCGATCCCATGACGATCGGCCTCTCACCCTGCGCGAGACCCTCGAAGAGATCGCGGCCTGGCGGCGGCGCCTGCGTGTGCCCTGGGGCAATCGTTGGTTTGCGGCGGCCGCGCTCGTATTGATCGGCCTGGCGCTCTGGCTGGTGCTATTGCGCGTGGTCCCCTGGCAGGGCGGCCCCATGGGCTCGCTGGAAGCGGTGCTGGCGCTGGACGCGCCCTGGGCGCCTATTCCCGCCCCCGACGATCCACGCACGGCGTCCAGCACCGGACTCGGAACGGCCGCCTGGGTCAGCGCGCCCCTCGTCATCGCCGCGTTCTGGTTCACGGCGGCCTACCACCTCGACCGCACCAGCCGCAGGACCTTTCGGGTAAGCGACATCCCCGGTGTCCGGCATTCGCGCGGCTACACGCTGATCGCGATCGGGGCCGTATTTCCGCTGATCCTCTTGGGGCTGATAAGCGGCGCCTGGGGCGTGTTTGCTCTTCTGTCCTGGGCCGCGGCCAATCAGGCCTGGGCGTCCGTGATCGGCCTGCTGGCGCTGCTGCTGGCATTCGCGGGCGTGGTCCGGCTGGCCAACCTCATCCTCGACCGCCGCGCCGCCCGCGGAGACGCCCCAAGCGGCTGACGGGCCGCCCTCCTAACCGGCAATCACCGCCCGGCTCTCGCTCTTCACCCCCCTTTCTTATCACTCCTCCTTCTTATCACTCCCCCCTTGAGAGGGGGAGTCGGCTAGTCGGGGCGCCTTGGCCCCGACTAGCCGGTGGGGGGATGGGCGATTGGGCCAACCGAAACCCAACCGCGCCTGACAGCTTGTTTGCCGCGACTCCCGCTCAAGGAGACCTTTGCATAACCCCAGGGACGGGGCGGAAAATTAGGTGGCGCCATCCTGACGATTGTGGAGCGGGTTGAATGCACCGAAACATGGGCCGGCCGTCGCTCGCGGAAGCGTTGGTGTCGGAGACGCTGGGCCAGAACCAGCGGCTGGAGCGGATCGACGACGCGGTGGACTGGGAGCGGCTCGGGCAGGTCGTGGCCGGCGTGCACGCCGCCGCCCGCGGGCGGCCCAGCTATCCCCCGCTGCTGATGGTGAAGGTGCTGCTGCTCCAGCAGTGGTACAGCCTCTCGGACCCGCAGCTGGAAGAGGCGCTGGGCGACCGGCTCTCCTTCCGGCGCTTTGTGGGGCTGGGCCTGCAGGACGCCACGCCGGACCATTCGACCATCAGCCGCTTTCGCCACGCGTTGGAGGTCGACGGGCTCAGCGCGCCGTTGTTTACGGAACTGGCGGCGCAACTGGACGCACAGGGCCTGGTGCTGAAGCAGGGCACGCTGCTGGACGCCACCCTGGTGGCGTCGCAGGTGCGGCGGCCGCCGCTGGCGGCGGGGCGCGGGGCGCCGAGCACCACCGACCCGGAGGCGGCGTGGACCCAGCGGGGGCGGGGCACCCGCTCCCACTTCGGCTACAAGGTGCATCTGGGGGTGGACGAGGACACGGGCCTGGTGCGGCGGGCCGTGTTGACCCCCGCCAACGTCTCCGAGAGCGAGGTGGCCGACGCCTTGGTGAGCGGGGACGAGCGGGCGGTGTACGGCGATCGGGCCTACGAGTCCACGCGCCGGCGCCGGTGGCTGCAGGCCCAGGGGATCAACGACCGGATCATGCACCGCTCCCACAAACACCAACGGGCGCTCCCCGTCTGGCAGCAGCGGCGCAACGCCCTCATCGCGCCCCGCCGGGCGCTGGTGGAGAAGGTCTTCGGCACCCTCAAGCGCAGCTATGGCTACCAGCGGGTGCGCTACCGCGGGCTGGGGCGCAACACCGTGGAGCTGTGGTTCAAGCTCATGGCCTACAACCTGCGCAAAGCGGACACCCTGGCCTGGGCCACGGGCTGACCGCGGGACCAGTGCGCCGCGCGCGGGGTCCCGCGGCACGGGATCTCGTGCCGGCCCGACCGACCGGACGCCGCGCCGGCCTCCAGGCGTTGCCGATGCCCCTCCCCACGCGCTCCATCCCCAATTATTCAAAGGTCTCCTCAAGGGAGTAATTGCACCCCTGCGTGCGGACTTGTGACCGGTCTGCCAAGCTGGCGCCGCAGCCATTCGATCAAGAGATGCCATGGGTCGGGGACGCCACCGAGGGACGCGCGCCAGCACGAAGAGCGCGCCGGCTGGCAGCGACGCGGTGGTCGGCTACGGAGCCGAGCTGTGGCGCATGGCCGATGCGCTGCGCGGCAGCATGGATGCCGCCGAGTACAAGCACGTGGTTCTCGGCCTGATCTTCCTCAAGTACATCTCCGACGCCTTCGAGGAGCAGCACGCCAAGCTGGAAGCCGAGGTTTGGGAGGGCGCGGACCCCGAGCACCCGGACGAGTATCGCGCCGTCAACATCTTCTGGGTGCCGCCCGAGGCGCGCTGGCCGCACCTGAAGGCCCAGGCCCGCCAGCCCACCATCGGCCAGCTCGTCGACACCGCCATGGTGGGCATCGAGCGAGACAACCCTGCGCTCAAGGACGTGCTGCCCAAGGACTACGCCCGTCCCGCCCTGGACAAGGCCCGCCTGGGACGGGTGGTTGACCTGGTGAGCAACATCAAGGTGGGCGGGGCCGAGGCCCGCGCCACGGACGTGCTGGGCAACGTGTACGAGTACTTCCTGGAGCAGTTCGCGCTCGCCGAGGGCAGGAAGGGCGGCGAGTTCTACACCCCGCGCAGCGTCGTGCGGCTCCTGGTAGAGATGCTTGAGCCTTACGCGGGCCGGGTCTATGACCCCTGCTGCGGCTCCTCGGGCATGTTCGTGCAGTCGGTGGAGTTCATCCGCGCCCACACCTCGGGCAATGGGAACGGGGGCGGGGCGCGGGCTGACATCTCCATCTACGGCCAGGAGTCCAACTACACCACCTGGCGCATGGCCCGCATGAACCTCGCGATCCGCGGCATCGAAGGCCAGATCGCCCACGGCGACAGCTTCCACAACGACCGCCATCCCGACCTGCGGGCGGACTTCATCCTGGCCAATCCACCCTTCAACGTCTCGGACTGGGGCGGCGAGCGGCTGCGGGACGACCAGCGCTGGCAATATGGCGTCCCGCCGGTCGGCAACGCCAACTTCGCCTGGGTGCAGCACTTCCTGCACCACCTGGCGCCGCGGGGGACCGCCGGCTTCGTGCTGGCCAACGGCTCCATGTCGTCGAGCCAGTCCGGCGAAGGGCAGATCCGCAAGAACATCATCGAGGCCCGCCTGGTGGACTGCATCGTCGCCCTGCCGGGCCAGCTGTTCCGCTCCACCCAGATCCCCGCCTGCCTCTGGTTCTTGTCGCGGGACCGGAGCGGCGCGGAGAGGCGGGACGAGACCCTGTTCATCGACGCCCGCAAACTGGGCCACATGATCGACCGCACCCGCCGCGACCTATCCCCGGAGGACATCGCCAGCATCGCCAACACCTACCACGCCTGGCGCAACCGAACCCCCTCCCAGGGTTCCTCTCCCTTCAGGGCCTCTTCTCCCTCTCCCTTGAAGGGAGAGGGTTGGGGTGAGGGTGACGGAAAGGGTGAGGGTGATCCCACTCCCCCCACCGTCTCATCGGGGGCGCAGGCCCCCGACGAGCCGACTCCCCCTCAAGGGGGGAGTGATGGGACCGGCCAACACACCTACGCCGACATCCCCGGCTTCTGCAAGAGCGCGGCCATCGAAGAAATCCGCAAGCACGGCCACGTCCTCACCCCCGGCCGCTACGTAGGCGCGGCGCCGCAGGAGGACGACGGCGAGCCCTTCGAGCAGAAGATGGCGCGTCTCACCAAACAGTGGCGCGAGCAGCAAGCCGAGGCGCAGCGGCTGGACGCCGCGATCGAGGAAAACCTGGTGCGTCTGGGCTACCCCACACGACAGGAGGACACAGATGCCGTCTCCCATTGAGGAGCGAGCCGACGAGTTGAAACGTCTCTGCCTCCAGTACGGCGTGCAGCGGCTTGACTTGTTCGGGTCGGCCGCAACCGGCCGGCACGATCCGGACGCGAGCGACCTCGACTTCCTGGTCGAGTTTCAGCCGTCGGCGCTCAGCGCCTATGCGGATGCGTACTTCGGGCTGCTGGACGCTCTGGGGCGGCTTTTTGGACGGCCGGTGGACCTAGTAGTGGCGTCGGCCATCAAGAATCCGTACTTCCGACAATCCGTGGAGCAGACCAGGACTCTCGTTTATGAGGCTTGAGGCCAAGAAATATCTGTATGACATTCAGCACGCCGTTGAGCTGCTGAGAGCATTCACAAGCGGCAGGACGCTTGCCGACTATGAAGGCGACGCCATGCTGCGGTCGGCTGTGGAACGGCAGCTCGCGATCATCGGCGAGGCGATAACACACCTCGCCCGGGTCGATGAACCGGCCGCTGGCCGAATCAGCCACCATCAACGCATCATCGCATTCCGCAATATCCTGATTCACGGATATGCAGATGTGGACGACCGGCTGGTATGGGACGTGCTCATGACCAATCTCCCCACCCTGGGCCGTGAGGTAGACGCCCTTCTCGCGGAGGGCGCGGATGGCTGACCGCCTGGACCTGCCGTCCCGATACCGGGAGCAGCTTCAGCTGCCGGAGGGGAACACATGACGGTCGATGAACTTGTCCGACTGCTGGCAACGTACCCGCCTGGCATGCGGGTGGTCGTGGACGGCTATGAAGACGGCTACGACGACCTGTCGCCGGAGCAGCTCCGCGTGGTGAAGTTGAGCCTGAACACCGGGACGCACGAGTACGTGGGAACGCACGGCGACGTTGATTACGTGCCCAAAGAGAAACTAGCCGGCCTCGATGTCGAGGAGGCCTTGGCGTTGCACCGCACGTCCCACTAATGGGATGCCGCATGTGACACGCGGGGACTACGTGGTTGTGAAGGAGAGGGCTACGCCAGCGACGGCGAGTGAGTGGCGCAAGGTTGCCTTCGGCGAAGCTATCGCTTTTGCAATAGGCGGAGGATGGGGCCAGGAGAGCGCATTTCCTGGATCCGTAAAGGTATCTGTTATTCGAGGTACAGATTTCAAAAGAATCTTGGACGGCGACTACGAGAATGTTCCCCAGCGGTATGAAAAAGTATCAAAAGTTGAAAAGCGTGAACTAAAGCCTGGTGATGTCATCTTGGAGATATCAGGTGGAAGTCGTACTAGCAACCAATCGACGGGCCGCAGCTTCCTTGTGTCCGAAAGAGATTTGACCGAGCTGGGGAATAGAACGATTCCAGCTAGCTTCTGCCGTCTTCTACGGTTCGACAAAGAACAGGTCGATCCAGGCTATGCATATTACTCACTACAAGAAATGTATCTCTCCGGTCGTGCTGAATTGTATGAACAACAGTCCACTGGCATCAGTAATTTTCAGTTTACCTATTTCCTGGACTCAGAAATCATAAGCCTCCCGCCCTTGCCCCAGCAATGCGCAATCGCCCACATCCTCGGCACGCTGGACGACAAGATCGAGCTGAACCGGCGGATGAACGAGACGCTAGAGGAGATGGCGCGGGCGCTCTTCAAGTCCTGGTTCGTCGATTTCGACCCGGTCCGTGCCAAGGCCGCCCTCAAAAATCACTCTTCCCTTGAAGAATCCCATCACTCCCCCCATGAGCCGTCCAACCACTCCCCCCATGAGCCGTCCAATCACTCCCCCCGTGAGGGAGATTATACGTTTGAGTACCCACGGGCGGCAGCTGGCGGGTATCCGAGACGGTTGGGCAGTGTTTAGATTTGCGCGATGCGCCCACAGACTGAACACCGCCAAAGCCCATGGAGGCCGTCGGCCTCAACGAACCCGATAACAAGTTGCCGCGGGCACTGGCGGAGCAAACGACAGCTTGTCCACTGACCGGCAAGCCGAACAGCCCCCAACAGCCGACCGCGATGACGGCCCATCAGGGACACCACCGCTAGAACAGGGCCGACCCAGCGCAGCATATCGAGATCTGGTAGCATTCGATGCCCCCAGGGCACAGCAATGGCCCAGGTCACTGCCCGGACCCTTGCAGGGGCCGGCAGTCGCGCTAACGACTACTGGCTAACAAAAACCGTACAGGCCGATCTTACAGCCCCTGGATATCCTCCAGGGGCTTCGGCTTTGTCGGGACTACATGCCAATCGCCCCGGCTGGCCGGCAGCCCCGGCCGTGATACGCTCCCGCTTGGCGACGGGATCGTGCGATTTCCTACATAGCGGGCCACGTCCACCCTACGGCGGCGTAAGACCCGCACGGTAGGCGCACGCGCGATCTCCCAGCGGCCTCGGCAGGCCGTTGGGTCATCCCGTCGCCATGGGAGATCGTCCAACGGTCCCGCTGGGGCCGCTGACCTGTTCGGGAGGCGCGGGAATGACGAGGCCAGGTCCAATAACGCCTGATCAACGTCCACCAAGAAGCACAGGGCAGGGTCCAAGGAGAACTGCCACACAGGCCCCACAGAGAGCGGTCACGCCATTGCGGCCTGAATCTCCAGGCATGACCTACTGGATCACGGCAGGCTTTGGGTTCTCCGTTGGGACGTTCCTGTTCGGTCTGATCGTCGGAGTCCCACTGATGATCTTGTGGGCCGTGCTTCTCCGCGACGCCCTTTCGTAATCGATCGGAGGACTCTAGCGCCGCAGGACCGGGTTCTAGGCGTCGTCGGAGCCTGTCTGATCCGCTGATTTCGCCTTGGGAGCCTCCCGGAGGTACTCCCACTCGTCCGGTTTCCGGGGCGGGCTGGTCATCAGCGCCCGCGCGACGTTCTCCGGCGTGTCCGGGATCGGCTCCGGCATCGGCTTCGACGGGCGGCCGGGCTTGCGTTTCCGGTTCATGTCGGCGGCGTTGCCACACAATCGTCGGTCTCGGGTTCGGCAACAACGGCCTTCATCTCAAGACCGGGACCATGGAGGGGGTGGAGCGCGACTTGCTTGTTCCAAGGAAGCCCGCGCTTTTCTCTGACCACGCGCGTATGGCAGGGCAGGATATCCCCACGACGGAACTTCAGCAGCAGGATGGCGGCTGCGCCGAACGCCTTGGCCATCCCTGGCACGTCGTCCACTAAGAAGCGTCTGGGTTAGGGATGTAGTACACGGCGACGCCTCCATCGCCGTCGGTGATCCCCACCATCCAGTGATCGAGGAATCTGAACGGGTACGGCTGATCAGGCTGCATAGCATTGAAATTGAACAGGATCGAATCTGTGCCAGACCCAACGACTGGGACCACGCGCAGTGCCCTGTAGACATCCTCGGACAATAAGACATCAGACAATGAGACATCCTCAGGCCGCGTCACTTGTAACTGCTGTTCTATGGCGGATCCCTCAACAACTCGGCCAAAGGCGACTTGCCAACTGCTTTCCTGCTGTGTGCTAGCGAGCCTCATGAGCCAGCCTTCCCGATCACCTGGGTCGTGTGATTCACTACGAACATTGGATCACCCACAGGATCGATTGCAGGTTTCCCATCGGGGTCCAGTACTCGGTACATCTTCAACGGCGTCGTTTTCAGGCGAACCTCACCACCATCGAGAAGTCGATATCGATTCCACTGCTCCTCAGTGACCTCAAAATCAACGTCAATGACCGTGAAACGCTTCCCGTCAACGGAAATCTCCCTATGAGGCATGCCGGTACTCCTCCAAATGGTACTCCCTCACCATTCCGAGGGACGCTCCCGCGAGACCGCACACTTGGGCCGTGCGGCGGGGCAGGAGGCTATGTCAAGTATACAGACTTGTCAATCTGCTGGCCGTCGGGGATACGCCGGCCCGCCGGCAATCAAGTCCCGGTAGCGGAGCCGCTTTCCGAGCATGCCCCGGACCATCGCGGTCATCTGGTCGATGGTATTGAGCGGGCGGCGATTGTGCCGGCCCTCGAACTCCTGCACGTAGCGGTCCAGGTGCTTGCGGCTCATGTGGTGGTAGGTGCCGTGATAGCCGCGCTTGAGGAGACTCCAGAAGCTCTCAAGCCCGTTTATGTGGGCCTGGTCGCGCACATACTCGCCAACGGTGTGATTCAGCGCCGTGTGGTTCGGAAGGCCCCGATACGCCCCGTGCGTGTCGGTGTAGATCGCGGCGCCCGGTTGCATTCGTTGGCCGACGAATCGCTTGAGCGTCCGTCCATGGGTGCTCGGCACCACGGCCGCGCTGATGCGGTTGGTGGCCCGGTCCTTGACCCCAGCCACGATGGTCTTGCCGACCCCACCGATGGCTCGCGGGTTGCGCTTCCAGACATGCTTGTTCGGCTCCCGTCCACCGAGGTACGTTTCATCGGCCTCGACCGGACCGGCGAACGGGGCGGCCTGCTGACCGGCCCAGGTCTCACGAATTCGATGCGCGAGGTGCCATGCGGTGGCCTGCCGGATCCCGAGGTCACGATGGAGCTTCAGGCTCGACGTGCCCTTGATGCCCGTCGTCAGCAGGTAGGTCGCCAGCGCCCAAGTCTGATAGCCGAGCTTGGACTGGGCCATCACGGTGCCGGTCCGTACGCTGAAGCGCTTACGGCAGTCGCGGCAACGGTAAGGCATCGTCGGGTGAGCAGCGCCGGACTGGACGCGCTCCGAATCACAGTCAGGGCAGTGCGGCCCGTCCGGCCAGCGGGTCTTGGCAAACCACGCTTCCGCGGTCGCGTCGTCCGGGAACTTGCGGAAGAACTCGGCCAGCGTCAGGCCCTCGCGGTAGTGCTTGCCCGGCGCGTTCGTGGCCATCCCGTTAACCCTGACTGATAATATCTACACTATAGTACCCACCGCGGCAGGGTGTCAAGTCAAGCATCTGGCGTACGCTCCGGACGTGTGCCACTCAGGCGCACCTTGGCAGTTGGACCACCAAGGTCAACGGACATAGCCAGGTGAGCCTCGTATTCCGCCATCATGCGGCTGATCTTCTGCTCGGCTTCGGGGTCACCACAGAACCGTTCTTCAAGGTCTCTGCGCAGAATGCGAAGCAGGTGTCGGTATTGCCGCTCCCTTTCACGCCTCTCGGCCTGCCAGGTCTCGCGGTCTGCCCGGCGTTGCCGTTTCCCTTCACGTCTCTCCGCCTGCCAGGTCTCGCTGTCCGCCCGGCGTTGCCGGTGGTCATCCCACATGAGCCAGACCAAGCCGCCGGCCCCAACAATGGACGGCGCGAGAAACCACCAGTGGGCATCAAGGGCCACGCGCACGACCCCAGGCACTATCAGCAGCAAGAAGAAGACCGCGCGCCACCACCAGCGCTTGAATCGCCGCACGCGCCAGTCTCCAGGCCATCGCCAATCCGCTCATCCTACGCCTCTTGGGTACTTAGGCGTATAATTTCCCCCGTGAGGGGGAGTCGGATCGGCGGGGCGCCCTGGCCCCGACGAGCCGGTGGGGGGAAATCAGACACTCCTACTCCCAGCAAACCCTGGCGCTAGCCAAAGCCCTGCGCCAACGCCAAACCGACGCCGAAGGCCTCCTCTGGCACTACCTGCGCCGCAAACAGCTGGGCGGCTACAAGTTCCGGCGGCAGCAACCCATCGGCCCCTATGTGGTCGACTTCGCCTGCATGCCCCAAAAGCTGGTTGTCGAGCTGGACGGCGGCCAGCACGCGGAGCGCGCGGCCCATGACGAGCGGCGCGCTGAGTTTCTGCGGTCCAGGGGATTCAGGCTGGTGCGCTTCTGGAACAACGAAGTGTTCGAGAATTGCTTCGGCGTGTTGGAGCGGGTGTACGAAGCCCTGCGGAACCCCCACCGCGGCAGTCCGAGCCTGGCGGCTCGTCCGCCGCGACTCCCGCTCAAGGAGACCTTTGCATAACCCCAGGGACGGGGCGGAAAATTAGGTGGCGCCATCCTGACGATTGTGGAGCGGGTTGAATGCACCGAAACATGGGCCGGCCGTCGCTCGCGGAAGCGTTGGTGTCGGAGACGCTGGGCCAGAACCAGCGGCTGGAGCGGATCGACGACGCGGTGGACTGGGAGCGGCTCGGGCAGGTCGTGGCCGGCGTGCACGCCGCCGCCCGCGGGCGGCCCAGCTATCCCCCGCTGCTGATGGTGAAGGTGCTGCTGCTCCAGCAGTGGTACAGCCTCTCGGACCCGCAGCTGGAAGAGGCGCTGGGCGACCGGCTCTCCTTCCGGCGCTTTGTGGGGCTGGGCCTGCAGGACGCCACGCCGGACCATTCGACCATCAGCCGCTTTCGCCACGCGTTGGAGGTCGACGGGCTCAGCGCGCCGTTGTTTACGGAACTGGCGGCGCAACTGGACGCACAGGGCCTGGTGCTGAAGCAGGGCACGCTGCTGGACGCCACCCTGGTGGCGTCGCAGGTGCGGCGGCCGCCGCTGGCGGCGGGGCGCGGGGCGCCGAGCACCACCGACCCGGAGGCGGCGTGGACCCAGCGGGGGCGGGGCACCCGCTCCCACTTCGGCTACAAGGTGCATCTGGGGGTGGACGAGGACACGGGCCTGGTGCGGCGGGCCGTGTTGACCCCCGCCAACGTCTCCGAGAGCGAGGTGGCCGACGCCTTGGTGAGCGGGGACGAGCGGGCGGTGTACGGCGATCGGGCCTACGAGTCCACGCGCCGGCGCCGGTGGCTGCAGGCCCAGGGGATCAACGACCGGATCATGCACCGCTCCCACAAACACCAACGGGCGCTCCCCGTCTGGCAGCAGCGGCGCAACGCCCTCATCGCGCCCCGCCGGGCGCTGGTGGAGAAGGTCTTCGGCACCCTCAAGCGCAGCTATGGCTACCAGCGGGTGCGCTACCGCGGGCTGGGGCGCAACACCGTGGAGCTGTGGTTCAAGCTCATGGCCTACAACCTGCGCAAAGCGGACACCCTGGCCTGGGCCACGGGCTGACCGCGGGACCAGTGCGCCGCGCGCGGGGTCCCGCGGCACGGGATCCCGTGCCGGCCCGACCGACCGGACGCCGCGCCGGCCTCCAGGCGTTGCCGATGCCCCTCCCCACGCGCTCCATCCCCAATTATTCAAAGGTCTCCTCAAGGGGGGAGTGAAGAAGAGACGCGGGACAGCCGAGGCGAGGCCGATCATGCTCCCTCTCCCTCGAATCACGCTCCCTCCCCTTTGAATTCCACTCCCTCCCCCTCGAAGGGTGTCCAGACCGGGGACATGGTGAACAGGTGTTCGGGGACATGGTGAACACATCTAGGCGGACTCGCGCAGGTCGAGAGAGCCCAGGTGGTCGGTCATGAAGATGGCGTCCCAGCAGCCGTCGGTGGGCCTGGGCCGAAACGCGACCGGCTGGCCGCGCAGCGCCTTGGGCAGGCGCAGTTGGCGGCCTTGGAAGGAGACCCAGCCGCCCTGCTGGACCTTGCGCACTTGGTCGGCGGGCTGGTAGGGCAGCGGCGGCAGGTGCGCCGGGTAGGGCCTGGGGCTGATCTGGTAGCGGCTGGCCGGTACGGCCAGACCCAGGCTCTCGTGCGGGCGCACGTGGTTGTACTGGTGCCGCCAGGCAGCAAAGGCAGCCTGCCAGGCGGCCAGATCGGGCTGTGGCGGCTGGCCCGCCAGTTCGCGCTTGAGGGTGCCGTGGAAGCGCTCGTCCTTGCCCAGCGTCTGCGGGTGGTAGGGCCGGCTGTGGCTGACCGCCACGCCCAGGCGCCGCAGCCAGACGGTCAGCGGGGTGTAGGGATGGGCCGGATGGTTGCCCCAGGGACTGCCGTTGTCGACCAGCCGGCGGTCGGGCAGCCCGTAGCGCTGGAAGGTGGCGATCAGGTGGGCGCGCACCGTGGCGGTGCGCTGATTGGGGCAGGCCACCAGCCCGAGCGCGTAGCGCGAATGGTCATCGAGGATGGTGAGGGGATGGCAGCGGCCGGGGCCGCAGGGCCAGCCGGCTTTGAAGTCCATCTGCCAGAGGGCGTTGGGGTAGGGCTGCTCGAACCGCTGGTAGGCGCGCGCCTGGCCCGCCCCCTGGGCGGGGTCCAGGGCCCCATGGCGACGCAGGATGGCGCTGATGGTGGAGACCGCCGGCAGCGGCTGGAGGCCCTGCCGGGCCAGCAAAACGCGCAGCTTGCGCGCGCCCCAGGCGGGATGCTGCGCACGCAAGGCCAGCACCGCCTGCTCCATCGCAGGGGCCGTCTGCCCCGGACTGTGGTGCGGTCGCCGCGCGCGCTCCGCCAGCCCCGCCGGGCCTTCCGCCGCATAGCGCTGCAACCACTTGTAGGCCGTGGCGGGCGCAATCCCGAAGCGCCGGCAGAGCGCCCGCCGGTTCGCCCCAGGCTGTCTCGCCAGCGCCACAAACTCGGCCCGTTGCTCCCTCATCGACCGGTCCTCAAACGGCACGTCATCAGGCCCCCGTCCTCTGCGAATGTGTTCACTATGTCCCCGAACATGTGTTCATGATGTCCCCGGTCTGCACAAGGGGGAGGGCTGGGGTGGGGGTGCTCCGGCTCCCCCCGCCGCTTCATCAGGAGCTGCTGCCCCCGACAGTCCGACTCTCCATCAAGGGGCAGGTGATGGAACCGTGCAGGCGAACGAGTGGACCGTTGAACGCGCCCGCGCCTACCTGGCCGGCATGGACCCACAGATCGTCGACCTCTTCCCCGACCGGCTGGTGGACTCGGAGCTTGGTGAGATACCGGAGGGGTGGGGGGTGAAGGCGCTGGGTGAGCTCATCGAGCTTGCCTACGGCAAGGCACTGAAGGCGGACGATCGAAAGGGCGGCTCCGTTCCAGTGTATGGCTCAAATGGGCAAGTGGGTTGGCACGACGAAAGGCTGGTGGCTGGCCCGGGAATCGTTGTCGGTAGGAAGGGTAATCCAGGTGTCGTTACCTGGGCGCACCGCGACTTCTTCCCCATCGATACGACCTTTTATGTTGTCTCAAGAGGTGTCACCGGAGGGCTGCACTTCCTCTTCTTTGCTTTGGCCAGCCAAGGTCTTCCGTCTGTTTCGGCTGACTCGGCGGTCCCGGGCCTGAATCGAAACCTAGCGTATATGAATAAGCAGGTTGTACCTGACAAACTGATCACAGGCGAATTCAATGACTCTGCCGGCGCCATCTTCTCTCGTTGTCACCGTCTGGAAGAAGAATCCCGCTTGCTCGATGCCCAGCGGGACGCGCTGCTGCCGAAGCTGATGACCGGGGCGTTGCGGGTGAGGGAGATAGTTTCGTGAATCACGATGAACGATTTGCTCAGCGGATAGTGAAAGCTGCCATGCCTGAGTTGCAACTGCATTTCAATATTGACCAGAGTAAATCGGTGGCAGATTTCTCTATGACAAAAGGAGGAACCGAAATCGGATTATTGGAGGCCACTCGATTTACAGACCAAACGCACGAGCAGCTTCGGAAGGAAATCAGTAAGGATTGGTTCATTGAAAGGAAGCATTGTGAATCGGATTGGATCATTTATCTAGGCAAAAGAGCTCGCGTCAAGCAAGTAAAAGAATGTGCCGACCAATACTTGAGAGAAATTGAGAAAGATGGTGTGGATGAATTTTTCTCTGCAATTCACGCTGAATATGAATCAGTGCGTAGCATTTGTGCTGGTCTAAGCATTGAATTCGGAAAAGTGACAAAGTGGAAGCGCCCAGGTATCGGCATGACTGGTCCTGCATCGGGCGGCATTGCGCGACCGGAAACAGTCTGGGCATCCGTCAAACAAGAAGTATGGAAGGATGACAACCGAAGTAAACTGAATAGACCCTGCTTTATACACCGACATTTATTCATTGTCATCGAAGGCTTTCAGGGTCCTGCATATGTCAGTATAAAGAACTGTGAACCACCGAAGGATGTTCCCGATCTGCCCTCGGAGATCAGTCATCTCTGGGTAGCTGCGGAGGAAGGTCCATTTGTATATGTGTGGTTGGCGGACTCAAATGGATGGCTGGATTTGACCGATAAGGTCAATCTGACACATGAGTAACGACAATGTGCACGATCGCGAAAATATTCTCGGAAAACTTTCACCCAAAGCAACGGTGACCGGGGTACTTGCTTGGTTCGTTAGCAGTGGCGGGAGGAGTCGTGCACGGTCCGGACATTGGGCCGAGATGCCGAATTGTCGGCGTGCCGAGTATGGAGAGGTAGTGTCGGAGCAGCTGCTGCGGACGCGCGAGCCGCGCTGCCGGCCGGCTGGGTGTGAATGGGCTCGACGCTGGAGGCGATCAACAGCGCTCGTGGCAGCCAGCGGCTAGCCGACACATAGTCTATAATAGACCAGCCTAGATATCCCACCGGAGCGTCCCCAATGGTGCAGTCCGAGTCAGAGCGCACATGGACCGTCGCCGAGGCCAAGGCGAAGCTATCCGAAGTGCTGCGCCTGGCCGAGAGCGAGGGGCCGCAGCGCATCGGTACTCGGAAACCCTTCATCGTCGTGCCCGCGGCGGTGTGGGAGGAGAAGGTACCCCCTCGCAAACCGCTCGGGCAGTGGCTCATCGAGAACATGCCACGTGGGACGAACCTCGAGATCCCTCGGGATAGGACCTCCACGCGGCCAATCCCCTTCATCGACGACGATCCCGAGTGACCGGCTATCTCCTTGATAGCAACGTGCTGTCGGAGATGACCAGGGACGAGCCGCACCCGGGCGTCGTCAGGTTCCTGCGTGCGCAGAGCGACTTGTGGCTGTCAACGGTGGTGATATACGAGATCGAGTACGGCTTGCGGTTGCTTCCCCCGGGAGCCCGCCGCAGCCGGTTGCGCGCCATACAGTCGAGCATCGTAGCGGTGCACGAGACGCGCATCCTGCCGCTGGACCGATTGGCTGCCGAATGGGCGGCTGAACTCCGCGCGCAGGCGCGCCGGGCCGGCCGCGCAGTCGATGTCGGCGATGCCCTCATTGCGGGTACCGCCAGGGCGCATGACCTGGCTGTGGCTACTCGCAACACGGGCGACTTCGCACACCTCGACGTCGGCGTCCTAAACCCCTGGGAAACCCATGACCACCCTCACCGAGGCTGACGTTGAGTCCGCCGCCCTCGACTGGCTGCACGGTTTCGGTTGGCAGATTGCTCACGGGCCGCACATCGCACCCGACACGCCCAAAGCCGAGCGTGCGGACTATGGCCAGGTGGTGTTGGAGCGGCGGCTGCGGGATGCCCTTGCGACGCTGAATCCCGGTTTGCCGGTCGGGGCACTGGACGATGCGTACCGCAAGCTGACACGTTCCGAAGGCTCGACTCTGGAAGCACGCAACCGCGCCTTTCACCAGATGCTCGTGAACGGTGTCGAGATCGAGTATCGCGATGCCGAGGGCAGGGTGCGCGGGCACCAGGTCCGGGTTATTGACTTCGAAAACCCGGCCAACAACGACTGGCTGGCGGTCAACCAGTTCAGCGTTACCGAGAACCGGAACACGCGCCGGCCGGACGTGGTGCTGTTCGTCAACGGCCTGCCCCTGGGCCTGATCGAGCTCAAGAACCCGGCGGACGAGGACGCCACGATCTGGACGGCTTGGAACCAGCTCCAGACCTACAAAGCCGAGTTGCCCACGCTGTTCGCCATGAACGCGGCGCTGGTGGTTTCGGACGGGATCGAAGCCCGCGTGGGCACGCTTACCGCCGGCCAGGAGTGGTTCAAGCCCTGGCGCACGGTCCACCGGGGAGACGCTGGCCGATTCCCACCTGACCGAGCTGCAGGTGATGCTGCAAGGCGTCTTCGAGCCGAGCCGCTTTCTCGCCATGGTGCGCGACTTCATCGTGTTCGAGGACGACGGCGGCGAGTTGGCCAAGAAGATGGCGGGCTACCACCAGTTCCACGCGGTTCGGGTCGCCGTCGACGAAACGCTGCGCGCGGCGGAGCTGACGAAATTCTTTGCCGACGCCCGCCGAGGACGCTACGAGGCGGGCCGCAGGCCCGGCGGCGAGCCGGGCGACCGCCGCATCGGCGTGGTGTGGCACACCCAGGGCGCGGGCAAGAGCCTGACCATGGCCTTCTACGCCGGGGCGATCGTCCGCGAGCCGGCGATGCAAAACCCGACCATCGTCGTACTCACCGACCGCAACGACCTGGACGATCAGCTCTTCGGCACCTTCGCGCGCTGTCAGGACCTGTTGCGCCAGCCGCCGGTGCAGGCGCAGGACCGGGCCGACCTGCGCCGCAAGCTCTCGGTGAACGCCGGCGGGGTGGTGTTCACCACGATCCAGAAGTTCTTTCCCGAGGAGAAGGGCGATACCCACCCGACGCTCTCCCAGCGCCGCAACATCGTCGTGATCGCGGACGAGGCGCACCGCAGCCAGTACGACTTCATCGACGGCTACGCCCGCCACATGCGCGACGCGCTGCCCAACGCCTCGTTCGTCGGCTTCACGGGAACGCCCATCGAGCTGCAGGACGCCAACACGCGTGCGGTGTTCGGCGACTACATCAGCATCTACGACATCCAGCGCTCGGTGGAGGACCGGGCCACGGTGCCTATCTACTACGAGGGCCGCCTGGCCAAGTTGGAGTTGGACGAAGGCGAGCGGCCGCGCATCGACCCGGACTTCGAAGAAGCTACCGAGGGCGAGGAGATCGAGCGCAAGGAGAAGCTCAAGACCAAGTGGGCGCAGCTGGAGGCCGTGGTCGGCGCGGAACAGCGCGTGAAGCAGATTGCCGAGGACATCGTGACCCACTTCGAGCAGCGCCTGGAGGCGATCGACGGCAAGGCGATGGTCGTGTGCATGAGCCGGCGCATCTGCATCGACCTCTACCGCGAGCTGGTGCGCCTGCGCCCCGCCTGGCACGACGACGATGACGGCCGGGGCGATATCAAGGTGGTGATGACCGGGGCCGCGTCCGACCCCGTGGACTGGCAGGCGCACATCCGCAACAAGGCGCTGCGCGAAGGGCTGGCCAAGCGGTTCCGCGACCCCGACGACTCGCTGCGGGTCGTGCTGGTGCGGGACATGTGGCTGACGGGGTTCGACGCGCCCAGCCTGCACACCATGTACGTGGACAAGCCGATGCGCGGTCACGGCCTGATGCAGGCCATCGCCCGCGTGAACCGGGTGTTCAGGGACAAGCCGGGCGGCCTGGTGGTGGACTACCTGGGGCTGGCCCAGGACTTGAAGAAGGCCCTGGCCACCTATACCGAGAGCGGCGGCGAGGGTGAGACCGCGCTGGACCAGGAGCAGGCGGTCGCGGTCATGCAGGAGAAGTACGACGTCTGCCGCGGGCTGTTCCACGGCTTCGATTGGACCACGTGGACGACGGGCATCCCGCGGGAACGGCTGGGGCTGCTGCCGGCCGCCCAAGAGCATGTCCTGGCCCAGGAGAACGGCAAGGAACGCTGCCTGAATGGCGTGCGCGAGCTGTCACAGGCCTTCGCGCTGTCTGTGCCCCACGAGGAGACGCAGCGCATCCGCGACGACGTGGGGTTCTTTCAAGCGGTCCGCGCAGCCTTGTCCAAGCGGGCCGCGGGTGAGGCGCGGCCGGAGGAAGAGCTGGACTTCGCCGTACGACAGATCATCTCGCAGGCGGTGGCCTCCGAGGGTGTGATGGACATCTTCGCCGCTGCGGGCCTGGACAAGCCGGATATCTCGGTGCTGTCGGAGGAATTCCTGGCCGAAGTGCGTGGAATGCCCCATCGCAACCTGGCCGTGGAGCTGTTGGAGAAGCTGCTCAAGGGCGAGGTCTCAACCCGACGGCGCAAGAACGTGGTGCAGGCGCGCTCCTTCGCCGAGATGCTGGAGCAGACCCTGCGGCGCTACCAGAACCGGGCGATAGAGGCGGCGCAAGTGATCGAGGAGTTGATCGCGCTTGCGCGAGAGATGCGGGAGGCCAACGCGCGCGGCGAGCGGCTGGGCCTGTCCGAGGACGAGCTGGCCTTCTACGACGCGCTGGAGACCAACGACAGCGCCGTCAAGGTCATGGGTGACGAGGCCCTGCGTGACATCGCGCGCGAGCTGGTGGAGACCGTCCGCGCCCAGCTACGCGTGCTGGTACGGCGCATCTTGCGCAAGCACGGCTACCCGCCGGACAAGCAGGAGAAGGCCACGCTGACGGTGCTCGAGCAGGCGGAGGTGCTGTCGGAGGGCTGGGCTGCCTGAGCCTGAGTAAGTGTCCGTTCCAGGCCGCCGGCGCCTGGCGGCTTGTCTGCCGCAACTCCCCGTCAAGGGGTAGTGATGGGCGAAGAACCGGGTGCGATCAGGCGGCGGTCCAGCCGCCGTCGACGTAGATCACTTGCCCGGTTACGTAGGCGGCGGCCCGCGAAGCCAGAAAGACGGCGGTTCCCGCCATGTCCTCCGGCTCACCGGACCGGCCCATGGGAATGCGGCTCTCGATCCAGGCGCGGCGCTCCGGCTGCTCGAAAACGGGGGCGGTCAACTGGGTGCGGATGTACCCCGGTGCGATCGCATTGACGGTGATCCCCTCCGCCGCGGTCTCCACCGCCGCGCCGTAGGTCAGGGACGCGATGCCGCCCTTGGTCGCGCCGTAGACCGTCGCCCGGTGCAGGCCCATCTGGGTAGTGAGCGAGGCTATGTTGATGATCCGGCCGTAGCCGCCCGCGCGCATGTGCACGAGGGCCGCCTGGGTGGCGAAATAGGCGCCGCGCAGGTTCACGCGATGCACGAAGTCGTAGTCCTCCGGCGTCACGTCGGACAGAGCCAGCCGCCGCTGCACGCCCGCGGCGTTGACCAGTATGTCGAGCCGTCCCAGCTCCGCGGCGACCGCGTCGATCGCCTGGGCCGTGGCGCTGGTATCTCCCACGTCAACGGGAAGGGCAACTGCCGCGCGGCCCAACCCGCGGATCTCGGCGGCCACGCCCTCCAGAGCCGGCGCGCCGCGGCTCATCACGGCCACGTCCGCGCCGGCTTGCGCCAGGGCTAGCGCGATCGCGCGCCCGATCCCGCGGCTGCCGCCCGTAACGGCCGCGGCGCGCCCGTCCAGGCGGAACATGTCCAGTCCGCTCGAGCCGGTCTTCACGGCGCCGGTGGGAACCAAGCGGGCGGCCTACAGGCGCGGCCGGCGAGGCGCGCGGGGCGGGGAACAAGGGCGTGGATAGGCAGCTCGGAAATCATGCGCGACGGGCCGCGCGCAGCCTAGCATGGGGTGTCTCCAGGGCCGTTGGCGTAGGATGACCGGGCGGTGGGGAGCGTGGCGGCGCGCCAAGGTATGGACCGGTGTACGTCATCGTCGTTGGCTGTGGGCGGACCGGCTCGGAGGTCGCCGCGCGCCTGTGCCGGGCCGATCACTCGGTAGTCGTGATCGACCGTGACAAGCAGGCGTTCAAGCGGCTCCCCGACGACTTCACCGGCGCCACTATCGTGGGCCACGCAATCGACGATGACGTTCTGAGGTCCGCCGGCGTGGCGGACGCGGATGCCGTGGTAGCGGCGACCTACGGCGACAACACCAATCTGACCACGGCCCAGATCGCCAGGCGCGCTTATAAGGTTCCGCGCAGCATCGCGCGGGTAAAAGACCCGATGCGCGCCGTGGTGTTCGCCGAGCTTGGCGTCGAGACGATCTGCTCTACCGACATCATGGCCGGGCGGTTCATGCAAACGCTCGAGTCCAGCGGCCCCTCAGCGCCGTGATGATCATCGTCGCCGGCGGGGGCAAGCTGGGCGCCGCGCTGGCGCGCGATCTGGTCGAAGCGGGCCAGGAAGTCGTCGTGCTCGAGTGCAACCGCCGCAAGGCTCAGGTGCTGGAAGATCAGCTTGGGAGCTCGGTGCTGCTCTGCGACGCCTCGGAAGGCCGCTGGCTGCGCGCCGCCGGTGTGCAGCGGGCGGACCTGTTGATTGCGGTCACGGGTCACGATGAGGACAACATCGTCATTTGCCAGCTTGGCCGAGCGCTCAGCAACGGCCGCCTCCGCACTATCGCGCGCGTGAACAACCCAAAGAACGGCGACACGTTTCGCCTGCTTGGCATCGAGGCCCTGGTGGACGCGACGGACTTAGTCATGGCCACCATCGAAGAAGACGTGCGGGTAAGCCCGGCGATCCATCTCGTCAGGTTGCGGTCGGCGGGGCTGGACCTGGTGGAGTTTCCCGTGATGACCGGCTCTCCGGCCGTGGGCAGGCCGCTTAGAGAGCTGCGGCTGCCGAAGGACGGCTATCTCATCTCGGTCATCCTGCGCGGCAGCGAGGCGGTATTCCCCAGTGCGGACACGGTGCTGCAAGCCGGTGACGCCGTGGTGGCGGTGGTGTCGAGCGCAAGGGAGCGCGAGCTGCGCGAGCTCTTCGCGCCTTGACCGCAGCCGCCAGGCGGCCGAGACCCGCTTAGGCCTCCGGCCTCTCCTCAGCCGGCCCGTCGGCCGCCTCGGGAGCGCCCGGTTCGCCCTCAGCCAGCGCAAGCTCCTCCAGCTCCGCCGCCGCGGCTTCCTCTTCGGTCACCTCGGTGACGCGCCGCACGAGATTGACCACCGCCACGGTTTCGGCGGGGTCGATAACGGGCTCGTAGGAACCGTCGGCGGCGCGCAGTTGAGCGACCGTGATGTGATCGTTCAAGTCTGCCAGCACGGCCGCGTCGCCGATCAGGTGAGCGGGAATTTGGGTAGGCAGCGCCGAGATGACGATCTCGTCGAGTAGCTGCAATACCAGCAGGTCGGGGCTGTCGCTGGCCGGCGCGCGGCCTTCCAGCCGCACCGGAACGGCCGTGGTCACCGGTTTGTCGAGGTCTACGCGGCGAAACGAGGCGTGAACGAGCCGGTTGGTGAGCGGATCGATCTCGACATGGTCCACCAGCACGGGCTCGGACTCGCCATTCGACACGAGGTCCACCAGGTGTCCGCTGGAACCTTGCCTGACGACGGCTGCAAGCTCCAGCTCGGAAACCTCGACGGCGGTGGAGGGCTGGTTGGCTTGCATGATGTTTGCGGGAATCACGCCCGCGCGGCGCAGGCGCCGGACCTTCTTGCCGAACAGCGTGCGCGGCGCCACCGATAGACGCCCTCGCTCTGGCACGGTTCGACCCCCCTGGCGTAAGTCCGCGGAATCGGCCGCGGCGCGCTCACTAAGGCAGCCGCCGCTCGGCCCGTGGCGCGCTGCGGAACGCGCCTCCAGTCGTCTGGCAGTCTAGGCTTGCGCTCGCGGAGGGTCAACGGTCTACGCCGCTCGCGCCCGACGCGGGCCACGCGGACGCGCTACGCTGAGGTCAGCGATTCGAGCACGCCAGGAGAGCAGGCAAGGATCTTGGCCGGAACACTAAAGGTCTCGTTGAGCGATTTGTACGCGGACGCCTGCCGGCGCATGGATATAGTCCCGGAGGAAGCGCTGGGCTGCGAGCGCCTGCCGGACAGGCTGCGTCTTCTCATCACGAGGGACGAGTGGGTCGATTTCGAGCTGGTCGAAGACAGCGAGAGCCAGCGTCTCGTGCTCGGCGGCGTCGTAGAGTCCTAGCGCCGGGGATCAAGACGCGCGCCCACGCGGGGCGCCCCTACCCGCCAAACTGCAGGAGCGCAATGCTAAGGGCGCCCCAGAGCACGCCCGCGCCGAGGATCCCGGGGTCGCGGAAGAGCAGCTGCTCGGGCGCCTCGCCCCGCCCGTCCGCATGCACTAAGTACAGGTAGCGAAGCAGCCCGTAGAGCACGACCGGGATCGTAAGCATCATCGAGTGATTGGGCGGCAGGTTGCTGGCCGAGAACGTGTAGAGCGCGTAGGCCATGAGCACGCTCGCGGTGGTGATGACGGCCACGGAGCGGAGGAAATCGACTCGGTAGTGCTCCAGCACGGGCCGCTGGCCCCGCTGGTCGTCGCTCGCCGCCACTTCGGCCCAACGCTTGTTCACGCCCAGAAACAGGGCGAGCAGGAACGCGCAGAGATACAGCCAGGGCGAGATCGCGACGCCGATCACCAGGGCGCCCGCGGCGGCCCGAATCACGAAGCCCGTGGCGATCGCCAGAAGGTCGATGACCACCAGGTGCTTGAGCACCGCGCTGTAGGCCAGCTGCAGCGCGACATAGCCTCCCAGGGCGGCGCCGAGCGGCCAGGCAAGCAGCGCGCCCAGCCCCACCGCAACCGCGAGCGCCGCGGCCCCAGCGACAATCGCCGCCCAGGGCGCGACGATTCCGGCGGCCACCGGACGGGTGCGCTTGTCGGGATGGAAGCGGTCGCGGTCTGCGTCCGCCACATCGTTGAGCAAGTACACGCCCCCCGACGCGAGCGTGAACAGCGCCGCGCCCGCAACGGCCAGCAGCACGCTGGAAGGATCGCGAAACTCGCGCGCGAATATCAGCGCCACCAGCACGATGAGGTTCTTGCTCCACTGCCGCGGCCGCATCCCGACCAGGAGGCCGCGGACCGTCGTCAACAGGGGGCTGGCGGCGCCGGGGGGATCGTGTGGAAGCTCATCGCGAGAGCCTGACCGGCGCTTGGTCACGGCCGTTCAGGGGCGCGGCGGGCGGGCGCCGCCGTCGACCGGCGACAGCTCGGATGACCCGGATTCTGCAAGGCGCGTCCGCAACCGCTTCCGGCGCCGCGGCAGGGCGGCCCGCCGCTTCGCTCATGGTGTCGGCCCACGCGGCTACTTTACGCCGCCGGCGCCGTCTGATCCCGGTCTACGCGCTCGGCGATGGGCTGTCCGGCGCGAGGTCCGGACCATCGGCGACCCGCCAGCCCGCGCCGACCCGCTCGCTTCCGTGCGGATCTGGCGATGAGGTGGCAGCGGGGAAGGGGTGTGGGGCGGGCGGCGGCATCCACGTGTTTACCTATACAGCCGCCACCCAGGCACGCCTCGACTTTACGCTGCGGCCGCGCGCACTCCATAATCTCGCGTCAACGCGGCGTATCTATTCGAACAAGGACGGGACCCAATGCCGATGTCTTCCCCGAGCGTGCCGCAGGTTGCGCCTCTAACGGCCGGTCAGATCGCCCAGTTCAAGCGTGACGGTGTGCTCGTGCTCCCGGCGGCGCTCGACCCGGAGCTATGCCGTCGGGCCAGAGACGACATGTGGGAGACGATTGCGGCCGACCTGCCACGCATGAAACGCGACGATCCCTCAACCTGGGGTCCGATCACGGAAGAGGAGCAGGCAGGGTTCCCCGCCCGGCGGCCCAAGGAAGGCGGCGAGCAGTTGCTGGGCGGTAAAGGCCACCGGTTGGTTATCCGCAATGGCGCCAACGAGCTCATGCTCGATCTCGGTCCGCGCGCACTGTGGCGAGTCGCTGAGCAGCTGCTCGGGAAGGACACGGTGGTGTGGCCCGCCGGCGCCGACGATTCCGGATTCACCACAGGCCCCTGCTTGATGGACGACGGCGCCATGGAGGGACTTGCCAGCCACATGGCCCGGGAGATCGAGGACTATCGCGAAGCTGCCAGCTACACCACGCGGGAGCTGCGGCTGCCCAAAACCGGGCCCGTGTGGATGAATGGACAGGGGACGCGCGGCATGTACTGCACGCTGCCCAACAGTCCCTCGCCGGGGCCGGGCTGGCGCGGCTCCCACTCCGACGGCCCCTGTTACGGCCGTGTCCGCCTGCAGTTCGCCGCCTACATCGACGACCTTCCGCCCGCCTGTGGCGGCTTCACCGTGTGGCCGGGCAGCCACGCCAGGATCTGGGAGGAGCAGTGGAAGGCCTTTCACGAGCGCGGCGAGACGCACACCGCCGAGCGTGAGAAAACGCGCGCGGCGGGAGGCTACGAGTACCGCCCCGACCCCCTCTTCGAGCAGATCAAAGCCGATATCCAGCCTGTCGATACCCACGGGCCGGCCGGCACTGTGGCCCTCTGGCACACCAAGATTCTGCACATCCCGGGGCAGAACCAATCCCGCGACGTGATCCGCCAGGCCACGATCTACGGCTACCTCAAGACGGCCGAGTCCCTTTCCGACGAGCTGGCCATGGACGACGCGGGCGGCGACATCTGGCGGGACTGGTCCGAGGAAGTGCGCACCATAGACTAGCGGAGCTAGACAGCCCGGCCTCCGAACGTCCGAAGACGCTTCGGCACAGGGTCGTTAGACTTGGACGCGAGGGTCTGCTAGCGAGGTTTGCGTGATGCGGGCGGGACGAAGGACCTTCTTGCTGCTCGGTGCGGCGGTCATTGCCGCGCTGGTATTCGCCGCCTGCGGCGAAAGCGAAGTCGAGCCTACGCCGGAGTCGGACCCGGCCGCTTTCACACAGGCCTTCGTGCAAAAGGCCATCGACCGCTATGAAGACGAAGGCCGTGAGGCCACCCTCGCCTATTACAGCTCGCCCGCGAGCGTGGAGGGCGAATGGTACGCGTTCATCCTCGACGAGAACGGCGTCACCATTGCGCACGTACGCCCCGAAATGCTGGGAAGGGTCCACGAAGACCGGATAGACGTCACCGGCTATGACTACGGCGCTGAGTTCGCCGGCGCCAACGAGGATGGCAAGTGGGTCGACTACGTCTTCCTGAACCGGGAGACGAACGAGGAGACCCTCAAGCACACCTGGATCGTCCGGCACGACGGAATCTACTTCGCGTCAGGCTGGTACGAGCCGGGCGCCTGATCCCGCCGAGCGTCCGTTAGGACGAGCGGGCCGCGTCTGAGGTGCATTGTCCGATCCCGCAAACGGAGACCTTTGCGTAACCAAACGCCTTCCCATCCGCACCTTCGCGCGTCCCTACCCCTCAGCCGTTTTTCATCACCCTGTTAGGCCCACATTTTCCAGATCGGATTGATGAAAGGCCGGATTTCCGCGTAGTATTGTGGTGGCAACCTAGCCGAATTGTGCTCCTCCTATAGATTGAGACTTACGACTTTGGCTTCCGACAGGCGGCAAAATGTAGCAGCGTTCATCTGCGTTGTCCGTCGCCGCAGGTAGGGGGACCCACATGGTGAACGAAGACGATGACACGAACGCAATCGTGATAATGGGCGAGACCGGCGCGACGATCCAGCGGGTGCTGGGTTGATTCGGACCGTCCTGCTCATCGCGGTCGTGGCTCTCGCCGCACTGGTCCTGACCGGGTGCGAGCGTCTGTTTCCCGACGTCGAGGACTGGATTACCGACTCGGAGACGCTCGCACGACGCTTCGACGCGCGGCTGGGCGACCTGAAAGAGTGCGTCGAGGAGGACAACTGCGAAGAGGCGCTTGATGCGGAGAGAGGAGTCTTCGTCATGTGCTCGTGGGTCATGTCGCGCGGAGAGCTTGCTCCGGAGGGCTTCGAGGCGGCGGAGTGGCAGCGGTTTGACACCCTCTGCGGGGAGCTGGAGGGGGTGCTGGCGCTGCCGAAGGCGGACGCGCTCCCGCGTATTGAGGACCTCCAGGATGAGACAGACCGCATCAGTGAGGGAATCCGTGCCGACATCGAACCCCGAGAGCGGGAAAAGGTGGAATGAGACGAAGGTCAGGAACGGGCAGAGTCTGCCTAGCGCCCATCGAAATGGATGTCAGTGTGGGCACCGTCCCCGGAGTCCAGCATCAGTTCCGACAACAGCCACCGGCCCACTTTCCCCCGCAGCCGTCCCAAGGTCTAGCGAAGTCACCCTCAACCTCACTCGCGCCCCGCCATACTATCTATGCTTCGGACCTCGGTAGGCTCACAGGCTTCCAAGCCACATCTCGAAGACCATTCCACCTACCATCCACTTAGGCCCACCTGAGCAGGGTCGAACCGGCCGTCGGGAAGGAGGTGGCCCACCCATTTGTGGGTCCGCTTCACCTACCGGGCTGCTTTCAAATCGACCGCCCACGAGCACCTGAGTTTTCCGTTGCTATTGAGTCCGTCGAATGAAGGTTCTTGATTTTGTATAGCTTGGTGGGCCGGGTGGGACTCGACCCCACTTCCTTCGGACTAATAGTCCGTGCCGGAACGGAATGGGGATGTTGCTATCGATTTTCATGGTAATGACGGTCAGTGGCTGTAGCTGTCCATGTACATGCCAAATTAGGACCTTGGTGAGGCGCGGTGGCAAGACCGGTCAAGTGTACGCCTTACTGCGGCGATCACATCGTCCTTGTCGGGAAGGACGGCGCGATTGAGGCCCGTGGCGTGCGGCACCGGTACTCCGGGGTTGGCGACGCGCTCGATGGGCGCCTTCAGATCGGAAACGACGTCGCTGCCAGCCACCATCGCGGCGATCTCGCCACCGAACCCCCCACGTCTGACAGCCTCGTGGACTATGACCAGCCGACCCGTCTTGCGGACGGACTGCAACACGCACTCCGTGTCGAATGGCACAAGGGTTCTCGGATCGATGACCTCGACCGAGACGCCGCCGCCGGCAAGCTCCTCGGCGGCCGCCTCCACGGCCGGAACCGCGGCCAGCCACGCAATCACAGTGACGTCGCAGCCCTCACGCCGGATTGCAGCCTGACCAAGGGGCATCGTCACCGGCGCCTCGGGTACGGGGCCGGTGATCTTGTATAAGTCCTCGTGCTCGACGTAGAGGACGGGATCGGGGTCTCGTATGGACGCGATCATCAACGCCTTGGCGTCAGCCGGGGTCGACGGCGTCACAACCTTGAATCCCGGTATGTGGGTGAACCACGTCTCCAGCGCCTGGCTCATGTAGGCGTTGCCGTGCATCATATGCGGGGACCGGACGACCATCGGGACGGACATTGCGCCATCGTGTACGTAGCGCGCCTTCGCGCCGGTGTTGACGAGTTGGTCCATCGCCACCGTAATCAGGCCGGTAAACTGCATCTCGATCACCGGGCGTAGGCCCATCAGGGCGGCGCCGACCGCCATGCCCGCGAACCCCGACTCCGATATGGGTGTGTCCATCACCCGCTCGGGGCCGAACTCTTCCAACATCCCTTCGGTAACTCCCAGGATGCCTCCGTAGTAGGCAACGTCCTCTCCGAGGAGGTACACCGTCTCGTCGCGGTGCATCTCCTGCGCCAACGCTTCTCGAATGGCGGCTTTGAACTCCAGCTCCCTCATAACCCCATCGCCTCGACCGGCTCTTCATACACATTCGTAAAGGCCTTGGAGGCGTCCGGGAACGGGGTCGCCTCGCACTCCCTGAATGAGTCCTCCAGATCCTTCAAGATGCCGGCCTCAACTGCTTCAGCCGTTGCACTATCCTGGTAGCCCATCTCTTCGAGATGTCGGCCTAGAATAGAAATCGGGTCACGCTTCTTCCAGCGGTCGATCTCCTCTTGAGGACGGGAGTCCTCCAACATTAGGGGGTAGTGGCTCATGAAGCGGTATGTCTTGCACTCCAGCAGTGTGGGACCCGCGCCGGCGCGGGCCCTGGCTATGGCCTGCTCCGTGGCGTTGTAGACCGCCAGGACGTCCTGACCGTCGACGATCTCGCCCGGCATGGCGTAGGCGGCGGCGTGGTCGGCGATGTCCTGGATCGGCTGACCGACAGAGCTGGGGACCGTCTGAAAATAGAGGTTGTTCTCGCAGATGAAGACGACCGGAACCTTCAGGAGGCTGGCCAGGTTCAACCCTTCGTGGAAGTCGCCGCGTCCGGCGGCGCCGTCGCCGAAGAAGCAGACCATCACGTTGTCGGTCTTCTTCATCTTCATCGCCCAACCTACGCCAACGGACTCGGGGATCTGCGCGCCCACCATCGCGGTGCCCGCCAGAATGCCCAGCTCCGGGTATCCGCTGTGGTGGAAGGACTCCTTCCCGGAGTTGATGCTCCCGGCGTTCCCCATGATGGCGTCGAACATCTGCAGCACGGTAACGCCGCGGGTCCAGAAGGCCTCGGTTGTCCGCAGGGACGGTATGACCCAGTCGCTGGGCCGTAGTCCATAGCAGGCGCCGACTCCGACAGCCTCTTGTCCGGCGCTGGGGTGCATGCCGACGGGCAAGCGCTTTTCGCGGGCGAGCTCCAGCGCCCGCTCGGTGAACCGCCGGCCCAAGAGCATGAGCCGGTACATCTCGCGGAGGTCTTCTACGGTCAAGCTGCCGTGCGGTGCGGTTGTCATATTGGTCAGGCCGATCTTCGATCCTGGTGGCTAGTAGGTCGCTCGGCCGCCGCTGATGTCAAAGACGGCGCCGGTCGTGAACGAGCATTCCGGCGATGATAGCCAGGCGATCATCGAGGCTATCTCCTCCACCGTGCCCGGCCGCCCCATCGGGATCTTCTCGATCATGTAGTCCAGCTCTCTCTGTTCCAACTCTCGGTTGGGCCGGGTCATGACCACGGCAGGCGTGATGCAGTTCACGCGGATGCCCGTGAGAGCCAGCTCTTTGCCGACGGACTTGGTCAGGCCTATGACCGCAGCCTTGGAAGCGGAGTATGGGACGCGCCGGGGATTCCCTTCTTTACCGGCAATCGACGCGGTGTTGACGATGCGGCCGTAGTCGCGCTCCATCATGTGCGGAACTGCCGCCCGAGTGAACAGGAACGTCCCCATGAAGTTGTTTCGAAACGAAACGTCCATCGCGTCCACGGGCAACTCCCAGATGTTGCCGTAGTCGTAGTCGCCGCCTCCACCGGCATTGTTTATGAGGATGTCGATGCGGCCCCAGGCATCGAGCGTGGCTTTGACCGCCGCTTCCGCCGTCCCAGGGTCGCCGACGTCGCCGACGACCAGCCGTGCATCTATATGCGCTTCGTTGAGGCGGGCGACAGCCGCTTCGCCCCTCTCCTGGTGGAAGTCGACGACTGTGATCGACGCCTCTTCGCCGCCGATGCGAGCGGCGGCCGCGAACCCTATCTCTCCTCCGGCGCCCGTGATTATCGCCGTCTGTCCGTGAAATCGAGCCAAGACTTACCCTCGTGAATCCGTATTCAGGCAAGCATCCTAGCACTCCGACAATACGCTGGGCACAGTGCCGCACCCGAACTCAAGGGCCGCATCCCGTTCCGACTTTCCACCTGCTTCGGTCACCTATCGCATCCACTACCATCCCGTCGTTGATTGTCCATCGGCACATGGCTCGTATAGCATAGATCCGTCTCCTTCCTATGGCCCTTACACACCAGCCTGGTTACTCCAGCAGGTGTTCCTTGTTCTTGGAATACCCGCATCAAGCCAGGCGCACGCATCTATTCCAATCTAATTCTAATTAGTTTTAGCACGCCACGAATCAGCCCATCGACCTCGTATCAGACCTCTCCCGTCAAAGGAGACCTTTGCGTAACCTCTCCAGCGGAGGCGGGAGAGCGGGCCTTATCCCCTCTCCCTTGAAGAGACCTTTGCGTAACCCCTCGTCATTCCCGCGCACGCGGGAATCTAGGCCCCACCCAACCTGGAACCGCGCAGGGTTCCCCCCGGACATCCTTAGCCTGATCGAGTTATGCAAACGTCTTTTGAAGGGAGAGGGCTAGGGTGAGGGTGATCCGAGGCTTGCGAGTGGGGTGTCGACCGGTTATGCAAAGGTCTCTGTCAAAGTGAGAGGGAACCCTTCCCTGCCACGCATATTTTGCAGTATTACGGCAAAGAGGATTTCTCTCGCCTGGTGACCCTGTGGCCGATGGAATCCCCATCGGAGAGAGCGCACTCCTGCCGGGAAAAGCCCTGATAGTGGACGAAGTCCTCGTCGAGCACGGCGACTCCGACGAGCCCACCTTTGGCGGAGGCGTTGATCGTCAGCGGACCGCCGTCGCAGCGGAATCGCCTGGTGACCATCGTGCCGGTCTCGTCGCCGGCCCTGTTCCAGTGAACCCCATTCCGATTGGAGGCGAGCTGGCCGTCGATGGCGCCGAAGTTGCGCCGCATGGGCTCCTCGGGCCGCGCGTTCTTACGGTCTAGCGTCCGGCGCCCACCGGCTGCGCCCCCGTGCCGGCGGACAGGCGGGCCGATTGGCTTCGGCTATCTGCCACGGCTCACAAGCCGGTTCGCAGTACAGTACGTCTAGGCCGGAAATGGTGGACCCAATCGGGCTCGAACCGATGACCTCCTCAATGCCATTGAGGCGCTCTTCCAAACTGAGCTATGGGCCCGTGCCCCATTATTGCGCGTCGAGCGCCCCGGCGGCGCATGGGCCGGCTGCATGCCGCGCCGGGGGCCGGCTACCCGGTCTGCCCGAAGCGTTTCAGCGCCGCCTCGTAGTCGGCGCGCGTGTTCAGATTGAGCAGGGCCGCCGCATCGGCAACCGGCACGTCGCGCACCTGATCCCGATGCCGCCGCATCAGCGCCCGCAGCCCCTCGGCGACCTCGCTCACTAGCTCCAGCTCGTCGCGCAGCCGAGCCGGGAAGATGACCGGGTGTCCGTGTTTACCCTGGTGAACGGGACGCACGATCCAGTCGGGATCCGCGGCCCAGGCCGCGAGCAGGTCGGCTGCGAGCTCGGCTCGCAGCGGCTGGTCCACGCTGGCGATCAGCACCCCGGCCGGCCCGGCCCGCAGCGCCCTGACGCCGCTCACGATCGAAGAGGCGCGCCCTGACTCGAAGCGCTCGTTATAGACCGTACGAGCCCGGGTTCCGGCCAGCGCGGCCTCCACCTTGGCGGGGTTGTGGCCGGTCACCACCACGATCTCACCGATCGGCCGGCACTCGGCCAGCACGCGCACCTGATGAGCGACCAGAGGTAGCCCCGCCCAGGGCAGCAGCGCCTTGGCAACGCCCATCCGCTCCGAGCGGCCGGCCGCCAGCAGAATGGCCGCCGCCTCCACGGTCGCGGGGGCCTCCATCGGATCAGGCGGCAGGATGAGTGGGGAGCGGCGGGCCGTCAGGAAGCTCGGCGAAAAGCGAATCGAGCCGCTCGAACGCGCGTTCCAGCTCGGCCGCCTGCTGAGCCGTCAGCGACCTTTCCCAGCGCTCGCAGGTGTGGCGTACGCAGACCCAGGGACGCCGGTCGACGGGCAACGCGCATCCCGTGGAGGAGAGCTGCCGGCAAGGCGCGGCGGCGTCATCGACCGTGGGCAGGACGTCCGGCGGCAGCACCGCGCGGTCGGCCGGCGCCGTGAGCTGCCCGAAGCTGAAGTGGCCGCAGCACCTGTCTGTACAGTCGGCGCAAAGTCGCGCAAGCCCCATGCTGAGGAACGCCGCGCGCAGCACCGCCTGTTGCCGGCGATAGCGCGCGACGACCGACCGCCGCCTCCGCATGTTGCCCCTCCTCGCCCCGCTACGCAGACCCTTGCGTAACCCCTCGTCATTCCCGCGAACCCGGGAATCTAGCCCCCACCCAACCTGGAACCGAGCGGGGTTCTCCCCGGACATCCTTAGCCTGACCGGGTTGTGCAAACGTCTCCTACGCACCCACATTCTGGCAGCCCGGGAGCCTCACCCGCGCAGCGCCGCCAGCATCTCCGCCGCCGCCATGCCGAGCAGCAGGGCGATGACGGCCGCGCTGAGACCCGCCACTAAGGGCGCGGCCGGTCCGTCCGCCGCGGCGAGCTCCAGAGCCTGCCAGGTCGAGCGGTGATAGAGGGGCCGGTGCGCCAGGTCCTGGTCGGGGAAGTCGCTCGCGCCGTCCAGCAGCAACATGCCGTCCGGATACCTGTCGCTGCGGGTAGCGCCGAAGAGAACCCCGCCGGGACCATCGCTCGCCGTGCGCGCCACGAACTCGAGCTCGCCCGCCGGCGGGCTCACGGGAAAACGGAAACGCACGAGTTGCAGTTCCTGGGCGGGAAAGACTTCCGTAGACGTGCTCGCGATAGCGGCCCCGCCGGCGCGCAGCTCGGCCGCGACCGTCAGCGGCTCGAGAGTACCCACGGCGCGCGCAAGCACTTGAACGCCCACTACTCCGTCCGTGTGTGCGCGCAGCGTTTGGACCACGGTGCGGTCCGGCCCCAGTGGCCCGAGCTCAAATTGGGCCTCCATTTCCGGCCCCTCGCCGACGTCGAAGCTCCACCAGCGTGCAACGCCCAGCATCAGCGCCATCAGCCCCAGGGCCACGATTCCCGGCGTCAGGAGCGATCGAAACGCGCCGGCCGGCGCCGGTTCCGCCCCGCTTCCCGCGATCGTCAATGCCCCGCCGAGATGTCCGGCGCGTCGCCGCGGCGCAGATTGTTGATCTCGCCGCAGGAGACCGGGGTTGGGAAGACCTTTCCCGGGTTGAAGAGGCCGGCGGGGTTGAACACGTCGCGCACGCGCGACATGACACGCAGGTCGTCGGCCGAGAACACCATGGGCATCGCGCGGTGCTTCTCCATGCCGATGCCGTGCTCCCCGCTGAGCATTCCGCCCACCGCAACGCAGGCTCGCAGCACTTCGGTCCCGCACTCCACCACGCGCTCGAAGGCGCCCGCCTGTCTGCTGTCGAAGAGCAGCAGCGGGTGCAGGTTGCCGTCGCCCGCGTGGAAGACATTCGCGATCGACACGTCGAAGTGATTGCTGATGCGATCGATCTCGTCCAGAACCTGCGTGATGGTGGTACGCGGGATGACGCCGTCCTGGACGTAGTAATCGCGCGAAATCCGGCCCATCGCGCCGAACGCGCTCTTGCGGCCCAGCCAGAGCACGTCTCGCTCGGTCCCGCTGGCGGCCACCCGTACTTCGCGCGCGTGGTTGCGGGTGAACACGCCGCGCATGGCCGACTCGAACTCGTCGAGCTCGGCCGGCATCCCGTCCGCTTCCGCCAGCAGCACGGCCGGCGAATCGTCGGGCAGGTTCGCGCTCGGCACGAAGCGCCCGATCGCTCTGAGCGAGAGCTCGTCCATCATTTCCAGCGCGGCCGGTACGATCCCGGCCGCCACGATCCCCGAGACCGCGTCGCCGCAATCGGGGACCTCGTCGAAGACGGCCAGCATGGTGCGCACCGCGGGGGGCGTGTGGGTAAGTCGCACAACCGCCTTGGTGACGATCCCCAGCGTGCCTTCGCTCCCACAGAAAAGCCCCGTAAGGTCATAGCCGGGCAGGTCCAGCGCGGCGCCGCCGGCCGTCACCACCTCACCGTCCAGCGTCACGAACTCGACGCCCAGGACATGGTTCGAAGTCACGCCGTAGAGCAGCGTGTGCGGCCCGCCGGCGTTGGTGGCGATGTTCCCGCCGATCGTGCAGGCCTTCTGGCTGGATGGGTCCGGCGCGAAGTGAAAGCCGAATCCCTGGGCGTGCTCGCTCAGGTCCGCGTTGATAACCCCCGGCTCCACGACCGCCCGTTGATTGCGGTAGTCGACCTCGAGAATGCGGTTCATGCGCGAGGTGCTGACCACGATCCCGCCGCAGGCGGGGATGGCCCCGCCGGCGATTCCGGTACCCGCGCCGCGCGCAACCACCGGCACGCGGTGCTGGTGCGCCGCCCGCACGATCCCCTTTACGTCCGCCACTGTGTCCGGGAAAACCACCGCGTCCGGCAGGCTTTGCTCGGCCGATCCGTCGAAGGCGTAGAGATAGGTGTCGTCAGGCTCGTGCAGCACCCAGGCTTCGCCCAGCAAGCGGCGCAGGTCGGCAACCAGCGCCGTCTTGCCGACGGCGTAAACGGGCGCGGCGGTCAGGGCCATGTCGCCTCCACGCTACGCCGCCGTCAGCGGAGCTTCAACCGCACCGCGCCGCCGGACCAAAGCCGGGCGGCGCGGCGGATCAGGGTTCCGCTCTACCGCCGCGCGGGGCCGGTCAGCGCGCCGCACAGTATCTCGCCGTGATCGAAGGCTAGGTCGGTGGGCAGATTCCCGATCGGAAACCAGCGCGCGGCGGCCGCATCGTCGCCGGCTTGCACGGCCGGCGCGGTTGACAGCTCGCATCGGTACACCACCGAGATCGTGCGGCCGCGCGGATCACGATCGGGGCGCCCGTAGACGTCGAACAGAGTCAGCTCCGCGGCTGTCACACCGGTTTCCTCGCGCAGCTCGCGCCGCGCCGCCTCAGTCAGGTCCTCGTCCGGCTCCACGAATCCGCCCGGGATCGCCCAGCCGTGCGGGGGGTGCGCCCGCCGGATCAGCAGCACGCGCGGCCCGTCGGCAAACTGTGCCGTTACAACCACGTCCACCGCGACGGCATAGCCCGGGGGCGTCACGACCCGCTAGTTGGCCGCGGCGTCGGGAGCGGAGGCGCGCGGCCGGCTGATGAATCGGATGGCTACAAATCCGAGGATCAGCGCCGCCACGAAACCGAGCGCCAGCCAGTCCAGATACTGGTCGATGGCAGACTGAACGGCCTCACCGAAGATCGTCATCAGAGTCGCGACCAGGAAGAAGCGGCCCGCCCGCCCCAACAGAGAGGCGAGCATGAAGCGCCGAAAGTCCAGCCGAAACGCGCCCGCTCCGATCGCGAACACTTTGTAGGGAATGGGCGTAAACGCCGCGATGGTGACTGCCCAGACGTCGCGCTTCTGATACTGGCGCTCGACGAACAGGATCTTGTCCTGCGCGAAGAACCGATTCAGGATCGTCCGCCCGCCCCGCAGCCCGATCCAGTAGCCCAGCATCGCGCCCAGCAGCGAGCCCGCGGTGGTGAGCGCGGCGAACGCGTAGGTGAGCGGCGGATTGCCCGCCATCAGCGCGATCATCAGTCCGTCCGGCGGGAGGGGGAAGAAGCTCGACTCCCAGAACGCCAGCGCGAATAGGGCCAGCGCGCCCCAGGGAGTTTCGGCCCACGCAAGAACCCAGTGGGCCAGATCGGAGATTAGCTGCAAGGCGCACCGCTGCGAGAGGAATTGAACTCATTGTACGGAGCGCGGGCGCCGCCGGTCGTAGCGCCGGGTCGGGCCGCGACTTGCCTCCGAGCGGCTCGGTATCCCGCCGCGACGAAAAAACGCCCCCGAACCGCTGCCGGCCGCCTCCCGACCGCGCCGCGCGTGATCCCGCACGCGGGCGCGCGGCTACCCGCCGAGGGCGTCCTCGATTATCTCCACCGTATAAGCGCCGTCGGCCCCCACGTCTATCGCCACCACGTCGATACGCCAGTCCGCCTGCGGCCTTGTCCGGTCCCTGAGGTAGCGCATGGCCAGCGTGGAGAGTTGCGCGGCCTTGGCCCGCGATATCGCTTCGCGCGCGCTGCCGAATTGACCGGCCTGGCGGGTTTTGACTTCGACGAACACGAGGGTATCGCGGTGAGCCGCCACGATGTCCAGCTCGCCGCGTCCAAACCGCACGTTTCGCTCCAGGACCTTGTACCCGCCGCGCTTGAGCTCCTTCGCGGCCAGCTCCTCGCCCCAGCGCCCCAGCGCGCCTCGGTCGGACGCGTCGACCGGCGCGCGCTTACGGCGCCAGCTCAGGCGCAAGGCGCTGCATGCTTTCGCGCACCGGCGTGAAGCTCTTGCGGTGCAGGGGCGAGGGCCCGTTGGTACGTAGCTGCGCGACGTGGCGGCGCGTGCCGTAGCCCTTGTGGCTGGCAAACCCGTAGGCGGGGAACAGCCCGTGCAGGCGCCTCATCAGGCGGTCGCGCGCCACTTTGGCGCAGATGGATGCGGCCGCCACCGCCAGGCAGCGGCGGTCGGCCGCCACCAGCGCGTCGTGGATCGGGCCGTAGCGGGAGCCTTCGGGGAGCGGAAAGGCGTCTACTATCACGTGCTCCGGCGCCACCTCCAGCCGCTCCAGCGCGGCCAGCATGGCCCAGCGCGAGGACGCGGCGATGCCCACCCGGTCGATGACTCGCGGCGGCACGAACGCTATCGCGACCGCCGTGGCGACCGCGCGAATGCGGCGCTCCCAATGCTCGCGTTCACCGGCGCTTAGCAGCTTGGAGTCGGTTACTCCCCAGAGCAACTCGCGGCTGACGTAGGCCGCGTGCGGCAGGATCACGGCGGCCGCCGCCACCGGGCCCGCCCAGGCGCCGCGCCCAACCTCGTCTACGCCGGCGATGGCGCGCCGGCCACGTGCGAGAAGCGCTTGCTCCTCGCGTAGCTCCACGAGACGCGGCGTTCGCTCGCGGACCGCGCGCCCCCTTCGCCTAGGCTCGGCGCTCCTTGACCCGTGCAGCCCGGCCAATTCGATCGCGCAGATAGTACAGCTTGGACCGCCGCACCTTGCCGCGGCGCGTCACCTCGATGTCCTGCACGAAAGGCGAGTGCAGAAGGAAGGTGCGCTCCACGCCCACCCCGTGGGTCACGCGGCGAACCGTGAAGTTCTCGTTCACGCCCCCGCCGCGGCGGCGGATCACCGTGCCTTCAAACACCTGCACGCGCTCACGCTCGCCTTCCCGCACCCGCACGTGAACGCGCACCGTGTCGCCAACCTGGAATTCCGGCAAGGTTTCCTTGAGATGGCGCTTCTCGACGTGCTCGATTAGATGCGACATGCTGACGCGTGCCTCGAAATCGCAGTCAACCCGGGTCGGTTGTTAGTTTGGCGCGAATCTCGCGTGAGCCGCCAGCGCTCCGGCTGGCCCGAATAGCGTAACACGGCGTCCCGTCCCCCGAAAAGGCCGGGCTTGCCGGCCACCGTGTTGCCGTGCGCGGCCGCGTTCAGGCGCCCAATCACTCGCCCCTTGAGAGGTCCGATAACGCCCCTCGCGGGGGGAAGTGATAAAGGGCGTCGGCCCACCGCCCGGCAAGTCGGCGCAGGCACAGAAGCCCTCGCCCCAACCCCTCCCTTCGAGGGAGAGGGGGCAAGAGGCTTCACGCCCGCGTCAGCCGCCACGCAGCGCCCGCCCCGCCCAATAAGACATCAAGCGTCCGGGCCGGCGCGGCGCCTACCCAGCGGGAAGGCTGCCTAGCTGGTTTGTCGGCCTAGTAGCGCGGTCCGCCGTAAGCGCCGCGCGGCTCGCGCGGTCGCGCCTTGTTCACCGTGAGACGGCGACCAGCCATCTCCTGGCCGTTGAGTGCGTCGATGGCGGACTGGCCCCCCTCGTCGGTGGAAAGCTCGACGAACCCGAACCCGCGCGAGCGGCCCGTATCGCGGTCCTTGATGACCGCTGCGCTTTGCACTTCGCCATAAGCGGCGAACATTTCCGCCAGCTCTTCGTCCGTAGTCGTGTAGGGCAAGTTGCCCACATAGATATTCATGCCAACCGAATCCTGCATACTCTCGCGATGTCCGGCTCGGACATCGTCGCTACTGCCGTGCGCGACACTTTGCGCTGCGCGGCTCTGCAAAAAACCCTGTCGACGAGCTGTTGACTTGTTAGGCCTCTCGCAGAGGCGAGACCGAGCTCATGAACCGCAGGGCTTTCTGCACGCGGATCCGACTGGGATTCTCGAACTGCTCTTTGCCGCCAACCTTCGCGACATGAAGACGGTAGCACGCATCGGCGCGCTGCGCCGCACAATTCTGGACCGCGATAGATAGGCGGCCCGCCGCAAGCGCACCGGGCGTGCTTGCCTTGCGCGGCGCTAGTGGATTCAGCCGCCCCCGCCTCCGCCCGCCCGCACGCCCGGCTCCGTCATCGGCGCGGGGTCCAGGGCTTCAGCCAGCTCAGCGTCGCCGAGGCCGGTACGCCGGCGCGCCACGGCGGGAACGCTCTCGCCGCTAGCCACCGCCTCCTTGGCGATTTCGGCGGCCGCCGCGTAGCCGATCCTGGGCGCCAGTGAGGTTGCCAGCATGGTGTTGCGGTCGAGCCAGTGCTTGATCATCGCCTCGTCGATCTCCAGGCCGCGCACCGCCTGCTCCGCGAAGGCGCGCACGCCGTTGGCCAGGATCTCGATCGATTGACACAGGTTGTAGGCGATGACCGGCATCATCACGTTCAGCTCGAGCTGTCCGGCCTCGGCCGCCCACGCGATCGTGGCGTCATTGCCAAAGACCTGGAAGCAGATCATGTTCAGGCACTCGGCCAGCACGGGGTTTACCTTGCCCGGCATGATGGAAGAGCCCGGCTGAATGGCCGGCAGGCGCAGCTCCGAGAGACCGGTGCGCGGGCCGGAGGCCAGCAGCCGCACGTCGTTGGCCATGCGGCTCAGGTCCAGCCCCAGCGCGCGCAGCGCGCCTGACAGCATGGCGAAGCGCGCCATGCTCTGCATCGAGTAGAAGAGGTTCTCGGAACGCCGCACCTCGAAGCCGGTGAGCTGCCCGATGGCTTCGATCACGCCCGCTTGATACTCCGGCTCCGCGTTGAGCCCGCTGCCGACCGCCGTGCCTCCCAGGCTCAGCTCTTGGACCGGTCTCTCGGCGTCGCGAATGTGATCCGCGTCGCGCCGCAGGGCCTGGGCGTACGCGCCAAGCTCCTGTCCCAGTCGCACCGGCGTAGCGTCCTGCAGGTGCGTTCGCCCCGACTTCACCACGCCGTCCCAGGCGGCCGCCTTCTCCTCCAGGGCCTCGGCGAGCGTCTCCAGCGCCTGGTACAAGCCCGGCAGCAGGCGCAGCGCCGCCAGGGCTATGGCGGTTGGGATCACGTCGTTGGTCGACTGCGCCATGTTCGTGTGGTCGTTGGGATGCACGGGCGCGTAGGCGCCCCGCTCTTCACCCAGAATCTCGTTGGCGCGGTTGGAAAGCAGCTCGTTGGCGTTCATGTTGTGCGAGGTGCCGGCGCCGGCCTGGAACACGTCTACTACGAACTGGTCCAGGTAGCGCCCTTCCTGCAGGACTTCGTCCGCCGCCCGCACGATCGCGTCCGCTAGGCGCGTATCCAGCCGCCCGGTCCGCGCGTTCGCGATTGCGGCCGCTTTCTTGACGAGCACCGTCGCCCACACGTAAGCGGGATGCGGCATCAGGCCGCTGATCGGGAAGTTGTCGACCGCTCGTTGTGTCTGGACGCCGTAGAGGGCGTCGGCCGGCACCTGCACGTCGCCCAAGGGATCACGCTCGGTTCGCGTCGTCACCATCTGACCGCCTTTCCTTCGCTGCGTCTATTCACTCACCGGCGCGCCGAGCCCGCGCACGCGCGAGATGTCGGCCGCGCGCGCTTGCACGAGCACGCGGAAGCGTCCCAGGTCGGTCGGTGAGACCAGCTGAAACACAGCCTCGCGCGCCTCTGCGTAGTCGCGCAGCGATACGCCGGCTTTACCCTGCAAGTCCACTAGGTATTCTCCAACGCCGAGCGCCGCCAGAAAGTCGGCCTGCGATCCCATGCGCGCCGCCGCCAGCCCGCGGCGGCGCGCAACGTCGACCAGCTCGGAGAAGTTGACGTGCGAGGCCAGGTCGCGGCCGCCGGGGTCCGCCAGCAGGTCTTCGGAAGCCTGGTGCCGACGATAGGCCAGCAGCGTGCCCGCGCGCAGCCTGGGACCGTGCACTTCGCACGCCCAGCCGCCGAAATCGATCGTCGTCATGACGCAGCGCGCGGCCCGCGCGGACACGTGCGCGTAAACCTCGTCCACGCCGTCTCGCGCCTCGAACCGCCCGCCCGCGGGAAGGGCCTGGCCGTAGCGCTCGGCGTATGCGCGCAGCTCCGCGCCGGCCGGCGCGTCCGCCAGGGCAAGGCGGTCGTTGCGCAGGCCGATCCGCTCCTCCACCCAGCCGTCACCGCTGCGGCGGCCCAGGCTGGCCGGCTGCGCGTCGAAGAACTCGTTGCTCAGGACCGCCGCCGCGTCGGCGCGCGGCAGCTCGCTCAGCGCCGCACGGAACCGCGCCGCTGGGACGCGCCGGCTGGCCGCCCGCCGGCCGCGCGCTGATATCTCTATGCCGAAGTATCTGAGCTCCGCGCCCCAGGGATGCTGCGGCGCGGCCTGCGCGATTTGGGCGGCGAGCCGGCCGTCGCCGGCCCCAAGCTCGTAAACGACGAACGGGCTCGGCCGCCGCAGCGCCTCCCAGACGTCGTCCAGGTGACGCGCCAGCAGCGCGCCAAACAGCGACGGGTGCCGCGTGACGCTGGTGAAGAAGTCGGCGTGCGGAGCTCCCGAACGCATGTAGTAGCCCTGCGACGGGTCATACAGGGCCGTCCGCATGAACTCCCCAAACGACAAGCTGCCCTCACGGCGGATTCGGTCTCGCAGTCGGGCGGCCAGGTCGGGAGCTTCAGTCACTCCGTTCGCGCTAGCAGCACGGGTCCTTGAATCCGCAGTAGGAGCAGACCGCCCGCCGACCGCCCGCGATGACGCTCAGCGGTCACCCGCAGCCCAGGCAGGGCTGCATTGGAACGGGCATCGCCGGTCGCGGGCGCCTGAGCGGCGGCGCCCTCAACCCACGGAACCCTGGAGCTGGGACACCAGCACGATGAAGATGAGAAACAAGAACACGATAAGCGCCCAGGCGGCCAGCGGGATGCCGAGAAAATTCGATGCGCTCGGCCGCGCGGGTGTACGCGGCCGCCGCCGCCCGCCCCGCTCTCGCTCGGTCTGATCGCGCAGGCGGCGCAGATTCTCGCTGATCTGCGGCGCAAAGCGGCTTGGTTCCTCGGGCTGCGACGACTCGACCGCCGTCTCGGGATCGCCTTCCAACTCGGCTCGCGGGAGCTTGGCCCCGCAGTTGATGCACAACCACGCGCCCTCGGTGTTCGCGTGATCGCACTCGGTACAGCGCATTGATTCCAACCGGCCGCCGGCTCAGGGCTATGTGAGGGCATGCTAGCACTAGCCTTTCAAGCGGCGTCTGTGGGCTTTATCGCGGTTACGCGCGGCGCGCGTCCGGCCGCACGCGTGCCTTCGTATAATCGAGCGTCGCCCGGCGGGGCGGTTGTTTTGTCCCCAGGGGCGCGCGTGAGATGCCGACCTACGAATACGAGTGCGTCCGCTGCCGGCACACGTTCGAAGTCATTCAGAGCTTCGACGACAAGCCGTGCTCGCGCTGTCCCGAGTGCCGCGGCAAGCTGCGCAAGCTGTTGCACCCGGCCGGCATCATCTTCCGCGGCGGGGGCTGGTACGCCACCGACAGCCGCGCGTCCGCCGAAAAGGACAAGTTCAAGTCGGACGGCAAGAAATCGGAGCCCGCCAGCGATGAACCCGTCAAGAAGGAATCCAAGGATCCCGCGACAAGCAAGTCGGAGCCGTCGGCGGCCAATACCGAGTCCTCGCCGGACAAGTCCAAGAGTGAGGGGCGCGAGGCTAAATCGGCCCGCGCCGACTAGCCGGCCGAGCGGGCCGTCGGCCTAGCGGTCCGGTCCGCTTCCAGACCTATGCGTGCAGTGCTGCAGCGAGTCGCCCGCGCCCGAGTCGAGGCGGCGGGGCGCGAGATCGCGTCAATCGGTCCCGGCCTGCTCGTCTTCGCCGCCGTGGCGTCCGACGACTCGCGCGCGGACGCCGACTACCTGGCGGGCAAGATCGCTCAACTGCGCATCCTGTCCGACGAAGACGGCCGCATGAACCGATCGGTGCTGGAGTGCGGGCGCGAGGTCTTGCTCGTCTCGCAGTTCACGCTGCTGGCCGAGACGCGCAAGGGCCGCCGTCCCAGCTTTTCCGCGGCGGCCCCGCCTGAGATGGGCGAAGCCCTGATCAGCGAGCTGGCCGGTGCGCTGCGCGCGTGCGGCGTTACAGTACTCGCCGGTGAGTTTGGAGCGCACATGAACGTTGAGCTCGTAAATGACGGGCCCGTCACGATCGTGATCGACAGCAACGACCGCAATGTCCCGCGCCGCCGGGCCTGAGGCCGCGGCCGGCGCGGCGGGTTCGCCCGGCCTCGATCCGAATGCCTGCGCCCGGCTGGAGGATGTGCAGTTCCGCCTGGCGGCGACCTATCAGAGTTTCGGCTATCGCGCCGTGGAGCTGCCCATCCAGGCTCCGGCGGACCTCTTCGAGCGCAAATCGGGCTTGCGCGTCATACCCGAGATATACGTGATCCCGACCGACAGCGACCTGCGCATATGCCTGCGCCCGGAGTTCACGCCCCTGCTGGTGCGGCTGTTGAACGAGCGGCGCGGCGCGATCGGCCTGCCGGCCCGCCTGCACTACGCGGGCCCCGTGTTTCGCCGCCTGGGCGGCGCCGGCGCGGCGCATCACTATGAAAGCGGCGCCGAGCTCTTCGGGGTCCCCGGTCCCGAGGCGGACGCAGAGGTCCTGGCCCTTGCGATCACGGCCCTGCGCGCCGCCGGCGCACGTGACCTGACGATCACGGTCGGTCACATCGACGTCATAACCGCCTTCCTACGCGGCCTCGATCTGCCCGCTTTCGTGTACGAGTTGCTGGTCGAGGGTCTCGCCTGGGACGGGGGAGAGCCCGATCCGCGGGCGCTCGAGCGCCGCGTTCTGGAGCGAATCGGCGCCGCCCCGGTGGGGTCCGGCGGAGTTCCCGCCGGGGTCACGCGCGACGAGCTGCGCGCCATCGGCTCGGCCATGCTCACGAGCCTGGACGTGCGTATCACCGGCCGCCGCTCACAGGCCGAGGTCGTGGAGCGAATGGTCGGGCGCCTGACCGCCGGCCAGGTGCGCGAAAACGTGCGTGAGGCCGTCCGCTTCATCGCGCGGCTGGGTGCGGCCGCGGGGCCGTGGCCGAGCGCGCTGGGGGCCGCCGAGGCGGCGCTCGCCGCCGCTGGTCGAGACGCCGCGCCGCTGGCCTCCCTGCGGCGCGTGCTCGAGCTGCTGGAGTCGGAGAGCCTGGAAGGCTCGACAGTGCGCGTTGATCTGGCCCTGGGCCGCGGCTTGCAGTACTACACGGGATTGGTCTTCGAGATCACCGCGCCGGGCGGCCGGCCGGTAGCTGGCGGCGGGCGCTACGACGATCTGGTCGAGCTGCTGGGCGGACCCGACACGCCGGCCGTGGGATTTACGGTTCGCGTGGATCCGCTGACCGGCGCCGAGCCTCAGGCCGCGCCCTCGCCGCCGCTGGTGGCGGTCGAGCTCAGCGAACCGGCGGAGGACGCGTTTCGGGTCGCCCGCGCGCTCCGTCAGGCCGGGATCGCGAGCGCTACCGTGGCGCCCGGCGCGCCGTCGCCGGGAGGCTGGCGCATTCGCGCCCGGCGCGACGATCTCGGTCGGCTTCAGACCGCCATTACGGATGAGAGCGCCGAGCCGCCCGAGTCGCTGGGCGCCGTTCTCGCCAGCAACCTGGTGCCCACGCTGTGCCGGCACATAGGACGCCGGGAGAGCCCCAGTGAGCTCTGAATCCACCCTGCGCTTCGCGGTGCCCGGGCGCGGCCGTCTGGAGGAACCGACCGCCAGCTTTCTGGCCCATTGCGAGCTGTCCGTCGTGCGCCCCAACCCGCGCCAGTACGTGGCTTCGCTGCAGGGCTTCCCAACGGTCGAGGTGCACCTGCAGCGCCCGCGCGACATCCTCGCGCACGTGGCCGGCGGCAATGCGGACCTGGGCGTTACGGGATTTGACATCCTCACCGAGTTCGCCGCGGGCGACGCCCGCGTGCTGCTCGTGCACGACGACCTGGGATTCGGCGCCGCCCGCCTGGTGATAGCCGTGCCCGACGATTGGCTCGACGTGACCACCATCAGCGACCTGTCCGAAGTCGCGATCCAGTTCAAGCGGCGCGATCACGCCGAGCCGTTGCGGGTAGCCTCCGAGTCTCCCAACCTCACGCGTGACTACCTTTACGCCAATGGGGTCGCGAACTTCGAGCTGGTGGAGTTTCGCGGAGCAGTGGAGGGCGCGCCGGCCGCCGGTTACGCCGACGTGGCTGCGGCGCTGGTGCAATCCGGTACCACGCTGCTCGAGAACCGCCTGCGCGCGCTCGAGGGACCGCCCATGCTGGAGAGCGCCGCCTGCCTGGTAGCGAATCGAGACAGCCTGCGCCGCCACCCCGACAAGCTGGCGACCGTGCGCCAGATATTGGAGCGCATGGAGGCCGGAATCGCCGCGCGCGGCATGTATCAGCTCACGGCCAACCTGGCGGGGCGCTCCGCGGAGGCGGTGGCCCGGCGCGTGATGGAAGCGGGTGTGACCGGCACGCTCGGCCCCACCATTGCGCCGGTTTACACCGATCACGGCCAGCCCGGCTCCTTCAGTGTCACCGTGAACGTGCACGCCAGCGGCCTCCGAGCGGCCGCCGACCGCTTGCTTGCGCTGGAGGCGGTTTCGGTGGGCGCGCGCCCCATCTCCCTGCTGTTCCGGCGCGGCGCCTCGCGCTATGACGAGCTCGTGGCGGAGCTGGAACTGGAAGCCGCTCCGTGAGCGCCGTCCGCATCGTCCAGGGGACGGCGGCGGTCCGTCGCGAGCTGATTGCGCGCGCCGGCTTCGCGCCCGCGCTGGACCGCGCCGCGCTGGACCGCGCCGCGCAGGTGTTTGGTGAGCGTCTTGGGCCCGCTGAGTTCGCCCGGCGCGTCGTCCGTGAGGTGGGCGCCGAGGGCGACGCGGCCGTGCGCCGGATCGCCCGGGCCGTCGGAGATCACGTGCCGGCCCGTTTGGCCTACCCGGCGAGCGAGCTGGCGGACGCGCGCGCCCGCGCTCCCCGGGGACTCGCGGCCGACCTGCGGCTGGCCGCGGAACGCATAAGGCGCTTTCACCGCAAGCAGCTTCCCTCCGATTTCATGGACGAGACCGAAGGCCTGGGGCAGCGCTGGACGCCGGTCGACCGCGTCGGCTTAGTGGTCCCCAGCCAGGCCGCACCGCTGGCTTCCTCCGTGCTGATGGCCGCGATTCCGGCGCGCGTGGCGGGTGTGAAAGAGCTGGTTCTCTGCGCGGCGCCGCGGCCTGACGGCATCGCGCCCGCTATCGCGCTGTCTGCCGAGGCAGCGGCAGTCGACCGCGTCTTCGGCGTGGGCGGCGCCCAGGCGGTCGCCGCGCTTGCCCAGGGGACCGAAACGGTGCCGCGCTGCGACGTGGTGGCCGGCCCCGGAAACGTCTGGGTCACGATGGCCAAGCGCGAGGTCTACGGCCTCAGCGGCGTCGATCTACTTCCCGGCCCCACCGAGACGCTGATCGTGGCCGACGCCGGCGCCGGCGCGGCCGACGCGGCCGCCGACCTAATCGCGCAGGCCGAGCACGGCGGCCCGGCAAGTCCGATTCTGCTCACAGATTCAGTCGCGCTGGCCCAGTCCGTTGCGGCCGCGATTGAGCGGCAGCTGCGCGATTTGCCCCTGGCCGCGGTTGCCCGGCGCAGCTTCACGGAGCGCGGCGGGATCGGGGTCGTGCCCAGCCTGCAAACGGCCATGCAGCTGGCCAACGAGTACGCTCCCGAGCACCTTTGTCTGCTGGCGGCGAACCCGCAGCCGCTGCTGGACCGCGTACGCCACGCCGGCGGCGTCTTCGTCGGCGCGCATTCGCCCGAGGTGCTGGGCGACTACGTGGCAGGCCCCAGCCACGTCATGCCCACCGGCGGAACCGCGCGCTTCACCTCGCCGTGCAGCGTGTTCGCGTTTCTCAAGAGCATCAGCATCGTGCGCTTGCCGCACGACGCCGCCCGCGCGCTTGCGCCGGTGGCCGCGCGGCTGGCCCGCGCCGAGGGGTTGGAGGGCCATGCGCGCGCCGCCGAACGGCGCGCGCCGTGCGGTCCGACCCGACTAGAATGCAGCAAATGAACGTGTCATACCGAGCCAATCGGGGCGCGCCCATGTACCTGTCCGAGCGGCGCGGAACGGCCGCGCCCGCCTCTCCGTCGCGGCGCTCCTCTCGCCCGCTCTGTCCAGCCGCGTGAGCGCGCGGACCGCCGCCGTCCGGCGCAAGACCGGTGAGACGGAGGTCTCGGTCTCCCTGAATCTCGACGGAACCGGCGTGTTCAGCGGCCGCAGCGGCATCGGCTTCCTCGATCACATGCTGGACCAGCTGAGCCGCCACGGGCTCTTCGACATCGAGCTCGCCGCCAGCGGCGACCTGCACGTGGACGCCCACCACACGGCCGAGGACGTCGCCATCGTGTTGGGCCAGGCGTTCAGCCAGGCGCTGGGCGACCGCGCCGGCATCGTGCGCATGGGCGACGCCACCGTGCCCATGGATGAGGCGCTGGCCACGGTTGCCGTGGACCTTTCCGGTCGCGACCACGCGGCGTTCCAGGGCGACTTTCGGCAGGACAAGCTGGGCGACCTCGAGACCAGCCTGATCGCGCACGTGGTCCGGTCGCTGGCCCGCCACCTGGGCGCCGCCATCCACGTCCAGGTGCTCGCCGGCGAAGACGACCACCACAAAGCGGAAGCGGTGTTCAAGGCCCTGGCGCGCGCGCTGGACGCCGCCACCGGGCTCGATCCGCGCCGCGCCGGCCAGGTGCCCAGCACCAAGGGCACGCTCGGCGGATAGCGCGCTGATCCAAGCCAAGGGTGTAGGCCGGCGCGGGTGGCGTGCTGATTCATGCGCCGCGCTTCCGCCGCCCGGACACGCCTGCGCATACGCGCGCGCGCTGGGATTGCCCGGCTATCTACAATGAGCGGCCCGCCAGCGGCGCCGCCCATCATGCGAGTCGGCTTTCTCTACCACCCGCGCATCGCGCAGGCCGTGCAGCACGCCAGACGTGCCAGCCGGAGCCTGGCTGACGGCCGTGTCGAGGCCTGGTGCGCGTCGTCCTGGGATGTCGTGGAAGATCCCGCACAGGTCGCCGGTTCCGAGCTGCTCATCACCTTCGGAGGCGACGGTACGCTGCTGCGCGCCGCCCGTGCCGCGGCCCCGTACGGCGTGGCTTGCGCGGGCGTCAACTACGGCCGGCTGGGATTCCTGACGGAGTTCGACGCTGCCGAGTTCGACGGTCAGCTGGCGGCGCTTCTGCGCGGCGAGTACTGGATCGAGCAGCGCATCCTGATCGACTGGAACCACCAGACGCCCGGCGGCGCCGGCGGCGCCGCCGGCGCGGGCGGACTCGCGGCCGGCGACGTTGTGGTGGGGCGCGGGCGCATTGCCCGCGTGGTCGACATCGAGGTGCTGTTGGATGGATCGCGCCTCACCACCTACACCGCCGACGGCGTGATCGTGGCCACGCCCACCGGTTCCACCGGCTACACCGTGGCCGCGTACGGTCCCGTGCTGCACCCGGAGTCCCAGCATCTGATCGTCACGCCCATATGCCCGTTCCTGACGCCGGCCAACGCCGTGGTTGCAAGCCCCGAAGCCACGGTGGAGCTGCGTATCCACAGCACCCATGAGGCCACCATATCGATCGACGGCCAAACCGAGCACCTGATCGCTTCCGGTGATCGCGTGATCTGCCGCGCCTCTGAGCATCCCGCCCGCTATGCGCGCGTTCAGCCGCGCAACTATTTCTACGGCACGCTGGCCGAGAAGCTGCACTGGCGGGTCCCGCGCGAGATGCCGCGTCCCAACCTCACAGGCGGCTGACCGCGTGCTGCTGAGCCTGCATGTGCGGGACTTCGGCGTGATCGAGCAGGTGGATATGCGCCTCGATGAAGGCCTCAACGTGCTGACCGGCGAGACCGGCGCGGGCAAGTCCATCCTGATCGACGCGCTCGGCTTGCTGCTGGGTGAGCGCGCCAGCCCCGCGCACGTGCGCGGCGCCGCCGCGTCGGCCTACGTGGAAGGCGTCTTCAGTCCAGGCGCGGCAGAGCCGCTGAGCGATCTTCTGCGCGAGCACGGCGTCGAGGGCGACGATTCGCTGATAGTCTCGCGCGAGATTGCGCGCAGCGGCCGATCGATCGCGCGCCTGGGCGGCCGCGCGGTCCCGGTGCGCCTGCTGACCCAGCTCGGCCGTCACCTGGTGGACGTGCACAGCCAACTCGAGCATCAATCGCTCTTCCAGCGCGCCCGCCAGCTCGACTTCCTGGACCGCTACGCGGGTCTGCTCGATGAGCGCCGGCAGGTCGCCGGCGAGGTCGCGCGGCTGCGCGCCCTGCGAGCCGCCATCGAAGAAACGCGCCGCGCCGAGCGCGCCAGCGCACGCGAGCTGGACCTGCTGCGATTTCAGGTTGACGAGATCGAAGCGGCCCGGCTGGACGCCGATGAGGAAGCCGCGCTGCAGGCGGAGCGCCGGCAGCTGGCCAGCGCCGGCCGCCTGCTGGAGCTTGCCGCCAGGGCCGGCCGCTCCCTCGAAGGAGGCCAATCGGCCGGCGCTCTCGACCTGCTTGGGGAGGCGCAGCAGGCGCTTGCCGATATCGCCGCGCTGACCGAGTCCGGCGCGCAGATGCAGGCGCAGGCCGGCGAAGTCCAGGCGCTGGCAAGCGACCTGGCGCGCGCGCTCGCCAGCTACGCCGACGGCATCGAAGACGATCCGCGCCGTCTCGCGGATCTCGAAGCCCGGCTCGACGCCATCCAGACGCTCAAACGCAAGTACGGCGACAGCGTGGCTGAAGTCCTGGAGTTCGCCGCCAAGGCTCGGCGGCGGCTGGAGATGCTGGATTCCGGCGCGGAGCGGCTGCGCGAGCTCACCCAGACGGCCCGCGAGGTGACCGGCCGGCTTGGCCCCGCGCTGGCCGAGCTATCCAGGCGCCGCCGCGCTGGCGCCGCGGAGCTCAGCCGGGCCGTCGTGCGCGAGCTGGCCGATCTAAACATGCCGGACGCCCGCTTCGAGGTGCGCTTCGAAATGCGGACCGATGAGGAGGGGGTGGCGATCCCCGGCGCGCCGCGGCCCGTCGCCTTCGACGCCGCCGGCGTGGATCGCGTCGATTTCTACCTCAGCGTCAACCCGGGTCAGCCGCCGCAACCGCTCGATCGGGTGGCCTCGGGCGGCGAGGTTTCGCGCATTCTGCTCGGTCTCAAGTCGGTGCTGGCGGGCGAGGACCAGACGCCCGCGCTGGTTTTCGACGAGATCGACATCGGCGTGGGAGCGCGCGGAGGCCGGGTCGTGGGCCAGAAGCTGGCCCGTCTCGCGCGCGCCCATCAAGTTCTCTGCGTCACGCACCTGCCCACCGTGGCCGCCTTCGCCGACGCTCACTTCGTGGTGGAGAAGGACTCCGCCGAGGGAACCACCGTGAGCAGTCTCAGGCGTCTGAGCGGAGACGCCGTCGTTGAGGAGCTGGCCCTGATGGGCGGCGCGCGCGGCGCCGCCGCGCGCGAGCTGGCTTGCGACTTGCTCACCTCCGCGCGCGGCTGGAAGCGGCAGGCCGCGGCCGCGCAATCCCAGTAGGAGCGGGTATCAAACCCGCCTCCACATCCTTGAGCCCGCAAGGAAACTCACAGGGCGCCAAACACCCCGGTGCTAGGCTGGCCTTCCGGAGTCGTCCACAGCATGCGAGCGCGGCGCCGCGCTTAGCCCCTGCCCGCGCGCGCCTCTGACGCGTTTGAATGAGGCTTAGGACCGCAGAGCTGGCGTTGAACGCGCCTTGGCCGCTCAGCCCGCGGCGCTGGCGCATCGCGCCGCCCGCTTTCACCACGCGCGCCTACGCGCGCGACGAGCTGGGCCGGCGGATTGGCAAGTTCGCCCGCCGCCGCCAGCTGGCCATCGTGGTGAGAGCGGCCCCGCGCGTGCTGACCGGGGGCATGGCGCTGATCCTCGTAGGCGCGGTGGTGGCCGTGCTGCTGGACGCCGCGGCCGCCTTGCCCTTGCTGGCCGCGGTCGTCGGTGCGCTGGCGGCGGCCGCCCTGCTCGCGGTTGCGGGCGCCGTTCCCAGCATGCGGCGGGCCGCGCTGGCGGTGGACCTGCGCCTCCAGCTGCACGAGCGACTCTCCACCGCGGTAGCCGGCTTGCCGAACGGCGACGAGATGGTCCTGGCGCAACGCGCCGACGCCTTGGCCGCCGCGGAGTCCGTTCAGCCCCGCGAGGCCTTTCCGCTGCTCGTAGACAAGCGCGACGTGCTGATGGTCTGCGGCGCCCTCGGGCTGGTCGCTCTCTGGCTTTGGGTCGCCGCCGTAACGCCGCTGACGGGTTTCTTTGCCCCGCGCGGCGCGCCGCTCGGGCCGCAAGAGAGGGCGGGACAGTCGCAGGCCCCCGGCGCGGCTTCGCCCCAAACGTCTTCCGCCGAGTCGCCGCCCCAGCTCGCCGCGCAAATGGAGCGCCTCAACCGCGCCGTCGACCAGCTGCGTGCCCAGATCGATCCAGAGGCGCGCACCTCGCAAGAGCAGTTGGGCAATATCGCCGAAGGCTTGCGGCGCTCGTCCGAAGCCCGCCAGCTCGGGCGCGCGCTGGAAGGTCGGGACCTGGAGGCCGCGGCGGCCGAAGCGCGCCAGCTGGCCAACCGGATCGCGGACCTCAACTCGGGCCAGCTCGAAGAGCTGGCGGGCAGCCTCGGCAGGGCCGCTGAGGAGGCCTCGGCCGACCCGGCTCTGGCCGGCCAGTTGGAGAGCGCCGCCCAGGCCGTACAAGACAGTCGGCTTGGCGAGGCCCGCGAGGCGCTGCGAAGACTCGGCGAAACGCTGGCGGCCATCGACTCCGCCGCGGCCGGCAATCGCGCCCTGGAGCGTGAGATCGCCGGGCTCGAACAGGACCTGGCGGAGTTGCAGACCCAGGCAGAGGGCGCCGGCACTGCCTCCTCCTCCGACACGCTCACCATCGAGAACCCCAACGGCGGCGCGGCGATGAGCGCGGCCGGGGACGCCGGGGCGGGCGCCGGACGTGCCGACGGGCAGGTGCGCGGCGGCGGCTACTCCTCGGCCGCTGGCCAGGAGCTCCCCGGTCCACCGGAGACGCTTGCTCCGCAGCAGCGCCTGGCCGCCGACGGCCGGCTCGAGATCATCGAGTTGGCGCCGACCGACGAAGGTAGCGAGCAGGTGCAGCGCCCGGCCCTCGAATTAGGCGCCGGCACTGGCCCCAGCTTCGACCCCGCGGCCGGTTCAAGAGGATTCGCGGCCGGACGCGGCGATGTGTCGCGGGCGGCGCCCCTGGAGCTGCGGGCCGTTCTCGACCGCTACTTTTCCTCGCCCTGAGGCGCGCCTATGACTGCACTTAGCGTAGAAGAGCAAGCCGCAAGATTCCGGTCGGTCGCGCAGGCCGTGATCGCCGAAGTGGGCCGCATGATCGTGGGCCACGAGGAGGTCGTGCGCGACACCGTGGTCTGTCTCATCGCCGGACAGAACATCCTGCTGGAAGGCGTTCCCGGCTTGGGCAAGACTCAGCTCGTGCGCGCGTTGAGCCAGGCGCTCGACCTCCGCTTCGGCCGCATTCAGTTCACGCCCGACCTCATGCCGTCGGACATCACCGGCACCAACGTGCTGATGGAGTCGGCCGAGGGGGACCGCGCCTTCCGTTTCGAGCGCGGGCCGATCTTCGCCAACCTGGTACTGGCCGACGAGATCAACCGCGCCACGCCCAAGACGCAGGCCGCGCTCCTGGAGGCCATGCAGGAGCGGCAAGTAAGCGTGGCCCGCCGGGTCTACAAGCTCGACGAGCCCTTCTTCGTCATGGCCACCCAGAACCCTATCGACATGGAGGGCACCTACCCGCTTCCCGAGGCGCAGGTGGATCGTTTCATGTTCAAGCTTGTGGTCGGCTACCCCGGCAGTGACGATCTGCGCGAGATTGTGGAGCGCACCACCGGCGTGGACCCGCCCGCGCTGCGCGCCGTCGCGGCCGGCCGCGATCTGCTCGCCATGGCCCGCTTTGCGCGGCGAATCCCCATTGCGCCGCACGTGGCGCAATACGTGGTCGACCTGGTCAAGGCCAGCCACCCGGGCGGGCGCGGCGCTCCCGAGATCACGAGCCGCTACGTGCGTTACGGGGCCTCGCCGCGCGCCGCGCAGGCGCTGGTGCTGGCCGGCAAGACCTACGCGCTGCTGGACGGCCGGCTCAACGTGAGCTACGAAGACGTGCGCCGCGGCGTCAAACCGGCTCTACGCCACCGGCTGCTGCTCAATTTCGAGGCGGAGGCCGACAACGTGAGCAGCGAGACCGTGCTGGACGAGATCCTGATGAAGACCCGCTACGAGGACGCCTAGCCGGTGGCGGACGGGTCCGCCCGGCGCCTGGCTCCCGAACCCGGACTGCGGGCGCGCCTCGAGCGGCTCTCCATCGTGTCCATGCGGCCTCACGGGCACCTTCACACGGGTGGGCGCCGCAGCCGCGCCACCGGCTCCTCGATAGAGTTCGCGGATCACCGCGCCTACAGCCCGGGCGATGATTTCCGCCAGATCGACTGGAATATCTACGCCCGCTCCAACCAGCTTTTCGTCAAGGTGCGCGAGTCCGAGGAGACGCTGGTGGCGCACCTGCTGCTGGACACCAGCGCCTCCATGGCCGCCGGCCGTCCCTCCAAGCTCGAGGTCGCGCGCGACGTGCTGGCCGCGCTTGCCTGGGTCGCCGCAACGCGCGGCGACTTCGTGGCCGGCGCGGTCTTCGGGCCGGGACTGGGCGAGACCTTCGCGCCGGCGCAGGGAGTGTCCGCCGCCGACCGCTTCCTTGAGTTCCTGTCGCGCCAGCAGGCGGCCGGGGGTACCGGTCTGGCCGAGGCCGCCCGCGCCTACAACGCCCACCGTCTCCCACATGGCGTGGCGGTGCTCGTCTCCGACCTTCTTTCCGAGGACGCCAGCGACGCGGTCGAACGGCTGGCCGAATACGGCAACGAGTTGACGGTTGTTCACGTGCTCGATCCTGACTTCCTCTCACCGGGGTTCGCGGAGGAAGTGGAGCTGCTGGACGCGGAAGGCGGGGAGAGCGTGAGCGCGTTCGTGGACGGCGATCTGCGGGACGCCTACCGCCGCACCGTCGGCCGCTGGCGTGAGGACCTCGAACGCTTCTGCCACGGCCGCGGCGTGCGCTACGTGCCCGTCGAGTCCGACTGGGGGGTCGAGGACATCGTGCTCGGCCACCTGCGCCAGCACCGGGTCCTGGCGTGAGCTGGGCCGCGCCGCTCGCCCTCGGCTGGCTGGCGCTGATCCTGCTCGTATTCCTCCTCTACCTGCTGCGGCCCGCGCGTCAGCGCATTCAAGTCGCGTCGGTTCTTCTTTGGCGCCGCACTCTGGCGCGCCGGCATGAACGCTCCTGGCTGCAGTGGCTGAAGCGCCATCTGCTCTTGATCCTGCAGGCGCTGGTGATCGCGGCTCTGGCGCTGGCCCTGGCGCGCCCCGAGCAGTCCGTCAGCCAGACCACGCAACCGCCCGTGAGCGTGGTGGTTGACGCTTCGCTGTCCATGCTGATCGAGGACGTGGCGCCCAACCGGCTGGAGGCCGCCAAGCAGCGCGCCGTGCAGTTCGTGCGCGGCCTGCCGCGCCAGACGCCGGTGTCGGTCATCGCGGCGGCGGGAACCGTGCGCCCGCTGACCATCGGCGCGACCGATCGATTCGGGATCGAGGGTGCCATCCGCTCCATCCGGCCCAGCGCGGCCGAAGGCCGGCTGGCCGACGCGCTCGACACCGCCCTTTCGCTGGCCCCGGCCGAGTCGGGAGGGTCGGTCGCGCTGTTCTCGGACGGCGTGACCGCGCTCGAGCCGCGCCCCGACTACGCCCGCGTCCGCGCCTTCAACGTGTCCGGCGACGCGCGCAACGTGGCGATCGAGCAGTTCGCCGTTCGTCGCCGCCTCGACGATCCCTCGATGGTGGAGGCTTTGGTGGCGCTGCGCAATCAGGGCGCCGTACCGGTTTCGGTCCCCGTGAGCGTGGAATCCGGCGGCGATCGGGCGCAGGCCAACGTGGTACTGGCCGCCGGAGCGCGTGAAGTGCTCGTCTTCACCGAGCTCCCGCCGGCGGCCGGATATGAAGCCGGCATCGCCCCCCCGGATGACGGGCTGGCCGCCGACAACCGGGCCTTCGCCGAGCTTGCCGATGCGCGCGAGCTGACGGTGCTGGTGGTGGCTGAGGAGCCGAGTCTGATCACGCGCGCGCTTGCCGCCCTGCCGGGCGTGCGCGTGTCCGGGATCACGCCGGCCCAGGCGCAGCGCGCCGACCCGCACGACATCTACGTGTACGTCGCCGCCGTCCCCGATCCCCTCCCGAACGGCTCCATCGTGCTGGTGCGCCCGGGCGGCAATGAGGAGCTCGGCATCGAGGCCCCGGAGACGGCCGCGTCCGTGCCGCGGCCGGTAGCGGAAAGTCCGCTGGCGGCGCGGCTCGACGCTCTGTCGCTTGCCGCCGGCGATAACCTGGCCTACTCCCCGCCTGGCTGGGCGCGGCCCGATCTGAGCGTTGGCGAGAGGGCCGTGCTGGCGCATGGCACGCACGCCGGCCGCCGCCTGGTGCTGGTGGGTCTGGACGTGCAGGCGCCGGGCGTCGCGCTCGCCCCTTGGTACCCGGTTTTCTGGAGCGACGTCGTGCGCTGGGCCGACCCCTTCGATCCGCGGCCGGAGGGCGCGCCCCTGCGTCCCGACCAGGCAGTGGTGCTGGTCCCGCATCCGCTCGCCGAGCGTGTGGAGATCGTCTCGCCCGACGGTGAACGCACGTCGCGAACCGCGGCCCAGTCGATGGCCTTCACGCCTCACGAGCTGGGCGTCTACGTGGTCCGCCAGTTCAGAGGGGAGGCGCTGCTCGCGCAGGCGCGCCTGCCGGTGGACGCGCCAGGCCTCCCGAGCGCGCGGGCGCTTGCGCAAGCATTCGGTCCACCGGCCGCGCCGGCTCGCGCCGAGCCCTTGCGGGTGGACCGCATCGAGGAGCGCTGGCCGTGGTTCGCGGCCGTCGCGCTGGTCCTCCTGGCCGCGGAGTGGTGGTGGTTCCACCGTGTGAGAGGGCTGCGTTGACGCTTGACCGGCCCTGGCTGCTGATTCTCTTTGCCTTGACCCCGCTCTTCATATGGGCGGCAATGCGCAGCCGAGCGCGGCTCTCCGCGCGGCGCGGCGCGCTCTCCGCGGCCCTGCGCGTCGGCGCGTTCGTAGCCCTGGTTCTGTCCCTGGCCGGGCTGGGCGTCGGCGGATCAGTGCGGGCGCCCGCGGTCTTCGCGATCGATACGTCCGAAAGCGTGCTGCTCTCCGAGCAGGCCAACGCCTTTGACTTGGTGGACTTCTTCGTGCGCGGCTTCGGCGCCGATACGCCGGTGGGAGTGGTCCAATTCGCGGGGCGCGCGGCTGTCCTGGCTCCGCCCGGACGGCTCACCAGCGCTCCCCCGCCCAGAGCCGGTCTGGAGGGCCGCAGCAGCGATGTCGGCGCCGGGCTGGCCGCCGCTCTCAGCCTTGTCCCCGCAGGCGCGGGGGGGAACGTCGTGCTCATTAGCGACGGAAACGCCACGACCGGCGGCGTCGCGGCCGTGCTGCAGGAAGCCGTGGCCCGCGCGGTCCCCGTTTCGGTCGCGCCGGTGCGGTCGCTGCGCGGCGCCGACCTGGCCGTCAGCGCCCTGCACGTGCCCACCGACGCGCGGCTGGGCGCCCCGCTGCAGGCGCGCATCGGCATCACCTCCGGCCGGCTTGCCAGCGCGCGCCTGCGTGTCTGGGATGGCAACCGGCTTCTGAGCGATAGTCCCGTGTCGATCGAGCCGGGCGCCCAGGATTTCGCGGTGGACCTAGGCGGCCTTGCGCCCGGTTTTCACCGTCTCCGCGCCGAGCTGCTGGAGGACGCGGATCTCCAGCTGGCCAACAACGTAGCGGAGGCCTTCGTGCGGATCAGCCCGCCCGGAACGCTCCTGAGCATCGACTCCTCCCCCGGCGACAACGCGGCCGCGGAAACCCTGCGCGATCTGGGCTTCCAGGTCACCAGCGTCGACCCGCAGGGAGCGCGCGCCGCAGAGCTGGAGGACTACGACGCCGTGCTGATCACCAATCTGGCCGCCGGCGCTTTGGGCGAGCCGCTCGTGCGGCGGTTGCAGGCATACGTCCGCTCCGGCCACGGCCTGGCCGTGGTGGGCGGTCCCGACGGCTTCGCGGCCGGCGGATACGACGAATCGCTGCTGGACGAGGTGCTGCCAGTCTGGTCCGACCCGACCGGAAGGCGCCCGGAAGCGCGCCTGGCGCTGGTGCTGGCGATCGACAAATCGTCCAGCATGATGATCGAGGACGAGCGAGGCGTTCGGCGCATGGACCTTGCCGTCGAAGCCGCTGTGGAGGCCATCGAGCTGCTCGAGCAGGGCGATATCCTGGGCGTGCTCGGATTCGACTCGGAGGCGCAGTGGGTGGTGCCGCCGCGCCCGCTGGGCGATGCCGCCGACCTCAGCCGGGCCATTGATCGCGTGCGCGGCCTTCAGGTAGGCGACGCCACCGACATCTTCAACGCCATGCGCAGCGCGCGCAGCCGCCTCCTGCAGACCGAGGCCTCGATCAAGCACGTGGTCCTGCTGACGGACGGAAAATCGCGGCGCGGTGACTTCGAGGGTCTGACCCGCGACATGCGCCGCCGCGATATCACCGTCTCCACCATTGCGCTGGGCGACGACGCCGATCAGGAGCTCCTGGAGCGGATCGCCTTGCTCGGCGAGGGCCGGTTCTACTACGCGCCCGCGGCCTCCGACATCCCGCGCGTGCTCACCCAGGAGACGCGCGTGGCGGGCGAGTTCGCGGTCGTCGAACGTGAGTTCCAGCCCCGCATGGTGAATCCCAGCCCGATACTGAGCGGCGTGCTGCAGGGTCTGGAGCTGCCCAGGCTGCACGGGTTCGTGCGCACGCGCGCCAAACCCACGGCCGAAGTAGTGCTGGCCGCCGACAGCAACGAGCCGCTGCTGGCGCAGTGGCAGTTCGGCCGCGGGCGCGCGCTGGCCTGGACCTCCGACGGCGGCGCGCGCTGGGCCGCCCGCTGGGCCGGCTGGAGCGCCTTCCCCACGTTCCTGGGCCAGGCGATGGCCTGGGTGATGCCCGCCCCCGGTGACGTTGCGCGCACCGGTCTCGCGGTCGACGTCGAGGTGCGCGATGGGCGCGGGAGCATCGTGATCGACTCGGTGGACGCGGCCGGCCGTTTTCGCAATGGGCTCTCCACCGCCGTGCGGCTGATCGGCCCGGACGGCTCGGAGCTGAGCCTCACCGCGCCCGCGGCCGCTCCGGGGCGCTACCAGGTCGAAACACCCGCGCTGGCGCCGGGTGTGTACGAGGTGGTGGTCGAGCAGCGCGCGGGTTCGCAGCTCGTGGCCTCCACGCGGACCGGCTTGGTGGCGCCGGCCGGGGCGGAGCTCAGCCGTCCCGCGCCCGACCTGGCCTTCTTGCGGCGCGTTGCCGCCGCGACCGGCGGGTCGGTCATCGAGTCGCGCGCCGATCTTGCCGCCCTGGCCGCGCGGGCGGACTCGGCGCCCAAGCTCGACTGGGTGCTGTTGCTAACCGTCGGCTTGCTGCTCTACACCTGCGACGTGGGCGTGCGGCGGCTGCGCGGAACCCCGCGCGAGATCCTCGCTCGCGTAGGAGAGCGAGCTGGTTCGCTGCGCGCGGGCGTGGCTGTTTGGCGCCGCCTGCGCGTGTTCCGACCGGCCCGCCGGTAGGATGGCCGCTATGAACATCCCGACCGGCCGCATCGCGCAAGTCTTCAACCAGGCGGGGTTCCAGCTGTTCCTCGTGGGGGGGCCGGTGCGCGATCGCATCATGGGCAGGGCTGCCCACGACTTCGACTACGCCACCGACGCGCGCCCCAACCGAACCAAAGTGCTCGTGCACCGCGCCGGCGCGGACGCCGTCTACGGCGTGGGCGAGCGCTTCGGCACCGTGGGGGCCAGGTTCGGGGACGCTCAAGTCGAGATCACCACCTTTCGGGCCGAGTCCTATCAGCCCGATTCACGCAAACCCGACGTCACGTTTGGCGACTCGCTGGAAGCCGACCTGGCGCGCCGCGACTTCACCGTCAACGCGATCGCGCAGAACGCCCGCACGGGGGAGATCATCGATCCCTTTGGCGGCGTCCGCGACATCGTCGCGCGCGTCATCCGCGCGGTTGGCAACCCCGACCAGCGATTCCACGAAGACCCGCTGCGGGTGTTGCGGGCGGTGCGCTTTGCCATCCAGCTCGAATTCGACATCGACGCTGACACGGCCGCCGCGATTCGACGCAACGCGCGGCGTCTCGGCGCCATCAGCGCCGAGCGTATCGGGGCCGAGCTGCAGCTCATCATGATGGCCCGGCGCCCCGACCGGGCCGTCGTCACGATGCGCGATCTGGGGCTGCTCAGCTTCACCATCCCGGAGCTGATCCCGATGCAATCGACCGTCCAGGACGAGCGCCACGAGCACAAAGACGTGTTCGCGCACACCATGCGCGTGCTCTCTGCGGTCCCCCCGATCGCCCCCCTGCGCTGGGCCGCGCTGCTGCACGACGTGGGCAAGCCGGCCACCAAGTCGACGCGGCGCGGGCGGGTTCGATTCCACGGGCATGAAGAGGTTGGCAGCCGCATCACGGGTGACATCTTGCAGCGGCTGCGATTCGACAACCGGCTGACCGAGCGCGTCAGCCACGCCGTGCGTCTGCACATGCGCACCAATGCGTACGACCGCGATTGGACCGATGGCGCCGTGCGCCGCTTCATCCGCGAAGCCCGCGACAACCTGGCCACGCTCATCGCGCTATCGCGCGCCGACATCACCAGCTACCGGCCGCGCCGCGTTGAGACCGGTCTGGCGCGCGTGGCCGAGCTGGACGCGCGCTGCGAGACGCTGCAGGCCCAGCACGACGTGCGCGCGCTCGAGAGCCCGCTCGACGGACATCACCTGATGGAGCTGTTTGACCGCCCGCCCGGGCCCTGGATCAAACCCATCAAGCAGCACCTGCTGGATCTGGTCCTGGACGGAGAGCTGGCGCCGCAGGACACCGAGGGCGCCGGGCGCGCGGCTCTTGAGTTCGTGCGCCGCGCGGTTCCCGAGGCGGTCTCCTCCGCGTCCGAATCATGAGCGATAGCAGCGCGGCCGCGCCTGAGCCCGACCCCGACGAGCGCTGGGAGCGCCTGCACGCCTGGCTGCTGCGCAAGCTCGATCAGATGGAGAAGGGCGACTTCGAGCGCCTGCCCGCCAGCTTCAAGGCCGACGGCGGCCGCCTGGCGGCGCAAGCCTACGAGACCGTGCTGGTGGCGATGCAGGTTCTGGAGGGCCGCCGCACGCGCGGCAAGCAGCGGGCGCCCACTAAGACGCAGGTCACTCTGCGGCTCGACGCGGATATCGTGACCCACTTCCGCGAGAGCGGGAGGGGCTGGCAAACACGCCTGAACGACACGCTGCGGCGCACGGTGCTCGACAACTGACCGGGCGCTGAATGTTCGGCGCCCGCTCGGTCACCCCGTCACCCCGGCGGGTTCCCATCCATCCGTACTGCCAAGCACCCCCACGCGCCGCTATAGTCGGAGGTACATACGGAGTAGCCGATGTTGCACGAGTTCATCGCTTCCCCGCGCGCGCTTGGCGCCGTGGCCAAGATTGTGGTGGCGTTGTGGTTCGTGCTCTTCATGGTCGGCCTGCTGGATTTCACCCACCTGGCGACGTTGATGCTGCTGTCCGCCGGCGCCTTTGTCCTGTACGAGGCGGGCGTGCGAAGCGAGTTGGGCTGGTCGCTGGTCGCGGCCGGCCTCACGGCCCAACTGACCCGGATTGAGGGCATTCCCATCGAGGGACGCGTGGCTACGTGGATCGCCCTGCCGCTGGCCGTGGGGCTCGTGGCCTATTTTCGCGGCACGCTCAGTGCGCGCGCCGTCGTCAACGTTGTCGGGAGCGACGGTTTCGAGGTGACCACGCCGGTGGGCGCCTCCTCGCACACGCTGCACGGCAGCCTTACGAGCGGCGAGGTCAGCGCCGTGTTCCGCAAGACCGTGGCCGACTTGCGCGGCGTCAAGCTCGCGCGCCGACCGGCGTTCCTCGACGTGAACTGCGTGTTCGGCGAAGTGGAGGTGCGCGTGCCGTCGCACTGGCTCGTCCACCACAAAGTAGACAGCCTGCTGAATCGGATCCGTCTGGAGTTCGGCGGCGCCCTGCATTCGATCGGCCCCCTCAGCGTGGCGCGCCCCAGCGAGCCGCCGCAGGCTGATCTCGGGCTGAAGGACCTCACGGCGCCGGAGGACGATCCCGGCCTGCCGCATCTGCTCATCCAGGGATCGGTGGTCTTCGGCCGCCTGCTCATAACCGACTGAGGACCGCCGTTGGCGGGCGGCGGCGGCGGCTCCACCGCACGTCGCTTTTCCCCGCTCTGTGCATAATGGCGTTGCTCTGACCGCCAGCGCTTGACGGGAAGTTGTGATGCCGGTGCACCACAGTGGAGGGTCCGGTCGGGTTTTGCTCGGCGCCATCGTCGTGCTTGGCGGGCTGTGGCTGCTGCTCGACAACCTGGACGTGATCGACCTGGGCGCGCCCTGGCGCTGGCTGCCCCTGGTTCTGGTCGCGCTGGGAGTTTGGGCGCTGCTGCGCAGCGGCTTTCGCCAGGTGCTGGGGCCTCTCATCCTCATTCTGATCGGCGTTGCCGTCCAGCTGGTGGCGCTGGAGCAAGTTCCGGACCAGGTGAAAGTGAGCATCTGGCCGGCCGTGATAATTCTTGCCGGTGCCGTGCTGGTGTTCCGCGGCGCCGGGCATAGAGTGAGTCGACCGGCCGCCGCCGGGTCGCGGGATCTCTCCATCACCTCGGCTTTCTCAGCGGCAAACGAGCGCGTCGACGGCGAGTTTCGCCGTGGCCAGGCCACCTGTGTTTTCGGGAGCGCCGAGATTGACTTGCGCGATGCGCAGATATCGCACCCTCCGGCCGTGGTCGACATCAGCTGCATATTCGGCGGCGCCGAGCTGCGCGTTCCTCGCGGCTGGGTGATTCGCAACGACGTGATCGGGCTGTTTGGCGGGGTGTCCGACGAGCGGCGCGGAGACGCGGAGGCGGGCGGCTCGCCGCGCCTGTCGGTGCAAGGCGCGGTGGTCTTCGGCGGGCTGACTCTCAAGGACTGAGTCAGGCCGCGCTCGGCTGCGCGCCTCGGCCGGCTTCCACGCGGAGCCGGCCACCCCCGCGGACGGCCGAGCGTGGCAGGTCTCCGTCGTTCCGGCGACAAGCCTGTCCCATGCTCGATACGGGGTCTCATACGTGCGGGGACGGACCTGGACCCGGCTTTCGCCGGGCTGGCGGAAGGATGGGCTACTCTCCGTCACTCCCGCGGAAAGAGACCTTTGCGTAACCCCTCGTCATTCCCGCGCACGCGGGAATCCAGGCCCCACCCAACCTGGAATCGCGCAGGGTTCTCCGCGGATATCCTTAGCCTGACCGGGTTATGCAAACGTCTCCGAAAGCGGGAATCTAGACCCACCGACCTCTAAGCGAGAAGTTCCGGTTGGCAGCCCCGCTCCCTATGCGCTCCCTTCAACCGCAAGGATCAGTGACTTCGGGAGGCTTGTGATCGTGCGCACATACCGTCAAGGCCCTAAATAGCAGTCCCCCTGGCAGTGCCGGCGTACGTTTGTCGCGGGGCGCAGCCAGACGGACATCTCGCAAGACGGCGCGGCTGAACCGTTCGGGCTTATCTATCTAAGGGCAAGGCTAACCTTGATGATAAACCCGCGGACTAGAGCCATGGCGCGCCTGCCCGCAGATAGGTCGGTACGGTCTCGCTGGCCATAAATCAAAAGACCACAGTCGTGTACGGACCGAATCCTGAAACTGGCCGACCGGCCAATCAGACCTTAGCTGCCGCCCGCTGCGCCCGACGCGCTATTGGCTTCGTTTACCGTCCGCGGCGGAGCTAACCAGCCTTTTGCACGCCGAGATCACCCGCGCGCATCTCGAACTTAACTTTGATCCCGCGCTGGATGGCCGCCGTCTCGATCCGCCCGCGGATCGTGGGCTGCCGCTTCTTTTCCTCTTCCGACAGGCCGACGACTACCCATTCTCCGGGCTTGGTCTTAGCCACGGACCTTACGATTTCGCGAATCTCGGGGCTGATGCGCCGTGCTCGCTGCGGCCGCTGCGCCCATTCGCCCCCGTCGACTACCTCTTTGATCTTCATTGAGCGTCCCCCTATGCGCGGGCCTTCTCAAGGCCTGCACTGTAACCCCGAGAGCACATCATAGCAGGTTACGGATGTACCAACACGTTCCCAGTAAGGACCGGGTGGCCGCGTGGCTTGCGTTATCCGTCCCACTGGTGTTACGAGGTATAGACGAGCCCGTGCGCAGCTTGCCAGTGATCGTGCGCCGCACGTCCTCAAACTATTCTGGCCGGTCCATTGGGGCCGAGTAGCCGGGAGATCGAGTCGACCGCAAGCACGCACTTCGGAGTCGCCTGGCGGAGCTATGTCACCAAGCGTGTCTCCACTCCCAGGTTAACTCCCGCTGGGAAAACACCGGGCCCTCTTTGCAAACCCGCTCTATGCCGGCGGTCGTCTTGACTACACACGAATAGCAAACGCCCATCGCGCAGCCCATTCGCGCCTCCAGTGAAAAGTGAATGGACTTCGCTTCAGAGCCGCAATCCAGCCGGGCGGCAAGCTGTGCCATGGCCTGCATCATGGGCTCGGGACCGCACACGAAAACCTGATCGGCCCAGGCGTAGCGCTCCCCCACCAGCTCGGTGACCAGTGCGCGGCGCCCCAGGCTTCCGTCGTCCGTGGCGATGACGTAGCCGACCCGATCCGCCAGGTATTGAGCGGGCGTGATAGCGTCGCGGTCTCGTCCGCCCGCCAGTATCTCCACCTCGACCTCGTGCGCCGCCGCCTCGTCCGCCAGCGCGATCAGCGGCGCAAGACCAATGCCCCCGCCCACCATCAGGGCGCGGCGCTGGACTGGCTCGAACTCGAACCAGGTGCCCAGCGGTCCCAGGAAGCTGACCTCCGTTGCGGGCGAGCGGGTCACCAGACACTCGCTGCCGCGGCCCACAACGTCCACCAGCAGCGCCACGCGGCCGCGCGCCCGGTCGATTCGGCTGAAGCTGAACGGCCGCCGCAGCATAGGATCGAAGGAGTCCTCGGGGCCGCACAGAACATGCGCAAACTGGCCGGGACGCGCTTCGGCGGCGATCGCGGGCGCTTCGTACTCACACCACCAGAGCCGCGCGCTGATCCGTGTATTGCTTACGACGCGGGCCTGCTCCAAACGAGCCACTACGCAGGTACGCCGCCGGCGGCCGCCGATCGATGCTCGTCAATGGTTCGCACCGTGTATCCGTCGCGGGACTTGCGCAAGGCCGCCACCAGCGCCCGCGCGGTGTCGAGCGAGGTGAAGCACGGCGTGCGCGTCTCGGCCGCCGCGCGGCGCATGTAATGGCCGTCCTGAAGTGCTTCGCGGCGGCGCGTGAGCGTATTGATCACCAGGATGGTGCGGCCCTCGCGGATGTACTCCTCGACGTTCGGGCTGCCCGCGCGGATCTTGCTCACCACGCGCGCCGGCAGCCCCAGCTTGTCCTTAATGAACTGAGCGGTCCCTTCGGTGGCTATCAGGCCGTAGCCCAGCTCGGCCAGGGCCGCGATGATCGGCGCCGCCTCCGGCTTGTCGCGGTCGGCGATCGAGACCAGCACGTCACCGCCGCTGGGCAGCTCGGCGTCGGCCGCGATCATTGCTTTGTAGAGCGCCGCCGGAAACGTTCGGTCGACCCCCATCACCTCGCCGGTTGATTTCATCTCGGGACCAAGATAGGTGTCCACGCCGGAGAGCTTGGCCATCGAGAAGACCGGCGCCTTGACCGCGTAGAGCGGCGGGACCGGCGCCAGTCCGGGTGAGTAGCCCAGGCTGCGCAGCGACTCCCCAAACAGAATGCGTGTGGCCAGGCGCACCATCGGTACGCCCGTGGCCTTGCTGAGAAACGGCACCGTCCGGCTGGCCCGGGGGTTCACCTCCAGCACGTAGACCTCGTGGTCATAGATGACGTACTGAATGTTCACCAGGCCTCTAGCCTCTAGTCCGACGCAGATTCGCTCCGTGTAATCGAGGATTACCGCCTGCGTCTCCGCGCTCACGTTAATCGGCGGGTAGACGGCATAGCTGTCGCCCGAGTGCACGCCGGCCCGCTCGATGTGCTCCATGATCCCGGGTACGAGCGTGGCTTGTCCGTCGCAGATCGCGTCCACCTCCACCTCGCGGCCCTGCAAGTACTTGTCGACCAGCACCGGGTGCTGCGGCGAGGGCTGTGTCACTTCCCGGATATAGCGCTCTAGCTCCGCTTGGTTCTCCACTATCTCCATCGCCCGCCCACCCAGGACGTAGGAAGGCCGCACCAGCACGGGGTATTCCAGGTGCTCGGCGATCGCGATGGCGTCGCCGATACGCGTCACCGTGCCGCCCGGCGGCCGCAGCAGGCCCAGGCGTTCCAGAAAGCTGTCGAACTTGGCGCGGTCCTCCGCCTCGTCGATGCTGGCGACGCCGCTGCCGGCGATCTGAAATCCCGCCGCGTAGAGCGGCCCGGCCAGGTTGATCGCGGTCTGGCCGCCGAACTGAACCACCACGGGGGGAGGCTCGGCGCCCCGCGTCTCGTTGCCCAGCACGTCCGCGACGCTCTCTTCGTCCAGCGCTTCGAAGTAGAGACGGGTGGACGTATCGAAGTCGGTGCTCACCGTCTCGGGGTTCGAGTTGATCATCACGCTCGCGTGCCCGGCCTCCTCCAAAGCCCAGGCTGAGTGCACCGAGCAGTAGTCGAACTCGATCCCCTGTCCGATCCGAATGGGCCCACTGCCAATCACCACGGCCGGCGCGGGCCCCTCGCCGACGGCCTCGTTCTGGCGCTCGTAGGTGCTCCAGAAATAGGGCGTCAGCGCCTCGAACTCGGCCGCGCAGGTGTCCACCATCTTGTAGACCGGCGCGATGCCGTGCTCCAGGCGCATCTCACGCGCGCGCTGCGGCAGGATGTCCGCCAGCGCGGCGATCATGGCGTCGGAAAAGCCCTGGCGTTTGGCTTGCCAGCAGAGATCGGGCGTGAGCGGCTCGCTGAGCAGGCGTACCTCGGTGGCGTGGATGTTGGCCAGCTTCGAGATGAAGAACACGTCCACGCCCGAGCGCCGCGCGATCTCGTCCGGCCGGGCGCCGCGGCGCAGCGCGGCCATCATGGCCCAGAGGCGCTCGTCGTGCGCGTGCTCGATCCGCCACCATATGGCCGCTTCGTCGGCGTCCCAGCGCGGGTCCTCCCAAAGCAGCGTCTTGCCGCCCATCTCCAGCCCGCGCACCGCCTTGTTGAGCGCGGCCTCGATGGTGCGTTCGATTGCCATCACCTCGCCGGTGGCCTTCATCTGCGTGCCGATGCGCCGGTCGGCCTGCGCGAACTTGTCGAAAGGCCAGCGCGGGATCTTGGCCACTACGTAATCGAGGGCCGGCTCGAAGGCGGCGGTCGTCTTCTGCGTGATTGGATTGGGCAGCTCGTCCAGCGTGCGCCCCAGCGCGATCTTGGCCGCGATGCGCGCGATCGGGTAGCCGGTGGCCTTGGAGGCCAGCGCCGAAGACCGGCTCACGCGCGGATTCACCTCTATCACGTAGTACTGGAACGAGTGTGGGTCCAGCGCGAACTGGATGTTGCAGCCGCCCTCCACGCCGAGCGCCCGGATGATCCGCAGAGCCGCCGAGCGCAGCATCTGATAGTCCTTGTCGCTCAGGGTCTGACTGGGCGCGAACACGATCGAGTCGCCGGTATGCACGCCCATGGGGTCGAAGTTCTCCATGTTGCACACGGTTATGCAGGTGTCGGCCGCGTCGCGCATGACCTCGTACTCGACCTCTTTCCAGCCGATCAGCGAGCGCTCCACCAGCACCTGCTGTATGGGGCTGGCCTGCAATCCCTGCCGCACCACCGCCTCGAACTCGTCTTCGTGGCGCGCCACTCCGCCGCCGGTCCCGCCCAGCGTGTAAGCGGGACGGCAAATCAGAGGGAATCCGCACTCCTGCGCGAACTCCCAGGCGTCCGGCAGCGACGTGACCGTGCGGCTGGCCGGCACCGGCTGGCCGATGCGCATCATCAAGACGCGAAAGCGCTCGCGGTCCTCCGCGTCCTGGATCGCGCGCAGCGGCGTGCCCAGCAGCCGCACGCCGTGACGGTCCAGCACGCCGTGCGCGGCCAGCTCCACGGCCAGGTTGAGACCGGTCTGCCCGCCCATGGTCGCCAGCAGTCCGTCGGGCCGCTCGCGCTTTATAACGCGCTCGATCACCGGCAGCGTGGTGGGCTCGATGTAGACCCGGTCGGCAATGTCTTCATCCGTCATGATGGTGGCCGGGTTGGAGTTCACCAGCACCGAGGTCACGCCCTCTTCGCGCATGGCTTTACAGGCCTGGGTGCCGGCGTAGTCGAATTCGGCCGCCTGCCCGATCACGATCGGACCCGAGCCGATGATCAGAACCTTGCCGACGTCAGCCACCGGCGTCTGATTCTCGTCGCCGCACGTTAGGCGGCTCGCTCAGTCATGCGCAGATCATCGCGCCCGCGCGCCTGCGCACTGTCCCGGGCTTGCCAGCAAGGCGTCCCTCGGGCAGGGAACCAGGCCGTTGTCACGTCAGGTTGACTCCCGGTTCGACGGCAGCATGTCGAGGAAGCGGTCGAAAAGATACTGGTTGTCCTGCGGCCCCGGACTCGCCTCCGGGTGGTACTGCACCGAGAAGACCGGCAACCGATCATGCGTGAGCCCTTCCACCGAGCCGTCGTTCAGGTTCGTGTGGCTCACGCGGAATCCGCTCGACGGAGGGATGGAAGCCGCGTCGACCTGGTAGCCGTGGTTCTGCGAGGTGATGTGCGTGCGGCCGGTGGCCAGATCCTTGACGGGGTGATTGGCGCCGCGATGTCCAAACGGCAAGCGGCTGGTGGTGGCGCCGATCGCCAGACCTAGAATCTGATGACCCAGGCAGATGCCCATCAGCGGGTAGCGGCCGATGAGCTGGCGCGCGGTGTCCACCGCTTGCCGCGACTGCACCGGATTGCCCGGGCCGTTGCAGATCACCACGCCGTCCGGCGCCGTGGCCGCGATCTCGCCCGCGCCGGCGCCGTAGGGCAGCACCCGCACGCGGCAACCGCGGCGCACCAGCGACCGCACGATGTTTGATTTCACGCCCACGTCCAGCAGCGTGATGCGCGGCGTCCAGGTGCGCACCGGGGGCGCCGGCCAGGGCCCCCAGGCGGCCTCGCGCGCCTCGAAAGGCTCCGGCACCGAGACTTCGGGAACGAGCTGCTGGTCGTCGTAGGGAGCGGCCCGCCGGGCCGCTTGGACGTGCTCTTGGGCCCACTCTCGGGCGGCCGGCAGGCGCCCGCTCGACCACTGGTAGGGACTTGCTCCGCGCGCTAGCGCGGCGGGGGCGCGCGCCAGGACGGCGCGCTGCGGCCCCAGCGTGCGGATGACGCGGGTCAGCGCGCGCGTATCCACGCCCTCGATCCCCGGTATCTCGTGGCTGGCCAGAAACGCGTCCATCCCGCCGCTGCGCCGCCAGTGGCTGGGGCTCTCGGCCAGCTCGCGAACGGCCAGCCCCGCGATCCACGGCCGCCGCGACTCCAGGTCCTCGGGGCTGACGCCGTAGTTGTCGATGAGCGGGTAGGTCAACGTCACGATCTGGCCTCGATACGACGGGTCGGTGGAGATCTCCTGGTAGCCCGTCATGCTCGTGTTGAACACCACTTCGCCCGACCCGGCAGCGGCGCTCCCGAAGCCGAATCCGAAGAAGAGATCGCCGGTTTCCAGCGCCAGCACCGCCGGGCGCACGCTCATACGGGTGCCAGGGAATCGGCCTGGGAACGATCGAAGACGACCTTCCCCCGCACGATCGTGCGGCGCACGACTCCCCTCATCGGCAGGCCCGCCAGCGGCGTGTTTTTTCCCCTGGAGCGGAATGAGCCGGCGGGGTCGACTACGAACTCCTCGTCAGGGTCGAACAGAGTGACGTCGGCCGGGGCGCCGGGCCGCAGGGATCCGTAGGGAAGACCGAAAGCCCGTGCGGGCGCGCTGGTCAGCGCTTCGACGGCCTTGGGCAGCTCCAGCTTGCCCGCGTGCACCAGGCTCAGAACGCTCGCCAGGGCCGTCTCGAACGCGCTGAAGCCCACCGGCGCATCCGCAAACTCCACGTCCTTCTCGTGCCGAGCGTGCGGCGCGTGGTCGCTGGCGATGCAGTCGATGACGCCCTCTATCAGCGCCGCGAGCAGGCTGTCGCAATCAGTGCGTTCGCGCAGCGGCGGCGCCACTTTCGTGTTGGCGTCGTAGGGGCCGAGCGCCGCGCTGACCGGATCGGCGCGTCCTCCCACCAGGTCGGCGGTGAGCGTCAAGTGATGCGGCGTCACCTCGGCCGTCACGTTGATGCCGCGATCCTTGGCGCGCCGGATCAGGTCCACCGATCCGGCCGAGCTCACGTGCAGGCAGTGATAGCGGCCGCCGGTCAGCTCGGCCAGAAGCAGATCGCGCGCCAGCATGATCTCTTCCGATTGGCGCGGCGTGCCGGCAAGCCCCAGGCGCGTGGAGACCAGACCCTCGTGCATCGCGGCCTCCGCGTACAGCTCGGGGTCCTCGCAGTGGTTGCTGACCGGCACGCCGAACTGACGCGCATACTCCAGCGCGTGGCGCATGAGAGAGGTGCTGGCCAGGGGAATGCCGTCGTCGCTGAATCCGATCACGCCCGCGTCCGCCAGGTCTCCCATCTCCACCAGCTGTCGGCCCGCCTGGTTGACGCTTATGCACGCGTGCATGAACACGCGCACCTTGGCCCGCGCGCTGACCTGCTCCATGAGGCCCTCCACGACGCTGCGGTTGTCGATTACAGGGTCCGTGTTGGGCATGCAGCAGACGGTCGTGAATCCTCCCGCCGCCGCGGCGGCCGTGCCGCTGGCGATGTTCTCCTTGTACTCGAATCCGGGAACGCGCAGATGCGCGTGCAGGTCCACAAACCCGGGCGTGACCACCAACCCGGCCGCGTCGATGATCTCGGTCGCGCCCAAGGGGAGCTGCTCGCCGGCGTCGCCGACCGCGCGTATCAGCCCGCCTTCGATCACGACGTCGCTCACGCGGTCGAGTCCTTGGGCGGGGTCGATCACCCGGCCCCCGCGTATGAGCAGCCGTTTCTCGGAGCTCATTGCTCGGCGCGCTCCAGGTACTCGGCCAGCTCCGCCTTGGCGGTGTCTAGCACCGGGTCGCCATGGCCCACCGCCAGGCTGGTGAAGTTCAAGTCCAGCAGCCGGCCCAAGGACCGCGGCGGGCGCATGCGTGGATGCGCCCCCAGGCGGCTCTCGCCGTGCGTCCAATAGCTGACGGTTCCCAGCGCGTCGCCCACGAAGAGCACGCCGCGCTCCTCCGGCCAGAGCAACGCGTGCTCGCCGGGAGTGATGCCCCCCAGCGCCACCGCCCGCAGGTTGCCCGGCAGGGCCGTGTCCTCGGAGTAGGCGTGGTCGGGCACGACCGCTTCGAGCTCGCGCACGTCCGCGGCCGGCGCCCACACCTGCGCGTCCCAGCGGGCGCGCAGAATCGCCGCCGCGCGTTCGTGGTAGTGGTTGGTCAGGATGATGTGCGCTATCCGGTTCCCGCGCGCGTTGGCAAGAGAGCGCGGGCTGATGTCCTGCGGGTCGATCGCGATGGCCCCCTCGGGCCGGTCGATCAGGTAGGACTCGAGCGTGTAGCGCGGCCAGGCCACACTCCACTGATACACCCCGGCCACGACCTCGCGCACCGGCCTGGCCTTGTAGCCGCTCATGCGTTAGCGGCGCCCGGCCCGCTCAGCAGCAGGTAGAGGATGGCCATGCGCACGGCCACGCCATTGGTCACCTGCTCGCCGATCACCGACTGCGCTCCGTAAGCGACGTCCGGTGAGATCTCGATCCCCTGATTCATCGGACCGGGATGCATGACGATGGCGTGGCGCCGGGCGCGGCCGACGCGCGCTTGCGTGAGACCCCAGCGGCGCGCGTACTCGCGCAGGTCCGGGAGCAGACCGCCGGTCATGCGCTCCTTCTGAATGCGCAGCGCCATCACCACGTCCGCGTCCTCGATGGCGTCGTCCAGGGCGTATTCGATCCGGATCTCCGCGCCGCCGTTTGTCAGCTGTGCGAAGCCGTCCCTCAGCAAGGTCGGGGGCCCGCACAGCCAGACGTGAGCGCCCATGCGGCCGAAGGCGGCGATCACCGAGCGCGCCACCCGGCTGTGCAGGATGTCGCCCACGATCACGACCTTGCGATTGGTGAGGTCGCCCAGATGGCGCCGGGCCGTGTAGAGGTCGAGCAGGGCCTGGGTGGGGTGACCGCGCCAGCCGTCGCCGGCGTTCACCACCCCGCACGACACGTGCCGCGCGGCCAGGTCGGGCGCGCCCGAGCGCGAGTGCCGCATCACCAGCAGGTCGGCCCCCAGCGCCTGAATGGTTTGAAAGGTATCGACCAGCGACTCGCCCTTTTCTACGCTGCTGCCGGAGGCCGCCACGTTCACCGCGTCCGCGCCCAGATTCTTGGCGGCCAGCTCGAACGACACGCGCGTGCGCGTGCTGGGTTCGTAGAAGACGTTCACCATGGTCTTGCCGCGCAGCGTCGGCACCCGGCTGATCGGCCGCGCCAGGATCTCGCGCATGGAATCGGCCGTGTCCAACACCAGCGAGATCTCGTCGCGCGTGAAGTCGGCGATGTCGATGAGATGCTTACGGTAGAGAGGCATCGCTCTCCCTCCGCCGGCCTATGAACACCGCGTCCTCGCCGTCGAACTCCGCCAGCCGTACGCTCACCACCTCGTCGGGCGCGGTGGGGATGTTCTTGCCCACGTAGTCGGCGCGGATCGGAAGCTCGCGATGGCCGCGGTCCACCAGCACGGCCAGCTGGATGGACCGCGGGCGTCCAAAGTCGTTGAGCGCGTCCATCGCGGCGCGCACCGATCGACCCGTGTAGAGCACGTCGTCCACCAGCACCACATCGCGCTCGCTCACGTCCACCGGGATCTCGCTCGGGTGGATGGTGGGCGCCGCGCGCCGGTCCAGATCGTCCCGATACATTCCGATGTCGAGGGCGCCGGTGGGCACGGAGACTGGTTCGAAGCGCTCGATCTCGGCGCCCAGCCGGCCCGCCAGCGCGGGACCCGGGCGCAGGATGCCGACAAGCACCAGCGAGCCGGCGCCGCGATTGCGCTCCACGATCTCGTGCGCGATTCGAACCACCGCGCGCCGAATGTCGTCGGCGCTCAGCACCAGCCGGCTCTGCCCCCCGATAGCCGTCACCATTGCCCCCCGCGGACGCCGGCCCGGCGCGCGCGGCGGCAAAACAGGGGCCGCCTGCGGTCGGCGCGCGCCTGGAGCGGCGCGCGCTGCCTTTCCGCCTCGCCGGACCGGATTAAAGGCTAAGTATTATAGCCTGGCGGGCTGACGGCTCCCGCCGGCGTGACGGAACGGTAAAGGCCGGGCGACGTGCAGGCCTTCAGCGGCGCGCGCCAACAGGCCGGAGCCGACCTGGGCATCTTCACCTGCTTCGAGCGGCGCGTGACGCCGCGGATGCGCGACGCGGCGGCCAGCGCCGGACGGTTTATGGGAGTGCCGGTGCGGCAGATCTACACGGTCGAAGACTACTTCGCGGCACGGCGGCCCGTGCTCCCGACGGTGGCCTGATGGTTGATCGCGGCGGCGTGCAGGATTGCAGGCGACCCATAGCCACTAACCTTCTGGATCGATGGCACGTGGTATGGGCCGGGCGTCTGTTGCTTCTGGGCCTGGTGGCGTTCTGGTGGGGCGGATACGTCATACCCCATCTCTTCAGTCTGGTATTCCCCGAACTGCTACCGATCAGCGCCCTCCCCGCGCACCTCGACCCTGATTGGGAGGGGGCCGTTGCGAACAAGGTCTCCGCCGCCGCCTTTGCTTTAGTAGCGCTTCTGGCACTCATAAACAACATCCTCAGCCGTCTTCAGGCGGGTGGCCTGATCGTCGCTGGAGGCTGGGCCGTGTTGGCGGTGACGGGCGCATTTCTTGCCTGGGCGGAGATAACCGACGCGCATAACGAGGCCCTGGGCATCGGGAAAGTGCTGTTCGGCCCGGGGAACGAGTATCACGTGCCCTGGCCCGTCTTGCTAGCCCCACTCATCATCGCGTTCATGGTCGCGATGGCGGTCTTTGTTCGCAGGGGGTTGCGTACCCCGGCAATCCGCACGCTCTTTACCTTTGGCCTCATCGCCTGGCTGCTGGCCCCTTTGTATGACGCATGGTTCGAGAGCATTTTCCATTACCAAGAACCGGATACACGAATGCAACTGGGCGCGCTGCTCGAAGAGACGCTGGAGTTCGGCGGAACCCTGCTGATCGGCTGCGGTGCGGCGATCGCCTTGTGGGGCTTCACGGGATCACGGCCACTGTCCGGTGTGTTTGTTAGGCGCTGGCGCTGGTCGCTCATCGGGTCACTAGCCACCGTCGCCGTGCTTGGCGGTCTTGTGATCGCGTTCGTGTTCCATCCGCCTCTCGTTGATGCGCACACACCCACTCACATCGGCACCTTTCAGGTAACTCTCAGCGACCGGGGGGCCGTCACGCAGGAGCTCCACGTGCCTGCGGGAGTACTCGAGAAGATCAGCCTCCGGCTCGCTAATCGGGACCCAGGCGGCAACGCAGGAACCGTGATATGGCGTGTTATGGAGGGAGGAAGGTGGGGCGACATCCTGCGCGAAGGACGCCTAGATGTCGCCGCAAGGGACGGTCTGAGCTGGGAGAGCATTTTCTTTGTCCCGCCGATGATCATCGGGGCCGAAGGTCAGCGAATGGCCCTGCAGTTGGAAGCCGCCCTCGATCAACGGGCAAGCCTCCATATTGGCGCGACAAAGCTCGATCGGTACGAGGACGGTCGGCTCTGGGTCAACGAAGCGCAGGCGTGGCGGGATCAGGACCTTGAGTTCGTCGCCTATGCCGCGCCGGAGCTAACGCGCAACAAGCTGCGGGCGATCTGGCACCTTCTGACATCCGACTGGCGCTGGCCGGCACTGATGGCGAACCTGGCCTTCGAACTGACAATCATCACGCTGATCCCGGTCTTGCTGATTGGGACTGTGCTACCACGGCGTGACCGGCGCCATATGTCCTGCTGACGAACACAAGGCGGCCGCGCGTGTCCATATGTACGGCAGCCGACAATATGCGGTCGGCCCGCCAGCAAGACGCTTGGCGGCGGCGGGTGATCAGCGCGTGCAGGTGGTGGGTGGCCGCATCCGGGCGCGGGCGCACCGGCGGCGGGACCTCGGCGGCGAAACGGGCCAGCCCCGCGCGCGGCGCACCAGCGCGGCCTGGCCCGCGGGCGACGTCCAGGCCGAGATCCCGGGTCTGAGGCATTTCGGTACGCTCCCATGGTGCGCCGGCCTCCCGCCCAGCCTTGCAAGATGCGGGCTCGCCACGGCGGCCCTGGCAACGGTTCGGGCTCCGGGCTGGCGCCAAGGGCCGGGACGACCACGCTACAGTTCGGTCTCTTGGGACCTAGGGGCGGACGGTCTGTCCCGGCCCGGTTCCTACCCTCGGACGATCCGAGGGTCTTGAAACATACAAGTAACGGTTCGCGAACCGCCCTACGCCGGCCTCCGGGCCCTTTTCAGGTGAATTGCCCGCGTGAGGGAGGACCTACACCTGGGCCGCGGCCAGGTCGAAGGGGTCCCGCAGCTCGATGATTGCTTCGCGATGCTGGCCGGTTCCGACGAACGCGACCGGAATGCCCGTGATCTCCTCGATAGCGCGCACGTAGCGCCGCGCGTTAGCGGGCAGGGCCTCGAAGTCACGCTGCCCGCTCGTGGACGACTGCCAGCCGGCGAACTCTTCGTAGATCGGCTTGGCGCGCTTCAGGCCGCGCGTATCGGGGGCGACCTGCACCCTTCGGCCGTCGAGCTCGTACTCCACGCAGACCTGGATCCGCTCGAAGTCGTCCAGGCAATCGATCTTGGTCAACGCCAGCGCGTCGATGCCGCTCAGCTCGCCGGCCGTGCGAACGGCCGCCGCGTCAAACCAGCCGCAGCGCCGCGGCCGGCCTGTCGAGGCCCCATACTCGCCGCCGCCCACCTCGCGCAGCCGGTCCCCGATCTCGTTTGCCTGCTCGGTGGGGAAGGGTCCCTCGCCCACCGAGGACGTGAACGCCTTGGCCACGCCCACCACGCAGTCGAGCTCGCGCGGGGGAATGCCGGCGCCCACGCACGCGCCCCCCGCCGACGGGCTGGAGGATGTGACGTAGGGGTAGTGCCCCCAATCCAGATCGCGCATCACTCCGAGCTGGCCTTCCAGCAGGATTCTGCGGTCCTCACGGAGCGCCTGCCGCACGATCGGCAGCGTATCGATCACGTGCGGCTCCAGCCGCTCGCCCCAGGCGAGGCACTGGTCCAGCAGCTCGCGCTCACCGAGCGGTGGAAGGCCGTACACCGCCTCGAGCAGGCGGTTCTTCGGTTCCAGCACGACGGGCAGCCAGTCGGCCAGGTGATCGCCGTCCAGCAGGTCGCCAATCCGAACGCCCTCCCGGGCGGCCTTGTCGGCATACACGGGGCCGATCCCACGCAGCGTGGAGCCTTGCACCCACTCCCCGCGCCGCTTCTCCTCGGCCGCGTCCAGCGCGAGGTGATAGGGCATCACCACGTGCGCCCGCTCGGAGATCCAGAACCGCTCGAAAGACACGCCCGCCTGCGCGCGCAGCTCCGCCATCTCGCTCAGCAACGCGTCCGGATTCACCACCGTCCCCGCACCCAGCAAGTTGTCGGTGGCGGGATTGAAGATGCCGGCCGGGACCAGATGAAGGGCGAAGGTTCCCCGGTCGTTCACTACGGTGTGCCCGGCGTTGTTCCCGCCCTGAAAGCGGATCACCATGTCCGCCTGTTGGGCGAACCTGTCCACGATCTTGCCCTTGCCCTCGTCGCCCCACTGGGCGCCGATGATCGCGATGGTGCTCAAGAGTGACTCCTGCTTGTCGCGTTCAGGCGGCCGCTGGACGTGCGCCCGCCCGACGGCGCGGATCGCACCGCCCGCCGCGCTCGAGGCGGCGCTGCCTGGACGCGCTCACTCCGACATCTCCGTCACGGCCGCCGGTGTGATCGCGCGGCCTTCGACGTGCCGCATGGCGGCTTGTACGAATCCCCGAAAGAGTGGATGCGCGCGGTTGGGACGTGAGCCGAACTCGGGGTGAAACTGCGAGCCCACGAACCATGGATGCCCCTCCAGCTCGATGATCTCCACAAGCTCGCCGTCGGGCGAAACGCCGCTGAAACGCATCCCTTGCGACTGCAGAATATCGCGGTACTCGTTGTTGACTTCCATTCGATGGCGATGCCGTTCGTCGGTGCGGTCGCGGCCGTACGTCTCGTGCACCTTCGTGCCCCTGGCCAGCTCGCAGGGCCATAGCCCCAGGCGCATGGAGCCGCCCAGGTTGGCCACGTTGTAGTACTGCGGCATCGGATGGATCACGGGGTGCTTGGCGTCGGGGTCGAACTCGATGCTATTGCACTCGTCCGTGCCCAGCACCTTGCGCGCGAACTCGATGACGGCGACCTGCATGCCTAAACACAGCCCGAGATATGGGACGCGCTGGGTGCGCGCGTAGTTGGCGGCTACGATCTTGCCCTCGATCCCGCGGCCGCCAAATCCTCCCGGCACCACGATGCCCGCGACTCCGCCGAGCAGGTCGGCCGGGTCGCGGTCCTCGAGATCCTCCGAGTCAACCCAGCGGATCCGCGGCGCCACGCGCAACTCGATTCCCGTGTGGCGAAGGGCCTCCACCACGCTCAAGTAGGAGTCGGTCAACGTCACGTATTTGCCCACGACGGCGATTTCCAGCCCCGGCAGCGGCGAACCCAGCACGTCCACTATCCGGCGCCATGCGTCCAGGTCGGGCGGCGCGGGGTCGAGCCCGAAGTGCTCGCAAATGAAGGCGCCCAGCCCGGCCTCCTCCAGGATCAACGGCACTTCGTAGATGTTGGACGCGTCCGGATTGGAAACCACCGCGTCGGATTCCACGTCGGCGAACAGCGCGACCTTCTCGACCAGCTCTTCGGTCAGCCGTTCGTCCGCCCGGCACACGATCACGTCCGGTTGAACGCCTACGCTGCGCAGCTCGCGCACGCTGTGCTGGGTGGGTTTCGTCTTCAGCTCGCCGGTGCCTCCGATCCGCGGGATCAGCGTCACGTGCACGAAGAGCACGTGCTCGTGGCCGGCCTCCCGGCGCATCTGGCGAAGCGCTTCGAGGAAGGGGATGTTCTCGATGTCGCCGACTATGCCCCCCACCTCGACGATCACGATCTGGGCGTCGCTGGGACCGCCCACGTCGCGGATACGCGCTTTGATCTCGTCGGTCACGTGCGGGATCACTTGAATCGTGCCGCCCAGAAAGTCGCCGCGCCGCTCGCGCCTTATCACCCGGTCGTAGACGCGGCCCGTAGTCAGGTTCGAAGCGACCGTCAGGTTCTCGTCGATGAACCGCTCATAGTGGCCCAGATCGAGGTCGGTCTCCGCCCCGTCCACCGTCACGAACACCTCGCCGTGCTGCAGGGGGCTCATGGTGCCGGGGTCCGTGTTGATATAAGGGTCCAGCTTCATGACCGAGACTCGCAGGCCGCGGCTCTTGAGCAGGCGTCCGATGCTGGCCACGCACACACCCTTGCCCACGCCGCTCACCACGCCGCCGGTTACGAAGATGTAGCGCCGCGGCTCTTTGCTGCCGGCGGCGCGCTCCGGCGGCTGCTCGCGCGTGCTCACCGGCCGGGGTTCCAGCGGTTGCGGCGCTGAATCATTGCCCGCGCGGCTCTATGACCTGAACGCTGGTCGGGTCGGGAAGATTGTTGCGCGTGACGACCAGGCGTGCGGCGCTCTGCAGCTCCGCGCCGCTCAGCTCTTGCGCGGTCGCGCGCCACCCCTCCAGCCCGTCCGCGCGGGCGTGGCCGCGCGGGCCGAAGGGAACCGCCACGTTTGGCTCGATCCGGCTGATGGCCTGCAGCGTGGCGTCGCTGGCCGCGCCGTTGGATTGACCCTCCACGTTTATGAGCAGCACGTGTATGGCCCCCAGCGCGTCCAGCAGATCGTCGCTTGGTTCATTGTTCAGGGTGGCCACGTAGCCTACCGATATCCGATCGATCTCGATCGTGAAGAGCGTAGTCGACGAGCGCGCGCCGCTGGGATCCTCGGCGACCGCGTGCACGTACACGCCGGCCACCTCGTATTCGCCGGGACCGGACACGACGAAGGGCTCGCGGCCGTCCTTGTGCGGGCGCACCAGAGAGGCGGGCGCGTCGGCGGGAAGCTCCTCACTCAGCGTCACCAGATCGGCTTTGGGGCGCGCACTGCGCGGCATGCTTGCGGCCGTGTGGGGGTCCGTGGCGACGGCTGCGTCGCGTCCGCGGAGACGGAAGCACGCGCCGCCAAGCCACGTTACTTCCATCCGCGCCTACTGTTCCATGGGCGGCGCGGTCGGGCGACCCGCCGGCAAATTGTAGCATGGGGCTCCTTCCCGACCGTTCGCGCCTCCAGTTTGGGATACACTCGAGCGGAGCTTTGCGGCGGTTTTGTACTGTGTTTGTTGCCACAAAATTCCCAACCAATTTAGCCCATCGAGTCGCCTCCGCGGCGCGTGAGCTGGCCGCCTACGGCGACCTCCTGCGCAACCTGGTAGCGCGCGACCTCAAGCTGCGCTACCGCGGCTCGGCGCTCGGTTTTGCCTGGTCGCTGCTGAACCCCTTGCTCATGACGGGGGTGTTCACGATCGTCTTCGGCGTCCTCTCTAAGAGCGAGATCGAACGCTACCCGCTGTTCCTGATGGCCGCGCTGGTGCCCTGGCTCTTCACCCAGCACGCGCTGACGGCCGCCATGCGCAGCGTGACCTCCAACGCCCAGCTCATCAAGAAAGTGTACTTCCCGCGTGAGCTGCTGCCGGTCAGCGCCGTGCTGGCCAGCTTCGTCAACTTCCTGCTGGCCTACGGCGTCTTCTGGATCATCGGCCTGATATTCGGCGTCGGCAACACGCGCGCCATGGCCTTCGTGCCCCTCGTAATGCTGCTGCACCTGGCTCTGATAATGGGCCTGGCGCTCATCCTGGCCACCGCCAACGTCTTCTTTCGCGACACCGAGCACCTGGTGGAGATCGGCCTGCTGGCCTGGTTTTTCCTCACGCCCATCTTCTACAAGATGGACATCGTTCCCAACAACACGTTTCTCGGTCTCGACGTTCACCGCTGGGTCTTCTCGCTCAACCCCATGGCTACGCTCGTGACCGACTATCGCTATGCCGTGATGTCGGGCGACTTTCCCATCAGGCACACCATGGTCACCGTCGCCACCGCGCTGATAGCGGTCTCCGTCGGCTGGTATCTGTTCCGCCGCTTCGCGCCACGCTTCGCCGAGGAGCTCTAGGGTGACCGCGCCCGCCATCGAGCTGCGCGGCGTGCGCAAGCGTTTCGTCATCCGCCACGCCGCGGCGCGCTCGCTGCAGGGCACCCTGCTGGCCTTCCTGGGCCGCCGCGACATCCGGCACGAGGAGTTCTGGGCGCTGGACGGAGTGGACCTCACGGTTCCGCGCGGCGAGACCTTGGGCATTATTGGACCTAACGGCTCCGGCAAGACCACCGTCCTCAAGCTGCTGGCGCGCACCATCCAGCCCACTTCCGGCGCCATCCACACGGGCGGCAAGGTGTTCGGTTTGCTGGAGCTGGGCGCCGGCATGCACCCCGATCTGACCGGCCGCGAGAACATCTTTCTCAACGGGGCGTTCCTGGGCCTGCGGCGCCGCACGATTCAGGATCTCTACGACCGCATCGTCGACTTCGCCGAGCTGCACCAGTTCATCGACACGCCGGTCAAGCACTACTCGTCCGGCATGTTCATGCGCCTCGGCTTCGCGATCGCGCTCAACGTCGATCCCGACATTTTGCTCATCGACGAGGCGCTGGCGGTCGGCGACGCGCGCTTCACGGCCAAGTGCTACGCGGCGCTCTCCGAGGTCAAGCGCAAGGGACGCACCATCGTCTTCGTCTCGCACGACCCCATCCAGGTGCGGCGCTTTTGCGACCGCGTGCTCTGGCTGGACGCCGGGCGGGCGCGCATGCTGGGCGACCCGCGCGAGATCATTCAGGCCTACATTCGCAACATGCGTATCGAATCGGCGCCGGCCCAGCCCTTGCCTAGCCGCACTCCGGTCGCCGAGGGTTCCGGCGAGGCGCGCATTCGAGCCGCTCTCCTGCTCGACGAAGATGGAAGGACGGAGCGCCACGACTGTCTGCCCGGCGGCCACGCTCTCCTGCGGCTGGAGTTGGAAACGGACCGCTATATCGAGGACGTGGTGGTGGGGTTCGGGCTGCGCCGCAGCGACGGGCTGCTCGTGTGGGAGTCATCCACCGCCTCCACGATCGGCCCCGTGGAGCTCATGCCCGGGCGCACGCAGATCGATTGCCGGCTGGGGCCGTTGCCCTTGGGCGCCGGCGCCTATCACGTCTCGCTGGGCGCCTGGCCCGCCAGCGACCGCATGCGGCCGTTCCACGTCTGGCCCAACGCGCTCTCGCTGTTCGTGGCGCGCGCCGCCGGCACGCAGCGCGGAAGCGCGGTGGTGCCCGCGCAGTGGCGCGTGAGCGCCTCCGCCGCGCACGCCCCGCTCGAGTCCGCCCGCGATCCGGTGCCCCAGCCCGACATGGTCACCGTCGACGGTGGTCCCATCTGGTCGCCGCCGCCCGACCGCATCACGATCGGCGACAAGGATGACGAGTGGCTGGGCGCCGGCTGGTATCCGCCCGAGGATTGGCCGCCGCACGTGCGCTGGACCACCGATAGCGCCCGCGCTTACGTCACCCAAGGCGTTGGCCAGGGCGCTCTTGTGCTCTCCGTTTGCCGCCCTCTTCATGCAGCGCACCCGGTCGCGGCCCACGTCCGCATCGACGGCAAGCGCGTCGCCACTTTCCGCGTGCACGGGATGGATTTCGAGGACGTGGTCGTCCCGCTCGATCCGGTCGACGCGCCCAGCGCGCTGCAAGTGACCATCGAGGTAGACGAGGCCCTCGTGCCGGCCGCCGTTGGGCTGGACGACGACACCCGCAGGCTCGGACTGGCGGTTCGCTCCATCCGGGTGGAATGACGCCCGCGCCGCGCGCGGGCAAACCGCGCCCCGCCGGTCGTCGCGCGCCGCCGAGCGCCGCCGCCGAGCTGCCGCCGGTGCGCGTGGTCATCCTGAACTACAACGGGGCCGGATTTATCGAGCCCTGCCTGGCCGCGGCGCTGCAGACGGACTACCCGCATGTCGAGCTCGTGGTCGTGGACAACGCCTCGACGGACGGCTCGCCGGACTCGGTGCGGCGTGAGTTCCCCCAGGTCACGCTGGTCGAGGCCGGCGCCAACATTGGCTTCGCGCGCGGCAACAACCTGGCTCTGCGCGGCGCCCAGTGCCCCTACGTGGCCTTGCTCAATCCCGACACACGTGTGTCGCCGGACTGGCTGCGGCCTCTCGTAGAGCGTCTCCAGGCGGACCCGCTGACCGCCGGCGTCGGCCCCAAGATTCTCTTCGACCGTGACCGCGTGGCCGTGCGGCTCACTAGCGAGACTTTCCGTCCGCACGGCGCTGACGCGCGCGAGCTGGGCGCCCGCGTCTATGCCGCACGGCTGGCGCCGCCCGCCCGCGCCGGCGCGGTGGCGTTCAATCAGGGCGTCTTTGGCCTCGAAACCGATAGCGCCGGCCGCCCGTTTCGCTGGATGAGCGGTCGGGCCGAGCTGGCTGTTCCGGTTGCCGAGGGTCCTACTCGACTCGAGCTTGAGATGAGCGCCGGCGACGGGCGCTGCGCGGTTCCCTTCGAGGCCGCGGTCGACGGGACGCCGTTGCTGCGCACCCGTTTGAACGCGCCCAATACGTCGATTGAAATCGAGATTCCGGCCAGCCTGGCGGCGCGCGCGCGGCGTCCCGTGGTGGAGAACGCCGGCATCGCGCCCCTGCCGGACGGGTCCATGCGCGACAGGGGCACGCGCGTCTCCCAGGGCAACGTCTGGCACGAGTGGGACGGCGGCCCGTTCGACCGCCCCGGTGAGGTGTTCGCGGTCAAGGGCGGCGCCGCGCTCTACCGCAGTGCCATGCTCGAGTCGCTCGACTACCTCGACCCCGGGTTCTTCATGTACTACGAGGACGCTGACCTATGCTGGCGTGCGCGCCGGCGCGGCTGGCGCTTCTGGTATGAGCCGGCGGCCGTGGTACGGCACTCGCGCGCCGCGCTGAGCGGCGAATGGTCGCCCGCGTTCATCCGCAACGTGGAGTCGGGAATGCTGCGCATGCTTGGCAAGAACGCGCCGCTCGCCTGGATGGGGCGGCAGGCGCTGCGCGCGGCCAGGGAGAGCGTTGACGGCCTTCTCCAGGCGGGCGGCGCGCGGCTGCGCGGACAGCCCGCCGACTCGGGCGCCGCCGCCGCGCGTGCGGCCGCGCTGGCGCGCGTGGGACGCCAGTGGAGCGACATCAGGCGCCTGCGCCGGGTCGAGCGAGAGCTGGCGCCGCTCGACGGCCGCGAGCTCGTGCCCTTTGTGGAGGCCCCATGAGGGCGGCCGTATACAACCGCTGGCTGCATCAACGCGGCGGCGGCGAGCGTCACGCGGCCATGGCCGCGGCGGTCCTGGCCGAGCGCTTTCAAACCGAGCTGGTCACCCATCGCGCCATCTCGCGCGAGGCCCTGCAGGCGGCCCTCAACATCGATCTGTCGGCGGTGAACATCCGCGTGATCCCGGCGCTGCCGCCCAATCGATTCAGTTCCTTCACGCGCGCCTACGACCTTTTCGTCAACTCCTCTTTCATGACCAGCCAGCCTTCCGCCGCGCGCCGCGGCATGCTGCTGGTCCTCTTCCCCTCGCCCGTCGACCGCGGCTGGGCGGCGCGGCTGCGCCAGGCGGTTGGGCGCCTGCTCATCCGCGAGTTCCTGCTGCCCGAATGGACCGACGGCTTCTACGACGTCCAGGAGCTCGGCCGCGGCTGGTTCCGCTACACGACCGACCGCGCCACCGTGAGCCTGCGCGTGCCGCCGGGCCGGCGCTCCGTGCCCGTCGACATCGTGGCCGGCAACTTTCGCCCCGAGGGGGACCTACGCGTGCGCTGCCGAGTCGGCGAGCACCCGGTCGGTGAGAGAGATTTCCCCCCGACGCCGGGCAATTTCGTGACCTGGCGTCTGGAGCTCGACCGGAAGTGGATCAGCAACCGCAGCGTCGAGCTCACCCTCGAGTCCCCCACCTTCAACCCCTCCGAGGGGATCGGCCGCGCTGACGACAACCGCGAAGTGGGCCTGGCGGTCACCGACGTCCGCATCCCCCACCCGCGCCGCTACCTGCACGAGCTGCTGTTCCGCCGCGTGTTCCGCGAGCTGGGCCTGCGGCTCGAAGGACTGCCCACCCACTACAGCCTGGAGCACCTCGGCACCTACGACCTGATCTGCCCCATCTCCGAGTTCAGCCGGAACTGGATGCGCGAGTACTGGAGCAAGGACGGACCGCTGCTCTACCCGCCCGTCGACACCAGCGGGGCTGAGTCTCGCCCCAAGCAGCGCATCATCCTGGGGGTCGGTCGATTCTTCCGCGGCAGCCACGAGAAGAAGCACGGCGAGATGATCAAGCAGTTCGTGCAGATGGTGCGTGAGGGTCTGCGCGGCTGGACGCTGCACCTGGCCGGCCACCAGAGCGGGCGCGATATCGACCTGGACTACACCGCGGAGCTGCGCCGCCGCGCGCACGGCCATCCCATCGAGATTCACGTAGACATGGACTTCGAGCGGCTGCGGCGGCTCTACGCCGACGCCAGCATCTACTGGCACGCGGCCGGCTTCGGCGAGCGCGTCACGCGCAACCCGGTGAGGTTCGAGCACTTCGGCATCACCGTGGTGGAGGCCATGGCCAGCGCCGCCGTGCCCATCGTGCTCGATCAGGGCGGGCTGCCGGAGTTGGTCACGAATGGCGTGGACGGTTTCCATTGGTCCACGCCGCGGCAATTGCGCGCCCGCACCTGGGAGCTGGTGCGCGATCCGGCCCGACGCGAGCACATGGCCGCGGCCGCGCGCGCGTCCAGCGAGAAGTTCAACGTGCCCGCGTTTCGCGCGCGCCTCAACGAGTTGGTCGACAGCCTTGGATTCGCCTAGCTCCGTGGGTCTCGTCACCGGCTCCGCCCGGCGCCGCGCACAACGGTGCAAATGACTGTCGCGCGGCGTCCGCTGGGCTGGCTGGCGGCGCGTCCGGCGCTCGCGCTCTTCCTGTTTCTGGTGACCCTCTACGCGCTGGCGGCCGGCGTGAGCCGCAATAGCTTCGGCTACAGCGCCGACGGCACCTTCGCCTTCGAGATGGCCAAGAGCGCCGTGGTGGACCCCGAGCACGCCTACATCCGCGACCATCACCGCAACTTCTCGCGCTGGGGGCTTGGTCTGCCGCTCCTGCTCGCGCCGGTGGCGGCCTTCGCCGAGCCCATCGCCGCGGCCGCCCCTCAGCGCGACCGCATCCCCATCGGCGATCACGATCTGCTGCTCGTGCGCTTTCCACCGGTCGGCCGCGGCGCGCTGGCCGAGGCCGTTTCCGAGCTCGATCTCAACATCCAGCCGGGCCGCTACGCGACCATCGCGCTGCTCTCACACACCGGATTGAGCGCCGAGCTCGAGCAGGGCGCCGAGGTGGCGCGGCTGGTCATCACCGACGCCGACGGCCGCCTGATCGAGCGCCCCATCCGGGCCGGTATCGAGACCGCCGAGTGGGCCTACGACCGCGCCGAGGTGCGCGCCGTCGTCCGCCACGAGCGGCCCGAGCCGGTGGCCAAGCACATCGGCAACCTGCGCGCCAACTATTACCTGGCGCGCTGGGAGTTCGATCCGCCGGTCGACCTGGCCTCCGCCCGCGTCTACTACCGCGCTCCGGTGGGAGACCTCTACGTGGACGGGATCGCAATGCGGCGGCCCGATGGCGCCTGGCTCGATGGACCGGGGGTCGGCCGCGTCTGGTCGGAGCGTCAGAACGTCGAGTTCTTCCGCCGTCTGTGGGCGCCGCTCGTCAATGTCATAGCCACCGCGCTGGGTGCCGTCATCCTGTTCCAGATCGTGCGCCGGCTCGGCTACGCGGAGCGCGCCGCTCTGTTGGTCGCGCTGGCCTACGGCCTGGGGTCCATGGCGTGGCCCTACGCAAAGCTCGATTTCAGCGAGCCGATCGTCACCACCGCGCTGCTGGGTGTGGTCTGGGCGCTCCTTCTCCAGCGCCACACCGGCCTCGTGCGCTTCGCCGCGCTGGCCGGTCTCGTGGCGGTGTTCGCGGTTTTCACCAAGTACGTAACCGCCATCGCGCTGCCTCCGCTCGCTATCTACGTCATCGTCCAGCACAAGCCGGGCCGCTCATGGCGGCAGACCTGGCAGGCGGCCCGCCGCCCCCTGCTGGCTTTCCTCCTGCCGTTTCTGGTGCTGGCGCCGCTGGTTCTGCTGGTGGCCGCGCTGGCCTTCGACATGCGGCTGCTATACGAGCGGGAGCTCATCGGCGGGCTGCAGCGTGACTGGCTGGAGCTGCCCTTCCTGCTCGGCTTCCACGGGCTCGTCACCAGCTGGGGCAAGGGGGTGCTCTGGTACAACCCGGTGCTCCTGCTGGCAATTCCCGCCATACCCTGGTTCATCCACCGGCACGGCTGGCGATCCCTGATATTCCTGGCCGTGCCCATCGTCTATCTGGCCCTCTACAGCAAGAAACCGGTCTGGTACGGCGGCAACGCCTGGGGTCCCCGTTACCTCGTGCCCACTCTGCCGTTCCTGATCGTCATGGGCGCGCCTCTGGCCGCCTGGGCCGTCGAGCGCGCTCGACGGCTCCTCCCGCGGCTGGCCCTGGCGGCGCTCCTGCTGGCCAGCGTGGGCGTTCAGTTCATGGGCGTCAGCAAGGACTTCATCGGCTACCTGAATCTCTTCCAGTTCCAGGTGGCCGGCCTGGTGTCCGAGAATGGCGCGATCTATGGCGGCGCTGAGTACCAGCGCTGGTCGTCCATCCAGCCGGAAGGCGACTTCGCGGCGGTTCTCTACGCCCATCAGTTCTCGCCCCTGCTGGCGCATGCCTGGCTGCTGCGCGCGGACGCGGTCAATCTCTTCGCGCCCGACCGCACCGACCTCCTCGAGGACGCGCTCTACCGCTCGCCCTGGTCGCGGTTCGGCATCGACGCGCCGCCGCGCAGACCGGAGGCCGGCTTAGGACTCGACTTCTGGTCGATGACTCTGGCGGAGAGCTTCCTGGCCTACCCGTGGCTGGTGTTTTGGATCGCCGCCGCCCTGCTGGGCCTGCAAGCCCTCTCGCTGGGAGCGTGGGGGGTCGTGACGCGCCGCGTTCTGCGCGTTGGGGGCCGGTGGCGGCTCGTCCAGATGGTTCCGGTCGGCGCCTACGCCGCCGTGCTAGTAGTCTTTGACACTGCACATTTCATGCTCTAGGTTCCAGAAAGCCCTCGTGATGTCAGAAACCCCTCCCGGCGAGCTCATCCCGGCCGACTTCCTCGCGATCCTGCGCTGCGTGAACGACGCTCATCCGCGCGACGACGGCACGCTGCGCACCCGGGGCAGCCTGCTGGTGTGCACCGTCTGCGGCTACGGCTACATGGTTGACGACGGCATTCCCAACATGCTGTGGGATGAAGCTCTGACTCCGGAGCAAGTAGAGAGCGCTGGCGCGTGAACACCGTCGGTCAGGCGAAGGACCTCATATTCAAGTTCCGCCGCCACCGCGCGGTGGCTCATCCACGCCTGTTCCGCTTCGCCTACCACTGGATGAAGGGCACGCAGAGTCCGCCCTACGGCCCGCTCAAGCTCCACATCGAGCCGACCAGCTTCTGCAATCTCCGCTGCCCCATGTGTCCGCAGAGCATCGGCGCCAACGAGACCAACGGGTTCATGGAGATGGACCTCTACGACAAGATCGTCGACGAAGCCCGCCACTTCGCGCGCGAGTTCAACCTGTTCTTCCGCGGCGAGTCGCTCATGCACCAGGGCATCTACGAGATGATCGAGAAGTGCGAGCGGGCCGGGATCGCCGCGCACATCAATACCAACGCCACCCTGTGGCGCGACGAGGCCATAGACAAGCTGCTCGACGCGCGCCCCTCCAAAGTGACCATCAGCTTCGACTCGGGCGACCCGACCACCTACGAGCAGATGCGTGCGGGCGCCCGGTACGACCTCACCCTGGAGCGCGTGCTGCGCTTCCTGTCGGAGAAGAAACGCCGCGGCCTGCGCAAGCCATACGTGGTCATGCAGGTGATCCAGCTATGGGACAAGACCTTCGCGGTCGGCGCCAAACCGACTATTCCGGCCGACTTTCGAAGCCTCTTCGACGGTCTGCCCGTGGACGAATGGGACACTTTTTGGGCGCACGGCTGGGCGGGCACGATGGACGACTCCGCGTTCTACAACGCGCGCCCCCACGGGTCCGTCTACTTCCCCTGCAACTGGCTGTGGAAGTCGATGGCCGTCTATTGGGACGGCCGTGTGCCGTCCTGCTGCGCCGACTTCGCCGAAGACCAGATCATGGGCGACCTCAATCAGCAATCGCTGCTGGAGATTTGGGACAGCGAGCCTTACCGGGAAATCCGGCGCGCGCACGTGGCCGGAGACTTGAGCGACTACAAGCTGTGCAGGGGCTGCGACGCTGTCTGGCAGCACGACACAAACGCCTGGAAGGGATTCGCCGGCGCGCGCACGCTTGTCACCCGCGACCCATTGCCGGTCCTGCAAGAGCGCCGGCCGGCCGAGCCGGCGGCAAACGCCCCCGACTAGCGCCGGACGGCGCCGCTAAGCCTGCCGCCAGCGCCAGAGCCGCTCGGCCGTACCCCCCAGAATCCATCTGCGCTCCTCCGCGCTGAGGTCCAGGCGGGTCTGGAAGATCTCCAGATGCTGCGCATAGGTCGCGCCTTGGTTGAACTCGCTGGTCGGGAAGTTTGAGCCCCACATGCAGCGCTCGGCGCCATACGCGTCGATCACCCGCCGCACCATCGCGTAGCCGTCCTCGTAGGGCCACGATCCGTCGGTAAGCGCGTCCAGGAACGTCAGCTTGGCGTAGACGTTGGGATAGCGCGCCAGCGCAAGCACCGGCGGCAGGTTGGGCGACGGTGGGTTGAAGCTCAAGCCCACGTAGCCGCAGTGGTCCAGGATGATCGGTATCTCCGGGAACTGCTCGATCCGCGCCTCGAGCCGGGGGTACTCGTCCAGCACCGCCCAGGCGTCCACCGTTATGCCCAGATCGGCCACCGTCTCCCACAGCGGCGTGCTCACCGGATCGTCCAGCTCGACCTCGTTCAGGTCCTTGCCGTGAATGCGGATGCCGCTGGCGCCCGCGTCCGCCAGGACGCGCAGTTTGGCGGGCCCATCCGCGGACCTGGGGTCCACCAGCACCACCACCGCCAGCCGTTCCCCATGCGCGCGGCCGCTCTCCATGTGGTAGCGGTTATCCCAGAGATAGCAGTAGGGCGAAATGACCACCGCGCGCTGCACGCCGGCCGCGTCCATCTCGGCCAGCAGCTCCGCGGGAGTGCCGGTCACGCCCGGACTGTATACGGGGCTATCCGCCAGCGGGTAACAAGGATCGTCGCCGGCGATCAGGTGAGTGTGGCTGTCGATTATCATTTCGACCCCCTCGGCTGGTCTCTCTGCGGCGTTTTCGAGTGGCCAGCATACGCTCGCGCGGCGGTTGTTTCGATCCAGCGCCGGTGCTAGCGTCGCTCGCGTGCGAGTGACCCTCGTCTCCAATATCTTCCCGCCCGCGGTCGGCGGTCCGGCCACGCACATCTACCATCTCGCGCTCTCGCTGCACGCCGCCGGCCACGAAGTCCGCGCGGTGGTCTGCACCGACGATTCCGAGGGCCGCGTGCGCCCGCCCTTTCCGGTCGTGCGAGTTTCGTGGAGCGTGCCGGTACCGCTGCGTTACCTGCGCGTTCTCTGGCATACCTGGCGCGCCGCGCTGCGCTCGGAGGTCGTGTACATCAACGGCATCGAGCTCCCGTCCAGCCTGGGCGCGCTGCTGGCGAGACGCCCGCGTGTGCTCAAGATCGTGGGCGATTGGGCTTGGGAGTCCGCCTTGCGCCGCGGCCTCACCGACGTGGGACTGGAGGAGTTCCAGCGCGGGCCGCGCGGCCTGCGATTCAGCTTCTTTCGCGCCATCCAGCGGTTCTATTGCCGCCTGGCTTGCGTGGTGGTGGTGCCAAGCGGCTACGTGGGCGAGATTGTGCGCGGCTGGGGCGTTCCCGCCGGCAAGATTCGCGTGATCCGCAACGCGCTCACCCACCAGCCCCTTTCCGAGGTGTCCCGCGCCCAGGCGCGGAGCGCGCTGGGACTCAGCGGGCCGGTCGTATGCAGCGTGGCGCGCCTCTACCCCTGGAAGCGCGTCGACGACCTCATCCGCATGGCGCCCGCCTTTCACCAAAACGCCGTATTGGTGATCGTGGGCGACGGTCCCGAGCAGCCCCGGCTGGAGCGGCTCGCACGCGCGATCGGCGTCGCCGATCGAACCGTCTTCGCCGGCCGCGTGCCGCTCGATCGCGTGGCGCTGTATCTTCGCGCCGCCGACGTGTTCGCGCTCAACACGCAGTATGAGGGCTTGTCCCACACGTTGATCGAGGCCAGGCACATCGAGACGCCAATCGTGACCACCGACGTAGGCGGCAACCGCGAGGTCCTGCAACACGCGCGGAACGCGCTGCTGGCTCCCTACGGCGACCGGGACGCTTTCATCGCCGCCGTGAATCGCGTGCTCGACGACCCCGACCTGGCGCGGCGCCTGGCGGCGGCCGGCGGGCGCGATCTGGAAGAGTTCCGCTGGGAGCGGCTGGTGCGCGAGACGCTCGACCTCCTGCATGAAGTAACCGGCGCGCCGCGCCCGGCCGAGCCCCTGGGCGTGTGAACGCCAACCTGCTAATGCTCAGCGGCGATCGGGACGTCGCCGCGGGTCGGCGCGGACCCTTCAATTACACGCTGGGAGGCTTGGCGGAGCAGTTCGCGCGCGTCGACGTCCTGACCCCGCGGGCGGCCGGCGGCGCTCCCCGACAGATTCACCAAACGGTCCACGTGCAGCCTTCTCCCAGTCCCCGGCTGCTGCAAGCCGTCTGGCTCATCCGGCGCGGCCTGGCGCTCGCCAAGCAGCGCCGCTATCACCTCATCGTCAGTCACGACTACGGCATATTCGCGAACGGCCTGGCGGCGGCCGTGCTCAGCGCCCGGCTCGGCGTTCCGCACGTGAGCGAGATTCACCACATCCCCGCCCACCCCAAGCGCGCCCAGTGGTGGGAGCCGCTGGCCAAGCTGAGCTACCGCCTCTACCTGGCGGTCATGGCGCCGCGGGTGCGCGCCATCCGCGTCGTCAATACGCGCGAGGTGCCCGACCTCATGCGTCGTTGGGGAGTGCCCACCGACAAGATCGTGACGCTGCCCTCCGCGCATGTCGACCGCGCGACCTTCGCCGACTGTAGTGACCGGCAGGTGGAGTACGAGCTCGGTTTCGTGGGCCGCCTGGTGGCCAACAAGGGCTTGCCCTACCTCGCCGCCGTGTTCGCCGCGGTCGCGGCCGACCGCCCCGACGCTAACTTCGTAGTTATCGGCCAGGGACCGGAGCTGGACGCGCTGCGCGCCTCCCTGCGCGCCCGCGGCATCCTGGAGCGCGTTCACTTCATCGACTGGCTCGATGATCCGGCCGAGCTGGCGCAGGTTTACCGGCGCATGCGCGCGCTTGTCTGTTGCTCCCGCAGCGAGGGCGGCCCGCGCGTCTGCCTGGAGGCCATGGCCTGCGGCACTCCCGTATTCGCGACGCCGGTGGGGCTGATGCCCGAGCTGATCGAGGACGGAACAAACGGCTGGATGCTGCCGTGGAGCCGCGTGCACGGGGCGTCGGTTGTCGTGCGCGCCTTGCGCGACCGCGCGGCGTTGCAGGCCGCCGGAAGACGGGCGCGGGCGGCCACCGAGCCCTACGCGCGCGATCAGGTGCTCGGCGCCTACGCAAGCGCCTACCGCTCCTTCGCGGACGCCGCAAGAGCATGACGGCGTCCGCGCCCTGCTCCGATCTGCGCCTGCTGTTCATCACCCAGGAGCTGGACGCCGACAGCACCAATCTGGGCGTTGCGCACACCTGGGTGCGTCACCTTGCCGCCAAGGTCGCGGCCGTGGACGTAGTGGCGGCCCGCACAGGCCGCGTGGAATTGCCGTCCAACGTAGCGCTGCACTCGCTGTCGAGGCGGCGCCGCGCCGGACGTCTGGCGCGGTTCGTGAGTCTTACTGAGCGCTGTCGCGAGCTCATCGGACGCGGCCGGGCGAACGCCGTGCTGGCGCACATGGTGCCCGCCTACGCGCTCGCGGCCGCGCCCTGGGCGCGCCTGCGGCGCGCGCCGCTGGTGCTCTGGTACACCAGCCACGGGCGCTCCAAGCCGTTGCTGCTTGCGCACCGGCTCGTCAACGCCGGCGCCACCGCCTCCAGCGAGAGCTATCCGCTGCGCGGCGGCAACGCTTACGTGCTTGGCCACGGAATCGACGCCGAGCGCTTCACCCCGCTGGCGGAGCGGCGCCCGAGCTCGGCGCCGCCGGTGGTCGGGGCGGCCGGTCGGGTCACGCCGCTCAAGGGCTTGCACGTGGTCATGAGGGCAATCGCCGCCGTACACGCCGCGGGCGACCTGCGGCCGCGCCTGCGCGTCGCCGGCGAGCCCTTCTATCCCGCCGACCACGCCTACCGTGACGAGCTGGAGCGTCTGGCCTCCTCGCTCGGTATCGGGGCCTCGGTTGAGTTCGTGGGCGGCCTGCCGGCCACTGAAATGCCCGAGTTCTACCGCTCGCTGGACCTGCTGGTGAACTGGCGCGCGCGGCCCGCGCTGGACAAGGTCGGGCTGGAGGCGCTGGCCTGTGGAACGCCCCTTGTGACCAACAACCGCGCCTATTCCGATCTGCTCGGACCGCTCGCCAACGACTTCCTGACCGGCGACTCGGTGGACGACCAGGCCCGCGCGATTGAGTCGGTGCTGGGCCTGCACCCGCGGTTGCGCGTGGCCGCGATTGAGCGGCTGCGCCGCCTCACCCTTCAGCGGCACGGCGCGGACGGGCTAACCTCTCGGTTTGTGGACCTTTTCGAGGCATTGCGTGCCGGCCGCCCGCCCTCGTTCGAGGAGGCGGCCGGCGCTGACGCGGCGCCTTGATCCGTTGCCGCCCTACCGCGGACGCGAGGTGACGATGCAACGCGGCCGAATCCAGCCGGTCCGCGCTCCCGCGCGGCGTCTCGATGAGCGTGGCTGAGGCGCCGGCCCCCCGCGCGCGGCCGTTCCAGGGCCGCCTGAGCCCGCGCGCTCTCTGGGCGCTGCGGAGCGCCTCTGATGCGTTTGAACGCGTGAGCGGCGGCGACGGCTACGCCCGCTGTCCCGAGCACGGCTTCGACCACAGCGGCGCGACCGCGCGTTTCACCCTCATCAACTGTGCGCTCCACGCGGCCACGGGAGAAGAGAGCTACTTGCGGCGCGCGGTTCAGATTGTCCGCGCCATCACCGGCCGGCTGGGCCAGCTCGACTCGCCGGGCGGCGCCTGGGTGTTCTTCACGGGCGGCCGCGGCGCCGCCACTGTCGTCGACGCGGGCGAATGCCTGGACGCGCTGGCCACGCTGCTGGCGCACGCCGGTGAGCGTCTCGAGCCGCTCGACGCGAGCCGCGTCGAGGACGCCATCCGCCTCTGCTGCGACTCTTTCCTGATCCCCGGCGTCGCCGCCGAGCGGTCCCTCCACGAGCGCCTTTGCGGCGCCGCCGGACTGGCTTCCGCTTACGCCGCGCTCGGCGAACCGGCTTGGGCCGAGGCGTGCGGGGCCGCGCTGGAGCGTTCCCTCGACGAGATGCGGCCGGACGGCTCGTTTCCCTGCATCCACTCAGCGGCAGGCGCCGCGCGGCAAGCACTTTCCGACCTGAGCGTTCGCGAGCAGGGCCGCTGTTTGGCCTTCGCCCGCTTCGCCGCGCGTCAGATCGGCGCCGAAGAGCGCCACGCCGCCGCCCTGCGCCGCGCCGCGGATTTCCTGCGCCTGGTTACGCGCCCCGACGGCGTGAAGCCGCTTGCGCTGGAGGCCAACCGCTGGCTCTGGGACTCCGATTGGGAAGCAGGTTCGGCGCCATTTGACGCCTACGCGCTGGCGGCCGACGGGCGCGGCGAGCTGCGCGGGACCGCCGGGCGCGCCGCCGCGCGCTCCGCCCAGGCCCTCGGACCGGACGGTTTCAGCGACGCCACACCCGATTCCCATGCGCTCGTGTGCCGCCTCGCGCACACGGCCGACCTCGCCTGGCTGGCGCGCGCGCACGACGCGGCCGAGCTGGACGACCTGCCCGCCAATCCGGCCGCCGGCGCGCAGACCGCGCCGATCGTCGCGGCGGACACGGGCGTGGTCCGCCTCGAGGCCCGGCGAGCCTGCGTGATCCTGCGCGGCGCCAAGCAACCGGCCTCGCCGCTGGCCGGTGGGCGCATCGGCGGCGGCGGCCTGGTCTACGTCGGCCGCCGGGCCGACGGCTGGCGCAACGTGCTGCGCCACGTCCCCGAGCCTGGCGTGCCCGAGGCCACCTGGGTCACGGGCGGATACGCCGCACCGCTCAGCGGCCGGTCCATGATCCGCGGGCTTGTCGAGCGCGACGCTCTCCCGCGTCTTCGAGCCGCGCGCGTGCATTGGCGGGCGGGGCGCCGCGGCTATGCCGTGCGCATGCTCTGGCGCTTCCTGGGACCGCCCGCCCGGGCCGCCAGGCAACGCTGGCAGTCCAACCACGCTGTCAGCGCGGAGGTCGCCGCCGCGCCCGACGCGGTAACCGTGCGCTCGCTGCTGGCCCGCCTTGACGGAACCCCCTTCGAGGGCCTGCGCACCGAGCGGCGCTATCAAATCCAGGGCGACAACCTCTTAGTCCACGACCGCCTGATCGTGGAGACGCCGGTCACGTCGGCCGGCTACCGCCTGCCCGCGGCCGCCCAGGCGCTGGAAGTGACCTGCGACGCCTGCTGGCACCTTGCGAAAGGCTTCCTGCACGCGAGTCCGCTGGGGGCCGGCGCGTCGGTCTCCATCCACTATCGACTGTAGGAGCGCCGGGTGCGTCTAGTCTTCGTCGCCAACGCACGTATCCCCAGTGAGATGGCGCACCCGCTGCAGATCATGCACATGGCGGCCGCCTTCGCCGGATTGGGGTACAGCGTGCGCCTGATCTACCCGCGCCGCGCCAACACTGCGGCCATGAGCTCCGTGCGCGACCCGTTTGCCTACTTTGGAGTCAGGCGCCGCTTTGGCCTGGTGGGTCTGCCCTCGATCGACTTCATCAAGCGCGTAACTGTGGATTGGCGCTGGCTCCGCCGCCGGCCTTTTCCTCGCATCGCGCAACTCATCCAGCTCTGGAGCTTCGCGCCTTGGGTGCTCGCACTCGCGCCGCGCCTCCGTCCGGAGATCGTCTACGGCCGCGACCTGCTGCCCCTCACGCTGCTCCGTGTCGTCATGCGTTCCAGGGTGCGCTTCGGTTTCGAAGCGCACACCACGCCGGCGTCTCGGATGTCCCGCCGCTGGCACCTCTGGGCGGCGCGCCGCATGCACGGCATCGTGGTCATCACCGAAGGCCTGCGCCGCTGGTACCTGAGCGAGGGCGTGGCGCCGCACAAAGTGCTGACGGCCCCCGACGGCGTTGACCTCGCGGCGTTCGATTCGATCTCGCGCGCGCCGGCCCGCGCCGAGCTCGGCCTCGATCCGCGGGCGCCGATAGTGTGCTACCTGGGGCACCTGTACCCCTGGAAGGGCGTGGAAGTGCTCGTCGAGGCGGCGCGCGCGCTGCCGCCCGAGGCGCGCGTCTTCATCGTGGGCGGCATCTCGCCGGACCTAGAGCGGATCCGCGCGGCCGCCGCCGGGCTCTCCGCCGTCACCGTCACGGGGCATCTGCCGCCCGCGCGCGCCCGGCTTTACCTGGCCGCCTGCGACGCGGCGGTCATCCCGTTCACGGCTCGCGCGCTGATCGCGCGCGAGCACTCATCCCCGCTGAAGCTCTTCGAGTACATGGCGGCGGGCTGCGCCATCGTCGCCAGCGACCTTCCCGCCCTGCGCGAGGTGCTGCGGCACGAGAGCAATGGCATCCTCGTCGCGCCCGACGATCCGGCGGCGCTCGCGCGCGGTATCACGCGGGTCTTGCGCGATGATGAGCTGGCCGTGCGCATTCGGCGTGCGGCGCGAGCGGAGGCTGAGTCCTTCACATGGGAGCGGCGAGCCGCATCCATCATCGAGTTCCTGAAGCCGCGCTCGACGGCCTGAGCCGCCTGCTCGAGCCCGGCGTTGGGGTTCTGCAGCGCGCCGACCGCGCGGGCGCCGGAGCGCATCGCGCGCTGGTTGCGCTCGGACTCCTGCTGCCGCTTGCGGTGCTCTACCGCCAGCAGCTGTTCGCGGGCGCAGGATGGCTCGACACCGACTTCCTCGTCTTGCACCAGCCTCGCTACGCGCTGCTGGCGGACGGCCTGGCCGAGGGCCGTATCCCGCTCTGGATAGAGAACCTGCTGGGCGGGTTCCCAACGCCGTTCTCCGAGTTCGGCTGGTTCTATCCGCTCACCTGGGCGCTCGCCTGGCTGCTGGGGCCTTTGCGCGGCTACATAGTCGAGGTGGCGCTGGGCGTCACGCTCGCGGCCGCCGCCGCCTACTGGCTGGGCCGCGTGTGGGGGCTCTCGCGGCTGGCCGCCTTTCTGGCCGCTTTTCTGTTCGCCTACGGCCCCTTCTTCTTCGCTACCTCCAAGATCGTCAACTACGTCGACATCTTCTTTGCGCTGCCCGCGGGCATTGCCGCTATCGAGCTGATCGCGCGCGGACGCCGGCGCTATGCGGCTCTGCTGGCCGCCACAGCCGGGGTCATGGCCATCGCCGGGCATCCACAGATCGCGTTTCTCTTCGGGTTTGTGTGGGCCGTGTTCGGGCTCGTGCGCGCCGTCTGGGAGTGGCGGAGCGGGAGCCGACGGCCGGCGCTGGGGCTGGTCGCATGGCTGCTGGCCTCCGCGTGCGTAGGCGTGGGGCTGGCCGCCGTGCGTCTGCTCCCCACCATTGCGGTCGCCGCCGATTCGACCCGCGGCGGCGGCCTGGACTTCAGCGCGGCCGCGCAGGACTCGCTGGCGCCCTGGAGCCTCGTGCTTGGCTACCTGTTCCCCGCCTTCGAGATCCCGCGTGTGCTGGGCGACACCCTCAACGCCGAAGAGCTCATGTATTTGGGAATCCTTACCCCCGTGCTGGCTCTGCTGGCCGTTCTCTTCAACCGCCGCAGCCGCCTGGTGCAATTCCTGGCCGTCTTGGTCGTGTTCTCCTGGATCATCGCCTTGGGGTCCTACAGCCTCGGTTTCCCGCTCCTTCACAAGCTCCCGCTGTTCAACCTCTTCCGCGCGCCCTCGCGTTTCGGGATGATCGCTTCGTTCGGGCTGGCCTTCCTGGTCGGCATGGGTTTGGACACGCTGCGCGGCGCCGACCTGCGCGGCTCGCTGGCGTTCCGCTGGATTTCACGCGGCTGGATCTGGCTGGCCGGACTGATGGCGGCCGCGGCCATCGCCTGCACCATCGCCATAAGCGGCTTCGCCTTTCTGATCAGGCCCTACGGTTACGACTACATCGACCGCGTGATAGTCGGCTCGGAGGGACGTTTCCTCACCGCGGAGCGCTACTACCGCACCTTCGATCAGCTCTACGCGCGCCTGGAGTCGGCTTTCAGCCTGGTCGAGTGGGCGCCGCGCCTGACGGTGATCGCGGCGCTCCTGAGCGCCCTCGTGATCTGGCGCTACGCGCGCGGACGGCTAGGCGTCCGCCCGGCGCAGTGGGCCTTTGCGGCCGTGCTGGTGGGCGACGTGCTGGTGGCGCCGGGCCACGCCGCCCACACCGTCCCTACCGATTGGCACGCGCGCGAGCCTCAGCTGTCGAGTCTCGTCGGCGACGGCGGCGCGGGTCGCTGGAGAGTCTTTTCCTACCGCGGGCTGGCCCAGAAGTTCGAGCTTTCCACCGCTACCGGCACGCGTCTGGCGCGCCCGCAGCGCGATCTGCTCGAGTACGTCTTCCTCAACCAGTCGCTCTCGCCCAATCTCTCGCTCAGCCACGACCTGGCGTCCCTGGACGGCTATGAGAACCTCATGCCGCGCGCCACGGCCGAGTATCTGGCCTACGTGGGCAGCGAGCGCGCCACCGTAGCCGGCTTTGCGCGCGACTCGAGCCTTGACGCCGCGGAGCGTCAGTCCATTCTGGCGGCGCGCGTGCACGCGCTGGCCGCCGCCAATGTTCGCTACGTCACCTCCGGCATCCCGCTCGACGTGCCAACTTTGCGCGAGGTGGAGAGCCGCTCCATCGACTTGCCCGCATGGGCCGGCGTCGAACAGCCGCTCTACTTCTACGAAGTGGAGGGCTGGCGGCCGCGCGTCTACGTGGTGCGCGGCTGGCGCCTGGCCAGCGGCGCGCGGACCATCGCGGCGCAGCTCGACGCCCTGCGCGGCGCGCCCGAGCGCGTCATCGTCGACCGCGATCCGGGCTTGACCATCCCGACCGCGGCCGGCGCCCCCGATTCGATCGGCCCGCTGGTCGTGGGAGCGGAGCGCGCGTCGGTTGAGGTGGATATGGCCGCGCCCGGCCTCCTGGTGGTGAACGAAGCGATGGCGCCCGGCTGGACCGCCCGCGTGGACGGGCGGCCGGCCGATCTGCTGACCGTGAACTTCATGATGCGGGGCGTGGCGCTGCAGAGCGGGCCGCACACTGTCGAGATGCGCTACGAGCCGCCCGGGTTCCGAACCGGCCTGCTTGTCACGCTGGTCGCTTTGGGGCTGGTCGCCGCGCTGCTCGCGGCCGGCCTGTGGGCGGAGCGGCGGTGAAGCTCGCGCTGGTGGCCGACGCCTTCGACCCGACCAACGGCTGGGGCCGTTACGCCGGCGAGTTGGCGCGCGGTCTGATAGCCGCCGGCCTCGACGTTCGCCTCGTGAGCCCCAGGCGCTGGGCGCGCATGGAAGACCTGCGCGCCTATCCCGACCACTTCGAGATCCCCTCCTATCAGCACCAGACGCGCCACTACGCCAAGCTCCTGGCCCGCTCGCTGCGGCCATTGCGCCGCGCCTTTCGAGGGGTCGACGCGATTCACTGCCTGGTCGAGCCTTACGCCCCGGCCGTCTCGCTGAGCGCCGGTCGCCGCCCCTACCTGATGTCGCTGGTAGGCACGTACGCCCGACCCTCGCGGCGCGGCGGCTTGGAGGGAAGGCTGCTCCGCCGCGCCCTCGCCCGCGCCAGGTACCTGCCTGCCATCAGCGCGTTCACGGAGCGTCGCCTGCGGGAGGAAACGGGCTTCACCCACACCGGCGTGGTGCCGCTCGGCGTACGGCCTGGCGAATTCGCGGCTCGCGGCGACCCGCCGCAGCGAGAGCCCGGTCTGATCCTTGCCGTGGGCGAGTGCAAGGCCCGCAAGGGATTCGATCTGACCGTGCGGGCGCTGGCGCGCGTCCGCGCCGACCTGCCGTCGGCGCGCCTGGCGATCGTCGGGCCCTGCCCGGCGGACTCGCCCTACGTTCGCCGCCTGCGCGAGCTCGTACGCCACCTCGATCTGGCCGCGGCCGTAACCTTCACGGGCCGGGTGGACCACCCCACGCTGGTGAACTGGTACCGACGCGCCAGCGCGGTGGTGATGCCATTCCGCGAAGCCGCCGGCGACTTCGAGGGATTCGGCCTCGTGCTGCTTGAGGCCGGCGCCTGCGGCGTCCCCGTCGTGAGCACGCGCGGCACCGCCGCGGAAGAGCCGGTGCGCCACGGCCTGAACGGTCTGCTGGTGGCGCCTGATGATCCCGACGCGCTGGTCGGCGCGGTCCGGCGAGTGCTAGTCGACGCCGACCTCTGGCGGCGCCTTGCCGAGGGCGGGCGCGCCCGCGCCGCTCAAATGACCTGGGAGCACTCCACCGCCCGGCTTCTGGACGTTTACGCCGAGACCCTGGGCCTTGGGCCGGAGCGCTCCAGGCTACCCTGAGCGCATGGCAGCCCTGTCCGGCGCGCGCCCGCGCTTGCCGCCCAGCCCAAGGCAGACCCCCCGCAGATGACCCGGACCGCAGCGACGGCCGAGCCTTCGCCGACCGCGGATCTGGGTCAGCGCGCGGTGCGAGGCCTGGTCACGCTCGGCATGCGCGAGGGCGCGCTGAAGATGGTCGCCATCGTCGGCTTCATCGCGCTCTACCGCCTGCTGACGCCGGACGACTTCGGCATCATCCTGCCGATCGCTTTTCTGGCCGGCCTGGTCAAGCTGTTCGCGGACGTCGGCCTGCAGCCGAGTCTGATCCAGCGCGGCGCGGAGCCTACCGGAGACGACCTGCGCGCCGTGTTCACCGCCCAGTTGGCGCTGGCGGCGGCGGCGGTTCTCGTCGTTTTCTTTGCCGGCCCCGCCATGGTGAACGGGTTGCTGGACGCGGAGGCCGATCCCTGGATGATCCGCGCGTTCGCGCTCAGCATCTTCTTCTCGGCTTTCCGGCTGGTTCCCGCCGCTCTGCTCGAGCGTCATCTCCAGTTTGGACGTCTCGCCACGGCCGACATCTTGAGCACTCTTTGGTTCTACTGCGCCGGCATCGGATTCGCCATCGCGGCGTACGGTGTCTGGAGCCTCGTGATCGCCCACGTAGGCGCGAGCGTCGTTTCTACTTTGGCGGTGGTAATGCTGCGGCCCTGGCGCCCCCGGCCGACCTCGCGGCTGGCGGCGATCCGACCCTACGTCAACTTCGGCGCGCAGTTTCAGGGCTCGCGGCTCGCGCTGATCCTGAAGGACTCGCTGATCCCCATGTTCTCGCCGCGCGCGTTCGGCGTCACCACCACGGGCCACCTCCACTGGGCCAACCGGCACGCCGCGTACCCGCTGGGCCTGACTCAGCTCGTAGCGCGCGTGAGCCTGCCCGCGTTCGCGCGAATTCAGGACGAGCCCGACCGGGTGAGGCGCGGCGCCGAGCTCAGCCTGAAGTGGAACGCCATCGTCACCCTGCCCGTCTTCGCCGCCATCTTCGCCTTCGCGCCCGAGATCGCTAGCCACATCTACAGCGATGAATGGGTGCCCGCCGTGCCGGCGCTCTATCTGCTCGCCGTCAGCGCCCTGCTGGTGCCGGTGAACGGCCTCATCACCCCGATTCTCAACGCCCTGGGCAAGACCAGGCTGGTGCTGACCGTGGCCGTCATCTGGGCGGTCGCGGCCTGGCTGCTCACGTATCTGCTGACGCTGGCCGGACTGGAGCTGCTGGCGATTCCCGTCGCCCTGGCGGCAACGCAGATTCTGGCGGCGCTGGCCCTGCTGCCGCTCGCCTACCACAATTTCGGGCTGCGTCTCCTGCCGCACCTGGGCAAGCCGCTCTTAGCCGCGCTGGCGGCCGGAGCGTTCGGCCGCTTCGTTCTGCTTCCTCTCCTGACCGACGCCCTGCTGCTGATTCAAGGCGGCCTCGTGGTGGCCGTCGTGTACGGCGCGCTGCTCTACCTGGCCGACCGCCGCGCCATCCGGGCCGAGCTTGGAACGCTGGTCCGGCGCTTCGCTCTACCCACATGAAAGTCGCCCTCAACCTGCGCAGCGCCAACCTCGCCATACCCGATGGGCACGGCGAGAGCATGCGCAACCTGACCGGCGCGCTGATCGCGGCCAACCCCGGCCACAGCATCGAGCTCCTGGTGGACGCGCCCCTGCGCTTCGGGCAGGCGCAAGATCCGCGCGCGCGGGTGCGCCGTCTCGGACCCTTTCCATTTGGCAACCGCCGGCTGCGATCCATGCTCGGCGCCGACCCCTGGTATCGCGCGCGCGTCTGTTTCAGACCCGCCTGGCGGCGGCTTTCCGCCTACCTCCAGAGCGCTCACGAGCCGACGCCGCTGCTAAGCGGTCCGCACCATCTGGCGGTGGTGCACGACGTTGCCTTCATGCGCCCCGGGGGAGCTCGATTCTTCGATGCGGCCACCTGGGAGTTGCTGGACCTTTGGACCGCCGAGAACGTGCACCGCGCGGCCGCCCTGGTTGCCGTATCCCCTTGGGTGCGCGATGAGGTGAGTCGCGTCTACGGCATTCCCTCCGAGCGTATTCACGTGGCACCGCACGGCGTCGACGCCCGGCGCTTCCGGCCCGACCACGATCGACAGGCGGTCGCGGCCTGCCAGGCGCGCCACGGAATCGAGCCGCCCTACGTTCTTTTCGTGGGCACGCTGCAGCCGCGCAAGAACCTGGGAACCCTGGTGGACGCATTCCTGCAAGCGCGCTCGCGCGGCTTGCGGGCCACGCTCGTGATCGCCGGCCGCAAAGGCTGGCGCTACCAGGACGTGGCGCCCCACCTGGAGCGCGGAGCCGGCGTGGGTGTGAGAGTGTTGGGCGCGGTGCCGCCGGAGGACCTTCCGCTGCTCTTCGCCGGTGCGCGTGCTTTTGCCAGCCTCGCGCTGGACGAGGGCTTCGGCATGCCGGCGCTCGAGGCCATGGCCTCGGGCGTGCCTGTCATAGTCTCCGATCAGGCTGGACTGGCGTACGTCTGCGGCGCGGCCGGCCTGCGCGTTGACCCCCAGGACCCCGACTCCGTGGCGAACGTGCTGATAGACGTGTCCGGGGACCAAGACCGGCAGCGTGAGTTGCGGGCGCGCGGGCTCGAGCGCGCGGCCGAGTTCACCTGGGAGCGGGCCGCGCGCGCCGTCTGGCGCGCCGTGGAGCAAGCATGCGCATCCTGCTGATCGGACCGCATTGGGACACCGGCCGCTGGACCGAGTACTGCGCGGCCGGGCTGGCCGCCAACGGCCACGCCGTGCGCGCGCTTGTGTACAGCTCGCGGCTGAGCCGTCGGGTCGGGCTCGCGGGCCGGCTTCGCCGCCGCCTGGTGGGCGCCGATCGATTTCACTTGGACCGGGTTCTGGACGCGGCGCGCCGCGACAACCTGCGAGCCTTGAAGCTCGCTCAGCGCCATCGACCCGAGCTCAGCATTGTGCTGAAGGGCGAAGTGCTCCTGCCCGAGACGGTCGATCGAATCCGCGCGCTCGGGTACGGCCCCGTGGTGCAGTGGTGCGGGGACGATCCGTCCTGGTTTCCCAACATCATCGCGGCCGCTCACCTCTACCACCGTTTCTTCCTCGCCGAGCCGTCATACGCGGCCGATCTGGTCCGCTACGGCGTCCAGGCCGAGTTTCTTCCGCACGCCGCCGATCCGGCCGCCTGGTCGGCCGGCGCCGCGGATCCGCCGACGCCCGGTTTCGATGTCGTGTTCGTCGGGGACGCGCGTCACAACATGGGGCACCTGCCCGCCAGCCGCGAGCGCGTCGAGCTGGTCGAGGCCGTCGCCCGCGCCGGGGTGAACCTGGGCCTGTGGGGACGCGGCTGGGAGAAGCTGGAAGAACGCTACGCCGCGCGCCGTCACCATCGCGGGCCGACGCTGCTGCCCGCCTCGCGGGTAGCGGCCGTCTATCGCGCGGCCAAGATCGTGCTCAACGTCCACCATGCCCAGATGCGCGAGGGCGTGAACATGCGCACCTTCGAGATACCCGCCGCCGGAGCGTTCCAGCTCAGCGACCACAAAGCGCGTATGCGCGAGCTGTTCGAGATCGACCGCGAGATTGCGGTCTTCCACGATCGGGCTGAGCTGGTCGATCGCGTGCATGCATTCCTGGCCGACGCCGAGAGCCGCCGCGCCATCGCGCAGGCGGGACGCGAGCGCGTGCTGCGCGACCACACCTATGCCGTACGTATGCGCCAATTCGTGGAGCGCGCCGCCGCGCTCGATAACGCGCCATGACTGACCGACCCGCGCGCCACCTCCCCACCGCGCTGGCGGCGCGCTCCGACGCCGAGTTGCTGCGACTGGCGCTGCGAGCGCATTTGCACCAGCCCGCCATCGCGCTCTGGCGCGCCACCGAGTTCGTCATGCTGCGCGACGTCGCGTTCGGAGCGCCCGTGCTCGATCTCGGCTGCGGCAACGGTGAGGTTGCGCGCACGGTCCTGCGCTCGCACCGGCCCCTGGACGGCCTGGAGCTGGTGGCCAGCGAGGCGAACGTGGCCGCCGCCAGCGGCGTATTTCGCACGGTGTTGCGCGGCGACGCCACCCGCATGCCCCTGGCCGCGCGCTCCTACGCCGCGGTCTTCAGCCAGAGCGTGCTGGAGCACATCCCCGGCGACCTGGACGCCCTGCGCGAAGCGGCCCGGCTGCTGCAACCGGCCGGGCGTCTGGTTTTTACCGTTCCGTCGCCCGCCTTTCGCCAGCGTATTCGCGAAGGCTCCTCCGCTCACGCGGCCGAGGCGATGGACGCCCGCCTGGGCCATCACCACTACCGGTCGCTTGACGAGTGGACCGCGCTGCTGGGCGAGCTGGGGCTGACCGTCGTGCACACTTCCGGCCACCTGCCGGCCGCCACGCAGCGGGCCTGGCAGCAGCTCGACGCGCTGATGGTCCGCCGCGTGGCCGGCCGCCGCGTCCTCGACTGGCTGCGCGGCGTGCACCGCCGCCGCCTGGTTCCCGCAGGCATTTGGGTGTTGCTCTGGACCGCGCTGCTTTGGCGGCCCTTCCGCCGCCCTGCCGGCGACCCGGGCGGTTACCTCATCGTCGCCGAGCGGCCGGCGTGAACCGCCCGCGCGTACTCCACCTAAGCCCCACCTGGTTCGATGACGCCTCGGTGCGCGGCGGCGGCGAGCGCTACCCGCTCGAGCTGGCCCGCGCAATGGCGGAGCTGACCCCGGTTCGTCTGGTTTCATTCGGAGCGCGCGCCGGACTGCATCGGCGGGCGGATTTCCCCGTCGAGGTGCGGCGCGCCTGGACGCATCTGCGCGGCCGGCCGCACGACCCGCTCGGACCCGGGTTTCTCGCGGCCGTGGGCTGGGCCGACGTGGTGCACTGCCATCAGGCCCGCACCGGGATCACCGCGCTGGCCGCGCTGCAGGCGCGCGTGCTGCGCAAGCGGATATTCGTGACCGACCATGGCGGCGGAGGCGTGAACTGGGTCCGCCGCCTGCGCATCGGGCGCTGGATTCACGCACACCTGGCGCAGAGCCGCTTCGCGGCCGGCACGCTGCCCTACCTGGGCCGCCGCCTCGAAGTGATCTACGCGGGCGTCGACGAGTCGACCTACCGCCCCGCGGGTCCCAAGACGCCCGGCAGCGTCGTGTTCGTGGGAAGGCTGGTGCCGCACAAGGGCGTCGAGCACGCCATTCGCGCCTTGCCCGAAGGCGCCGCGCTCGATGTCTTTGGGCGTCCCTACGACCCTGACTACCTGGCCTTCCTGCGCGCGCAGGCCGAGGGCCGCAACGTGGCGTTCCATCTCGACGCCGCCAACGAGCGCATCGTCGCCGCGCTTCAGGCCGCCTGCGTTTTTGTCATGCCCTCGGTTTACGACGACTACCGCGGCCGCCACCAGGCGCTCCCCGAGCTGGTGGGCCTGGCGCCGATCGAGGCCATGGCCTGCGGGACCGCGGTGGTCGTTTCGGACGCGGGGGGCCTTCCCGAGATCATCGCGCCCGAGGCGGGAGCGGTCGTTCCGCCCGGCGATCATCAGGCCCTGCGCGCGGCCCTCACGCCGCTCACCTCATCCCTCGAAACCGCACGGCGGGGCGGCGCCGCCGCGCGCCGGCACGTCCTCGAGAACTTCACGTGGTCGCGCGTTGCCCGTGCCTGCCTGGCCGCCTACCGGGCGGCGGCGGCCTAGAATCGGCTGGCCGACCCACCTATTCCGACCCATGCGCATCGCCCTGCTGGCCGACACCTACCCGCCCGAGAATCGCGGCGGCGCGGGCGTCGTGGTCGAGCGGCTGGCGCGAGAGTTCGTGCGGCGCGGCCACTCGCCGCACGTGATCGCCACTTCGCCCGATAGCCCAGGTGAAGCGGAGCAGGAAGGCGTGCGCGTGACGCGCCTGCGCTCGCGCTATCCCGAACGCTTCCGCAACACGGTTGCCATAGCCAACCCGCTGGTTCTGGCGGGAGTCCACGCCGCCCTGAGTGACTTCAAGCCCGACATCGTGCATGCGCACAACATCCACCAGCACCTCTCCTTCGCGTCGCTCAGACCGGCTTCCGAGCTGGACGTTCCCATCGCATACACGGCGCACGATTTCCTGCTGTTCTGCTGCATAAAGTTCATCTGCACCAACGGCGCCGTGGACTTTCGGCAGCGCTGGTTCAACTGCGCCAAGTGCCAGCGCTTCCGCTGGAACCCGCTGCGCAACACTGCCATTCGGGCCCGCATGGAGGGACAGGTCGACCACCTCTTCGCCATCAGCCGCGCGCTTCAGACGGCCCTGCGCGCCAACGGCTACGGCGGCGCCGAGGTAGTTCACAACGGCGTGGACCCGGACTGGTGGGCCGCCGGCGACGGCCAGCGCTTCCGCGCCCGCCTGGGTCTCGACCGCGAGCCGCTCGTGCTGCTTGCGGCTCGGGTCGGCCGCGCCAAGGGCGCCGAAGCTGCCCTGGAGGCGCTGGCTCGCATGCGGGACGGCGAGGCGAGGCTCGTTATCGCCGGTGAGAACCCGGGCTACCTGCCCCGGTTTCGGCGCATGGCCGCCCGGCTCGGCGTGGAGCAGCGTCTCGTGCTGCCCGGCTGGCTCGATCCCGCCGAGTTGCGCGACGCCTACCGCGCCGCCGCCGTGACGATTGCGCCGTCGACCTATCCCGACCCTTTTAACCTGACTCTCATCGAGTCGATGGCGGCCGGAACGCCGGTCGTCGCCTCCGCGCTCGGCGCCGGGCCCGAAGTCGTGCCTGACGGCGAAACCGGCTACGTGGTCCATCCCGAAGACGCTTTGGGACTGGCCGACCGCATCGACCTGATCCTGCGCGACCGCGATCACGCGGCCGCGCTCGGCGCCGCCGGCCAACGGCGCGTGGCGCAGCAGTTCACGCTCGCCCGGCAGGCCGACCGGACCCTCGCGCGCTACGCGGCCCTGCTCGACGGCCGCGCATGAGCGCGGGTCCGCGCGTCCTTCACGTCATCACCTCGCTCGCCGTTGGCGGCGCCCAGCGGCATTTGCTGAGCCTGCTGCCGGGCCTGGGCGCGCCGCGGACGCAGGACCTGATCTACTTTCGCGACCACGATCTGCGGACCGCCTTCGAGACGCTGGTGCGCCGCGTGCGCCACCTTCCGATGGCGGGGCGCGCGGGGCCGCTCCTTGTCCCCGCGCTCGCCGCCGTCATCGGGTCCGGGAGCTACGACATCGTGCACACCCATCTCCTGCGGGCCGACATCTACGGAGCGCTGGCCGCGCGCACGGCGGGAGTTGGCCGCGTGGTCGCAACCAAGCACAACCTGGAGCATCGCCTGGAGCGCTGGCACTGGCGGCGGGTCCACGGCGCCGCCGCGCAGCTTGTCGACCGCACCGTCTGCATCTCCCAGGCAGTGGGCGCCTGGGCCGTGCACCGCGCCGGCGTGCCTCCCGCGAGCGTGCGGGTCGTTCCCTACGGCATCGATCCGGCGCCCTACGCGGCGGCGGACCGCACCGGTGCGCGTGCGCGCCTGGGACTGCGAGACGCCGATCGGGTCGTGCTTTGCGTGGCGCGGCTCGATCCGCAGAAGAATCACTCGCTGCTCCTGCACGCCTTCGCGGCGGTCCGTCAAGCGGTGCCGCAAGCGCGCCTCTTGCTCGCCGGCGCTCCGCAGCTGGGACGGCCCGAATACGCGGAGGCGCTGCATGGCCTGGCGCGCCGGCTCGAGCTCGGATCGTCCGTGCAGTGGTTGGGAGTGCGCCGCGACGTTCCCGATCTGCTGGCCGCCGCCGACGTGGTCACGCTGGCTTCCGAGTGGGAAGGCTTTGGCTTGACGCTGCTCGAGGCCATGGCGGCCGCCAGGCCCGTGGTCGCTACGCGCGTCGGCGCCGTCGAGGAGGTGGTCGAGCACGGCGCAACGGGTTTGCTCGTCCCGCCGCGCGATCCCGCCGCCCTGGCGGAAAGCCTGACCGCCGTTCTGCGGGACCTGGATCGGTGCGCGGCGCTGGGACGCGCTGGCGCTCGGCGCGCCGAGGCGTCGTTCGGCGTCGAGCGAATGCGTGCGGCCACCCGCGCCATCTACGCCGAGCTAATGTCCGGCGGCGCCTGAGACCCGACCCGATGGTCGATACGAAGAGGTTGCCTGGAGTCCCCGGCCCATCGCGGCGGGTGCCCGAGGTTGTCCGACAGGACTCGCGTAAGCGCCGCCCCGCATATAATCCCGCTAGCGCGCCGTCGTTGCGCGCTTTTTTTGGCGTTTAGCCCTATGCAGCGTCGTGAAGATCGGCCGGTGAGTCTTGTCACCGGCGCCGCCGGCTTCATCGCTTCGCATCTTTGCGAGGCGCTCCTGGCGCGCGGTCATCAGGTCATTGGCGTCGACGGGTTCACCGACTCGTACGACGTCGCGCAGAAGCGCGCGAACGCCCGCATCCTCGGCGCCCATCCGCACTTCGAGCCGGTCGAGGGCCATCTCGCGGAGATCGAGCTGGACCCGCTGCTACGGCGCGCCGACTACGTTTTTCACCTCGCGGCCCGCGCGGGCGTTCGCGAGGGCTGGTCGCCCGACGTCTACGCGCGCTACCTGCGCGACAACAGCGCTTCCACGCAGCGTCTGGCCCACGCGGCCTGTGAGGCCCGGATCAAACTCTTCAGCTTCGCCTCAACCTCGTCCGTGTACGGATTCGATCCCCGGCGGCCTACCCCGGAGGACCACAGCCTCAGCCCGATCTCGTTCTACGCCCAAACGAAAGTATCCGACGAGTACCTTCTGCGCGCCTACCACCGGCTCTACGGTCTGCCGCTGGTGATCCTGCGCTACTACACCCTGTTCGGGCCCCGCCAGCGACCCGACATGCTCGCCCACATAGCGCTCAAGGCGATAGCCCAGGGCGAGCCGCTGACCGTCTTCGGCGACGGCGAGCAGACCCGCGAGTTCACCTACGTGATGGATGCCGTGGAGGCGCAGGTCCGGGTGCTGGAAGCCTTGCCGGTTGGCGAGACCTTCAACATCGGCAGTGGGCCGTGCGTCTCCATCAACCAGTTCGTGCGTGAGATGGAGGAGGTGGTCGGCCGCTCGGCGAACATCCGACACGCCGAGCGCAACCCGGCCGACCAGCTTCACAGCGACGCCGACATAGGCAAGGCCCAACGCGTATTAGGCTTCAATCCGGACACGAGCATTCGCGAAGGCTTGGAGGCCGAGTACGAGTGGCTGCGCCAAACGATCATGGCGCCCGCCTAGAGCGCACTGACGCCCGCCTGCGTGTCCTCCACGTCATGGAGGCCACCATCGGCGGGACCAAGCGCCATCTGGTCGACCTCGCCAGCGGCCTCGATGGCGAGCGATTACGCGTCGAGGTCGCCTGCCCGCCGGTTCGCTCCGAGTCTCACGGCGACACCTCGTTCGTAGACGACCTGCGCGCCGCGCCGGTCGCGATTCACGCGCTGCCGATGCGGCGCGCCCTGCACCCGCTTCACGACGCCCGCGCCATTCTCGGCCTGGCGCGGCTCATCAGGTCGGGCGGTTACGACATCGTGCACACGCACAGCACCAAAGCCGGCGTGACGGGGCGGCTGGCCGCCGTGCTCTCGGCCGCGCGCGTCGTGCACACCCCGCACGGCTTCTATTTCCTCAACTCTCCACGCGGCCTGCGGCGCGCCGCGTACCGCCTGCTCGAGCGCGCGCTGGGCGGCGTCACGGACCGCTTGATCGCCCTTTCCCCCAGTGAGCGGCGCGTTGCCGAATCCATCGTCTCCGCCGGCAAGGTCCGGCTGATCCCCAACAGCTTCGAGCGGTTCCAGCCGCTGGGGCGCGCCGAGGCCCGCCGCCGGCTGGGGCTTCCCGACGACGTCCCGGTGGTGGGCACCACCGCCCGCTTCACCCCGCAAAAGGCCCCGTTCGACATCGTGGACGCCTTCGCCGAGATCCACCGGCGCCGTCCCGACGTGCGCTTCGTCTGGATCAACGGCGGCGAGTTGCGCGGCGCCGTCGAGCGGCGCCTGGCGGCCCATGGCCTGCTGGAGCGCACCGCGCGGCCCGGTTACCTGGCCGACGCGCGCGCGCTGCTGCCGGCCATGGACGTGTATCTCCACCTGGCCCGTTGGGAGGGCGTGCCCTATTCGGTCATGGAGGCCATGACGGCCGGCGTTCCGGTCGTCGGCGCGCGCGCGGTGGGCACGCTCGATCTGATCGAGGACCGCGTAACCGGCCTGCTGGTGCCGGTGGCGGACGGCGCCGGCGCCGGGCGCGCCGCCCTTCATCTGTTGACATACCCCGATGAGGCGAGCAACATCGCTCGAAACGCGCGGCGCGCAGTTGCGGACCGCCTCGATCCAACCACAATGATCCGCGCGACTGAGGCTGTGTACCTAGAGTTGGTCGGCCGCAGCTAGCATGCACAACCGCGTACGCGCCTTTGGCCGGTTTCTCGCCGCCGGCGACGTTGCTCTCACCCTGCTGGCGCTCTACCTGGCCGACCTGATCCGCCACTTGCTGCCCTTCGGCGCCACCGCCGAGAACCTCGACTGGCTGGGCGGTTCCGAGTACCTGATCGTCGGGGTCATATGGGCCTTCTTCTTGCGTTTCGCCAAGCTCTACGACCACCGGCGCGTACTGCGCGTCGTCGACGAGGCCCGCGCGCTCGTGCCCGGTGTGCTCATTGCCACCGCGGCCCTGTTCGCGGCGTTCTTTCTGCTGAAGGTCGAGTTCCTCTCGCGTCTGCTGTTCGTCTACTTCGTGGTGATCGACATCGCCCTCCTGATCAACTACCGCTGGATGCTCAATCTCGCGGTGCGCAGCCGCCGCTTCGCCTCCGGCGGTCAGCGGCGGCTCCTGATCGTTGGCGCCGGTCCGGTGGGCGATCGCGTGTCGCGCATGATTCTCGACCGCCCCTGGTCGGGATTGGACGTGATCGGCTTCGCCGACGACGACGAGGCCAAGCAGAGCAACCGGCTCAACGGCCGCCCCGTGCTGGGTCTCACCACTCAGCTTCCCGCGATCGTGCAGAGCCACGCCATTGACGAGGTGGTGATCGCCCTGCCCATGCGGGCGCACGATCGCGTGCACCGGATCGCGCTCGACCTCGAACGCGAGCACGTGCGCATCCGTCTCGTGCCCGACGTGTTCCATTTGATGCCCGGTCGCGCCGTGGCCGAAGACGTTTGGGGCATTCCCATGATCAGCGTGCGGGCGCCGGCGATCACCGGGTTCGACCGGGTCGCCAAACGCGTTTTCGACCTTGTGCTGGGGGTCTTGACCCTGGTTGTGATGGCGCCCGCCATGGGCGTGATCGCGCTCGCGATCTATGTCCAGGATCGCCGCTCGGTCATCTTTGCGCAGCGTCGCGTGGGTGAGAACGGACGGCCCTTCACCATGTACAAGTTCCGCACGATGGTCCGCGGCGTGGACGCGCGTCTCGAGGCCGAGCGGCAGCAAGGCCGCCTGGCGCGGGGCGACTACAAGCCGCTCAACGATCCGCGGGTCACCCCGGTGGGGCGTTTCCTGCGCCGCACCAGCCTCGACGAGCTGCCGCAGCTCTGGAACGTCCTGCGCGGCGAGATGAGCCTCGTTGGGCCGCGCCCCGAGCTTCCCTGGGTGGTGGAGCAGTATGAGTCGTGGCAGCGCCAGCGGCTCGCGGTCTTACCCGGCATCACCGGCTGGTGGCAAGTCAACGGCCGCAGCGAGCTGCCGCTGCGCGAAAACGTGGAGTACGACCTCTTCTACATCCAGAACTACTCACCGCTTCTAGACCTGTCGATCCTGCTGCGCACGGTCTGGGTGGTCGCGCGCGGCCGCGGCGCTTACTAGCCCCGTTTATCAGCGCGCCGAGGGATAGCCAGGTTCCGTAGTCCCGCGCCCTCTCCCAAGGGAGAGGGTTGGGGCGAGGGTGTCTTTCCCCCTTCACTCCGGCGTGCTTGCCCGCGAGCTCGCGCAAGCAGGCGGAAGCCTGTCCCGTTCTCGATACGGAGCCGGAGTCCAGCCTTCTAGTTCCCTCAACGCGGAGGACCCCGCGGCCGGGGTCCCGCCTGGATTCCGGCGTGCGCCGGAATGACGGACGCACGCCTACCGCAACGTCAAGCCGGTCAGTCGAACGTTTCGAGCGTCTCCGCGATGGCCGCGTCCAGGATGTCAGCCATCTCGTCCGTCTCCTCGTCCATGGCCACCAGCGGCGGCAGGAACACGAACGCGTCGTCCCCCGCGCGCGCGATCATCCCGCCCTCGCGCGCGGCCCGTCCCACCGCGCGCCCGAACTTGCGCCCGGCTGGAAAACTGGCGTGCGTGGCGCGATCGGCCACGAACTCCACGCCCCAAAGCAGCCCGCGACCCTCCACGCGCCCAATCACGTCATAGCGGTCCGCCATGTCCAGCAGACGCGCTTGCAGTCGTTGCCCCTGCCGGCGGGCGTTGGCCAGCACGCCGTCGTCCGCGATCTGACTCACCGCCGCTACCCCGGCGGCGCACGCGACCGGGTAGCCGCCGTAGGTGTGGCCCGTGTTGAAATGGACGTTTTGCGCCGTGTCTCCCCAGAACGCGCCCGCGATCTCCTCGCGCATAATCACGGCGGCCAGCGGCGCGTAGCCGCTGCTGATCCCTTTGCCCACCGTCAGTATGTCCGGCCACACGCCAAAAGCTTCCGCCGCGAACAGCTCCCCCAGACGCCCGAACCCGGTGACGACCTCGTCGAAGATCAGCGTCACGTTGAATCGGTCGCAGATGTCGCGAACGATCTGCAGATACTCGGCGGGCGGCACGTAGAACGTCTCCGCCGACATTACGGCCGGCTCCGCGATGAACGCCGCCACCGTATCGGGCCCCTCGCCCAGTATCACGTCCTCCAGCACCTGCGCGCAGACCACTCCGCAGTCGGGGTAGGTCAGCTTGAAGGGGCAGTGATAGCACTCCGGCGGGTGCATGTGAACGAACCCGGCCGGCAGCGGCTCGAACTTCGATTTGCGCGCGGCGCCGCCGGTTGCCGCCAGCGTGCCCAGCGTCGCGCCGTGAAAGCTCTTGTAGCGCGAAATCACCTTGTACTTTCCCGGATTGCCCGTCTGCTTGTGGAACTGGCGAACCAGCTTGATCGCGGTCTCGTTCGCTTCCGACCCGCCGCTCGTGAACTTGACGGTCGTGAACTCGGGCGGGGTCACGCTTGCCAGCAGACTCGCCAGCTCGATCTCCGGTTCGTTCACTGCATGCACCGGCAGCGCCAGCGCAACTCGGTCGATCTGCGCCTTCATCGCGTCGATGATTTTCCGGTTGCCGTGACCGAGCTGAATGGCGCCGATGCCCGACACTCCGTCGTAATACCAGCGCCCGTCCTGGTCCCGAATCCGAACGCCCTCGCCTTCGGTCACGATCAAGGGGTTGTCGAGGAAGTCCTTCATCTGATGAAATTGCATCATCAGATGGCGCAGTCCGGGGTAGCGGTCGGTTATCGGCGCCTGTCCGTCCATATTGGGCGCCATGGCACTCCTCGATCCGTGTCAGCCGCATGCGCAGCCTACCCGGCAAACTCGCCTCTGTCGCCTGCCGCGCGTGCGTCCGTACTTTCCGCTACCTTGGCGCAAAGCCCTGGGTCGGCACCGGCGGGGAAACGTGAGCGAGTCGGACGAGTTTCTGGACCTGGCGCGGGACGTGGCCGGCGCCGTCGCGGCGCTGGCCGAGCCCGCCGGCGGCGGCAGCCGCTGGCAGACCTTGAGCTACTTCGGCCAACCCCAATACACGCCGGACATGTTCGCCGGCAGCGCGGGCGTGCCCATCCTCTTCGCGGACCTCTTCGCGGCTACCGGCGAGGCGCGCTACCGCGAGATTGCCGAGAGCGGCGCTCTCTGGATCGACCAGGAAACAAAGGCGAATCTGACGTCGGCCAGCCCCGATCCGGGTCTCTACTTCGGTCTGGCCGGGCACGGCATGACGTTCCTGCGCCTGTTCCAGGCCACTCGCCGCGCACGCTGGCTCGATTTGGCGCTGAGCCGCGCGCGCGCCCTGCAGCGTGTCGAACATGCGGAAGCCGAGCTGCTCACCGGCGCCGCCGGCGCGGTGATATTCCTGCTCGAAATGGGTCGCGCCGCCGGTGACGCCGGGTACGTGGCCGCGGCCGAACGCGCCGGCGATGTGATTCTGAGCGCCGCGCGGGCGGACGCAAGCGGCTGGCGCTGGCCCTGGGTGCGGCGTTCCGGCACCTTCGAGGCCGCCGGCTTTGGGCACGGTGCGTCCGGCATCGGCTACGCCCTTGCGGAGCTCTACCGAGTCACGCGGCGTCATGACTTCCGCGACGCCGTGTTGGGAGCGGCGCGCTGGATCGAGTCCCACGCGCTCGAGACCGACGCCGGCGTCGCATGGACCCGTTACCCGGGCGATACCCGTGCGCCGCGCGTGCAGTGGTGCCACGGTTCGCCGGGCATCGGCCTGTTCGCCATTCGCGGGTTCGAGGCCGTCGGCGACGCCTCCCTGCGCGGCCTCGCCGAGCGCTGCGCCGAGGCGGTCTACGCGGCCGGTGACGTTCGCGCCAACGCCTCGCAGTGCCATGGCCTGGCCGGCAATGGTGAGCTGCTCATCGAGATGTCGCGCGTGCTTGGCGAGCAAGGCTGGATGCGGCGCGCCCGCGAGTTCGGGCGCCTGGCCACCGCCTACCGTGAGGAAGCGGGAGGCCGCGCGCGCTGGCGGTCCGACGAGCCGGGTGAATACGGTGTGGATTTCATGACCGGTTCAGCCGGGACCGGCCATTTCTTCCTGCGGCTCGCCCGGCCCCACGCCGTCGCGATGCCCCTCATGGTCACGCCTCCGAAATCCGCAGCCACGTAGGGGCGGTTCGCGAACCGCCCTCTTGACTTCGCCTCAACACGATTACCTGTGCTTGGATTGCAATTCAGGATTATATCTGTCTAAATGCCACTGGATTGGATTATTGACGATGTATTCGCGAATCTTGGCCAATTCATCATTGTCTCGAATAACATGTTCATAATAATTCCGCTGCCAGATCGGGGCTCCAGGGGCTCTCCGCGCAAGGTTCACGCGCTTTGCTGCGACAGTTTTGAATGCGCCTATCAGACGCCCCACGGTTTACGGCGGTTCGAGGGACGAGCGGTTTGCGAACCGCTCCTACACAGATCGGTGATGGCAATGATGCCGTGCATATGGTTCGGCATCACAACGTATTTGTCCAATGTCACGTAGGAATATTGGACGGTAAGCCATTCCCACGAATCCCTAACCAGACGCCCGGCGTCGCTGAGCTGGACTACCGCGTCCGCGACATGTCCGAATAGACATGACCGATCCCGCGTGACGACCGTCACGAAATACATTCCGGCTTGAGAGTAGTCATAGCTCTTCAGACGAACTGAACGGCGTTTTATAACCGTTGGATTGTCGGTGATAGCCTGTTCTTGCGACAGTAATTCGACCGCGTTTATGAATTGATTTTGAATGTGCCAATCATACACGCGGGGATCTACGGTGTAACGTCGGACGGGCCGTTCGCGAACGGCCCCTACAACGGAGCGCCGCGACGGGATCACCGGGAACGCGAGACGTGTGTACAGGACCGGAGGAAAAGACTGCCCCACAAGCCGGGAAAGACACCTCCTGTAGAGGTGGTTCGCGAATCGCCCCCACCTCGGAATTGCCAGGTGCGCCGCCGGGTAGCAGACTGGCCGCCGCGATCCGCATCCCGCGCGGTCGCTCCCGGACACCCTTCCATGCTCAAAGCCGCATTCATCGGCGCGGGACGGCGCGCCAACAGCGCTCACTACCCCGCCCTGGAGCGTGCCGGCGAAGCCGTCGCGCTGGAAGCCGTTTGCGATCTGGACCCCGATCGGCTCACCGAGACGGCCGACCGCTACGACGTCGAGCGCCGTTACACCGACCTTCACCGCATGCTGGACGAGGTCGACTGCGATGTCGTCTACGTGGTCATGCAACCCGAGCTGCTCCCCCCGGTCGCGGTCGCGGCGCTGGACGCGGGCCGGCACGTGTTCGTCGAGAAGCCGCCCGGCGCCAGCTCCGCCGCCACTGAGCGCATCGCCGCGGCCGCGCGGCGCAACGACCGGTTGGTGTGCGTGGGATTGCAGCGCCGCTGGACGCCCATGATCCGCACCGTGCTGGCCAAGGTTCGCGAGCGCGGACCCATCCGCTGCGTGCTCACCGAGTTTCACAAGAACCTGATCGACAGCGAGCGCGGCCGGCTCTTCAACACGCGGCTCTACGACGAAGACATCCACATGATCGACTTCATTCGCTGGGTCTGCGGCGGCGCGTGGGAGCAGGTGCTTACGCGCTCCGAGCGCTCCTACACCGACTGGCCCAGCACCTACAACTCGATCGTGCGGTTCCGATCCGGCACGGTGGCGGTTCACACGGTCGTCGGCCATGCTGCCCAGCGCTATTACCGCATCGGGCTCCACGGCAACGCCGTCAGCGCCTATCTGCGCCCGCCCGCCTACGCCGAGATATTCACGGCCGACGCCGAAGAGCCGGAGATCATCCGCGGCCAGCCCATCCCGGGACACCCCGAAGGCCGTCTGGATGAGGGTTTGGACGCCCTGCACCGCGATTTTCTGGACTGCGTCGCGACCGGTCGCCAGCCGCTCACCAACATCCACGACGTGCTGCAAAGCATGCGGCTGCTCGAGGAGATCGGTGAGCTGGACGCAAACGGCCGCCCGCGAACCTAGCGGCCCCGGCGCCGGCCCGGGCACTCGAGGCCCTCGACGCCCAGATGGAACGCGCCGTGCAGGCCGATGCGGGCCTGCGCGCCCGCGCCGCACCCGGCCGCGCAAAACCGATCTGGCGACCTTGCCCGACGCTCGCTTCACCCAGCTCGTGCAGGCCCATAACAACACGCCGCGCAAATGCCTCAGCTGCCAAAAAACCTGCCGAAGTCGTCTGGAACCAGGCGTTGCACTTGAAACGTGAATCCACCCTCCCGCGGACGCGGGAGGGATGGATGGGGACCGGCCGGAGTGACGGAGAGGGAGCCGAACTACGCGCGCGTGGCTCGCTGCCTGCCGCTGAATCCCTCGCGGGCGACGCGTTGCCCGCCGACCAGCGCGCGCCACAGCCAGACCCGGTAAGGCCGGCCGCTGTCCTCGCGCTCCACGGCGACCCGAATGCCGCGGCCGAGAACGGCCTCGGCGCCTTGCAGGCGCGCCACGCCCTCTTCAACCACGCGCCGGACCCGCGTCACGTCGTCCTCGGACGTCACTTGAACCGCGTGGCGGTGGTCGGGCCTCTGATAGAGGCCGAAAATGACGTGATCGAGATCGAGCTCCTCGGAGTCCTGCGGCGGCATGTCGGATCGTGTCTTGCGGGACGCCAGCCGATAGTAACAGCGGGCGCCGCCGCTTCGGGACGGAGCGCTTTTCCGGCCGCGCGCCGACTGACGTAGGATGCGGCGATTACTCGCGCTGCGACGCCCCGGCTGGCGGCGTCCCGCATCGGAAACGGAGCAAGTGCGCCGATGGCCATGGATGCCATGCAACGCATTCCCGCCGCGCATCTGAGGGCGTTTTCCATTGAGCTGCTGAGCCGCCACGGGATGAGCCGCGAGCACGCCGCGGTGATGACCGCGAATCTGCTGGAAGCCGACATGCGCAGCGTGAAGACGCACGGCCACTGGCACCTGGCGCGCTACTGCGGCCAGATGCGCGACGGCGTAGTCAACCCTAGTCCCAATCTCACCATCGCACGCGACAGCGGGGCGACTCTGCTAGTGGACGGCGACCGCGGGCCGGGTCACGTGACCGGCCACTTCGCCATGCAGGCGGCCATCGGACGCGCGCGTGAACTGGGCACGGCGGTGGCCCTGGCGCGCAACAGCACGCACTACGGCGCGTCCGCGCACTTCGCGATCATGGCGCTCGAGCACGACATGATCGGCTACGCGGCCACCAACGCGGGGCCGACTATGTTCCCCTTTGGCGGGCATGAGCGAATAATCGGAAACAACCCGATCGGGTACGCGATCCCGGCCGGGCGCGAACGGCCGCTGGTGCTCGACATGGCCATGACCGTTTCCGCCAACTCGCGGGTCAGCATCATGGGCCGCCTGGGTCAACCGGTGCCCGCGGGCTGGATCCTGGACGAGTACGGCCAGCCCACCACGGACCCGTCGGTACTTGACCGCGGCGGCGCGGGGGTTTCGATCGGCGGGCCAAAGGGCATCGGTCTGGCGCAAGTCGTGGACGCCCTGTCCGGGGTGCTTTCGGGCGCGGCCTTCGCCGACAACGTGCAACGACCTGAGGTTGACGGGCACCTGGGATCGACCGGCCACATCTTCCAGGCCATCGACATCGAGGCGTTCATGCCCGTTCAGGAGTTCAAGGCCCGCATGGATGAGCAGATCCGGGCCATGCACGAATGCCCCCGCGTGGAGGGCGTTGAGCGGATTTTCGTCCCGGGCGAGATGGAGTGGGAAAGCTACGACGAGGCGCAGACCGACGGCGTGCCGCTGCTGGAGGTTGTGGTGCACGATCTGAATGAGCTGGCCGAGCAGACAGGCATGCGCGCGCGCCTCTAGGAAGTCGGGCGGTTCGCGAACCGCCCGACCGGTCTTTCCCGTGCGCAGCGCAGAGACCGCCCGCCCGATTCCGGCAATACCTTAGGGGGCGTCCAACCGCAGGTTGGGCCGCCGCAGCACCGCCGGGTTCACCAGCGCCGTGGGCGTCTGGCCGCGCAGGACTCGCACGACTTGCTCCACCGCCTCGTCGGTTGCGGCCGGCAGCGAGCGTTCGGAGTACCAGCCGAGGTGAGGTGACAGCAGCACGCGCGGGTCGGTAAGCAGGGGGTGGCCGGCCGGCAGCGGCTCCGGGTCGGTCACGTCGAGCGCGGCGCCGGCGATCTCGCCCGACTGCAGAGCGTGCGTGAGCGCACCGGTGTCGACGATGGGTCCGCGTGAGACGTTTATCAGATAGGCGGTCGGCTTCATGCGCGCTAACGCGCCCGCGTCGATTAGGCCGCGCGTCTGCGCCGTCAACAGCGTGTGGATGGTCACGAAGTCCGACGCCCGTAGTAGCTCGTCGAGACCGGCGGGTTGCGCGCCGGCGGCGATGATCCGGGCCTGGTCGATGTGCGGGTCGTGCACGAGCACGCGCAGGCCGAACCCGCCGGACATCCTCACGAGGTTGGCGCCGATGCGTCCCATGCCGATGACGCCGAGCGTGCACTCCGAGAGCCGCGGAATCGGTACGAACCGGTCGTAGTCCCACGGCTGGCCCTGAGCGACCATCGCGTGCGCGTCCAGCAGACGCCGGTGCGCGGCCAGCAGCAGGGCGAAGGCGTGCAGCGCCACCTCCTCGCTGGAGTAGGAAGGCGCGTTGGTGACCATGATTCCGAGCTCGGTGGCGGCCTCGAGATCGACGTGGTCGTAGCCGGTTCCCACCAACGCGATGACGCGGCAGCGGGTAAGCCGGCGCATGACCTCCGCCGACGGGGGCTTGGCTTGCAGGATGAGCGCCTCGGCGTCGTGCGCCTCCTCCGGCACGGCCGCGGCGTCGCTGGAGCAGACTTCCTCAACGGAATAGCCCAAGGCGGCAAGCGGCCGCATCCGATCGCTGCCAAGCGGCGCCAGCTCCGAGATGCGCAGCACGAGCCGGCGGCCTCGACTCAAGTCGTCACCTACCGGTCAGCCGTGCGCGCCGCCGCTTTCGATTTTGGGACGGCGGCGGGCGGTTCGAGGGCCTCGACGTACTCGATGACCGCGCGGGTTACCCGCGCCGGTGTGGAGGCGCCGGCCGTGATGCCCACGCGCTGCCTCCCCTCGAACCAGGTCAAGTCGATCTCGCTTACGTCGTCCACCAGAAAGGCCGGCGTGCCGGTGATGTCGCGCACCACTTCAACCAGGCGCTTGGAATTGGAACTGCGCTGGCTGCCAACCACGAGCACCAGATCGCAATGCTTGGCCGCTTCTACCGCGGCGTCCTGCCGGTGCTGCGTGGCCAGGCAGATGTCGTTGTGGACCTCGGCGTGCGGGAACTTCCGCGTGACCGCGTCGATGACCTCCTGCGTGTCCCAAAGGCTGAGCGTGGTCTGGGTGGTGACTCCCAGTTTTTGCGCGTCGAGCTCGAGCCGCTGCACGTCCTCCACGTCGGTGACCAGATGCACGTGGTCGGGCGCCTCGCCGATCGCGCCCTCCGGCTCCGGGTGCCCGCGTTTGCCGACGTAGATGATCTCGTAGCCCTGGCTGACCAACTCGACGATCAGGTCGTGAGTCACGTATACGTCCGAGCAGGTGGCGTCGATGATGGTGAGGCCCTTGTCCACGGCCTTTTCCTTGACTGCCGGGGAGACGCCGTGGGCGGTGAGAATCACGGTGCCATGGTCGATCCGATCCAGTCCGCCCAGGCGGTCGTCCAGATCGATCAGCGTCACTCCATGCTCGGCCAACTCGTCCACCACGTGAGCGTTGTGCACCAGGTAGCCGAGCATGTAGACGGGTCCGGGATGCGTGGCGCCCGCCTCACGCGCCAGTCGGATGGCATCCACCACTCCGTGGCAGAAACCGCGCGGCGTGATGCGCATGACGTCCATCAGGCGTCTACCCGTGATGAGACTGCACGGCGTGATCCGCGGGTGCGCGGCACGCGCGAGCAAAGGCGCTTCAACTCTTGCCGCTTGCATAGCGCAACGGCGCCCGCATATAGACGCGGATGGACGCTGGCACTGTTCACGCGCACGACCCGGAGCCTTTCTTCAGACCAACAATCATAAGCCCGTAAGCTGCGCCGCAAGCGCTTGCGGCTCGGTGACCGGGAGCTTGCAGGCGAAATTCTGGCATACGTAGGCGGTGGGCAGGCCTTCGACCTGGGGACGACCGTCCAGCAGCGGAACGCTCTGAGTGTCGCGCGGCGGTCCGACGGCGACTACTTGGCGCGGTCGATAGGCGGCGAAGACCGTGTCGACGAGAGAACCGGTCGCGGCGTCCCGCGGCGCGCCCACGATAGCGATCTCGCGCGCGCCGCCGGCCGCAAAGTCGGCCGCGCTGAGCCACTGAGCGAACGCGGTAGGAAACCGGGCGGCCGGAGCGGCGACCGTGCGCAGCGCGGCGTCCACGGCGCGCGCGTAGCGCGCGTCGCCGCTCAGCGCGTGGAGCCGCGCTAGCACGGTTACTGCCATGCCGTTGCCCGAGGGGACCGCATTGTCCTGCACGTCCTTGGGGCGGGTTACCAGGGTTTCGTGATCGTGGCTGGTGTCGAAGAAACCACCGGCGGGGTCCTCGAAGTGCTCGATCATCGCGTCCGCGAGCCCGCGCGCGGCTTCGAACCAGCGCTCGTCGAAAGTGGCCTGATAAAGCTCCAGCAGACCCTCCGCCGCACAGGCGTAGTCCTCCAGGAAGGCGTTCAGCTTGGCCCGGCCGCCTTTCCAGGTGCGATGCAAGCGCACCCCCGGGCGCGTGAGCTCCTGCTGCAGGAACTCCGCGCTGGCGACGGCGGCGGCGCGGTAGTCGTCGCGGCCAAGCACGCGCGCGGCCTCGGCGAAGGCGGCCAGCATGAGGCCGTTCCAGGCGGTAACCACCTTGTCGTCGAGTCCGGGCCTGGGACGCTGGGCGCGCACGTCGAATAGTTGCTGACGCAACTGGTCGAGCTTGGTCTCAATCTCCGCCGCGCTGCTTTCCTGCCGGTAGGCCAGGACGTCGGGGTCTTTGACCCGCTGCAGGATGTTGCGGTCCTCCCAGTTGCCGGAACGAGACACGTCGAAGGCTTCGTTGAACAACGCCGCGTCCGAGCCCAGCGCCGCGTTGACCTCGCTGAGCTGCCAGACGTAGAACTTGCCTTCCTCACCCTCCGAGTCGGCGTCCTGGCTGCTGTAGAACCCTCCATCGGGGTGGGTCATCTCGCTCAGCACGTAGTCCAGAGTCTGCTCGACCACACGCCGGTAATCGAGTTTGGCGGTGACCTGCCAGGCGTGCAGATAGACGCGCGCCAGCTGGCTGTTGTCGTAGAGCATCTTCTCGAAGTGGGGCACCAGCCAGAGCGCGTCCACGCTGTAGCGGTGGAAGCCGCCGCCGAGCTGGTCGTAGATGCCGCCGCGCGCCATCTTGTCGAGCGTACGCTCGACCACGCTCAAGAGCAGCGCCTCGCCGGTGGCGGCATGGCGGCGCAGCAGGAACTCCAAGGTCATGGGCTGGGGAAACTTGGGTGCGCCGCCCCAGCCGCCGTGCTGAGCGTCATGCGCGCCCACGATGGCCCTAGTGGCCTGCCCGAGCTCGCGCTCGCCGAGCGCGGCGCCGCCGGGCGCGGACTGCTGCTCCTGATCGATGGCGCTGGTCAAACGCTCCGCACCCTCGAGAACCTCGCCGCGCCGCTGAGTCCAGGCGTGCTGAACGCCCTCCAAAACCTGTCGGAAGGTCGGAATCGCGTAGCGCGGTTCCGACGGGAAGTAGGTGCCTCCGTGGAACGGCCGGCCCTCCGGCGTGAGGAACACGGTCATGGGCCAGCCGCCCTGTCCGGTGAGCGCTTGCACGGCCCGCATGTATATCTGGTCGACGTCCGGCCGCTCTTCCCGGTCCACCTTGATCGAGACGAAATGGTCGCTAAGGTAAGCGGCCGTTTCCTCGTCTTCGAATGACTCGTGCTCCATCACGTGGCACCAGTGGCAGGCGGCGTAGCCCACGCTCAGGAACACCGGCTTGTCCTCCGCCTTGGCCCGCGTGAACGCCTCGTCGCCCCACGGATACCAGTCGACCGGGTTGTCGCGGTGTTGCAGCAGATAAGGGCTGGTCTCGGCGGCGAGTCGGTTGGGCACGCGCGGTCCTTTGCAAGGCAACGAGGCGGCCCGGATGGACGAAGCCGCTAGCTTCCATTCTCGCCGAGCGCGGCGCCCGCGGCCAAGAGAGCGCGCGCCTTCGGCCGGCGCCGAATAGAGGCGCCCGGCTGGCGCGATGTCGCCTAAAGTGAGGCAAGGACCGATCGCACGGCGGGAGCGAGGCGAATATGGCACTGCATGGCAAGCGCGCGCTGGTCACCGGCGGCAGCCGCGGGGTGGGCGCCGCAACGGTTCTGAAACTGGCTGAGCTGGGCGCGTCGGTAGCCCTGAACTACAACGAGTCGGGGGAGCGCGCCGATGCGGTGGCGGCCACGGCGCGCGAAAAGGGGGCCAAGGTTGTGCCCGTGGCGGGCAACGTCGGCGTCGAGGCCGACGCCCGCAGAATCGTCGAGGAGGCGGTTGACGCGCTGGGCGGACTGGACATCCTGGTGAATAACGCCGCCACGACACACTTCATCGACTTCGAGAACCTCGACGGCGTCACGGATCAGGTCTGGAGCGAGATCTTCGCCGTGAACGTGCGCGGACTCTTCAACGTCACGCGCGCGGCGTCTCCGCAGCTCAAGCAGAGCGGCGAAGGCGTGGTGGTGAACGTGGGCTCAGTTGCGGGTGTGGGCGATGCGGGCAGCTCGATTCCTTACGCGGCTTCGAAGGCGGCGGTGCACAGCCTCACGCGCACCCTGGCCCGCGCCCTGGCGCCGGAAGTGCGGGTCAACTGCGTGGCGCCCGGCTTCATCAACACCGAATGGCACGCACGGCGGCTTACGCCGGCGCAACACCAGGCCCGCCTGCGAGATGCGCGCAAGGAGACCCTGCTGGGGATGTTCTGCGAACCGGAGGACGTTGCCGACTCGATAGTGAGCCTCATTGCGCACAACCGGCTGGCCACCGGGCAGGTGCTGCTGGTGCACGGCGGTCGCCGTCTCTGACCGGAAGCTCGAATCGGGCAGCGGCAAGAGCGCCCGTGCGGGCCTATAGCGGATCGGGGCTCCGCGGTTCCGACAGGCGCTGCCGCATCACGCGGCGCCGCTTGCCCAGGCGGCCGACCTCCCGGAATCCCGCCGCTTCGAACGTGGGCGTAAAGCCCATGAACCTGTAGCTGGGCGAATCGGGCTCCACGGGGTAGGCCTCCACGACGCGCGCGCCGTGGTCCCGCGCGTGGGCCAGAGCGGCCTCGATGAGTCGTCGAGTCATGCCCAGCCGGCGGAACCGGCGGGCGACGTAGAAGCAGCTAAGCGACCAGACCGGTGCGCCGTCGTCCGGCTCTTCGCGCGCGGCGGAGGGCGTGCGGAGCCGCGGAAAGGTCGCTTTGGGAGCTATCGAGCACCAGGCGATGGGCGCGGCTTGCAGGTATGCCAGCAGACCGACAGGCAGACCGTCGCGAACCCGCGCCTCTAAGGCCGCCTTGCGGCTCGCGTTATCCCTGAGCCGGCCTTCCGCGGGTGTCGCCCGAAAGACCATGCACCAGCAGTAACTGGGGCCTCCGCGCGCTTCGAACAGCCGCTCGAGGTCCGGCCAGCTTTGGGTGTCGACCGCGCGAAACTCGAGCCCTTGCAGCGGATCAGCGTCCATGCCGCAAGTCGCCCCGGACGACGGGCCTGGGAGCTTGTATCACCGGGTGTCCCAGGCCGCCGCCCCGCGACTCGTCAGGAGGGCGGCGCGCAGCCTCAGCTTGCGACGCCGGCGGAACGGAGTTCGTCCCGCAAATGATCGCGTAGCCGGATGGTCTCGCCCAGGACGTCCTGGCGGTCCAGCTCGAGCCAGGGCGTGTGCACGAGCTCCAAGGCCACCACACCCTGGTAGCCGGCTTGAACGAGGTCCCCGACGATGCGCGAGAAGTCGATCTCACCCTCGTCATAGCCCGCCTGCAACTTGGCGAGGCCGGCCTGCCGCGCGTGCCAGTGCGTGCCCAACGGGTGCATGGCGGCGATCGTTTCGTAAGGAATGCCATGGAAAACGAAATGTGAATGGTCGACCGTGAAGGTGAGTCCGGCGACCTCGTCGGCCATGCGCAGAGCCAGCTCAGGAGTCCAGGTGACGCTCTCGACGTGGGGCTCGATGCGGAGTTTCACGCCTTGATCAGCGGCGACGTCCACCAGATAACGCACCTGCTCGAGAGAGCGTGCGTAGGCTTCCTCGACCGACAGGCCGGTCCAGTAGCGGCCCGGGCTGATGGTGACTCCGTCGAGGCCGGCGCGCGCCGCGAACCTTATCCAGGCGGCGCACACGTCGCGCTGGTGCTGATATTCCTCCGGGTCGGGCGTGTTGGTGATGTGCTTGTCGGTGGGCTGTGGAAAGGCGTCGTGGAAGGCCATGCCGGTGCGCTCGCCGATCTCCGCGATGCGCTCCGCCTCCGCTTCGACATTGGCCGCCACGTAGTCCGGATGGAGGTCTCGTCCGTTGCCTAGGTCCATCACGTCTATTCCCAGCGCGCGCCAAATGAGCGCCGCCTCCTCCACCGTGCAGAACGGCATGCTGAAGAGGTGCCCGCCGAGCCGAATCCCCATTCTGTCCACCTCTCGGTCCCGCAACTCCCGGCTAGTACAGCTTGCGCGCGCAGCCGCGTCAATTCCGGGGACGGGGCCCGACGAGCGGGTTAGCGCGCGATGGACGACGGACGGTGATTCAGACCGAGCGCTTGCCCCGCCGCCCTCCAACGAGGCCGCGGCGTGATTGGACGGGTGCTTTCCACGAGCGCGCTGGCGCGGGCCTGCGCCCGCTACCCGTGGGTGCCGATTTCCGTCTGGGCGGCAGTGATCATCGCCGCCGGAGTTCTGATCTCCGGCTGGCTGGGCGGCGCTCTGACGACCGAGGACGACGTGACCACAAACCGCGACTCCAGAGCGGGCCGCACGCTCCTGGCTGAGCGCTCCCCTGAATCGCAGGCGGTCAGCGAGGTGATCGTGGTGCGCTCCGATTCTTACAGCGTCGAGACGCCGCGCTTTCGCGAGTTCGTGGAAGACCTGCGGCGTCGGATAGAGGAGCTGGGACCTCACGCGGTGGCCTTCGTCGGTAGCTACTACTTGACGGGAGACGAGTCGCTCGTGAGCGCGAGCCGCCGGGCCACTCTGGTACCGGTGTCAATGGCTGGCTCATTCGACGACGCGGTGGCGAGTGTGGAAGAGGTGCACGAGATCGTCGACGCGGCCGCGGCGGACCCCGACTTCGAGGTATTTCAAACCGGCCGCGCAACGATCAGCCGCGACTTCCATGCGGTCTCGGAACGCGACCTGCAAAAAGCCGAGGCGGTTGGGATTCCCATCGCGGTGGTGATTCTGGTGCTGGTGTTCGGCACGCTGGTCGCCGCGCTGGTGCCCGTGCTCCTCGCGGGTGTGTCGATCGCGGCGGCGCTGGGCGCTACGGCGCTGCTCGGACAGGCATTGGATCTGTCTCTCTTCGTCGTGAACATGATCACCATGATGGGCCTGGCCGTCGGCATCGACTACTCGCTCTTCATCGTCTCGCGCTACCGCGAGGAGCGGGCCAACGGTCTCGGCAAGATCGAAGCCATATCGGCTACGGGCGGAACGGCCAGCCGCGCCGTTCTGTTCAGCGGATTGACGGTGGTGGTGGCCTTGCTGGGCCTGCTGCTGGTGCCGGTGAATGTGTTCCGCAGCCTCTCCACCGGGGCGATCCTGGTGGTGGTGGCCGCCGTGCTGGCCTCGCTGACTCTCCTGCCCGCGCTGCTCAGCCTGGTAGGCGACCGCATCAATTCATTGCGCGTCCCGCTGCTTGGCCGGCTCACGGCCGAGGTGCAGCGCGACCGGGGGAGCCGCGTCTGGGACTTCATCGCGCGCGCGGTGATGCGCCGGCCGGTGCTCAGTCTCACGCTGGCCGGAGGACTGCTTGTCGCCGCGGCGGCACCGGCTTTCGGCATCAGCATCGGCGCCACCGGCGTCAGCGCGATGCCGGAAGGGACCCGTTCGCGCGACGCATTCGACGTGCTCGAGCAGGAGTTCGCGGCCGGCGCAATGACGCCCACCGAGATAGTCGTAGACGGCCAGACGGCGTCGCCGGAGCTGCAAGCGGCCCTGGCCGCGCTGACCGCCATGCTGGAAGCCGACGCGGACTTCGGTCCGGTAGCCGTGCGAGCCGATCCTTCCGTCGACCTGGCGGTGCTGACCGTTCACCTGCTGGGTGATACGGCGAGCTCGCGCGCCGTCGAGGCGGTCAAGCGCCTGCGGGCCGAGTACGTCCCGCGGGCGTTCGCCGGGACCGGCGCGGACGTCTACGTCACGGGCCGTACCGCGGGCAACGTGGACTTCTTCGCGATCACCAACCAGTACACACCCATCGTGTTCGGCTTCGTTCTGGGCGTTAGCTTCCTGCTGCTGACGTTCGTCTTTCGGTCGCTGGTCGTGCCGGCCAAAGCGATTCTCATGAATATGCTCTCGGTGGGCGCGGCCTACGGGTTGATCGTGCTGGTCTCGCAGCACGGAGTGGGAGCCGAGCTGCTGGGTTTCCGGCAGGTGGAGTCCGTGGACGCCTGGATCCCGCTGTTCATGTTCGCGGTGCTCTTTGGGCTGTCCATGGACTATCACGTCTTCCTGCTGAGCCGGATCCGCGAGCGATTCGGTCAAACCAGGCGGAATACCGAGTCGGTGGCGTTCGGCCTGCGTTCCACCGGGGCCCTGATTACGGGCGCGGCCGCGATCATGATTGCGGTCTTCGGGGGCTTCGCGGCGGGCGATCTGGTGATGTTCCAGCAGTTCGGCTTCGGGCTGGCGGTGGCGGTGTTCCTGGACGCCACGCTGGTGCGGTCGGTCTTGGTGCCGGCCAGCATGAGGCTGCTGGGAGCGTGGAACTGGTACCTGCCCAGCTTCCTGCGCTGGCTGCCGGAGGTGCGGATCGAGGCGCACCAGGTGGGCAAGCCGCCAACGGAATCCGTACCCGCGGCAGCCGACACTTCCCGCCCGTAGGGTCGCCCCTTCGTGGAGCCGGCCGCAGACGGGTGATTGGCGCCGCGCAACGGTTTATGGTCTCATGCGCGGGATCACGCTCGTGCCGCCCGCAGGCGGCGAGCTCTCACCCATGGAGTGAATGCAGGATGCCATCACCTATCCGGCTAGGCCTTATCGGCTATGGCGCGATCGCCAAGCTGGCGCACCGGCCCGGCATCCTGGCCAGCGCGGACGTGGTCAAGGTGACCGCCGCGGCCGACGTGGCGCCCGACAACCTCGAAGCCGCCAACGCCGACTACGGAGTCCCCCGCGATCAGCTCTACTCCGACTATCGCGACATGCTGGCCAGGGCCGAGATCGACGCGGTGGATATCGCCACGCCCCACAACCTGCACGCCGAGCAGGCCATCGAGGCGGCCAACGCCGGCAAGGCGGTGGTCTGCGAGAAGCCGATGGCGGTCTCCTCGGAAGAGGGCGACGCGATCGTGGAGGCGGTCAAGCGCAACGGCGTGCCCTACTCGATGGGGCAGATGTTCCTGTTCAGCCCGGCGGTGACGCGCGCCAAGGAGCTGCTGGCCGACCCGGCCATGGGGGAGCCGTTCATCGGGCGCACGCAGTCGATGTTCAGAAGGGCGGCGCCGCGCGACGCCGCGTCCCAGGGGCCGCCCCAGTGGAGCCGCTCGCAGGCGGGCGGCGGGGGCTGCCTGAACATCACCACCAATCACGAGATCTACGTTCTGGAAGACCTGATGGGATCGCCGATCCGCTGGGTGGAGGGCCGGGTCCGAACGCTCCATCAGCCGATCGAGGTTGACGATACGGCCATTCTGCTGTGCGAGCACGAGAGCGGCGCGGTTTCGGTGGTGTCGTCGTCCTGGACGGCCAAATCCGGACCGAATGACAGCGGCCGCTTTGCCGAGGCGCAAGCGGCGGGCGGCGGGGTGCGGGCCTACTTCACGCTGGGCCCGGCGCATCTTTACCACCTGACCGCCGAGGACATGGAGTGGCACCAGGTCGAGGTAGACCCGGACTACGAGGAGGACACGTCGGCGGACGCCATTGACTATCTGGAGAGCCGGCCTGTCGGGAGCCTGGACCACACGGGGCACTCGCAGTTCATCCGCGCCACCTACAGCGCGCTGGCGCGCGGCGAGCGGCCGCCGCTCAGCCTGGAGCTGGCGCGGCACAACCTGGCGATCATGGAGGCGGCGCGCGAGGCCACTCTTACCCGCCGGGCGGTGGAGGTTATGTAGGCGGCGAGGCCAGGCCGGATCGGGCGCGCAGGCCCGCATCGGCCTGCACGGCGCGCTTCATCCGGGCGTCCAGGGCCTTTAGTTCCCGGGCCGGCGCTGGGGCCGGAACGACCACGCCCAACCACGGTCCTTGCAGACCTAGGGTTTTACGGTCTGTTCCGGCCCTTTGCGTGTTACCTCGGACTATCCGAGCGACTTCGAACATAGAAGGGCGCCTTCGAATACAGACCGGCCGCACGAGTAGGCGTCGACGAGACCGTACAAATGGCCGGCACATGTGGGAGGCCGGGAGTATGCCGATCGTCCTGCCTGCGCCGCCCACGTCGAAATGACCCGCTACCGCAGCTCGGCACCGCGCCCACCGCCGGTTCGCAAGCGATCCTAGTAACCGGCCTGCTTGTCCACCACGCTGAGCAGCGGCTCGCCGTCGCGAAAGCGCTCCACGTTCCGGTGGAACAACTCCAGCGCGCGCTCGTTTTCCTGCACGGACGTCGCTCGGTGAAACGAGTGGATGAAGTTATCCAGCTCCCAGAGCGGCGAGTCCTCGGGGGGGATGCTGATCTGGAGCGTGGCGCCGGCTATCCAGCCTTCGCGCAACGCGCGAACCAGGGCGTCCATGTCGTAGATCGCTTCACGCCCCGACACGTCGATCAGGTACGCCGTCGGTTTCATGGCCCGCAACTCGGCTTCGCCGATTAGTCCGCGCGTTTGCGCGGTGGTCGGAACCGCAATCGCCGCGAAATCCGCTATCGCCAGCAGCTCATGCAGATCTTGGGCCGCAAAGAGCCGTTCCACGTGGGGCGCGCTGGCCCGCGGTCGCCGGGTCGACGCCATCACGCGCATATCCAGCCGTTGCGCCTTGCTGGCCAACTCCAGCCCGATGCTGCCCAGCCCCACGATGGCGAGGGTCTTGCCCGCCAGGTCGGTCGGCTCTTGATACTTGAACTCGCGCTGCCAGCGCTGGCGCACGTCGTAGTGCAGGTTGCGGGCGAACGCCAGCATGCCCGCCAGGGCATGCTCGGCCCCGGCAACGTCGAAGATGCCCTTGAGGCATGTGAACGCTACCGGACTCGCCACGAACTCCGGGAAGAGGTAGCCCTCCACGCCTCCGCCGTGAGCCTGGACCCAGCGCAGGCGCGCCGCGGCGGCCAGAAGCTCGGCGTCGAACGCGCCCACCCAGGCCGCGTCGGCGTCCGCGATCTCCCGCAGCATGCCGTCCCGCTCGGGGGACCTCACGATCTCGACGCCCTCGACCCGCGCCGTCGCGGGCGCGTCCCAGGTGGCCACTATCTTCAGAGGCGCCGACCGCATCAGCCCGCTTGCGACGCGGATACGGCCGACTCCATGCGCGCCACCGCCTCGTGCACGAAGCCTCCCAGGCCCAGGCCGGGCTCGTCCGACACCTTCACGTATCCGTCGTCGAACTCGAGCGGCTGCTCGATTATGCCGGTGAGGGCCAGCTCGGTGACCGGGCGGCCCGCCCCATACGACTCCAGAGCGGGGTACTCGACCATCGGCGCGTTGCCCACCGTGGAGAGTATTTGCACGTGCGCGGCCACCGCCAGGGCCGACCAGGGACTATGCGGAATCACCAGCACACCGGCCTCCTCGGCGGCGCGCGTTACGTCGACGAACTGCGTGATCCCCATTTGCTTGGCGTCCGGTTGCAGTATGTCCAGCGCGCGCGCCTCGATGAAGCGCCGGAACTCACGCACGGTCGTCAGGCTCTCGCCGCTGGCGATGCGCACGCTCGTCGCCTGAGTCACCGCCGCGTGGCCGTCCACGTCCTGCGGCGGCAGCAGCTCCTCCACGAAGTAGGCGTCGTGTTCCTCCAGCAGGTCGCACACGCGCACCGCGTCGAGCGGCGTCCAGCCCGGAGTCCAGTAGGCGGGGCAGCCGAAATCGAACATCAGGTGCACGTCGGGCCCCACCGCGTCTCGCACGGCCGCTACCTTGGCCATGTCCTCCGGCGTGAAGTGGTTGCCCCAGCCGATCTTGATGGCCTTGAAGCCCTGCCCCGCGAAGAGCGCCGCCTCGGCCGCCATGGTCGCGGCGGACTTGCGCGCGTGGCGTCCGTTGGCGCGGTCGAACCCGCTGCAGCTCGCGTAGACCATCACGCGGTCGACCAGGGCGCCGCCCAGCAAGCGGTGCAGCGGCGTATTCAGAGCCTTGCCGGTGACATCCCAAAGAGCCATATCCACGCAGGCCATGGCGTTGACGGCCAGGCCGCCTTCATCGCCGCGCCCGCGCTGCGCTTGCCAGCCGCGGAACATTTCGCGCCAGATGCGCCGCGGCTCGAGCGCGTTCCGGCCCACCAGCGTCTCGGCCAGGCTCCCCGGTCCGGGACCCACGATCGGCCCGATCATCACCGGCGGCGTCTGGGTGGCGCCGATGCCGGTGATGCCTGCGTCCGTCTCGACCTCGACGAATGTCATTCCGGCCGGACCGCTCGGAACTATCTGAACGTCCGTGATCTTCATGGCGCCCGCCGTCTAAAGACGTGCGGGGCAGCATACCCAGCGCGTTCGAGTGGCTCAATCACACCGCAACGCCGATCTTTGCCCGTGTGTGTTCCAAGGCCCTCGGATGGTCCGAGGGGACGGGCACAGGGCCGGGACAGACCGATACTCCCTGGGTCCGTCGATACCGTAGGAGAGCGAGGCCGTGCCCGTCACTCCGGAGGCACGCAGCTGTCAACAAGGCTCACGGGAGTTACAGCTAGACTTGCCGGGAGAGGTCCCGCCGCCAGACTCGGCGGACATCCCGAAGTGCGCCTTCCGGCAAGCGTTATCCGCATGATCGGCGTGGTGATCGGCCTTCTGGTCGCAGTTGGCGTCGTCGTTGCGTTGCTGTGGGTTTTCCAGCGCGGGCTGATCTACTTCCCCTCCAGCCAACCCGCCCCGCCGGTCGAGGCTTATTTCGCCCTGGGCCAGGAAGCCGCACTTGCCACGGACGACGGGCTGGAGCTGAGCGCCTGGTTCCTGCCGCCGGTCGGGGGCCGCAGCCTTGCCACCGTGATCGTCTTCAACGGCAACGCGGGCAGCCGCGAGCTGCGCGCTCCGCTGGCCGCCGCGCTGACGCGCAAGGGACTCGGCGTGCTGCTGCTCGACTATCGGGGCTACGCGGGGAATCCGGGCAGCCCCAGCGAGGATGGCTTGCTGGCCGACGCCCGCGCCGCGCGCGCCTACCTCTTGTCGCGAGCCGACGTGGACCCCGCCAGGCTCGTGTACTTTGGCGAATCGCTGGGCGCCGCCGTCGCCGTGGCGCTGGCCGCCGAGCATCCTCCGGCGGCGCTCATCTTGCGTTCGCCCTTCACCTCGCTGGCCGACATCGCCGCCGTGCACTACCCGTTCCTTCCGGCGGGGCTCATGCTGCGCGACCGCTACGAATCGATCGAGCGCATCGGGCGTGTTCGTGCGCCGCTGCTGGTAGTCGCCGGCCAGCGCGACCGCATCGTCCCGATGGAGCAAAGCCGCCGTCTGTTCGCGGCGGCGTCCGGTCCCAAGCGCTTCCACCCGGTCGCCGACGCCGATCACAACGACGCGGCCCTGCTGGCCGGGGCGGACATGGTCAACGCGATGATCGACTTCGTGGCTCAGGCGGTTGAGCCGCGGACCTAACCAGTCTGTGCTCGGGCCGCCGGGCAGCAGCTAACCGTCGGCCGCCGCGCGGCTCGGGCTCAGCTCGCTCCGTTCAGCCGCGGCAAGACCTCTTTGGCCAGCAGCGTCATCGAGTGCCGCCACTGGTCGTCCGGCTGCCACTCGTGGCCCATGGCCAGCAGCGCGCCGAACCCGCCCACGTCGTCGTACAGCTCTTGCAGCTTCGCGGTCACCTCGTCCGGACTGCCGACCACCCAGATGTTGTCCAAAACATACTCGGGAGTGATGTCGGAATCGGCCATCTCCGGGTCGACCTTGAGCAGGTCCATCATCTTCGCCTTGGGCAATATCTGCTGCCAATACGCGCGAAAGTCGCGCGTCATGGTGCCCTCCAGCGCACCGCGGCGCGCCTCGGCGGTGGTATCGGCGATGTAGATCTCGCGCGCGATGCGCCAGTTGTCGCGGTTGGGCGTCTTGCCCGTCTTGCTGGCGCCCTCTTCCACCGCCTCCCAGTGGGTTCGGAGCAAGCGCGGCGGCACCACGTTGATGCTCACCGGAATCCAGCCGCGCTCGCCGGCCAGCAGCAGCGTGTCCGACTTGGCCGAGACGCCCGCCATGGCGATCGGCGGGTGCGGCTGCTGGTAGGGCTTCAAGTGCACCCGCAACCCAATGTCCGGGTCCGGCTCCGGCACCACGTAGCGCCAATGGCGGTGCTCGCGCAGGCCCGGCTCGGGGTCGTTCCAGAGCCTCAGCACCTCGTCCAGAGCGTCGCGCGTCATCCCGCGGTGCTCGCCGGTCTTGGGCTCGAACTCGAACACCTCGAAGTCGCCCGGGAATCCGCCCGATCCCACTCCCCATATGAAGCGGCCCTTAGCCATGTGATCGAGCTGGGCTATGCGGTGCGCGATCATGAAAGGGTTGTGATTGGGCATGCAAGTGACGCCCGTGCAGAGCTTTATCCGCTCGGTGCGGGGCAGCACGTTGGCGATCAGCAGGTCGGGCGCGGGGATGTTTTCCCACTCCGCCGTGAAATGCTCGCCGATCCAGGCCTCGTCGAAGCCAAGCCGGTCGAGCGTAACGAGCTGCTCTATGTCGGCATCGAGCGTCTCCGTGACGTTCGACCCCGGCGGGTGCAGCGGCATCGTGAAGAAACCCAGTTTCATACGTCACGTCTCCGCGTAATCGAGTGGGGAGGTCGCATGGGCGCCCCGCCTGCCAAGCGTAAGCGGAAGCCTACCGCACTTCGCTCGCCGCCTGCTCCCTACCCTCTGTGCCCCCTCTCCCTCTGGGACCTTTGAGCCCGCTCCCCTGGGAGAGGGTTTGGGTGAGGGTGTCTAACAAACCTCTCACCCGCGTCGCCGGCGTCCGGTTCGCCCAACAGCGTCCGCGCGGGGCACACTGTTCGGCCGCACGCCTCGGCGCGGCCGCGCGCCCAACCCCGGAGAGGATCGACTCGTGGAGCCCGAGCTCGTCGTAGACGCGCAGGCGGCCCTGGGAGAGGGTCCGGTTTGGGACGCGGCCACAAACCGTCTGGTCTGGGTGGACATCTATCCCGGCCGCGTGCATTCGTTCGATCCGGCCACCGGGGCCAACACCTATCAGGAGGCTGGCCAGCAGGTCGGCGCCGTGGCGCCGCGCGCTCAGGGCGGTCTGGCGCTGGCCGCCGCCGATGGATTCTTCGCGCTCGATCCCGATGGAACCGTCAGCACGCTGGCCGAGGTGGAGGCCGGCAATCCTTCCATGCGCATGAACGACGGCAACTGCGACGCGCGCGGCCGCTTTTGGGCCGGCACCACCGAACTGGACCACGTGGCCGACGCGGGCTCGCTCTACCGTCTCGACCCGGACCGGAGCGTGCGGCCAATGCTCCACGGCGTCAGCGTCTCCAACGGCATCGTCTGGAGCCTCGACGACAGCCTCATGTACTTCATCGACACGCCCACCGGCGGCGTGGACGTCTTCGACTTCGACCTGGACGAGGGCGCCGTCGCCAACCGCCGGCGCTTCGCCACCATGCCGCCCGAAGGCAACATGCCCGACGGCATGACGATCGACGCCGAGGGCTGTCTGTGGGTGGCCGCCTGGGGCAGCTGGCACATATACCGCTTTACACCTGAGGGCGCGCTCGACCGGGCTATCCGGCTGCCCGCCTCCCAGCTCACCAGCTGCGCGTTCGGCGGACCTGACCTGGACGAGCTTTACGTGACCTCGGCCCGCGCCCGCCTGTCCGAGGCCGAGCTGCGCGAGCAGCCGCACGCCGGCGGCCTGTTTCGCCTGCGTCCCGGCGTCAGCGGACGGCCCACTTTCGCCTACGCCGGCTAGACCTGCCTAAGTTCTGCCCGCCGCACCGCCCCGTCATACTGTCGCAGCCGAGTGCGTTATCCGCACCCTCTCCGCTGGGAGAGCAACTGTGTTGGGGTGAGGGCGACTTTCTGCGAATCCCCCAACCGCAGGGAACGATCGCGGCGCGATCAGCGTAGATACTATTGAGGCTATTCTGCGGGAGATCGAAGTCCGCGGATCTCGCTCTCCATGAGCACCGGCCAACTTTGAAGACCAACGGCGTGAACGCGAGGCGGCCAGCAGGCGGCGCCGTCGAACCCGTCAGGCGAGGGGGCGAATGATGCCAAATTCGCGGAGAAGGCTACTGCTCGTGGCTCCGGTAGCCGCGCTGCTCATTGTGTCCTGCGGCTTAGGGCCCGAGAGCGACGAGAGTGCTGCGGAGCCCGAGATGGAAGCGATGATGGCCCAGCCAGCTGCGGCCGCGACCGCGGCGTCGGTCGAACAGATCGTTGTGAAGGAGATCCCGGTCCTGGTCGAAAAGGTGGTGGAGGTCCAAGTCGAAAAGGTCGTGACCGCCCAGCCCGCGGCGGCGGCCCAAGCGGCTTCCGCGCCGCAAGCGGACGCCTGGGCGGCGATTGCCAGGTCCGAGCGGCGCGTGATTCGCACGGCCTCCATCGGCATCGTGGTGGCTGACGTGGCGGAAAGCGTGCGCGTGGTCCGCAGCCTCGTGACCGCGATCCCCGAGGCCTTCGTGGCGCACACGGACGTCCGCGGCGACGATCCCTATGCGATCAGCTCTCTGACGGTGCGGGTTCCGGTGGATCGTTTCGACGAAACCATCGAGCGTATCCGCGCGCACGGGAGCGAGGTGGTGGCCGAGGATGTGACCGGGCGCGACGTCACCGCCGAGTTCACCGACCTGGAAGCGCGGCTGCGCAACGCGCAGGCGGCCGAGCGTCAGCTGCTCGAGATCATGGAAAGAGCGGAAACCGTCGAGGACATTCTGGCCGTTCAGCGCGAGCTGGCGGCCGTGCGTGAGCAAATCGAGAGGTTCCAGGGGCAGCTCAACGTGCTGGCCAGCCAGACGGAGCTTTCCACGATCACCGTCTACCTGCATCCGGCGCCCGACCTTCGCATCGAGCGCCGCCTGCCCGACCAGTACGCCATGCACCAGAGCGTGATCTTCCCGATCACGGTTGCCAACCAGGGAACCGTGGAGCTGCGCCGGATCGAGGTTCATGACCGGCTGGCCCGCGACATGATCTTCGAGCAGGCCTCGCCGCCGGGCGTGTACGACCCGGGCGCCCACCGCGTGGTCTGGTCCATCGACCGGCTGGGTGCCGGCGAGTCGCGCGAGGTCTGGTTCCGCGCGCGCCTTGAGGGTGACGGCGCAACGATGCAGTTGACCGCCGGCGCCAGCACCGAAAGCCTGGTGCGCGATGCGGATGAAGACCGGGCCGAGGCCATGCTGCCGTTCTTCGTCGACCTCAGCGTGGTCAAGGACGGCGAGACGGCCGTTCCCCTGGGACGGGAAGCCGCCTATTTCCTTAGCTTTAGGAATCGAGGCAACGGCGACGCGCGGGACGTGCGCCTGGTAGAGCGTTTGCCGGAGGGCATGACGTTCGTTCGCGCTGACGGCGGGGGGAGCTACGACGCCGGCCGGCGTGCCGTGGTCTGGACCCTCCCGCGACTCCTGCCCGGCGGCGGGGGCGACGTGAGCTACGTGGCGAGGGTCGACCAGGCCGCCGGCCGGCTGCAGACCGAGACCTCGATCTCCTCCGCCGGCGAGGACCGGGCGGACGTGGACAACCGCGTCGTGACCTTCCTGACCGCGCTTCCCGAGGAAGTCATCGACCGCGAAGTCTGGAGCCCCGGCACGACCGCCCGCGATTCCGTGGACGCCTTGTCGGCGATCGGACGCTGGGCGGCCAACGCCGCCATCATGGTCGGCATCGTCGTGGCCCCGATCACGGCCGTCGTCACGGTGCTGGGGCTGGGCGTCTGGGGAATCCGCCGCCGCGTCAGACGGCGATTAGGCGCCCGGCAGCCTCGCGAGACCGGCTCAGCCGAGCCGACCTGATTCGCTCAGGCCGGGGCGGCTCGCGAGCCGCCCCGGCCGTGAGTTCAATCGGGCCTGGAATCCGGCCCGCCGGGCGCCGGGCGGTGCATCACTACCGCCAGCGCCGCAAGCGCCCGCACCAGGCCCGCCGCACCGCCTTGGAACACGAGGTAGCGGGGCTCCCAAGAGGGTTGGAACTTGGCCTTGAAGCGCTGCAATCCGCGCGTGGCGAATACCCGCTCGGCGGCGCGTAGCAGAGTGTGCGCCGCACGCCGATTGAGGGCGTGGCCGCCTGCCGCCGCGCTCGCGAAAGGGGCTATCCCGAGACTTAGCTCGCGCTGCCCGCGCGCGTGCGCGGCCGTGAGCACGCACGCCATCAGGTGAGTCATCGCGCCCGGCGCCGAGTCGGGCCGGCGGCGCATCAGGTCGATGGCCGTCCCGCCGCTCCTGAAGCAGGGCGCCTCGTTGACGAACGCTACGATCCGCCCGGCCGCGTCACGCAGCACGGACACCGGTGTCGTTTCCAGGTAGGCGCGCGCGAACCGTCCCAATCCAAACTCGCGCTCGCGGCGGCCGCGCAGCGACAACCAGGCCGCGTTTACGGACGCGAGCTCCCGCATGAGTTCCGGCGGGTGTGGCGGCGGATGTCGTTCGAACCGGTGGCCGCTCGACGCCAGCGACCGATCGTAGCGGCGGATTTCCGGCGACCTGACCGTCCGCCCGGAGAACTGCTCTAGGTCCACCACCGCTTCTTGCCCAACCTCCCACGCGGCAAATCCCAGCTGGAGATAGACGGGCAGCGCGTCCGGCAGCGCCGCCACAAAGACGGCCGCCTGCCCCTGACGCCGCATCCGCTCACCGAACTCGGCCGCGGCCTGGCGCCTTCGTTCGGCAGGCCCCACCGGGTCGCCCAGACTCAGGGCCGCTCCCAGCGTTGACCGGTAGGCCGCCACGCTCGATCCCCCGTCCAGGAACGCGTAAGTCTTGTCGGGCCAGAGCTTGAAGAAGTCCAGCGATGACCGCCCATACCGCTGAATCAGCGCCAGGGCGCGCCTGCGCTCGGGCGTGGCCCCGGCCCAGGCCAGCTCCTCCTCGCCGTGCAAGCGGGGAGAGGCGTGCGCGCGCGGCGCCGCGTGGTCGTGGATGCTCACGCGGCAGTTGTAGCAGGCCGCCCGCTCGCGTGCGCCGTCGGTCAACTACGATGGACGCTTGGCCGCAGAACTCGCGAGGGAAGAGCCATGCCGCGCCTGCTAGGCAAATACGCCCTCATGGAGATCCTCCGCACCGAGGGTATCCGCCACGTATTTGGAAACCCGGGGACCTCCGAGGGTGCGATCATGCACGCGCTTGAGAGCGCCCCGGATATCGAGTACGTCCTGGCCGCGCAGGAGGGCACGGCGCTGGGCATGGCCGACGCCTACGCGCGCGTAACCCGCCGGCCGGCTTTCGTGAACCTGCACGTCGAGACCGGTCTGGCCAACGGCTTGAGCTTGCTTTTCGACGCCTATCGCGGGGGCACGCCGCTGGTCCTGTCGTCGGGCAACAGCGACGTGCGCAAGCTGGCCGAAGGCCGCACCGATCTGGCCGGCTTCGCCAGTCCCTTCACCAAGTGGAGCGCCGAGGTCACCCATCCGGAGCAGCTCGCCTCGGTCATGCGCCGCGCCTTCACCGAAGCCAAGACCCCTCCCACCGGCCCCGTGTACGTCGGTTTTGCCCCCAACGCGCTCGATGAGGAGGGCGAGATCGACATCCGGCCCTCGGCCGACGTGTATTCGCGCGTCGCCCCCGACCAGCGCGCGCTGGACGAAGCAGTGGCTCTTCTTACCCAGGCCGAGCGGCCCATCCTGCTGTTGGGCGACCGGGTGGCGGAGTACGACGCCGTCGACGCGGCCGTGACCGTGGCCGAGCTGCTGGGCGCGCGCGTGCATGGCAACTCCTACGCGGCCATGATCTATCCCACCGACCACCCACTGTGGGCGGGCCTGATCGCGCCCTACGGCGCCTTCTACCGCGAGGCGCTGGCCTCCGCCGACGTCGTGCTCGCGGTGGGAACGCAGGCCTTCCACACGTTCTTCGATCTCGCCCAGGGGGTACTGGACGACTCCGCGCACCTCATCCACGTCGATATCAACCCCGGCGAGATCGGGCAGTCGCAACCGACCGCCCTGGGGATGCTGGCGGATCCCAGTATCGCCCTGACGCAGCTCGCGGAGGCTCTCGCGGGCGCAATGACGGAGGAGCGGCGCGCACTCGCGCGCGAGCGCACAGACGCGGCCGCCCGCGAGCGTGCGACGCAGCGGCGGATGTTCGAGCGCCGCCTGGCCGAAGCCGGCGACCGGCGCCCCATGCTTCCCGAGCGCTTGATGAGCGAAGTCGCGGCGGCGCTTCCCTCCAACGCCGTGGTCGTGGACGACTCCATAACCGGGCGCTTCGCGCTGCACGAGGCCGCCCGTTTCAGCCGCCCGGGCAGCGTCTTCGCCGAGCGCGCCGGCGGCGCCATCGGCTGGGGAATGGGCGCCACGCTTGGCGCCAAGCTGGCCAGCCCGGACCAGCCGGTGGTGGGGCTGATCGGCGACGGCTCGGCCATGATGACCGTGCAGGCCCTCTGGACCGCCGGCGCCTATCAGATCCCGGCCGTCTACGTGATTTGCAACAACGAGAGCTACCGCGTGCTCAAGATCAACTTGCGCCGCTATTTCGCCGACGTGCTGGGCCAGCCCGATCTGCCCAGCAAGTACATCGGCATGGACTTTCCGCGGCCCTTCGATCTGGCCGCGCTGGCCGGCGCCATGGGCGTGCCCGCGCGGCGCATCGAGGACCCCGCCGAGGTGGGGCCGGCGCTCCGCAACGCGCTCGACTCGGGCGGGCCGGCCCTGCTCGACGTCATCATCGACGGCTCGCTCTAGCGGCTCGGGCAACCTCGCGCGGTCGCCGAGCTCGCGCCTGACCGGGTAGGCAGCGCCTCAGGGAACCAGCACCACTTTGCCGACCGAGCGGCGCTCCTCGATCAGGCGGTGCGCGCTGGCCGCTTGCGCCAGCGGGAATACTTGGCCCACCACCGGCCGCAGCGATCCGGCCGCGGCCAGGTCCAACAGCTCCTCCATGGCGTGCGGCGCCCGAGACTGCGCGTTGCTCACGCCGCCCCATCCGATCAGCCGCAGGTTCTTCTGCCAGAACGGCAGAAAGTCCAACTGGCCGGTACCAGTGAACGAGTTCGACCCAAGGCTGACCAGGCGGCCGCCCTCCGCCATGCACTCCGGGCTGCGCGCGAAGGTCTCGCCGCCCACCGGATCCCACACCACGTCCACCCCGCGACCGTTGGTGGCGTCGAGCACCGCCGGCACGAAATCGCCGCTCCTGTAGTCGATCGCCGCGTCCGCGCCCAAGGTCCGCGCGAGCTGCAGCTTCTCGGCGCTGCCCGCCGTAGCCAGCACGCGTGCGCCCCAATGCTTCGCCAGCTGAACGGCGAAGACGCCCGTTCCGCCCGCGGCCGCGTGGATAAGCGCCGTTTCGCCCTTCCGAAGGCCCGCCGCCGTGCGCAAGGTGTGATGCGCCACCGGCGCGTAGTCGAACGCCGCCGCCTGCGCGGGGCTGTAAGCGGCGGGAAACGCGGTTGGACTCGGCCGCCCGTCCGGCCTGGGCTTGATCGCCGCCGCGTCGGCCAGCGCGAACTCGGCGTACGACCCGGGCCGCAGTCCGCCGACCAGATGCCGCGTCCCAACCTGCACGTCCGCGACGCCGGGTCCCAGCGCGGCCACCTCCACGCAGGCGCCGCCGCCCGGCATGTGCGGCGGCGGGTTAGTTCCGTATTGGGACTCGGCCCGCGATCCGATCCGTCCGCTGCCGCCGCGGCGCAGATGCAGCTGAATGAAGTCGATCGCCACCGCGAGAACCTGCACCAAGACCTCGCCCGCCCCCGGCTTTGGCGTGGGTGCCTCCTCGTAGCGCAGCACCTCGGGGCTCCCGAAATCGTGATAGCGCACGCAGCGCATCATTTCGGGGATCCGCACGGCCGCCTTACCTTTGTGAGGAGAGATTCTCGGCGATACAACATCATCGCACCGGCCGCGCGCGCCCCGCCGGGACGCCTCGATACCATGGAGGCCGATCGAGCTTCGACTGCCGCCGCGCGAACGGCGGACGGGAGACATGGGCGTTGCGGGTAACGGTGATCGAGGACGATGAAAGCGTACGCTCCGCCATCGTCTACCTGCTGAAGCGTGAAGGCTACGAGGTCGAGTCCACCGGCGACGGGGAGCGCGCCCTCGAAGTCGTCGATGCCCGTCCTCCCGACGTGATCGTGCTCGACGTCATGCTCCCGGGGGTGGACGGGTTTGAAGTCTGCCGGCTGATTCGGCGTTCGAGCTCGGTGCCGATACTGATGCTGACGGCGCGCGACGAGGAGATAGATCGAGTGGTTGGCCTTGAGATCGGCGCCGACGATTACCTGACCAAGCCCTTTTCGACGCGCGAGCTGATCGCCCGCGTCAAGGCGCTGCTGCGCCGCCGGTCGCTCCTGCACGAAGACCTTGCGCGCGATGGCGAGGGGACGCCCGCGGTGCTCGATATCAACGGCGTGCGGCTCGATCCGGCCACGCGCCAGGTCAACGTGAACGAGCGCGGCGTGCGGCTCAAGCCCAAGGAGTTCGATCTGCTCGCGTTCCTGATGCGGCACGCCGGCCAGGTGTTCTCAGCCGAGCGCTTGATCGAGAGCGTCTGGGGTTACGCCTACCCGGGCGACACGCGCACGGTGCCCGTCCACGTCCGCAGCCTGCGGCGCCGTATCGAGGACGACGCTTCCAATCCACAGCGCATCGAGACGGTGCGCGGCGTGGGCTACCGATTCGTTCCGTGACCATCGCGCGCCGCAGCCTGCGGGGGGCCATCGCACTGGCCCTCACCGGGCTGCTGGCCGCGCTCCTGGCCGGCGTCGGAATCTTCCTGGCCAGCGCCCAGGTGGTTCCCGATGTCGCGCCGCTTATCGCGGGCCTCGCGATCGCGTTCGTGCTGGGTGCGCTGGCAGTGCTGGGCCTCACCGCCGCGGCCACCCGAACCGTCGTGCGGCGTCTCGATCACCTCACCAAGGCCACCCAGTATCTGGTTGACGAGGGCCGTTTGTCGGTAGTTCCGCCGGGTCCGCCGGATGAGGTGGGAAGGCTGGCTCGCGCCTTCAACGCCACCGCCCTGCTGCTGCGCGACCGCTTCGCCGATCTCGGCGCCGAGCACCGGCAGCTCGAGACCGTGCTGGCCACGATGGCGGACGGCGTGGTGATCGTGGACGCCGACGAGCGTGTCCGTTTGGTCAATCCGGCCGCCAGCGCGATCCTGCGGGTCGATCCGCCGACGGATGACGGACGCTCGCTCGTCGACGCCCTGCGCGACCACGAGCTCGTCGAGCTCTGTCGTCATTCGCGCGAGTCGCACGCCACGCATACCCGCTTCCTCACCCTCAGCGCGGGTGACCGTGCGGTGCAGGCTATCGCGGCGTCCATCAGTCACGGCGGCGCCGAGCAGACCCTGTTGCTGCTGCGCGACCTGACCGAGATCAGGCAAACCGCCGCAATGCGTCGGGAGTTCGTGGCCAACGTGTCGCACGAGCTGCGCACGCCGGTCACGGCCCTAAAAGCGCTGATCGAGACCCTGGAAGGCGGTGCGATCGACGACCCCAGCACCCGCGCCGACTTCCTGCGGCGCATTCACGATGAGGTGGACCGGATATCCGGGCTGGTTGAGGAGCAGCTCGATTTGGCGCGTATCGAGTCGGGCGCGGCCGAGTTGCAGCGGCGTGAGGTGGACCTGAGGGCCGTCGTCGGGCGCGCGGCGGAGCGGTTGCGTCCGCAGGCGCAGCGCAGTGGCGTTGCGCTGGACACCCAGCCCGCCGATGGCGCTCTCCTCGTCCACGTGGATGCGGAGCGCTTGGGACAGGTCGTGACCAGCCTTGTCCATAACGCCATCAAGTTCACTCCACCCGGCGGCGCCGTTACCGTTTCGGTCCGCGTGCAGGCGGAAGAAGTGATCATCGCCGTGGCCGACAACGGCGCGGGCATCGAAGCCGAGGCCATCCCGCGCCTGTTCGAGCGCTTCTTCAAAGCCGACCGCGCCCGCAGCGGCGGCGGCGCCGGACTGGGCTTGGCCATCGCCAAGCACGTGGTGCAGGAGCACGGCGGCCGCATCTGGGCCGAGTCCCCGGGACTCGGCCGCGGAGCGACCTTTTGCGTAGCGCTGCCCTATGGCGGCTGAGAGCGCCGCAGAGCGGAGCGCGCATGTGCTGTTCGTTTGCGTGTGCATAACGCTGGACGCAACCAGATGGCGGCCGCCCTGCTGGCGCACCGCGCGCGGGGCAAAGTAGGTGTGCGGTCGGCCGGCAGCCCACCGGCCGAGAGCCTGAACCCCGCCGCCGTGCAGGTTCTTGCGGAGCTGGGGATCGTCGTCGCCGCCCGGACCCCGTGCAGACTCGACGATTGGATGGTCCGGCTTAGGCCGCGCGGCGCCCGGTGCCTAAGCCCGGTGCCTGACCCTCCAGGCGTCGTGGGCGAGTCCATCCCAAGCCTGCCCGCGCGGGCCTGTGGACGCCGGCGGGGCTTATGGCTGGCCGATTGCGTTCAAACGTTCAATCAGCGCTCAACTTCCGCTAATCCGGCCGCTCTCTGCATTGATGCGCCGCGGTTACGGTTTGATCGAGTTTATTTGTCGAGAGCACTCGACTGGGGAGGAGACAAGTATGCGAAGGGTCTCACGGCGCGGCGCATTGCGTGCGCTAGGCGGCGGCGCGGCACTGGCCGGCACCGCGGCGTTCCTTAGCGCCTGCGGGGAGTCCTCAAGCGAGGCCGCCCCCAAAGTGGTCACGGTCGAGAAGATCGTGACCGTGGAGGCGCCGGCCGGCCCCATGCAGGGCACCATCCTGGTGGACGGCTCCAGCACGGTGGGCCCCATCACCCAGGCCGTGGCTGAGGAGTTCCGTAGTCAGTTCCCGCAGGTGCGCGTGCCGGTTGGGATTTCCGGTACCGGCGGCGGCTTCAAGAAGTTCTGCAAAGAGGAGACCGACGTCGCCGACGCCTCGCGCTTCATCAGGAGCAGCGAGCAGGAGCTGTGTGGCGAAGCCGGAATCGAGTACATCGAGCTGCCGGTGGCCATAGACGGGATCGCTGTCGTCGTCAATCCCAACAACACGGCCATCGGCGACTCCATCACGGTCGAAGAGCTCAACAAGATGTGGGCGCCGGAATCGGAGGACAACATCACCAGTTGGGCCCAGATTCGGGACGGGTTGCCGGACCGGCGGCTGATCCTCTATGGACCCGGCACCGACTCGGGCACCTACGACTACTTCACCAAGGTGATCAACGGCGCGGAAGGCGCCAGCCGCGGTGACTTCACCCCCAGTGAGGACGACAACGTCCTGGTGCAGGGCATCGCGGGCGACACCAACGCGGCTGGCTTTTTCGGCCTCGCCTACTACGAGCAGAACACCGACGTCATCAAGGCGCTAAAGGTGGACGGCGGCGACGGGCCGGTTTTCCCCACGACGGACAACGTCCTGAGCGGCAAGTACGCGCCGCTCTCGCGCGTCATCTTCATCTACGTGAGCGCCCAGGCTGCCGAGCGGCCCGAAGTCCAGACCTTCATCGACTTCTACATGAAGAACGCAAGCGGCCTCGCTGGCAGTGTCGGTTACGTGTCGCTCCCGGCGGAGATGTACGAGATGGGGCTGGAGCGCTTCAACAGCCGCAAAGTTGGAAGCGTCAGGGACACCGATCCCGAAGTCGGCGAGAGCCCGTCCTCGGTCCTCGAAGCCTGGAAGGCGGGCGCGTAGCATTCCGGCAAGACCCGGCGCCCCCCACCCGCGTCTCAACGAGGCAGCGTTCCCGCGCCGAGCGCGAGGTCGCGGCGACCGCCGGCCGCCAGACCCGCGGCCGCCGGGGCCTCGGCCCCCGCTTCGCGCCCTAGACATAGCGGTGCAAACATGGGGGCAATCAGGCTCGCGGACCGGCTGTCAAGGACCTCTGAAATGAATGGCGGCGGCGGAATGGGGCCTTTGTCCGCGCCCCGGAGGGGTGCCCGCTGGCGGCGCACGTTCATTGAGCGGGCCATACACATCCTGTTGTTTGCTTGCGCGGCGGTGTCGGTTCTCACCACTGCCGGGATCGTCGTAACGCTGCTGGGCGAGACGATTCAGTTCTTTGGCGAGGTCCCCATCGTGGATTTCCTCACCGGCACCCGCTGGACGCCGCTCTTCGTCTCGCAGCATTTCGGCGTTCTGCCGCTCGTCAACGGCACATTGGCGGTGGCTCTGGTGGCGATGGTGGTTGCGCTTCCGATCGGGCTGCTCACGGCCATCTACCTGAGCGAGTACGCGCCGGCCCGCGTGCGCAGCGCGGTCAAGCCCGGCTTGGAGGTTCTGGCCGGCATACCCACGGTCGTATACGGCTACTTCGCGCTGCAATTCGTCACGCCCATCTTGCGCAACGTCTTTCCCGACACCCAGATATTCAACGTGGCCAGCGCCGGCATCGTCATGGGGTTCATGATCCTGCCGATGATGGCCTCGATCAGTGAGGACGCCTTGCGCGCCGTGCCGCGCGACCTGCGCGAGGGCGCCTTCGCACTTGGCGCCACCAAGCTCGAAGTCGCTACTCGCATCGTGGTGCCGGGCGCGCTCTCAGGCATTCTGGCGGCCGCGATTCTCTCCGTCTCGCGCGCTATCGGCGAAACCATGATCGTCGCGATCGCGGCCGGACTGCAGCCCAAGATGGGCTTCGATCTGCTGGCCTCCATGGAGACCATGACCGCTTATATAGTTCAGGTCAGCCTGGGCGATACGCCGCAAGACACTATCGAGTTCCGCACCATATTCGCCGTCGGCACGCTGCTGTTCGTGATGACGTTCGTGATGAACGTGCTCAGCGGCTGGTTCGTGCGGCGCTACCGCGAGGTCTACGAATGAGCGCCTCCGGCACGACGCCTACGTCCAGCCAATACCGCACACGTCCCCGCGTGCGAGGCGCCCTCGGACGCCTTTTCAACGTGCTTACGATCATATCGACACTGCTCGGCCTGGCCGTCCTGGCCGCCTTGCTGATCGACGTATTCACCGAGGGCGCGGGGCAGGTGGACGGGCCCTTTCTCACGGAGTATCCGTCCCGCTTTCCGGCGAAGGCCGGCCTGCGGTCCGCGCTCCTGGGCACGCTGTGGATGCTCGGACTTACGGCGGTAATGGCGTTCCCGATCGCCGTCGGCGCCGCGATCTATCTCGAGGAGTACGCGCCGGATAATCGCTTGACCCGGTTCATCCAGCTCAACATCGCCAACCTGGCCGGCGTGCCCTCGGTCGTATATGGGTTGCTGGGCCTTGGCCTGTTCGTACGTTGGTTCGGCCTGGGCCGCAGCGTGATGGCCGGGTCCATGACCATGGCGCTGCTCATTCTGCCGCTCGTTATCGTGGCTTCCCGCGAGGCCCTTCGGGCCGTGCCCGACTCGCTTCGCGAAGGCTCCGTCGCGCTCGGCGCCACCCGCTGGCAAACGGTCAGCCGCACCGTGCTGCCGGCCGCCCTGCCCGGAATCCTCACCGGCACCATCCTGGCGCTTGCCCGCGCCGTGGGTGAGACGGCGCCGCTCATCACTATCGGCGCGCTCACCTACATAGCCTTCGACCCCCAAGGCCCGCTCGATCTGTTCACGGTGTTGCCGATCCAGATATTCAACTGGGTATCGTTGCCGCAGAAGGAATTCGCCAGCCTGGCAGCCGGGGGAATCGTGGTGCTTCTGGTCGTGCTGCTGCTGGCCAACTCCATTGCCATAGTCATTCGCTACCGCTTCGAGAGGAGATTGCGGTGATCAACGTACGTGTCGAGCCGGCCCGGGACGGTCACTCCACGCCCGCCGCCCAGCCGGACGCCGACTCCGTTCTGGCCACCCGCGCCCTCGGCTTTTGGTACGGCCGGACAGAGGTCCTGCACGAGATATCGCTGCAGATCCCCGAGCACGAGGTAACCGCCATCATCGGACCCTCGGGCTGCGGCAAGAGCACCTACCTGCGCTGCTTCAACCGCATGAACGAGCTGATTCCCGGCGCCCGTCACCAGGGTGAGGTTCTCTTTCGCGGACTCGACATCAACTCGCGAAACGTCGATCCGGTAGAGGTCCGCCGCCGGATCGGCATGGTGTTTCAGAAACCCAATCCGTTCCCCAAGTCCATCTACGCCAACGTCGCCTACGGCGCCAAGGTAAACGGCTTCAAGGGCAACCTCGATGAGCTGGTCGAAACCTCACTCAGGCGCGCCGCCCTCTGGGACGAAGTCAAGGACGACCTGAAGAAGAGCGGGCTTGCCCTTTCAGGCGGCCAGCAACAGCGGCTCTGCATAGCGCGCGCTTTGGCCGTGGACCCTGAAGTGATTCTGATGGATGAGCCTTGCTCCGCACTCGATCCCGTCGCCACCACGCGCGTCGAAGACCTCATTCGCGAGCTCCGCGAGCGCTACACCATAGTCATCGTGACCCACAACATGCAGCAGGCCGCGCGAGTCTCGGACAAGACCGCCTTCTTCATGACCAACGAGCACAACGCCGGCCAGCTCGTTGAGTTCAGCGAGACGCAGCAGATTTTCACAACGCCGGCTGACGAGCGAACTGAGGCCTACATCACAGGGCGTTTCGGCTAGGGAGTGTCGGCCTATGCCACGTAAAGAGTACGTACAGCAGCTGCAGGAAGTGCAAGACCGTGTCCTGCTGATCGGAAGCATGGTCGAGAAGGCCGTGCAGCGTTCCGTAGAAGCGCTAAGCAATCGCGACCCCGAGCTCTCACGGCAGATTATCGACGAGGACGATCTGATCGACGAGCACCAGCTGCGTCTCGAGGAGCTTGCGATCGACGTCATCGCCACGCAGCAGCCCATGGCCGGTGATCTTCGCGTCCTCGTGACCGCGCTGCATGTCGCCTCCGAGCTCGAGCGCGTCGGCGACTACGCGGAAGGCATCGCCAAGATCAGCCTAATGATGGGCACGGAACCGCCGGTCAAGCCGCTCATCGATATCCCGCGCATGGCCGAGATAGGCGTCGGCATGTTGCGAGACAGCCTCGACGCTCTTGTGGCCAAAGATGTGGAAAAGGCGATGGAGGTGTGGCGCAGGGATGACGAGGTGGACGCCCTCTACGCGCAGATCTACCGCGAGCTCTTGTCGTTCATGGTCGAAGACCCGCGTCTGATCCGCCGCGCTACCCATCTTCTGTGGGTATCCCACAACCTCGAACGCATCGCCGATCGCGCCACCAACATCGCCGAGCGCGTGATCTACGTCAGCACCGGAACTATGCCCACCATCGAGAAGTGGCCCATGGGCCCCGCGGACGCCCCCGCCGACAGCGGCCAAGCCGGCAGCTAACTCGTCTCTGCGGCGAGCCCGTCTGGCCCGTCCCCGCCACCGCGTGTGGGAGGCCGCAGCGCCCCGCTGGCCGCGCTACCCACCCCAGGGCGTGCGCGGGCGCCGCGGGCGGCGGCAGGGGGAAACAACGCGCCGCTCGCGGCGTCGATGGTCGCCGTCGACTATTCCGGCGCGCAACGGCCTCCACACACGCGTGGAGCCGCATTATACCGAACAAAAAACGAACAGACAGTGCTCCCGGGTAGTGGGTCATTTTGACCCTGAGGGCGCTCAGGCGCTACTCGCAGCCGTTGGGGTCGAGCAGCTCATGGCCCTTCCACGTCAGGCCAGCCACACGGTAGCGGCGGAGCACCTGCTTCACGACGCCGTCATGGCTGGCCTCAAGAAAGCCGGCTTGGACGCTCAGGTGCACATGGTAGGCCAGCACGTCGGGGTCCACACCATCAGCTTCGGGATACGGCAGGTCGCCATATCCGGGCTGCGCCTCAAAGTGCCGCAGCACTTGCCGAATCAGCCCTGTATCGCGCTTCATGCGTTCAGTCTGCCCCGCAAGCGCCCTACTCACAGACCACGCCGGCGCTGTCGCCTCTAGGGCGCCCACAAGCTCACCACGACGATGCGCAGCAGCACGCCGGCGATGAGGGCAAGACCGCACCCCCCCATGCCCTGGGGCAGCATCTTGCGGAGGCGCTCGCGCTCCACCTGATCGCTACTCACAGACCGTCCCATCGCTGTCACCGTCCCGCATGTACTCGTAGGCGGGATGCCCGCGGTGGACCGGGGCGATCCCATGCTTGCGCGCCTCGGCACACGTGATCCGGCCGTTCCCGTTGTCGTCATAGAGTTCCAAGGCATCGCCCGCAGCTGGCGGGTCGGTCACCGGCGTCGTCACGATAGGCGCTGGGATGGTGATGACCGGTACGGTGTCCACGGGCGCCGGCGTAGCGGTAGCTGGCGTCTCGGTGACGATCATTGCCGTTCAGGTGCAACCGGCCAGCACGCGGTCAAGGGCCGCCGCTTCGGCAGGGTCGACGGTGAGCGCGTACTTGCGCCGCACCTGAATCACCCGGTTGGCAAACCAGCACTGATTGAGGTCGGGCAGCCATGCCGCGGCATCCTTCGCTCCCTTCTGGTAGCGATTGACCTCAGGGGCGGCCAGGTGAGATTCAGCGGGTCGCCTGCGAACTCGCGGCGCCGGTTGGCATCCGCGGCGCACAGGCCGCTATCGTGGGCCTCCGAGCGCGCGACGATGTGCTCGATATCAGTCTCGCCGGTACTCCCGAACCAGCGCCCCGTATAAGACCCGTAGACGCCGCCGAGCTGCGCTTCCAACCGATTGCGAGTACGGGTAGTCGTCGGGGTCGTAGGGCGCGCAGCGGTTCTCGGCGCTGAGTTGGAGACCGCGCCTTGTGGCGGGCGGCGGCGTAGGGGAGGGCGACGCCACCCGGGAGGACGTTAGCACGGCCGCCGGTTGAGCGGGCTGCTGGGAGCCTTGGCCGATGATGTACCCGATGGCGCCCGCCAGCCTCTGGTGGTGAGCCAACTATACTGCTTATGCGACGCTATATTGTGCCGAGGACGGCTGCGTAGGGGGCAGAGGGGGTATTGTGTCCGCAACCACCATTGACTCCGAGCAGCGCGTCAGCCGACTGCAGGGTGCGTACGAGCGCTTGGCCACGAAGGCTGATCTGAAGGACCTGGAGCTCAAGCTGACGCTCCGCTTGCTCACGATCGTCGGCATCGCCACTGGCATCATCATCGCCGCTGATCGCTTGGCCGGCTGAAGCTGAGCTACCGTGTCTACAAGAACTGTAGAAACAAGCGGGCGCGAGTCCATGAAGGCTCGTGCTGATATTGCAACGATGGGCACGGATGTCAGCCGGGCGCCAGTGAACACAACGGCCGCTGGTTGCCAGGTCCAGGCACACCGTTCGCAACCCGCGCGAACGCCTTTGAGTGCATGAACGCTATCGGCTATAAAAATGCCCGCGGTTGTCCCGCCTGTACCCCATGACGGCCGTCCTCAAGTTCCCGTTCCGCCTCCTGTGGGTGATCCTCAAGCTCAGCGCATCCGTGCTGCGGTACGCCGGCACCGTCGCCCTCTGGCTATTGACCGTCGTGATCTGGCCCGCCCTCCGCCATGGCGTGCCCGCGGCGCTTCGAGGCATCCGCCGCGGCGCGCGCTGGCTCTGGCCCAAGCTGATAGTCGGGATCGTCTTGATCTGCTCCGGCCTGGCGTGGACGTGGGCCGCTATTCGACGGCGCTTTAGCTCTTCTCCATCACGGCCCCGAGCGCCCTAGAGGCGACAGCGATGCGATGGTACGTGTATGTGGTTGGGATAGTGCTCGTGGTGGCGCTTGTCGCCGGCCTCCTTGCGTTCACGGCCCTCGTCGAGACCGACTCCATTGGGTAGTGGGCCTCTCAGCGCCGCCTCTCACGCTCCGGAGAGGGTTAGCCGAATCCAGCGGGCGTCCGGCGATCGCGGGGACCCACGACCCTCTAGCCGCACCTGCCCGCGACCCGCTACGGATCGAGCGTGAGAACCGTTTGGGCCGCCCGACGCGCGCTCTCCGCGTCGAGCGGAAGCTCGTGATACCTGCCGCCTATCCAGTCGTTCAGCTGATCGCAGTAGTGCGCGCTGCCCGGCGCTCCCGATTCCCCGGCCGCGTCGATCGCCCAGAGGCGCGGGGGCGACTCGGCCAGATCCACCACCATCCGGTAACCGGCGCCGCTGCGCGACAGATACGACGCGGCCGACCCGGTATTGCAGACCGTAAAGCCGTTGCCGCTCACCGGCTCGCCGCCTCTATCCAGCAGAGACCCGAGGTCGCCGCGCGCCGACAGATAGTGCTCGTGGGTGAGTGTGTGCAGGCGCCCCCAGTTCCACTCCGCCATCTCCGTGCCCAGCCGCTCCGACAGCTCAGCCAGGGCCGCACTGAACGTTTCACGGATCGCTTCCTCACGGTCATGCTCCCCAAACCAGCCCGGCTCGTCCGCGCTCAGTAGCTCCAGCGCCAGGCCCGCCAATCCGCCGGCCGTGAACGCGCCGGGGTCTCCCAGCGCCACCGACTCGCTCTCACTCGTAAAGCGCTCGTCGGCTACTCGCCGCACCCAGCGTGTGAAGAACACCTCGAAAATCGCGGCCGCGGCGCTCCCCTCATCCATTCGATGATCCCAGCCATTCAAAAGTGCGGCCGCATGCGCGGTGCGCTCATCTTGGTCGCCGTCCAGCAACTGCACGAGCGCGGGCACGCCCTGCACGGCGCGCAGGTAGAGCACGTCGTACTGCATCCGCTGGCAGTCCATGCCGGTGAGCGGGTCGGCGGCTTCGATCATCTGCCTGATGCGCCGCGCGCGCAGCCCGCTGGGCGACTGATTGGCCAGGATGTAGGGGTAGTCCAGTGGCGCCGTCAGATTGTTGGCGGTGGCGATCCAGCCGCTCGCCGGGTCGCGCAGGGCCGGCATGCCCTCGAACGGGATCACGCCCCGCCATTCGTCGGCCGGGTCCCAGCCGCGCAGATAGCCGCGCTCGAACTTTGCCCGAACCGGCAACTGCCCCGTGGCCTGATAGCCGATGTGCCCTTCCACGTCGGCAAACACCAGGCTGAAAGTCGGTAACACCCAACCCCGCAAGGCTTCACGGAACTCGTCACACGAGCGCGCCCGGTTCGTGCCCAGCATCGAGGTCAGCCACCCGCACGGCTTGGCGCCCATCCAGCGCAGCGAGACGGGTCCCGTGTCGCGCGCGCCGGCCGGCAGAATCTCGTCCACGATGGGACCGTGCCGCGAGGAGCGGACCGTCTTCGTGACCACGCCCTCGCCCTTGACGCGGATTTCCTCGCGGCGCGCGAGCGCCGCTTCCCAGGCGCCGTCGTAGAGGAAGCTGTTGCCCTGATAGGGGTCGGTTTGCTCCAGGTAGAGATCGCGCTGCGAGCAGATGTTGTTTGTCACGCCCCAGGCGACCCGTTCGTTGCGGCCTATCAGCACTGCGGGCACGCCCGCATACCCCGCCCCGGCCACGTTGAAGGAGCCGCCGTGCAGGTGCACGTGGTACCAGCACGAGGCGGCTCCAAAAGCGATGTGCGGGTCGCTTGCTACCAGCGCTGCGCCGGAAGCGCTGCGCCGCGCGCCGATCACCCAGTTATTGCTGCCGGTGCCGTCCTCGGAGCCTCCCAGCGGATGGTCGAGCGGTTCCACTCCCGCGCTTGCGCCCGCATAGCTGCCCGGCGGCAGGATCGTCTCGTCCGCCGCCTCCGCCGTCAGAAACGCGTCGTAGAGCTTCCCGTAGCCGAAACTGCGTCTCGCCAACTCCGGCAACGTGATCACCGGAAAGCGCCCCGTCAGGTACCAGCGAAACTCAACCAGCACCGCCGCGCTGTCGACCGGACGCCATGGCTCGGGCCGGTAGTCGAGCAGGTCGAACTCGATCGGCAACTTGTCGCCGGCGTCCCGCAGGTGCGCGTTCACGCCGGCCGAAAACGCTTCCAACAGACGCACCGTCTCGCCCGGCAGGTGGCTGATCTCCGCCTCCGCGATCGCGGGGAGCCCCAGGGTGCGTGCCAGCAGGTCGGTCTGCAGCGCCTCGCGCCCCAGCAGCTCGGCCAGCCGTCCGTGCGCGCGCCGGCGCAGGTAGTCCATCTGCCAGAGTCGATCCTGCGCCATCGCGTAGCCGTAGCCTGTGAACAGATCCTCGTCGCGCGCGGCGAATATGTGCGGGATGCCGAAGGCGTCCCGGCGGATCTCGACGCCCTGGCCGACCGGGCCTTTGCGCGCGCCTGCCTGGCTGCAAACCCGGGCGGCGCACTCGGCTGCCCACCAGGCGTCGAATTCCGACCGCGTAAGCCCGGCCGCCGCGCACACTTCGTCGATTGATTCGCCCGCGCCCAACCGGCGGAGCGCTTCAGTGGAGCTCAGCTGCATAGACGTCAAACCTCCCGCTGTCCGCCAAGCGTCAAGGCGGGGCGAGTGCGGAGATCGCCCGGATGATACGAGACCGGTTCAGTGCCCCACCCTACTGGTCCTCAGCCCCGTAGGGCGTATGGGGCGGGCGCAGGTCAAGACGGATGTGCCCGGCCGCCAGCGTCCGCCGGGGTGACGAATGGGAGAACCGCCGGAGGGACCGAGCGACCGCGTTGCGGGTGAAGGGTCAGAGAGCCACGGACGATCCCGGCTCACTGCACGCGCCGCGCTAGTCTCCCGGCTCCCAGGGTTCTTTCACGAAGTCGCGCACTATCCGGCCGTACGTCTCGCTGTGGTCCTGCTCCACGTAGTACGCGCCCAGATACTCGCGCGGCGCCAGGCTGGACAGGTCGAACACCGGTGTGGGGCGGAACTCCACCACCCCGTCTCCCGCACGGGTCGCGTGGATGAGCGTGTCCTCCTGCACCGCGCCCCCGTCGATCAGTTGCATTACCTCGGCCCCGGGGCCGTCGGCGCGCGGAATCACCTTGAGCCGCCAGCTGGGAGTCAGCGCCGGGAGATCGCCCGGCTCGCAGGCGCGATGCAGCGTGGACCGCACCGACATCGCCAGCGCGCCCCCCACCACTGCGTCGGTGGCCATCACGCGCTCGTCGAATTGCGACCGCATATCCGCCCAAACCTTGGGCGTCCCCCAGATCTCGCGCCCGGCCGGAATGCTGCTCTTCGAGTTCACGTATTGCACGAGCGCGAAATAGCCCGGCGCGCCCGCGTAGATCGATTTCGCCAGCAGCACCGCGGCCTGAAACGCGCCGTAGTGGCTCGACCAGGGCGCGTCGATGCCCAGCGCCGCGCATTCGCCGTCCGGCGCCGGGTCCAGAAACTCGGGCAGGAGCTGCGCCACAGCCGCTGGGTCGGTGCGGAATAGCACGATCTGCGTTCGCAGGTTGCGATATCGCGCTGGAGGCGCCGGATAGTAAGGGGAGAAAGGCGGCATGCCGGCGATCCGGTCCATGCGGATGCTCACGCGTTTCCCTCTTTCCGGCTGGCGATTGGCGGTCCCCGCTCGCTAATACGCGCGAGCACCCCGACCGCGCTCAGCCCAACGGGCAAAAAATCTCCGTTTGGTAGTCCGCCGGGTCCTCCACCTGATTGGGGTCGGTTAGATAGACCTCCCAGATCGGGCCGCCGGGCGCGTGCCCCTGCTCACTCATCCATCCGAGCACGGCGGTGTGGGTGTCGCCCAGCTGCTCGTAAGGACCCACGTGCAGCGCGCGCGCCACCGGCCCCCCGGGCAGCTCGCCCGCGCCGACCTGCTTGTCACCCGCGATGGGGCCGGGCACCGAGAAACCGGACTCGAGGTGGAAGTGGTCGCCGTGAGTCGACAGGTAGCGCGTGAACGGCTTTCCAACCGCCGGAATACCGTTCTCTTCCAGATGCTTCCAGACGGTCAGCAGCGCCTGACCCATCGGTGGACCCAGGCTGTCGATGTCCGCCGTATAGCGCACCACCGCCGTAGCTTGCGTGCGTATCCGCTCGATTCGCGTCTCGCGGGCCAAACCCTGCCTCCGCGCTTCCTGGCGATCAGCCTAGGCTGGGCATAGCCTGCCACAGCGTTGCCGGGCGCGTCGGCCGCAAGGCTGGCGTCCGCGGGCACAATGCGGTTATCTATCGAGCCGCTAAGATTGGGCGGCCGGCGGCGCGCCCATAGTGCGCCGCGGTGTTCGATCCCGGTAAAACAACTTTAGTGCGGAGGAATGATCGACGTGACTAGCTCCAGCCACTCAGAGCGCGCGCACGGCGTCGACGCCGTGGGCCTCTACAACACCGGCAGGGTTTTCTGGAATCTCTCGGCAGCGGCCCTTTACGAAGAGGCGCAGCGCCGCGGTGAGGGTCAAGTGGCCGATCACGGCCCGTTAGTCGTGCGTACGGTCCCTCACACCGGCCGTTCGCCCAAGGACAAGTTCGTAGTGCGGGACGCCGCCCGTGCCGACGAGATCTGGTGGGGCGCCAACAACCAGCCTCTCGAGCCCGCGCATTTCGCGATGCTCTTAGAGCGCGTTCGTTCTTACGCGCAGCGCCGCGACCTGTTCGTGCAGGACTGCTACGCCGGCGCCGACCCGCGCTACCGTCTGCCCATTCGGGTTATCAGCCAGTACGCCTGGCACGGCCTGTTCGCCCGCAGCCTGTTCCTGACTCCCGCGGAGCAGGATCTACCGGCCCACGCGCCGCAGTTCACGGTCATCGACATGGCGGAGCTCCAGGCCGACCCCGCCCTGGACGGCACCAACTCCGAAGTCGCCATCGCGCTCGATTTCGCCCGCAAGCTCGTGCTGATACTGGGCACGCGTTACGGCGGTGAGATCAAGAAGTCGATCTTTACGATCCTGAACTACATCTTGCCCTCGCGCGGCGTGCTGCCCATGCATTGCTCGGCCAACGCCGGGCCGGACGGTGACGTGGCGCTGTTCTTCGGGCTCTCCGGCACGGGCAAGACCACCCTCTCCACCGATCCCACCCGGCCCCTGATCGGCGACGACGAGCATGGCTGGACCGACGACGGCGTCTTCAACTTCGAGGGTGGCTGCTACGCCAAGACGATTCGTCTGTCCGCCGAGCACGAGCCCGAGATCTATCAAACGACCCGCCGCTTTGGCACCGTGCTCGAGAACGTGCCCATCGACGAGCGCACCCGCCGCATCGATCTCGACTCCGAGGAGATCACCGAGAACACTCGCGGCGCCTATCCCATCCGGCATCTGCAAAACGTGATAATCGAGGGCCGGGGCGGCCATCCGAGCAACGTGGTGTTCCTCACGGCCGACGCCTTCGGCGTGCTCCCCCCTATCGCCAGGCTTACGCCCGAGCAGGCCATGTATCACTTCCTGCTTGGATACACCGCGCGGGTAGCGGGCACCGAGCGCGGGGTCACGGAGCCGCAGGCGACCTTCAGCGCCTGCTTTGGCGCGCCCTTCCTGCCGCTTCCGCCAGCCACTTACGCGTCCATGCTGGGCCGGCGCTTGTCCGAGCACGCGGCTAAAGTGTGGCTGATCAACACCGGCTGGTCGGGCGGCCCGGCCACCGAGAGCGAGCGAATCAACTTGCCCCATACCCGTGCGATCGTGCGCGCCGCGCTCAGCGGCGCACTAGACGATGTCGAATATGAGACGGAGCCCGCCTTCGGACTGGCGCTGCCCACCGAGTGTCCCGGCGTACCGACCGAGATCCTCCGGCCGCGCGATCTGTGGGCCGATCCCTCCCGCTACGACGAGCACGCCGCGCGGCTCGCCGGACTCATGCACGAGGCATTCGCCACCTACGCGGCGGGAGTGGAGCCGGCCGTGCGCGACGCCGGCCCGCCCGTAACTCCCGCGTAAAGAGACCTTTGCGTAACCTCTCCAGCGGAGGCGGGAGAGCGGGCCTTATCCCCTCTCCCTTGAAGAGACCTTTGCGTCACCCCTCGTCATTCCCGCGCACGCGGGAATCTAGGCCCCGCCCAACCTGGAGCCGCGCAGGGTTCTACCCGGACATCCTTAGCCTGACCGGGTTATGCAAACGTCTCCGGCTGGGAGAGGGGTTGGGGGTGTCTTCCCGCGGCCGACGTCTCTCTCAAACAAATGGACCGACTACGGCCCGTGCTTGTAGTCCGCGTCAGTTCCGAATCAGCCGGACCTCAGCGTTCGCGTCAATCTCCGCCCAGATCCGATCCGCCGTCACCGCCGGCAGCCCGCGCCGCGCGGCTAGCTGGAGACAGGCGCGGTCGCCGAGTGACAGTCCCCGGCCGCGCGTGGCGCTGCGAATACTCGCCGCGGCGTAGGCCTGCTCTTCGTCGAAGGCGACGGTCTCCACGGCCATCAGCGCGATAGCTCGTCGGATATCCGCCAGGCTCGCGCCCAGGTCGGACAGCCGTGCGCCCACCTCGGCGATATTCACCGCCGAGGCGAGCGCGTCGCCGCGATATCCGGCCACAACCTCGGCGCCGGGGAGACAGCATCGGGAGAATGAGCGGACGGGAGTTTGGTTCCAAGGCCCGCAACCACAAGATCAGCGCCGGACGCCCGCGCCACGGGTTGGAGCACAACTTGCCGCTCGTCATCGCTAAAGCGGCGATCGGCCTGCTGGAGGGCGGCGCGGATGGTCCTGAGGCAGGCCGCCGTTTGAGGTTGAGTCGGCGCTGCTAACATGGCGCCGCGCGCCGGTTCGCCGGCACGCACGCCATCCGAATCGGTCGCGGCTCCATGGCAATCGAGATCAGACCGATATCCCCCGCCCTTGGCGTCGAGGTCCTCGGCGCCGACCTCTCACGGCCCGACGACGACGAGCAGTTCCACACCATCCACCAGGCGCTGCTCGATCACAACGTCGTAGTCATCCGCGACCAGCAGATCCCCCCGGCCGACCACGTCGCTTTCAGCCGCCGCTTCGGCGCGCTCGAGCACCACGTCTTGCGCCAGTTCCTGCTGCCCGAGCATCCCGAAATCCTGCAGATCGGAAACAAGCGCGTCGATGGGAAGCCGGTGGGGCTGGAAGGCGCTGGCAGCGGGTGGCACACCGACCTCTCCTACATGCGAATTCCGTCGCTGGGGTCGCTGCTGCGCGCGATCGAGATCCCCCCCACCGGCGGCGACACGCTCTACGCCAATCTATATGCCGCCTACGACGCGCTCTCGCCGCAAATGAAGGCGCACGTAGGCGGACTGCGCGCCCGCCACGCATATGAAGATTTCGTCAAGCGATCGCGCGTGCCGTCCGCCGCGGCGCGGCCCACGCTGACGCCGCAGCAGGCGGCCGCGGTGCCGAGCGCGACGCATCCGCTCGTGCGTACGCACCCTGAAAGCGGCCGCAAGGCGCTCTATGTCAGCCCGGCGCTCACCGTCGGCATTGAGGGCATGGACGAAGCCGAGGGCCGGGCTTTCGTCCGGCAGCTCAGCGACCATGCTACGCAGCCGGAGTTCGTGTACCGCCACCAGTGGCGGGCCAACGACGTGGTCTTCTGGGACAACCGCTGCACCATCCACCTCGCAACCCCGTTCGACCCGCGGTACACGCGCCACATGCACCGCACCACCGTTCGGGGCAACCAGCCAGCCTGACACGCGTGCCCTCTAAGGTAGGGGCGGTTCGCGAACCGCCCTCCGCCTGCCCGGCGGCCCGGGCTGCGCGCAGACTGGCACCCCTATCCCGAACAGGCGAGGCCTGAGTTCCCCGCCGGCCGCCTGGAGCAGGCCGCGCGCCGGAATAAGGGGAAGGTGTGGACCAAACGAGTCGAAGACGCTCGCCCCCCGCCGGTTGATACCGGCCCGCGGCTTGGACTAGCATCCCGCTGCTCGGAGCCGAAAAATACAGCCGGGGAGGATCGAGGGGCGGTCCTAAGGGGGCACTTCACCCGTCTCTTCCTCATGAGCGCTATGCCTCCGTCGTTAGCGGAGCGCTCTTTCCGTACGCCAGCCGCGCGTCTGCGGCGCGCGGCCAGGTACGCCCGCCAGGTGGTTGATCTCCGCCGAGCGACCGCCCTGGTCGGACTGGTGTTGCTGGCCGTGCTGGGGAGCGGCGCACCGCCGGCTGCCGCACAGACCTACTGCTCAGGGCAAGCCAGCGATGCGCTGACGCGGGACTGCGAGACGCTGATGGGCCTCAAAGCCGAGTTGGACCCCACCGGCGTGCTGAACTGGGCGGGCACTCTGCCCATATCGTCGTGGCACGGCGTGTCCGGCGACTCAGATTCGGGCGTCACGGAGTTGAACCTGTCGAACGCAGGGCTCGCGGGGGGCGTTCCGGCCGCGCTGAGCGGTCTCAAGAACTTGCGGTACTTGTCGCTGCACGGGAATTTCTTGATCGGCCCCATCCCTCCGGACCTAGGCCGTCTCGCGAACCTGCGGTCGCTGGCGCTGGGCAACAACCAGTTGAGCGGCCTCATTCCCACCGAACTGGCCGACCTCATACTGTTGCGGTCCCTGAACCTGTGGGGCAACCAGTTGCGCGGCCCTATCCCTCCGGAATTAGGCCGTCTGACGAACCTGCGGTCGCTGGTGCTCTCCAACAACCAGTTGCGCGGCCCCATTCCCACCGAACTGGCTGACCTCACACGGCTGCAGTTCCTGTACCTCGGAGACAACCATTTGAGCGGCCCCATCCCCCCGGCGCTGGGCCGTCTCTCGAACCTAGAAACACTGTCGCTGTGGAACACGGAGTTGGTGAGCGGCCCCATCCCCCCGGAACTGGGCCGTCTCTCGAAACTGAAGACACTGTCGCTGCCCAACAACCAGTTGAGCGGCCCCATCCCCCCAGAACTGGGCAACCTCACGCAGTTGCAGCACCTGGGGCTGTCGATCAACCAGTTGCGCGGCCCTATCCCTCCAGCGCTGGGCCGCCTTACGCAACTGACGGGGCTGTTCCTGTCCAGCAACCAGTTGAGCGGCCCCATTCCGACCGAACTAGCTGACCTCACGCAGTTGCTGCAACTGTTCCTGTCCAACAACCGGCTGAGCGGCCCCATCCCCGTCGAACTGGCTGACCTCGCGCAGTTGCGGGGCCTGGGTCTGGGCAGTAACCAGTTGAGCGGCCCTATCCCCCCGGCGCTGGGCAACCTCACGCAGTTACGGCAACTGGGGCTGAGCGAGAACGAGTTGAGCGGCCCGATCCCCACGGAGCTGGGCAACCTCACGCAGCTGCGGCGCCTGTACCTGTACAGCAACCAGTTGAACGGCCCCATCCCTCCGGCGCTGGGTAATCTCACGCAGTTGTGGCAACTATGGCTGGATAACAACCAGTTGATCGGCCCCGTCCCCCCGGAGTTGGGCGGTCTTACGCAACTCAGAGAGCTGTTCCTGGACAAGAACCCTGGGGCCATTCCGGCCGCGTTGGGCAACTTGGCGCTGTTAAAGCAGCTGGGTCTTTCCTGCAACCAGTTGAGCGGACCGATTCCCCACCAGTTGGGCGCCATCGCCGCGCTGAGGCAGGTGTATCTGCAGGGCAACGAGATGCTGGCGCTGGGTCCCGACCAGCTCCCGGCCAACCTGACGCGCGAAGGGCGTACGGTTGTGCTGGGCGGCAGCTGCCGGCGAGACGCGCCGCCGTCTTCGCCGCCTAGGCGCACCTCGCTGGGAGTCATCGGCGCCACCAGCGCGGGCCGGGCCATTGAGTTGCCCGGGAACCGCCTGTTGATTCAACGCTACGACCAGCCGAGCGCCTCGTTCGAGCTTGCGATCGGCTCGAGTTCCTCAAACTGCAGGGACCTCGTCCTCGCCGGGGTCATCCGCGACGAGACCTTGGGGGCGACCTACACCGTCGTGCGGCGCGAGTTCGACGGTCGGATCGTGCGGCGCTGGGTACCGCCCTACAGCCCGCTGATCCACCGGATCCCCTGGGAGATCGTGAACAGCCGGTACACCGTCCCCGTGGGGGTGGTCGCGGCCGTGCCCCTCGACGATCAATGCTCCGCGTGGAACCAGTTGGTGCGTCGCTTCGACGGAGGCGACGATCGTGTCTTTGCCTACGAGGCGGACTTGAAGCAGTGGCGGCACGTGCCGGACATCGCCACGTTTCAGGCGCTGTTCTTCTACTGGTGCAACGTAACGGTGGCGGACGCCGAGTTCTTCGAGCGGATCCGCGAAGGGCCGCCCTATCCAGCCAGCCAGGTACCCGCCCGGGACGACTACCCCAACTGTCTGACAGGGTAGAGAGTCTCCGCCGCACGCAGGCCACGCGCCTTCACGGCGGTTTGACTGCGCGCAGACCCTCTACCTCACGCCGGGGACGCCCTGCGACAACGGGACTCGTGTACCTAAGCGCCTGCCTAAAGGAACCTGCTGCCTCGCGTGCGGCTATCCGCAGTCGCTATAGCCGCACGAGAGGCACTTCACGCAGCCTTCCGCGTAGGCCAGCTGGCTGCTGCCGCAGGACGGGCAGGCGCCGGCGAAGCCCTCCTGGCTGGCCGACGCGGTAACGAATCCCATCGTGCTGGCGGCCCGTCCTTTGGCGAGTGCGGGCGTTTGCTCGGGGGCTTCCGCCGGTTGCGCCGCGGGCCCGGACGGAGGGTCTCCGTTGGTGCTGACGCTGGGCGGCGCGTAGGTACCTTCGCCTTGCAGGTCCACCATCGGGACGAACCCGTCGTTCTCGACGTTGAGCCGCTGCGCGATCGCATGCGCCACGCCGTCCCCGCATGACAGCACGCGGCTGGGTCCGAAACCGGCCGGCCGGTGGCAGGTGATGCCGCGCAGCTGCTGGTGAACGGCCTCCTGCGGCACCCCTGAGCGCAGGGCCAGGGAGACCAGGCGTCCGATCGCCTCGGTCTGCGCCGCCGCGCAGCCCCCGGCCTTGCCCAGCGTGGCGAACACCTCGAAAGGCTCGCCGGCCGCGTCGTCGTTCATAGTTACGAAAAGCGGACCGCAGCCCGTCCGAACGCGCGACGTAACGCCGGTGATGAGGTCCGGCCGATCGCGCTCGTGGACGGGCGCCACGGGCAGCGCCACCCGCTCATCCGCGGCGTCCTGCTTGACCGGCTCGCTCATTTGACCGTTGGCGCCCGCGACCATCTCCCGGCCCGCGGCGGTGTGCCCGTTGCCGGACTCCGACGCGACCTCGTGCTGGCCGGGCGCTTCCTCGGTCTCGGCGTCAGCGCGGCGAGTCTCGTCGCCCGCCGCGCTGGTGGTCAGCACCTGCATGTCGCGGCTGCCGTCGCGATAGACCGTCACGCCCTTGCAGCCCAACTGGTACGCCAGCAAGTAACCCTGCTCCACCTGCTCGCGCGCGGCCTCGTGCGCGAAGTTGATCGTCTTGGAGACCGCGTTCTCCGTATGACGCTGGAAAGCCGCCTGCGCGCGGATGTGCCACTCCGGCGTCACGTCGTGCGCCGTGACGAAGATGCGGCGCGCCCGCTCGGGTACTCGCTCCAGCGCGTCGCGCGCGGCGGGCGGCGTGTCCTCGCGCGGGATCAGGCTGCCGTGGTTGGCCTCTATCGCGTCGATCAGCTCCTCGCTGAAGAAGCCGTGCTTGCGCGCGTAGGCTTCGAATATGGGGTTCACGTAGCGCAGCGAGGTGGCGGCGTTGTCATCGCCGTCGCGCATCACGTTCTTCCAGAAGATCAGCGCGAAGAGCGGCTCGATGCCGCTCGAGGCGTCCGCGATCATGCTGATCGTCCCGGTCGGCGCGATGGTCGTGACGGTGGCGTTGCGGCGCGGCGTGTGGCCCAAGGAGTCCCAGTGCGAGCCTTCCCAGTTCGGGAAAGCGCCCCGCTCCGAGGCCAGCCGCTCCGAGGCCAACCGCGCCTCGTCGTTCACGAAGCGCATCACCTGCTCGGCCAGCTCTTCCGCCTCGGGCCTGTCGTAGGCGATCTCCAGATCGAACAGGATGTCGGCCCAGCCCATGATTCCCAGGCCGATTCGACGGTTGCCGCGCTTGACGATCGCGTCGATCTCGTCCAGCGGGAAGCTGGACGCCTCCACCATGTCGTCCAGGAACCGGATGGACAGGTGCACGTCCCGCCGCAGCGCGTCCCAGTCGATGGCGCGGCGGTCGTCTCTGAGGTGGTAATTCAGATTCAAGCTGCCCAGCACGCAGGCCTCATAGGGCAGCAGCGGCTGTTCGCCGCAGGGATTGGTGGTGTCCTGCACCGCCACTCGCGGCGTCGGGTTGGTGCGCTTGAGTCGGTCGAGGAAGATCAGCCCCGGCTCACCGTTGAGCCACGCCCCGTCGACCAGCTGCTTCCACACCTCGGAAGCCTGTAGCCGCCGCGGCTGATCGGTCGCCGGGTCCACGTGCACTTCACCGGTACGCGGATTGATCAGGTCGTAGCTCTCGCCGGTCTGCACCGCGCGCATGAACGCGTCGGTGACGCCCACCGAGATGTTGAAGTTGGCGATCTTCCCATCCGCGGTCTTGCATCGGATGAAGTCGAGAATGTCGGGATGGTCGACGTTGAGGATGCCCATGTTGGCGCCGCGGCGCGTGCCGCCCTGCTTTATCTCGCCGCAGGAATAATCGATCATCGACATGAAGCTGACCGGTCCGCTGGCCACCCCGCCCGAGCTGCGCACGAAGTCCCCGCGCGGCCGGATGTTCGAGAAGTTGAAGCCCGTGCCGCCGCCGCTCTGGTGGATCAGGGCCGCGTGCATGTCGGTGGTCTTGATGCTGCGCAGATCGTCTCCGATAGGCAGCACGAAGCAGGCCGCCAGCTGCGCGTAGCTGTTGGGCTTCCCCGCGTTCATGAGGCACGGGCTGTTCGGCACGAACCGCAGACCGCGCAGCAGGCCGTACATCTCGTCGACCAGGCGCGCGTAACCTTCGCCGCTAACCCAGCCGCGCGCCGCTTCCACCTCCACCACGCCTTCGACTACGCGGCGGAAGAACTGGTTCTCATCCTCGACGGGGTGGTCGACCCGATCTTTTAGGAAGTAGCGCTTGCGCAGAACGGCGAGCGCGTTGTCCGATACCGTCGGCCATGATTTGCCGCTGCGGGCCTCTTCCTTGGGACTCTGCTGGCTGTCAGCCACGGCGGCGTCTCTCCATCCCTCTGAGCGGGGCGCAAGAACTGACCTGCCGACCCTGCTCGACCATCCCCGGCCTCTCCTTGATTATGAGACAAAAAAAGCGCCCCCGGCACTTGGCCGGGCGCGCTTCTAGCGCCTAAGCGTGATACGTGCGCGACGGCGCCGAGAAGCGATAGCTCGGCCGCCAGCCACCGGCTCCACCCGAAGGAACCTCTACCAGACTGCCGTCTTCCTCGACTCCGTGATCCAGTTGGTCGCGCAATTGGACCAGACCCTCGCGCACCAACGCCTCGCCGGCGCCCCAGGCGCTCATCGAAGCCTTCGGAAACGCGACTCCCATGGCGAAATTACGCTCGTCGTTTCGTATCCCAAACAATACAACGTCGTAGGCGCCGGTGCGTGGGATGACCTGAGCGAAGTCGATGAAGAAGGACTGCCCGTCCTCCGTCCGGTGGATCTCGCCAAGCAGCTTGATCACGCTCCGGCTGTCCTTTCCGCGCGAGTCTCGCGCCCCCCAACAGCCCCAAAACCGCCACGATCCGACTCGTTAGTGCCGGTGACCGCCACAATATCTGGGGACATTGCATGGTAATAGCCCACATATTGTGTGTCAACGTCGGTTATCCACCCCTGTGGAGAACGCTTGCCAAGTCTTCCGGCGTCTCGCGGGCGGGCGGCTGGGCGCGCCCGGGGGTCTGGCCTGGCAGGTTTGGCGCCGTCGCCTCAGGCCGTTGCCGCCGCTGCCCGGCACGCTCGGCGGCCTGCCCGTGAGGAGGCTTTGCACACGCTGTCCCCAGCATGTTCACAGTTAATTCGCCGCCATCCACGCTGGCGGCCCGGGGTTCCGCTACGCGCTTTCCGAAGCAGCGGTGGCCTTGGCCAGCTGGTCGTCCCGCCCGACCAGGACTAGCATGTCGCCCGCGCGCACTTCTTCGGTCAGCGACGGGATCACGATCAATTCCTCAGCCCGCTTGATCACCAGCACGTTGATACCGAAGCGCCCGCGCAGATCGAGGTCTTCCAGGGTTCGTCCCACCAGTCCCGGCCCCGCCTCCAGCTCGCCAACCCCCAGGCGCGGCAGCAGCTCCCAGTACTGCCGCAGCCCGGGCGCCCCCACTGACTGCGCGACGCGCAGCGCCATGTCGCGCTCCGGGAAGTAGACGCGGTCGGCGCCCACGCGCTCCAGGATGGTGCGGTGAACTTCACTGGAGGCTTTCGCATAGACCTGTGGAACCTTGAGATTGCGCAGGTTGGTCACCGTGAGCACACTGGCCTCGACGTCGGCCATCGCCACCACGCCGACGTCCAGATCGGCCGCCCCGATCTCGCGCAGCACGTCCTCGTCGGTTGCGTCGGCCTCAACCGCGTGCGTGACGCGCGGCGCCACTCGCTGCACGGCTTGCTCGGAGCGGTCCAGCGCCACCACCTCATGGCCCATGCCGGCCAGCGCCAGCGCCAGATTGCGACCGAACCGACCCAGCCCCGCTACCAGGATCTGCATGCTGGTGGTTTGCCGATCTGCTTATCCAACCTTGATCGCTTCCTCCGGGTAGCGGAACAGCGGATGCGACTCCCGGCTTAGCAGCGCCTGTGCCAGAGTAAGCGCCCCGAGGCGCCCGGCGAACATCGTTGCCACCAGAACCAGCTGCGAGACCATTGAGAGCTCCGCGGTGACTCCGGTGGAGTATCCCACTACCGCGAACGCCGATACGGCCTCGAACAGCAGACTCGCGAACTCCTGACCGGTCCCCCGCTCCGCGATGCTCATGATCACCGTGGCCAGAATCACCGCCGCCGCCGAGAGCACCGTGATCGCGAGCGCGCGCATGACCGTCGCGTTGGCGATCCGGCGGCCGAACGCCTCGGGCACGCGCCGCCCGCGCACGTATGACAGCGTGGCCGCCATCAGCACGCCGAAGGTGTTGACCGTAATGCCGCCGGCCACCGAGGCCGACGCTCCGCCTATGAACATCAGCAGAATGATCGCGATCAGCGTGTCCACGGGCAGCCGCCCCAGGTCCACGGTCGAGAAACCCGTGGTGCGCCAGACCGTGTGCATGAGGGCGGCGCCGGAGCGCGTGCCCAGGTCGTCCGCCTCCACCTGTCCTCCGAAGGTAGGCGTCAGCAGCGTGAGCACGACGAAACCGGTGATCAGCAGCGCCGGCATGATGGTGAGCACCAGGCGCGATTCAAGCGTCAGCCGCCGCCATCTACGGCGTCGCAGCAGGTCGAAGATCACGGTGAACCCGAGAGCGCCGATCAGGGCCAGCACCCCGAAGATGGCGAGTGTGGCCGGATCCCGCAGCAGGCGCGCCATGCTGCCCGACCCGGGCTCGATGTTGAAGCCGGCGTTCGTGAAGCTCGAGATGGCGTGGAACACCGACCACCAAACCCCGTTGCTCACGCCGGGATGCTCGGACACCCGCCAGTACATCAGCGCGACCCCAATCCCCTCGACCACCAGTGTGAAAAGGGTGATGCGCCACACCAGTCCTATCAGCCCGCCCGGCTCCCCAAGTCCCAGCGGCTGGCCAAACAGCATGCGCTCGCGCGACGAAGTCCGGCGGCCGGCCAGAGTGAGAATCACGATGGCGCCCGCCACGAACCCCAGCGCGCCCAGCTGGATGAGCGCGAGGATCACTGCCTGTCCTACGAAGGTCCAGTGGTCGTGGGTGGAAACGACTGTCAGGCCCGTCACGCAGACCGCCGAAGTAGCGGTGAACAGGGCCGTCAGCCAGTCGGTCGAACGTCCCGCCTGGGTTGCGAAGGGCAGCATCAGCAGGACCGTGCCGGCCGCGATCAGTCCCGCGAAACCCGCGCCCAGCCAAAGGCCGGGCCGCACCGGCGCGCGGGCCTCTCTCAGCCGGTCCGCGCGGAGCCGCTGCGTGAGCCGCCGCGGGACCCGCACTACGCGGTCGCCCAGGCCCATCGGCCGCGGAATCCCGGGCGGCGTGGGCCGCAAGCTAGCCACTTGGTAGATCGGTCATGCGCCGCGCGGAGAGTTCAGGCGGCAACGGCGCGCGCCCCACGCCTCGCTCCAACGGTCAAGCACCGCGTTAGTGTAGACGCGCCTGTGCCCGCGGCTATGCTCCGCGCCACCGGTCGGACCCCATGCGCGCGCGCCGGTTGCGCGCGCGAACGGCCGTGCCGCCTTTGCCGGCTACTCGAACGCGAAGTTGGCGCGTACGGTCGCCTGCACGCGCAACTCGCCCGGCGCCACCGAAGCCTGCGCGCTCGCCTGGGCGAACGCAGCCGCCTCGCCGCGCACGTCGAGTCCCCGAATCCGCGGCACGGATACGAAATCCTCGGAGATCGAGATGAGGCCGCGCACGCTGCCCTGCAGCGCGATGGCGATCGCCTTGGCCTTGGCGGCTGCGTCCAAAGTGGCCAGGCTCAGCGCCGCGGTCTTCACCGCCGTGTCGTCCGCCAGGCTGAAGACCACCGACTCAATGGTATTCGCGCCCGCCGCCAGCGCCGCGTCTAGGACGCGCGATGTCACTTCGACATCGCGCACGGTGATCCTGAGCGTGTGGCTGGAGTGGTAGCCGATCGGCGCGGGCGGCTCTGTGGGACTATCCCCCTCGGGCGAATCCGGAGGAAACACGGGCGACAAGCTGAGACCGGCCGACTTGATGTCGCTCCTGGCTACCTCGAGCTTCTCTAACGCCCCGATCACGGCTTGGGCGGCGGCGTTGGTCTGGGCGGCCGCCTCCTCCGCGGTCTCCTCGTTCGCCTCGATGCCTAGCACCACCACCGCCTGGTCCGGCTCCACCACGACTTCCCCGTGGCCCACCACCAGAATGCCGAAGAGCTGATCGGTCTGCGGCAGGAACTGCGCGGTGCCGCCCACGTTTACGGTCTCGGTTTCGGGCACGCCGCTGGGCTCGCCCGCGCGGAACTGCTGCAGGGCTACGAAGCCCAACACGACCACTATCGCCACCAGCGCGATGATCAAGAAGATCTGCAGTTGCCAGGAGAGGCGCCGAAAAGCGTTCAACATCGCGCGGGCTACCCGTCAGGGAGAACGCGCGGGGTGAAGATGTAGTCGAGAATAAGTATTCAGCCTCCGCGCCGGCGATGGCGCAGTGATACAAGGTCCGCGCGGGTCAGGTGGGCGCGTCCCGTGCGATTACCCGTAGCGGCGCGCCGCCTCGTCCCAGTTGACCACATTCCAAAACGCCGCGATGTAGTCGGGGCGCCGGTTTTGGTAGTTGAGGTAGTAGGCATGCTCCCATACGTCCAGACCCAGAATGAGCGTGCCCGCGCCGTCCATGATCGGGCTGTCCTGGTTCGGCGTGCTGCTCACCGATAGCGATCCGTCGCTGCCCTTCACCAGCCAGGCCCAACCCGAGCCGAACCGGGTGGTGGCGGCCTGCGCAAACTCCGCTTGAAACGCCTCGAACCCGCCGAACGACGCGTCGATCGCGCTGGCCAGCCGGCCGCTCGGCGCACCGCCGCCGTCCGCGCTCAGCAACGTCCAGAACAGCGAATGGTTGGCGTGTCCGCCGCCGTTATTGCGCACCGCCATCCGAATGGCGTCCGGAACGCTCGCCAGATCCGCGATCAGATCCTCGACGCTCATTGCGGCCAGCTCCGGCTGATCCGCCAGCGCGTTGTTCACGTTGGTCACGTACGTCGCGTGATGGCGATCGTGGTGAATCTCCATCGTGCGCGCGTCGATGTGCGGCTCCAGCGCGTCGAAATCGTAGGGCAGCGGGGGCAGTTCATACGCCATGTGAGTCGTCCTCCCAGATAGTGCTCGGCCCGGTCGCCGCTCGTCGGCCACCCGGGCATGGGACCCTATCCTAGCCCCAAGCCCGCCGATCCCAAAACTAGTCGGCGGGCGCCCGCCGACTCAGGCCCCGTATAATGCCCCAATGGATCGCGCCGAGCGGACGGCGATCCGTTGCACGCCGCGACTCCTTGGGGAAGTGTCGGAATTGGTAGACGAGCGTGACTTAGGATCACGTGGAGGTTTTCTCCGTGAGAGTTCGAGTCTCTCCTTCCCCACTGCGACGCTCCCGCAATTGCGCCGCCTGCGCTCGATCTCACCGGCGCGTTTGATCCGCTAGACATCGCGCATACCTCATGCAGGCAAACGCGGAGAAGCTCGAAGGCAGCCGTGTGCGGCTGAGCGTCGAGTTGGACACCGACGACCTGGCCAGGGAATACGCGCGCACGGTGCGGCGTGTGGGCGGCAGCGTCACCATCAAGGGCTTCCGGCGCGGCAAGGCGCCCCGTCGCATCGTCGAGACCTACGTCGGGCGCGACATGCTGATGCGCGAGCTCATTGAGGACATGGTTCCCCGCGCGCTCCACGACGCCATGCGTGAAACCGGCGTCAGGCCCATCGCCGACCCGGAGTTCGACCTGCCGGGTTTCCCCTCGCTCGATCGGCCCTTCAGCTTCTCAGCCGAGATGGCCGTCGCGCCCACCGCGCAGCTCGGCGATCTCACCGATCTGAAGATGCAGCCGTTGGCGCCCGAGGTCACCGACGCCGAGGTCGACGAGGACATAAGCCAGACACTGCGCGCCGAGTCCAGCTGGACGTCCGTCGAGCGGCCGGCCGCGCTGGGCGATCGGGTAGACATGGAGCTTCGAATCTCCCACCCTGGCGCCCCCCAGTCGGAGCCGCAGCCGTACGCCGTCGTGCTGGGCGAGAACGGGTTTCCGAGCGGCTTCGACGAGGCCGTGGTGAGTCACGCCGCCGGCGAATCGCTGGAGTTCGTGGCTGACATTCCCGACGACGATCCGAACGTCGAGCTGCGCGGCCAGCAAGTCACATTCGGGATGCAGCTCAACGGCGTCAACGAGCGCAAGCTGCCGGAGCTCACCGATGAATTCGCCCGCAGCCTGGGCGGTTACAGCTCGGTGGACGACTTGCGCGCGGGCCTGCGAGCGCGCCGCCTGGACGCCAAGCGGCACGAGGAGCAGCACCGCCTGGAGGACGAGGCTCTGCGAGGCCTGTCCGACCGCACCACCTGCGACATTCCCGCCGTCCTGATTGCGCGTGAGAGCGAGTCGCTGCTCAAGTCGCGCACCGACGCGCTAGTCGCCCAGGGAGTCGCGGTGGACACTTACCTGGCCATGCAGGGCCAGACGCGCGAGGACTGGGAGATGGAGTCGCGGCAGGCGGCCGAGCTCCGCATCCGCCGCGGGCTGGCCCTGGAGGCTTTCGCCGAGACGCGCGAGATCCCGGTCGAGCCGGCCGAAATCGAGGCTGAGATCGAGCGCGTCATCGCGCAGTACGCCCAGGAGCGGCGCGACGCCATTCGGCACCAGCTCGACGACCGCGCGGCCCGCCTCCGGTTGGAATCCGGGGTTCGCAACCGCAAGGCGTTGGCTAAGCTTTTGGAGGAGATCACTGAAGGAGCCGCGCCGCTGCACGACCACGCCGACGAGCCGGCTCAGGAAAGCTTCGAGGTCGCTGACGCTCTGGCCGCCGACGTGCAGGCCGGGCAGCCGGCGGAGCGCGCGCCCTCGCAAGATCGGCCGGACGAACCCTAGCCCTTTCTGCGGCTGATAAGGAGCACACACAGTGGGAATTCTTGTCCCCTACGTCATCGAGACCACCGATCGCGGCGAGCGAGGCATGGATATCTACTCACGCCTGCTGCGCGATCGCATCCTCTTCCTCGGAACGCCCATCGATGACGCCGTGGCCAACACGGTAATCGCCCAGCTCCTCCTGCTGACCAGTGAAGACCCCGACGCCGACATTCACATGTACGTCAACTCACCGGGCGGCAGCGTGGCCGCGGGGCTGGCGATCTACGACACCATGCAGTACGTGCCCAACGATGTCGCTACCACCTGTCTGGGCGTGGCCGCCAGCATGGCTTGCGTCATCCTCATCGGCGGCGCCAGGGGCAAGCGCTACGCCCTGCCGCACAGCACCATGCTGCTGCATCAGCCGTCCCAGGGCTTCGAGGGCTACATCCAGGCGACCGATCTGGAGATTCGCACGCGCGAGATGGTGCGCGTGCGCGAGCGCCTGGAAGAAATACTCGTGCACAACACCGGCCAGGACCGTGACCGCATTCATACCGACACGGACCGTGACTACTACCTGACGGCCCAGGAGGCCAAGGACTACGGGATCATCGACAGTATCGTGACTCCGGCCTCCGCCCACGTCAGCGGCTCCGAGCGGGACGGGGAAGCCGTCTAGCGATGATTGCGCCGCCGGACCACCGCGCCCCGCTGACCGCCGAAAGGCGGGTCGATGGCCCGTAGCCGCGCTACCCGCTCGAGCCACCGCTGCTCCTTCTGCGGCGAGCCGCAGGAGCGGGTTCGCCGTCTGATCGAAGGCTCCGGCGGCGTCTACATCTGCAACGAGTGCGTCGACCTGTGCAAAGAGCTCATCAACGAGGAGCAGTCGCGCGTCCCGGGACCGCGAGCCGTGACCGGCAGCATCCCTGCGCCCGAGCGCGTCTACGACTTGCTGAGCGACTACGTGATCGGCCAGGAGCAGGCCAAGAAGGTCGTGTCGGTGGCCGTTTACAACCACTACAAGCGCGTGGCCGCGGGCGCCTCCGCCGACGACGTCGAGCTGCAGAAATCCAACATCCTGTTGCTGGGGCCCACCGGCACGGGCAAGACCGAGATCGCCCGCACGCTGGCGCGCATCCTCAACGTGCCCTTCTGCATCACCGACGCCACCGCGCTGACCGAGGCGGGATACGTTGGCGAAGACGTCGAAAACATCCTGCTGCGCCTAATTCAAGCGGCCGACTACGACGTCGCGCGCGCCCAGACGGGCATTCTCTACGTGGATGAGATCGACAAAATCGCGCGCAAGGCCGACAACCCCTCGATCACGCGCGACGTTTCCGGCGAGGGCGTGCAGCAGGCGCTGCTGAAAATCATCGAGGGCGCCGTGGTCAACGTCCCGCCGCAGGGCGGGCGCAAGCACCCCCACCAGGATTTCATTCAGATCGACACCCGCGACGTGCTGTTCATCTGCGGCGGCGCCTTCGAAGGGCTGGACCGAATCGTCAGCCGCCGCCTGGGGCGCGGGCAGCGGGTCGGGTTCGACAGCGAGGAGAACACCGGCAAAGTCGAGAACGTCGTGCACGAGGTCATAGCCGACGATTTGCTCAAGTACGGGCTGATCCCCGAGTTCGTCGGCCGCCTGCCCGTCGTGGCCGCCTTGGACGCCCTCGACGAGCACCACCTGGTGCGCATCCTGACCGAGCCCAAGACCGCGCTGTTGCGCCAGTACCAGAAGCTTTTTGCCATGGACAAAGTGGAGCTCATGGTCACGGACGACGCACTGAGCGCCATCGCGCGGCAGGCGCAGGTCTCACGCTCGGGCGCGCGCGCTCTGCGCACCACCCTCGAGGAGATACTGCTCGACACCATGTTCAAGCTCCCCTCGGCGCCCGACATCCGCAAGGTCGTCGTCACCGAGGAGACGGTCGAGGCGCAGAGCGCTCCCATCCTGGTCAGCCAGGCCGAAGCCGCCGACGCGGCGCGGGAAGAGACCGCCTAGCTGTACTGAGCGAGCGGAGGTAGTCCGGGCAGCCAATCGTGCGGGTGAGGCGGCGTTTCGATCCTCGGAGGATTGGGAGCGCGTCACGGCGCCGGATACGGTTCTTCCACGAAGGCCTGGAGCGATCCCGCGCGTCTATAGCTACAACGAGTTCTTCGACCCGGAGACTCTGATCGGCGCGTTCTGGTGGCTGGAGGTCAACCGTAGGCGCGGTTCGATGCCGAGAGCACCTGGAGCAGGACGATGGCGATGACCGCGATGCCGGCCGTGAGCAGCAGGCTGGGCTGGGCGGCGCTCCAGACAAAGCCGCGCCAAAACCGTGGCTTGGGTCCCGCAAGGCCGCGCCGGGTGGCCGCCACGGCGAACACCCACAGGAACACCATCGCGACGACATCGCCGATCACGAACAGCCGCCGCGGGTCCCGCGTGAGCAGGTCGTGGACGATCTGCGCCCCGCTGGCGCGCGCATGGGTGCCGATGGCGAGCTGCCGCTCGTGCCGCACCTCGTTGACGATCGCGCCATCAATGCCGGCCCCGCTGCCGGTCAGCCCGAGGGCGACGCGCGGGAGCAGCTCGCTCAGGATGACCAGATCGTAGCGTTGCCCCGCACTGTCGGGGATCGGCTCGGAGGTGATGACGTTAACCTTCGGGTCGTCGCGGGTGCCGCTTATCTCGGCGGTTCCCCAGATCGCCGGCCGCCCTCGTGGGGGATGAGGCGGGGACAAATTACCGCCGTGGCCGTCGCTGGGGGGACGCCAACCAGGACCGCACGGGGCGATAGCGTTCGACCGCCGCCGCGTGGACGACCCCGTTCACGGAGTCCCGCCCAACACATCGATAGCGACCGGTACGTCGCCTCGTTGTTTGATCAGTCCATTTTTCAACAGCGCCCTCAAGTAGGTGCTGAACGTGCCGCCGCTGAGTTCGCGGCCCGCCGTGGCGGCAAGGTCGGCGCGCGTGATACCCGCAGCACTGGTCTCGACGATCGTGCGCAGCATGAGTGCTTCCCCTGGGCGCAGCCGCTGGCACCGCATATCCAGCGCGGACGTTACATCGGTCGGATCTGCGGTTGGCGCGCCCGCAGTCGCGTAGCCCTTAGGCGTCACGCCTGATGCCAAGTCGATCCTGCCAGGTGGGTGTGGGTGTTTTGCCGCTCGCGCGCCGCAATGAATGGCAGCGCCGCGCCGAAAGCCAGCCAACTAGCCAGTTGGTAGTCGAAGCCATAGTCAATTCCGTGCAGGTCGTAGGGACGATAGGTAGCGAAGAGGTCGGTACGAAACGGGAAGAATGAGGTCTCAGCGAGCTGTTTCGGCAGGTTGTAGGGAACGCGGACGAGATCGCTCCACAAAAGATAGATATCGCTCCGCAGCAGGCTCCCACGACCGGGGTTCGTGCAGACCTCTTCCCGTGTAGCCGTCAGATAACCATAGGCGCAGACCTCTTCCGCTGTTGCCGTCAGATAGGCGAAGGCGCTCACCAGCAACAGCGCGCCTACGATTGACAGCACATGGGGTACTCGGCGCAACCGTGGAAACAGCGGCAGCATCAAGCCCAGCAGAAGCGGCCAGGCGTAGGAAACGTGGCGGAGGAATTCAGGTGGGTCCGCGGTCCGTAGACTGAACGGATCGAGTAGCAGCAAGAGCGCGCCATGCGCCAGCAACGCGATGGGCAGGCCAACAAGCGCAGGATGCGCGCGGACGAGGGAAATAGCCCCGACTACCGCGACTGCTGACAGCACCGCGAGTGCAGCGAGCAGCATTGGCTCGGAGAGATAGAGATGCTGGGCGGCATGCTCCAGCGGCGTGTGCACGAGCTGGAGATTCGCCGGGATATTGGCCAGCTCGAGCTCGCGCGGCACCTGTGGCCAAGGGCGCTGCACCGCTGGCCACAGGGCAGCCGCGAACCCGCCGACCAGCACCGTCGCCGGACCAAGGGCCCACCAGAGCGCGCGGCGGGAGTGCTGGTGGAACAGCAGCCCGGCAGGAATGAGAGCTGCATACACGATCCCCTCGGGCCGCACCAGTGCTGTCGCTGCCGCCAATAGCCCCAACGTCAGGCCATGCCAGCGCAGCGTCCGGGAGGGAAGATCAGCGCTGGACTGAGCTAACACCACCACGCGCCACAGCAGCGCGGCCACCAACACAATCAATACCGGATCCGGTTCGCTTGCCCCAAGCGTGTAGATCTGAAAGAACGGCAGGAACAGGATGAGGGACGTGCCCACGAAGGCCCATAGTCGGTGCCCCGTCAATCGGAGATACAGGGCATAGAGAACGAACGGCAAGGCAACGTTGGCCAGCAGAAGCGGAACGTGCGCGGCCGTGAGCGTGTGCCCAAACAGGGCAAAGCTCAGCATCAGGAGCAACGGCAATACCGGCAGGTCGGTCCAATAGCCGGATCCGCCACCTTGGGCGATCCCCGCGTCGGCTGTCCAGACCGGGTACCCGCCGCCGGCCGCCAGCGAGTCGGCAATGCTCCAGTAGCGGACAAAGTCATCGACGGCCAGGTGGACGAACGAGGTGCCTTGGAGCACGCCCTGCACAAGCAGCGAGGCGCCGATCACCAGGGGGGCGGCTGCGGACAGGGCGGCCAGCCATGCCTCGGCGGGCTGTTCGGCCTGGCGCCGCGCCGCACGCTGGGCCAACCAGATCAGCGCCAGCGCTCCCAGCGTGATCGCGCCGCCGAGCACCCGGGCACGGTTCCACGACATCAACGAGTGGTGGATGGTGTCGGAGCTGTACACGAGCACCGCAAGGCCCGCGGGGATGGTCAGTGGGAGCCAGCGCCAGGCGACGCTCGTAAGGTTCGGTTGGTTGCTCGTTCGCACATCCCACCAGAGCCAGCCAGTCAAGACCCCGGCCGCACTGGCCCAAATCACCGCCCAACGGGCCGACATCGTCGTGAGTGCCGTGCGGTCGTGAAAGAACACGGCGGCAAAGACCGCGGCTCCGACGATCAGCGCTCCCAGCCCAGCGAGCACCAGCATCCGCGAGAGATGGGCCGTCTCGCCAAATCGGCGCACTTGGCCGTCCTTCACACCGAAAGGCACCTCTCGCAGGGCCAGTGACTATACCGGTCGATAGGCCTCTCACCGCGGTGAGAGGCCATCCTGCCGCCCGCTGCGAATGGGGAGCCGTGTTGCGATGACCATTGGCTCACGCCCGGCGGCGCACCTCGCACTCACCGTGCCGTTGGCCCCTCCCGTGATGGACTGGGCCGCGACGCCCGGACTCATGCCGGCCACCATCGCCGCGACCGCGCGGCACCGTGACTCGAACTAATAGCGCATCCGCTGCGGGCCTTGCGTGGCATCATCCATCGGGACCTCCGGCGAGACGTTGGTGTGTGGTAACCCCAAGTCTCGTTGGCGGTCCCGCTACTGTCAGGTGTCTCGCAGGTGTGTAGTCAGTACACCTAGCTCCTCACTCCCAGGGAAGCGGAGCAGGGGCGGTTCGCGAACCGCCTCTACACCGGCCGCCCACGTTCGGCACAATCTCCCCAACCAGTCCACGTCAAGGGAGAAAGTCCACCCATGCGCAAGTCCACCCGGCTCCGCCAGAGGCTGCGGGAGCCCGAGATCATCGTTCTACCCGGCGCCCACGACGCGCTCTCGGCCAAGCTGATAGAGCAGGCCGGCTTCCAGCAGTTCTTCACCACTGGATTCGGGCTGGCCGCCAGCACTCTCGGCGTCCCTGACATCGGCATCCTCACGCAGACCGAGATCATCGAGCGGTCCAGGCGCGTCGCCGCGGCCGTGGACATCCCGCTGGTCGCCGACATGGACACCGGCTACGGCAATCCCATCAGCGTAATGCGCACGGTCAGCGAGTGTGTGCAGGCCGGAATCGCGGGAATAATCCTCGAAGACCAGGAGTGGCCCAAACGCTGCGGACACTTGGAGGGCAAGCGTGTCATCGCGCCGGACGACCATGTTCAGAAGCTGCGCGCCGCGGTGCGGGCGCGCGGCGCTGACGACCTGGTAATCATCGCGCGCACCGACGCGCGCGCCGTGCTCGGACTGGACGACGCTATAGCTCGCGGCCACGCCTACCGCGACGCCGGTGCCGACGTCGTCTTCATCGAGGCCCCACAGTCGCTCGCTGAGCTGCGCGCCGTGCGCGCGGCCTTCAGCGACGACGTGCCGCTGTTCGCCAACATGATCGAGGATGGCGTCACGCCGTTTCTGTCGGCGGCCGAGCTGCAAGACCTTGGTTTCAAAATGGTCGTCTATCCCCTTTCCGGACTCTTCGCGTCCGCGGCGGCGCTGCGCACCACCTACCAGGCGTTGCACCGGTCGGGCACCACCACCGGTGCGGGGCCCATGATCGCCCTGGAGGCCTTCAAGACGGTCATCGGGCTCCCCGAATACAACGACCTGGAAAAGGAGTTCGCGCCCGGCTCGGGCTGACCAACTGCACCGACCCTTGCCGGGGTTCCCCCACGCGCGGGGGGATAGGCCGCGCAGGCCGCGGCGGCTACTGGTTCGGATCCGTGACCGTGACCTCAATCTCGATCGGGTAGATATCGAACCACGCCACGAGCTCCGAAAGCATCGATACGCGCACAACGTAGCGACCGGGCTCGTCCGGCGCGCGCAGCCGCCCGGCAAACGCATAGCCCCGCCCGGGCGGAATGTCGCCGAACTCATGGCCTAGCAGGACTACGCGGCCTTCGTACCGGGGCAGCTCGATCTCGCCGCCCTCGCCGTCGATAGCGAACATTCGCCACCCCAGGCGAATGTTGGCCGCGTCGCCCCAGCTCGTTTGCCCGCTGTTGAGGGCGTCCACGTGCAGTGCCGCGAGGCCGGACGGGGGCAGCGTCAAGCTGGCCGGAGTACGCAACGCCAGGGAGGCAAGCATGTTCTCCACGCTGCCGTCGAACGGCTTCGCGGCAACGGTCGCCACGCGCACGGGGCGCTCCAGCAGGCGCTCGCCATCCGTGGAAACACGCAGCCGGTAGATCCCGGGCGTGGGCGGCGTGAGCACTTGCACCTGGGTCGCGTGGATCTGCCCGGGCCGCAGGAACGGCGGCGGGAGCAGGTCAGGCGTGTGGACCGACTCAACCGAGCCGTCCGCCCGCACCCACTCCACGAGCATATGGCGAACCCGCGAATCCCCCGGCGGCGTCCAGGGTGTGCTTTTCACGTTGCGCAAAACGAGCGCCCCGACGAAGCCGGCGCTCGGCTCGACGGCGTCAACCAGCAGGGTTGCGTCCAGATCGGCCCACTGATCCGCGGCTGGCGCCGCGGGGTCGGCCAAGCTGATGATGAGGTGCTGCTCCACCCGATTCACATCCGCGACCCACGGACCGGCCGCAAACGCCTCCCAGAGCCCGGACTCGCGGCCGCCAAACTGCGCAAGGTCCACGACCACTGTTCGAAGCCCGTACGCCTGTAGGCCGGCGGCCAGGCCCGCCACTTCGTGGATCAGTGGAGTCTGCGTGGCATCGCGGAAAAACCAGATCTGCTTCCAGATGTGCCCCGAGTAGCCGTTGACCATCGGTCCGGCGCCAGCCTCGGTGATCATCCAGAGACGCTGGACCTCGTCCTTGCCTGAGACCGGAACGAAAATCATGGGTCCGGGCATCGTTTCTCGAAGGGCCGCCCGCAGCGGCGGATCGGTTGGAATCTCAAAGGTGTTCAGCGGCTTGGGGGCGGCCTCGATCAGCACCAGCGCGGTCGCCAGGAGGCCGACGAGCGGCGCAGCCAACCACCGTCGCGGCAGACGGCGCGTGATTGCGTACATGCCAATGCCGGCCAGCACTGCGGCCGCAAAGTGCGCCAGCAGTGAGAAGCGAGCCACCACCCGGATTCCCTTGAATACCGGGGTGTGCTCGAACAGTTGCAGGTAAGGCAGCGCAATGTCGCTGACGACCTCATGTCGCTTCCAATGCGTACCCAGCGAGAACAGCACGCCTGTTGCGGCGAGCGCTACGAGCACGAATGTGGTGGCTCGCAACCCCTTGCCTGTAGCCCGCTGCCCAACCAAACCAGCCACCAGGCCCACGGCTGCGAAGAGCGGCGGAACGAATCCGGGAAAAACCCGTCGTTCACCGTGCGGCACCGGAAAGCGCTCCATCAGTGCGCCGTACCACTGCAGACGCCCATTCGGCGACAGGTAGTCTCGAAGCTGCACCGACCAGAACTGGACCTCCGTGATATCGCGGTCTAGGCGCCAGGCCTCGCTGAAGGCGAGGTAACCATGCAGGATAGGGACGAACGGTGCGGTGACCGCGGCGCCGGCGGCGAGCATGGCCAGCGCGCGCCGAACGTCTCGCTCCTTGGCGACACGGTGGACGGCCGGCGCTGCCACGAACGCCGCGTAGACCATGCCGGCGAGCACGCCCAGGTGCGCGTTGGTGGTGAATTGCACCCAGACCATCAACGTCGCCAGCCCGAAGTCCAGCCAGCCGCCGCCTCTCCATACTCGAATGCCGAACAAGAGCACCAACGGCAGCCACCAGGCACCCAGAAACTGGAAGTGGCTGGCGTACGCCAGTTGCAGCGGCCCGAAGGCATAAATCGCGCCCGCGAGCAGGGCGCCGGGACGCGACCGCGTTAGCGTGAGCACAGTCGCGTACATCGCGCCGGCGTTGAGGGCGAAGGCCGCGACGTGCGTCAGGCTGTAGGCCAGCACGGGGTTCTGGGTCATCCATGCAAGCGGCGCGTAGACGGGCAGGTAACCGAGCACCAGATCGCTGCCATAGAGCGCTTCGCCCGAACCGAAGTAGAAGTTCCCGGTGAAGAAATCTCCCGGCTGAGAGAACAAGGCGAGGCGCATCCATTCCAACTGGCTCAGCAAGAAAAGCTGATCGCCGCTGGGTTTGTAGGCGATGTGGGTCCCCGCAACTAGCCACAGCGGGTACGTGAACAGGAGGGCGCAGGCTACGTACAGCAGCGCGGCCGCGGCCTCAGCGGTCCAGCGCGGGCGGCGAGGCGCGGCCGCGGCCGTCAAGCGCTCCAGCATTGGGGTTCGATCGTGCCGCCGCCGCGGCGCCAAGGCTCTTAGCATCTAGCTCCGCCGGACGTCGCCCGTAACGACGTCCAGCACCCACAGCTCGGCCTCGCTTCTCTCCCCCTGGTACGCCAGGAAGGCCAGTTCCCTTTCCGATCGCCAGGTTGGTGACGTCGTCGCCCAACCGTCCGCAGGGTGCAGTCTCTCGGCGATCACTTGCGAGACCTTCTGTACGTTGTCCTGATCTACCCGATAGACCTCCACCACGGGAAGCAGCGGTGTGAGCAGGGCGGCCGCCAGGTGCTGGCCGTCGGGACTCCACCGCAACGACTCCACCGATCCGTCGTGTACGAACGTCGTCACCGTGTTCACGCCGGAGGCGATGTCCAGCACGCCGGCGATGTGGCTGGTGGCGCCGGCCGTCGACCACGCCAAGCGCCGGCCGGACGAGTTCAGCGCTACCGGCCCGAATCGCGGCGCATCCACCGCAAACGCAAGACCATCTTGGGAACCTTGCGCCTCGCCGCCGGCCAATGGGTCCCAGTGGCGCGGCAGCTCGCGCAGGTGTAACAGCTTGACCTCCGCGCCGCCGGCCGTGCGCAGCAACAGCTGGCCGTCCACGCCCTCGACGCGCCCGCGGGCGAGCGTTAGAAAGCCGCTCGCCGACCCGCCGCCGGTGAACCGGAGCGTATAGCTGACCTCGATTCCGCTGGCCGAAATCTGCCCGCGCGCGTCCACGCGCACGCCCACGCCGGGAATGTTCTCCGCGCGCATGGCCAGAGCTCCGTCGCTGGTCACTCTGATGCGCATGTCGCCTAGCAGGTCGTCCGACTGTGCGGTGAAGGTTGCGCCGTTCGCGTTCCAGGTGCCGCCAAACTCCCGTACCGGGGGATCCAGCAGCCCGAACACGGGGCCGTCCACGTCGATGGTCAAGCGCGCGTCGCCGGCCGCTGAGACCTCGATATCGACCATCGCGGCGCCCGAGGTGCCGAACGTGAGGTTCTTCCAAACGCCGTGCCAGAGCCCATCCACCGCCGCGGACAAGCCGGATACCGGTGCCGAGGTGGCGTCGGGCCGCGGCGTCGCGGCGGCCGTGGGGAGGCGCGTGGCAGTAGCCCGCGGGCTGGGCGTCGCTTTGGGGCTGGACGCCGGCGAAGCCGTGCCCGTGATCGCTGGCGCGGCGGGCTTGCCGCTGGCGGGCTCGACGGCAGGTCCCGGGCTGACGCTGGACGCCGCTGGCCCGTCCGTCGCCGTCGGGCCGGCCTGGCTTGTCGGAGCGTTCGTCTGGTCCGGGCCGCACGCGCCTGTGCCGGCCGCCACGGCGAGCGCCAGCAGGGCAAGCGCCAGACGCATGCGTCCCCGACGCACTGCGGACCTCACCCTATTCCGGCGGGACACGGCGCCGCGACGCCGCGGCCGAGGCTCACTGCTTGCGTGACTTTCATGTCGTTGGCGGCGATGGTCGCACCGACCTCCGGTCCCAGGCCAGCTTCGCGCATGTTCCATGCGTCGGCGAAACGCTCGCCCTCTCGGTCCAGGCGGAGCGCTCTTAGGCCGCGTAGCAGCGTCTGTTAGACGGCCGTCGTTGCCACCGTCGCGGCCGCGCTCGGTGATAGCGGCGCGCGGGCGTCGTTCGGCTCTTGTTCGGTGCGATAATATGCGGCCGCTCAAGTGTCTGATCGTCACGCCATGCCCGAAGTTTCCTCCGTCCGCTTCGTGCACGCGGCCGACCTGCATCTCGGTTACCGCCAGTACGGACTGGAGGCTCGCGCCCGAGATTTTGCCCGCGCGTTCGATAGCTTGGTCGCCTACTGCCTGCGCGAGCGGCCCGACTTCGTGGTGCTGGCGGGCGACCTCTTCGATGCCAAGTCGATCGAGCCGGGCACCTACGCTCACGCGGACGCTCGACTGCAGGAGCTGGCCGAGGCCTCAATTCCGGTGATCGCCGTGGAGGGCAACCACGAGCGCTGGTACCGGCGCGGAGGCCGCTCGTGGCTCTGGCAGCTCAGCCGTCACCAGCGTCTGCGCCTGCTGCGGCTTCACGATCCGGAGACCGGTCTGTTGACCTGGCAGCCCTGGGAGCCCGCGCGCGGCTTCGGCGCCTTCACCGACGTGGGGCCCGTGCGCATGTTCGGTGTGGAGTACCTGGGCGCGCGCCTGGCCTCGGTGCTGCCCGATCTGACCGCCGCCGCGGGCGCCGGCGCGCCGCGGCATGTGTGGTTCAGAATCGGCGTCCTTCACACCGGCGTCGACGTCGAGTCGCAGTTCGAATTGAGCTCCGGTACCGGCATGGCGCTCGACGAGCTCCTCCCGCTGCGCGCGGTGGCGGACTACCTGGCGCTCGGTCATGTCCATCACCGCTATGAGCTTCCGGCCGGCGACCCCTGGATTTTCAACCCCGGCTCGCTGGAGGCGCACAACGTACTCGAGGGGCTGGATAGCGCCGGAAGAGCCCGTGGAATCTTCGATGTAAGCGCCGAGCGCGGCTCGCCATCGAGCTTTCGAGCGCGTTTCCTTGACGAGGTGATCGCGCGCCGGCCGTTCCGGCGCCTGCTTGTCACCGCCCCGGGGCCGACCAGTTTTGACGAGCTCTATAGACAAGTCGAGGCCGAGCTGCCCGCGGACGCGCTGGATGAATCGAGCCAGCCGGTAGTCCAGCTGCTGATCCGCGGCCGTCTGGCCTTCCCGCGCGCGCAGTTCGACGAGCCCCGCCTGCTCGATCTCCTGCAGGAGAGGCTGCGGCCGCTGCACGCGCGCATCACCCTCGACCTGGACGCGGCTCCCGCGATAGGCGTGCACGCGCCCGCGGGCTCGCGTGCCGACATAGAGCGTGAGGTGGTGCGCGCGCTCATCGCGGCGTCGCCCGAGCACAGTTCGCGCGCCGAGACGCTCGCGCGCCTGGCCCTGGACCTGAAAGCGGGAGCGCTCCAGGATCGGTCGCCCGAAGACATGGCCGCGCAGGTCGAAGCCGCTCTGGATTGACGTGTTCATACATCGCGTCGCACTAACCAATTTCAAGAGCTTCGAGGAAGCGGTAGTAGACCTGCCGCCCGGCCTGACAGCCATCGTCGGCGAGAACGGCGCCGGCAAGAGCACCATTCTCGCGGCTATCGGGTTCGGTCTCTTCGGCTTCTTGCCGCACACGCGCCTTGCTCACATGCGGCACGGCGCCTCTCGTGCGGCCGTCTCGGTGGAGTTCAGCTCGGCGCGCAACGGGCGACGCTATCGCGTAACCCGCACGTTGCGCCGCTCCAGATCGGGCGGCAGCGGCGATCTCTCCCGCACTGTGCAAGGCAGCGCGGCCGTATGCGACGTTGCGTCGAACCGCGAGCTCGAGGGCGGCGTGGAAGAGGTGGGCGAGTTCGTGGCTCGCCACCTGGAAATGCCCAGCTTTGCCAGTCCCGCGGATTTGTTCGAGCACGCCGTCGGCGTCCCGCAGGGACGGCTCACCGCCGATTTTCTCGATCCGCCGCGCCTGCGCCAACAGCGCTTCGACCCGGTGCTGCAAACCGCCGAGTTCCAAACGGCTTTCGAGGCGTTGCGCGGGCTGGCTCAGCACTTCGCCGCGCGTAACGCCGCCGGCCAGGCCAAGGTGGCCGGTCTGCGCGGACAGCTCGACCGCCAACCGGAGATGCGCCGCCGCCTCGACGACGCGCGACAGGCCGCCGCTGCGGCTGCGCAAGAGCGAACTACCGCCCTGGCCAGGGCAAAATCCGCTGAGGACGAATTCCAAGTTCACGAGCGACTGCGCACGGCCGCCTCGGACACCGTGCGAGCGCTGGACGTCGCGCGCCAGCTGGAGGCCCACGCGCGCGGCGCTCTGCGCGCGGCCGTCGAGCGCGTCGACCAGGCTGCGCGCGCGGCCCGGATCGTCGCGGCCGCGGTGCCCGGTCACGCGGCGCACCAGGCCGCGCACGCAGCGCTACGGGACCTGCGCGGGGTTGAAGCCCGCACGGCGCCGCTGCGTGAAACGCTGGCCATCCAGCGGCACTCGCTCGCCGCCAGTGAGTCCGACCTGCGAGACGCGCGGGCGCTGCTTGCGGGTTCGGAAGCGGCCGCCCCGGGGGCCGAGCCTGCCGGGACAGCCTCGGACGGGGGCTTAGATCTGCCCTCCGGGGTCGCCGCGCTGCGCGACGCGCACGCCGCCGCGCAAGCGCGCGCCCAAGCGCGCAGATCTGGCGCCGCCGCGGCGCTGGCCCGAGCCAAAAACGAAGCTGTCGCGGCCCACCGGCGCTTGGCAGGCCGCGTGGCCGCCCTTGAGCGCGCCGCGCAAGCCTTGCGGGACGCGCTGGCGGTTGCCGTGCGCAGCGGTGAGCCGGCGGCCCGGCTCGATGCTCTGCGCGACCGCCTGAGCGAGCTTCGCGCCAGGCGCGCCAACGTTGATGCGCTGTTCGAGGCGGATGAGCACGCGCGCGACCTGCTTGCCCACCGCGGCCTCTGCCCCTTCTTCGATAACGCCTGTCGCAACCTGGCCGAGATTCCCGACGTGACCGAGATCTTTGGCCGGCGCGCTTCCGCAAGCCGGCGCCGTCTCGACGAGCTGGACGGCGAAATTGCGTCCACCCGGGAGAAGGTAGCCGGCGCCGCGGCCGCTCTGGAACACGCCCAGCGCGCCGGCGCTCTGGGCGTACGCTTCGCCGCGGAGCGGGCGCGCCTTGACGCGCTGCGTGGCGGCTTAGAGCTGCTCCAGCCGGTCCTCACGGCCGTGCGGACCGACAATCGAGCAGCCCTTGCAAAAGGCTTGGCCGCGCAAGCGAGCGCCGCTCATGCGGCCGACTCGGCGCCTGATTTGGACGCCGGTGCCGAGGGCGTGTGGGAAACCGCGTCACGCGTCGCCGACGCGTTGAGCGCGCTCGACGACGCCCGCGCGGACGCCGCCGCGCCGCGCATCGCGCGGGCGTTCGCCGTGGCTGCGCGGCGACGGCTCGACGCCGATCGCGCGGTCCTGACCGCCACCGAAGGCGAGCTGGCCGCCATTCAGCCCGATGTGGTGCGATTGCAAGCCGCGTCCAGGGAGTTCGGGCAGACCCGCGAAGCCAGCGAGCGCTATCTGCGCAACGTTTCGCTGGCCGGTGAGCTTGACCAACGGCAAGCTCAGGTCGCGGATGCGCGGCGCACGGCCGGGCAGGCCGCCGAACAACTCGAGGCGGCGGCCGCAACCCACGATCGCGCCCGCCAGGCGTTCGATCCTGACGCGCACGCAGCGGCGCTGCGCGCGCGCGACGACTCCCTTGGACGCGTTCGCCAGCTCGCCGAGCGCGAAGCGCAGGCGCGCGCACGCGTAGCGGACCTTCAGGCCGAGCACGAGCGCCTGGAGCGAATCGGGCGGCAGCTTACCGAGGCTCGCGCTGAGTTGGCGCGCATCCGGCGGGCCGAGGGGCTGACCGACTTCGTACGCACCGTACTTCGGCGCGCCGGGCCGCTGGTCACTGAAGCGCTGCTAGCCGGCGTTTCGGCCGCCGCCGATGAGATCTTCGGCGTCATCATGGGTGACCCGTCGGCGCGTCTGCGTTGGACCAGCGACTACGACATCGTGCTGACCCGCGATGGCGACGAACGCCAGTTCACGCAGCTATCCGGCGGCGAGCAGGTGAGCGCCGCTCTGGCCGTGCGGCTGGCTGTCCTGCGCGAGATACTCAAGCTCGACGTCGCGTTCTTCGATGAGCCTACCCAGCACCTCGACGAGACCCGCCGGGCCAACCTGGCGGAGCAGATCTTGAATGTACGCGGCTTCTCGCAACTGGTGGTGATCACGCATGACGACACGTTCGAGCGCCTGCTCGACGGCGTAATCCACGTACGCAAGGTGGCCGGCCGCAGTGTGATCGAGCCGGCTTAGCAGGCGCCGCGTCGGACTACGGCCGACGCGCGCAAGGAGGGACTGCATGTGACTCATGCGCCGCGCGGACGGCTACCATGACCGGCGCGCCTGGCTTGCGCGGCCCTCACCTCCGAGCTGCTTGAGTTCGTGTCCACGACTTTGCCCGCGTCCGGGCCGCTTGCGCGTATGACGGTTCTCAAGGCCGACGGGGGCGCCGCGGCCGCGCTCTCTTGAAGCTCGCCTACGTGCGGCGCTATGCCGAGGTCGTGCGAACCAACTGGTGGAGCCGCTCACGCCATGAGTTTGCGGGTGCCCTGGCCGCGCGCTCGGGCGACGGCGCTCTTCGATCCGTTCTCGACGTGGGGTCTTTCAATGGCGCGCTGCTGGAGACGCTCCCCCAGGTTCCCCTCCGCATTGGTGTTGACATATCGAAGGACGCCCTTGCGCTCATACCCGCGCGGCTGCGCTCCCGCGCGGCTCCCCTTCGCCGACGCTCAGTTCGATGGGGTCATGTGCTTGGACGTGCTGGAGCACATAGCGGACGACGCGGGCGCCGCGGCCGAAATGGCGCGTGTGTTGCGGCCGGGCGGCGTCCTGGTGCTGGCCGTGCCCGCCTACACGGGGCTTTGGACCTCGCGCGACGTCTATCTGGGACACCAGCGCCGCTATCGGCGCGCGCAGCTTGAATCGGTTGTCCGGGCGGCCGGCCTCGACGTGGCCTGGTGTACCCATTTCAGCGTGGCCATGGTTGCCCCGCTGCTGGCCTTGCGCGCTCTGGAGTGGCTCACGCGCCGTACGGCCGCCGCCGCGCCCCGCGCGGGCCAGCTGCGGGCCGGACGCCTGAACGACTGGCTCTATCGGTTCCACACCTGGGAGGCCCGCCTGGCTCTGCGAGTGCGCCTGCCGGTCGGTTCGTCCATCGCCTGCGTAGCGTGCCAGCCCGTCTAGACGCCTCGGTTCGATCCGGCCCTCTGAAACTCGTAGATCAAAACGTCCCCGTCCGGCGCCCGGTGTACCTCGCGAAAGCGGCCGTCGGCCAGCTTGGCCGCGATCTCAGCCCGCTGCCGCTCGTCCATCTCGCGCGGCTCCACGTAGACGTAGCGAATCCCCAGCACTTCCAGATCGGAGTCGCGCAGCCGCTGCTGCGCCCACCCGTACAGCCGGGCGAACTCTTCGCCCCTGGATAGATGGTGGTATCCGTAGGGGATGAATTGACCGGTCTCCGCTGCGATGTAGGCCGTAGTAAGCGGGGATTCACCGTCATAGAGCAGATAGGCGGTCCGGGCGCCGTGCACTACTAGCAGGCGATCGGACACTTGCGTCTGCGTGCTCAGAAAATCGGCCGTACCTGGCGGGATGCCGGGTTCCGCGCGGTGTGCCTGGGCCGCCATTCCCGGCCACGCCAGCGACGTCATCAGGAATCCTCCGCAAAGCGCGGCGCCGGCGGTCGCGGCCGCCGCGCCCCACGCGCGCCGCCAGCGCGGCAGCCGCACGCCGATCTCGGCCGCGGCGATGGCCGCCGCAAGCGCCGCGAAGCTCAGCCCCGCGTGGAGCAGGCGATACTGATCGGCGGCGGAGTGCTCGAGTCGAAAGACGATCACCACCGCCACGTTCGCCGCGGCCACCAGCGCCCAGGGCGCGGCGTGGGACCGGCCCCGCCGCACGCCGATCCACGCCAGCGTCAGGGCTAGAATCCAGAGAAGCGGTCCGGCGTCTACCAGCAGCTCGATGCTCGCAATCGGCACGTCGTGCCAGCCCGTCGTCGGCCAGCCAACGAACGGTCCGGCGCTGTTGTAGCCCCAGCTCGGAAGCTCGCCGAAGTGCACCGTGTTCAGGCTGGGCCGGAGTTGGCCCACGGCCGATTGCGAGCCAACCAACCCGCCCAGCACGCCGCTGGTTGTTTGGTTGAGCAAGAACGCCGCCGCGCTGGCGACTAGCACGCCGGCCGTGCTCCGCAGCGCCTGGCCGGCGCCCGATTTCCGACTAAGCCAGCACGCCGCCACAATTCCGGCGGGCACGGTGAACACCAGGAACTCGTTGCTCGCACCCAGATACGTCAGGGCCAACGCGGCCAGCAGCCAGGCCGCCAGCCCTCCTCTTTGGACCGCGGTCCAAAGCGCCGCCAGCGCCACCAGCGCCGCGATGAAACCGTGCAGTGCGGTGGGGTTGTGGGTCGCCATGGTGTAAGGCCCCCCCAACAGCAGCCCGCTCCATGCCACCGCGGCGGGGGATTCCACCACCACACCCAGCACGTCGCCCAAGCCCCGCTCGCGAATCGCGGGCAGAGTGGTCAGCCAGTAGAGCGGCCCCCAGGCGAACGCCAGCAGAGCGCCCCCAATCGCCCAGCGCGGCCTCAGCACGCTTCTCAGCGCACCGGCGGCCGTGGCCACCGCAACCGCGGCCGTAGCGCCGATTACGTGCGGCATCACGTCGCGCGTTGGCAGCTCCAGCAAATCGATCACGCCGGCCGCCAGGGTGTGCAGCGTTACCCGGTACTGCAGCGGATCGTTGGGCTCCATCGGGTTGATTACGGGAAAATTCCCCCGCGCGATCGACGTGACCAGCCCGCTGTGCATGTAGAGAGTTCCCACGTCCGCCCGGCCCAGAGTCCCCTCGTACCAGAACGCCAGCGCGGCCAGATAGGCGAGCAGGCAGGCGCCCAGCAAGGCCGCCGCCGCGCGCGCTGATTCGCGCCCGGCCGTCGGAACCTGGCCGCGCCGTGCCAGCCATCCGCCGGCCAGGCAGAGCGCACCGGTTACGAGCAGAGCGGCGGAAGCGGGCATGGCCAGCGGCAGCCACAGCATCGGCAGGCCCAGCGCGACCAGTCCGATCCCCGTGCCCAGCGCGGCGCGGCTCACTGTGCCGGCGGATGGGAGCAGGCGTCCGGCCAGCGCGATCCCCAGCCACCACGCCGCCCCCAGGCATAGAACCAGGGCGATCAGCCGCAGAACGATCACGCACCCCGCCTTTGTGCGCGGTTACACGCCGCTGCTTTCACAGTCACATGTGCGATTCTCTAGCCTCCGGTCGGATGGCAGGCGCCCCGCGCGCAGTCGGGGCCGCGTGAGCGCCTGGTGCGCTTTGGAGGATAGATGCGGGACATTTCCATCGCGCTGGTCGTGCCCGCTTTCAACGAGCGCCAGCGCTTGGGCGCGACGCTCGACGCGATCGCGCGGTACGTGGAAACCCAGCGCTTGAACATGTCCGTAATCGTGGCAGATGACGGCAGCATTGACGGCACCGCCGATCTCGCCTCCGAGCGCATAGCGCGTATGCCTTACATGGACATCGTGAGCCTGGGGTCGCAGCGCGGCAAGGGCGCGGCGGTGCGCGCCGGCGTTCTGGCCGCCTCGGCCGACGTCATCGGGTTCAGCGACGCGGACCTATCGACCCCACTGACCGAGCTGCCGCGTTTGATTGAGCCTCTGCTCGGCGACTATGACGTTGCGATCGCTTCGCGCGCGCTCGTGAGCAGTCAGGTCGTGCGCGCCCAGCCCCTATACCGCCGGTTGGGCGCGCGGGTCTTCCGCGAGCTTGCGCCCGCCCTGGCCGGCCTGCACGGATATTCCGACAGCCAGTGCGGTTTCAAGTTCTACCGATCCGCCGTGGCGCACGACCTGTACGGCGCCGCGGTCATCGACCGCTGGATGTTCGACGTGGAGGTCTTGCGGCTGGCGCGGCATCGCGGCTACCGGGTCGCCCAGGTTCCCGTGGCCTGGCGCAACCACCCGGACTCGCGTCTGCGCCTCTCGCTCGATACGTGGCGGATGTTTCGCGATCTCCTGCGAATCCGGCTACGCTTTTCGCGTGGTGCCTATGGTCCCCCGCGCACGGCTTGAAGAATACGCGCCGGTTTTGCGGCGCCGCGAAGCATCGTGAGCGGCGTGCGCGTGAACCCCGGCGATCCGTTCCCCGACGTCTCGTTGCCGGACGTCCGGACCGGCGAGCAGGTTGCGTTGCACACTTTCTTCGACCGGTCGACCTGCATATTCGTTTGGGCCTCGTGGTGAGCGTGCCGCGCCCAGCTGCCCGTGTGGCAGCGATACCTCGAAGATCGCGGCGGCGGCCGGCTTGGCTTTGTCAGCGTGGCGGCCGACGCCCAGGGCCGCAACGCCGCCCTGCCCTGGGTCGGCGCGACGGCGGCGTCATTCCCGACTTTCGTTGACCCGGCGAACCGGCTCGGTCAGGCGTTCGGCTATCAGGCCATCCCGGTTGGAATCTTCGTGCGCGCGGGCGGCGCCGTGGAGCACGTGCGCGTGCCATTCTCCGTCGAGCGATCCGATGACAGGGCGGCGCTGGAGGAATTCATGGCCGGCCGTGTTGCGTCTCCGCCCGCCGGCGGCTCTCTGGACGGCAGCGCGCCGGCGATAGATGGGTTTGCCGAGGGCGCGGCGGCGCTCGCCGCCGGCGATCGCGAATCCGCTCTGCGCTGCTGGCGCGAGGCGCTGCGCGATGACCCCGCTAACTTCCTCATCAGGAAGCAGATATGGGCTGTTGAACACCCCGACAAGTTCTACCCCGCCATCGACCGAGGGTGGCAGGCGCGCGCGCTGGCGCGCGCGCGTGAGCTACCCGCCTGAGCCTGATCGCTTGAGGCGAATCAGACGGCTTGTTCCGGGCGGTCCTGATGCCTGATTGGCTGGTCGCGGCGCAGAACGCGCTGCTCGACTTTCTCAACACCTATCAGTACCTCGGATTGGCGCTTTACGTCGGAATCGAGGAGGCGGGCGTGCCCTTCCCCGTGCCGGCCGACACCGCCATCGTAGTCATGGGCTATCAGGTGTACCGCGGAGAGGCCAACCCCGCGTCGGTCATCGCGGTGGTGGTGGGGTCGGCGACTCTGGGCGCCTCGATTCTCTACTGGATTTCGCGACTGGTGGGCGTGCGGATCATCCGCCGTTTCGAGCGCTTTCTGCGCATCACGCCCGAGCGCCACGCGCGCGCCGAGCGCTGGTTTGCCCGTTACCAGGTTCCCGCCGTCGTGATTGGGCGCCTCATTCCCGGTTTCCGGATCGTCATCACGGTCGTGGCCGGCGTGGCGCGCGGCAACTTCCCGCTCTTCGTCATGTCCGCCGCGCTTTCGGCGCTCATATGGTCGCTCGTGTTCATGTCGCTGGGCTGGGCCTTTGGCGATCAATACGAGCGCGTGCTGGAGGCGGTGCGAGCCGACCCCCGCCTCGCCGCCGCCGTGGTGGGCGCGATTGTCATCCTGATTGCAGTGGGCGTATGGCTCTGGATACGCCGCCGCGCTAGCCGCACTAGTGAGTTTGAGCCGTACGGCGCCGCGGACCGGGACGGGACTCCGCCGGATGTCCGCGGCTGAACGGGTTAGCGGGGTGCCAGCTCGCCGGGCGCCAATCGCCCCCCGCGGCTCACCGCCCGCTTGATCAGCGGAAGCCAGGTCGACTCGCCATCGCGCCGCCAGTCGACTTCCGGCTGCAGCTTCATCAGCCGGTCCACCCGTCCCAACCGCTCGGCCCGCTCGTAGATCCGCAGCCAAACGCACGGCAGGCTGGGGTCCGTTTCGCACATTCCATATATGTCCGTGCCGCCGCACGGGCCGTCGCGCAGACCTTTAGGGCATGCCATCGGGCATATGAAAGCCGTGTCCTGCAAGATGCACTGCCCGCACATGCGACACCCAAAAAGCGGCCGCTTGACCATCCGCTCCACAAGCGTGAAGGCTTGTTCCGGCGCCTGGCGAATCGCTCGCGTCAGCGTGCGCTGGGTGATTGACATCGACTCACCTGCGGCGTGACTACGCCACCAATTATAGGCTCGGCCGGCCGCGTCCCTACGTGGATGGGCGCGGCGGCGGCGGCGTGGAGCGTTTTTCCGGCACTTGCAGGCGGCGTCCCACGAAGAGCTGTGTAGGCTCGGTGATCTCGTTCAGGTTCGCCAGGTCTTCGACGGACACTTCAAGCTGCTGGGAGATCGCGTACAGCGTGTCGTCCGCCTGTACGACGTAGACGCCGGATTCACCCTCGGCCGGATCATCCACCGGGTTCACTCGTTCGTCCGGCTGGGGCAGAACGAGCTTCTGCCCAACAAAGATGGTGTTTGGGTCCAGCAACTCGTTCTTGGTGGCGAGGTCCTGCGCCTCGATCCCGAACCGCGTGGCGATGCTCAGCAGCGTGTCGCCCGCTTGCACCGTGTAAGTCTGCGGATTCGGTGTGGCGGTCGGGGTGGCCTCGGGAGTACGGGTGGGCGCGACGGTCGGCGTCGCGGTTACCGCCCCCGCGGTGGGCGAAGCCTCTTCCCCTTCAGCCGCGCCGAACGGCCGACCGTCTTGCCATGTCTGGCTGACGAGCACGTAGCCCACCACGCCCAGAATCGCGAGGCCCAAGACACCGAAGATCAGTTCCCGGCGCGCGTGCGTCACCGCCGCCAGCCTCCGTCCTGCCCAGTGCCCGCGAGTCCGGCGCCTACCTGGAGCGCTGCCCGCCAAAGAGACTACTCCGCGGGCCGCACGGTGAGTATAGCCACGCCGCTCCCGCGCCCGCTGGACCGCGCGCCTTGGCAGGCAGGGGATTGCGCCCGCGCGGCGGTACCATAGCTGCAATGCAAGCATTGGTTCTCGCGGCTGGATGGGCCACCCGGCTGGGCGATCTCGCTCGCGGCGCGCCCAAGCACCTGCTCCCAATCGGGGACCGTTACTGTATCGATTTCGTATTTGACCGTCTGGAAGCCTTGCCTCAGCTCGACCGGATTCATCTCATCACCCACGATGTCCACTTCCCCCGATTCACCAACTGGTCGGCCGCGCGTAAGGGCCGCGTGCCGGTCAGCCTGCACAGCGACGGCACGGACTCCGAGGCAACCAAGCTCGGCACGATTGGCGACATTCAGTACTTCCTCGCCAGCGTGAAGCCGCGTGACGACCTCCTCATCGTGGCGGGTGACAACCTTTTCGACTTCGACATCGGGCCCGTGGCCGAGCGTGCCCGCCGCGAGCCGGTCGTTGGACTCTTCGACGTGGGGTCCACGGCGCTGGCCACGCGCTACGGGGTGGTGGAGCTCGATGCTGACGGCTACATCGTGTCTTTCGAGGAGAAGCCGTCCAATCCCCGCAGCTCCCTTGTGGCCACCACCATCTACGGGTTGCCGCGGGCGCACTTGGGCGATGTGCAGGCTTATCTGGACGCCGGCGGCGAGGCCGACAAGCTCGGATCGCTGATGGAGTGGCTCCACACGCGCAGACGCGTGGCCGGACATGTCTTTCGCGGCCGCTGGTTCGATGTCGGCAGTCCCGACGAATACGCCCGCGCGCAGGCGGCATTCGGCCATATGGCCCCCACGGTATGACGAACACTCGCGGCGAGCGCTGACTTGGATTTCCTGCTCGCCGGCGTTCTGGGCGCGTCCGCCGGACTCAATCCCTACGTCACCCTGGCCATAACCGCGCTCGTGGCTTGGCGGCGCCCCGGCCTGCTGACCGTCAGTGAGCCGTTTGAGTTCGTTGCCACCATCACGGTGTTTGTCGTAGCGCTGCTGCTTCTGCCTATCGATCTCTTCGCCGACAAGCTCCCGGCAAGCGGCGGTCTGATGGACCGGGCCGGCTGGATCCTGCGTCCGGCGGCTGGCGGAATCGTCGGCGGCGCGGTCATCGCTGCCGCGGGTCCCACCGTGATAGCGGGGCTGGCCTTGGGCGCCATAGCCGCCGCCGCGGTGCACGGTCTGCGCCTGCGCGTGCGGGATCGGGTTCAGGGGCGTCTGCTGGGATTCGGCCGCATCGTCTTTGGCGCCTATGGCGACCTGGCCAGCGGGATGCTCGCTCTGCTGGCGATCTTGTCCCCGCCGTTGGGCGCCGCGCTCGCCGCCCTGATCCTCGGCGCCGCCGCGTTGGTGGACCGGCGCTGGGGTGTCTCAGAGTCTCGCTAAAGCCGCCCCGGCCCTACTCGCGCACGCCCAGCGCCGCCAGAATCCCGCGCGCCTTGTCGGCTGTCTCGGCATACTCGCGGTCGGGACTCGAATCGGCCACCACCCCGCTGCCCACGTGCAGATGAGCCTGGCCGTCGTTGATCTGGAGCGTGCGGATGGCCACGCTGCTGATCAGCGAGCCGTCGAAACCGTACGCGAAGACGCTCCCGCAATACGCGCCGCGGCGCACCGGCTCCAGCTCGTCGATGATCTCCATCGCGCGAATCTTGGGCGCGCCCGTAACCGAGCCGGACGGGGAGCACACGCGCAGCAGGTCGGCCGCCGACGCATCCGCCGCTAGCTCGCCGCGCACCTCCGAGACCAGCTGCCATACGCTTGGGTGGGCTTCCGTCTCCCACAGCGCTGGCACGTTCACGCTGCCAGGCCGGCAGACGCGGCCGAAATCGTTGCGCATTACGTCCACGATCATCACGTTCTCGGCCCGGTCCTTCGGGCTGCGCCGCAGCGCGCGCGCCAGAGCCTGGTCGCTTGTCGTAGACCGTCCGCGCGCCCGCGTGCCCTTTATCGGCCGGGCGGTCGCCTCGCCGTCGCGCACGTGCAGAAACAGCTCCGGGGAGGCGCCCACCAGCTCCAGGCGGCCGGCGCTCAGGTAGGCGCCGTAGGGCGACGGGTGACCGGCCGCCAGGGCCTGAAACAGGGCCAGACCCGCGGCGCCGCAGCGCAGGTCGATACGCCGCGCAATGTTCACCTGGTAGCAATCGCCCGCCGCTATGTAGTCCTTGACCGCGCTCACCCAGTGTCCATAGGCGGCGGCGTCGGTGTCGCACTGCGGCGCCCCCACACGCGGCGCGCTGAGCTGCGTCGGGCCTTGCGCAAGCCGCACACGCAGGCCGGCCGTGCAAGCGTCCGGATCCCGATCGCCTAAAGGAGACGCGACTATCCAGCCCGTGCCGTCCGATTCGTCGCGGGCCAGAACCCAGTCGTACACGCCCGCCCACAAGTAGCCGGCCGGAGGAGGTTCGCGGTGGTGCGCCGGCAGCCGCTCCAGCGCGTAGGCCGCGTCGTACGCCACATAACCCACGGCCCCGCCTCGAAACGGCGGCAAGCCTCGCGAAGAGTCGAGTTCGCCGCTGCGCGCAAGCGCGTCCAGAGCCTCGAAACCGTCGCGGCGGCGCGCGGCGTCGTGGCCCCGCGCGCCTCCGGGGTCCCACTGGATCTCGCCGATCGGGTCGGCTACCAGGTATGACCAGGCGGCGTCGCCCGGCGGCTGCCAGCGTCCCTGCAGGACCGCTAGCCCCGGCAGGTCCCGAAACGCCGGCGCGAGCTGCCATAGGGGCGCGATCGCGCCCAGCCGAGTCGCCCGCGGCGGCGCGCGGGTCGGGAGCTCAGTTACGCTCGTAGTAGCTCGCGATCACGTCAAGGAACGCTTTCCGCACAGAGGGTATCTTCGTTGCTCAACGGCAGGTTTGTGGCCGCTGCCCGAGACACTGGGATGCCGCCGCGCAGGATACGCGTCAACAGGCCGGCCGGAAACCGGCCGCTCGCCTCCCGGGCGAAGCGCGGCGCCGGGCGCGCCGCCAAACGGGTTGCCGTGCGGGCCGTGGCTCATACGCGGGGAGTCGCCGCCGCGCCCGCGCCGATTCCTAACCGGTGGAACCGGCGGCCGTGAACCTGCCCGACGGCAAACTGCCCGCCGGCATGCTGCGGGCTTTCCTAGCCTCGTTTCCCGCCCCGCACGAGTCCGTGCTGGTAGGCGGGGCGGTGGGCGAGGACGCCGCCGTGATCGACCTGGGCGGGCCGGAGCTGCTGGTCGCCACGACCGACCCGATTACCTTCGCCGGCGCTGACGTGGGGCGTTATCTGCTGGCCGTAAACGGCAACGACCTGGCCACCACCGGCGCCCTCCCGCGCTGGCTGCTGGCCACCGTCCTGCTGCCCTCGGGAGTGTCGCCCCGGGAGGCCGCGCCCGTTCTCGAGAGCCTTCGCGCGGCCTGCTCGCAGGCGCGTGTCGATCTCGTAGGCGGTCACACCGAGGTGACGCCCGGCGTAGCGCGCACGATTGTCGTCGGCTGTCTGCTGGGGACCGTGGCCCGGGACCGGCTTATCAGCACCGCGGGCGCGCGCGTGGGGGATGCCCTGCTTCTCACGGCCGGCGTCGCCATCGAGGGCACCGCAATCCTGGCCACCGAGCACGCGCCCGCATTGCGAGCCGCGGGTCTGGCCGCCGCGGATATCGAGCGCGCGGCCGGCTGGCTGGACCAGCCCGGCATATCGGTGCTGCCCGCCGCTCGCGCGCTGCACTCCACCGGCGCGGTTCACGCTCTGCACGATCCCACCGAGGGCGGGCTGGCGACGGCCCTGCATGAGCTCGCCGAGGCGGCCGGAGTTGGGCTGGAGGTCCGGCGCGACGCCGTGCCGGTGCTGCCCGAGTGCGAGCGCATCTGCGCGGCGCTCGGGCTCGACCCGTTGGGACTGCTGGCCTCGGGCGCCCTGTTGGCCGCACTGGACCCGGCCGAGGCGCCGTCCGCCCTCCAGCGCCTCGATCAGGCCGGGATCGCGGCCGCCGTTATCGGTCGCATCGTGCCCCGCCGCCAGGACCTCACGGCTCTGGAACGCGGCGGGCGCGCGCCGCTTCCCGTCTTCGATCGCGACGAGCTGGCCCGGTTCCTTGAAACGCGCGGCTAGCGACGCGTTAACATCGAAACCGCAACACGCGGTCGTCGTGCTCGCCCGGCGCCGTATTTGAACACCCGCGACAGCGAGGTGCCCGTGCCCGCCTCCGCCATCGAGCTGCGCAGCGACACTATGACCCAGCCGACCACGGCTATGCGCCGCGCCATGGCGGCCGCCGAGGTGGGAGACGATGTCTTCGGTGAAGACCCCACCATGAATGCCCTGGAAGAGCGCGTGGCCGCGCTCTTCCAGACTGAGGCCGCCCTCTTCATAAGCAGCGGAACCCAGGGAAATCTGTGCGCCCTGCTCACTCACTGCCGGCCGCGCCAGGAGGTCGTAGCCTCCGCCGGCTGCCACGTCACCGAGTGGGAGGTCGGGGGCTGGGCCTCCCTGGCGGGGGTCACCATGCGTACCGTCGAGGCGCCGCGCGGGATCTTGACCGCCGATCTCATTCACGCCGCCGTCAATCCGCCCGACATCCACATGACGGGGTCGCATCTGGTTTGGGTCGAGAACACCCATAACGGCGGCGGCGGCGCCTGCGTCTCGCCGGCCGCCATGCGGGAGATCGCGGCCGCCGCCAGCGCGCACGGTATGCGGGTCCACGTGGACGGCGCGCGCATCTTCAACGCGGCCGCCGCTCTGGGCGTATCGGTTGCCGACCTGGCGGCGGACGCCGACAGCGTGCAGTTCTGCTTGTCCAAGAGCCTGGGTGCGCCGGTCGGCTCAATGCTCGTGGGTCCGCGCGAGTTCATCGCGGAGGCGCGCCGCGTTCGCAAGATGCTCGGCGGCGGCATGCGGCAAGCCGGCGTGCTGGCGGCTGCCGCGCTCACGGCGCTTGAGGAGATCCCGCCCAAGCTGTCCCGGGATCACGCCAACGCCCGCCTGCTGGCCGAGCTGCTCAGCGACACGCCGGGTCTGCGGATTGACCCGACTGAAGTAGAGACCAACATCGTCTTTTGGGACGTCGAGCCGCGGCTGGGCAGCGCGGAAGAGTTTGCGGCCCGCTTGGCGGAGCGCGGCGTGAGGGTGGTGGGTTTCACAGGCACGCCGCGCTGCCGCGCCGTCACACACCATCAGGTAAGCGCCGAAGAGGTGCGTCGGGCCGGCGAGATCATTCACGATCTCGCTCTCGAGCTGGCCGCCTGACTCCCATGCGGGTGCTGGCGACTGGCGCCACCGGAGACGTCGGGCCGGCCGTCGTTCGCGGCCTCATTGGCCAGGACCACGCCGTGCGAGTGCTGGTGCGCCCGGAGAGCGATCGGGAGAATCTCGTCGGGCTGAACGTGGACTTCGTGGTGGGTGACGTCACCCAGCCCGACACGCTGAGGTCAGCCCTGGATTCCATCGACGGCGTCGTGCACATGGCGGGCCTGCACGACACCTGGGCGCCGCGCGCCCGCCAGTTCTTCGACGTGAACGCGCTCGGGTCCATCAATGTCCGCGAGGCCGCGGCGCGCGCCGGCGTCGAGCGCCTGCTCTTCGTGAGCAGCGGCGCCACGATCGGCGAGCGCCGCCGCGAGACCGGCACCGAGCAGTCCGCGCGGCGCGGCTACGTGTTGAGCGACTACGAGGCCTCCAAGCTCGACGCCGAGGAGGCGCTGCTGGCGGCCTCTCCTCCGCCGGAGATCGTGATCGTAAATCCGGCAACTGTGTACGGTCTCACCGGCCGGACCGGCCTGTCCCACGCCATCGTGTCGGCCGTCTCCGGTCGCCTGAGCGTGTCTATCGGTGCCGTGTCGGCGTTCGTTTACATCGACGATTTCGCCGCCGGCGTGGTTGCGGCCTTGACGCGCGGCCGTCCCGGTGAGCGCTACATCCTGGCGGGCCAGAACCTGTCGCGTCTCGAGCTGCTGCGACGCGCCGTGGCGCTGGTGGGTTCCCGGCGCCCCATTCGGCCCGCGTCCGCCTCGACCTGGCGGGCGCTCAGCTTCGTCTACGCGTTCCAGAGCTGGATCACGCGGCGCCGTCCGCCGGTCTCGCGCGACGCGGTCCGGATCGCCCTGCACGGCAGCCGCCTGGACGGTGGCAAGGCCGCGCGCGAGCTCGATATCGCATACACACGACTGGATGACGGACTACGCGCCACGCTGACCGCCTTGCACGCCGAGGGCCGGATAGAGGAGCCGCCGCTGGAGGGAATCGCCGGTCTGGGAGATCACCCTTTTGGACGTTGAGGCCGAAACTCGCGCCTACTATCGCGCCCGCGCCGCCGAGTATGAGCAGTGGTACACGCGCACCGGCCGCTACGCGCGCGGTCCCGCGGAGGACGCCGCCTGGCGCCGGGACCTCCGGGCGGCCGAGGACTTCGTGCGGCCGCTGCGCGGCCAGCGTGTCTTCGAGATCGCTTGCGGCACCGGCTGGTGGACCCGCCGTCTGGCCATGACGAATCGGGTAACTGCCTCCGACCACGCCGCCGAGACACTGGCGGAGGCCCGTGCCAGCGACCCGCCCGGCGCGACGCTGCCGCGATGTCGGGCCGACGCCTATCGTCTGCCGCTGCCGGCCAGCAGCTTTGACGCCGCCTTCTTCGGGTTCTGGTTGAGCCATGTGCCGGTGCCGCGCGCCGCCGAGTTCATGCGCGAGGCTGCCCGCATCGTGCGGCCCGGCGGTCATCTCTGGTTGGTCGACTCGCGTCAGGACCCCAGCCACGGAGCACGTGATCAATCCACGCTGGGAAGCCGCGTCCAGGCGCAGCGGCGCCGCCTGAATGACGGGCGCGAGTTCCGCGTGTGGAAGGTCTACTGGTCGCCCGCCGACCTCCGCTTCCTCTTCGGATTGGTTTGCCGCGACGTCGAAATCCACCTGACCGACCGCTTTTTCAGCCTGGCGCGCGGCGCGGTGGTCTGAGGATCACTCAGGCGCGGCCGGCCGATCGACGTTCAGACGCGCTTGGCTGCGGCCGCCTCGATTTCGGCCAGCAACCCGAAGTCTTTTTCGGTCACGCCGCCCTGGTCGTGGGTGGACAGCGTGAAGGTGATGCGCCGGTAGTTGATGAACATGTCCGGATGGTGATCCGCCGCTTCCGCCGGACCGGCCACGTCGTTGACCAGCCCGACCACGTCCATGAAGCCTTCCAGCTCGAACTTCTTGACCAGCGCGTTTTCGCGCAGCTCCCAACCGGGATGATTCCGAATTCGGTTGCGAATCTCTGTCTCGCTCAGCACAGCCATTTGCCAACCTCCTACTCTGACCGCATATGAGTTTGGCGAGCCGCAGCCACTCCGCACAAGTCGGCGCGGACGTTCGCGCCGCTTATAATTGCGCCCCTGTGCTGGCGACCTCACGGCCGCACGCGGCGGCCTCCAATACTGTTCCGTCCCCCCGGGCGTGAGAGTTCTCATAACCGGCGCCGCCGGCATGTACGGCATCACGCTAATCCGCCGCTTGCTGCGCGACGAACCGGCGGCGTCAATCGTGGCGGTGGACGATTTCTCGCGCAGCTACCCGGGCGGCGAGCCGCTTACCGCCGAGGCTGAGCGCAGCGGGCGCATCCAGGTCCTGCGAAGTGACTACGCGGATATCTCCAGCGCCGACATCGACCGGCTGGCCCTACAGGCCGTGGTTCACTTCGCCGCGCGCATCTCCGTGCCGGAGTCCATGCGGGACCCGCACGGCTACTTCCAAAACAACGAAGCCGGGACCTTCCGGTTCGCGCATGCCGTAGCCGGTGCGCGCCGGCCCCCATTGCTCGTCTACGCCTCCTCGCCCGAGGTTTATGGGGCCCCCGTGCGGGTTCCCATGGACGAAGATCACCCCCTGCATCCGCGCACCGTGTACGCGGTCAGCAAGGCCGCGGGCGAGATGCACTGTCTCGCCCTACACCGATGGTGGGGACATCCGGTCGTGATCCTGCGTAACTTCAACACGTACGGCCCCCACCAGAACCTGGCGGGCTACCCGGCGGTCATCCCGACCTTCATCCAGCGCGCCTTGCGCGGCGAGCCGCTCCGTCTCGAGGGCGGCGGAGCGCAGACGCGCGACTTCGTCTACGTGGACGACGCCGTGGACGCCTACTACCGCGTGCTCCTGAAGGGTCCTGGTCTGGCCGGCGCCGTACTCAACATCGGGACGGGCGTGCAGACATCCATCCGAACCCTTGCCGAAACGGTACGCCGCGTGACCTCTTCGCGCAGCAGCGTCGAAGTCAGCCAGGCCCGTCTTTCGGATCTGCCCGCGCTCTGCGCCGACACCACTCGCATACGGTCGGAGCTTGGGTGGGCGCCGCGCGTCTCGCTCGAAACCGGCATCGCGCGGACCGCCGAATGGCTGCGTGCGGCGCAGGCATGAGGACGCTGGTTACCGGCGGAGCGGGGTTTATCGGGCGGCACGTCGTCGCCGAGCTATTGCGCCGGCGCCACGAGGTGAGCGTGCTCGACGATCTCTCCCGCGCGCATCAGGGCGGCCTAGACGAGTTCGCCGGGCACGCCGCTTACTTGGGGCTTGAAACCGCCGACGTCGCCGACGCCTGCGTCGTCGAGCGCGCCGCGCGCGGCGTGGACGTGATCTTTCATCTCGCGGCCAGCGTGTCCGTGGGGACGAGCGTGCGCGACCCCAGCGCCGCCATCCGCGGCAACGTGCTCGGGGCGCTCGCCGTGCTGGAAGCGGCGCGCCGCGCCGACCTTCGTCTTGTTCACGTCAGCACCTGTCACGTCTACGCCGCCGCGGCCGCGCCGCTGGCTGAGTCGGCGCCCGCCGTTCCTGCTTCCCCCTATGCCGCGTCCAAGCTGGCCGCCGAGGAGCTGGCGCGCGCCTACCGGGCCGCCTACGGGCTGCGTCTCACCATCGTGCGCCCGTTCAACGTCTACGGCCCGTGGCAGCGCCGCGATCTCGAGGGCGGAGTAGTGGCGCGATTCATCGGCGCCGATCTCGCCGGAGAGGTAATCGAGGTCCACGGCGACGGGGAGCAGACGCGCGACTTCCTATATGTCACCGACTGCGCGCGCGGCATCGTGGACGCCGCCAGGGATGCCGCCGTCGGCACGGTGATCAACCTGGCCACCGGTATCGAGACCAGCGTGGTCGAGCTGGCTCGCCTGGTTGCCGCCCGGCCGGAGCTGATTCGGCACGTCCCTCACCCACACGCCGGGGCCGAGGTCGAGCGTTACGTCGGCGATGCGGGCGTGGCCCACCGGCTCTTGGGCTGGAAAGCGCGGATCGCTCTGACCGACGGGCTGCGCCGCACGCGCGCGTGGCTCGGATCATACGACCAGCTCGAGACCGGGCCATCTATCATGGGGGGTGCGCCCCGGCGTGTAAGCGATCCATAGAGGACCGCCGTGGCCGCATTCCCTTTCTGCCAGGATCGCCCGCCCCTTGCGCCCGCACGACGAACCGTCAGAGGAGCAGCTGGACGAGCTCATACGGGCCGCCGCGCGTCTCGACCGCGACGCCTTCGGTGAGATATACCGCGCCTTCGCTCCCAAGATCCATAGGTTCATCGCCTACCAGATCGGGGATCGGGTAACCGCCGAGGACCTGACCAACCAGGTGTTCCTGCGCGCCATGGAGGCGATCGCTCGATACGAGCACCGCTCGGTTGGGGAGTTCACCGCCTGGCTCTTCCGAATCGCCCGAAACGTGGTCGTGGATAACTGGCGCGCCCGCAAGGACACGGTCCCGCTCGAAGAAGCCTTGGTGGCGCAGCCCGTGGACACGCTCGATTCGCACTTCGAATCGCTGGCGCGCCGCGATGAGCTGCGTCGCGGCTTGCGGCGGCTCACCGACGATCAGCGCCTCGTGCTCACCTACCGATTCGGGCTGGGAATGAGTCATGCCGAGACGGCCCGGCTCATGGGGCGTAACGAGCCCGCCGTCCGTGCGTTGCAATTTCGAGCGATTGCGACGCTGCGCAACGTCTTGGCCGAAGAGGACGCATGAGTCCGGAGTTGCAGACCGCCTTCGAAGTGAGCCTCGAGCGCCTGCTGCGCGGTGAGGCCACGCTCGAACAGTGCCTGCGTGACTTCCCGCGGCATCGCGGCGAGCTGCGCGACTTTTTGGTGATCGCCCTGGACCTGGAGGGCATGACCCCGCTGCCAATGTCCGACGCCGCCCTGCAGCGTGGTCTCGCGCTCACGCAGGGAGAGCTCGACCGGCGGCGCCTGCGCGCCGCCTCCACCCCGGCGCCCGCCCTTTGGGATCGCATCACCGCACGCGTCCCACGCTTCAGACCGTTGCGACTGGCGAGTCTGGCGGCCACCTTCGCCGTTGCCCTCATCGCGTACGGCGGCGTGACCCTGGCCGCTGTCGGCAGCGGTCCCGACAGCGCCCTCTACGGCTACCGTCTGGCGCTCGAGGAGTTCCGTATCTCGTTCGCCGCGGACGAGGACCGCGCGGCCCTCTACCTCGACACGGCCGAGGAGCGGCTGCGCGAGATCGAGCGTACCGCGGTCGGCAGCGACTCCGAGGCGGTTCAGCGCGCCTCCGACGCCTACGAGTCGCTAGTGCGCAAAGGCGTGTCGGCGCTCGGCGACGCCAGCGCCAATCCGGCGCCGCAACGGCGTGAGCGCGCCGTTGCGGCCATCCAGTCGTTCCGTGCTCGACTCCGTGAGCACGAGCGGCGCTTCGAGAGCATCACCGCCGGATTGGCGCCGGCCTTCCAAGCGCCCGTCACCCGCGCCGGCACCTCGGCGTCGGCCGGCTTGGCGCACGTGCAGAGCGGCGCCATCTTGGCCTTGGCGCCCACGCCATTCGCGGCCACGCCCTCGTCAGCGCCGCCCGCTATCACCGCCACCGCCCCACCGACCGTGACGCCGCGGCCCGCCGTCCAGTCCCCACCCACGCCGGTGCCCACCGCAACGCAGACCGCGCCAAGCGTTACGACGGCTTCTCCAACCCCGCAGGCCCAGGCCGCCGCGGTGGACGCCGCCCCCGCCGACGCCGTTCTGATCGGCGTGCTCGATCTGCTCGAAGAGGGACGCGCGGTTGTCTCCGGCGTGGAGCTGCGTGTGCCGGCGGGACCGGACGCGCCGGACTTCGATCCGAGTCAGTTCGCGATCGGTGCTTGGGTCGAGGTCGCCGCTACCCTGAGCCCCGAAGGCGTTCTGTTCCTGCACGAGCTCAGCCTGCTCGCGCCCCCCGCCAGCGAACCCGCGCCTGCGGCAGCCGACTCTGACGCCGAACAGACGGCCACGCCCGGCCCGCCGCCCGTGGCGGAGCCTACGCCCGACGCGGAAGTGACGGCCGAGGCAAGCCCGTCGCCGCAGCCCGGCGCGGCCCCTGCTGCCGGTGCCACACCCTCGCCCGAAGCCGAGCCCGCTGAAACACCCACGGCTGCGCCCGATGAGACGCCTCAGCCCACGGCCACCGCGGCGCCCGACTCCGCGGAAGAGCCCGGAGAAGTCACGCCCACGCCTGCGCCCGCACCTGAGACCGAGCCTACGGAGACACCCACGGCCACGCCCGGCGAGACTCCCCAGCCCACCGCCACTGCGGCGCCCGACTCCGAGGAAGAGCCCGGAGAAGTCACGCCCACGCCTGCGCCCGCACCTGAGACCGAGCCTACGGAGACACCCGCGGCCGAGCCCGGCGAGACCCCTCAGCCCACCGCCACCGCGGCGCCGGACTCCGCGGAAGAGCCCGGAGAAGTCACGCCAACGCCCGCGCCCGCACCTGACACCGAGCCTACCGAGACGCCCACGGCCGCGCCCGGCGAGACTCCGCAGCCCACCTCCACCGCGGCGCCCGACTCCGCGGAAGAGACCGTCGAGGTCTCGCCCACGCCGCAGGCCGAGACCGGAGACGCTCCCGCGCTGGCGCTTAGTCCGTCACTGCTGGGGGTGTTGCAGGCCTTAGACGAGAGTCGCCTAGTCGTGGCGGGAGTGACGTTCGTGCGGTCCGACGACCCACCGCTCGAGATTCGTGGAACGCCGGCGATCGGGGACAAGGTGAGCGTGGAGTTCGAGGTCGCGACCGGCCCCGACGGTGAGTCCCTGCTGACTGCCCACGTGCTTGCGGCGCACGAGCCCGCCGGCGCGCAGCCTTCTTCGCACGCGCTCGTGCGGATCGAAGGCGTCGTCGAAGCCGTGAGCGACGAGATGGTGCAGGTGGACGGTCAGATAGTGACGCTGCGAGGCGGTGAGGCGCCGACTGAAGTGCAAGGCGTGATCGAGGTCGGCGTCAGAGTCCGAATTGAAGCGCTCGCCGCCGCGGCGGGCTATGAAGCCCTGCGCATAGTCGTCATCGAGTCCGCTGTCCAGGCGGCGGTCCCGAACGCGCCGCCGGTAGGCTAGATCAGGCTATCACCAGCACGTGGGGCGCCGCCCACATGCGGTGGCCGCCCGGCGTGGGGTCGAGCCCAAACACTTGCTGCGGCGTCAACATGGGGCGGTCCGAGAATCGCGGCGCGTAGGGGTTGGCCTGAAAGAGCTTCAGGCCACGCCACTGTATTCGTGGATACCTCTCTTGGCTGGTCAGTTCGTTGTACGCCCATACTTTGACGTCCGGCGAGCCAAACCCATCCGCGTCGATCACCAGCTCCACCTCGGGAAACACCTCGAGATCGTGCTTGTGCGAAATCATCGTCCAACCTGTGGTGGCCAGGTCCGCAAACTGATGGACCATCAACAGCTTCTTGAAAGGCAGGTTCTCGTCACGCACGTAGGTGGCCAGAAGCTCCTGCGCCCGATTGATCGCATCGGCTGTGAGGTGCCCAATCGGATCTCCCGGCATCGTTTGTCCGGGTCGAGTCGCGAACTCAGGGTCCAGGGCCACGTGCACGTTGGGGTACGCCAGAAAGCCCGCGTCGATCATCCGGCGTATGAAGTACAGCGGCGACAGACGACCCATCTGGGCATCCAGCACCACCGCCATCCCGCGCTCCCGCGCTGGCTCGATGTAGTCCCCGATGATGTCCACGCCGGATGCGTCCAGCAGGATTACGCAAGAGTCGTCGTCGCTGTAGCACGGCCGCGCCACTGCGTAGAGTAAATGCGGGGCGAGCGTTACGGGGCGGTTATCGTTCAGTTGCCCTACGCTGTCCGCCCACGGCTGCACTCTCTGGGCCATCTCATCGAGCGATTGCACGGCGCCGAGCATCCCGAGAACGGGCGCGACCCCGAAGCTGCGGCCGTAGACCGTGATCAGCGTGCGGTCGCCTATGAACGACTGTGGCCGGGGTGGTGAAGGATCGGCCTTAGCGTCCTGCGGGTACGGGATGAGGCCATCCGGGGGGAACGCGGGATCGTAGATGTCCCATGCTCCAGCGTTCCGAGTGGCCAGGAGCCCGGCGGCCCCTCCCGCCAACAGGCCCAACCCACCTTTGACAAGCGACCGCCGTCCTCCCCTTTTTTGCTGCCAAGTCCCTGGCGCTGGCAGGCGGTCTAGCAGTGAGCGGTCCTTAGTCGGGGCGCAAAAACATTCCTGTTACGTAGGTGTTGACCATAGTGTACAGCGCTTCTCGGCTCTGCCAATTCCAAAACTCCGATGTCGCTCCGCGGCCGGCTGGAAACCTCGGCCCGGGCTATCGCCAAGAGGGGACTAAGTGAGCGACCTGCGCAGGCGGCGCCGTTCCCGGTGCCGCTCCAGCGCCAGCTCGATCAGGCGCGACATCAGCTCCCGGTCGCCAACGCCGCTCGCCCTCCATAGCTTCGGGAACATGCTGATCGAGGTGAAACCCGGAATCGTATTGATCTCACTCACGAAGGGATCGAGCGACCCGCCGTCGACCAGAAAATCCACCCGGGCATACCCAGCCGCGTCCACCGCGCGAAACGTCCGCACGGCCATTTCTCGAAGACGCTCCGACAGCTCCGCCGGCAGGTCAGCCGGAATCACCTCCCGCGAGGTTCCATCGACGTATTTGGCCGCATAGTCATAGAACTCGTTGCCGGGGATCACTTCGCCGCACACGGACGCTTCGGGCGCGTCGTTGCCTAGCACGCTCACCTCGATCTCACGCGCCGATGGGACCGCTTGCTCGACGATGACGCGGCGGTCGAACTCGGCCGCCAGCCGCAGCGCCGCTGCCAGCTCGGTGCTGTCGTGAGCCTTCGAGATGCCCACGCTGCTTCCCAGGTTGCAAGGCTTTACGAACACCGGATAGTCGAAGCCGCCTTCAACCTGGCGCCGGACGCGGTCAAGTTCGTGCTGAATGTCACGCCGCGTTACTATTATCCAGTCGGCTACCGGCAGCCCGCTGTCGCGCAGCACGCCGTTCGTGATCCCTTTGTCCAGGCCCACGGCCGATCCGGCTACGCCCGACCCCACGTACGCCAGGCCGGCCAGCTCGAAGAGTCCTTGCACGGTGCCGTCCTCGCCGTAGGTCCCGTGCAGCACCGGGAACACTACGTCCAGCCGCCCGATCGAATGTTCGCCCGCGCGCCGCCGCACCTCGGCGATCGGCAGCGCGGCGGGCAGACTCACTCCGTCCGCCGCTCGCTCACCGCCGTCGGTCAGCACGCTCATCGGATCGGCGCTCAGCAGCCACTCGCCCGCGCGCGTGATCCCTATGGGCACAACCTCGTATAGCTCCGGGTCCAGGGACTCGAGCACGAAGCTGGCCGAGCGCAGCGAGACTTCGTGCTCGCCGGAGCGGCCTCCGAAGACCACCCCCACGCGCAGACGCCGGTTCAAAGCGCCAGCCCCAGGCTCGTGCGTGTGAAGAGCGGCTCGAAGCTGAATCCCGCCTGGCGCAGCGCCTCCCCGGCGCCCTCCTCGCGGTCGATCACCACCAGCACCCGCACTACCTCGGCCCCGAAATCCCGCAGCGCCGTCGCCGATTCGATCACCTGGCCCCCGCTGGTCACCACGTCCTCGATCAGAGCCACTCGCTCGCCGGCTTCGAGCGCGCCTTCGAAGCGCTTGAGGGTGCCGTAGGTCTTGGCTTCACCCCGGATGAGCACGCTCGGGATGCCGCTGGCCAACGCCGTAGCCGTTGCGAGCGGCACCGCGCCCAGCTCCGGTCCCGCAATGCGCTGCACCCCTTCTGGCAGCCGGGCCGCCAGAGCCGCGCCCAGGTCGCGCAATAGGGCCGGATTGGTGGCGAACAGAAACTTATCCAGGTAGTAGCGGCTGCGCCGGCCCGACCGCAGCAAGAAGTCGCCCTCCAGATACGCGGCTTGGACGATGCGCCGTCCGAGGTCGCTTAGATCGATCGTTCCGGGTGCCGGTGCCGCCACGCTCACCAGACTAGCAATCGCCGCCGGTGACGTAGCCGTGCGCAACAGGACCACCCCCACGGTCGCGCCGCCGGGACGGATTGCATGGCCTGTTGTGTCACCATGGCGGCTCTCCATTTGCGATCGGCGCCCGCGCCAGCGGCTCAGCGGCGCGCAGGGGTCCGGGCGCCGCCAATCTCCTGACGGGGCGCGCGCGGGCATGACAGGGCCATGACTTTCGAGATCGCGCTCGCGTTCGCCATCGCCGCGGCGGCCATCATCGCCTTCGCGTCGGGTCGGCTGCCGCCCGACCTGGTCGGCATCGGGGTTCTTTTGGCCACCGTATTCGGCGGCCTGATCTCGCACGAGAGCGCCCTGATGGGCTTCGCCAATCCGGCCATCTTTACGATCGGCGCCATTTTCGTAATCAGCGCCGGGCTCACGCACACCGGGGTCGCATTCGCGATTGGACGCGTGATCCGGCGCCTGGCGGGCCGCAGCGAGGCTCGCCTCATCGTCGTATCGATGCTTCTGGTCGCGGGGCTTTCCGCCTTTATGAACTCGGTCGGTGCGGTGGCGGTTCTGCTCCCGGCCGTGGTCGCCGCCGCGCGCGATATGCAGGCGCCGGTGGCGCGCGTGCTGATGCCCGTTTCGTTCGGCTCGCTGTTGGGCGCCACGCTCACCCTCGTGGGCACTCCCTCCAACATCCTTGTCTCCGGCGTGCTTGCGAATCAGGGCTACCGAGAGTTCGGCCTCTTCGAGTTCACACCGTTCGGTGTCGTCTTGCTTGCCGTGGGCGTTGCGGTGGTTTTGTTGACCCGCCGCGCGCTGCTGCCCGACCGACCGGCCGGCGCGCAGGCCGCCGCCATGCTGCCGGCCGAGCGCAAACAGCACGCGCCCTACCGGCTCGAGGAGCGTCTCTTCGAGGCCGCCCTCGCGCCGGAGAGCGCACTGGCCGGCCAAACGCTGCGCGATTCGGCCTTGGGCCGCACGTATGGGATTGGCGTGCTGGCAATCCTGCGGGACGGGCGCGCGATCGCGGCGCCCGTCCCCGATGTCGCGCTTCTCGCGGGCGACCGCCTGATCCTCAGCGGGCGCGCCGAGGACGTGGAGCGCATGGGCCGCGAGCACCCACTCGAGATCAGCGGCGCCCAGAGCATGCACACCGAATTCCTGCAGGCGGGCGCCGTTGGCATCGTCGAGGTCGTGCTGGGACCGCGCAGCCGCTTCATCGGACGCACGCTCGCCCAGCTCCGCTTTCGCGAGCAGTACGGGGCCAACGTGCTCGGAATCTGGCGGGACGGCGCCCCGCGCCGCACGCGCCTCGCCGCCATGCCGCTGCAAGCCGGCGACGCGATGCTGCTGCAGGCGCCGGTGGAGCGGTTGGCGCAGTTTCGCGCCTCGCCGGACCTGGTGGTGCTGACCGAGGAGACGGGCGCGCGCCTCCGCAGGCGGCGCGCACCCATCGCGGTCGCGATCCTCCTCGGTTTCGTCATCGCGCTGGTGCTCCACCTGCAGCCGGTGGCGATCGTGGCGGTCACCGCCGCGGCGGCCATGGTGCTCACCGGCTGCGTGCGCATGAGCGAGGCGCGTCAGTCAATCGAATGGCGTGTGATCGTGCTGATCGGCTCGATGTCCGCCCTGGCGCAGGCCGCCCTCGATACCGGCGCCGCCGCCTGGCTGGCCGACGGCATGGCGGCCAGCCTTGGCGCGCTGGGTCCCTTGCCGGTCATGGCCGGCGTGTTGCTGCTCACCGCCGTCTTTGCTCACGTGATGGGTAACCACGTCAGCGCGCTCCTCATGGCGCCGCTCGCCATCCACGCGGCCCTGGGCGTGGGCGCCGACCCGCGTATGTTCGCCATGGCCGTGGCGCTTGGCGCCACCTTGATCTTCATGAACCCATACGCCCACCCCGGTCACATCCTCGTTACGGGCCCCGGCAACTACCGCTTCGGCGATTTCGTGCGCTTTGGCGCGCCGCTTGGCGTCCTGGCACTCGCGGCGGCGTTCGGCATGCTGCTGCTGGTGTTCGGCAATTGATGCGTAGTGCGACGCTATACGCGTCGGGCGCAGGCGTTATCGGACCGAAGGACCCGGCCCTGGCGCGAAAGGCTATCGCCCTTGATGGATAGACCCGCCTCATCCGCGAGCTCCCCATCACCGTGAGCGCGGAGCGCCACGCCCAGGCCGCTCGCGAGATCGCGCTGGCCGTCTTTCCCTCCGATCGGCGTGGGATCCGGGCGGCCTTGCAGTGCCTGCCGCGCGACGCCTACGCGCGCGCCGCGTGGGCTATTTGCGCCCGCCCGCCCGGCGTGGCCTTGATCGCCACGGGCTTCCCGGTGGGTGCGATTGGTGAGACCGACGGGCCGCCCGGTGCGCGCGCGCTAGGCGACGCCATGGCCGCGCTGGGCTGGAGCGTGGTCGGCGTTGCCTGCCCTACTACTCGGTCCGCCGTGAGCACCGTCATTCAGCCGCGCTATCCGGTGGAAGTAGTCCCCGCCGTCTCTGTCCCGGACGCCGCCGCGGCCTGCCGTGGATTGCTCGCGAAGTACAACCCGGATGCGGTGGTTGCGATCGAGCGGCCCGGCCTGACCGCGCAGGGACGCCTGATCAACATGCACGGCCAGGATCTCGCGCAACGAGCGGCCGCGCTCGACGGCTTGATGCGCGCGCCTCTCACCATCGCCATCGGCGACGGCGGCAACGAGGTCGGCATGGGCGCCATCGCCGGTTTCCTGGCCGCGCGGGAGATCCTTTCAGCGCCCTGCGTGACCCCGGCCACGCATCTCCTGCTGGCCTCGGTGAGCAACTGGGGGGCCTATGGGCTCGCGGCCATGCTTGCGATCGTGACCGGAACCGAGGTGCTACCGTCGCCGGACGACGATGCGGCCTGGATGGACGCGCTGCGGCGGATAGGTGCGGCGGACGGGGTGACCGGTGAGTTGACCGCGTGCACGGTTGACGGGCATCCGCGCGCGCGAACGGCCGCGGTTCTGGACGATCTGCGCAAGATCCAGCGCCGTTACGCGGGCGCGCCGCCAGGCGCTTAGGACGTGAGCCGCGGCTTGCGATTCGCCACCGGCGCGGAGGTGCGCGCGGCCTCCCGCGCGGGCGTGTGGGACCGCCCTACCAGCGGGCTCGCGCCCGGGTATGTGCAGGCCAACCTGGTAATGCTGCCGGGTGATCTGGCGGACGACTTCGAGCGGTTTTGCCGCGCCAACCCCATCGCCTGTCCGCTGCTCGAGCGCACCGCTCCGGGCACTCCCGAGCCCGTCCGCTTTGCGCCCGGCGCCGACGTTCGCCGTGACGCTCCGCGCTACCGCGTCTATCTGAACGGCGAGTCGGCGGCAGGTGAACCGCACGACGTGCTGCGTCACTGGACGGACGACATGGTCGCGTTCCTCATAGGCTGCAGCTTCACCTTCGAGGCGGCCATGCTCCGGGCCGGCTTGCCCCTGCGGCACGTCGAGTCGGGATGCAACGTGCCCATGTACCGCACCTCGCGCCTTTGCCGGCCGCGCGGCGTCTTCCATGGCCCCATGGTCGTGAGCATGCGCCCCATCGCGTCGCGGCGGGTGGCCGAGGCGCGGCGCGTGACCGGCCGCTTCCCGCGCATGCACGGCGCGCCGGTGCACGTGGGCGATCCGAGCGCGCTCGGCATCGCCCACCTCGACCGGCCGGACTGGGGTGATCCGGTGGAGATCCGTCAGGGCGAGGAGCCGGTGTTCTGGGGGTGTGGGGTGACTCCGCAGGCGGTCGCCATCGCCTCGCGCCCGGCCTTGATGCTCACCCACGCTCCGGGCCACATGTTCGTGACCGACCGCCGCGACGCCGAGTTCGAGGAGCCCGACGCGGCCTAGCCTCCCCCGCTCAGACGTCTCATATTCGAACGACGACGGAGGCGCCGGCTTCCAGCCTGTTCCGGCCGGCTATCCGCGCGAAGGCTCGCCCATCTTCCGGCGCGCTTCGTGCACGAGCTCGGGCAGGTGCCCGTCGTTCGCGAGCCGCTGCTCCAAGTGACGCATGCGGCGCGGTCCGGCTGTTTTGATCATGGTTTCGCCATACGCCCGCGTGGCCCAGAACCTCACCAGCGACCTGATGTCTTCCCGCAGCGTTGTCAAATCGTCATCGTGAAAGCGCTGTGACACGTTGATCGTGAACATGCGCCGGCGGGTTCCGCCTCCAAACGACGCGTGCTTGAGGCCCTGGTTGAACATCACCAGGTCGCCCGGGCGGGTTTCCAGCGCCACCGCGGGCATGTCGTGACCCGAGACGCCGATTTGATCCTCGACGCGCCCCGTCGGACTGCTCGACACGATCTGCTCGAGCGACTCGGCGTACCCCTCACCGTGACGGTGGCTGCCCGGAATCACACGCAGGCACCCCGATTCGCGCCCGACGGGGTCCAGATAGAACGCGAATTTCAGGAAGCGGTACTTCGCGCGCGTGTAGCCGTCGGAATGCCAGCGTGTATTGCCCACGTAGAAGTTGCCGTCGCTGCTCTCGTAGTTGTAGTCGTCGCCCAGCAAGTCGCCGGCCACGTCGTCGATGCGCGGATCGTCCAGCAGCGCGCTCAGGTATTCGCTCTGGTCGATAAAGGGCACCAGCGCCGATTGCCGCTCGTGGTCGTGCGTCCGACCATGGTGACCGCCGCCGTGCTCGGACCACACGCGCTCGAACTCCTCGGTGATGGCCTCGGCTTCCGCGGCGAAGGCCCCCGGAAAGCTGAGGTAGCCGAACGTCTCGAAGAAGGTCCGCTGCTGATCGGTGAGCTTCATGCTCATGCTCCGCCGCGCCTACGCCCGCGCGGCGGCAAGTGTAGGGAGTACCGGCCGGCTCGACCACAGCGGCGCCCGGCTGTCGTCCAGCTTCTAGGGAGGTGCGGCGAGGCCGCGTACTGAGCGCGGCGGTGGTCGGAATGCTTGTCGCGGATCAGACTCACACCTAGGATTAGCTCAGGCGCGCTGCTGGACTCTCCCCGCGCCCCGAGTGGTCGGCCGCCATGTTTGGAATCGGCGCACCTGAATTCTTCGCCATCGTAGTCATCGCGATCGTCGTTCTGGGACCTGATCGCGTGCCGGTGGCGTTTCGCGCCATGGGGCGGGCCGTGCGGCGTCTGCGCGCCATGACCCGCGAGTTCCGCGCGGAGTTTGCCGAGGAGTTTCAATTCCTCTACGAGGAAGTAGATGTCCTGCGCAAGGAGGCCGCCGATACGCGTGCGGAGCTCCAGGAGATCCGCCGCGAGCTCAGCGAGACCGTGCAGGAAACCACGAGCGAGCTGACCAGTGTCGGTGAAGAGCTTGGGAACGAAGTGAAAGGCGTGGCTTCCGACGTTCAGGGCGCGGTGTCAGTCGAGGGTCTTGAGCAGGGAATACGGGCGGCCGCCGTTGACGGCCCGGCCAGCCCGCCCGCGCCCGCCGTCGCCCCCGCCGCTGCAGCCAGCCCGACCGCACCTGCCTTCAAACCCGAACCGCTGGGCCCGGCCGATGCAATGGCGCTGGCCATCGCCGAAACCTTTGGCTCGAACGGCGCTCCGGACACCTCAGTCAGATCCCTCCCCGCCTTTGACGCCGTCCCGCCCGCCGCCGCGCCGGACCCGCCCTCGCCGGTTGAGCAGTTGGTCGCCTCGCGCGCACGCCTTTCAGCCTTTGCCGCGGACCCGCCGGACCCGCCCGAGACCGTTGCGGCGCCTGCCGCCCCCGCCAGCCCCCCGCCGATCCCGGTGTCTCAGGCGTCCGAGCCGCCATACGCCCCGTTGTCCGCGGCGGGCATTGGCGCCGCGTCGGAGCCGGGCCTGCACAACCAGCTGGGCGGCTTCGTGCGCCTGATGGTGATGCGGCAGCTCGAGCAGGACCAGGCGTTTCGAAGCGAAGCCGAGCGGACCTTGCGGGCGCAGGCGCATCTGGACGCGGACCGTGCGGCCGAGATCGAAGACGCCGGCCTGAGCGACATCGCCGACGCCTGGATAGCGCAGCGGCGCCAGCTCGTTCGGCACGGAACGGTTGTGCGGCAACCATCCAAGGATGGTTCGGGCGTGATCGAGCTTTTCGAGTGCCCCTACCGCCTCGGGCCGGGCGACGCGCACCCGGTGTGCGACGTCAGCAACGTCTACGACGTCGAGTACTTCCAGCGGTTGGGTGTGGAGGCCAGCTACGCGCAACGCATGTCCGATGGGGCGCCGCATTGTCAGCTGAAGATCGCGCTTACCGCGAAGTCGGAAGCCGCCGGCGGGCACGCTGACTCGGCGCCGCTGGACGGTGACCCCGCGTCACCCGCGCCCCAACCAGCACGCTGACCAGCCATCACCCGATAGCCTCACGGGCGCGGCGCGGCAAACTCGGGATCGAGGCCGAACCTTGAGGATAGGCGCGCATTGCAGCGCCGCCGGCGGCCTGCACCTGGCGCTTGAGCGGGCCGCTCAAATGGGTTGCCGCAGCGTTCAGATATTCACCTCGAGCCCGCGCCGCTGGCAGCCAAGCGTGCACGGCACTGAGGCTGTCGAGAAATGGCGCGAGGCCCGCGCGGCGCACGACGTCGGGCCGGTCTTTTCGCACGGCCCCTACCTCATCAACCTGGCGGCCGAGCAGCGGCGAATCTACCAAGCCTCAGTCGCGGCGCTCTCAGCGGGACTGCGTCACTGTGAAGCCCTGGGACTCGAGGGGCTCATCTTTCACCTGGGCAGCCACCAGGGCCGCGGCCTGCCGGCGGCGCTGCCGCAAGTCGCCGGAGGGCTGGCCCAGGCGTTGGAAGCGTCACCCGGCGCGTCCCTCCTGCTCCTCGAGAACAGCGCCGGCGCCGGCAACGCGATCGGCGCCTCGTTGCACGAGTTGGCGGCCGTCATCGACAGTACGGGCGGACACGAGCGCCTCCGAGTTTGCCTGGACAGCGCCCATGCCTTTGCCGCCGGATTCGATCTGCGCCGCGCCGAGGAGGTAGTACGTCTGGTTCACGACCTGCGAGCCAACGTGGGGCTGGACCGTCTCGCCGCCCTGCACCTCAACGACTCGTTGACGCCGCTCGGATCAAAGCGCGATCGACACGCAAACCTGGGGGAGGGTGAGATCGGCCTCGCGGGGCTGGCCAACTTCCTGCGGCACCCCGCCTTCGCGGGTCTGCCCGCGATGCTGGAGACGCCGGGCTTCGGCGGCGGCGGACCCGATAAGTGCAACGTCGAGATCGCGCTGGCTCTTATCGAACAGGGGTCCGCTACGGCCTGTGGCGCCTTGCGGCGCGCCCGCGCAAGTCACGGGACCTCCGCGCAACCGCGCGGCCCGCGGAACTCCAGGCGATGAGCGCCCCGCACGTCCGTCTGCTGGCCCTGGACCTGGACGGAACGCTGGTCAAGGGCGCGCGCGGCGTCACCGAGCGGTCGCGGGCCGCGATTCGGGCGGCTCAGGATGCCGGCGTCGCGGTTACGATCGCCACCGGGCGCATGTTTCAATCCGCCCGCCGCTTTGCGCAGTCGCTGGATATCCACATCCCCATCATCTGCTACCAGGGCGCCATGGTGCGGCACCCCGACACGGGCGAGTTGGTGACCTCGCACGTCCTGCCAATCGAGCCCGCCCTGGCTCTGGTCGCGTACGCCAAGCGTCACAACCTCCACGTCAATGCCTACGTCGACGACGAGCTCTACATGGAGCGCATGACCGCGGAGGGCAGGTTTTACGCCGAGACTTCGCGCGTGGATGCTTGCTTGGCGAAGGATCTGGGAGCCCCGATAAGGCGCGGCACAACCAAGCTCGTTATCGTCACCGACGAAGACCGCACGGTCGACCTGACCGAGGAGCTGCGTGCCGAGTTCGGGGATGTCCTCGAGATCACGCGCTCGCACCCGCGCTTCGCGGAGGCCATCCGCCCCGGCGTGGACAAGGGTACGGGTCTGCGCGTGGTGGCCCAGGCGCAGGGCGTTCCGGTCGAGGAAACTATGGCTATTGGCGATAACCTCAACGACCTGGCGCTGGTCAGGGCCGCCGGCTTGGGCGTGGCGATGGGTGATGGAGACCCCCGCGTGCGCGCCGCGGCCGACTGGGTCACCGGCGCCTATGAGCAGGAGGGGGTCGCGTCGGCTATCCAGCGATTTATTCTGGATCGGAGCGTCCCGGCCTGAGCCCGCAACCGCCCCCACTGAGCACTCAGCTGGAGCGCTGCGCGGCCGTCATAGCGCGCGGCGGGGTGGCGGCGGTTCCCACCGATACGCTCTACGGTCTGGCCGCCAGCATCGCGCTTCCGCATGCCGTGGCGCGCGTGCTGCAAATCAAGGGTCGCGCGGCCGCGCGCGGTATGCCGGTGCTGCTGGCCTCGACCGAGCAGGCCGCCCATGTGGGTGAGGCGCCGCGCTACTTTGCGCAGCTCGGCGCCGCCTTCTGGCCGGGAGGGCTCACGCTGGTGATCAGGGCCTTGCCGGGAGTGGACCGCGGCGTTCAGGACGGCCGCGGCACGGTGGCCGTGCGCGTGCCCGGCATGACCGTCACCCGCGAGCTCGCGCGGCTGGTCGGCGCTCCGCTCACGGGCACCAGCGCCAACCCCAGCGCACAGCCTCCGCCGGCATCCGCGCAGGAAGCGCGCGCCTCCCTGGGCGACAGCGTGGACTTCGTTCTCGACGGCGGCAGCGTGGGCGGAACGCCCTCGACCATCATCGATCTGACCACCGAGCCCGTCCGCCTCATTCGCGCCGGTGCGGTGCCGATTCAAGAGCTCCGGCGGATCGTGCCCGTGATCGACGCCAGCCCCGCTGAGGACGCCGCCGGCAAATGAGGAGCTCGTCAGTCGAGCTGGTCGGCGAGTTCGAGCGCGCCGAGACCGGCTTCCTGCGGGACTCGTTCGACCATTGCCGCATCGAGCTCCTCGCGCGTTCCAAGCTGGACCCCGCCATCGCTCTGCTCCGCTGGTCGCCGCGGGTCGCGGGCAGCGACCAGCGCGTGACCGACCGCCGCCGCGTGCCGCCGGCCGCCTACTACGTGCTGGTCCCGGCGCACCGTGAGTTCGAGCTCACGCCGGTGCGCTCGCAACGCGAGCTCGATCAGCGCTATTCAGGTCACTTCGACGAGGGCTTGCTGCCGGAAACTCAACCAGGCCGCGGATGCCTTCTCCGATCCCTCTTCTGGCCTTGGTTCTGATCCGCCGCCCACGGAGAAAATTGCGCCCGAGCTCGCGGCGGACACAGTGCGCGACGACTCTGCCGGCGCGGGCGCGTAGCCGTGGCGGCCGGCTCTTCAGCTGAGAAGGCGCAGCGCCTCTTCAGGCGTCAGGCGGCCTATGTTCGTGGTGCTGTAGACCGAGGACATCACGCGGTGCTCCGCGTCCAGAACGAACCCGGTGGCTTGGAAGGCGCGTTGCTCCTCATACATATAAGCGCCTAGCCGATCCGGCGCGGACGGGTATTCGAGCTCGCAGACCAGCGGCACGTCCAGACGGTGCGCGGCGGCGAACGCCGCCGTGTCCGCCAGCGAGTCCGTGGAAAGCGCGACCACCTGCGCGCCGATCGCCTCGAAAGCGTCCAGCAGGTAGTTGTAGGCCGCCAACTGGCGGCGGCAATGGCTTCACCAATGGCCGCGGTAGCAGATCACCACGGCCGGCTTGGGTTCGAGGTCCGCGGGGATCGTTATCACCGATCCATCTGCGCGCCGACCCGTGATAGCCGGAAACGAATCGCCGGGAACTAGCTGTCCCATCGCGCCGCCGCCTTTCTCCCGACTCCCCGCGCCCCACGATCCTGAGCGGCGGGGCGTGACCGGAAAGTACTTTTCTGTATACGCGGGTTCGTTTGTCAGAATTGCCTACCCTATGACGGTTTGGATTTTCGTCCAAGGAGATTGTGCATGGCAACCCGACCCCAGCCGACGATCGTTGGCTACCTCAAGCCCGTATGCGGATGGAGCGGCGGCGTCCGGGCGGTGCTGGACAAGTACGGACTGGATTACCAGGACAAGGACATCATCAACAACCGCGCGAACTATGCCGAGATGGTGCGCAAGAGCGGGCAGCCGCTCTCGCCCTGCGTGGTCGTGGACGGGCGCATGCTGGCCGACGTGAGCGGCGAGGAAGTCGAGGCCTGGCTGGCGGACAAGGGCTACATCGAGAGAAACAACCTGCCCACGCCGGTGCCGATCGACCAGGCATGCGCGGATGAAGCGTCGACGGTGACGGTCTCCTTCGAGGAGGCATAAAGGGGCCTGGCTTTCTTGCCGACCCGTCTGTAACTCAGGCGCGAAGCCCGCCCCGTACTCGATACGGGGTCTGGCCTATATCCGTCATCCCGGCGCAAGCCAGGGGTGGGTTTCGGGTCAAGCCGGGAGCCCGGAATGACGGGCCTATACCCGATGCTGGGAGTCCAGTCCCCGTACGTTACCCCGGCGCAACGCTCACGCCGGGCTCGATACGGGGACTAATCCAGCCCAACTCAACCTGTGGCCGCCTGCCCACCGTGTCCCCGGTCAACTCCGCAGCTCAGCCTCGAAGCGCTTGCCCAGCGCGCGCACGATCTGAGCATGCGCTTTGTCGACTTCGTCGTCCGTCAGCGTGCGATCGTGCGACCCGTAGCTGATAGCGAAGGCCAGACTGCGCTTGCCGGGCGCGACCTGTGCGCCGCGGAATTCATCGAACAGCCGCAGGTCCTGCACGAGGCCGCGGCCGCTGCGGCGAATGGTCAGCTCTACCTCCTGGGCGGCTACGTGCTTGCCCACCACGATCGCGAGATCGCGCCGCGCGGGAGGGTACTGGGACCATGGCGCGAAGGCGCGCGCCGGTTCGCTCAGCGCCAGGATTCGGGGCATGTCCAGCAGCGCCGCCCAGGTGGGCTCGTCCAGATCGAACGCGGCCGCCACAGCCGGATTGATCTGCCCGTAGGCCGCCACGATCTCATCGTTGAGCGCCACGGCCGCGGCCTGCACGGCCTCGAAGGTGGGGTGCTTCAGCGCGACGTGTCGCAGCGCGGGCTCGCGCCCATCGCGCGCCTCGGATTGGACGCCGAGCCGGTGCAGGCACTCATCCAGCAGACCCTTTAGCAGCAGCAGATCGACCTCGCGCGTCTCGTTCCAGCGGCCCGCGCTCACGCGCGCCCCGGCAACCAGCGTCACTTGCCGGCGCTCCTCCGGCAGATCTCCATCGCGCGGCCAGAAGTTCGCCCCATACTCGAATAGGAGCAGGTCGCGATCGGCGTGTCGTCTGTTCGCCCGCAGCGTCTCCAGCAGGGTGGACAAGGCGGTGAGACGCATCGTGTCCTCGTCCGCGCTCAAGGGATTCAGCAGCTTCAGCGGTGCGCGATCCAGCGGCAGCAGACGGTCGCGAACCGCGCGCCCCGCCTCGTTCATACCGTCGCGCTCGCTTGCAACGCCTCCCTGCGGCGCTCCACCGCTGGTTTCGGTGGTTGGAATCAGACGCGCCATTCGGGTCACGCTCGTCATCGCGTACGAAACGCATTCCGTGAATCCGAGACTGACCAGGATGTCGCGCACGTCGTCCTCGCGTGGGTTCGACTCCGACGCATACCCCACCGCCGTCCGACCCGCCGGCAGGGTGTCGGGGATGACGTCGTATCCGATCAGGCGCGCTACGTCCTCGATCACGTCGGCCGGACTACGCACGTCGCGCCGCCAGAAGGGCGGCTGCACCACCAGGCTTTCTCCTTCGTCTGTGATCTCGAACCCCACCGCCTGCAGGACGCCGCGCACCTGCGCGCGCGGATAGCTCACACCCACGAGCCGCTCGATATCCGCGTAGCCCAGCCTCACCGGGTCCACGGCCGCCGGACGGGGGTAGGCGTCGCTGGAGAGGAGCTCGCCGCGTCCGGCCCCAATCTCCTCCAAAAGCTGCACGGTGCGCGCCAGCGCCTGGGTTGTCAGCTCCGGCGGCAGGCCCTTCTCGAAACGGCGTGAGGCCTCGCTGCGCAGCCCCAGGCGCTGCGCGGTGCGGCGGATGCTGTAAGGGTTGAAGGTGGCGGACTCGAGCAGGACGGTGCGCGTGGCCGGCGTCACCTCGGTCTCCAGGCCGCCCATCACGCCGGCCAGAGCGATGGGGCGCTCCGTGTCGGCGATCACCAGCGTGTCGCCGGTCAGCTCGCGCTCCTGCCCGTCCAGGGTTAGCAGCCGTTCGCCCGCCCGGGCCGCTCGGATCACGACTGCGTCTCCGCGCAGCTTGTCCCAGTCGAAGGCGTGCAGCGGCTGCCCGAGCTCCAGCATCACGTAGTTCGTCACGTCCACGATGCTGTTGATCGGCCGCATGCCGGCCAGCTCCAGACGCCGCCGCATCCAGGCGGGCGACTCACCCACTTGCACGTCCCGCACGAAAGCGGCCGAATAGCGCGCGCACAGGTCGGGGTCCTCGATCTCGATTGCCGCCTCGAGCTCCACGACCGACCGCCCGTCGGCCTCCATGGGTCCGGGGACGTGGAGCGGCGCGTCGAACAGGGCTGCCGCCTCGCGCGCTATGCCCACCATCGAGAGGGCGTCGGGACGGTTGGCCTTGAGCTCGAACTCGATCACGTTCTCGCCAAGCACGTCCGCCAGTGGGGTTCCCACCGGCGCGTCGGGATCCAAGACCAGGATTCCCTCATGCGCCTCGCTCAATCCCAGCTCTTTCGGCGAGCAGAGCATCCCCTCCGAGGCCACGCCGCGGATCTTGGCCGGCTTCAGCCGTTTGCGGGTCGGCTCGGCGGCGTACGCGTCCCACAGCTCCGCGCCGGTATGCGCGAAGGCGATCTTGTCGCCCGCTTTGAAGTTCCACGCCCCGCAGACGACCTGCGTCTCGCCGCCGCCCGTGTCGACGACCGGGAGATTCAACCGATCGGCGTTGGGATGCGGATCCACCCTGACTACGCGGCCCACCACGATCCGATCCCAGGCCTCGCCGCCGCGATGGACCTTTTCCACCTCGAATCCGGCGTCCGTCAGACGGCGCGCGATCTCGGCGGCGGGGGCCTCCAGCGGCGTCAGCGAGCGCAACCACTCTACCGGGACACGCATGAGCTCCTACCTGAACTGACGCAGCAGTCGCAGGTCGTTGCGATACAGCATGCGCATGTCTGGAATGCCGTACTTGAGCATGGCAATGCGCTCGATGCCCGCGCCGAAGGCGAATCCCTGATAGCGGTTAGGGTCGTAGCCGACGTTCCTGAGCACCGTGGGATGCACCATGCCCGCGCCCAGAATCTCGATCCAGCCATTGCCTCCGCAGACCCGGCAGCCCTCGCCGCCGCAGACGTGGCAGGTCATCTCGGCCTCGGCGCTGGGCTCCGTGAACGGAAAGTAGCTGGCCCGCAATCGCAAACGGCGTTCCCGTCCAAACATCTCGCGCACGAAGTGCGCCAGCGTGCCGCGCAGGTCGGCCATGGTGATGTGCTCGTCGATGGCAAGCCCCTCGAACTGCATGAACTCGGCTTCGTGCAGCGCGTCGCGGTCTTCATGGCGGTAGCACTTGCCCGGCATGATTACCCGGATTGGCGGCTGCACCTCCTGCATCACCCGTATCTGCACCGGCGACGTGTGGGTGCGCAGAAGCATCTCGCCCGGCCGCCGCTCGTCCTTCACGAACAGCGTGTCCCACATGTCGCGTGAAGGGTGGTCGGGCGGGATGTTCAAAAGCTCGAAGTTGTAGAGGTCCCATTCGACCTCCGGCCCCTCCACTGCGCGAAACCCCAGCGGAGCGAAGATGCGGCGAATCTCGCGCACGGTGCGGGTGAGGGGATGCAGCGCCCCCAGGCGCACCGGATACCCCGGCATCGTCACGTCCACCGGCGGCACCGGTTCCGCGCCGGACCCAAGCCGCGCGGCCTGCGCCTCCAGCGCTTGCGTAAGCGCCGAGCGAGCCGCGTTTCCGACCTTTCCCGCCGACTGGCGCTCCGCGGGCGGAAGGCCGCCGAGCGAGCGCATCAAACTGTTGAGCTCGCTTCTGCGCCCGAGATGGCGTACGCGCCACGCCTCTAGATCGGATTCCGAGCTCACGGCGTCAAGCTCGGCGCGCGCAGCCTCTGTGACCTGCTCAATGCGTTCTTTCAACACCACTCGATTCGGCATGGGACGCTTGGGCGCGCTGCCGCGCCGCCTCGAACAGGATAACGGCGGCCGCCGACGCTGCGTTTAGCGAATCCACCTCAAGGCTCATGGGGATGCGCACCGAATCGTCCGCCAAGCCTCGCAGCGGAGCGGACACGCCATGCGCCTCCGAGCCGATGATAAGCGCTTGCGGCCCGGTCCAATCGACTTCTGCGTAGTCGTGCGAACCGTCGGCCGCGGCCGCGTGAATCCGCGCTCCCTCCAGCGCGGCCCGCACGGACTCGGCCGTCGCGGCCGCCCACACGGGAATCTGAAACTGCGCGCCCGCGCCGGCCCGCATCGCTTTTGGACCAAACGGATCGGCGCCGCCCGTGAGCCAGCACACGTCCGTTGCCGCCGCCGCGGCGGCCGTGCGCACCAGCGCGCCCATGTTGCCCGGGTCCTGCACCCCATCGATCACCAGCGTCAGGCGCGCCCCACTGCGCGCGGCGGGTTTTGGGATGCTCACTTCCGCCAGAATCCCGGCCGGCGTCTCGGTCTGGGCCGCGGCCGCCAGCACGGCCCGCGTGCAGGCTGCCACCTCGATCTCACGTTGCCTCGCGCTGCTCGCCAGCCGGCAAATCGTGTCCCCTGCGCCAGCCTCGAACAGGACGAATGTCACCTCACCATGCGTCAGCGCCGCATCGACCAGACGCAGACCTTCGACAATCGTGCGTCCGCGCTGCCGCCGCGTGCGTGCGTCCGCCAGCGCGCGTATTGTCCGGATGCGGGGATTGCGGCTGCTCGAGATCATGGCCAGTTCACCGCTGCCGGCCTCATTGGCCGCGGACCTAGCTGGCCGCCTGCGCCTGCCTGACGAGCCCTTCGAAGGCCTGCGGCTGATTTACCGCCAGATCGGCCAGGACTTTTCGATTCACCTGCACGTCGGCCCGGCGCAAGCCGTTCATCAGGCTGCTGTAGGTGAGGCCCAGCATGCGGGCACGCGCGTTGATACGCGCTATCCACAAACGCCGCATGTCGCGTTTGCGCGTGCGCCTGTGCATGTAGGCGTAATGCCGCGCCCGCATGAGGTCCTCATGCGCGGCCCGAACCTGACGGCTGCGCGCGCCTCGGTGGCCCTTGACGGCCTTCAGAATGCGGCGGCGGCGGCGGCGGCTCGCAACGCTTCGCTTTACGCGCGCCAATCCCGCCTCCTGCTAGGACGCCAGCAGACGCCGCGCCGTGCGCAACTGACTGCCCGCCAGTGGCTGCTCATGGCCCTTGGCGCGGCGCGCGCGGGCGCTCTTGCGGCGCCGCGAGCTAGTGGCCGTGCCCTTTGCGGATGTGATCTTGCCGCGCCGCGTCATGCGCAGGCGCTTCGCGGCCGCCTTGCGGGTCTTCAGCTTGGGCATTAGAACAAAAAACGCGGCACACGTAGTGTCGCGAGAACTCACCTTATCACAGCGTTTCTTCGACCCACTGCTTACCGCGTTGTGTGGGACCGTGGCGGATCATGTAGCAACGGTGTTGGGGGTCAAGGGTTACATGGGCGGAGCGGTGGGGGCGAGCCAGGTGGTCTGCTGCTTGCAGAGGGCATTGCAGAGGACGAGGAGCTTGCGCATGCAGGCGGTGAGGGCGACGAGCTTGGGCTTGCCGGCCGCGACGAGGCGCTGGTAGAAGGCGCGCAGGCTGGGGTTGGCGCGGCTGGCGGCGAGGGCGGCCATATAGAGGGCGGCGCGGACCGAGGCGCGCCCACCCCAGACGCAGCGGCGCCCGCGCCAGGCGCCGCTGTCGCGATTGAAGGGGGCCACGCCGACGAGGGCGGCAACCTGGTGACGGGAGAGCGTGCCCAGTTCGGGCAGCTCGGCGAGCAAGGTGCGGCAGGCGACGGGGCCGATGCCGGGGATGCTCTGCAGCCAGGCGGCGCGGGCGCGCAGGGCGGGATCGGCCTGCACCGTGCGGTCGAGCCGCGTGTCGAGGTCGGTCAGGCGCCGCGTCAGCCAGGCCCGGTGGGCGTCGAGGTCGGCCCGGAGGGCCGGCGGGGCCTGGTGCCGCCGCTGCTGCTCGGCGACGCGCATGGCGAGGAGCTGGCGGCGCCGGGTGACCAGGGCGTGCAGGTGTTGGGTGGCGGCATCCGGGCGCGGACGCAGCGGCGGCTGGACCTCGGCGGCGAAGCGGGCCAGCACCCAGGCGTCCAGGCGGTCGGTCTTGGCCAAGATGTTGCGGCTGCGGGCGAAGTCGCGCACCTGCCGCGGATTGACCACCACCGCCGGCAGCCCGGCGGCGGTCAGGGCCGCATCGACCGCCTGCTCGTAGCCGCCGCTGGCTTCCAGCACGATCCCGGCGGGCTGCAGCGCCCGCGCGCGGCGGACCACTGCGGCGTGGCCCGCGGGCGTGTTGGGGACGCGCCAGGCGTCCCGGGTCGGGTGCACCGCGACGTCCAGGTGATCACGGGCGACGTCCAGGCCGAGATACGCAGGCTGGGGCATTTCGGTACCCTCCCATGCGGCGCCGGCCTCCCGCCCCGCCTTGCAAGATGCGGGCTCGCCACGGCGGCCCTGGCAACGGTACGGGCTCTGGGCTGGCGCCACGGGCCGGGACGACCACGCTACGGAACGGTCTCTTGGGACCCAGGGGCGGACGGTCTGTCCCGGCCCGGTGTTTCCCCCGGACGATCCGAGGGTCTTGCAACATACAAGGGGCGGTTCGCGAACCGCCGCCGGACCCTGATGCAGGCGGCCGCCGTGCGGCTATGGTCCGGTGCCAGCGGACCGACTTGGGCCGCGCGTACACGGGGCAAAATGTGGACGCTCCACGATGGCGCCGGAGGATTTCAGATGATAAACGGGGTCCATTCGCTGATCTTCACCAAGGATGCCGAGGCCGCGCGCGCGTTTTTCCGCGACGTGCTCGAGTTCCCGTGGGTGAACGCTGGCGACGGCTGGCTCGTCTTCGCGCTGCCGCCCATGGAGATCGGCCTGCACCCGGAGGACGGCGACCGCAGCCATGAGATACATCTCCTCTGCGACGACATTCACGCAACCGTGGCGCGGCTCCAGGCCAAGGGCGTCAAGCTCGTCCAACCCGTCCACGAAGAGGTATGGGGAATCGCCACCGCCATCGAGGTCCCCGGCGGCGCCTGGATCGGCCTCTACCAGCCCAAGCACCCACTGGCAATCCAGCCCTCACCGCCGCCCTCCTAGCCGCCCATCGGGGCCTACATCCGAACCCGCCGTCCTTCCCGTACCAGCCTCTGGCGCTGCTGGGATCTCGGTGGGCTCACAGATCGGCCCGCCGACCAGCGCGGGGGGGGCAAAATCTTGACAGTCTGGCGCGCCTCTACTAGCGTTTTGCCGTGGAGCATCTGGCAAGTGCTCCGTTACCCCCCTAGCCACTTCGCTGGCTGGGATAGAGGCTGCCTGCGGGCGGTCTCTGCCGCTTTAAGGGCTCGATTACAACAATCAAGCAGCGCACGAATTTAGTGACATGTCCGGCCGCCACCATCTACGTGGACGGATTCAACCTCTACTATCGCGCCCTTCTAGACACGCCTTGGCGCTGGCTGGACCTCCAGGCCCTGGCTGTCCGGCTGCCCGGACTGTATTGGCGCCATTGGCAATCTGTGGGGCCTAAAAAAAATCGAGACCTACCCACGAGCAGCGCGATAGACGGCGCGTCACTGAAGTTGTGCCCCGCGTAGACTCTACGCGCGGGCAGCGGCGTGGTGCCGACACGGAGGGGTGACGGATGCAAATCGAGAGCATCCAAATCAAGAACTACCGGCTCTTTCGCAGCGTCACCCTGAGTGATCTGCCGCGCATGGCTGTGGTCGTGGGCGCCAACGGGTCAGGCAAATCGACGCTGTTCGACGTCTTCACCTTCCTCAAGGACGCGCTGACTCAGAACGCCGCCGCGGCGGTGGCCAGGCGCGGCGGATTCCGCGAGTTGGTCAGCCGCGGTGAGCAGGGTCCAGTCGGAATCACCATCAAGTTTCGCGAGAGCGGCGGGCGGCTGGCGACCTATCTGCTCGATGTTGCCGTAGCGAGCGGGCGCGTGGTCGTGGACCGCGAAGTGCTGCGCTACCGCCGAGGCCAGGGAGGCGGTCGGCCCTGGCGCTTCGTGGACTTCTCGCGAGGTGCCGGAACCGCAATCACCAACGAGTCTGCCTATGGCCAGGAAGGCGTGGACGAGGAGCGCGAGAACTACGAGCTCGACGATCCTAGCGTCCTCGCCATCAAGGGCCTGGGTCAATTCCGCGAGTTCCGGGTAGTCGCGGAGTTCCGCAACCTGATCGAGAACTGGCACGTCTCAAACTTCCATGTCGCCGACGCCCGGCCTAGCGCCGAGGTCGGCTACGCCGAGCACCTTTCCACCCGCGGCGACAACGTCGCGCAGGTTGCTCAGTACCTCTACGAGAACGAGCGCGAGCGCTTCAACCAGGTCCTCGCGGCCATGAGCCGGCGCGTCCCTGGCGTGAGCGGCGTCGAGGCCAAACCCACCGAGGACGGGCGTCTTGTGCTGCGCTTCCAGGACGGCAGCTTCCGGGACCCGTTCATTGCCCGCTACGTCTCGGACGGCACGATCAAGATGTTCGCCTACCTTGTGCTGCTCTACGACCCCAAGCCGCACCCCCTGCTGGCAATCGAGGAGCCGGAGAACCAGCTCTACCCCGAGTTGCTGCCGGAGTTGGCTGAAGAGTTCCGCGACTACGCGCGGCGCGGCGGCCAGGCGTTCGTTTCGACCCACTCGCCCGACTTCCTGAACGGAGTGGAGCTCGACGAAATCCTCTACCTGGTCAAGCAGGACGGCTTCACCACCGTGCACCGCGCTCGTGAGAGTGAGTTACTGCGCAATCTGGTGGCAGAGGGGGACTTGCCAGGCGCGCTGTGGAAGCAGGGGCTGTTCGAAGGCGCGGGGATTCAGTGAGCCGGCTGGTGCTTCTGCTCGAAGAGGCCTCCATGAAAACACTTCTCGATAGGCTTCTGCCACGGCTCTTCCCAGACCTGACGTTCCTCTGTGTTAGGCATGAGGGCAGGCAGGACCTCGAAAAGAGCATCCCGCGCAAGCTGCGCGCATGGCGGGAGCCGGGAGTCCGCTTCCTAGTGCTGCGGGACAACGACGGCGGCGACTGTCACGCCCTGAAAGATAGGCTCCTCGGACTCTGCCGGCAGGGCGGCCGGGGCGATTCGCTGGTGCGGATCGCGTGTCAGGAACTCGAAGCCTGGTACCTGGGCGAGCCGGAGGCGCTGGCGGACGCGTTTTGCAACGAAGAGCTGCGTGGGATCCGCCGACTGGCGCGCTATCGAAATCCAGACGCGGTCGCGACGCCATCTAAAGCTATCAAGCGGCTCATACCTGAGTTCCAGAAAATATCGGGCGCCCGCCGGATGGCGCAGTTCCTTTCAAAGGAACGCAACCGATCCACCAGCTTCCAGACGCTGCTGCGCGGAATTGAGCGACTCTGTCCGGACGCCTCCCAATAGGGACCAACCGCCCATGGGTGAGTGCCCGCAAGCCGATCGAGGTCGATCTGTCACTGGATGACATCAATGCGGCGTCGGTGCATGGCATGGGAAGGCTGTCCCGCGACGTGGCCAGAGGGCATCGTTTTGGGATATGGACCCGCGGGTTTCGTCAGAAGTTTGGACTCTGGCCGTCCTGACCGCGCTACGCTGCCGTCGTACTGCATTTTGAAGGCCGCGGCCGGCTAGAAGCTCCATGCGCGTCGCGCTTTTTGCAGACGTTCACGCCAACCTGACGGCGCTGCGGGCCGTCTTGGCGGACATCCGGGCGCGCGGCCCGTTCAATCTCATCGTCTCCGACGGCGACCAGATAATGGGTGGGCCGCGTCCGCTCGAGGTTTGGAGCGAGCTGCGGGAAGGCGGTGTGACGCTGCTGCGCGGCAACGTAGAACGCGATCTCGGCAGCGGCCGTTTCCCGCCTGAGCCTGCCGGCGGAAAGAACCGCGCCGCCATCGAGTCGGTTTTCTACTGGACCCTGGAGCAAGTTCCCGACCAGGTGCGCGCGGCGGCCGCGGGGCTTCCCGCGGAACTGAAGGTCGAGATGGACGGCGCGCCGCCTCTCGTGGTCGTGCACGCCAACCGAGACAATCTGGACGACTTCATATGGGAAGACACCCCGCCCGCTGAGTTGCGGCGTTTGATCGGCCACCCGCCGCCGGGTCTGCTCGTGCTCGGTCACGTGCACGCGCCGCTCGACATGCAGTTCGAGTCGACCCGTATCGTGCGCCCTGGCAGTGTGGCCCTGAAGTACGAGGCCGACGTGTACAACCTGGCGCACTGGGCCGAGGCCGCCTGGGACACCAGCGTCGGCGCCTGGACCTGCCGCAGTCACGTCGTGGCCTGGGACCACCGCGCGGAGATCGAGGCGGCTTACGCCGTCGGGTATCCCGGCGTCGAGATATTGCCGGGATTCGACCGCGCCTGACGCCCAGAGCTGCTGTCAGCGCGCGGCCGTCCCTTGTAGGCGAGTAGCCTGACTGCGATGCTTGAGCAGAATGTTGAGTGGGGGGGCTGCGGTTGTGAGCACGATGGTCACCGAGGACGAGGTTCGCGAGAAGCTGGGCACCGTGATAGATCCCGAGATCGGGATCGGCATCGTGGATCTCGGGCTCATCTATGAAATCGCCATAGCGCCCTATCACCCCGAGGAGGGCGAGCCGGAGGCTGAGCCGGAGGACCTGGCGGTCAAGGTCACCATGACGCTTACCACGCCCGGCTGCCCGGCCGGTCCATACATCCTGCAGCAGGTGAAGGAGCAGGCGGAGTCGATAGACGGCGTAAGGAAATCCAAAATCGACCTGACCTTCAGCCCGATGTGGAACGAAGACATGATGAGCGAGGACGTGCGCTGGATCCTTGGCCGCTAGGCGGTTTCGATCGGCCGGGTTGCAAACCGACTCCATAGTCCTAGCCTTCTACCTCGATCAGGCTGGCCGCGAGCGCGCTAATCCGCCGGGTACTTGATCGTGCGGATCAGCTTCACCAAGCTCGATCTCTTCGAGTTCTGCCCTTGGGCCTACCGCTACCGCTACGTCGAGCGAATCCCCACGCCGTTTTCACCGCGGCTTGCCACCGGCGCCGCGGTTCACGCCGTGCTGCGGCGGTTCTTCGAGCGCCTGCAGTCGGGCGCGCAGGCCGGACTGTCCGAGCTTCTCGCTATGTACGAGGACTATTGGGCTGGTGCGCCTTGGCTCGATCCGGCGCGGCAGCCAGACCTGTGGGACCGGGGTCTGGCGCTTCTCAAAGGCTTTTGGGCCGCCAACGCGGCTAACCTGGGCCGTCCTGTTCTGCTTGAGGCGCGCTTTCGTGTATCGCTGGAGCCAGGTGATCGGCACACCGTGGAGGGCCTGATCGACCGCGTGGACGAAACGGCTGGCGGCGTGGAGATCATCGATTACAAGAGCGGCGCCCGGCCCGACGGCTTGCCCGAGTACACGCGTACCCAGCTGCACACTTACGCGCTTGCCGTCGAACGCCAGTTCGGTTTGACCCCTGTGCGTCTTACGGCCTACTTCCTTAGCGACAACCGCGCCTTGTCGTCCGCGCCGGATCGCGGCTATGCCAGCCGACTGCGAAAGCGCTTCGCGGCTGCCGCCGCTGACATCGCCGCGGGGAGTTTCGGGGCGACTCCCGGACCGCAGTGCGCGCGCTGCGATTACGCCGACCGCTGTCCCCATAAGTGGACCGAAGGCGCGTAGCCCGACCCGGCCGGATACGGGACCGTTTCGCGCCCCAAGGCGCAAGGCTTGCTCGTCGGTAGGAGCGAAAGAAGACCGGGGCGAAACGCGGCCGAAAAAGCCTCTTTTAGTCTACCCGGGCAAGTCGTAGGAGTCGCGAGACCCTCTAAGAGCCGAGCCGTCCATTGCCGCCGGCGATCGGGCAGGATCCGGCCTCGCAATGATGATCGCGGATGTGCGCCTCGAACTCGTCGCGGAAGATCCGCACCGCGCCGCGCACCGGCTGATGAGCGAAATGGCCTAGAGCACAGAACGAAGCCATCATGCTGGCGCCCAGCTCCTCCAGCAGATCGAGGTCGTCCATTGTTCCCTGGCCGTGCATGATGCGCTCGCAGATTTGCACCAGATTGGGCGCACCCTCACGGCAGGGAATACAGAATCCGCAGCTCTCTTCCTCGAAGAAGAGGGCGTCCCGATAGGCCGCGTCCACCATGCACGCCGAGTCGTCGTATACGACCACGCCTCCGGTGCCCATGATGGTCCCCAGCGCGGACATGGATTTCGGCTCCAGCGGCGCGTCCAGATTGTCGGGCCCGAGCGGCGCCGAGGAAGCCCCGCCGGGCTTGAAGCCCTTCAACGGCCGCCCGCTGCGTACTCCTCCGCCGTATTCGAAGATCAGCTCGCGCGCCGTAGTGCCCAGGGGCAGCTCGTGCACGCCGGGATTCGCGACGTGTCCGGAGAGGCAGTACATCTTCGTGCCCGCCGCGCCGCCCGCGCCCAGGCCCTGAAACCACTCGGCGCCCTTCGTCACGATATCCGGCGCGCAGGAAAGAGTCTCGACGTTGTTGATCGCCGTCGGCTTGCCCCAAACCCCCACGTTAGTCGGGAAGGGCGGCTTGAAACGCGGATTGCCCCGCTTGCCTTCCAGCGAGTTGAACAGCGCGGTCTCCTCACCAACTATGTAGGCCCCGGCGCCGCGCCGGAACTCTAGATCGAAGTTGAAGCCCCTCTTGCCCAGCACGTCCTGGCCCAGATAGCTCGCCTGGTAGGCCTCGCGCATCGCCGCCTGCACGCGCTCGTGGGACAGCCCGTACTCGCCCCGAATGTAGACGTACCCGCGCTCCGCGTTGGCCGCGTAGGCGGCGATGAGCATCCCTTCCAGCATCAAGTGGGGATCGAGCTCCAGCGAGTAACGGTTCACGTAAGTGCCGGGCTCGCTCTCGTCGCCGTTGCTCACGACGTAACGCGGCGTCTTCGGGTCCTTGCGTACGAACTCCCACTTGAGTCCGGTCGGGAAGAAGGCCCCCCCGCGCCCCGTCAGACCGGAGGCTTTGATGACATCGGTCACGTCCTCCGGGGCCATCTCGCGCAGCACCCGCTCGAGCGCTTCATAGCCGCCGGCTTCACGGTACGACCGCAGCGTCCACGACTCCGGCCGCCCGAAGTTCTTGGTGACCACCCGTTCCATTGGCTTCAGACCTCGCCGTCGCGCAGCTCGCGAATCAACACCGGCACGTCTTCCGGCCGTATCGGTCCGCGCTGATCCAGGTTCACCGACATGGCTGGTTGTTTGTCGCACAGGCCCAGGCAGGAGACGGCCTCGATCTTGAACTCGGAGTCGCCGCTCACCTCGCCTCGCCGGATTCCCAGCTCCTGCTCCAGCGCCGCGAAGACCCCCTGCGCGCCGGCCAGGTGGCAACTCAAATCACGGCACACGCGCAAAATGTGCTTTGGCTGAGGCGCCAGGTAGAACATGGTGTAGAAAGTCGCAACGCCAAAGACTTGGCTTTCGGGAATGCGGAGCTCCTCGGCGATCGTGCTGATCGTCTCCGGGGGCACGTAGCTGAACAAGGCCTGCGCGGCGAACAGCGCCTCTAGCGTGGAGCCCGGCCGGCCTTTGAACTCCCGCAGTTGCGCGCGCAGCCGCTCGAGCTTAGGTTGGTCCTCGGATCGCAGCGCCGGCCGGCCGGGAGCGCCGGCTTCCGTCACCGCCATTGGCGGCGCAGGTCGAAAAGGCCCACGGCCAAGCGAGCGCTTCCTTCCTGAAGGGGGCGAACGGAGGCCGAGTCTATCACCTGGGGCTGCGGCGTCAGACCGGGACGTACCCATGACCCGGCTGCGGCTCGCGTTCGTGAATGTCCCAGCCTGGGCTGCGACGCCGCGTTAGGCTGCGTTCGACAGCACGTCCGAGGCGCATCCGATGGCCCTCACCCAAGCTCAGGCCCGCGAGCTGCGCAGCCTCATGCAAACCTGGAATAAGTCGTCCCGCGAAGTCGGCGACATGCTGGGCGGTTCCGCCGTGACGGCCGGCGGCTTGCAGATGAACCGTCTGCGCGCGGCGATGGATCGCCGCTCGCAGGCTGAGCAACTCGTAATAGCCTTCTGGTCCCGCACCTCCTAGAGATCGGGATTTCAGCCCGACCCGAGCTCGCGGGCCGACCGGCCGGCGTGACCCGGCTTGCAAGATCCGCCGGCGCTTGAAAGCGCGCGCCTCTATCCGTCCGATCGGAGGCTGGCGGGCCGAGCGCGGCATAATTGACCGACTCGGCTAAAGGGGCCGCACCATGTCTCTCGCGAATGCTAGGACGAATATCGAACGGTGCATCGAACGCCTGCGCGCCGGAACTTTGCGCGAGCAAGATCTGGCGCGCGTGCGAGACGAGCTCGAGTCCTCCGGGACGCCGCGCCAGGACATCCTCTATCTACAGGCCAGAAGCACCGACCTCGCGAGCGAGGTCGTGGGCATGCGTCTGGTACGCAACGGCGCCATGTACGAGGGCGCCGACGATCCCGACGAGTGGCCCTATCAGTCGGTCCTGGACGCTATCCAGGATGGCTGGCGCGTGATCGAGTTTCCCAACCTGGCCCTGTTGCTGGACGAGTCGCGCGCGTACGGTCTGGGCGTCGAGTTCATCCTCGAGAAGATCGAGGCGGCTTGATGGATACCTCCCATGTCGCGCCCACTCTCACCGACACGCAGGTCTTGGACTTCTGCAAGAACGGCTACCTGGTGCTGGAGGGCGTCGTCTCCGCGGAGGTCAACCGCCGCACGGTTGAGTTTCTCAACGAGGATGCGCGGAACGTGATCGAGAACCCGGGCGAGCCGAGCGAAATCCTGCACGAGGATTGGTTCGTCGACAGCGTGATCATGAATCCCGCCGCGGCCGGCGCCGTGCGCTGTCTCCTCGGTGCGAACTTCGCGACGCCGGTGCTGATAAGCAACCACCGTATGCGCATGCCTCAGCCGCCGCAGACCTGGCATCGCGACAGCGGCTCGCGCCACGGTCCCGCACTTCATTACCTGCAGGTGTTCTACTACCCCGAGGACTGCCCCGTGGAGATGGGCCCCACCGAGGTGCTGCCCGGCTCGCACCTGCTCTTCCAATACGCGAGCCACATGGGGCACTACGGCGGCGTGCGGGAGGCTGTCAAGACCGCCGCGCCGGCGGGCTCGATCTTTCTGACCGTGTACTCGATCTGGCACCGGCGCTCGCGGTCGACCGCCAGTGGGATTCGCAACCTGCTCAAGTACAACTACTGGCGCACGGCGCCGCCGCAGCGCGACTGGATTGTCGATCCCGAGTTTGACTTCGGCACGGCCAACTACGCGCTGCCCAGGCCGGCCATGCGCCACCGGCTGTACGAGGACGGCGCCCGCATGTTCTTCTGGCTGTGCGGAAAGTCCGACGAGTTCCACACCATGGGCGGCCAGGGCTGGCCCATGAGCGCCGCGCTCGGACACCACTACATCGACCGTTCCATGGGCTATCCCGGCGAGCCGACCGGCACCATCTACTAGCTGCGTCCCAATGCGTCCTATTTCGGACCAGGAAGCACGAATGAGGCTTTGCTCACAGCCGGCGAGGGCGATTTCTATCGCGTGACTGCTAAGAGTGTATTCCGTCACGTGCGCCGCCTGGATCCTCTTTGATATTTTGTATTCCAGCGAGTTGCGAGATATATGCATGCCCTGTATAAGTATGCACAAAGACTGCCGAGTCTTGACTCACACACGCCTTTTTTATGACATCTGATATGCGTGACTGGGCTTCAGCGTGGAGTACGAACTTGCTAAGTTTAGAAGGTGAGATTGATGTCTGGTAGTTCGTCCAGCGACCTCGGCGGTGTTACAAATCACAGCCATAGCTGCGCATTGTGCTCCTCCCGCGTCCATATCCCTACTGGGATAAAGCCGCCGCCCTACACCCTGCCGGAATACCGGTTCGAGATTCTTCGTTGCGCCTCATGCGGCCTGATGTCTACGCAGCCGCAGCTGACGCCCACTGAACTCAAGTCGGTATATGACTTGATTGACTACTATTCGCTTTCGGAGGCTACCGACCAAAGCGCGGCCAGTGGATCGGAGCGGCTGCGCTGGAGCGTGCGTAGTCGGGTCACGCGGTACTACTACGCGCGAGACCGCAAGGGCGCGGGCTTGCTGACTCGACTGATCGCCATGGCCGCCCACCGGCGCTTTGGCTGGGCTCCCTCTAACCTCCAGGGCAGCCATTTACTCGATGTCGGATGCGGCGACGGCGCTTTCCTTCTTGACGCGCGCGACGCGGGCTGGACGGTCCAGGGCCTGGAGTTCTCGGAAACGGCCGGCGCCAACGCTGCGCGCCTGGGCCTCAACGTCACAATCGGTCGGCTTGAAGATCGCCCGTTCGAGCCGGAATCCTTCGACGTGGTGCGGCTTTGGAGCGTCTTAGAGCACCTATCCGATCCGTGTGGAGCAATGCGTGAAGTCGCCCGCATTCTGCGGCCGGGAGGCTGGGCGATTGTCCAGACGCCCAACGCCCGATCGCCGGCGGCGCGCCTGATCGGCGACGGCTGGATCGGCTGGCAGATACCTGTCCACCTCAATCACTTTACGCCTGCCACTCTGGAGCGCACAATCCGCACCACCCGGCTGCTACCGGTCGAGGTGCACCACGCCTCCATAGGAACCTTGACCTGCGGCCTTCACCCCAACCTCAGAAGCGCGCGTTACCTCATCGTTCTCGTGGACTACTTATTGGATCTGCTCAAGCTCGGCGATTGCGTCGTGGTGTTCGCTCGAAAACCCGCCTGATCACCGCGTACCCCAGCCATCGCGACTCATGATCCCGTAGCCAAGCCAATTTGCGACAACGCCTTCCGCATAAGTGAGGAGCGTGACCCAGCACACTGGGATGTGGAATAACCAAACCCAGCTTGGCGCACGCCGGAACCCACGTATCGCTTGTAGAACCAGCGGTAAGATCGTAATGGTTGAAATGCAGAAATAGATAATCCTGAGCGATGTTCCCTGTAGCACGTCACCGCGCACACCGACGGATCGGTAGTGCAGGTAATCACGGACTCTCCGCTTCTGCTTACGGCGGAAGACCGAGAAGCTATCCGCATAGAAGTGAGCGATTTCAGGATATGACTTCGCAACTGACACGAATCTACCAGGCGCACCCAGCCTTAGGATGTCGACATCGACGAGGAGTCCGTCGCTAACCGCTCTGCGAACGAATTCAGTGCGGGCCATGAAGCCGTTGGAGCCAATTGTCGGAGGCCTGTTCTTGTCAAATGTGACTTTGCTATAACCTTCTCTATTCACGACTCGTAACATTGGAAGATCGGTCCAGCGGCCTGTAACCATGCTGAATCGATCATAGTCGCCAATGAACAGCCGCAGAGGGTCATTCATTCCGAGCAGGGCAAAATAGCGGTTCAAAGGCTTCATGCCGGGTACGACGCCAAACGCGATGGCTTCGGAAGCGACAATTTCTTCGTCCTCGAATGGTTTCATCATGCGCGCCAGCCAGTCATCTCCGATGAGTATGTTGTCGGCGTCTACGGATAGCATGAACGGATACTTCGCCGCGCCGAGACCGCGGGCTTTGCCCGCCTCTGTCGTGACGTCTTCGTTGGCAACCACCCGGCAGCCTGCGCGCCGTGCGACCGCGACGGTGGAGTCAACCGAACCCCCGTCCGCGACGATCACCTCGACATCGCCCAGTGTGTATTGCTGTCGACCTATTGAGCGCAGCAGATGACCCAAATCATCCGCGCAGTTCAACGTCGGCACTATGATGCTGATCGATCTATCGTTCATCGCCGTGCGCAAACCTTAGCCGACGCTCTGAGCCATGCATATCCGTATACCGGCTGCGCGACAACTACTCGCCATCACTAGACGGCCAAGCGCCGGCTACCCGCGGCGCAGCTCGGCGAGGGTGTCCTCGACGGCTGTGATCACCGCGGACTGCTCGTCGGCCGTGATAGTGGGGTAGAGCGGAAGCGTCACCGTCGACGCGCCCACGCGTTCGGCCTCGGGGAAGTCGCCGGGGCCGTGCCCCAGGCGTGTGCGATATGCCTCGAACAGGTGGATCGGGCGGAAGTTCACGGCCACTCCGATATGTCGTTCCTGGAGGGAATGCAGGAGCGCGTCGCGCAGGCTCGGATCGACTTGAATGGTGAAGAGGTGCACGGCGTGGCGGCCACCGGGCGGCCGGCGGGGCATGCGCAGGCCCTGGACGTGTTCGAACGCGGCCGCGTACCGGTTGAAGGCGGCCGTGCGCGCCGCCAATAGCTCGTCGATGCGGGCCAGTTGGCCGGTCAGGAGCGCCGCCTGGATGTCGCTCATGTTGTACTTCCAGCCATGCTCGGGCACGTCATAGTGCCGGTAGCGTCCGGTGTAGCGGTCGGCCGCGCCGGCGCTCATTCCATGCAGCCGCAGGCGTCGCAGCTTTTCGGCGAGCGCGTCGTCGCGAGTGACGATCGCACCGCCTTCGCCGGACGTGATGTTCTTGGTGGCGTAGAAGCTCAGGCAGGCGGCCGCCGAACGAGCCCCGACCGCCTCACCATCTCGCCGCGCCTCCAGGGCGTGCGCCGCGTCCTCGAGCACTGCGAGGTCGTGCTCCTGGGCGAGCGCTTGGAGAGCTTGCATGTCACACATCTGGCCGTACAGGTGCACGGGGAGCAGCACTCGGGTGCGCGGCGTGATCGCGGCTGCGACGCCATCGGGGTCGAGATTGCCGGTGTCGGGAAGCACGTCGACGAACACGGGAGTGGCGCCGGTGTGGATGATGGCGTTTGCCGTGGCTACAAAGCTCAGCGGAGTCGTGATGACTTCGTCGCCCGGAGCGATTCCGAGAGCGACGAGGCTGAGGTGGATGGCGGCCGTTCCACTGGTCACGCCTACCGCCGCGGCCGTGCGCGTATAGGCGGCGAGCGACTTTTCTAGATCGGCGGTGACCGTGCCAGTGGTCAGGAAGCTCGTGCGCAGTACCTTGGCGACCCGCTCGATGTCTGACTCATCGACGCTCGTGCGGAAGAATGGCACTTCCCGAATCACCGGTGCTGCTCCGACCTCACCGTCGCAGTGCCGATTCTCGCATCGGCCGTCGGATGCGGGGTAGCGGGGATCTCGGTTTTATTTGGGCGGTGGGTTTGGGAAGATCGCGGCGCAATGGACATCTTCTGGGCTCTGCCGGTCGCGGCGGCTTCGTTCTTGCTGCAGATCTGGCCGCGTGTCGGCAATCGGCATTTCGGCGTCGACACTTGGCGCCACCTTGCAATCGCCGAATATTACCGTCGCCGCCGTCGGGGAGAAACGCAAGAGTTCGACCAGTACATCATCGAGGAGCGGTCGGATTATCCGCCGATGCTCCGAGTCCTGCTGTCGCTGCTGCCGAGAGCCGTCGTCGACCGCACGCAGTGGTTGGTCAGCCCGATCTTCGATGCCGCCCACAGTCTCCTGCTGTTCGGCGCCGCCTATTGGTTGACCGGCGAGATAGCCGCGGCCATGGCCGCGCAGGCGGCCTACGCCCTGGCCCCTCTGATCGTGATGGAGAACTCCAACCTCTCGACGAGGCCGCTCGCGTCGCTCATGTTCTCGAGCCTGATGCTTCCGCATCTGGCCTTTCATACCTCGGGCGACTGGGTCTGGTATCCCGTGTCACTCGCGGTCGGGACGGCGCTCTTCTTGACGCACCGAATGGCGGTGCAGGCGCTGACGGCGGTGACCGTAGTGCTGTCGCTCTGGTTCCTTACGCCGTACTACGCGGCGGCCTTCGCAGGTTCGTGGCTTGCGGCCCTGGTCGTGTCGCGTGGCTTCTATCTGCGGGTCTTCGCCGGGCACGTGGCGATGCTCCGGTGGTGGCGCCGAAACATCCACAACCGCTACGCGCATCAGGTCCGTGGACTCCCTCGCGAGGCGAGTCAAAGCGGCGATCCCGTCTTTCGGATATACAGCTTGGTGCGGCGCGCGCCGTTCATCGCCGTGGTTGCTGCGAACGCCTTTGTGGTGTTTCCCATCCTGGTCGCGATCGATCGCGGGTTTGAGCTCGGTCTGTTCCGGCCCCTGGACTGGGATCGCCAGCTCGAGTTCGTGCTCGTCTGGGCGCTGACACTGCTCACCACCGGTGTTGTGATTCGCCAGGTGCGGCAGGTCGAGTGGCTTGGCGAAGGCGAGCGCTACGGTGAATACGCCGCCTTTCCCGCCGCCCTCGCAGTGGCGGCCGCAATCACGAGCATCCGGCTCGACCTCACCTGGCTCCCCTGGCTCGTCCTCGCGCTCATTGGCGCCGGCGGCGGACTCATCCCGTCGTTGTTCCTGCAGCGGCGCGTCATCGCGAACGACACGAGTCGATCGCTCACCCCCGAGCTCCGCAAGGTTCTCGAGGAGATTGATAGGATCGAGCCACGCCCCAACCTAATGACGTTCCCGCTGTTTCTGGCGGACTTCGCCCTGTACTTCACCCACGCCCGCGTCTGGAGCACCGACAGCTCGTTCGGCCATCTGCGTCACTACGATGCGGTTTGGCCGGTGCTTCAGCAGCCGGTCCCCGAGATTCTGCGTCGCTACGATGTGGATCATGCGCTGGTTAATGAGGACTACGTGCGCCTCGCGGAGCTCGGTTTGGACAGCGCCCCCGTTCGGGCGCGCGCGGGTAACTTCGTGCTCGTCAACGTGAGCGATTTGCCGGGACATCCCGCGTGAGGGTTCTCGTCACCGGCGGCGCGGGCTTCCTGGGATCGCACGTTGTCGACGTTCACATTGCGCGCGGCGACGATGTCGTCGCCGTCGACCTGACCGATGGATCAAAGGTCGCGCATCTGTCCGACAACCCGCGCTTCCAGTTCGTCCGCGGCTCCGTCATGGACGCGGAGTTGATGGAGGTCCAGATCGCGGAGTCGGAAATCGTCTACCACCTCGCGGCTGTTGCCGACCCGAAGGTGTACGTGGCAGACCCGCTGCACACCATGAATCTGGATCTGATCGGGGGGCTGCGCGTCGCCGAGATTGCCGCCCGGCGCGGTCGGCTGCTCGTGTTCACCTCCACATCCGAGGTCTACGGCCGCAATACAGCCGTCCCTTGGTCGGAGGACGACGACCGCGTGCTGGGCGCGACCACGATCAACAGGTGGAGCTATGCGACGGCTAAAGCTGCCGTCGAGCACTACATCCTTGCCCTGCACCAGTCGCAGGGGCTGGAGTTCGTCATCTTCCGCCCGTTCAATATCTATGGGCCGCGCCTGGATTCGCTCGGGGCCGGCCGCGTCGTCACCGTCTTCCTTCACCGACTTCTGTCCGGCAAGCCTGTCCAGGTGCACGGCGACGGCCGCCAAACACGGACCTTTTGCTACGTCGCGGACGCGGCGCAGGGTGTCGTCGACGGCGCGCTGGCGTCCGCCGCAAGAAACCGCGTCTTCAACATAGGCACCGATGAGGAGTACGCGATCGTCGATCTAGCCAAGATCATGCGGCGCGTCGGTGGGTTCGATGTCCCGATCGAGGCCGTCGAATACGAATCCGTCTTCGGGCCAAGCTACGAGGACATTCGTCGACGCGTGCCTGACCTTACGCGCATTCGCCAGGCCATCGGCTGGGAGGCGACGACGCCTCTGGACGAGGGTCTCGTCCGCACGATCGAGTACTTCCGCGGCGAAACGGACGTCTCCCGGCCGTGAAGATCCTCTTTCATGGGCGGCCAGCAGCGGGGAATCTCAACGCTCGATGGGCTTACGGCGTCAGGCCAAACCAACTCCAGGTCTCGCGTCTACTCCGGACGACGGCGCATTAGTCGCCTGCAAGGCGTCGACACGACTCGCCGCTTGAGCCGCGCATGACAACGCCGTCGAGCTCCTCGAAGCGGGACACGCCGGGCAGCAGTTGGGCGCGCACGAATTCACCGCTCACCGCTGAAAGAGGCGCCCTCGGCCTCGGCGCACCTAACGGCTTTACGTACCGCCCGTGGCGCGAAGGCGACGACCCCGCCTGCGTCGACATGCTCGCGCCAATGGGTTGGACGACGGCCGAGCGTTACGCGCGGAAGTTTGAAGACGAGGGTCTGGTACCGGGATCCGTCTTGATCGCCGAATCCGCTGGCGAGATCCGCGGCCATTCGATCACCGCGTTGCGCCGTCTCATCTTTGGCGACGCACGGCTTCCCGCCGCGACGATCGGGCAAGTGGTGGTTCGAGGCGATAGCCGCGGGCGCGGAGTTGGCCGCAACCTTCTGGAGCAGGCGCTTAGGTTCGCCCTGAGGCACGGCGCGGTGTTGGTCTGGCTGACGGCGCACCCTGGTCGTGGAGTCGCGTATGACATGTATCGCCGCCGCGGATTCGAGCGCGTGCAGCATCGTCTGACCGCCAGATTCTCCGCCAAGGAGTCCACCGATGGCCTGTCCGCCCGGCGGGCGTCGCCGTCCGACGCTGCCGAGCTACGGCGGCTTCGAAGAACGTTCGCCCGCCTGACCGGGGCGGTCCAGGACCGCGACTATGAGCAGGCCTTCGGATGGGAGTGGTGGCTCGTTTCCCGTGGCGGCCGCGCACACGCCGCAGTCCGGATCCGGATGGATCTGAAGCCCCCCACTATCAGCGCCGCTCTGTTTGATGCTGATGAAGACCCGGCGCCCTACATGAATTCGGCGATCCGCGCCGCGGGGCTGTCGGAAGTTGATGTCCGTGCGTCCCCCGCCGCGCCGCTGGTCGCCCGCATGCCAGGTCTCGACTGGCAAATGGTCAGTGGCGAGTACCTCGCCTTCGTTCCGTCCCTCTCACGGCTTCTCACGAGCCTTCTGCCGTGCTACCGGCGTCGTGCCGTCGAGCTTGGCATTCGAACGGGACGGGTGGCCGTCGAGCGCAATGATGCCCGGATCGCCGTGGCCTTTGATCGTGGCGAGGCGCGGATTTCACCACCGCGTCCTGACGACACGCGCGTCGTGTTCCCAGGTGAAGGTATCGCCTCGGCGGTGCTCGGCGCTTTCGATCCGAGTACGGCAGTGCGCGACGGCGCCATCAGTATCCAGGATGGCTCCGTGCCAGCTGCCAAAGCGCTTGAATGGCTTTTTCCATATCGACACTGCGACTTCACCCAGCATTCGGTCTGGTAGCTATCTGCGGATTACGTAGTCTTTGTGCAAAAGCTTTGGCAGGGCTAAAATACTCAGTTTACAGAGGCAGACAAGCGCTTACTAAAACTCTTTAGCACCGCATCAAACCCTGTCGTACTCTCGATACAGATTCAAATCGTACCGCCACGGTACCGCCGCCCACGCAAATTTCATCAAGCTTCGATCGTCGCGGCAGCGCACAACTCCCTGAACATGCTGTCGCTTCATCATCGTCTTGTTTAAGTTAAAGATATTCCATGCGAGTGCGTCCGCAATCGCACGCGCTTTCCTCCTTCGACCTCGCAAGCAATACACGGCGAATAGTCCGACACAGACCAACACATGTATGGGCAATATCTTCAATAGATAAAATAAACCTAGATTCTTCAACAACGACTGAATACGATTCTTGAATGCATGATAGTTGACCAAATAAGAGTCCAAGCTCCGCGATGTCGCCGCGACACGATGGAGGATTCGCGCGGACGGAACGAAGTATACCTTATAACCAGCCAGCCAGATGCGCCAACATAAGTCGGTCTCTTCAAAGTAAGCGAAGTAAGAATCATCAAACATACCAACCTCATCCAAGACTGATGCTCGAACGAGAAGGCAGACGCCCTTGGCTGCAAAGATAGGGTGGGGCGTGTCGAAGCCTCGATCTTTCTGCCGGTACCCGTAGTGATACATCATGCCGGTAGCTGTCAAGAAATCCCCAATGCAATCTATTCTTGATGGGTCTTCCATCCACAGTATCTTTGGCGTGCACGCGCCTGCGTCCGGATTCGCTTCCATGAACTTGATGAGCTCATTCAGCGAATCAGCCTCGATCTGCGTGTCCGAGTTCAGAAAGCAGACATAGTCGCCCGTCGCGCGCGCATAGCCCAGCAGATGGCCGCCGACAAATCCTAGATTCACCGGTGACGTCACCAGTTGGACGGACGGAAAATCGCTCCGCACCATGTGAGCCGAGCCGTCGTGCGACCCGTTGTCAACGACAATCACCTCGCAAGGCTGGTAGTCGACCTTGCAAACCGAGTCCAGGCAATCTCGCAGCAGGTCCCGCGTGTTGTGGTTCACAATGAGTACCGACACGGTGGGGATGCTGTGGGTCGCCGCGTCGGATGCCACGTGCTTATCCGAGTGGCGGGGTGGCTGGCCGCTCTCGGCCATTCGCGGGTTGGACTAGTAACTTTCCGGAGGGACGCGGGGATTTGCGCCAGCGAGACCTTGTGTGGGGTGACCGAAAGCGGGAATGTGAGTGAGCTACAAGCGCCTGTCGATCATCGTGGCCGCTGCGGCCGCGGCCGTGGTACTCACCCTCGGCGCCGTCCTTCACACGCGTGTTCTCCCGCTGACTTCGCATGCCCCCGCCGAGGTCTTCGCGTTTGGGCCGGTGGTTGGCAAAGTCATACAGAGATTCGAGGCGCCGGCGGATTTCATGACGCGGATCGACCTGTACCTCGTTGCGGATACGCGCGGCGCTGAATTGGTGCCGGTCAATCTTCGGCTGCGCCACGCGTCTGGCGAAATAGTAGCCGAATCCCGAATTGACATTGGGGCGGGCGACCGAGCTCAACTCCACCGGTTCAGGTTCACTCCCATCGAGAACAGCCGGCAAGCCGACTTTGATCTCGAAATCGAGCGTGCCCCGAGCGCGGCCGGTGAGCTCTTCGTGCCCGTCGCACGTGTTCGCGATCGAGCTTCCGGCGTGTTCACCGATCACGATGGGGTCCCGCACTCCGACTGGACCGTTCGCTATCAGCTTTTTCAGCGCATTCGCCCCATCAGCTATTTCCGATCCCTCCTGGAGTCGGATTTTCTTACCGCGGCGGGCGCGCTGGCGGCGGCGGGTTTGCTCGCTCTCGGGGCTGGCGGCGGCATTCGCCGGCTTGCGCCCGGATTGGCGCCTGCCGCGGCCCCGTGGCTCTTTGGCGTGATCCTGACCATCGGCGCCGCCTGGCTGGCTTTCGCCTTCTTGCCCGCGGCTTGAGGCGTGGTGGTCCGCCGCGCGGCAAGCACGGTTTTCGCGGCTAACCAATAGGCCGCGCCCTCTCGCCGTCCGCCGCGTGATGCGGTGGTTGCCGATCAAAGCGCCCTTGGGTTTCCGTCCAATTCGTTGGGCCTTAGCGGCCTTTGAGGCCGGCGGGCTACGCGCTGGCTTCAGCCGGCTCGCGTGGCTCCATTCGGCGCAGAAACAAGACCGTCTCGATTCCCAGGTACACGACGCCCGTGGTCACGGCTGCCAGGAGCACGGTCGCCGTCTCAACCGGTGCTGCATGGAATCCCAGCATGCCCGCCACCATGACGGCCGTGATCGCCATCAGGCCTTTCCACGGCCGCAGGTGCCCCACTCCTATGTGAAAGTGCGCCAGCGCCGTGTTGACCGCGAGCATCGCCCCCACTCCCACGTAGATCGTGAGAATCGCCGGGTCCAGCGTGTAGCCCTCGCGGAACACGAGGCCGAAGACCTGTGAGGGAAAGAGCAGGACCAGGCCGGCGGCGGCGGTCAACAGCCCCGCGATCAGACCCAGCGTGATCATGAGGCTGGGCGCCAGTGACCGCCCCGCCGCGAACGCCCTTATCACGTAGGGCAGCAGCACCACCGAAACCGGCGACGCGACAAAGAAGATGGAACGGCCGATCAGCGCCATTGCCGAATAGCTTGCCGCTTGCGCCTCGTCGAAGAAGTGGTTCACGAACACGATGTCCAGGTTTAGCAGCGCGGCCAGCACGAGCGAGATAGCCATGATGCGCATCTGCTCGTCCCAGCGCGGTAATTGGGAGCTGGCGGGGGCGTCGCTTACGGGGTCGCGCCGCAGTCCTCTGCGAAGCGCCGCCAATCCGCCCACTACCACCACGAACGCGCCCGCGGCTGAACCCCCCACCGCGCCCGCGGCCGCAAATCCGGCCAGCACCATCGCCACCGCGGCCAGCAGTCGCACCAGGGTTTCCGTCACTCCCAGCAGTCCCATCATTACGAACCGGTGCACGCCGGCCAGCGCCCCGCGCACTACCGTGGAGGTCAGCATCAGCACAAACGCCAGACCGGCCACCGCCACGCTGGCGTTTCCCTGCAAGTGCAGCAGATCGCTGATCCACGCACTTGCCAGCGCCAGCCCCACCGCCACCGCGGCCCCGGCCCCCGCTACCACGATTGCGGTGCGCAGCACCCACCGCCATAGACGCGTTGAGCGCCGGCGCACGTGCAGCTCGCCCGTCATTTTGATCGCGAGCGTGTTGAGCGCCACGTTCGGCACGCTTATCAGCGCCAGCAGCGCCAGCACGGCGAACATGTCTTTCCACGCCGCCGGTTCCATGAGACCGACCATCACGAACTGGAAGGCGAACCCCAGCAGGTTCACGACGGTGGTCAGCGCGATCAGAGCCAGTTGATCGCTCAACATCCCGTCGCGCAATACGGCGCGCAGCAGTTCCGCGAGAACCCTGGCCGGGGCGCGCCGGCCGAAGGCGTGCGGCTCGGACGTGCTCATGCTCGGGGTATAGCCACCCCGGACATCGAGCCGGCGCGGCGCGCCGTCAACCGCATCAGTCCACTGCCGCTCGCGACTCTGTTCTTGAGGTGGGTTCCACGCCGCCGCGCCTGAATCGCCAGCCGCTCCTCTTGGTGGACGCCGTGGACCGCGCAGTCAAGCATCCCAGCGAAGTCCCCCGCGCTGCGCCTCAGGTAATTTCCTGCGATGCGTTCCGGTCGCGAATGCAAGCCGACCCCGGCGCCCGATCGCACGCCGGGCGCTTATCCGGCTGTTTCCATCTGCATGGCGTCCGGCGCGGCTGCCTCCAGGAGCTCAGGCGCAACCGGGGCCGTCGATCCTCCGGCCGTGTACAGCTTCACGGGAAGCTCCGCGACCCCGGTTTCGAGGGCCTCGCCGTTACCGTCGTCGTCGAGTTGGCCGGTCCGAAAGTCGAGCAGGTGACCCACGACGTAGCGCGACCCCCTCACGACGTAGTAGCGAAAGTGATCGCGGCTCTTCAGCGCGTGCAGCAGCTTTCGCGTCACGTAGCGAGGGGTGAGAAAGCTCGTGTAGAGACCTTGCACCAGCTCCAGCACCTGCTCCGTCGCCATTGGCGCGCGCAGCACCGGCTCCCGCATGTCGAATCGGTGCCAGCTTTCCGGCCCGTCGAAGCGCAGCCAGTCGTTCTCGCGGGCCTGCGCGTAGAGCTGCGTGCCCGGGTAGGGAATCACAATCGTCCCCTGCAGCGTGTTGACCCATCCGTTGTCGAAGCACTCACGCGTGAAGTCGATGGTGCGGCGAGCCTCCTCATGGCTTTCCCAGGGGTAGCCGACCATGCAGGTGACGTGCGGCTCCAGGCCGGCTTCGCTCGCCCACTTCACCGACTCCCACTGCTGCCTGACCGTGGTGCCTTTGTTGAGCAGGTCCAGCGTGCGCTGATTCGCCGACTCGATGCCGTAGAGAATGAACCGGAAGTTGCTTTCGCCCAGCATTTCGTACTCGGCCGGCGTCAGCGCGTCGGCGCGCATGTTGCAGCCCATCATCAGGACTTTGTGCAGTCCCCGTTCCCGATAGCCGCGGCAGAAATCGTGCAACCATCTCCCCGCCGGAAACGTGCCGGTGTCATCGAAGACTTCCTTGACTCCCAAATCGACCAGCGACTCCAGCTCGTCCAGATAGTCTGAAACCGGCCGCACCGACCACGTGGGCAGCATGCTGGTCCACGAGCAGAAGGTGCAGCCGCCTCCCCCGTGCTTGGGGCCGTTGGGCACGCGGCGCCGCCACCAGCAGTCGGCGCTGGACGTGCCGGTGGCCCACCCGTAAGTTCCTGTCTTGAGGAAATTGCCGTTCCGGAAGGCGTAGAGCGGCCACTTGACCAGCTCGCGGTCGATGTGCGGGCGCTGCTCGACCGGCACGGGCGGTTCGGGCGCCTCACCCGAGTTTCTGATCTCGGTCCCGTCCCGCCAGAACACGCCGCCTCCCAGGTCCTCGCCGCGCTCAAGGTGGTTGGCCAGGTTCAAGATCGCGAAGTCGAACTGCCCTCCCCGAATCGTGTAGTCCACGGGGCAGTAGAGGAACGGCTCCTCGGGCAGCGCGGTGATGTGATCGCCCAGCAGCGCGATCCGCATTGCCGGAAAGCGCGCCTTGAGGTCCGCGATCGCGTCGTACATGGGCAGTGCGCTCGGCGTCTTCGTTTCGATCATCATCAAATCAGGCTGAGCGAGCTCCACTTGACGGCAATACTCGTTCCAGTCCCAGCCCTCGGCGATGCCGTCCAGCCAAACGGCTTCGTGCCCGAACTGCGTGAGCAGGGTCGCCGCGTAGGCCGGCAGCACGGGAAAGATCACGGTCGCGTTGTCTCCCACGAACCGGTTCAGCAGCCCAACCGCTCCACTGCCTTCGCTCTGACCAGTCGAAAACACCTGGTACTGGCGATTCTGGCTGAGCAGCGGGATGCCTTTTTCAGAGGCGAAGGGCGGGAAGCTAACGGCAACTCTCAAGTGGATGGACTCCCTGCTCTCTGCGAGATAGAGCTTTTGAACCTGGCCTTATCGAAGCAGTGGCGCCGGCGCCGCAGCGTCACCGGCCCCCTGAAATCCTATCGCACCCAGCCGGTAGATCGACGTCTAGACCGCGCCGCGCTCAGTCGAGCCGGGAACCGTACGATCCGTCCTTGCCCGGACCGAACCGGCGAACGCGCCGCCAAACGGCGAGCGTCTCAAGGAACATCGAGAGCACGGTCTGCACCCCGATCGTCGTCGCGTACCGGCCCCTGATGACTATCGGCGATTCCTCGACGTAGCGGAACCCCAGACGCCGTGCGAGCGCCAAGGCCTCGACGTCGAAGGCAAAACCGCGCGCCCGTACGTGTGGAAACACCTGATCGACGACAGTCGCTGAGTAGATCTTCAGACCAACCTGCGTGTCGCGCACGTCCAACCCGAAGAGCAGGCGCGTAAGTTGCCTGTACCCCCAGCTATAGACCTTGCGCGTCCACGGGTAATCGACGGTGGACCCGGGGTGAAGCTTGGAGCCGACCATGATGTCGGCGCCCGAGCGCTGGTGATCCTTGTACGCAAGCAGCAGGCAATGCGGTGGTATGTCGCCTCCCCCATCCAGGAACCCCCGCGTGCGTCCGCCCACGGCCAGCAGGCCGCGACTGACCGCGTTGCCTTTACCCACATTGCGGTCCAGTACGGCGACTCGCAGCCCCTCATGCTCAAGCGCTCCCAGACGACTCGCGGTGCCATCGTCGTCGCCGTCCACCACAACCAGCACCTCAAACGAGATAGACAGCCGGTCGAGCGCCCGCAGAATCTCCCGCACCTGCTCGGTAATCGCGAGCGCCTGGCGAAACGTCGGTATGACCAGCGAGAGGTCGGGCAGGGTCGAGGTAGGCCTGTCGCCCTGCACGAACGGTGTAAGCGGATCGGGGTTCGCCTGCGCCCGTGCGGCTTCCGTGGAGTCGCTCACGGCCGCGCCGGACTGCGCTTGAAGCGCGCTTCGAGCATTGCTTGCCATTCGCGCCTGGAACTTACTGAGCTTGAAATAGTACCGAACGCCGCGCCGCGTTCCCGCCGCGCCGGGCGCCTTATCCCGGCGCTGCCAGATACAGCACTACTTTTCCGACCGGCATCTCATCCCAGGCCAGCACGAATAGCGCGCCGGCCAGGAGAGCCAGCGCCACGGCGGGCGGCGTAATCGGCGCCAGCGTCACGGGGATCATGCGCACTACCAGGTACGCGACGCCGGCCAACGCCGCCGCCCCTCCAACCAGCGCCGCCGCCAGCACGGCGGCCAGGAGCGGCGGCGACTCTACCGAGGCGATGCTCGCCGCGGCGGACACGCGCGCCAGCAGGAGCTCCGCCCAAGCCAGCGGCTTCGGAAATCTGGCCGACCGATAGAGCGTGAAGAGAAGGTCCTGCCCGCCCACTTCAACCCGATCCAGGTCCAGAAACTCGCCGCGCGGATAGACGTCACGGCGGCTGTATAGATAGAACACATGATCCCTTGGCGTGTTCGTGCTGGAGACCAACCGCAGGTATCCCGTCGCATCCGCCGGAATGAGTCCCGGGATAAAGCGCGCCTGAACGGGCCATCCGGCGCGCGTGTGGTCGAAGACGACCTTGCTCGACGCCAGGGCGTCGCCTCCGGCCGGGTCGGCCGCGAGCTGCACGTCGACACGTATCCAGCCGCCCGGATGCACGTTTGTGTCCACCCAGAAATCGATGCGGCTCAGGCGCTCCGTGGGCGCCACGAACGTCTGTCCGCGCACGCCGCTCAGCGCCTCCGCCCGCAGAGGCCGGATACTCGGGGCGAACTCCTCGACGCGAATGTAGACCGGGCGGCTCACCAGGAAACCGATCCACGCGAGGGCCAGCACGCTGACGGCGGCGCCGGCCAGCCATTGAATGGCGCCCCCCCGGCCTATCGAGCCCCAACGCCGCCTAGACACGGAGCTCCACAACATCCCCGATAAGCGTGTGCACGAAATACGCCAGGTGTCCCGCCAGCATGAGAGGAATGCTCGCCGCCGCCAGCGCACCCGCCCAGCTGCGCCACGCTGCGAACGCCGTGAGCCCCAGCACCATGAGAATCACGAATGGAAGAAAAGCCGGGAAGGTATAGCGGCCGTTGAGAGCGACGTCGACGCTGTAGCTGCTCCAGAAGCTCACCAGCCATAGGCCCACGAAGAGAGACCCCGCAAAGACCGCCAGCGGGACATGCTTGTCGCGCTGCTTGAGCAGGACGGCTCGTCCAAGCCGCAGCAGCACGCCCGCGCCCGCGATCCCGGTGATGAAGCTGAGGGCGACGTAGGCCGCGCCCGGAAGCTTTAGCTTCACCAGGCCATACCCGGCCCAGATCGTCGCGAAGTTCTCTCCCACCCAGTTCGTCTCGCGCGCGAACGAAACCGGATCGAGCCCGCGCGCACGCGGCGGGGTGGGCGCTCCGCCGCTCGCATCCACTGCGGTCTGTGTTGCCGCAACACCGAAAGCGTCGTCGTAGAGCACCCAATTACGCACGAACCACCATGCGGATATAGCCGCGGCTATCGTCAGCAAGGCAAGGCCCAGGCCGACCACCCGCCGGGGCGCTCGCCAATAGCGCCACAGCACCATCCCCGCCACCGCCGGAAAGATCAGGAACCCGTTGTATTTGTGCAGACCCACCAGGCCCAGCGCCGCGCCCAGAAGCAACACACTAGACGTTGGAAAATCCGACTGCCAGGCGCGCACGGCCGCATACACCGCCAACGTGCTGGCCGCGATCATCGGCGCGTCGTTGGTGTAGTACGCGAACACCAGCGTGAGCATGGGAACGGAAGCCATCACCGCCACGCCCCACAGGCGTTCGACGGCGCCATCGGGAAAGACGCGCCGCAGCGTCAGATAAGCGAGCCACAACGTGACCGGATACAACGCCACGTTGAACAGCCGGGCTATGTGCACATTCACCGCTGAATCGGCGTTCCCCAGCAGCGCGATCACGAAGGCCACCGGAATCGCGAACAGGTTGGGCGTGAGCTCCTTGGCCACCTGGGCGCGCACCGGGCCTCCGGCGAACGCGTTGGGCGCATAACCCTCGAAGACCGGTAGACCGCCCGTGTTCACCATGCCGAACAGCACACGCAAGTGCGACGCCTCGTCGGGCCCGCCCAGTCCGGGAACGCGAACCAGCGACCACAGCAGCGCGCTCGCGGTCGCGTAGGTGATGATCCCGGCGACGATCAGGCGCTCGATCCGCACCGGCACGCCTTGCGCCGCGCGCATCTGGGACGCTGCCTGGCTCATCTCGGCCAAGTGCGCGTTAGCCGCTCATCAGAGCGCGCCCAAATCGGCCGCCGTGCATCTGGCGCCATGTCGCGTTCTGACCTCAGTGGGTGGCGCTCCGCGGCTCGGGTGCAACCAGGTCCGGCAGTCCGCCCTCTGTTTTCGGATAGCGCGTGAATAACCGGCCCCATTCGCCCTGCAGCGCGCGGTGCGCCCGGCGCCGTCCGTGCACGTTGTACCAGTAAACATCGTGGTATAGCCGTGAGGCCAGGTATGACCACGGGGCGGCGATGGTTTGCAGCAGCAGGCGCTCCAGCGGCTTGAGCGGCCCCCAGTAGATGGCCTTCTGCCCGCGGCTCGCCAGCGTGTCGCGGCGCGCGTTCGCCTCCCAGCGCAGCCCCTCCGGGTCATCGCCCAAGACCTCGATCTCCGCCTCGTCCGCCGTACCCAACCCGTCTTCATGCGCCAGGCGGATGAAGTCGATCGCAAACGGGTCCAGGCCCATCAGGCGCGCGATGGTGGCGTCCACGGCCACGCAGTCCGCGCCGGCCAGCAGCAGCCCCCGCTCCTGCACTCGCATGCAGCGCGGACCCGCTCCCTCGCCCGCGAACGTGCCGTCCACGACTGAAAAAATCCCTCGGTGAATCTCCTGCTGAATCCTAAGCAGATCCACCAGCGTCGCGTGAATCGTGGCATGGCAATAGTGACGCTTGTCGAAGAGCAGACCCCCGAATGCGTTCTTCATCGCGCCTGTAATAGTCGTGAACACGTGCGTCTTCATCGTGGGAAGGTGAATGACGTTCGCGCCGATCAGTTGTTTGGGAATCCGGATGCCGCGCGGAAACACATCCGGAAGCGTTCGCATGCGGCCGCGCGGCTTGTACAGAACCCACTCCGCGTCCTCATAGAGGTGCGAATTACGGACGCGGTGCGCGTCGATGACGGGCAGCAGCCGATTCGCCCGCTCGCCCGCGCGCGCGTCCACCACCACCGTGCGATTCTGCGCCGCGAAGAGCGACTCTCGTTCGTAGCCGTCGCCCAGCAGCGTGCGAATCGTGCCGTCCAACTGCCACGGCGTGGTAGAGCAGGCCGGATACCAGCGCTGCCAGGTGATGTTGGTCTTTAGCGCGGTCGGCGCCGTCCTGTCCAGGTGCTCCGCATAGCCGGCCAGGCGCATCGCTTCGCCAATGTCCTCCAGCACCGATTCGGGCCGCGTGCGGATCAGCGCGATGCGCGCCACTCGATCTCCTTCCAAAACGCGCGCGGGGGGACTACCTTCGGAATGGTACTGGCCGGCCAATCGCCGGGGCATGCGGACGCGCCGCGCGCTCATGCCGATTACGGCGCGACCGCCCCGAGCGGATACCGGCCGACCCGCCGCACCCGGCCGGGCAGCGTCTATTATCCGCTCGCTTGACACGGGCATACATCCGCCCGGCCGCTGAGCAGGTGTGCAACAACCGTGTGTGGAATCGTGGGCGTTCTCGATCTGGAGGGCGCCGCCCCGCCGGACCCCGCGACCCTGGAGGCGATGGCCGCTACGCTCGACCATCGCGGGCCGGATGGCTGCGGCGTCTTCATCCAGGCGCCTATCGCTCTGGCCATGCGCCGCCTCAGCATCATCGATCTGGAAGGCGGCGACCAGCCGATCGGCAACGAAGATGGATCGGTACAAATCGTCTTCAACGGCGAGATCTACAACTACGCCGAGCTTCGCCGCGAGCTGCGGGCGCACGGACACATCTTTCGCACCCAGTCGGACACCGAAACCGTGGTCCACGCATACGAGCAATGGGGGCGCGAATTCCTTTCCCGCCTCAACGGCATGTTCGCCTTCGCCTTGTGGGACGCGCGGGCGCGCCGTCTTCTGCTGGCTCGCGACCGGGCCGGCATCAAGCCGCTCTACTACAGCCTCGCTGAAAACCGCCTGATCTTTGGATCCGAGCTGAAGGCCTTGCTCGCCCACCCGTCGATCAGCCGCAGTCTCGACCTTGAAGCCCTGTCGCACTATCTCTCGCTGGAATACGTGCCCGCGCCCAAGAGCATCATCCGCGGCGTATCGAAGTTGCGTCCCGGCCACTCTCTCGAAGTCGTGGACGGCCGCATAGCGGAGCGCCCGTATTGGGACTTCGATCTCACGGAGTCCGAACGTCACGGCGACGCGCGCCCCATCGCGCAGTGCGCGCACGCGCTGCGCGAGGTTCTCAGCCGCGCCGTCGAGCGCGAGATGGTCAGCGACGTCCCGGTCGGCGTCCTCCTCAGCGGTGGGCTCGACTCGAGCAGCGTCGCGGCCTTCATGACAGAGCATTCCAGCCAGCCCGTCCAGAGCTTCTCGATCACGTTTGCGGAGTCCTCGTTCGACGAGGGCGCCCACGCGCGCCGCGTCGCGAATCACCTGGGAACCCAGCACCATGAGCTTCGCCTGGCGCCCGCGGCGCTCATGGACATAGTCCCCATCCTCGCGCCGCATCTGGACGAGCCCTTCGCCGACCCCTCGATCGTGCCCACCTACATGGTCAGCCGCTTCGCCCGCGAGCGCGTCAAGGTCGTGCTGGGCGGCGACGGCGGCGATGAAGCGCTGGCCGGCTACTCCACTCTCCAGGCCCACCGCCTCGCGCCGTTCTACCGCGCAATCCCGCGAGCTATTCGCCAAGCTCTCGTCGAGCCGGCCGTGAGCCGCATTCCGGTGTCGCAGGACTACCTGTCGCTCGATTTCAAGCTCGGCCGCTTCATTCGCGGCGCCGATCAGCCTCCCGGCGTCCAGCACCAAATGTGGACCGGCGCCTTCTATGAGGGAGACAAGGACGCCGTACTGGCGCCCGCGGTACAGGCCGAGGTCGACCGCGGCGCGCTCGAACGCCTGATCGGGGCCGTTCAATCCGACAGCGGCGCCGCGCACCCGCTCAACCGCATTCTCTATCAGGACGTGAAGCTCTACCTGGAGGGCGACATCCTTACCAAGGTGGATCGAGCCAGCATGGCGGTCTCGCTCGAGGCGCGCGTGCCGTTCCTCAACGTCGAGGTCCTGGACTTCGTCGCGCGAACCCCCATCAACCGCAAGCTCCGCGGCTTCCGGCGAAAGTTCCTCCTTCGCGAAGCGATGCGGGGTCTCCTGCCGCCTGAGATCATCGGCCGCCGCAAGCAGGGCTTCAGCGTCCCGGTGGCCGCCTGGCTTTGCGGTGATCTGAAGGGTTTCGCGCTCGACTACCTCAACGAGGGACGAATTCGACGTGAAGGTCTGTTTTCGCCGGCCTTTGTCAGCCGGCTCCTCGCGGAGCACTTCGAGCGCAGACGCAACAATGCCAAGATGCTATGGACGTTGCTGATGTTTCAGCTTTGGCGTGAGCAGTGGCTGGAACCGAATTGAGCCGGTCTGATCTGTCGATGAAGAACGCCGCAAGATTCCGCGGAGTCGTGCTGCCGTGATCTCGGGCGTATCGGTCGTCATCCCGGCCTACAACGAGGCTCAGGCCGTCGCCGCGGTGGTGCGCGATTTCCGCCGCACGCTCGAGGCCGGCGGCGTGCCGCACGAGATTCTGGTGGTCGACGACGGATCGACCGACGGAACCGCGGGCGCAGCGCGTGAAGCCGGCGCTCAGATCGTGCCTTCGCCCGCCAACTTAGGATATGGCCTCTCCCTGCGCCGCGGCATTCTGCGCGCCGCCCACGAGTACGTTCTGATCTGCGACGCCGACGGAACCTACCCGGCCGAGAGCGCCCGTCAGCTGATTCAACAGGCGGAGCACATGGACATGGTCGTGGCCGCGCGCACCGGCAGGCGCTTCCGGGGCCGCGGGCTGCGTGCCCTCGCACGCGCGGCGCTGCAGCTCATTTCCGGCTTCGCGGTCGGACGGCGCGTGCCCGACGTCAACTCCGGCTTCCGCATATTTCGCAAGGACCTGGTGCTCCGCTACTTCGGTTTCCTGAGTCCCGGCTTTTCCTTCACCACGGGACTCACCCTGGCCATGATGAGCGACGCGCTCGCCGTCGGCTTTGTCCCGATCGAGTACCGCAAGCGCATCGGGCGCTCCAAGGTGCGCGCCGTCCGCGACACCCTCCGCACCCTGCAGATTCTGGTGCAGGCCACGGTGCGCCATAACCCGATAAAACTGTTCCTCGCGATCGCCGCGCTGGTCTGGTCGGCGGCGCTGGCGTTCCTGATCCTCTGGCTCGTGCTGGGTCCCGTCGCCTTTGGCCTGCTGGCCGCCGCGAGCCTGCTGGTCGGGATTCAGATCTTCAGTCTGGGCCCGCTCGCCGAGGTTCTGCGCGCCCGCTGATTGCGCCTAGCGGGGCGTTCCCGCCTTGGGTCGCGATCCCAGCAGGCCGCGCAGGAACGAAACGCCGTAGACCAGATGGGTGGCTACGATGCCGGGCGCCACGGCGAGGCCGATCGACGGGCGCCCGGACTTCAGCGCGGCATCGATGCCGCTGATCGCCAGCGCCGCGAGGTAGATCGCCATGCTCCACCTGTGCAGCGCGCCCAACCGGCTGCTGCGCGCGTCCAGCAGCCACCCCAGCGTCATCCAGAGCGACCAGGCGCTGGGAATGAAGTAGTGCGGGCGCAGCGAGGTCGCGGGCAATCGTTTGGCGAAGAACCCGCGGTGCCTGCCGTACGCCTCCACCTGACGCATATGGCCGCCAATCAAGGGTCTCCGGTGGTGAAACACCAGCGCGTCGGGCTCGTAGACGATCCGCCCGCCGCGCTCCACCAGCTCGAGGCACAGCTTGGTGTCCTCGCCCGGGTAGAAAGCGCCGTCGAAGCCCCCGGCCGCCTCGAACGCCGACCGGCGAACCACGAGATTCATCGACGGATAGTCGTCTACGTCCCGCCTGGCTTCTTGCGTATAGCGGTACCGCAGGCCCGCCGAGCCCATCCATGACGCGTACACCCAACCCGAAGCCTGCTCCCAGAAGCCGTCGTCCGGCGGCGTGACCCCCGGCCCTCCCACCGCCACCACGTCATCGCTGGCGAGGTTCGCCAGTGCGGCCTTCAGCCAGCCGCGCGACGGATAGGCGTCGTCATCCAGGAAAGCCAGAATCTCGCCGCGCGCGTGCTCAGTGCCCAGGTTGCGCTTCTCGGACGGCCCTGTCTCACCGCTCGCGAAGAACCGCATGCGCTCGTCGTCGACGTCGTGGGGCTCGTGCAGCACCCCCACCACTTCCCAGCTCGGCTCGTCGATCGCGCGGATGGCCTCCAGCGCCTGGGCGAGGTACTCGCCGGGCTCGTTCGCCACGATGATGATGCTGACAGCCGGGTTCACACTCGACACGGCGCCATTGCGCAACTGATCTCGGCGGGCACTCGCCACTCAGTCTACCCAGCTAGTCCGGACGGACTCGCCTGTCTGATTCGGCGGGCCCGCTTCTCATTCCCAGTCCAGGATGATCTTGCCCGCCGTGGCGCTGTCCGCCAGGGAAAACGCCTCCTGCGCCTGCCCGTGCGGGAAGTGGTTCGTGACTAGGTCCTTGATCGGCAGCTCGTGGCGGCGCACGAAGGCCAGCATGTCTTCCCACTCGTGCATCTTGAAAATCCATGACCCGCGCAGGGTCACCTCTTTCCAAATCCAGTAATCCCACCCCGAGCTCGGGACGATGGTGTGATCCGAGCCGATGCCGACCTCGACGTACGTGCCGTGCGCGCGCAGCGCCTCGATTGCCGTCGTGCGCGCGGGTGGCGCCCCGCTCGTCTCGATCGCGCCGTGAACGCCGCTCCCTCTCACGCCGCTCCCCCCGCCGAACTCGCGAATCCGGTCGAGCGCATCCGGATCGGCGGCGTTAACCACCGCCTCGGCGCCCGCATTGCGCGCGAGCTCCAGCCGGCTTTCCTGCACGTCGACGCCGACCACCGACGCGCCGAAGGCTCGCCCCACCATCACCGAGTAGAGCCCCACCGGCCCCAGGCCGGAAACCAGCAGCGTGGCGTCGCCCGAAGTGCCGGTCTTGCGCACCGCTCCGTACGCCGTGCCCACGTTGCAGGACAGCAAGGTTCCCTCCGTGAAGTCGAAGTCGTCCGGCAGCGGCAGCGCATAGCGGGCGGGAACCACCACGTACTGCGCGTCGGCGCCGTGCTGGCTGCGCACGCGCGGGAACATCTCGTCGCAGAACCCCGGCTCGCCGCGCTGGCAGTACTGGCAGTGACCGCATCCCATGTGGTGGTAGATCACCACTCGGTCGCCCACGGACGGATAGGTCACCCCGCGCCCCACCTCGTCGACCACGCCCACTCCCTCATGGCCGATCGCAAACCGGTTCAGACCCTTTGCCTGCCTCTCCGCCGCGCTCATCCGGTAGTGATGCAGATCGCTCCCGCACACCGCCGATTGCACGGTTCGAACGCGAATCTCGTCGGGACCAGGCTCCTCCAGCGGAACCTCGCGCAGCTCGACCTGTCGATCGCCCACGCAGATCACGCAATGCATGACATCCGTTTGCACCATTGCCTTGCTCCCTCGCGCGCCAGCGGGCCGACATTCCGCGCGCCGCTGCTACCGGCAGCGGAGACCTTTGCGTAACCCCTCGTCATTCCCGCGCACGGAGACGTTTGCATAACCCGGTCAGGCCAAGGATGTCCGGGGAGAACCCCGCTCGGTTCCAGGTTGGGTGGGGGCTGGATTCCCGCGTGCGGAGACCTTTGAATAATTGGGGATGGAGCGCGTGGGGAGGGGCATCGGCAACGCCTGGAGGCCGGCGCGGCGTCCGGTCGGGCGGGCCGGCACGAGATCCCGTGCCGCGGGACCCCGCGCGAGGCGCACTGGTCCCGCGGTCAGCCCGCGGCCCAGGCCAAAGTGTCCGCTTTGCGCAGGTTGTAGGCCATGAGCTTGAACCACAGCTCCACGGTGTTGCGCCCCAGCCCGCGGTAGCGCACCCGCTGGTAGCCATAGCTGCGCTTGAGGGTGCCGAAGACCTTCTCCACCAGCGCCCGGCGGGGCGCGATGAGGGCGTTGCGTCGCTGCTGCCAGGAGGGGAGGGCCTGCTGATGCTTGTGGGAGCGGTGCATGATCCGGTCGTTGATCCCCTGGGCCTGCAGCCACCGGCGCCGGCGCCTGGACTCGTAGGCCCGATCGCCGTACACCGCCCGCTCATCCCCGCTCACCAAGGCGTCGGCCACCTCGCTCTCGTAAACGTTGGCGGGGGTCAACACGGCCCGCCGCACCAGGCCCGTGTCCTCGTCCACCCCCAGATGCACCTTGTAGCCGAAGTGGGAGCGGGTGCCCCGCCCCCGCTGGGTCCACGCCGCCTCCGGGTCGGTGGTGCTCGGCGCCCCGCGCCCCGCCGCCAGCGGCGGCCGCCGCACCTGCGCCGCCACCAGCGTGGCATCCAGCAGCGTGCCGTGCTTCATCACCAGGCCCTGTGCGTCCAGTTGCGCCGCCAGTTCCGTAAACAACGGCGCGCTGAGCCCGTCGACCTCCAACGCCTGACGAAAGCGGCTGATGGTCGAATGGTCCGGCGTGGCGTCCTGCAGGCCCAGCCCCACGAAGCGGCGAAATGAGAGTCGGTCGCCCAGCGCCTCTTCCATCTGCGGGTCCGAGAGGCTGTACCACTGCTGGAGCAGCAGCACCTTCACCATCAGCAGCGGGGGATAGCTGGGCCGCCCGCGGGCGGCGGCGTGCACGCCGGCCACGACCTGCCCGAGCCGCTCCCAGTCCACCGCGTCGTCGATCCGCTCCAGCCGCTGGTTCTGGCCCAGCGTCTCCGACACCAACGCTTCCGCGAGCGACGGCCGGCCCATGTCCCGGTGCATTCAACCCGCTCCACAATCGTCAGGATGGCGCCACCTAATTTTCCGCCCCGCCCCCGGATTTACGCAAAGGTCTCCGCACGCGGGAATCTAGGCCCCACCGAACCTGGAACCGCACAGGGTTCTCCCCGGACATCCTTAGCCTGGCCGGGTTATGCAAACGTCTCCAACGCGGGCACCATAGCGGGCGCGCCGCTGGCGGTAAACCCGCTCGCGCCGGGTCTTGGGTTCGAGCGTTCGGAGATCCGCTGTGACGCCGGCTCGGGCGCCCGATCTCTCAGATTTCCGCCGGGCCGCCGTCTCGATACTTCAGCATCGCCGGCCCGTCGGCCGGTCCCTCGGCCTGCCAGGCGCGCGCCTTCGTTTCATTCAACCTGATGCCCAGACCGGCCTCCTCTGGCGGGAGCGCGTAGCCCCCTTCGATCCGCGGCCCACCGTCGAAGAGCTCCCGCAGGCGCGGCTCGAACGGCCACACCACTTCTTGAATCGCGAAGTTGGGCAGCGCGAAGTCCACGTGCAGGCTCGCCATCGTGTTCACGGGGCTCTGCGGATTATGCGGGGCCAGCTGGATCAGATGCGTGTCCGCGACCGCGCCGATCTTCCACACCTCGCTTATGCCGCCCGCGTGCGCGACGTCCGGCTGCAGGTAATCGACCAGCTCACCCTCGATGATTGGCTGCATGGCCCAGCGATGGACCAGCCGCTCGCCCGTCGCCAGCGGCACGCGCACTTGATCCCTGATCGTGCGCAGCGGCGCCACCGCCTCGGGGCGGGTGGGCTCCTCGAGGAAGTACGGATCGAGCCCCTCCAGGCGTTTCGCCAGGTCCACGAACTCGACCGGGCGCAGCCGTCCGTGCGTCTCGATCAGCAGCTCGAAGTCGGCGCCTACGAACTCGCGGGCGGCGGCCGTCACGCGCGCCGCCCGCTTGGACGCCTCGCGCGTGTCGAATCCCTCGGCCTGCTCCTCCGGACCCTCGATCGGCATGAACTTGGCGGCCGTCCATCCCGCCTCCATCACTGGGCCGAAGGCCTCCGCCGCGTCCTCCGGCCGGACCGCGCGGCAGTGCGTGTAGCACCACACTCGCTCCCGCAGCGGGCCGCCCAGCAGCCGGTGTATGGGTAAGCCGGCCGCCTGGCCGGCGATGTCCCAAAGTGCCACGTCAATCCCGGCCAGCGCTCCCATCTGCACTGATCCGGTACGGCGCCGGTCGGAGAGAAAGAGCCGCTGCCAGACGTACTCCCGCCGCAGTGGGTCCTCCCCGATCAGGAGGTCGCCCCAGTCCGCGACGGTTTGCCGCACCGCTCGCTCGCGGCCCATCAGAGTCGCCTCGCCCAGTCCGGTCAGCCCCAGGTCGGTCCGTACCAGCACGAATACGTAGCTGCGCCCCGGATTCGGCACCACGATCGTGTCCACCGCTGTGATCCGCATCTTCGCCCTCCCCGGCCGCTGCGGCCCGATCCTGCCACCTCGGGCGCGCCGCGTCCCAGCAGGCGCCGGAAAGCTCCCGTGCCTCACGGCCGCACCGCTCGACGCCTGTGATTTTGGTGTTACAAATAAACTATTTTATCTATTTGAACTTTTTCACTCATTCGCTACACTGGCAGGCGCTCGATCTCATTCGATCCCGTCGTGAGAGTCGCCGCTTCCGGCCGCTCCGGGCCTCGCGCGGCGCCCCGGTCCACTATGAATCCCGAACCCTCCTCACCCCCGGCGGGCGGACTAATCCGCAATCGGCGCTACCTGGTATTGATCGCGGCCATGTTGGGCGCGCTCTTCGCCGGCTTGGATCAGATGATTATGGTCACTGCCCTGCCGCGCGTCGTCGCCGAGCTTGGCGGCCTCCAACACTTCGCCTGGGTGTTCGCCGCCTACATGCTCACTTCCACGGTCACCGTTCCGCTCTACGGCAAGCTCTCCGACATCTATGGGCGCCGGCCTTTCTGGCTCGCCGGCCTCGCCTTGTTCATGGCCGGATCGGCGGTGGCGGGCGTGAGTCAGGAGATGACTCAGCTGATCGTTGCCCGCGCCGTGCAGGGTGTGGGCGCCGGCGCCCTCATGGCGCTAGCGCCCGCCCTGATAGGCGACATATTCCCGCCCGCCGAGCGGGGCAAGTGGCAGGGCCTGCTGGCGGCCATATTCGGAGTGGTCATACTCGCCGGCCCGGCCCTGGGCGGCCTTATCGCCGATCACTGGTCCTGGCGCTGGGTGTTCTACGTGAACCTGCCGTTCGGCGCGTTGGCGGTTGCGATCGCCTGGCGCTGGCTGCCGCGCACGGGCCGCAGCTACGGCCTGCCGATCGACTTCACCGGCGCCGCCTTGCTGGTCGGCGCGGCGGTTCCGCTGCTCCTCGCGCTCTCATGGGCGGGCAGCCGCTACCCGTGGGCCTCGCCCCCGATCGTGGGGCTGTTCGCCGCGGCCGCTCTATTCGCGGCGGCTCTCGTACTCGTGGAGCGGCGCGTCCGCGAGCCGATCTTCGACCTCAACTTCTTCCGTAACCGCGTCTACGCCGTAACCGTGCTGGCCGTCTTACTGGTAGGCGCCGGCATGCTAGGCGCCATGATCTACCTCCCGCTCTTCGTGCAGGCCGTGATGGGCCGCAGCGCGGCCGATTCGGGCTTCGTGCTCGTGCCGATGATCCTGGCTTTCATCATCAGCGCCATCGTGGCGGGACAGGTCATGTCCCGAACCGGCCGCTACAAGCTGCTCGTGCTGGGTCTGTTTGCGACAGCCATCGCCGGCGCCATATTGCTCGGCGGAATGGACGCGCGCGCCAGCGAAGGCGACATCGTCCGCAACATGATCGTCATGGGACTAGGGGTCGGCGGCCTGCTCAGCGTGCTGACGGTGGTCGCGCAGAACGCCCTGCCCGACCGGCACCTGGGCCAGGTATCGGCTGGCGTGCGGTTCTTCCGTTCGACTGGCAGTACCTTGGGCGTAGCGCTCTTCGGGTCGCTGCTCGCCGCCCGATTCGCCGGCGCGCTGCCCGCCGAGCTGCCCGAGTCGGTTCGCGCCGCCCTGCAGGATCCGCGCACGTTTCTGGAGCAGGATGGCGTCGCGGCGCTTCAGCAGCAGCTGACCACCGGCTCCGCGGAGGACCTAATCGCCCTGCTTCGCGGCGCCCTGGCGGAGTCGATCACCAGCCTCTTTGCCCTAACGGCCGTGCTGTTGGCGGCCGGGTTCATCGCCTGCCTGTTCCTGCGCGAGCTGCCCCTGCGCAAGTCCCACCAGAGGGACCGTCAGGCAGACTCCTCCAGCGAGGTTGCGGCGTCCACGCCAACCCGCTCGTGAGTCCAAGCGGCCGTGATCTAATCCTTCCAGCTGGATGCCACATCGGAGGCCACGGAATGGTCGGTTCGGGTGTAGCGACAGGGCGGCTCCGACCAATACTCCGTGCATCCCCAGAACGGCCCATACGCGCCTTCTTTCCGCCGAAGCACTCCAGTCGAGCAGCGCGGGCAGGTTTCCGCGGCGACTCCACACACCGGATTCGAGCATCTCGCTGCACCGTTCGAGACGAGTACGTACCCCTTCTTGCAATGTTCGCAGCGCGCCGCTTGGTGCTCGCAGAATGGGTGATTCGTGCACCTCAGGCTCTTGGCGCTCTGCGAGACAACAAGACTCCCGCCCCTGCAGCGCGGACAGCGCGACGCGGCGGTATCACTCGCGAAATGACCGATTTGACGAAGTCCCAGTCCCCCGCGGCGTAGCTCATCGACGAACGACGAGGGCCGCTCCGAGTCGGCGATCAGGTAGACGCCGCGGCTAGCTCTCGTCATTGCCACGTAGAAGACTCGGCGCTCCTCCGCGTACGTGAATTCACTCGGATCACCCAGCACCATTTCGATCAGTAGGTCGTCTTCGATTTGCGACGGGAAGCCGTAGAGATCGCCCTTGAGATCGAGCACGATTGCGTAGTCGGCTTCGCGTCCCTTCGAGCTGTGAACAGTACTGAAGTTACTGTGCAGCCGAGCTGGAGTATCGTTCTGACTTCGCCTATAGCGTCCTAGCGGCATCACTGACTGGGATTTGTCATCCGAGGTGCGCTCCGCAATGTCAGCAAGTGCCGTACGAATGCCCGTAGGCTGATTATCTGCGACGACAATCGTGAGGCCCTCGCCCGTCTCCTTGCCCGCAGCGCGCAGTGAACGCTTGGTCTGCTGCGGATTTCGCTGAATGAATGTGGTCGACGGGAGGATGATGGACTCACCGTAGCGGAACACTTGAGTCAACTCACGTTGTTCCACGTGTCCCAAGTATTTGCCGCACTGCTGCATCAGTCCGACATCGCTCCCGGCGAACCGGTTGATCGACTGCCAATCGTCGCCGACTAAGAAGTAGCCAACATCAGCGCGCCTCAGCGCCGCCAACAGAGCCATGCGCCCGGCTGATATGTCCTGAAACTCGTCCACTAGAACGTATCGGTACGGCGACGACCACGCGTTCGCACCGATAAGCCCGGAGGCGCGGTTAATCAGGTCTTCAAAATCGAGTGCGCCTTCTTTGGTCAGCAGCGCCTGATAGCGGTCCCAGACCAGCTGAAACAGATCGAGGAACACGCCATTTCGTAGTGCTCCGGGCCGCGCAGCTGCACGTTTCCGCAGTTCGCTGATGCTCAGGCCGGCTGTCTTGACGTGGCGCAGAAACGTCCTGATCAGTTTTGCCAGCCACGAGACGATTATGTTCCTTAGGCCCCGGAGCAGATCTCGCAGGGGAACTGGACTGAATCGGACACCATATGCCTCGAGCTGCCGGCGCAGATGTACGCGCAAGCTGCCCTGCTTGCAGTGCCAGCTGTGGGTTTCGATCAGTCGGGTACGGTTGGTTAGGTGTATGGCGCGCTTCCACGCGACTGCGTCGCCGTAGCCCAGCCAACTCGGCGGCGGTCGGCCTTTTTCGTCTAAGGCGAAATGCTCGATGTAGATGTCGTAATCAGGAAGGTAAAAATCAGGTTGATACTGGCGGTGCCGGGTATCCGCCGTGCTTACCTTGTAGGGACTTTCATACTCGAAGCGGATGCCGCTCAGCGCGAGAAAGTTTGCAACTTCCAGCTCTTCGAAGCTCTTGACTTTATCTCCGCTTAGTGCGTGTCGATCGATGTTACGTATATAGTTGTAGTAGTCTGAGGGAGATTTGAAATCGAACGGCGAGCTGTATGGGCAACGGTGATATGCAATGAATTCGACGACCTGTCTATCTTGCTTGGGATCGCTAATTAGATCTTCAATAATCTGTTCTAGCGCCAGAACGCACGCGGATTCGTCAATCGCTAGTTTCGAAATTGTTGGTGCCTGCCCCGACGCTTGGGCGACTACCCTACGGCCGAACGCATGGAAAGTGCTCACATCTACGTTGGCCAGTTCGCCACCGAGCCGCTCTTTGACCTCGTCGGCCGCGCTGCGGTTGAAGGCCAGTACGAGAATGTCTCGCGGCGCCACGCCTTGGCTACGGACCAGATGCGCCACCTTCCCGCTGATCACGCGCGTCTTACCCGTCCCCGCGCCAGCGAGTACCAGCGTCGTCTCCTCATCGGTAGCAATCGCGGCGGCCTGCTCGTCTGTTGGCTTCACATCGAGCAGCGTCTTCATCGCATCGAGGACGCTGGGCACCGCCGCCGAAACGTAGCGCTCGTTCGCCGCATTCCTTTCCCGCTCGAACTTGTCGGCGGCTTCCAACCCGATTAATCGCTGCAGCGCCAGCGCCGCGGCATGCGTCAGGTGTACACGAACCAAGAACGGTCGGGCGTGGGCGACTAACAGCCCGATCCGTTCGCGCAATTCCGCACCCTCGCTGTGCCGCAGATAGCGCCCGCCCGAGAAGGCCTGCCGCAGCTCCACGTCCAAATCCAGCAGTCGAGTACTCAGCCGCTTGGCGAGCTGCGCCTTCTCGGCACCTGCCAAGAGGCGGCACAACCAGATCCAGATCGAACGGGCCACTATTTCGGTGATGTGGCTACGGGCGGCCTGGGCCGCTGCCAAAATAGCCTGTCCAGGGGTGCTCCCATTCCCTTACCCTCTGCGGTCTTGCTCATCAGGCATCCGGGATGCTGATCTTAAGGTTCGTAATGGTATGTCGGCGATCGCCACGTAGCTCTTCCGCCAGGTCACGCATTCCACAGTTGTTGGCAGTTCGGTGGGAGCTTAATAAAAACTCGAAAATAGTGAGTGCCAGCGCATTTGCGGACTCGGGGTGGTGGCGGCCGCATGCCGCCCAAGCTCGGCCGCTGCTACTCCCATGTCCTGGTTTAGTGCACGCCGTCCTGCCTCAGCCTCTCGATATGCTGGAGGCACGCGCGGAGCAGCGCCAATCAATTTTCAGGTCACCGCGCAGTCCGTGGATAGGCTCGGCGGCGCTGTATGCCCGCTGACCTTGCATCCGGTCGGCCGGGTTGAGGGCACTGAGCCGACGCCGAGCCCGCGCCGCGGACGGACCGCTTAGCCTACGGTTCCCTCCGCCGGGCGTTGCTTCGGCTTGGGTGCGGGCTGTGGCGCGGGGCTGGCAAAGTCGCCTTCGCGTGACAGCTCCGGCGTGGGCTCGGGCGCGGGTGGAATCGCCTCCGGCGTCACGCGGGCGCGGCCCTGGTACTCGTCGACTAGCCGGCTAAAGGCCTCGGCGTCGAGCGTCTCCACCTCGACCAGTTTTTCGGTGAGCAGGTCGAGCATGCCGCGATGCCGGTGCAGCGTGTCCGAAGCGCGTCGATGCGATTCATCGATGAGCTGCGAGACCTCGTGGTCGATTATCTCGGCGATGGCCTCGCTGTAGTTGCGCTGTTCGGCGATATCTCTACCCAGGAACACGAGCTCTTCGCGGCGGCCGAAGGCACGCGGCCCAAGCTGTCTGCTCATGCCGTACTGAGTGACCATCTTGCGCGCTATCTCGGTGGCCTGCTGTATGTCGCCGCTGGCGCCCGTGGTCATCTCGCCGAAGACCAGCACCTCGGCCGCGTGACCGCCCATCGCCACCACCAGTTGGTCCTCGAACTGCGACTTGCTGTAGAGATGGCGGTCCTCGGCGGGCAGGAATCGCGTATATCCGCCCATCTGTCCGCGCGGCAGGATTGTGACCTTGTACACCGGGTCGGCGCGGCGCAGCAGGTGGGCGACCAGCGCGTGGCCAATCTCGTGATAAGCGGTCACGCGCTTCTCATGCTCGCTCATGACCCGGCTCTTGCGCTGCGGGCCGGCGATGACCCGGTCGACGGCCTCCTCCAACTCGAACATGCCGACGGAGGTGCGGTTGCGGCGCGCCGCCAGGATGGCGGCCTCGTTTAGCAGGTTCTTGAGATCGGCCCCTGAAAAGCCGGGCGTCTGGCGTGCCACCGTCGCCAGATCGACCTCCGGCTGCAGCGGCTTGTCGCGCGCGTGCACTTTCAGAATCGCCTCGCGGCCCTTGATGTCCGGCAGATCGAGCACCACGCGCCGGTCGAATCGCCCGGGGCGCAGCAGAGCGGGGTCGAGCACGTCGGGCCGGTTGGTGGCCGCCAGCACTATCACGGTCTCGTTCGTGTCGAAGCCGTCCATCTCAACCAGAATCTGATTGAGGGTTTGCTCGCGCTCGTCGTGGCTGCCGCCCAACCCGGCGCCGCGCTGCCGACCGACCGCGTCGATCTCGTCGACGAAGACGAGCGCCGGCGAGTGCTGCTTGGCCTTCTCGAACAGATCGCGCACCCGCGAGGCGCCCACGCCCACGAACATCTCAACGAACTCCGACCCGCTGATGCTGAAGAACGGCACGCCGGCCTCCCCGGCCACCGCCTTGGACAGATAGGTTTTGCCTGTGCCCGGCGGTCCCATCAGCAACACTCCGCGCGGGATTTCGGCCCCGATCTTGGTGAACTTCTCGGGATACTTGAGGAACTCCACGACTTCGGCGAGCTCCTGCTTGGCCTCGTCGATCCCTTGCACGTCTTTGAACGTCACCCGCGGCCGGTCGGCCGTCACCAGGCGCGCGCGGCTCTTGCCGAAGCTCAGCGCCTGGGAGTTTGATCCCTGCGCCTGGCGCATCATGAAGATGAGCAGGCCCACGAAGATCAATAGAGGCAGGACCGAGGTGAGGATGCTGATGATCGTGGGCGCGTGGCTGGGCTCGTCGTAGCGAACGGTCACCTGCTCGCTGTCCAGGTTGAGCTGGCGCTCCGAGAGCGCACGGTTGATGTCAAAGCTGTCGTTGACGGTGGCCGTCATGACACGGCCCCCGACGTTGGCATTGATGCGCGGGCCGCTGATCAGAATCTCCGGCTGATCCCCGCTGCTCTCCACGGCGCTCTGAACCCGAGTGAGCAGCGTTGAGATAGGTACGCGCTCCGTTTCCTGTGCGGGATTGAGCCACACGAACAGCACGACCAGAATTGCCACGGCCAGCACGAGGTACATGAAGCCGTTTCGGATCAGACGGTTATTCATGGAACGGCGTCCCCCAGGCGGAAAAGCTAAGCGACAGGTGGCCGGGGCGACTAGTCTTCGAGTATATCAGCGGTGCATGCACGGCAACTGGGCTCTTCAAGGTCGTGCCTGATCGAGCTTAGGCCCGCGACCATGGTTCGTTCCGTAACGAATCCCTCGCATCGGATGGCGGCGGCGCGCGGTCCCAGGCCACGTCCAGACGGACGATCCGGCGCGTGCCGGGCCGCACTGCGAAGTCGTGCGCTATGGCCGCTCCCACCACCCACGCGGGCGCGCCCCCGATGGTTACCACGGGCGTACTGGCGCGCAGCGGGGCGGGGACGCCGCGGCCGGCCAGAAACCGGATCAGATCGCGCTCTCGCGCGGCGCCGAGCGGTCTGAAACGCTCTTCGGGCGCGATGCCGCGGATCAGCGCGCCGGCGCCAAGCCTGTCGCCGTCTATGTGCACCGAATCGGTCCGCCCGTCGTCCGGCTCTGCCTGCGCGCGATCGACGATCTCGCCGAATACGCGCGCGCCCGGGATGATCGTGACCCCGGGAACTGCCAGCGGTAGCGGCTCCGCCAGCGGCGTCTCCCCCACTCTTTCGGGGTAGAGAACCAATGCGCCGGCGCGCGCGAAAGCCCACAGCCCGCCGGGCAGCTGCACCCAGCGGCCGCGCGAGGGCGGGCGCAGCGCCGCCGCCAGCGCGGCGATCTGGAAAGCGTTCAGAGGGGGCGAATCCGCGCGCACCGCCTGCGCGGCCTCCCGAACGACGTCGGCCAGCGGGCCGGCCGGAACTCCGATTCGCCGCGGGTGAGTAGGCATGCGCACGCCGTTAGGGCTGGCTACTGCAAGCTCAGTTGCCGCGCCATGGCGGCCGCTCAGGCGCGCGCCGCGTGCGATGGCGGCGCGCGCGCCCGGGTAAATCGAATCCAACAGCGGGATCAACTCGTGTCGAACGCGATTGCGCCGAAACTCGCGTGCGGCATTGCTCGGATCGATGTCGTCGGGAGCTAGCCCGCGCGCGCTCACGTACTCGCGCACCGTGGCGCCCTCAACCTCCAGGAGGGGGCGCAGAATCTCCCCGTCATCAGGCTGCATACCGGCCAGACCGCGCTGTCCGGCGCCGCGCGCCAGGTTCATTAGGATCGTTTCCACCTGGTCGTCCTGTGTGTGCCCGGTCGCGATGCGCGCCGCCCCCATGTCCGCCGCTACGCCGCGCAAGAAGCGCCAGCGGCTCTCTCGCGCGGCCATTTCGAGAGAAACGCCCGGCCGGCGACGCAGCGGGTTGGTTTCGCTCGCACCCACCGTCACGGGAAGCTCCAGGCTGCGCATCCGCGCCGCCGCGGCGCTGGCGATGGCGTCGCTCTCCGGCCGGATGCGGTGGTTGAAATGCGCCGCGTGGAGCCGCGGGCCGCCGCGTGCGCGCACGTTCAGGAGCGCGTCCAGGAGCGTCAGCGAATCGGCGCCGCCCGAGACGGCCACGACTATGAGATGCGAAGCGCCTAAGCCGGCGCGGCGCCTGACCGCGTCGTATACGCGGTCTTGCACGCGGCGCACTTCACGCCCGCGCGTCTCCGCCGGAATCGCCTCCAAGTCACCCACGCCCAGGCGCTCCGTGCTCCCCCCGCGCGGCCCTGGCGCAATAGCGCGCGATCCGGCGTGGCCGGCGGGTCCCGCGCCCCGAGAATCGAACCCGACTAGCCTGTGCTCCCGAACCCGCCGCGGGTGGGGGCGTCCATCGTGTCACGCTCATCCCATTCTGCGCGCTCGATCCTGACGATGATCGCCTGCGCGATGCGGTCACCGCGCTCCACAACCACCGCGCGGTCGGTAGGGTTCCAGACGTCTACGTGAATCTCGTCCTCGGGGCCCTGATAGTCCTGGTCGACGATCCCTACCCCGTTGGCGAGACGCAGACCGGTGCGGCGCGGAGTGCTGCTGCGTACCGCCAGCAGCAGCATGCAACCGGGCGGCGTCGCGACTATTACGTTCGACGGGACGCGCGCGATCCCGCCCGGCTCAACGGTGGTCGTAACGCGGGTCACGAGGTCGAAACCGACCGACCCGGGCGTGGCGTGGCGCGGCAGCGGAAGCTGCGCGTCGACGCGGCTGACTGGCACTCGCATGGCGGGAGTCTACGCCGTGTCGGCCACGGGCCAGAGCCTTAGCGCGCGCCGTCCCCGAAAAAGAGATCGAGCCAGGCGCCAAGGTGCCCAAACTCCACCGGCTCCGAGCGTACCGTGGCCGCCGGCACGAACGTCGACGTGCGCGCCGTGGGCGGATCGCGCAGATCCGACAGGATCACGATGGCGCGGTCGTGCGGGTCGACCAGGCCAAGGTCACGCTTGGCGGTCTCCCGGATCGACTCGACCGAGCGGGCGACTTCAACCCGCGCCGCAAGGCTCACGTTCTCACTCTCGACGGAAGCGATCTGCTCTCGCAGGACCTCCGCGCGCTTGCTCGGCTCCACGTGCGCCGCCGAGGCCGTAGTCTCGCGCACGATCACGGCCACCACGGCGAGCAGCACCAACATCGCCACGGATCGAAGCAGGAACTGCGACCGGCTAGCCACTCGCTATTCGTGTGGACCCGGCATCGCCGCACTCAACATAACGTGAATTGTAGAGGCCCCGGCACCTGGTCGCCACGACCCTTTGCGTCCTACTCGACAGTGACAGACTTAGCCAGGTTGCGCGGCTGATCCACGTCGCAGCCGAGCCACACGGCCACGTGGTAGGCGAACAGTTGCAGAGGCACCGTGGCCAGTATGGGCGCGATGAGCTCTGACGACTTAGGAATCTGGATGAGATCGGTCGCCAGCTCGGCGCTGCGGTCGTCACCCTCGCAAGCGATGACCAGCACGCGGCCGTCACGCGCGCGCACCTGCTCCACCGCGTTGAGCGTCTTTTCGCGCACGGGTCCCGGAAACACGATAGCTACCGCGGGCACTTCAGGCTCGATCAGCGAAATGGGACCGTGTTTGAGCTCACCGGCGGCGTAGCCTTCCGCGTGGATGTACGAGATCTCCTTGAGCTTGAGCGCCCCTTCCAGCGCCAGCGGCTGGGCCAGCCCGCGGCCGATGAACAGGAAGTTCCGATAGCGGTGATAGCGGCGCGCGAGACTCTCCACCTGGGGCTCGCAGCGCAGCGCGCGCCGCATCTGCAGCGGCACGTGCGCTATATCGGCGATCAGCTCGGCAAAGCGCCCGGAATCAAAGGCGCCGCGGTCGTATCCAATGCGGCAGGCGAGCAGGTATAGAGCTGCGAGCTGCGTCGAGAATGTCTTGGTCGCGGCCACGCTGACCTCCGGCCCGGCGTGTGTGTAGAGCACCGCGTCGGCGCGCCGGGTGGCTTCGCTGCCAACTGTGTTCACGACCGCCGCGACCGTCGCTCCCTCGGCCTTGGCGCGTTCGATCGCCAAGAGGGCGTCCGCGGTTTCGCCCGACTGCGTGATGGCGATAACCAGCGTGCGCGGCGAAAGCGGCGCACTGCGATAGGCGAACTCGGAAGCGATGTCGGTGTCGGCCGGCACGCGTGCGATGCGCTCCATGTAGTGCCGCCCGATCATGCCGGCGTAGCCGGCCGTGCCGCTGCCCAGCAGTGTGACGTGCTCGATCTCGCGCGCGGGCAGCGGCAGCTTGAACTGGTCGAACTTCAGCTCGGCCGGGTCCAGCGTCACGCGTGGCCTGATGGTGGAGGCAAGCGCCTCCGGCTGCTCGTGAATCTCCTTCGAGAAAAAGTGCCGGTAGCCCGCCTTGGCGGCCGACATGGGGTCCCAGGGCACGGAAAGGGTGGGCCGCTCGATCAGTTGGCCCGCGAGGTTGCGGATGCCCACTTCCTCGCGCTGGACTACGGCTAGCTCGTTGGCTTCCAGCACCTGGACCTCGCGCGTGTGGCGCACCACGGCCGGGAGATCGGAGGCCAGGAACACACAGCGCGAATTGCGGCCCACGCATAGACCCCCGGCCGCGCCGGAACGGGCCGCCACCAGCAGATCGGGCTCGTCGGCGCAGAGCGCCAGCACCGCGTGGGCGCCGTCCAAACGGCGCATGGCTGCGGCCACCGCCATGGGCAGATCGAGGCCGCCATCCCGCTCCCGCCCGATCACATGCGCCACGACCTCGGTGTCGGTCTGTGAGGTGAACTCGTGTCCCTCCGACCGCAACTCGGCTTTCAACTCGGCGAAGTTGTCGGTGATGCCGTTGTGCACGATGAACACGCGGCCGCTGGCGTCACTGTGCGGATGCGCGTTGGCGTCGGTGACGGCGCCGTGGGTGGCCCAGCGCGTGTGGCCGATTCCCAGCGAGCCCTCCACCGGCGCGGCGGCCACCAGCTCGGCAAGCTCGTCGATGCGACCGGTGCAGCGCCGCACGTTCACGCTCTGGGCGTCCATCACCGCCAGACCCGCCGAGTCGTAGCCGCGGTACTCCAGCGCGCGCAGCCCCGCGAGAATGTGCGGAGCCGCGCCTTCGTCGCCTAGGTAACCAACGATGCCGCACACGCGCGATCAGCTCAGTGCGGGCCGCCCCGGCGGCCCGCTTGCAACTCGCTCACAGGAAGCGACCATACCGCCGACTCGCGCGATGCGACAGCGCCGCCGGCGCGTTAGCCGCGCGTGGGTCGGGAGCCTGGACTAAGGCCACGACACCCGTCCGAAGCCCGAGCAGCGCCCGCAGCGGGGCGGGCGGCCGCCGGCCGGCGGCGCGGCTGCGGCGGAGTCGGTCCCCGCGCCTCGGCAGACCGGACAGCGGCGCGAAAGCAGCCGTCGCCATAGCTTCCACCACAGATTGGAAATCCAGCTTCCGCCGCGATAGCCGGGCTCTTCACCGGCGCTCGGCGCGCTCGGCCCGCCTGCCGCCATCAAACGGCCGGCACGGCGCGGCGCAGGGCGCGTCCCGGCGTTGCCCCGCTGTGCCGCCCCTCGTCTATGACGAACACTCCGTTGACTATTACCGCGTCGATTCCAACCGGGAACTGCTTGGGCTCGTCGAAGGTTGCGCGGTCGGCGACGGTCTCGGGATCGAAGAGCACCAGGTCGGCGGCCATCCCCGGCGCCAGGCGGCCGCGGTCCACCAGTCCAAAGCGCTGCGCCGGATGTCCGCTCATGCGCCAGATCATTGCTTCCAACGAAATGGTCCCGCGCTCGCGCACGAAGTGCCCCAGATAGCGGGGATAGGTGCCGTAGGTGCGCGGATGCGGCATACCGCCGGTGAGGAGCGCGTCGGTGGAGCACATGTGCCCCGGATGCCTCAAGATCATGTCGTAGTCGTCCTCGGTGGCGCGCGTGAAGAAGATTCCCGCCGCCACGCCCCGTTCCGCACGGACCAGATCGACGACGAACCGCTCGGGCGGCAGGCCGCGCGCCCGTGCGGCGTCGGCCACGCGCTGGCCCTCCAGGGCGCGATTGCGCTCTGACGCCACGTGTGCGATCTGGACGCCCGACCAATCGACCAGGCGCCCCCGGCTGATGGGCATCTCCGCCATGATCCGCTGGACCATCTCCTCGTTATCCAGTCGCTCCAGCATCCCTGCCACGCCGCCCTCCGTGGCCCAGTCCGGGAAGAAAAAGCTGAGCAGAGAGCTGCCGGCCGGATATGAGTAAGCGTCGAACGACACCGATACGCCCGCGCGCATGCCCCGCTCGACTTCGTCGAGGTTCACCCACCAGGCGCGGCCGGCGCTGTAGAAATGCGAGATGTGCACCGGGCAGCCGGCGCAGCGGCCGATCGCCATGGCCTCCCGGATCGCCTCACGCATACCAAGCGCGTAGCGCAGGTGCGTGGCGTACGGTGCGTTGAACCTGGCCGCTACCTCGCTCAGGGCTATCAGCTCTTCCGTGTCGGCGAAGGCGCCGGGCTTGTAGTCCAGGCCGCTGGACAGCGCCACCGCGCCGTCCTCGAAGGCGGCGTGCGTGATCTCCTGCATGCGCCGCGTTTCCTCGGGCGTCGGGGGGCGGTCCTCCCAACCCAGCACGGCCGCCCGCACGCACCCATGAGGCACGTGATGCGCCGCGTTGATAGCGGTCGTTTGCTCGAAGCTGCTCAGCCAGCCGGCCACGGTTTCCCAATCGCCGTCCACCGCGGGGTTGCCGTTGACGCCGGCGAAGTAGTCGCGGAAGTCAGCCTGGCAGGCGGACGGCAGCGGCGCGTAGCCCACCCCGTCTAGCCCCAGCAGATCGGTGGTGACGCCCTGCCGCACCTTGGCCTCATGGGCAGGCTCGGCCAGAAGCATCAGGTCGGAATGAGTGTGCACGTCGATGAACCCGGGGCTGACGGCCCGACCGGCGGCGTCCAGCTCACGCCTGCCGCCATCGGCCACCGGTCCCAGGGCGGCGATGCGCTGTCCGTCCACCGCCACGTCTCCCCGAAACGCGGCGGCGCCGCTGCCGTCGATGATCGTGGCGTCGCGAATCACAAGGTCGTGCATTATGAGTCTCCGCTTGCGGGAAGCAGGAAGCGGCTGGAATACGACGGATCGCGCAACTCTGGAGCATCGTAGCTCGCGGCTTCGCCGCCAGCGTACGCCGACAGCCGCCTGCGCAGCTCGGCAAGCGCCAGTCGAGCGAAAGCCGGGGCTGCCTCGGGTACGAAAATGTCCCGCGCAGTAGCTAGGTTCCGCGACACTGCGGAGGCGCTTGCCAGCGGTGACTCCTCGCGGCCGGAGCTGCGCGCCAGCACCGCTTGATACTCGGCGGGCGTGCACGCGGCCGCCGCCAAACGCACGTGCGGGAGCATGGCATGCAGGTGGTCGCGACGCACCACCAGCTCAGGCACCGCCGGCGGATCGCCCAAAGCCGCCTGGGCGCTAACGAGCTCACGCGGGCGCCGGTTCCAGTCGGTCTCGATCGTCCACGTGAACGCTCGGATCGCGTGACCGGCCTGCTCTTCGGCGAAGCGGCCAAGCGATGCGACAAACACCTCGTCGACCGCCAGGTGTGACAAATAGCCGGCCGCGTAGGCGGCCTGCCCCGCGTCGAGACCGCCGATCCGGCCAAGCGAGGCGTAGTCCTGCACGAACCGCCGGGTGGCAAGACCCCACGATGCGCGCTCCGCGAATTCGTAGAAATGCGTGTGGTCGCGCGGGACGGCTCGGTTGCCGCGGGCGTCCGGCGCCACCGCCCCGCTGCAATACGCCCCCAGGTTGGCTTGCACGGTCGCTGCAAGCGGGTCGGGGATGGCTTTGGCCGCGCGCAGAGCCAGGCGCAAGTGTATGCGGAGCAGTGCCATGGCAGATTGTGCACTGTTCCAGCGGTGGGACAATAGCGATGCGCATGGCCGCGCGGCAGGGAGACGCGTAGGGGTAACCCTCGTGGTTGCCCCTCCAGCAACGGGAGGAGACGCCCAAGCGATGAACCTGAGCGTCGGACACGTGGGCGTGGTAGTCGACGACCTGGCGCGCATGCACGATTTCTACACGCGCGTGCTTGGACTATGCGAAACACGTCATGCCCTGCGCGACGGTCCCGAGATCAGCCGCCTGGTCGGCCTGTCGAACGTCCGGCTCGAAGTATGGGTGCTGGGCACGCCGGACCGTCCCGGCGCGATCGAGCTGCTGAAATACCACAGTCACCCCTCGCCCGCGGTGGAGCGCGCGCCTAACCGGCTCGGAACCAACCACGTTCAGTTCGTGGTGGACGAAATAGAACCCGTCGCCTCGGCTCTGCGAGCCGAGGGCCTGGAGTTCTGGGGTCCCCCGCAGGACTGGCCCGACACCTGGGCGCGCAACTTGTACGCGCGGGACCCGGAGGGCAACGTGATCGAGTTCTCCGAGCCGCGGCGCGGCGCGATCAACCCCGACCTCGGGCAGTCGTGAGCACCGTGGGGCTGCCCGACCGGCGCCCCCGATCCGCTCAGGACGGGCCGCCGGTCATGGCGGACGACGTGGCCGCCGAGTCTGCGCGGGCCGCGCGATGAAGACGTCCAGTCAGATCGACACAGACGACCAGGCGCGCCACCGCGCTCTCATTCGAGATCTGGAGGCCTGCCAGGCGGTCAAGGACGAGCGCATTCTGGAGGCCCTGGCCCGAGTGCCGCGGCACGAGTTCGTGCGCCGCGACCACCAGGCCGAAGCCTACGCGAATTACCCCCTCCCAATTGGCGGCGGCCAGACGATCTCGCAGCCGTTGGTGGTGGGGATCATGACGGACGCCCTGCGAGTCCGGCCCGGCGATCGCGTGCTCGAGGTCGGCACGGGCTCCGGATATCAGGCCGCGGTGCTGTCCGAAGCGGGCGCCCGCGTATACACCATCGAGGTTGTTGCCAGCCTCTCCGCCTGGGGCGCCGGCAACCTGCGGCGCGCGGGCTATGAGAACGTGCACGTACAGGTTGGCGATGGCTACCTGGGATGGGAAGAGCAGGCGCCGTTCGACGGGATCATTGTCACCGCGGCGCCCGATCACATTCCAAATCCGTTGCTCAAACAGCTTCGGCTGGGAGGCCGTATGGTTGTCCCGGTGGGTCGGTCAGGCTTGCATCAGACCCTCTGGCTGATCGAGCGCCTGGCGGATGAGATACGCGAAACGAATCTCGGAGCGGTCGCCTTCGTGCCGCTCACGGGACCGCACGCGCGCGCGGGCGACTTCTGAGCCACAGCAGCGCCGCCGCCGCGTAGAGCGCAACGCCCGCGCTTACGGTAACGGTGAATCCAAACGTAACTATCGTGATCGCGGCCGTCAGCACGCCGGTCACGGAGGCGACTCCGTTGACCGCCCACGCGCGCGCCACCATGGGCGGTCGGGCGTCCGGCCCCAGCGCGGCCAGGGCGGAGGGCAGCACCGCTCCGCTCGCCATCCCCAGCGGGGCGATGAGCGCCATGCTCGACAGGGCCGCGGCCCACAGCGGCGCAGCCAGGATGGGCGCCGCCAGAGCACGCAGTGCCACCAGGGTCAACGCGGCCAGTATCGCCACGGCGAGCGCGTAGCGCACCGTGCGCGCGCCCGCGCCGCCCAGCAGTGCGCTGCCGATCCCCGTAAAGGCCAGCAGCGCCGCCAGCCCCAGTGCGAACGCGGTGGTGGGTGCATCCAGAAGCAGGATCAGCCGCTGCAGGATGCCTATCTGCATGAACGCGAACCCCGCGCCCACTAGCCCGAAGAACGCCAGCTGGCCGGCGCCGCGCGGTCCCGCTCCCGCTGACCAGCCGCCCGCCAGCGGCCCGAGCATCACGGCCAGCGCCAGCGCGGTGAAGATCGCGGCGATCGGAACCAGGATCAGAAAGCCCGCGCCGCCGAACGGCTGCCAATCGCGGCCAAGCGTCCGCAGGACCTCCAGAGTTCCCGTCCACTGAAAAAAGTGAAAGAAGTAAGGCCGGTCGTCGCCCACCGGTGAGACGTCATATGCAACTCCCGGGAGCGGTAGGTCGTGCGCCACGGCCGCGAATGATTCGTGCAGACGGTTGTCCGGCAGCACGTTGAAGCGGTTGGCGTTGGCGGGGTCGAGCCCGTCGTAAAATACCCAATCGAAGCCTTCACGCCGCAGGGCGGCGTCCAACGCATCGATCTCGGCCGCGTTGAAAGGGGTGGGCGAGGCCACCATGGTGACCGTCTGGAGCGAGCGCCAGGCCAGCATGTGGGAGGCGCCGAGCGCGGCGCCCGCCCGCGCCGCGGCCGCCGCCAGCGTGGCCCAGGCTCGCAGCGACTCCGAGGGCGTTGCCTGCCGCCAGCGTGAGATGACGAGGAGCCCGCGCGGCGCCAGCGCGCGCCATGCCGCTCGTACGGCTTCCTCGGTGTAGGCGAACGTTTCGCGAATCGAGAACGTTCCGGCCGCCACGCCTTGAAAGGTTTCGCGCAAGGGCCACGCGATCAGATCGACCGGCGGCATTCCGGTTAGACCGCGGCGCAATCCTTCTCGGTGCACGACCATCCCAGACCCCGAGAGCGGTCCCGGCGCCGCCCTCCACGTGTCGGCCAGCGCGGAGTCCGGCTGCAATACCTCAACCCGCCGCAGGCCGGCCGCGCGCAGCGTGGCGGCCTCGAAACCGCCGATGGGGTCGAGCACTATCGCCCTCTGCGCCGGCCGCACGGAAACCGCCAGCGCCAGCGGCGTGTGGCTCAAATAGGCGCCCGGGCCGACGTCGAGAGCGGCCGGATTCGCGCTATCCACGGTGACCACGAGCCTGGGCCGCGGCACTTCACCGGTATAGGTCAGACTCAGGCCCGGAACCGAGCGCAGCGCCGCGCCCTCCACCAGGTCGACCCGCGAGCTGGCCGTCAGGCGCGTCTCCAGGAGCCGTGCGTCGCGATGCTGCAGGATCTGATGCAGTCCCGCGTAGGGCGACACGCTGGGTCCGGCGGGCGCAACCAGCCAGGCTCCAAGTACCAGGCCGCCGGCGCTGGCTAAACCTGCCAGCCGAACGAGCGGCGCTCGCGCCGCTGCGCCGAAGGCCAGCGCACCGAGCGCGGCCGAGACCAGCACGGCCCCGGCGGAGCCTAGCAGCGGTAGAAACAGCAGCGACAAGGCCGCCCCGGCCGCGGACCCCACAAGCGTGGCGAAGTACGGCAGCCCGGCCCGCCCCGGGTTGGCGGCCAGCGCCGCTACCACCGCCAGACCCGCGAACACGAAGGGAACGGCCGCGATCAAGAAGTAAATCCCCAGCCAGACGAGCTGCAGAGGATCGACGGCCAGCCGGTAGGCGTCGAACGGGATGCGGTCCGCGGTCAGATAGGCGGCGATCACGGCCGCGCCGAATCCCAACCCGCTGCCGCCGATCACCCGCGCGGGCGGCGACCTTTGCAGCAAGCGGCTGCGGGCCATCAGTGTCCCGCTCGCGCCGATGCCCAGCAGCGCCGTCGCGATGGCCACGAACGCGAAGTGGTGTCCCTGCGCAACCGCGTAGACGCGTGTCAGCGTGAGCTCGAACAGCAGCGAGGCGGTGGAGATCAGCAGCAGACCCGCGTAGGCGCCCGGCGCGAGGCTGCGAGGACCGTTCATGTGCGGTTTCTCCCGGGGGATTACGGCAGGCTTCGGTCGAGCGCCGCGTCAATCCTTCGCGGCAAGTCCGCGCCTGTCCTTATCCAAGCACTCCCTCCGCTGCCGCGCGAATTTGGGTGGCAAGACACGTGCGCGGGCGCCCGCCGCCAGCCTGGAGCCTGGTGCGGGAGTCCGCCAACCGCCCACGGCTCGGCCCGTGCCAAAGCGCAAGGCGGACCCGCTCCGCCTGTCCGCTCAGACTCGCTGAGCCAGCTCCTGCGCGTATGCAAAGAGCAACGGCGCGCCGCCGGTGTGCACGAAGACCACGCAGTCATCGGCGCCGAGCCGGTCTTCCCGCACGTCATTCAGCAGAGCCGCGAACGCTTTCGCCGTGTAGACGGGCTCTAGAAAGATGCCTTCGGTGCGCGCCAGCAACCTGATTGCTTGCAGACCTTCGGGCGTGGGTTCCGCGTACGCGGAACCCACCATGGCGTCCGAGTTGGAAAGCTCCTGCGGCCGGATGTCGAGGTCGAGACGCAGGTGTGCGGCGCACATCTGCGCGATCTCGGCCATAGTGGCCGTGCGTCCGCCCTGCACGCGCAGCGGTGAGAACCCGTGGATCGTGAGGTCCAGGCCAAGCGCGCGCCGGCCCACTTCCAGCCCGGCCTGGGTCCCTCCGCCGGACGCCACGTAGACATGGGTGGGTCGCAGATCGAGCGCCGCGCACTGCTCGGCTATCTCCAGTATGCATTCCACATAGCCCACCGCCGTGAGCGGCGAGTAACGGATCACGTAAGGGCGGCGCCCCACGGCCGCTAGCTCGTCTGCCACGCCATTCAGCTCCGCATCGGTGCCGAACATCTCATCACGGCCGGTGAATCGCACGTCCACGTCCATCAGGTCCAGCAGCAAGCGGTTGCCCTGCATGTCCGCCCCGTGCGGCCCGCGGTTCAGAACCAGCACCACGTCCAGGCCGGCGCGCCGTGCGGCCGCCGCGCATTGCCGCGCGTGGTTGGACTGCGCGACTCCGCCGCCCCACACCAGCACGTCGCAGCCCCGCGCCAGCGCGTCGCCGACTTCGAACTGAAACTTGCGGTTCTTGTTGCCGCCCAGCGCGCTCTGGGTCAGGTCGTCGCGCTTCACCAAGATGCGCGGGCCGCCCAGCTCGGCACGCAAGTTGGGCAGATCGTCCAGCGGAGTGGGCAGCTCGGTGAGATGAAATCGCGGCAGCGCGGCCAGGCGGTTCCGCAGCTCGGCCGCGTCTAGTGGTACCGCCGTGAGCCCACCGCCGGACACGGTTCTCGCCTCCGCTCGAGCACGCCGCCCCCGGAGAATATGCGCCAACCGGCCCCGCGTGCCAGCGCATACGGCGGCAAAGGTATGCTGAAGCTGGCGGACGGCTTCGCGGCGGCCCGCCGGATCGGGCGCGTAGCTCAGTTGGTTAGAGCGCCACGTTGACATCGTGGAGGTCAGAGGTTCGAGTCCCCTCGCGCCCACTCACAGGATTCGACAGCTCGCTGGCCAATGGCGCGGCGAGATGCCTGCTGGTCGTCTTTCTGAGCCTGCTCCTGCTGGCGCTCTGGTCCGGCTGCGAGACCGCTCCGGGCGAAACGATCGTCCTGACCATCACGGCGCGGGCGGCGCGCGCAACCGACCTGCCGGCCACGGCTTCGGCGCCCGCGCCGGCGGTAGTCCCCAAGGCCGTGTCGCCGGCGGCCCCCAGCGCCGCTCCGCCGGTTGTGATGGACGGCCGCCCCGGGCGCATTGTCGAGGTGGTGGACGGAGACACGCTGCGCGTCGAGTTGGACGGCGAAATTGTTTCGGTGCGTTTGATCGGCATCGACGCGCCGGAATTGGACGATCGTGCCGGTCAGTCTGAGCTTGCCGACCAGGCGCACGCCGCGCTGGAGGCGCTGCTGGCCGGTGCGTCAATAGAGATGATGGTGGATGCCGAGCCGCGCCAATCGCCCGGCGACAGACTGCTGCGGCACGCGCTGCGAGACGGCGTGAACGTCGCCCAGGAGCTCGCCCGGCAGGGATGGGCCCGCGCCCTCGAGCGTCCCCCCAACCTGCTTTATCGCGATCCCATCGCGGCCGCCGTGGCCGAGGCGCGCCGGAACAGGCGCGGTATCTGGGCGGCCGCGACGGGCGGGCTCACGCTTGCGGTCGACAAAGAAGGCGAGCTGGTGACTCTGCACAACGCGTCATCGGAATCGGTCGATCTGACCGGCTGGTGGCTGGTGAGTCTGCGGGGCGGTCAGGCTTTCCGCTTCCCCGGCGGCACGGTGATCGGGCCGGGCGCTCGGCTGCGCGTGACGTCGGGCGAGCGGGCCGGCGAACTCCAGTTTGGCGCCAGAAACGTGTGGAACAACCAGCAGCGGGACTCAGCCGAGTTGCGCCGGCCGGACGGGCGAGTGGCCTCCTACTGGGACGATCCCGACCCGACTTGAGCAGCCGGCGCCGAGCGGCCATCCGACCAGCGAGTCGAGGCCTTGATCGAAATCAGTGATCTTCTTCTAGTCTCTCCGCGACATGCTGGGACACGCAACCGATGTTCAGGCGGGCTGATAGCGCTGGACGCTGATCTCCCCCGCCCGCGCGCGCATCCGCGCGGCGTCGTGCCAAGCCTGCATCCGGAGCAGCATGTCCATGCTCACGCCAAACGCCTTCTCGACTCGCAACGCCATCTCCGGTGACAGCGCAGCCTTGCCGTTCAGCAGTTCCGACAGCGTCGCCCGGCGGACGCCCAAAATCTCGGCGGCCTTCGTCACAGTCAGGCCCAACTCCTCGACTACCTCCGTGCGGATGAAGTCGCCCGGATGTGAAGGCGTCATGTTCACTTTGATGCCGTTGCTAGCCATCAGTGGTAATCCTCCAGATACAAGCGGTCAACGTAGCCATCATTTTCTTCAAACGTGATCCGCCAATTGATTGATATCGAAACGCTCCATTCGTCCTGCCGGTCGCCTGTAAGCCGGTGAACGCGCCAGCCAGGCGGTGCGTCAGCAATGAAGTCGTCCATGTGCCTCGCCAGGATCAGCGCCGTCAACACCTTGCGCACCCGGTCGACCAGCTCGCTTCCGAGGAATCGGGGATTGTCGTCCATGATCAACCGACGCAATCCCCTGTGGCCAACGGATCGAATGATCAAGTGGCCGAATGTACGGTGTTACCGTACACAGCGCAAGTCCCCACCGGGAAGGTCCTCATCGAAATCGGGTTAGGGGTTGCCAGGCGGCCAACCAGCCTTAAGAACGTACGCCTGGGCGCCGCGACCAGCGCCGCACGCGCAGCGCCGCGGCCACCGCCAGCGGCAGACCGATCGCCGTGGAGGCAACCAGTCCGGCGTAAGCCCCGCGGACTCCGCCGTTGAGATCGGCGGCCAGCGGCCCCGAGACGTCCGGGCTCTGCAGCCCTATCAGGCCGCCGATGATCCCGCCCGCCACCGCCGCATAGGCGAGCACCAGGAACGCGGCGGCGATTGCCGCGAATCCTAACGCGCGATCCATGCCTAGCTACACCCGCGGCGTGGAGGCGGCCGCCCGCGGCCGCCTGGCCGCGCGCCGCCGAGCCTCCACGGCCCGCCGGGCGCGCTCGGCATCCACTTGCGCGGCGGGGTCGGTGTCCACCTGCGGCGGACGCGGGTTTACTTGCCAGAAGTCGCCCGCAACGGCCTGCCAACGCTCCAGCAGCCAACGGGCCAGCGCACTGCCGGTCGCCTCCGCGTGCGCCTCCACGAGGCCGCGCAAGCGCCGTGCGTGTGTGCTCTCGGTCACCCGGTCGATCGACACCAGCTCTGTGTTGGCTCTCCCTGGGAAGAGCCGGTCGGGATCGTAAACGTACGCGGTGCCGGCCGACATGCCGGCCGCGAAATTACGACCCGTGGGACCAAGCACCACGATAGAGCCGCCGGTCATGTACTCGCAGGCGTGATCGCCCACGCCTTCCACCACGGCCGTAGCGCCGCTGTTGCGCACGCCGAAACGCTCACCCGCGCGCCCGGCCACAAAAAGCTGGCCGGAAGTCGCCCCGTACAGGCAGGTGTTGCCGGCGATCACGTTGCTCGCAGCCTCGAAGGCGGCTTCGGCCGGTGGACGGATAGACACGGTCGCGCCGCCCAGACCCTTGGCCACGTAGTCATTCGCCTCCCCGCTCAAGTCGAGACGAACGCCGCGGATTCCGAAGGCCCCGAGGCTCTGTCCGGCCGATCCTTCGAGCGCTATCCGAATCGTGTCTTCCGGCAGTCCCGCGGGTGAGATGTCATGCGCGATGACGCCGCTGAGCCGCGTCCCCACCGCGCGGTCCGCGTTGGTCACGGCGTAGGCAAGCTGCACGGGGCGCCCATGCTCAAGAGCCGCCTCTGCATCGGCCAGGATGCGCAGATCGAGCGGCTCGTCACCGGGCCGGTCGTTGCGCGGGTGCATATGGCGCAGCGGCGCGCGCCAGGTGGGATCGGGCGGCGCGAGTATCCGGTCCAGCTCGATGCTGGCTGCGCGGCCGGTCCGTCTGTCGGGATCGAGCTCCAGCCGGTCCACGCGGCCCACCAGCTCATCGAAGCGGCGAAAGCCGAGCTCCGCCAACAGTTCGCGTACGCCTTGCGCGATATGCAGAAAGAAACGGACTACGTGCTCCGGCTGGCCCGCGAAGCGCTGCCGCAGGTCCTCCCGCTGCGTAGCCACTCCCACCGGGCAGGTATTGAGGTGGCACTGTCGGGCCATCACGCATCCCACCGACAGCACGGCGGCCGTGCCGAAGCCAAACTCCTCGGCCCCCAGCAGACCCGCAATCACGACGTCGCGAGCGGTTTTGAGACCTCCGTCGGTCCGCACGCGAATGCGGTTGCGCAGGCCGCGGGTCACGAGCACTTGCTGCGTCTCGGCCAGACCAATCTCCCACGGGACCCCCGCGTTCTTTATGGAGCTGAGGGGCGAAGCGCCGGTGCCGCCGTCGTGGCCGCTGATCAGCACGTAGTCGGCGTAGGCCTTGGCCACGCCCGCCGCCACGGTCCCCACCCCCGATTCGGCCACCAGTTTGACCCCGACCCGAGCGCGCGTATTCGCTTGTTTGAGGTCGTAGATCAGCTGGGCCAGGTCTTCGATGCTGTAGATGTCGTGGTGCGGGGGCGGCGAGATGAGTGGAATCCCCGCGATGGTGTGGCGCAGGCCGGCGATGTAAGCCGTCACTTTGTGGGCGGGAAGCTGACCGCCCTCTCCCGGCTTTGAGCCTTGGGCCATCTTTATTTCCAGCTCTTCCGCGTGCGCCAGGTAGTTCGGAGTGACGCCGAAGCGGGCCGATGCCACTTGCTTGATGCGGCTGTCCAGCCAGTCCCCGCGCGCGTCCGGCTGGTACCAGGAGGGGTCTTCACCGCCTTCGCCGGTGTTGCTGCGCGCCCGCAGGCGGTTCATGCCGCGGCTCAGAGTGCTGTGGGCCTCCGGGCTCAGCGCTCCCACCGACATGGCGGTGCTAACGAAGCGGCGCACGATCGTCTCCACCGGCTCCACCTCGGCCAGCGGCGCCGGCGCGCCGCCGGGCTTGAACCGCATCAGATCGCGCAGCGCGTAGGAATCGCGCGAGTTCACGAGCTGGTCGTAGGCGGCGAAGTCCTCGGCCGCGTTGGACTCGAGCGCTCGATGCAGCGCCTTCACAATTTGTGGATTGGCGGCGTGGAACTCGCCATTCCTGCGGTAGCGAACCGATCCCGTGTCCACCAGCCGGTTTGGAGGCTGAGGGTCGAAGGCGGCCGCGTGCCAGCTAAGCACGTCCTCGGTGAGCTCGCGGAATCCCAAGCCGCCTACCCGCGATGGCGTGCCTCTCAGGGAGCGTTCGACAAGTGCGGCGGACAGCCCCACGGCTTCGAAGATCTGCGCGCCGTGGTAGCTGCTCAGCGTCGAGATGCCCATCTTGGACATGACTTTCAGGATTCCCGCCTCGGCCGTTCGTTTGAAGGTCGCTCGCGGGTCGGCCGTGCCGTTGCCGTCCGCCGCGGAGGAGTCCGCAACAGTGCGCCACGCCAGGTAGGGGCACACCGCGCTGGCGCCGTAACCCAGCAACGCGCAGAAGTGATGAACGTCCCACACCTGCCCGGAGTCGACGATGAGGTCGGCGCGCATGCGCACGCCCGCGTCTATGAGCGCGTGATGCAGCGCGCCAACCGCTAGCAGCACTGGGATGGGCGCACGATCCGGCCCGATGGCCCGATCGCTCACTATCAGCACGTGGGTTCCCGCCTCCACCGCTTCCAGGGCCTTGGCGCAGAGGCGTTCGATAGCCGGTTCGAGCGCGCCGGGTCCCTCCGCCGCCGGAAAGGTCGCGTCCACGCGGGCGGACCGTAAGGCGGGATCGGTCGTCGCCTCGATCGCGCTGAGCTCGTCGTCAAGCAGCACCGGCGAGGGCAGACGCAAGAGCCGAGCGGCCTCCTCGCGCTCTTCCAACAGGCTCGCGCGGGGACCAATCAGGACGTCGAGCGACATCACCAGCGTCTCGCGCAACGGGTCGATGGGAGGGTTCGTGACCTGGGCAAAACGCTGTTTTAGGTAGCCAAATACGGTCGGGCGGAACCGCGAAAGCGCCGCCAAGGGCGTGTCGTTGCCCATCGAGAAGACCGGATCCTGCACCTCCGTGGTCATGGGATCGACGATGTGCGTCAGGTCTTCACGTGTGAACCCGTAGGCGTGCTGAAGCGCCGCCAGAGACCCGTTTGCGTGCACAGCGGCCGCTTGCTCCGCGTTGCCGGTCGGCATTGCCGCCGGCAGCTCGCGCCGGTGCTTGCGCAGCCAGCGCCCGTAGGGAGCGGCGGCGATGACTTCGCTCTTGGCGTCGCCGTCGTGCAGCAGGCGGCCGCGTTCGAGGTCGATAGCCAGCAGACGCCCGGGACCCAGACGCCCCTTCTCGATCACATGCGCGTCGTCGAGATCCAGCACGCCGGCTTCCGAGGCCATGCACACGGTGCCGTCGTCGGTCACCAGGAAGCGGGCCGGGCGCAAACCGTTGCGGTCGAGCGCCGCGCCCACCCAGCGCCCATCGCAGAACGCCAGCGCGGCCGGTCCGTCCCAGGGCTCCATCAGACAGGCGTGATAGGCGTAGAAATCGCGCAACTCGGCGCGCATGTCGGGCATGCTTTCCCACGCTTCGGGCACCAGCGTCATCGCGCTGTGAACCAGGCTGCGTCCACTCAGCACCAGTAGCTCGAGCACGTGGTCGAGGCTGGACGTGTCGGAGCCGCTATCGTCCGTCACCGGGAGCAGAGACGGGAGTTCGTTGCCCCACACCGTGCTGGTCAGCTCCGGGGTGCGCGCGGTCATCCAGTTGCGGTTGCCCTGTATCGTGTTTATCTCGCCGTTGTGCGCCAGCATCCGGAAGGGCTGAGCCAGCTCCCAGGTCGGTTTCGTGTTGGTGCTATAGCGCTGGTGGAAGACGACCGCGGCGGAGGTGAACCTCGGGTCGACCAGGTCCGGGTAGAAGTGGCCGAGCTCGGCGCCAACCACCAGGCCCTTGTAGACGATCGTGCGACTGGACATCGAAACCACGTAGTTGTCGCCCAGCGACTCGCGCCGCGCCCGGTTCTCGAGCTCCTTGCGGGCCAGGTATAGACGCCGCTCGTATGCCTCGCCGTCGGGCACTGACGCCCCCATCACCAGAAGCAGATGGTGAATGTCGGGCGCCGAGGCGCGCGCGCGTGCGCCCAGCACGGACTCGTCCACCGGAACCTTGCGCCACCCGACCACGCGGATGCCGCGCACTTGACACGCCTCTTCGGCCAGGTGCCGGAAGCGAGTGGCCGAGCGCGGGTCACGCCGGTCCAGGAAGAATACGCCTATGCCGACGGCCGAAGCCTCCACCCTGGGCTCGCCGGCGGCGGCGAAGGCCTCCGCCAGCAGCGTGTGCGGAATCTGCGTCAGAACGCCCGCGCCGTCGCCCGTTTTCGCATCGGCCGCCACCGCCCCGCGATGGGTTAGCCGTCGCACTGCCTCGAGGCCCAGCCGCACGATCCGATGCGAGACTTCGCCGCGGTGGCTGGCCACGAAGCCGACCCCGCAGGCGTCGTGCTCATCCCGCGCGTCGTAGAGCGGCGGGGTGTGTTCAAGCATCGGACCCGAACTGTGCATGGAGACGCTCGAGCCGGTTAGACCCGACGTACGCGAAAGGCAGCCTGACGGAGGCCGGGTGGGGTATCCCGACTTACACTCCAGCTACGTCGATGTAAGAGCCGATGCATTCTTGCCACCGCGCCCAACGCGCCGACCGCTTGTGCCTCGCGGCCGGTTCGGTCGGCAACCGCGCAAGTCCGGCGGCGAATGCCGCGAACCGCTGGCAATACCCTGTAAGGCGCCGCGCCTGATGGTAGCGCACGCGACCGCGAGACTCGAAGCGAGCGGGCGTCTGTTCGGACAGGCTACTTCAGGTGGTAGCATCGCGAACACGTTCATGATGCGCCAATCGGCACATGTTCCGCACGCTTCTCATCATGATGGTCGTCGCCGCGATTCCATTCCTGATCTACAGCGGGCTTCGCCGGCGCTTGGGCTACGCGTTATCGGTGACCGCAACGGTGTTCCTGATCGTCATCGTGATACGTGTTCTAAGCGGCCCCTTCCTGTTCCGCGCGGAGCTCGAGAACACCATCGGCGCCATCGGCTTGATCGTGCTGGCGGCGGTGGCCGCATACGCGGTGCTGAGGTATTACGGCGATAAGATCGTCCAACGAAAGCTCCAGGAGCGCCGCCGGCGTCCGGAAGCCCACAGGAGTGTGCTCGACAACGTGCGGCGGACATTGAAGCTGTAGCCGCAGACTATTTGGTACTCGTGTTGTCGCCCATCAGCAAGTTGAGAAGGGTCTGAGCATGGCCTTCATGATCGACGAAACTCCGGTGCATTGGGACGACGTCGCCCCACCGACCCGTCTGCCGCCGTGGACCGAGGTGATTTGGATCTCCTCGCCCGGCTATGAGCGGCGCTTGTGGTTCTTGTCAAAGTCCGGCGACAGCTGGCAGCAGCGCCAGCAGGCCGAGATCATCCGCAAGGGCCGTCAAACCCTGCTCGCCCAGCAGGCCGCGGGCTAAACCGGACCGCGCGGATTCGGCGGCCGTCCGCCAGGCGCCGCGCGCGCGGCGAACGCTTCCAAGCTCATGCTCAGTCGCGTTGACGCGATCCGTCCGGGCCGCCAAGAATTCCCTCTACACTCGGGCGCCGGTAAGCGTGGGAGGGCTAAACGTGGAACTTGGTTTGACTGGAAAAGCGGCCGCGGTCACGGGCGGCAGCGAGGGCATCGGGCGCGCAATCGCCACGGAGCTCTCGCGCCAGGGATGCGATGTCGCCATTGGCGCGCGGCGCCGCGACGTGCTGGAGCGGGCGGCGCGCGAGATAGCGTCGGCGTCGGACGGACGTGTGCTGCCCTTGGTCACGGACGTGACCGTGCCCGGAAGCGCGGAAGCGCTGGTCGACACGGCGGCTGAGCGCTTCGGGCGGCTTGACATCCTGGTGAACAACGCCGGCCGGTCGGCCGCCCATCTTTTCGAGGACGCCACCGACGAGATCTGGGAGGAAGACCTGCAACTCAAGGTATTCGGTGCGATCCGCACCATGCGAGCCGCCGTTCCGCACATGCGCGCGGTGGGCGCCGGCGCAATCGTGAACATAACCACGGTCGGCGGAAAAACGCCGGGCGCCCAATCCGTGCCGACTTCGACCAGCCGCGCGGCCGGGATCGCGCTCACCAAGGCCGCGTCGAAGGACTATGCGGCCGAGAATATCCGCGTCAACACGGTGATGGTGGGATCGATTCGCAGCATGCAGTCCGTGCGAGTTTGGGAGCATCAGCGGTCTGGTATGACCCTTGAGGAGTTCTACGCGCGCGGCGGTCGGGGCATTCCGATGGGCCGCTTGGGCTACGCCGAAGAGGTGGCCGACCTGGTCGCCTTTCTAGTATCCGAGCGGGCGGCCTACATCACCGGAACCTCGATCGCGATAGACGGCGGCGCCGGTGATGTGATCTAGGCGGCGCCCCGCCCGTCCGGCGGCGCTCCGGGTAGGAGGCGGATCGGGCGCGCGGTCTTCAGAACCCGGCCTGCTTGTCCACCACGTTCAGCAACGGCTCTCCCGCTTTGTACCGGCGCACGTTGCGCACCACGAACTCGATCACGCGCGCCAGACGAAGCGGCGACCGGCCGCCAACGTGCGGCGTGAGTATGACGTTGGGAAGCTCCCAGATTGGATGCTCCGGCGAAGGGGGCTCTTCCTCCAGCACGTCGAGCCCGGCGCCGCCCAGCTGACCGGATTGCAGCGCCGCGACCATCGCGTCTGTGTCCACGATGGATCCGCGTGAAACGTTGATCAGGTAGGCGCCCCTTGGCAGGGCCGCCAGCACCTCTGCGTCAACCAGGTGGTGCGTGGCCTCGGTGGCCGGGCAGCAGATCACCAGTACGTCGGTGGCCGCCAGCAGGTCGGGAAGAGCTTCGAGCGTTTGGATGTCCGGCAGATACTCATCGGTCTGCTGTGACCGCAGATCCGCGCCGCGCACTTCCACTTCAAGACCGTGCAGCCGGCGCGCCATCGCGCGGCCGATCCCTCCCGTCCCCACGATCAGCGCCCGCTTGCCGGTCAGCTCGTCGTACTCGTGCTCGTCGGTCCAGCGTCGCACCTGTTGATCTCGCACCGCGTGGTGAATACCGCGCGCGAGACCGGTTAGAAGAGCGATGCCCGTCTCCGCCACGTGGCTCGAGAGGACTCCGCGCACGTTTGTGACGACCACGTTCTCGGGCTGCAAGGCCGGCGCCTCGAGGAAGCGCTCCACGCCGGCGCTGCAAATCTGGAGCCACCGCAGCCGGCCGGCCCTGGCGAGGTACGAAGCATCGGCCTGTCCGCCCAGAACGAGGACTTCCGCGTCGCTCGATTCCTGTCGGAATAGATCAGCGGAGTCCGCTACCACCAGCTGGTCTGCGCGCGGCAGGTCCGCCAAGGCTTGCCAGTCTGCTTGCGAAGTGGTGGGGACGTGGATCACAACCTTCATCTGGCTACCGTTCGATCTACTGATGCCGCGGCGACGGCGCATAGTGTAGGCGGCGCGACCGGCGGAACGGGCGCCGTCGGCGTGATCCGCCGCTGATAGACTTCGCCGATCTTCGCGGAGTTGCCCCAATGGCCCAGGCCGAGAGTTCACACGATGTTGGCTCGGGGCGCGCGGGCATACACGAGTTGCGTGCGGACGAAGTCCGCTGGACCTGCGATCCGACCAGACTCGGATTCCAAACCACGACTGAGCTTGACCCGCCCGACGCGATGATCGGCCAGGAACGCGCCGAGAAATCGCTCGATTTCGGCGTCGATATCAAGAGCCGCGGCTTCAATATCTATGCGGCGGGACTGCCTGGCACGGGCCGCACCTCCATGATCCTCGACCGCTTGCGCGAAACCGCCAGGGCCCAACCTACGCCCGACGACTGGTGCTACGTATACAACTTCAGCGATCCGCACCAGCCGCGCGCTCTGCGGCTGCCGGCCGGCCGGGCGCCCACTCTGCGGCGGCACATGGACGAGCTCACCGAAACGCTCCGCTCCGACATGGGGCGCGCCTTCGACACGGATGAGTTCCAGAACCAGCGCAATGACATTGCCCAGAGCATGCAACGGGACCGCCGCGAGTCGCTCATCGTGATGGAGCAGAGGGCCAAGGCATCCGGGTTCGCTCTGATTCAGACGCCCGTGGGGCTGAGCGTCACCCCGCTCGTGGACGGCGAGCCGATGACACCCGACCAGCTGTCGCAGCTCACGCCGGCCGAACGCGAGAAGGTAGACGACGTGCGCTCGACTCTTGAGGACGAGCTCGCGCGCACCATGCGCCAGACACGCGCTCGCGAGCGCCGCGCACGCGAGCGCATTCGCGAGCTGAGCTGCCGGGTGGCCGGCAGCGTGGTACGCCCGCTTATCGAAGATATGCGCGAGGAGTATGCGCAGGTCGCGGCGGTTCTCGAATACCTCGACGCCGTGGAGAACCACAGCACCGACAACTTCGAGGTTTTTCGTGACCACGACGACGATCAGGACCGCGAAGGTTCGGCGTCCGCGCCGCGCGGCGATCCGTACCTGCCCTATCGCGTGAACGTGGTGGTGACCCACGAGCCGGAGGGCGGGGCGCCGCTTATCCGCGAGGGTCATCCAACCCATCCCAATCTGATCGGTCGCGTCGAGCAGCGCAGCGTGCTGGGCGCTCTGGTCACCGACTTCACGATGATTCAGGCCGGCGCCCTGCACAGAGCGAACGGCGGATACCTCGTCCTCGACGTCGAGGATCTGCTGCGCGCCGGACCCGCTTACGACAGCCTCAAACGGTCGCTGCGAGATCGAGTGATCCGCATAGAGGGCGTGGCCGAGGAGTTGGGAATCGCCGTCCCGGCGCGGCTGGACCCGGAGCCGGTTCCGCTCGACCTCAAAGTGGCGCTGGTGGGGCCGCCGCACCTCTACTACCTGCTCTACGAGCTCGATCCGGACTTTGGCGAGCTGTTCAAAGTGCGCGCGGAGTTCGAGACCGAGATCGAGCTCAACGACTCCAACATGCAGCGCTACGCTTGCTTCATCGCCGCGCGTTGCCGTGACGAGAACCTGCTGCCCTTCGATCACACCGCCGTGGCGCGAATCGTCGAGGAAGGCGTGCGGCTGGCGGAGAATCGCACCAAGCTCTCGACCCGATTCGGCGACATCAGCGACATCGTCCGCGAAGCCGAGTATTGGGCCCGCAAGCAGGGCGCCAGCCTGGTCGATGAGACAGCCGTGTGGGCCTCGATCGACGAGCGGACGCGGCGTGGAAACCTGGTCGAGACCAAACTGCGCGAGCGAATCGCCGACGGGACAATTCTGGTCGACGTCGATGGCCGGGCCGTCGGGCAGATCAACGGACTGTCGGTGGTGCAGCTCGGCGGCTATGAGTTCGGACAGTCCAACCGCATCACCGTGCGCGTCTTCTCGGGCCGCGACGGCGTGATCAGCATCGACCGGGAGGCAAAGCTGACCGGCCCCATCCACGACAAAGGGTCGATGATCCTGGCCGGCTTCATCAGCGGCGCTCTCGGCGTGGACGGGCCGCTCACGCTCAGCGCCACCATTGTGTTCGAGCAGTCCTACGCGGGCATCGAGGGCGACAGCGCTTCACTGGCCGAGTTGCTCGCGCTGCTCTCGGCCGTTAGCGAGTTCCCCCTGCGGCAGGACATCGCCGTGACCGGCTCTGTGAACCAGCATGGCCGGATTCAGGCCGTCGGGGGCGTTACGCCCAAAGTAGAAGGCTTTTTCGATCTCTGCCGCGCGCGCGGGCTGACCAAACGGCAGGGAGTGGTGGTGCCGGCGTCGAACGCCCAGAACCTCACTCTGCGCTGGGACGTGGCCGCAGCCATAGAAGCGGGCGACTTTCACGTCTACACGGCCGGCACGGTCGCCCAGGCGATTGAGCTCTTGACCGGGCGCCCCGCCGGACAGCCTGACGTGCGCGTGCAATACCCGGATGACACCGTGCTGGGGGCCGCCCAGGCGCGCCTGCATAGTTTCGCGCGCCACTGGCACGACGGCCCTCCCCGCTAAGCCGCCCACCCGCGCGGCCTGCCTGATCTGAAGCCCCATTGACGGCCGAAAGGCGGCGCCGTGCATGGCGTGCGCCGGCTCGCCTCAGGCGGCCGGACTTTCCGAAGGCCGTCGGCGCGGGCCGGGAAATCCAGGCAACTGTCTAAACCACGGCCATAAGAAGAAAAGGGCCACCGCCGCGGCTCGGATCAACCAGCGCGTGTTGTTCACTATTGGGATCTGGTACTCGAATATGTACACCAGGAGCGGCCAGCCCCAAAGTCCCGGCCGCGCCGCGTAGGCCAGGCCCGCCGCAACCGGCAGCACGAAATAGCGGCTGTGCACCACGGTGAGCGCCAGGGCGTAGGCGAGCGTTGACTTGAAGATCGCCGCGGCGGGATCGGAGACGAACCACCCGATGACAAACGCCCCCAGCAAGACGCCGGGCATCATCCAGCCCTGCGTGCCGCTCCACGCGTCCGGGAACGCACCCGTGAACGTCTCGACCAGCGCGCGCAAGACCGGCAGACCCTCACCGCGGCCCTGAAGGTGGCCTACCACCGCCCAATACAGTGCGCCCGCGTCCACGACCAGAAACGGGCCGGCGATAAGACCGGCCACCGCGCCGAACCCGCCCACGTATCCGACGGCCTCACCTGCGCCGCGGCGCGCAAACACCCCGCTGAGAGCCAGAGCCGCTACCAGGAACTCGCTGCGGGCCGTCACCGCCAGCGCCAGCAGCGCCCCGGCCTGCCAGGGCACGCGCCGGCGCAGCAGCGCCGCTACGAGAAAGAACGCGCCTACCGACGTAACGTGTCCATTGACCGCGCTGGCCTCGATCACCCAGGGGCATAGCAGCCAAAAGCCGGCGATGAAGAGCGCACCCGCGGCGGGCAGCCGGTTGCGGCGCGCCAGCATGAACAGCAGCAGCGCCGTCGCCGCGTCGAAGGTGTAGACAAGCGTCTTGACGGCGAACACCGGCTCCCAGCCAAGCGACCCGTAGAGACGCAAAACCGGCGCCAGCAACATCGGAAACAAAGGCAGATGCGCGTAAGTGAACGGCTGGTTGACCACCGAGGCGTAGTAGTTGAGGTGATCGGCGGTGAACAAGGTCTCGGCGAAATGATAGAAATGCTGAAGGTCGTAGAAGATGTGGTTGTCCGTCTCCAGAGCGCGTATTCGAATTGCAACGGCCAGCACGGCCATCGCGGCCGCGACGATCAGCCAGGGAGAGCGGGTAAGCCGGCCGGCCGCCTCCGCGTAGCCCGCCGGAAAGTGGATGCGCGTTATCTACTCGAGCCTATGCGGGATCGAGAGCCTCGATTGTACGCGCCCGCCCGCGGTTGCGGCGGCGTACCCCGACGTCGAGCCGGCGCCGCCGCACACGGGCCGCGTGAAGCCCCATCATCCAGGCCAATGGGCAGTGGGCCCGTAGCGGGCCGCCAAGATGCGATTCACTACAAAGCGGCCGCGCCCGGCGGGGCTATACTTAGTTCAAATCCGATAGTTGTCGGCCACTAGCGGACTGTAGACGGCAGCCCGGCGCTGCGTTGAACTTACGGCGAGGAGGGCGTCATGGATACATCGGACGTGCGACGCCGCGCGCACATGCGTCGGAGCCCGCTCACCTTCGTGCGCGAGCACTGGCGCGCTCTGACCATCTATTTGCTGGCGACGAGCGGGCTCATCGTCGGACTGACCCAGGCGCAACAGGTCACGCTTGGGATTCTGATGATGATCGGGCAGTTGTTCTTCGCCATGATGTTCATGGTCGTCCAGTTCGGATTCCTCTTCTACATCCTGGGCCGGGGACGGGTCTACTGGGTGCAGCCCGGTGAGACCGGCGTCTACTTCTCCGACTATCGGGGCAACGACCAGGTGCTCGAGGTCGCGCGGCGCGTCGTGATGCTGCTGCAGGGCGTGAAGGCCTTCAGGCGGATGGGCGGCGAGACGGCCAGGGGCATGCTGCTGGAGGGACCGCCAGGCACCGGCAAGAGCTACCTGGCCCAGGTCATCGCCAACGAGGCCGATCTGCCTTTCGCCTACGCGTCGGCGCCCGGGTTCCAGAACATGTTCATGGGCATTGGCAACCTGCGCGTGCGGATGCTTTACGGCAAGGCGCGCAAGCTCGCGCGCAGACATGGCAGCGCGATCGTCTTCATCGATGAGATCGACGCGGTCGGCATGGCCCGAGCTGGCCAGACCGGCGGCGGCATGATGATGGGCGGGATGTTTGGCGGCGGCGCGGGCTTCGGTCTGATAAACGAGCTCCTGCTTCAAATGGATCCGCCGAACTTCGATAACGGCTTCATGGCGCGCATCCTCCGCACGCTGGGTCTGAGGAAGGGCCGCGCGATTCCGCCTCCGGTTCTCACCATCGGGGCTACCAACCTTGCCTCCGCGCTGGATCAGGCGCTGCTCCGGCCCGGGCGTTTCGACCGCAAGATCCACATCGACAAGCCCGACTTCGACGGGCGCAAGGACATCATCGAGTACTACCTCGCGAAGGTGCGGCACGAGGAGATGCCGGTCGACCGGATGGGGAACGACACGATCGACTACACGCCGGTCGCGATCAAGTTCGTGATAAACGAAGCCGTCATTCACGCGCACTTCGATGGGCGCGACGCCATCAACTACGACGACTTCACGCGGGCGCGTGAGAACCACGAGTGGGGCCTGCGCGAGCCCATCCGCAGTCTTTCCAAAGAAGACCGGCGCCGCCTGGCCTACCACGAGGCGGGCCACGCGATAGCTCAAGTAGGGCTCAAACCGTGGGAGCGTCTCACCAAAGTGACGATCATCCGCCACGGCGACGCCCTGGGCCTGGCGGCTTACAAGCCGAAGGAAGAGAAGCACATCCTGGTCAAGGAAGAGCTCATGGCCACCATCCAGGTGTCCCTTGCCAGTCGGGCCGCCGAGGAGCTTTTCCTGGGCACCCAGACAGTCGGGGTGACCTCCGACTTCGCGCACGCGACCTATCTGACCTTCAACATGATCAGTTATTGGGGCATGGATGGGAGCTTCTATTCCACCCTTCCGTTCGGTCCCAATGTCTCGGCCACCGATCCGCGCATGAAGCGCAAGATCGACCAAATCCTCGAGCAGGAATATCGCAAGGTGAAAGGCCTCCTGGCTCAATACTCGGGCGCCATGCACGAGCTGGCGCAGCTGTTGATGGAGCAGGACGAGGTTGACGGTCAGGATGTCGAGGATATGGTCGCGCGCTACGACCAGATCATCGCCGAGGGCCGCGAGCCGAAGATGCTGCCGGAAGGCGTAGCCGTGGGTGCGCAGCGATCTCCCGCGCCTTACGTATTCGGTGGCAACGGGGCCAACGAAAGCTCGAACGGCGAATCAGTCGATGAGGCGGATCCAGACGGTGCCTCGCGCCAGGACGGCGAGAGCTAGCGCGGCCCGACCTGCGGACAGGCAAGGTCCGCGAGTGCCTCTGCGCGGCCCGGCCGAAGGCGGGTACAATCTTTCCGTCCCCGTGACTGACTAGACGCGTCCCAGCTTGCCTCGGATTGGTCTGGCTTCCTGACTTGAAGATAGTGGCCTGATGCGCTCGCGACGATGGCTGACGCTGGGCATTGGTGTTAAGCGCTACGTCTTGCTCATTTTTGCGGGCACGGTGGTATTGGCCTTGGCGCTTGCGATGTTCCTGGCGTTCGCCTACCGGACCTTCGACGTTCCCGGGCCTGCCGGAACTGTCATCTGGTACCTAACTCTTCAGTTCATCGAGCATCCGTTCCGGGAGATTCTGGTCGGGGCAGTCGGGCTCAGCGCCGCCCTTATCGGAGCAGTGATGCTTGGCCGCTCGGTGCTTTCGGGGGTCGTGCGCCCCGAGGAAGACGTCGCCGAAATCCTCTATCAGAACCGGCGCCTGCAGCGCGGGCCGAGCATCGTGGCGATTGGAGGCGGCACCGGTCTGGGTGTGTTGCTGCGCGGGCTCAAGGAGCGAACCAACAACATCACGGCCGTCGTTACGGTGACCGACGATGGCGGCAGCTCGGGCCGGTTGCGCGAGGAGCTCAGCCTGGCGCCGCCCGGCGACGTGCGGCAGTGCCTCGCGGCCCTGGCCGACTCCGAGTCATTGATGCAAGAGGTGATGGAATACCGCTTCACCCGCGGCAAGGGGCTGCAGGGTCACAGCCTCGGCAATCTGCTGATAGCAGCAATGGCGGACCTCAACGATGGGAACTTCGAGCGCGGCGTGGATGACCTGAGTCAGGTCCTGCGCGTGCGCGGACGCATCTTGCCGTCCACCCTCTCGGACGTGCGGCTGGCCGCGGAGCTGGACGACGGCGCCATCATCCGTGGGGAGTCCCGCATCCGCTCAGCCGGCCGGCCGATCCAGCGCGTGTTCATCGAGCCGCGCCAGGTCGCGGCTAACGCGGAGGCCGTAAAGGCCATTCTGGCCGCCGACATGATCGTGCTGGGTCCGGGAAGCGTGTTCACGAGCGTCATTCCCAACCTGCTCGTGAGAGACATCGCGACCGCGGTGCGCGCCTCGCGAGGCGTGAAGGTCTATGTCTGCAACGTCGCCACGGAGCCCGGAGAGACCGACGAATTTGGGCCGCGTGAGCATGCTTTGGGTCTGGAACGCCACGTTGGTTCCAACGCGTTTCAGTACATGCTGGCCAACAGCAACTTACACGTGACGTTGTCCGCCAACTCCGGCGCCTCCGTGGTCGAATGCGATCCGGCGAGTCAGGTTGAGATGCTGGACATGGGAGTTCAGGTCATCCTCGCCGAGGTGGTGGACGCGAACAGCCCCCATCATCACGCCCCCCAGGAGCTGGCCGCGGCTTTGATAGATCTCTACGAGCAGGCGTCCGCGCAGAAGACGCCGCAGCCCTTGGCGCTGGCGGGACCCCGCTAGGTCAAAAAGGCTGGCAAGCCGGCAAGCGGGCGCGGCCGGGCCTATTTCCAGCGGCCCGTCACGTAAGCGGCGACCTCTTCGATTGCCCGCAGACCCCACGCGCTGAGCGGCAGCTGCTCCAGCATCGATTGCGACTCGGTGCGCAGGCGCGCCGCTTCGCTCTCTGCGAAAACGCGTGAGCCGGAGCGCTCCAGCACTCGCACAGTGGCCGCTACGTCGGGTTCGCGGCTCGGGTCTGCGAACGCGCCGGCCAGCGCGGCGCGATCGGATGGCGCGGCGCTCTGTAGCGCGTGAACGATCGGCAGCGTCTTCTTGCGCCGCCGGATGTCGCTGCCGACCGGCTTGCCGGTTTCCTCCTCGGCTCCCCAGGTGCCCAGGAAGTCGTCGCGAATCTGAAAGGCCACGCCCAGCGCCCGTCCGCACGCGCGGCAAACTGCGCGCAGTCCGCTGTCGTTGCCGGAGTAGATGGCCGCGATCTCGAACGCTACGCCGAAGAGGGCCGCGGTTTTGCCCGCCACCATGGCCATGTACTCGGGAATCGTGACGTCTTCGCGATCTTCAAAGGCCAGATCGAGATGCTGTCCCTCGGTCATCCGGCCGCAGCCGCGCGCCAGCACCTCGGTTGCGTCGCGCGCGAGTGCCGCGCTCTTGGCGTCCGAGAGGTTGCGCACGACGCTCCGCGTGGCCAGCACGTGCAGCAGATCGCCCGCGTTGATGGCCTGCGACTTGCCCCACACGGCCCACACCGTTGGTCGGTGCCGTCGCACCAGGTCGTTGTCCATGATGTCGTCGTGAATGAGTGAGAAGTTGTGCAGCAGCTCGACTCCGGCGGCGGCTGTCACAGCGCGCTCCACGTCACCTCCCAGCGCCTCGCACAGCAGCACGCACAAGGTGGCGCGCAGCGCCTTGCCGCGATCGGCGTCCACCGCGTCCCCGTGCTCGTCCACCCGTCCAAGCTGATAACGAGCCATGGTGTAGAGCGGAAGATCAGGGCCCTCCAGGCCGCGCTCGAGCGCCGCGTCTATGCGCGGCAGGTGGCGGGCGAATAGCTGCTCATAGGTAGGCGCGACGCCCGAGGTCATCGGAGGTGCTGGCGCCGCTAAACCTGGACGGTGAGGCGTCCCGGACCGGCGACCACGTCAAATGTGCTGGCGCAGATCGTGTGCACGGCGGCCACGATGCCTTCAGCGCAAAGCCCGTGGGCCGCGCGCAGGCTGTCAACCGGCCCGTGTTCCTGGAACGCGTCCGGCAGCGCCACACGCTGTACCGCCACGTCGGTCATCCCCGCGTCGCCCAGCAGCTCGAGCACCGCGCTGCCAAACCCGCCCATGGCGTTGTGGTCCTCGATCGTCACTACTCGCCGAGTCTGATCCGCAACGTCCAGGAGCAGCTCGCGATCCAGCGGCTTGACGAACCGGGCGTTGACCACGGCCGCCTGCACTCCCTGCCGCGCCAGCTGCTCGGCGGCCTGCTGGGCGGGCACGACGCCCCAGCCCAGCGCCAGCAGAGCCACGTCGTGACCGTCCCGCAGCAGCTCGCCGCGGCCCAGCGGCAACGCCTGCGGCGGCCCCGTCAACGGGACCCCCACGCCCGCTCCGCGGCTGTAGCGCAGAGCGAACGGACGCTCCGCCGCCAGTCCCGTCATCAAGAGGTGGCGCAGCTCGTTCTCATCCTTGGGCGCCGCCACCACCACGTTGGGAATCGAGCGCAGGTACGCCAGGTCCAGCACCCCGTGGTGGGTGCGCCCGTCATCTCCTACCAGCCCGGCCCGGTCCACTCCCAGCACCACCGGCAGGCCCTGGATGGCCACGTCATGCACGATCTGGTCGTAGGCGCGCTGCAAGAAGGTGGAGTAGATGCAGACCACTGGCCGCATCCCCTGCGTAGCCAGCCCCGCCGCCAGCGCCACCGCGTGTCCCTCGCAGATGCCCACGTCGAACACGCGCCCTGGCAGCGCCGTCTGCATCCCCGTTAGAGCCGTGCCCTCCAGCATGGCCGCGCTGATGGCCACTATCCGCTCATCGGTCTGTGCAAGCTCGGTAAGCGTCTGGGACAGCACCTGGCTGTAGCTGGGCGCGCTCGCTCCCTGCACCGCCTTCGCAGTGCCCGGTTGGTGCAGCTTCACGGGGTCGGACTCGGCCGTGGCCAGCCCGCGGCCTTTCTGCGTGAACACGTGCAGTACCACCGGTCGCCGGCGCGCCTTTGCGCTCTGGAGGGCCGTCTCCAGCGCCTCCAGGTCGTGCCCGTCCACCGGCCCGGCGTATTCGAATCCCAAGGCGGCGAAGAAGCTCCGCGCGTCGCCGTCCGCCGGCGGGAGCGACCCGTCGGCTCCCGGCCAGCTGTAGCGCCGCCCTTGCCCCAGGGTGCGCCCCAGCGCCCCCACGTTTGGCGAGATCGACATACCGTTGTCGTTGAGCACCAGCACGAAGGGCAGCTGCAGGTCGCCCGATTGGTTGAGCGCCTCGAATACCACCCCCGAGGTGAGTGCCCCGTCTCCCACCACCGTAGCCACCGAGGCGTCGCTGTCCCGCAGCCGCGCCGCCAGAGCCAGGCCCACACCCGCCGACACTCCGGTGCCTGCGTGGCCCGCCCCGAACACGTCATGCTCGCTCTCCTCGCGGGCCGCGAAGCCCGAAAGCCCGCCCGGCTGCCGCAAGGTTTCAAACTGCGCCGCGCGCCCCGTTACCAGCTTGTGCGCGTAAGTCTGGTTGCTCGTGTCCCACACAAGATGGTCGTATGGGCTCGCGTACACCCGATGCAGGGCCAGCGTCAGCTCCACCACTCCCAGGTTGCTGGCCAGATGGCCGCCGCTGCGCGACACGGCGGCAATGATCGTGGACCGGATCTCGGCCGCCAGCCGACCCAGTTCCGGGGCGCTCAGCCCCCGCAGGTCCTGCGGTCCTCGAATCTGTGCCAGCATCTGCCCTGTCAAGTTGATTTCTGCCCTCAGCCGCCCGACTTGGTGAAAAAGCTTACAGATAATGCCCGCTATCCGGGGCGTTCGCAATTAGATTCTAAGTCTCCGAACGCCATCTATAAAGGGTTGGCGCAGTGAGAATCGATGGCGCCGTAGCCCTCGTCACCGGAGCCTCGAGTGGGATCGGCCGTGCGGCGGCCCGGCGGCTGGCCGAGCATGGCGCGCGTGTGATCGCGGCCGGTCGCAACCGTGCCGCCCTGGCCGCGCTGACGGCCGAGATCCAGGCCACGGCCCTGGCCGGCGATCTGGCCGACCCGGCCGAGCCCGAACGTCTGGCCCGGCAGGCCCTGGAGCGACACCAAAGGGTGGACATCCTGGTTAACAACGCGGGCCTTGGCTGGGCCGGTCCGATTGGCGCGATCGACTCGCGAACGATCGCGGCGCTGCTCAACGTGAATATGCTTGCGCCGATCAAGCTCTCGCAGGCCCTGCTGCCCGGCATGTGCGAGCGGCGGGCCGGCCACATCGTCAACGTAGGCTCGATCAGCGGCCACTTGGGCGTGCGCCGCGAGGCGGTCTACAGCGCGTCCAAAGCCGGGTTGATCGCGTTCAGCGAGAGCCTCCGCTACGAGCTTGCGGGGACAGGTGTAAACGTCTCACTGGTAACCCCGAGCGTGGTGGCCACTAGCTTCTTCGAACGCCGCGGGGAGGACTACGACAGACGCTTCCCGCGGCCCATCGACCCGGAGCGCGTTGCAACGGCCATTGTCCGCGCCATCAGGCAAGACCGTGCTGAGGTTCTGGTGCCCGCGTGGTTGGACATCCCGATTCGTCTGCGCGGCGCTATGCCCGGGCTCTACCGCGCGCTGGCGCGGCGCTTCGGATAACGGGCTGGCGGCCGGGCCTGCGCGCGGCTACGAGAAGGAGCTGGCGAAGGCCCGCAGCGTCTGCGCGAACGACTTGGAGGTCTCCACCACGGCCGTGGGCTCGTAGCCGCAGTGCGCCATGCAGTTGTCACAGCGTGGATCGCGGCCGCGCCCGTACTTGTCCCAGTCGGTGGAATCGACCAGCTCCCGGTACGTAGCGGCGTAGCCGTCGGCCATCAGATAGCAGGGCCGCTGCCAGCCGAATACTCCGTAGCTCGGTATTCCCCAGGCCGTGCACTGGAAATCGACCTTGCCTTCCAGGAAATCGAGGAACAAAGGGCTGTGGTTCAGGCGCCAGCGTTTGCGGCGGCCGCCCTTGAAGGCCTCGCGAAATAGCTTGCGGGTTTGCTCCACGGGCAGGAAATGCTCCTGGTCCGGCGCCTTCTCGTACGCGTAGCCCGGCGAGATCATCATCTCGTCTACTTCCAGCTCGTCATTCAGAAAGTCGAGAACCGCGCGCACGTTCTCCGCCGTGTCGTGAGTGAAGAACGTCGTGTTGGTGGTCACGCGGAATCCGGCGCGCTGAGCCGCGCGCGTCGCCTCCACCGCTTTGTCGAACACACCCTCCTGGCAAACCGACTCGTCGTGCCGCTCGCGCAACCCGTCGATGTGCACCGCGAAGGCGAAATAGGGAGAGGGTTCGAAAAGGTGCAGCTTGCGCTCCATTAGCAGCGCGTTGGTGCACAGGTAGACGAACTTGCGGCGGCGTATCAGCTCCGCCGCGATCAAGTGGATCTCGGGATGCAGCAAGGGTTCGCCGCCCGCAATGGAGACCATGGGCGCGCCGCTCTCCTCGATGGCCGCTACCGCCTGTTCCACCGGCATGCGCCGACGCAGCGTGTCGCTGGGGTGCTGAATCTTGCCGCAACCCGCGCAGGCCAGGTTGCACGCGTATAGAGGCTCCAGCTCCACGAGCAGGGGGAATTTCTCGCGCCTGCGCAGCTTCTGCTTGAGCACGTAGGAGCCGATAGTGATGTTCTGACGCAGGGGAACCGCCATAGACCACCTCCCTGGTGCAATCCGCGCACGCGGCCCGAAACACTACGACGTATCGAGGCGGCGGCGCAATGCCAAGTTCTAATGCGACGAGTTTGTCGAGGGTTCTGCGTGCTCCTCGCGCCGGCCGTTTACGTAGCGGCCCAGCGCCATCAGCGGGAAGACCAGACGATACAGGTGATAGTTGATATAGAAATCGCCGGGAAAGCCCGTACCCGTGAACCACGGCTCGTCCCAGGTTCCGTCCGCGCGCTGGGTGGACGCCAGGTAGTTCACGCCGCGCTCGACCGCCTCCGATCGCGCGCCTGTCGGCAGCAGCGCCAGCAACGCCCAAGCCGTTTGGGATGCGGTGCTGGCGCCGCGACCGCTCCAGGCCGCGTCATCGTAGGAGCGCAGGTCCTCGCCCCATCCACCGTCCTCGTTCTGGTGGGATTCGAGCCATTGCACGGCGCGGCGTATCGCCGGGTCGTGAGCCGGAACGCCCGCCGCCGCCAGAGCGGGGACGACAGCGCCGAGTCCGTAGACGTAGTTGGCGCCCCAGCGGCCAAACCAGGAGCCGTTCTCCTCTTGCTCACCGCGCAACCAGGCCAGGCCGCGGTGGGCCGCGGGGGTGTCCGCCAGACCCTCGCCGGCCAGCATCTCGAGGGCGTGCCCGGTGACGTCCGCGCTGGGAGGGTCGATTACTTCGCCGAAATCGCAGAAGGCGGGTGCGCGGCACAGGTTCTGTGTGTTGTCCGCGTCGAAGGCGCCCCAGCCCCCATCGCGGGACTGCATGCCCAGCGTCCACTGCACCCCGCGCTGCACGGCCGCGTCGCGTTGCTCGGAGTCTGGATGGTCCACCGCGCGCAGCGCCATCACGACCTCCGCGGTGTCGTCTACGTCGGGGTAATTCGAGTTTGCGAACTCAAAGGCCCAGCCGCCCGGCTGCAGCTCGGGCCGCCGCACCGCCCAGTCCCCACGCAGTTCGTTCTCCTCGCCCATCAGCCAGGATGCCGCGCGGACCAGTACGGGATGGTCGCTCGGCATACCAGAGTCCGCCAGCCCGATCACGGCCAGGGCGGTATCCCAGACCGGCGACTGACAGGCCTCCATGCGCCGCATGTCCTTCTCGACGATCGTGAACCTTTCCAGCCCGTCGAACGCGCGCTGAAGCGAAGGGTGATCGAGCGGGTAGCCGCGCAAGTGCAGGGCGATGATCGAGTAGACCCAGGACGGCTGGATGCCGCCCCAGGAGCCGTCCGCCTCTTGACGCCGCACGATCCAGTTCTCGGCGCGCTCCAGCGACACGGCGCGCAGCGGGCGGAAGGGGCGCCGTTCATAAATACGCAGGAGTCGGTCGATCCAGTGGAAGCGGCCCGTCCAGGTCTTCGGCGACCGTTCAGGCGGCGGCGCTTTGCCCGCAAGAAGCTCGTCGATCGGGAACGGCGGCTGTTTGGAGGGCTTGTGGTGACGCACGACGCTGAGCGGCACGATGGTCTGCCGCGCCCAGCATGCGAAGTCGTAGATATTCAGCGGAAACCATGACGGCGGGAATACGAGCTCCGGCGGGATCGCGGGGAGCTCGTCCCACGACCACCAGCCGTTGAGCGCCAGCCACATGCGTGTGAATACACGCGTGGCCTCCACCCCCCCTTGCTCCCGTATCCAAGTGCTGGCCCGCTTCATGTGCTCGTCGTCGGGCGCGTCGCCCGCCAGCCGCAGCGCTACATAGGCTTCCACGGTGGTGGAGAGCTCCGCCGGCGCGCCGTAGAAGTTCCCCCAAGTCCCGTCTTCGCGCTGCTTGGACCGGATCCAGTTGCCGGTCAGCCGCCGCTCGTCATTGCGCAGGATTCCCAGAAATTGGCGCAGCATGAGATCCTCGGCCTCGATCGTGACGTTGGTCTCCAGCTCGCCTTTCCACCAGCCTTCCTGGTGTTGCAAACCCAACAGGTGGTCGCGCGCCAGGCCGAGCGCCCGCGCGGCGCGCACCATCACGTCAGTGCCCGCTACGGCGCTCACGGTGAGGCCCTCCGGTCCGATATCGCCGGCATCATGCCGCTATGGGCGCGGGAACTCCGCGGGTCCGGCCGATCGCCAGCAGCGCGGCGCGCGCCGCGCTGCGGCCGCTGCGCACCGCGCCCTCCATCGTGGCCGGCCAGCCGGTTGCGGTCCAGGCGCCGGCCAGGAACAGACGTGGTACTTCGGTCGTGGCGCCGGGTCGCAAGCCCAGCGTGCCGGGAGCTTGTCGGAATGTCGCCCGGTGCTCGCGGGTGGCTACGAATCCCAGCACCTCGGCGTCGGCTGCTTTCGGGAACACGCGCGCCAGCTCGGGCAAGAAGCGCACGCGAAGTTCCTCCGTTGAAAGCTGAGCGAGCTGGTCGGCGCCGGAAAGCGAAATCGCCAGGCACTGACCCTCCGTGAGACCCGCCGACTCGGTGCGGTCGAAAACCCACTGCAGCGGTGTGCCCACGGTCGCCGCGAATGGTAAGTCCATCACGCGCCGGTCGTATACGACGTGCAAGTTCACGATCGGTGACACGCCCAGGCCGGTGAAGCGCCGGGCGTGGGGATGGGCGTCGGGCGGCAGCAGCGCGGCGGCCTGATCATGGGGAACCGCCAGGATAACCGCCTCCGCCTGGATCGGCTCCCCGCCCAGCTTCAGGACCGGGACGCCCCCGGCGCCGACGGCTATCTGCGAGATGGCCGCGCCGGTGCGCACCCGCACGCGCGCGTCCCTAAGCGCCGTCAGCATACGGTCGCCGTGCGCGCGCGCCAGCGGCGTCGTGGCGTAGCCTATGTCCGCCGCCGCCGGGTCGGACAGCAACCCCACCTGAAAGACCATCGCGGCCAGCCAAAGCGAGGCGTCCCTGGCGCGAATATTGAGCGTAGGCAGACCTATCAGGTCCCATATTGCTTCTACGGCGCGCGCTGACTGGCCTTGCTCATCCAGCCAGTCTCCGAACGTGCGTTGGTCGAGCGACGCGTCCTCGAGGTCGAGACGCGTCATCGCAAGCGCCCCGCGCGCGGCGCGAAAGCGCTCGCGCAGCCCCAGGTGCCGGTAGCTCGCCAGGCTCAGGGCCAGATGCAGCGGCGCCGGCAGGCCGCTGCGGCGTATCCGGGCCAGGCCGCGCTCAGGATGGATCACCGGGATGTTGAGCCGGTCTTGCAGCACCATCTCGCCCTCGGCCCCTATACGCCTCACAAACGCTCGATACGCCGTGCAGCAGCGCAGATGCACGTGCTGGCCGTTGTCGAACCAAAGCCCGTCACGCTGAAATGAGTAGGTGGCGCCGCCCAGGCGCGACTTCGCCTCCAGCAAAGTCACGCCGACGCCCGCGTCGGCGCACGCTAGCGCGGCCGCCGCGCCCGCCAGGCCGCCCCCCACACAGCCACCTGCGGCTTGTTCACAGGCGTGCCAGGCTGCCCATCGCCACCCACGTTTTCTCCCACGCGGGCAACCTCACGCGCTCCCGCCACAGCGCCGACGGCTCCTGCGCGATGCGCCGCAACAACCGTCTGTAGATGCCCGCCATCGTGCCTGCGCAGGCGGCGCTGCGCCAGTTCAGCAGCGGGAGCAGCCGCAGACTGCTGGCGAACCATTGGTCCGCGCGGCTGGCCTCGAACCGAATCAGCGCGGCAAACACGGGGCCGGTCGGGCCGTTCGCGGCGGTCAAATCGCAATCGAAACGCGTTAGATCCTCACTCGGCAAGTAGACCCGGCGCTGCTCCAGGTCTTCGCGAACGTCGCGCAGGATGTTGGTGAGCTGCAGCGCCACTCCAAGGTCGTCGGCCAGGGGCATGGCGGCGGCCATGTCTTTCGACTCGAACACGCCCAGCGAAAGCCGCCCAATGCTCCCGGCGACCCTGCGGCAGTAAACCAGCAGGTCGTCGAAGGATTCGTAGGAGGCGCCGCGCACGTCCATCTCGACCCCGTCGATCAGGTCCTCGAACGCCTCCATCGGTATGGGCAAGCGCGAAGCGGCGTCGTTGAGAGCGACCAGAACAGGGTCGTTGACGTTGCGGCCGGCTCCGTCCAGTTCTTCGCGCGCGCGGGCCAGCTCGCTGACCTTGCAATCTTGCTCGAGAGGTCCGTCGCCGATGTCGTCAATGCGGCGGGCCAGCGCGTAGACCGCGCATAGCGCGCGCCGCTTCGCGGGCGGCAGCAGCCGGATCCCGAAGTAGAAGTTGCGCGCGCGTGTGCGCGTGATCGCCTCCGCGGCGTGGTAAGCCACGTTTACGTTCACCAGCTCAACGCAAGGCGCAGCAGGCGCGTGACTATCACGGCCTTGTCCAGCCTGGTCGGCCGCGGAGAGCGGCGCAGCACGTCGTAGTCGGCGCGTTCGATAGCCCGCAGCGCCGCTCGCCCGCCTTCCAGGAAGGCGGCGATGGCCAGGCCGCGGCGCCCGGGCAGCAGCCGCACCAGCGGCGCGCCGGCGTCGAACATCGCATGTGCGCGCGCGACCTCGAACTGCATGAGCGAGCGAAACGCCGGGTTCGCCTGCCGCGCGCCAATCTCGCTTGGAGAGTATGAGAAGCGGTCCAGATCCTCCGCGGGGATATACACCCGTCCGAGGTCATAGTCCTCCGCGACGTCCTGCCAGTGCTCGGTCAGCTGCAGCGCCGTGCAAATCTGATCCGACAGCCACATGCGCTCGGGCGTCGCGGCCTCGAACAAATGCAGCACCAGGTGCCCCACCGGATTGGCCGAGAGCCGGCAGTAGTCGACCAGCTCGTCGAAGCTGCGGTACCGGTTGACGTGCTGATCCCGCCGGTTGGCTTCGATCAGCTGCCGCAGCGTCTCGGCCGGGATGCGGTAGCGCCGCACCGTGGGCACGAGTCGGCGCATGATCGGATGCTGCGGCGCGCGCTCGGCAAAGATCGCCTCGACCTCGCTGTCGAGCCAGTCGAGCAGCGCCAGCCGGTCGCCCACGGCCGCATCGCCGAGCTGGTCGGTCAGGCGCGCGAACCCGTAGATATTGAGCAGGTGCAGTCGGTCGCTGGCGCTGAGGAAACGCGCCGCCACGGGGAAGTTCTCGGCGGGTGCGCGCGCCATGACCTCGCTCAGCCCCGGAGTCGCGGCCGGCGGCGCCTGCGAACCGGTGCGCTCGCGGGTGTCGGTCAGGGTCATTTGCGGGCTTTGCCTACGCGCAAAGCCGGTCATGCCTGTGGGGTCCGCCAAGCGGCGAACGGTCGCGTGAATCACGCATAGCGCAGAATCATAGTGAGTGACGCCCAAGAAATGTAAGTTACGTTACCAGAACGCCGACGCTTGGCTGGCGCTGCGGCAACGCGCCGCGGTCCCGCGCGCGCCGCCGGCGCCGAGCCGGCGGCGCGCCCTTGGGTCTCGCCGCCGATTTGATGGCCTGGGGCGCGCGCGCCATCATGCACGGTTGGCGCGGCGGCATCCTGGGCGCGCGCGTGAGCGGGTGCGGCGCAAACGGCGCCTGGTTGGCGCTTGGAGGTCCCGAAGTGCGGGTTGGACTCAACGGTTTCGGCCGAATCGGGCGGCAGTCCCTGCGGGCCATTGTCGAGCGTCACCCGGAGATCGAGCTGGTCGGGATCAACGATCTCATCGACCTCGACATGGCGGCTCACTTGCTGCGTTTCGACAGCAACTACGGACGCTATCCGGGCCGTGTCGAGACCGGCCGCGGCGCGCTGATCGTGGACGGCCACCCCGTGCCTTATCTCTCGGAGCGCGCCTGGCCTGAACTGCCCTGGCGGGACCTGGGCGCCGAGGTGGTGATCGAGGCGACCGGCGTGGGGACCCAGCGCGAGCGCGCCGCGCAACACTTGCAGGGCGGCGCCCGCAAGGTGCTGATATCGGCGCCCGGCCAGGACGTCGATCTCACGCTGGTGCTGGGCGTGAACGAGACCGTCTATGACCCGCAACAGCATCACGTGGTTAGCAACGCCTCCTGCACTACCAATGGACTCGCCCCGCCGCTGGACGTCGTGCGCGGCGCTTTCGGCGTGCGCAAGGGACTCATGACCACGGTGCACGCCTACACCGCCTCGCAGGCACTCGTCGACGGCCCGGCCAGCGACCCGCGCGAGATGCGCGCGGCGGCCTTGAGCATCGTTCCCACCAGCACCGGTGCGGCTCGCGCCATCGGGTTGGTTATCCCGCAGCTTGCCGGGCGAATGCACGGCGGGGCCTACCGGGTTCCCGTGTCGACCGTCTCGATCGTGGAGTTCGTAGTCCAGTTGGAACAGGCCGCCACGGCCGATCAGATCAATCAGGCTCTGCGCGAAGCGGCCGGCGGCCGGTTGAGGGACATCATGGGCGTGAGCGATGAGCCGCTGGTCTCGGTGGATCTGCGGGGCGACTCGCGATCTTCCATAGTCGATGCGGAGAGCACCATGGTCGTCGGCGACGACCTGGCCAAGGTAGCCGCCTGGTACGACAACGAGTGGGGCTACGCCTGCCGCGTAGCCGACGTGACCGCGTTGGTAGCCCAGAGCGTGCCGGTGGGTGCAGCTGTCTAGCCAGCGAGTCTTACTCTGAAGCGCCGCATCGACGCGCTGGAAGTGCGCGGCAAGCGCGTGCTCGTGCGCGTGGACTTCAACGTTCCGCTGCGCAACGGCTCCGTCCGGGATGACACGCGCATCCGCGCCGCGTTGCCCACGCTCGACGATCTCCGTCGGCGCGGCGCGCGTTTGATTCTCGCCTCGCACCTGGGTCGACCGCGCGGTCGTCCCCGTCCCGATCTTTCGCTCGCACCGGTGGCCCGCCGCCTCAGCGAGCTCGTGGACGCACCGGTCTCGCTTGCGCCCGACAGCGTGGGACCGGAGGTCGAGCGGCTGTCCGCGGGGTTGCGCGCCGGCCAGATGCTGTTGCTCGAGAACCTCCGCTTTCACCCGGGCGAGGAGGCGAACGACCCCGCCCACGCGGCCGCCCTGGCGCGTCTGGCCGACGCCTACGTCAACGACGCCTTCGGCGCCGTTCACCGGGCGCATGCCAGCACCGACAGCCTGGCGCGCCTGCTGCCCGCCGCCGCCGGACACCTCCTGCTGGCCGAGCTCGACGCGCTGGACCGGAGCGTTGCGCGACCCGAGCGGCCTTTCGCCGCGGTTCTGGGCGGAGTGAAGGTCGCCGACAAGCTGGGAGTGCTGCGGCGGCTTGTCGAACAGGCTGATCTGGTCGCTCTGGGCGGGGCGATGGCGAACGCCTTCCTGCAGGCGGACGGGCACGACATGCAGGCGTCGTCGGTCACCGGCGAGGAAGCCGAGCTGGCTCGCGAGGCGGCGCGGCACGCGGTGCAGGCCGGATGTCGGCTGCTTCTTCCGCGCGACGGCGTTGCGGCCGCCGCGGCCACAGCCTGCGCCGAGCGCCGCTTGGTGAGCGTCGACGCCGTTCCCCCCGGCTGGCGCCTGCTGGACATCGGCCCCGACTCCGTCAAGACGATCACGGACGCGCTGCCGCGATTCCGCACGGTGCTGTGGAACGGCACGCTCGGCATGTACGAGCTGGCGCCGTTCGCCAAAGCCACCTACGCGGTCGCGCGCGCGCTGGCCTGCTCCGACGCGTTCGTCGTAGCGGCCGGCGGAGACGGCGTGGCGGCGGCGCGCGCGGCCGGCGTGGCCGACCGCCTGGGATATCTGAGCACCGGCGGAGGCGCCGCGCTGGAGTTCATCGAAGGCCGCCAGCTCCCCGGCCTGGCGGCTTTGCCCGACGCCTGATCCCGCGACCGATCCGCCTATCCGGCGGGCGGCGCGCCCGCCTGGTCCTGGCGGTCGATCAGCACCCGCGCGTCACCCAGACGCCGGGTGATCGACTGTCCGTCCAGGTACTCGAGGAACGCCAGGGCGTATTTGCGGGTCGTCTGAAACAGATCGCGCACGTCCGCGACCGTGATCTGCGACCGCTCGGCGAAGAGGGCATTCAAACCAGCCAACCAGTGCTCGAAGGTGCGCGCTGAGAACCCGATCTCGGGCGTCAGGATCACCAATCGTCCTTGCGCGCTCAGGGCGCTCAGCAAGGCTTCCGACGCTCCCGAGCTCTTGGCCGCCTCGGCCAGCACCGGCGGTGCCGCGCCGCCGGCTTCCAGCAGCGCCAGCAGGCGTTTGGCGGCCGCCTCTTCCGAAGCGCTCAGCTCCACCTGGTGGTTCGCCAGCCCCACGCGCGAGCCGCGCGAGACCACGCGCCCCTCGGTTTCGAGCCCGTCCAGCAAGGCGACCAAAACGTGGTTGGGCACGTCGAGTGCTCGCCGCAAGGCGGTGCGGTCCGGACCCGCGCCGGCCGGCTGGCGGCGGTGATGGTCGCCGATCGCTTCCAAGGCCTGTTGGCGCAGGGCCTCGGCCGCCTCGCGTACTAGCAGCGCCTCTCCCAGAGGCTCCAAGCGGCCCTGCTCCAACAGCCTCTCGATCTCGTGGTTTGCCTGATCGGGATCCAACTCGGTGCGTCGGGTGATCTCCGCTCGCGATATTGGTCCCTCCGCTTGCACCGTGGACACGATTAGACTCGCAGGCGCCGCGGAGGCCGCGATGGCGAGGCGTTCGAGCGCCGTGTCGTCGCCGCGCGCGATCCGGCGGGTGCCTGTGCGCACGATCGTGCCGCCGCCGATAGTCAGCGGCGGCGAGAGCCTGCGCACTACGTACGGATCGCCCTTGGCCAGCGCCACGGGCTCGGCCAGGCGCCATTGCACCCAGCCTTCACCTCCCGGTGCCACCGCTTCCGCCTCCAGGTACCGCAGCGAGGCCACGGTCTCGGCCGTGCCGCTGTGCCAGGCCACCCGTTCGCCCGGTTTGAGCGCGCGCGGGGCGTTTGGAAGCAGCCGGAACAGCGCGTCCACGCGCCGCGTCTCGACCACCGCCCCGGGCGCCGCCAGCGTGGTGCCGCGCGGCACCTGGTCCACCCCCACCCCTCTTAGGTTGACGGCCACGCGGCGGCCCGGCGTGGCCTGCCGGACGGCCGACTGATGCGATTGAAGTCCGCGCACGCGCACGCGCCGCGCGCCTGGATATATGCCCACCTCCGCCCCCACGCCCAGCGTGCCGCCCAGCAACGTGCCCGTGACCACGGTTCCAAATCCGGTCATGCTGAAGGAGCGGTCGATGGGAAGTCTCGGCCGTCCGTCATCCTGCCGCGCGGCAACGCCGTCCAGCACGCCGTCTATCGCGGACCGCAGCTCGTCGAGTCCGCGCGCGGCCGGAACCGAGACCCGCACCAGCGGCGCGTCGGCCAGCGGCGTGCCGGCGAGGGTGTCCCGCACCTCCGCCTCTACCAGCTCCATCCACTCGTCGTCCACCAGGTCGGTCTTCGTTATCGCCACCACTCCGTTGGCCACGCCCAGCAGCGTGACGATGTCGAGGTGCTCGCGGGTCTGCGGCATCACGCCTTCGTCCGCCGCGATCACGAACAGGACGGCGTCGATCCCGCCCACGCCCGCCAGCATGTTGTGCACGAAGCGCTCATGACCCGGCACGTCCACCACGCTGACCTCGCGCCCGCTCGGCAGGCTCAGCCAGGCGAAGCCCAGATCGATGGTCATCCCGCGGGCCTGCTCTTCGGCTAACCGGTCGGGATGGATGCCGGTCAACGCCTCGACCAGCGTCGACTTGCCGTGGTCGACGTGCCCGGCGGTGCCGATCGTGTAAGTCGCGTTGCGGCTGTTCATCCCAGGTTGCGAACGCGCGGCGGGCCAGACCCCTGACGGGCGGACCGATTATCGCGCTCGATCGGCGGCTCCGGCGGCGCGGCGCCTAAACTTGCCTATGCACCTGATAGATCACGTCGCCAGCGCGGCGGCGCTCGCTACTCTGGTCGGCTGGAAGCGGCCCCAGTGGCTGGGCTTCGTGGCCGCCTCGACGCTGATAGACCTCGACCACTTCCCCGGCGCCGGCCGGCGCTACGGCTTGCGAAGTCCGCTGCAAGGCGCGCAGTACGCCCTCTCGGGCCGGGTGCCGGGCTGGGCGCCCAACGATCCGCGCTACCCGCTGCGCGTGCGGCGACCCCTGCACAAGACTCAAGTCGCGCTGGCCTTGGTGGGTCTGGCGCTAGTTTCCCGGCGGGCGCGCCCCCTGGCGCTGGGCGTGATTTGGCACTTGCTGCTGGACTTGACTCAGATGCTCACCTGGCGTCGCCCACTTCCAGCGAGCGCTGACTCCCAGGCGGCCGCTGAGAGCCGCGCGCACCTCGATAAGTGACCTAGCCGAGCGCGCTGACGATCAGGGCCGCGACAAATCCCACGCCGAACGCGACGACCGCGGCCAGCGCCACGTTGACGTAAGCCCGCCATCCCAGGCGGGCCTCCATCGCGGTCACACGTGCGCGAAGTTGCTCGATCTCGCTTTCCGACCTCTGGAGGTCTTTCCGCAACGCCTCCAAAGCCGCCGCGTCTACGCGCGCCACATCACTGGCGGAAGCGGTTGCGGCGCCCTCGCGCTGCGCCAGCCGTTGCGGAAGCTGCTCCAGCACGCCCGCAAGGACGCGCTGAGTTACCTGCTGAATGACGGCGCGACTGAAAAGTTGAACAGTCATGGTCCGTGCCGGTTGCTTGGCTATGGATTCTAGCCCCGAATTCGCGGGGCGCCGCAATCGCGCGGTGCCTATCCCACCGGCTCGCCGCGCGCTCGATCCACTTCAAGCACTTGATAGATCGTGACCGGTCCCTGGCTATACACGGGCGCGACTCCCAGGGACCGCATGCGCTCGAACTTGCCCAGCTGCAATTCGTCGAAGTGGGCGCGCTCCAGTTCGCCTACGTAGATCAGGTCCACGTCGTAGCGATCCAATAGATGGCGGGCGCGAACCGCGCTGGTAGTCGTGAACAGCTCTCGCACGTCGTCCAAGCGCGCGTCCACCGCGTGCACGTAGCCCCAATGCTGCTGCCGCGCGTGCCAGTCCCATCCGACCACCGCGGGCAGGCCCGTGTAGACCGAGATGCGGCCGCCCCAGCGATAGATCGTGGTGGGACCTTCCACGATCGTGGGTGCTCCTTGCACGTTGGAGCGCAGCCAGCGGATGGCCGCCAGATCGGACGACAGACCAACCGGGCGGCCGAGATCGGAGATCGTACCGCCGTCCATGAAGGCTTCGCCGTCGAGCGTGGGCGGCAGGTTTTGAATTCGCAGATCGAGCTTGTGCGGCGTGGCGGCAAATGGATACGCGAACACGATCCAGGCCAGCACTGCAATGGCCGTGAGCCAGACCGCCCGAACCCAGCGCATTCCTCCTTGCGTGCGTGCCCACAGATGCCCCACGGCCAGGGGAATCGCAATGCCGGCCCCCACACCCAAGAGCATCCAGGCCTGAAAATAGGTCTTGAAGACCGTGTTGAGCCGCCCGATGTCGTCACGCACGACCACGAACTCGGGGATCGCGGTCAGGGCGGCGCCGGCCGCAAGGCAGGCGAGCGGGACACACAGTAGAGGCCGGTCGCGAACGCGCCAGAGGGCCAGCACGGCCAGCGCGGTGAGACCCGCCAGCAGCACACGCCCCGACCACTGCTCCGCGCCCAGGATGAGGCCCAGCGCCGCCAGGCCCGCGGCCGTGGCGGCCGCGAGGCCGAGCCAGCGCGAGCTTGTTGCGGGGGTTTGCTCAGCCGCGACGCGCGGTCCGTGAGCGCCCGCGTTCTCTCTCTCCAGGTTGCGCCTCGCTTGCCGGCCGGTGCGCGGCGTCGCGAGTACGGTCCATATCAGTGTGACCAGAAATGTCGCCGGTGCGCCGAATATGACCAGCCACATAAACGCCGGCGTGGTCTCGGGCGGAGGGGCGACTCCGCCAAAGAAGTCCACGTAGGTCTGATGGAACGGCCAGAATAGGAGCTGGCTGACGACAATCAGCCCGAGCGCGGCGGCGCTGGTCCGGGCCATAAGCGCGCGCCCGCTTACCCGTCCGGTGCGCCACAGCGCGTACGCAAAGACCCCCACGGTGATTACCAAGTAGGTGGGGAAGTCCCACGGGTTGGTCGCGTGGTGAATGCCCAGCACCAACGCCTGGAATAGGAGCACGCCCAGCCACGGCCGCACGCGCAGCACGCCGCTGGCGCGCGTCCGCTCCCCCAACGCGAGGAGCGCCGCGGCGCCGATCAGCGCCAGCGCCGTGAACCCGAAGTTCATGAGGTGCGGGTGCAGGTCGCCGTGGATGAAGGTGAACCAGGGAAACTCGTTGACCGTGGCCGGGATAACCCGCGTGGGCGCCCAGAAGTCGTAGTCACGCACGAGGTCGCCCCCCACGATGGTTATTGGGATCTGCGCCGCTACCTCGAGCGGCGACGACGGGTCGGCGGCGTGACGTTGCGCAATGCGTGCGACCTGACCCGCCGTATGCAGGTTTCCAGCCACCAGCACCAGCAGAACCGCCAGCAAACCAACCAAAACCGCCATCCGGCCGGGCCGGCGCAGCATGGCCCAGACGCCGACTCCGACTGAAAACACGGCCGCGGCCGCCATCGCGAAATAGCCCGCTAGCGCCAGGTTGTAGGCGACGGCGGGCACCACGCCCAGCACCTTCGCCAGCGCCGCCGTGGGCACGTGGCCTAGGTAGTAGTAGTTGAGCTGCCCGCCCGCGTACCAAGGGTCGTAGGGCGGAAAGGTGGTGGAGCGCAGGACCGCGTTCAGGTGGGCGAAATCCATCGGTTTCTCACCGCCGAACACCGGATGCCACAGATCCGGGTTGCGCGCGCGCAAGGCCGCGAATCCCACATAGGCCAGCAGCAGAACTCCCTCCGCCAGCGCGACATACGGCCAGCGCCGGGCGACCGCGCGGCGCAACCCAGCGCGATGCTTCCAGCCCACCGCCGCTCCGACCGCCGCTAGCAATCCCAGCCCTCCCGTGATGCTGGCTGCATCGAAGGGAGCGAGCCCGGCGCTGGCAAGCCACCAGGCGGGCAGGCTGACGGCCATGGGTCCTAGCACGCGGGCGGGGGTGTAGGCGGCGTCCGGCAGCCAGGGCAGCGCGCGCCAGATCAGCGGCCATATGGCCAGCCCGGCCGCCAGCGCCGCCAGATACCAGGCAACCGCCGCGGCGGTGCCGCTCAGCGGCCGCTCCGCGAAGACGGCCGGCCAGCTGAACGACTCCTTTACCTCCGACACACGATCAGCCGGGAGCTCGAAGGACCGTGAATTGGCCGAATGCGGCTCGACCGCTACCGCCGCACGCTCGTCGACGGAGTCCAGGACGGCGTGAATCCGGGGCGACGGGTTGAGGTCGGAACGGCCGAAGATCAGCACCTGTGGGTGGTCGTAGACGGTGAACGCCTCTTCCGCCTCTCGGTCAACGATTTGCCAGGGGCCTAGACCGGGGTGCGAGGTGAACTCCCCGATCCTTTCGAATCCCAGCTCGCCAGCCAGCAGAGCCTGGTAATAGCGGCCGGTAAGCGGATACCGCTGGGGCATGCGCGGAATGCTGCCGAGTCCCCGGTCGCTGGAGACGACGATGACGTCGGCGGACCCAAGTGTGGTCGCCAGGTGCGCGCGCTTGCTGGCGTCGTCGCGGTCGAACACCAGTAGCTGCAGGAACTCGTAATCGCCGCGCGCCCGACCGGGAAGGGTAAGCGGCAGCGCATCGTCCCAGTGCTCGGTGGCGATCGTGGCGCCGCGCGGGACGTTGTCGTAGATCCACTCCGAAGCTGTTACGCGGGTGTGGCCGCGTGTGTATATCTGGGTGAAAGCGACCGCCCAGACGGCCGTGGCGCCAACCACGAGCGCCGCGAGCGTTGCTACGGCCGTTCGACCCAGCGGCCGGGGCAGGCGCCCTGGCTGCCCGGCTCGCCGCCAGGCGGCCGCGATCAGCCACGCCGCCGCCAGCGCCAGCACCGGGTAGAGCGGGTGGAAGTAGCGGCCCGTCTTGAGCACCAGGGCGCCGAAGTAGGCGAAGTTCAGCGCGCCCCAGATGAGCACCAGCGCGAGCGGATGCGAGCGGCGGCGCCAGAACGCGAGGGCGGCCGCCGCCGTTCCGGCCAGCGCAAGCAACCCGAAGGCCGGTCCGGCGCCCCAGCGCACGATCTGCTCGAGCGGATACAGGTAGGGTGCGGTGCCAGCCCACTGCACGCCGGGCGGCCAGTCGTAGTTGCCTTCCTGGATCGATTTCTGCTGCGCAACCGCGCTGAGAAAGGCCTCGCCCGGACGCCAATCAAGCGGCGACCCACTCTGAAATGCGTAGGGCTGAAACAGCCGAAACACGACTGCCACCAATACGCCGAACGCCAGCGCATGCGCGCACCAGCCGGCCAGTGGTCGCCAGCCCCCGCGCACGTGGCCCTCGCGCCAGGCTTGAACCAGCCACCAACCGACGTACAGCAGGAGCAAAAGGGCGGCGCTCAGCTTGCTGGCAACGGCCAGCCCGGCGGCCACGCCGAAGAACCCCAGATCGCGCGCGCCGCGCCCGGCCGCATAGCGGAGGAAGAAGAACAGACCGGTCGTGGCGAAGAAAGTCGCAAATGTGTCAACCGCGAAGAAGTGCGAGATCTGGATGGAATGCACCGCGAACGCCAGCAGGGTGGCGGCCAGAAGCGCGGCCCCCGAGCCGAGCAATCGCCTCGCGATGAGGTAGACGATCAACACAGTGCCGGTGTCAGCCAGCGCGGAGAGAGCGCGACCTAGCAAGTAGGCGCGGTCGTAGCCCTCGAAGCCGAGCAGGCGCGCCAGCGACTCGACCAGGAACAGAGGGAAGGTCCCGTAGACGAAGAACGTGACACCGTGGTTGAACGGGTTGAGCGGCGAGGCCGCGGGGTCGAAGTACTCCGCGAGCCCGCTTGCCGGCCGGATCTGGGTCAGGACCGTGCTGAGGAAGCGCTCGTCAGGGTGCAGGTGCTGCCCCTGGTCCCAATCGAGCCCGACCAGCCGGAGCGCCAGGGCGGCGGCCAGGATCAGCGCCAGGGCCGCTACGTGCGCGGCGCCGCCGCTCAGAGTCCGGCCGGTAAGGGCGGTGAAGTTATCGGCGCCAGCCCCGCCGCCAGAGGTGGACACGACGGCAGTGTTGCACCGGGCACGAATATGACGAAGCCCCGACGGCGGGCGGCCCGGCCGGCGGCGGTCAGTCTGGCGGCCGCGTGCGCAGGGTTACGTCGCCGCTGGCGATCGTTTCGAGCGCACCGTCACCTGTGCGCAGAAGAAGCTCGCCATTTGGGCCGAAGCCTTCCACCTGACCGGCTCGACGCCAGCCGACTCCGGAGAGCTCGACGCGGCGGCCGCGTACCGCCGAGCGAGTTTCCCAGATGGCGTGCACGCCGCCGCGCGCCGCCGCGGGCAGCGCGACCGTTTGCAGTATCCGCGTCAGCGCGCCCGCCAGGACCGCCGCGCGGTCGAAGCGCTTTCCCGCGATCTCGGCTAGCGAGACGGCCGCCACGCCCGCGGCTATCCCGGGCGCGTCATTGACGTTTAGGCCCACGCCCAGCACGGCGTCGGCGCCCGCCGCCTCGATGAGGACGCCGGCCGCCTTGCGCTCTCCCAACACCAGGTCGTTGGGCCATTTGATCTCCAGCGCCACCCCGGTCTCGATCTCAATGGCGCTCAGCAAGGCCACCGCGGCCGCCACGGCCGGCCACTCGGGGCCGCTGGTCCAGGCATCGCGAAGCACCGTCGAGAAAAGCAGCGCGCCGGCGCCGCTTTGCCAGCGGCGCCCGTGCCGACCGCGGCCGCGCCGCTGGCGCTCCGCAACGAACAGGGCGCCGTGCGGAGCGCTGGCCGTCAGCGCCGTCCGCGCGTCGTCCTGCGTCGATTCGGTCACCGCCGCATACGACACCGGGACGTCGAGTCCACGCCGGGACAGGAGACCGTCAATATGGGCGGCGCTGAGCTGTGGCTCGTGGTCGGTGTTTGGGCGTGTGGACACAGTTGACTCGGACTGCGGGGCGAAGCTGCCTGCAGCGCGCAGACGGCCAGAATACCCAGGTCGTCGCCCGGCGATCAGCACGCCGCCGCTTCTGTCCCCACACATTTCGGGGTATGCTTCAGGCTCGTCAAGTGTGGTTCGGAGCGAGCCGTGCGGCAAGGAGTTGGGTGTGCCCTATAACGTCATCAGCAAGAAGTCTGGCAAGACCTACTATCTCCACACGCGTGACGTCACGTTGCGCGGCGGCAGACAACAGACGATCTACTTCTTCGCACAGAAGGTTGGAGAGGGCGCGCTCGACGCTCTTCCCGCGGGCTACGTCGTCTCGGAGAACGAGCGAACGGGCCTGCCGCTTCTGAAGAAGGCCTAGTACCTCGGCGCACACCGCGCATCGCGGTTTCAAGAGCGTAAACCGTCCAGTTCGCGCAGACGGCGGCGCAGCATGGATCCGCTGACCCCAAGACGTTGAGCCGTTTCGTCTAATCCTTTGCGCGCCTCGGCGCGGACGCGCAGCAGCAGTGGCGCCGGCAGCAGAAACTCGATCGCAAACTGATCCGCTTCCCACTCCATGCGGCGCCGCCGGAATCTATCGGCGTCGCCGGGCCTCACGTCCGCGTGCAGTCTCCAGTGACCCAGCTCGTGCGCGACCGCGAAGTTGCGGTAGCGCCGCGGAACCCGCGCGTTCACGACAATGAGGGGCCCCGACGGCCGGTCGGACCACAGGACGGCCTGCAGCGCCCGCGGCAGGGGATGGACCGCCACCCGCACCAGCGACGTCCGGCTCACGTAGTCGGCGGCGTCCAGAATCGGAGCCCAACCCGCGCCCCCGGCGATGAACCGCAGGGCGTGCGCCGCGCGAGCTACCTCGATCCGGGTGGGCATGAGAGTCTGGAATTGTACCGAACAAATTACGAACACACGGGCGCAGAAACGCAGCGTGCGCGCTTAGCGGCTCGCGTGTAGGCGCTCCCTCGCAGCCCGGCGCCGTACCATCCGGCCAACAGACAAGTCGCGCTCGCCCAGTGACGGTCGGCGTGCCTGCGGTCGCGGAGTTGACGTGGACGCGCAAGAAGTCAGGCAGTGGCTCTTCGCCGAGGCCGGCGCCGCAAACGTGATCAGCGAGCCGGCGGCGCTTTGGGCCTACGGCTACGACGCCACCATGGGGTATCGCGGCCATCCCGCGGCCGTGGTCTTCCCAACCGGTGAAAGCCAGATAGCGCGGCTCCTGCGCCGCGCCCGGCAAAGCGGCTTCAAGTGGATGGTGCGCGGCGGCGCGACCAGCCTGGCCGCCGGTGCCGTGCCGCCCGATGGCGCCATCGTGATCGACACCAATCGCATGCAGGCGCTTCGCGAGATCGACGCCGCGCGGCGCCTGGCCGTAGTCGAACCGGGCGTGGTGACACGCGACTTCCGCGGCGCCGTGGCCCGCGAGGGTCTGTTCTATCCGCCCGATCCTTCCTCGGACGCGGGGGCCACGCTGGGGGGCAACATAGCCACCAACGCCGGCGGGCCTTACGCATTCAAGTACGGCGTGACCCGCGACTACGTGCAGCGCCTGCGCGTGGTCGACGCCGAGGGTGAGCTGTTTGACCTGCGGCGCCCGGCCGACGGGCCGCTGATCGACCTCATGGTGGGATCCGAAGGAACGCTTGGAATCGTGACGGAAGCGGCTTTGCGCCTGCTGCCTCCTCCGGCTCACAGCGAAGTGCGCGCGCTGGTGTACGACGATGGATTGATGGCGCTGCGCGCCGTTCCCGAGATCATCGAAGCCGGTCTCATTCCGGCCAAGCTCGAGTTCCTCGACGACGTCACCATCACGGCGCTCGAGCGCGCGCGCTCATGGGGTCTCCCGCGCAGTGCGGGTGGGCTGCTGCTGCTGGAGTTTGATGGTCCTCGGCCCGCCGTGTCAGCCGAGCTGGCAAAGCTGGACGCCTTGCTTGCGGCGGACGGATCGGGCGGCCGGCTGGTTGGGAGTGAGACGGCCGGCGGATGGTGGGCGGCGCGCAAGGCGATCACGGCCTCCCTGGCAAGGATTCGCCCGGCCAAGATCGGTGAGGACATCTGTGTGCCGCGCACTAAATTGGCCGCCACCGCCGCTCGCGTCAGAGAGGCGGCCGCCCGGCACAATCTGACCGTGGCGGTGTTTGGCCACGCGGCCGACGGCACTCTGCACCCCAACATCCTGTATGACCCGGCCATCCGCGCCGAGCGGCTGGCCGCGCTCGATCTGCTTGCCGAGATCGCGCGCGCGGGCGTGGAGGCGGGCGGCGTCTTATCCGGCGAGCACGGCTTGGGGCGCGTCAAGCGGCCTTTCGTCGCGCGGGCCTATGACGCGCAAACGCTCGCGCTGATGGCGCGCATCAAGTCGGCGGCGGACCCGCGCGGGGCGCTCAATCCCGGCGCGATGTGGCCCAACGTTTAGCCCGCTCTGGCGGGTTTTTGACATCACGGGCCCCGCGGCGGCCCGGCCGCGGATGCCTTGCGCCCAAGCGTGCACCTAGCTCGGCGAAGCCGCTCGTTCGGACCGTGGATGCGGCGGACCGCCTGATAGGCGCCAGGCGGTCCGCCGTCCGACCGGGCGGCCGCGGTCCCACCGCGACCGCCCAGTCTTCAGTGCGACTCCTTGCCGGGCGCTACTCAGCCGCCGTGGGCTGAGGCGCCTGCGTCACGTCATCCGAATAGGCCATCTCACCGTGCTCGGGCATGTCGAGTCCGCGCAGCTCCTCCGCTTCCGGAGCGCGCAGCCCGATAGTGCGCTTGATGGCGTTGAACATCAGCAGCCCCACGGTCAGCGCCCATGCCACCGCCACCAGGGCGGCGATCAGCTGAGCGACAAACTGCGAGCCGTTGCCTGCTATGAAGCCCGCCACGTCGCCGTAGGAACCGTCGGCGAAGATCCCCACGGCCAGCAAACCCCAAACACCAGCCGTGCCGTGGACCGAAGACGCACCGACGGGATCGTCGATCTTCAGCCGCCGCTCGATGAAGCTGACACTGGCTAGCATCAGGAGAGCGGCCACGGCGCCGATCACCACCGCCGCCCAAGGGGCCACGAAGGCGCAGGGCGCGGTGATGCCTACTAGCCCGGCCAGCGCGCCGTTGCACGTGTCGGCCACGCTGATCCGACCGCGGGTCTGCACGTAGCGCGCGTAGGCGGCCACCACGGCGCCAGCGGCGCCGGCGAGGAACGTGTTGGCGATGATCACGGAGATGCGCAAGTCATTGCCGTTCACGGTGCTCCCGCCGTTGAAGCCGAACCAGCCAAAGAACAAGATGAACGTCCCGATCACCAGATAGACCAGGTTGTGGCCCGGCAGCTTGCGGACCTCGCCGTTGGGACCGTATTTGCCCAGCCGCGCGCCCACGGTGGCCGCGCCGGCCAGCGCCAGCACCCCGCCAATCGTGTGCACCACGCCGGAGCCGGCGAAATCGACCGCGCTGGCGCCAACCCAGGCGTTGAGCTGCTCACCGCCCAGCCAGCCTCCGCCCCACATCCAGTGACCGTAGATCGGATAGACGATCGCGGTTACCAGGAAGCCGTAGGCCAGGTAGGCAGTGACGCGGGTCCGCTCGGCCACCGCGCCGGCCACGATCGTGGCGGCCGTGGCGGCAAAGACCATCTGGAAGAACCAGAACATGACGCTGGAAACGTCGTAGGCCTGATTCGCCAGGAAGAATCCCGAGTAGCCAATGAACGCGTTTCCGTCAGCCAGCCCCGGATAGTCGCTTCCTCCAAACATGAAGGCGTATCCGAAGGCCCAGAACGAAAGCCCGCCCGCGGCGAAGTCGAGAATGTTCTTCGTCAAGTAGTTGACGGTGTTCTTCGCCCGGATGAGGCCGGCGCCCAGCAGGGCGAAGCCGGCTTGCATGAAGAACACCAGCGCGCCCGCCATCAGCGTCCAAACGAACGTGATACCGGCGGTCGGGTCGGCGGCCAGCGTGTCGGCGCCGGAGGGATCGGCCTGCGCCAGCACCAACCCGCGCACGATGAAGAAGGCCGCAAGCGCTAGCGCGAGCGCGGCCATGATTCGGATCAATGCGACCGGCCGTGGCTGGTCGCGACTCCACAGAATCGACATATACACCTACTCCTTTTGATGGCTACAGATCTGCCCTGCAACCCGGCCGCAATGCCGGAGCGGTGTCATCGCCACGTGGAGGTCGGGCGCTGCTTGCGGTCACCTGCCGTGGCCGCCCTTGGTGGCCGCGCGCCCCGCGGGGAGTCGGCGTCGATCCCCGCGCGTCAACTCACATCCCGGTCGCTCGTTCTGTCAGCCGCGCGCATGGCGCCGCGGCGCGATTTCGCGCGTAGAGTAGCGCGTGCGCCGCAATCGTGTTCAATCGCGGCCACCCAAGCGACACCGGCGCAATCCACCGCGCTCGGCACGCCCATTCCGCTTGCGGGGGAGGTCGTTTGCGGCCACCGGCGCCGCGCCCGTCACATGCTCAGATACTCGCCGCCGTCCACGTTGATCACGTTGCCCGTCAGCCAGGAAGTGCCAGGCGCCGTCAGCGCCGCGATTGCCCGCGCCACGTCCTCCGTTTGCGTAAGCCGGCCGGCCGGATTCATCTTGCGGGCGTGTTCGACCATCTCTTCATGCCCCGGGATCGCTCGCAGGGCGGGCGTGTCGGTCACGCCGCCGCGAATAGCATTGGCGGTGATCCCATAGGGGGACAGCTCCACCGCCAGCTGGCGGATATGGAACTCCAGGCACGCCTTGGCGGCGCCGACCGCGCCGTAGGCGGGCCAGACACGCTCGGATCCGGCGCTCGTCATAGCGAATATCCGCGAGTCCCGGCCCAGCAGTGAGCGCGCCATCAGATCTTGCGCCCAAAAAGCCAGGCTGTTGGCCATGACGTCCAGCGTCATCTCGAACTGCCGCTGACTGAGCGCGTCGGCGCGGTCGTCGGCGATGTAGGGCTTCAACGTGCCGAACGCCAGCGAATGCAAGACGACCCGAATCGGAGGCTCGGCGTCCTTTACCGCGGGCGCGATAGCGTCGAGCACCCGCCCGCGCGCCTCGGGATCCGCCGCGTTCACGTTGAAGAACTCGGCGCGGCGGCCTGAGGCGACAATCTCATCTCGAACGGCCTCGGCTGCCGGCATCGTGTTGCGGCGGTCCAGGTGAACGCCCACGATGTCCATTCCGCAGGCGGCCAGCGTGCGAGCCGTGGTCGCGCCGAAACCGCTGGACGCGCCGAGAATCAGCGCCCAGCCATCGAGCCGCGGTTCACTCGTCTCCATAAACCCAACCCATCTCGCCAGCAGGCGTGCCGGGCATCCTAACGCGCTGCGGGCAGTTGACGCCGATAGTCCAGGCCACCACTCTCAAACCATGTCCGCCAGCGTCCAGCTTGCAGTGGTCGGGTGCGGGGCCGCGGGACGCCGTTACGTGAGCGGCATCCGTGCCGTGCCGGGATGGCCGCCGGTCCTGCTGAGCGACCCCGCGCCGACCCGCGCAAGGTCGCTGGCGCTTGAGATCGACTCCCTCGATGTCGAGCTCGAACGCCTGCACGAACTGCCGGGAGTGCGGGGCGCGGTGATAGCCACTCCTGCCGGCCGCAGGGCCGACGACGCTGCCATGGCCCTCGCGTCCGGCAGGCACGTGCTGGTTGACGCGCCGTTCGGCACGGATTCGCATTCGTTGCGCGCCCTGCACGAGGACGCGGGCGCACGCGGCCTCCATCTGGCGGTCGGCTATCCGCTCCGCTTCGCGCCCCTCGTGCGTGCCGCGCGGCGTCTGCTGCCGGCTCCGGTGATCGCGCAAGGCCACTTTCGGGCGTCGTGGATGAGCGAAGCGGAGCGGAGCGAAACCGCCGGCCTCCCCAGGGAGTTGCCGGCCTATGCCGTCGCCGGACTGGATCTGCTCTGCCACTGCATGCGCGCCGCGCCGGATCGCGTCTTCGCGGAGAGCGCCCCCGGTCGATCCCAGACCCCCGACGGCTCGCGCTCAGTCGCGGCCATGCTCATGTTTCCCGGCGGCCGCGCCGCCACCCTCACCATCGGCCCGGCGGAACCGCCTCCGCCGTTCGCCGACCCCTACCTGGAGTTCAGCGACGGCCGCAGGCGCATCACCATGTTGGACGGCCTGCGGTGCGCGGAGCTGCACGGCTTCAGCACCGGGGACATCGCGGCGGCCGCACAAGTGGCGGGCGTCGAGGTCGATAGCCGCGACGGTGCGGTTCGCCTGCGTGCCGCCGCCGAGCTGGAATGCCCTGGCGCCTGGGCGCACCGCGATCAGGCGCGGGCTTTCGTCCGGCTGGTCGCCGGTGGAGATTGGGATGTGGACCTGGGGAGCGTCACTGATGAGCGGCGCTGCATGGTCGTGCTGCATGCCTTGGGCGGCGCTATGCTCAGCGGCCAGCCGCGCGCCGTGCGAGCCGTCTGAGACGCTATGCGCCTGGGTCTGTTCGGTGGAACGTTCGATCCGATCCACTACGGGCATCTGGCGGTTTTGAGCGAGGCCCAGCGAGCCTTCGAGCTGGATGAAGTTCTGCTCGTCCCGGCTGCGCAATCGCCCCTGCGCGGCGCGGCCCGGGCGCCCGCCCGCCACCGGTTGGAGATGTGTGAGCTGGCGGCGCAGGGTCGCACGGGAATCGCCGTCACTGACATTGAGCTGACGCGCGAAGCCCCCTCCTACACGGCCGATACTCTCGATTTGATCCGGCGCCAGCGCCCAGGCGACGAGGTCTATGTCGTGATAGGCGCGGACGCGCTGAACGCGCTTCTCTGCTGGCGCGACATAGGGCGCATCGTGGCTCACGCCGCATTCATCTCGATCACGCGCAGCGCGCACCGCAACACGCCCCCGCCCGAGTTGCTGGCCGCGTTCCCGCAGGCACGCAACCGCCTTCATACGCACGAGATGCCCGCCGTGGACATTTCATCCTCGCGCGTGCGCAGCTTGATCGCTGACGGACGGCAGCTCCACGCCTACCTCCCGCCGCCGGTCGAGGAGTACATCCGGCGGCATGGCCTCTATGGGCTGGCGGCGCCCCGCTGCTCTCCTTCGATATAATCCCCGCCACTAGAAGCCACGGCGTGTGTCGCTGCAAAACCCGCTCGAGTTCGCCCGCCAGCTCGTCGACGAGCTGGCGGCGCGCGGAGCATCCGACCTCTTGCTGCTCGATCTGCGCGGGCTGACGGTCATAGCCGACTGCTTCGTGATCGGCACCGTCCACAGCAGCCCCCAAATGCGCGCGATTCGGCAGGTGATGGACGGCGAGCTCACCAGCAAGGCCGAGATTCATCCCCGGTTCGAGGGTGACTACGGGGACGGCTGGCTGCTGGCCGACTTCGGAACCGTGGTCGTGCACGTGTTCTCCGAGCAGGGTCGGGCGTATTATCGATTGGAAGAGTTGTGGGCCGACGCCCCGGCGGTCTTGCGCGTGCAGTAGCTGGAGAGGATACGGGTCATCAATCGTTTTAGCTTCGGTTTTCTGCTTGGGTTGGCCGGCGGCGTGAGCCTCGGCGCCTTCCTGGCGTCACTGCGCAGCCATGGACGTGCCGCGGAGATGCGCGATTGGGTCGCCAGGCGCTTGCTGCGGCGCGAGCCGCACGTGGAGTTCGAACGGATGCAGCAGTGAACTTGCCACCCGGCGGCGCCGCAAGCATGCCGGCTCGCGTCGAATCCTCGTTTGCCCGAGTATTTGCGTCTGCGCTCCGGTAGGTGGCTGCCAGATCGACCCGAAAGCGGAGACCGGAAGCCAGCCTGGTCCGCTCGACGTACCCTAGGCACGCCCCGCAACCAGGCACAGGCGGCATGAGCGACCAGTCGGCCTACGCGGATATCACGTTCGACCTCCCACTGGATGAGGTGGATCCGTTCACGGCGGATCTGACCCGCCGCGAGCAATCGCGCCAGCGCGACAAACTGATCCTGATCCCTTCCGAAAGCCTCACACCCCGGCCGGTTCGGGAGGCGCTGGCCTCGCCGTTCACGAGCATCTACGCGGAAGGCTATCCGGCCAGAGCCATGGTTCGTGATGAAGAGGAGGCGCTGCGCGACCTGGACTGGCAGCTTGCGCGCTTCCGCCGCTATAGCGATCGCCGTTACTACCGCGGCAATGACTACACCAACTTGATCGAATCGCTGGCGCGGCGGCGCTGCGCCGAGCTTTTTGGCAACGCGCTTGTCTCCTCGGCCGGCTTGCACGTGAACGTGCAGCCCTTGTCCGGCGCGGCGGCCAACAACGCGGTCTACGAAGCGCTGCTGCAGCCCGACGACACGATCATGGGTCTGGCGCTGGCGCACGGCGGACACCTCAGCCACGGGGCCAAGGTGAATCGCTCCGGCATCCGTTACGGGTCAGCCAGCTACGCCCTGGCCGACGCGGACGCGCAGCTCGATTACGACGCGATTGCCCAAGCCGCCCGCAAAGCGCGGCCAAAGATCATCGTGGCCGGGTACACCTCTTACCCGTGGCCGCCTGACTGGCAGCGCTTCCGCGAAATCGCCGACAGCGTGGACGCCTACTTGATGGCCGATATCTCGCATCCCGCCGGGCTAGTGGCGGCCGGCGCTTTCCCTTCGCCCGTGGGCATTGCCGACATAGTCACGTTCACCACCCACAAGACGCTCTTCGGTCCACGCGGCGCGGTGATCCTTTCGCACCGCTTGGATCTGATGCGAAAGATTGACCGGGCCGTGTTCCCCGGTGAGCAGGGCGGACCGCATCTCAACAAGATCGCGGCCATGGCGGTCGCGTTCGGACTCGCCGCCAGGCCGGAGTCCCGCGCAACGCAACACCGGATAGTGGCCAACGCCAGCGCGCTCGCCGCTGCTTTGCAGGCTGAGGGCGTCGGACTGGCCTACGGCGGCACCGGATCGCACTTGCTGGTTGTCAACCTGCGAAAGTGCGGTGCGCGGGGCGATCTGCGCGGCGAGCCTGCCGTCCGCCTGCTCGATTTCATCGGCCTGGTGGCCAACCGCAACTCACTGCCCGGCGACCGTGGATTCGCCGCGCCCACGGGCGTGCGCATGGGTACGCCCTGGCTCACGCAGCGCGGCTACGACGCCGACGACATGCGCGAGCTGGCCGGGATCATGGCCCGCGCCTTTCGCGCCATGGCGAGCGTGAGCTATCCGGGCAGGCGTACTCCACGTTTCCGAGGAAGGATCGACTACAGCACCCTCCAACGCCTTTCCGGCGAAGTGCTGGACTTCGCTCGGCGCGGTCGCGCCGAGGGCGTGTCCACCGCGCCCGTAGAACCCGCGCGAGCCGCTCTATTGGAGGTGCGCGGACCGCGCGCGGACGCCTTCGTGGATGAGATATCGAACCGGCGCACGCGCGACCTGGCGGCGGGCGGAGCGGCGCACGTGGGTATCGGAACCTCCGACGGCGCGGCCGACGCCAGCGCGCTGGTGTTTCGACCTCAAGACCCCGGCCAGGGGTCGGAGCGCCGCTGCCTCATAGTTGTCGATCCGCAGGACGGCCCGGCCCTCGCGGAGTGGTTGCAGGCGCTCAGCGACGGCTACGTAGTGGCCGATCGCGACGATCTCACGCGCAAGCTCAGCGGCGCGGTGAGCGTGCGAGCCGGCACTTCGGCCGCCCGGCCGCTGGACGCTCTCTCGATCTCGGCCAGCGACGCTGGTGCGCTCGGAGCGGTCGCCCCCGGCGGCTCGACCCAGGTTGAGCTGGCCGGATGCGCGGCCTGGCTGATCGCGGACGGAGAGGCCGCGGCCGTCATCGCGCCGGCGCGGGAGATGGCGGCCATAGAGTGCGCACTGTCCCAGCGCCGAGTCGCGTACACGCCTCTCCCGCCGCCGCCGCCGCCCGATCTCGCGCGTCCGTTCTTCCTGGGCCGTGGGCGGCAACCGGCTGACTCGGGAACGCACCGCAAGCGCGAGTTCGTGTGGCGGGAGCCGGACGATCCGCCCCTGCGGCGCACTCCGCTGCACTTCTTCCACGCCTCCCAGGCCAAGAAGCTGATCCCGTTCGCCGGCTGGGAGATGCCCGTCTGGTACACGAGCATCAGGGACGAGCACCGCGCCGTGCGCGAAGCGGCCGGGCTGTTCGACGTGGGCCACATGGGCGTTCTAAGCGTCAGCGGTCCGCACGCCGCCGAGTTCCTCGATCTGGTTGTGACGGGCAGCGCCTCGCGCCTCCCGCCCGGGCGCGCGCTCTACACCCACCTGCTCGACCCCGCCGGCCATTGCCTCGACGATCTGATCGTCTATCGACTGGAAGCCGAGCGCTTTCTGGCTGTCGTGAACGCGGCCAACGCCGCGAAGGACTGGGCCTGGCTGAGCGGCGTGAATGAGCGTGAATACGAGATCGAAACCAACGATCACTGGGCCGCATGTCCGGTCAAGGCCTCGCTCGAGAACTTGAAAGATGCCGGCGCCGGGGCGCGCCAGCGGCTGGACCTAGCGCTGCAAGGGCCGCGCTCGCACGCGATCCTCGAGCGCCTGGTTGATGGCGATGAGCGTGCCGCGCTGGCTGCCATGCGAACCAACGACGTTCGCTCCCTCACGGTCGCCGGCACTCCCGTCGAGGCGGCCCGCACGGGCTACACCGGCGAGCGGATGGGATTCGAGATCTTCGTTCACCCGGACGCGGCGCCTGGCGTCTGGGACGCCATCCTCGAGGCCGGCGCCGATCAAGGTCTCGTGCCGGCGGGTTTGGGCGCGCGCGATTCGACTCGAACGGAGGCGGGTTTTCCGCTCTACGGCCACGAGTTGGCCGGACCGCTCGACCTCACGCCCTGCGACGCTGGATTCGGGAACTTCGTGAAGGCCTATAAACCCTTCTTCATCGGGCGCGCCGGCATCCTGCGGCGCGAGACTCAGCGCCGCGCCCAGATCGTGCGATTTGCGGTTACCGAGGAGCGCGCGCCGATGGCCCGCCAGGGTGACCCTGTCACCGACGTGCGGGGCGTTAGGATCGGATCCGTCACCAGCGCGACCCTCGACACCTCGGGGCGGCAGGTCGGGATGGCGCACGTGGACCGCCGCCGCAGCGCCCTCCGCACTCCCTTGCAGATATTGGCGGGAGCCTCGGTGCGAACCGGAAGCCGGACCGTCTCTCCCCGGAGCGCGCGCGTGATCAGACGGTTTCGGGCGTAGCCCGGCCGCGGGATCGACGCAGCTAGTCGGTAAGCAGAAGGCACTCCACCGGCGGCAGACCCTCCGCTAAGGTCCGCCAGGCGCCCCCGGCGTCGTCGGAAGCGTAAATCGCACCCTGGCGGGTACCGAAGACGACTGTATTTCCAAGCGCGGCCAGCGCATGCGTATCGATGTTGCCCGCAAACGCGTCCGGCAGGCCCGCGCGGCAGCGCGCAAGCTCACCTTCATCCTCGAGCGGTCGCCGGTATATCGCGGCGGCCCCGCCGCCAGGACCGCGCGAGACTGTGAGCAGCACGTTGTCACCCGCGATCGCGACCGCCCGCGCGTAGGTGGCGTGCAGTCCGCTGGCGTCGATGTCCCAGGTAGAACCGGCGTCGCGGCTCAGCGCCAAACCACGGGCTGTTGCGGCCAGCAGCACGCCCGCACGGTGCGGATGCGCGACAACCTGGTGGACGTCGGAGCGAATATCAAGCTCCGTTGGCGCCCACGACACTCCGTCGTCATGCGACGCGGCGATCCCTCCCACGTGAACGTTCGCGTAGAGCGCGTCGGCGGCGTCGACGGACAGAGATCGGGTGTCAGGCGGACCGCCCCACGGCGTGAACCAGTGCTCGCGGCCTTGGACGTGATCGAAGGCTGCTTCCAGCGAGAGTAAGCCGTCATTCAAGCGGTACAGGTGCGCCTCGGCCGCGCCGGCCAAGACCCCCGTGCGCGTCTCCACCAGGCAGGTCAGCTCGTGCTTGCCGCCCGCGGCGGCTTTCTCCCACCTACCCCCTTCGGGACGGGTCCAGACTTCCTGCGCGTCCACCACGGCCCACAGACGCCCGCGGCCGGTCGCCAGTGCGGTCACCCGCCGCCCGGTGAAGACCGGTTCGGCGCGGCCATTTAGCACGTGCAGCCCGTCGGAAGTTCCGACCAGAATCGACGGCACTCGGCATCGTGGCGGGAAGCGTATCAGTGAGGCTACTAGCCCCGCGGCGGCCTGTCTGCCCGATCTGCGCCGCTTCAGCTCGGTCGGGCGCGGCGCCGTGCGGTCCCGCCCGGCTAGCGGCTGGACGACCAGACGGGCGACCCGGCCTTGAAGCAGTAGGGATGATGCGGCGGCGCAACCAGGCCGGTGGCTTCAGTGAACCCGCGCGCGACGCCGGGCCCCATGAACTGGAAGTGCCGCTTGAGGGTCTTGAGCTTCGCTTCTTCGCCGTCAGGCATGGCGCGCAGAAAGGTCTCCAGCGAGCCCGCTTCCACTTGGATCGCCAGAGTGCGCCGCGCGTTCTCGATGGCGGCTTCGATCTTTCGCGCGCTGCGCACCACGTCCGGATCGTTCAGGAGCCGCTCGACATCCGCCGCACCGAACTCGGCAACAGCCGCGATCTCGAAGTTGGCGTACGCACGCCGCAGACCCGCGCGCTTGTTCCATATCAGCGTCCAGCTGAGACCGGCGTGGAATATCTCGAGCATCATGCGTTCGAAGTACTCGTCGTCGCCGGCTGGCCGTTCACCCCAATACTCATCGTGGTAGACGGTCAGATCGGGATTGCGCTGAGCCCACTCGCAGCGGGGCGTCTGGCCCGCGGCCGCGCGCAACTCGGCGTCCTCGAGGTCCTCCGGGAGCGCGGGCTTGCGGAGCTTGATTCGCCGCGGGGCCACCACGTCCACGGGAGCACGCTGGGCCGGCATAGGGGAGCCTCTCAATCCATCCAATTGGCTCAGCCTAGCGGGTGACGCCGCGCCGGCGCTACCCGTTGCCGCCAGGTCGAGTGGATGTCTCCAGCTCCACCGCCAGATCGCGGAATCCGCACGCGTGCCAGAAGTCAATGCGGCCAACCGCGCTATGCGGCACGTTTATGCCGATGCGCCTTATGCCCGCGTCACGCAGGACCACACGCACTTGCTCGATCAGGAAGCGCCCCAGACCCTGGCGCCGCAGGCTCGGCAGTACGTAGAACTCGGCTATCCGCGCGCGCCCCGCCTCCACGAAGAAATTGGTCAGAGCAAGTGTGCGGCCATCCTGCACATATACCCACAACCAGGTGGGATGCGCCTCGAGCCTTCGACGCATGCGCTCCGCGTGGATAGCGCGCCATTCGGGATCGTTTAGCTGGTCGGGCACGCTCTCCGACCAGTAGGCGACGAGAGCGTCCAGAAACCGGTCCCACACGTTCGGCGGGCTTTCCAGGTCGACCCGCACGAGCGCGTCGCGCGACCAGCTCACGGCCAGGCCCCGGGAGGTGCGCTCGGGCTGCTCATCACGATCGCACGCGCACGCGGCGGTAGCGCTTCTGTCCCGCCCGCAGAAGCAACGAGTTCCCCTGAAAATCGTCGCCGCCAATGACCTTGTCCGGGTCTACTAGGCGCATGTCGTTGAGATACGCGCCGCCCTGCTCGATCAGACGCCTGGCGGCGCCGCGTGACTCGGTCAGGCCGGCGGTCACCAGGAGATCCATCACGCTCAGGCCGGCCCGCAGCGCGGCGCCGTCGAGCAACGTTTCCGGCACACCCTCGGGCGCCTCCTTGCCGTCCCCGAACAGACCGCGCGCCGCGGCGCGCGCCTCGGCCGCCGCGCGGTCGCCGTGGACTATTTTCGTGACCTCGAAGGCCAGGGTCTCCTTGGCCTCCCGCGCGTCAGGCCCGCGCAACTCGCCCAGCTCGCGTACGCGCTGCATGGGTAGAAAGGTCAGCAGGCCCAGCAGACGCTCGGTCATCTGATCGTCGATGTTGACCCAGTACTGAAAGAAGTCGTAGGGCGGCGTGAGCCTGGCGTCCAGCCACAGGGCGCCGGACTCCGTTTTGCCCATCTTCTGGCCCGCAGCGGTCTCCAGCAGGGGCGTAACCAGGCCGTAAGCCGCAGCCCGTTCGACCCGCCGGATGAGGTCCACTCCGGCCACGATGTTGGCCCATTGATCGCTGCCCCCGACCTGTAGCCGGCAGCGGCGCGTGCGATAGAGGTGCAAGAAGTCGTAAGCCTGCAAGAGCCGGTAGTTGATCTCCACGAAGTTGAGAGGGCGCCCCGCTTGCAGCCGTTCGCGGTAAGTATGCGTGGCAAGAATCTCATTCACGCTGAAGTGACGACCGATCTCGCGAAGGAAGTCGAGATACCGGATCTCGCTAAGCCAATCCAGGTTGTCCACCACCTCGGCCCGCCCCTCGCCGAGCTCGACGAAGCGCTGGATCTGGCGCGTGTTGGCGGCCACGTTAGCCTCGATCTCGGCCCTGCCGAGCAGCTTGCGCGTCTCGGCCTTGTCGGAGGGGTCCCCGATGAGGCCCGTGCCGCCGCCGGACAACAGTACGGCCGGGTGCCCGGCCCGCTGCAGATGCGCCACCAACATCAGCGGGACTAGGTGGCCGACGTGCAGACTCGACGCCGTTGGGTCCATGCCGAGATAGAAACCCGTCGGTTCTTGCAGAGTGCGGCGCAACCCGTCCTCGTCGCTGACGGCATGGATGAACCCGCGCTCGGCCAGCGTATCGACGGCGTTGTCGGACATTCGGTGTGGGCGGCGCGGCTTCGCGATCAGAAATCGACCGTGCGAAGCAACTCCGGCGGTATGCAGAGAGCCGGTGCCATCCTAACCCGGCCGCGCGTGCCTGAACCCGCGGCGCGCCGACCGCCTTGCGCTTTCCTGCTCAACACTCGTCCTCGTAGGTGGCCGTGACGAGCAGGTGCAACTCGGATTCACCCGCCTGCTCCGCTTCCAGCCGGCGATTCAGGGTGAGCTCCAACACCGTCGCGGGCGGCGGCTTGCCCGCCTGGCCGACCAGAGTGCCCCATACATGTGCCTCACGCGTGACTGCGCGTGTTTCCGCCGCGATGCAGCTAGCCCGTGAGGTCCCCAGCCGGCCGGCCTGAAAGTCCTGAAGATGGGTCAATTCGTGGGCCAGGATCGCCGCCAGGACCCGCCGGTCTTCGCCTCTCACGTCGTCATTCACCTCGATCCTGTTTGGCGCGGAGAAGACTCCCAGCACCTCCGGCGGCAAAGGTCGTAGTCGAATCGGCACACCCAGCTCGGCTGCCAGCTGCAGCCCCGCCTCGTTCAGCTCGATGCCTTCCAACAGCCCCAGCGCCTCCCAGGTTTCGCGGTCTACGGCGTTATAGACGCGTTCGGTAGGCGCGTCTATCTCGGCCGACGTCAACTCCGGCGCCGCGCCGCGCATGTCCACCATGCGTGCGTCGCTATCAAGATGCGGCTCGACCGCCAGCGTGCCGGCCAGCAGCAGGTCTCGGTAGATGTCGCCGCCGTTGACGAGCACCACGGAACCGACGGGCGGACCTTCTTCCGCGGCCTCCACCCAGTGCTGAAGCGCCGTGCGCTGAAACCGCTGCACGACGAACGGGCCGAACTGCACGGGATAGGACATCGGCAGGCCGTGTAACAGAATGCTGGCGTCGACGGCGCCCGGATCGAGGGGATTGCTCAGGAAGGCTTGCGCGATTGTCGAGTCCGTGAGCCATCCGAGACGGACCCTGCGAGACTCCTCAAACGTACTGGCGCCGTCGGCTTGCGCGGCTGGGACATGTCGACTCCGCAGCTCGTCCTCGAGTCCGCGCTCCTGGAGAATCTCGAACAGGTTGCCGACGCCCACGGTACGGTCCACGGGCGACCACTGCAGCAGAACCCGCTGCGTCAATTGATAGATGTAGCCTCCCGAGCCGATCCAGGGCCGCGATATCACCGGCCCCAGTGCGGCGCCGCCCAACCTTTGGTAGGCGTCCAGGAACCGCGGACCGTCCTGAAAGTTCACCAGCCCAAAGCCGAGCGGCCCATCGGGCTGCTCGAAGAACCAGCCGCCCAGCGCCGCGCGGCGAACGTAGCCGAGGTCCGCGGGGCTGTCCGGCGGCGCGGCGCCGGCCGCTCCGAACGTCGCGCCGAGCGCCGCCAGGGCCAGCGCAACGACGCCTAGCCTGAATGCGGGCCGCCCGCTCGACCTCGCGCGCATCTTCAGCCCCTCCCCTGGCAGCGCTGAGCTTTCGACGCTCCTACTAGTAAACCGTGTGAGCCGGCCCCGTAGTTACGGTAGATTCCCACATGGCGACTTGTGAGCCTACAGTGAAACTTACGCGGTATTCGCACGGCGCTGGTTGAGCGTGCAAGCTCAGCTCGGCTGAGCTCGCGCACGTGCTGCGCCTGATGCCGCCGATGGTCTCCGATGCGCTGCTGGTGGGCGCGGGGACCATGGATGATGCTGCCGTCTATCGAATCAGCGATGATCTCGCGCTCGCCGTCACGCTGGATGTGTTCACGCCCATCGTGGACGACCCATTCACCTTTGGAGCGATCGCGGCCGCGAATGCGCTCAGCGACCTGTACGCGATGGGCGCAAAGCCGATCCTGGCGCTCAACTTTGCGGCCTTCCCGCGCAACGCGTTGCCGTTGGACGCCCTTGCTGAGATCCAGCGCGGCGGCGCCGAGGTGGTGCTCGAAGCGGGCGCCGTTGTCGCTGGCGGACACTCTATCGACGACCCGGAGCCCAAATATGGCCTGGTGGCGCTGGGCACCGTTCACCCAGATCACATCATTACGAATGCCGGCGCGCGTCCGAACGACCTGCTGGTGCTCACCAAGCCGATCGGCACCGGTGTCATCACTACCGCCATCAAGCACGATGCCGCGCCTGACGACGCGGTACTGGCCGCCGTCACCAGCATGCGCGCCCTCAACGGTGCGGCCGCCGAGGCGGCTGCCAGGCACGGCGTGCACGCGATGACCGACGTGACCGGATATGGTCTGTTGGGCCACCTGCGTGAGATGCTGGACGCCAGCAACGCGTCCGCGTACGTTTACGCTGATCAAGTGCCGTACCTTCCACATCTGACCAAGCTGATAGACGAGGATCACGTACCGGGTGGAACTGAGCGCAACCTCGCCGCCCTTGAAGGAGTGGTGGACTGGGGCGATAGTGTTGCGCCCTCCCAACGCATTGCCCTGGCCGACGCGCAAACCAGTGGCGGACTATTGATGGCGGTCGCGCCACAGCGCGAGTCGGCACTGCGGCGCGATCTGGAGGAGGCCGGGGCGCTCGCCGCGGCCACTATAGGGCGCGTCTTGCCGCGCCGCGGCGTCCTCCTGCGGGTGAGCCGCGGTCGCGCTTAGTACCGGTATGGACTCCGAATCCAAAGCTCGCATCCTGCTCTACACCGGAAAGGGCGGCGTCGGCAAGACCAGCGTCGCGGCCGCCACGGCCTTGCGCTGCGCCGAGCGCGGCTATCGCACCGTGGTGATGAGCACCGACATCGCGCACAGCTTGGCTGATTCGCTGGGCATGCCGGTCGGACCCGAGCCCGAGCAAGTGGCGGAGCGTCTGTGGGCCCAGGAGTGCGACATCTACCACAACCTCGAGCGGTACTGGGGGACCGTGCAGAAATGGATGCAGGCGCTGCTCGCCTGGCGCGGTGTCAACGACGTGATGGCCGAGGAGATCGCGGTGCTTCCCGGCATGGACGAGTTGGCCAACCTCCTATGGGTGAACCGCCACGTCGAGTCCGGCGACTTCGACGTGATCGTGGTCGACTGCGCGCCCACCGGCGAGACGCTGCGCCTGCTGTCCTTTCCCGAGGTCGGCCGCTGGTGGATGGAGAAGATGGTGCCGATCGAGCGTCAGCTGACCCGCATCATTCGCCCCATCGCGCGGCGCGTCACGGACATGCCGCTGCCGGAGGACGAGGTCTTTGCGGCAATGTCGGACTTGGCCACCGAGCTGGAGCAGCTCAACACGCTGCTGACCAACCCGGCGCGCTCAAGTTCTCGTCTGGTCGTGAATCCGGAAAAGATGGCCGTGCGCGAGGCCCAGCGCAGCTTTACTTACCTGACGCTTTACGGCCACGTCACCGACGCCGTGGTGGTCAACCGGGTCGTGCCGGAGAGCGCGTCGGGCGAGTTCGCCGCACAGATTCGCGCCATGCAAAGTCCCTATGTAACGCAGATTCACGAGGTATTCGACCCGATCCCAGTGCTGACGGTTCCTCAGTTCGCTGATGAGGTCGTGGGGCTGGAGTCCCTGCGTTGTGTCGGTGAGCACTTGCACGGCGACGCGGACCCCGCCGCTGTGCTCGTGAGCGAAAAGCCGTATCGCATCAAGCAGGACGAGTGCGGTTTCGAGTTCGAGATTCCGGCGCCCTTCGTTACCAAGGCGGAAGCCAGCCTCGTCCGGCGGGGCGACGAGCTGGTCGTCCGCATGGGCAGCGCGCGCCGCAACATCGTGCTGCCGCGCGCGCTCGCGCGCATGCGGCACGAGGCAGCCACCCTCGACGACGGTCGGCTCCGCATCAGGTTCACCCCTCCCGCCAACGAAGAGTTCGATTCGGCGTAAGGCCAGTGATCGGGTGCAAGAGCTGTTCACGTCGGGGTTCTGATCCGGCTCGCCAGCGCCGCGGCCGCAGGTCGCCTTGACCGACGCCGAGCTCCAGGTGGGCGGCTAGACCCCGTGTCACAGTCAAGCCCCGTCGATCACGTCGACCCTCGTCTTCGGCGGCGCTTGCTATACGCCCTGGCGGCATTGCTCTTCCTCACAGTCGTGGGATTCGTGGGGTACATGCTCATTGAGCAGATGGCGCCGATCGACGCGCTCTACATGACCGTCATCACCGTCAGCACGGTGGGATTCGGCGAGGTTCAGCGGCTCACGGTTGAGGGACGCGTCTTTACCGTAATCCTCATCGTGTCGGGAGTGGGAACGTTGGGCTACGCTGCCGCCAGGCTGGTCGAGTATGTTGTGAGCGGCCAGCTGCGGGCACAGTTCGCGCAACGCTGGAGGGAACTCGAGCTGGAGCGCCTGAGTGGGCACTACATCGTGTGCGGCTACGGTAGGGTCGGATCGTCGATTGCTTCCAGCCTGACCCATGCGGCCAAATCCGTGGTCGTCATCGACTCCGCCGCGGCCAGGTGCGAGCGTGCCAGGGCCGACGGGTTCGCGTGTGTGGAAGGAAACGCGGCGGCTAGCGAGACCCTCAACCGTGTCGGCCTGCTGCGAGCGGCGGGCGTACTCGTCGCTACGGGCTATGACGCGGAGAACGTCTACACGGTCCTGGCCGTCAGGGTGCTTGTCCCGACGGTGACGTTAGTGGCCAGGGCGAATTCGCCCGAGGCGGTGGAACGGCTCCAGGCCGCCGGCGCGAACCGGGTGTTCTCACCCTCGGCGGAGGGTGCGCAAAGCATGGCAACGTACGTTTTGTCGCCGCAGACCGCCGACGTCGTGGACGAGTTGCTGGATCCAAGATCACTTAGATTGGGCATCCAGGAAGTCGCGCTGCCGGCCACAAGTCCGTTGCTCGGAAAGACCCCGCACGACCTCGATCTTGCCGAGGAGTATGAGGTCGTCCTGATAACGATCTCGCGGGATGGCGAGTTGCTCACAATCCCAGCGCCCAGCGTGGCGCTCCAGGCTGGTGACGTCCTGGTCTTCGTCGGACGTCCGGCGTCAGTGCAGCGTTTCATCGACGCGTGCGCGCGCGAGGGGACGGCAGCCCTCTCCGCGCCGGGAGCACGGACATGAGGAGCACGGCCCGCCCGCCCTGCGCGCGCGCGGCGAACTCCGTGCGGGGGGCCGGGCTCTGAGCGCAATCTGCGTCGTCGGTACCGGATACGTGGGCCTCACAGTCGGAGCGTGTCTGGCCGATCTGGGGCATCGGGTCAGCTGTCTCGACATTGACGAGACCAAGATCAGGGCGCTGCGGCAGGGCGTTATCCCTATCTTCGAGCCGGGCCTGGAGACGTTGGTTGCCCGTAACGTGGCGGCCGGCAGACTTTCGTTCTCCACCGACTACGCGCAGGCCATTCCTAATCGCGATTTTGTCTTCATCGCGGTGGACACGCCCACCGGCGCGGCCGGCGAGGCGGATCTAGCCGCGGTGGATGCGGCGGCCTCGCAAGCAACGCCCTATCTTTCGGCCGAAACTATCATTGTCACCAAGAGCACCGTGCCGATTGGTACGGGCGACCTGGTGGCGCGGATCACCAACGAGCGCCGATCCGACGGCCTGCATTTCCCGGTGGTTTCCAATCCGGAGTTTCAGCGCGAAGGCAGCGCAATGCAGGACTTCATGAAGCCGGATCGGGTGGTAATTGGCTCACCCGACCGCGCTGCGGCCGAGCACGTGGCCGAGATTTACCGCTCCTTCGATTGCCCCATCATCATCACCGATTTGCGCACCGCGGAGATGATCAAGTACGCCTCCAACGCCTATCTCGCGACCCGTATCTCGTTCATCAACGAGATAAGCGCCATCTGCGAAGCGCTCGGCGCCGACGTGCAGGTCGTCGCGCGTGGGATGGGGTTGGATGAGCGGGTCGGCCCCAACTATCTCGACGCGGGCATCGGATGGGGCGGCAGCTGCTTTCCCAAAGACGTGCGCGCGCTCGAGCACATGGGCTCGGTGCACGGCGCCCATCCGCAGCTTCTGCGTGCGGTGATGGAAATCAACCGCGACGCCCGCCGGGCGGCCGTTCGTAAGCTGCGGCGCGCGCTGGGCGGCCTGCGAAGCCGCACGATCGCAGTCTTGGGACTGTCGTTTAAGCCCAACACCGATGACGTACGCGACGCCCCGGCCATCGAGATCATCCACCTGCTGGTGGGCGAAGGAGCCGCCGTGCGTGCCTACGATCCCGTGGCGAGCGAGAAGGCACGCGCTGAGCTGGGCGACAGGGTCGTTTACGCCGCCTCCGCCCTTGACGCGGCCGAGGGCGCCCACGCAGTGGTCATCACCACCGAGTGGAACGAGTTTCGCGAGCTGGACTGGCGCGCCGTGCTCAACGCGATGCACGGCGACGTGCTGGTCGATGGACGCAATATGCACGACCCGGCGCGCATGCAGAGTCTGGGATTCGAGTATGTCGGCATGGGCCGCGCCGGCGTGGGGGAGGGCGCCGGCGACTCCCCGCCCGTGACGGCGCAGCGTTGATCTAGTGCGATCGCGAATCGGCCTCCGAAGAGCGCCGCCAGGTTCGACTCCGGCGGAATAGCGGCGCGGTCCTTAACGCAGAATTGAGTCCTTCAGCGCCATCGGGAGTCAGCCGCGCGTTACGCTGTCTCACGAAGGCCCCCTTCAATTCGACTCTTGCTCGAATCCGGTTCACAGGCAGCGGTCTTCAGCTTGCTGACAACGTGAAACGACACTACAGCTAGGCGGCGCGGGCGCACTTCACTATGGACGAAGCCGATCGGCCAGCCACGCGCGGGAGCGAGCTCTTCGTGGGCTTGCTAGTGGTGGCCTTCGTCGTTTTTCTTCTGTGGTTCTTTCTTCTGAAGCCGCGCGAACCGACTTCCGCGGTCCCGGATGCAACGCCGATTCCAAGCGCCCTGACCCCCGTGATCATCGATGAGCCCAACTCTGCCTTCCAGACGGTGATTGCCACTCCGACCCCCCAGCCAACCCCCACGCCCACTCTCGAGCCGCGCGCAACGCCTACGCCCACGGTCTTCGTCTATATCGTGCAAGCTGGCGACACGCTGTCTTCCATCGCGGCGCGGTTCGGCGCGAGCGTCGACGACCTGGTTAGAGCCAATCGAATCGTCAATCCCGATCAGCTGCAGATCGGCCAGGAGCTGACCATCCCCTGAAGACGCCCGTGCGGCGCCGTCTGGTTGGTCCTGCCCCGCTGCTCCGGATGGCGCGTCACTCCCTGCCGCGCGGAACCCCGCTCGCAGTGATGTAGCAACAACCTGCGGCGCCAAATCTAATCATCAGGTTGAAATGGATCCTCTCTAGTCCAATTTTGTTCCCAAATCCTGTAGACATGCGTGAAGGTCAGTGATACATTCGCGCCCCCAACCGCCCAGCGGAGGGCTGCCTGCCGTGGCGCGTCGCAAGCTACACAAACGCGCGTTCGGCGAGATCGACCGGGGGACCCTGGGCATCTTCCTGTTCAACGCGCGCAAAAGAGAGCGGCTCACTCAGGCGCAGCTTGCCGAAGTGATAGGGCGTGATCGGCCCTGGCTCAGCGATGTCGAGACGGGCAAGGTGACCCATGTGCCGGACGAAGACGTGCACGCCCTGGCCACGGCCTTGAGCATCGCCGTTGATGACTTGACGCGCGCGCGTGACCGCGTGGCGATCCGCGCGCGTGCGGCCGCGCCGCCCCAAGGCAGTCGCCAGCGGCGCTGCCCCGCCTGCGACCGCTCGAATCCAGTCGACGCGAACTATTGCGCCAACTGCGGCGCGCGGTTGCCCAGCGAGATTGTTTGCGCCGGGTGTCAAAGCGGCAATCCGCCGGACGCGAACTACTGCGCCCATTGCGGTCGGCCCATGCCAGGCATAGCCGCCTCGCTGGCCTAGCCCGTCCTCCCCCCAAAGCGGATGCGGCGTGTCACGATCTGTTCGATCACCGGCAAACGGCCGCCGCCCGTCACGCTGCGCCGTCAAGGCCCCTCTGCGGTGCGCTCCCGCTTACAGCCCCAGCAACGCGTGCAGTTCCGGGTCGTTCTCGTCCAGGAATACGTGCGGTCGACCGTCCCTATGTACAACGATGACCGGGACTTCCATCTGTCCCGAGACCTCGATGACCTGCGCGCGCTCAGGCTGAGAGTCCGGCACGCGGATCTCCTCAAAGGCAAGGCCGCGCCGCTCGAGCCAGGCGCGCGCGTCTTGGCACCAGCCGCACCACGGGACGCTGTACAGCGTCACTTGCTCGAGCGCGACGTCCTCAGTCGCCGGTTGCTCGTTGTTGGACAATCGTCAGGCCGATTTCGTGTGTCTGATCCGCACCGGACCATCCATCCTAAAGCTACTGGCGGCGCGGCGGTCTGTGAGTTAGCTGCGCGTGCTTCTTCGGCACAGGTGTGTAATATACTGGCCCGGCGCCGCAGCCCGAGAGTGGGGATGTTTGCGTGATTGAAGCTTCGGGTGATGACGGCCAGGTTCGTGCCGGCCCCATCCGTATTACCGTAGAGATCGATCGACCACAGCTTGGTCTCGGAGGAGCGCGTGATCACATGCGCTCCGCCGTGCGCCAGGCTCTGCTCAGCCTGCGCGAAGTGCTCGACGCCGGTATAGACACGCTCGGCGATCGGGAAGAGACCGCTAGCAGTCCCGAAAAGATCACGATCGAGTAGGTCGGCCTCTTCGCTCAGTCCGGTCGACGTCTCGCGTTTGATTCATGCGCGACTTGTGCTGCTCGCCGTTAACCGCGAGCGGTGCTCCATCGGAAGCAGGTTTCTGCGTTGCGCCGCCGCGCCTTTGTGAGCATTCCGACGGACTTCCTGGTTCAGGCTGGGTAGGGTGCTTTTGACGCCCATTCGGCGTTAGATCCGGAATTGATCCTTAGAGGGGAAACGCGGCAATGGCTGGAGACACGGTTACGATCTCCGACGCCGACTTCCAGAGTGAGGTGCTGGAGTCGGACATACCTACGGCGGTTGACTTCTGGGCGGAGTGGTGCGGGCCTTGCAAAATGCTCGCGCCGCTGTTCGAGAAGCTGGCGACGGAGTACAAAGGACGCTTGAAGTTCGCGAAGCTCAACGTGGATGAGAATCCCGCGGCGCCCATGACCTACGGCGTCCGCGGCATTCCCACGCTGATCGTCTTCCGGGACGGCGAGGAAATCGATCGCATAGTCGGATTCCTCCCGGAGGAGCAGCTGCGGCGCTCGCTGGAGCATCAGCTGGCGCCGGTCTAGAACGCTTCGCGGCCTTCATCCGGGTGCAAAGTCTCCGCCCGGCTTTGCACCCGGATTCTTATTTAAGCCCCTTCGCGCGAGATTGCCGCGCCGTACCGGCCTGTTGCGCGGCCGCCAGCCGCGCCTCGCTGCTTCTACAGGAGCAGGTAGGGCTGCTCGATCAGCTCCACCAGGCGCTGCAGAAAGCGCGCGCCGGGCGCGCCGTCCACTATGCGGTGGTCGATGGTCAGGCTGAGCGTCACGGAATCCCGCGGCACCACCGCGCCGTCTACCACGGCGGGCTTGGGACGGATCGCCCCCACGCCCAGGATCGCCGACTCGGGCGGATTGATGATAGGGGTGAAGGCATCCACGCCGTAGAGGCCCAGATTCGTGATCGTGAAGGTGCCGCCGGTGATGTCGTCCAACGTCAAGCCGCCTCCGCGGGCGCGGTCGACCAGCGCGCGCAGGTCGGTGGCGATCTCGACCAGTGACTTGCGCGCGACGTCCTTGACGTTCGGCACTACCAGGTCCTGATCCGTTTCGACCGCCAGTCCCACGTTGACTGTATCGAGCAGCCGTATCTCGTTGCCCGCCAGGCTGGCGTTCAGGCGCGGATGCTCCTGCAGCGCCCGTGCGCAGATGCGGATCAAGAGGTCGTTGTAGCTGACCCGGAATCCCAGTGACTTCTCGTACTGCTCGGCCAGTTGATTGCGCAGCTCGCTGAAGCGCGTAGCGTCCGCCTCGGCCACCATGGTGAGCTGGGCCGCCTCGCGCAGGCTCTGAGTCATGCGCTCGGCGATGATGCGGCGCACGCCCTCCAGCGGGATCGTGGCGCCGGCCGCGGCCGGCTCTGTCACTGCCGGGACCGCCAGCGGCGGCGCTACCGCAACGCTGGGCGCGGCCGGCGCAACGGCGGCCGCGCGCACGTCACCCTCGATGATGCGACCGCCGGGGCCGCTGCCGGTCAGCCGCGCCAGGTTCACGCCCAACTCGCGCGCGACGCGGCGCGCCAGCGGCGAGACGCGCAGCCGCCCGTCGCCTGGCGCGGCGGCTCGGACCGGCGCCGCGGGCTGCGGGGGCGGCGCCGGGGCCGGACTCGCGGGCGCGCTTGGCTGCACTATCGGCGCGGGGGGAGCGGGAGTCGGCGGCGGAGCGGCCTGTGGCGGCGGTGACGCCGCCGCCTGGGTCACTGGCGGAGCGGACGGCTCTGCTTCAGGCGGCGCCTCGCCCGGGGCTAGGATGTAAGCGAGCACGCCCAGCACCGGCACCACGTCGCCCTCGCGGGCGGTGACTCCGCCCAATATTCCATCGGCCGGGGCCTCCACTTGCGCGTTGATCTTGTCGGTCTCGAACTCCAGGATAGGCTGGTCGCGCTTGACCTCGGCGCCCTCTTCCACCAGCCACTTGCTGACGATGCCTTCCTCCATCGTGGTACCCATGAGCGGCATGCGAACGGGGGTGGCCATCGTGGTTGCTTTTGGAAGCGCCGGCCGCTACTTCACGCCTTGCAGCGTGTTTCGCACCGCCGCGGCGATGCCGTCGGCGTTGGGCAGCGCGATGTTCTCCAGCGGCTGAGAGAAGGGAATGGGAACGAACGCGCCTCCCAGCCTCCCAACCGGCGCGTCCAGATAGTCGAACGCGAGCTCCTGAATCTGGGAGGTGATCTCCGCGCCGAATCCGCTGAATCGCACCGCGTCGTGCACGATCACGGCTCGGTTGGTCTTACGCACCGAGGACAGAACGGTTTCTATATCCAGCGGGTACAGCGTGCGAAGGTCGATGACCTCCACGCTGATCCCGTCGCTGGCTAGCTGCTCGGCCGCCTCCAGCGCGAACAGGACCTGGCGCGCGTAGGTGATCACCGTGCAATCGCTGCCCTCGCGCCGCACCTGGGCCACGCCCAGGGGAATCGTATAATCCTCTTTGGGTACGTGTCCGCGCTGGTTGTAGATCGCCTTGTGCTCGAAGAAGATCACGACGTTGTCGTCGCGAATGGCCGACTTGAGCAATCCTTTGGCGTCGTGCGGCGTCGAGTTCGTTACCACCTTGAGTCCCGGTACGTGCGTGAACCAGGCCTCCGGGCTGCCCGAGTGCTGGCCGGCGTGACCGGTGCCGCCGCCGAACGTGGTGCGCAGCGTGATGGGCAGCTCGGCCTTGCCGCCGAACATGTAGCGATTCTTGGCGGCCTGATTGACTACCTGGTCCATCGCAATGCCGAGGAAATCGGAGTACATGATCTCGGGAATAGGGCGCATGCCGGTAAGCGCGGCGCCCACCGCCGCGCCTACGATGGCCGCCTCTGAGATCGGGGTGTCGACGATCCGCTCGGGGCCCCACTTCTCCAGCAGGCCCGCGCTCACGTTATAAGCGCCGCCCCAAACGCCCACCTCCTCGCCGAGCAGGAAGACGGTTGGATCGCGCGCCATCTCCTCGTCCAGCGCCTCGTTGAGTGCCTGCCCGAGAAACATCTCGCGGACTTCCGCCTCGGCCTGAGGCTGGCTTGGGGATGTAACGGCCATGTCTGTTAGGCGTACACGTCCTGCTCGAGCGTCTCCAGGGCGGGCCACGGACTCGCCTCGGCGAACTCCAGCGCGTGCCGCACTTCCCGCTCGACTTCCGCGTCTATCTCGCTGAGCTCCTCGGCGGTCAGCGCTTTGGCCTTGCTGACGACGCTGAGAAAACGCTCGATGGGATCGGCCCGCATCCAGCGCTCGATCTCGTCCTGCGCGCGGTAGCCCTTCTGATCCAGAATCGTGTGGCCCTTGAAGCGGTACGTGCGCGCCTCGATCAGCGACGGCCCCTTGCCGGCGCGAGCTCGATCGATGGCGCGTTTGGCGACCTCGTAGACGGCGAACACGTCGTTGCCGTCTACCTCCTCGCCGGGAATGTCGTAGCCGGGGGCTTTGCGCACTACGTTGCCGCCCGCGTTCGCAAAGTCGGCCCGCGTCGCCATGCCGTACTGATTGTTCTCGCACCAAAACACCACGGGCAGGTTGAACACCGCCGCCATGTTCACGCCCTCGTGGAAAGCTCCGGTGGGCCCGGCCGCGTCGCCAAAGAAGCAAACGACGACCTTATCGGTCTTCTGAAACTTGGCGGTCATTCCGGCCCCCACCGCAATCGGAATGCCGGCCCCGACGATGCCATTGGCGCCCAGGTTGCCGAGGTCCAGATCCGCGATGTGCATGGAACCGCCCTTGCCTCCGCAGTAACCGGTGCTGCGCCCGTAAAGCTCGGCCAGCATCTTGTCCAGCCGCGCGCCCTTGGCGATGCAGTGGCCGTGTCCGCGGTGCGTGCTGGTGATGTAGTCGTTACGCTCCAGGGCCGCGCAGACGCCGGTGGCCGAGGCTTCCTCACCTATGTAGAAGTGCAGCGCGCCGCGCATCTTGGCGGCCCGATAGGCTTCCTCGGCGGATTCCTCGAATCGCCGAATACGGCGCATCGTGAGGTAGATGTAGCGGAACTGGTCTTTGTCGAGCGACTTGAGCGGGTCGTTGCTCCGGCGGCCGGCCGCTTTAGTGCGCTGGCGTGTACTCCGGCCCGTACGCCCGTTGCTGGCAGGTGTCCGTCGAGCGGCCACGGGACAGGCTCCCGAAACTGCGGCGCCGCCGCACGGCGCCGCAGGCTGATAAGTGCGAAGCAACGCAGACTGACTCCGCCCGTCAGCCGACGCGCGGCGGGAGTATAGCACCGAGCCATCCGCGCCTCGCGAAAGCCGCCCCCGGCCGGCTGGCTGGGCTGACGGCTATCCGGCCACCAGGTTGATGAGCCGGCGCGGCCGGAAGATGACCCGGCGCGGCGGCCTGCCATTCAGGTGAGACTGGACGCGCGGGCTGGCCATGGCGAGGGCACGGGCGCTCTGCTCATCCAGACCCACGGGCGCTTCCAGCCGGTCGCGCACCTTTCCGTTCACCTGCACCACCAGTGTGAACGTCTCGTCGGCGGCCAGGCGCTCGTCCCACTCCGGCCAGGGTTGCGCGTGCACGCTGCCGCTGTGGCCTGTGCGATGCCACAGCTCTTCGGCGCTGAAGCAGGCGCTGGGCGCGAGCAGCACCAGGAGGGTGTCGATAGCTTCGCGCCAGACGGCCGACGTGCGGTCGAGCCTCCCTCTGACCTCGATGAGGTAGTTGGTGAACTCCATCAACGCCGCGATCATCGTGTTGAACTTGAGCGCCTCGATGTCCTCGGAGACCTTGCGGATGGTCTTGTGCAGGCGGCGTCGAGTTTCCGATTCAACGTCGCCGGACAGATCGGCGCTGCGCTCCGTCGCGCCGATGGGTTGATCGAGCACCAAGTTCGAGAGGCGGCCAAGCCAGCGGCTCACCCCTGCCAAACCCTGCTCGCTCCAGGCCAGGGTGCGCTCGATGGGACCCATGAACATGATGTAGCAGCGCAGCGCGTCCGCGCCCGTCTTGGCCACGACTTCGTCGGGCGTCACCACGTTCTTCCAGGACTTGGACATCTTGGTGGCGCGGAATTCGGCCATTTCGCTGTCGCCGCGCCGCTCGCGCGCACCGGTGAGCTCGAATCGAGCCTCGTGGGGATACACGCGGTACGGCTGCTCGGCGGTCGGAGAGTCGAAGGCGGGCGCGCCGTTCATGTCGGCGACTACCGCGACGCCCTCGCTGTCGGTATCCAGCCTGGCCGTCTCCACCCAACCGGGCTGGGCCAGCAACATGCCTTGATGACGCAGTTTGCGGAAAGGCTCACCGAAATCCAGCTCTCCGGCGTCGCACAGCACCTTGGTCCAGAAGCGTGCATAGAGCAGGTGCATCACGGTGTGCTCGGAGCCGCCCACGTACAGGTCCACCGGCATCCAGCGCCGCACCGCCGCGGGGTCGAATGCGCGCTCGTGCGCCTGTGGACTGCAAAACCGCAAGAAGTACCAGCTGGAGCAGGCGAATCCGCCGAGCGTGTCGGTCTCGCGCCTGGCGGGCGCGCCGCAGCTCGGGCAGGTTGTGTTCACCCAGTCCGTCGCGGCCTCCAGCGGTGACCGGCCGCCCAGCTTCTCCGGGTTGAACTCGTCGACGGGCGGCAACAGCACGGGCAGCTGGTCGACGGGAACCGGCGCCTCGCCGCAGGCGTCGCAGTACACGATTGGAATCGGAGTGCCCCAGTAGCGCTGGCGCGAGATCAGCCAGTCGCGCAGCCGGTAGTTGACCGCAAAGTCGCCGTCGCTGCGATCCGCCAGCCGCTGCGTAACCGCCCGCATACCCTCAGCCGACGGCATGCCGCTGAACTCACCGGAATTGACCATCTCGCCTTCGCCCAGGTAGGCCGCTTCCAGCGCGTGGCCGTCCCAGTCCGGTGGCGCGATCACGGTGCGGATCTCGAGCCCGTGCTTCCGGGCGAACTCGAAGTCGCGCTCGTCGTGCGCCGGCACGGCCATGATCGCGCCGCTGCCGTAGGTCATCAGCACGTAGTCCGCGATCCAGATCGGCAAACGCTCTCCGTTGATCGGGTTGATCGCGTAGCCGCCCGTGAAGACCCCGGTCTTCTCACGATCGAGCGCGGTGCGGTCGATGTCCGACGCCCGCGAGGCGGCCGCCACGTAGGCGTCCACCTCGACACGGTTCTCAACCGTCGTGGCTTTCTCCACGAGTGGATGCTCCGGCGCCAGCACCATGAAGGTGGCGCCGAACAAGGTGTCGGCGCGCGTAGTGAAGACGGGCAGCTCGTCGCCCTGCTCGGTCTTGAAGGTGACGTTGGCGCCCTCGCTGCGACCGATCCAGTTGACCTGCATGCGTTTAGTCCGCTGCGGCCAGTCCATCTCTTCCAGGTCGGCGATCAGCTCGTCGGCGTAGTCTGTGATCTTGAAGAACCACTGCGTAAGCCGCTTCTTGGTGATGTTGGCGTGGCCGCGCCAGTCGGTGCCGTCGGCGTTGACTTCCTCGTTGGCGAGCGCGCCGCAAGTGGAGCACCACCACTGCCAACCGCTGCTGCGGTAGGCCAGCCCGCGCTGGTAGAGCAACAGAAAGATCCACTGGGTCCACCGGTAGTAGTCGGGGAGGCTTGAGTTGATCTCCCGATCCCAATCGAACGACAAGCCGGAAAGCTGCAGCTGCCGCTTGTAGTTGGCGGTGTACTCGGCTGTCAGGTCGATGGGATTGCGGCCGCGTGCGATGGCGTCGTTCTCGGTCGGGAGTCCGAACGCGTCCCAGCCCATCGGATGCAGCACGTCATATCCCCGCATGCGCATGTAGCGCGAGATCACGTCGCTCGGAACGTAGTTGCGCAGGTGCCCGACGCCCAGGCCCTCGCCTGACGGATAAGGAAAGAAGTCAAGGCAGTAGAAGGTCGGACGGTCCGAGGGCCCAGGCGTTCGATGGAGACCCTGCGCGTCCCACTGGGCGCGCCAGCCGGGCTCGAAGTCCTGAGGCGAATAGCGGAGCGTCATGGGTTTGGAGTTAATCGGCGGAACCGGAGCTGGTTCTCGATTGTAGAGCAGCGCCGGGCGGGCCTGGCGTGGGGACTCGGGGCTATGCGCCGCCGCGCATGCGCGGGACGCTCGTGGGACGCCGGTCCCGATTCATTGCTCAAGCCGAACGTACCGGCGAACCGGATTTGCTCCCGCGCGCGCCGTACTCCGCTGCGGCGCTGTCAGTCGCGTCGGGCTGGAGCGACCAGAGCGAGCGTCTCCAAGCCATGACGCCCAGCACCACGGCCGCACTCAGCACGCCGCCAAGCCCCATAGCCAGCGGAGTTCCGGCCGACTCCGCAATGGCCGATATGGGCAGCAGGCCGAGCGGCATGAGGCCCCAGCTGATCATCCAGATGGACAGCACCCGGCCGCGCAGCCGGCTGGGAACGATCAGCTGGATGATGGTCTGGTTGAGCGCCATGTAGACCGACTGGAAGAACCCGGCCACCGCTATCACCAGGCAGGCGGCCAGCATCGAGCGCGTGAATGAGAGCGCTACCACCAGCAGGCTGTAGAGCAGCAGGGACACCATCACGGCCATCCCCTTGCGGCAAAAGTTGGCGTAGATCACTATCAGCATCGAGCCGATCAACGCCCCCACGCCCAGCGCGCCCATGAGGAGGCCGAGGCGGTCCGGCGTCTCGTTGAGGTCCTGCAATACGAAGGCCGGCAACAGAGTGAGCATCGGCATGCTGAAGAGGGCGGGCGCCATGGTGAGCGCGAGCAGCGCGGTGATGTTCTTGTTGTGCAGCACATAGCTGACGCCTTCGCGCAGAACGCCCAGCGCCGAGCCCTGCGCGCGCGGGTGCTGTCCGCCGGCCCGGATGCGCACCACGTTCAGGGTGCTCCATACATAGCCGCCAAGCTGGACGAAGTACGCACCGGCGATGCCGATGATCCCGATCAGGACGCCGGCCAGAGCCGGGCCCACCACGCGCGCCAGGTTCATGGTGGCGCTGTTGAGCCCGATTGCGTTGCTCACTGTCTCGCGCGGCACCACGTCCGAGATCAGCGCGTTGCGCGCGGGCATGCTTATCGCGAACGACATTCCCAGCGCAAACGACGACAGAGCCAGGTGCCATACCTCGATGCGCCCCGTCGCCACCAGTAGCGCGATGGCCAACGCGGTCGCGCTCATGAGCACCTGCGCGCTCACCATCACGCGGACGCGGTTGAAGCGGTCCGCCAGGAGGCCGCCGTATGGCGACACGAACAGCATCGGAATGGAGCGAAAGAAGGCGAGCAACCCCAGAATGAACGGCGAGCCGGTCAGCTCGATCGCGAGCACGCCCTGGGCTATCGACTGCATCCAGAACGCCACCATGCTGCCCAGGTTGCCGCTCCAAAGCCGCGCGTAGTCGGGGTAGGCCAGGGCCGGAAAGACGCGCTCGCGGCCGGCTGACATGAGCGCCCGCCACTCGGCGGGGTGCAGCGCGGCATACGCGACCCGAGCGCCCATCGTGCTGACGGGCTTCATCGGGATCCCGACCCAGTCCCGCCGCCTGCCGAATCCGCGTCGGCAAACCCGCGCGGCCGGTGCGGGTGATTTCCCATCATCTGCGGTCTCGCCCGCGCGGCGATCCAACGCCCGGCAAGCCGGCGTCCCTCAAGCGTCCAGCGGCAAGCTGCGTGGCGGTCCGCTGTCTTTGGAGGCATCACTTAGCGCCAGCGCAACGCCCGCTCGGCCCTGATCTTGGACTCGTCGATCTCGACTCCGATGCCGGGGCGGTCGGGCGGCGTGATCATGCCGCCGACCGGCTTCACCGGATCCGCAAAGAAGAATTGATTGATCTCGTTCCATTTCACCAGGTACTCGATCAGCGGGCTAACCGTCACCGGCTGCGCCGCCAGCAGGTGGGCGGTGGCCGGCACCGAGCAGCCGTGGGGAATTACCTGCACGTCATAGGCGGCCGCCATCGCGCAGATCTTGGCAACCTCGCTGATGCCGCCCGCCCAATAGATATCGGGCTGGAACACGTCAACGGCGCCGGCGCGCAGGTAGGCGCGCGCGCCCCAGCGGGTGTACTCGTGCTCGCCGCCCGCGATCGGCACCGGCGAACCCGCGCGGATGCGGGCGTAGTTGTCGATATCGTCCGGCTTCACGGGCTCCTCGATCCAGCGCGGACGGTAGTCGGCCACGCGGCGGCTGATCTCGAGCGTGTAGCGCACGTCCCAGCTGTTCCAGGCGTCGAGCATCACGTCCACGTCGTCGCCCACGGACTCACGAAGCACCCGCATCAGCTCGACGTTTCTGCGCAGGCCGGCCTCGCCCTCCCGCGGTCCGTGGCGCACGAACCACTTCGTGGCGCTGTAGCCCTCCGCCGCGAACCGCGCCGCGCGCTCGGCCGCGCGTTCGGGATCAATCGAGAATCCCAGCGCGCTGGCGTAGGCGGGGATCTCGGTTCGCACCGGGCCGCCCAGCAGGCGGTAGACGGGTTGACCCAGCCATTTGCCTTTGAGGTCCCACAGGGCGCAGTCGACGGCGCTCACCGCGAACATCGCGTCGCCCTTGCGTCCGTGGATCAGGTGTCTATAGAGCTTGTCCCATACGCGTTCCGAGGCGAGGGGGTCCTCGCCGATCAGGAATTCGGTCAGCTCGGTGTCGATCGTATAGGCGGTGGCCTGCGAGATCGGCCCGGCCATTCCGGTGACCCCCTCGTCGGTCTCGACGACGGGAAAGACCCAGCTGATCCGCAGGACGCCGGTATCGTCGGACGGCCCCATGAGCGGGACCGCGGGCGGTTCGGATCGGTGCTCGGGGTAGACATCGATCGGTCGCATGACGCGCTCTTGCCAGAAATCGCGGCCGACCTCCAGCTCACCGCGAAGCTCGCGCAGCTTGATGTCGGTGATGCGCACTACGACTTCCCCCGCGACTTCGCCAAGTGCGGCTCCTATGGTCCCACGCTGCCGGTGGGGGCGCCCCTGGTGGGCGCCCAGGGTGTCGCGCCCCCGTATCCACCTGTACGGCTTGAGAGGCTCTTCCCGCTCGCGAGCGCCGCGCAGCGGGTATCGTGGTGGATAGGCGAAATCTTTTTAGCCGGGAGCCTCCACTGGCCGTCCGGGCGGCGAAGGATCGAGTGACGAATGGCCTCTGACTCTCTGCGGATCGGAATCGTCGGCGCTGGCGCGATCATGCGGCAGCGCCACATACCGGGGCTGGCGGCCATCCCCGGCGTTGAGGTCACGGCGGTAGCGAACCGCCGATCGCAGTCGGCCCGCGAGTTCGCGCGCGAGTTCGGAGTCGCGCGGGTGTACCAGCACTGGACGCAGCTGGTGCATGACCCTGACATCGACGTCGTCTGGATCGGCGCCACGCCCTACATCCACGCGCGCGTATCGGTGGCTGCGCTGGAGGCCGGCAAGCATGTGTTCTGCCAGGCCCGCATGGCGCGCAATCTGGCCGAGGCCCGCGAGATGGTGGCGGCGGCCGCACTCCACCCGCAGCTCGTCGCGGCGGTTTGTCCGCCCCCGCATGGCATGCCGGGAGACGCCGCCATGCGCCGCCTGCTGCGCGTCGAGCGCTTCGCCGGATCGGTGCGGCACGTACGTCTCACGGCCTTCACGGGCGACTTTGCGGACGCCGCCGCTCCCCTTCACTGGCGTCAGGACGCCGCCGTCAGCGGTTTCAACACGCTGACTGTCGGCATCTTCGCGGAGGTGATGCACCGCTGGGTGGGCCCGGCCGCTGAACTGCAAGCCCGCGCCGACACCTATGTACGCACGCGCACGGACCCCGCCAGCGGCGCTCTGACGGAGGTGGGGGTGCCGGACGCCCTGAGCGTGATCGGGAAGCTCGTGTCCGGAGCGGACTTCGTCTACCAGTGGTCCGGTATCGCTCGGCATGCGCCCGCCACCCAGGTCTGGATCTACGGGGACGAGGGAACGCTCGTCTACGACTTCGGCGACGACACGATACGAGGCGCCCGCGCCGGTGACGCGGATCTAAGCGAGATCCCCATACCGCCCGGCGAGCGAGTGTCCTGGAGCGTGGAGGCGGATTTTGTCCGCGCGCTGCGGGCGGGCGGGGACACGGGTTTGGCGCCGGACTTCCAGACGGCCGCCGGCTACATGGAATTCACCGAGGCCGCCATGCGCTCGGCGCGCGAGGGCCGCCGCCTCGCGCTGCCCCTCTAGGCTGGGCGGCGCGCGGAGACCGCATAGACGGCAGCGCGTTCGCCCATAGCCGCACGCATTCGCCCTATCGAGCGCCGCATGCCGCGCTCCGGGCCTTCGGCCGCCCGCCCGTATCCCTAAGCCGTTCGCGCCTTCGACGGCGCTTCGCGAAAGTCGCTGAGCGATAGATGGGTCGCGCAACCGCCGCGGCGCAGATTCACGATCTCCGCCACGATCGCGAGCCCGATCTCCTCGGGCGACTGAGCGCCAATGTCGAGACCGATCGGCGCGAATACTTTTCGAAAAGCCTCCGGCGCGGCCCCCTCCTGGAGCAGGGTCTTGTACACGATGTGCACGCGTCTGCGGCTGCCGATCATGCCTATGTAGGGCGCCGGCGTGCCCAGCAGGCGCCGCAAGGCGTCCTCATCGAATCGATGCGCACGCGTGACGAGCACTACATAGGTGCTGTCATCTACCGGAAAATTGTCGAGGAACGCGCCAATTGGTTGGGCCACCACCTGCGCGGCGCTGGGAAACCGCTCGCGGTTGGCGTAATCGGCGCGATCGTCCACAACCCACACCTCGAAACCCACGCCCGCGCCGAAGGTGGTGGTGGGTTGCGCAATGTGACCGGCGCCGATGATGAGCAAACGTGGAACGGGCACCACGGGGTCGTAGAACACGCGCAGATAGGCCGGGTCGCGGCGCGTGACCGCGGCCCCGTCGGCCGCGTGCATCTGCACGCATGGTTCGCCGCGCGCCAGCGCTTCGCCCGCATGCCGGCTTACTTGCCGATCAAGACCGGGATTGCCGAGCGTCTCCGACAAGCCGGACTCGGGGGTGAAGACGGCGTGCAATCCGACCGGCGGGCCATCGAGGCCGCGCACCGCCGCGACATGGACCAGCACAATCCTCTGACGCGTCTGGAGCGCTCGGTTCGCTAGGGCGGCGGCCCTCACGCTCATGCCTGCAGAGACCCGGTCTCCTCCCAGGATTCCAGGAGCACCTCGAGTGTGCCGCCGCAGACGTCGCCCTCACCGCGGACGTCGTCCACCAGGTCGACTTCGAGATTCCGCGGCACGCCGTCAGCTAGCACGCGCAGCGCCTCGGCCCGTACGTCGGCCTCCACGCACCCGCCGCCCACGGTGCCCCAGGTTCCGCCGTCTCTGAAGAACAGCATGCGCGCCCCGGCGTCTTGCGGCGTGGAGCCGCGGCTGGATACGACGACGGCGGATACGACTCGCTCGCCGCCAGCGGTGTGTGCGAGAACCTGTTTGAAGAAGTCGTCCATGCGCTGACCGATTCTAGCCCAGGACATTGCCGCGCCCGGCCGCCGCGCTCACTGGAACATCGACTGCAGCCAGCCCGCCGCCTGCGTACCTAAGAGCGCGAACCCAATGTTCTTGATGAGGCGACCGGCCCACGAGGCCAGGAAGAATCGCCACCAGCCAAGCCGTGCGGCGCCGGCGATGGCGCCGGCCAGATCGAACACTGGGTTGGGAGTGGCGGCGATCACGAAGATCGCCAGCAGGCCCCTGCGCCGCACCCATGGCTCGATGCGCGCGTAGTGGCGCTGCCCCCTGATCCACGGGGAGGCGGTGGCGCCCAGCAAGTACGCCACCAGCTCCCCGATGGCCTGACCCGTGGTGCCCACCAGGGCCGGGCCCCAAGGGTTGCCGAGGGCCACCGCGAAGGCCGCGATGCCCGCCCACCCGAATCCAGGAACCATGAAGAGCGCCCCCGACGAGATGGAAAGGATCAGCAGGGCCACGTAGGCGGGGCCGGTATAGGCGTGGATTTGCGGCGCGAACGGAATCGCCGAGATGCTGAGGCCGGTTGCAACCACCAGCACCGCCAGCTGCAGCGCGAAAAGCCGCCGATTCACCGGCCCGCCGGTCGCGGCCGCTGCCTGCGATCGGCGCGGATCCGCCGGGATTTGAGTAGGGCTCACCCGCGATGCTACATGGCAGTAGTAGCCTCGGCGGCGCGTCGAGCCACTAGCGACTTCCCATGCCAGAGCTGCCTGAAGTGGAGACTGTCCGGCGTGATATCGTCACCGTCCTCGTTGGGCGTTGTATCCGCCGGGTTAGCGTGCTCGACCCGCGGCTAGTGCGGCCGGCCAGCCCCGCCGCATTCGAGACCGGCCTTACGGACGCCTGTGTCAGCGGGGTCGAGCGGCGCGGAAAGTATCTGTTGCTGTCGCTCGGCGATCGGTGGCTCGCGTTGCACCTGATGATGAGCGGCCGTGTCTATCTCCGCGGCGCCTGCCGGCCGGAGCGGCACACGCGCTTGGTCATCGGGTTCGACGCTGGGCCGCACCTGCATTTCGTGGACACTCGACGCTTCGGCCGCGCGTGGCTGGTAGACGACGCCGGACTGGTGGAGCTGCTTGCGGGGCTGGGACCCGAGCCCCTGGCGCCCGGCTTCGATTGGCGCAGCTTGCGGCGAGGCTTTGCGGGGCGCTCCTTAGCTGTGAAGAGTGCGCTCCTCGACCAGCGCACCGTGGCGGGCGTGGGCAACATCTATGCGGACGAGTCGCTTTGGACCGCCCGCATTCATCCCGCCACGCCGGCCGGGGAACTCAGTGCGCGGCGGCTCAAAGCGCTCGCCGCCGCGATCGTGCGCGCTCTGCAGGAGGGCATCGACCATGGCGGCACGAGTTTCCGCACGTTTGAGAACAGTCAGGGTAAGCCCGGCTTGCACCAGCAAGAGCTGAACGTCTTTCGCCGCACCGGCCAGCCCTGCCCGCGCTGCGGGCGGCCCATCCGCAAAATCATTCTGGGCCAGCGCAGCACGCACTACTGCGCATACTGTCAGCGGCCCAACCCCGCGCGCGCATAGGGCGGCGCGCCGCTAAACGGGTATTTCCAGGACTTGAAACCTGGACGAGCAAGGCACGGAGTTCCCGTGCTCACGCATGCTCGCCAGGTAACCCCTGATGGCCTCTCGAATGTTGGCCAGCGCCTCGTCCCTCGTCCGTCCCTGACTATGACAGCCTGCCAGCGTCGGACAGCTCGCCGCCTCCCAGCCGTCCTCGTCGGTCTCGAACACCACTAGCAACCGAAGTACGCCAGCACCGCCGTAATCCGCGTCCGCCGCCGTCCCTGAGGTTCCCCTACTTCTTTCCTCAGCCCTCACCATTAGGCAGCGTCGCGCAGGGCTGCCAAGCGCCTCGCCGAATCAGCCCATTGCGCCGGGGCATACCTGGTCGTCCTGGACGGCGCCTTGCAGACCCGAACGGCTCCTATGGGTCGGTGGCCGACTTGGACTGGCTCGTCTCCGCGGCCCGACGGCTCAGCTGTAAGCGCGCCGCGCTGGCATTGCGGAGATCGCGCGTTCGCGTCTCTCTCGGCCTGCTTTCCCACCCTATGTGTACCGTGAATCAGATCGGACCGTGGAGCGTGAGGCTTTAACCGCCGCTGCCTGTAGCGAAGAGCGCCCGGACTCTGTGGAGAGTTTGTCTGCACTTGACCCCTTTGTTAGTGGCAGTGATAAAGTGGACGCTGTTGCAGCGAACGCCAGTCGGATCAGCACGAACATGATCAAGCCTGTCCTTGCCATTCCGCTGCTTGCCATCCTAATCGTCGCTTTGTTGGCGTGCGTCAGTGCATCCGATGTGGTCCGTATGGGGACCGAAGGGGCCTATCCGCCCTACAACTTCATCAACGATGATGGTGAGGTCGACGGGTTTGAGCGGGAATTGGGCGACGAGCTGTGCCGCAGGGCCAATCTCGAGTGCACGTGGGTGACGAACGAGTGGGACAGCATCATACCCAACCTGGTGGCTGGCGACTATGACACCATCCTAGCCGGGATGAGCATCACTGATGAGCGGGACGAGGTTATAGATTTTACGCAGCCATACCTCCCGCCTAGTCCATCGGTCTACGTTGCTCTGACCGACGCCAACGCCGAAGTAGTCAATGGCAAAATAGCCGCCCAAGTGGCCACGACCCAGGCAGACCATCTGGCGCAATCCGGTGCTACGCTGCTGGAGTACGCATTGGCGCCGGAGCTTGTTGCGGCCGTCCTGAATGGCGACGCGGACGCGGCCTTGGTCGACCGCGGTTTTGCCTTGGAGAGCATCGCGGAGAGCGGGGGAAAGCTGGCGCTCATCGGCCCGCAGGTCATATTGGACTCCGGAATTGGTGTTGGCCTCCGCGAGGGCGATAGCGGATTGAAGGATAGGCTGAACGACGCCATTGACGCTATGAAGGAGGATGGTTCGCTTAACGCCCTCATCGAGAAGTGGATGGGCACAGGGGCCGAGACCTTCTGACGACATACCGGTTCCCCGGCGCCCAAGGATTGCACTCTGCGAAAAGGCTTTGCTGGCACCGGAGAGAAGAATGCCGGAAGCCTTCTCTCATTCCCATGTTTATCTTGTAACGGTGTCGTTTATTTTGATCTGCGTCATGGTCCAGGTTAGGCGAATGCGGCCAATTAGGTCACGCGGACTGACCTCCTTCGATCGCTGCACCACCCGTCGGTAAGTCAGTCCGGCCTGGACTAATAGAGAAGCGGCGGGCGGCAGGATAACCGGCGCCGGTGGCCTGTGGCGCAGCTAGCTGTGTGGCGTGACGCGGTTACAGGTCTGCTTGCATCCTGGAGTCGCATGTACGCGCTGGCATAGCCGTGACATGCCCTGGATGCGCCCGCTAGGGCCGGGCCGCCCGTCGAAGCCTCAATAGCCGCTGCCAACTCAAAATGGTACGTTCTGCAATCAGTTCGGCTCCACTGCGCAGCCGATCTGGGAGGCGATTCCGATAGCGACGCGCGCTTCTCAGAGCCCGCTCTAGGAGGCGCACGAGAACCCGCCCCTCCTGGCCTCCCTGGGTTACGGGTTCCAGTTCAGCCTGCTCGCTTCCGCCACCCTGCTGGTAACGCCGGTCATAGTGGCCAAAGCATCGGGCAGGGACGACTCCTACCTGGTGTGGATGGTCTTCGCCTCTCTGATCGTGGTCGGCGTTTCCACCTTGCTTCAGGTACGCCGGCTCGGACCCGTTGGCGCCGGCGCCGTTCTTCCCATGTTCACGGCCGCCTTTTCCATCCCGTTCTGCATCACGGCGGTGGTGGATGGCGGGCCCGCGACCCTGACGGCTCTGGTCCTCGTCTCGGCGGGCTTGCAGCTGGTTATCTCCAGGTGGTTGTTCATTCTGAGGCGGCTGGTCACGCCAACCGTCGGCGGCACGGTGATGATGATCCTTTCCATCACCCTGGCTTCCGTTGTTTTCGGTCTGTTGGATGAGGCGTCGGAGGCCGAGCCCGTGTCGGCGCCTTTGACCGCGCTGGCTACCCTGGTGGTCGTCGGCGCGCTCACCTTTCGCGGAACGGCAGTCTTGCGCCTCTGGGCGCCGATGATCGGTATTGCGGTTGGCTGCGTAGTTGCCGCGGCGTTCGGCATCTACGAAATCGAAAGGGTCATACAGGCGCCCTGGGTAGGACTTCCAAATGAGTGGCCCGGGTTGGCGCGCAGCTTCGGGATTCCATTCTGGACGCTGCTTCCAGCCTTTCTATTCCTCGGCGTAATCATCTCCATTCAGGCTAATGGCGAGTCAATTACCCATCAGCGGGCCGCGCGGCGTGAGGACCGGGCCATCGACTTTCGGGAGGTGCAGGGCACGCTCTCGGGCGCCGGCGTGAGCAACCTGATGGCCGGCGTCGCGGGCGCAGTGCCCAATATCATCCATCCGGGTATCGTTGCGTTCACGCAGATCACCGGTGTCGCTTCCCGCAGAGTCGGGTACTGCATCGGCGCGCGTACAGTTGTCCAGACCGAGCAGAACAGGCAGAAAGTTATAGTTGCGGGAGTCGCCTTCTGGATTGGCGCGGCTTTCCAGTTTGAACTCTTCACCTTACCGAACCTCGGATCCGTATGGGGAACGCTGCTAAACAGCGGGATAACAACCGGCGGATTCGCCGCGATATTGATGATTCTGTTTCTGGAGATCACCACCCATCGGAGTATGCGATTTCAGTCGAAGCTCCACATCGACGCTCTGCCTGAGCTCAATGAGTTCATCGCCAGGTTCGCCGCTCGCAGACGCCGGGACACTGCCATGCAGGACCGGCTGAGCGCGGTTGCGGAAGAGACTCTCCTGACGCTGGCCCCGCTGGATCTGGAAGCCGACAAAGATGAAGAAGAGCACGACGGACGGCGATTGGTTGTCCTGGCGTCCAGCGACGGTCCCGTGGCGGACTTGGAGTTCATCGGCGGTGGTGACGAAGAGAACCTGGAGGATCGCATCCGGCAGCTCCAGCAGCACGACACCGAAACCCCGGCCGAGAACGAGCTCTCGCTGCTGCTGCTGCGCAGGTACGCGTCGTCCGTACAACATCAGCAGTATCAAGATACCGACGTCATTACCGTCCGGGTCAGCCATCCCGAGTCGTGATTAGCCGCGGTGGCCGGCCCGCTATTCACGTGCGGCTTCCAGGTTTCCCCTGCCGGCTGGCTTCCTTCCAGGCTGCCCCGCTGAGCCTGACGAGCGCCGCGCCGCGACGAGTAGGGCAAGCGCGGCGGCGCCCCGCCATCCCCGTCGGCACTTTGCCCACCCCGCCTCCGCATCCGACCCCCGGCCCCTGCGTTCGTGGTGAGCCTGTCGAACCACGCCCTTCGAACAAGCTCAGGGCCTGCCCCGTACCCCGATACGGGGCGAACGGGCATGGAGGCGCCAGCCTCCGGGAGATGTGCTCCATCGCGGAGTGCTGCGCCAAGCTGCTGCCGAAGGGAGGTCCACCGGTCGATCACGGCGACTTGCTCAACGACGAGCAGGGGCTGCCCAAGTGATCGTCGATAGGTCGGCGGGGCTGAACTCCGATAACCGCTTCGCCTACGCGCTGGCGGAAGCTGCGCGCGAGCCCCTTCCGTTCAAGGGCGGCGACTTCGCCCGCACCGATATCGCGGCGGCCTGACCGGTTCGTCTCGGGTCAGGCCGAGGCGCCGCGAGGCTCGAAGCTGATCCTGAGGCGGGTTCCTGTGCACTGTGCGATCTTTTCCAGCGTTCTGGTGGAAGGACGAGCGCGCCCGCTCTCCAGCCGGGCCACGACCGATTGCGTCGTCTGCATGCGCTCGGCGAGTTGCGCCTGCGTGAGCCCGGCGCTGGTTCGCGCCTCGATCAGCACCCGCGCCAACTCGAACTCCGGTCCAAGCTCCTCGTAGGCCGCGCGGTACTCCGGGTCCCGCTGCCATTTCTCGTGCAGATCGCGTACCTCGCTCATCCCAATACCTCCGTGGCGCTCCGCTAGGTGTCCGCATCGAGCGGCTTGCCGCGCCAGACGAGTGGATCGCCAGTCTCAGCGTCAAGTACGCCGACCAGACGCGGTGGATGATTGAGATCGGCGCGAGCAGAGTCAAGTTGAGCTTGGGTCAACCTACATGGAAGAACTTTGTCTATGTTCAAAAATACAGCGTCAGATAGATCCGCGCCAGTGAGACCAGTTCGGGACAAATCTGCGCCCCACAATCGCGCCCCTGATAGATTCACATCTACAAGGCATGCGCTGGAAAAGTCGGTCTTCACCGCATGGATCGAGGAGATGTCCGTGTGCGGTCGAAGGTTGACGCGAGACAGGTTGGCAAAGGAGATATTTGCCCAAGATAGGTCCACGTCCTTGAAATTCATCAGGTTCAGATCACGAAGGCCAGCGCCTCGAAGGTCAAGCCAAAAGTCAGCATCTCGCTCGACGACGATGCCTATCTTGCTGCGAGTGGCGATCGCTTCCATAGCAGCCTCTACGTCTTGACGCGGACGCGCGCCACCACGACCCTCGTGTACCTCGGCGACTTCTCCAGTCTCCTGGCCGGCTGGGCCAGTTTCTCCATAGCTCTCTACTGTCGGATTACGCACAAACGCGCACAACAGGCGCATGATCTGAACGTGATATTCCTGCGGATGCTCATTGGCAAGGCGCTGTAAGGCGTAGATCCCGCCAAGCCGGACCGACAACACGTCGCTGCCGAGCATCTCGGCGCCCTGCTGGTAGCGCTCATTCAATAGGCCGTGCTCGGCCGTCTCAACTTGGCGGTGAGCTGCATCAGCCTGGCGCTCGGCCACGCGGCTGCGCCAGACGGCGAGCAGTATCGCAGCGACACCGCCGACCACAAGACCAAGATTGCGTATCGTCGTGCTGTTGGACTCGCCGCCACTCAGCCAGCCCCAGAACCCGATCGGGAGCACGACGACGGCTACGAGAACAAGTAACGCGATCGGCCCAAGCCGATCTTCGGCGACGCTGAAGGCACGACGAACGCCGTTCTGCACCAAACGGTCGACGGCCGCCAAAACGGCGCCGCTCTTCTTGAGCGGACGCGTCCAGCTGCCGACCGCACGGTTGACCCAACGACGGCTGCGCTGAAAGGCGGCAAGCGCGACCTTGTGGGGGCGGCGTGTCCAGTTAGGCAGCGTCATAGGGCGGTCCGGTGGTTCACTCGGCGACTACTACTCGGTCGTCGCACCTGACGCGGCGGAGGCGCGCAGCCGCAGACCCAGGGCTCGCATCACTTTGAGCACGGTCGCGAATTCCGGGTTGCCGCTGGGGGACAGCGCCTTGTAGAGGCTCTCTCTGCCCAGCCCGGCTTCCGCGGCGACCTTCGTCATGCCCCGGGCCTTTGCGATATCACCGAGGGCGGCCGCAACAAGCGCCGGGTCACCGTCCTCGAATGCCGCTTCGAGGTAGGCGACGATGTCCTCGTCGCTCTCCAGGTGATCCGCCGGATCCCACGGAGGGGTCTGTGCTGTTGGCATGTCTGATGCACTAGTGTAGGCCAACTAAGCCAGGTGTTCTATGAATCCTTCGCGCTGTGTTGGTGAAGTGCTACACAGCAATATTCTTGCTGAGATAATATTCCATGTCTGGCCGAGTGTATGATGCGGCATGTTCGGTGTTATCATCAAAGCACATGCGCCTTGGATATGTCTGCAGCCATGCTATATCATATGCCAGTACCCGCTAATGATGCGAGCCTATCTAACCAACCAATAAGATCAAGAATGCTAAGAAGCGCGGCAGCCGCAGTAACTAAGTATACAATGGTCTTAAAGAGTCGGCCCAGCGTACTTGCTTCAGCTTTGCCCGCATCGAATCCAGCAGCACCAATAATTCTGAATGGTATGCGGACTATCAAGCTGATAGTTTTGGCTATCCACCAAAACGGATTGTACGTTCTCAAGGTAGCGTTCCGTTCGTCAGCAGCGTAAACTCCAATTGAGCGTTCTAACATATCTGTCACGTTCTGGGCTGGGATAGAAAAGCTATCTAGATAAAAAAGATCGTCCAGGAAGTTAACTTTCTGTGAACGACCACCAAGAGCTCGAGGGGGAATCCAGCCTATTTGAGCGTGCGTGCCAGATGTTAAGATGATATCTTTGATTTCGCTAATGGCTAGATTGATATTCTGACGGTGCTGTGGTGACTTGTCTCCTTCAAGATTCGTGCCACTAATGGGTGAGTGTGTTAGACTGTTGAAATAGCTGACAATTAACTTGCGGAACTCTATGAGCTTGTGTTGGCGTCTGCGATTTTCCCAAACGGTGATGTTCTTATAGAAATTCAAGTTGTATATTTCCGAAGTAATACCGCCGCAATCCGCCGCGCGGTGTCGGTGAAGTGCTCCACTTCCTCCGGCAGCAGCGGGCGGCCCAGGATGTTGCGCTCGCGGTAGGAGAGCCATTTCTTGAGCACCTGGTAGCCGCCCAGCTTGTAGTTCCAGACGGCCGCGGGCACGTTGCGCCAGTAGGCGCGGTCGTTCAGGTAGACGTCGAAGGTGGTTTCGCCAAGGCCGGCTCCCTCCTCCGTCATTCCGGGCTTGACCCGGAATCCATCCCCGACGGCACGCGTGCCAGCGTGGTCCCACGGGGCACCCTGGATGCTTGGCGTAGGGGCAGGTTTCAAACCTGCCCCTACAGGGCCTTTAAAGGGTTCCCTTTCCTGCGAATGCCCTGGGGGTGTCCCAAAGTCGCCTTCCTCAGACATGACGGGAACAGCGGTGCCCAGGGCTTCGCGTTCGGAGCGGGTGTACGCGCGTTCGACGATCCGGCCCTGGCCGGGCATGACGGTCTGGCCTGAACCGAAGTGGCCCCAGCCGGCGGTGAGGGCGAAATCGTCGCCGGAGAGGTTGCGGCCGTCGCTGGTAGAGGGCACGGCGATGGCGGCCATCTCCGGGCGCAGCGCGCCTTCGGTCACGCCGGGCACCGGCGTCTCGCAGTCGAGCAGCTGGGTCAGCTCGCGCCCGCGCGCGGCGGACGCGGCCAGGGTTTGGGCGGCGTGTTCGGCTGGGCGACTGTAGCAACGGTGTTGGGGGTCAAGGGTTACATGGGCGGAGCGGTGGGGGCGAGCCAGGTGGTCTGCTGCTTGCAGAGGGCATTGCAGAGGACGAGGAGCTTGCGCATGCAGGCGGTGAGGGCGACGAGCTTGGGCTTGCCGGCCGCGACGAGGCGCTGGTAGAAGGCGCGCAGGCTGGGGTTGGCGCGACTCGCGGCGAGGGCGGCCATATAGAGCGCGGCGCGGACCGAGGCGCGGCCACCCCAGACGCTGCGGCGCCCGCGCCAGGTGCCGCTGTCGCGATTGAAGGGGGCGACGCCCACGAGGGCGGCGACCTGGTGGCGGGAGAGCGTGCCCAGCTCGGGCAGCTCGGCGAGCAAGGTGCGGCAGGCGACGGGGCCGATGCCGGGAATGCTCTGCAGCCAGGCGGCACGGGCGCGCAGGCGCGGCTCGGCCTGGATGGCGGCGGCGAGCTGCGCGTCGAGGTCGGCCAGGTGCTGCGTGAGCCAGGCCAGGTGGGCGTCGAAGCCGGCCCGGAGCGCTGGCGGGGCTTGGTGGCGCCGCTGCTGCTCCGCCACGCGGATGGCGAGGAGCTGGCGGCGCCGGGTGACCAAGGCGTGCAGGTGGTGGGTGGCGGCATCTGGGCGCGGACGCAGCGGCGGCTGGACCTCGGCGGCGAAGCGGGCCAGCACCCAGGCGTCGAGGCGGTCGGTCTTGGCCAAGATGTTGCGGCTGCGGGCGAAGTCGCGCACCTGCCGCGGATTGACCACCACCGCCGGCAGCCCGGCCGCGATGAGCGCGGCGTCCACCGCCTGCTCGTAGCCGCCGCTGGCCTCCAGCACGATCCTGGCGGGCTGGAGCGCCCGCGCACGGCGGACTACGGTGGCGTGGCCCGTGGGCGTGTTGGGGACGCGCCAAGCGTCCTGCGTCGGGTGCACCGCGATGTCCAAGTGATCGCGGGCGACATCCAGACCAAGATACGGGGACTGGGGCATTTGGGTACCCTCCCATGCAGCGCCGACCTCCCGCCCCGCCTTGCAAGATGCGGGCTCGCTCCGGCGGCCCTGGCAACGGTACGGGCTCTGGGCCAGCGCCACGGGCCGGGACGACCACGCTACAGAACGGTCTCTTGGGACCCAGGGGCGGACGGTCTGTCCCGGCCCGGTGTTTCCCCCGGACGATCCGAGGGTCTTGCAACATACAAGGGGCGGTTCGCGAACCGCCCTCGCCGCCGGGAAATTGGGCGCTTCGCGAAGCGCCCCTACCAGAGGGAACCAATGCGGACAGCTCGGGCCAGCCGGGTAAGGGGATGCGGGGCCATTCCATGCGCAGGGCGCCGGCGTTGGCATGGCGGTAGGCGGGGTCGTGCAGCATGGCGAGGACGTGGTGGAACAGATCCTCCACGCCCATGCCGAGCCTGTCGAGGTAACGCTGGGCTGTGGGGGACAGGTTGGGAACAGTGTTGTGCGCCGGCTCCGTCGTTCCGAGAGCGTCGTCGCGGAGCCAGGCGGGAAAGAAGTGGATCCCCCAATTGCCAAGCTTCCAGTTGCCGAGATGGTGTATGGCAGTGCCATGCGAGAAGTCTTCGTCGATTTCTCGTTTGTTCGAACCGAGCCACAAGTTCCCCTCGAACACATGCGGCTTGTAATCGGCTCGCTTCTCGTCGAGCAGCTTGGGCTCCGCTTCCCAGTAGAGCCAGCGATTGTCGAAAGGCCGATACGCATGGCGGATGAAGCCGGACTCAGTCGGCCCGCCGCGCGCCAGGAGCGCGCCGCGTACCACGCGAGCGTCGAACCGCGCCGTGCTCTTCATCACCCCCGGATAGCGTCGCCCGATCTCGTCGTGGCTGAGGTCCGGGTTGAAGTAGTCGGCGACCCGCGCCTCGAGCCGGTCGAGATCGGTATCGATCAGAAAGGCGTCGCGGCTGGTCTTGACCCCGGGAAACGACGTCGGAAACAGCTCGGGCAGCGAGGGCCAGTCGGACCAGCCGTCGCTGACCGCCACAGCCGCGAAAGGCAGACCAAGCAGCAGGAGCGGCTCGAAGCTGTCGTAGAGCGTGTCCAACTCCGCCTCTGCCGTTTCCGTCAACCCCTCACGCTTCGTCTGACCCCAGAGATGGCGAAAGCCCACGGCTTTGGTCGGTGAGTGGTCGGCCCTCCGTACTAGCGTTGTGATAGCAGTGCCGACCTGAATGCCGACCGGGTCCTCCGGCGTGGAGAAGATGCTCGGATCTGGATCGCCCGTGGGTGTCGTCTTGCCGGTCTTGTACTTGTCGCCGTTGAGGTTGTCGATGCGGATCGCGTCGAAGGCTTCCAGGTAGCGCTCCCGCATGCCGGTGAACGACAGCCCGTCCAGCCAGGAGTAGTTGGAGATGAAGCAGACCACGCCCCGTCTGGTCTTCTCGGCGATGCGCCGCTCGGCCATGCGGAAGAAGCGCACGTAGAGGTCGTTCAGCCCCTGGCCTTCGGGTTCCCGGACCCGTTTGGTCGTCCGATAGGCCACCGAAAGCTCGCGCTCCTCCTCGACGGCCATGCCGGCGAAGCCGTTGTAGGGCGGATTGCCCACGATCACCAGGATCGGCGTCTCCCGCTTGACCCGTTCGGCGCGGTCGCGTTCTTCCTCCAGCTCGCGGAACGGCAGCGGCTTCTGCACCGTGGGCTCCCAGCCGGTGAGCGCGTTGGTGAGAAAGACGCCGGCGCGCTCGTCACCGTCCTCGGCCAGCGGCGCGTCGAGGTCCTGCATGGTCAGCCCGACTTGCAGGTGCGCCACCACGAACGGCGCGGGCATGATCTCGAAGCCGAACACCCGCTCCATCGCCGCCTGCTTGACCCGCGCGCCGGTCAGCGCGCCCAGGCCGCGGTCTTGCAGGTTGGCGGCGATGCGGCGCAGGACTTCCGCCAGATAGGCGCCGGTGCCGCAGCAGGGATCGAGCACGTAGACGTTCTCCGCCGCCAGCCCGTCGGCGATGCCCAGGTCGTCCCGCAGCGCGCGGTCCACGCGCGCCACCATGTAGCGCACCACCTCGGCGGGCGTGTACCAGACGCCCAGTTGCTTGCGCAGCGCGGGGTCGAACGCCTGCAAGAACGGCTCGTAGAAGTAGGGCACGGCCTCGCCCTCGTTGAAGCGGGCGAAGAACTCGGCCTGGTCCACGCGGTCCAGCGCGGCGGCTGTCCAGTCCAGCACCTCCACCAGACCCAGCGGCCGCAGCTGGCCGGGGTCGGAGAGCTGCTGGAACAGCGCCCGCAGCACCGGCGCGCGCAGGTGCCAGACGGCCTCGTGCCAATTGAATCGATCAGTGGGCGGCGGCGTCTGGCGCGCCCACAGCACCCAGGCGGAGAAGACCCCGTAGAAGAGCGTCTGCACCAGCGTCGAGCGAAAGAAGGCCGCGCGCCGCGCTCGCCCTCGAAGCGCACGCCCAGGGCCTCTTCCAGCGCGCCGCGCACCGCCGCCAGGGACGGCGCATCGCCGGCCGCCTCCACGCGCGCCAGACCGTCGCGCGCGTACGAGGCCAGCAGCCAGGCAAGGTCCCGCGGCTCGACCAGCGCGGCCCGATGAGACAGCGCCCGGCTCAGATACTCGCCCAGACCCGCGCCTACCTGGCGAGCGAAGGCTTGCGGCTTATCCAGGCGCCGCTCGAACTCCGCGGCGCTGTCCGCCAGCCGAAACGTTTCCAGCTTCTTGGGCCGGCCCTCCGCGTCCTCGCCCACGAGCACGAAGTCCCGGTAGTTGGTCACCAGCACCAGGCGGTAGCGGGCCCAATAGCGGCTGACTTGACCGCCGTCGGCGGTGAGCCAGGCGTCGTCATCGGCGGGTTTGACCTCCACCACGCCGCATTCGGGAATCTGGCCCTCGCGCGGCTGGCCGCGCTGCACCTGCCTGGCGGCGTAGAGGCCGAAGTCGGGATGGCCCGCGCCCTGGTCGGCCAGCTCGATGACGCAGAAGACCTTGGGCTTGAGCGCACCGCCGACCGCGTTCAGCAGGTTGGCGAGCGGGCCGTAGCTGGAGCGCTCGCCGGTCGCGCCGCCGGAGGCGCGCACGCGGCGCAGGTCTTCGAGGTAGGTCTGGACTGCTGTCGCTAGCCGCGTCATGGTTCGCAATCCGCGCTCGCCGTCATCCTAGAGTAGCCCCGCGGGCGGCCCGCCCCACGGCCGGTCGCTTGGCTAAGCCTTGGGGCTGATTACCACGCGGCGGTCGTCGCCCTCGCCGATGCTGTAGGTGCGCACGTCCGCGTCGTCGGCCAGGGCGACGTGTACCAGTCGCCGCTCGCGCGCCGGCATGGCTTCCAGAGTCACCGGCTCCTGCGTCTCACGCACCTCGTCGGCCAGGGTCTGCGCCAGCTCGGCGAGATGCGCGGCGCGGTGCTCGCGGTAATGGTCCACGTCCACGATCACGCGGCAAGGCCGCTCCAGGCGCCGTCCGACCATCAAGTTGACCAGATAGCCGAACGTGCGCAGCATCTCGCCGCGCTCGCCGATCAGGTGCGACAGGTCCTCTTCCCCGATCACGTTGAGAGTCAGCGGATCGTCCGAGGTCTGCTCCACGCTGGCCACGAAGCCCATCCGCTCGAGCAGCCCGGTCACTATTTCGTAGGCGGTTTCGGCCAACTCCTCCCCCGACTCCAAAAGCGTGCCCGAGCCTCGCGGCGCGGCCGGCTCGGCCGCCGTCGCCTCGGATTCCACGCGTGGCGTGCGGTGCACGGGCTCGCGCGGCGGAGCTTGCGGCCGAGGCGGCGGCTCGGCAGGCTCATCGTCGCTCTCCTCTTCCTCAGCCGAGTAAGGCGACAGGCGCCTGGTGACGCGCACTTTGGCGGGCCGTCCGCCGGACGGCAGCAGGCGTGACGCACCGCCGTCGATCACCGAGATATCCACATCGTCAAGCGTGGCGTTGAGCTGCAGGAGCGCGCGCTTGACCGCCTCCTCGATCGAGCTGCCGGTCGTCTCGATGCTCTCGGCCTGCTCGTCTACGTTCCGATCGTTCTCAGCCACCGCGTCTCCTCCGTCGTCTTCTTCGCCGCGTGCTGGTCGTCACCGTGGGTGCGGCGGCCGTCTCGCCGTCGGTCTCCTCGGGGGACGGAGCACTCGTGCCTTGGGCCGCCATAACGTCGCGCGCCAGCGGCCATGTCTGCGGAATCAGCTTGCCAGTCCCGGTGGTGTAGTACTGCTGAACGATCGAGATGATGCTTGAGATTACCCAGTAGAGAACCAGCCCGGCCTGAAACGTCCAGGCGAAGATGACCACGATGATCGGCATGAACTGCATCACCCGATTCATGGTGGCGGCCTGCCCCTCCACGTTCTGCTGCTGCATCATGCGGGCGTGCGCGAGCTGAAACCCGCCGGCCAGCAAGGCCAGCAATGAGATGTAGAAGCCTCCCTCGCCAAACAGTCCGAAGCCGGGCGGAATGCGCGTGAACCCGGCGCTCTGCGCCGCGGCCTGACCGTTCGCGCCTTGCCACCAGCGCACCAGGAAGTCCGTCTCGGGCGCGGCGCTCGGCGCCCAGTAGGCATAGAGATCGCGAGACAACGGGTACTCGCCCGCATCCAGGCGAGCCGGTAGAGGCGCCAGGGCGCGGTCTGTCTCGCCCGTCGCGATATTGAGCATGCGCAGGCCCGGCACGCCGAATATGGGTTGCGAGATTCCCAGCGCCCCGGGTTGAGACAGCAGCGCGTCCAGGTAGGCCTGCTCCTCCTCGTGCCACTGGATCGGCGCCGCTATGGGCTCGCCGTCGAGCAGCAGATCGGAGAGCAGCGACGGCGAGCCGATGTCGGCGCGGCGGGCGTGCAAGGCGATGGGGCTTGGCGGACCTCCCAACTCGGCCCAGTTGCGCAGCTCGCCGCGCAGTATTTCCACCAGCTCGGTCTGCGTCATGCGCGTGAGAAACCAGTCGCGCTCCACCACGATGGCCGCCGATTGGACCAGGCGCACTTCCTCCGTACCGACCGGCAGCGTCGCGGGGTCTAGCCTGTTTGGCGAGAACACCGCGTCGGCCGCGCCGGTCTCCAGACTCTGGGCCGCTCGCGAGGGGTCGATCGGGTCTATGTGAAATCGGAAGTTTGCCCATTGCCTGGAGAAGTCGGAGGCGAGCGCCGACTCGAGCGGAGTCGGCGACGCGGGCGTCGCCAGGTGCACGTCCACCGGTTGCGTGGGCGCGCCCTCGCCCGCAACGTAGAACGTCGAATCTTCCCGCGCCAGATTGAACCAGAGGAATTGCTCGTTGAGCAGACCGCGGCTGCTGAGGGTCAGGATGCCGCCGTAGAGGGCCAGCAGGACCGGCAGCTGGATGACGAGGGGCAGACAGCCGGAGAAGGGGCTGACGCCGTGCTGCTTGTAGAGCTTCCACATCTCTTGCGACACGCGCTGCTGCTCGCCTTTGTGGCGCTTGCGAAGCCGGGCGATCTCCGGCTGCAAGGTCTGCATGGCCCGCTGGGAGCGGATCTGGCGCAGCGTCAGCGGGATCATCAGCAAACGTATCGCGATGGTGAACAGCACGATGGCGATGGCGTAGCTGCCCACCACATCCTGAATGAAAGTCAGGACCGAGCTGAGCGGGTCTACGGCCCAGGTTTGCCAGGTGGATGAGATGCCGGAAAGCGCTTCCATATGCAGACCGCCCTACCCTCAGGGCACGGGGTCGTATCCACCTTGGGCGAATGGGTGGCAGCGCGCCACGCGGCGCAGCGCCAGACCTCCGCCCCGCATCACGCCGTGCCGGACTACGGCGTCGTGGGCGAACTCGGAACAGCTCGGGTGATAACGGCAGGCCTCGCCCAGGCCCGGCGAGATCCACGCCTGATAACGGCGGATGAGCCAAAGGACCGCGCGAGTCATGCCGTCACGCGCCCATGCTCATCCGTGCAGCGGCGCATCAAATCGTCAACGGCGGCTTGCACGTCGGCAAACGGCGCGCAGCGCAGCCCCGCCCGCGCCACGGCCACCAGATCGAAGTGCGCCGCGTGCGCGTTTAGATGGGGACGGAAGGCTTCGCGCAAGCGCCGCCGGATACGGTTCCGCACTACCGCCCCGCCAACCCGCGCCGAGACCACCAGCGCAACACGCGAGCGCTCGGCCTGACCGGCCAAGGCGCACAGCATGAGATGCCTGTTGGACCAACGCCGCCCCCTCGACCGTACTAGTGCGATGTCGCTGGACCGGCGCAATCTCTGACGCGTGTTCATGGGCTGGCTTGGAACCGTCGGTGCCCTCGGTCGATCTCAGACTACACGGTGAGACGCTTGCGGCCCTTCCGGCGCCGGCGGCGCAATACGGCGCGGCCTCCCCGTGTGGCCATGCGGGCACGGAATCCGAGGGTGCGCTTACGCTTGCGCACTTTGGGTTGATACGTACGTTTCATCTACAGGTGGCGGCTTCCGCGGAAGCCGAGCGAACCGATCTTATCATTCCGGCCTTTCGCGACGGTGCAGGATCCGGCTCCTTCTCCCCACCGAGATAGAGGGCTGGGTTGAGGGTGTCTTCCCTTCCGCCACCCCGGCGGAAAGCTCGCCCCACTCCGTCACCCCCGCGGACGCGGGGGTGTGGAGTCACATTTCAAGTGCAACGGGTAATTCCAGAAGACCTCGGCGGGGGTCTGGTAGCCGAGGCACTTGCGCGGGGTGTTGTTGTAGGCCTGGACGAGTTGCGTAAACCGCTCGTTGGGCAGGGTGGCCAGGTCGATCTTGCGGGGCAGGGAGCGGCGCAGGCGGCCGATGGCATTTTCGATGCCGCCTTTCTGCCAGGGGGCGTGGGGGTCGCAGAAGAAGGTGGCAATGCCGAGGTCATGGAGCTGGTGATGGCGCGCGAACTCGGTGCCGTTGTCGAAGGTAACGGTGCGGCGCCACTGAGGAGGCAAGGGAGCGAGGATGGAGGACAGGGCATGGGCGATGGGGTCGGCGGCTTTGCCTGTGGGACGGGCGGCGAGGAGGAGGCGGGAGTGGCGCTCGTGGAGAGTGAGGATGGCCTGGCCGTAGGTAGTGAAGAGCATGAGGTCGGCCTCCCAGTGGCCTGGAGTGCGGCGGTGGGCAACGGCTGGAGGCCGGTCGGCGAGGGGGCGGCGGTGAGCGATGAAGGAGGCGGGACTACCACCTTTGCGACCGCGCCAGCCGCGCTTGGACTTGGCGCGGGGAAGATAGTGGCGCCAGGAGTAGTCTTTCTTGCGCGCGAGCTGGGCGTAGATGAAGCGGTAGATGGACTCGTGGGAGATGAGGGGGCGGTTGGCCTGGCGAGCCAGGCGGCCGGCGACCTGCTGGGGCGACCAGCCCTGCTTGAGGCATGCGAGGACACGGTCGCGCAGTTGGGGATCGCGATCGAGGCGGGCGCCGCGCCAGCGGCGGGCGTGGGCCTGCTGATCGGCATAGCGGGGCTGGTAGCCCAGCGTGGAGGAGCCGTTGCGGGTCAGTTCTCGAGCGACGGTCGACGGCTGGCGATCCAGAGTTGCAGCAATTTGCCGGATCGAGCAGCCCGCGGCACGTAGGCGGGCAATTTCACAGCGCTCTTCAATGGTGAGGTGGGAGTAGTGGCGTCCCATGGCGATACCTCAATGAGTTGTTGCACTTCGTTTGTGAATCTAGGGAATCTAGGCCCCCCAACCTGGAACCGCGCAGGGTTCTCGCCGGACATCCTTAGCCTGACAGGGTTATGCAAACGTCTCTACTCTGGGAGAGGGACCGGCTTGCAGGGCGTGGAGCGAAAGCGGCTATCCGCGCGCGTCGAGCGCGACGAACGCGCGGCCGCTGTGGCCGATGTACTCGGCGCGCGGCCGGATCAAGCGGTTGTCGCTGAGCTGCTCGAGCACGTGCGCCGTCCACCCGCTGGTGCGGCTGACCGCGAAGAGCGGTGTGAACAGATTGACCGGAATGCCGAGCGCGGCGTAAACGGTGGCCGAGTAGAAGTCCACGTTCGAGTTGAGCCTCTTCTCGCGCATCATCACCGACTCGACTATCGAGGAGATCTCGTACCAGTCGGCGTTGCCCGACTCTGTGCTGAGCTGGCGCGACATTTCGCGCAGGATGGTGGCGCGTGGATCGGCCGTCTTGTACACGCGGTGACCGAATCCCATGATGAGTTCACGTTTGGCCAGCTTGCCGAGCACCCACGGCTCGGCATTGGCGGGCCGCTCGATCTCCAGCAACATCTCCATCACGCCTTGATTGGCGCCGCCGTGCAGAGGGCCTCGCAACGCGCCGATAGCGCCCGTTACGGCCGAGTGCATGTCGGAAAGCGTGGCGGCTATCACGCGGGCCGCGAAGGTGCTGGCGTTGAGCTCGTGGTCGGCCTGCAGAACCAGAGCGACATCGAGGGCGCGCACCGCCGCGGGATCGGGCTTGCACCCGCTCAGCATCTCCAGCAGGGTCGCGGCGGTCGATCCTTCGCCGGGCGCGACCGGCGTCTCCCCTTGAGCGAGCCGCGCGGAGGCGGCCACGATTACCGGCGCCTGTGCCAGCAAGCGCACCGCCTTGCGCTGATTGGCCGGCAGCGAGTTGTCACCGATGTCCGGGTCGAAAGACGCCAGCATGGAGACCGCGCTGCGCAAGGCGTCCATCGGCACCGTGTCGGGCGGCAGACCGCGCAACATGTCGAGCACCGGCGCGGGCAGCGTGCGCGCCTTGCTTAGCTCGTCGTTCAGCTCGTCCAGCTGCCGCCTGGTGGGCAGCTCGTCGTGCCACAGCAGGTAAGCAACCTCTTCAAAGCTGACGTCGTTGGCAAGATCGAAGATGTCGATCCCGCGGTACGTGAGCTTGCCGGCCATGCCATCGATGAAACTGACGGCGGAAGTGCCCGCGACCACTCCTTCCAGACCGCCGCTTCGCTGGGTCATCGGCAACCTCTCACGGATCGCGCGGCGGCCGTGCCGCGCACGATGATTGCAAGATTCCGCACCCCTTCGCTTGCGCCGGTGAGGCGGATGTCCGCCCGCCCGCGCCAAGGTCCACCCGCGCATGGTAGCCAATTCGGGCAGCGGCGTGGATTCCGGCCGCGCCCCGGGATCACAACGGGGCGTCGTCACCGCGCGGATCCAACCGAACAGCTCTCCGCGTAAGAGCGTCTAGCTGCCGTCCACCGGCGGCCGCGCGCCGAAATCCGGGTTGGCGGCCTCGTACGCCGCGCCAAACTGCAGAACCCGCGCGTCGGCGTGCCGGGGTCCGATGATCTGAAGGCCGATCGGCAGCCCGCTCTCGTTCTGCCCGGCTGGCACCGACATGCCCGGCTGGCCCGTCATGTTCAGGGGAAAGGCGTGATGGAACCAGGCGGCGCGCCACGCGTCCATCTCGCCGGGCAGGCCGGTATCGGCGTCCACCGGCAACGGGGGCGCCGTCAGCGCCGGCGTCAGGATCACGTCGAAGCGCTCGAACAGGGGCGCGAACTCGGCCCAGGCGGCGCGGCGCGCTACCGCGGCTCGCACGTACTCCGCCGCCGAGCGCCGCACTCCGGTCTCCACGATCGGGATGAAGGAGGCGTCGGAGACGCGCCGCACTTCATCGATCCGATCTCCCAGCGCGTATCCGAACATTCCCTCGAAGAGCACCTCCCAGGGCTTGACCCAGTTGCTCAGGAAAGGAGCGACCGTCTCGACCTCACAGCCGGCGGCGCGGAAATAGCCGACGGCGGCTTCGCAGGTTTCCAAGACGCTGGCTTCCACCGGCGTCTGCCCCAGCCGGGGCGCCCAGCCGACGCGCGCGCCCGCAACCGGCGCGCGAACCACCTCCCGGTAGTCCAGGTCTTCCGAGGGAAGCGTGGCCCAATCGTGCTGGTCGGAGCCCGCGATTACGTGCATAAGCAGGGCGGCGTCCGCCACGTTGCGCGCGATTGGGCCCAGGTGAGAGATGCCGTCCAACCCCGCGGGTGTCGGCGTGTGCGCCACCCGTCCCAGCGACGGTTTCAAACCGACCAGGCCGCAGCAGCTTGCCGGGATGCGCACGGACCCGCCGCCGTCGGTGCCGAGAGCGATCGGCGCCATGCCGGTCGCGACCGCAACGGACGATCCTCCACTGGATCCGCCGCAGGTATGCGCCCGGTTCCAGGGGTTGCGTGTGGCGGGCGCCAGCTGGCTGTGCGTGAATGCCAGATGCCCATACTCGGGCATCGCGGTCTTGCCCAGGATCACCGCACCGGCCGCGCGCAGCTTCGTAATCGCGGGCACGTCGGCGTCCGGCACTTCGCCCTCATGCAAGCGCGATCCGCGTTCGTTGGGCATGCCGCGTACGGCAAGCTGGTCTTTGACCGCAACCGGCACCCCGTGCAGCGGGCCGAGCTCCCGACCGGCGGCGCGGGCGGCGTCGGCCTGCGACGCCGCGGCGCGGGCGCCTTCCGCATCCACGAACGTGAATGCGTGCAGGTCGCCGTCCAGCGCTTCGATCCGCGCCAGTGACGCCTCCGTGACATCCGCGGCCTTGAGCTCGCCAGAGCGCATGCGCGCCGCCAGGTCGCTGGCCGTCATATAGTCGAGGTCGGACACGGTGCTGTACCAAATCTCCCTGCGGATGCGACCGATGGCACCGGCGTGTAACGGGCGGCGTGGAATCGTACCACCGGCGCGGAACAGGACCGCCTCGGCCCTGGCGGTGAGACGAATCAACGCTCCCGCTCAGGTGAGCCAAACCCGCAACGAATCATGCAGCTAGTCGAGTCACATACGCCGGCGAGTCATCAGCCGCGCGCGCTTTCCCCCACCGAGCAGGCCGTCACCGACAGCGTCATGCGCCTCAACATGGCGGTCCAGGAGGGCGAGCGAGTCGTGATCGTGGCTGACCGCGAGACCCACGCGCTGGGCGAGCTGTTCTACGCGGGCGCCCTGCGGCACGCGCGTGACGTGCGGCTGCTGCTCATGCCGGTGGGCCAACAGCACGGCAGCGAGCCGCCCGCCGCCGTGGCCGACGCAATGAGCGCCGCGCACGTCTGCCTGCTCGTCACCTCGAAATCCCTCACCCATACACGCGCTCGGGGCGGAGCGACCGCGGCCGGGGCGCGCGTGGCCAGCATGCCCTCGCTCACGTACGAGATGGCGCTGCGAACGCTGACCGTGGATTACACCTCGATCGCGCGCACTTCCGAGCGGCTGGCGGATCGGATCACCGCCGCCGAGACCATCCACGTCAGCACGCCGGGCGGCACCGATCTACACCTCAGCGTGAAAGGCCGGCGGGCGCTGGCCGACACGGGCTTGTTCACCGCCGCGGGGTCGTTCGGCAATCTCCCCGCCGGCGAGGCCTTCGTGGCGCCCGTGGAAAGAACTGCGCACGGGATTCTGGTGGTGGACGCCGCCTCGATCGTGCCCGGCGTTCCCATGGGACCTCCCACGGTTATTCGTATCGAGGACGGGCTGGCCGTCGACGTGGAAGGCGCCGGCGCCGGCGAGCTGCTTAGCGTCTTCGCGCGGCTGGGCGACGGCGCGCGCAACGTGGCCGAGCTCGGCATCGGCACCAACCCGGCGGCGCGCCTGACGGGCAACGTGCTCGAGAGTGAGAAAGTCGCCGGCACCGCGCACGTGGCGCTCGGGAACAACGCTCACTTTGGGGGCACGGTCGATACGCCTTTCCACAGCGACGGCGTTCTGGCGCGGCCGACCATCCGGGCGGATGGCCGCGAGATCCTACGCGACGGGGCGGCCGCCCTCGCGTAGCTTTGCCGCGGCCGTGCGAGGCTGCGCGTCCGATCGAGAGCTCGAAGGAGCACAAGGCGGGCGGGCGCGCGGCTCTGGATCACCGGCTGATACAGACGCGCTGGTAAAACACGAGACGCCACTAGAATCTCTCGCACCGCCTGCGTCACGATAAGCAATCGAACCCGAGATCGAAGCGCGGCATAGAGCGCCGCGGAAGATAAGCAGCCGGGCGCGGCGGACCGTGATCGGCGCGCTGCTATGCGCGGCGGTCTTGGCCGGTGTGAGCGCGTGCACGCCGTCCTTCGGGGATGAGCCGGCTACCGTGCGAGCTCCCACGTCGACGCCTACGCCCACACCCACCTGGACTCCCATCCCGTTCGCCACTCCCACGCTCACGGCCCAGCCCGCCGCGACTAGCCCGCCGCCGTCAACCCCCACCGCCGCGGCGACCCTGGCGCCGCCAGTCGCCGAGAGCCCGGCGGCCGTCCCGCAGGACACGCCGACCGCCGCGCCGACCCCAGCGGGGCCCACGCCCTACAGCGCCGACGATCTCAGGCGGGCTCTGCCAACCGTGGAAAGTCTCCAGCCGGACGCGGGCACCGTGGTGTCCGCGCCGGGCGACGACGGATACGACGTGCCCGCGCTGGGGCTTTCGGACCAGTTCCTCGATCCGATCGTGGTCAGGCGGGGTGAGCCGTTTCTGCTCGCCCTCGTTTTCGTCGGCCAGGCGGTGACCGAGGTTGACGCGCTGGTGGTGAACGAGATCGTGGCCGACCTGAACGGGTTCTTGGGAACCCTGGCGGGCGGACTGGTGGCGGGCCTGCAAGACTCGGCCCGCGAGGCGGAGCTGCTGGAACTCGAAACCGTGTCCGCGCCGCTCATCGGAAGCCGATCGGCGGCCGCCCGGGCGCTCGTATCCAGCGGCGCCGATCAGTTTGAAGCGAGTGTGCGGATCGCCGAACGGGCCGGAATAGTCGGCCTTCTAATTCAGATAGCACGCGTCGCGGACGTGCAAGAACTTCTCGACTCAGACCTGATCGTGCGCAGTATTGTGGAGACGGAGGTACCGCGCGGATAGCGCCAGAACACCCGGTGCAAGAATGCTTGCGGATCGCCCGCGTATCGCGCATGGCTGAACTGTCGGCGTCTCTGCGCACGCGCGGCCGGACCGAACGGCCGGCGCTCCTCCCGCAACCGATGCGAACCGGCTCGGCGGTGGACGCCGCTGACCGAGCGAGGCGCTGACCGTGGCGCCCAGACCGCGGGTCCTGGCCGTGGACGACGACCCCGAGATCCTCGCGATGCTGCGGCGGGGCCTGGGAGTCGAAGGCTTCGATGTAAAGGCCGCCGCCGATGGGCAGGCCGCGCTGGCAGAACTGTCGCGCCAGCCGGTGGACGTCGTGGTGCTGGACGTGATGATGCCGGGCACCGACGGCCTCGAAGTGCTGCGCCGCATCCGTTCCACCAGCGATGTCCCGGTGCTTTTTCTTTCGGCGCGAGACCGCGTGCGAGACCGCGTGGCGGGGCTGGACGCCGGGGCGGACGACTACCTGCCCAAGCCCTTCGCTTTCGGGGAGCTGGTGGCGCGGCTGCGAGCGCTTTTACGCCGCTACGCGGGCGAGCCGCACGATCAACTGGTTTTTGCCGACCTGGAGATGAATCCCGAAGCGCGTGACGTGCGGCGCGGCGGTCAGTCCGTACAGCTCACTCAAACGGAGTTCGAGCTCCTCTACAGCTTCATGCGACAGCCCAACCGCGTGCTCACCAGGGAGATGCTGCTGGCGGCGGTCTGGGGGTTCCAGCCGGGCGGCGTCTCAAACGTCGTGGACGTGTACGTCAGCTACCTGCGCAGGAAGCTCGACGCGCATGGCGCGCAGCCTCTCATCCACACCGTCCGCGGGGTCGGCTACGTGCTGCGCGAGCCGGATCGATGAGCATCCGGCTAAGGCTGGTCCTCTGGTACGTGATCTTCCTGGTCATCACAGTCCTCGGCTTCGGCGTGGCCTTGCACTTCCTGCTTGTCGCGCACGTCATGGGCGAGGTCGACCGCACGCTGCGCTCTCGCAGCGACGACATCATTCGACTGTCCGAGCTGGGGGCCTCGTTCACCGGCGTACGCCCGCGCGAGGGCATCATTCTTATGCCGCCGTCCAACGAGTTTGGCGAGCCCGGCATATACGTGCAGGTTCTCGACGGCGAGGGAGTTCCCGTGATCACCTCAATCAACTTGCAGGGTCAGTCCTTGCCGGTCACCGAGGCCGCCCAGCGCGCGCTGGCGACCGGGCAGGAGGAATTTGAAACTGTCGAGCTCGCGGGAGGCTATCGGATTCGCATGTTCTCGCGGCCATTGCTGGGCAACGGCCGGGCGCAGGGTGTTTTGCAGGACGCACACTCCTTGCAGCTTGCCGATAGCACCGTAGACCGGTTTCGCAATCAGCTCATCGGCGGATCGGTCGGGGTGGTCTTGGTAGCCGCCTTAAGCGGCTGGTACCTCACGCGCAAGGCCCTGGATCCCGTCGACGCCGTCCGCCGCACGGCCGAGGCGATCTACCGGCGCGGCGACCTGAGCCGCCGCATCGACGTGGGGCGTGGAGCTGACGAGCTCACCACCCTGGGGCGGACGTTCAACCGGATGCTGGATCGCGTCGAGCAAGGCGTGCGCGCCCAGCAGCGCTTCATCGGCGACGCCTCGCACGAGCTCAAAACGCCGCTGACGGTAATTCGCGGCAACTCCGAGCTGGCCGCGCGCGATCCGGGCGAAACTCACATCCGCGAAGCTATCGACGCGATTCAGCGCGAAGCCACCCGCATGCAGCGGGTCGTGGACGACCTCCTGGCGGTGGCTGAGCTGGACGCCGCGCCGCAGATTCAGTTCGCCGCGCTAGACGCGCGTGACCTGGCACGCCGCGTCTCCGCCGACCTCGCGGGCATCGCGGCCGCGCGCACTATTGCCGTGTCCGGCAGTGGCGACGCCACGGTCAACGGCGACACCGAAACTCTGGAGCACGCTGTTCGCAATCTGGTCGACAACGCGATCACGGCCACCGAATCCGATGGCCGGATCGAGATCGACGTGTCCACGATTGACGGTTCGGTCGCGCTCAGCGTGCGCGACGACGGACCCGGAATCCCCGAAGAGCACCTGTCTCACGTGTTCGAGCGCTTCTATCGGGTCGACAAGGCCCGTTCGCGCGCCCATGGCGGCACCGGGCTGGGCCTGACCATCGTCCAGAGCGTCGTCGCCGCGCACGGCGGAACGGTCACGGCGCGCAATCAAGCCGGCGGCGGCGCCGAAATCACGATCACGTTGCCCGCCGTGAGCCGGGAGATACTCGATCCGCCGTCCGACACCTCTGCCAGCGAAAATCTCACCGTTTCCTAATCGCGGTCTCACAGTCCTCTCATCAAGCGTTATTAGCCTTGAGACGCAGGGTGATCAGGCTGCCTTTTGCTGGAAGAAGGCTGATCGAGATGGTGACCACAGTTCCCGCGGAGCAACGTCGTCGGGTCGAGCTTGCGGATCAGTTGCGTGTGCATGGCGCCAACGTGTCGTCCTACCGTACGGCGGATCTCGTGCTCGATCCCGCCACCGATCCGCCCCGCGCCGGCATCCTGTGTGCCGGGTCCGCCACCGTGTGGCGTCTGAGCCCGCGCGGCAAGCAACTCGCCGTCGCCTCGCTGACCGCCGGCGAGTGGTTCGAGAACCTGTTTCCCGCGTCCCGAAGCGACCGTACCTACATAGAGGCCGACTCGGCCGTAAAAGTCGCGTGGCTTCAACCGGCGGATTTCGAACGCCTGCTGCACCGGCAGCCGAAGTTTGCGCTCGACCTGCTTCGATTGCAGGTTCGACGGTTGCACAGTACCGAGACGCGAGCGAGTCAAACCGCCTTGGACAACATGGCCGGATCGGTGGCGCTGGCTATCCTGCAAATGGCCGAGCGGCAGGGCAGCACCGAGATTTCGGTGACCCACGAAGAGCTGGCGCAAAGACTCGGTACCGTGCGCGAGAGCGTCAGCCTCGCGGTGCGCACTCTGCGCCGTGCCGGCGTGGTGGCCCCCGCGGGTCGGCGCAAGCGGCTGATCTCGGTCCTCAGCTTGTCCGAGCTCTATCGATTCGTCGGACTCCCCGCGCGAGGCGTCTGAGCCGAATCTCGTCGCGCCTCGCCGCGGCCGCCGGTCTCGCGCCGCTTCAGGCGCTACGTAATACTTGGTTCGGCGCCTCGTCCGGCGGACGTACGACATTGCGCATGCCGCTTGCTTGAGCTATGCGCGAAAGGACTGTCGCGCGCTCAGCCATGCCCTATCACGGCCAAACCTACGGCTACGTAAGCGGCCTCTCCTGCACTTCCTGCGGCAGGCGGCACCGGCCCAACCTCCCTCAAACGGTCTGTACCTCGTGCGGACACACGCTGTTCGTCGATTACGACCTTGCCGAGGTCCGCTCGGCTCTCACACCGGAGCGCCTGGCGTCCCGCCCGGCCGGGCTGGAGCGATTTAGGGAGCTTTTGCCGGTCGCCGACATGGCTCAGGTACCGTCGCTCGGGGCAGGCGACACGCCGCTCGTCCGGCTGCACCGGGTTGGCCGCGGCTTGGCCGTCCGGGAGCTGTGGCTCAAGGACGAAGGCGTCAACCCCACCGGGACGTTCAAGGCCCGTGGTGCGGCTGTCGGCGTGGCTCGGGCTCGCGAGCTTGGCATCGAGGAGCTGGCAATTCCCACCGCCGGTAATGCGGGCGGGGCCTGGTCGGCCTACTGCGCCGCGGCCGGGCTGCGGCTGCACGTCGCGATGCCGGTCGACACACCGGCCGCTATCAAGCACGAGTGCTTCCGCTTCGGGGCCGACGTGCACGAAGTCGAGGGCGACATCAGCGCGGCGGCCCGGCTCGTGTCGCGGCAATGCGAGCGGGAGGGCTGGTTCAACCTGGCCACCATGCGCGAGCCCTACCGCGTCGAAGGCAAGAAGACGATGGGCTTGGAGATTGCGGAGGCCTTCGACTGGGACCCGCCCGAGGTCGTGATGTATCCCACTGGCGGCGGGGTAGGACTGATCGCGCTCCTCAAGTCGATGCGCGAGCTGCAAGCGTTAGGGTGGATCGGCGAGCGGCTGCCCAGGCTCGTCGCCGTGCAGGCGCAGGGATGCCGCCCGATCGTCGACGCCTACGTCGAAGGAAGGTCGGCCGCTCGCCGCGCCGAGCAGCCCAATACCATCGCGGCCGGGCTGCGCGTGCCCTTGCCTTTCGCCCATGAGCTGTGCCTGCGTGCGATTCAAGCTACTCACGGAACCGCGGTGGCGGTGAGCGACGACAGCATCGTCGCCGCCATGCGCGAGCTGGCCGCCGAGGAGGGCCTCTTCGTCTGCCCCGAGGGTGCGGCGATGCTTCCGGCGCTGCGCGCCTTGGCTGCGCGGGGATGGATCTCAGCAAAGGATCGCGTGGTGCTTCTCAATACCGGAAGCGGGCTCAAATACACTCATTTGCTGGGATAGGCGCGCCCGTTTCCGCTCGAGTCGCGGCGAACCGTGCAGCTCGGCTCAATCGGCGGACAGGCGCCTTCTGAGGCAGGTTTCGATATGCCCACCGAACGGCGTCTGGCGCGCATCCGCTCCGTGGCCGCCCTGCGCCAGAGCGGTCTCGCGGTGGTGCTGGAGGACGTCCACGACCCGCACAACGCGGAAGCGGTGTTCCGGAGCTGTGACGCGTTCGGCGTGGCTGAGGCGCACCTGATCTTTGCCAGGGAAGCGCCTTTCAATCCCCGTAAGGTCGGCAAGAGCACCTCGTCCTCGGCCAACAAGTGGCTGGATTTCCATACCCACTCGTCCTCCGCCGAATGCTTGGGAGGCCTGCGCGCCAGCGGCTACCGGATCGTCGCCGCCGTGGCCGACCCGAGCGCCGAGCCTCTCCATCGCGTAGACCTGACGGGCCAGCGCCTGGCGATCCTCATCGGCAACGAGCACAGCGGGCTTTCCGCCCAGGCGCGCCAGCTGGCCGACTTGCAGGTGACCGTACCCTTAGTAGGCATGGTGCGCAGTCTGAATCTGTCGGTGGCTGCCGCGATCTGCTTATATGAGATTTGTCGCCAGCGCGCGGGCGCGCCGGAGCGCTACCGTTTGAGCGACGAAGCGCAGGCAAAGTTGGTGCAGGACTACACCCAACGGTGAGTCCGGGCGGGCCCGGCGATTCAATCCGGCGTAGGCTGGCCGTCGCCCCGCGGGCGGCGCACCGGCTACGCTCAGTAGCAGTGCACGCTGCGGGGTTCGAAAGGGGAAGCTGATGGCGACAGGTGACGTGTTCTTCCGCGATGTCAAACCTATCGAGTCGCCCCGCGGCTCGATCGTCCCGCCGGGGTGCACGACTGAGGAGGTGGACGGCGAGCAGATCCTGCGTATCTCGGCTGGCGTGACCGAGATCGCCACCCCCATAATCTTTCCCACGTTTTCGATCGTGATCGAGTCACCCCGGCTCGCGATCGACGGCGACACGATCCAAGACGCCGCGCTCTACGCCGTGAGCGTGCGCGCCCCCGACACGGACCTCAGCGCCGTGCGCGAGTTGGAGGTCACCGGCCTTATGCAGGTGCGTAGCGTGCGCGGCCGCACCGTGCGGGCGGGACGCATCGAGGCGCGGCGGGTCGAGGCGGATCTTTCGGTGCGCGCGACCGAAGCCGTGGTCGCGAAGCAGGTGAGCGTCAAGGACGGCTCGATCCGAACTCCCAAACTCGTGAGCGGCGACGTCACTGCCGACAATCAGGCCGTCCAAACCGTCTCGTGGGACGCCGCCGCCGCCGCCGGCGAGGTGCCCGACTGGCTGCGAAGTCCGTAGCTCCCCGGGCGCCCATCCGGCCACCGCGCCTTAGGGATGGACTGACGCTCCCGTGGACGCGGGGCGCGCCGGCAGGCTGAACCGTGCTCGCCGATGACGCCGGATCCGGCGTTGACGACTACGCCATATTCGCCGGTATATACGACGAGTGGCAGCGTCTTTTTGGTGAAGAGTACGCGCTGCTCGTCGCCCCGCTAGTGAACGCCAGGTTCGCCTCGCGGGCCGGCAGCGTCAGAACACTGATCGATCTGGCCTGCGGCACCGGCACGTTCGCGCTGTTGCAGGCGCGGGCCGGAGTCAGGGTCACCGGCGTCGATCTGTCCCACTCCATGCTGTGCCAGGCGCGCCGAAAGGCGCGCGCGCGCGCGCTGCCGGTCGAGTTGGTGCAGGCCGACATGCGTGAGTTCGACGTGACCAAACCCGTCGACGCCGTCACATGCCTCTACTCCTCCTTGGGCCATCTCGACACGTTTGAAGGAGTGCGCGCGGCGTTTGGCAGGGTGCGGGCGCATTTGCGGCCTGGTGGGGCATTCGTGTTCGACCTAAACACGCCGGCCGGATTCGAAGCGCTGTGGCGAGAGCCCGTGACCGAGCGCGGCGCGGACTTCACTGTCCGGCGCGCCTTCGAAGTGGATCCGGGCGGCCTGTGGACGACGATGCGCATGACTATCGATCTGCGCAGAGAGGGCCTGCCGCGGCGCTTGAGCACCTCCATCCGGGCGCGCTGGTTCAGCACGGAAGAGGTGCGCGCCGCGCTTGCCGACGCCGGCTTGCAGGTCGTGGATACGCTGGACTTCAACCCGTTCACAGACGTCGCCGGGCACGACCTGAAGGAGCTGTGGACGGCGGTTCGGCCCTGCTAGGCGTTGCGGGCGAACCGCTCCGGGGGGGGTACGCGCCAGCGCGTCATAGAGGCCCCAGGACCGCGTAGTCGGTGGGGTCCGGGACCCCGGCGGCGATGAAGCCGCGGCGGCGCTCGCCGCACTTGCCGCACACGCCGCAGTGACCTCCCTCCACCGGGTCGGCGCACGACAACGCCAGCTCGAGCGGGAATTCGCGGCCTGCCCGAATGACGTCCTGCTTGTGCATGCCGCGCAGAGGCGTCAACACCCGAAACGGTATGTCGAGCGCGAGTCCAATGGCACGCTCGACGGTCCGCAGGAACTCCGGCCGCGCGTCCGGGAACGGGTTGCTGCCCAAGATGCCGATGGCGACTCGATGGATCGCGTTCTGTGCGCCATGGGTGCCGGCCACGCTCAGCAGCAGCAGGTTGCGCCCGGGTAGATACCAGTCCTCGTCAGGCTGCGCGGCGTCGGGCACGGCCTCATGGCCCGTGCTCCAGTGACGGCCGTAGAGAGCGCGCGCGCCCAGCTCGAGCTCGACGACGGACCGCACGGCCGCCGCGTTCAGCGCTCCGAAGAAGCGCCCCAGGGCCGCGTGCTCGGCGTCTTCCCACTGCAGGCCGGCGCGCAGAAATAGAGGCGTTACTTCCGCGTACTGACGCGCCAGCAGGCCGGTCATGATGCAGCTGTCCAGCCCGCTTACGAGCACGGCCGCCCGCTGCTCGATGGGTGGGCGAGCAGCCATGCAAGATTGCCTGCGACTTTCCAGCCGTCGAACCGGCAGAATGTAGTCCGGTGCTAGATTAGACGATGCAAGCGGCGCACCCGCGCCCGATGCGCGATGTTTCGCCGAGCCAGGGATACCCGTGCAACTTTCCGGATCCACAGCCGTAATCACCGGCGGCGCGCGCCGCGTCGGCCGGCACGTGGCCGCGCGGCTGGCGGAGCGCGGGGCGAATGTTGTGGTGAATTACCGGACTTCCGCCCGTGAGGCCGAGGAAGCGGTCGCTGAGTTCAGGCGGACGGGTGTCGGCGCGCTGGCCGTGCGGGCTGACGTGTCCACCCGCCAGGGCGTCGAGAGCATCATGGCGGCGGCCATCGAGCAGTTTGGCTCGGTGGAGGTGCTCATCAATAACGCCTCCATTTACGGCGCCACGCCGTTCAGAGATCTCAGCGAAGAAGATTGGGACCGCAATCTCGACGTGAACCTCAAGGGTCCTTTCCTGGGCGGCTGGCTGTTCGGCAGGCACATGCTCGAGCGCGGTCGGGGCAAGATCATCAACGTCGCCGATTGGGGGGTCATGCGGCCCTATGTCGGCTACCTGCCGTACTTCGTGGCGAAGGGTGGTGTAGTGGCCTTGACGAAGGGACTGGCCAAGGAGCTGGCGCCGCACGTGCACGTGAACGCCGTGGCGCCGGGTCCGATTCTGATGCCGGAGGACTTCGACGCCGAGACCACCAGAGCTGTCGAAAAGGCCACGCCGCTGCGGCGCATCGGGAACCCCGAAGACATCGCGCAAACGATGCTATGGCTGATTGAGGGCACGGATTTCGTGACGGGTGCGATCATCCCAGTGGATGGTGGCCGTCAAATTGCCTGAGGACGGTGAGTAAGGACATGTTCGAGATCGTCAAGCACATCGATTTCTGCTTCGGTCACCGGCTCATGGGATATCCGGGCAAGTGCAGCCAGCCGCATGGGCACAACGGCCGCGTGGAGGTCCGTTTAACTTCTTCCACGCTCGATGGAATCGGCATGGTGGCCGACTTCCGGGACGTTCGCCATAAAGTGGAAGCTTGGATCGAGGCGAACCTCGATCATCGCATGGTGCTGCAGCGGGACGACCCGCTGATCGGCGCAATCGAGGCGCTCGATCAGTGGGTCTACGTGATCGATGAACCTCCCACGACCGAGAATCTGGCCATGCTGATCTACGCCAACGTCCAGGGCATGGGTTTTCCGGTTGCGTCCGTCACGTTGTGGGAGACCCCGGACTCGTATGCGACTTTCGCTCCCAAGGCCGCGGACACCGCGTCGTCAAACGGTGAGAGAGCGGCTGAGCGCGCACGGGCCTGATGGTGCCGCGGCAGGACTGGCGCACTTCCGGAAACACGCCTTGACGCGCGCCCGCCCGGCCTGATGCCGACACACCGGCGCTGCCACGCGCGGGGATGGTGACAAGGCCGGGCACTCTGCGCATCGCCCTTCTGGGCGCCGCCATGCTCTGCCTGGCCACGCTGGCCTGCAACGCCGAGGAGCCGAGCGGCGGCGCGTCGGTATCGCCAACACCGGTCCAGGTCGGGGCGCTGTCGCCCGCGCCGGAGGCGCCCTCCTCGCCCGCGGCGGAGACGGCGCGCGCCGCCCGCCTGACGCCCAGCCTCACTCCCACCGCAACGTTGCTCGGAGATTTCGGCGACGCGCCTGACGGGCTGCCAGCCGGCTACCCCAATCCTCGTGTGGTGGGGCGCTTCCCGACGCGCCTGCGCACCGACAGCGCCCCCGGCCCCGGCGCACACGTGCTCAATCCCAGCCAGGATCGGCTTGGTGATATCGCGACGCAGGAGGCCGCCGCGGAGGATCCGAGGGACCCGGATGGCCAGCCGAATCTCGTCAACACTGACGAGGGTGACGATGGCGTGCAGGGATTAACGCTCGAACTCGACGCGACGCCCGTGCAGGCGCGAATGAGCGTTCACGTGACCATCGCGCCGCACGCGCCGCCTGGCCCGCGTTTCATCAACGTGCTCATCGACATCGATCGGGACGGCCGCTGGGGCGGGGCCGCCAGTGAAGCGCCCGAGTGGGCCGTCGTGAATTGGCGCGTGACCCTGAATCCTGGCACGGGAGTCACTTTGCAGAGTCCGGCATTTCAAATCGTCCACCAGAACCAGCTGCCGCACGGCGCCTGGTTGCGCGTGTTGCTCACGCGCGAGCCTTTGGGCAGCGCCGTGTGGGACGGCAGCGGACGCTGGGACCACGGCGAGGTGGAGGACTATCAGCTAGCCATCGGTACGGAGCGCGGCGAGTCCGCCCTGCTCTCTCTGGTGCGAATAGAGTGTCCAACCTCGGTCCCCTTCGAACGGGCCTTTTTCGTTGTGGAGATCTCATGCACCGCATCCAATCTAGGCGCGGACGGCACGCTCGAAGCGCGCATCTTTCGCGCCTTCGGCGAGACCCGCTTGATTCCCGATCGCATCGAGCCGCGGCCGCTCCGGGCGGGCATGACCTCCGACCTGCCGTTCGTGATAATCCGGGACGAGGGGCCGTCCCGCTGGCGCTATGGCACGCAATCAACCAACCTGACCAGCTCGGTTGCCGATGGCGTCATAACCATCGGAACTCAGCGGTCGGATCGCCGCCTCGAAGTGCCCGAAGTCGACGCAGTCGAGCGCTTCTTCAGGGACGATGAAATAGACGACCACTTCTCGGTGATCACGGGCGAGCGCGTGGAGGGGTTCGCCTTCGGCGACATCCGGCGCGCGGCCCTGGGCCGTGCTCGGCTCGATACGACCGGCATCGACCTGTTACGACGGGAGCTTGTGGTCATCGAGCCGGCGCAGCCCCCGCCGCCGCACGAGGACTACGTAGCGGTTCTCATCCAGATGGCCGACCGGCTCCCGATCGCGCAAGCCGCGTTGGGGTTCCAGCTCGGCGTGGTATTCGAGTCTACCGGCGACCCCGGCGACGATTGGCGGCCCCTCGTGCGGGGATTCGATCTCTTCCAGGGTACGGACCAGTGGTACGAGCTCATCTACCGGCCGAACCTGGAACCTGCCTGGCGATTGCAGCGCCGCGACGCCGCTGAACCCAACCTCGCCGCACCCACCGACGCGCGTGCGTTCCTGCTGGACGACAAAGTTCTCATGCTGATTCCTGCCGGCGAGTTCACACGCGCCCCCGAAACGCTGCGCTATCGGGTGACGACGTTCGTGCATGAGCCGGATGACCCCACCGGCGAGAGCCGGCCCTCGGCGGCGGACGTGCTGCCAGAACTGCACGAGCCCCTGGCGGTGTATGGGACCAGCCAGCCGCCGCTTGGGTGACCGGCGAAGACGCAGCAGCGTGACCTCGCCTCGACGGCGGCATCCAGGCGCGGGAGCGACGCTGACGCGGCGCTCGTTGATCCGCTCCCCCGCGATGCTGGCCGCCCTCTGGGCCGCGCCGGCCCCGCTCTCCGCGGCGGCGGCGGAGCCGCCGCCGCCGCAAGACTTCGACGTCGCCGGCGGTCATCACTACACCCAGGCCTCTAACGCCGCCGCTGCTGGATTCGAGGTTCTGAATGACTCCGGCGCAGCCTGGTGGAACGCCTACCGACGCTTCGGTGGGCCGCCCGCGCTGGGGTACCCGATCGGGGCGCCCTTCGCCCTGCACGGATTCGACTATCAGCCGTTTCAACGCGGATTGCTGCAATCGTCGCCGTCCGCCGGCGCCCCACGACCGGCCAACGTTCTGGAGATGCTCGATCAGGCCGGACTGACAGCCTGGCTGCGCCACTTCCGCAACATACCGTTGCCGCGCACCGAGGACGGCAGCAGCTCGTTCGACGAGGCCGTTCGCATACGCGAAGGCTGGCTGACCAACGACGCTATTCGGGCGCGGTTCGAGAACAATCCCGACCCAGTGCGTTTTCTCACCTGGAGCCACGATGCCGCGCTCATCCGCTGGGGACTCCCAATGTCGATGCCCGCGAAGATGGGTCCGTTCGTCGCGCAGAGGTTCCAGCGTGCCGTTCTGCAGCACTGGGTCGAATCTGTCGAGGGGCTGCCTGCCGTCGGCAGCGTCACCGCAGTCTTCGCGGGAGATATCTTCGCCGCCGCGGGGCTGATACCCGGCGGCGCCCGCCGGCCTGTCAGTTCTGCCGCTGCTCGCGCGGCGTCGACGGGCCGCACGGCGGGCGAGCTTCTGCAAGCGCAAATTGGCTCGCGCCTAGCTGGCGAGCCTGGCGCGTGGTCGGTAGTCGCGGCGCCTCTGGGGTCGGATGCGCCCTGGGTGCTGCTGAACCCCGACGTGGTGACGCCGTCGGCCAGCCTCTGGAAGATCGCCGCGATGCTGGAGACCTATCGCCAGCGCCGCGCGGCCGGTCTGAGCTTGGACGGGATGTTGACCATGAACTCGTCGGTGCTGGAGCGCGTTGACCCGCCCGCGACGCTCGCGCCCGGACAGCGTATTTCAATCCGCGCGGCGCTCGAACGCATGATGAGCGTCAGCGACAACGCCGCGGCTGTCCTGCTGGGTGACCGCCTGGGCTACGCGCGCATAGACGCGACGCTGCGAGCGAACGGTGCGGTGCACACGACAGTCGACTCGCAGCGTCCGTTCACAACCGCTCGCGAGATAGCCCGGCTGCTCGAAATCGGCGTGGGTGCTCGCGCCGCGAGCTGGGCGCCCCCGCTGGCGGACGTTCTGGAGATGCGTGAGCTGCTCCTCAGCGAACACCGCAACGATCGTATCCCCGCGCGCCTGCCGCCCGGTGTTCGGGTAGCGCATAAAACGGGCGATCTGGCGCGGTCCGTGCACGACGCCGGCGTCGTGTACGCGAGCACCGGGCCGCTTACGCTCGTGATCATGGTGGACGAAACGCCGAACTACGGCCGCAGCATTTCAACCGCCGCCGAGATAGCTCGAACAGTGTTCGACGCGGCCGAGCAGGTCACCGCGGGCTAACCGTCCTGGCACTGACAATGCCGCGCACCGCTGAACGGCCGCACAGACGGCGCCGATCCGTTGGAATTCACGGCGCGAGCGGGCGGCCTCCGCGCTGACCGCATGCGCCGCCGAAACTGGAATTTCGGTGATGTGTAGGGTTTTCGCTTGCGCAAATCCACCAGGCTGCGTAGCGTCAGGCAGGGAGCGGCCCCCACCTTGCAGGCTGGAGCGCACACCTTGTTGAATCGTTTCAAACTTGGAATCGGGCGCGGCCGGGATTCGGCGACAGCGGACCCCGGCGTGAGCCCGCGCCCGCTGGAACAACGCACGCCGCGCCTGCCGCCCGGTCAGCGCGCGACCGCCAAATGGCCCGTGCTGCACTATCAGGAGCCGCGCAAGTACGACATGGCCACCTGGGACTTCCGCGTGTCGGGCCTGGTCGAGCAGGAAGTCAGCTGGAGCTGGGAGGAATTCACCGCGCTGCCCCACGTGGAGCTTGTCTCCGACATCCATTGCGTCACGCAGTGGAGCCGCTTCGACAATCACTGGGAAGGGATCCACATACGCGAGGTGCTCCAGCGCGTGCAGCCCAAGCCTGATGCCCAATTCGTGATGGTGCACGCCGATCCCGGCTACACCACCAACGTGACGCTGGCCGAGTTGGATCAGGACGATGTTCTTTTTGCGCTCAGACACGACGGACGTCCCTTGCCGCACGAGCACGGAGGCCCCCTGCGATTGGTTCTGCCCAGCCTCTACTTCTGGAAGAGTGCGAAGTGGGTGCGGGGTCTGGAGTTCATGGATCACGAGACGCCGGGGTTCTGGGAGAGAGGCGGCTATCACGTGCGCGGCGATCCCTGGCTGGAGGAGCGCTTCGGGGGCAGGGTGCGTATGACCATGCAGGAAGCTCGTTCGCGCGCGCTGCGCGAGGGACGCCGCGTAGCGCCTTAGCCTGGGACTCCGCCGCCCACACGCGGCTCTTCCTTGTGTGCGCCTGATTCTCCAGGTCCGCCGGATAGCTCGTGCCGTGTTGCCAACGGCTGGGAAGCAGCCGTCCCGCTAAACTGCGCGGCCGCCCGGTTGCCTAGCCGCGCGGTACGGCCTCGAACCTGATGACCGTGACCCCGTCGCCGCCCTCGCGCGGAGGGGCGTCGCTCGCCGTCGCCGCCACGGGGCTTCCCGACACGTGCTCGCGAACCGCGCGGCGCAACGCCCCGGTCCCCTTGCCGTGGATGACGCGCAGCTCGCTCATTCCGCTGAGCAGCGCGCGGTCCATCGCCGCGTCAACCAGTCCGCTGACCTCGGCCGCGCGCTCTCCCCGCACGTTGATCTCGCTTGGGACGGCCCCAGTCGGGAGCGCTACCCGCTTGGCGGGCGCCCTGGGCTCCGGTGCCGCTATACGTAGAACCGATGTGGTCGGAACCCGAGTCCGCACGCTCCCGGCGCGCACCTCGATATCCCTTTCGTGCACGGCCGTGACCTCGGCGACGGCGGAGAAATTCTCCAGCTCCACGCGGTCGCCAACGGCCGGCGGACGCGAATCGACCGCCGGCTCGTGCCGCGAAGACTGCTCGGGGGAATCGAGTCCGACGGTCAGCTTGCGCAGGCGGTCACGCAGCGCGGAGCGCCGCTGGCGGTCACCGGAATCCGCCGTGCTCGTGGCGGCGCGGAGCAGCTCCTGAGCCTGGGCAACCAGCCGGCGGGCCTTGCGGCGCGTGTCACGCAGAATCTCGTGACGCTCGGACTCCAGCCCGGCAAGTCGGGCGTCGAGCTCGGCTTGTGCCGCGTCGGCCGCGCGCGCCGCGGCTTCGGCTTGCTCGCGCGCGCGGGCGGCCGCCTCGCGATCCAGGTGAATTGCTGAGATGGCGTCCTCGAAATCGTCTTGTCTCGCATCCAGCTGATTGCGGGCCGCGGCGATCAGGGTAGGGTCCAGACCCAGTCGCTGGGCGATGGCGAGCGCATTGCTCCGGCCCGGCGCGCCCATCACGAGCCGGTAGGTGGGTTGCAAAGTCTGGATATTGAATTCCACGCTGGCGTTGCGCGCTCGGGGGTCGTTATAGGCGAACGTCCTGAGCTCAGGGTGATGAGTAGTCACCATCACCGCCGCCCCGGAGTCGAGCAGACGCCTGAGAATCACCTGCGCCAGCGCGGCGCCCTCGCCGGGATCGGTGCCCGCGCCCAGTTCATCGGCCAGAAGGAGCACCCCCGGCCCGGCCCGCTGGATCATCGCTACCAGGTTGCGCATGTGAGACGAGAAGGTGCTCAGGCTCTGGTCGATGCTTTGCTCGTCGCCGATGTCGGCCAGCACCGAGCCGTACACCGCCGCCACCGAACCCGGCGCTGCCGGCAGGTGCATGCCGCAGGCGGCCATGAGATGAAGCAGGCCGACCGTCTTCAGCGCCACGGTCTTGCCCCCCGTGTTGGGTCCGGTCACGATCAGGGCCGAGAAGCCGTCCGGTGCGCCTGGCCGTAATTCAACGTCTATCGGCACCGCCTCGCCGGTCAGTAGTGGATGTCGAGCTTGTTTCAGAGAGAAAGAGCCGTCGCGCGCGATGGATGGCGCTACCGCATTCAGCTCCTCCGCGTAACGCGCCAAGGCCAGCGTGACGTCAAGCTCCGCCAGGCCCTCAACGCCGGCGGCGATGGCCTCCCGCTGGCCGCCCACTTGCGCCGAAAGTCGGACCAGGACGCGCTCGATCTCGTGGCGCTCGGCGGCCTCCAACTCGCGTAGCTGATTGTTGACTTCAATCGCCTGGTTCGGCTCCATGAAGAGCGTCGCGCCGCTGGCGGACACGTCGTGCACGATGCCGCCGAAGAGAGAGCGGTGCTCCTCCTTGACGGGCACGACCAGGCGCCCGGCGCGTTGAGTCACGATGGGCGCCTGCAGGAAGCGGCGCGCGCTGGCCGACTGCACGAGCCGCTGCATCGAAAGCTCCAGGTCGGCGCGTCCGCGGCGGAGTTGCGCGCGTATCGACGCCAGCTTGTTGGACGCCGTGTCGCGGACTCCGCCGCCCTCGTCGAGCGTGGCGTCGATGCGGCGCTCCAGCGCCGTGAGCGGCTCCAGCGGGCTTACCAGGCGCCACAGATCGGGAATCTCCATCCGTCGCGGGTGGAGGTTCCGGCGTGCGCGGCGCACCGCGCCTAGCTGGTCGCCGATCGTCCGTAGCTGCGGTGGATCGAGTCGCGCGCCGCGCTCCGCCAAACCGGCTGCTTCGCGAACGTCGTGAGCGCTGCCCACGGAGAAAGACGGCTCGGCCGACAGCAGACGGCGCGCCTCGGAAGTGCGCCGCAGTCGCGCGCCGACCGTGTCGCGGCTGGTCGCGGGCTCTAGCTTAGAGACCAGCTCGCGGCTGCGAGAGAACGCGGCGTAGCCGGCCGCACGACTCAGCACCTGGGGCAGCTCGAGCAACTCGAGGCTGCGTGCGTCGATCGACATGAATCAGCGTCCGCTCGCCGTCGCGCATGGGACTCGCGAACCGTCAACAAGGCTCATCGGAAGTACAGCTAGTTGCGCTGGGCGTCGCGCTTCGCCGTCACCCGGCGCTGCAAGCCGTGAAGCCGGTCCGCGACAAGCTCCCGCTCGGCCTCGAGAAGCTCGTCCACGCTGGCTGATTCGAGCAGTTTCTGCCGGGCGCCGTCGTCTACATCGAGGACTGCGCCAACTAAGTAGGCCAACTTCTCAGGATCGCGCGGAGCCGCCGGCGGCGTGCCGTAGCCCGCCTGCAGTTCTAATAGCAGCGCCATCGTTTCTCGGAACGCGCCACGAAGTTTGAAGGCGGACTCCGCCACCGCGCGCGGATCTTTGGTTGGAAACGGCGTCTCGGTCACCTCGCCTACTACGTGCGGGGTCTTTTGCACCAGCGCGTCGATCCGGAACCGCCGCTCGCCAATGGCCAAAACGATCATGCGCCCGTCAGCCAACGTCTCCATACGGGTAATGCGCGCGGTCGTACCCACCTCATGCGGAGTGGCGGACTCCCCCACTTCATTCCCGTGTTTGATCAAAACGACGCCGAACGGCAGATCGGAACTGCGGCAGCAGCCGATCATCTCCAGGTAACGCGGCTCGAAGATGTGCAGGGGAAGCTCAGCGCCGGGAAAGAGCACTGTGTTAAGCGGGAACAGGTCTAACCGCATGCGCGGAGTCTACGCCCATGAACGTCCGTGCGCGGCCGGTGTGGGTGTCCTCCCGTCCGTCACCCCGGCGGAAGCCGGGGTCCAGTCCCACAATCCCCTCCGGGCAAAAGAGCTCTGGTGAGGGTGCCTTCCCGCACCTCCATTCCGTCGGAGTCCGGGGCGCGCGCGCCTGCCGGCGGCCGTGCTCAAAATCTCAGCCTGTAGGCAGTCCATAACCGTCAACGGCGCGTAGTCTGGACCACCAGCCCCACCGCCCAAGGCCACGGGAGTGTCTCTCGCCGCCATCACGCGCGGCGATCAAAGGAACCCACCATCCTCCCCCGACCCGGCTTGACGGAGCGAGGATTGTCAAGTTACCATCCAGTCCATATGGTAGACCGTCCACATTATTGATGAATCAGGCGCTCACCGAAACCACGGCGACGGCCTGCGCCGCGAGTGAGCTCATCGACCTCACTACGCGGCTCGGCCGTATCGCGCGTCGCTTCGCCCGTGCCCACTTGGACGATTTCGGTCTGACGCTGCCCCTCTACCGCACCTTGCGTATCGCGCGGCGCCGCCCCCGGCGGATGAGTGAACTGACTGATGTACTAATGCTCAGCAAACAAGCTGTTTCGCAGACCGTCGACGCGCTGGTCAAGTCCGGGTTGCTAACCCGCACTGAAGATCCGCAGGATCGCCGCCACACCCTCGTGGCGGCCACGCCGGAAGGCGAGCGCCGGATCGAGGCGTTCGACGCCGCCTTCGCGCGCTACATGGCGGACATGCTCGCTGTTATGCCGGCTGACGAGCAGGCGGAACTGGCCGAGGCGCTTGCGAATCTCAACACCCTGCTCGTACAGCGGCGCGACAGCGGTTACTTTCGTAGCTCCAGGGGCTCTAGCGCGACGACTAGCGGGCAGGATTTGACTTGAAACCCGGCAACCGACCGAGGCGGGCCGCGCGCCGGCGCGCGGCGGTGAGCAGCGCGGCGATTCTGCTCCGCTTGGTAGCGGACGCCCGGCGGCACCGCCTGATAGCAATCGCGACGCTGATGGCGACGCTGGTCGCAACCGCCGCGGACCTCGTGATTCCGCTTCTTCTCCAGACCGGTATTGATGACGGCGTGACGCAGCGCAATAGCGGCGTGCTGATCGTCGTGGCCGTGCTGGTGGTCGTGATCACCGCGGGGCGCGGCGTTTTTCAGTTCGGCCGCACGTTCCTCGCCGAGCTCCTCAGCCAGCGGTTCGTGTTCGCCCTTCGGAATCGACTCTACGAGCACATACACGCGCTCTCGTTTCGCTTTCACGACGAGGCGCGTACCGGCGAGCTGATGGCGCGCACGACCAGCGACGTGGATCGCGTCGGACGCTTCGTGTCGATGGGACTCTTCCAGATGATCCAGATCGTGCTCGTGATGAGCGGGATCGCGATCATCCTCATCTTGAAGGAGTGGCAGCTGGCCCTGATGGCGCTGCTGATCGTGCCCGCCATGACGGTGATGTCGGTCGCGTTCGCCAGGCGTATCCGCCCCCTATTCGAGCAGGTTCAGCAGGCCTGGGCCGACTTGAACGTAGTGGTGCAAGAAAACCTCGCGGGCGCCCGCGTGGTGCGCGCCTTTGCTCAAGAGGCGGCGGAGGAAAAGCGGTTCCGGCCGGTCAGCGTACGGCTCACCGACCGGATGGTGGGCGTGATGCGCCTCTTCGCGGTGCGCATGCCGCTCTTCAACCTGATCGTTGGTCTTGGCCAGGTGGCGGTGCTTTGGTTTGGCGGCTGGAAGGTCATTCAGGGCGATATGTCGCTTGGCGATCTGGTCGCCTTCAACACCTATCTGCTGCTGTTCATGCTGCCGGTGCGAATGCTGGGCTTCGCTATCAACAGCTTTGCCCGCGCGGTGGCCTCGGGACAGCGAATCTTCGAGATTCTGGATGCCGAGTCGGAGGTCGCGGACGCACCGGATGCGGCACCGCTCGAGCGTCCGCGCGGCGACGTGGCATTTGAGAACGTGAGCCTGGAACAGGCCGGCCGTCCGGTACTGCGGGACATCAGTTTTCGGGTTGCGGCCGGTCAGGCGCTGGGCATCGTGGGCGCCACCGGTTCCGGCAAGAGCTCCATCATCAATCTATTGCCGCGCTTCTACGATCCGAGCAACGGTCGCGTGACCATCGACGGCCGCGACCTCACGACTCTGCAAGTAGCCTCGGTGCGCGCCCAAATCGGCATCGTCCACCAGGAGCCGTTCGTTTTCGCCACGAGCATTCGCGAGAACATCGCCTACGGGCGTCCGGCGGCAACCGACGAGCAGATCCACCAGGCCGCGCGGGCGGCACAGATTCATGACTTCATCGCGGACCTGCCCAAGGGCTATCAGACTCCGGTGGGCGAACGGGGGGTGACCCTCTCCGGCGGTCAGAAGCAGCGCATCGCGATCGCGCGGGCGCTGCTTCTCGATCCATGCGTGCTGGTTCTGGATGAGTCGACCTCGAGCGTGGATACCTGGACCGAGCGGGCCATCCAGGACGCGCTGCGCCAAGCCATGCGGGGCCGCACCACTTTCATCATCAGTCAACGCGTTCGGAGCGTGCGCGACGCCGCCGAGATCATCGTGCTGGGCGACGGGCGGATCGTTCAGCGCGGACGGCATGACGAGCTTGTCGAGTCCGATGGACTGTATCGGGACATGTGGACGGCTCAGGAGCTGGAAGCCGAGCGCTTGCGTGCCGAGAAGTCGGCTGCCGTGGTCGCGGGGGGCGTGTAACCAATGGCTATGAGCGGACAGTGGGCCCTCGGGGTTGGTCGCGGAACCGGCGAGCAGCGCGCCTATGACCACCGCATCGCACGGCGTCTGATCGAGTATCTGCGCCCTCATGCGAAGGCCCTGAGTCTTGCCATTGTTCTCGTGCTGGTGAGCTCCGCCGCCGGTCTCATGGGGCCGCTGCTTCTCAGATTTGGCATCGACGACGGCATCAGGCAGGGCGACGCGCAGGTGCTGATGGTCGTGGGCGTGATCTACCTGGCCAGCCTGGCGGTGATGTGGGTCACGGGCTACTGGCAGGTGCGCATCATTGCCACCGTGGGCCAGCGGAGCCTGCTGCGGCTGCGCGGCAACCTGTTCGCGAAGCTCCAGCGCCTGTCGCTGGCCTATTACAGCCGCCATCCGCTGGGCGCCGTGACCTCGCGCATAACCAACGATATGGACGTCCTGAGCGAGTTCGTCACCCTGGGCATTGTGAGCCTGGTCGGCGGCACGTTCTCGCTGCTCGTCATCATCGTCATGATGTTCACTTTCGATCTCCGGCTGAGCGCCGTGACTCTGGCGGTGCTGCCTTTGATGTGGCTCGCCAGTGCTCTATTCAGCCGCCTCGCGCGGCGCGCCTTTCGCGAGGTTCGTACCACCGTGGGAGATGTCTACGCCAACCTGCAGGAGAGCATCGACGGGGTGAAGACCGCGCAGTCCTTCGTGCGGGAGCGGGCGAACACCCGGCAATTCGAGCAGACCAACCAGCGCAATGTGAACGCCAGCATTCGGGCGGGCGCCGTCATGGCCGGTTTCATCCCCGTCGTGGATACGATATCGGCGGTCGCGACGGCCCTGGTCATCGGCGTGGGCGGCGCCTTCGTAGTTGGCGGCAGCATGGATCCGGGTGTCATGATCGGCTTCCTTGCCCTGACCACGCGCTTTTTCCAGCCCATTCAGGAGCTCACGCGCCTCTACAACCAGGTCCAGTCCACCATGGCGGCGGGGGAGAAGATCTTCGAAGTGATCGACGAGCCCGAAGACGTTACCGACCGCGCCGGCGCCTCCGATATGCCCCTGATCAAGGGGCGGGTGGAGTTCGACGGCGTGTCCTTCCACTACGAGCAAGAGGACGTGCTGAGCGATGTGTCATTCAGCATCGAGCCCGGCCTGAGGGTCGCTCTGGTTGGGCCGACTGGCGCCGGCAAGACCACCACCATCAATCTGCTGGCGCGTTTCTACGACGTGCAAGAGGGTGAGATACGCATCGATGGACGCCCCATTACGACCGTTACCCAGCACTCGCTGCGCAGCCAGATGGGGATCGTCCCGCAGGACAGCTTCCTGTTCTCCGGCAGCGTGCACGACAACATCGCGTTCGCGCGCCCGGGGGCGGCGCGCTCCGACGTGATCGAGGCCGCGCGCGCCGTGGGGGCGCACGACTTCATCTCGCAACTGCCCGATGGTTACGACACCGAGGTACGCGAACGGGGCGCGCGCCTCTCCGCCGGCCAGCGGCAGCTTGTTAGCTTCGCCCGCGCTCTCCTGGCCGATCCGCGCATTCTGATGCTCGACGAGGCCACTTCGAGCGTGGACGCCCACACTGAGCTGGTGATTCAGGCCGGGCTGGAACGGCTGATGAAGGGACGCACGACGTTCGTAATCGCGCACCGGCTCGCGACCGTACGCGACGCCGATTTGATTCTGGTTTTCCAGGACGGTGAGATCGTGGAACGCGGCGCACACGCCGAGCTGCTGGCGGCTGAGGGTCTCTACCACAAGCTCTACACCACCGGCTTTCCCGGCAAGGAGACCGCCGAGCCGCCCGCGCCCGTGGCGGCGCCGCACCGCCGCGGCTGGTTCTAGCGGCGATTCCCGCCAGCCTCGTCTACAAATGCGCGCACGTGAAGAGCAATTCGAGCGTGCACGCCCCCTCCGTCACCCCGGCGGAAGGCCGGAGGTCAGAGTAGCGGCGGGTTTCAAACCCGCCCGTGCACCGATCGTGGACCTGGCGATGCCCGTTCCATGGACTCCCAATACACCCAGAACCGTGCCGCCGGTCATCCGTCTGGATTCCCGCGTGCGCGGGAATGACGGACGTTTGTCCCCGTTGGTGGTGAGCCTGTCGAACCACGCCCTTCGACAAGCTCAGAGCCTGCCCCGTACCCCGATACGGGGGCGAACGGACCTGGAGGCGTTCCCGTGTCCATGGACAGCCAGCCTCCGTAGCGGCGGCCTTTAGCCGGCCGGCATCTGCGACGGGGGCCTGAGTCCAGTCTTCCTCCGCACGAATGAAGAGCCACCACGCCTCCGGAGTTCATGGCTAAGGAGTTCCGCCGGCGCGCCCGCCCGTCGAGCCGGCCCTCAAAAGAACATGTAGCGCAGCCAGCTATAGACGTAGCGAAACCACACGCGCCGCAGCGAGATGTGCGATCGCGGGCGTCGGCTGGCGTATTCGTGGGTCGGTACCTCGACGATGCGAAATTCGGCCCGCAGGAACTTGATGATCATCTCCTGCTCGGTGGTCGTTAGGTTTTCCACCAGCTTGATCTGGCGCGCGGCGGCCAGACGGATTGCCCGGAAGCCGCTCTGTGAGTCGGTGAGGCGCACGCCGAAGCGATAGTTGACGCCGAGCGTGATGATGTCCTGCCCCACCATGCGGATGAATTTGTTCAGGTCGCCGTGCAGCTCGTCGCTGCCGCCGCGCATGCGCGAGCCGTTGACGTAATCCGCTTCGCCGCGCGCGATGGGCTCCACCAGGCGCGCAATGTCAGCGGGGTCGAATGACATGTCCGCGTCGATGAAAACCAGGATGTCGCCTCTGGCGCGGCGGATGGCCTCACGCACGGCGCAGCCCTTGCCGCGGCCCTCGTCGAGGTAAACCGGAACGCCCATCGACTCCGCGATCTCGCGAGTTCGGTCCTGCGAGCGGCCGTCGACGACGAAGAGCTCGTCGCCGTGTGGGCGGCAGCCCTCCAGGATCTCACGGATGGTCGGCTCTTCGTCCTTCGCCGGCACGCAGACCGACACGATCAGTCCGTTGACGGGCACGTGGGGCGCCTCCGCGGATGCTGCCGGTCCCGGATCGGAACGGGATAGCTAGGGTATAGCAGCGGGCACGACTCCAAGCGTCCACCCGCGCGTGGAGCAGAGTACATGAGCGCCTGATCCATCGTAACCGGCAGCCAGGGCCCACCGGCACATCGAGCGTGGGCGCGTTCCAGCACCGGAGGCTTAGCCCGGCGTGCCACAATCGCAGGCTCATGGTCAGGGCGAACGTCACGCGCGCCATCGACGCCATCGCCGCCGGGCGCATGGTGATAGTGCTGGACGACGCCGATCGGGAGAACGAAGCCGACTTGGTGCTGGCGGCCGAACACGCGACGCCGGAGACCATCAACTTCATGGCGCGCAAGGGGCGGGGGCTTATCTGCGTGGCCATGACGGGTGGTCGCCTGGACCAGCTGGAGCTACCGCCGATGGTGGAAGTCGAGCGGAGCACGGCCCTGCATCAGACGGCCTTCGCCGTGTCGGTGGACGCAATCCACGGCACCACGACCGGCATCTCGGCCCACGACCGCGCACGCACTATCCGAGTGCTGGTCGCGTCCGAGACGCGCCCCGGCGACCTCGCCCGACCCGGCCACGTCTTTCCCCTGCGCGCCCATCCGGACGGCGTGCTGGGACGACGCGGACAAACGGAAGCCGGCGTGGACTTGGCGCGGCTCGCGTGCCGCGCACCGGCTGCGGTAATCTGCGAAATCATGGCTCCCGACGGCTCCATGGCGCGCGGCGCGGAACTCGAAGCTTTCGCCCGCCCGCACCAGCTTCCGATCGTGACGGTGGAAGAGTTGGCCGTCTACCGACGGGCCGAATCCCGGCCAGGCGCGCCTCCGCCATGACTGAGAACGTCCATCCGGGCAACCCCTTCGCCATCGAGGGCGCCTGGTATCGCGGCAACCTCCACACCCACTCCACCAATTCCGACGGCCGCAAATCGGTGGCGGACGCGGTGGGCTGGTATCGAGACCAGGGCTATGACTTCGTCGCGCTGACCGATCACCGCGTGCTGAGCGACACGCGCGCCCTGGCCGCCAGCGACTTCGTCACCATCCCCGGCATGGAGATGCACGGGCCGGATCCCGACCTGGGCGTGCTGTACCACATCCTGGGCCTCGGTATTCGCAGCTTCGAGCGCTCATCGGACGACTGCCCGGCGCAGGATGCGATCGATCGGGTCAACGCCGACGGCGGCGTCGCGATCCTGGCGCATCCCTACTGGCTGGGGCAGAGCGCCTATGACATGCGCAATCTGCGCGACTTTGTCGGCATGGAGGTCTTCAACTCGATCTGCGACGTCGACCGCGCCAAGGGCCACAGCGCTATTCAGTGGGACGACTACTGCAATGCCTACGGCTTGACCTGGGGCCTCGCCACCGACGACAGCCACTGGATATACGGCGAAGAAGGACGGGGCTGGATCGTTGCGCGAGCGTCCGACCTGAGCCTCGAAAGCATCTTGGCGGCCATCCGCAACGGGCACTTCTACTCCAGCACCGGACCCGAGATACACGACGTGCGGTTTGCGGACGGCAAGGTCTCGGTCCGCTGCTCGCCGGCCCGGCGCATCAGCGTCATGGCCTCCCGCGCAACTGGCAGGAGCTTCCGAGCCGGCCGCGGCGGCCTTCTCACCGAGGTCGAACGCGAGCTGAATGGAAACGAACGCTACGTTCGGATCGAGGTGGAAGACGCCGAGGGCCGGCAAGCCTGGACCAACCCGCAAGCCGTTTAGTCTGTTCCCGAGAGCGGAGGCAGACACCGCCGCAGCTCGCCCATGGCGTCCGACCGGAAGCGAAGCTCCGCGCGGCTGCGGGTAGAAGCTCTAGCGCACGGCCGCGCGGACGACGGCGGCGAACTCAGCCGCGTCCAGGCTGGCGCCGCCAACCAGCGCGCCGTCGATTTCGGGGTGATCGAGCAAGGCGGCGCAATTAGCGCGGTTCACGCTGCCGCCGTACTGAATCCGCACGGCGTGGGCCGCCTCGGGACCGAACTGGCACTCCACCTGTGCACGAATCCACTGGATGGCTTCCGCCGCATGCGCGGGCGTGGCGCTGCGGCCGGTTCCGATGGCCCAAACGGGTTCGTAGGCCACCACGACCGTGGCCGCTTGGCCCGGTCGAAGACCCTCCAGCGCGCGGCTTATCTGCCTGCTCACGACCGGCTGGGTAAGCGTCGCGTCGCGCTGCTCGAGCAACTCGCCCACGCATATGATCGGTGTGAGGCCGTGTGCCAGCACAGCCCTGACCTTGCGGTTCACCATCTCGTCGGTCTCGCCGAACAGGGCGCGGCGCTCGGAGTGGCCGACCAGCGCGTGGCTGGCGATTCCGGACAGCATCGCCGGCGAGATCTCCCCGGTGAAGGCGCCGGCGTCCTGCCAGTGCACGTTTTGCACCCCTACCCCAATCGGTCCGCCCGCAACCGCCTCCGACACTGCCGCCACGCCTAGCGCGGGCGGACAGAGCACCACGTCCACGCGGTCGTGCGGAAGCTCCGCCGCGGCCAGGGCGCGGGCGAGCGCCGCGCCCTCGCTGGGGGTCGTGTGCATCTTCCAGTTGGCGCCCACGATGGGACGCCGTGCGGCCTGCCCGCGCTCAGCCATACGGCTTGCCAGACTCGCCGCCGCCCGCCTCAGTCCATCCTGTTGGCGCCGCGCTCGGCCACGAGGTTGCATGCCCGCAGGTAGTGGTCGATCGACTCGCCGCAGTCCGCCCAGTAACCGTCCATGACGTCATAGGTCATCTCACCCCTCTCGAGGTAGCGGTTGTTCAAGTCGGTCACTTCCAGCTCGCCGCGGGCGGAGCGCTCCAAACCCTCGATCAGCTCGAATACGTGCTCGTCGTAGAAGTAGATGCCGGTGACGGCCAGATTTGAGGCAGGCTCCGGCGGCTTCTCGACGAATCGAACCAGCCTGGCGCCGTCGAACTCGGCCACGCCGTAGGCCTGCGGATTCTCGACTTCGGTTAGGAGCACCTTCGCGCCGCGCGGCTGCCGCATGAACTTGCGCGCGGGTTCCAGGATGTTGCCCCCGATGATGTTGTCCCCCAGGATCACCACCATGCGGTCGTCGCCGACGAACGGCCGGGCTAGGCCAATGGCCTCCGCGATGCCGCCGGCCCCATCCTGATACGCATAACCCAGGTAGTCCAGATTGAACTCGCGGCCATTGCCCAGCAGGCGCAAGAAGTCGCCGGCGCTGGACCCGCTGGTCACGATGAGTATCTCGCGCACGCCCGCGTTCACCAGCGTCTCGATGGGGTAGAAGATCATCGGCTTGTCGTACACGGGAAGCAGCTGCTTGTTTGTCACGCGCGTGAGCGGATCGAGGCGCGACCCCGTGCCGCCGGCCAGGATGACGCCCTTCATGCGTCGACCGCCTCCTCGGCGTCGTCTGCGCTGACGATCGCTTGCACGAATCGATCCGGCTCGAACACCGCGAGATCTTCCACCGATTCTCCCGTCCCAACAAACTTCACGGGCACACCCAGCTCGCGTGTGACGGCGAATATCACGCCGCCCTTGGCCGAGCTGTCCAGCTTGGCCATGACGATACCCGAGATTTGCACGGATTCGGTGAAACCCTTGGCCTGGAGCAGACCGTTCTGTCCGGTCAGCGCGTCCAGCACCAGGAGCACTTCGTGCGGGGCGCCCTCGATGCGGCGGGCGGCCACGCGCTGCATCTTGGCAAGCTCCGCCATCAGGCTCGCGTCGGTGTGCAGGCGGCCCGCCGAATCGGCGATCACGTAGTCGATATCGCGCGAGGTGGCCGCGTCGATCGCGTCATAGATCACCGCTCCCGGGTCGCCGCCGGGCTGGTGGGCGATAACCGGCACGCCTACCCGCTCGCCCCAGATCCGCAGCTGCTCGATGGCGCCGGCGCGGTACGTGTCCCCGGCCGCGAGCAGCACGCTGTAGCCGTTCTGACGCAGGAAATGGGCCAGCTTGGCGATGGTGGTGGTCTTGCCCGCGCCGTTGACGCCCGCCATCAGCACTACCTGCGGAGGCTTGCCGGAGGCAAAGTCGCGCTCAGCCGTACCCAGCGCCGCGAGAAGCCGCTCGGTCAGTGCCTCTCGGGCCGCCCGCGGCTCGCGAATGCCGCCGTCACGCACGACCTGGCGAAGCTCGTCCACCAGCTCCAGCGCTACCTGGGGCCCCACGTCGGCTCGGATCAGAATCTCTTCGAGCTCGTCCCAGTCGCCCTCGTCAAGTCGACCGCGGCGCAGCCAGCGGCGCAGGCCCCCGCCCAGTCCGCGCCGCGTGGGCTCGGCGCCGAGCTCGACGCCGGCCCCGCGCGACCGCCGCAACCGTTTCAAAAGCATGAATATCCCAGCTGCTTCAAAGAGCCTGAGGAGAGTCTATGGGCGTGGCCCCGGCTCGCGCTCGGGAGCCATGCAGGATACCCGGCGCTTCTGACTTGAATAGATTCCGCGTGCGATCTCCGCCAGTGGGGACACGCGAGTGCCGCCGTGGTCTATGCTTAGTTCATAAGACGCTGGGCGAGGGAGGGAAAGCATGGCTCGAGGCGCTCATATCTCGATTGAATACTGCCGGCAGTGAGGCTACCTGCCGCGAGCCGTCCGTGCGACGGAAGAAGTGCTAGCCGAGATTGCCAGCGAGGTGGGTGAGTGGACTCTGATTCCCTCCTCCGGTGGGGTTTTCGAGGTTCGTGTCAACGAAAGCGTGGTGTTCTCCAAGAAGGAGTTGGCCCGCTACCCCGAAGAGGGTGAGCTGCTGCCGCTGATCAGCGCCGCCTTGTAGACGGTCCAAACTATCGGCAAATGCCGCGCCCGCGCCTATCGGTGCAAGGCTGACTGTGTTCGTGCCGCGGCGGCCCCGTCCCTCTGGGATCGTCCTTAGACCTTGGCGGCTCCGTAGGCTTCATCCAGAAGGTCCGCCAGGTGAACTACTTGCAGGTTCAAGCCGCGTTGCCGCGCCCCGTATCTCAAGTGGAAATAGCAGCCTGGATTTCCCGTCACCAGCGTGGCCGCGCCGGTGGAGTGAATGGCGTCGAGCTTCTCGGCCAGAATCTGCAGGGAGACCTCCGTGTCGGTGACGCTGTAGAGCCCCGCGCTTCCGCAGCAGAGAGTCGGTCGCGCCATCTCGACCAGCTCCAGACCGGGAATCTGTTCCAGCAGCTCGCGCGGTTGCCGCGAGACGCCCTGGCCGTGGATGAGATGGCAGGCGTCCTGATAGACGACGCGCCGCTCGAGCTTGCCGGGCGTGTCGCTCAGCCCTATCTCGGCCAGGAACTCGGAGAAGTCACGGACGGTTGCCGCGAAGGCACGGGCTCTCTCGGCGTAGACCGGATCATCCTCCAGCAGATCGGGATACTCCTTGAGCGTGGAGCCGCAACCCGCCGAGTTGATGATGACGGCGTCGTAGCCGGCCGACTCGAAAGCGTCGATGTTGCGGCGGGCGAGATCGCGCGCGGTGGCGCGGTCTCCTCCGTGCACATGCAGAGACCCACAGCAACGTTGGTGCTCGGGAATATGCACCTCGCAACCGTTGCGGGCCAGCACCCGGATAGAGGCTCGATGCGTCTCGGCCATGCCAAGCGCCATCACGCAGCCGGTGATGAACCCGACGCGATGCCGCGTCTCTCCCTCCGCCGGCACGAAACGCAAGTCGCGCGCCTGTAGAAACCGGCCGGACATGCGCGGGGTCATCTCGTGCGCCTGCGCCAGACCCGGCGCGATCCGGCGCAGCAGACCGCTGCGCCCAATCAGCCATTCCAGCCCAAGCCGCTGGTAGAGGCGCAGCGCACCGCCCAGCAACCTCAGCCGCCAGGGCTGTGTGAACACCCGTTTGAGCACGAGCTGGGCAATGCGGCGCCGCACCGGCAGCAATCCGGCCTGCAATGTCTGGGCCCGCACCGACTCGATCAAGCGTCCGTATTGAACGCCCGAGGGGCAGGCGGTCTCGCACGCGCGGCAGTCGAGACAGCGGAACGTATGCGTGAGATAGGCGGGGCTGTCCAGTGAGATGTGCCCCTCATTGACGGCCTTCGTGAGCTGAATGCGCCCCCGCGGCGAGTCCATCTCCACGCGCAGCACCCGGTAGGTCGGGCACTCGTTGAGACACAGGCCGCAGTGAACGCAGCTCGCGATCACTGACGGATCGGGCGTGTGCGGCGCCGCAAAACCCTGCGGCGGTGCGGGCGGTGCGAGTGTCACGGCCGTTCCCCCACGAAGCGTCCCGCATTGAGGATTCCATACGGATCGAAGGCGCGCCGCAGACTGCGCGTCACTTCCAGATTCGCGCCCTCGGTGGGCGTTCCCCACACGTCCACCTGACGTTTGACGGCCGCCGGTGCACTCTCCACCACTACCGCGCCGCCCAGGTGCTGGGCGGCCGACCGAAACGCTCGGATGAACTCGACGTAGGGCTGATCGTGGGCATGACCGCGGACGCGCACTCGACCCACCGCGCTGAGCGCGTGCGCGGCGCGCTGCACGTCCAGCCCCTGCCGTGCCGCAATCTCGCTGGCCGAACCGAGGATAGAACCTACCAGGCTGGATAGCGCGCTGAAGCGGCAGATGATGTGCGGCGATGATTCCGCTGGAGGCTCGGCCACACTTGCGGCGGCTCGCCACAAGCGCGTCTGGGCTTCGCCGTCCAGGATTTCGAGCGCGTATTTGCACTCCGGTTTGAGGGCTTCCCGCGCCACCTCGATTTGGGCCGCGACTCCCGCCTTCGTTCCCGAGGCGCGCACGGCCAGCAGCCAGGCCGCCATCGAGCTATCTGAATCCGAGAGAAGCGAGCGCTCGATCAGGTCGGCGCCGCTCAGCGAGAGCGGCGCGTTGACCAGCTGGCCAACGGCCACCGTGGCGGCCAGGGGGTTGTCGTATCCGGCAACCAGGGTGCGCTCCACCGGCGGCAGCGGGGTGACCTTGAAATTCAGACGCGTGAGCACGCCCAGGGTGCCCAGGGCGCCGATGTGCGCCTTGTGCACGTCGTAGCCGGTGACGTTCTTCACCACCATGCCCCCCGACTTGGTCACGCGCCCATCCACCCCTGCCACCTCGGCGCCGATTATGAGGTCACGCCAGGATCCTGCTAGCGCCCGTCGGGGACCGGACGTGTTGGTGGCCACCAAACCGCCGATCGTCGCCCGCTCGGCGAATGGCGGGTCGATGGGAAGGAACTGGCTCTGCGCGCGCAAGTGGTCCTGCAGATCCGCCAGGCGCATGCCGGCCTGGACACCGAGCGTTAGGTCGGCCGGGCTGTAGGCTTCGATCTGGTCTAGCCCGGTTGTATCGAGCACCACGTCGACGGCATGAGGAAGCCCGCCCAAGCTCATCTGGCTGCCGGAACCGCGCGGCACTACCGCCGCGCCCAGCTCGGCGCACGACGCCAGGACCGCCGCGACCGATTCGGGATCGCGCGGCCGCACCGCCACCGCGGGCGCTCGGCCGTCTACCGCAAGCTCGCCCAGACCCTCCGTGCGCAGAGCCTCGTCGCCGGCCGCCGCACTCAAGGAATCGACGATCTCGCGGCTGCGCGACGCTGGGCGGGCAACCGTGGTATCAGATGCCATCATGCTAAGTATCCAGTGCTGTCCTTTCCCTCGACAACCTTGCGCTAGTGGCCATGCACGTTGCTCGCACCATAGAGGACATACGGCAGTTGCGCGCCGCACAGCCGCGCCGCCTTGGCGTGGTGCCCACGATGGGAGCATTGCACGCTGGCCACCTCGCGCTCCTGCGCGCCGCGCGGCGTGAATGCGAGGCCGTGGCGGCGACCCTGTTCGTGAACCCCACCCAGTTCGGACCGACGGAGGACTTTGCCACCTATCCGCGCGACGAGACGCGCGATCTCTGCATTCTCGAGCGCGAGCGGGTCGACGTGGCCTTCCTGCCGTCCGCGCGGGAGATCTACCCACATGGTGCTCAGGCGACTGTCAGGGCGGGTCGAATGGGACGCCTCTTGGAGGGCCGGCGGCGGCCCGGACATCTCGACGGCGTGGCCACCGTGGTGGCCCGGCTGTTCGAGTCCACCGCGCCGCGCCGCGCATACTTCGGACAGAAGGACTGGCAGCAGGCTCGCGTCGTCGCGCAATTGATCCAGGATCAGCGGCTCGACGTTGAGCTGCGCGTCGTTGCAACCGTGCGTGACTCTGACGGCCTGGCCTGTAGCAGCCGCAACGCCGGTCTGGCGGGCGCTGATCGCCACGCCGCGCTCAGCCTCTGGCGTGGGCTGCAGGCGGCCGGCAGCGCCTGGGACGCGGGTGAGCGATCCAGCCGCGCGCTTGAGAACGCGATGTCCGCGCCCGTGTGGTCCGAGCCGCGCGCCAGACTGGACTACGCGGCCGTGCGCCACGCCCTGACACTCGAGCCGGTCGAACCGGCAACCGAACCCGTGGCGCTTCTGATCGCCGCGCAAGTAGGAAACGTGCGGCTGATCGACAACATCGTGCGCGGCGTAAGCCTGGTCCGCGGGTAGCCCGACGCTCACCCGCTACGGCGATGGCCTGCGCGCAATCTGCCTCAGCCAAGCTCCTGCGCGCGCCGGTAAGCGGCTTGAACGGCGTCCCGAAAGATTGCCCGCAAACCCTTGGCGTCAAAAACGTCCAGCGCGGCCGCCGTGGTGCCGCCGGGGGAAGTGACCGCGCGACGCAGGTTCTCAGGTGAGTCCCCGGCCTCCTCCCAGAGCGCCACGGACCCTGCCAGCGTCTCCCGCACCAGCGTCTCGGCGACGGCGCGGTCGATACCGACCGAGACGGCCGCGTCTATCCAGCCTTCGGCCATCAGGAAGACGTAAGCCGGGCCGCTGCCGTGCACCGCCGTGGCCGCGTCCACCAGAGCTTCGTCCTGAACTTCGAGCTCGACGCCGAGCGCCCCCAGGATTCGGCGCGTCAAGTCGCGGTCGTCGTCGGCCACCGCCCCGCCAACCATCCACACCGATACGCCGCGGCCCACTTGCGCCGGTGTGTTGGGCATGGCTCGGACCACCCGACCCGTGCTCAGCTGGTCGGCAAGCGTTGCCAGCTTGACCCCGGCCATGATCGAAAGCACCAGCTGGTCGGGAGTAAGCGCGTCGCGCAGCGGCGCCGCGAGCGCCGCGAAGCTTTGCGGCTTGACCGCCAGCACTACTACCCGCGCGTCACGCAGACCTTCCGGCGCGCCGGCGCCGCGCGCAACGCCGTAGTTGGAAACAACCGCGTCCAAACGCTCCCGGTCCGGATCGTTCGCGATGATGTCGGTCGGCTCGGCTGCCCGCCGCGCCAGCAGCCCGCGGATCAGGCCCGCGCCCATCGCGCCTACCCCGAACACCGCGATCTTTTTGCCCATGGCGGACCTCCAACAGGCGAGCACCGGATCGTACCGCGGCCCGCGGCGCAACAGCGCGCGGCGGCGCCTCAGGAAGGTACGCGCACCTGGAACGTTACGCCGTCGGCTCGAACCGTGGGTGAGCCGGCATGGACGGCAAACGAGTCGTGAGTCGTGTCAGCCGCTGCGAGCGAGCCGTCGGCTAGCACGGGTCGCGCGGCGAATACGGACCGGGTGGGATGGGGCGCCAGCACGAGCTGAGCGCCCGTGGCGGCAAGAAAGCCGGGCGTGAGAAACTCTGGATCCACAGGGCGGCCCAGGATCAGCAGGTCGGCGCGCAGATCGCTGGGAGGAGGCGCGTCGCCCGACGCGGGCGCTACGGCTAACACAACATGAGGTGTGCGCACTGTCACCCACCTCTCGCCGGACTCCGTCACGAAGTCAGCCCGCAGGGTATCCACCGCTACCTTTTCGCCCGCCGTTATGGGCGTGCGACGTCCGCGATCCGGCGTCACCAGCGCCGGGCCAAGAGCGTGCCGGGAAGACGCCAGGATGCGCTCGATCGGTCGCTCCTCCAGAATCGCCAGCGCCGTGTGCGCCACCCGACCGCCCGATTCCGGAATCAGCGCCGCGTCTATTGGCGGATCCCAGCGGGGCAGCGCCCGATCGAGCGTAAGCCTCCGCATGCGGCTTCCAACCACGACCAGATCGTTGCTCCCATGGCGCACGTAAACCGTGGGCCGGCCCGGTCCGAATTCGGCCGTGACGTAGCTGGCGCCGTCGTCCAGGAAGCGCGGTAAGGCGCTCCAGGCGAGCGCGGGCGGAACCACCAGCGCGATGGCTGTCAGCACGTACAAGGCCCTGGCCGGCAGCCGCGTTGCGGCCAACTCCAACCGCTCGCGCCGTGCGCGTCCCAGCAGCACCACCGCAAGCGCGATGCATACATACGAGGCGGCGGCGTGCGCGAGGTCGTACCCCTCCACCGGTACCGACGCACCCGGCAGTGCCGCGGCTAGCTGGGCTGCCCGGATGAGGTACTCGAGCGGAAGCCAGGCCGCCCAGGCCACCGTCTCCGCGCCCGGCCATCCCGCCGCGGCCCAGAGCGCCGCCGGAACTCCCGTGACCATGATCCAGGGCGGGGCCGCCAGAGCCAGCAGATTCGCCGGCACCGACATTAGCTGCAAGCGTCCGAAGGTGTGCGCGATGAGCGGCGTGACCATCAGGCTGGCGGCCAGTGTCACGGCCAGAAACTCCGCTCCCAGCGTCGGGATGCGTAGGCGCCCTCTCAGGAATCGAGCCAGCGGCGCGGCTATCACGATGAGACCCACCGTGCCCGCGAAGGAGAGCTGAAATCCGACGTCGGCGAGCGCGGCCGGTTGCACCAGTACTATCCCCGCGGCCGCCAGCGCCAGCGCGGTGAGCGCATCCGCGTCGCGGCCCAGCATCCAGGCCAGCAGGATCAGTTCACCCATGATCGCGGCGCGCACCACGCTGGGCTCGCCTCCCGCCAGCACGGCGTAGAGCGGCAGCAGAACCATCGCCACCCCTACCCCGTAGCGCCCGATCGCCCAGCCGGCCAGACTGCGAATAGCAAGCGCGATGAGGGTCACGTTGAAGCCCGAGATCGCAACGATGTGGATAAGCCCGGAACGCACGAAGTCATCGCGCAACGCGGTCGGCAGGCCGCTGCGCACGCCCACGAGCATGGCGGAGAGCAGCGACCCGTGCGGCTCCGGCAACGCGTCCCGAATGCTGGCGTCGATGTGACTCCGCAGAGCCGTCAGCCAGTCGACCTCGCTGGGGCCGGGGTCGTGAACGATTCGTACCTCATCCATGTCCACCCGGCCCGCGAAGACCTCTGTGTGGGGTTCGAGCCGGTTGCGCCCACGCGAAGGCGCCGGCTCGAACGCGCCTTCCACCAGCACGCGCGCGCCCGGCGGCGCCAGCGCGCGGTGTGTGAAGGTCTCCACTCGGCCTGTGGCAGGCATGGCCTCCGCGAAGCCATCCAGCCGCGCCCTCTCTATCTGGATCGTGCGCCTGGCCCCGGGCGGGTCGTCCAGCACCGTGCCTTCAATCGCGACCTCGGCGCCGGGACCGGCGGTCAACAGCGGTGTTTGCGACCCAAGATGATGCGCGCCGCGAGCCAGGCCGAGCGCTAACGCCCCCACGAGAATCAGCGCCGCGAGCCGTCTCGGCCAGCGGATCACGCCGAGCGCGCCCACTGCGGCCAGAAGGACCGTCAGCCACCAGGGCGGCGGTCCCCACCAGCCGGTGGCGGCCACGCCCAGCAATACCGCCGCGGCCAGCCAGACGGTCACGGGTCGAAGGCGAGCAAGGGCGCAATGCGCGCAACCGTCGCCGCCGGAATCCCGATCTCGAGCAGCGTCTCCGGATCCCTAATCGGGCCGAACAGCCAGCGATAGGCGACGATGCGGGCGGCGTAGCTTTCCCCAATTCCCGGCAGCGCTTCGGCCAACTCCTGAGCATCGAGCCGGTTTACCGGCGCCTCACCGCTGCCGACCGTCACCGGTTCCGTCACGGAGGGCTCCGGGGTCGGCGCGGTGGGGAACGGCGCGCTCGGCGCCGGCGCCAGCAGCGCCAGGGCGATGGCCGCCGGCGCCATGACCAGTCCGATCCACCCAAGCGAACGGCGGCCGCGCGTCGATGCCATGTAACCGGATGATCAGAGGGGAGCTAGCTTGATGGAGATACGTTGTCGCTCTTTAGGCGTCAAGTCGCCCGGGCTTGGCGTGTCGGCGTGCGCGCGCCTTTCGACCTCTGGGGGCGCCGCGCGGCCTGCCCGAAGCCCTTGTCTAAGAGCGCGACCGCGCCGCTGCTAGGTCTCCGAATCTTATACGCGCGCTACTAGCGTTCAAGACGGGGCTACGAGTCGCTCCAGGAAGGAGAGCGCCTCCGCCTCCGTCCGTGCGTCGATTGCCGCGCCGGGTCTGAGATTGACGCTCATGTCGGTGGGTGCCCAGAGTCCGCCGACAGGCGCCGTGGCACGGCCGCAGAGCTCTTCGTACAGCTCGAACTTGCGCTCCCGGTCGCCCTCCGCAACGCAGCACTCGAACAGGCTCAGGAAGTCTGGCTCATGCTCTTTGAGGTAACGGACGGCCGCCTTCTCGCCGTACCAGGGCAAGCCGCGCATCATGAAGTAGCCCACGAACAGATCCGCCAGCGCGTGGAGCAACCGCACGTCCAGCGCCGTGCGATAGACCTCATCGGACGACGAGAGCATCCGCCGGTTGTGCCGTAGGTTGTAGTTGACGCTGTCCCAATACGTGTCAGCGGAATCTCGCGGCGTCTCGCTGACCGCGCATCCCGCGCGCATCTTCCCCTGCGCCCGTGCCAGGTTGCCGTGGCGGTCGAACGCGATCCTGCCGGATTCCAGCAACCGGGCTATTCGCCCCGGCCATTCCTCCGGATCGAAAACCCTGTTACCCGCCGTGATCTCGCCGATCTCCGCCGTAGTCGCGAACAGCATGTCGCCCAGGCGGCCGTCGATGTGCATCACCGCCCCTTGCAGTGGCGGGGCGCCGTCCGCCAGAACGATGACGAGGTCGTAGTCGCTGGAGGGCGCCAGCGGCCCTTGGCCCGTCGTTCCCACCAGCACGACGCCCTCGACGGCGCTTTTGTTGGAAAGCCTCTCAAGGAGCGCTTGAAGCGACGTGTCGATGGTCGGCGATGGACGCGTTTGGCGGCGGGAGGTCACAACGGCCGGACTCGTTCGGTGGACGGGCTCAGATTCTCCATCACGTGGCGCGGGCCGCACTCGCGGTCGGAGCTAGCCAGCCGCTTTGGCGACCGGCGGATTCGGGGGTCGGTTAGGAGCGCCGGCGTCTAAAGATATCGCTGGACCCGCGCCGCAACCTCGGCGCGATCTTCGCAGGGAATTGCGGGACCCCGATCAGGCCGCGCACCACCGTCATTCTCGTAGCGGGGGACAACATGCACGTGGAAATGCGGAACCTCTTGGCCCGACGCGTCGATTTTGAAGTTCTGAAGGTCGGGAGCGCCGTTCGTGACCAGCGCCAGACGCAAGCGGCGCGTGAGTATCGGCAACACCTCGGCGGCGTCCTGGAACACGCTGAATAGCCCTCTACGCTCCGTTCGGAAGCTCTCGGATAGTTGTTGGGCAAAGACAGGATCGTCGATCCCATGGCTTGCCAGCGCGCGGCGCCAGGCGTCGCGGCGATACGCGGGCGCCCAGGCGCGCAATCGCCGGAGCTCGGCGGTGTCGCCTTCAAACTCGGACCATAGACCCTCCCATGAGCTGATCCCGATTGATCGGCAGTACCCGATATGGTCGGAGGCCCTCCAGATCTCACGCGCGCACGTGCGAGCTGAGCGCGCCAGGACACTAGGGTCGAGCCCAAAACGCTTCTGGGCGGGGGCCGCACGCGGTCAGGAATGCGGCCTCGGCCGCCTTCTCCTCCACGATCAGCGTGTCGTCCAAATCGATCAGCAGCGCCTCGATCCGCATGTGCGTCATCGCGGCGAGGTCACCGTTGGCGCGACGCGCGAACCTTGGACTTCGACCATCCTTCCGCGCCGCTTGTTGAGTTTTGTGACAACTCCCCGTTCGCCCCAGGTCAGGACCTGCGCGGCGGGCCTACGACGGCACACGCAGCCCGCCGAGCAGCTCGTCCGTGATGTAGCGTCCCAACGCGAACAGCTTGCGGTCCGTGTACCAGAAGATGCGGTGCCCCGGACGTTCGCTCAGGCTGGAGTACATCGACTGCCACCGGAGATAGTTGGGAAACACCCCCACGTTGTCGGTGTCGCAGAAGAGCATCGGCTCACTGAACCAGATGGGCTGATGGGCGCTCTCCCTGTACTCGCCCACCGCCATGAACTGCGGCCGTCGGCTGTTCAGGTTGAGAGGACCCAGCCCTCCGTATCCGTAGCCGTCGTGATTCTGGAGGAACAGCAGATAGCGTCCGTCCTCGAATCGATAGATCGGCGACGGTGCGATGGGATTGAGCATCGGGTCGCCGTCGTCGCGGAATCGCAGCACCTCAGTCGGGCGCCACGAATGCCCGTCATTGTCCGAAACGGTGTACCAGAGGTTGCCGTTGGCCGTGCGCATCTCGGTGAAGAGCCGCCCGTCTGGCAGCAGCACGATCCCCGGCTCCTGCGCGAACGAAACACCCAGCGAGGCCTGCGGCTCGAACGTGCACGGCACCGGGATCAGGTCCTCGCTATCGGGGAGAAACGTGACCTCCAGGTCGCGCGGGTCGGGACCCTCGTCCGCGTTGTCGAAGCGCAGGAATTCCGAGCGCACGTCCCCGAACTCGTGGGGGCGCGGCGCTTGAAAGGGCGCCGTGGGGCCGCCGCCCAGGTGGCTCGCGTCCGACAGCGGAACCACCTCGGGCGAGGCGCTGCGTGAGATCGGAACGATCGGCCGGTCCTTGGCGTCTCTGATCGCGGCTTGCCAGACGATTCCGTGGCCGGGGACTTTCGGGTCTGGATGATCCCTTTTGGTGCGCCGGTACGGGATCTCGATCTCGCCGTCGATCCAGGTCCGCCCATCGTCGTCCGAGTAATGGCAGCGCAGCACTGCGTTCGACCGACTGCGCCCTATGCCTGGAGAGGCGTTATACACGCAATAGATACGCCCGCTCTTGCTCATGATCGGAAACCCGAACATTCCGCCCAGGCCGTACGTCTCCGCGCCCCCCGCGATGCGCTGTGTAGGCGTCCAGGTTCGCCCGTCGTCCTGGCTGCGCGCGCAGACCACCTGGCCGTCCCGTCCCGGCCCCTGAATTTGCATCGTCCAGATCGCAAGCAACGCACCGCCCGGCGTGTACTCCACCAGCACGTGATCCACGTGCTCCGCAGGCTCCACGGGCACCCTGGGAAGATGAAGGATGAGATCGGGATCGGTCCGCCGCCACTCGTCCGTGAAGCATTCGTAGTCGCCCTTGACGGCCATTCTCTTGTCCCTCCCGGCCTGTGCCGCGCTGCGCGCTCAGGCGGCCTGTGGAGAGCTTAGCCAATCGCTCAAGGCGGCGATCTTCCGCGCGCGGGACGCTACTGCTCGCGCGGCGAAGGCGGTTTCCGAAATCGCCGGCCCGTCGCTCAGGTCGGGGCCGCGTTGGCCGCGGCCAGCGCCGGCCTGATTTCCTGCGCGAACCACTCCAGATTGGCGCGCATGGCGGACGGCGGCACGCCCAGACTGCCCGTCTGCACGAACAGCCGCTCCATGCCGGGAAACCGCTCCTGTAGCTCAAGAATCTTGTCGCGAATCAGCTCCGGCGGACCGCACACCCAGACACCGTCGGCGTCGGCGTCTTCGATCGTCGGCAGCCCGGCGCTGCGCGCCCGCGCGCCGTTGGCGGTGGCGCGCACCTGCTCCGCGCTGAGATGCGGGAAGCGTCCCAGCGGCGCCAGCGCCTTGAGCTGCTCTTCGTACCAGGGGGCCGCCTCTTCCAGAGCTTTGGCGCGGCTGTCGGCGAGGTGCATCTGGAACCCGATCGCCAAGTCCTGTCCCAGTGCGGTCTCGCGCCCCGCGCGCGCCAGCCCTTCTCGATAGAGGCGTGCGACCTCATCGGCGCGGCCTTCCGGCGCGATGCCGCCCGCGATCACTCCCTTGATCCCGTGCCGTGCCATGAAGTCGAATCCGCGCGGGGTGGCGCTGGCGATCGGTTGCCACACGTCCAGCGGTCCGTGCTGTGGGCGCGGGACCAACGTGAGGTCGCGCAACGGCCTGAGTCCGTGCGCGATCTCGGGAGGCAGGCGGTAGTGCGCCCCCCTATGCCTGAAGCTCGGCTCGTTCCACGCCGTCAGGATGATCGCGACTTGCTCTTCGAACAGATCGCGGTTGGCCGCGTCGTCCCGCAGCGGTGCGCCCAGCGACTCTACCTCGCGGGCGATGTATCCCCGCCCGATCCCGAATCTCACCCGGCCCCCGGTCAGTATGTCGACCGTTGCGTAGTCCTCCGCTAGGCGCAGCGGGTGCCAGGCGGTGACTGTGTTGAAGAACGCTCCGAAGTTCAGCCTGTCCGTTATGTGCGCCAGGTGGAGCGCCAGCAAGGGGATATTCGGGATGCCGCCGTAACCCTCACGCTGAAAATGGTGCTCCGCCAGCCACAGCGTGTCGTAGCCGGTGCGGTCCATAAGCTCCGCGAACGCCTCGGCTTCTTCGTACGTCGTGGCGAGCTTTCGATCCGGCGCCCGCCGCTCGTGCGCCGGCGGACCGTCGAAGCCGAGGTCGTCCATTTCGACGTGGCCGCCGTAGAAGGCGTCGAATCTTGTGATCATCGGAGCCTGCTCGGTCCCGGTTGGCGCGGCCGTATCCCCGTCCACGCGGGATCATAGCGAACGACCGCACGCGCCCCCGTGGGCACTGAACTTAGCGTCACCGCTCACCCGCACGCCCGGCGCGTCTTGCCGCCCTAGTAGTGGGCTGTTACCCTCATGCGCTGCATTGCGCCCGCCCCAGAGTCACGGTGGGAGAGGCCCCCAACAGTCGCTGCGGCACTCCCGCATCACACGACGGTGACCATGGTTCGATGAACCCGGCGACGCCCCCGGTCACCGAGAAAGAGCCTGCTTTGTCCTCCCGAGAGCTCCACTTCGGGCATTTTTCTAAGATTCGCGAGTATCGCGAGGTCAATAGGGAACTCATCAAGCAGGTTTTTGAGCATCTTCCCAATCCGTTTCTGCATGTCGACGTGGCGACCGGAACCGGTCTGGTGCCGCAGCTGCTCATCGAGCAGGCCGAGCGTCGCGGCGTTCGGGGTACCGTCATCGCCGTCGACCGGGATGCCAGCGTGCTTGAGATCGCCAAAAGAGTCACGCCGCAAAGCGCGAATGTGAATGTCGAGTTTATCCAGGGCGACGCGCGCGATCTCCCCGCGGTGCTGGATGGCAAAGTCAAGCCTGGCACGGCGGACAGCGTGAGCATCCATGACGCTATTCACGAGATCGTGGAAGAGAAAGACCAGCGCGCGATCTACCGCAGTCTCAGCGCGATTTCCAGAGTCGGTGCTTTGCTGTCCTCCAACAGCACTTTTACGACGAAATCCATGGCGATCGGCAATTCGTTTCGTGGTCATGGGGAGTGGAGGCTGCACTTCGCCAAGCTGGCCAACGCCATTCGTAACAGGAACGCGCCTAAGATGCCCTTCCGCGATCCTGAAGAGTATATTAAGATGATTTGTGATGCTGGATTTGACATAATCTACGATGGCCAGAAAACGGTGCATCTATCGCGTGTGGCGCTAAAATCAATTGCGCGATACCCCACATTTATAGAGGGTTTCTGCCGCGATTTGAAATTCAAGCGAGAGTTTAGTCTGGCGGAGATGAGCCAAAAGATGGTTGAGTCCGTCGATCGTATTCGATCCGACGGTCTACCGCGTCTTTGGCACGAGATTATCGGATGTAAGAGGGACGCTTAACCCTCTGTGGTAGCGTCTGAAGAGCCTGGGCATTCTCACGCATGTCTAACAATCGTGAGGCACACTTGGGTGTGTCGTTGGAGGACATTCTGAAGGTTTGCCGCCGCGCATGACTCAATTCCGTTCCCTGGCATCCGGTGGGTGCCGAGTGCTCGTCGTTGCGCTGGCGGCCGGCCTCATCGGTGCCGCGTGCGCTTCGGACTCGTCCGACCGGGAAGCGCCCTCACGCGTGACGGCCGCGGCGCCGACCTCGGTCGCGCCCGCCGACACCCCCACTCCCGAACCGTCTCCCAGTCAGACCCCTGACCCGGCGCCCACTGCCGCGCGTCGGGGGCCAACGCCCGTCAACTTCGATATCCCGCCCACGCCTTCGGTCGTATCCGAGGACCACCCATGCCTCTCATTGGTCGACCATCAGGTTGCTCCCTCCATACCCTCCGCGCCTTTCGACCAGGCGGACCTCTGCGATCTGATGAACAGGCTCGTTCTCTCCGACACCTTCGAGCCGCGCACTCAGTTGTTCGGCGTAATCGAGCAGGCTAACGACGAGCGGCTGGTGCCTGTGCTGATCGAGTTGCTGTGGGCCATGGAGGTCGGGCCGTTGCCGCCGTCGGACTACCGGCTCGCCATCCTGACTCTCAATGCTCTCACCGGTCAGGAATTGCGCTCCTGGCCGGAATGGGTGGGCTGGTACGCCGGCACCTCGATCCAACCGCCGCCCGGCTTCGTCGATTGGAAGGGCTATCTCTTCGAACCGCTCGACCGTCGCTTCCGGCAGTTCTTTTCCGAGACGCATCCGCGCCGCATCCGGGTCGAGGAAGTTGTCTGGGGGGGCGTCAGGCTTGACGGAATCCCGCCGCTGGATGACCCCACCACCATCGCGGCCGTCGATGCCGATTACCTCGAGCCGGAAGATCTGGTTTTTGGCGTCTCCCTGGGCGGCGAGCAGCGCGCCTATCCACTGCGCATCATGGATTGGCACGAGATGGTCAATGACGTCGTGGGCGGTATCCCCGTCTCGCTCGCCTACTGCACGCTGTGCGGCGCCGGAGTGTTGTACGACGGGCGGGTCGGCGACGAGGTGTTCACTTTCGCTTCGTCGGGATTTCTAATGCGTAGCAACAAGCTTATGTACGATCGCAAAACCCTCACTCTTTGGAACCAGCTCACCGGCGAACCGGTACTTGGCGCGTTGGCCGACTCCAGCATTCGCCTAAGCATTCTGCCGGTCGTAGTAACTACCTGGGCCGCTTGGACCGAGCAGCATCCCGACACTCGAGTGCTGAGCGTAGATACTGGTTTCCCTCGTAACTACCGGCGCGGGACTGGCTATGGCGACTACTACACGAGCTCGGAGACGATGTTCGCCGTGCCGCTGCGGCGCGACCCGCTCGCCCAGAAAGATCGCGTCTTCGCCATCACGCTGGACGGTCTGCCGCGCGCCTATCCCACCGAGGACGTGACGCGCGAGGGCGTCGTCAACGACAGGCTGGGTGACACCAACCTGGCCGTCATCGGCCTGCGCGGCGATCTCACCGGCACGGGATTCGATCAGTCCAATAACCCTGTTTCGTGGGACGCGGGCGCCGAGGTTCGCGCCTATGAGCGCCGCGACCATACTTTCAGCCCCGGCCCGGACGTGGATACGGTGCAGGACGAGACGGGCGCTTTGTGGCGTGTTGGCGAGGAGGCTCTGGAAGGTCCCGCGGGTCAGTCACTCGCCCGCCTTCCGGGCCATCTGGCCTATTGGTTCGGGTGGCTCAACTACTTTCCGCAGACCACGGTGTACGGCATCGACGAGTAGCCGGTCCTGCGTCCCAATGCGGGCGGCGCCCGCTCTTTTCCCGCAGCGGGAGAACTTTGCGTAACCCCTCGTCATTCCCGCGCACGCGGGAATCCAGGCCCCGCCCAACCTGGAACCGCGCCGGGTTCTCCCCGGACATCCTTAGCCTGACCGGGTTGTGCAAACGTCTCAGGCGGCGGGACGCGTTGAGCGCGGCGGTTGGGCTGTCGCGATGATCCGATAGGGCGGGCGCCAAGGCGTCTTATTCGCGCGTGCCGGCCCCGTCCTCCGGCTCGCGAAAGATGAGTCGGAAGATATAGCCCAGCCAGGCGAGGCCCACCAATACCACCGGGACCGCGACGATGGCGATGGACGGCGACCGCGCGGGATCCTCGGATTGCGCCGGCCTGGGCGAAGCTTCCCCGTTCGCTTGTTCTATCCCGGACGGCGGCACGTGCGGAGTCTCATTTGAGGACGCGGCCAGGGACGGTCCCGCCAGCCCGACGATCAACCCGGCGGCGGCCAGAAAAACAAGCAGGCCATGGACGCCGCGCATCACGATTGAGGGTAACGCGCCTAAGCTGCCCCGCCGGGCGGGCGCGAGCCCCTCGGGACGCGCACGCCGCGCGGAGCTCACCCCGTGCGCGTGTAGCCGGAGGGCTCCAGCACCACAATCGACGGCCGGCCCAGCGCCGCCGTGTCGAGCGGAAGGGACACGCTGGTGCTCCGTGTGAACAGGACGGGATCGCGGGCGCGCCGTTCAAGCAGCACGTCCACCTTGCTCATGACGCGCAGCTGGCCGGTCACGGGCGGCACGTTGTAGTGCATGGGGATGATCCAGGTAGGGTCAAGAAAATCGATCATGGGATCGAGCTCGTCGATCGACAGCGTGAGGCCTTCCCCCGCCAGCGCCAGCAGGACGTCGCAGTGACCGGCGAACGGAGCGATCTCGTCTGTGCTGAGTCCGTAGCCGAGATCGCCCATGTGCATAACCCACAAGTCGCCCGCCCGGAAGGCGTAGAGGGCGTTGTCCTTGGCACCGTCGGGGTGCTCGGGCGTCTCCGCCGCCGCCACCGCGATTATGGGCGCTCCGTTGATCTCGGCGTCGCACCTACCCTCGGCCACGTCCAGGGCGTTGATCACCCGCGGGTTGCCCCGCACGAGACCCAGGTTCGAGTGGGCCGTGTCGGTGAGCGAGCTGGCGATTATCGAGTCGGCGTCGATCTGGTGCGCCAACTCCGCGGGTTCGGTAAGACCCAGCACGGTCGGCTCGTGCGGGTCCGTGGCGATCACGGGTCCGCCATCCGTCCACACGCGAAAGCAGGCCAGCGCCACCCATTCGAGATGCAAGGCCATTTCAGGTCTCCTTCTGCGGCAGATCGAATCCGCCCGCGCGCTGCATGCCGGCGACCTCCCACCATTTCGCCTCGGGCTGCTTCTCCAGCACCATGGGCTTGAGGAACTCAACCGCCTTCTCGAGGCCCTCCTCGACGTCGAAGTACTCGGACTCCATCTCCACCGAGAGCACGTGGTCGTATCCCACGAAGCGCAGGGTCGCGGCGAACTCACGCCAGAACTCGGCGCCATGGCCCCATCCGCAGAGCGTGTAGGTCCAGGCCCGATCTTCGGGAACCTCGACCGAGGTCGTGTCCATCAAACCGCGTAAGCGCGCGTTGTGCGAGTGAATGGCGGTGTCCTTGGCGTGAATGTGCCGCACCAGCGGCCCAAGGAAGCGAACGGCCTCGATGGGATCGATGCTCTGGTACCACAAATGCGAAGTGTCGAGGTTGCAGGCGGCAACCGGTCCCAGCTCGTCGTGCAGCCGTTTTAGGGTTATCGGGTTGTGAACCATGTCGCCGCCGTGCATCTCGAAGCAAAGGGTCAGGCCGTGATCCGCCGCGATCTTGCCGTGCTCGCGCCAGTAGGGCAGCAGACGCTTCTCCCACTGCCATTCCACCGTGTCACGCAGGTAGTCCCATTCGGCGAAGGCCACCCAGTTCGGAGCGGTGTCGCCTTCGGCGCCCTCGGGCAGGCCGGACAGCAGGGTCATAAGCGGAATCTCGGCCATCTCCGCTAGCTGGCAGGCCTGGCGGAACTGGCGCGAGTACTCGGCCGCGGCCGCCTTGTCGGGGGTCAGTGGCGCTCCGTGGCCAAGCAGCGCGCTGATCTCCAGGTCGTGCCTGGCGAACGAATCCAGCCAGCGCCGTACCTCGCCCTTGTCTTTGACGAGGCGCTCGCGGTCGCAGTACTTAGTGGTGCTGCCCAGGCCGCAGGCGCCGACCTCTACCGCGCCCAAGCCGATATCGCGGGCATAGCGCAAGCCGTCCTCGAACTCGAGATGCATGAGATTCGCTGAGATAACGCCCAGTTTCATGACTCCCCCAAAGCTCCGCGGGCCAGCAGTTAGAGTGCGTGTATGGTCGCACGCAGCGGCGCCGCCGGCGGATTGAGACCGCCCCAATTCCGCATGCCGACGGACTTTGGGCCTGAGACCCCTGTGCGTCCAATGACTGGAACGGTTCGGCGCCCATAACCATGCGGCCCACGTTCCGGCTCACCGACCTGGTTGCGGGCTTCGAACGGCTCGGCCTCGCGAGCGCGCGGATCGCAATCGTGCACAGCTCGTTGAGCGCGTTCGGATGGGTGGAAGGCGGTGCCGGCACGGTTATCGGCGCGCTTCGTGCGGTGGTTCCCACCCTGGTTGTGCCGGCCTTCGACTACGCCGCGCTGCTGCCCCGGCCGCCCGACGTGCACATACCCGACAACGCCGACGAGCCGGGCCGCGCCCGTGACTGGGACGAGTTCCGACGCGCGCTCGCGGCGACGCCGCCCTATCGTGGCGATGCTCCCCCGCACCGCAGCATGGGTGCAATCCCCGCCGCGTTGCTCGGTGAGCCCGACGTGATGCGCAGTCCCGTGCCCACGGCGTCATTCGCGGCGGTCGGTCCGCGGGCCGCGTCCCTCACCGCCGCGGGCACGCTGGACTTTGCCAACGGGGTGCTGCACGCAGCCGCCCGCGAAGGCGCCCTGATCGTGTTGCTAGGCGTTGGTCATACCGTGAATACCACCATTCACGTGGCCGAGCATCTGGAGCGCCGGGGCAGCTTCACGCGTTTCGCCCGCGTCGACGACCGGCCGGAGGGCTGGATCGCGGTGCGCGGGATTGGCGGCAACTCAAGCGGTTTCGACGCCATCGAGCCGCACCTGCGACCGTCGACGCGTGAGACTGCAATCGGAAACGCGCGCTGCCGCGCGGTCCCGGCCCAGCGCGTGATCGACGTGGCGCGCCGCTTGATTCGTCGAGACGAGACGGCGCTCCTCAACCTGGCCGACGAGCACGCTCGCGACGCGGTAAACCAGCGCCGGCACTACACTGCGCGGATTGCGCCAACAGATGTAGCCGGCGCCGCGCGAGCGGCGTCGCGCAGTTGCTCGGCAGAGGAGTGAGCGATGGAGATCCTCATGGTCAGGGTCAACGTGAAGCCCGAGCACCTCGACGCGTTTCTGCCCGAGGTGATCGACGACGCTAAAGGGTCGATAGCGCAGGAGCCGGGCTGCCGGCGGTTCGACGTCATTCAGGACGAAGATGAGCCGACCAAGATCGGCCTGTGCGAGGTCTACAACGATCAAGCCGCCGTCGACGACCACCTCTCGCGCCCGCACTTCCTTCACTATCGCGATACGACGGCCGACTGGATTGCAAGGCCTACCGCTGTTTCGAGATGCCAGCTGATATTTCCCGCCGGCGACGCCCACTGGGACTCGGCGCGGCCGTCCGCGGTGGAGAGCCCGGCCTTCGAAGGCGGCCTCTACGTCGTGCACGCCCCGTTACTCGTGCAAGACGACCGCATAGACGACTTCATCAACGCACTGTGCCTGGACGCCATCGCGTCGGTAAACGAGGAGCAGGGCTGCTTGCGGTTCGACGTATTTCAGAACAAGGAAAACCCGTCCGAGCTCTACCTGTATGAGGTCTACGTCAACGAGTCGGCGTTCGACTCCCACGTCGCCACGCCGCACTTCGAGGAGTGGTTTGAAACCACGAAAGACTGGTACGCGCCTGGGTTCTCGATCGACGAGAGCGACGACGTGATCAACGGCTCGAACGTGTGGCCGCCCGACAACTGGCAGTGGGGCTCAGGCGCGCCGGCGCACTAGCAAGCCGTGATGCCGGGCGGCCCGCTGCCTTTGCCTACAAGGGTCTGCCTGTACTAGGTCGGGCGCCCCGTGGCGCGAACGGCCTCTTAGCGCGCCCGGCCGATAATCCGCATTAGCCGCGCGTGCGCCGGCAGGCTTACTGCCGCCGCATACCCACCCACGATCGTGGGGTCGGGCCGGTTGTATAAGCGCTCGTTGCCGCGCATGTCGCTGACACGGCCGCCGGCGGCCGCGATGATCGGCTCGAGGGCGGCGATGTCCCACTCCGAAGGACCGCCTTCCGGATTGGCCAGAAAAGCGTGCATGCCCCGCTCGAACAGCAATGGCGCGCCGGCCAGCCCGGTGCTGGCGGGGGTCACTTCCACCTCCGGAGCGCGTGCGCCCACACTCTCGAGCAGTGCTTGTCCGCTCAGCGTCGCGGCTATCCGAAAAACTGATGCAGGGTCGGGCCGCGGCTGCCAGGGCTCGCGGCCGCCGTCCCGTTCGCGCCAGACGCCAACCCCCGGAGCCCCCGCATGCAGATAGTTCTCCGCGGGCCAATAGGCCACGCCCAGCACCGGCCTGTGATCGCGCACCAGCGCCAGCAGCACGGCCCATTTCCGGCTGCCTTCCACGAAGCTGCGCGTCCCGTCGATTGGGTCGACGATCCAGCAGCGCGGGTTGGCCAGCCGCGTCGGATCGTCGGGCGTCTCCTCCGAGAGCACCGCGTCACACGGAAACGCGCTCCGCAGGGCCTCGCCGATCAGAGCGTCGGCGGCCAGGTCGGCGGATGTCACGAAGGTTCCGTCCGGCTTGCGCTCGACCCTCGCGTCGCCGCGCCGAAAGAGTTCCAGCGCCGCGTCGCCCGCCTTGCGCACCGTCTCAATGGCGAACTCGAGCTCGCAGGAGAGCTCGACAGCAGGCCGGGTGCCGCTTTCGGCTTCTGGCGATGCTCGATTGAGTCCTTCCACCGATTGATAGCTGTCCTCAGTCAATGGCAGGAGACTCCTGCGGACAAAGTGAAGTCATAGAACCACGGTGCGTCATTCGTCAATCACGTGCACCGCGTCGGGTGGGATGGAGATGCTCCAATCGCGCTGCCGCGCGACGCCCATGACCTCGTAAGGGTGCGCCGGGACGTCGACTTCCAGGTGATGGGCCGCCTCCGTGCGCGCGCCTTCCACGCGCACGAAGAGCGTGTGTGACGAGCCGTAGGCCGTCTCGCTGACGATCGTCCCGGCCAGGCGGTTCGTGTGATGGGCCGAGGGACGCTCGCGCCGCTCCAGCAGAATACGGTCGGCGCGGATGGCCGCGTGCACGGCGGCGCCGGGCGGCCCCGATCCATGGGCGACCTCGATCCGTCCTACGGCCGTCTCCACCGTCATGCTGGTGCCATCGCGGTCAAGCACGCGCCCCGGCAGGATGTTGCGCACGTTTAGCAGCTCGGCCGCCCGAACCGTGCGCGGACGGTTGAGCACTTCGTCGCGCGGCCCCACCTGCAAAATGGCGCCCCGGTCGATCACGGCCATGCGCTCGCCCATGCTGTAGGCCTCGGTCAGGTCGTGCGTCACCAGCAGCACGCTCAGGCCTAGCTCGCGCGCCAGGTGCCGCAACTCCTGCCGCAACGCGGTGCGGCTGCCGGGATCGAGCGCCGCAAAGGGCTCATCCAGCAGCAGGACCGGAGGCCGCCGCGCCAGGGCGCGCGCCAGCGCTACCCGCTGCGACTGCCCGCCTGAGATTTCGCCCGGCCGGCGGTCTTCCAGCTCCTCCAGGTGCAGCAGACGCAGGAATTCGTGGATCCGCGCTCGCCGCTCACGCTTTGGCAGGTGCGCGATCCCATAGCCGATATTCTGCGCCACAGTCAGGTGCGGAAATAGCGCGTAGTTCTGCACCAGATAGCCTGTGTTGCGCGCATGCGGCGGCACCCGGATTCGCCTCGCCGCGTCGAAGACCACCGATCCGCCCAGCTGGATGGTGCCTTCGTCCGGTTCGATCAGCCCCGCGATCGCCTCCAACGTCAGAGTCTTGCCCGCCCCGGAATGACCGAAGAGCGTAACAATCTCCTGACCGACGCACAGCTCGGGTGCGAGTGTGAAGCCGCCCACGCGCTTGCGGATCGCGATCTCGATCACAGCGGCCGGCCTCCCAGGCGCGCCAGCAGCTTGAACGTCAGCAGCACCGCCGCCGCCACCGCGATGAGAATGATCGCGATGCCCACGGCTGCGTCGAGGTCGGATTCCAGACTATCCAGAATCGCCAGCGGCATAGTCTGAGTAGTGCCGGTCAGGTTGCCTGCGAACATCATCGTGGCCCCAAACTCGCCTAGCGCGCGCGCCCAGCACATGATTGCGCCGCTGGCCAGCGCCGGCAGCGCCAGGGGCAACGTGATCTGGCGAAACGTGCGCCAATCGCTCGCGCCCAGAGTGGCCGAGACCGCTTCCAGGCGCCGGTCCACGCTTTGAAATCCCGCCTTGGCCGCGCGGATGTAGAAGGGCGCTGAAACGAATATCTGCGCCAGCACGACGGCCGCCGTAGTGAACGCCACGTCGGCGCCGGCGGCCTGCAGCGCGCCGCCCACGGGACCGCGTCTCCCAAGCGTAAGCAGCAACGCAAGCCCTCCCACCACTGGCGGCAGCACCATTGGAAGGTCCACCAGGGCATCCACCAGGCGGCACCCGGGAAACCGCCGCCGCGCCAGCACGTATGCGGCCGGAGTGCCCAGCGCCACCGACGCCGCCAGCGTGATCACGGTCGTAATCAATGAGAGTTGCACGGCGCTGGTTACCAGCGGATTGCCCAGCGCCTCCCGCAGGTCGCCGTGTGTGAAGCCGCGCGCGATGAGCGTCCCGATCGGCACCGCTATCAGCGCCATGATGAGAGCGCCCAGCAGCCACACGATCAGATTCCGCCAGGAAACAGTCTTCACGCGCCCACCTGGAAGTAAGGGAAGGAACTCTTAGACGGGGGTTCGAAAACCATGATCTTGCAGAATGCGCTGACCGTCGGTACCGCGAATGAAAGCGACGAATCGGGCCGCCTGATCCGGCGCCGCGGCGCCGCGCAGCACGGCAATCGTGTACGGCGCCGCCACTTCGGCGGAGGCCGGCGTCTCGATAGCCTCCAGAGCCCCCTGCGACGCCAGCACGTCGGTGCGATAGATGAAACCGGCGTCCGCTTCACCGAGCTTGACCTTGCTCGCCACGAGACGCACGTTCGGCTCGGACGACACTACGGAATCCAAGACAGCGCTGGTGAACGAGTCGCGGCCCGTGGCGGCGGCGTAGCCCCGCAGCGCTAGCCGCGCGTACTGGCCGGCCGGAACCGCCTCGGCGGCCATAATCAGGCGCAATCCCGGCCGCGTGAGATCGTCGAATTCCAACACGCGGCCCGGGTTCCCCGCTGGAACGGCCAGCACTATCTCGTTGACCGTGAAGACCGCCGCCGCGCCGGCCGTAAGGCCGGCCGCACGCAGAGCTTCTACCTGCGCCGCGTCAGCCGACGCGAACACATCGGCCGGCGCGCCGTTCTCGATCTGCGTCCGCAGCGCCTGCGAGCCCGCAAAGCTCACCCGCACGCGTGCGTCCGGATGCGCGCGCTCGAACGCTTGGGCGATGTCGAAGAACGCCTCTCGCAACGAGGCCGCGGCGAACACGCGCAACTCGGATTCAGGACGCTCGCCGTCGCACGATGCCATCACGCCGGCCAGTCCCACCAGCAGCACAACCACCGCGGCGCCCGCGCTGCGAATCGCCAATGCTCGTCGGCGCATCACCGCGGCGGCCCGGCGCGGGTACGGCGCGGTCTAGAATTACCGAACGTGACCAATTGCATATGCAGCCGCCGAATAGCCCGTATGCCGTATCGTGGCGCGCGGGCGCGGGCGCGGGGAGAGCGAGCCGGAATGACCATGATCGAGTCGACCACAGAGCTCGTGGCGAACGTATACCGCCGAACGCATGGGTGCCTTGATGTCGTTCGCCGTCGCCTCAACCGGCCATTCACCCTGGCCGAGAAGATTCTCTACGGCCACCTCGTCGACGCCGAAGCCGCGGCTCTTACGCCCTGGGAAAGCTACCTGCAGATACGGCCCGACCGCGTGGCCATGCAGGATGCCACGGCGCAGATGGCGCTGCTGCAATTCATGCTGGCCGGCCGCACGAGCGTGGCGCTGCCAACCACCGTCCACTGCGATCATCTCATCGCCGCCAGGGTGGGCGCGGACGCCGATTTGCAGCAGGCGCTGCTGGAAAACGACGAGGTCTACAACTTCCTCAAATCGGTTTCCGCGCGCTACGGCATCGGTTTCTGGGCGCCCGGCTCCGGGATTATCCATCAGGTGGTCCTGGAGAACTACGCGTTCCCGGGCGCTCTGATGATCGGCACCGACTCGCACACCCCCAACGCGGGCGGCCTGGGGATGCTGGCCGTCGGCGTGGGCGGCGCGGACGCCGTGGACGCCATGGTCGAAATCCCCTGGGAGGTTCTACACCCCGGATTTGTCGGCGTGAGGCTTTCGGGCGAGTTGCGCGGCTGGACGGCCCCCAAGGACGTGATCCTCAAGGTAGCGGGGATCCTCTCGACCAGCGGCGGCACCAACCGCATCATCGAATACTTTGGTCCCGGCGCGCGCTCCCTGGCCTGCACGGGCAAGGCCACCATTACCAACATGGGCGCCGAGCTGGGCGCCACCACCTCCGTGTTTCCCTACGACGACCGCATGGCGGCCTATTTGCGCGCCACTGAACGCGCGGCGCTGGCCGATCTCGCCGACGCCAACGCCGAGCTCCTGGTGGCCGACCCGGAGGTTGCCGCCACTCCCGAGGACTTTTTCGAGCAGATCATCGATATCGACCTGTCGGAGTTGGAGCCGCACGTGGTGGGTCCGCACCGGCCCGACCTCGCTCGCCCGGTTTCCGAGATGGCGGCGGCCGTGCGGCGCGAGGGCTATCCCGACAAGCTTTCGGCCGCGCTGTTGGGCAGCTGCACCAACTCCTCGTATGAAGACATCAGCCGCGCCGCCGATTTGGCCGCCCAGGCCGCGCGGCGGGGCGCCAGTGCGGCAGTCCCCTTCCTGGTCACTCCGGGCTCGGAGATGGTCCGCGCCACCATCGAGCGCGACGGCCAGCTCGCGGCGCTTGAAGGCATTGGCGGCACAGTGCTCGCGAACGCCTGCGGACCCTGCATCGGCCAGTGGCGGCGCGATGACATCAAGCCGGAGCGCGCCGGCCAGGACCCCAGAGCGAACAGCATCGTCAGCTCATTCAACCGCAATTTCCCGCGCCGCAACGACGGCAGCGCCAGCACTCTCTCGTTCATCACCAGTCCGGAGCTGGCCGTAGCCTTCGCGATAGGCGGACGCCTGTCCTTCAACCCGCTAACCGACCCCATCGCCGGCGACGCCGGCGACTTCGTATTGCAGCCGCCCGGCGCGGCGCCTGACGTTCCGGCCAACGGCTTCACCGGACAGCGTTTCGGCTACCAGGCGCCTCCCCAAAACGGCCATGCAGTCGAGGTCGCGATCGACCGCGCCAGCGAGCGGCTGGAAAGACTCTCACCTTTCGAGCCGTGGTCGTCCGATCAATTCAGCAACATGCCCGTGCTCCTGAAGGCCGTGGGGCAATGCACCACCGACGCCATCTCACCGGCGGGGCCCTGGCTGCGCTATCGCGGTCATCTGACGAACATCAGCGACAACCTCTTCATCGGCGCCAACAACGCGTTCGCGGAGCAGCCGGGAACAGGCCGCAACGTCCTCACCGGCGCCGGCGGTGAAGCACTCGCTCAGATCGCCAAGCACTACGCTTCGCGGGGTCTCGCGTGGATCGCCGTGGGCGACGCCAACTATGGAGAAGGCAGCAGCCGCGAGCACGCCGCTATGTCGCCCCGCCGCTTGGGCGGCGGCGCGGTTATCGTGCGCAGCTTTGCCCGCATACACGAGGCAAACCTAAAGAAACAGGGCATCCTTCCGCTTACCTTCGCGGAGCCGCGGGACTACGACCAGATCAATGCGGACGACCGCATCGACCTAGTCGATCTCGCCCAGCTCGCCCCGGATCGCGCGCTCACGGCAGTTGTGCGCCACGCCGACGGTTCGTCCGACTCCATCGAACTCGCGCATACGCTGACGGAGGAGCAGGTGCGCTGGTTTTGGGCCGGCTCCGCTTTGAACCTGATCAGCACGGAGGCCGCGTAGCCTTAGCCCGCGCTCAGGAGCTCACGCACCCTCACCGCCACTCTCCCGCCCGACGGCCGTCATGGCGGTAACCTTCACTCCGTTGATCGTGCCCTCTACCGCGCGGCGTACGCGCCGGGCAGCCGTTTCGCCCACGTCGGCGGCGGCCTCTATCGCACCCGTGGCCGCCGCCGCGGCGGCCTCCTCCGCGCTCACGCCAACGTCCTTGGCAACCTCGATCGCGCCTTCGACCGCGCCTACCGCCGCGGTGGTCACGTCCGCGCCGACTTCCGAAGTCTCTTTGACCGCGGCGCTGGCCGCTTCCTGCAAGGACTCGACACTCGCTATCCCAGCCTCGCTGGTCCCACGCACCGTGCCGATCACGGCCCCTTTGGCGGTACTGGCCACCTTAGTTCCAACCTTGTCGGCGGCGTCCACGATGGAGTTGATGCTGTCGGCGGCTGTCTCCGCCGTGTCTTCGCCAATGTCGCCCACGGCCTTGATGGCCGAGCGAACCGCTCCCACGCCCACCTGCCCCACCACGCCGGCCGTGCCGCTCGCCTCCGTTACGGCCGTGCGCGCGACGCCTGTCACCGCCTTGACCGTTTCTTCCACAATGTCGCTGCTGCCGCGCACGATGCCGATCAAGCCATCCCGCACACGCCGTCCGATTTCGCGTTCATCCATCGCTTGTCTCCCGGAATCCATGCCTGTTGCGCTGCCTACTTGAGTATAGCGGCGGGCGGCGTCGGCGCTTTCCGGCCGCAGTCCCACGCCGCGCGGCTTGCCGCGGGGTTGACGGCGCCTTACGGAAGCGCGGTATTTGATAGGCGCGCGAAACTAGGATGTAATCGTACGGTCCCGCGGCGCCGCTTCAGGACCCCTTCGTGAAGCGGGCGGGGGATGGGCAGGCATGGGTGATATGGATCGATACGACGTCCTGGTCGTAGGCACCGGCCCCGCCGGCCAGCGTGCCGCCGTGCAGGCGGCCAAAGTCGGCAAGCGAGTCATCGCCGTCGACCGGCAACAGTACGTCGGCGGCCAGGCCGTTCATCGCGGCACCATTCCCTCCAAGACGCTGCGCGAAGCCGTTATGCACGTCACGGGCGTGGCGCAGCGCTCTTTCTACGGTCGCTCCTATCGCGTGGTGTCCAACATCACCATGCACGACCTCATGCTGCGCACCGTCCAGGTGATCCAGTCCGAGGCGGACGTGGTGCGTGACGCCATGCTGCGCAACCAGATCGAGATGGCGCCGGGCACGGCGAAATTCGTGGACCCGCACACACTTTCGATCAACGGTGAGTCCAGTCGCCGTGAGATCTCCGCCGACAAGATCATCCTGGCCGTGGGCTCCAAGCCGGCGCGGCCCGCCAATATTCCCTTCGACGACAAGCGCGTGGTGGATAGCGACGGCATCCTCGATCTGGCCGAGATTCCGCGCACCCTCACTGTCGTCGGAGGCGGAGTGATCGGCGTGGAGTACGCCAGCATCTTCGCGGTGCTGGGCGTGCCGGTCACGCTCATAGACGGTCGCCGCGATCTACTCGAGTTTCTCGATGAGGAGATCATCGAAGCGCTCAAGGTCCGCATGCGGCGAGATGGCATCACGCTGCGGCTGGGACACAACGTCGCCAAGGTCGAGTTCGACGCGAATGGAGCTCCGGTGGCTGAGCTCGAGACCGGGGCTCGCGTGGTCTCGCACACGCTCATGTACGCCATCGGACGCGAAGGCGCCACCGATCCCCTCAATCTCGCCGCCGCCAACCTCGCGGCTGACGAGCGCGGCCGTCTGAAGGTCAACGAGTACTACCAAACCGAGGTCGAGCACGTTTACGCCGTGGGCGACGTCATCGGCAACCCGCAGCTGGCCGCCACTTCGGCGGAGCAGGGCCGCCTGGCCGCCCGGCATGCGGTAGGCCTGGATTGCCCGCGCACGAACGATCAGCTCCCCGTCGGCATTTATGCGATTCCGGAGATAGCGCAGGTGGGTATGACCGAGGGGGAGCTCACCACTGCCGGGGTGGCCTACGAGAGCGGTGTGGCGCGCTACAGCGAGATTGCGCGCGGTGCGATCATCGGCGATGAATTCGGCGTCCTCAAGCTTCTCTTTAGCCCTCACGATCGCCGCATTCTGGGCGTCCACATTTTCGGCAGCCAGGCTTCGGAGCTGGTTCATATTGGCCAGGCCGTGATGCAGTTGGGCGGCACGATTGACTACTTCGTGGACACTGTCTTCAACTACCCGACGTTCGCCGAGGCCTACAAGATCGCTGGTCTCAACGGCATCAACAAACTGCTCAGGTAAGCAAGAGCGCCGCGCGCGGCTGGTAACCAGAGGCGCTTCCGCGCGGCGAGCTTCACGGTGTCCCGGACAGCAGGCGTTAGCGGCCCCGCTGCATCTGCTCGAGCGCCCGCCACGCCGGCAGGATCGCCCGCCCGGAGGTGCTCGGCTCGCGCCCGGCGCGCACCGCGTCCACGAACTCCTCGTTCTGACGTGGGATGGCTTCCTCGTTCGACTCCCGCGCCAGCACCGCGCCCGCGTGATCGGTCAGCACGCCGTCCTCGAAGGTCAGCAGGTCCTCGTCGCAGATCAGCGTGATGCGCTGAGTCACCTTGGGCACGATGGCGTTGTAGCTCAGCGCGAACGTGGCCAGGCCGCCGCTTGGAAAGCGCATCTGCGCCGAGAGGTCGAGCGGGATTCCCAGCGGGTTCTCGCTGGGCCCAAACCAGGCGCGGGCCTCACTGGGCGTCTCGCCAAACAGCCACATGGCGTGATCGATCGCGTGCCCGCCGTGATGCCAGAGCAGATTATCGGTCCAGCTTCGTTCACGGCCTTTCCAGTTGACGTTCTTGCGCCGGAAGAAGTGCCACTCCACGTGGTAGTGACGCGGGTTCAGCCGGCCCGCGTCGATGCGCTGTTTGACCTCCAGCGACGCCGCCCAAAACCGCTGCGTGTGACAGATCATCAGGGTCTTGCCCACGCGCTCGGCGTGGTCGCAAAGCTCCTCCGCCTGCGCGAGCCCGATCGTCATCGGAATCTCCAGCAGCACGTCTTTGCCGGCCTCCAGCGCCGCGCTCGCCTGCTCGAAATGGACCTGGCTGGGCGAGGTTATGAGGACCGCTTCAAGGCCGGGGCGCTCTAATGCCTCGTCGAGATCCAGCGTCGCGAGCGGCGCGTTGCTCGCGACCGCGAACTCGTGCGTGGGCTCGATCAGGCGTCCCACCACGCTGTCGATCGTCACGTCCTGCATGTCGAGCAACGCGTCCCGATGAAACCGGGCGATGCTGCCGTACCCAACCAGACAGAATTTCATGCTTTACCGTCAGTTCATTGGCGCGCCCGAACAAGGGGCGAGGGTACCCCGCTGGCGCGGAGTGCGGACGATAGTCGTTGACGGAGACATCGTCCCGAAGTCCGCTGAGGAATCGGACACGCGCCAGGCGCGCGCGATCGCTGGAATGATCTCGGATGACGCCGGCGCCGCCCCACGCTGCGATATCTAGCGAGCGCCGAAGCGCGGCTATCATCGCGCCGATGCACGCGCAGCCGCTAAGTCCCAAACATTTCGACTTCACGCCCGAGCAGCTGGCCGTAATCGATCACCGCTGCGGCGCCTTGCTGGTCACCGCCGGCCCCGGCGCCGGCAAGACCCGCGTCATCGTCGAACGCATCGCCCGGCTGATCGAGCGCGGCGACGCGCGGCCGCACCAGATTCTGGGCCTGACTTTTGCGCGCCGCGCGGCGGGTGAGATGCACGTCCGGCTGGCGCAGCGTCTGGGGGCGCGTGCCGGCCCGGTGACGGTCGGCACTTTCCACAGCTTTGCGCTCGGTCTCATCCAGCGCGGCTACGCAAGCCTGGGCTACCAGGCGCCGCCGCGCGTAGTGGATCGGCGCGACCGGCTGGAACTAGTGCGTCGTGCGCTCGCGGACTGCCCGCCGGAGTCGCTGGGGCCTCTGGCGGCCTGCGCCGCATTGCCGTCCGGGCCGGCCTTGATCGCGGACGAAATAGATCGCCTCGGCGAGTTCCCGGATGAGCTGCTCGCCCCCGACTTGCGGGCGCCCGTGCGCGTCGTCAGCGCGGCCTATCGCCGTGAGCGGCTGTCGGCCGGCTGGCTGGACCCCTCCTCGATGGTCCCGGAGGCGGTCCGGTTGCTCGAATCGGACCGTGATCTGACTAGCCGGCTTCACGATCGTTTCCGCCAGATCCTCGTCGACGAGTACCAGGACACGGACCGACCCCAGGAACGCCTGCTCGAGCTTCTTGCCCCGCCCGACGCCAGTCTCATGGTCGTCGCCGACGACGACCAGACCATCTACGCCTTCCGCGGAACGAGCCCGCGCAACCTGGCGGACTTCCAGCCTCGGCGTGCGGCCGTGCGCATGGACCTCACGCGCAACTGGCGCTGCGGCGCCCAGATTCAAGCCGCCGCCAACCGTCTGATAGCCCACAACTCGCAGCGCCTGGAGAAGCACGTCAGCGCCGTTCGGACCGATGCCAGAGTCGAGGCGCTTGCCTACTCCGATCTCGCCGCGCACGCCCGCGGGCTCGCGCGATTGATCGACGACGAGGTGCGCGGCAACAGCCGCCGCTGTGGCGACGTGGCCGTGCTTTGGCGCTCGATCCGGCATCCGCTGGTCGGGGCTCTTGCGGCCGAGCTGACACGGCTCGACATCCCGGCCCGCGTCGTCGGACCGGCGCCTGATGGCGGAGGGTTGCGGTCCGCAGTCGCGGCGCTGGTGTCGATGGCGCGAGACGGCCGCTTGGACAGTGAGCCGCTAGCCCGACTGCTCGAGTCGGAGCTTTCCGGACTTGATCCGCGCGACGTGCAGCGCCTCACCGCGGCCGCACGGCGCTCCGGCAAGCCGCTCGCGGCGCTCATTGAGGAACGAGCGCTCACGGACATCAGGCTTCGCGCGGCCGCTGAGCTGGTTGGAGGCTTGCGCCGCGTTACCCAATCCGGCGCAACGCGGGCCGATGAGCTCCTGTTCGAGCTATGGCGCACCCTGCCCGAACTCACCAGGGCCGCGCGCGAGGTGGACGCGCCGGACATCGAGCGGAAAGCGGCCGCTCGCCGCCTGGTGGCCCAGTTTCAGGCGGTTTTCCAGGACGCCGAGGCATTCACCCGCGCCAATCCCGACGCCGGCCTGGACGGATTCGTGGAACGTCTTGAGCTGGAGGCCACCGAGCCGCCCGAGCTCCAGCTCGACGACGTGCGTGATGACGTCGTGCGGCTGATGACCGTGCACGCGGCCAAGGGTTTGGAATGGCCGGTCGTGTTCGTTCCTGCTTTGGAGGAGGGGTACTTTCCCTCTGCCGCTTCACACGTGGCGGCTGCGGCGCCGCAGGGGCTTCTGCGCGCGGGGCCGTCGGACGCCGGAATTGCCGAGGAGCGCCGCCTCCTCTACGTGGCCATGACCCGGGCCGGCGAGCGACTCGTGCTCAGCGTTGACGCCGAGGGCCGCCAGCCGCCCGCCGCAACCTCACGCTTCCTCGCCGAAGCCGGCTTGCCGCTGGCCGAGGTGGCGGACACCGGCGGCCTGGCTGGTCTCCGCACGCCCGAGGAGGCGGAGTCCCGCCTGCGCCGCTTTCTGCGCGACGGGACGAGTCTGCAACGCGCCCGCAGCGCCTATGCCCTGGCGCATCTCCCTCGCGAAGACGGGCGGGAGTGGTGGACCCTTATCGAACCAAGCGCCGCCGCCGTTCCCGACCTGGGTGAACAGCCTCTTCACGTGAATGCCACCGACATGGCGGATTTCCGCGCCTGTCCCCACCGCTTCAAGCTGGCTGGTCTGTTGCGCCTGCGGTCGCCGCGAGACCCTGAGCGCGGCCTCGGCGTGATAGTTCATGAAGCGCTGCGGCACTTCCACGCGCCGGACGCGGATCACGCCTTCGACTCCGAAACGTTGGCGCGGCTCATCGACGAGTCCTGGGACGCCGACGAGTTTCGCTACGCTCCCATCGCCGCGCGGCAGCACCGGGACGCGCGCGGATTCATTGAGAACTACCTGCGCCATCACGCGCGGCGCGGCCGCGCTCTGGCCGTCGAGCAACCGTTCTCCATGGCGGTCGGCGGCCTGCACGTTCACGGTCGCGTGGATGCGATCTTCCCCGCCGCTGACGGTGTCGACATAGTCGATTTCAAATCCGGCCGCTCCCAGCTCAGCAAGGGTGAGGCCGCCGCCGATATGCAGCTCGGCATCTACGCCCTCGGCTTCGATCTGGCGTCCGAGCTGCAAGGCTTCGGGTCGCCGCGCGAGGCCCTCTACCTCTATCTCCGCAGGACCGGACCGCGCGCCGACGGCGCCCGTGCGCGCGGCGCCGGACCTTCCGAGCGCACCGCCGTGCGGGCGCGGCTGGGCCGCTACGAGACGTCCATAAGACGCTGGGAGTTGCCGCCAAAGAGCGGCGCCATAGCCCTGCGCGACGCGCAAGACGCCGGAGATCAAGGCGTGGTCGCCCAGAGGAGCCTCTGCAACTTCTGTCAGTTCCGCCGTATCTGCCCCGACTTCATGGCCGTCAGGAGCGGCGTGTGAACGAGTTCGTAGCCACCGCGGAACAGCGCGAGATTCTGGAGCACCGCGGTCCGCAGCTCGTGCTGGCTGGCGCCGGTGTAGGCAAGACGGCCGTTCTAACGCAGCGCATAGCCGACGCGATTCATCGTGATGCGGTACCGCCCGAACGCATCCTTGCGCTCACCTTCACGCGCGCCGCGGCGGAGGAAATGCGCCAGCGCATCGCTCAGGAGCTGGAGCGCCGCGATTTGCCGGCCGACGCGCAGGCAATCTGGGCCGGCACCTACCACGCCTTCGGCGCCGAGGTGGTGCGAGAGTTCGGCGTGCGCCTTGGCGTGCCGCCCACCGCGCGCCTGCTCGGCGACGCCGGCAAGTGGGACTTGCTGGATCGAATCTTCGACGAGCTGCGTTTGGAGGCAGTGCTGGAAGCCATCGATGCTCGAACCGCCGGCGGCGTCTTCAAGCACATACTGGGATTCGAGCGGGAGGCCCAGCACCTCTTGCTGGCGCCCGATCAGATCAAGGCCTGGATTGACAGCGTCGGCGCGCGGGCCGCGAGCGGGCAAGGGCGCGAGCTGCTCGACCAGTGGATGGAGATGACCGCCGCCTACGCGGCTCTCCAGCAAGCCAAGCGCGCCGCCGGCGCCATCGACTACGGAGACCAGATCTCCCTGGCTGTGCGGCTGCTGGAGAGTTTTCCCGATGTGGCCGATGCCATGCGCGCGCGTCACACTCACCTGTTTGTGGACGAGTACCAGGACACCAACCCCGCGCAGCGGCGCTTGCTTCTCTCGCTGGCGGGCCAGGCCAATCCCAACTTGTTCGTCATCGGCGACGACGACCAGGCCATCTTTCGGTTCCAGGGCGCCACGGTGCGCAACATCCTGGGCCTGCCCCACGAACCCTCGCTCGGCGAGGCGCCGCCCTCGGTCAAGACGCTGGTACTGAATCGGCGTTCCCTCGCCCCGATCCTCGATCTCGGAAACCGGATAGTCGGTCGGATCGGCGACCGGCACGACAAGAGCCTCACCGCCGTGCGCGGCGACGGCGAGGCGCGTATGGGCGCCTACACGGCCGACACTGATCTCGGTGAGGCGCAATGGATCGCCCGGCGCATCGGCGCGCTGCGGGCCGCCGCGCCGCCAGGCGGCGCGCGAGCAAACCCGGGTGCTTACGCGGTTCTATGCCGTACGCGCGGCCTCATGGAACCAATCGTTCAGGCGCTGCTGGCCGCCGGACTGCCGGTCCAGCGGGCCGAACCGACGCCGCTCCTGCAGCGCTGGGAGATCGACGAGGTCCGCGCGATCCTGCAAGTTCTGGCCGCGCCCGAGCACGACGTCGCGCTTGCGCGCGTTCTGCTCGCGCCGCGCTGGCGGATCGGCGACGCCGATCTATGGGCGCTGGCGCAGTGGCGGCGCGCGCGGACGCAAAGCGACGCGCCCGACCAAGGGCCGCTGAGTCTCAGCCGCACCCTGCAGGACTCCGTGTTCGCGGCTGATTCGATCGAGGAGCTCAGCCCGCCGGCCCGTGAGAGGATGAGCCGGCTTGCACGGGAGCTGGAGAGCCTCGCGCTGGTCGCGCGCGCGGCGCCCGTGGGCGCTCTGGTCCGACGCATCATCAATTCCGGCGGCTATCGCCGCGAGCTGGCCGCCAGCCCGCTTGCGGATGACGCCGAGGCGCTGCGCAATTTCGACCGTCTGGAGCGGCTGGCCGCCGGAATCCCGGCCGACGGGCTGGTGGGCCTGCGCGCCTTCGTGACGTATCTGGACCGCGCCGAGGAGGCCGAGGACTTCGATCTGGGCGGGATCGAGAGGCCCGCGCCGGATCCCACCGCGGTCACCGTCACCACGGTGCACCGCGCCAAGGGGCTCGAGTGGCCTGTGGTGTTCATTCCCGGGCTCGTGGAGGGCAAGTTCCCGTTCAAGCCCCACGCCGACCGCGATCGGCCCGACCGCGTCCCCTACCCGCTGCGTGCGCGGGAAGCCGGCCTGCCCCCATTCCCGCAGGCCGCCTTCGCGAGCGACGCCGAGCTGGAGGCCGCCAGGAGCGAGCGCGACAAGACCCTCGCCGCCCTCGATCTGGCTGACGAGCGGCGACTTCTATACGTCGCCGTCACCCGCGCCCGCGATGATCTCTACTTCACGCGGGCTTACTGGTACGACGACCGCAAGACCCCCGCCGATCCCTCGTCTTTCTGGGACGAGGTCGTCGCGCACCCGGCCGTCGAGGATCTCGGCACGGAGGATCCGTCGCCGGCCAACCCCGGCTGGCGCCGAGGGGTCGATCAAGCGGAGAGCTCCGAGCAAGCGGCAAGCGCGCGCGCCGCGGTCGACCTGGAGCGCCGCATCGCCGCCGGTGAGGCCGATCAGGTGGTGCGGGAGCTTCTCGCCGATGTCGACGATTCGGAATGGGCGCCGGCCCGCGCCGAGGCCGACGATCTAATTCGCCGCCTGGCCGGCCGCCCGTCTGTTCCCAGCCGTCCCCAAGAGCTGTTCGATCTGCCCATCTCCAGCTACTCGGCCCTGCGCGAGTTCGAAGCGTGTGAGCGGCGCTATCGCTACATCCACGTCGACCGGCTGCCCCGGCGGCCGCGTGCCTCCGTCGCCGGTGGAGCCGCCCTGCACCGCGCGCTGGCTTGGGCCGGCTTGAGCGCCGGCGACGGCGAGACGCCGGATCCCACCGATCTGATCGGCGACTTGGAAGCGGCGCTCGCCGATCACTCGGACTTGATGGAGGCGTACCGTTCGACCCGATTCGCGCATCGCATCGCGCACGCCGTCGAGCTGCCATTCACCCTGGCTCTGGAAACCGGAGTCATCCGGGGCGTGATCGACCGCATCGACCTGCTTCCCGACGGCGCCTTCGAGCTGGTGGACTTCAAGACCGGCGCCCGCCCGTACGACGCCGCGCTCGCGCGCGACTTGCAGCTGCCCATCTACGCGCTGGCGGTCGAGGACATCTATGAGGCGCCGCCGGAGCGGATTCACGCCTCACTGCTCTATCTCGATGGTCCGGATGAGTGGAAGCTCGCCTGGGACCGCGATCGAGCCGGCGCCTTCCGCGCTCGTCTCAACCACCTCCTGCAACGCCTGCGCGACAGCAAGCACCCGCTCACCGAAGACCGCGCCCGCTGCGCGACCTGCGACTTCAAGCACGTCTGCGGCCGTTGATCCACGCCGCCTGCCAGGCGCACACCTCCCCCGGCGCTGCGCTGTGGATGCTCTTGCTCAGCGGCTTCTCCAACATCCCCGCCGCCTGTCGCGGTGTGGAACCGTGGCAGCTCACGGATAGGGGCGGTTCGCGAAGCGTCCCTACGGTCTGGCCGCCCACCGCTGCCAAGGCCGCGGGAGCGCCGCTCGCCGCCACGACACGCCACGGTCAACGGGACCCGCTGCCTCACGCCCGATCTGAGGGCGCCCGCCGACCGCTCACCGCTATCATGTCAACGTATAGAGCCCCAGCTCCCCGCCTGTAAGAGACGCCCCGCGCGTCTGAGTTTGAGCGGTGCCGCGACGGCTACGGGCTGTCCGCTCCAGAGGCGTGGGGCCGCCGTGTTTAGCGGAGCGGGGCGGCCGGAGGAGGAAGCCAGCGTGGAAGCAGAAGAGCGCGCAAACGCCGCTGAGCGGCGCCGCATCCTGACGGGCCTGCGGCCTTCGGGACCCTCGCATCTCGGCCACTACGCGGGCGCGTTCGCCCAGTGGCTGGAGCTGCAGGACAGCTACGAGTCGTTCTTTCTGCTGGCCGACTACCAGGTGTCGGACTATGCCGACAACATCCCCTGGGTCCGTTGGGGTCTTTGGGAAGTCGCGCTGGACTGGTTGGCGGTCGGACTGGACCCCGCGCGCTCGCACTTCGTGATCGAAAGCGGCGTGCCCGAGTTCGCCGAGCTCACCACGCATCTCAGCTGGTTCCTGGGCATCGGCCACCTGCAGCGCAACCCCACCTTGAAGGCGGAAATGGCCGAGCTGGAGGGCAAGGCGGCCACGCTGCCGGTCGCCTTCTTCAACTACCCCGTAATGCAGATATCCAACATCCTGCTGCCCAAGGCGCACCTGGTGCCGACCGGCGGCGATCAGCTCCCGCACGTCGAGATGACGCGCGACATTGCGCAGCGGTTCAACGCGCGCTTCGGCGAGGTATTCGTCGTGCCCGAGCCGCGCATCGGCGACGTGCCCCGGCTGGTTGGCGTGGACGGCAGCGACAAGATGGGCACCTCGGCTGGGAACGCCATATTCCTGAAGGACTCCGAGGACGCTCTGCGCGAGAAAGTGCGCGGCATGTTCACCGACCCCAAGCGCATTCACGCCACCGACCCGGGCACCGTGGAAGGCAACCCGGTCTTCATCTATCACGACGCCTTCAACCCGGACGTGGACGAGGTGGACGATCTCAAGGATCGCTACCGCAAGGGCCGGGTCGGCGACGTTGAGGTGAAACAACGCCTTTTCCGGGCGCTCAACGAGTTCCTGACGCCTATCCGCGAGCGCCGCCGCGATTGGGAGCGGCGGCCCGACGACGTGCGCGACGTGCTGGCCGCCGGGACGGCCGAGATGAAGAGCCGCGGCGAGGCCATGTTGGCGGAGGTGCGCGAGGCGCTCAGCCTGAACTACCTCGAGGACGGGCCGCCCGCGCCGCCCGCCGGCGCCATCTAGCCGCTAAGCAGGTCGAACAGCTCGTCGACGCTGTACTTGCCGGGCGGCTCGCGCCTGCGGGCCATGTCCTCGGCGATCTCAGTGATGCGGGCGTTGGCCGGCGCCGCGACGCCGTGGCGCGCGCCGAGCTCCGCAATGTAGCCGTTGAGCTGGCGTGATTCGATGGCCCCGGTGCGCCGCAGCAGGCTCTGCCACGACGACGATCCGGTCGCGGCGAGCGGCGGCCGCGCGGACTCGCGGCCGGCCAGGCGCATGTCTTGCTCGTACACCGCGCGCGTCTTGACCTCTATGCTGGCCGCGCGAATGACGGCCCAGGCCTCGTCGCGCAGCAAATCCGTGACTTTGGCGAGGTCGCCGCGGTTGTCCGTGATCGCGCCCACGGCGTTGACGAGGTTGCCCAGGTACTTGTGCCACTTGTACGCCATCACGTTGGGAAAGGCGCCGCCCCGCAACGTGGCCCGGCTGAAGGACTCCTGCACCCTAAGCGCCAGATCGTCCAGACCCTCCGGGTAGCGCCCTACGCCGAGATTGCCGGAAAAGACCTTGCTGGCGTTGTAGACGATCCCCGGCTCGTGGAACTGACCGGGCACGTTGACCACCACGCCGTACACACGGGCAAACCGGCGCGCGGCTACCTCCTCGTTCACCACGCCGTTCTGGCAGCAGAAAAGGGGAACGTCGGTGCCGGCAGCCGCTTCCAGCTGTTCCAGCGCCTGCGGCGTGTCCTGGCCTTTGACGCAGAGCAGAACCACGTCGCCGCGGCCGAACTCGATCTGGTCGGGGGAGTCAACGGCCGGGACGCGGATCACGTAGGTCCGCTCCGGCCGCCAGATGCGCAGGCCGTCGGAGTTGATAGCCGCAACGTGCGCCGGCCGGCCGATGAGGATCACGTCGTGGCCGCTGCGCGCCAGGCGGCCGCCGATGATGCTCCCGATCGCCCCGGCCCCAAGGACTATGAACCGCATGGGCCGCGTGGCGCCGCCGGTCATCGCGCCCGTCCGGCTCAGTCGAGTATGTCCGCCAGCGCCCCCAGGTCGGCGCTGGGGCCGGACCGAAGATACACCGAGTCCGCGCCCACGGTCATGAACTGGCAGCCGCGCTCAGCCCACTTGTGCGCCTGTTCCACCGTGCCGGCCGCGAGCCCGGGCGCCTTCCCAAACTTCTTGCACGCCTCGATCATGCGCATCACGGCGGCGTCGTGCTCCGGCGAGTCGCGCTCGTACCCGATGTCGGCGCCGAGGTCGGCGGGACCGAGCCAGCAGCCGTCGATTCCGTCCACCGACATGATCGCTTCGGCGTTCTCGATGGCCAGCGCGGACTCGATCTGGATCAGCACAGCCAGCTCGCTGTCGATCCAGTCCATGTAGTCGTCGCCCAGGAGAGCGGCCGAGCCGGGCCCTATGGACCGGCCGCCGATTGGCGGATAGCGGCTCGCCGCCGCCACCTGCTCGGCCTGCTCGCGGGTCTCCACCATCGGCACCGCGATCCCCATGGCGCCCTCGTCCAGCAAGCGTCCGATGGCGTAGAAGTCGTTCTGCTGCACGCGTGTGAACGGAATTGAGCCGACGGATTGAATACTCAAGAAGGCCTGCGCGGACGTGTAGCGGTCCCAGGTGCCGTGCTGGTTGTCCACCAGCACGAAGTCGAATCCCTGCTGCGCCAGTATTCGGGCCACGTACGGCGAGCCGAGACCACAGCTGGCTCCGATCGCAACCTTGCCCTCGGCGAACTTACGTTTGACAGTGTTGGAAATCACGCGTGTCTTCCCTTCCCCGGGACGCTGGCCTATGTCGGCGCCAGACGCTACGCACTGCCGGGCGCTACGTCAATTGCGCGGACCGCGCGATTACCGCTCCGGGTGGCCATAATGCTCCGTGCATCGAAATGTGGAAGACGGTCAGGGGGCGTGCATGCGGCTTGCGGATCGTGTTGCCGCCATCACGGGCGGCGCGTCGGGCATCGGCGAAGCCTGCGCGCTGGCGTTTTCGCGCGAGGGCGCCTCCGTCGCTGTTGGCGACCTCAATCTGGAGAAGGCCCGCGGCCTCGCGGCCCGGATCGAGAATCTGGGTGGGCGGGCGATCGCCGTTCCCATGGACGTCACACGCCCAAGCGACATAGAGACGTTTGTGAACGCCGCGCAAGACCGGTTGGGTCCGCTGTCGATCTGGGTGGGAAGCGCCGGCGTGCCCGTTGGCGCCGCCGTGCTCGACCAGACGCGCGAGGACTGGCGCCGCCTGATGGACTTGAATCTCGACGGTGTGTTCTTCAGCGCTCAGGCCGCGGCCCGCCGCATGGTGGCGAACGGCGGCGGATCGATCATCAATCTCACCTCCATGTACGGTGCGCGGGCGGTGCACGACAGCGTGGCTTACTGCACCTCCAAGGCGGCGGTCATCATGCTCACCCAGGTGATGGCGATCGAGCTGGCCGAGCACGACGTGCGCGTCAACGCCATCGCTCCCGGATACACCGACACCCCAATGTTCCGCGGCGCGCGCGCCAAGCGGGGTGAAAGCATGGAACCCCTGCTGCGGCGCGTTCCCATGAGCCGTTTGGGTCAGCCGCAAGAAGTGGCGGACGCGGCGGTGTTCCTCGCTTCGGAAGAGTCGCGCTTCGTCACCGGTCACGCGCTGATGGTCGATGGCGGCTGGGCGGTCAACGGAAGCTGGAAGCCGGCCACCGTCCGCGAGACCGCGGATGCCCAGTAGGGCGGCCATAATGTCTGCCGGATCGATGGGGCTGGGGGGCACGGACCAGGCATGCGACTAAGAGACCGCGTAGCCGCCGTGACAGGCGGCGGGTCGGGAATCGGTGAAGCCTGCGCGCTGGCCTTCGCGCGCGAAGGCGCCGCCGTGGCCGTGGGCGATCTCGATCTCGCGGCGGCCAGCAGAGTGGCCGCCGCGATCGAAGACTTGGGGCAGCCGGCCATCGCCGTGCGCACGGATGTCACGCAGCAGGACGAGATAGACACGTTCGTGGACGCCGTGGAGGCGCGCCTGGGTCCGCTCAACGTCTGGGTGGGCAGCGCCGGAATCCGCCTGGTCGGCAAGGTCCTCGATCACAGCCGCGAGGACTGGCGCCGCCTGATGGACGTGAATCTGGACGCCATATTCTTCAGCGCTCAAGCAGCCGCGCGCCGCATGGTGCCCCACGGCCGGGGATCCATCATCAACGTCTCGTCTATGTACGGCACCCGAGCGGTCGACGACGCTATCGCCTACTGCACGTCAAAGGCCGCGGTCATCATGCTCACGCAGGTCATGGCGATCGAGCTGGCCGAGCACAACATACGCGTCAACGCGCTTGCACCCGGTTTCACGGACACGCCGCTGTTCCGCGGGGCGAGGGCCCGGCGCGGCGAGGGCTTCGCGCCGCTGCTGCGGCGCGTGCCGGCCGGCCGGCTGGCCCAGCCCGCCGAGATCGCCGACTCGGCAGTGTTCCTCGCCTCGGATGAGTCGCGCTTCATTACCGGGCACGCGCTTCTCGTGGACGGCGGGTGGTCGGCAAACGGCAGTTGGAAGTCGGCCACCGTGCGCGACGACGGAGAGTAAGCCGGTCCCAGGCCGCTCGTTCTCGGTGCCGAGTCCGGCGTAGGGGCGAGTTTCAAACTCGCCCGTTCTCGATTCCGAGTCCGGCGCAGGGGCGGGTTTCAAACCCGTCATTCGTCTACCGCCGCTTGACCCCTAGGCCGATGCCGTCGCCCACCTGAATGATGCTGGCGTCCAGGCGCACGTCATTCAGGAAGGCGTTGTTGAACTCGCGGATGAGGGGCGTGGTGGAGCGCATGAACTCGCTGTCCTGCGGCTTGGAAGCGGCCTGCCCGAGCCACAACAGGTTGTCCACCGCCACTACCCCACCGGGACGCAAACGCGTGACCACCGCATCCAGATAGGCCCTGTACTCGGCCTTCTCGGCGTCGATGTAAGCGAAATCGAAGGGTCCCTCGATCGACTCGATCGCCTCCAGGGCGGGTCCGTGGACAGTGTGAATCATCGAACCGACGCCGGCCCGCTCGAAGTTGCCGCGGGCGCGTGCGATCAGCTCGGCGTCGCGGTCGATAGTCACCAGCTCGCCGCCGGGGACGAGCGCACGCGCGATCGCGATGGCCGAGCGACCCAGATTGGTGCCGATCTCGAGTGCGCGGCGCGCGCCCATGGCCCGCACCACCAGCGCCAGCAGCCGGGCGCTGGCGCGCCCCGTGATCGGCTGGCCTTCCTGCCGAGCCGCCAGCTCGATGTCGCGCATCACGGCGTCCATATCCGGATGTATGTCGTCCAGGTAGGCGGCGTCGCGCGCGTGGCGTTCCGGCGAGTGGCGGTATTCCTGGCTCATTGCCGCTGATCAGCGCCCGCTGGGAGGGAGAAGATCATGAAGCATACACGCGGCTCGCGCTCGTCTTCGTCCCTCAACAGTCCTGAGTCCTCTCCCAGATACGGGGTCCAGAGCCGTTTAGAGAATCAGCCGTTTGGCAAACGGCGCGCCTAATCCCAGGGGTCACGCCCGTCGCTGCTGCCTGGCCAGCGGGTGATAACTACCTTCGGGTCGGTGAAGAACCGCACCACGTCATGCGCCTGGCCGTGCATGTCGCCAAAGAACGACTGCTTGCGGCCCGAGAACGGGAAGAACGCCATCGGCGCCGCCACGCCGATGTTCACGCCCACGTTGCCTATGTTGATCCGCTGCGCAAACTGGCGCGCCGCCGCGCCGCTGTTGGTGTAGATGGACGCGGCGTTGCCGAACGGGCTGGCGTCTATCAGGTCCACGGCCTCGTCCAGCGATCCAGCCCGCATGAGACTTATAACCGGACCGAAGATCTCATCACGCGCCACCCTCATGTCGGGTGTCACGTCGTCCAGGATGGTGGGGCCGATCCAGAACCCATCGGGATGCCCCTCGACCTCCACCTCGCGGCCGTCCACGAGCAGTGTCGCCCCATCTTCCAGGCCATCCTCGATAGCGTCCAGGATGCGCGTCTGCGCCTCGCGCGAGATCACCGGACCCATGTCGGCGGCGGGGTCGAGACCGTTGCCCAAGGTCATGGCGCGCGCCGCCTCCACCATTCGATCCTTGACCGCGTCGTAGGCCGATCCCACCGCCACCAGCACCGATCCAGCCAGACAGCGCTGACCGGCGCATCCGTACGTCGAGCCGGCGATGTTTGGTATGGCCGCGTCGAGCACGGCGTCCGGCATGACGACCAGGTGATTCTTGGCGCCGCCCTGGCACTGCGCCCGCTTGCCGTGGCGCGTGGCGGACTCGTAGACCGACCGCGCGACCGGCGTAGATCCAACGAATGACACCCCGGCCACGTCGGGGTGCGCGGTCAGAGTCTCGCTCTGGTCCTTGCCTCCCTGCACGATGTTCAAGACCCCAGGCGGAAATCCGGCTTGCTCCACCAGCTCCCCTGTCCTGACCTGGCTCAAGGGCGTCTGCGGGGAGGGCTTCATTACGTAAGTGTTGCCGCAGGCCACCGCGTAAGGCGCGAACCACCAGGGCACCATGGACGGAAAGTTGAAGGGACCGATCTGCAGAAAGACGCCCAGGGGCTCCCGGATGGAGCTCTCGTCTATCCCCTGCGCGATGTCCACGGCGTGATCGCCGAGCTGCAGCGTCGGAATCCCCGCCGCCACCTCGACGTTCTCCAAGGTTCGCAAAACCTCGCCGCGCGCCTCTTCTAGGGTCTTGCCGTTTTCCTCGGTGACCGTGCGCGCCAGGTCCTCGAAGTTGTCGCGCAGAAGGGTATGAAGCTTGAACAGCGGCCGCGCCCGGTCCACCGCTGGCGTGGCACGCCAGGCCGGGAACGCGTCCTTGGCCGCCTGAACGGCGGAGTTGAGCTCGTCGTCGGTAGCCAGCGGAACGGCCGCGATAGGCGCTCCCGTGGCCGGGTTGATCACGTCTATCACCTCGGTGCTCGTGGACTCCGTCCACTCGCCACCGATCAAGTTGCGTACGCGCGGCACTTGCGCGCTCATCGGACACACCTTCCTCGGTAAAGCGCGGGTTGCGCGGCCGGCTCGGCGCGCTGGGTGTCGGTAGAAGCGTACTCACTCTGGCCAAATGATCCCAGCGCGCGAAGCGGAGGCGGACACACGTCAGGGCACGGACCCGGTGCGAGACCCCCCGCGCGGCCCCTCGTCTGGTGCTATCGAACCCGTCACGGCGCCGGTTAGCGTCCTACCCGTGCAAAATGCCAATCTGGCGTAGTCGCGTCACAATCCAATTACAAACGCGGAGCGCACGAGGACGGCATGGGCGCGTTGGACGACCAGGTGGCGATCGTAACCGGCGCCGGCAGCGGGATAGGCCGGGCCGCGGCCCTGGCTCTGAGCGGCGAGGGCGCCGCGGTGGTATTGGCGGGACGGCGCCCGCAAGCGCTGCGGGCCACGGCCAAAGACGTGGCTGAGCGGAACGGCCGCGCGCTGGTTCGTACCGTAGATCTCAGCGAGGTCGGGCAGGCGTGCGACCTGGCCGCCTGGACCGAGCGCGAGCTTGGGCGAATCGACGTCCTGGTCAACAACGCCGGCATCAACTCAAGAGTGCGCAGCGTGTGCCGTACTCCCGTTGAATCGTGGGATCGGCTCTTCGCTGTCAACTCGCGCGCTCCCATGGCGCTCACGCAGGCGGTCCTGCCGGGCATGCTGGCGCGCGGCGGCGGCACGATCGTGGCGGTGGGGTCGTTCGCCGCCGTGCAGCCATCGCCTCTCAGCGGTGCGGCCTACAGCGCTTCCAAAGCGGCCCTGCGCAACTACGTGCAGTCGATCAACGCCGAGCTCCGCAACCGCGGGATCCGCGCCTGCGTGATCAATCCGGGCGAGGTGGATACGCCCATCCTCGACGACCGACCGCTTCCCCCCGACGCGGCCGCCCGCGCCACGATGATTCAGCCGGAAGACATCGCCGCCGCGATCCTGTTCTGCGCAACCATGCCGGCGCGCACGCTGGTGGAGGAGATCCACGTCCGTCCAACCTTCATGCGGGACATGTCGCGGGATCAGGCTGCCGCGCTTGACGAGTAGCGCGACTTCCCCGCGCCTGCGGCCGCAAGCCCTTCTGTTGGCCGATCAGTTACGGGATCAAATCATGCCGGTGGCGGGCGTTCCCATGACGGCCGGGCCAAGAGCGGCCGCCAGCCTTGCTCGATCCAGTTCAGCCGATAGCGGAGCTGCCACAATGCCCGAATCCCAATGTGCGACTACTCACGTCGGGCGGCCGATCACCAAGCTCAGCGCGCGCCTGCGGCCACCCGATCGACGTAGCCTTGTATTCCCTCCACGAACAGCGGCACCAGGTTGGTGCTCAAGAACCGTACCCCCAGATCCAGCAAGCGGGGCACGTTGTCGCCCTCCGCAAGCGAACCGGCCGTGCGGCCCGCGGCTACGATTCGCCTGATGGCCTCGGTGACTTTCTCCTGCACGTCCGGATGGTTGCGATCGAGATAGCCCATGCTTTGGCCAAAGTCGCTGGGCGCCACGAAGAAGACGTCGATGTGGTCGACGGTGAGAATCTCATCGAGATTGTTGAACGCCTTGATGTCTTCGATCAGGACGATGAGCATCGTCTCGTCGTTGATCTTCGACTGAAAACCGTCGACTCCGAAACCTTGGCGGCTGGTCGCCATCCCACGCTTCCCGAGCGGATGGAACTTACCGGCCGATACCACCGCCTCCGCCTCGGCTTTGGTGTCCACGTGCGGCACGATGACCCCTTGAATACCAAGATCGAAGCAGCGGTAGATGACGCCCGGCTCGTTCTGCGCCACGCGCACGATGGACGTTTTGCCCCAGAGGTCGCAGGCCCGTGAGAGGTCGCCAATGTGGCCGTAATCCACCGGACCGTGCTCGCCCTCCAGCCATACTGCGTCGAAGTCAACCGGTCCAAGCGCATCGATGAGGTCGGACGTGATAGTCCCGGAGATGGCGGTCGCCGTGCCGCCGGCGGCCAGCTTGTGCTTGGCCCGATTAGGTCTCAACTCAGCCATGTTTCTATGCTCCCGGGCGTTCCCGCCAGTGCTCAGCCTGAAGCGGGCGGGACACCGTGGTCTAACAACTTGGGGCGGCGGGCATTGTATGTGGTGGCATCGACCCGTGGCAGGGCGCGTCTTGCGTTTCTTATCCGGTCTGGCGTTGTTCACACTGCTGGCGGCATGCGGCGGCGTCGGCCTCGACGAGACTGAGGCGCCGTCGGCGCCAACCAGCGGCGGCGGCGACCGCACTCCGAGCATCGCCAGTCCAGCCCCCCTGATCCCGTCGCCCGGAACGGAGACCCCGATCGCCGCGCCGCCCGCCAAGCCCGTTTCACCGAGTCCGGAGCGTCCAACGACGGATGTTGAGACGGACCCCGGAAAAGGTTGGTCCTGTCCGGCAGGCCCGCCCGGTGGTCTGAGCTTGGACCCCATCATCGAGATCGAGGGCGCGGCTTCCGTGGTAGCCGCGGACGAGTTTGTGCTGGAGATCGTCTTCGCGGCGCAGGATCTCCGCGCGGAGCTGACGCGCGTGAACCCGTCATTCTGGGCGGTCGTCGTGGGCTTCGAGGCGCCGGCGCAACCGCTGCCGCAGTCCGACCCAGGCTGGTTTCTCAACGGCGCCGGGAACTTTGCCGTCAACGTCTCATGGAACTCGGCCGCGCGCGATTTCGAAGTCTTCGCCTCAGCCTTCCGCGATGACGGCTGGTCCCTCGTGACAACCAACGTCGATGTCGACGCGGGCGCGAGCATCCTCGTCGTCCGTATCCCCGCTGCCGACGTGCAACCGGCGGATCGATGGTTCGCGGCTGCCAGCGACGGCGCCACCTGCCATTCCGTCGGGCTCGGCCCCGATAGGCGCGCCCAACTTAGATTCTGAAACGCGGCGCCTCCTTAGGGAGGGCTAACGCCAGGCCGGACCTGTCTGTTGCCGCTCACCGGCCTTCAAGGGTGCGGGAGCTTTGTGCGTGCGCACGTCGCCCAATCTTGCGAAAGGGACGGTCTATGTGTCCGGCGTGGTTTGTCCTGTTTCGTCAGCCTCTTTAACGACCTCCATCACGCGCCGCCGGGCATCGCGGCGCGCCATGAAGATTCGCCGTCCGCACCCGAGGCAAGTCAGCCCGATGTCCGCACCGACCCGCCTGACGCGCCATCGATCGGAACCGCACGGATGCGCCTTGCGCAGGCGCACTACATCATCAACCTGAAACTCGGCGCTTTGCATCTTATTCATATCTAATGAAAAAGAAATCCTGGCAATATATTAATCAAGGCGCTAGGTATGTGGATATCCGATTTGTATTTATTTGCTGTTTGATCGGGCGTAGTTCAAGCGGTCGCGCAAGCCCCGCACACTTGCGCGCACGCTATCGGCGTAGTCGGAGCCGCCGGAAGCCCACAGCGCGCTGCGTCCCGCGTTGACCACCACGCCCGCCGGCTCGGGTCCAAATCCTTCTCGAACCACGGCGTCCAGCTCCCCTCCCTGCGCACCCACGCCGGGCGCAAGCAGCGGCTGGCGTGGCGCCGCGCGACGGATCGCGGCAACGTCGGACGCATGTGTCGCTCCCACCACCAGCCCGAGGTTCTGCAATGAGTCCCAGCAAGCGACCCGCCGCGCCACGCGCACGAACAAAGGCTCGCCGGCGTCTACCGTCAGACCTTGAAGCTCGTCGCCGCCCGCGTTGCTGCTGCGCGTCCACACGAACACGCCGTGCGCGGGTGAGCTTACTAGCGGAGCGATGCTGTCGAAGCCGCCGTACGCGTTGATGGTTATGGCGTCCGATCCAAGAACGTCGAACATGGCTCTCGCATATGCTCGCGATGTATTTTCGACATCCCCAACTTTGCAGTCGGTTATGACCATCGCGCGGCCGGATACGTGCGCGATCACTTCCCGCAGCAGCCCCCAGCCCGCGCTTCCCAAGGCGAGATAGAAGGGCAGGTTGGGCTTGAAGGCGACCACGTCGTCCGTGCAGGCGTCGATCACGCGGAACAGAAACTCGCGCGCGGAGTCAATCGTGCGGGGCATCCCGTCGGGCAGTCGCTCGATGTCGATGTCGAGCCCCAGGCAAATCCAGGAACCCTTCGCCTCGGCGGCGTCCCACAGGCGCTGCGCAAACCCGTTCGAGGGGTTCTGGGTGAGCTCCGCGCCAGCCGCGCTGCTACGCATGCGTGTCCAGGCTGGTCTCTGGCTGGCGTCTGCGGAAGCGCACACGAATCAAGTTTACTATTCTGGTCGGCGGGAGGCACGCAGCGGGCGGCGGCTTGGGGAGACGGATCATGAGCCTCTTTGGTTTCTTCCGGCGCCGGCCGGCGCCGGAAGAGCTTCCAATACGGTGCTGCATCAAGGTCATGCCGCGCGAGACCCTGCGCACGATCGCCGAGCGAGAGTATGGCGACCAGGAAGCCTGGGAGATCATATTCCGCTGCAATCGGTCGCGGTTCGAGGATGAGGACCCCTCCGCCATCCGCGCCGGCATGGAGCTGGATATCCCCGAGGTGGGTACTCGCTAGAGCCGCCGCGGCGGTGTCCGCTCATTGAGCGGAAGTGCCGACTCTTGGCTTCTTGCTCCCGCTTCAGACCCCCAGCGCGCTGATTTGGCGGACTTTCCGGGGAACGGACTAGCCATGGATCGCTTCGGTAACGGCGCAACCGGATCGCCACGTCATGTGCCGTATGCATCGCTCCCCCCTTCGCGGGGGAGTCGGCTGGGCGGGGCTTGGCCCTGACCAGCCGGTCGGGGGTGATCGGACGGTTGTGGGCAGCTTGCGCGGGCGAGGCAACGCTCGCGACGTCCCGCTTCCAGGGCACGCACGCTGGACCTACGTGTGTCGACCTAGTTGTCTAAACCGTGCCGCCGAACGCCTGTTCATGATGTCTCCGGTCTGCGCAGCCCACGTGGCGGCGGCTACGGGGCGTCCGACTATCCGCCCGGACGAAGCTGCCGGCCAAGCGGTCCTGGGAGATCGAACACGAAACACGCGCTCCAACCGTGTGCCGGGTTGGGTCAATCGAGAGCGCGCCGCGGTGCCGAAGGTCGGGATCGAACCGACACGAGGTGTGAGCCTCACTGGTTTTTGAGACCAGCGCGTCTACCAATTCCGCCACTTCGGCTAGGCAGGAGTGGAGGGACTCGAACCCCCGACCTACGGTTTTGGAGACCGTTGCTCTGCCAGCTGAGCTACACTCCTCCGCTCGGTCACGCTACCACACAGCTCGTGACCGTCGCGTCAACGCTTGCACGTCCTCCGTGAAGACTCATTTCCGTGGCGCTTTGCTATTGAACAAACCAATATATTGATAAGAATAATATAGTCAAGTAATTAGATTACTGTACGGTAAATTTATCAACGAAGAAGGTTTGTTGATAGCGTATTAGTTTTATTATCACCCTTCCTTTCTCCGCCCTATCCGTCATCTTTACCGCGACCTGTCACTCCCGCGCAGCGTCCGCCCTGTCCGTCGCTCCCGCGGAAGGAGACCTTTGCGTAACCCCTCGTCATTCCCGCGCACGCGGGAATCCAGGCCCCACCCAACCTGGAACCGCGCAGCGTTCTCCCCGGACATCCTTAGCCTGACCGGGTTATGCAAACGTCTCCGGAAGCGGGAGCCCAGTCCCAGCGACCTCTAAGCGAGAAGTTCGGGTTGGCAGTCCCGCTCCCTCTCCATGTGGGAGAGAGTCGGGGTGAGGGCGCCGTGCGGTAGAGCCCGCCCGCATAGGCGACGGCGAGACCGTACACATGCGCGGCACATATGGGAGACGGGGAACATGCCGATCGGCTTGCTTCGCGTAGGTCAAACGGACCCACTGCTCGTGTAGTGCCCTATTTTGGCGCTGCGGTTCGCTTCGGGCGGTGGAGGCCAATCTCTCTACTTGGTCCGGGCTGAAGCAGCCGCCCGCCGGCGTCGCTTTTTCCGCCAAGGCGTACGTGTAGATTTCGGCTACCCGCATACAAGAATAGCTACCCGGACGCCCGCGACCGCGCCTGGATATATTCATCACGTCCCGAGCCCCGCCACAGCAAGGTTTTAGGCCGGGCGACTGAGCCGCGCACGATTGGCTTGTTCTTGAATCCCGTCGAAGCGCGCAGGCCCCGACGTCAATAACCGGGGGAGCGCCTTTGCAGGGACGCGGCGCTCAGAGGGTTCGCCGTGCGCCTCGCTCGGCATCGACATTGGTCACGGCCTCACCGAGTTCGCGCCAGCCTGACTACCGGGTTCGTCCAGCCGCCGACTCGCATTCAGCGTCCGGGATCGACGATCCATCGTGCGTCTGCGCGTCACGCCGCATACCTTCGCACGCTCCTTGCGAGAGTGTGACCGCAAAAGGTGAGCACGAGGCTTCGCGGCTGGTGGCCGGTTGCAAGCTCACCGCCCGGTCGATGCAGGGACGCTGGCGGGCTCCTCGGGCAGGACTCGAACCTGCAACCCTGCGGTTAACAGCCGCACGCTCTACCATTGAGCTACCGAGGAATGGTCTAGCGCGACACGACAAGCCACATCCGAAGATCAACTCCGGACGAGTCGCGCTGCAGCGTGCAACGCCGCAGGTCCCGCTATTCGGCCGCGTCCGCCTCGGAACCGCCCATGATTCGGCGGGCGGTTCGTGCTATGACAGCGACAATGCCCAAAACCACCGCGACAACCCCGAGCTTCTTGAGCGTATCCATTGTTCGCCTCTGCCTACGCAACGCTTTTGCAACCATCCGGAATATAGCAGAGCTACCCTGCACGGCTGGCCATCCGGGCGGCGGCAACCGGCCAACCGACTAGTTTCGGGGCGTGTTCGGGAGACCACGCGCGTCACCCACGCGTGCGCGGCCTCTCAGCCCTTGATCACGCCGATGGCGCGCAGCCGCGCCACGTTGCGCGAGATGCCGGCGCCCTGCGTGATCGCAACGATGTCGGCCACGTCCTTGTACGCCGCGGACGCCTCCTCCGCCAGCAGGCGGGGATTCCGTACCCGCACCCCGATGCCGCGCGCGCCCAGCTGCTCGATAAGGTTCACACCGCGTAATTTCTTGAGGGCGGCGGAACGGCTGAGCTGGCGGCCGGCGCCGTGGCAAGTCGACCCGAAGGTCTCTTGCATCGCTCGCTCAGTGCCGATGGCCGCGAACGAGTAGCGCCCCATGTCGCCCGGAATAAACACCGGCTGACCGATATGCCGGTATTTGGCGGGAATCTCGGCGTGACCGGCGGGAAATGCGCGGGTTGCTCCCTTGCGGTGGACACAGACGCGCCGGCGGCCGCCGTTCACCCGGTGATCCTCGATCTTCGCGATGTTGTGCGCGACGTCGTACACGAGCTCCATCCCCAGATCACGCGCGCCCCGGCGGAACACGGACTCGAAGGCCTCACGGGTGCAGTGGGTGATGCACTGCCGGTTCGCCCAGGCGAAGTTAGCCGCGCAGGCCATGGCTGCCAGGTAGCGCCGGCCCTCATCGGAATCGAGCGGGGCGCAGGCTAGCTGGCGGTCGGGAAGCGTAATCTCGCGGCTGGCGGGCGCGCGGCCGAACTCATCCAGATAGTCCTGGCATATCTGATGCCCGCAGCCGCGTGACCCCGTGTGGATGAATACCACCACGCCGCCGACCCGCTCTATCCCCATGGCGGCGGCCGCCTCGGCGTCGAACACCTCGTCGACTACCTGCACCTCGACGAAGTGGTTGCCGGAGCCAAGCGTGCCAAGCTGTCCGGCGCCGCGCTCCTTGGCGCGCTTAGACACGGCATCCGTCTCGGCGCCGGACAGGCGGCCCTCTTCCTCGATCACGGCCAGATCCTCCTCCCAGCCAAATCCGTTCTGCACGGCCCAGCGAGCGCCGCTGCGCAGCACGCGGTCCATCGATCTGCCACTTAGGCGGATGCGGCTGTTGGAGCCGAGACCGGAGGGCACGCCCTGAAACAGGGCGTCGAGCAGGTCGTCCATGCGCTCGCGAACCTCCAGCTCGCTGAGTCCGGTGCGGATCAGCCGTACCCCGCAGTTGATGTCGTAGCCGATGCCTCCGGGCGAGACCACGCCGCCGTCCATGTCGGTTGCGGCCACCCCGCCGACCGGGAATCCGTAGCCCCAATGGATGTCCGGCATCGCCAGCGAGTAGTCGACGATGCCGGGCAGGCAGGCCACGTTGGCCACCTGCTCGAGTGCTTTGTCCGCGATCAGTTTGGGTATCAGCGCATCCGAGGCGAAGACGAGTCCCGGCACCCGCATGCCGGGTTTGTAGGTTGTCGGTATGCGCCAGCGAAACTCATCCACCCGCTCGATCTGTGCCAGCGTGGGAACTCCGCCGGGTGCCGCCGTCCGCCCCGCGCCGCCGAATCGTCGTCGTTTCTTGCGCGCCATCGAGTTGCTCGCTTACAGGTCCAAGATCACCCGAATTAGGGTCTGTCCGTCCTGTTCGTCCACTGAGAGTTCGTGATACGTCGCGGCCTTTACGGCCGTGCCTAGCTGATGGCGGGCGGGGTCCAATACCTCCCCATAGCCGACCGCATGCAGATCGCCGCCGCCTTTCGTCTCCACCTCAAAGCGCGCAAACACGCGGCCGTGCACGTCCAATGTGAACAGCAGCTCGTTCAACCACGCCACCACCAGCGCGCCGGCGTCTTGCGCGCGCACGTCGAATACACGGCGCTCGACCTCCCGCACGCGGCCGCCGGTGACGATGAGCGCCTGAAGGCCTCTTCCAACCGACGCCAGCGCCGCCGCGAACGTGGGGCCCCATGCTTCCAGCCCGATGTCGGCCGTGTGCTCGAATGTGCGGAATCCGGCTGGCCGAGTCACGCGAGTATGCCTTCCTATCAATACTGGCACGGCGGGGACCCGTGATGGCGCGCCGACGAGATCGGAATCGGCGACCGCTAAGCCGCGCGCGGTGCGTCAGGTCACCCTACTCCCTCGACCGTACGGCTGGCGCGCTTGGGCGGGCCGTCGGACACTGGGGGCACGCATGCACGACCGTCTAGCTGACAAATGAACGAGCCGGCAATCTTCATCTCCGTGGACGAGGCCCGCGAGCGCATCCTGGCTCAGGTCGCTCCCCTGCCCTCGCAGCCGAGCCCGCTGGCGCAGGCGCTGGGCTTGGTGGCCGCCGCCGACGTGGCGTCGCCGGTGAACGTGCCCGGGTTCGATAACTCGGGCTTCGACGGATACGCTCTGCGCGCCGCCGACGTTCAGGGCGCCGCCGCCACGCAGCCGGCCGAGCTGCGCGTGGTGGACGAGCTCCCGGCCGGCCGGGCGGGCGGGGCTGTAATCGAGCCGGGAACGGCGGCGCGGATCATGACCGGCGCGCCGGTCCCCTCCGGCGCCGATGCCGTGGTGCCCTTCGAGGACACCGATCGGGTGGATTGGGGCCGGCTCGGACAATCATCCGTCGACGGCGAGCAGGCGGCCCGGCGGACGGTGCGCGTGCTCGCTTCCGCGGCGCCGGGCGAGAACGTGCGGCGCGCCGGCGGCGACGTGGCGGTTGGGGACGTGGTCGTTCACGCGGGCCGCGTCATAAACGCGGCGGATATCGGCGTGCTGGGTTCGGTGGGCGTCACCGAGGTCCCTGCCCACCCGCGCGCCACGGTCGCGATCCTGCCAACCGGCGACGAAATAGTCGAGATCGACCAGCAGGTCCAGCCGGGCCAGATCCGCAACAGCAACGCTTGGGCGCTGGAGGCGCTGGCCGAGCGGCATGGCGCCGCGCCGCGCCGCTTGCCCATCGTGGCGGACACCACCGAAGCGCTGGAACAAGCCATAGAGCACGCGAGCAGCTCCCACCTCATCGTCACGATCGGTGGGGTCTCCATGGGTGATTACGATCTGGTCAAGAGCGTGCTCGCCAGCCACGGCCAGATGGACTTCTGGCAGATCAACATGCGGCCGGGCAAGCCGCTGGCCTTCGGGACCGTCAGTGGAACGCCCCTGGTCGGGCTGCCGGGCAACCCGGTCTCCAGCATGGTTTGCTTCGAGCTTTTCGTGCGGCCGGCTGTCATGAAAATGATGGGGCGCCGCGAGCTTGAAGCGCCGCACGTGCGCGCCACCGCCGCCGAGCGCATGGTCAGCTCCGGCGGCAAGCGTACCTACGTACGAGTCTCGCTGCGGCGGAGCGCCGACGAGTTGGTCTGCGCGCCGACCGGGGACCAATCCTCCTTCCGCCTGACTTCGATGACCCAGGCCAACGGGCTGGCCGTGGTTCACGAAGGAGAAACGATCGAGGCCGGCCAGTCGGTAAGCGTGCACGTGCTGGACGAGTCCGAGATTCTGCGTCTCGACAATCCCGCCCGTGCGGCGCCCGACGGATTGCCGCGGACCGCCCGCTGATAAGATTGTGCATCGAACGGGCGCGTAGCTCAGCTGGTCAGAGCGCGCGGTTCACATCCGCGAGGTCATAGGTTCGAGTCCTATCGCGCCCACCACGTATAGGCTTTTAACCTTGCGGAGACAATAATAAATGGAGAGCGCTATTTACACCCCAGAGGGCTACACGGATCGAATACGACAAGAGCTCGGTAACTGCCTCATTGAGACGAATATTTCTCAAGGTGAGAAGTTCATAGCCAAAGTACGGGATCGATACGATCTTGGGGATCGTATGGTACTCATCACCACCGACCGACAGAGTGCCTTCGACCGGGTGCTGGCCGCTATCCCCTTCAAAGGGCAGGTCCTCAACATGACGAGCGCATGGTGGTTTGAACAGACCCGCCATATTGTGCCAAATCAGGTTCTATCCATCCCCGATCCAAATGTCACAATTGCCAAAAAATGTACCGTCTTCCCGATTGAGTTCGTGGTGCGTGGATACATCACCGGAACCACGAGCACCTCCCTCTGGACGGTCTACCAGAGTGGTCGGCGTCACTACTGTGGCAACGATGTGCCCGACGGCCTAATGAAGAACCAGAAGCTGCCGACGAATTACCTCACACCGACCACCAAGGGGGAGGACCACGACCGTCCGATCAGCCCTGACGAGATCGTGTCCGAGAACTGGATGACGGCCGATGATTGGGAACAATGTAGCCGCATCGCGCAGGAACTTTTCGCTTTCGGTGAAGCCAAGGCAGCGGAGCGTGGCCTAGTTCTCGTCGATACCAAATATGAGATGGGCCGTGACGAGAACGGTGAGATCCTCCTGATCGACGAGATCCACACCCCTGACTCTAGTCGCTACTGGATGGCCGACTCTTATCAACAGCGCATGCGGGAGGGACAGGAACCCGACAACGTCGACAAAGAATTCCTCCGGCTCTGGTACGTGGAGAACTGCAACCCCTACGAGGATGAGGTCCTACCACCAGCACCGAATGACCTTATAATCGAGCTCTCAAGACGCTACATCTACCTTTACGAGAAGATCACCGGTCGCTCTTTCGAGTTTCCAGAGGCGGATCAACCGATCGAGACACGTTTGGAAAGCAACCTTGAAGGAATCACATGAAGGTATACGGGGGCAATAGGGCCAAGGTGATTCTGCTTCCACTTCAATTGACAGAAAGCCCTATCCAATAAACATGAAGTGTAGGCTAACCAGGCGCTCAACTTGACCGAGGCAGCGAAGGCTTTTTTGAAGTTTTCGCATCGCAAACGCCGTTAACTCTTCGTCGACGGGGATCGTCATGTTAGCTTGATCGTTAAGCAGAAATTGAATCGAGCACAAAAGTGAAAAAATATATTCTCTTTGACCATGATGGTGTTCTGGTGGATACCGAATTCTGGTATTACAAAGCCGGAGAGCGCGCCCTGTCTGACATTGGATTTACCTTGGATAGAGATCAATACCTTCGAGACATGACCCAGGGATTGGCCACCTGGGCCCAAGCCAGAGCGGCAGGTATTGATGAACAGACCATCAGCAGGCAACGTGAGGTCCGTAATGTCTATTATCAGGAATATCTTAGAACCGAAGACATCGAAATCGAGGGTGTCTTAGAAACGCTAGACGTACTCGCAGGTGAGTACAGGATGGGCATAATTACTACCTCCAAATCACCTGATTTCGCCCTAATACACGAAAGGCGATCCATCCTGGATCATATGGAATTCTATTTAACTCGGGAGGATTATGAGCGAGCCAAACCACATCCCGAGCCCTATCTGAGAGGACTTCAGCGCTTTGGTGCTACTGCCGCTGAAACGGTGATTATTGAAGACTCGGCGAGAGGGTTGAAGTCGGCATTAGCGGCGGGTATTGACTGCATAGTGGTTGCAAACGAGTTCACTGCAGCTCACGATTTGTCCAAAGCAACTGCCAAGGTCGCTACGTTTAGAGAATTGCCATCTACCATAATTGGCGTAGCAAGTTTAGCCAGGCGACGCTGAAAAGAGCGCGCCGGCTAAGAGCGTTAGGTCTTAGCAGACGAGAGTCATGAACCTATCCCGAAATCCTTGACAGTGTGGTCATGAAGCAGGCGATAGTCAGGAATGCGATGTAGACGTCGGAAGCCGGTTCTTCTCATTCTGAGAGAGCCTTCGACGATGGCAGCCCAGATGTTCGTGTGAGGCCAAGTAGGGCTGGCGGACCGACTCGCTATAGCTGAAACTCCCAGCGGAAAGTTCGCAATTCAGTCTTACACGCCCACCACTTCTCGCCAACGTGTACCGTGCCGTAGTGGCGGGCGCTGAGGTCAGGACCGCTCGATAGCCGGAATCCAACCGCGCTCCTTGCGCCAGTCAGGCCCGACGTCGGAAAATCGGCCCAGCCCAAGGCCCCTGATGTCGATGTTCGTCTCACCGTAGAGCACCAGATCGCTGACGACCTTGCCCGTGGCCGGTGAGATGCCGAACCCATGGGCCGACGCGGTGACAACAACGTAGTTGCTCGGGCAGTCCAGGATGTCAATGATCGGCCGATAGTCTGGGGCCTGCTCCACCACCCCGGCCCAACTTCGGATTACCGGTACGTCCGCCACTCCCGGGAGCAGCTCAGCGAGCCGCCTGGCAATATTCCTGATGAGGGGAGTGTTGGGCTTGCCAGGCTCGGTGGTCAGGCCCACGTCGGTCCATTCGTGGGCTCCTCCACCAAAAATCAGATTTCCCCTGACGGCCTGGTGTCCGTAGAGTCCGTTCCCCGCAATGCCGATGTTAAAGAGTGGCTCCAGGGGGGCGGTCGCCAGTATCTCGACCCTTGCCGGCGCCACGGGAACGTGAACGCCCACCAACTCCGCCATCAGCGCGGTCTGGGGCCCGGCGGCAGCGACCACGATATCGGCCGCGATGTCGCCGGCGGTCGTCTCCACCGACGAGACCCGGCCGTCGACGACCTGGATGCCCGTGACGGTCGTGTTCTGATAGAGCCTGCCTCCCAGGTCTTGAAAGGCCCATGCGAATGCCTGGACCGACAGCTGCGTATTGGCGTGACCGCCGTTGGCGGAAAAGAGGCCGCCTAGCGTCCTCCCGGTGATTCCGGGAATCATGTCCCGTATCTCCGAAGGGTCAACCATTTCTACACGCAGGCCGTGGCGCAACGCTTCGTCCCGTTCCGAGAGGAGGTCGCCCATCTCCTTTTCCGTCACGGCGACCTGGAGCCTACCCCCCTGTACGAACTCGGTGGGATAGCCCAACTCATCGTCCAGCGTCGCCCATATCTCCAGGGCTTCGGCGGCCATCGGTATCAGCGGAGGCTCGTCAACCCGTTCGCTGATCATCCCGCCGTTTCGCCCGGAGGCCTCGCCCCCGACGATCCCCTTTTCGACGACCACGACATCCCTGCCCGCCTTGGCCAGGAAATAGGCAGAACTCAGGCCCGAAACGCCACCCCCAATGACGACTACGTCTGCACTGTCCGCGGGCATGATTCCACTCCGATGTTCCGGCCTTTGCCGCCCTCTACCCCAGCACCTGATTCGTGGGGCTGAACCACTTGGGCCAGTCCCTGCGCACCTGCTCCGTCTCGTCGTGGGGCCACATGATGCTCAGCGGAAGCGGTCGCACCGGTGGCCGGTAGGACATGAAGGGGATTTCGGCTATGTCGGCGCCAGACTCCTCGGCAAGCAGCAGCGACACCTGCTCACGGCAAAGCCGGCCCTGGCAGTGGCCCATTCCGGCCCTTGTCAGGCGCTTGACCTGGTCGGCATTGACCCGGCCATTCTTCATTTGGGTACGCAGGCTCCGACGGCTCATCTGCTCGGACCCCGCTTCCAAATAGCGCGGAGGCCGCAAGCCTATGACCTCAGCCCGCGTAACCTCCTCGCACTGGCACGCGAAGACATTCAGCCCACCGGCGTTCACGAGGGACTGATGCCACCTCTTCCAACCCGAGTGCACCTCGCTGGGTGTTGCGTCGGCGGCCACTGCCTGGAGGTCGTTTCTCCGGGCCAGCGCTTCGTCTTGGTCGATAGCACCTAGCGACTCGGCAGCGGAAATTCCGGCTAGGCGGCCTTGGTTTCGTGCAATCTCGGTGTCCAGGACCATTCCGTCGTGGAAGCCGGCGACATCCCCCGCGACGAACACGGTATCGACGCTGGTCCGCATCCGGTCGTCGTGCTCCGGCACGTACCCGCCAAGCTCGGACTCGAAGGTAAGGTCGCACCCCAGGAGACTGAGGAGCTCTACGTTGGGAACCAGGCCGATGGCGAGGCAGACGGTGTCGGCGGAGATCACCTTCTCAGCGCCGGCAACAGGCTCGCAATTGTCGTCGATCTCGACCAGCACGACGGACTCGATTTCGTCGGCCCTGCCGGCGGCTTCCTTGACGGTGTGGGAGGTGTATAGCTTTACGCCCTCGCTCTGCAACCTCGTCATGAGGGTCTCGTCGCCGCGCGCCGAGGAGGACACGTCCACGACGGCGGCTACCTCTACACCCCTGTCCTGCGCCATCCTGGCGGTGTTGAGGCCCAGGTTGCCGGAGCCCAGGACCACCATGCGCCGCGAGGTCAAAGCCTGGTATCGACTCATCAGCGAGTGAGCGCCGTTGGCGCCCATTGCGCCCGCCATGTTCGATCCGGGAAAGGACATCCCCAAGTCCCGGGAGCCGGCGGCCACGATGAGCCGGTCGTACTTCATCAGCCACGACCGCTCGTCGTCGGCTAGGCCGAGCTGCGGGCCGTCGAGAACCCTGCTGGTTTCGGTATTGCGAAAGGCGCCCCAGACACACGTCCCAAGCTGGATGTCGACGCCGGCTTCCTCCGCCTCCGCCAGAGCTTCGTTGGCCGCAGCCACCCTCTCCAGCATCAGGGCCTTGTCTCGCAGCGTGCCCATGAACCGCTGGCCGAAGAACTGAGGAACATTCAGCCCGACCATGGAGGTTGAGATGGGGTTTTCGTCGATGAGCGTGACCTGCACTCCGGCCTTGGCCGCTTCTATGGCGGCGGCCGTCCCCGACACCCCCGCTCCCACAACCACCAGTGGTCTGGATTCCATGTGAGGTCCCTCTTGTTAAGCTGGAGGCCTGTTCTACGTCACATCTGCTTGGATGTGTGGGGACTCCGCGACCTTTCGCGGCGATGAGATCCGGTCCGGCAGGGCGCCGCGCAGAGCCTTGATGTAGTCGGCGCCGAATCCACAGCATGTGCCAATGATCTGGGCTCCCATCTCGACCCAAGCGGCGGCTTCCCGCGTCAACTCCGCCGCAGTCTCTTCGTTGCTAACGCTGCTGTCCTGCCAAGTTTCGAGATAGTCTTCTCTGCCAGCATCCGGATAGACGACAACGGGCCCAGACCACTGGTCAAGCATGACCTGGAGCGCCATCGTAGTCTCAGCTAGCCGGCTGTGAAACACTCCAAGTACGTCGGGACTCAGCGCTGCGATCTCGTCGATGCCTTCGGCCAGGGTCATATTGACGTCGACCGGCCGCCAACTCGACGTCCACATGGGCATTCCCATGCCCGTGGTATAGCGACGGTCGTCACCCATACTCAATCTGACCGTCTGTCCGTCAGGCGCCATTGAGGCCGTAAAAGCCACCCAAACCGGTAGTCCCGTGGCCTTCGCCGCTTCCGTGGCTATCACCCTGGACTCGTTGTCGGCCCACAAATTCTCGATCAAAAAGAAGTCCACGCCGGACTCCGCCAGGATATTCGCCTGCTCTTCGGCGTAGGCCCTCAATTCCTCCGTCGAAAGGCTGGTGCCATACCCGTAGCCAGTGCCGCCCAAAAGGGTCCCGGTTTTGCGGTCGCGGATGGGGATTCGGCACGAGATGGAACCGGCGATGTACACGGGCCTGTCGACAGCGGCCCGGTCTCTGGCCTCCAGCGCCGCGTCCACGGCACGCACGTTTACTTCCCTAACCAAATCGCTGTACCCGGAAGCCTCCAGCGCGTGGCGCAGGGTGTTGAAGGTATTGGTGGTTATGACGTCGGCCCCCGCCCGGATGTACCGCTCGTGCATCTGTCGCACGGTTGCCGCGTGCGTATAGTTGCCGGGGCCGCACCACGAGGCAGGGTGCATGGGCACGCCCATAGCCTGGAGCTCAGTTCCGATGGCCCCGTCCAGGACGATCACGTCACCGCGGTCGATACGGCTCTTCAAGCTTTGGTAGTTGCCCATGACCGGACGCTCCGTTGCGGCTCAGTGCTCTATCCGTCAGCTCCCACATTATGCTCCCTGGATCGGAACAACGCACGGCATGCTGTCGCCGCGCGGACTGCGTGGGCATCTTGCCGGCCAACGTCGACCAGCCGCTGCATGCCGGCGCGCTCGCCAACCTGGTCGCGAGTTGGTGCGCCTCCCCGTGTGACATCGTGCGGCCACTTCATGGTGAGCGCCACGGCCACCCCGTCATCTTCCCCGGCGAGCTACGAGCGGAGCTGGCTGCGGTCAACGACGTCACCGAAGACCCGGGCGCCGTGCTCCGCCGCCACGCGTCGCGCACGCGCGCCGCGCCTACCGCCTACGCCCACGTCCTCCTCAACATGAATGCCCTCGCGGCCTACGACACCGCCCGGGCCGCCTTCGACCTGCCTCACCCCGACGCGCTGCGTGGCCGCAAGGCATAATTCACCCAAGAGCCCATAGCTGACCTAGAAGAGCGCGCCAATGGCATTGAGGAGGTCATCGGTACGAGTCCGACTGGGGCCACCAGAATCGCTACAATCAACCACACTCGCCCCCCGCATCGATTTTCCAGGCGAGCCTAGTAGCGCTACTGCGTTTCACCACCCGGAGGCCACCATCCCTAACTGCCCCAAATGGGTCCGCCTGAGGCCCCTGATTGGCCCACCGAATCCAATGCCGGCAGCATTGACAGCATGCAGCTCCTCGGGCTAACGCAAAAGGAAGCACCATGGTCTATTTCTTAGACCTTTTTACGCCAGAAACATGGGCCGCTTTCTGCAATAGAGGCGCAACTATCACCGGATTTCGACACCGCCATAGGCGACTGGCGACTGAGCGAGTCAGCCAAGGCGACATTTTCATCTGCTATTTGACCCGTCTGTCGCGATGGTGCGGGGTGTTGCAAGTTGAATCTGACGCCTATGACGACGACAGCCCTCTCTATGAAGACCCAGACCCTTTTACTGTTCGTTTCCAGGTCAAGCCAATCGTGACACTTGAGCCCAAATTAGCAATACCGATCTACGACGACGCCGTTTGGAGCACATTGTCAATTACCAATCAGCATCAGAAGGGAACCCCATCTTGGACGGGGTTTTTCCGGGGATCCCTAAACAGGTTCGACCAAGATGATGGGCGTTACTTGGTTGATTTGCTCAAGAGTCAGCAATCGAATCCCGAGAATTATCCGTTCACCGACAAGGATGAGCGTCAGCTTAGCCGGATTAGCAAGGTCCGCACTCCGGCTGGAGTAGTGGACGTGGATGTTCCGGGCACAGACGACGATGATTCTCCACCAGAATCTGAAATGGTTGAGACCGCAATAGCTACAGACGTCCGGGAGTCAATTCAATATCAGGCGAAGGTCGCACAGATCGGGGCCGAGATGGGATTTCGCATATGGGTTCCAAAGGCCGACAGGGCCCGGGTGCTAGGGTTGGTGCCCACGAAAATGCATTCAGAATTCTTGAATGTACTGCCACTGAACTATGACGATGCAACCCTAAGGACCATTGAACAGATAGACGTACTCTGGCTTAAGGGGCGGTCCATGGCCAGGGCGTTTGAGATTGAGCACACGACTGCGATCTACTCAGGATTGTTACGAATGGCAGACTTGCTGGCTCTTCAGCCAAACATGGACATTCATCTTCACATTGTGGCCCCGGCAGACAAGCGCGAGAAGGTCCTCCGCGAGATCAGGAGACCAGTGTTCTCGCTTCTAGACCGAGGGCCCTTGTACAACCAGTGCTCCTTCATCTCCTACGACTCAATGGATTCGTTGGCTGAGACGTCGTACCTATCCCACATGACCGACACCATCGTTGGAGAATATGAGGAGTTCACGGAAGTATAGGTATCAATCATTTGTAGCTCCGCACCCTTCCTTACGGAAAAGGAAGAGAGCAATCGTTCGCAATGGATGGCGCTATGGAATGCCACGAATCGCCCTAAGGCCACAGCAGACTAAGCAGTTCCGACCCCGCGTAGACGCGGGATCTGATGTCTACTCGGGTTCAGGACCGACTAACCTGCACGGGCCGCACGGAGTCGGCCCATTCATCGACCCGCATCGGGTCCAGACGGGTGATGCCTGGCAGGCGGTCGAAGTCGGCGTCTACCGAGACGATCTGAGTGGCGCCCACGCGCTGCATCACGGCCGCATGCAAGAGGTTCGGGTCGCTTATCCCCGGATGGTGGTCCGCCAACCTCGCCCCTCATGGTGTTTTTCTATCCTCTGAAGCGGTGAGCCAGGTGTACCAATTCTTCGAGCTCGCCGAAGCGCTTGCGATCCGGGATGTAGACCTGCTCCGCAGCCCATAGCGGGTCAGAGGCCTCGTCGAGCTCGGGCGGTGTCACACGACCGGATTCCGCCTCCTTACATCGAAAAGTTTGCAGTACAGTACGTGTAGGCCCACCATTTCCGGCCTACCCTTACTGTATTCATGACCCCCTTATCGTTAAAGATTTTGTTCTGAGCGGCGGAGGATAGCCCTCACTTATTCAGGGGAAGGCGAAGAGTCACGGTGACACCCTGTCCAAGCCCGTCACTAGTTACGGTGATTGTGCCCCCGTGTGCTTCGACTATAGCTCGGGTGATGGCCAATCCCAGACCTCTGCCGCCTACCCCACGACTCCGAGACTGGTCGGCACGGTAGAAGCGGTCGAAGACGTGGGGAAGGTCTGCGGCGTGGATGCCGGTCCCATCATCTATGACCGAGATAGCCAAAGTCTCGTCGCTCTCCAACCCCGCCCTAAGCACGATATTCCCGCCGGCCTCGGTCCAGTCGATGGCGTTGCTCAGGACGTTTCCCAATGCCTGGCTCATGCGCATCCGGTCGAGGTCCATGAGCGGGGTGTCGCAAGGCATCTGCAGCGACAATGCTACCTGCCGAGCCTGAGATTGCGGCTGCCAGCGATCCACCTCTGCGGTTAGCAACTCGTAAATCGAACTTGCTTCGAGCGCGAGCCTCAACTCGCCTTGGTCGGTCTCGGCAAGCCAGTCCAGATCAATCACGAGACCGCGCAGCCTGTCCACTTCCTGGATGATGTGGACGGACGCGCTCTCGGGCGTCTGAAGCCCGTCGCGAAGTCCTTGTGCCTCTAGCTGTATGACACTCAGTGGAGTATTCAGCTCATGAGAGACATCGTTTATTAGCCGCCTGCGGAGCTCGCGCTGACCTTCCAAGCTGGAGGTCATCCGGTTGAAAGCCGCACTCATCCGTCCCAACTCATCCGAGGATGTGACTGGCAGCCGGTTCGTGTCCCCCTGGGCGATTGCCTGGGTTGCCTGCGTCAAGGCCGTCACGGGTGCCGTGATGCGTTTGGATAACCAGGCGGCCAGCAGTATGGCAACACCGGCCGTCAGCAGTCCGCCGATCACTGTGATATACAGGAGCGCGTTGAGAAATCCATGCGACTCAGTCGATAGGAACTCATGGTTTACATCCACATAGACGTGGCCTACGGGCTGGTTTGTGGTTAGATCGAACACCGTCTCCCGGTGCCCGTCCAGATGGGGTGCGGCGGTTCCAGGCAACAGCTCGGACAGGTTGTCCTTCACCACCCGTCCATCCGCGCCGGCGATGACGACTCGTATCGGGTCCTTGTGGAACAGCTCGGAGGATTCTCCCTCGCCTTCCTCGCGCCGCTCCCTCTGGAGAACTCCGTCGTAGACGTATCCGGATTCAGACAGCGATCTGTCCACTGTTTCCCAGCCACCGGCAGCGGTAAACTCCCGGCTCAGACTCCCGGCTAAACGGCTTGCCTCATCGTCACCTATCTCGTCCACGAGCGCACCCAGGCGGGACTGCGTCGCGTAGTAGCCCACACCGACACTGATCAAGACGGTAAGAACGATGACAAAGACGATCGAACCCATGATTCGCCAGCGCAGCGACATCATTCGTCCTCCACCACGAACTTGTAACCAGCACCGTAGACAGTCTGAATAGGCCGACTACCATCTCGGCTGATCTGCTTTCGCAGACGAGCGATCTGGCTGTCGATGGCGCGGTCAAACCCATGGAATTCGTGTTTGAAGGTCAGCGAGATTAGCTGATCACGGGTGAGCACCTGGTTAGGATGACGCATAAACGCTGATAGTAGACCAATTTGTGCCTGGCTTAAAATTACGGGTTCTCCATTGACTGTCACGCTCCCGGTGGTCTCATTTAGTGTGATGTTGTCGCGTGTCAGAACCTGCTGAACTCTACTTCTGACGCGACGAAGCACGGCTTTGGACCGCGCAATGACTTCCTCTGGATCGAAGGGCTTGACGATGTAATCGTCAGCTCCTCTGTCTAGTCCGATGATTCGCTCGGCGTGGGCTTCTCTGGCCGTCAGCATGATTATTGGAACGTCTGACTCTCGACGCAGGATTCTGCACATCTCGACGCCGTCGAGACGAGGAAGCATCAGATCGAGTATTATCAAGTCTGGAGTCAGACTACGGGCTAAAGCTAGACCGGTCTCACCATCACGAGCAACCTCAGCAGAGAATCCGGCGCGCTCGAAGTACACCTTCACCCAGTTCGCGATCTTCGTATCGTCTTCGATTATCAATACTCTGCCGCTCATCGCTAGCCTTCTAAGGAGCGATCTCAGACGCGATGTGTCACGGAGACACTGCGTCTATCTACCGGATACGCCCAAGGTTGAATTATCCGACTTGAAGTGTGGCATCTTCCCTCGGTCGAATGTAATTGGATCTAGCCGCCGCTTCCACGCTCGCCACCGCTACCGTGTTCACCGCCGGACTCCTTGCCGCTACCATTCTCACCAACAGCCCGATGTTCCCCGCCCGACTCGCTCCCCTCACCTCCGGCACCAACCTCGGCATGTGCTGTCCACCCAGTGAACGATGCCGGCGTAGCAGGCAGGTTGATCGCTACCACCTCGCCTGGTGCCATGTCCGTCGGAGTCGTCGGACCGAGCTCCGTTCCGTTCGAAAGGTGCACTTCGATCCTGACCTGGTCCAAAACGCCATTGGTCGTGTTCTCCACAGTGCCCTTGAACGAGTTGCTTGGAGTGTCGTAGTTCAGGATCAATCGGGCGCCGCTACGAACTGCATCAAAGGTCTCATCCAGTGCTAAGGTATTGGCTCCGCTACCTTCTTCGCCACCAGCTGCGGCGGATTCGTTACCGCTTTCACCACCCGCGCCGTGTTCACCGCTGCCGTCGGTACCTTCTCCTCCTATGTGAGCTGCGGGGCCAGGGCCGCTGCAGTCGAATACTTCCATGTGAACAACGTAGCCATCGTAAGAAACCCCGGCAAGTTTCGGTTCACTAGCAACCGTCAGGCTCGTCGTTGCTTCCTGTCCAGGGTTCAGGTGTCCCAGCTTCTCGGGACCGAGCTCTCCTACTGTCTTGTTTCCTGACTTCAGATGAGGTTCGGCCTGTACGTAGCACAGCGTCTGTGAGAGCGTGTTTCGTACGGTTCCGTGGACAGACTGGGTTGCTGCATCGTACTGCATGGAAATAGCCAATCCGTTGAGGACACCGTTCCACGACTGTCCGAGAGGAGTGATTGGGCTCGACATTGCGGCTTCACTTCTCTCGCCACCGCCATCCGAACCTGTACTGCTGCCATCACCACCAGAGCCGTATTCACCGCTGCCTCCACTACCTTCTCCGCTGCCATGCTCACCTCCAGAGTCGCCACCTGCTTGCTCTGATATGCCTTGGCTTTCCGTGGCATTGTCAGAGTATCGGCCGTCCTGGGGTCCGGTGTCAGCCGTACAGCCGCTGATGATCACCGCAGAGAGCATGACCGCCAGGACCGACTCAACCAGGAACGTTTGCGTCATCAGTTTCCTGTGAATCATCATTTCACCGCTTTTATGAAGTGTCTGTGAAACCCACTCTCACGCTAGCGGTGAAATGTCGCAGAAATATGTCGTCCGTAGCTGCCACTGGCCAATGAAGGAAGCCGACAGGCCCGCAAGGGAGAACCAAACGCTGCGGGTTCGCCTCTCTAGGCGGAGCGATGTCAGCCCCCGCATCACCGAGGCCTCCATCTCGATACCGTCCGGCAGGAGGTCGTGGACGGCGCTCACTCGCGGACCGGCGCGCCCGGTATGGCGCAGTCGCGGTGTTGACAGGCCATAGGCTCGTGGGGACTGGCCGGACTTCCTGACCGGCTCTCCCGCCTCCCTATATCGAGACCTCCCACCGAAAAACGGTCGCACATTAGACGGTGGATTTGGAGCCAATACCTAGGCTTGATCTCCCTCTATGTGGTGTGTTGAAGTTTTGACCAGAGGTGCCACAAGGGGGACGAAGTGGAACTGCGGTAGGTGCCTGCAGAATCCCCCAGGAGCGGTAGACGCACTTGGAGTTAGTCCATTCTCACCGTTCGCAGACTACGCCATCACCGTCACCATCTCGGGCACTCGGCACCGTCGTCTGGGGAAACCCTCGACCCTCTCCTCTACTACCCTGCATAAGTTGCTCCCCGGCTTTCTCAGCCTCGTCGCATGAGGCGTAAGTATGGCCCGCCAATGGTGTCTCCGTTGAGTCTTGAGAAGCAGCAGAAGCAGCGCCACCCTCAATCTGCACTCCGCACTTCACCATCGCTCCGAACAGGGCGGCGAATGAGCCTTCGTCGCCTGCACCCAGCGTTTTGGCTAAGCCTTCAGGTCCACCGAGTTCATCCAGAACACACTGCAGGTTTTCCCTCTCTTCCGCAGGGATGCCTAAGCCGGCAGCGGCACCCTTCCATTCATCCTCGTTCAGACACATTAGTGTCAAGATGAAGGCAGACGTGCCGCCAACCGTGGCCGCTTCTTCGTCGCCCGCTTCGCCCGACAGCATCGCTGTGGGCAGGTCGACTCCTTCCATCCCCGTGCGGATGCAATTCGAGGTCTCTACGCTCAGCGGACCCGAGCTCTCGATGATCTCGGTGAGGAAGATGCGCAACAGCGTTTCGTCTTCGAAACATCCAAGCAACTTGGTCTGTTCTTCGGTTGATGCCAGTTCCGGCGCTGCGAAGATCTGCATCAGGCGCCCCATTTCTGCCACTCCTGCGAGACAGGCAAACTCGGACTCTGACAGCTCAGACGCAATCGCTAGCGGGTCAGCCAGGCGTAGAGGCGTTATTACTCCCGTTCCGGTGACTTGCTCAGGCATCTGCGCAGCGGCCGTGGCCGTGGGCTCTGCGGTCGCCGTGGGTGTTGCGGTCGCCGTGGGCTCTGCGGTCGCCGTGGGCTCTGCGGTCGCCGTGGGTGTTGGTGCGACAGTCGGCTCGGGCGTGGCAGTCGGTTCCGGCTTTGGCGAGGGCGTCGCGGCTGCTGTCGGTGCCTCCGTTGCCTGTGAGGACAGAGTGTCGGCCGGGGCTTCGGTGGCACCCTCGTCCCCGCATGCCGGGAGTGCCACTAGCGCAATCAACGCTGCGACACATATCAGTTTCGATATCATCGCTCTCCGCCTCGTTGGTGTAGCCGCATCTTCCTATGATACATCCGTTGCTTACGGTCGGGCATGCCGACAGCCCGAAATACCAGTGCTCTGGGATGAGCAATTCTCCCCAGGCCGCACAGGACCGGGTGACGGCCACTCAGGGAGATTTCCCAGATCCGGCGGTATCTCTCCACTCAATTGGTTGCCGTCGAGGCGCAGCGATACCACGATGGCTGGCGCCGTGAGAGTCGGCCCTACCCTCTCCGGTAAGTACAACCTCAGGCAAAGTCATTCGCTTCTTTGTCATATTCCTCTTTCATCAGCAAGGCTGGCAGGATGGCAACCAGGGACAGGAACCCTGTGATCATAAAGAGGTTCTGAAACACGATGACGCCGGCTTCTATCAAGTTGGCCTCTGTCTCCTCAAAGGTCGGTCCAAGGGGTACGTGGTCGGTCAGGCTATAGAAGCGCTCTATACCCCAGGCGGACAAGGCTGCCAGCCCCAACGCCATCCCCACCATTCGCGATGCGGTGACCAATGAGGCCGCAGCTCCCCAATAATGACTAGGTGCCGCGCTCAGAGCGCTGATGCCTATAGGAGGGATGACCAGCCCAAATCCAAAACCCGCCGCGACCAAGGGTAAGGTTAGCCTGAGTTCCTCCACCTCCGTCTTCCAACCACTCATGATCAACAGACCCGTTCCCATAAACACAAGACCGGTTATGCACACCGATCTCACTCCGGTCCAGCGAAGAATGTAGCCTCCTACCACCGCCCCAACCGGAATGGCGGCCGTAAGACGTACCAGATGGAGGGCGCTCTCCCATGCCGTTTTCTCCATGACGGTGGCGGCCATGAGGGGCACGGTTACCAAAGCAATGATCAAGGCGACCCCCACTAGGAACTGGGTAGTGTTGGAGGACAGGAACGCCCTGGATCTGTACAGGAAAGATGCCAACAGAGGCTGGGCCGCGCGTCTCTCCACCAGGATCAATGCGACGAGCAGAAAGACTCCTAGGGCTACCACAAAATACGGGTAAATGGACGCTCCTGAAAAGATGCTTCTTTGGGACAGCCCAACGGTTAGAACGGCGAGTGCCCCTCCCAGCGCCAGCGCCCCTAAGTAGTCCATCTTAGCCGTTGGATTGGCGCGGTTCGGCAAAATGGCTAGAAGCGCTATAAGAATGAAGCTCTGGGGTATGTCCAGCCAGAATATCCACCGCCAGCCAATCAACTCGATAATGGCTCCTCCATAGAGAGGGCCCAAAACGGACCCAGCTTCAGCCGACGCAGCCACGAGTCCTAGTGCAATTCCTCTTTTCTGCGGCGCTACAACTCCCACTGCCATAGCCAGACCTATGGGGACCGTGGCGCCGCCCCCGACGGCTTGGAGTACCCTGGCGGCTACTACCCAGGGGAAGTTTGGCGCCAGCGCCACGAACGCCGAGCCGACGGCGAACAAGACCAGGGCCGCTTGGAACATCTTGACGCGGCCGTAGACGTCGGACAGGCGCCCGGCCAATGGCATGGCTACGGTGTAGCTGATCAGATACGCGGTTACGATCCAAGACGCCCTATCTAGGTCCGTAAGGGGGATTTCTAAGTCCACCATTACGCTAGGCAACGCGGCGACGACCACGGTCTGGTCCAGGGCAGTCGAGAATACCCCCAGGCAAAGAATCCCTAATACAACCGACTGGGAAGAACCCAGAGAGGTGAGGCGATGCCTCACACCGCTCAAGACCCGGATACTACGTCCGGAAGTTGGATGTCAACTGGGAGGTCAATGGCCTCAATGGTTAGAATACGGATGGTTTCCGGGGCGTCTTCGTCGTAGATTTGGCCCGCTATCCTTATCTGCTGCAAAGTATGCTCGGCTTCGTCAATCCACAGGGTCAAGGCCACTGAATGACCCGAGTCCACGGACGTGATGAGGCCCGACAATTCCTCAGACGTTAGGTTTCCCTCAACGCGAATAGTCTGGGTGTCCAGCAAGGCCTCCCGGCCTGTGATGACTCCGTCCTTGATCGTGGAAAGCATATCGCGCAAAGTCATGCCCAACCCCCCGAAATTGAAGGGCACCTGGTCCAGGGGCAAGGGGGCCCACGGAGCGTCTTTGGAGATCTTCAGGTAGGCCTGGTCTCCGACTGCTAACATTTCAATTTGCACAAATCCAAAACCCGGCGCCACCACGTCCACCACCATCCTGAAGCTGTCGGGAGTCTTTACGTCTGCTTCCATGCTCTTGAAAGTCGTCCCAAAGAATTTGGCTCCCGATTCCAGTTCGTCGACCATCTTGAACTTTGCCGTCGACATGGCAGCCAACTTCTCCCCCGCGCTCGAAAGCAAATCACTCAACTTGGGTGTTGGCGTGGGAGTGGGCGTAGACTCCCCGCCACACGCGGCGACCAAGAACAGGAAAGCCACCATCAAAACGGTAATTGACAACCCGCGACGAAGTGTCTTGGACAAGTTCATCTCCTCATCTCCTTGACTCGGTATCCAGCGGGGAGGCGGCAACCTCACGGGGAACGGGGCCTTCTTGCATGTTGATCAAGCACACGCGGCCGCCGCCGGGCCAAGACGCGTTCCTGAGTACTCCTCCAGTGTAAACCAGCGCTCCGGCAATGGTGACTCGCTGCTGCCGCCCCCTGGCAGCTTGGCACCGTCATCGCAGTTGGCGGATGTGCATCAGTCGTAGGTCGCGATGCACTCGGTGGCGACGCGTATGTCCTCTCAAACTTCACACACAAGGTTCCGCCTTTCGAGTCATAGTAGAACCCGAGGTGCACGTATCTGGTAGCGTCCGGGGCCACCCGCTCACCATCCCCGACAACCACTCGCGCTACGCCCTGGGCTTGGCCGCCTGCCCCAATCAGCGCACCGCCACGGTGCGCGCCCACCTGATCAGCGCCTTCCAGCGCTACGGTCTGCCCGACCGCCTGCTGGTCGACAACGGCAGCCCCTGGGGCAACCACCCGGCCCATCCCTACACCCCGCTGACCGTCTGGCTGCGCCGCTTGGGCATCGCCGTCAGCCACAGCCGGCCGTACCACCCGCAGACGCTGGGCAAGGACGAGCGCTTCCACGGCACCTTGCAGCGTGACCTCGCCCGCCAGCCGCTATCAGGTCAGCCCCAGGCCCTACCCAGCGCAACTGCTGCCGCCGCCCGACGGGCCCGACGATCGACTGCGACGAGTTCAGATGGGCGGCTGGGTGTCCTTCCGGGGCCGCCAACTCCGGCTCCCAAAGGCTCTGCGCGGCCAACCGGTCGCGTTTCGCCCGACGCCTACGGACGGCTGCTGGGAGATCCGGTTCCTGACCGACGACTTGGGCACACTAGACCTGCGGGAGCCAGCCTAGCTGTGTCCACCATGTCTCCGGTCTGGACACCTCTGGGAGAGGGTGTTTTACAAAGGTTTCCTTATAGGGGGTACTTCTAAAGTTCCAAGTACAGTCTCCTTAGGCCCGCCGAGTTCGCAGCTATTTGCACGCGCCGCGGGCGCCGCATCTCCGTTGGGCGTGCTCGAGCGGCGGACGCCCCCGGCGGTCGCCTAGAATTGCCGTCTCATGGGCGCCTTGATAGTGGCTGGCGTAGTCGGTGCGGTGGTGGGCGCGGTGCTCGTCTCGGCTGGGGTGTGGCTGCTTCGCTCCCGCCGCGCGCGGGCGGCCGCGGCCAGCCCGGATAGACAGGCCGCGGCGCGCATGGCCCGCGACATCGGCGTGCTCACGGAGGCGCTCGCGGATCGACTGGCGGCCGTCTGGAAGGCGGGCGGCGGGCCGCCCGCCGGCGATCCGGACAGCGTCCACCGTCAAGTGCTCGAGGCCACGGCCGGCATCATGCGGAAGGCCGGGGCATCGGAGAAAGGCGCCATGGGAGTGGCCGCGCTGACGGCCAAGAAGGTGCGTCCGGGTCCGATCAAGGGGCCTCAGGCGTCACGCGAACGCGCCGCACCGCAGCCCTAATCCTCTGGAGCGGGCGGCACTCCCGCGGCGGCTGGCAAGCCCTTTTCTTTCGATCCGGCGGGAGCTACGCCGACCCCTTTTGACGCCGTGCGGTGGCGGCGCCGATCGGACTCTACGGTCTCACCGCAACTCGCAAAGACGCGCTAGCCGGCGCGCGCCGTCAACGCCTTGCGCACCGCTTCCCCGAACTCGGTGGTCGAGGCTGCGCCGCCCAGGTCCCGGGTGAGCGTTCCGCTGGCGGTCACGTCCGCCAGTGACTGCATCAGCAGCTCCGAGGCCTCCCTGTATCCAAGCTCATCCACCATCATGGCGCCGCACCATATGGCGCCGATGGGGTTGGCGATCCCTTGGCCCGCAATGTCGGGCGCCGTCCCGTGCACCGGCTCGAACATGGGCGGATCGCCGCCTTCCGGGTTCATGTTGGCGCTGGGCGGCACGCCCAGGCTGCCCATCAGCGCGCCGCCTATATCCGAGAGGATGTCGCCGAACAGGTTGGGCGCCACCAGCACGTCCAACGTCTCCGGATTTCTCACCATGCGGGCCGCAGTTGCGTCCACCAGGCTCTTGTCGGTCGTGATCTCGGGATAGTCCGCCGCAATGTCGTCGAAGATCTCATCCCAGAACACGGGCGCGAACTGCATGGCGTTGGACTTGGTGACGCTGGTCAGGTGGCTCCGTTTCAGGCGCTGCGTGAGCTCGAACGCGTAGCGGATGACTCGCTCCACGCCCACGCGCGTAAAAACAGTAGTCTGCAACGCCAGCTCGTGAGCCGTGCCCTTGTGGACCCGTCCCCCTGCCCCCACGTACTCGCCCTCGGTGTTCTCGCGAACGCAGATGAAGTCGATCTCACGCGGACCGCGGTCGGCCAGCACGCCGGGCACGCCGGGCAAGAGCCGCACCGGCCGCAGGTTCACGTACTGCTGGAAGGCTTGCCGGATGGGCAGCAGCAACCCCCGCAGAGAGACGTGATCGGGGACCGACGGGTCGCCCACCGCCCCCAGGTAGATCGCCTCGAACCGCCGCAAAGTATCGAGCGCGTCGTCCGGCATCATCACGCCATGCTGGGCGTAGTAGCGGCAGCTCCAGGGCAGGTTCTCGACCTCCCAGCTGAAAGAGCGCGTGACCTCCGCCAGCGTCTCGAGCGTGCGGAGCCCTTCCCGCACGACCTCCACGCCGGCACCGTCTCCCGGGATCACTGCGATCGCGTGCTGGCGCATTGATTGAGTGCTGTCGGCGAACGCGGCGAGTATACGGACGGCGCCCGGCTCGCCGCGCTGAGTTGGAAACGCGCGCGGCGTCTCCCGGCTCAACCGCGGGCGGTCCGATCGGCTACGGCAGAGCCGCGCCGCGCGCCCCCAAACCTGAAAGGAACGACTCGATCACGCGGGCCGTTTCCTGGGGCGTTTCCATGTGAACGAAATGACCCGCCTCCGGGATCAAGTTCAGCTCCGAGCACGGCAGGACGCGGTGAAACTGGCGGGCGACGGCCGGCCGCATATAGCGGTCGCGCGCGCCCCACACGATCAGCGTGGGACTCCGCAGCTCCGTTAGCACCTCGAGGCGCCGCTGATTGGCGTCGATCTGACTCACCAACTCATCGTTAATGGCGTGAAAGGCCGCGCGCGCCCGCGGCGAGCGCTCGAACACGCTGTGAAACGAGCGCAGCACTCGTTCCACCTCGGGAGTGCGATGCGCCCAAAGGGTGCCGACCTGCCAGCGATACAGCTGCCAGGAGAGACCGCGCCGGCCCACGCCGATGAACCGCCGCGCCAGGCGGCCAAGGTAGGGCAGATGCATAAGTTTCAGCGCCGGCGGCATGCGCGCCGAGTTCCAGCCGTAGTAAGTGTTTAGGAGCACCAGGGCGCGCGTGCGCGCCGCGTTGGCGGCCGCCCAGCGGATGGCTGCCGGGCCCGACATGTCGTGCGCCACCAGCACGACGTCGTCGAGGCCGTACGAGTCGATGAGTTGCGCGAGATTGCGGTCGAGCGCGTCGAATCCAAAGGTGAGGGCCTGGTTGGGCCTCGACTCGCCCCACCCCAGGAAATCGGGCGCCAGAGTCCGGTGACGTTGCGCCAGGATTGGCTGAAGCTTGCTGTAGATGCGGGAGTCGACCGGCAGCCCGTGCAGCAGCACGATGGTCGGCGCCCCTTGGCCGGCCTCGCGGCAGAAGCTGGCGCCGCCGGGGAGCTCCACGTAGCGCCCCTCCGGCCGAATACCTTCGGGGCCCGTGCTAGCCATCATTCTCCGGGCCCGCGATGGCCTGCGCGATCCGCAGCCACTCGGCGACTCCCCAAGCCTGGGCGATGGCGCCGTCCGGCGCGAAAGCGGGCTCGGGCTGGAAGATTTCGTTCACGGATCCCACGCAGCCTTCGGTCAGATGCCGGCGCATTCCCTCCAGCAGGCGCCGGAGGCCGGCCCGATCGGACCCGACCGCCAGCTTGGCGTCCACGAACATACCCAGCAGCCAGCTCCACACCGGACCTTGGTGATAGGCCCCATCCCGCTCCTGGGGGTTGCCGGTGTAGGCCGGCCGATAGGCCGGGTCGTTGCGCTCCAGGCTGCGCAGACCCACCGGCGTGAGCAGCTCACGCTCCACCACTTCCACGACCCGCAGCGCCCGCTCGCGCTCCAGCAGCCCGCGATTCAGGGCCACCGCCACTATCTGATTGGGCCGAATGGCGGGGTCGTTCCCCTGCGGCCCGTCGATCACGTCGAAGAGGCATCCTTGCGCCTCGTTCCAGAAGCGCCGCGCGAAAGAGGCCCGCGCCGTTTCCGCGAGGTCGCGGTCCACCACTCCGCGCCAGCCGATTTGCTCCAGGGCGCACAGCGCGAACTGCAAGGCCCCGCACCACAAAGCGTTGATCTCGACAGGCTTGCCCCGCCGCGGGGTGACCACCCAATCGCCCGTCTTCGCGTCCATCCAGGTGAGTTGCAGGCCGTCCGCTCCCGCGCTCAGGAGCCCGTCGGCGGGGTCCACCCCTATGCCGTGGCGCGTTCCCCTGACGTGCCAATCGATGACGTCGACGATGGCCGTGGCCAGAACCTCGAGCACCTCGGTATCCGAGCTGGCCGCCACGTAGCGTTCGAGGGCGTAGAGGAACCAAAGAGCAGCGTCCGCGGCCGTGTACTCCGGCGCCTCACCGGCGTCCGGCCAGCGGTTGGGGACCATGCCCCGGTCGACGAAGCCGGCGTAGCTCAGCAGGATCGACTTGGCGGCTTCGTGGCGGTCGGTGGCGAGGCACAGTCCCGGCAGCGCGATCAGCGTGTCCCGGCCCCAGTCGCCGAACCACGGGTAGCCGGCGATAGTCGTGTTGGGCGCCGGCGGCTGCCCCGGCAAGGGCCGGCCGCGCTGGACCAGAAACTGATCCGCGGCCAGGCGTAGATGCCGCTCCAGGTCGCTGTTTGCCTCAGCGGCCAGAGAGGCGGCGCGCTGGTCGAAGTCTTGCAGGCTTGCCTCCGGGTCTTTGCCTAGCTCTTCCGCGCCGCCCGCCAGCTCCAGAACCCGCGCGGCGCCCGGCGCCAGCTCCGCTTCGAAAACGCCCGGCGAAAAAGCGTGCTCGAGGTAATCGAAACCGCGCTCGCTCTCCGCCCGGCGCGTGAAGTTGCGGTACCAGTGGGCGCTTGGCTGAAACGACCATCCCGCACCGCCCATCGACAAGGCCGGCGCCTCCCAAGGGGCCTGGATCCGCACGGCCGCCGCGCTTTCCATGTCAACCTCGAAGTCGACTGCTTCATCGTGTAAGAGCGCGTGGAACCAGCGCAGCGTGACGAAGGGACGCCAGCACAACCGCACCATTCCAGCGCTGTCGTTTTGAAATCGAACGAAAGTGCGGTTCGCGCCGTAAGGCATCCAGAGAGTCTGCTCGATCTCGGCATCGCCGGCCTGCCAGCGCCACACCGGCCGCTGGCCGTGCAGCTGAAATCCCCTCAGACAGCCAAACCCCGCGGGGCTAAGCACGCCGTCCGGATACTCCTGCGTGCTGAGCGCGTGCGTGTTGCCCTCGACGACCGCGCTGAAGTCGGCGCCGCTCACCAGCACCCAGCGAGCGTTCGGTGCGGGATCGGCGGCGACTAATAGCCCGTGATAGCGCCGAGTTCCGGCGCCCGCCACGGTCCCGCTTGCGTAGCCGCCCAGCCCGTTCGCCACGAGCCACTCACGCTGCAGGAGCGGCTCCGCTCCCTGTCCGAAGCACTCCGGCGGGACGGCCAGCGATGGCCTCGGAGAGATTCGCGGCTTGCGCGCCATGGGGTCGATGATGGCAGACGCGCGCGCCGGCTACACGCGGCCGGCTGCCCTCCGCTCCGTATAATCCCGCCAATCCCATGCCGCCGTCGACCTCAGAGAGCCGCCCGGCGATTTGGGTGCTGACCATAGGTCTGGCGGGTGGGCTGCTCAGCGGCCTCGTGGGCGTTGGCGGCGGCATTGTGATGGTGCCGCTCATGACCGGCCTGCTGGCCATGCGTCAGCACCGCGCCCACGGCACCTCCCTCGCCATCATCGTTCCCACCGCGTTCAGCGCCACCATTCCCTACGCCCTGGCCAATCCGATCGACTGGCTCCTCGCCCTGGCGTTGGCCGGCCCGGCGATGCTTCTCGCCGTAGTGGGTGCCCGCATGACGACCCGGCTGAATGCACAAGTGCTGCGCCGCATGTTCGCGGTGCTCCTGCTGCTGACCGCGATTCGCCTCTTGTTCTCGGTTCAGAGCGCTGCCTTGGTGCAGCTCGACGGAGGCGTCCTGATAGTGGCTGCGCTGGCCGCGGGCGTGTTTACCGGGCTTGTCAGCGGCACCATGGGTGTCGGCGGCGGAATCGTGATGGTGCCCGTGATGGTCATTCTCATGGGCATCGATCAGCACCTGGCGCAGGGCATCTCGCTTGCCGCCATCGTGCCGATCTCCATCTCGGGAACCGCGCAACATATTCGCCTGGGCAACGTCAACATGCGCTACGCGGTGCTCATCGCGGTCGGTGGAATCGTAGGGGGCGCATCCGGGGCGCAGATCGCCCAGGTCCTCTCGGCGCCTGTGCTGCGCGTCATCTTTGCCGTCTTCGCGCTCTATTCGGCGCAACGTATGCTCGGATTCCAGACGTGGATAAGCGGTCGCCTGCGTTCCGCGGTCGGCAAGTCATGACCCTCGAAACCGTACGAGACGGCACGCACCGGGTCACGATTAGCAAGCGCGTGGTCATTCGCGCCGCGCGGATAGACGACCTGCCCACCATGAGCGCCATGTGGGGCCCGGAACGGCGCCACAGCCAGAAGCGACTGTTACGCCGCTATTTCGACGAGCAGCGCGCGGACGTTCAACGGGGGCTTGTAGCGGACTTCAACGGCCACGTAGTAGGCCAGCTCTGGAGCCGTTACCGCCACATAGACCGCAGGATCGCGGACGGTCTGGACGCCGTATACATGCACACGCTATTTGTCGTTTCTCCATTCCGCCGTCTGGGTATCGCCGCCGCGCTCACAAAAACCACCTCCCGCGAAGCGGTCGAGCGCGGCGTGGACGTATTGACTATCGGCGTCGACCGCCCCAACACGGAAGCCCGCCGGCTCTACGAGAAGTGGGGATTCCGCGTCTACTATCAAATCTCCGACCTGAGCGGCGATCTCGTCTTCCTGCGGCGCCCCGTATTCTGAGGAGGCCGACGGATATGGGCGTACTACGCTTGCCTTCCCGCGCTCAGGTAGGGATGAGGTAGCTCGTGGCCAAGCTGCTGGATGGAATCCTCGTACTGGATTTCAGCCGCGTTCTGGCCGGACCGTTCTGCACCATGACCCTGGCCGATCTGGGCGCCCGAGTCATCAAGGTCGAGGCGCCCACCGGCGACGAGGCGCGCGGCATGGGCCCCTTCGTCGATGGCCACAGCTTGTATTTCGCGAGCATCAATCGGGGCAAGCAGAGCGTTGGCATCGACCTCAAGCACGCCGACGGACGCGCACTCGCCCAGCGTCTCGCGGACAGGGCGGACGTATTGGTCGAGAACTTCCGCCCCGGCGCCATGCGGCGCCTCGGACTTTCCTACGACCGTGTCCGTGAGAGCAATCCCCGCATAATCTACGCGTCGCTTTCCGGCTTCGGTCAGGAAGGCCCCTACAGCGATCGCGGCGCCTACGACGTGATCATCCAGGCCATGGGCGGCCTGATGGGAATCACCGGCCAGGAAGGCGGCAACCCCACCCGCGTGGGCGCGTCGGTTGGCGATCTCATCCCGGCGCTCTACACCGTTACCGGCATCCTAGCCGCGCTGCATCGTCGTGCAACCACAGGCGAGGGCTGCCACCTGGACATGGCGATGATGGACTGCGCGTTCGCCGTGGTCGAGAACGCCCTGGCTCGCTACTGGGTCTCTGGCGTCGATCCTGAGCCGATTGGCAACCGGCATCCCGCCATCACGCCCTTCAGCACCTTCGCAACGCACGACGGTGAGATCGTCATCGCCTGCGGCAACGATGCTTTGTGGCAGCGCCTCTGCGCCTCCCTCGGCGAGCCGCGGCTTGCCGAGGACCCTCGCTTCGCGACCAATCCGCGGCGCACCGAGAACGTCGCGCCGCTCACCCGGGAGTTGGAGCGAATCCTCGTCCGCCGTTCCACCGACGCGTGGCTGCGGACGCTATTGGCCGACGGTATTCCCTGCGCCAAAGTCAATCGAATGTCGGATCTGGTCGCCGATGAAAACCTCCGGCGCCGCAACATGCTCGTCGAGCTCGAGCAGCCGGGCGTGGGACGCATGCCGGTACCCGGCACGCCGATCAAGGCGACCGGCCACGATGACGCAGTCGGTCGGTCGGCCCCTGAACTGGCTGCGGATACGCGGGCGGTCCTCAGCGACCTGCTGGGACTGGAGAGTGTCCGTTTGGACGAGCTGGAACGGTCCGGCGCGATCTCCGGCGGTTCTCGCGAGGGGCCCTGAGCGCGGCCCCTTCCACTTCTGAAAAATCACGAGTTTGCCGAAGCTCCGTGCTAACATATCCGCAATCCGCCGGTGCGGCGCGCGGGCTGGAACGCGGCCGCGTGGCGCGCCGCACAGGCGTCGAAAGAGCATCGGTGCAGGCGTTCTTTCAAGGCAAATATCTCAACCTGGCGGACGCGCGCGTCAGCGTGATGACGCACGGTCTCAACTACGGCACCGGCGTTTTCGAGGGCATCCGCGGATACTGGAACGCCGACGACGAGCAGCTCTACATCTTTCGCGGACCCGAGCACTTCAGGCGTCTGCACAAGTCGGCCCACATCCTCCGCATCGCGCTTCCATATTCCGTCGACCAGCTCATGGAGGTCACGCGCAAGGTCGTGAGCGCAGGTGAGTTCCGCGAGGACGTCTACGTCCGCCCGCTCGCGTTCAAGAGCGCCGAGCAGATCGGCCTGAGCATGGTGCGGCCCAGCGGCAACGGCCACACCCTGATCGACGATGAGTTCGCCCTATTCGCCGTGCCCTTTGGCAACTATCTCGACGTGGAGACGCCGATTCGCTGCACCATCTCCGCATGGCGCCGCATCAGCGACAACATGATTCCGGCGCGCGCCAAAGTCGCCGGGCTCTACGTCAACTCCTCCCTTGCCAAGACCGAGGCGGTGGAGCAGGGCTTTGACGAGGCCATCATGCTCACCCACGACGGCCACGTCAGCGAGGGCAGTGGCGAGAATCTCTTTATCGTTCGCGATGGAGTCCTGATAACGCCCGGTGTAAGCGACGACATCCTGGAAGGGATAACGCGCCAAACGGTCATCCAGATCGGCCTGGAGGAGCTGGGCGTAAGCACCATCGAGCGCCCTGTCGACCGCACCGAGCTTTATATAGCCGACGAAGTGTTCCTGGTGGGCACAGGCGCGCAGATCTCGCCCGTCAACGAAATCGATGGCCGCGTAATCGGTGACGGCGGTATCGGCCCGCTTACCGGCAAGCTGCAGGATGTCTACTTCGACATCGTGCGCGGGCGCAACGCCAAATACCGCGAGTGGTGCGCGCCCGCGTACTCGCAGCCGGCGGGACGGCGCGCCTGAGTATGGGGGGTAAGGAGTTGGCGAGCTGATCTCAGCGCTCCGCCAACCCGGATGCCAGGTCGCCTGCCGGCTGGCACGGATATCAGTCTCCATTCAGACAGACCCCTGTACGCTCGACGGGTCAGCGCCGTAGGTTGCTCGCGCTGCCCAACCAACCGCTCTCCGACGCGCTGATCGCCGAGCTGACGGGCCGTTTGGGAGTGCGGTTCGACGATCTCGACGCGTTGCGCCTGGCTCTCACCCATCGATCGTTGGTTAACGAGGCCGAGCTCAGCGGGACCGACTGCAACGAGCGGCTCGAGTTCCTCGGCGACGCCGCGCTCGGCCTGGTCGCCGCGCGATTCCTCTACGAGCGTTATCCCGACCGTGCGGAAGGACAGTTGAGCCATGCTCGCGCCTCGCTCGTGAATCTGGGCACCCTGGCCCGGTTCGCGCGTCAGATCGATCTCGGGCGCTATCTCCAGTTGGGGCATGGCGAAGACCTCAGCGGAGGGAGATCGCGCACCAGTGTGCTCGGCCGCGGCTTCGAAGCCGTGCTCGGCGCTATCTACCTGGATCAAGGGCTGCACGCGCTGTCCGGCTTCCTCAAGCCCTTTCTTGAGCGCGAGCTCGCCTCCTACGGCTGGAGGGGTCCTGAGAGGGACTTCAAGTCCCGCCTCCAGGAGCTGCTGCAAGCGCAGCACGGCGTAACGCCTGCTTACGAATTGTGCGATCAGCAGGGTCCCGATCACGCCAAGCAGTTCCGCATGGCGGTCACCGCCGATGGCGAAACGCTCGGCGATGGCCGGGGCTCGAGCAAGCAGCGCGCCGAGCAGGCGGCTGCCCGATCCGCCCTGCGGCGGCTGCAGGCCGTCGCATCGAAAGACCCACGGGATGTATCTAAGACGGATTGAGCTTCAGGGGTTCAAAACGTTTCCCCGGCGAAGCGTGCTCGACCTTCCGCCCGGGGTAACCGCCATAGTCGGACCCAACGGCGCCGGCAAGAGCAACTTGGCGGACGCGGTTCGCTGGGCGCTTGGCGATCAGTCACCGCGCGGCTTGCGCATCCGCCGCTGGGAAGAGCTGATCTTCGCCGGCTCCCAGACTCGCCCGCGCACCGGCATGGCGGAGGTTTTGCTGACATTCGACAACAGCGAAGGTTGGCTCCCCACCCCCTTCGATGAAGTCGTCGTGGGGCGTCGGCTCTTCCGATCCGGCGAGACCGAGTACACGCTCAACGGAGCACGCGTGCGACTCCGTGACATCCTGGACCTCCTGAGCGCCGGCGGCGCCTCCAACGGGGGAGGCTCGATCGTCAGTCAGGGCCAGATCGACCGCGTGCTCCTGCAGCGGCCCGAAGAGCGCCGCGCCTTCCTCGAAGAGGCGGCTGGGGTGGCCCGCTTCTACGCGCGCCGCGACCAGGCGCAGCAGCGCCTCGCCGCCACCCGCCGCAACCTTGAGCGACTGCGCGACCTGGTGGCCGAAGCGGCGCCGCGGCTCGAGACGCTGCGGCAGCAGGCGCATGTGGCCCAGCGCGGACGCACCCTCTCCGACGAGCTTCAGGCCACCCAGGCCGAGTTGGTGCGCCAGCGCTTGTTCACGGTGACGGGACAGCTGCGGGAGGCCGAGGAGCGCGAGCAAGAAGCCGCCGAGGCTCTGGCGGTCATGCTCACGGAACCGGCCGAGCGTCTGCGTCAGATGGCCGCGGAGGCGGATCTAGGCGCCCGCGAGATCGACGCCAAGCTGCGCGCCGCCCGCGGCGATCTCGACCGCTCCAGGGCCGCCGCCGCCGAGCTGCATACCAGGCGCACGCTGCTGGCGGAGCGGCAGACGAACCTCACGGCTCGTCTCGCTCAGACCCGGTCGCGAGTGCCGCCGCTGGAAAGCGACCGGGAAGCCCTGGCGAACGAGATTGCACAGGCCGCGGCCCAAGTCGACGAGATCGCCGCTCAGACCGCGGACTGCCGTCAAGAGCGTGAGGCGCTGCTGGCGGCGCTGGCGCCGACCCGCGCACGAGCGAGCGAGCTCGCCGCTGCTCGTAGCGCTCTGGACGATGCTCGCGACACGCTCGCCCGCCTGCGTGAGCGTGAACTCCATATCGCCGCCGAGCGCGAACGAGCCGCCGCCGAGCTGGATAGTTTGGTTGCCGAAACGCGTGTGAACCGCCAGCGCGTCGACGCCGCCGCGGCGGTCGTCACGCGCGCCGCGGCCCACGCGGACCAGGCTTTGCAGGCTCTCGACGACACGGCAGAGGCACAGGCCCGCGCGGCCGCTTTACTGCTGGAAGTCCACGACGAGCTGGGAACCGCGCGCGGGCGTGAAGCCGCGCTCGCCCAGCGTGTGGCGTCGCTGCGTGACGAACGACGGGCACTGCGCGGATTGCAGAATGAGGCGGGAGTACCCGCGCACGCCTTCCGGGCGCTGCGTGCTTCCCCCGTGGGCGACTCGTTGCTGGGACGCCTGCGCGATTGGGTCCATGCCGGTGACTCACAGACGCAGCTCATGCTGCAAGCGGCCTTCGCCGGTGCGCTGGATGACGTTTTGGTCAACGACCCTGCCGACGCGGTGGCCGCGCGCACCGCTATCGAGCAGCTCTCGCTTGGCCGGATTCGGCTCCGGCCGGGCCTCCACTCGCCCCGCTGGTCGCCGGAAGCACCTGACCCGCCAACGTTGGGCAACGACTTACTGGGCACGCTGGCTGACTTTGTCAATTTCACTCCGCACGCCCCCGATGCAGTGCGGCGTCTTCTGCGGGCAGTCTTAGTAGTGCGGGACCTGCCGGCGGCGATTCGCGTACGTAGGGCGGCTTCCGGGTTGCCTGTCCGTATCGTCACCACGCAAGGCGACGCCATAGATCTCGACGGAGTCATAGGCGTTGGACGACTTGGTGAAGGGATGGCGAGCGTCCTCGAGCGGCTTGACAGACTGGCTGAGTCGATCGAACGGTCCGAAACGGAGCTCGCGGCCGTGCGCGCCGAGCTTCCCGCTCTGGACGAGCGCGCGGCGCGCGCGCGACGCGGTGTTCAGGCCGCCGAGCGCGATCTGGCCGCCGCCAAAGAAGCCCATCACGCCGCCCACGCCGCGGCGGGTGAATCGACGCGGCGGCATCAGCACGCCGACGCGCGGGTTTCCGCCGACGTCGGACATCAGCAGTCCGTGCGCGAACGCGCGCGCGAGTTGGAGGAGCGGCACAGCGCGACGCGCGTGGAGCTGACCGGCGTGCAGGCGCGCGTCCAGCGCCTCCAAGCGTGCCTGCCCGGCCCTCTGGAGGAAGACCGTGGCGAGGCCGAGTTCAGTCGGCGCTTGGCCGTGATCGAGGCCACGCTTGCCGCCAACGGGGAACGCGGCGCCGCACTGGGCGCCCAACGCAAAGCGCTCGTCGCGCGCCGCGCCCGCGTCGCCGACGAGCTTGAGCAGACGCAATCGGCCGCGCGTGAGCTGGAGCGCGCGCGCGAGTCGAGCCGCACCGAGGCGGCACAGGTATCGGCCGAAGCCGCCCATGCTGACACTGCGCTCAAGGCCGCGTCGCGCGCCGCGCGCGATCTGGAGCCGACCGCGATCGAGGCCCGCCTGGAAGTCCAGCGGCTCCAGTTGCACGCCAATCAACGGCAGTGGCAGCAGCGCCACGCCGAGCGCGAGCTCAACACCGCGCGGCTGGAGACTGAGCGCCTGGCCGCCCGTCGGGACGAGCTGCGCCGCTACGCGCGTGAGGAGCTCAGCCTCCAGGACGTCACGCCCGCCCGCTCGTCGCGGCCGGTCGGCGAGCTGGAGCGCCGCGCCGCCAGGCTGCGCCGGCTGGTCGCAACCCTGGGTCCTATGAATCCCCTTGCGCCGGACGAATATCGCCGCGAGCGCGAACGTATTGACGAGGCGAAGACACAGATTGAAGACCTCCAGGCGGGTGAGCGTAACCTGCGCAATCTGGCCGCCGACCTGCAGCGTCAGCTGCGCGATGAGTTCCTCGCCACCTTCAACCGCATCAACGCGGAGTTCGCACGCGTGTTCCGCGAGATGTTTCGCGGCGGTGAGGCGTCGATGCGCCTTACCGCTCCCGATGACCTCGAAGGCACCGGCGTCGAGATCAGCGTGCGCATACCGGGGCGGCGGCGCCAGGAACTCGCGGCCCTTTCAGGCGGGGAGCGGGCGCTGGTTGGCGGCGCCCTGGTGCTTGCCTTGCTCGCCGCCCGGCCAAGGCCGTTCTGCGTGCTGGACGAGGTGGACGCCGCACTTGACGAAGAAAACGTGATCCGCTTCTGCGAGCAGCTCGCGGCGTTGAGCGACCGCACGCAGTTTGTGGTCATTACCCACAACGCCGTAACCGTGCAGGCCGCCGCCACGATATACGGAGTGACCATGGCCGAGGAAGGCGTTTCGCAGCTACTGTCACTGAGCGTCAACGGTCATGCCAACGGCGGAGGCGCCAACGGCCGGCAGGACGCCGGGCGCGCCGCGATGCAAGCCGCAAGAACGTCGGTATAGCAGCCCCCGAGCGCGGAACCCTTCGCGGTCGAGTGCCGGTTCGAGAGTCGGTCTGACCAGAAAAACGTGGGAATGTTTGGCCACTCATTCACGCGGTTCGGCGGGTACACCTCGTGCCGCGCGCACAGCGTGGTTAACCACCCGAAGCGCGCCGGGCGCCGTAGGCCCGCTGGCCGCACGCTGCGGCGGCACGTGCGCGGGGCCGGCGCGCGCCGGCGCCCGCTTCGTCCCCGCGTGCAAGGCGTCAGGCGCACGCGCAAAGGCTTGCCCGGCGGCCTGGAAAGGCCCCGCGGATGGGCCCTGGCCGTGGTGCTGGCAGCCGGTGCGACCGCGTTCTCGCTGAGCTTTCCGCCCATCCGCGGTGCCGCCGAGGCGCTGTGGGCCTTCGCGGCGGACGCCGGCACCGTGGTTGCCGCGCAGCCCGCCCCCGCCGAAGCTGAGCAACTTGTGCCGCGCCGTGCCTCGGGGGTGACGAGGGCCGCGCCGGCGCTGGTGGGGCTCCAGCGCGACGCGGCCGAGGATCGTGCACAACGGGACGGATTTGTTCTGACCGTCGACGAGCAGTTCAGCGAGACCGTGCCGCAGGGCCAGGTTGTCGCCCAGACACCTGCCGCTGGTACCCCTCAGCGCGAAGACGAGCCCATTTCAATTGTTGTGAGCGCGGGTCGTGAGCTCGCCGCGGTTCCTAACGTGATTGGCTTGAACGCATCGGTTGCACGGGATCTGATCGAGGACACGGGCTTTCAGGTCGTCGAGCTCTCCACCTTCAGCGCGGACGTCGTGGCCGGGGTAGTACTGCGGCAAGAGCCGCTGGCCGGCGCGTTGGCTGCCCGTCGCTCGGTGGTGGCGCTTAGCATCAGCCGCGGCGTCGAGACCACCACCGTACCGCCCCTGGTGGGCCGTTCCGAGGCCGATGCGCGCCGCGCGATCGAGCTGGCCGGGCTCCTCGTCGGTGAGGTGACGTACCAAGAGTCGGGTTCGGTGCCCGATGGGATTGTCGAAGTGCAGACGCCGCCTGCCGGCGCTGATGTTGAGAAGGGCCGCGAGGTCATGCTCACCGTCGTTCGCGTGGGCGAGGTGGAAGTACCCTCCCTCCTGGGCTTGGCGCCGCGGGCCGCGGAACGCCGTTTGGCGGACTTAGGGCTTCTAATCGCCGCCATCAAGCGCACTCCCACCGAGGGTGTGGAGGTCGAGACCGTCAGCGCGCAGGAACCGGGCGCCGGCGCCAAGGTGGGGCGCGGGTTCGGTTTGCGCCTGGTGGTGGCGATTCCGCCCACCGCCACGCCGACGCCAACCGTCAACCCTGCCGAGGGCTGACCCCGCGGCCTAGGGAAGGCCGACTGGTTCGGTGGCAAAGTCCACGGCTGCCAGCGCCCGCAGGGCCGCCTGCAACACCGGGTCATTCGCCGATCCGACTTGACCGTTTTCACTGGGCAGGACCATGTCGGGAATCAGCCCTTCTCCAGCCAAATTAACTCCCGAAGGCGTGATCCAGATTCCGCTAGTGATGCGCAGCATCGAATCGTCGGAGAGGCGGTGCAGCTCTTGCACCGAACCCTTCCCGACGGTCTCTTCGCCCATCACCAGCGCACGATCATGCGCCTGCAAAGCGCCCGCCACGATCTCGGCGGCGCTGGCGGTCCCTTCGTTCACTAGCACCGCCATTGGAGTCACAAGGTCGGCGCCGTCTTCGGAGACTTTCCACTCGGTGCGGGGGGCGTTGCGCGACTCCTGCACGAGCACAAGCTCGCCTTTCGCCAGGAACTGCGCGGCCACCGTGACGCTGGCGTCCAGCAGACCGCCCGGATTGTTGCGCAAGTCCAGCACCAGACCCCGCACTCCCGGCTCGCGCAGGTCCGCCAGCGCCTCGCGCAGCTCTTCGGCCGTGCGCCGCCCGAAGTTGCTGATGCGTACGTAGCCCATACCCTGGATCCGTCTCTTCGTCACCGACGCGACTACGATCACGTCTCGCACCAAAGTCACGTCTCGGGTTTCCGTGTGATCTTCCGGTCGCAGGGTCAAAACAACCTGAGTGCCGCGCGGGCCCCGCACGAGGTTTCCCATCTCTTCCAGCGACATCCCCTCGGTTGACACATGGTCGACCGCGGTCACGAACTCGTTGGGGCGCACGCCGGCTTTCTCCGCGGGGGATCCGGGCAGCGGCTGCAGGATGAACGGCAGCCCATCCTTGAGAGTCACACGAATTCCCACCCCGTCGAAGCGGCCTTCCATGCGTTCGCGCGAGAACGCGGCTTCGCGCGCGTTTTGGAATCGCGTGTGTGGATCCTCGGTGGCCGCGGCCAGGCCGCGAATCGCGCCCTCGCGCAACGCCTCAGGATCGAGAGGGCCCTCGTAGTAGCTCTCCTGGATGGCGTTCCAGGCTTCCCAAAAGACGCCAAAGCCGATCTCGGCCGCCTCGGGCACCGGGTCGGAAGGCGCCGGTCCGGCCAGCACTCTCAGAGGCCCGCCGCGGCCCGACGCCAGACCCCCCGTCACCACGCCGGCTGCGAAGACGGCCCACAGGACCGCGATACCCACGGCCAGCATGGCCGCCCCGCGCATCTTTCGGTTCATTGCACCGGCCCCCGCTCTCACGCTGCGCCCAGCGTAGTCCAGCGAACGCCGGGCGGCTGTGACGAAGGTTTCGCGAAAATACCTCGATCAGTAACGCTAACGGCTGAACCTACCCGGCTTCGAACACGCCCACGGGTGCGTCGGCCTGGATCTGACCCCCGTCCATGTGGATGACTCGTCGGCGCAGCGTATTGACTAGGATTTGGTCGTGCGAGGCCACCACTGTGGTCACGCCGTCTCGGTGGATTTCGAATAGCAAATCGATAATTTCACGCGCGCGTTCCGGGCTCAGACTGTCGGTCGGCTCGTCGCATAGCAGAATGTCCGGGCGCGCCACCGTTGCGCGTGCGATCGCTACCTTGCGCTGCTCGCCGCCCGAGAGCTGACGTGGAAACCGATCGGCCTTGTCTGTCAGCGCCACGCGCTCGAGTATGCCCTCCACCGCCGTGTGCACCTCCCGCTGGCTGCGTCCCTGGACCAGCAGCGGCAACGCAACGTTTTCCCCTACGGTCGAGTTGGGCAGAAGGCGCGTGTCCTGGAACACCACGCCGACCTTGCGGCGCAGTTTCGTGAGACTCGCGCTGTTGGCGCGAGTGACGTCCATACCGTTCACGAGCACGGTGCCGCGCTCGGGCTTCTCCTCGCGAATGATCATCTTGAGCAGCGTGGTCTTGCCCGCGCCGTTGGTCCCCACCAGAAACACGAACTCTCCGCGTGCCACCGATAGCGTGACGTCGCGCAGCGCCACCACGCCGTCGTAGTCCTTCGTCACGTCCTGCAACACGATCATGACGGCCAGCCCTACACGGTTAGGTAGCGGCGCACGGAAAAGAAACTCCCAAGGCTTCCTACGGTCAGCCCGACGAGCAGTGTGAAGACGGCCAGGTTGCGGATGAAATAGGCGTCCTCGGCGACAGGCAGGAACGAGGCTATGCGCGCCACGGCCGGGGCCGCCTGCGCGTAAAGCACCAGCAGGAGGATCGACGCCACGCCCGCTCCTACGACGCCGATCAGCGCGCCCTCTATCACGAAGGGACCGCGCACGAACCAGTCGGTGGCGCCCACCAGCTTCATGATCTCGATCTCGCGCCGCCGGGCGTAGACCGCAATGCGGATGGTGTTCACGATCACGAATAGCGTCACGGCCGTGAGGCTGATCACCATCACGGTGCCGGCTATGCGCGCCAGGTTGGAGATAGCAATCAAACGCTCGATCACGTCCACCGGCACGACCACCTCGTCGAACAGCTCGGCCATGCCCTGCAATCGCTCGGCCAGACCCGGCAGCGTGCTGGGGTCGTCCATTCGCAGCTCTACGCTCGCCGGCAAGGGGTTGCTCTGCAGCAAGTGGAGCAGGTCGCGTTGCTCTACGAAGCGCGTTTGAAACTCGCGCAGCGCGTCATCCTTGGAGATGAAATGCACCTCGCCCACGCCGGGCTCGCGTTCGAGCTCTTGGATCACTTCCATCACCCGCGAGGGCCGCGCGTCGTCGCGCACGTAGGCGATTAGATTGCTCTTGCGCCCCAGCTCCACCAGCATTTGGTTGAGCGTGTCGTTGACGGCCAGAAAGGCGGCCAGTGTCACCAGCATGATCGCGGTGGTTGCGATCGCGCCGCTGGTCATGGTGCGATTGCGCCAGAGGCTCGACAGCGCCGCAGCGACCAGGTATTGCGCCGAGTGGAGCCTAGCCAACGTATCCGCTGCCCAGTTGGTCGCGCACCACGCGGCCGTGCTCGAGCGCGATCACGCGGCGGCGCATCGTGTCCACCAACTCACGGTTGTGGGTGGCGATCAAGACCGTCGTTCCGAGCGCGTTGATCTTCACAAGCAGTTGAATCGTTTCCCACCCGGCTTCCTGGTCGAGGTTGCCCGTAGGTTCGTCAGCCACCAGGATGGGGCACTGCCGCACTAACGCGCGTGCTATGGCAGTGCGCTGTTGCTCGCCGCCCGAAAGCTGATAAGGGTAGTGGTCGGTCCGCTCGGACATGCCGACCAACTCTAGTGTTTCATCGATGCGCGGCCTGGAGTAGTGGTTGAACTCCCCGGTCGCCTTCAGAACGAAGGCGATGTTTTGGCGCACCGTGAGGGTGGGCAGCAGTTTGTAGTCCTGATATATCACGCCGATGCGGCGCCGCAGGCGGGAGATGTCGCCCCGCTTCAGACGCGTGACGTCCATGTTCTCCACCAGAACGTCTCCGCTGGTGGGCAGCTCGGCGCGCGTCAAGAGGCGAATCAGCGTGGTCTTGCCCGCTCCGCTCGGCCCCACAATGAAAACGAAATCGCGCTCGGCGATCTCCATACTCGCGCCGTCGAGCGCGCGCGTCCCGTTGGGATATTCCTTGACAACGTCGTGCAGTTGGATCATGCGTTGTCAGCGCGCTTAGCGGTTGCAGCTGGCGCGCCGCTTACCACCTGGAGCTTGCCGGAATACGGTTGGCAAGACCGCGCGTTTCTCCGCACCGACTCTGGCAGCATATAGGCGGCGCGGGCGGGCGGCAATACCCTGCCTCAACGACGCTAATCCAGCGACGCCGGTTGGCGTAAGCGCCGGATGATGCCCACCGCCAGCGCCGCGGCGGCGACTCCGCCCGCCAGTCCGGCCAGCAGGGGCGGACCGACGCGCTCCGCTTCGGCCGGTCGCGATCCGTCCTCGTCAAGGCCGGCCGCCAGGACTTCACCGCCCGGCTCTTCGGCGTCCGTCAACCCCACCAGCCGGGGATTCTCGGCGCCCACGGCGGCCAGCCAGGCGCCTTCCAGCTCATCCAGGTTGAACCCCAAGGCCGCCGTGGCCGCACCGTCGTCGGTCACGCCTTGCGCGTAGGCTTCTACGAGCCGCTTGACGGCCGCTGTCCCCCACCGCTCGATGATGTAGTTGATCAGAGAATTGCTTTGAGCGTACGCCTGAAGCGCCCGCCGGCTGTTGGCTGGAAAGGACCCCGTGAGTCCGCGCAGCGACACGAATTCCTCCCGCGCCACCGCGTCCGCCATGATTCGCTCGTAGGGAAACCGTCGGAGCACCGCCGACTCCACCGTCGTGGCCAGCCCCTCGTGCATCCACAGCGGCGCCTGTCCGAAGGGGTTCTCGGTCGCGTGATCGAGTGCGATGTGCGTGAGCTCGTGTGCGATGACGGCTTTCAAGTCACGCCGTGACTCCGGGTCCGCCGCTGCGTGCAGCACGGTGACGTCGAACTCCGAGATTGCCGCGCCGGCCGACCACGGGCTGGTGCCTCCGCCCAGGTCCCGGCGCATGCGCTCGATATCCGAGTAGAGCACAAGCCGCGTGGGCCGCTGGATCGTTATGCCGAATCGCTCGCTCAGAACCGCCAGACCCTGGCGAACGCCCTCACGTGCGTCCGCCTCGAGCTGCCGCCCGCCCGCGTGGTACCAGATCTCGACCAGCCCCTCCTCCACGTTGGTCCAGGGCAGGACCGGGTTCATGTAAGTCAAGGTGGCCGATCGCGTGGGATGCCGTTCGCCTTCCGCGGTCTCGATCACGAACTGGAAGCGGACCTGCGCGCCCGGCACGAGCGTTCCACGCGGCCGCCAGCGGTGCGTGGCGCTCAGGGTGCCGCCGGCTACGTCGAAATCGGCGCTGCCGCGCTTGGTCACCACCCCGTCGGGAAGCCCGAATCGCGCTTCCACGGCTTGCGGCTCGGGACCGTCCCAGGGCACTTCGAGCTCGAACACGATCGCGTCGCCGAAGTGGATCAGAGACCCGAGCCCGGCGCCCTCCAGCGGTGGGGCGGCCATAGCCGGGGTCGCCGCCGCCATCCCCAGCGCGAGCAGGGCGGCAAGCAGCCCTACCGTCCACTTGCGCAATCGGTGCGCCGCGCCGCAGCGGCCTGGTCGGCGTTTCCGCATCCTCAAGGTCTCGACTCGCCGTTTGATTGCAAGCTGGCGCGCAGATGGCTCTGCATGAAGGCGTCCAGATCACCGTCCAAAACCCCGTCCGCGTTTCCCACCTCCAGGCCGGTGCGCAGGTCTTTCACCAGACGGTAGGGATGGAGGACGTAGGAGCGGATCTGGCTTCCGAAGTCAACCGACTTGATCTCGCCTCGCAGCCGGGCCTGCTCGGCCGCCCGCTCCGCCAGCTGACGCTCCAGCAGCCGTGCGCGCAGTATCTGCATCGCCACCTCGCGATTTTGGTGCTGCGACCGCTGGTTCTGACAGCTCACCGCCAGGCCGGTCGGGATGTGCGTGATGCGCACGGCGGAGTCGGTTTTGTTTACGTACTGTCCGCCCTTGCCGCCGGCGCGAAATGTCTCGACGCGCAAATCGTCCGGCTCGATCTCGATCGTAACCGCGTCGTCCAGCACCGGCACCACGTCCACCCGTGCGAACGACGTATGCCGCCGGTTACCGGCGTCGAAGGGAGAGCGGCGCACCAGCCGGTGAACCCCGCGCTCGGCTTTCAAATAGCCGTACGCGAAATCTCCCGCCACGCGCATGGTGGCGCTTTTTATGCCGGCTTCCTCGCCCGGTGAGTTCTCCACCACTTCCACGGTGTGCCCGTGCTTCTCAGCCCAACGCGCGTACATGCGCATGAGCATCTCGGCCCAGTCTTGCGACTCGGTGCCGCCGGCGCCTGACTGGATGGTGACAAACGCGTCCCCGCCGTCGTGCTCCCCGCCTAACAGGAGCTTCAGCTCGAGCTCGTCGACTTTGGTTTCCAGGCGCCGCAACTCGCCTGCTATCTCGGCCGCCATCTCCGGGTCGCTGGCGTCCAGAAGCTCCGCCAGGGCGGCCAGATCGGTTGCGTCGCTGTCGATGCCGGACCAGCTCTCCAGTTCCGCGCTGAGGTGGCGCTGTCGGCGCATGACCTCGCGCGCGCGCGCCTGGTCGTCCCAGAATCCGGGCTTGGCTATCGCCGAGTCGAGCTCGGCGATCCTGCGCGCCGTCTCGGCCGGGTCAAAGGTGCCCCCTTATCTCCGACACGCGGCTCAGCAGCTCGCGAGCCCGCTGCCCTATCTCCTGCGTGGAAATCTGCGCGTTCATGCCGGCGGTCCTAATCGCCTCTCGTCGATTTCATTGCCCGACTTTGTTTCCGCTCCGTACCTGCCGTTTGGACTGCTTGCGATTCTTGCGGTCCAGGGCGCGCCGCTCGCGCCGGCTCAGGCGCGGCGTCTGTCCCCCTTCGTGCAGCGGCACGCGCGGGCTGACGGGACCGTCCGCGCCGCCGTCCATCCGCCCGCTCATGCGCTGGCGCGAGAGCACTGTCTCCTGCGGCACGGCCTGCTGCAGTTGAACGCGGAAGAAGCGTCGCACGATCTCGTCCTGAATGGCCTCCGTCAGCTGCTCGAACATGGCGAAGCCCTCGCGCTTGAACGCCACCAGCGGGTCCTGCTGACCGTAGGCCCGCAGCCCGATGCCTTGACGCACGTCCTCGATCGCGGTCAGGTGCTCCACCCACAGGTAGTCCGTGGTTTGCAGCATTACCCAGCGCAGCAGCCGGTCCGCCACCTCCGGCTCCACCTCGGCGCGCTTGGCGGCGGCCCGCCGCTCCGCGTCCGCCGCGAGCACTTCCGTCACGTCGCTCGCTTGCAGGCCAATCAGCTCGCGGGCCGGCGCGGGCGCGTCGCCCGCGCCCACCAGCGCGGCGTATGAGGCCGCCAGGTCCTTGATCTCCGGCTCTTCGCTCTGCGGTGAAATGCCGTGCGCGTCCACCAGTTTCTCTATCTCGTGCGCGAGCATGTCCCCCAGCAACACGTCCAGATCCTCGGCGCGCAGAATCCGCTCGCGCTGGTCGTAGATAACCGACCGCTGCTGGTTGATCACGTTGTCGAATTCAAGGACGTACTTGCGAATGTCGTAGTTGTGCGCCTCCACCTTGGTTTGAGCCGCCTCGAGCGCGCGGCTGACCATGCCGCTCTCGATCGGCTCGTTCTCGTCGACCCCAAGCCGCTCCATCAAGCCTTGAATGCGCTCAGCGGCGAAGCGGCGCATCAGGTCGTCTTCCAGGGAAACGAAGAACTGGCTTGACCCCGGGTCGCCCTGCCGTCCGGAGCGACCGCGCAGCTGATTGTCGATGCGCCGTGCTTCGTGCCGCTCCGTGCCCATCACGTGCAGCCCGTCGAGATCCACTACCCGCTCGTGCTCGCGCTGCCACTCGGCCTCGTTCCGATCGTCGGGCCGGCCCCCCAGGATGATGTCGGTCCCGCGTCCCGCCATGTTGGTAGCGATGGTCACCGTCCCCACGCGGCCGGCTTCCGCGACGATCTTTGCTTCCTGTACGTGATATTTCGCGTTGAGAACGTTATGCGGAACACTGCTGTCCCGCAGCATCTTGCTGAAGTGCTCGGACCGCTCGATCGACGTCGTGCCGACCAGCACCGGCTGTCCGGCCGCGTGCAGCTGTGCGATCGAGTCGACTGCGGCTCGGTCGCGTGCCCGCGCCGTCTGGTACACCACGTCGGCCTCATCGTCTCGAACCATCGGCTGGTTCGTGGGTATCACCACGACGTCCAGTCCGTAGATCGTCTGGAGCTCCCGCTCCTCGGTTTTGGCGGTCCCCGTCATGCCGGCCAGCTTGTCGTACATACGGAAGTAATTCTGGAACGTAACGGTGGCCAGAGTCCGGCTCTCACGCTGAACCGCCACGCGCTCTTTGGCCTCGATGGCCTGGTGCAGTCCCTCGCCGAACCGCCGCCCGTGCATCAGGCGCCCGGTGAACTCATCCACGATCACCACCTGGGCGCGCCGGTCGTGTCGATCAATAACCTGATCGTCCAGGAACAGCACGTAGTCTCGCCCGCGCTCGTAGACCACCTGGGCGCGTAACGCCTGCGCCAAATAGTGAACTTGCAGGTACTCGCGCTCGCCGTACAGGTTGTCCACGCCCAGAGCCCGCTCGACCTTGGCGATCCCGGCCTCCGTCAGGGACACCGCGCGGAGCTTGAGATCCACCGTGAAGTCGGTCTCCGCAGTCAGCCTCGTCACCAGGCCGGCGAACTTGTAGTAGAGCTCGGTCGACTCATCCGCGGCGCCCGAGATGATCAGAGGTGTGCGGGCCTCGTCTATCAGGATGTTGTCCACCTCGTCGACGATCGCGTAGTGCAGCTCGCGATGCACCCGGTCGGCAAGGTCGTGAACCATGTTGTCGCGCAGGTAATCGAACCCGAATTCGTTGTTGGTGCCGTAGGTGATGTCGGCCTCGTAGGCCGATCGGCGCTGCTCCGGCGGCAGATCGTTCTGTATCACGCCGATCCGCAATCCCAGCCGGTCCGCCAGTGCCTTGCCGTACCAGTGCGCGTCGCGATTGGCCAGATAGTCGTTCACCGTGACGATGTGAACGCCGCGTCCGTCGAGCGCGTTCAGGTAGGCCGCCAGAGTTGCGACTGAGGTTTTGCCCTCGCCCGTTCGCATCTCGGCGATGTCGCCCTGGTGGAGAACCATCCCTCCGATGAGTTGCACGTCGAATTGCCGCTCGCCCGTCTCCCGGCGCACGGCCTCGCGTACCGTCGCGAAGGCTTCAGGCAACAGGTCCGCGTGAGACTCGCCCCCCCTGAGCCGCGCCCGAAAGGCCTCGGTCTGGCCTAAGAGCTCGGTGTCCGAAAGCGCCCTCACGGCGGGCTCGAGGGCGTTGATCTCGTCCACCGTTGGCCGGAACGCGCGGGCGGCGCGCTCGGGGTCGAGGCCCACGAGCCGCTTGATTGATTCGAAGCGCATTGTCAACAAGGGATGCGCGGCTTAAGGCCGCCGCGTCTCGTTCGAGTATATCGACGCCGGGTTAGAGCGCATCCACTTCCGCGCGCGAGCCTGGTCGCGCGCGAGTCGTTCAGGCCGCGGTCACCTGCCCGCATTCCCCGCAGGAGCGCCGTTCAGGCCGCGATTACCTGCTCGTAAAGCGCCACGATCTCCTGATCGCTGGCTGCGCGCGGGTTATTGGCGGGGCTGCCGCTGGCTAAGGCGTCCCGAGCCATCTGCGGCGCTACCCGGCGGAACTCATCGCGGTCGATTCCCCAGGCCGCCGGCGTGGGCACTTCCAGCTCACGGCACAGATCACGCACGAACGCCACGCCCGACTGCGCGGCGCTGGAGTCGCTCGCGCCGGCCTGCGCGACCCCCATGGCCCGCGCCGCCGCCGCATAGCGCCTCACGTCTCCGCTCACGCTAAAGGCCATCACGGTAGGCAACAGCATGGCGTTGGAGAGTCCGTGCGGCACGCGAAAATATGCCCCGATGGGCCGCGACATGCCGTGCACCAGCGCCACCGATGCGTTGTGGAAGGCCATGCCGGCATGCAGCGACGCTATCGACATCTGCTCGCGCGCCTCTGTGTCGTCGGGCGTCCGATAGGCCCGCGCCAGGTACCCCGCGATGCGCTCCATCGCGTCCAGCGCCAGCGCGTCGGTGAGAGGCTGTCGCCGCTTCGAGACGTAGGCTTCAAGCGCGTGCGTGAACGCATCGAGACCGGTGGACGCCGTGACCGATTTCGGCATCGTGAGCGTCGGCTCCGGGTCGACGATCGCCGCCGCCGGCACCAGACGGGCGCTCATCAACAGCATCTTCACGTTGCGTTCCGAATCGGTCACCGCCACTCCGCGCGTAACTTCGCTTCCCGTGCCGGCCGTGGTTGGAATCGCGATCACCGGAATGGCGGCGCGTGGAACCTGTTCGTAGCCCTCGTAATCCGGCAATCCGCCGCCGTTGCCGGCCAGCATGGCGGCGGATTTGGCCGTGTCCAAGGCGCTGCCGCCGCCGAATCCGATCACGACTTGCGCGCGCGCTGAGCGCAGCACCGCCAGTGCGGCGTCCACGTCGCGCGTGGTCGGCTCGCCTTCCAGGTCGCCCGTGATGGTCAGCTCCACGCGGGCCTCGTCCGCCAGCCCGATCAAGCGGTCCATCCAGGCGCTGGCACGCATTACCCGGTCCGTCACCAGCAGGGCGCGCTCCGCGCCCAGGTCTCGCAGGGTTTCGGGCAACCGGCTGAGCGCTCCGCGGCCAACGTGGATCACTGCCGGATTGCGAAAATCGCGCCCTTGCGGGGTCTCAGTCATCGCACCGCCTCCACGCGGCCCTACAGCGCGCGCGCCGGCGCCTCCTCGAAGCGGCCGGTCGGTCTGACGAATCGCACGTCAGTATGGCCGATCGGCCCATTGCGCTGCTTTGCGATCGTCAGCCGCAGGTCTACCGGCCTCCCAATGATCTCCTCGTCGCCGCGCTCCGGCTCGTGAATGAACAGCACCACGTCCGCGTCCTGCTCGATGGACCCGCTCTCGCGCAAATCCGAGAGTCGAGGGGTGGGGTCGGGACGCTGCTCGACGGCCCGCGAGAGCTGCGCGCATGCCATCACTGGAATGCGGAGCTCGCGGGCCAGCGACTTCAGCGAGCGCGTGATCTCCGTGATCTCCTGAACGCGGTTGTCGCGCTGCGAAGAGGCCGACAAGAGCTGTAGATAATCCACCACCAGCAACCCGACGTTGTGCTCCAGGTGCATGCGCCGCGCCTTGCCGCGCAGCTCCAGCACGGTGAGGGTCGGTGACTCGTCGATGTAGATCGGGTACTCCGCCACCTCGCCCATCGTGCGCACGACGCGGCCGAGCTGATCGTCGTCGAGGTTGCCGTCGCGAATGCGCATCGCGTCCAACCGCGCCTCGTGCCCGATGATGCGCTGAGCGAGCTGCTGACCGGGCATCTCCAAGGCGAAGAACCCCACCGGCACGTCGTTCTGCTTGGCCGCGTGGAGCGCGATGCTCAGCGACAGCGCCGTCTTTCCCACGCCGGGCCGCGCGGCCAGAATAACCAGATCGGAGCGCTGCAGACCGCCTGTCAACAAGTCGATCTGGCGCAGTCCCGTGGGCACCCCCGTCGGCATTCCGCGGTGCTCCACCCGGAACATGAGCTGTTCGTTGAACTCGTGCAGGATCTCGCGTATGGCCTCGAAGTCCTGCGCGCGCGCTTCGCTGGCGATGCTGAATATCACCCGCTCGGCCGAGTCCAAAACCTCTTTGGGGTCGGCGTCGGACCGATAGGCCTCCGCCACCATCTCGCCCGCGCCCTGGATGACGCGCCGCAGGATGGCGGCCCGCTGCACGATCGTCGCGTAGTGCTCCACGTGAAAAGCCGTGGGCACCGAGTTGATCAACTCGGCGATGTACTCCTGCCCGCCCACGTCTTCCATGCGGTCGGCGCGCGTCAGCTCGCTGCAGACCGTCACGAAGTCGGCTTTCTCGTTGCGCGCCGCCAGGCGCGTCACCGACTCGAATATCGCCCGGTGTTGCTCGCGGTAGAAGTCATCGGCCCGGATCTGAGGACCGACCTTCATAATCGCGTCCGGGTCGATCAAAAGGCTGCCGAGCAAAGATCGCTCGGCGTCCGTGTTCTGCGGCGGTAAACGCTCCACGGCTACGGCCATCGGCGCGTTGCTCCTGTCAGAGTGTGGTTGAAAGTGTGACGCTACGCGCCGCCGCCGCCGCTCTGCAAGAGTCCCATGTACGCCTGTCGGGTCATCTGGGATCGCGTGATCTATCAACGCTATCCACACTGAACGATGCGCGCGGCACCCTACGCGCCTGTCACGTACATACTACCGAACAACAAACGAACGGTAAGGGACGGCGCTCTCTCCCTAGGCTGCGGACCGCGCCGCCGCACAGGAGTTGTCCACAATTACATTAGGCAACTGTGGACACAGGCTTTAGCGCAACTCTTTTGATGAGAAATCCGGGCGCGGCTCAGCGGCGGCTGTCAGGCGCCCGCCTCCGGGTCGGCTACGTTGGCGGCCTCTGCGTCCCCGGCGCCGTCTTCGGGCTCTGGAGATTCCTCAACCGGCTCCGACACTTCCAGCGTGATCGACGCCTCGACGCCGCTGGCCACTCGGATCGGCAGCAGATAACGGCCCAGCGACCGAATGGGACTGTCGATCTGAATGGTGTGACGGTCGACCTCGACTCCGTGCTGATCCAGCAGTGCTTGCGCCACGTCCTGATTCGTGATCTGGCCGTGCATGCGGCCCTGGGCGCCCAGGGTTGCCGTGATCACGACGTTGGCGCCTTGGATCAGGCTGGCCTTGGACTCCGCCTGCGCCCGCTCGGCGTCGGCCCTGCGCGTATTGAGCTCGGCCTGAAAGCCTCTGTCGCCGAGACGGCGTTGCGAGGCCGCCAGAGCCAGCCCGTTCGGGAGCAGGTAGTTGCGCGCGAAGCCGCCGGCCACGCGCCGCACGTCGCCGATCTTGCCCAGCTTGGGCACGTCTTGAATCAGGACGATATCAACAGTGGACATGATGTTGGATTAGAGCTCCCTGGCGGCTTCCACCTGTCAGTTCGGCTGCTCGCTGAGTGACTTATAGAAATCGGCGTTGGTCTTCGTGCGCCGCATGCGATCGAACATCAACTCGGTTGAGTCGTACGAATCGTGCGAATCGAGCGCGTTGAGCATCCGCCGCAGCCGCCAAAAATACCTCATCTCGGTCTCACTGAGCATGAGCTCCACCCGTCGGGTGCCGGATCGCAGCGCATCCACCGCTGGGAAAGTGCCGCGTTCGGCCAGCCGCCGGTCCAGCACCAACTCCCAATTGCCGGTGCCCTTGAACTCCTCGTAGATGACCTCGTCCGCGCGGCCGCCCGTGTCGATAAGGCAGGACGCGATGATAGTCAGACTGCCGCCGCCATCGATATTGCGCGCCGCGCCGAAGAAGTTCTTGGGCGGATATAGGGCTTGCGGCTCGATTCCTCCCGATAGCGTTCGCCCGCTGGAAGGCTGCACCAGGTTGTAAGCGCGGGTCAGGCGCGTGACGCTGTCCAGCAGGATCAAGACGTCTTCGCCCGTCTCCACCAGCCGCTTGGCGCGCGCCGACGTCAGCTCGGCGACCCGCGTATGGTTGCGCGGCTGCTCGTCGAACGTCGAGCTAATGACCTCAGCGCCCGCCACGCCCCGCTGCCAGTCGGTAACTTCCTCCGGCCGCTCGCCGATCAGCGCCACAATCACGCGTACGTCGCTGTAGTTGTTCAGCACCGCACGCGCAATGCGCTTCATCAGTTCGGTCTTGCCGGCCTTCGGCGGCGAGAGCACTAGGCCGCGCTGACCGCGCCCTATGGGCGTCACGATGTCGATGGCCCGCGAGGTCAGCTCCTTCGGCTCGTGCTCCATCCGTAGCTGCTCGTCGGGAAAGATCGGCGTCAAGCGCTCGAACACTGGTCGCGCGCGCGCTTTTTCCGGATCAAGCCCGTTGACGGCCACCACCCGCACCAAACCGTGGTAGCGGTCGCCTTGCCGCGCTGGCCGCACTTGCCCGCTGACCAGGTCGCCGGTGCGCAGATTGAAGCGCCGGATTTGGGATTGCGACACGTAGATGTCATCGCCGCCGGGCATCCAATGCTCATCGCGCCGCACGAATCCGTAGCCTTCGTCGATGATTTCAAGGATGCCTTCCAGGAACATCGAGCCGTCGCGCTCCGAATGCGCTTGCATCACCAGGTTGACGAGCGCCTCCTTGGTCGTATCGTCCTCCCCGTTGATCTCGATGTTGAGCTCCTCCGCCATTTGCTGGAGCTCGTCCATGCTCTTGGCTTCGAGCTCCACCCACTCGAGCCCGGGGTCCTCCTGTACGAGCTGCGACGGCGGCCGCGTGTTGCGGCGTCGGTTCGGACGGCGCGGTCGGCGGCCAGGCCCAGGTCGGTAATCAGACGTCATGCTTCGCGACTCCTCCCGGGCGGGCGCGGGCGGGCGCGGGACCGTTGTCCGGCGTCACGCGTACGGGCTTGGGCGACGCGCATCTGACCCTCCACGGCTAACGCTCGTGAGCCAGGCGGCAACACAAGGCATTGAGGCTGTATACGTCACGCACCTTCGGGTTTAGACCTACCTGGACGCGGAACGATCTCGCCACGACGGCAAAATCAGTGAGGAATCTGTCTCTCGGGACCCGCGATCCCGACGAATGGGGCCGGTGGTTCCTCACCGGCGTGCTGGACGCTAGCACTGGCCAAAATTGACTGTCAAGGACTGTCCTCCAGGTTTCCGCACGGTTGTTGGCCGGCCGCCACGGACGCGCCTGTCAGAGAGCGGGACGGCGACGAATCCTCGATCGCCGATTCATTCAGTTCAGTCAGGGCGCCGTCGACCTCAATCGGGCTAGCGGATTCGCAACCGGCCGTCGCGGCTGACCTCGCGGCCGCCCAGGTACACGGCGCGAGCGTCGCTGAGGCGGCAGATGTTGGCCGAAGCGTCGCCGCCAACGACCAGAATGTCGGCAAGCCGGCCGGCCTGCAGCGACCCGACTTGGTCGTCTACTCCGATTGCCGCGGCCGTGACTTGAGTGGCCCGATGAATGGCGCCCACCGGCGTGAGGTCGAGCGCCACCTGCGCGGCGATCACGGTGAGCGGAAACTCGTGAAAGTAGGTCTCCACCACGCCCGCGTCGTCGGACAGCGCGATCGGCGCGCCGCGCTCGCCCATGTAGCGGTAGGACTTGCCCCAGGCCCGCAGCTCGTCGCGCTCGGCGCCGGGCAGCGTGTCCAGGTCATGCAAATCGCGCACCACGGCTCTGCCCAGGCCGGCGAGGGTTGTGTTGATCCACTGTCGGGCCGGGTCCAGTCGATCGACGGCCTGCGCGTCCATCCCATCGAATCCGCGGCGGCCGTCCGCCAGCATCCACGAGCAATGCTCGATCGTGTCGACTCCCGCGTCGATCGCCATAACGCAGCCGTTCGAGGCGTGCACGTGCGCCGCCACGCGCTTGTTGACGCGGTGTGCGTCGGCTACGAGGGCGCGCAGCGTCGGCTCGTCGTACTGCTCACGGTAGTAGTTGCTCTCCGGCGTAATCCCCCCGCCCGTGGCCATGACCTTTATGAAGTCGGCCCCGGCTTCGACCATGCGGCGCGCGGCCCGCACTACCTCGTCAGTCGTGTCGGCGCGCAGACCGCACCAGGCCAGATGCCCGCCCGTGGTGGTGATCGGGGCGCCGCTCGCGTAGACGCGCGGTCCCACGACGCGACCCGCGTTGATGTGATCGCGCACCTCCATTGGACCTGTCATGTAGCCGCCGCAGTCACGCAGCGTGGTTACACCGGTGGCCAGGGCCAGCTGCGCATTCCCGACAGCGGTAGCGGCGCGCTGTGCGGGCGAAGCCTCGGTGTGGGTGCGCCGCAGGCGCAGCATGTCGCTGTCCGCGTCGAGTTCCAGGTGAACGTGCGCGTTCACCAACCCCGGCATGATCGTGGCGTCTCCGTATTCAACGATCTCCGCGTCTACGGGCGCGGCTGCCTGCGGACCCACGGCAACGATGCGATCCCGCTCGATGACGACCTGCGCGTCGGATGCGGGCTCGGCGCCGGTGCCGTCTATCAGCATGGCGGCGCGCAAAACGAGTGGCGTCATTGGACGTGCTTTTCGACCGCGCTACGGTGCGCCGGAAGCGTAGCCGTCACGGGCCGCTCCGGTCCATAAGCGCACGGCGCGGCGCGCGGCAGTGGGTCGTTTTGATCAGCGTCCCTCCGGTCACTCCGGCGACAGCCAGTCACGTACTCGATACGGGGCCGGAGTCCGGTCCTGCCTTCCCTCTCGCCAGCGGACGAACCGAGCTGTCCCCGCTGTCCACCAGGTGGTGGCGTGCCGTCACTCCGAGCAACAATCGGCGGGATCCACCACCTGAGGCGCCGAGGTGTTGGCCCAGCTCGCAACTGTTGGGTAGCTTGGAGCAAGGAGGAGCCGTGCTGCTCCATTCCGACAATCCTCATGACTAGCTTAGAAACCGTCGACATCGACCACCTGCTCGACCGGGTGCGCAAACCCGCCCAATACCTGGGCGGCGAGCACAACTCGCGCAACAAGCCGTGGGAAACCGCGGGCGCCACTTTCGCGCTGTGCTTTCCGGACGCTTACGAGGTGGGGATGTCCAATCTGGCCGTGAATCTGCTCTACGAGCTGGTCAACGACCAGACCGATCACTTGTGCGACCGGGTCTTCACCCCCTGGCCGGACCTGGCCGACCTGATGAGAGCCTCGAGTGTTCCGCTCTTCGGCTGGGAGACCCGCCGTCCGCTGCGCGCGTTCGACGTCCTCGGTTTCTCGATGAGCTACGAGAGCGGCAATACGAACGTGCTGGAGATGCTCGACCTGGCCGGAATCCCGCTCGAGTCGCGGGAGCGGGGCGACGCCGATCCGGTCGTGCTCGCGGGCGGCTCGGCCGTCATCAACCCGGAGCCTATGGCCGACTTCTTCGACCTGGTGGTCATTGGTGAGGGTGAGCGCGTCCTGGTTCAGCTGCTGGACGCCTACGCGGCCTTCGATAGGACGCGGGCGGGCTGGCGGCGCGCATTTCTCCTCCACTGCGCGCGGCGCATCCCGGGCGTATACGTCCCGTCGTTGTACGAGCCGCTGTTCAATCCCGAGGGCGCCATGCACGGCTACCGCCGTTTGAGCGAGGGCATTCCGGCCGCTATCGAGCGGCAACACGTCGATCTCGATGCCTTCCCCGGGCCGACCCGTCCGCTGGTTCCCTCAACCGAAGTCGTGCACGATCGCGTGGCCGTCGAGCTGGACCGCGGTTGCGCGCGCGCCTGCCGCTTTTGCCAGGCGGGCTACATCTACCGGCCTGTCCGCCGCCGCGCGCCGGAGACGATTCAGTCCGCCGTCTCGAGCTGCATGGAGTCCACCGGCCAGAGCGAGTTGTCCCTGCTTTCGCTGAACGCCGTGGACTATCGCGGCCTCGATAACGTGATTTCGGATGTCTTCGATCGCGCCTCGGATTACGTCCGCGTGTCTATCCCGTCGACCCGGGTCGAGACGTTCAACGTGGACATCGCCGATGCGCTGCAGCGCGGCGGCAAACGCGGCGGCAGCCTCACCTTTGCACCCGAAGCCGCGACGCCCCGCATGCGGCGGGTGATTAACAAGGAGATTTCCGACGAAGCGCTGCTAGAGACCTGTGACATGGCATTCGGCAAGGGCTTCCGCACGATCAAGCTCTACTTCATGATTGGGCAGCCGACCGAAACCCTGGACGACGCGCGGGCCATCGCGCACTTGGCGAACCGGGTAATCGAGATCGGGCGCCGGCATCACGGTAAGAAGGCCAAGGTCAACGTTACCGTGTCAACCTTCATCCCAAAGCCTTTCACGCCCTTCCAATGGTTTCCGCAAGACGCCGCCGCCACCATTCGGGCCAAGCAGGCGGCATGCTTCGAGATCGTGCGCGACCGCAACGTGCACCTGATGTGGCACGACCCCGAGGAAAGCCAGGTGGAGGCCTTTCTCGCTCTGGCCGACCGGCGCGCGGGCGCCGTCATCCGGCGCGCCTGGGAGCAGGGCGCCAGGTTCGACGGCTGGAGTGAGTTCTTTCGACCGGACCTCTGGTTTCAATCAATCGACGAGGCCGGGCTCGATTTGGGCTTTTTCATCTACCGCCAGCGCGAGCTCGACGAGTTCCTGCCCTGGGACCACATCGAGATATTTGTGCAGAGGTCAATGCTGCAAAGAGAATTCGAGCGGGCCTTGGCCGCCGCCAGTGAGGCGCCGGTTGCAGCTGCGGTGTCAGCCTGATCCGATAGACCGCCGCGCGGATGTCGGTGCGCGGAGTTGCCGCCCCGGCTCCAACCACGGCGGTCGCTGTGTACGGCCGGGATGATGAGCCGGTCCGCCGCGCCCACCGACACTATCGCCGCGATCGCCACGCCCACCGGCACGGGCGGGATCGGAGTGGTGCGCGTTAGCGGACCGGAGGCGCTCGCAATAGCGCTGCGCGTCGCCAGGCTGCCTCACGATCGCAAGCCGCGTCCGCGCTACGCGCACGTCGCACGCGTGGTTGACCCGGAAGACGACGAGCGGCTCGTGGATGAGGGCTTGCTGCTCTTCTTTCGAGCTCCGCGCTCCTACACCGGTGAGAACGTGGTGGAGTTGCATGGACACGGTGGGTCGGTGGTGCAGCGGCGCGTACTGGATCTGGTACTGCGGGCCGGCGCGCGCATGGCCGACCCGGGAGAGTTCACGCTGCGGGGGTTTCTCAATGGGCGCATCGACCTGGCCCAGGCCGAGGCGGTGGCCGAGATGGTGGCGGCGCCTACGGCGCAGGCGCTGGCCGCGGCCGCCAGCCAGCTCGCGGGGCGGCTCTCGCAGGCGGTACGTGAAATCCGACAGGGCTGCCTGTCCATGCTGGCGCAACTTGAGGCTGAGATTGACTTCGCCGAGGAAGACGTGCCGCCAATGCCGCGCGCTACGGCCGCCAGGCAGCTGGACCGCCTGCTGGAGAGACTCGCTGAGCTGCTGGCCGGGGCCGACCGCGGCATTCTGCAGCGCCATGGGCTGCGCGTCGCCATCGTGGGCAGCCCCAACGTTGGCAAGTCTTCGCTCATGAATGCCTTATTGAACGCGGATCGAGCCATCGTGACCGACGTCCCGGGCACCACGCGCGACACGCTCGACGAAGCATTCAATCTCGACGGGATTCCGATCGTGCTCACCGACACGGCCGGTATGCGGCGGACCCGGGATCAGGTGGAGCGTTTAGGCGTGGAGCGGAGCTCGCGCGCTCTGGAGAGCGCCGACGTCGCCGTGCTGGTGCTGGATGCCAGCCGCACGTTGAGCGCCACCGACACGCAGACGGCGGAGTTGGTTTGCGCGGCGCGCAAGCCGACTATCGCGGTCCTGAACAAGCGCGATCTGCCGGCCGTCACGCCCGTCGCGGAGGCCGCCGCGCTGGTACCCGACGCGAGCCTCTGCCATACCGCCGCGACAGGCGCGGACGTTGAGCAATTGCGTGCGGCGCTGCGCGCCCTTGTCGATCTGCGTGCGCCGCCTGGAGAGCTGGCCACCCTGAGCAACGTGCGGCACAAGCAAGCCTTGCAGCGGGCGAATACGGAGTTGCAAAGCTCGGCGCGCGCCGTGGCCGACGAGTTGCCCGCCGATTTCGTCACCATCGGTCTGCACGGCGCCGTGCGTGCGCTGGGCGAGGTAACCGGTGAATCCGCGACCGAGGAGCTGCTGGACGCGATCTTCACCCGCTTTTGCATCGGCAAATGAGGGCGGCGCTCGGCAGCGGCTCATTTTGGTGAGTGTCGCCTCCGTCACCCTGGCGAACTCCGTCGCTACAGCCTCCCTATTCGTCACCCCGGCGTAAGCCCGGGGGGTTCCAGGCGCGTCCGTCCAGGCCTACACCAGCCCCGTACGCCATGCGGGACCGGGGCCAACCGTACGGGCGGGTTTCAAACCCGCCCCTGCTGCTCTCTCAGCGTGGCTTGCGCGGCCACGTAGTTCCCCGCCCCCAGGTGCCGCGCCAAGCCTTTGATCTCCATAATCGCCAGCATCGCCGATACTTGGTGCGCTGGCAGGCTGGTCTTGCGCGTCACTACGTCGATGTGCGTGGGCGTCGTGTCCAGCTCCGCAAGCAGGACCTCCTCTTCGGCCGTCGGCGCCGCGGTCGGAGGCAGCTCGAGCTGCGTCGGCGGTGCGTCCACGCCCAGCGCTTCCAGGATCTCCTCCGCCGTGCTCACCGCGCGCGCCTGGCCGCGGAACAGCAGCCGGTTCGTGCCCTGACAGCCGTCGGAAAAGACATCGCCGGGGACCGCCATGACTTCACGATTCTGCTCCAGCGCATAGCGCGCCGTGATCAGCGCGCCGCTGTCCAGCGGCGCCTCGACGACGATCGTGCCGCGGCTCAGCCCGCTGATGATGCGGTTCCGGCGTGGGAAGTTCTCGGCCGTGGCTCGCATCGTGAGCGGATACTCGGTGACGATCGCCCCCATCTCGGCGATCTGTCGGGCCAGTTTTCGGTTGCTGGCAGGAAATACCTCGTGCAGTCCGGTTCCCCAAACCGACACGGTGCTGCCGCCGCCCTGCAACGCGGCGCGATGCGCCGCGGTATCGATGCCCGTCGCCATCCCGCTTACTACGCACATACCGGCGGCCGCCAGACCGCCCGCAATCCGCTCGGTTGCCTGCAACCCGTAGGCGCTCATCCGCCGCGTTCCCACGATCGCGACTGAGCGCTCGAAGGTCGCCGGGCTGGGGTCGCCCCGCACGTACAGAAGCGGCGGAGGGTCGGGTATCTCGCGAAGCTGCGCTGGGTAAACCGGATCGTGCCAGGTAACCGGTTGGGCGCCCGCCGCCTGAACCTGGCTCAAAGCCTCGCCTGGATCGCGGCCCTGCCGCGCCGCCGCGACCTGGTCGGCGCGGCTACGCGGCAGCCCGGCTGCCATCAATTCCGCCGGCGACGCGTTCCACGCGTCCTTCAGGTCGCCGAACCCGCGGATAAGCTGCCAGAGCGATCCCGAGCCCAAGCCGAATATCGATCCCAGAGCCACCCAGTAGGCGAGATCGGACGGCGTTTGGCCGGCCGGCCCCGGAAAGCTCTCCGCCGCCTGGGGGTCCGGCGCTATGCGTGCTTCCTCCATAGACGAAAGCCTACCCGCGCGCGCCGCCGGGCGGCATTCCGTGAGGTCGCTGCGTACAATTCGATGAGTTCCATGCGGCGGGGGTGCGGTTTATGGATAGCGATTGCGAGGCTTCAGCTCCCCTCCAGGCTGCCTTGATCGGCGTCGGCCATGCCCACGCGTGGGGAAAAGCACAGGCTATCAACGCGTCGGTTGACATGGAGCTGGCCGGCGTGTTCGAGCCCGACGCCGCTGAGTGGGAGCGCCGCCGCGCGCGCGATGAATTCGCAGGCGTGCGGCGCTTGTCGGCGCGAGACGTTCTGCAAGACCCGTCGATCGAGGTCGTCTTCGTCGAGACGCGGCCTTGGGATAACTTGCGCTGGGCGCGCGACGCGGTTGACCACGGCAAGCACGTGCATCTCGACAAGCCGCCGGCGCTCTCGCTCCACGATCTTCGCGCGGTTCTTGCGCGCGCCGCCGACCGCGGTGTGCACGTCCAGATGGGGTACCAGTTTCGCTACAACCCCGCCGTCGTGATGGCGCTCCGTGCGCTGCGCGAAGACTGGCTCGGACCCGTTTCGCGCATCCATGCCGACATCCCTACGGGCATTGGCATTTACGCGCGCATGCGCGCCGAGCTGGCCGCCCAGCCCGGCGGCACTTTCGTTGAGCTCGGCTGTCACCTGGTCGACCTGATCGTTCTAGTGCTGGGCAAGCCCACCGGCGTGTGGTCCACCCTGCGGTCCGACGCGCGTGAGCAGGGCGACCCCTTCGTCGACAACACGACGGCGGTGCTGGAATACCCGCAGGCGCTGGCCGTCGTCCAGTCATGGGTCACCGGACACGAGCCAACCACGCACCGCCGGTTCGAGATTATTGGCGAACGCGGGTCATTTCTGATAGAGCCCATCGAGCCGCCGGGAATCCGCCTCTTTCTGGAGTCGCCGGCGGGACCGTTTCCAGCCGGTTGGAGCAGGCCGCCCGTGAGTATGCGGCCGCGCTACGCCGGTGACATCGCCGATCTGGCCGCCTGGATTCGGGCTGAGAGGCCCCCATCCTTCAAGGCCGAGCACGACCTTGCGGTCCACGAGACGCTCCTGCGCATCTGCCGCGTGCTCAGCTGGGACGGGCTGGTCGACACCGCGGGCTAGCCGGTCCTCTTCCCAAGATGTAGAGATGGGCGGCGCTTATCTCGGCGGCCGTGGCAGACACGTTTCGGCGGCCGTGAGGACCCGGGCGCAGCGCGGCTTGCAATCCTCCCATGTGTCGCCCATGCGCCCGGTCCAAGTAGTACCTATCTCCCCGGTCTGTACCCCTTCTTATCACTCCCCCCGCGAGGGGGAGTCGGCTCGGCGGGGGCTCTGGCCCGCCGAGCCGGTGGGGGGCGATTCGGACCCATTGATGGCAACCGTGCCTGTCTAAGCCCCATCGCGGCAGCCGGCGACTGGCGGCTCGTCTGCCGCGATTCTCCCTCACCCGGGGGAGTGATCCGATGTTTGGATAGGGCTCCTCACCTAACGGGAAAGGAGAGTGAGCGGCGTCACCTCGCCCACCTCCACGGCCGCCGCGTCCTGGAACGGCGCAAGGCCGCGCCAGCCACCGTTGGGATAGAGCCGGTCGCGCAGGCTGTCTCCGATCAGCCGCAACTCGACGGGCGGTTCCAGCCCTGGGACGTGCTCCAGAACTGCGTTCTGGAAGTACTGGCGGATGACTCCCCGCGACGCGCGCGGATCCATAACCGTCCCGGGTTCGCCGGTGTCCGTGCGGGCCTCCGTGCGCGGCGCTCCGAATTGGGCCTGGCCTCCGTATTGCTCATAGAAGTCTTCGAACCCCACGAATGTGCCGTCCACCGCGAAGTTCGATACTCGGTGATTCCAAGTGCCTACCACCGCGCCCTCCTGTGTGGAGGTGACGTGCGGCTCGACTCCCATGTTCAGGCTCCCCCCGCGTCCTCCGCCCAGGAGCTCCCAGGTCGGGCGGGGAAAAAGCGAGCGCTCGCCGCGGCCATCCGGCGACCAATCCATGACTCCGCGCTGAAAGTACTGTGAGACGACGCTGGCCGATTCGCGCAATGGCTCGGATATCGGCCAGCCCCATCGCACGAGCCCCCCCGTCGACTCGTAGTAGTGGCGAAAATCCACCGTCCAAAGGCGTCCATCCAGCCGCACGCGCAGGTCCACTAGGTTGTGCGGCAGCTCCGACGTCAGCGGGTCGGAGAGCGCCACCCCGGCTGCAAGGTCCTCCGGGTCGTCGGGCGGCACGAGCGAAGGTAGGTCGGTGGCGAACACCTTCACGCTGTGGTTCAAGCTGTCGGCCACGTAGACGTCGCCCAGCTCGTCTACTGCGATGTCGCGTGGAAACTGGAACTGCTCGTCTTCCGTACCCTCGCCGCCGAAGCGCCCCACGAAGTCGCCGCGGTGATCGAACACGGTCACCCGGTGATCGACGTCCTCGGTCACGTACACGCGTGCGGCCTCGTCCACGGCGATGCCGATGGGATTGCGGAGGAGCGGCGGAGCGCCAATGAAACGCACAAACGTCCCGTCGGGCTGGAACATTTGAATGCGATCCCTGAAAGTGTCCGTGACGTAGACCATTCCCGTCCGGCTCACGGCGATGCCCGTGGGAGTGCTGAACTCCGTCGGGCCGCGCCCGCGCTTGCCCCACGTCGTCACGAACTCGCCGTCGAGCTCGAACTTTTGAATCCGGTCGTTGAAGCCGTCGGCTACATAAAGCGCGTTATCGGGTCCAACCGCCAGGCTGCGCGGCACGTTGAAATGACCGTCGCCGGATCCGCTCCTTCCCCAGGCGCGGCGGAAGACGCCATCCGGGCCGAATACCTGGATGCGGCGATTTCCGCCGTCCACCACGTAAACCTCGCCGTCCGGCGAGACTGCAATGCCCTGGGGCCGCCTCACGCTGCCCTGCGCACGCCCGGCCAGCGCGATGATCTGCGTATTCGAGCTGTCCGGCGAGCGCCGCACCACGCGCCCGATGCGCGAGTCGGTGATGTAGACAGAGCCCGACTTATCGAGCGCTATCCCCCACGGCGCGGCGAACCCATCGTGGGTGCGCACCAGCTGCGCTTCGATCTCCCAATCGGTTTCGGCCTCGCTGGCGCGCGGCCGGCCGAGCAGCAGCGGGGCGGCCGCGATTCCCGCAAGGACGGTTCGTCGCCTGATGCGAGGCTCGTTCACCTGGATCCTCGTGGGCCGACGACCCGCTTCGCAGTTTAGCGTTCGATCCTAGCGCCGCCGCGCGCCAACGCTCCGCGCGTATGCTTCCCTTAGCTGAGGGTCGGGACGGCTCGAAGAGCGCGTCCACGAACCGAGTTCGGGGTAAAGAATTTGCGCAACGTTTTGGCGGCCGCTCCCGATATGTCTGATGAGGGTCCGGGGCGACAGAGCGGTCGTGCCGGTAGCCCGGACCCGCAACCCTCCCCAGGGACGCCGCCGGCGTGAGCCCGCTCGCTCCAATCGCCGGCGGCGTCTTGGCGTCTCTGGGTGTGATCTACTTGGCGTTGCTGGCGCGGCGCCCCGTCACCCCGCCGCAAGCACGGAGCGACACCGCCCGCCAGCAGCGCTTCGCGCGTAACGCGCTCACGCCGATCCTGGTCAATCTGGCCGAACGCGCTTTGTTTTGGGGCTTCTGGGTTGTTGCGCTGCGGGTGATCGGACCTGAGGGCAACGGCCAATACGCGTTTGCCGTGAATCTCCTCGCCTATTTCGGCGCGCTGATCGACTTCGGTCTCAGCACGCTGGCGGCGCGTGACATCGCCCGCGAACCGGGCGATCTGGGGCGCGTATTCGGACTCACGTTGGCGCTGCGCGCGCGGCTGCTGGCAGTGGCCATCCCTGCAATGATCGGCGTCGCGGCCGTCTACCGGGCTACCGGATCGCTCTCGGATGAGGCGCTCCTGACCACCGCGACCCTGGCGGCCGGCTTGGTGCTGACGGCGGTAAACCAGGCGTACGCCTCGGTCTACGCCGCCTGGGAGAGGCTGGCTCGACGCGCGTTCGTGGTGGTCGGAACCTCGGCGGTTACCGCTGGCTTGGGGTTGTTGATGCTCGCGGCTGGCCTCGGAGTTCCCGGCATCGCTCTGGCCGGCCTGGCGTCGAGCATGGTCACGTTCATCGCTCTTGCGCGACCCGTGAGCTTTGCGCTGCTGCAGCGCGGATGGGCGACGAGTTGGCGGGAGCTCCGGCCATTCTCCGTCGCGGCATTGCCCCTCATGCTCAACTCCCTCCTGGCCACGGCGTTCATCCAGATCGACATTCTGATTCTGCAGGCCATCCAGGGCACCGAGGTGGTGGGGCACTACAACGCCGCCTACAAGTTCATCAACGGGCTGAACATCCTGCCCGCGGCCGTTGTGCTGGCCGCCTTTCCCTTGATGGCGCAGACCGCCTCGGACCCCGCCGCCCTAGTTGCATGGTTCACGCGCGCGTGGCAAATACTGGCCACGGCGGCGGTTGCGGCCGTGGCCTTCCTCTTCATCTACGCGGGCGACGTAATAGAGGCGTTTTGGGGGCCGGACTTCCTGCCGCAGAGCGCCACGGCGCTCTCCATCCTCATTTGGTTCCTGCCGTTCAGCTATCTCAACGGAACTTTGCAGTACGTGCTCATTGCGCAGGACCGCCAGTGGTCGCTCATGCCGGCGTTTCTGGTCACGACCATCTTCAACGTGGTGCTCAATCTGGCGCTCGTACCCGGTTTCGGATTCGTAGCCGCCGCCGCTACGACGATCGCCAGTGAGGCCGTCCTGCTGGCTTTCCTGGCCTGGCTGCTGCGCCGTGACGCGATCATGCGAGCGGTGGTCCAGCCGCTCGGCCGGCCCCTCCTGGCGGCGGGCGGGTTCGTGCTGGTGGCTTGGGCGCTGCGCGACGTCCATTGGGTGGCCGCCGCCGCGGGCGGCATCGGCGCGTATCTGGCAGTGCTGACCGCGGTCGGTGGGTTGAGCATCGCAACGCTGCGCACACTCGGCGCGGCGCTGGCCAATCGATCGGAACCCGACTAGCGGATGGGGCTGCCCACCCGCGCCCGCAATTCGGCTTCGCTGCCGAGCGCAATGGAAGGCCGTGTTATCCGGACCGGTCCAAGCCACATGTAGTTCACCGATGGATAGCGGAACCCGGCAAGCGAGCCCCTGACTTCCAGGCCGCGATCATCGGGGTCGATGAAGGCTACGTAGGCATCGTACTGACCGGGCACGGCTTCGGCCGGTATCCAGACGGCGGTGCGGATGAGATGCTCCTCGCCCGGCGTCCACTGCGAGGTTCGGCGCAGTGAATCGTCATGCGCGAACAGATCCTTCGCGTAGACGATCCCGTCCGGGCCGCGCAGCCACACGCGTATGCGGACGTCGTATGCCACCGCGCGTGTGGTGCTGAGAAACAGGTTGAACCGTACTCCGTCGCCCGCCTCGCGCGGCCCTTGATCGGCTCGATAGCCGGCAAACTGAATCAGCTTCGACTCGAAGCCGCCGGCGATTCGGACTTGCCCCTTTCGGTCCACCAGGTCCAATTCGTTGGTCAGATATAGCTGTAGAACGCCGTTGCGGTAGACCTCGGAGCGCGCCTGCCAAAGGTGCGTGGACAGCCAGCTTTCGACAAGGTAGTGCGGGTCGGCCTGTTCCAGGCCGGCCAGCACGACCCACAGCCTTCGATGATTAGTGGAAGCACGCCCCAGCTTCGCCTCTACTTCCTGCGGCGTGACCGCGGGCGGCACCTCGTCGGGCAGAAACCACACGTCGACCCTATCGAGTGAGTTGGGAAAGTAGTGCCGCCAGTACCAGCCTTGCCAGGGACCGGCCAGAACCACCGCGTCGCGGAACTTGCCGCCCGCCCGGCCGGGCTGGTGAGGCCGCGCAAGCTCCTCGATCGTGGTCGTGATGGCGCGGTAATCACCGCGCTTGTAATCCGAGTAGTACGCGCGGGACGCATACACGGGTCCGGCCAGCGCCAAAACGGCCACGCCGAGCGCCAGCGCGGAGGCCCAGCGGACCCGCGGCAGGTGGGCGAACGGAACCGCCGACAGCACGGCCGCCGCCGGCAAGGCGGGCAGCACGTAGCGTGGTTGGTAGGGCTTGTCGAATAGCAGCAGCAGGGCCAGGAAGGCGACGGACGCAGCCAACATGGCCAGCATCAGCGCGGCGCGGCGCCGCACGGCGGCGGCTACTAGACCAGCTACGACCAGAACGCCCATCAGGGCCGCGGCGGTGGGCGCCGCCCGTCCACCGCGAACCTCCTCCAGGCCAACGAACAGGTCCAGCCAGGTGCGTGCGGCAACGTCGCCTACCAGCGCACCGCTGAGCTGACCGGTCCCGAATGCGGGCAGGCTGTCATGCAGTCCGCGCGAGAGCAGAACCCACGGAAGTACGGCGGCGACGCCGAGAAGCTCGACGCCCAGGAATCCCAGAACCCGACGGCGGTGGCGGCGCCAGTGCAACGGGAGCACCAGATTCATCGCTGCCACTGCCAGCGCTACCGTGAAATCCACGTAGACCCCGGCCACGATGGCCGCGGCCAGTCCAATCCAATCGCGCCGGCGTCCGCGCCGCATGGCTTGCTCGAACAGCACCAGCGCCACGACCGCCAGGAGCGTGGCCGCGGCGTACATGCGGGCCTCGCGGCTGTAGAACACTGCTAGCGGCGCCACGGCGATCACGCCCGCCGCGAACACGGCCGGCCACGGCGGCAGGTGGATGCGTGCGAGTCGATACGTCACGGGGATGAGCAGCACCCCCAGTGGGACGGAAATTGCGCGTGCGATGGCCTCCGACTCGCCGAACCAACTCGTCCAGTAGTGCAGCGCGACGTAGAACAGCGGCGGGTGCTCGAAAGGCGCCGCGGCGATGGCGGCGACGATGTCGCCGGGCGCCGATCGCGCATACCAGATGGCTGCTACTTCGTCGAAGTCGAAGTCGCCGAGACCGTCAAGGCGAAGCAAACGCAGAACGACGCCGAGAATGACGAGAAGCAGAACGGCCGCACGTGGATCGAGTCCGCGCCACCCCTTCCAGACCCGCACGGTCAGCGCGCCGACCCGGGGGATCCGCGCGTTAGCGGCCATAGGCCTCCAAGGTTTGCCGGGCGATGCGCGGCCAGGAGTAGCGGTGGGCAACGGCGCGCGATCCTCGTATCAGCTCGTCGCGATAGGACGGCTCGTCGCGGACGCGAGCGAGGGCGGCCGCCAGCGCGTTCGCATCGGCGGGCGGCACCAGAGCGACTTCGCCGGCTTTCACGTCCGGCAAATCCGGCCGCGGGGGACTTGTGGTCACCACGGGGCACGCGTGCGCCGCCGCGACCATGAACGTGCCCCGCCGTGTCGACAATCCGTCATCGTACGGCAGCGCGATGACGTCGCAGGCGCGTAACCACATCGAGACCGCCGCCGGATCGAGGAAACCCGTGTCCACCGCGTCGAGGTCCGCAAGCGTCGCGTCGGCGACTCCCGCCGCCGCGCGGCGCGGCCCGACCTCCGGCCCGCCCGCGCCGATCAGCACCAGGCGAGCGTGACGGGCCTCCAGCTCCTTCGATCGTAAGGCGCTTGCCAGCGTCGCAAGCCCTTTCCCCTCTTGGCGAAATCCCAGGAAACCGACCAGAAACTCGCCCTTGCCGAGCCCCATTTCGGCGCGCAGCGAGTCCCGGTCGGCCAGACCGGGCGGCGGCTCGATCGTAGGCCCAACCGGAACGACCCGTGAGCGGCGCCAGTGGCCCGGCATGCGCGCGCACACCGTGCCTCTGTCCAGCGCGTCTACGTATATGCTCGTGTCCGCCGCCCGGCGAATCGCGTCAACCGCGATCCTTCGCAGAGGCCCCGCCTTGGGAAAGAGATACGGCTCGCCCAGATCGTGAAAAGTCGCGACGATGCGCGCCCGCAATCGCAGCAGCCGCAGCGCCGTAGGCAGCAGCGCAATCTGGGAGGGGCATGCGAATGCTCCCGACTGGTACTGGATATGGACGACGTCGGGACCGATCCTGGACGTGAGACGAGCCAGCTCGACGAGCTGCCGTCCCCAGGGCCGGCCTGACACGCCGCAAACACGCTCCGCCGGACGGTCCGTAAACGGCGATTCCGTGGCTACGTGGGTTTGGACGCCCAGCGCTTCCAGGGCGGCCCGCAGGCGTACGACGTGATCGCCGACGCCTCCGACGCGCGGCGGGTATTCGCCGGTAACGAATAGAACGCGCCCTAGACGAGCTCCCACCTAGCGCCGCCAACCGAGCCACTGCCAAAGCGTGACGCGCGCTATCAGCCGTGCCTCGGCCAGACGGCCAGCGCGCTTGGGCGCATACGCCAGCTTCAGGATGGCCTCGGCCAGCCGCCCCAGGTCGACGATTGCGACGAACAAACGCATAAAGGCCGCAAACGGCCGCCCCCAGGTTTTGGCCGCAAGGCGGTAGCGGCTGCGGAAGAAGCTCTGCTCGCGCGCCGCCGGGTCACGATCGGCGCTGTGGCCGCCCAGGTGGCGGACGCGCGCGCGCGGCTCGATCGCGCAGCGCCAGCCGGCCGCTCGCAGGCTGCGGAGCAGATCGAGCTCCTCGGCGTACATGAAGTAGCCGCCGTCGAACCCTCCCACGCTGCCTAAGGCGCAAGCGCGCAATGCCAAGCATGCACCGTGCGCCCAGTCCGGTTGCTCGGCGCCGGCGGCGCCGTGCATGTAGTAGCGGCGCAGTACCTCGAACGAGCCCAGCCAGCGATCCAGCATCGTGCCGTCGACTAGCGTGGCGCCGATGGTTGGAAACCGCCGCCCCGGCAGCTCCGTATCGCCCCCCGCCGTCAGGTAGACCGGCGCAACGCAGCCGACTGCGGGTTCACATGCCAGCCGTTCGTGCAACGCAAGCAACGCGCCCGGCTGGAAAACCACGTCCGGATTCGCGACTACGAGCGTCTCGCCCTTGGCCGCCGCCAGTCCTACGTTCGCGGCGCCGCCATAGCCAAGATTGCGATGCGTGACCAGCAGTTTGGCGGCCGCATCCATAGCCCGCACTTCGTCGCTGGTGCCGTCGCTTGAGCAGTTGTCGACGACGATGGTCTCCACGCCGCCCGGGAGGTCACGGCCGGTTTCCCGCACGGAATCGAGAAACGGGCCGATGCATTCGACGGAGTTCCAGGTCACGGCTATGACGGAGACGGTCGGACGGGCGGGCGAGATCACGCGGGCGCGCGCGCGCGGGATTTCCGCCAGCAGGCGCGCAGCTGCCACTGTATCTGCCATTCGTGCTCGGCCATCAGCAGGCCCAGCAGGAGCCCCACGTGCCCGTCCCGGTACCCCTGCAGCGTGACCAAGCGGCGCACCAGCTCGCGCAGGGGCTGCGCCAAGACCGCCGTGGGGCGCCGCCGCACACCCGACTCGAAGAGGCTGCGAGCGGTGGGCGGGGCCAGGCGCCGCTGCTGGGATCGAAACTGAGCTATGGAGGCGTAGCTGTAGTGCTCCAGTGGATGAGTGAGCAGCCCTACGGGGCCGCCAGGCTGCACGAGCTCGTGAACAGGTCTTTGCAGGTCGTAGGCGGCGGCGCGGCGATCCATCAGGCGCAACTGCCGGTCGGGCGCCCAACCCGAGGCGCGCATCCAGCGGCCGAAAATGCGATTGCGCCGCGGTATCCAGTAGCCCGCGTAGTCGTCGCGCCCGGCACGCTGACCGATTTCCCGCGCCAGCGGCCGCGAAACGCGCTCGTCGGCGTCCACGAAAATCACCCAGTCGTTGACTGCGCGGAGCAGCGCGTCCTGTCGTTGCGAGGCGTGGTCCACGAAACGCCGCTGCACGACTCTGTCCGCAACCTGCCCTCCGTCCATGCTGCCGTCCGTGCTGAACGAATCCACCACCAGGCGCTCGTCCGCCCAGGCAAGCGTCTTTAGACACGCATCCAGATTCGCGGACTCATTGGCCGTGAGGACTACGGCGCTTATCGGCACGTGGCCGCTCATACTCGGCGGCTCGCCTCGAAAGCGCGCGCGTAGGCGTGCCGGCGCGGACCTGGCCAGCGCGCCCGCGCGAAGAGCCCCGCGCGCATGGCCGCGCGCGCCAGCACCGCCACAGGCGGCGATGCGTGCCGCTCGAACCAGCGAAACCGGCTCGTGTACAGCGCTGTCAGCATCTCGCTGTCGTAGCGCCGTGTGCTGGCGCCGCCCGCATGCCATACGCGCGCCGCCGGCACATGCGTCACCCGCCAGCCGGCGTTCTTGAGGCGCCGGCACAGATCGGTCTCTTCGGAGTACATCCAGAAATCTGTGGCGAAACCGCCCACCATGTCGAAGGCAAGCCGCCGCAGCAGCATGAAAGCGCCCAGCGGGTGATCGATCTCGACCGGCGCCCCGTCCGCCCGGATGCGTCCGTTCAGCCGGCTGCGGCGCAACCAGTCGGGCGCCGACCACATGTCGAGAATGGCTTGCGCCAGGCCCGGAAAGCGGAATGCCGCGTCCTGTGGCGAGCCGTCCAGGTTGAGCAGCGCCGGCCCCGCGCAGGCCACGTCCGGCTCGGCCCGCATGTGCTCCACCAGCCGCTGCAGAGCGTCGTGCGCCGGGTAGACGTCCGCATTGCAAATCAGCAGCAGCGGCGCCGTTGAGGCAGCCGCGCCCGCGTTCGCGGCGCCGCCGAACCCCGGATTGTCAGGGCGCTCGATCGTTTCGGCTTGCAGCCTGTCGCTTCGGGCGATGTCCGCCGCCGTGCCGTCAGTTCCGTTGTCGACGACGATCGTGCGATCCGGGGGGCAGGTCGATGACGCTAATCCGCGCAGGCAGCGCAGCGCCTGCGCGCGCAGATCATGCGTTACGACCACTGCATCCAACATGACGCCATTCTAGAAACGCGCCAAGTCGCCTGGGCGCTACGGCGCGGCTGCCGGATGCGGCCGCGACTATTTCAGCTCGGCTTCGGCGCCGACCTCCTGAAGCTTGGCAATGATCTGCTCGCCTTCCTCGCGCGAGACTCCCTCTCTGATCGGGCCGGGCGCTGCGTCAACAACCGCCTTGGCCTCTTTCAGGCCTAGCCCGGTGATCTCACGCACCGCTTTGATCACCTGGATCTTTTGCTGGCCCACCATGGTGACCTCTACCGCGAACTCGGTTTGCTCCACGGCGGCGGCCCCGGCCGCGCCGTCGTCGGTCGCCGGCGCGGCTACCGCAATCGGCGCCGCCGTTACGTTGTACTTCTCCTTGAGAGCGTCAACCAGATCGGCGAGCTCCAGAACGGTCATCGAATCGATAGCCTCGAGGATGTCGTCCTTCGAGAGCTTGGCTGCCGTTGCCATTTTGAGACCTCCTTACGCCTCTGCTTGCTGCAACTGTTCAACCCGGCCCTGCAGGGCGAAGACGAGGCCGGGAACTAATCCATCCAGTGTGTTGACAAGGCCCGAGATGGGGGCTTCGAGTGACCAAACCAGGATGCCGCGAAGCTCGTCCAGGCCGGGAAGCAGGGCGATTCGCTCGATCTGAGCGGCGTTCACAACCTCGGCGTGAAGTACGCCGCCGCGAATCTCTACCGAAGGAAACTCGCGGGCAAAGCCGCGCAACACCCGGGCCGCGCCCACGAAGTCATCGCCGCTCAGGGTCAGGGCCGTCTGCCCCTCCAGATAAGGCGCGAGCTCGGCCAGGCCCGCGTCGGTTGCGGCGCGCCGGGCCATCGTGAGCTTGACGACGCGAATGACGGCCCCGACTTCACGCAGCCTGCGCCGCAGCGCCTGCACGTCGCCTACGCCGAGGCCGCTGAAACCGGTCACGATGCCCAGCTGTGATTCGCTCAGATACCTCACGAGCGTCTGCACCAGCTCGGCCTTTTCAGACCGTGTTGCCACTGATCGAACCTCCTTCAGTCATCTACGAAAAAACCCGAGCGGCGCGTCGGACGCGCCCACACTCGGGCGATCGATCGCGCCTGGGCAGGCCTTCCGCACGGAAGCTTAGGGTCGCCACCTGCCGTCTTTGGCTGCTAATGCGTTGTCGTTTAGATGCGGACGCGCCCGGCTAGGCGGCCGCGCGAGACGCCTCCTCCTGAGCCGCCACCGGGTCCAGTCGGATGGACGGACCCATGGTGGCCGCGATGGCCATGCTGCGCAGATACGTTCCCTTCGCCGCGGCCGGACGCGCGCGCACGATCGCGTCGACGACGCTGGCGAGATTCTCGACTAGCCCGTTCGGGCCCAGCGAGAGCTTGCCGAATGGTGCGTGAATGATCCCCTGCCGGTCGAACCGGAACTGCACCCGACCGGCCTTCAACTCGCCGATCACGCGCCCAATGTCACGCGTCACGGTGCCCGCGCGCGCATTGGGCATCAGCCCGCGCGGGCCCAAAATGCGGCCCAGCGGTCCGATTATGCGCATGTTGTCCGGAGTGGCCACGGCCGCGTCGAACTCCAACCATCCCGACTGAATTCGCTGCGCCAGTTCCTCCGTGCCCACCTCGTCGGCGCCGGCCTCGCGCGCCGCGGCGGCTGAGTCCCCGCTGGCAAACGCGATGACGCGCACGGTCTTGCCGGTCCCGTGCGGCAAGGTCACGGTGCCGCGGACCTGCTGCTCTTGGTGCGTGGGATCAACCCCCAGCCTGACGTGCAACTCGAGCGTCTCGTCGAACTTGGCGCTTGGCAGCGCGGCTAGCGTCTCCACCGCCTCGGCCAGGCCGTATCGTCGAGCGGAATCCAGCGTCTCCAGTGCGCTCCGGTAGCGTTTGCCGTGCTTGGGCATGCTTCTCAGTCCTTGACCAGGATTCCCATGCTGCGGGCCGTGCCCTCCAGCGTGCGCGCGGCCGACTCCACGTCGTAGGCGTTCAAATCCGGGAGCTTGATCTCGGCCATCTCGCGAATCTGCGCGCGGGTCACGCTTCCCACAGGCTCTAGATTAGGGATTCCCGCCCCTTTTTCCACGCCGGCCGCCTTGCGCAGCAGGTCCGATACCGGCGGAGTCTTGGTGACGAACGTGAAGGAGCGGTCCTCGAAGACCGTGATCTCGACCGGAACCACCGAGCCCATCTGATCGCGGGTGCGCTCGTTGTACTGCTTGGTGAACTCCACGATGTTCACCCCGTGCGACCCGAGCGCGGGGCCCACCGGCGGCGCCGGCGTTGCCTGGCCCGCGTCAAGCTGAAGCTTGACCAGGGCGCGAATTTTACGTGGCATAAGCGATCCGGCTGCTCTCTGTCAGCTTGCGGGGGCGATTATCGGACCGCCGCCCTGCTTCTCGACCTGTAGGAAGTCCAACTCTACCGGGGTGTCGCGGCCAAAGAACGAAACCAGCACGCGCAGCCGTTCCTTGTCCTCCATGACTTCGTCGACCGAGCCGAAGAAGTCGGTGAAAGGCCCGTCGATGATCTTGACGCGCTCGCCGATCTGTATGCGGACCTCGGTGCGCGGCGTCGCGCCCTCCATCTGCTTGAAGATGGTGCTCGCCTCCTCGGGCGGCAGGGGAGTTGGCTGCGCGCCGGATCCCACGAAGTTGACTACGCCCGGGGTGTTGCGGACTACCAGCCACGAGTCGTCGTCCAGAACCATGCGGACCAGAACGTATCCCGGGTACATCTTGCGCTCGACCCGACGGCGCTGGCCGTGCTTGACCTCTTCGACCTCTTCCGTGGGCACGATCACGTCGAAGATCTTGTCGGTCGCCTCCATGGACAAGATGCGGTGCTGGAGGTTGTCCTTGACCTTCGCTTCGTAGCCCGAATAGGTGTTTATGACAAACCAGGCGGCTTCGGGCGGCACCTCGCGCGTTTGAGCCTCTAGGGCTTCTACTTGCTCAGCCATGCTCTCTCCCCGCTGGCTACGCCAATATCAGATCGAAGACGCGAGCGAAGCCAAGGTCCGCCAGTCCCAGGATTATCGCCATTAGGAGGCTGAAGGCCACGACGGCCGCCGTCAACCGGGTCGTTTGCTCGCGGTCCGGCCAGTGCGCCTTGCGCAGCTCGCTGTACGCTTCCCGGCCAAACTGAACCAAGGGCAAGTTGGCGCCCGGACGCGGCTTGCGCGCGCGGCTCCGGCTGTCCGGCCGGCCGGCCGGCAGCCTTCCCTTGGGACGGTCCTTAACGAGTCTCACGGTGCTGAGTGTGCTTTCGGCACTGACGACAGTATCGATTCAGCGCCAGGCGCTCCGGATTGTTCCGACGGTTCTTGCTCGTGGCGTAGCCACGCGTTGCGCATTCGGCGCACTCCAACGTGACTGAGTTCCGGTCTCCACGCCTCGGCATGGCCTAGCTCACCTCGATACGGCCTGAGAGGTCTGCGCGGCCCATACGGCCTCGGGGCCACGTCCAGACAACACGCCAGACGGAGGGCCGTGACCATCTGGCGACCAATAGATTCTACACGTATAACACCAAGCGCCGACGCTTCGTTTCACGGTCCGGCAGGGCGGCCGTATCTCACGCGCCGCGCTCGCCGGGGTCGCACGAGCCAGCGGTGGAGTCTGGAGTACTCTCAGCTCACGCTTGACCCGCACTTGGGGAGCTGCACGATGGCCGAGACTGGCATCACGGCGTCGTTTCTAGGCGCGCGCAAGCCGTTCGAGCTGCGCGAGTTTCCGGTGCCGGACCCCGAGCCCGGCGCGCTCGTAATCCGCATGCGGCTGGCCAACGTGTGCGGCTCCGATCTCCACTACTGGCGCGGCGACACCGATCTGGAGAAGCGCGGCTTCAAACTGCCCTGCACGATCGGCCATGAGGGAACGGGCGAAGTCCTGCGCATCGGCCAGGGCGCGGCCAGCGACTCCGCGGGCGAGACGTTGCGCGAGGGTGATCGGGTCGTCTTCGCATACTTTCACCCCTGTCGGCAGTGCCCGACTTGCCTGAAGGGTGATACCAACGCGTGTCCGCGCCGCCAGATCGAGCGATTTCGACCAACCGACACCTGGCCGCACTTCCGCGGCACCTTCGCGCAGTTTTTCTACCTTTACCCCAAGCACGCGGTCTTCAAAGTCCCCGACAACGTCAGCGACGGCGAAGTGGCGGGGGTCAACTGCGCGGTGGCGCAGATGGTCTCGACTTTCGATCGCGGCCGGCTCGCCGCTGGCGAGACGGTCGTTATTCAAGGCGCCGGCGGATTAGGCGTCTACGCCGCGGCGCTGGCCAAGGCGCGCGGCGCCGCGCAGGTGATCGCAATCGACGGGGTCAGCGAGCGCCTGCGGCTGATCCGGCAGTTTGGGGCCGACGCGACTATCGATTTACGCGAGTTCGATACGCCGCAAGCGCGCGTCGACAGGGTTCGTGAGCTCACCGGCGGGGTGGGCGGCGACATGACCCTCGAGCTGGTAGGCCACCCCGGCGTGGTTGATGAGGGTCTCCAGATGACCGCGCCGGGGGGGCGCTACATGGAGGTCGGGAACATCAACGCCGGTTGGGGCGGCATGATCGATCCCTCCATTCTGGTCATCCGAAGCATCACTCTCTTCGGGGTGGTGCACTATCGACCGCGCGACCTCAAGCGGGCGCTCGACTTCGTCTCGGCCAACCGCGCGCGCTTGCCGCTCGATCGGGTGGTGTCGCACCGGTTCGCGCTGACGGACATAAACGAGGCTTTCGAGCAGCAGAATGCCGGCCACGTCACGCGCAGCTCGCTCGTTCCGGGCGCTTAGAGGCCAGCGGACGTAGCCCTTGGCAGCCCTGCGCCGTGTCGCGTGCCGGACTGTTTGAGCGCCGCCCGCACCATTGTCGCCGTGCTTGTCAGCGCGCCGGCGGCGATTGCCGGCTTGCCAACTTGCGGTAAGCGGGGTCAAGTGTTGTTATATCGCGCGAGCCGGGGCTGGCCTGCGGCCGGCCTGCGTTGTTGAGCGGATAGCGAAAGGGCGTGAACGATGCAACTTGGACCACGGGCCTGGTTGGCCGAGTTTGTAGGAACATTCGCACTTGTATTCGTCGGGTCGATGACCGCGGCGATGGGTGCGGAGGGCTTTGGGGGCGGCCCCGCGCCCGGGGTGGTCGTCCCCGCGCTGGGTCACGGCTTTGTGCTGGTCGCTCTGGTGTACGCGCTTGGCGCGGTTTCGGGGTGCCACATCAACCCCGCCGTGACGATCAGCCTCGCGGCCATTCGGCGCTTCCCGCTTGCGCACGTGGCGCCCTACCTGGGCGCGCAGATCGCGGGCGGTATCGTCGGTGGGCTCTTCCACTTTTTGACCCGCGCTAAGGGACCTAGCGAATACGGGCTCACATTGCCCGCCGCCGGCGTCGGGGAGGGAACGGCGTTTCTGCTGGAAGCCGTTCTCACGTTCCTGCTGGTCACGGCGATTGTCGGCGCCGCGGTGAGCGGCAAAGCGCCCGCCGGCTTCCACGGCCTTGCCATCGGACTAACGCTAGGCGCCGCGATCCTGGTAGGCGGCGCCTTGACGGGGGCGTCGCTTAACCCGGCGCGCACGCTCGGGCCCGCCGTCTTCGCCCAGAACTTCACGGCCCACTGGGCGTACTGGGCGGGGCCGATCATTGGTGGCCTGGCGGCGGCGGTGGTGGGCGTATTCGTGCACGACCTGCGTCCCGAATCGAAATAGACGCCGCCTGAGCGCGCTCAGCGCCGCGGCTTGCGCCGCGGCGCTATCAGGGCTTTGGCCTGCCTTGGACCGGGTGCCTGCCAGCGTGCCTTCGGCCGGCTGATGCCAACCGCCTCACCGCCGCGTTTCCGTCTTAGGGGTTCCGAACGAACCCGCTATCGCGGTTTAGGCATGATCGAATGCGAGGCGGTCAGGTGAACCCAGCCGGGACGGTCAGGTGAGACGCCGGTACTGGCGAATGGCCATGGGCGCGCAGACGGCCACGAGGCCGGCGGTCCAAGCCAGCATCTTCACCAACGCGCCGCCGAGCTCAAAACCGTGCGAGATGCCGCGCGTCGAGTCGATCGCCGCTGTTACCGGATTGATATCCGCAAATACCTGAAGCCAGTCAGGCATCGTGGCCACTGGCACGTACAGCGAGCTCATGAAAACGAGCGGGAATATCCAGATGAACCCGGCTACCTGAGCCGTCTCGGCGTTGCGAACCGAAATTCCGATCAGAGCCGATACCCACGAGAACGCGTGCCCGAAGAGCACCGCCAGCGCGACGATGGGAACCGCCATTTGGAGGCCGGCCTGGAATCGGAATCCGATGGCATAGCCCACACCGATCATCAACAGCACCACGAACACGTTTCGGATCGTGTCGGCCAGGATTCGGCCGGCGATGACGGCCGAGCGTGCCATGGGCAGCGATCTATATCGGTCCACCATTCCCACGGCCAGGTCTTCCGCCAGACCCACGCCGGTCTGGGTGGATCCGAACAGCACGGCCTGAACGAAGATCCCCGGTAACAGGAAGTCGGTGTAGTTGAGGGCGCCGGTTGGGATCGCGCCTCCGAACACGTAGACGAACAGCAGCACGAACATCACCGGCTGAATGGTCGAGAACACCAGCAGCTGCGGCAGTCGGAAGTAGCGCAGCAGGTTGCGCCTGGTCATGACCAGTGCGTCGGGAACGGCCCAACGAAGCTCGGCGGCGAATGCCTGAAGAGGCGACTGCGCGCTCACTCGCTCTTGCACGGTTCGCAACTCAGCGCCCTGGCGGAGCCGACGCCGCCTCTGGCGCCGTCTCGGCGGCGTGACCCGTCAGGGCCAGAAACACGTCATCCAGCGTGGGCTGGCGCAAGGTGATGTCGGAGACCGCCACTCCCGATTCATCCAGTCCACGAATGACGTCGGCCAGCATCGATGAGCCGTGCTCCACGGGCATGGTGATCTCGCTCGTGTCGGGCGAGACCTGCGGGTCGCCGACCCCGAAGTTAGCCAACGCGCGCGCCGCCGCCTCGATAGTCGCGGGGTCCTCGACGTGGATCGCAAGAACTTCGCCGCCGGTTCGGCTCTTGAGCTGAGCCGCGGTGCCCTCCGCGATCAGCCGCCCGTGGTCGATGACGGCGATCTGATCGGCCAGAAGGTCCGCCTCCTCCATGTATTGCGTGGTGAGCAGGACGGTGGTGCCGTCGCGCACGAGCTGCCGTATCACGTCCCAAAGGTCGCGCCGGCTGCGTGGATCGAGTCCCGTGGTCGGCTCATCGAGGAACAGCACTTGGGGACGCGCCATCAGGCTGGCGGCCAGGTCCAGCCGGCGGCGCATCCCGCCGGAGTAGGTTTTCGACTGACGGTCGGCGGCCTCGCTCAGATCGAACTGCTCGAGCAGTTCGATCGCGCGCCTGCGAGCATCTGCCGCGGGCTGATGGTAGAGACGCCCGACCAGTTCCAGATTCTCACGCCCGGTGAGGATTCCATCGATCGCCGCGGATTGGCCCGCCAGCCCGATAGCCCCGCGCAGGCGGCTGCTGTCGCGCACTACGTCGTAGCCGGCCACCCAGGCTTCACCGGCGTCGGGCTGCAGCAGGGTCGTGAGTATGCGCACCAGCGTGGTCTTGCCGGCGCCGTTGGGGCCGAGCAAGGCGGTAACGGTGGACGTGGATACTCGTAGATCGACCCCGCGCAACGCTTGCACGTTGCCGTACGACTTGCGGATGCCGCGAGCGTCGATCGCCACCGCGCGCCCGTTGTCCATCGTGGGGTTCAGCGCGGCGCGGCGAGTTTCCATTGGATCGGTTATCACCTGGAGCGTGGGAGCGCACGATTGGTTCTGCGCAATCGCAACATGCTAGTGGAGACGGAGCGGCAGTCGTCAAACTCGATTGATCGCGCGAGCGGTTCCCCGCGGCCGCCCGCATTTCGATGGGGACGGCCGCGTCGGCCGCGCCGCCGCCGCTGCTATGTCGTTCCAAATGTCGGCTGGAGGCACCGCTCCGGACCCTGCCCTAAGGGCGTTTTGTGAGCTAGACGGGCAGCTTGCGGCCGGTCAGGCGGCGGCCCGCGGCCGCCAGCGCCTCCGGATCGGGACCACCGCTCATTAAGCGTGCACCGATCCGATTGATGAGCAGGTCGGCCACTTCGACCGGGGTAAGCGAGGAGTCCTGCCACCCGCACAGAAACGCCACGCCGGCCGCGTCGCAAGCGGCTTTCACCGTGTTACGGGCGGCGTCCATGTCCGCGGGGTAGGGAGGATCGTGCGCGTCGAGGTGCCCCAGCGACAGTCCCATGTCACCAGGCCCCCACTCCGCGAAACCGATGCCTGGAACCGCCGCGCAGTCGCCCGCGTGGACGAGCGCGTGACGGTTCTCGAGCTTGAGGCCGAGCAGCAACTCGCCTTCCGGGTTCAGCGGCCAGGGATCGGCGCGGCGCAGGTACTCGACTGGGTCCAGCCCCCAGACGCGCGCCGCCGCTGTCTGCCCGCCCAGGCCGCGCAGTCCCTCCCCGATCTGGTCAACCGCGCACAAGGCGGGCGCCGGATACCGGGCGCAGCGGACAAAGGCGCGCACCGCGTCCGGGTCGCGCGCGTGGCAGAGCAATAGCCCGTGCGCGCCCGCGGCCAGGATCTGTCGAATCTGCCAGGCGTTGGCCAGGACTTCGTTTGCATCAACGCCGTTGGCCGGCAGGGTGCACCACACGGCCGGGGTGGGATGGCCGCTGCGGGTGGGTCCGGCGTCTCTGAGTCCGTCCATGAACGCCGCCAGACCTGTCGGGTCGAACGGAGCGTGCTCGAACTCGACCTGAAGCACGTCGGCCCACGTGCCGGCCATGCACTTACCGGCTTCGTAAGTCAGCTCGGGGACGCCCGTGTAGTAGACGGGCTGATCCTGGGACAGCAATTCAATGGCCCGATTGACGCGCGCCACCTAGGACCCAGCCTCGTCGCCGTGGTCGAGCTCATGACGGGCGGCGCTGAGAAGTACCTGCGCCAGATCGGCGCAGTTCCCCTCGAACTCAGGCGAGCCAAAGATGTTGGGCCATTCGAAATCGAAGACGTGATCGGACACAGTCAGCAGAACTCCTACGTCGACGCCGCGAAAGTCTGCCACGCTCATTAGCGCCGAGGTCTCCATCTCCACGCCCAGCAGGCCCTGGTCGCCGTAAGCGCGCACCTTGCCGGCGAACTCGCGATAGGGCGCGTCGGTTGACCACACGCGCCCTACGTGCACCTTGCGGCCACTCTGTCCGGCGGCTCTTATCAGCGCCTGCACGGCCGCGCCGTCAGCGCGCGGTTCATGGTCGGATGGAACGTAGTGCAGCGAGGTCCCTTCCTCGCGAAGGGCGCTGGTGGGGACTACGTAATCGCCGATCGTGACATGCGGCAGGAGGCTTCCCACGGCGCCGCCGACGAGCAGGGTGCGGACTCCGCCGCCGATGAGCTCCTCGAGGTGCTGGACGGCGCCCGGCGCGCCGGGTCGCAGGCGGCCTACTGACACAGGCTGACCGTCAAGCTCCCCGACGGCTGCGCGCGGATGGAACGAACACGGGCTGGCCTTGGTGGCCGCGGTCAGCGCCTCTACCGTTCGATCCATGAAGGCGCAGAGGGCAAGCCGCGGAAACAGCGGGTACTCCTCGACCCCTGCCCGCGCCGCCAGTGCGCGCATGCGCCTGGCCGGATCGATCACGGGCGTAGCGTCCCCGTGGGAGTTGAGCCAGTCGGTGGGGTGGTTCTCAGGCATTTATTCGCTCACGCCTCGCTTGCGCCGCGGACGAATTGCCGCGTCAGCTAATGCCCGGGCAGCCGCAGGGTCCCCAGCCGCTGCCTGGAGACTTTTCCGTAAACCCTCGTCATTCCCGCGAACGCGGGAATCTAGGCCCCACCCAACCTGATTCCACACAGGGTTCTCCGCGGACATTCTTAGACTGATCGGGTTATGCAAACGTCTCATACCCGCGCGGAGCGGCGGGCGCTGGCCATGACTCGTTTCCTCACATCGGCTGGGACGGCGCGTTTGGCAGCCGCCTCGCGGCGCCTGTGCCCGGAAGCCCTGGCGGCCACGCGGACCATTCATGCGATTGTAATAGCCGCCAAACTGTCCCGGCATCGTGAGGTCGGTTGCGCAGTTCGTGCCGAACGCCCGGCGGCCGTGCCGACACCAGCATGCGCGCCGGGGCGGGCGAATATCTGGCGGCTGCGGCGCGTCCGCTCCACGACGGTAGTTGAGTAAGATCGAGCCGTTCAGGAACTGGCGGGTTCGATAAGGCGGAGTCGCCAAGAGGTCGTCAAATGGAGTCGAGCCCGCTGCTCGTAGTCGCGGGGGGCGCCGGGTTCATCGGCGCTAACTTCGTGCACTTTCTGCGCCGCCAGCGCCCGGACTGGCGAATCCGCGTGCTCGATCGGCTCACCTACGCGGGTGATCGACGCCGCCTGCGCGGCGCGGACATCGAGTTCCACGAAGGCGACATCGCCGACGCCCAGGCGGCCGCCGCGGCTCTGCGGGGCGCGCACTGGCTGGTGAACTTCGCGGCCGAGAGTCACGTCGACCGCTCGCTGATGGATGCCGAGGCGTTCGTGCGCACCAACGTCACCGGAACCTCGGTCCTGCTGCATGCGGCGCGCGAGGCGGGCCTGGCGAAGATGGTGCACGTGAGCACCGACGAGGTCTACGGTGAATCACACGGGCAGGTCTTCCGTGAGACCGACCGGCTGCAGCCGCGCAGCCCCTACTCCGCCAGCAAAGCGGGCGGCGAGATGCAGGTGTTCGCCCTGCATGCCACGTTCGGGCTGCCGGTATGTATCACGCGCGGCGTCAACACGATCGGACCCTGGCAGCATCCGGAGAAAGCGGTTCCGCTTTTCACCATCAACGCGCTGCGTGACGAGCCGCTGCCGGTGTACGGGCGCGGCGCTCAGCAGCGCGATCGTTTGCACGTTGAGGACCACTGCAGCGCCATCCTGGCGGTACTGGAGCGGGGCGAGGCCGGAGAGGTGTACAACATCGCGGCCGGCAACGTGCGCGACAACCTCGCGGTGGCCCGCACAATCCTGAAGCAGCTGGGCAAGCCGGATAGCCTCATCCGCTTCGTGGACGACCGGCCCGGCCACGACTGGAGCTATCTGCTCGACGCGAGCAAGCTGCACGCGTTGGGCTGGCGGCCCTCCTACGACTTCGAGCGTGGTCTGCACGCCACGGTGAGCTGGTACGCGGAGCGGCGCGCCTGGTGGGAGCCCATCGTGAACGGCGAGTTTCGCGACTACTACCGGGCGCAGTACCAGGAGCGGCTGGCCTCTTCCGAGGCGTTCGAGGTTTAGCGGCTGCCCGTAAAGGTGACCTGCACCGAGCGCGCACCCATGTCGACGCGGGTGGTGCTGCCGAGGCGCGGCCTGTCCGACGCCTGGCTATGGATGCGTGTGGACGTGCCCACGCGCGTGGCCTTTCTGATCGCCGCGCCGCTGGTCTGGATCGCGGTCGCCGGCATCGATCCAAGCGCCATCGGGTTGACCTTGCAGGTCGACGGAACCGCCTGGCTCATGACCGCCGTTTGGGCCGTAATGGTGCTGCTGGTGACCTTGGCATTCCGGCGCTGGCTCTGGCCCGTGCGGCACGCTCCGCGCAGGTCGGCCTTGGCGCCCGAGGTTCCCTTCTTCGCCCTGCTGAACCCCGTGGCCGAGGAGCTTTTCTTTCGCGGCGCCGCGCTGTTCGGTCTGGCCAATCTGGTGGGGATGCCCTGGTCGATCGCGATCACGTCGGTGGTGTTTGGCTTCCACCACGCACTGGCGCGTTTTCCTTTGCCGTTCTTGGTGTTGGGCACGCTGGGCGGCGTCTTGTTCGGGATCGCGGCGGCCATGACCGGCTCGATCGCGCCGGCCATCGTGCTGCACGCGGTCGCCGACCTGATGATCTTCGTGGGCGCCGCGCCGCTGCTCGAGCGGCTTCAGGTCGGCTTGGTCGAGTCCGCTGCGCCGCGGCCGGCGAATGCGGCTGCTGACGCGAGCGAGCGGTCCGGCTGACAACTGACGGCTGACGGGCGCCGCGCGTCGGGCCGCAAACGGGCCGTTGCTACACTAGCTGAGCCGACCCCGTAGCTCAGTTGGATAGAGCGTGTGGTTGCGGACCACAAGGCCGGAGGTTCGAGTCCTCTCGGGGTCGCCGCACATCCGATCGACACTGTCTCGCAGTAACGCTGACGCCGCGCGCCGGTCGCACGGGGTGATGTAGGCCGCGCCGGCGGGGGTGTGATGCCCAACGGGCCTGCGGCCCGGATTCGTCACCGCGCGCGTGGACTACCGATCCGGAAGCTGACTAAGCCGTTCAACCGCCGTATATCTCAAGCGTCAACGCAATCTCTAGACCTATTCATGCTGCTCGCAGTTGAACTGCCAGTTGATTCCGAACTTGTCGGTACAGGTGCCGAAATAGGCTCCCCAGAACATGTCTGCGAGCGGCATCGTTACAGCGCCCCCTTCGGAGATCTTAGCGAACAGGTCATCTGTTTCCTCCCTGCTCCGCGATGAGTAGGAGATCGAAAAGTTGTTGCCTAATTCCGTAGGAGGTCCGAACTGGGAGGGCTTGTCACTGCCCATTAGCACGCTCGATCCGACCGGGTACGACACGTGCATGATCTTGTTGCGCTCTCCCTCTGCGACTCCCATGTCGGGAGGCCCGTCTCCAAACGTCTGTACAATCTCGAACTCACCTCCGAAAACCGACCGATAGAACTCGAACGCATCGCGGCAGTTACCGTCGAATGTTAAATAGATGCTGAGTGTCATCTATACCTCCCTGGACGCGCTTCCGGCCCATTCCTGTGCAGCAGAGTGATTATAGCTCGGCGTGACCCCGGCAACGGAAGCGGGCGAGACGCACCCATGGCGTGCCGAACGGAGAGCGTGAGACTTCGCCGGCGGTGCCGTCGCGAATCACTGGACCCGGTCTATATCGCTAATTGAAACTTACTAAGGAAAATTCCGCTTCGTTTTCCGGCCGCCGTTGCTCAAGCGGCGGTCGGGATTAGTCTGTCCGGCCGCTATCTCCATTGTCTCCGCCTGCAGAGCTTTGCGGCCGTTCCCTTTTGCTCTGGAGCCGGTTGCTTCCAACGGCTTGATTACAGTGCCAACCTTTGTGACTAAGATCGAATATTGATTGAAAGCATAACTTTAGTATCCGGTCAGATGCCTCTAGCAACTTCGTCGACCCGAAGTGGAAGTGCAGATCTCCAAGCCTGCCGCCGCCGTCGGAACGTCGAGCGCTATCATCATTGAGCGTGGTTGACCTTTCGTCGGGGGTTCATGGGATGGGATTGGCTCCGGGCGGCATGCGGACGTTGGAGCTGGGGTGACACGCGCGAACTCGAGTCGCCGCCTCGGCCAAACCGGCGTGACGCTCGGCGCCGTCGGCTACGGCACTTGGCAGTGGGGCGACGTCAAGTACTGGGGCTATGGCAGCGAATACACCCACGAAGACGTGGCGGCCGCGTTCCGCGCGGCCCTGGGCGCTGAGCGGACCATGTTCGACAGCGCCGAGATCTACGGGGGCGGCGCCTCCGAGCGGATTCTGGGCGCGCTCGCGCGCGAGCAGCGTGAGTCGTCGTTCGTGGTTTCCAAGTACATGCCGTTCCCTACCCGCCTACGTACGAGTTCGCTCGACGAGGCCATCGATCGCAGCCTGCGGCGCCTCCAGCTGGAGCGGATCGATCTCTATCTCATCCACTGGCCGTTGAGTCTGGTGTCCCACTCGCGCCTGGCGGCGGCGCTGGCTCGAGCGGTGCGAGACGGCCGCATCGGCTACGTGGGAGTGAGCAACTTTTCGGCTGGCGCCATGCGCCGCATGCATGCCCGGCTGGCCGACCTGGGCGTGCCGCTTGTAGCGAACCAGGTGCAGTACAGCCTGGTGCGGCGGGCGCCGGAAGTGAACGGCGTGCTGGAGGCGTGCCGCGAGCTCGGCGTCACTCTTGTCGCCTACAGCCCGCTTGGCCAGGGCGTCCTGTCAGGCAAATACGACCTGTCGCACCCACCGGCCCGCCTGCGCCGCTGGTCACGTCGTTTTCGCGGCGGCGCCATCCGGCAAGCGGCTCCTGTTCTGGCCGCGTTGCGGGAGATCTCGGCCGCGCATGACTCGACACCCTCGCAAGTCGCCATCGCATGGTTGCTGCGGGACGAGCGTGTTCTGCCCATTCCCGGTGTGAAGACTGCCGCCCAGGTTCGCGAGATAGCGGCCGCGCGCGACCTCGAACTCGACGACTCCGAGTTGCATCGGCTTGACGCCGCGTCAGCGGTCTACCGGCACGCGCCGGCCATAGCCCGTCTGCTCGTCGGCTAGCCCCTTCGAGGCGAGCGAGTCCTGCTATCCAACGAACAGCGTGTATTTGGCGGCTGAGCCGGTGGCTTCCACTGCGGCCTGCTGAAGCAGATTGCGCGAGGCGCTGAGCGCCCGCGCCGCCAGCGCACGGTTGATTTCAGGGACTTTTTCGAGCGCGTCTATCTCTTCCAGCGTCAAGAAACGCGCGGCGTCCACCTCAGGGCCGGGCGCGGGGTCGCCGGATACGCGTCTGAGCAGGAACACGACGTAGGTGCTGTTGAACTCGTCCGTGCGAGATCTGACGCCCAGCACGCCCTGAATCTCGGTATGGACCGCCGTCTCCTCGCGCACCTCACGGACCACCGCCTCGGCCAGAGTCTCCTCGCGCTCGCAGTAGCCGCCCGGGATTTGCCAGTTGGCGCGGCCGGGATCGTTGGCGCGGCGGACCATGAGCACGCGCTCGCCCTCCACCACCACGCCCCCCACGCCGACGTTGTAGCCCTGACTGTAACCGGACGACCTCGCACTCATCTTCACGCGCCTACGGGTTGTGTGCACCGGGGACGGTACGGCCGATTATGGAATACCGAGAACCGGGCCGCCTGGCCGCCAGGCGGCCGCGCGGTTGACGCTGAAGCGCCCGCCCCGCCTGTCATGGAGGCGGTCGCGGCGTAAGGCGCATGGTCTCTCTTCGGATAAGCCTTCAGCCGTCCAGCCCGGGCGGGCTCGCAAAAAAAGCGCTGGCCTACGGGGCTGCGGCGGGCTAGGACGGGGCCTGTTGTGGAGCACAAGCCGGCCCGCCTAGAATCAATCACCGGCGTTTGCCGCAATCTTCATCCCGGCCGGCATGCTCTTCGATTTTCAAACCCATACGTTCTTCAGCGACGGCGCGCTCGCACCGATGGAGTTGCTGCGGCGCTGTTGCGCCGCCGGCTACACGGCGATGGCCATCACGGACCACGCCACCCCCGCGAACGTCGAGACGCTGGTGAAGGCGGTGCGGGAAGACTGTCGTGTGGCCCAGGAAGAGTGGGGTCTTCTGGCGCTGGCTGGAGTGGAAGTCACACACGTGCCGCCCGCCGCTATCGATGGTGTCGCGCGGCGCGCGGTGGAAGCGGGCGCGGACTTCATAGCCGTGCATGGCGAGACCATCGTCGAGCCGGTCGAGTCGGGGACCAATCGCGCCGCACTCGAATCGCCCCACGTGCACGCCCTGGTTCACCCCGGCTTGCTCAGCCCGGAGCTGGCGCAGGTAGCCCGCGAGAGCGGCAAATTCATCGAGCTCTCGGCGCGGCGCGGGCACTCGCTCACGAACGGTCATGTCGCGAGCGTTTGCCGTGAGGCCGGCGCGCGTATGTTGGTCAACAGTGACGCGCACGAGCCCCAGGACCTGCTTTCGGAAGCTTTGGCGCGTCGCGTGGCGCGGGGCGCGGGCCTCAACGCCGATGAGACCGAGACGGTACTGGTGGACAACCCGCTCGAGTTGCTGAGCCTGCTTGGCAAGTCCATCCCGGACGCGCCGGTGACGCGATGATTGCCAGACGGCCGCGGTCGGTTTTGGCGCCCGATGATCGGGCCGTCGGTGTCGCTGACGATGTCTCCGAAACCCGCCAGGAAGCCTTCGAGGTCGAGTTGCCGGTATTGCCCCTGCGCGGCGAAACGCTCTATCCGATCCCCGAGAGCCTGAGTCCGTTCCTCGTGGCACGCGAGCGGTCGGTGGCGGCCATCGAGGACGCGCTGGCCCGCGATCGCCGCATCCTCGTCATCGCGCAGCGCAATCCCGACACCGAGGACGTCGCATTCGCGGATCTCCACGAGGTAGGCACGGAGGCCTCCATCACGCGCATGCTCAAGCTCCCGGACGGGACCACCAGCGTGCTCGTGGAGGGACTTCGCCGGGTGCGTTCCATCAAGACCACCGCCGAGCAGCCCTTCCTGCGCGTGGTTGGGCGGGTGATAGAGGACGTGAAGGCGAGTTCGGCGGTGGCCCAGAAGCACATGCCGGAGGTGCTATCGCTCTTCGAGAAGGTCGTTCAGCTCAATGATTCGATCGCTGATGACGTGTATGTGCGGGCCATGAACGTCGAATCGCCCGGGCAGCTGGCCGACGTAGTGGCGGCCGCATTGGAGATATCGCCCGAAGGGCATCAAGACCTGCTCGAGTGCTTCGACGTGGTGGAACGCCTCGCGCAGGTACGCACCGTCCTCGAAGAGGAAATCCGGGTGCTCGAGCTCGAGCAGGAGATCCGCGCGAGCGTGCGCGAGGACATAGACGCCGACCAGCGCAACTACTTCCTGCGCGAGCAGCTGCGCGTCATCATGAAAGAGTTGGGCGACAGCAGCGCGCAGGACGCCGACGTGGCGCGCATGCGCGCCCGGCTCGAGTCCGGCGCCTATCCGAGCGCCGTGGTCGAGCGCGGCCTGAAGGAAATCGATCGTCTCAGCGCGATGCCGCAGGGCTCGCCCGAGATCAGCCTCATCAGAACTTTCTTGGAATGGCTCACGGAGCTGCCCTGGCGCCGGCGCACGCGCGACAAAGCCGACATCGAGCGAGCCGCCTGCGTTCTGGACGCGCATCATCACGGGCTGCGGAAGGTGAAGGACCGGCTGCTGGAGTACATCGCCGTGCGTCAGCTTTCGCGGCGCTCGCCCACCCCCATCCTGTGCTTTGTGGGTCCGCCGGGAGTGGGCAAGACGAGCCTGGGGCAGTCGATTGCGAAAGCTCTCAGCCGCCGCTTCGTGCGCGTCTCATTGGGCGGCGTGCGCGACGAGGCCGAGATTCGCGGTCACCGCATGACCTACATCGGCTCGATGCCCGGTCGCGTGCTGCAAAAGATGCGCGAGGCCGGCACTTTGAATCCCGTCTTCATGATCGATGAGATCGACAAGCTCGGCATCGACTTCCGAGGCGACCCGGCGGCCGCGCTGTTGGAGGTGCTGGACCCCGAGCAGAATCACGCCTTCAGCGACCACTACCTGGAGATCCCCTACAACCTGAGCAAAGTGCTCTTCATCGCTACGGCGAACACTTTGGAAGGCCTGCCCCCGGCGCTGGTGGACCGCATGGAGGTCATAGAGCTTCCCGGCTACGTGGAGGACGAGAAGCGCGCGATCGGGCGGCAGTTCCTGGTGCCGCGCCAGCTCCGCGAGCACGGGCTGACCGACGAGGCGCTGAGCTTCGAGCCGGCCGCGATCACGCGCCTGATTCGTGAGTACACGCGTGAGGCCGGGGTGCGCGAGCTGGAGCGCTCGATCGCCACCATCGCGCGCAAACGCGCGCTGGCCCGAGCCGAGGGCCAGGAGCGCGCCTGGCACGTGACCGCCGCGGACGTGCCCTCCTATCTGGGTCCCCCGCGCTATATGTACGGCGTGGCCGAGGAGCAGGACGAAGTGGCGATAGCTACGGCGGTATTCGGCACGCCGGCCGGCGGCGACTTGCTGCCCGTGGAGGTGTCGATCACGCCGGGGGACGGGGAAGTCACGTTGACCGGCAGTCTGGGAAACGTCATGAAGGAATCGGCCTACGCGGCGTTGAGCTTCGCGCGTTCGCATGCCGAGGAGCTGGGGTATGGCGGCGTCGACTTCAGCAAGATTCACGTGCACATACACGTGCCCTCCGGGGCGCTGCCAAAGGATGGACCGGCCGCCGGTATTGCGGTGGCGGCGGCCCTGGTGTCGGCGCTTTCCGAGCGCAAGGTTCGCCACGACGTGACCATGACCGGCGAGATCACGCTGCGCGGCCGCATGCTGCCGGTTGGCGGGGTGCGGGATAAGGTGCTCGCCGCTCACCGCGCCGGGATACGCACTTTCCTGTTGCCGCACAGCAACCGCCAGGACCTGGAAGAGCTGCCCGATCGAGTGCGCAAGGACCTGAACTTCGTTCTGGCCGCCACGGTTTCCGACGCCCTGGCGAATGCGCTCGCCCCAGCGTCTCAGCACTGACACCGGCCCCGCTGACATCGAGCAAGCGCGGCTTCCTATGTTTCACGCCGCCATCTAAGCCCGTATGATTCGCGTTGCCGATCAACCAGCGAGGCTAGCGCCGATGGTCAACCAGCGTGCACGCGTCGGAATAATTGGAACTGGATGGTGGTCCACCTTCACCCACCTGCCCGGTCTGCTAGCAAACGATTCCGCCGAAGTGGTTGCGCTCTGCGACGCCGATCCGGACCGCCTGGCGCGCGCGTCGCAGGCCTTTCCCGGCCCCGCCACGCACGTCGACGTCGACGCCATGCTGGCCGCCGAACGGCTGGACGGCGCCATCGTGGCGGTAACGCACGCCGCCCACTTTCCAGTCGCCTCGCGATGTCTGGACGCCGGCCTGCACGTGCTGCTCGAGAAGCCGATGACGCTCACGGCCAGGGACGCTCGCGCGCTGCTCGATCACGCCGCGCAGAAGGGCCGTGAGGTGATCGTCGGGTATCCGTGGCCGTTCACGCGCACTGCGCTGCGCGCTAGGGAAGTAATCACGTCGGGCGAGTTGGGCGCGCCGCAATTCGTGCAATGCACGTTCGCCTCCATGGTTATCGAGTTCCTGCGCGGCAACCCCGACGCCTACCAAAGCGTCTTCCCCTGGAAAGTGCACGGGCCGGGCCAGGTATATAAAGATCCCAGTCAATCAGGCGGCGGGCAGGGGCACCTGCAAATCACGCACTCGTCGGGCTTGATGTTCTTCATGACCGGCTTGCGCGCGGAGCACGTGAGCGCCTGCATGAATAACTACGGCTTGGCGCTCGATCTGGTTGACGCCATGGCGGTGCGGTTCGAGGGGGGCGCGGTAGGCATCGTCGGCGCCACCGGCAATCTTGCGGCAGGTGACAGCGGCCAGCTGGACGTGAATGTGTATTGCGAAGAGGGCTACGTTTTGCTCGACGCGGTCAACGGACGGCTCACTATCAAGCGGCATGACGGGTCGTCGGAAAGCGACCTGCTTGACGACCAGCCCTCGGACATCACCTATCCGCGCTTCGACACCAGCGCCAATCTGGTTGACGTGTGTCTTGGCCGCGCGGCAAACGGGGCGCCCGGTGAGGTTGGCCTGCGCAGTGTCGAGCTGCTGGACGCCGCCTATAGATCGGCCGCGGACGGCGCGCGGCCGGTGACTATCGCGGAGCTTTACGGCTAGCTCCGGCGAGCGCCGGACCACCGCCCCGGCCTTTCTGTCAGGCGCTCGTGCGCTAGGGTGACGCTCGTGCTCACCGTCACCGACGTCGCCGCGCGGGCTCTTCTGGCGGCTATCGCGGACGCCGATGAGCCCGACGACCGCGCCATCCGCGTTCAGGCGGCCGCCGGCGCCGATGGGCCGTCGTCGCTGCGGCTCGCCATGGACGACGTCAGACCCGACGACAAGAAGATCGAGTTCGAGGGCCGCGTGATTCTGGTGGCGCAACCCGACGTGGCCGACCTCCTGGAAGCCCGCACCCTGTCGGTCGAAGACACGGCCGCGGGCGCGGCGTTTCGTCTGCGGCCCACAACCGGGGCGGGCGCGTCCCAGGCATCCTCCAACGGCGGGCAGCGGAGCGGATGATCCGCCGCGCGCGGATATCTACGCGCGCGGCTCGACGGCAAGCAGAGGACCGATGAGCTCCTCCAGTTGCGCGTCGCTCATGGGGCCTACCCAGCGGCGCGCGAGCACGCCGTGGCGGTCTACCACGTAGGTCTCCGGTAAACCCGTCACGCCGTATTCGACCGGGATCTGACGGGTAGTGTCTTCCGCGTTCGGGTAGGTGACGCCCAGCTCGTCGAGGAACCGCCGTGCGTCTGCCTCGTCGTCCCAAACGTCTATGCCGATCACGGTTACGCCGTCCTCCCCGTGCTTACGCCAGGCGCGCTCCAGCACGGGCGCCTCGGCTCGGCAGGGCGGGCACCACGACGCCCAGAAGTTGATGATTACCACCTCGCCGCGCAGATCAGACAGCCGTAAGCGCTGACCGTCGTAGGTCGTCAACACGAAGTCGGGCGCGGGCCGCCGTGCCAGGTCGACGGCTCGCCCGGTGATGATGATGCCGAACCCGCCCCGCTCCGTTTGGCCGCGCAGCACGAGCGCCAGCACCGCCAGCAGCGTCACGATGGCCGCGAGGGCCAATCCGCCGATTACGAGAGCCGCCGTCGGCCTCGAACCAGGCGCCCTCGCATCGCCGTCACCTGGCTGCACCTCAGCCGCGGGACCGTGCATCAGCGCGTGTCACCCTCCACCGGCAGCCCCACCCTCACACGCCGCCAAAGGCGCCTCGTAATCCGCATCCTGGCATGTGCTCCAGTCACGAGTCTGAATTCTCACCCGCCCGGCCGAGCATGCGTATAGGTTCTTACTTCGGTTGGCGGACACCATCGCGCAGACTATGCGCAAAGAGCACCGCGCGCGGTGGGCGGCGGTCGTACGCACGAATTATCCTTGAGGTTGCGCATGGGCGGGAAAGGAACCGGACGGATGTCCGACGGATGTGATCGGCGGCGCGTCCTTCCGCGCCGGGTTTTATTGGGCGCGCTTGCGGCCGGCGGTGCGGCCGTGCTGGCCGCCTGCGGCGAGCAGGCAAGCTCGGCCAGCCCGACGCCGGATGCATCGGACACCGCCGCCGCGTCTTCGCTGCGCAGTTTCCCCGCCGGTGATCGCCGCGCGGCGCCCGATTTCGAGTTCACTCCGTACCAGGGCCAGGGCTTCGAGGCTGACGCCCCCGTGCAGTTCAGCGCCATCCTCGCGCAGGGCAAACCCGTTGTTCTGAACTTCTGGGCGGGGCTCTGCCCGCCCTGCCGGGTCGAGATGCCGGACTTGCAAGAGGCCTACGAAGCGACCCGCGACCGCGTCACCTTGATCGGGTTGGACGTAGGGCCGTTCGTGAACCTCGGCAGTCGCGAGGAGGGACAGGCGCTCGTTGTCGAGCTGGGCGTCGAATACCCTATCGGGACCACCTCCGACCCGATAGTCATGCAGAACTACCGGATCCTTGGAATGCCTTCTACCTTGTTCATTACGCCCAGCGGCGAGATCGTGCGGCAGTGGGCCGGAATCCTGAACCGCGAGTCGCTGCTCGAGTTCATCGCCGAGCTCGAGGAAGCATCGCGCACATAGCGCGGCGATGAGGAGTTGAGCGTTGGCGTCTGCGGCTGATACCGATACGCCGGAAAAGCCCGTGGCCGCGCGACCGGCCCAACGCGCTTCGGGCAGCGCCGCCGTTCTGACCTACGCGATCCCGGCCGTGCTGGTGGCCGCCGTGATCGCGGTGCTGATATCCGTGCAAGCCAGCACCGAGGCTGCCGTCTCCGGTTTTGCCAGCACGCTCCCGATCGGGTTCGCCGCGGCCGCCGGCGTGGTGGCGAGCGTCAATCCGTGTGGCTTCTTCATGCTGCCGTCCTACATCGCTTATCAGCTGGGAACGCAGGAAGCCGGATTTGAGCAACGGCCGGTGTTCCTGCGGATCGGCCGCGCTCTCCTGGTGGGGCTGATTGCGACGAGCGGCTTCGTGATGATCTTTGCCGCCGTTGGCGTGGTGATCTCAGCGGGCGGGGGTTTCCTCGGCCGCGTGTTCCCCTTCCTGGGGCTCACGATTGGCGCGTTGATGGTCGCATTCGGCGTATACCTGCTTATCTCCCACCGCTACGTGGGCATCCTGGCCGCCAGCCGGATTCAAGTCGCCCCCAAGCGCAACCTTACCAACGCGTTCGTATTCGGCGTTGGATACGCGATCGGCTCCCTGAGTTGCACGCTCCCCATATTCATGGTGGTGGTGGGCAGCTCGCTGGCTACCGAAGGCTTCTTCAACTCGCTCAGTCAGTTCCTGGCCTACGCGCTGGGTATGGGAGTGGTGGTGATAGCCGCCACCATCGGTGCCGCCATCTTCCGCGACGCGGTCTCGCACTGGCTGCGCGGCGCCCTGCCCCACGTGCACCGCGCCAGCTCTTTCTTCATGCTCGGCGCGGGCGTCTATCTCATCTGGTACTGGCTCTTCTTCGCCGGCCTGAATCTGTAGCTTTCGAGTCGCGCGGCGCGGTCGCTCCAAGCCGCCCTAGTGGACTTGTGCCTACAATCTCGCAGCTATGGCGCGCGTGGTGTTTACCAAGAACATCCAGCGGCACGTTGAGTGTCCTCCCACCGAAGTGCCCGGCGCGACGGTGGCCGAGGTGCTCGGCCAGGTCTTCGCTGCAAACCCGCGCGCACGCGGGTATGTCCTGGATGATCGGGGCGCCGTGCGGCGCCACATGGTCGTGTTCGTAGACGGCAAGCAGATCCACGACCGCATAGCTTTGAGCGATCCCGTAGTCCCCACCTCCGAGGTGTACGTCATGCAGTCCTTGTCGGGAGGGTGGAGGTGAGCGATCAGCTGCTAGTGGGCACTCGCAAAGGGCTGTTTCGTGTTGCTCGCGGCGCGGCCCGAGCAGCGTGGGAGATCACTTCCGCGGACTTTCTCGCCACTCCTGTCCCGATAGTGCTGCCCGATGCTCGTACCAGCGCTATCTACGCCGCTCTGGATCACGAGCACTTCGGCGTCAAGCTGCACCGTTCGGATGACTCCGGTGAAACCTGGCGGGAGATCGACGTTCCCGTATATCCGCCCAAGCCCGACGGCCTTGACGATCGCGACCCGGTCACCGGCGAGCCGGTTGAGTGGTCTTTGCGGAAAATCTGGGCGTTGGAGGCCGACACTGGCGCATCCAACGGCGATGCGCGCCTGTGGTGCGGCACGATGCCCGGCGGCCTTTTCCTCTCAGAGTCCCGCGGGGAATCATGGTCGCTAGTGCGCTCGCTTTGGGACCATCCCAAGCGGCATGAGTGGATGGGCGGCGGATTTGATTATCCGGGCATTCATTCGATCTGCGTGAATCCTGCCAATGACGATCACGTCGCTGTCGGTGTATCTGTCGGGGGCGTCTGGGAGACCGTGGACGGCGGGACAACCTGGCAGTGCCGCGCGCAGGGCATGTGGGCCGATTACGTGCCGGCCGAACGCGCTTACGATCCGTATGTGCAAGACCCCCACCGCGTCGTGCAGTGCGCCGCCGACCCTAAGTGGCTGTGGGCCACCCACCACAACGGCTCCTACGTCTCGAGTGACGGCGCTCGAAGCTGGCGGGAGCTCAGCATGCGGCCCTCCAGCTTCGGTTTCGCCGTCGCGGTGCACCCGCATGAGCCGCGCACGGCGTGGTTCGTGCCGGCGGTGAGCGACGATCACCGCATCCCCGCACGCGGCCAAGTGGTGGTTACGCGTACCCGCGACGGCGGCGCCACGTTTGAAGTTCTTCGGGAGGGCCTGCCGCAACGCCATGCTTACGACATCGTGTACAGGCATGCGCTGGATGTGGATGACTCGGGTGGAGTATTGGCCTTCGGTTCTACGACCGGGTCGCTATGGGTGAGCGAGGACCAGGGTGATTCGTGGAGCGCGATTTCGCACCACCTGCCGCCGGTCTACTGCGTGCGTTTCGTGCACTGAGCCGCCAGCGGCGGCCTTGGGCGGCCCGGACCCGCGTGCGTTCGTTCAGCCAGCCGCGTCCGTCTGCAGCCGCTCCCAATCATCCCGCAGCAGGCCGTAGATCACCCAGTCAACTGTCTCGCCTCGATGGACCCGGTGGGCGCGCAGCCGCGCCTCGCGCCGCATGCCGAGCTTCTCCATGACGCGCTGCGATGCACTATTGCGTGCGTCGGCGGTCGCGTAGACGCGGTTCAGGTTGGGGAGCGTCCGATACGCCGCGTCGATCACGGCTCGTGCGGCTTCGGTCGTGAGACCTTTGCCCCAGTGCGGGCGCGCCAGGCCGTATCCGAGCGCCGCCCGCAGATGCTTTGACTCAACCGTTAAGCCCAGTCCGCCTGCTACTCCGTCATTGAGTTGCATGGCCCAGGTGGCTTGCGCCTCCCACTGATCGCTTACGCGGCTCGCTACGAACGCTTCCGCGTCGGCCCGTGTGTATGGCCGTGGAACTCCCGGCAGATAGCGCGACCACCGCGGGTCCCGCGCGTAGGCCAGCACGTCATCCACGTCGCCGGCCCGAAAACGGCGCAGGATAAGGCGGTCGGTTTCGATGACTTCGGGCAGAGGCGCCCACGGATCACTCATTGCCGGCCGTGCCGAGCCTCCTACGAGCGAATTCGCAGTCTCCCGCGTGGTCGAGCCTTGGGCAACCACTACCCGCGCGGGCGGCTGCACCGCCCCACCGGTGTCTCCGCTGGGAGGCTACGGGTGGATACGCGGAGTCGACGGCCGCGGAATGATCGCCGGCGCCAGGCTGGCCTCCAGCACGTCGTCGACGGCATCGCGCCCGATCGCGTCCTTTGCCACCAGCAGCGCGTCGCGGAACGCGTCGAGAGTCGCGCCCAGATCGCGGTCGTCGTGCGCCCAGCTGTGGCGCGGGTGCGCGTTGAACAGAATCCCTCGTTTGGCCGCTTCCTGCGCCACCAGAACATCGAGTTTCTTGGTCTCGTCGGGGTCGGCCGGTTCGGTGAAATTGAACCCGGGAGTCGCCGGCATGCCCGAGATCTCGACCGGCAGGTCCACCTCGTCCAGCACCTCGCGCATACCCGACTGCAAGCGCTCGCCGTAGTCGGCCAGCCGCGCCGGCACGTCGCGCCGCTCGATCTCCCCGAGGGTGGTGATCGCGGCCACGATTCCGATCAGGTCGCTCCAGTAGGTGCTGCTCACGAACATGTCCGCCGCCGGCTCCATCACCCAGCGCTTGCCGACCACCGCGCCCATCGCGTAGCCGTTCGAGATCGCTTTGGCGAAGCACGCCAGGTCCGGGACCACCCCCACGAACTCCTGGATGCCGCCGACGCCGTAGCGGAAGTTGGTCGTGACCTCATCGAAGATCAGCACCACGTTCTCGCGCGTCGCCAGCTCGCGCACGCCCTCCAGATAGCCTTCCGGCGGCCGCGTGGCCAGCAGGATCGGCTCCATGATGATGGCGGCCACCCGGCCTCGATATTGCTCGAGCAGCCGCTCGAGCGGCGCGACGTCGCCCCAGGGAAATGGGATGGCGGTGCCTTCCAGCGCCTTCGGCACTCCGGTCGGCTGGATGTTCGGCAGGGCAAAGGGGTCGAAAGCGCTTTCCTGCAAATGACCGGCCGCCAGGTACCAGTCGTGCCAGCCGTGGTAGCCGCTGAACAGCACGACATCGCGCCCGGTCGCGCCACGCGCGATGCGCACCGCGATGGTGCATGCCTCCCCGCCGCCCTTGGCGAAACGCACCATCTCGGCGCACGGGATCCGCTCTATCAGCAGCTCGGCAAGCTCGATCTCGCGCGGGCTGTTCAGCGAGTACGTCGCGCCCTTGCCGACCTGCTCGCGCACGGCGTCGTCAACTATGTCGTCCGCGTATCCGAGAATGCACGAAGTCACCGACATGCCGTAGTCGATGTACTCGGTCCCGTCGACGTCCCAAATCCGCGAGCCCTTGCCGCGCTCGGCGTAGATGGGCGCGATTCCGGACGCGAAGATGTACGGACGACGGCTGATCAGCTGCGAGCCGCCCGGAATGACCTCCCGAGCATGGTCCCAAAGCTGCAAGGACTGCGAGATGTTGTGGGTGGTGGGATCTTTCATTCGAAGCTGCGCCGCACCTCTCGACTGGCTGGGGAGACCACTATCCCACAGTACCCTTTGCCGCGCGGCGCTTAGACTTGCTCCGCCCGCCAGGCCGGTGGAGATTCAACCGTCACCGTGATTCGCCGCATTCTCGAGATTCCCGATCCGCTTCTGCGCGAGGTCGCTCAACCCATCAAGAGTGTCGAGCCGCCGCTCGGCCGCTTGATTGCCGACATGTACGCGACCATGCACGCCCACGACGGTCTGGGACTGGCCGCGCCGCAGGTTGGCGTCACACTGCGCGTCGTCGTCATCCAGCTTCCGCACGACGATGAGGACCCGCAATCAGGCATCCCCTACACCCTCATCAACCCTGAGATCATCGAATCGGGTCCGCGTGAGCAAATGACCGAAGGCTGTCTCTCGCTGCCGGGCTATCGCGCCACGGTCGAGCGCGCCACCTCGGTCATCGCTGACTACCGGCAGCCCAACGGGCGGCCCGCCACGCTGGACGCGCGCGGGCTGCTCGCGCAGGCGGTGCAGCACGAGATCGATCATCTTGACGGCGTTCTCTTCACCGACCACCTGGACACGCTGCTGGACCTCCAGCAGATCCTGCCCGAGCCGCTCGACTGGACGCGCGACGAGGTGGAAGAAGCCTATGAGCTCGCGGGCTGACAGTTTGCGGCGCCGCCTGGTCGCGCCGGCGAGCTAACAGGGGATCGGCTTTTTGCGGCTACCCGTGATCGCGCCTGGCGCGAACCTCAGCGCGAGACTTCGCGGATGAAGTGCCGCAACTCGGGCACCAAGAGCTCGCCGAGCGCCAGCTCCACCGCCGCCGGCGAGCCCGGCCCGCACACCACCAGCGCGTTGCCCAGCCGCCCCGCCACCGCGCGCGAGAGGATCGACGCCGCCCCGATCTGATCCCAGCTTGCGCGCCGGAACCACTCGCCGTAGCCCTCCAGCACCTTGTCGAGCATCGGCGTCACCGTGTCCACGGTGATGTCCCGCACGCCCAGCCCGGTGCCGCCCGTGCAAAACACGAAGCGCGCGCCCGCCTCGATCGCGCTGCTGACCTCCGCCCGGATCATGTCCGGCTCGTTGCGGACCAGCCCGTTGTGCACGACCGAGTGGCCGCCGTCCGTGATCAGGCGTTCGGCTACGCGCCCCGAGCGGTCCGTCTTCTCCGTGCGGCTGTCGCTGATGACCAGCACGGCGCAGGGAACCGCGCCGATCTCGCCGGCCTCGTGTCGGTGCCGTTCGGTCGACTCCGAGCCGGCCTGCGGCGTTGACGGCGCTTGATCGGGAGAGCTCATGCCGGGCCGCGGTTCACTTACTAGCGTGGGACGGACCATCGTCGCACAGCCGCATGAGTACGCGGCGCGGGCAGGTGTGAGTTCGGGCTGTGGCCGGGCACCAACATTGCTACGCTCGACGTATGGGGAAGCTGCGCACTGGGCAAGTCGAGACCCCGCCGGCGCGGCATCCCGCCGGCGCGTCATCGATCCGCGTCGAGCTTCTGCTCTTCGCCTCGGTCGCCGAAGCCATCGGTGAGCGGCGCCGTGAGTTGGAGTTGCCTGGGGGCGCCACCGTGCGAGATGTTTTCGCCGGACTGGTTCAGGAACAGCCGCGGCTCGAGCGTCTGGTCGATCACGTCTCGTTCGCGCGCAATCGCGAGTTCGTGCCGGGCGATACGCGGCTTTCCGAGGGTGACGAGCTGGCCATCATCCCGCCTGTATCGGGGGGCGCATGATCGTCGAGCTGACCCACGACCCTATCGACGACGCCCGCCTGGTGGCGGCCGTCAACCGGCCTGGCAACGGCGGGGTTTGCACCTTCTCCGGAATCGTGCGCGACAACGCGGACGGCCGCCCTGTAGTCAAGCTGGATTACCAGGCCTACGAGCCGATGGCGCTGGCCAAGATGCGCGAGATCGCCGAGCAGGTGCGCGAGCGCTGGGAGGGCGCCGACATCGCCATGGCGCACCGCATTGGAGAGCTGAAGATCGGCGAGGCCAGCGTCGTGATAGCCGTTGGCGCGGCCCATCGCGCCGAGGCTTTCCAGGCTTGCCGCTACGCTATCGATACCCTCAAGACCATCGTTCCCATCTGGAAGAAGGAGTTCTTCGCGGATGGCGCCGTCTGGGTGGAGCCGGTGCCCGCCGAGCATGCGGGCTGACCGGCATGACGGCTTGGCGCGCGCTCCCGGCTCAACGGACCTGACAGGTCCCGATGTCGGCTCAGGCGGTTTCGGAGCTGCCCCGCGCCAGGTCTTGGGGTGAAGGCGCGTAGCCCAGGCGCCGCGCCTCCGCGTAGCTGGCCTGAGCCTCGGCCGTTCGCCCCAGCTCATCGAGAATCTGCCCGCGCGTGTAGTGCGCGATGCCGAGCTCCGGATCCGCCGCAATAGCGCGATCGATCTCCACCAGCGCCTCCGCCAGCTTGCCCTGCAGCATCAGCGCGTCCGCGCGATTGTTTCGCAGCAACGCGTTGTCCGGGTCCAGCGACAGCGCGCGCTGGTAGTCCGCCAGGGCCTCGTCGAGCTCTCCGGCGGCGTGGTGCATGAACGCTCGGAAGCCCAGCGCCCGCGTATCCGTGGGGTCGATATCGAGCGCACGGTCGATCGCCGCCAGCGCCTCGCTGCGGCGTCCCAGATCGGACAGGATCTGAGCGCGCTGCAGCTGGGTGAGGCCGTTTTCCGGCTCCAGCGCGGCGGCCTCGTCCAGATCAACCAATGCGCCGGGCAGGTCTTGTTGCGCGATGCGGATCGAGGCGCGGATCACGTAAGCCAGGGCGCTGGACGGATCGATATCGAGCGCGCGGTCGATGTCGGCAAGCGCCTCGTCGAAGCGGTCCTGGACGCGCAGCAGGTCGGCCCGGGTGAGCAACGCCGCCGTGTTCTCCGGCTCGATCTCGATGCTGCGGTCGAGGTCCGCCAGCGCGCTGGTTAGATCTCCCAGTGTCGCGTGCAGACGCGCCCGCTCCACCAGCACGGCCGTGTTGTCCGGGTCCAGTTGCAGCGCGCGGTTGATTTGCAGCAGCGCCGCCTCGAAGCGTCCCCGCGCGGCCTCCGCCAGGGCCAGCCCCGTGAATCCACTCGGGTCGTTCTGGTCGAGGGCCACGGCCGTCTCGAATGCGGCGACCGCGGCTTCGTAGTCGCCCAGCTGCAGCATCAGGCTGCCGCGTTGGATGTAGTCGTCGTGGCTGGGCTCGCGCTCGGTGCTCGGGCTGGCCGTGGCGCCCACGGGCGCCCGCGCGGTCAGCGAAGCCGCCGGAAGCCCGGCGGTACCGGCCGGTCCGCGCGGCACCACCGTTTGCTGTTCGGCCGCCTCGAACCGCTCAGCCAGTGAGTCTTCGCCGGAGTCTCCGCAAGCGCCCGCGATGGCCAATGCGAGCGTCAGTCCACAGACGAGCGGCAATCGCCAGCGAGGCACTCGCATCCTCCGCGGCGGCGTCATGGAGAGGCCGATGCTAGCACCGGCGGGCCTGCCCGCCTGGCCTCAAACTCGATCGTCGGGGACTGGAAAAGCCAGCGCCTCGGCGAACGTGTCCTGGAAGTCCGCGACGGCCGAAAGCTCCACGTAACGCACTCGCGGGGGCAGCTCGATGGCCCTGATCCGCGACGTCAGCGAGAGCAGGCACATGCGCGCTCCGTGCCCGGCCGCGTTGCCAACCGAGCGCACCTTCTCCACTGGGACCGGCACCGGAAGCATGCCGATCATGAGCGCCTGCGCCGGGTCGATGTAGCTGCCAAAAGCGCCCGCCAGCACGACCGAATCAAGCTCTTCAGCTTGCAGCCCGGCTTCCCGCAGCACTACGTTGACGCCGCAGCGGATGCTGCCTTTGGCCAGCTGCAGCTGCCGGATGTCCTGCGCGTGCAGCTTCACGGCCTCATCCGGGTTCGTGGCGTCGCCGGTCAGGAAGAAAGCTCCGCCGCGCTCATCCGGCAAGATGCGGCCGGCCAGTTCACGGCGCCCACCGTCCAGCTCATGCGGACCGACCAGCCGTCCCGACGGCAGAACGGCGCCCACGCGCAGCAGCTCGCTCACCGTGGAAACCAGGCCCGAGCCGCATATGCCCACCGGCGGTTCGTCGCCGATCACTTCTACCTCGACGCCCTGGGCCGAGATCCGCGCCTGCTCGATCGCCCCCGGCGCGGCCCGCATGCCCTGGCTGATCTCGGCGCCCTCGAACGCGGGTCCGGCCGGAGCGGCCGTGGCGAACAGCTCGCGGTCCTTCGAGACCACGATCTCCCCGTTGGTCCCGACGTCAATCGCCAGGATGTTGCCGCCGCGTCTGCCTAGCCCCGCGCTCAGCATCAGGCCCACGATGTCGCCGCCCACGTAGCTCGCCACGCTGGGCGCGATCCACACCGACGCGGAGGGAAGCACCGGCAAGCCCATCTCGGCGGCCGTGGCCGCTACCGCGTCGACCGTCGTCGGAACGAACGGCGAGTAGGAGATACGCGAAGGGTCCGCCCCCACGAGCAGGTGCTGCATTACCGTGTTGCCCACGAAGGTGAGCTCGTACACGCGGTCCGGCGGCACGCCGCTCTCTGCCAGGCAGCGCTCGATGATCTCGTTGACGGTGGACCGCACGGCCGCGGTCAGCCGCTCGACGTACTCCGGTCCGCGCATGGTCACGCTCATGCGGCTGATCACGTCGCCGCCGTAGATGTGCTGGCGGTTGAGGTCGGAGGCCACGGCCGCTTCCTCACCGGTCGTCAAGTCCAACAGCGCGCCCACCACGGTGGTGGTGCCGATGTCGAACGCCATGCCGTACGCCTGGCCGGTCGTGTCGCCGGCTTCCACCGAGATGACCCGGTTCCCGGCGATAACCACCGTGACGCCCTCGCTGACCCTCTCCCCGATGGAGGCCAGCCGCGTGAGCGCCTCCAGCGCCGGGTCCACGTCGCCCGCCGCCGCCGCCAACTCGTCCTGAATGCGCGCCCAGTCGGCCCGCTGGTCGTGCAGCGAGGGCGCTTTGGGCTTGACATAAATCTTCTGCACGTTTGGGTCCAGCGGAATCCGGCCCAGCCCCGCCGCTTCCACTATCCGCACCCGGCGCACGCCCACCGGGTGGGTGTACACCGCGCCGGGGGCTACCTGGTGCTGGCAGGCCAGCCGCCAGCGGTTGGCGATCTGCTGCTCGGACAGGCGGCGGCGGTCGTGCGGGTTGGGTGAGGGGACCTCGGCCTCGCGGATCAGAACGCGGCAGGTGCCGCACGAACCCTTGCCCGCGCACACCGTCTCCACGGGCACGTCGTTGGCATGCGCGGCGTCCAGGATGGTCGTGCCTTGCTCGGCCTCGACGATCCTGTCCTCGGGCAGGAACCGGAAGCTGACCGGCGCGGCGGTTGCTATGCGGGGCTCCGTTTACGAACTTGCGGCGGCGTCGCCTCAAGCATCATGGCTCGCACCAAGTACGGCAAGCATTCCGCGGCGGCGGGGCTGCCCGCGCGCGCCGCCCGGACGACATACAATTGGATCACAGTTCATGGGTGGCAGGCCCGCGATCGAAAGGCAACCTATGGCCGAGAGTGGCGGCCGCCGGCCGGCCGTCGAGCGCCGGCACGACTTCGGGCTTGACAAAGTTCCCCTCGGCTACCAGCCCTGGGGCAAGGCGTCGGAATCGCGCAGCGACGACTCTATCCCCCTGCGCATGGTGTCGGACCAGATCGGCGCGCTCGACATTGTCACCTCCACCGTCGACAAGCTGTTCTCCTGGGCGCAGTCCAACTCGCTCTGGCCGCTGGGGTTCGGGCTGGCCTGCTGCGCCATCGAGATGATGGCCGCCGCCGCCCCCCACTACGATCTGGACCGCTTTGGAACGGTCTTCCGATCCTCGCCGCGCCAATCCGACGTGATGATCGTGGCCGGCACCGTCACCAACAAGATGGCGCCCGTGGTCAAGCATCTCTTCGAGCAGATGGCCGACCCCAAGTGGGTCATCGCCATGGGGGCCTGCGCCACCTGCGGAGGTCCATTCCGCAGCTACAGCACGCTCCAGGGCGTCGACCGTGTAGTTCCAGTGGACATCTACGTGGCCGGTTGCCCGCCGCGGCCGGAAGCGTTGATCGACGGAGTCCGCGCCCTCCAGAACAAGATCCAACGCGAGGGCATCATGGGAACCGGCCGCAAGCGCATGGAGGCCGAGGCGGGAGCCGCCGGCGCCTGAGCCGCGCATGAGTTCGGCGGCTGTTCCCAATGCGCCGCTGCGCGTCGAGTTGCACGCGCACACCCACGCGTCGCCCGACTGCGGGCTGGCGCCCCGCAAGCTCGTGCGCGCGCTGCGCGCGCGCAGGATCGACGTGGTGGCGATCACGGACCACAACACCATGGACGGCGCGTTCGAGCTGGCCGGCCTGGACATCTTTCCCATGATCAAAGGCGAAGAGATCAAGAGCACCGAAGGCGACATCATCGGCCTCTTCTTGAACCGCCCCATTGCAAAAGACATGTCGCCCGCCGAGACGGTACGCGCGATCAAGGAGCAGGGCGGCGTCGTGTTGATTCCGCACCCGTTCGACCGCATGCGTCGATCCGCGCTCGGCCGCGCCGCCATCGAGTCGATCCTGGATGACGTCGATATCCTGGAAGTCTTCAACGGCCGTACCATCCACCCGGCCGACAATGCCCTGGCCGGGGATTTCGCGGCCGAGCACGGTCTGACCCGCTCGGTCGGGTCCGACTCCCACCTGGTTCTCGAAGTGGGGCGCAGCTGGCAGTCCATGCGCGCCTGGAGCGACCCGGCGGACTTTCTGGCCAGCCTGCGCGGCGCGGAGCTGCACACCAGCCACGCGCCCACCTGGGTCCACATGGGGAGCACCGTGCACACCTACGCCACCAAGGCTCAAAAGCGCATCCGGCGCGCCCTCGGGCGCTGACCGCCGCCGACTTGATCGCCGCCCCCCGGTGAGCGCCGGGTCAGGAGACCTTTGCGTAACCCCTCGTCATTCCCGCGCACGGAGACCTATGCGTAACCCCTCGTCATTCCCGCGCACGCGGGAATCCAGGCCCCACCCAACCTGGAACCGCGCAGGGTTCTCCCCGGACATCCTTACCTGACCGGGTTATGCAAACGTCTCAGTCAGCGCGGGGCCGATGACGCGGACGCCGCTGGCGCGGCGCGCGGCCAGGCTCTTCGTGCCGGCCGCGCTCAACCTCGCCGCCGTCCACTTCCTGGCGCCCTTTCTCAGTGCGCTGCTGGCTCGCACCGCGAACCCCGAGGCGGCCATCGGCGGCTACGCCATCGCGCTGGGGGTGGTGTCGCTGGTGGCGCTCCCGCAGCTGCGCATCCAGCAGCTCACGCTGGTGTTCCTGGAAGACCGGTCGTCGTTCACCCGCCTGAACCGCTTCGCGGCCGTGTGCGCCGTCGCCGTGGCCGGAGCGGCGGCCGTGGTGGCGCTCACGCCCCTGCTGGACGTGGTTCTCGACACGGTCTTCGCGGCCACCGGCGCCTTGCGCGAGCAGGCCCGCCAGGCGCTGATTGCGCTGGTGGCCTTCCCGCCCCTGGCGGTCGCCCGCACGCACCTGCACGGCGCCGCCCTGCGGGCCGGCCAGGCGCGCCTGGTCTGGGCCGGGACCTTGAGCGGCGTGCTGGGAGTCGTAGCCGCCGGATCTCTGCTGCTGCTGAGCGGCGCCGCCTCGGGCTCGCTGGTGGCGGCCGTCGCGCTCGTGGCCGGGGCCGCCTTGGAGTTCGCGGTCCTGGCCGTCCTGGCCGGGCGCGCGCTGCCCGGGCACCTGCCGCGCGCGCCGGCAACGAGCGGCGATAGGCCGTACCGCGCGATGCTGGTGTTCTTCGCGCCCCTGCTGTTCGCCGCGTTTCTGCCTGCCGTCACGCCGGCCGTCGTCAACGCGGGACTCACCCGCACCTCCACGCCCGAGCTGTCGATCGCGGCCGTGGCCGTCGCCTTCGCCGTCTACCAGATAACCGTGCTGCCCATCTGGGGCATCCAGCCGACCCTGCTCGCCCTGCTCGGGCAGGGGGCCGATCCGCGGCGCTTGCTGCGGCTGGCCAACCTGGTGGGAGTCCTCACCCTGGCGCCCACCCTGCTGGTGGCGTTCGTACCGCCGCTCAGCGACGCCATCCTGGGCGGCCTTATCGGCGTGCACGGCGAGCTGCGCGAGCAGGTCGTGCTCGTCCTGCGCATCATGGCGCCGCTGCCGCCCATCCTGGCGCAGGAGCAGATCTACACCTCCGCCCTCATGCGCGCCCGGCGCACCCGCCCCGTCGCCTACGTCAACGTCTGGCGGCTGTTGGTGCTGCTGACCTTCATGCTCGCCGCGCTCAACCTGACCGACCTGCCCGGCGCGGCCATCGGCGGCGGCGCCTGGGCGGTCACCCTAAGCGTCGAATCCGCCGCCGCCTACCTCTACGGCCGCGGCACCCTGCGCACCCTGGCCGCGCGCTGGAAGTCCGCCCAGGCATCCCCGGCGGAAGTCCCCCTCTCCCTCGAAGAGACCTTTGCATAACCTCGCGGTCGTGCGGATAGTTGTGACCGCGCCTTGCCGTCTCTGAGGTCCTCACGCATGCACCGCACGCCCCACCCGCCTGAGCTGATGGACGCCTGGCTGCCGTCGCGCGTCGGGCGCAATGCCCGCCTGGAGCGGCTGACCCAACTCATCGACTGGACGCCGTTGGAAGCGCTGGTGGCCGACCTGCACGCCGCCCCCAACGGGCGCCCGAGCTACCCGCCGTTGCTGATGGTCAAGGTGCTGCTGCTCCAGCAGTGGTACCAGGCGTCGGACCCGGCGATGGAAGAGGCGTTGTGGGAGCGGCTGTCGTTCCGCCGGTTCGTGGGCTTGGGGCTGCAGGATGATGCCCCCGATCACTCGACGATCAGCCGCTTCCGCACGCGGCTGACCGCCGCCGGGCTGGCCGAGCCTCTGTTCGCGGCGGTGACGCGGCAACTGGCCGCGCGGGGGCTGGTGGTCAAGCAGGGCACCCTGCTGGACGCGACGCTGGACGCGGCGCAGGTACGCCCGCCGTCGGCTGCGGGCGCGGATCGCCCCAGGGACCCGGACGCGGCCTGGGCGGGCCGGGGGGCCCGCGCCCGCTTCGGGTACAAGCTGCACGTCGGCGTGGACGCGAGCTCGGAGTTGGTCCGGCGGGCGGTGCTGACCCCGGCGAATGTGAATGAGACCGAGGTGGCGGACGCGCTGATCGTGGGGGATGAGCGCGCCGTGTATGGGGACGCGGCCTATGGCACGCACGCGCGCCACGCGCAGTTGCGGGCGCGGGGCATCAAGGACCGGCTGATGCGGCGCCCGACCAAACATCAGCCCCACCTCCGGCCTACGGCGCGCCGGCGCCACACCCTCATCGAGCGGACGCGGCGCCCGGTGGAGCATGTGTTTGGGACGTTGAAACGCTCGTACGGGTATCGCCAGGTGCGCTACGTGGGGCTGGCGCGGAACACCACGGAGGTGTGGTTCAAGCTGCTGGCCTACAACCTGCGCCGAGCGGACCGGCTGCTGGCCCCCGCGACCCCATGACCCTAGGGGCCATGCGCCCTCGGGCCCGGCCATACCGGGCGCTCTGGGGGGCTGGCGGGCGGCAGCGGGGGGCACCCAGGCCCCTGGCGGTCACTTCCCGGGTCGACCGCGGCCCCGCGGGGCCGGCCAAGGCGCATTACGCAAAGGTCTCTCGAAGGGAGAGGGCCGGGGTGAGGGTCTCTTCCTCCTCGGTAATTCCGGCGGAATCAAGGGGCGCGCGTTGTCGGCCATGCGCCACGCGTGGCGCGCCCTTCGCCGCCTGCACTGCTGTTACGGTGTCATTCTGATATCAGTTCCAAGGAAGCAACATGCCTCACCTCGCGCTGCGGGGAATCCCGGACCACGTGCAACGGGAGCTGCAAGCCGCCGCTGTCCGCAACCGCCGCAGCCTCAACGGGGAGATCGTCGCGCGCTCGACGGCCTCGGTTTGCCCGGCCCCGGTGGACGCGCAGGCGCTGCTCGACCGGATCGCGCAGCGGCACGAGGGTCTGGGGCCGATCGATCTCAGTGAGCCGGTTCTTCAGCAGATGCGAAACGCCGGCCACCCGTGATCGTCGTCGACACCAGCGTCATGGTCCGGCTTGTGGTCGGCGGCGGAGGTCTTGTCTGGACATGTCAGCCCTTGTGAGTACCATTGAGACGCTGCGGGCCTTGCGCCGGAGCACTGCTGGTAAGTCACCATGCGCATCCGCAACGCTCTGATCACGGGCACGGTCGGCCTGGCGCTTGCGGCCGGCCTGATTGCGCTGATGGCCGCCTGCGGAGCCTCGGACGGCGGCGAGGTAGCGCCGGTGTCGCGCGACCCGGTGATCTCCGGCAACGTGCTGGCCGCTTACGACCCCAGGTTCCCGGACAACGAGATTGGGCGTCCCGCGCCGGAGGTGCGCGGCGCCGACTTCGACGGCGGCGCCGTAGCGATCGTGAACGACGGGCGGCCCAAGGCGGTCGTCTTCCTGGCGCACTGGTGCTCGCACTGCCAGGTGGAGGTGCCGCGCGTGCAGGCCTGGCTGGACGGCGACGGCAAGCCCGAGGGCGTGGATATCTACTCCGTCGCGACCTCAATCGACGAGCTGCGCTCCAACTACCCGCCGGAAGATTGGCTCTACCGCGAGGGCTGGACGGCGCCGGTGCTGGTGGACACAAACGACACGGTGCTGAACGCCTTCGGCCTGACCGCTTTCCCGTTCTGGGTGTTCATCGACTCCGACGGCACCATCGTCCGCCGTATCAGCGGCGAGGTCCAGGAGCATGAGCTGACACCCTTGTTCGACGAGATCCGCTAGGCGCCCGCGGCGGCCTGGAAGCGAGCGGGCCTGAGTGAGGGTGTCTTTGTCCCGTCACCCCGGCGGAAGCCGGGGGGGATTCACATTTCAAGCAAAACGCCCGGGCCGAGGATCCGCCCTCCTCCCGCAGATTGCTCCCTCTGATTGCAACCTTTACCGCAACTCACTCCCCACCCCTCGTCCAGACAGCGGGCATCGTTTACACATTGAGGGACTTGGCAGTCCGCGCCGAATCTGAGGCGGCTGCCGCCGGCCCCCGGCCCTCGTCGTCCCGCCGCAGTACGTAGACGACCGCGACAAGCACCCAAAACGCCGCCGCGAGCTCGGATAGGAAATAGGCATGGTCGACGAGGCCGTGCGCCAGTACGGCCAGCATGGTCCCCGCCAGGCCGAAGACGACCAAGCGAATGGCGCCCGTCGCGCGGCGCGCCACCCGAATCCAGTCGCGCCAAAACAGCGCCAGTATGAGGGTGAAGGCGAGCAGGCCGAGCAGTCCGGTGCTCAACCAGGCATCGAGCAGGAAGTTGTGCGGATGCGAGATGTTGGGCTCGCTCCACGCGTCCGGGCGCAAGTAGGCGCGGTAGTGATACAGGAAGTTGTCGGGCCCTACTCCGAAGAGCGGGTTATCGCGCACCATGCGCCAGGCGGAGTCCCAGACCGAGAGGCGCAGCTGCGCGGTCGCGTCTGAGCTTCGGAACAGAGACGCGAGCCGGTCCACGCCAAAGCTGAGTCCGGCGAACGCGAGAATCCCCGTTAGAGCCAGGGCCGATCCCACGCGCACGGTGCGGCCGAGGCGCAGCCAGAGCGGCACGGCCGCCATGGCCAGCCCAAGAATCGTGCCCACCCAAGCGCCGCGGCTGAACGTCAGCACGATTACGGCCGCCAGCAGGGTGAAGGCCGTCCAGCTAGTCCAGCCCGCCCGGCGCGGCAGGCGCGCGGCCAGGGCCAGACCCAACGCCGCCGGCGCGGCCCGCTCAAGCATCAGTGCGAGGTTGTTCGGCGACCCAAAAGGACCCCGTAAGCGCGGTACGCCCGTGTCGATGACGACCGCTCCGGCTGGGATCGAGGCGAGCGACACCACCGCCAGGGCGGTCGCGCCCAGCACCAGCGCCCAGAGGAGTCGCAAGGCGCCCGCTCGGTCGCGCGCGCTGGCCGCCAGAACGCCGAAGAGCAGCACCGGCTCGACGATCACGGTGCGGAGATCGCGCAGCGCGGTTTTCTCGAAATCCGCAAGCGCTGCCGCGGTGGCGGCGGCTAGTACGAAGAAGAGGGGCGCCCAGCGCCACGCGCCGCGCGGAAGTTCCAGGCGCCGGTACCACAGCATCCGCAGCACCCAGGCGGCCGCCAGCGTGAGAATCAGCAATTCCGCCACCGGACGGTCGAAGAAACCCGTGCGTCCCACGATGCCGACGAAGGGAATGGAGGCGACTGCCACGGTCGCCACTTGCATGGGTCGCGCGAGAGCGAGTCCGAAGATCGCGAGCGCAATCGCGGCGCGCAGGGCGGTCCAAACCGACGTGAGGTCGCCGGCGGGGAGCAGCAGATAGAGAGCCGCGGCCGCGCCGGCCGCAATCTCGACCGGGTGCAAGGCGAACAGCCGTGCGCCGTCCAGCCGCGACCAGTCAAGACGGGCGGGCAGCCGCCGCAGCGTGGGCGCCATAAGCCACAGCCAGACGGCCAGCACGGCGCCCCAGAGACCGGCGAGCAGGACATAGGGCGCTAACGGCGCCGCGTTCGCAACCAGGAAGCCGTCCACGATCACGAGACCGCCGCGCGACTCCGGGTTGCGTTGCGCCATCACCGTCAGCTCCACTTCGTGCGGTCCTGGCGGCAGGCGGGAAGCAATCGGCACGCGCGCCAAGTTGTGCGTCTCGGGTGCGTAGAGATCGAGAATGGACTCCCCGCCCGCGTTGCGTGGAAGCCGATCGGGCAGAGCGTCCAGACCGTCGATGCGCACGCGCACGCGGCCCATCTCCGGCCCGCGGCGGGTCAACAGAGCGAGCTCGGAACCTTCGAAGCGGAACCGGACGGTTGCCCCCGCCACGCCCGTCTCGCGATGCAGACCGAGCGACGCGTCGTTGCTGGGCACGCGCGGCCAGGGACCCTCGTAGACGATGGCCGGCTGCGTCTCCTGATGCAGCCCCGCGCCCGCGCGCGGGGGGCCTGCAAATGCTCGCCGCAACGCCGCAAGCGCGGGGCGCGGCGTGAAGTCTTTGTCCATGAGTCGGAAATAGGGCGTCGGATCGCGCGGGTGGGCGTCGATCGGCCAGCGGGACGCCCAGACGATGATCGTGGGCATCCAGGGCCACTCCGCCCGCGCCCGTCGAATCCCGTCAACCGTCCAGCTGGCTTGCGCCGCAATCGAGTGATTGCCCCAGATCCCGGGCTCCCCTCCCCAACTTGGCGGCAGCGCCATCCAGCCGTACTCAGACGCCCAGATCGGCGTGGCGGGGTCGCCGAATTCCAGCATGATTTCGCGCCAGAGCACGGCGCGTGGGAAGTTGGTGCGCAGCGCCTCAATGCGTACGTCGCGCGGACCGCTGAAGAGGCCGTACGACATCGAAGACGCCACGTCGAAGTCTCCCTTGGCGCCTAGCTCGTACAACCGGCGCAGGAAGATCAGGTCGCTGAGATTGTCGGGACCGGTCTCGATGGTTGGCGCCAGGCCGGCCAGCACGATGGCCGCGTCCGGGTCTACCGAGCGGATCGCTTTGCGCGCGCGCCGCAGCATCTCCAGATAGGCGGCCGGATCGGGCGGGCGCCCACCCCACTCCCCTAGCAGATTGGGCTCGTTCCAGATCTGGTAGTAGCGAATGCGCCCGCGATAGCGCGCGGCCACGGCCGCGGCGAAGTCCGCAAAGTCGTCAAAGTCGCGCGGGGGAGCCTGAATGGATGGGTTGGCCTGTGGATCAAACCCCGGCGTGGCCCATGCCGGCGCCCTATCGAGTCGGGCGAGAATCTCGATTCCGAGCCGCTGCGCGGTGTCCACGATGTTGTCGTATTTCGCCCATGTGCTCGCCCCGTGCGGGTCGAGGAAACGCCCCTTTGCTTGCGGTTCGATCTCCACCCATTGAAATTCCTGGCGGATCAGCCCCACGCCAGACTCGCGTAACAGCTCGAGCTCGCGCGTGACCTTGCGAGGATCCGGCTCGCGGTGGAGGAAGGTATTGGCGCCGATGCCGGGTGCGTCGGCGTAGCGCAGCTCCGGGATCGCGTCCAAGCCGTGGGCCGCGCCTCTTTGCGAGAGGGTCAGCCATACGAAAAGCCCCGCCGTGACAACCGCGGCCGCTGCCGACACGGCTAGTGCGCCGAACCAGAGTCGCCGCGCTACGGACACCCGCGGACGGATCACAGCCGCGCGCGGCGGGCGCTCAAGGGAACGAGTGGCCGGTAGCGGCGCGCTGCACCGCGCGATAGACCAGGCGCGGTGTGAAGTCGGGCCCCACCATTCGGAAGTAATACTCCGACTCGTCGGGACCCACGATCTCGAAGGGACGGCGGAAGAACCAGATGTTGAACACTCCCGCCCACGGCCAGTTCGCCAGGCCGTACCGAACGCCGCTCACAGTCCACTCGGCCTGCTTGGGTTCATCCACGCGCCGCCAGATGAGCTTGGCTGGATCCATATCGGCTGGCGAGGCGTTCCAGCCATACTCATTGAACCAGATCGGCTTGGCGCTGAGTCCGAACTCGGTCATGCGCTCGCGTATCAGCTCCACACGGCGGAAATTGAGCACGTCGGGATCCGGCGGCGCGGTGGGAGGGTGCTCGAGCCCGAAGGCGTTTGCGGCTTGCACGTCCAGCCAATCCCCGGCGCCCAGCGCGTACAAGCGCTCCAGATAGACAAGCTCGTTGAGCGCACGCGGACTGTCCTCCAGCGTGGCCGCCATGGGCGCCGCTATGACGACGATGTTGTCGTCTATCGACTTCAGAGTCTCGAAAGCCACGCGCAGCAGCCGCGCGTAGGCCCGCGGGTCCGGAGGCGTGCCCCCCCAGTCGGCCGCAAGGTTGGGCTCGTTCCAGATCTGAAAATGCCGCACCCGCCCTTGATAACGGGTGGCCAGGTGTTCCAGAAATGCGGCGTAGTCGCTTAGGCTGGAAGGCGGCGCGGAGGCGTTTGATCCAGCCGGCCGCGCCCAGGCTGGCGCGTGATCGACGCGGGCGATTATCTCCAGACCGGTTTCGTCGGCCAGATCGACGATCTCGTCATACTTGTCCCAGGTCGTCCGGCGCGACCGCGCGTCAAAGAACTCACCCTTTGCGGGAATCTCGATATCCGCCCAGGGGAACTGTTGTTTGATCCAGTGGATTCCCGCCTCGGCGATCATCTTCACGCTCTTGCGCCGCTTCCACGTCTCGACCTCCACCTCCAGAAACGTGTTGACGCCCCAGGGGCTCAGGTTGGCAAGACGAATCGGGCTCGGGACGCGCCGGCGCACGGGCTGCTCTCCGCAGGCGGCCAGCAGCAGCCCCGCGCCCGCCAGGCGCAGCGTCGCGCGGCGCGTAAGGCGCGGCATCAACTCGACTCTACCCCGAGCCCCAGGCCAACCAGGTAGTCCCGGCTGATCTCGGCGCTCGCCACCGCGGCTCGCAGCGGGCAGTCCTGGTCCACCACCAGCCAGCCCGTGAATTCACCCGTGCCCAAGGACTCGACGATTCCGCCCAGGTCGACGTCGCCCTGCCCGAGCTCCACAAATCCGCCTCTCCGGGCGAATTCCGCAAGTCCGCCCTCCGCATCCAAATGCTGCTCGCGAAAGTCGGCGTCCGCGTCCTTCAGTGTCACGTAGCGCACGCGTTCAAGATTCTGTCGTATGAAACGAACCGGGTCTACGCCGGCGTAGAACAGATGCCCAACGTCGGGCGCCAGGAAGAGTGAGCCGGGGTCCGTGAGGTCCATCAGGTGGTCCAGCTCAGCCGAGGTTTCCACGTAGGACCCGGCCTGATTGCGAAACAGCAGCGGCATCTCGAAGTCGCGCGCGCAGATCTGCGTGGCGAGCGCGAGTGAGTCGGCAAAATAGCCCCATTGCTCGTCCAGCAGACCGTCGTCGCGCTCACCTATGTGGTGCCCCGCCGTGGCCATGCGCTCCGGCACCGGCAAGGACGAGGTTATGACGAAAGAAGCCTCCAGGCCCGCGTAAAACTCGGCCACCCGGCGGAGGTGGTCCAGCTCTATCTCGCGATAGATGTCGGCGAACCAATTGGCCGCGTAGTAGCCGGCCGTTACTACCAGACCCGAGTCTTCGAGCACGCGGCGGGCTGCGCGCAGGTCGCCGGCAAGACTCCCGACGGTCTCGACCCCCCTATAGCCTGCTTGCCCGGCCTCCTCCGCCACTTCGCGGAAGTCCGCTCGACCCCATACACGGGCAGCGATGCCAACCTGCACTTTATCGGCGTCTACAAATCCTCAGGCGCCGCCTGCGGCGCGAAAATGGGCCGGAGGCGCGGCGCCCCCGGCACCGTTGGGCAATGGCGCCTCGCGGTCCCGGATTCGGCGCCAACCGTGCGCATCATAGTGGACCGGCTGGCCGTGAGAAGAGGCGCACGCTGCCATTGGCGTCTGCATCTATGCAGGTGGAGGAGGGGTTGGACGTAGGTAGGCCAGCACGTCCACTAGGTCGATCCAGCCGACCAGAAGTCCGTCAGACTCGACAAAGAAGCGCCGCCGGCCCGAGCGCGCCGCTTCCTCTAGGACCTCGACCAGCGGCCGCTCGGGAGCGAGCACCACGAGCCCTTCGCGCGGCCGCGCGATGTCTCCCAGGGTCGTGACGGTTTGTCGGGCGAGCGGCACGCGGTGCGCATCGGCGCCCGTCACCAGTCCAATCAAGCCTCCCGTCTCATTGACGACGGGTCGGATCGCGCCCGGCTCGGCGGCCATGCCCCGCAGTATGAGCTCCGCGACGGTACCGTCGGACGGTGCCGCCTCGTGGTCGGCGCGCAGGATGTCGCGCACCGTGAGCCCCCGCAAGCGCTCGCGGCGCACGGCGTCACGGTATGACGAGCGCGCTGCCGACAAGAGAAACCAGCCGATCAGGATCGGCCAAAGCGCCCCCACGATCGACGTGTCGGCCGGGCCCAGCACGGAAAGGGCGCTCAGGACCCCAAATCCGATCAAGGCCGCCCCCAGCAGTGAGCCGGCAATACTGGCCACCCGGGTCGCCAGTTGCAGGCTGCCGCTGACACCCCAAACGGCCGAGCGCAGAAGGCGGCCCCCGTCCAGCGGGATGCCCGGCATCAGATTGAAGACGGCCAACGCCAGGTTGATCTCACCCAGCCACTGGACCGCCACGCGCGCGATGCTGGCTGGCGGCAGTGCGCTCGCGAGCAGCAGGAACAGCCCTGCCAGCAGCGCGCTGGCCAGTGGGCCCACGATCGTAATGACGAACTCCTGACGGGGTCGCTCGGGCTCGCGCGCGATCTCGGCGACGCCGCCGAATATGAACAGCCGAATCCGGCGCGTGGGAATCCCGCTGCGAACCGCCGTCCATGCATGCGCGGCCTCGTGAGCGAGGATCGACGCGAAGAACATCAGACTGATCACGGCGCCTGCGACCCACACGAGAACCCCGGTGTCGGTCGGCGCGATGCCGGCTTTGACGGCCTCGTCGTAGAGACGGTTCGGAATGATCGAGCGCGACGTCGTCCAAATGAAAAAGGCAAAAATGAGAAGCCAGCTGGGGTCGACCACCACGTCCGTCTGTCCCAGACGGAAGATCGTCCACAGCGGCGCGCGCACGGGCGTCTGGAATGAGCGCACCGGTTCGGACGGCTGGCTCATGCCGGAAGTTGCGGCCTCAGGTCCCAGGCTGGAACGCGCTTGCGACCAGGGACAGGATAAGCACCAGCACCAGGATCACGGAGACCACCGCCCACGCGCCGGTGAGCGTGAACCAGCGCCGCCTGGCGCGGCGCGGCCGCCGCGCGCCGCGGCGCCCTTGCCGTCTTCGCGCGCTCATCGAACCACTCTCACGCCGGCGCACGACGCCTAGGAACTCGCGGCCGCACTCGCCTTGCGAGCGGCCGTGGTGCGTCGGCGTGGGGCGGCGCGGCGCGGCGCTTTGATCTGCAATTCCGGCATCGCGGTGATGTCCGACCAATCGTCGGCGGCGCGCCGCAATTCCTCCGCGATCGCCTCCGCGAATGAGTAGACCTCGACACGCAGTCCGTGCTCCCGCAGGTACTCGACCATCGGCACGTAGTCGCCGTCGCCCGACATCAGCGCCACCACGTCCATGGTTCGCAGCCGCCGGATCACGTCCATCACCAGCACTATGTCCAGGTCGGCTTTGCGGGTTCCGTCGGCAAACACCTTGATGGGCTTCGTCACGATGTCGTACCCATGGCCCCACACGGGCGCAACGGAATGCTGGTGCTCCAGGCGACCCACGAAGTCGGCGTATATCGGACAGTACGCGCGAGCGTGCACAAGCCGCCGATCGCGGATCACGTGGGCCAGGAGCTTGGCGAAGTCGACCTGTATGGGGCCGTCGGGGTCGCGGTCTATCAGGTTGGCTGTGTCCACGAACACGCCCAGCCGGAGCCGCGATCCGACACCCTCCTCGCCGTTGCGGGCACTGCTAACGTCGACGGCGCGTGTGAGCTCTCTGATCGCCGCCGCGAAGTCCTGCTCGCCGTCCCGCGGTGCCGCAATAGTGTCTTTCAGCTCGTCCATCAGCACCCGCAGGTCATCGCTTGCGGGCGACGCGGCTGTCTCATCGTTGAGCTCCACGTCCTCGGGGATTGGGGAGAGCTTCCTCATTTTGCTTTTTCCGTCCTTGCTGAATTGGAGGGCGGCTTTGCGGGGGTCGCTTTGGTGCGTTGCATCTCCTCCACCAGCTCGCGGAGATGCTCGTCCGCGTGCGCCTCGCGTTTCTCGGCGCGGGTCACGGCCTCCGCACGCAGCCGCTTGATTGCCTCGGCGTCATGCCCGCTCGCCTCCAGCCCTTCCCACAGCGCGTCGATCTGATCAGTGCTGGCGCGCATTTTGAGCTGCGCTTCGAACGCGATTTCCGTCATCTCTTCCACGAAATTGTCAAACTTTTTCTCCAGCGCTTTGAGCTGAGTGCTCGCCTGGAATAGACGCGCGTCGAGGTCCTTGTCGGTGTTCTTGTGTTCGCGCTCGATCTGCACTACCTGCTTCCGCAGCTCACCATGATTCTCCACCAACGCGTTGAGGTTGCGCGCGATCATGCGGTGGTGAGCCAGATGCGAGGGGAGCTTCTCACCGGTCTTCGCGCCATTGGACCCTTGCGGCTCGGCGGCCGGTTGCTCCGCTTCTTGCTCGACCGTGGCCGAGTCGTTGCTACGAGTGCGTCGCCTGCGCGTACTGCGTGCTGCCATTGTTGAGTGCCTGCTCCATATCGGCTAGGCGCAAATCGCGCCCGATTACGACAATGCGCGCCGGGGCCGGACCAAACGAGCGCCGTTCGATCTGCCCCAGCACGATATCCAGATATATAGATCCCTGCCCCTGTGGTACGAAGCCCTTGGCCCTGACTACTTCCCCGAACCGTCCGGCCGCAAGCTCGCTCGCCCAAGCGTGCAAGCGCTGCGAGGATACGGCGTGCGTGCTTATCACAACCTGATCCAGTCCCAAGGTCGATAGCGGCTGAGCGGAGTCGGTCCCGTTCGCACTGTCAACGTGCCTGTGCGCCGCGGCGTGATCCTGACGGCGCCCGGTTTTTCCATCCTGCCCGCCGCCGCCGTTGACCGCTCGGTCATGGATGACGGCCAGGACGAGATCGGGGTCGATGCGAGCGTGCGCCGTCGTCACTATGGCCGCGCTCGGATTGTGGGCGCGCACCCACCCGCGCGCCTCTTCAACCTGGGCCGGCGAGGCCAGGTCGGTCTTGTTGATGACCACGATGTCGGCCACCCGCGCCTGCTGTGGAAAAGACTCGCCTAAGAGTCTCCGCATGACGTCCAGCCGAGACGCGTCTAGCACCGTGATGGTGGAATCGACGCTCATCAGGTCGCGCAGAGGCGGCGCTCCCAGCACTTGTTCGAGGGTTTGCGGCGCGACCAGACCGGTGGGCTCGATCACCAGCCGCGCCGGTCCTATCTCGCGAGCGATCCGCTCGATTACCGCCAGCAGGTCACCGCGCATTTCGCAGCAGATGCAGCCGCCCGCGATCTCACGCACGAGGATGTCGTCCTGCTGCAGTACGGCCTGATCAATGCCCAGCGCGCCGAATTCGTTGAGCAGCACTGCGGTTTTCTCGATGGCCGTCAGACGCGGCACGAGGATGCGCAGCAGGCTCGTCTTGCCGGCCCCGAGGAAGCCGTATACGACGGTGACGTTCACGCGGGACTCAAGCTGACTAGCGCCAAGGGCCCCAACTCAAGCGGCCTCGCAGTCAAAGCGCTGGGCGTCGGGGGAAGAGCTATTGAGAGGTGATGTGTGGTGGCGGTCACGGCCTGGAAAACCCTTGTCAAATTATCGCACGGCGCAAACGATCCGGCCCGCTCTGCGCCGCAGCGGCTGAGCGAGTGCCGCGCGGCGAGTCGCCGGTCGTGCTCTATATCGCCGTCATGTCGCGCCAGTTGGCGCCGGCCTTGGCGTCGACGGCCAGCGGTACCTTCAGCCGCGCCGCGCTGCCCATTACTTCTTTAGCCAGCGGGACGACCTCGTCCATCTCGTTCTCCGGCACGTCGAACACCAGCTCGTCGTGCACTTGCAGCAGCAGGCGAGTGCCGAGCTCACGCCGCTCCAGCTCACGCGCCAGCTCGATCATGGCGATCTTGATGATGTCGGCCGCGCTGCCCTGCACGGGCATGTTGATCGCCATGCGCTCCGAGGCCGTGCGCTCATGGAAGGCCCGGGCCTTGAGACCGGGCAGATAACGGCGCCGGCCCAGCAGGGTCTGGACATATCCTCGTTCGTGCGCCTCCGCGATTGTGCGGTCCATGTAGCCCTTCACCTCTGGATAGGTGGCGAAGTAGCTCTGGATGAACTCAGCCGCTTCACGCTGGCGGAGCTCGGTGCGCTGCGCCAGGCCCTGCGCGCTGATGCCGTAGACGATGCCGAAGTTGATGATTTTGGCCAGTCGCCGCATCTCCGGCGTCACGTCCGCGGCCGGCGTCTGGTGGATTAGCGCCGCCGTGGCGTCGTGGATGTCCTGGCCCGCGTGGAAAGCCGCGCACATGGCCTTGTCCGCGCTGATGTGGGCGAGCACGCGCAGCTCGATCTGCGAATAGTCGACCGCCAGAAGCAGCCGATCGTCACCGCCGGCCACGAAGGCGCGCCGGATCTCGCGTCCTTGCTCGGTCCGAATCGGGATGTTCTGAAGGTTGGGGTTGGCGGAAGACAGGCGGCCTGTGGCCGCTACGGCCTGCCCGAAGGTGGTGTGCAGGCGGCCCGTGGCGGGGTTGATGAGCTCCGGCAGCGCGTCCACGTAGGTCGAACGAAGCTTCGTTACCGCTCGGTAGTCGAGCACCCGCCGCACTACCGGATGCGTGTCCACCAGCTCCTCCAGCACCTGGCTGGCGGTGGAGTACCCGGTTTTGGTGCGGCGGCCGGCGGGCAGGCTCAGTTCTTCGAACAGGATCGCCCCCAGCTGCTTGGGTGAGCCGATGTTGAATTCGTGGCCGACATCCGCATAGATCTCGGTCTCAAGCCTGCGAATCCGCTCGTCCATCGCGCTGGAAAGCTGGCGCAGCGCCCCGACGTCGAGCCGCACGCCGCCAATCTCCATCTCCGCCAGCACCGGGGCGAGAGGGATCTCGACATCGTGCAACAGGTCGGTCAGCCCCTTCTCCGCCAGCTCTTCCGCCAGGTCGTCCGACAGGCTCAGCGCGGCCGCCGCGCGCACGGCCGCCGCGCGCGCGGCCAGCAGCCCATCCATCGCGGTCAGCATGTCGGTGCTGAGCTCGGGCGCCTGAGGCTCTAGCTTCCAACCCTTACGGCGAAAGGCCAGATCGTCGAGTGACTTGGGCGTCGCGTTGGGATCGGCCAGATAGGCGGCCAGGAGAAGGTCGGCGGTGACGCCGTGCAGCCGGAGGCCGCGCGAGGCCAGCGCGCGGTAGAGCCACTTCGAGTCGAAGGCGACTTTGGTGGGGGCGTCCTGCGTGAGCCACTCGCCCAGCGGACGCAATTGCTCAGCCCCGTCACCGTCGCATGCGAGGTATACCGCTTCGTCGTCCCAGGCCAGGCCGATGCCGAGCAGCTCGGGGCCGGACGGCGTCGCGCGCGTGATGGGGTGCAGACCGGCGCGTTTGGTGGATGTCAACGTCTCGGCCAGCGCCTCCGCCTCGACCGCCGTGTCGACGATGCGAACTTCGCCGGTCTCTTGGGTCCACGCCGGCGGCTGTGCCTTGGGCGCTTCCCGGAACGGCAGACGGTCTCGTACGCCGCGGAACTGGAGTTCCTCGAGCAGCCCGTCCAGCACGGCGGCGTCGGGCTGCCAGAGCCGTGTGCGCCGCAAGTCGAGGTCAACCGGCAGGTCGGTGACGATGCGCGCGAGCTCACGCGAGAGGAGCGCCAACTCGTGCTGGGACTCGAGCTTCTTGCGCGCGGCCGGCTTCAAGTCGTCCAAGTGCGCGTAGATGGAATCGATGTCCGGGTACTGGCCGAGCAGCTGGGCGGCGGTCTTCTCACCGATACCGGGAACGCCCGGAATGTTGTCCGAGCTGTCGCCCATGAGACCCTTGAAGTCGACGACCTGGTCCGGACGCACGCCCCAACGCGCCTGCACCGCCGCGGCGTCATAGACAACCGGCTCGGACGTGCGCGGATTGCTGCTCAAGACGCGCACGTGCGGCGTTACCAGCTGGAAGGCGTCGCGGTCGCCGGTAACCAGGTAGACCTCCAGCCCGGCGGCCTCGCCTTGGCGAGCCAGCGAGCCGAGCAAGTCGTCGGCCTCGTAGCCTTCCAGCTCGTATATGGGAATCCCGAACGCGGCGATTACTTCGCGCACCCGCCCGAACTGCACCGCCAGCGCGTCGTCCAGCTCGGCGCGGTGGGCCTTGTATTCAGCGTAGCGATGGTGCCGGAAGGTCTTCCCGGGCAGGTCGAAGGCCGTTGCCGCGTGCTGCGGCTTTAGATTGTCGACAATGCTCAGCAGCATGTTCGTGAACCCGTAAATCGCATTGGTGGGCTCGCCGGCCGCCGTGGCGAAGTGCTGCGGGACCGCGTGATAGGCGCGGTGCAGCAGCGACGGTACGTCGATAACGATCAGGCGGGGCCGCGACGCTGTCGTCATACTGCGAAGTGTACGCATCGAGGCGAAGCTTGAACCTGGCGCCGATCAGGGGAGACCACACTGCGCGGCCGATACTTCCGCACGCTGGCCTCACAGATCACGGTGCTGGCGGCCATACCCACGGCGGCCGTGCTGCTCGTGGTTGCCGGCCTCGTGCTTTTCCTGAATCAGCACACACGGCTGGAGTCGTTGCAGCAGACCGATTCCGCGCTGGCCCAGACCCTCTCCTCCACTGCCGCCAACGCCTTGACGGCCGTGGCTTTCGCGATTCCATCAGACGCGTCATCTGATCCGCGGTATCCGGTGCCCCCGCCGTTTGTTCGGGTATTCGGCAGCGCCGACGTCGCCGGAATCGGCGACGAGTTCGGCTCCGACGCGGCGACGGCGGCTGCATTGACCGTCAGCCGCGCGCGCCGCGCCGGCGGTTTTGCGGTCTCCAATGTGGTCGCGGGCGCTGACGAAGGCGGGGCGGTAATCGTGGTCGCGCGCGCCGGGAGCGACGGTCCGGCGTGGCTGGGCGTCGTACGCGTGAGCCCCGACATCTCGGGGCTGGCCTGGCAGACGGCCATGCGCGAACGCCTGGCGGCGCCCACGGGCGCAAATCTCGCTGTGGTCGACGGTAATGGAATCGTGGTGTATCACGACGACCGGCGCCGGATTGGCCAGGCAGTGCTTGAGGGTGCGAAGTCCCTGTCCGCCTCGCGTCACGCGGCCCTGATCACGGGATCGGATGGCTCGCAGCTCATTGCGGCGCGGGCGGCCATTGGCGCGCTGGGCTGGTCGGTAATCACTGAACGATCCTGGAACCCGTGGCGCGAGGCCTTTCGCGGTCTTGGGCTGGTGGTGTTGCCGCCGTTGCTGGTGGCCGCGTTGCTGCCGGCCGCCCTGATCGCCATGGCCGCCGCCCGCGCGACCCGTCCGCTTCGACAGCTCGCGCGGGCCGCGCGGCGCATCTCGTCCGGCGACTTCAGGCCGGTCGAGGTGTCGGCCCGCACCGGTGACGAAGTCGAGGCGCTTGCGCACGAGTTCGACGCGATGGCCGCACAGCTGCAATCGCTCTACGGCTCGCTCGGTGAGCAGGTGGCCAACCGCACTGCCGAGCTGCAGCTGGTGGTTGACGTCGCCCGCGCGGTGAGCGCCAGCCCGCGGGCAGGCGAAAGCTTGCGTGTCGTCGAGTCGGCGCTGCCAAGCCATCCGGATATCGCTGACGCACACGTGTGGCTGGCGCCGGATCTGCGCGCACTGTTGGGATTGCGGCGCGCTCCGCCGCCCTGGATACCGGAGACCTTAGTGGCTGATTGGGTTCGGGAAGAGCGACCGCCCATGGCGGCCGAGTGCCGGTGGGCGCAGGTCTCCCCCGGCTGGCTTTGCGCGGTGCCCTTGGGCGTGCGCGAAGGGCGCGCCCGTCTCGTCGTGCGCACCGAGGCGGCGGGTCCCACGCAGGACCTGCAACGCTTCCTGATCGCGATGGGGTCGCAAGTGGTCGCGGCGCTGGACAACGCCGTGCTTCATCGACAGGGGCGCCGGCGCGCGGCCTTGGAGGAACGCACGCGGCTCGCCCGCGAGATTCACGACACTCTGGCCCAAACGCTCACTGGCGTGATCGTGAACCTCGAGGCCGCACACAGAGCGCCCCAAGGCTCCGACCACCTGCACCGAGCGCTGCAACTGGCCCGTGGCGGTCTGGCCGACGCACGCCGCTCGGTACAGGGCCTGCGCACGACCGCGCTTGACGACCGCACGCTCGGGGAGGCGCTGGCGCTGGCGGTGGAGCAGATAGATTCGGCGGGCGGCCTGCGCGCACGGTTCACCAGCCTGGGAGACATTGGATCGATTGCCCCCGGCGCCGCGGCCGAGCTTCTGCGCGTGGCGGAGGAAGCTCTCACCAATGTCGCGCGGCACTCCCGGGCGTCCAACGTTCTGGTTAACCTCGACGTGGAGGCGCAGTCAGCGCGGCTGTTGGTAGAGGATGACGGAGTGGGGATGAACAGCGCCGCCCAGCACGGGTTCGGATTGTTGGGCATGCACGAGCGGGCCGCGCGCTTGGGCGGGGACTTCACGCTCGAGAGCGAGCCCGACAAGGGGACTAGGATCGAGGTCGTGATTCCGTTGACTCCGCTGTACGAGCGACCGGCATGATCCGGGTCGTGGTGGCCGACGACCATCCGATAGTCCGCGAAGGGGTTGGCGCCATCGTTAACGCCGAGCCGGACATCGAGGTCGTGGCCCACGCCAGCGACGGCGCGCAAGCCCTGGAGGTGACGGAGTCACGCCGGCCCGACGTCGTCCTCATGGACCTGCGCATGCCCGAGATGGACGGTGTCGAGGCGATCCGGCGCATGCGCGCCTCCCAGCCGAATTGCAAGGTGATCGTGCTCACTACCTACGACAGCGACGAGGATGTCTACGCCGCCATTCGGGCCGGCGCGCGCGGCTATCTGCTCAAGGACGCCCCGCCCAGCGAGCTGCTGCGGGCAATTCGCGCCGTGCACACGGGCGGATCACTGCTGCAGCCGGTGGCTGTGCAGAGGCTGGTGGACCGGCTTGGCCACGAGAGCGAGGCCGCCGACAGCACCGCCGAGCCGCTGACGCCGCGCGAGCTGGAAGTGCTGCGGATCATGGGGCGCGGCGCCCGCAACCGCGAGATCGCCGCCGACCTCGTGATCTCGGAGCGCACGGTGAAGATTCACGTGGCCAACGTCATCGCCAAGCTGGGCGCCCGCAACCGCACCGAGGCGGTGGTGACGGCGCTCGACCGCGGGCTGCTAAAGCGGGATTGACCGCCGCCCGCGTCAGTGGCTACCAACGCATCATTGCCTTCCGCCATCTCCTGATTCACGGATACGCTGACGTGGACGACCGATTGGTTTGGGACATCGTCGAGACCAATCCGCCGGTGCTGCGCCGAGAGGTTGAGGGCTTGCTGGAGGACAACGGGATATCCGAGCGCTAAAGGAAAAGGAGCGGCAAGCCGAGACCGCCAGACTGGACGACGCGATCGAGGTGAACCTGAGAAGCCCTGGGTTTGGGGGCGAACCGTAACCCGGTCAGATGCGGCGATACGTAAACAATGACGCTTGACGTCCGGCGTCAAGTCTCGGCACACTCGCGCCGACATGATTCTCGGATACAAGGATCGGCGAACCGCTCGGTTCGCCGGTGGAGCGTTCGTTGCGGCATTCCAGGGACTTGAAAGGCAGGCGGCAAAACGGCTCTCGATCCTGAACGCGGCGCCGTCCCTGGACGCTTTGAGGGCGTTGCCAAGTAGTCGTCTGGAAGCTCTCGGTGGCACGCGAGCGGGGCAATACTCCATCCGAATCAATCGGCAGTGGCGTATTTGTTTCACTTGGATCGAAGGCTCCGGTCCCACCGATGTCGAGATTGTGGACTACCACTAGGGAGTGAGGAGGACGCGAGGCATGTTGAAACGGGTCGTTCATCCTGGGGAGATTCTGAAAGACGAGCTTACGGAGCTGGGCGTCAGCCAGACGACCTTAGCCCGTCAGATTGCCGTGCCGCCCAACCGAATCAGCCAGATTATTGCTGGCAAGCGCTCCGTGACCGGCGACACCGCTCTGCGGCTCGGGCACTGGTTCGGCGTCGACCCCCAATTCTGGCTGAACCTCCAGACGCAATTCGACCTGGTCACGGCGGAGCGGCGGGCCGGGGCGGCTGTGCGCGCCCTGCCGACCATCGCCCGGGGCACATAACGGCGCGCCTCTCGACCGAGTGTCCCAAGCAGCAGACTGAGAACACTAGGCTGGACGTGGCGATCGAGATGAGCCTGAAGGAGCTTGGGGATGGCAAGTAGTCCGTGGAATCGCATGCCCCTCGGCGACTTTACGACGCTTCAGCGGGGCCATGATCTTCCTAGTGCGACCCGACGGTGCGGAAACAGGCCGGTTCTGGGTCATTCGGCGTAACCGGCCGGCATGACGAGGCGAGAGTCCCCGGTCCGGGTGTGACAGTGGGTCGAAGTGGCGCTTCGCTCGGTGTCGTCAGCTATTCACCAGTGGACTATTGGCCGCTCAATACCACGCTGTACGTGATTGACTTCCACGGAAACGATCAACGCTTCACTTACTACTTCCTGAAACAGTTCGATTTTCGAAGTTACAACTCCGGTAGAGCACAGCCGTCCCTCAATCGCAATTTCATCCATCCAATACCCGTCGATGTTCCACCTCTGCACGAACAACGCGCCATTGCGCACATCCTGGGCACGCTGGACGACAAGATCGAGCTGAACCCGCGCCTATCTCGACCGCATGGACAAGCACATCGCCGACCTCTTCCCCGACCGGCTGGGGCCCTCCGAGCTTGGGGAGATCCCGGAGGGGTGGGAAGTGAAGGCGTTGGGGGAGGTGGTGAACGTGGTAGGGGGAACCACGCCGCGCACCAAGGTGGGGAGCACTGGAGTGGAGGAACCCATTGCTGGGCGGCGCCTGCCACAAGCTCACCCGCCCCGAGGTTTCAACATTCAAAGCTCGCAACCGCACTTTCCACCGGATGCTGGTGGGCAACGTGACGGTGGCGGATGCGGGTTTCTTCGAGCGGCTCAGCCAAGGGCCGCCGTATCCGGCCAGTGATGTTCCCGCGCGGGACGACTACCCCAACTGCCTGACGTCGTAAGGGAGTCTTCGCCGCGGGCGGACCCGGCGGATTCAGTGGGCTTTGAGTCCCTCCAGGAGCTGACGACCCCACGTTTTCATTGGTGGCTGGCAGGCGCCCCGGATCTCATGCCGCTTGCCAACCCCGATCCCGGCAAGCTCGCGGCAGCTTGCTTCAAGACCCCTGCGAACCGCTCGTCGCTAGCCCTCGAGGCGCGACGAGCCGCCGCTCAGCCGCCCTCTACCGGCGCCTCGGCCGTCTCACGCTGGAGCACCGGCCGGCGCAGCGATTGCGGCTCGGGTTCGCCCAGGAATCCCTCTTCAACCAGCCGCTCGATCAACCCGAGCGCCATGCGGCGGCCCACGCCAAGCTCGCGGCTCACGAAGTCCGGCGTCACGCTGTCGTGCCGCATGATCAGCTCGGTCGCCTCGACGTAGAGCCGCTCGTCGCGGTTATGCGAGTCGTTGAGGGACTGGTTGATTTCGGTGGCGCCGATCAGCTCGGGCTCACCCTGGCGGCGCCAGTGGTCCACCACGGCCGCGATTTCCGCGTCGCTGGCGAAGACCCCTTGAATCCTGGTCGTGGCGGCGCCGTCGGGGGGCGCGAAGAGCATGTCGCCGCGGCCAATCAGGCGTTCCGCGCCGGCCGTATCCAGGATCGTGCGGGCGTCGGCCTGGCTGCTGACCATAAACGACACCCGCGTGGGGAAGTTGGCCTTGATCAGACCGGTGATCACGTCGACTGACGGGCGCTGCGTGGAGATCACCAGGTGGATGCCCGTTGCGCGGGCCATCTGCGCCAGGCGCGCGAGCAGGCGCTCCACGTCGCCGGAAGCGGTCATCATCAGATCTGCGAGCTCGTCGATCACCACTACGAGATACGAGAGGTGTTCGAGCCCCGCCTCATCCGCCGCCTTGGCGTTGAAGCCCTCGATGTTGCGCACGCCGGCCTTGTTGAACATTCGGTAGCGCCGCGCCATCTCGGCGCTAACCCAGGTCAGCACCGGAACCGCCTCGTCCACGTCGGTGATCACGGGCATGCGCAGGTGGGGCAGACCTTGGAACGTGACCAACTCGACCATCTTGGGGTCGATCAGGATCAGCTGCATCTCGGCCGGTGTTAGCTGGTAGACCAGGCACGAGATCAGCGACGTAAGGCACACGGACTTGCCCGCGCCGGTGGCGCCCGCGATCAGCAGGTGCGGCATGGCGGTGAGGTCGGCGATGCGGACCTGGCCGGCCACGTCCTTGCCGAGCGCCACGCGGATACGCGCATCGGAAGAAGCCCACGTCTGCGACTCCATGAGCTCGCGAATAGTCACTATCGCGGGCCGGTCGTTGGGAGTCTCGACGCCGATGTAGGGGCGGCCCGGCACCGGCGCTTCGATGCGAATGCTCTTGGCCGCCAGCTTCAGCGCCAGGTCGTTGGCCAGCGCGGTGATGCGGGACACCTTCACGCCGGTCCCCGGCCGCACCAGATACTGAGTTACGACCGGCCCCGGGATGGCCTCGGCCACTACCGACTCGATCCCGAACGAGGCCAGCGTGTTCTCGATGACGGCGGCCTTGGCGAGGATCTCATCCTCGGGCACCCGCCCTTGGTCGGCTGGCCGCTCCAGCAGTTCGAGACCGGGCAGCTCCCACGGTCCATCGTCGCGCGGCGGTTCCTGCCGCGCGGTCGCTTCGGATGACGTGTGAATCAATGGCTCCTGTCGCCACTCCGGGGATTCGGGCTCTAGATCGACCGCGTCAGACTGCGAGCGAGGCGACCCGGCGGCCTGCGCTTCCGTCGTCGCATCCACCGGAGCTGGCCGGAACAGCGGTCCCAGGCGTTCGCGCAGGCGCGCGGCGATGCGGCGCGTTACGCGGATGCCCGCGAGCGAGCTCACGATCACCGCACGGCCCGCCATGCCAATCACCGCCACTCCCCATGGCGTGGCGGTGACCGCGTAAGCGAGGGAGGCGATCGCGGCCAGCGCCAGGATCAGGTACGCGGGCACGTCCCCCACCGACATCAACAGACCGTCGCCCAGGCGCTGGCCCACCCAGCCGCCGCTATCGACCAGCGGCGCGCCGGCGCCGCTGGCGGTGAGCGCCGCGAGAGCCGCCAGCGCTGCAACGAACAGCAGCCCGGCCGCCGCGTGTGAGGGTCTGATAAGTCCGCGACGGCGCACGCCGGAGAAGAACAGCGACGCGCCCAGAACCGCTAACACGATCGACATCACCGGCGCGGCGCGGCCAACCGCCAGGGCGGCCGCGTCGCGCAGCGCCGCTACCACCACCCCGTCACGGCTGAATTCCCCGATTAGGGCCAGGATTCCAAATACCGTGAACGCGAATCCGCCAACGCCGAGCAACTCCCAGCGCTCTAGGGCTGGTCGTTGCGGGGAAATGGCCGCAGGCTTGCGTGTCCTGGCCACGGGAGGCCCTCCTTGCCGGTCAGCGCGACCGGCCAGCCGCTAGACCTTGGTGACGATCGGCAGGATTACCGGTCGCCGCCGGGTCCCCCGGAACAGATGCCTCCCGAGCCTGCTCCGGATCTTTTGTTGAAGGTAGTCCGGCTCCGGGTCAGGATGATCGCCCGCATCGATGGCGCGGCGAACAACCTCACGGGCGCTCTCCAGCAACTCCGCAGAGTCCGAAGGCTGAACGAACCCTCGTGAGATGATATCCGGCTCGGCCAGCGACTTTCCAGTCTGGCGGTCCACCATCGCCACCACCACTACTACGCCGTCCTCCGCCAGGTGACGGCGGTCGCGCAGGACCGCCTCGCCCACGTCGCCAACGCCCAGGCCATCCACGAATACCGACCCAGTTTCGACCTGACCGACGATTTCTATGTCTTCCGCCGTCACGTCGATCACCGCCCCGTCCTCGGCAAGCACGATCCGCTCGACGTCCATCCCCACTTGCTCGGCCAGCCCGCGATGGGCCACGCGGTGGCGTGGCTCTCCGTGGATTGGCACGAAGAACCGCGGCTGCAGGGTGGTGAGCATGAACTTGAGCTCTTCCTGGCTGGCGTGACCGGAAACGTGCACCGGCATTACTCGCTCGTAGAGGACGTTCGCGCCCTGTCGGAACAGCCGGTCGATCGTGCGATTGACGTAAAACTCGTTGCCGGGGATGGCGGCGGCCGATACCACCACGGTATCGCCCGGCTCGATCGTGATATGGCGGTGATCGCGATTGGCCATGCGCGCCAGCGCCGAGCGCGGCTCGCCCTGCGAGCCCGTACAGAGGATGGCGATGTCCCTGTCCCCATAATCGTCAAGCTGCTCGGGTTTTATGACGATGTCGGACGCGGGGAGATGCAAGTACCCCAATTCCGTGGCTACCCGGAAAGTTCGCTCCATGCTGCGACCAACCACGGCCACCTTGCGTCCGTAGGCGTACGCTGCGTCCAGCACCTGCTGCACGCGCGCGATCAGCGACGAGAAGGTGGCCAGAATGATGCGCCCGGGCGCGTCCGCGAATACCTTGTCCAAGGTCTCGGCAACCAGCCGCTCCGACGGCGTGTAGCCGGGGCGGTCCGCGTATGTGCTGTCGCTGAGCAGCAGCAGCACTCCCTCTTCGCCCAGCCGCCCAAGCGTCTGGAAGTCGGGGGGAATCCCGTCCACCGGCGTGTGGTCGAGCTTGAAGTCGCCCGTGTGCACCACGGTTCCCGCCGGGGTGTGCAGGGCCACGCCCATCGCATCCGGGATGCTGTGGCAGACGTGGAAGAACTCACCGCGGAAGGCGCCGATCTGCATGATCTCGCGCGCGCGGACCGTGCGCAGGTCGGGCTCATGGCCCACGCCGGCCTCCTCCAGCTTCACCCGTAGAAGCCCCAGCGTCAGAGCCGAGCCGTAGACCGGAACCCGAAACTCGCGCAGCGCGAAGGGAAGCGCGCCAATGTGGTCCTCGTGGCCGTGCGTCAGCAAAAAGGCGCGCAGCTTGTGGCGGATCTCACGCAGGTAGGTGAAATCCGGAATGATGAAATCAACGCCAAAAGTCTCGGCGTCGGGAAACGTAATGCCGCAGTCGATGACTACCGCGTCATTACCGAATTCGACGACCGTGCAGTTCTTGCCAACCTCGCCCAGACCGCCGATCGGCACGACGCGAACGGTCTCCCTGGTGAGCTTCCGAGCCAATGTGATCCTTCCTGAATGCGCTGCCGGCTAAGAGAAGAGCGACAGCTGCTGGGCCGGCGGCTGCTCAGCCTCGTCGGGCGCCGGAGCCGCCGCGTCGCTCATCAGCTTGGGAATCAACGCAAATTCTTCGGACAGCACCTGGCGCAGCCGCTGCTGACGCAGCGCGGCGGCAGGGTGGTAGAGCGGCAGAAAGGTGCGTGCGTGCAAGCTCCGCGGCACTCCATGTGCGCTCGAGATTTTTGACTCCGGAAAGAAGGCGTTCAGCGCGTGCCTGCCCAGCAGGGCCACCAGCCTGGGGTTGATCAAGTCGAGCTGCTGGTCCAGATAGGGGCGGCAGGCTGATACCTCGTCCTCGGCCGGGTCGCGGTTGTTGGGCGCGCGGCACTTGATCACGTTGGCGATGAACACCTCTTCACGGCGCATGCCGATGCCGCCCAGCAACTCATCCAGCAGCTGTCCGGCCGCTCCCACGAAGGGCCGGCCCTGCTGGTCCTCATGAAAGCCGGGCCCCTCGCCGATGAACATCACCGCGGCCCCGGGCGCTCCCTCCCCCGGCACCGCGCGCGTGCGGCCGTGTCCAAGACGGCAACGGCGACAGCTATTAACGGCGGCGGCCAGGTCGTCGAGGTTCGCGAATACCGGTAGCTCGTCGGTCAAAGCCTATGCGCCAACCGGAACCGCACGTAGAAATGCGTCCAGCTCGTACAGCTCGAGCACGGCGGCCAGGTCTGCCTGCATGTCGGGCGGCAGCTTGACGAGCGGCAGGCGCGGCTCGCCGGCGTCGAACCCGGCGTGATTGAGCGCGGCTTTAACCGCCACCGGATTGGGCCATCCGGCCGGGAATAGGGCGCGCGAGATCGGCAGCAATCGCAGATGCAGCCGGCGCGCGCTCTCGAGGTCGCCTTCCACGAACGCGTCGATCATCTGGCCGATCTCACCGCTGACCACGTGGCTGGCCACGCTCACTACGCCCACGCCGCCGAGCGCCATGAGCAGATACGTGTCCGAGTCATTCCCGCTGTAGACCTCGAAGTCGTCCGCGGTCGTGCGCACGATTTCGGCGATTTGATCGAAGTCGCCGCTGGCCTCCTTGATCCCGATGATGTTCTCGATCTCGCTCAGCCGCGCGACGGTGCCGGGCGCGATGTTGCAGCTGGTGCGCGACGGCACGTTGTAGAGGATGTTGGGCAGCGGCGTGGCCGCGGCGATCGTCTTGAAGTGCTCGTAGAGCCCGTCCTGCGGCGGCTTGTTGTAGTAAGGCGACACCTGGAGCAGGCCGTCGACTCCCAGCTCCGCCGCCGCGCGCGAGCGCTCCACGCTTTCCGCCGTGTTGTAGCCGCCGGTACCGGCCAGGATGCGCGCGCGCCCGTCAGCCGCGCGCAGGGCCTCCCGATACAGGCCGGTGCGCTCTTCATCGGTCAAGACTGGCGACTCGCCGGTGGTGCCGGTTACTACAAACGCGTCATTGCCCGCTGCGACCAGCCCGTCGACTAACCGTCCGAACGCATCGAAGTTGATCGATCCGTCCGCGTGAAAGGGCGTGATGACCGCAGTTATCAACCGGCCGAATGTCAGCATCTCAGCGCCTCTCCCGTACCGTCGCGGCGCCTGAACGCCGACCGCGAGGGCCTGATGTGCGCTCCACCAGGCGCAATTGTACCCAGACTCGAATCTCAACAATGAACGGGCTTGCGCTCAGGCAGGCTTGGGTGCCGTCTCTCCTCAGCCGCTTTGCGCCGATTCTCCGGCTACCGGCCGGCCGCGAGTGCCTCGGCGATTTGAACCGAGTTCGTCGCCGCGCCTTTCCGCAGGTTGTCGGAGACGACCCACAGCACGACACCGTTGTCGGAAGAGGTATCGCGGCGGACGCGCCCGACCCAAACGTCATCGTTGCCGCTGGCGTCCAGCGCGGTGGGATAGGCGCGCCGTTCGATGTCGTCGATTACCCGGACTCCGGGAAAGGCGGCCAGCACGTCGCGCACGCCGTCGGGATCGACCGGCCGTTCGCATTCGACCGTGATCGCCTCCGAGTGGCCGCGGTAAACGGGGACTCGAACGCAAGTCGCCGAGATCCGCATGTCCGGCGCGTGCATGATCTTGCGAGTTTCGGCCGCCATCTTCCATTCCTCGCTCGTGTACCGATCCTCCGGGCGGAACTTCTCGACTTCGGGTACGACGTTGTGCACGATCTGGCGCGGGAGCACCTCAACCTGCGCGGCTTCTCCGGCGGCCGCCGCTCCGGTCTGGTCCGACAGCTCGCGCATGGCCGCGGCGCCCGCCCCCGATACCGACTGATAGGTCGACGCGATGACCCGCCGGACTCCGAAGCTGCGATGTATGGGGGCGAGCGCCATAACCATTTGAATGGTGGAGCAGTTGGGGCAGGAGATGACGCCCTCGTGCCAGGCGATGTCCTCGGCGTTCACCTCGGGGACCACAAGCGGCACGTTGCTGTCGTAACGCCAGGCAGACGTCTTGTCCACGACGATGGCGCCGGCTCGCACGGCGTGCGGCACCAGCTCCCGGCTTGCGGTGGAGCCCACCGCGGAGAAGACGAGGTCTACGCCGGCGAACGCGTCCGGGGTGGCTTCGCGAACGGTGAGGTTCTCACCGCGAAAGCGGACCGTCTTGCCGGCGCTGCGGCTGCTTGCCATGGGAACCAGCTCACGCAGGGGAAAATTACGCTCTTCGAGCACGTCGAGCACCACGCCGCCCACGGCGCCGGTTGCTCCCAGCACGCCTACGACAGGTTCAGTCAAGGCAACCCGCTTTGTTCACGGTGGGTTCCACGCGACCTCACTGGGGAAAGAGCAGCTTGTCGAGTCCCACCACTAGGCCATCCAGCGAACGGACTTTCCGAATCGCCAAGAGAACGCCGGGCATGAACGACTCCCGGCTGATCGAGTCGTGCCGGATTGTAAGCGTCTGCCCGGTTCCCCCAAAGACCACTTCCTGATGCGCCACCAGACCGGGCAAGCGCACGCTGTGAATACGCACTCCCCGCGTGACGCCGCCCCGCACGCCCTCGAGGGTGAACTTCTCGGTTGGCGCGTCGCTGGCCGCGCGTCCACGCGCTTCGATGATGAGGTCCGCCGTGCGCGCGGCCGTGCCTGAGGGGGCGTCGATTTTTCGGTCATGGTGCAACTCGATGATCTCGACGTTATCCAGATGCGGGGCCGCCAGGCGCGCCATCTCCATCATCAGAACCGCGCCGATCGCGAAGTTGGGCGCGATGAGGGCGCCGACGCCGCGCGCGGCCGCGCGCGACTCGATAGCGCCGATCTGATCCGCCGACATGCCGGTCGTGCCGATCACCGGCGAGACGCCCGCGTTCAGCGCCGCCAGCGCGTTCGCGGCCGCCGCGTCGGCGACCGAGAAGTCCACCGCTACGTCCGGTGTGGTGGCCTCGATGGCCGCCGAGGCGTCCTCGAACGCGGGCGGGCCCGCGTCCACCGACACCACGTCGACCCCGGCCACCACCTCCATGTTGGGCACGGCCTCGACGGCGGCGATCACCGTCCGCCCCATTCGGCCGGCGGCGCCGATCACCACAACCCGTCTCATGGCAGGGACGCCGCCCGCCGGATCATTCGTACCTGCGGGGCCGGCGCCGGGGCGGACCGTCATTGCGTCCTCGATCGCCGCGCCCGTCACGCCCGCGGCCGCCGTCACGCCCGCGGCCGCCGTCGCGTCGCGGGGGACGCGGGGCGGGACGAGCGCTGGCCAGCGTCTCCTCGGGCGTCAAGTCTAAGAGCACGGCGCGCCGTGACAGATTGATGCGCCCCTGGTCGTCGATCTCGATGACCTTGACCATGATGTCGTCATCGACGTTGACCACGTCCTCGATCATCCCGACCGGCTCCTCCGCCAGCTCGTGCCTGGGAACCAGACCTTCCCGGCCCGGCACGATTTCGACCATGGCGCCAAACCCGAAAATGCGCGTTACCTTGCACAGGAGCGCGCGCCCGATGTCGATTTGACCAGTTAAGTCGCGCACCATCTGCACCACACGGTCGACGCCTACTTTGGTCGGCGCGGCCACCATTACCGTGCCGTCCTCTTCGACCTCGATAGTCGCGCCGGACTCTTCCTCAAGGCGCCGGATCGTCTTTCCACCGGGTCCGATAAGGGACCCGATGGCGTCCTGCGGAATGCTGGTTCGAATGAGTTTGGGCGCAAACTCGGACACCTCGTCGCGCGGCGCGGCGAGCGCGGAGCCAATGACTTCCAGGATCTGCATGCGGGCCTCGCGCGCACGCGCGAAAGCGCCGTCCACCTGCGCCGCGGTCAGATGTTTGACCTTGATGTCGACTTGAACGCCCGTCACGCCATTGCGGGTACCGGCGACCTTGAAGTCCATGTCGCCGAAGTGATCCTCGGCCCCCTGAATGTCGGTGAGAAGCCGATACTCACCGTTCGCGCCGCTTACCAGGCCGATGGAAATGCCTGCCACAGGCGCCCCGATCGGCACTCCGGCGTCCATCAGCCCGAGCGTGCCGCCGCAGACGGACGCCATCGAGGTGGACCCATTCGACGAGAGAACCTCGGAAACGATGCGAACGGTGTAGGGGAACTCTTCGACGGGCGGCATCACCGCTTCCAGTGACCGCTCGGCCAGTGCCCCGTGTCCCACCTCGCGCCGGCGCGGACCGCCTAGCCGGCCGGTCTCGCCGCTCGCGAACGGCGGCATGTTGTAGTGATGCAGGAAACGCTTGGGCTCGACCATGGATTCCAGATCGCTCAAGCCGATGCGCTGCGCGTCGCGTGGAGTTCCCAGCGTGATAACCGACATGACCTGTGTCTCACCGCGCTGGAACAAGCCGGTCCCATGCGTGCGCGGCAGCACTCCCACGCCCGCCGACATCGCCCGGATATCGCCCTCCGAGCGGCCGTCCGGTCGGAACCCCGCATCCAGAATGGCCTCGCGCACGAGTTTGCTTTCCAGCTCGTGAAACGCGTCCCGGATGTCCGATTCCTCAAAGCGTTCCGCAAACTGCTGGTTGGTTTGCGCGCTGATCGCGGCTATACGCTCGTCGCGCGCCGCCGCGTCGGCCACCTGAATCACGTCGCGCAGGTTGGCGGCGGCGTACTCCTCGACTGATTCGACCACCTGTGCGTCAAGGCTCTCGATCACCGGCTCGCGCTTGGCGACGCCGATCTCAGCGGCCAGCTGTTCCTGCAGGTCGATCAGCGTTTGCAGCTGCTGCTGTCCCCAGTGGACGGCGCGAGCTACCAGATCGTCGTCAACCTGGCGGGCGCCGGCCTCCAACATGACCACGCCGTCTCGCGTGCCGGCTACCACCAGGTCGAGGTCACCGTGCTCGGCCTGGTCCGCCATGGTGGGGTTCAGGACTAATTCGTCATCGCGCAAGCCCACCCGCACGGCCCCGATGGGTCCCTCGAACGGAATGTCGGAGATCGTGAGCGCAGTCGAGGCGGCCGCCATGCCGAGCACGTCGAGCTCGTTCTCCCCGTCGTGCGACAGGAGCGTAACGATGATCTGCACCTCGTTGCGCATGCCCTTGGGAAAGAGGGGGCGAAGCGGGCGGTCGGTCAGGCGCGCGGCCAGCACGCCTGACAGAGGCGGACGGCCCTCGCGCCGGAACACGCCGCCCGGAATGCGCCCAATGGCGTAGGCGCGCTCTTCGAAATCAACCGAAAGCGGAAAGAAATCTATGCCTTCGCGAATACGGTCCGACATGACTGCGGTGGCCAGAACAACAGTATCGCCGTAGCGCGCCACCACGGCGCCGTTGGCCTGTCCGGCCAGCGCGCCTGTCTCGAAGGACAGCGGGCGGCCGCCGAACTCTGTCTCAACCCTGTGCATACGTAACTCACTCCTCTGGCGGGCCGGGGAGAAGAGCGAAGAAGCGAGCTCGCGACAAGAGTCACGGACTCGTTTCTTTGCTCTTCCGGCCTGTTCGGACCGCCGCCTGAACTATGCCGAAGTCTGTATATGGGAGAGGCACGTCTCGCCTTCGGCCGCGAGTCGGTTCTCCATTGCGAAAAGTTTGGTAATGGAATGTGGGGACGCCGGGGGAGCTTACGCAGCGGATGCTCGATGCAATCCAAGCGGCGCTAGCGCCGGGCGCGTATGCCCAGCTTGCTGATGATATTGCGATAGAGGCCGGGGTCGGTGCGCTGCAGATACTTCAACATCCGGCTGCGCCGCCCCACCATCTTGAGCAATCCGTGGCGCGAATGCTTGTCTTTTTTGTGGAGCTTGAGGTGTTGCGTCAGCTCCTCGATGCGCGCCGTCAGGCGGCCGATTTGGACGGACGCCGAGCCCGTGTCGGCGTCGTGCAGCCGCAACTCCGGCAGGAGTGCGCGTTTCTCGGATACTACGCTCACTGGAAACCTTGGATGCAGGGCATCTACTGCGATGCCACCCGTTTTTGATCGGCGCCGAGCCGCATCGCGGACCTCAGCGCCCGGTGAATTGTATCGCAGGCTGGTGCCCGCATGTGCGGCCGGCGCGCGAAGGTCCGCTCATACGCGACCTCCGCCCGAACATTTCTCCATATACTGACACTCCTATGCGAGCTTCGGCCTGATGTCCGGGCGGCGCCGCGGCGGCGCCCGGCGCTCCACTGATTCCGACGCCAGCCAAGACGGCGGCGCGCAAAATGAGGCACGCGACCGACAACCCGCCTCGCGCGCCAAGGGCGAACGACGGCCCGGTCTAGGCCGCTTCTTCTGGATCTATTTTGCATTCATGCTGGCCGTTCTTATCCCGCTCAACATCGTCTGCCTACAGCAGCAACCGGATATGCAGGGCCCGGGAGAATCAACCGAAAGGCAGCCGGGCGCGATCCTGGAATCGATCGAGGCCGAGCACGATCCGTACAGCACCGACCCTCCCACCTCCGGTCCACGTGTCAGCGAGCTAGCACCATACGGATTTCATGAGACCACTATTCCCGATGAGGTCCAGGTGGCCAATCTGGAAGCGGGTTTCGTGATCGTGCACTTCAACCCGGCCGGCGGTGCGATTCTGGAGAGCGAGATGCGGCAGCTGGCGGCGGAGTTCGAGAGCTACAACGTCATCGTGCATCCCGACCCGAACCTGGCCGAGACCCAGGTGGCCCTCACCGCCTGGGGCCGCATCCAGCTTCAAGAGGCGTACGACAAGGAGCAGGTCTACGATTTCATTCTGCTCTTCGTGAGAGATGATCCAACGGCGCTGCCGGCGTCCACCGGAACCCGGTGAGGCGTCCTTAGTCGACGTACAGCTCCACCGGGCCCAGCAGGCCCGACTCCAACCGTTCCGGCTCGATGCTGTCCTGGTGCCAATAGCGATGCCAAGGGTCGCTCGCGCGGCTCTCTTCCCGACGCCAGCGCATACGGTTGGCGAGCAGATTGCCCACCCGCACTCGCAACGAGTTCGAGCCTTTCTGCACGACGCCCGTGAGGTCGAAGACGTAGGGCGGCCACAGCCGAGCGCCGATTCGGCGGTTGTTCACGATCACCTCCGCCTGATGGCGCACGTCGCCCAGATCCAGGGTGACTCGTGAACCCCCCGGCGCTACCGGGAGGTCGAACGTCCGCTCGTAGGCGGCCACGCCGGAGTACCAGTCGTAGCCCAGGCTCGACCAGGATTGCAGCGAGATACCGGTCGGCCGCGTGAAGAGGGTGAGGGGCTGAAGGACTCCGTTTGAGAAGTCGCTGGCCGCGATCTCGATGCTGAGCAGGCTGCCGGTGGTGATGTTGTATATGCCGTTGATGTCGGGCGTGCGCTCCCGCACGTCCACGAAGACGTTGTGTCCACCCTTTATGGCGGGAATCGCGATGCCCACGCAGCCCACCGGCAAGCGCTGCCGGTACATCAGGGTGCGCGGGAACTTCACGGTTTCGCTAAGGAGCGGAATCTGTCCCCAGGGTGGCACCGGAGGGCGTCCGCGCGACCAGGGCACGATGGGTGTGTCGCGTTCGTAAGCCAAGCCGTTCCATATCTCCTGGCGCGGCGCCTGCACGCCCCAACTCTCGTCGGAGACGATCACCACCGAATCACCCGAGCGCACGTCGATCTGAGCTTCGAAGAGAAATACGAGCGGGCCCGGACGGGCGTTCTCGACATCGGCCACTATCGTGTTCTCGCCCAATCGGAGATAGGGCATGACGTTGTAGGTCACCGGGTTCGACCAGTCCTCGGACTCCCCCAGCCGCGTCCCGTTCAGGTAGACGGTCACTTTCTCGACGCCCACAAACGTGGCCCAGGCCTTGATGGGCGGCTCACTAACGCTGAATTTCTTGACAAAGCGCAGACGCGAATGGCGGTCGCTTTGCGGCAGCACAACCCAGCCCTGCGGCCGGGCCACGCCGGTTATCCACTCAGCGCGCCAGTTGCCCACCACCCGCGCCGCCGGGCACGTGAGCCAGAGAACGCGCCAGTCCGAGTCGTCAAACAGCGGATCGCGCAGCTGCTCGAGGCGCCGCTGTCCAAGCGAGAAGTCTCTGAATCGCATCACCGGCAGCTCGAGCCGGCGGATGGAGCCAGGCCCCGTCGCCACCCCGGTTTCGAGCACAAACTGCCAGTCGGGCGACAGGTCGATGGGCTCGACGTGCGAAGCCCGCCGAGCACGCCGTGACGTCGACGTTGGCCGCGCCGAGTAGTCGAAGACGACGACGCGCGCGGCCCGCGGCGGCAGCGTGAGCTCGAACTCTCTGGCCGCTCGGCCTCCCGACAGCCGCAACGTCTCCGAGGCGCCGGTTTCGGGGTCCCATACCTCCGCGCCGCCGCGCGAGCGGACCTTTGCTTTCACGGAGTGCTCGTCAGAGCCCGTGTTCAGCACCAGAAAGGCATCAGCTCCATCCAAAGTGCGCGCGACAACGCGGGCTGCGCCCGCCTCGGAGACGATTACCGCGTCCGGCCTGACCAGGCTGACAATTGAAGCCAGCGTCTGATCGGTCAGTCCCTCGAAGGCGTGCGAGCGTCCCTTGCCGACCTTCCGGCCCTGTTTGCCCGACGCACGCGCACCGAAAAGAGATTCCATAGAGCGCATGACACTGCCGTCGTTGCTGCCGGTGTCGACACTCGCCGTGGCGTGCTCGCCCACCGAGATCACGCGTCCACCCGAGCGGGCCAACGCCAGCAGGCGCCGCGCTCCCGCGCGTGTGAGGACCGGCAGCGGCGGCAGCACGATCGTGTCTACGGACAGCGTCCCGAGCCGCAAGCTGCCCTTTTCGAGACGTGCGTCCACCAGGAACGCGTCGTCGACCACGTACGCACTTACGCCGCGCGCAAAGAGTCCGTCTACCAGGTCCTCGAATGTCTGCGCGATCTCGTCGGCGCGCCTGTTGGGTCGGCCGTCCGCGGTGTTGGCGGCCACGCTGGTAGCCGGCAGCAGCACCGCCGTCGACGTTGCGCCGCTCGTGTTGCCGATCAGCGCGCTCAGTCGACTGGCGTAGTCCGTGACCTGGCCAAAATGCTCCCAGTAGGGGTTTTGGGAGAACAAGCTCGGCGGCAGGTCCGCGATCGCGGCGGGGCTGTCAAGCGAGGCGTGAAAACCGCGGATGACCGGGGTGTCGACGCCCAGCGCGGCGAGCAGGTTGAGGCCGCCGCGCAGCTCGTCGATCGTCGTTCCCCACCCGCTGCCTCCGAAGGCCTCCGCGGCCGAACGGCCTCGCTTCATCATCTTGGCGATCGAGACGGCCGGTCTCAGCTCGGCCGGTTGCACGTCCCGCGGCCGCGAGTAACGGAAGCCGTGTACGTCGCTGGCGGGAATGGCGAAATGTCTCAGCGTGGTGAAGTATTGGCCCTGACGGGCCGGCTGAAAGGCAACGTGCTCTTCCGTGTGGCCCGACCACGCCAGGTCATGGCGCTGGCACCACTCGCCAATCTGCTGAAACCAAGCCTCGGCGTAGAGCCCCGCCACGGTCGCGTAGAAGTCGCAGCGTACCTTCACCGTCTCCCGACCGGCGCGAAAGACCAGCATGGGCAGCTTGGGAAGCAGGGCGTAGCCATGATCCGCCTCGAAACGCTCGGCCAGCTTCGCGGTCCACGGGATGGGCTGCGAGGCGAGATGCGAGCCGCTTGCGAACACACCCGCAATTCCCTTGCCCAGTGCGGTTGGAAACCGTTTGGCGTATGGCTCGTAGACCGTTTCCACGAAACGCTTTCCGGTTTCCGGCTGTAGATAGTCAATCTGGTTGTCGATGGTCTGGGCTGCAAAGCTCACCAGGCGCCACTTGCCTTCGGGGCACGTCCAGCTCGATTCCGTGGTCAGGTCGACAAATGAGTCTGGATCCAGTTCGCCGGTCGGACTCAGACGCGCGGCCAGGTGCACAAGCGGCGTGCCCTGCGGAAACCGGCCCTCGAGATTGATCTGCGTGGGCCCTTCGACCTCGTAGATGCTGCGTGCGAGCGTCTTGGCCTGGTGCTCGGACCCACCGGCCAGGACTGCCTCGAGGTTTGCGTGGGTGCGGGCGTCAGGCGCGCCGCGCTGCCCGGTCGCGGAGCTTACGTCCTCGTAGATCCAGATCGGCAGTCCGGCCTCCGAGGCCTTGCGCAGCGCGTAGCCGAACGCATCCCACCAACGCTCTTCCGTGTCGCCAAGACGCAACCCTGGCCGCGGCTGCACAAGCAGGCCGCCGAATCCCTTGGCGGCAAACTCGCGTACCTGACGGCCGAGCTCGGCCTCCTGCAGCTCGCCATTCCATAGCCAAACGGCCAGTGGGCGGTAGCTGCGCGCAGGTTCGCGGAACTGTGTACGTAGCCGATTTAAAGCTCTGCTCATGAAGAGGGCCGCGACGGTTCCAACCACGCTCGGAGCGGCAACTCAATGCACGCCCAGATAAGGTCGATCATCCTGCCAGACGCACCACGCCACGCTCAGAGCGCGACGATTAGGGCCGACGGAAGGATAATCACGATTGGACCGCAGACAGCAAATTATACGAATTGGGTGAAAATCCAGCCAAATTGCTTGACATAATAGATAAAGTGTCGGCAAGAAGGACGATTGAACCGCCTTTTTATCCAGACGGCGCGCACTGCACCGCAGGCTCGTCATTGTGACTAAGGGTTGGCGGTGGGATGGCAGCCTTGCCGTGTCACTGACGGTTCTCGCGTCGCGCTCGCGAGGATGATCGTAGTCACCCGAGTTGGGGTCCGATGGTGAGTGGTCCTCGAACGTTTGCCGCTTGGTATCTCGACCTCGTGGACTTAAGTGAAGTGGGGCGGGCGCTGGACGCGGGCTGTGGCGCGGGCAGCGCGGCAGTCGAGCTCAGAAAGCGCCTGCGGCCCGGCACTCCGGTCATAGCGCTGGACGCGGACCGGGCAGCCGCGCGTGCCGCGGCTTCAGCCAGTGGCGGCTCTCCCTTGCGGGGCGACATTGGCGCTTTGCCCCTTGGCAGCGCAACGATTGACTTGGTAATCGCGGGTCACGTGCTCTACTACGCCGAGCCGCTGGAACCCTGGCTCCTGCAGCTGCGGCGCGTCATGCGACCGGGCGCGATGCTGATCGCAACCGCCAACAGCCAGGGCTCGGCGCGCGTGCTGCTCGATATCCACGTAGAGATATGTCGCCGAGCTGGTCTGTTTGCAATGGCCGAGCGCGCTCTAGCGCCATCGCTCCGCGATCGATTCACCCTCGAAAACGGCGCCGCCCCGCTGCGGCGCGTATTCGGTCGCCTGGATCGACGCGCGCGCGCGGATTTGCTTGTAATCGAAAGCTTGGACGCTGCGCTCACGCTTTACTTTGGCGGCTTGCACACACGCGGCGCGGAGGGGTCGACGTCTCCGAGCGAAGCGCGGGCGCTGGCGCGGCGGCTGGCGCCTTTCGCGCGGGCGGCATTTGGAGCGGCCTGCGACGCCGACGGGCGTCTTCAGGTGCCGCGCCGCAGCGGATGTTTCCTGGCGCGCCGCTAGCGGCGCGCTTAATCTCCTCACCGACCGGCTAGAACGCGTGGAGCAGCCGCGGGTACGCGTACCATGGGCGCCACGGGCCACGGCTGGCGCGTCCAGCCGCCAAGTCGATGGTGTTTCAGCGGCGTGCTTGATTCGCAGATTTGGCAATCGGTGAGCGGCGCGAGCGCATCGCGCGGGCCGCGAGCGATCCGGCTCGCAAATCCGCTAAAGCCTCGCGCCCGGGAGATTGGCGGGCGGAGTCGTGAGGAATGGCCCGCCGCGCCGCGCGCGGACCGTGCGCACGTTTCAAGGACGGCGGCCGCGCCGTGAAGACGAGTCGAGCGATCACGATCGCGGCCCTCATAGGTACTGTGCTGCTCCTGCCGGTCATAGTGATCCTTGGTCTGGGGCTGTACGGATCCTCCCTCACGGGGAGCTTCCCTCTAGACGGGTCGAGTGGGCCGGAGCTGGCGATCGAACCCGAGCGCGTGCACCCGGGCGCCGCGATAACCATTCGCGGTCAACAGTGGGAGCCGCGCACGCTGGCCCGCGTGGAAATGGTGGTGCAGGCCAATCAGCCGGAGCTCGCTGCGGACGGCGAGGTTGGCTATCGCTTCGTCGCGCTGCCGCCGGTCTTCGTCGGCGAAATCATCGTTTCGCGAGCGGGGACGTTCGCTATGGATACGCAGATCCCCACAACGCTGCCCATGGGGGCGGGCGCCGCCATCCAGTTTGTGGCGGAAGCCACCTATCGCGGCGGCGAGCCTGCCGGCGAGGCCCGCGTCGAGTTCGAGATCGAACCGGGCCCGGCCGCCGTGAACCTGCACGTTTCAGCCGAGCCGGATGGACAACCAGCGCCCCAAGCGCTCGTGGAGCTGCGCACCAATCAGGGGCAGTTGGTGGCGGCGAAACGAACGGATGTCCAGGGCAACGTGCGCTTCGAAGGCCTTCCGTCGGGGGCGTCATACGCCGTGTTTGCCCGGCTGGCGGGATTCGCTGCCGGCGTCAGCGTGCAGGTGACCGCGCACGAGGACGAGTCCACGCTCGCTGAGATCGCGCTCACTCCCGCCGACCATGGACGTCTCTTCGTTGCCGGTGGGGCGCAGGGAGCATCCGATCCAGGCGTCACCGTGATAGATCTTGCTTCGCTTTCCACGCTTGACGGTAAACCTCCCGAGCCGCGCGAACCGGTGTGGTCGCTTGCCCCGGACGACAAACGGGGGGTCGTCTATGTAGCCCGCGAGGTCGCAACGGAAATACAGGTCATCGACGCCGCCAGCGGGGCGGCGCGTGAACCGATCCCGTTGACGTTCGGCTTGGACGTGCGGGCCAGCGACGCCGACGGACGCCCGATCGAGGATGCTCAGGTGAGCCTGCTCTGGCTGGCGCAGGGTCAGCTCATCCCCGTGCGTGTAGCGACCAGCGGCGCCGACGGGCTGGCCAGGTTCGAGCACCTCATCAGCGGGAGCATGTACATGATTCAGATCCAGGCGGACGGCTTCCATCAACCGGGTGAGCTGCTGCCGCGTGAGGTTATCGGCACGCATGGCCGGGTTTTCCGCGAGGTCATGCTTGCTACGGGTCCGGCCGACCAAAGCGCCTCGAGCTTGCTGCCCGTGGCAGACGCGGATGACACTCCGGCCACGGCGTTGGTGATTTCGGATCTCGCCGTCGATCCGGTGACGGGCCTGCTCTACGCTGCCGGCTCGGACCTCTCACGCGGGCATCTTTTTGTGATCGATCCCGACACCGCCCGCATTGTTCACGACTGGGGAGTTCCCGCCGGCGTGGGCGACGTGGCGCCGGCCGGCGACGGCCGCACGGTCTTCATTGCCAACCGTCCGTTTGCCACGGTCACCCGTATCGACGTCGTCAGCGGCGCGGTGGAGGCCACCAGAAGGGTCCCGGCATGGCCCGAATCTATCGTCGTGGGCGCCGACGGCGCCGTCTACGTGGCGTGCATGCGCACCGGGCTTGTCACTCAACTCGACGGCGCGTCGCTGGATACGCGCGCTTCGCGTCAGCTCGACGAAGGCGTCAGCAGGCTGTTGGTGCTGCCGGGCGACGACACGGTGCTGGTGGCTAATGCCTGGACCGATATCGTGACGGGCCTGGATACGCAGGACTTAGGCATACGATTCCTGCTGCCGGTGCCCAAGTCGCCGCGCGCGTTCGCTTTCGACACCGCAAATCGAAGGCTGATCGTGGGCAGCGCGGAGGGCGGCACAGTGTCCATTTACAACGCCGATACGTTTGACTTGCACCGGCGGATAGTCCTCGGCATGCACATCAATGACATGACCACAAGCGCGCCCGCCGGTGGATGACTGGGGGCTGGTTGGACAGGGGCGCGCCGTCCGCGCATTCCAAGGCGCCATGCGTGCGGGCCGTCTCGCGCATGCCTATCTGCTCAGCGGCCCTCCGGGCGTGGGACGGCGCACCTTTGCTATTCGGATGGCGCAGGCGTTGGTGTGCGTCGGCGGCGCTCCACCCTGTCTGTCATGCGAGCCGTGCGGACGTCTCGACGACTCCAACCCCATGTGGCGCCTGGCTGTGCGCCGCGGCCACAAGGATGAGCCGTCGGAAGAAAGCTCCGGGCGGGAGCGGCGCCCTCTCGACCACGTGCTGACGCCGTACTTCGATCTGCACGTGCTGCGGCGCGCCGATCGCCGTCGGGATATCTCGGTGGAAGGTGTGCGCGCCTTTACGTCGGCGCTCCATCTCAAGCCCGCCTATTGGCCGGTGCGCATCGGGATAATCGATGGCGCGCACGAATTGAATGATTCGGCGGCCAGCGCGCTCCTCAAGTCACTGGAAGAACCCACGCCGCATACGCTCATGGTTCTGATCGCGCCGCGCGCGGCCGACATGCTGCAAACGATTTGCTCGCGTTGCCGCGTGGTGGAGCTGGGGCCCGTATCGGCGGCCGAAATCGCCGCGCACCTGGCGGCTAATCACGGCCTGCCGGAGGAGCGGGCTGAGGCGCTGGCCGCCGCGGCGCGCGGTCGCGTCGGGTGGGCCGTTCGCATGGCCCACAATACGGAGGCGTGGGAAGCGGAAGAAGCCAGGCGCGTGGAGGCTCAGGCGTTTGAATCCGCCGGACCAACCGAGCGCTTTGCCAGCGTGGGCGATATTCTCGGCGGCGGGGCGCCGCTCGCGCAGGCACAACGCGCCTATTCGTGGTTCAGGGCGCTGGAGGCCGTGCATGCGCATCAACTTCGGGCCGCCATGCGGCACAATGCGCATGACGCGTCGCTTGCCGACCGCGCCGCCCTCGAACGCGCAGTGCGCCGAATGCTGCGACTTAGCACGGCCTGGCAGAATGTCTCGCGGAACGTGACGCCGCGCCTGGCCTGTGAAGATCTGGCCTTGCGCCCGGAGGATCTCGATCCGGTGAGCGCCTGAGCATGAGCGCTGTGGACGCGCCGCCCAACGACGCCACCGTGATCGGAGTTCGCTTTCGGCGCGCCGGGCGGCTCTACTACTTCGATCCCCTCGACATCCAATTCCGCGTGAACGAATACGCGATCGTCGACACGCCGCGCGGGCAGTCCGCGGCGCGGGTAGTGCTCGAGCGAACGCAGGTTGCGAGAAACGAGCTGCGAGGCGGGCTCAAGCCAGTCGTGCGCAAAGCCAGCGCGGACGATCTCTCCCGCATGGCCGCGTTTCGGGACGAGGAGCCCCAAGCCGAGCGAGTGTTTGCCGAGAAGATCGCCGCATCCCGATTGCCCATGCAACCGGTGAAAGCCGAGTACAGCTTCGACGGCGGCACCCTGACTCTGCACTTCTCGTCTACCGCGTCAAGAGTGGACTTCAGCACGCTGGCGCAAGACCTGGCCGCGACGTTTCGCACTCGCGTGGAGTTGCGGCGAGTTGGCCCGCGCGAACGCGCCCGGTTGCGCACCGGCCTCGGGCGCTGCGGCCGCGAGCTGTGCTGCGCCACTTTTCTGACCGAGTTGGATACCGTCACGCTCCGCATGCCCAAGGATCAAAACCTGCCCCTCAATCCCGACAAGATCTCGGGTGTGTGCGGACGCCTGCTGTGCTGCCTGCAATACGAGCACGAGGGATACCTGGCCGACAAGCTGGCTGCCGAGCAGGAGAATGGCGGCGGCTGCGCGACCGAGGGGAAGTGTGGGACCTGCGGCGTGCATGATCTTCGAGCCGAGCTCGGTCAGCCGGTCGCACCGGATGTCGCGGCGGTCGATCGTGACCCCTCCGGCCGGGACTCCCCATCCGCCGACTCGTCAGATCCATCCACCTCAAGTCGTGTCAGACCGAGTGTCGGGCCCCCTTCCGGCCGGCGCCGACGCAGGCGGGGGCGCGGCCGGGGCTCCTAGCGCTTATATCCGCGGGTATTCGCGGCGAGCTCCACCGGGCCTCTCCGCTTTTTCACACGCAAGCGTGGCCGTGAGGCTCGCATCGGGCCGCCGGAGCCTCGCTGAGCAGCGCCGCCATCCACGTCGCCGCCGAGCGCGGCTCTCTACCCCGTTAGGCGTCGTAGTAGAGCATGAACTCGTACGGATGCGGCCGCAGGTTCACCTCGTCGGCTTCGCGCGTGCGCTTGTACTCCAGCCAGGTGTCGATGAGGTCCTGGGTGAACACATCGCCGGTCAGCAGGAAATCGTGATCGGCTTCCAGCGCGTCGAGGACTTCGTAGAGCGAACCGGGAACTGATTGGATTTGGGCGGCCTCCTCCGGCTCGAGCTCGTAGAGGTCCTTGTCGACCGGTTCGGGCGGCTCGATCTGATTCGTGACTCCATCCAATCCCGCCATCAGCATGGCCGCGAAGGCCAGGTAGGGGTTGGCCAGGGGATCCGGCGGCCGGAACTCGACGCGTCTGGCCGCCGGGCTGTCCGAGTACATGGGGATGCGTACGCAAGCGCTGCGGTTGCGGCGTGAGTAGACCAGGTTGACGGGCGCTTCGAAGCCGGGCACAAGCCGACGGTAAGAGTTGGTGGTTGGCGCACAAAAGGCGAGCAGCGCCGGTGCGTGGCGAATCAAGCCGCCGATGTAATGGCGCGCCATCTCGCTCAGCATTGCGTAGCCCTGCGCGTCATAGAACAGATTGGCGCCGCCTCTCCACAGGCTTTGATGCACGTGCATGCCCGAGCCGTTGTCGCCAAAAACCGGCTTCGGCATGAAGGTGACCGTGTAGCCATGCTGCCGCGCCACGTTCTTGACAAGGTACTTGTAGACCATTAGGTGGTCGGCGGTGTGCGTGAGCGGGCCGTAGTGCAGGTCGATCTCGGCCTGGCCTGCCGTGGCCACCTCGTGGTGATGGGTCTCAACGTCCACGCCGGCGTCGAGCATCGCCAGTACCATCCGTGAACGCAGATCCTGCAGCTTGTCGGTGGGCGGCGTCGGGAAATACCCCTCCTTGTGACGGGGCCGGTGACCCAGGTTGGGCGAATGAATGTCGTCCGCGCCGGCGTTCCAAATCCCTTCCTCCGAGTCCACGAAGTAGAAGCCGGCGTTGGCCGCCTGGTCGAAGCGCACGCTGTTGAAGATGAAGAACTCGGCCTCCGGACCCCAGTAGCTTGTGTCCGCGATCCCGCTGCTAGTCACGAACTGCTCGGCCTTCTTCGCGACGTTGCGCGGATCGCGGGTATAAGCCTCGCCCGTGATCGGGTCCCTGATGTCGGCGATCAGGACGAGAGTGGGGACTTCGAGGGTCGGGTCCACGAACGCGGTGGTGGGATCGGGCACGACCAGCATGTCGCTCTCTTGGATCTGCTGAAATCCGCGAATGCTCGAACCGTCGAATCCCAGGCCCTCATCGAAGGCGTCGTCATCGAGCTTGTCGATGGGAATCGAGAAGTGCTGCCACGTGCCCGGCAGGTCGGTGAACCGTATGTCCACCATTCGCGCGTCCGCGTCGCGTGCCTTGCGCAGCGCGGATTGGATCAGGTCGGCCGTCGATTCGTCGGTCATGGTTCGCTCCTCAGACTCAGCCTCGCTGGCTCGGGGACGGCCCACAGGCCCAAACATACAAACGGTCCCGCAGCTTCCTCGCTGCCGGGACCTCATTGACACGCCAGGGGCCCCTGCGCCGGGGCCCAAGCACCGCTCTCGAGCGGTCTGCAAATGATTGTAGAGACCGCGCGAAACGCTGTCCAAAGCCGTGGCCGCCGCCCATGCCACTGACCTGAAAGCGGCGGGTGGGGCTATCGCCGTGGCCTGCCCGCGAATGCTCGCGCCGGGGGTAATTGCCGGCGCACGTCCCACCCGGCCAACGTAGCCCAACGGCGCGTCCTGTCGGCGCCCACGTACAATCATCACCGTCCGCACCCTGGGCTCGGCGGGCACACCGCCGCTCAGCGGCTCGCTGCCAACAAACGAAGTGGGAAAACCAGCCAGGGTACGGAGCGTCTAATAGCGCGGATGGGGTGAGCGGTGCAGCTTTGGGAGCGCTTCGTTCTGGGGCGAGTCGGGCTCGGATTCGCCGTTCTGGCCACGCTTGCGATTCCAATCGTCGGGATCGTGATCCTGCGATTCCTGCTCAGCGGGGTTCCGGTGGAGCTGTCGCCGGGCGGCGTGGTGGACGCGGTGATTACGGCGCGACCGGCCGAACAGACGTCTCCGCGGTTGGGGGCGTCCCGACTGCCGACCGTCCTGCCGGCCGCCACGGCGCCGCCTGCGTCTACACAGGCGGCGCCGCAGGCACCGGCCGTTCGAGCTTCTCCGACTCCGACCGCGCAGCCTGTTGGCCTGGTGAACGCTACCGACGGGCTCAATCTACGGACGCAGCCGAACACTCACGCGCGCGTGCTGCGCATCCTGCCCTTTGAAACCGAAGTCAAGCTGACCGGTCGGGAACGCCTTGCCGAAGGTCTTCGGTGGGTCGAGCTCGAGCAGGGCGGTTGGGTCCAGGAGCGCTACCTGAACCGGTGAGGCGCCGCCCGCGCGGCTGATGCGGCAGTCGCGAGCTGGCCGCCGTAGCCGCACCCGCCCACGGTGATACGCCTCTTTCAGCTCCCAGGCTAGGGGGCGCTAACTCCGGGTCCTTGCCGTAGAGTGCGCTCCATGCGCTGGCAGGTTCTCAGCCGTTCCCGCGGCCTGCCCTTCGGCCTGATCGTGGTTATCGCCGCGGGGCTGGCGCCGCTGTTTTGGGTCGACTCCGGCCTCATCGCCAAGGCCGAGGACTTCTTCCTGCCGATCACGTTCGACCGCTGGCTGGACTACGTCAGCACCTGGGACTCGAGTAGGGGGTTCGGATCGAGTCCGGACGACCGTCTGTCGGCTGTGTTCTTCATGTTCTGGCCGGCCTTGTTCCGGGGACTTGGGTTCTCGATCGAGACGGCGCAGCGGCTGCAGTTCACGTTTTGGTTCCTGGGCTCCGGGCTGGCCATGTACGTGCTGATGAGGACCTTGGTGCGGTCGGAGACAGCGCGCGTGGGGGCTGTGCTCTTCTACCTGTTCAACTTCTACCAGGAGCCGGTGTACCAAGGGTTCAACATAGCGAACCTGAGCGCGTACGCGGCGCTGCCGCTGGCGCTGGCGGTGACGATAGGAGCGCTGCGCGGAGGCAGCGTGTGGGTGTGGGGAGGGTTGCTGGGGCTGGTGTCGCTGATTGGGTCGGGAGCGGGAGCGAACCCGCCGTTGGCGGTGGTGGCGCTGGCGCCGGTGCCGCTCTACGTGGGTCTGTACGCGGTACGGCGCTGGCGCATGGGCGACAAGGCAGGGGTGAAGAGAGCGCTGCGGTTCGGAGTGATCGGGCTGGTGCTGACGGTGGCGGTGAACGGGTACTGGCTGATACCGCAGGCGGTGGGATTCGTGACGGTCGGTCCTACGCAGGTATTCGCGAGCGTGCTGGAGACGGAAAGGGGCGGGTTCCTGGCGCGTCTTTCAGAAAGCACCGCGCCGCTCAACGTGCTGCGTTTACAGGGCCAGTGGACCTGGTACCAAACCTACGCCGGTGTGCCCGTGATCCCGTATGCGGGTACGTACCTGTCGCAGCCGTGGGCGGTGGCGCTGAGCGTGGTGCCGGCTGTGGCGGGTCTGGCGGGTCTGATGCTGAGCCGGGACCGGCGGATGCTGTACTTCGCGGGACTGGCGGTGCTTGGACTGTTGTTCAGCGGGGGGCTGAACGGGCCCACGGGGTGGCTGTTTGGCTGGCTGTGGGAACACGTGCCTTTGTTCACGATCTTCCGCAGCCCGTGGTACAAGGCGACGTTGCTGACGGTGCTGGGGCTAGCGCCGCTGATAGGGGTAGGACTGGGTGCGGGAGTGGAGCGGCTCGAGGGAGCCGTGGGGCGGCTGGCGCGTGCAGGTGCGCTTGAAGGCATGCGGACCGGGGTACGCGGAGGCGCGTTGGTACTGCTGGTGGCGCCCTATCTGGCGTACATGGGACCGGTGGTGAGGGGGGAGATATTGGTGAAGCGGGAGGCTGGGGATCTGCTGTACCCGTATCAGGTGAAGCTGCCGGAGTACTTGGAGGAAGCGGGCGAGTGGCTGGAGAGCCGGCCGGGCGACTTCCGGGTGCTGCCCCTGCCGCCGATGCAACGGTTGACAACTGACTGGGGATACACCGCATACGCGCCGGCCTTGGCCGAGTTCAGTGAGCGGCCGTTCATAAGCCTCGTCGAGCCTGCTGGGGGCGCCAGAGTGATGTACGACACGTTGCTGCGGACGCGCCGAGAGGGAGCGCTGCGGATACTGGGCCGGTCGGGCGTTGGCCACGTGATGCAGCAGGACGACGTAGGCAATCGGTATTTGGCTCCACGAGAGTTTCCGGCGTCTGAGACGGCTGCGATCGTGCGCGACTTGGGGCTGGAGGAAGAGGCACGGATAGGGCCGCTGCACTTCTACCGGGTACCGGAGGTGAAGCCGCTGGTCTGGGGTACGCGCAGCGTGATAGTGGATTCGGTGCAGAGAGAGCACCTGGGACCGCTGCTGGAAGTGGCGGATGTGGTCGATGGGGCGGTGGCGCTCACCCCGGAGACGGATGGCGAGGCGCGGACGGGTATCGCCGCCATGCTGGGGGACAGTGGGTCCCAGACGGGGCTGGCCGTGCGCGCGCTCAATCGGCTCACGGACGGGAACCAAGGCATTCAGCTGCACGACCTGCGGGGGCTGTCTTCGAAAGTCTTGGAGGTGCTGCTCGAACAGGCCGCGGAGCGGGGGAGCCATCTCGTTCCGCCGGGAAAGAAATCAATTCGGGTGGCTCTTGACACCCCCGCGGCGTACGAGCTGTGGGAGCGGCGGCCACTATTGACCGACGAACGGGCGGCGGATCCTTCTGAGGAGATGGAGTGGAGCAGGGCCACAGTCAACGACGCTGCCCTTCAACCGCCTGATGGGCCTATCGGAGGACCTGCCGGCCAACGATGGATCTTGCGCGGTGTCTTCGTAGCGACTCGCGGCGAGACTAAGCTCAATCTCCCGGAGCCTGCGCCCAGCCCCTATGGGGTTGAATTTGTGCTGCTCGAGAAAGCCAAGCGCTTGGAGTCCATGTCCGACATCGTGGCGGCGCTGGCTGGGGGCGCAAGCGCTGGCTACTGGCACTTGATCAGCGGTGTGGAGCTCTCCGGCGTAGAGCTCAATGCTGCTGAGTTGCGTGTGGGGGCGCTGAGCGGATGGAGATCGCTGAAGGCGGGCGAACTGTCCGCGAACATGCGCAAGACGGGTCTGGTGCAGAGACGGGTCAACCAGCTGGAAGTCGTCAGACCCGCAAGCGAGCCTGGAACAGCGGCCCTGGCCATGCGGGTACGTTCAATCGGCCGGCAGCGCACGCTGTGGGTACGGGTCAACGATGAGTTCGTGGCGGTGCGCCGTCTGAGAGCGGACGATACGACGGAAATAGTGGTGCACGGGCTGCGCCTCGATCCGGGGAGAAACCTGGTTGGCTTCTATTCGCCCGACGCGGATACAGAGCTGGCGGACGGGAGTTTGGTGAGCTTCGAGATCGAGACGCCGATCAGGGTGGGCACGATCGCGCGGACGCGGAGCTTGCAGATAGCCAGGGACGGCGTATACGAGTTGATGCTGCTGCCGGGGGGGGGCAACGTGGGGCTGACGGACGTTCCCAGGCAACTGAAGTGGCTTCGGATCGACGGGATGAGCGTGCTGGAGCGGCTGGAGGCCGCGGACGGCGGTCGGCCGGCGCGGGTAGAGGTTGAGTTGAGCGCCGGGCATCACGTAGTGGAGATCGGGCAGACCGACGGGACGCCGCTTGACGTGTTGCTGGCGCCCAAGGGGCAAGCGGAGCTAGGCGCGCGGGAGGCGCCGCGGGTGAGCTACGAGCGGCTGCGCGAGACGCACATACGGGCGCGGGTCGGCACTAGCGGGCCGTACGTGCTGGTGCTCAACGAGTCCTACGACCCGCGCTGGAAGGCGTACGTGGAAGGGCGGGAGGTGGCGCGGCACTTCGAGGTAAACGGAGTAGCGAATGGGTGGGTGATCGAGGCGGATGGAGCGCACGAGGTGGAGCTGGAGTTCAGCGCGCAGCGGCTGGCGGACGTGATGCTGTGGGTGTCGCTGGCGACAGTGGGAGCAATCGTGCTTGGGGTGCTGCTATACAGTCAGAGAGGTCTGCGCGGGAAGTGGCTGACGCGCGATAAGCAAAGATGAAAGCGGCGAGAGAGAGCTATCGGGTTAGAGCCGAGAAGGGCCGGGCTCATGCGGCGGGAGTGCGACGGCGTCTAATGGATGCGCGCCAGGCGGTAAGGGTGCGGAGCGGCTGACTATGCGGCAACAGCTGCGGAAGCGCTCGTGGTTGCTTAGCTGGTTGGCTCTGGTGGTGCTGGGTGCGGCGGCCATAGCGGCGCTGGCGCGCGCCGAGCGGGTGTACGAGCCGTGGCCGCTGGCGACCTCGCGTGGGGACATCTCCCTGATGCGGGCGAGCGAAAGCACGCGGCAAGTGGTCGAGCTGGGACCGGGCGCGCTGCGCGGGTTCGCGGCGGCCGTACGGATACCGTCGGCTGGCAGCGATCCAGTGTTGCTGAACCTGCGCATCAGAGAGGTGGGCCAGGGGAACAGAATCCTGCGAGAGAAACGAGTGGAGGTGCAGGGCGCCGGCGGACACGAGGTAACCACTGGTGTGATGCCCGCAGTGATCCCGGCCGACCCGCGGAGGGCGGTGCTGGAAGTAGAGGTAGACCCTGCAAGCCCGGGCGCGGCGACGGTCCTGAGGAGCGAAAGGGAGAACGTGCCGCGTGCGAGCCTGACGATCAACGGTGCAGCCACCGACGCGGGCCTGCGAGCAAACGTAGCGCCGGTGATGAGCGCGAGCACGCGCGCGATGGTGGAGCGGCTGCTGGAGGAGTCGCCGCTGGGAAGCACGCTGTATCTGATAGCGGCGGTAGCGGGAGCGCTGACGAGCATGATGATCGCGGCTGACGCGCTTAGGCGGATAACGGGGCGCCGGCTGAGAAGAGCCGCGCGCGCGGCAATACTGCTCACAGCGGGCCCATTGACCTTGCTTGCGCTGGCGGTAGGCACGCTCACGCTAAGGGTGGGATCGGATCGGCACTACCTGCTGGAGTTGCGCGACAGCTATTGGGGCGGAGCGCTGGGGTTGGTGATGCTGCTAGGTCTGAGTACGGGCGGGCTATGGATCTTGACGCGCTGGACGGGGTGGCGAGGGATGCTAAGCCTGGGAGCCTGGCGGCGGGCGCGCTGGGTCCTATGGCGGTGGCTGATAGGCGCGGCTATATGGAGCCTGCTGGTGGGCTTGCCCTTGAAACTGTGGGGCCAGGAGGAAGCGGCGCAGAGCGCGGGGGCGGTCTCGCTGGTGCTGCTGACGGTGGGAGTGGCGATAGCCATGCTGATGGGGCTCAAGCGCGCCGACTGAGAGCGAGCGGCACGCCCCCAACCGCGTTCTCTCCGCCAGGTGAGGGTGTCCACTAAACCGGGTCGACTCCACAGCGCGATCTCTCATAAGGCCGCTCAACCCCCTGCCGCGGCTCGAATCCCAGCCGGGTGACACACGATGGAAGATTACGCATAGGTCTCCGAGTGGTGACGGAGCGGACGTCCGTCCCTCCGCGCTAGATCCGGAATCGAGGCGGGACCTCGGCCGCGGTGCTCTGCCTTGCGGGAGCCGTGGCGACTGGCCCGCGGTTCCCAAGCATCCCCTTCGCGCCGACCCTCTCCGCAAAAAATCCGAGCAGCTATACGTGCACGCCCCTCGCTGCGTCTCGCGGGCGGCGCAATCTCAGGGCTTCGCCGAGCCTGACAGGATGATCTCACCGTCATGTGAGATCAGCGACTCGATCTCCAGCGAAATGCGCGGCAATCCGGCGTCCACGGTCCGCGCGACCAACTCGAGCAGAGCCGTACGCAGAAACCCGGGCGCGAACAGCTCGCCTATCTGTACGCGCTGCAGCTCGACCATGCGCTCGCCGTTCTCCACCAGCACCTCCAGATCGATACGGAATGGGAAGCGCTGGCCCAGCGACTCGATGATGCCGGTCACGACAACCACACCGTCCAAGAAAGCTATCTGCAGGTCGTCCAGGGCGCCGAACCAGTGACCGGCCTGGCCCCAATCGGCCATCAGCGCGGTCACCTCTTCGTGCGTGAATGCAATCTGCGCGGGCGCCGCCCGCCCGCGCGCGCGCGCCTGGTCGCTGATCGCCACGAAATCCGCCAGCTTCGCGCTGGCGTTTTCCATCACGGCTTCACCCACCTGTATGCGGGGCAGGTCGCTGCGATCGAGATCGCCGCGCGTCGCGAAGATACCCAGGATCACAACCAGGGCGGCGAGCGTGAGAACCGCCCACAGGACGAATACGATCAGTCGTCGCAAAGCTAAGCCGTGCGAGCCGGGCGCCTGAGCCGCACCAGGGGCGGCCAGGCTGGCTGCGGGCGCATCCCGCTCACCTGAATTCCCCCATCGTCACGAGTCTCGATGCTAACAGTCACCTGCCCGCGAAATCCCCGCCCGGCCATTACGCCGCCGCCTGTGAGAGCGTTGCTAGACTCGCATCGGGCGCCTACGGCCTTTCCGAGGGCCTCTCGCACGGTAGCCTCATCTCAGCAAATGACCATCGACCGTACTGATTCCCGCGCTGTCCTGCGTCACCTGGAGCGCACGCCGCTCCTGTTCGACGGCGCCATTGGAACCACGCTGAACGCGCTCCCCGAGCGCGATTGGGAGGCGCCCGAGGAAGTAACGCTGCGCCTTCCCAAGCGTTTGGCCCGGGTCTATACCGACTACGTTCAAGCCGGCGTCGACGTGATCGCTACCAACACTTTCGGCGGCAACCTCATCCGGCTCGAGCGCGCCGGTCTGACCGACCGCGCCGCTGAGATCAACCGGCGCGCCGCCGAGATAGCACGCGAAGCGGCCGGCGAGCGCGCTTGGGTGGCGGGCGACATTGGCCAAAGCGGGGACTTCCTGGAACCGCTCGGCACGATTACGCCGCAGCAGATGGACGATGCCTTCAGCGTGCAGGTGGATCACCTGGTCGCGGGCGGCGTCGACTTGCTGCTGTGCGAGACATTTGCCGACATCGCCGAAGTCGAGATCGCAATCCGCGCGGCCAAGCGCAGCGGTCTGCCTGTTTTCGCCACCATGACCTATGACGTAAACCTGCACACCATGATGGGCGTCGCCCCCGCGGACGGGATGCGTGCCTGTGAGGGCGCCGGTGCCGACGTGGTCGGCATGAACTGCGGCAATGGCCCTGAGGAGATGAGTCAGGTGCTGGGCGAGATGTTGGCCGCCGGACCAAAGCGGCCGCTCATGGCTCAGTCGAACGCCGGCGTGCCGGAGTTGATAAAAGGACAGATCTGCTATCGCTATCCCCCCGAGAAGATGGTCGAGCACGCCCGCGAGTGGATTGTTCGCGGCCTCCGCGTGATCGGCTCGTGCTGCGGCAGCACCCACGAAACCTCGCGCCTGCTCCGCGAGATGATCGACCGGCTGCCCGCCTCGGCCTCTTAGCGGCTGCCCCGGCGGCCACGTGCGCCGCCTTGCCTGTGGCAGCCACACTCGCTTTATGTAACCATAAAAATGATTTTGCAGCATCCTAAGCGTGTAAATACGCCGTTATGATGCGACAAACGCTCGGACAGCCAGCCCTCCTCATTGCGGAGAATAAAGGTGTGCGGCTATACTTGTTAGTTGCCCGAGTTCTCGGCAGCGGGGTGTCGCGTCCGTTTAGCAGGCGTCCAAGGAGGCAGGCGTGCGCAGCGAATTTCGCCTCGCCTTGCAGCAGCTTGCCGACGAGAAGGGCATCCAGATCGATGCGGCGCTCAACGCCTTGCGTCAAGCCGTCGCATCCGCCTTTGAGGACTTCAACACCGAGTACGACGACATCGATGTCGAGATAGGCACCGACACCGGTGAGGCCACGGTTTACGCCAACAAAACCGTCGTAGAGCGAGTGGACGACGCCATCCACGAGATATCTCTCGAAGAAGCACGCTCCTTTGACGCCGACGTTCAACTGAGTGAGATATTCCAGATAGACATCACCCCTCCCAACTTCGGCCGCATCGCCACTCAACACGCGCGCCAGGTCATGCAGCAGGCGCTGCGCGACGCCGAGCGCATGGAGATATATCAGCAGTTCGTCGAGCACGAAGGCGAAATACTTGTGGGTCACATCACACGCGCCGAGCACCGTGGCGTGCACGTCGAGCTGGGGCGCGCCGAGGCCGTCTTGCCCCCGCCGGAGCAGATTCCGGGCGAGTTCTATCGGGTCGGACAGCGCCTGCGCGTCTTGCTGCTGGAAGTGAACGAGGCCGGACGCGGCGCGCTGCTGCGCGTTTCGCGCAGTCATCCCGATTTCGTGCGGCGCCTGTTCGAGCGCGAAGTGCCCGAGATTCAGAGCGGTTTGGTGGAGATAATGGGCATCGCCCGCGATGCGGGCGTGCGCACCAAGGTTGCCGTGCGCTCTACCCAAACCGGTCTCGACCCGGTGGGCGCTTGCGTGGGCATGCGCGGCACCCGCATTCAGAACATCCTGCGCGAGCTGGGGATGGAGAAGGTCGAGATCATCCTCTGGGACGCCGAGCCGGCCGTCTACGTGGCCAACGCTCTCAGCCCGGCGCGCGTGCAGAACGTCTACGTCCACCCAGACGCCCGCGAAGCCGACGTCTTCGTGGCCACCGATATGGTCTCGCTCGCAATCGGCCGCGAGGGCCAGAATTCGCGGCTGGCTGCGCGCCTGACCAGCCACCGGATCAATATCCGTGACGCCTCCGAGCCCTCCGAGGCGCGTGACACCGCGGCGCCGGATGAAGCGACTCCGGGTGAATCCCAGGCGCCCGACGCGGCGCCGGAGGCGCGCGCGGACGCCGAATCCCACCAGCCTGACAGTGAGCTCGTCTCGGCCAAACTCGGCGCGGAAGTAGTCGTGCGTGACGGGGAGGCGTGACTTATTCCACGCCACCAACCACAGCGAACTTGCATCGCTTGTAGGACAAAACGCGAAAAACGTGAGCTGGTGCGTATTGTGCGGACGCCTTCGGGCAGCGTGGGTCTAGACGCTTCGGGGCGTCTGCCGGGACGCGGCGCCTACCTCTGCAACGCCCCGGCCTGCTGGCAAGCGGTGCGCCGCGGCGGTCTTCTGGGTAAGCGTCTCAAGACTTCGATTGACGGTGAGGACCTCGAGGCGCTTGCCAGCCAGGCGGCCCGCGAGCGGCTTGCGGCGGTCCCCGGAGACCGCGCTTCCCTGGCGAGTTTGAGCTAGCGTGGCGCGCGGCCGCCGTTCACGTCGCCCTCCACAGCGCCGCCCGCCCGCCCGGCGGCGCCCGCCGCCAGCCGACCCGGTTCCTGAGACTCCGGTGGCGCCGCCCCCGGTCACGGTCACTATGCGCATAGTGGCTCTGCCCGCGTCGGCCACCATCGGTGAAATGGCGCGGCTTGCCAGTGTCGAGTCGAGCCAGATCATCGTCGAGCTGATGAACCGCGGCGTGCTTGCCACCATCAACGCGGCGATCGATCGCGACACCGCGCGCGCCATTCTGGCGAAGTTTGATGTGGAGGTCGTCGCGGAGGAGGCCGCGCGTGCCGGGCCGGATGGTCGCGGGGCGGACGCCGTCGCTGCTGAAGAGGCGCCGCCCGTCGAGCCGGAGGCGCGCGGCGATCCGCGCCCCCCCGTGGTAACTGTGATGGGACACGTTGACCATGGCAAAACCACGCTGCTCGACGCCATTCGCGAGACCAAAGTCGTTGACGGCGAGTACGGCGGCATCACCCAGCACATCGGCGCCTATCAGGTTCAGACTTCCCACGGTCCGATCACCTTCATCGACACGCCGGGTCACGAGGCCTTCACCGCCATGCGCGCGCAGGGCGCGGGCGTCACCGACATTGCCGTCGTGGTAGCCGCGGCCGATGACGGCGTGATGCCGCAGACGGTCGAGGCTATCGGCCACGCGCGCGCCGCGGGCGTGCCCATCATCATCGCCGTCAACAAGATCGATCTGCCCGGCGCTAACCCGGACCGCGTCCTGCAACAGCTCACCGAGCACGAGATCGTGGTCGAGTCGTATGGCGGCCCGGTCGTGTCCGTGGAGGTTTCGGCGCTTCAAGGGCAAGGGATCGACGACCTGCTGGAGTACATAGCCCTCACGGCCCAGCTCGAGGACCTGCGAGCGCCATCCGCGGGTCAGGCTCAAGCGACCGTGATTGAGACTCGCATGGACCGCAGCCAGGGACCGGTTGCAACCCTGATCATTCGAAGCGGCGCACTCGCGGTTGGCGACACCGTCACGGCCGGCGGCGTGAATGGCCGCGTGCGCGCTCTCTTCGACGACGCGGGCCGGCGGCTCACGTCAGCCGGGCCGTCAAGCCCGGTCGAGGTGATGGGGCTGGAGGATCTTCCTAACGCGGGTGAAAGATTGCTGGTGGTCGAGCAGTCGCGCGGCAAGCGCCGCGCCCGCCGTGCGCCCACCCCCGCACCGACTTCCGAGCCGGCCATGCGTCTCAGCCTGGAGCAGCTTGCCGCGCAGATGACGACGGGCCAGTTCCACCAGATCAACGTGGTAGTGCGTGCGGACACGGCCGGCGCCGCCCGGGCGGTAGTTACCTCCGTGGAAGATCTGGGGGATGCGCGCTCGCGCGCCGCCGTGGTATTCGAAGGCGTTGGCGCCATTACCGAATCGGACGTCAATCTGGCCGCCGCCGCTCAGGGGATCGTGGTGGGTTTCGAGGTCCGCGCGGAGCCCAACGCGCGGGCCGCCGCCGAGCGCCAGGGCGTCGACATTCGTCTCTACCGCACGATCTACGACCTGATAGATGAGATCAGCGCCGCGCTAGCCGGATTGATCGAGCCCGAAGATGTCGAGGTCATCGACGGGCAACTCGAGATTAGAGGCGAGTTCCGCAGCGAACGCAACCTGCAGATCGTCGGCGGCATGGTTCTCAGCGGCCGCATCGTTCAGGGCGGCAGCGTGCGCATCTTCCGCAATGGAGAGTTGATCGGCAGCGGCCGCGTCGCCTCGCTGCGGCGTTTCGCCGACGCCGTGGAGGAGGTGCGTGAGGGGTTCGACTGCGGGTTGGGCGTCGAGACCACCGCGCCTATCCAGCTCGCCGACGTGATAGAGGGATTCCACACGGAGAGTCGGCGGCCGTAGTCCCGGAGATCCAAGCCATGCCATCCCGGAGGCTGGAGCGCGTCGCGGCGCAAATCGTGCGCGAGGTCGGCGCCATCCTCGCCCGCCATGTCAGCGACCCCGAGTTGGGATTTGTGACCGTGCGGCACGCCAGCGTCTCACCGGACCTGGAGGTCGCCACGGTCTTCGTCAGCGTGCTGGGAGACGCCGAGCGGGTGCGCTCGTCCATCCAGGCGCTCGAGCGCGCCCGTGGGTTGGTGCGACAAGAGCTGGGCCGGCGCCTGCGCCTGCGGGTGACACCCGACGTGCGATTTCAGCTCGATCCCGAGGGCATCACTGAAGAGCGCCTGCGCCAGCTGCTCGGCGATACCGCCTCTCCGGACATAGATGCCGGACCCGATTCGCCCGGTGTCTGAGCGGGAGGGCGGGGACGCACCCAGCGGGTTCGCCAACGTCTTCAAGCCTATGGGCGTACGCTCGACTCAGGTAGTTACGGCCGTTCGCCGCGCGCTGGGGGGCGGACGCGTAGGTCACTGCGGCACACTGGACCCGTTGGCGGCGGGTGTCCTGCCGCTGGCGCTGGGGCGCGCCACCCGGCTCAGCTCTCACGTGATGCGGATGCGCAAAACCTATCTGGCGTGCGTGCTTCTCGGAGTTTCGACCGCCAGCGACGACCTGGAGGGCGCGCCTCTTGGGCCGCTGCGGGCTGCGCCCTCCGTAGAGGAGGTTGAAGCCGCGATCTCCGGCTCGGTGGGCACGATCCGGCAGCGCCCGCCGGCCATGTCCGCTGTGCACGTGGGCGGGCGCCGCGCCTACGACATCGCACGCAGCGGCGGGTCACCGGACCTGCCGGCGCGCGAGGTCAATGTCTACGCCGCCGAGCCGCTCGCCTACGGGCGCTTGCCGGTGGCTGTTTGCGACGGCGCGCTTCGCTTCGCGGACAGCCCGTCCGCGGTCGAGTCGCTCCTCGTCGCGGTTCGCATCGAGTGCTCCACCGGAACCTACGTGCGCAGCATTGCGCGCGACCTCGGGCAGGCCATCGGCTGCGGCGCGACGGTTTTCGGACTGATTCGATGCGCCGTCGGGAGCTTCGCACTTGCCAATGCAACGGAGCTTTGGCAGCTGGAGACGGCCGTGCGTCTCGGACACCTCGATCGGATTCTGTTCCCGCCGGACGCCGCGGTCGAGGCGCTTCCCGCGCACGTGGTTACGGCCGGGCAGGTGGTTGACATCCTGCGCGGCCGCGACTTGCACGCACCGCCGCACAAGCACGGCCCACACCGCGTTTACGATACCGACGGCGACTTCGTCGGCGTCTTGAGCGCGGCCGGCGGCAGCTGGCGCGGCCGGCGCATACTCATCGACGCGGCATGACCCTGCCGGTCAGCATCGGGCATTGCGCGGTCTATTCCGATCCCGCCGCCTATTCGGCGGCCGCCCCGGCGTCGGTAACCTTGGGGCGGTTCGACGGTGTGCACATGGGTCATCGCGGGCTGCTCGAGGCCACCGTCGCCGACGCGCGCGCAGCAGCGCACAGACAGGCTCTGGCCATCACGTTCTGGCCCCCGCCCGAATGGGTGCTGCGCCCGGAAGCGCCGCGGCGGCTCCTCATCACCCTCGCGGACCGCCTGGAGCTGATGGCCGCCACCGGTCTCGACGCGGTGATCGTCTGGCCCTTCGATCGCGCCAGCGCGGCGCTCTCTCCCGAACAGTTCCTGCGCCGCCTCTACGACCAGATTTACATGCGCTCGCTCATCACCGGCCCCGACGCCCGCCTTGGCAAGGATCGCGCCGGCACTCCGCAAGTCATCGCCGCCGTTGCCGGTCGGCTCGGCGTTTCCTACCGGGAGATTCCCTGGCAGGGAACGCCGGCCGTCATGACCAGCGGCCGCTTGCGCGCCGCGCTTGAGACCGGCGCGCTGGCGCAGATCAACGCCGCGCTCGGTCGCAGCCACAGCATCGCCGGCCGGGTCGTTGCCGGGGATGGGCGCGGTCGCTCGATCGGGTTTCCCACCGCCAACCTCGAGCTGCCGGACTGGCTGCTTCTGCCGGCCAACGGGATCTACGCGGGCCTGGCCGCCTGGGACGGCGGCGACGCGCCCTCCCTGCCAATCCGGGCCGCTATCAACGTAGGCGTGCGGCCCACTTTCGGCCCGGGCGAGCGTCTTATCGAAGTGCACCTCCTCGACTTTGCCGGCGAGCTCTATGGCCGCACATTGCGGGTGTTCCTGCACGCGCGGCTCCGCGATGAGCAAAGCTTCGGGTCGGTTGAGGAGCTGGTCGGCCAGATCCGACGCGACCTGGAGCTTGCACGGAAAATCCCGGCGCCCGAGCCCGCCTCGCTCGAGCCTTTTGCGCCTTCAGCCGGGGCGCGCTAGCAGCTGTGTCGGCAATCTCACTGCGGGGTGCCCGCGGGTACGGTCTACGCTTAGGCGCAATGCTGCGGCCACAGCAACTTGACGTGTACGTCTCGCGGCACTGTTCCGGCTGCGTGGACGCCGCGGCGATAGCCGAAGCCTGCCGGGCGCGGGACCGCCAGGTGGCAATCGAGATCATCGACGTCGACCGCGAGCCGGGCCGCGTTCCGAACGCCGTCGTGGCTGTGCCAACATATGTGCTGGACGGGCAGGCGATTCACCTGGGGAATCCCAGCCTGGAGTGGCTCCTGCAGCGGCTTGCTGAGGGGCGGGAGGAAGCGCTGGGTGAACCTCCGAACTGAGACGAGCCGAGCGGCCGCTGCGTCTGGCCGGGCCGACCTCAAACGCCGCTACCTGCGCGCCATTGACATCTTTCAGGACCTGTCCGAGGAGCAGATCGGCGAGATCGACCGGAGCGTGCGCATGTCTACGGTCGAGCGAGGCCGGGTCGTCTTCGAGCCTGAGGAGTCGCCCGACGCCCTGTTTGTGCTCAAGCAGGGCCGCATACAGATCTATCGAATCTCGCCCGAGGGCCGGCGTTTCGTGGTTGCCAATATCGAGCCGGGCACTTTCTTCGGCGAGCTGGCCCTAATCGGCCAGTCCATGCACGGCTCGTTCGCCGAGACGCTCGAAGATTCCACCCTTTGCGTGATGAGCCGTCACGACGTCGAGGCCCTTATTCGTCGACACCCCCAGGTAGGCGTACGCATCATGCAGACCCTGGCGGAGCGCCTCAGCGACGCCGAGACTCAGCTCGAGGATCTGGCTCTCAAGTCGCTCGCCTCGCGCCTGGCTACCCTGATTCTGCGTCTGACTGTCGACGGCGGAGACCAGATGCTGGGTCTCACCCACAACGACCTGGCCGAGCGCGTGGGCACTTCGCGCGAGACGGCCACCCAGGCCTTGAACGAGCTCAAGGCCGCCGGACTAATCAACATAGGCCGCAAGCGGATCGAGGTCGTTGACCGCGAGGAACTGGAAGCCATCGCCGAGTCCTACTAGCCGCCGCGAGCGCTTGTGCGTCGCGATTCGCCGGATTGCCGCTTTAGGCGTCAAGCACCGGGCTCATCCAGCCTGCGCCAGAGTCGCCGGGATGTCGTTTGGTATCCAAGCTTGCGGTAGAGACGTAACGCGGGCTGGTTGAACTCGAACACGGTGAGCTCGGTCTCGTCTATTCCCTGGTCGCGCACCCAGTGGTGCGCCGCGTCCATCAGCAGCGCGGCTATGCCGCGTCGACGAAACGCCTCGGCGACGACCAGCTCCTCGATCGCGGCGTAGCGACGCGGAACCAGCGCCGGCACGTCCGGGATAGTTGGCCTTTCGTGGATTTGGACGCGCACGAGCGCAACGACGGCGCCATCGGCTTCGGCCAGGAGCAGATCGCCTTCTGGGTCTTCGACGTTCTGGTCAAACCAGCGCCGCGAGCGGGCCGGCAGGTCGGTGGGCCGAAACCGACGCGGCAGCTCAGCCGCGTGCAGGGCGTCGGCTTCCGCCCACAGCCGGCAGGCGGCCTGGTAGTCGCATGAGTACGCGCGACGCACCTGGAACCGCATAGGTCCGCAGGATACGTCCGTGGCCGGTGCGCCTGCCCGTGCCGCTACGGCAGACGGGCCGGCCGCGCGTTCGCCGCGGCGTACAACCACGCCCCCAAGCCTTTCGTCTGGACCGCCTCCGTCGCGACCACCCTGGCTGGAACAGAACATCCTGGCCCCGGCCTGGGCCCATCCGGGCTGGGGGCCGGACCGGCAGGCCCGGGGGATCCGGTGCCATGCCGCGAGCGCCGGTTGCGGCCGCCGCGCCCGCGGGACCTCCTCCGCGCGGTCCGCGCCGGCCTGACGGAATGGCTAGCCCCTTCCCTCGTTACGGTCGATCACCGCCCACAGGTCCTTGCTATCCGGCCACTCGCGCTGGTGACGCCCCACGTGCACCTCACGCACGACGCCCGCGGGATCGATGAGGGCGACGGCCGGCCGCGCCATGTTCCACGACTCGAAGTTGATCCGAACATATACACCGTAGGCGCGGATCACCTGGCGCTCGACATCCGCCAGCAGCGGGAACGGGAGGCCTTCACGCGTGGCGAACGCGGCCACGGCGTCGAGCCCCTGCCCGTAGATGCAGGCGACGGCCGCGCCCCGCCCGGCCCACTCGTCCAGCTCGACCTCGAGCCGCGCCAGGTAGCCCTGGCAGCTCAGTCACCAGGTATGCCGCAGAAAGACCAGGAACAGCCACCGGCCGGCAAAGTCCCGCAAAGCGGCGCGCTCGTTCGTTCCCGCCACGGGGAGATCGAAGTCCGGCGCCGGTTCGCCGATGGTGAGCGTGGTCGAGCCTTCGGAGCGCGGCACTGTCGCAGCCTTACGTCACGATGTCACGGCGTCGAAATAGTACGACCGCCAGCGCGGCGCCGGTGACGACGATCAGCGCTCCCAGCACCACCCCCGGCCCGCCGGCGGACGAATCGGGAACGCCGCCCGTCCGCCCGCTGTCGGTGCGTAACAATACGACGCCCGGATGTTGAGATGACTCACTACCTGATTCGGAGTAGTCGAGGACAATGCCGCGAAAGCATGGAAATCCGACGAACGCTGCGATGAGTGGCTCGGCGAACGCGGCGCGTCACCCGACCACAGACGAGTTGGAGGCCGGGCTGGACCACATTTGCCAGTCCCCAGAGGACAGCGGCCCCCTGCGCATGATCGTGCGACGACCCGACACCGACCAGCGTGAAGTCGTGGCGGACGGAACGCTCGACGTCGCGGCCGGCCTCGGTGGCGACAACTGGCACGCTCGCGGAAGCTCGCGGACACCGGACGGCGGTCCAAACCCGGCCACGCAGGTCACCATCATCAACGCCCGTCTGCTCGCGCTGCTGGCGCAGTCCGAGAGGCGTTGGCCGCTGGCGGGCGATCAGCTCGTGATCGACATCGACATGAGCACGCAGAACCTGCCGCCAGGCGCGCGAGTCGCCATAGGGTCAGCCGTGATCGAGGTCTCGGAGGAACCGCACACCGGCTGTGCGAAGTTTGCCGAACGGTTCGGCAACGACGCCCTTCGATTTATCAGCACGCCGGCGGGCAGGCGGATGCGTCTGCGCGGCGTCAACACGCGAGTCGTCCAGTCAGGGTCGATTCGTGTGGGCGACGTGGCAACCAAGCTCGGACCGTAGCCCACCGGCCCGCGTCCCCACGGCCCTTCAATCCGTCGTCTTCTCCCTCTCCAGGAGACCTTTGCGTAACCCCTCGTCATTCCCGCGCACGCGGGAATCTAGGCCCCACCGAACCTGGAACCGCGCAGGGTTCTACCCGGACATCCTTAGCCTGACCGGGTTATGCAAACGTCTCCTCTCCAGCGGGAGAGGGTTGGGGTGAGGGTCTTCGCTGCCCAAGATCAAAGTGACCCACGACCAATTTGTGAACACCCTCTACACTGGGCGCATCGCGCCTCTTGGGTAGGCGCGTCAACGCAGCGAGGAGTGAAGCATGGCCAATCCACCCCCCGACCGGCCGGCATATCCGGTGAACCTCACAGCCGTCTACCCGGAGCAAAGCTCCCGTCTGCTGGCATTCAGCGGGTTGATCGTCCTGATAAAGGGGCTCCTGATCATTCCGCACGTCATCGTCCTGTACTTCCTGTCGATCGTGGCGTTCCTTGCCTCGCTCGTGGGCTACATCGCTGTCATCGTCACGGGTCGGTATCCCAAAGCGCTCTTCGAGTTCCAGGTCGGCGTGCTGCAGTGGAACGTGCGCGTCAGCGCCTGGTTCCTCTCCATCGTGGACGAGTACCCGCCGTTCCGGCTGAATGACTAGGTCGGGAGCTACTCCGAGGTAAGCCCGTCTGCCTCATTAGGCCGCCGCGCCGGCGCGATGGCTGCTGGGCGAGCTCCCAGGATTCAGCCTCGGCAGCGCGCAGGATGTTAGCGCCGCGGCGCCGGCGGGGTGCCTAGTCGGTTACGGCGCGGACCTCATCCGACCAGTCGCGCCAGAGGTCGCCGGCGGTTTCATTCACGACGCGTTCGTCCGGCATGGATTCGGGCGTCTTGGCGAAGGCGTAGAGCGTGGCCTGGCGGATGATGTCGCTCGACGCGTTGACGCCCGCCATGTGCAGCATGATCGAGTGCCACAGCACCACGGAGCCGGCCGGGCCGTGGGTGTCGACAGGCTCGGTGGCGGCCTTGATCGCGGCAACTTCGGGGTGGCGGTAGCCGTCGTAGGTTTCGCCGGAGCCGCTGCGCTGGATCTCGCGGTAGGCCTCCCAGACCCTGGTATGGCTGCCGGGCCACAGATGCAGGCCGCCGGCGCCCGGCGGCAGGTCGTCGAAGTAGACCGCGGTCTGTACCTTCCAGCGGCTTTCCGAGCCCATGCCCTCGCCGGAGTGGGCGGAGGGATAGTCGGGGCCGCGGGGGGCGCCGTTCGGCAGTGTGCAGTACATGCCGCGCGTGCCCTGGCCCGTCACCCAGTGGGGACCGGTGGCAGGCAGGCGAAGCTGTTCGGTCTTGCCGGTGGGAGGTCCGGTCCATTCCCTGGTCTTGTCACCCAGGTGGGGCTCCATGCCGCTGACCGCGGCCTCGGTCAGGAGACAAGGCCCCGTGGTGTGGCCGGTAGCGTCGAGTCCGGCGGGCCAAACCACCTCGCCCTCGCCCATCAGCTGCTCGGCGATGTCCCACACCGCCCGCGCGCCGATGTCGAGCAACAGGTCATCGGCGCCGTTGCGGATGTAGAACCGGTGACCCCCGCCGCCGAAGTAGGGGTCGCCGCCGGTCTCGGCGCGCGCATAGCCGGCGCGCTCCTCGTCGGAGATGGGGGTCCAGGTGGAGGGATCGTCGCGGCGCATGCTGGGCCGGTTGGCCGCAATGGTGTCCCACATCTGGTCGCGCGCCTGCCGGCAGAGCTCGGGGTCGACCACCCCCGGCAGCACCAGGAACCCGTCACGCTTGAACCGGGAGATCTGCTCGGTCGTCAGCCGCGGCGCCTGCGCCACGGTCGGTGAAGCCGTCGTCATGGAAGTCCTGCCTCGTTCGCAATTCCGCCCGATGGTGACGCCGGATTATGACGGATTCGCGGCGGCAACCCAACCCGCAGACCGAGATGACCGCCATGCAGGTGGTCATGGACTATGGGACGGCCCAGACACGCCAGGTCACAGACCTACACGAGCAGACCCCGGGCTTCGAGGTGCGAAGCATCCACGTACAATCCGGGGAGTTTCTCCTGATCGAGGTGAAGGGCTTGGCCGCCGCCACCGGCACCATCCTGCTCACGCCCAGCGAGCGCCGCGTTGCCGAGGATCGCCGCGATTGCTACTGGCTATACGCGGTCACCAACTGCGCCGCCGATCCGCAGCTCCAGGAACCGATCAGGGACCCGGCCCGGTTCCCGTGGCACGAGGTCACCAAGGTCGCCCACTACTATCTCAGCGTCGATGCCCTGAAGCAGCTGATGCGTGTGCGGGAGGATGTGCCTGCCTACGAGACCGATGTACGCAAGTTAGGCGCCGACCATTGAGAAAGCTTGATGAGAGCACGCTTGAAGCGCTTGCGGAGAGCATATGCGGATCCGGAGCAGGCGCCGGAGGCGGCTACGACAGCCCCGGACCGCATCGCACGATGGGTCAGGTAAATGAGTTCTTTCGACGAGCCGGTGTTCGGACTACGGGCGGATCCTCGACGAGGAAGTGGTTCGCTCTGGAGTCTCTGCAGGCAGTCAACGGGACACGAGGTATTGAGGGCGTGCTCCTCCGGCTAGCTTCCCCGAAGGAGTATCGAGGCGACGCCGACGTGACGCGCAAGGTCATCGATTACCTGAATCAAGTGCTACTGGTCGAAGGGTTGGAAATCACGCTGGTCGGGATAAACGCGAGAATCCAAGACCGAACCGCCGCAGTAGCTCCGCCGAAGCCCAAAGACCGGCCGGTCGAAACCGCACCGAATTTCGCGCGACTGGTAGCAGATAGCTCTCTTGCCGATATCCTCTCGTTCCGTTGGGGGGAGGCTCAGCGTTGTATCCAGGCTGAAGCATATCTTTCCGCCGTGATTATGATGGGGAGCATTCTCGAAGGAGCCTTGCTTTACAAAGCCGAGCAGAATCTAGAGACAGTGAATCGCGCGCAACGTGTTCCGAGAAGACGCGATCGGTCGCCGAAGCCGATCCATGAGTGGGGGATGTCCGCCTTGATCGATGTTTCTCACGAGGTGAATTGGCTTCATGGTGACGTGAAACGCTTCAGTCATGCATTGAGAGAGTCGAGAAACATTGTGCATCCCTACGTACAAAGACTTCATCAAGATCGTCCAGACGCGCATACGTGCGCAATCTGCTGGCAGGTGGTGAGAGCCGCCGTTGCGGACCTTCTTGGGATTGACTGACTCATGATCCCCAGGGAGTGCGAGCGAATGGCCGAGGTGGCCTGTCCCATCGCCATGCTCTCGCGGCAAGCGGCGCGGAGGAAGCCGTTCCGGCATGGGCATCTGTCGGCGCTGTGTTTGTTGTGGGCGCCACGCGACGATCTAGGCGTTGACGCCGTCCGGCGTCCGCTGGACATCCCGGAAGCTTCGGCGGCGCACGGTGGAACGAGCCACCCATGAATAACCAGACGCTCGACCATGAGACATTGGACGACATCATTCAGCGCATCGTAGCGGTTGCCCAGCCCGACAAGATAATTCTCTTCGGGTCTGCCGCCCGGGGTGAGATGGGTCCTCACAGCGACGTGGACCTGCTTGTCATCAAAGACACCGAGGACGCGCGGGGCCTAGCGGCTCAGATCTACCGGAAGCTGCGTGGGATCCGGGTCGCGGTCGATGCCATCGTTGTAGCGCCAGCGCATGTCGAGCGCTACAAGGACAGCCACGCGCTGGTGATCAAACCCGCCCTGCGGGAGGGAACGGTGGTCTATGAAGCCGCCTGAGCGTTTCCCGCCCGACGACCCGCGGGAGTGGATGAACCGTGCCCGCAGCAATCTGGCCAGGGCCGCGAACCGCATCCCAGGCGTCTACCTCGAAGATTTGTGCTTCGATGCCCAGCAGGCAGCCGAGAAGGCCGTCAAAGCTCCGTTGATCAGGCGTGGCGTCGACTTCCCCTACGTGCACGACGTGGGTCTTCTGCTGACCTTGCTCGAAGAAGACGGCGAGACCGTGCCGGAATTGGTCCGTCAGGCCGAGAAGCTCAACCCATACGCTACGACCACTCGGGATCTCACCTGCGTGGACGCGTAAGCGCGGCGGCCCGCGCCGGTGCTCGTTACACTCGCTTGCGACAGCATGGCTGCTGAGAGTCTCACCATGAGTGATGTTCGGCCCTTCTTCGACGCCACCGATATCGCTGGCGACGCCGACGATGCCCGCAGTCGTATGGACCGCGATGGCTACTTCTTCGTGCGCGGCCTTCTGCCGGCGCAAGCTCTGGAGGACCTTCGCCGGCAGTTCATCACGGTGCTGCGGGACGCCGGCTGGATCGCCGCCGACGCTCCGGCGAACGACCCGATTGCTGATTTGCGGGCCTTCACCGTTGAGCCCGAGCCGGCCTATCAGGAGGTCTACAACCGCCTCTACCGCCTGCCGGCGTTTCACGCGCTGCAGCACCGCCCGGAGCTTGTGGGACTCATAGGCCGGCTGTTGGACGCCCCGGTGATGTCACTGCCGCGCGTGATCGCCCGGGTGATCTTCCCGCAGCGCGTGGCCTATACGACGCCGGCGCACCAGGACTTCGTGCCGGTGCAGGGAGCCGTCGACACCATCACCGCCTGGATTCCCCTCAGCGACTTAGCGCCGGAGATGGGCGGGCTCGAGATCGCCGCCGGATCGCATCGGCGCGGCGTATTCGACTTCGCCCCCGCGCTGGGCGCCAGCGGCACGGAGATCACCGATCCGCTGCATGGCGCATGGGTGGGCGGGACCTTCGAGCAAGGCGACGTCCTGCTGTTTCACAGCATGACGGTCCATCGCGGAGCGCCGGCGACGGGCAATCGGCTGCGGCTTTCGGTGGACCTACGCTATCAGCGGCGCGCGGATCCGATCACGCAAGGCAGCCTGGCGCCGCATGACTCCGACCTCTCATGGGAGGAAATATACGCCGGTTGGGCGCCGGGGCAGAACCAGTACTACTGGCGCGACTGGGACCTCACGATTGCGGAGTTCGACACGCAGTACAACCAAAAGCGCGACGCCCTGGCGTTCGAGCTGGCCGCCAAGGGCGGCGTTGCGGCCCGCGCCACCCTCCAGCGCATCGTTGCCCGCGACCGCGACCCTGCCAAGAAGCGCAGGGCGGCTGAGGCGCTCGCGGCCCTTGACGCCGACTCGCCCTAACGCGCGGGCGGCGGCGCCACGGGTATGTCGACGGCCTGCTACGGCGCATGACCGGAGCGGAGGCCGCGCTGGGCCGCTGCAACCGCTTTTGGCGGTCGTCGCAGTCGCGCGCGCGGCTGGGACACTCGAGTTGCGCCGGCCGTGCGCGCATTACATCAGCGAAGACGCGCCTCTGTTATAGTTCAGGAGTTGAAGTACACGATGCCGGGTCGGTCGCGCTGCGCCAGTCCGTCGCTACCAGGCGCACAAGGGCTAAGGGCCGGCAATCACCGCACAGGGCTGCCGCGGGAATAGTGTGTTCCCCGGCGCCGGTTGACAATCCACCAGCCACGCCATCCAAAATGCGCTACCTGCGCAAGCGGTGCGTGGCGGGGACTCAGCGAGGCAGTTGACGCCGATCCGCAAGAGCGCGCTTTTACACAAGAGCCACTACGTGACGGTTCACACCGCCGCGTCGGTTCGTCTCCACGTCTCGTGTCACTAGCAAAGGACAGGAACCATCAATAGTTTCAGCAAATTGGGCGTGAAGCCCGATCTCGTGGCGGTTCTCGCCGCGGACGAGATCACCGAGCCCACTCCCATTCAAGAGTCGTGCATCCCGCTGCTTCATGCGGGGCGAGACGTGGTTGGCCAGGCACGCACTGGATCCGGCAAGACGCTCGCATACGCCCTCCCGATAGTCGCCAAGATTGCGCAGGGCGAGCCGGCCGCGCAGGCGTTGGTTCTCGCGCCCACGCGTGAGCTGGCCGACCAGATCGCGTCGGTATTCGAATCTCTCACGCGCGGGACCAAGCTGCGGGTGGTCAGAATCGTGGGAGGGGTGAGCGAGGTGCCGCAGGTGCGCGGCTTGCGTGCCGGCGCGCAGGTCGTGGTGGGGACTCCAGGCCGGGTCCTCGACCTGATCGGACGCCGCGCGCTCCAGACCCGTGCGCTGCGGACCGTCGTAGTGGACGAAGCCGACCAGATGTTTGACATCGGCATGGCGCCGCAGGTGGAGGCGATCCTCAGGAGCGCTCCCGCGACCCGCCAGACATCCCTTTTTTCGGCCACCATTCCGAGCTGGGTTAGCCGGCTCACCAGCCGGCATCTGCGCGATCCGGAGTCGGTCGCGCTGGACACCCGCCCCGAGGACCTGCCTGACATCGAGCATGAGATATGGATCGTCCCCGAGCTTGCGAAAGTCTCGGCCGTGCAGCACATCCTGGGTCGGGCGCCCGGCTCGCCGACCATCGTCTTCGGACGGACCCGGCATCGTGTGGAGCGCTTGAGTCGCCGGCTCAAGCAAAGCGGACTGCGCGTGGCCGCCCTGCAAGGCGCGATGACGCAAAACGCGCGCAGCAAGGTACTCGCGCGATTCCGCAACGGCTCGATCGACGTCCTCGTCGCCACAAACGTGGCCGCCCGTGGACTGGACATCGAGGGTTTGGCGCGAGTGGTCAACTACGACGTGCCGGACCACCCCGATCTGTTTACACACCGCACGGGGCGCACCGGGCGCATGGGCGGGGATGGCCACTCGGTCACGCTCGTCACCGGCGCCGACCTTCCGCACTTGCACGCGATCGAGCGCACGCTTGGCCGCCGGCTTCAACGGCGATACTGGGAACCGGTCAAGGCTGCCGAGCCGCGCACCGGCACCGGCGGCGGCCAGGCTGAATCCGTTGCGCCCACGGCGGACGGCGCCGGATTGCGCGTCTTGCCCGGCGAGCGTCTGTCCCGACAACCGCGCCGCCGGACGAATTCGGCGCCGGCAGCGCGCTCGAGGGAGCCGGTCCCGGCGTCGCAGCGCTAAATGACCGCCGTACGCAACGCGTGCTGAGGGTAGCTTCGAGTCAGTGAGTCGCCGCCAACGCGCTCTCTCGGAGAAAGCGTCCGATCCGGTCCGGCGCTCGGCGACGCCCGACCGCTCCGGTCGGGCGCATACGAACCCGCAAGACGCCCGCTTTGCGGCTGACCGGTCGCGGCCGTGGCCGGACGCGTTAGTGTTCCAGGGACGCGAGATCTTTCCCGGCGTCGCGCGTGGACGCAACGGGCATCCGGCGCATGACACCCGCTGCGGTCTTACGTTTGTCGGAACCGCGTCCGTCGATCTCCGAACCCATCGGCGTCGTGGACTATTGATCCTCACCATCAACTACACCCGCATCGACCAGCGACCGGGCCGAACCGCGGACGTGATTGACGGTATCGCTCGCGTGTACACGCATTCCGGGAACGCTCGTATGCGCATCCAGGGCGGCCAGCTTCTGTGGAGCCCCGACCGTGTGAGCACCATCGACGGCGGCAAGATAGCCGTGGTCGCGTCGAGCGGGCCTCTGCGGTTGCTGGATCAGCGTTTTGGCGAGTACGTGATGACGCTCACGCATCCGCCGCGGCGGCTTCCACGTATCGGCGGCCGTGTCGTCCTTCACGGGTGAGCCGGCGCGCCGCTAATCGCCCTTGATGACAAAGTGCAGCGGCTTCCGGCGCCGCTAATCGCTCCTCGTCGGGCCGCGCGCCGACCGTGCGTGCGGACTCGCTGGCAAGCGTGGTGCGAATAGAGGGTTAGACCGCCGCCTTCATGGCTTGGTACCGCTCCTCCATCTGCGCGTTGGCCGCGAGTGTCCGCTGCGACTTCTCGACGATGCCTTGCAGCGCATTCCCGGGAATGACCACAAGCACGTGAGTGTCGGGAATCTCCGTAAAGGTGCGCATCCCGATGCAACCGAGCGAGAGCGTCGCGGCGCCGTCCTCGAACGCCGCGGGAATTGCGGCGCAGGCTGGCCGTCCCAGTACTGAGGACTGCGCTCCAACCCAGGCGGTGCCCCCAAGCAGCTCCTCGATCAACATCGCTTGTTTCGGCGTGGCCCACGCCAGCGCCACGTCGGGTTCCAGCGGGAACTCGGTCAGCGGGCCGTAGACGATCCCGGCGCCCGTGCCCTCGAAGTGGGGAATCTTGTCCACCTCGTCCTCGCTTATGTACGCAATCTCGCACATGCCGCCTACCAGACCCATCAGCTCCGTCATCTTGTCCTCGTCCAGGCTGAACCCCATCACCATCGCCCCGATGGGGCAGCCCATGTGCGCCCCGGCCGACGCGAAGAAGATGGAGCTCTCGGCGCGGCGCCAGAAAGCGCAGGCTGACGGAACGGGGTCGTTGTCCTCCGGCACCTCGGGCGGGCGCGCGTCGACTCGCGCGAGACCTACAGCCGGGTAGTCAAGATCGAGTAGCTGTTGTAATTGCCCTGCCTGCGCTGCGTAATCCATAACCGATCGCTCCTTAACCGACTGCCCTGCCACGCCGCCTTCTTACGAGTCTCGCCGGGTTCTGGCCGCTTGGTCAATCCGCCCGCGTTGGGCGGTCGAGCTGTTCCGCGGCCCCGCCTGGCCTGGCCCGGGCGGCAATCGTGACATGCGCCGTGCTTGCTGCGGGTGGCAATCTGAGTGGCGGGCTACACTGGCTCAGGACGGTTCGCGAGTGAATCGTGGGAGGTGTCCGATGCAGCGCACGAGGTTTACAAGCCGTCGGCAAGTTCTGCGCATTGGCGCGGCGGGTGGTACGGGCGCGCTACTCGCGGGGGTATTTGCCGCCTGCGGGGAATCCCAGGTCGCGGAGAAGGAAGTCCCAGCCGCGACTGCTGCTCCAGCCGCGACCGCTGCTCCAGCCGCTACTGCGGCCCCAGCCGCAACAGCTGCTCCGACCGCCGCTCCCGAGGCGACGCCTGCCGCAACCGCGGCCGCACCGACTCCGGCGCCGTCCAAGTACAGCGAGGCGCCCTCGCTCGCCAGCCTTGTGCGGAAGGGAGAATTGCCGCCGGTGGACGAACGCCTGCCCAAGGAACCGCGGGTCGTCGAGCCCTACGAAAAAATTGGCAGCTATGCCGGGCGCATGACTCTCGCCGGAGTGTCGATTTCAGTCGACATCGGCAACATCGTGCAGGCCAGCCTCCTGGAGTCGAAGCCCGACGCGAGCGGCTTCGAGTGGGACGTTGCCAAGAACATCGACGTGAGCCTCGCGGGCGGCAAGTCGCTGTTCACATTCGAGTTGCGCGAAGGTCACAAGTGGTCTGACGGCGCGCCGTTCACCACCGACGACATCATGTTCAAGTGGAACGACGCTCTGAACAACAAAGAGATATCTCCCGGAGGTCATAACTGGAAGCCCACCGGCGTCGAGCCTTCCGCCGTTCGCCAGGTCAGTGAGACCGTGCTCGAAGTCGAGTTTCCGGAGCTGGTTCCAACCTGGCTGAATCGGCTGTCGCGCGGTTCGAGAGATCCGGCCTTCTACGTCCCCCGGCACTACATGGAGCAATTCCACATCGACTACAACTCCGACGCCAACAAGCTTGCGGAGGCGGAGGGCCTGGACGACTGGGCCCAACTCTACAAGCAGAAAGAAGCCTGGGGATATACCAGCGTCTCGAAACCGAGCGCGGCGGGACGGCCGGCGCTCGAGCCCTGGGTCCTCACCAAGGCGTCGTCCGATCGCGCCGCTTTCGATCGTAACCCCTACTACCACTGGGTGGACACTGACGGCAACCAGCTGCCTTACATCAACGGCGTCGACTTCACCTGGTTGGCGGACCTTGAGGTGTTCCAGATCCGCGCAACCACCGGCGCGCTCGATCTGGCGGGCTTCGATCTGCGGCTGAAGAACATGCCCATCTACAAGGACAATGAGACTAGGGGCTCCTACACCACTCAGTTGGCCAAGAGCGTCCACACCGCGGCTGTCGGCTTCCACTTCAACCAGAACCACAAGGACCCCGCCAACGCCGAGATCTTCCAGCAGCGTGACTTCCGCGAGGCGATGTCGGTCGCCGTCGACCGGGACAGGATCAACGATACTCTCTACTTCGGCCTCGGAACGCCCATCGTCTGCGCCTGTCTGCCCACCGAGACTTTCTACAAGCCGGAGTGGCTCAACCACAGCTACACGAACTACGACCCCGACCGCGCAAACCAGCTGTTGGACGGGATCGGGTTGGACCAGCGGGACAGCGAGGGCTTTCGCTTGCGGCCCGACGGGGAGCGTCTCTCCGTGCTCGTGGAAGTGGCCATCAACCAGGGCGGCGCCTTCGAGGACGTCGCACAGATGACCACCGACTTCTGGAGGGCGGTAGGCGTGGAAGGCTTCTGGAAAGGCTTGGACCGCAATCTCTTCGAGGAACGCATGAAGGCCCGCAACGAGATGCAGGTTTGGGCCTGGAAGGCCAACGCCAGCGCCTACTTCACGCGCGCAATCCAGACCGGATACTGGGCCTACCGGGACGGGCAAAACAACTGGGCGCCCGAATGGGTCCACTGGTTCACCACCGGGGGCGAGGCGGGAACCGAGCCTCCCGAGGAGGTCAAGGCGAACGAGCGCGCCTGGGTCGCCTGGCTGCAGTCAGTGCCGGGCACGCCGGAGTACGACGCCAACGGCGCTGAGTACTGGGAGTACATGGTCGAGCAGATTCCCATCATCGGGAACGTCGGCATGACTCCGCAGCCGGTGATCGTCTCCGATCGCATCACGAACTTCCCGCAGGAGAATCTGTGGTGGGGTCCGGGCCTCAACTTCACGCGCCTCTACCGGGCGCCGCAGTGGTCCAAGGCGGCGTTGCGGTACTAGGAAAAACGCGGCCAATAGTAGAGGCGCCGCCCCGCTCGCGAGCGGGGCGGCGCCTCACGGACATCTCGTCCCGGCGCCGCTCGCTAATCGTCACGCCCGCCGGCCACGGAAGGCCGCGCATGTCCCCGCGCGGACGCCGCGTCCGCCGCGCATAGATCGGTGTGAATGTAGTGCCGCAACGACCGAACATCGTCTTCATCTTCACGGACCAGCAGTTCGCCGACGCCATGAGTTGCGCGGGCAACCGGGATCTGCGGACTCCGGCCATGGACGGGCTTGCGCGTACGGGCGTTCGATTCGAGAACGCCTACTGCACCTATCCGCTCTGCACACCCTCGCGCGCCAGCATGTTCACCGGGCTCATGCCGCATCAGATCGACGTCTACGGCAACGAGTGTCCGATACCCGAGCAGCGGCTGCCCCTCCAGCTTGGTCACGTCCTGTCGCGCGGCGGCTATGACTGCGTCTATGGCGGCAAATGGCACGTGCCGGAGCTGTCGATCCCGGAGGGGCACGGATTCCGCAACATCTGCGATCTGAACGACTGGGATCTGGCCGACCGCTGCATCGAGTACCTGCACCAACCCCACGAGCGGCCTTTCTTCCTGGTCGCTTCCTTCGACAACCCGCACAACATTTGCGAATGGTCGCGGCAGACCCCCTTGCCCTGGGGATCGGTGCCCGCGGCGACGACCGCCGAGTGCCCCAACCTGCCCGCCAACTTCGCGATTCCCGCCTACGAGCCGGAGGCGGTCGGCGCCGAGCGCGTCCCGCGACCCAAGAGCATCTTCCGCGCCGGCGGTCTCAGCCCCGATGACTGGCGCCAATACCGCCATGCCTACTACCGGATGACCGAGTGGGTGGATGTTGAGATCGGGCGCGTCATCGACGCGGTGCGTGCGGCCGGGCACGCTGAGAACACCGTGCTGATCTTCTCCAGCGACCACGGCGACGGCGTCGCGGCGCATCAGTGGAATCAGAAGTCGGTGCTCTATGAGGAATCGGTGCGCGTGCCCCTCATCATCAGCAACGCCGACGGGTCGACGATCCCTCGGGTTGACGCCGAGCACCTGATCTCCACCGGTCTCGACCTGTTCCCCACGATCTGCGACTACGCGCAGGTCGAGCCTCCCACGGACCTGCCGGGCCGGAGCCTGCGGCCCCTGGCGGCGGGCCGCTCAGTGGACGCCTGGCGCGACCACGTGATCGCCGAAACCTTCTTTGGACCCGAGATCGGGGGGCTGGGCACGCACGGCCGAATGGTGCGTACCGAGCACTACAAGTACATCATGTACTCCTGGGGAAAGCACCGCGAGCAGTTGTTCGACATGCGCACCGACCCGGGCGAGATGGTCAACCTAGCCATCGAGCATCGCTACCGCGGGATTCTTGAGGAGCATCGCAGCTTGCTGGAGCGCTGGATGGTGGAAACCGGCGACCGCTCCCAGCAGCACTACGCCCTTCCGGACGCCCCGCCCATCATGCCGGGGCACGACTACCAGCGGCCCTAGCCGCACAGTCCCAAGGACCGCGCAGCCGCGAGCCGGAGCCTCGTCTTCCCAAGACGTAGCTCCGCAGGCGCAACCCTCGTGGTTGCCCTCGGCGGCTCCGTGATTCCGGCGTCGGAGTCGGCGGTGATGCCGAAACACACCCCGGACGGCGCATTACGGGCGAGCGAAACACTCGCTGGCCCCTGGCCCGGCCTTACGCCTCCAGCGCGAAGAGCCTCGTCTTGGCCGGCCGATGCTCCACTCGTGAATAGTGGTCGGTCTCGAAGAGTCTGCGCAACGTGTCAACCGGCACCGGCGGCGACCAGCCGCTGAACACGTGCGCCTCGATCTGCGCTACTTCGCTAGCCGAGATAGCCGGGCTGCGGCGTCCGCCGGTCTGTCCATGCGGAGCTTCGCCGCGGAAGGCCGCGCCGTAGAGGATCGAAGTGGGCTGCTCGATGAAGCAGCGCACGCGCTCGAAGTCTCGGTAGTCCAGATAGGACCACTGGAAGTCGTCCAGTCCCAGCCGGACGCCGACCCTTGCCCGCTCCGGGTCCAGCATCAGCACGGGGCCCGTCTCGACCCGCAGGAAAGCGCCTTCGTCGGTGCCGTCCGCCCACTTGACCGGATACTCGATTGCGTAGCCGCGCGATCCGTCCGCGACGCTGAACTCGCTGCGCGCCACGATCGGTCGAAAGGCCTTCACCGCCTTCGAGGCGTCCGCCGGCGTCTCCAGGGGCTCGGCGGCGGCCCTGGAGAGCCGCCAGCCCGCCGATCCGAAATAGTCAACCGGTACCTGTGTGGGGTGGCGGTTGTGCGCGGACGCGTGCACCCGCCGGATCAGCACCTCATTCTTCCCGAAGATCATCCAGAAGTCATAGCCGGGATCGAGCACGTCTGACGGGGGATCGGTGCGCAGGCCGGTCTGCGTGCGTACGCCCAGCATGTACTCATCGGAAGCGCCGCCAGTTCGGTCGAAGACCTCGCAGCGGCACTCGATCTGAATTCGCACCATGAAGTCTCGTCCGCGCGGCACGTAGTGGCAGAACGACCGCGAGAAGTCGATCACGCTGGTCGAGCCGCTCACCGCGTGGCTCCGCGCGGCCGCTCATCTGCCGCGTGGGACACGGCTTCGAGTAGTGATGCGCTGCGCGATGGCCGCGGCCATCCTGCTGTGGACTCGCGGCGCGGGTGTCGCTGGAACAGCTCGGACCTCTTTCGCGCGGCTAACCGCCGATGGCGCCGATCGTACTCGATCCGGCCCGCCGCCCAGACGGCGTCGCATGTTGTTTCGGATGACACTGCGGTGTTCTCAGCCGGACCTGCTCCACCTCTGACAATGCCGCCGCGCGTTGCAGTTCATCCTGACCCGCTCCGTGACTCGCGGCCACTCCCAGGGCGCCGCGTGAAGCGCCAGAGATTCGCGCTCCGGCCAAGTAGCTGTACCCGGCGCGACAGGTCGCAAACAAGCCCGCGGCGCTGCTCGATCGCCCGTCGGAGCGGCGGACGATCCCGTGCGAGGATCACGACTGCGCCGCCAGGTCGGACCACCCGTTCGATCTCACGCAGGGCTGTCGTGAACCACGCGGCCGGATCACTGCCCAGTCGGTGGGTGTGGCCGAATGGCAGGTTGGACACGACCGCGTCCACGCAGCGAGCAGGCAATGGCAGGCGGCGCACGTCCGCGGCATTCAACGGGACGCCCGGGCCGCAATTGATCCGGCTTACGCGCACTGCGTCGGCATTGAGATCGCTTCCCATCGGAAGGAGGCCTATGCTGGCCGCTTCGTTCAGGATCGTGCCGGAACCGCAGGCCGGATCCAGCACGCGCTGGCCGGCTGACAGCTCGCTGGCCACCAGCATGGCAGCCGCGGCCGTAGGGCGCAGCGCCCCCGAGATATCCACTTGGCGCCCTCCGTGCTGCCGCATCAGCGCCGAGCTGAGCCGCAGTCCGAGGTCGAAACGATCGGGGCGCGACTCGATGACCCAGAACTCGAGACTGGCCGGATCATCCACGCGCCAGCGCGGGCGTTGTCGCCCCACGGCGCCCGCCAGGGCGTCGCGTAACTCGGTGCGGCGGAAGCGCCGTTCCAACTGCGCTCGCGCGACCACTCGGTAAGTCATCGCGCCTTGCAGCGGATGGTTGACCTCGGCCCAGATGGACAGCGCCGACTCGAGGCTGCGCGGCCGTAGCAGGGAGCTCGCCACGCGGGCGGCGTCGTGCGGCCTCGTGTGGGTGGCGAGATGGACGAATACGTCCTCACTCGTCCGAAGGCCAAGTCCGCGTTCGCCGCGTAGACCTTCGTAAGTCACCAGATCGTTGCGCCGGTCTCCGTGCAGCAAGCCCGTGCTGCGCAAGTGATTCGAGCAGTCGATCTCACGGCGCAGCGCAAAGCCAAAACCGGGCAGCGCGGTCGCAAAGTACTTCACTACCAGGACCCCGTGTTCGACATAGAGAGAGCGCAGCGGCGGTCACGAAGCTGGCCGCGGAGAGCCCCGCGAGCGACCGCGTCGATCGGGCCGGAAACATCGCCGCGCCGGTAGCCGCGGGAGCGCTTTGGCGCGGGGAGTGGGGCCGGACGCCGAGCCGCCGGACCAAAGGATCGGCCGGCTCTCATGCACTGCGCCATTCAGTCCGTTCCGGTTCCGATATTTTGTGGTGGGTCATGTTGCGTGATACGCGACCATGTTGCGTGTGCGCCCGCGCGTCCGCTCCGGTGCAGTCTCGCCAATGCACCTACAGCCTGACTGGCCGTGTGGTTGATTGCGGCGGCTGGTGCTACCGTGCGCCACCAGCCTACTTGCATTGGTCTCGCGTCCGCCCGCTCGGGGCCACGAGGGCACGCCGATGAACACCGACCAACCGCCGGCCGTCATGCCGATCAGTCACCAGACCGGCAAATTCATCTGGTTGCGGGGAGAGGCCAAGCCCTATCACCGCTACCTCTACGCGCGACGCTCGTTCGAGCTGGACGGCGCGCCCGCGTCGGCGAGGCTCCACATCACCGCCGCCGACCGCTACCTGCTCTACGTCAACGGGGTCTACCTTGGCCGCGGACCCGCCCGCAGCGATCCACGGCGCAAGAGCTACGACACTTACGACGTGGCCCCGCATCTGCTGGCCGGCCGCAACACGATTGCCGTACGCGCCTACCACTACGGAACCCCCCTGCAGCGCACTGCCGAGCAGGGCGCGGGTTGGTCCCATCTCGACGCGCTGCCCGTTGGGGGATGGGGAAGTCTGGGCGGCAACGGATACACCGTCGGCGAGCGGGCCGGTCTCTGGGTGCAGCTCGAGATGGTCTCTCCCAATGGCGACGCCCAAGTCATCGGCACCGACGGATCCTGGCGGTTGAAGACGGCCGAGGCCTGGCGGCGCGATGTCGGTCACATCGTGTACCTGGTTGGCAACACGGAGGTTTACGACGCCCGGGTCGACCCGGTCGACTGGATGACCTGCGGCTTCGACGACTCAACCTGGGCGCCGGCCGCGGTTCTCGCGCCCGCTCAGGTCGAGTGGTTTCTGCTGGAGGAGCGCGAGATTCCCTTGCTGCGCGAGCGCGAGCTGTTCCCTTCCAGCCTGCTGGAGGCGGGAGAGGTCGTGGATCTTGGCCGGCCCGGCCAGACCGACATCCCCGATCTGCTCAACCAGGAGCAGCACTTTCCGCTCGAGAACGCGATCGCTGACAACCCTACAGCCGTGCTTAGCGCGGGCCGGCCAGAGGCGCGATTCCAGGGCCGCTTCGCCGGTGAGCTCGGAATCCGCGCGCCCTTCATCCTCATCGACTTCGGGCGGCAGCTATTCGGGTTCCCCCGCGTGAAGCTGCGGGCCCAGGCGGGCGCGATTCTGGACATGGCCTACTCGCAGCAGATCGTCCACGGCCGCATGCCGGTCGGGCTGCCTTACGGCGATCGGTACACCGCCCGCGACGGCCAGCAAACCTGGGAGGTGGGCGACTACCGGCAGTTCCGCTACCTCCAGATCACCCTCCGCAGCACTTATTCACCGGTGTACGTGGAGTCGGTCTCGATCAACGAATACGGCTATCCGGACGCGCCGCGCGGACGGTTCGAGTGCTCCAACGCGGTCCTCAGCAAGCTATGGCAGGCCTGCGTGGATACCAACTATCTGCACATGGAAGACACCATCGTCTGCGACGCCTACCGCGAGCGCGCGCCCTGGAGCACCGGCGACGGAAGCCACGGCGTCCACATGGTTTACGCCGCCTGGGGCGACATTCCGCTCAGCGACCGCTTCCTGCGAATCTTCCCGCTGAGCGACCGCGGCGACGGCATGCTCAAAACCACCTATCCGCCCGACACTCATCCCACGCACGTGATCACCTCCTTCCTGGCGCAATGGCCGACGCGCGCGCGTGAGCACTATCTGTTCACCGGCCGCCGCTGGGTGCTCGAGGAGCTCTATCCGAGCGTGCGCAAGCAGATCGATTGGTTCGCTCCCTACCGTGACGACACCGGCCTGCTGCGCGACGTGCACCCGCGGCAGGACTTCGACTGGGCGCCCATCGATTACCGGGGCGCCAGCCTGGTCACCAACAGCCTCTACGTACAAGCCCTGGAGGACGCCGCCTGGCTGGCCGATCACATGGAGTTGCCGCGCGACGCGGCGCGCTGGCGCCGCAGCGCGAGCGAGGTTCGCGCGGCCGCGCGCAAGCTGCTCTGGGATGAGGAGCGCGGCCTCTACAACGACGCTTTCCACGCTGGCCGGGCCACCGGCATCGTGAGCGATCTGGGCAACGGCCTCGCGATCCTGGCGCAGGTCGCCACCAAAGAGCAGGCCGCGCGCATTGCCGCCAACTTAGCGGCGCCCCATCCCGACCTGGTGGAAGGGTCGCCCTTGTTCTATGTGTACGCCGCCGACGCTCTGCTGGCCTCGGGTACGCCGGGAACCGTGGAGCACTTGGCGGCCAAGTACCGGACGATGGTCACGGCCACCGACCATCCGACGCTTTGGGAGGGCTGGTTTCCGTTCACCGGCGGGCACGGGATCACCACCGACGCCGAATTCGAGCTGCGGGACAGCGACTTCCACGTGCGCCCGATGGGTGTTCGCAGCGTCGTGCATAGTGGCGGGAATCTGATTGGATACTCGCTTATGACGCGCGTTCTCGGCGTCATGCCGACAGCGCCCGGATTCGCGGCCTGTGATATCCATCCCCGCACAACCGGTCTCGACTGGGCCAAGGGAGTGTTTCCCGCGCCGCAGGGTGACATCGAAGTGAGCTGGATGCGGCGCGACAGCACCCTGACCCTCGACCTGAGCGTTCCCGCGGGAGTCGAGGCGGACGTGGTGCTCGACGCGCCCGCCGGCGCCCCACGAGAGCTCACCGTCAACGGTCAAGCGGTGCGCCTCGCGGACGAGGGAGATGCCGTCCGAGTAGCCGTGGGCGCGGGCCGTCATTCACTCCAGCTCCACGCCTAGCGGCGTGAGAGTTCTGCTCCCTCTCCCGCCTGGGAGAGGGTTGGGTGAGGGTGTTTTGCTTTCTTTTTCCGTCATACCGCGGCCACTCGGTATCAGGTCGGAGGACCGCACCGTATCGCCTGGGCTCGAGCTGGCTCCGGCCTGCTATCTTGAGTTTGGCCATGGTCTGACCGGGTGGCAGGGCGCGTGAGCTGGCGGGTCGTCGACCACCTCACTATCTACCGTGAGTCGGGCATGTACGCCAAGGCGCCCAACGTCGTGCGCACGCCTTCGGGCGATCTCCTGGTTCTCTTTCACCGCTCCCCACAGCTCGGCTACGCGCATCACAGCCATCCGTTGCTCAACATCCAGGCCTGCCGATCTCAGGACGAGGGCCGCACCTGGAGCGACCCGTCACTCGTCACCACCGATCCTCTCGGTGGCGTCATCGACTTCGGCACGCACATGCTCCCGGACGGAAGCGTCTACCTGCACGCCTCCAGCAACGAGCTGATCCCGGCGGCGGATCATGCAACCATCGCCTTCCATACGCAGCCCCACGCCAAGGCGGTGGGACCGGCTGAGCAGTCGGCCTGGATCTCCCGTCCGGGAATCCCGTTTTGGGTCCGCTCGCTTGATGACGGGTACTCCTGGACCTCGCCCAGGCGCTTCCCGCCGTTGCCGGACGCGGTTTGGGGGAATCCTGCCGAGCACTCCGGCGTCAGCCGCAGCGGACTGCTCGCCATGCCCGACGGACGCCTGCTCCTGCCAAGCAAGGCGACCGATCAGCCGGATGGCGAGCCGCCCTATTTCGGCATGCTGCGCGTATCGCACGACATGGGCGAGACGTGGGATTACGCGGGCAGGATCGCCCAGGACCAGGTCGCGCACTTCAGCGAGCCGGCCATCCACCGCACGCCAAGCGGCCGCATCCTGGTCTTGTTCCGCTGCCACCCAACGCGCGTTGATACCCCGGCCCGTCAGGGACAGGGAACCAACCGCCGCCTGGCGCTGGTGTATTCCGATGACGGCGGCGAGACCTGGTCCCCGTGGCGCCTGACGACGATTGTCGGCAATCCCGGTCACATGCTCGGCCTGCGCGACGGCCGCATCTTCGTCACGGTGGGAACCCGTTGGGAAGGTCAGCGCGGCTGCATGGCCAGGGTGCTCGATCCCGAAGGCGCCGACCTGGACACGGCGCCCGATCTGGTCGTGCGTAGCGACTCGCGCAGCTCCGATTGCGGCTATCCCTGGGCCGTGGAGCTGGAGGACAGCCGGGTGCTCGTCGTGTATTACTTCGACTATTCGGAATATCTCTGTGGTATTGAGGGGACGGTCGTAGAGGAGGCGTAGACCCGATTGATGCGGACTCCATGGTTGCTTGTCCCATGACGCTCAAGAGCCGTCCGGACGTCGTGATCTTCGAGGGCAACTATCCCGCCTGGCCCTGGATAACCCGCGATGCGCACGGTGTCCTCTACTGCGTGTTCCGCGAAGACGGAATGGCCAACCGGAAGGACTCGGGCCACGGCTACTCGCCGCTGGGACGGGTGCTGATCACGCGCAGCGCCGACGCGGGCCGGACGTGGTCGCCGCCCACCGTCGTTGCCGACAACGAGAGCTACGACGATGTCGGCGTCGGCATCACGGTCATGCCGGACGGTTCGCTATTCGTGAGCTACTACTCACGGTTCTCGGCCGGCGGGTACTCGCAGGCGTGGGTGACCCGATCGCGCGACGCCGGCCTGACCTGGAGCGCCTCCGTCCCCACGTCCGATCAGGATACGCGCGCACGAGCCGCGCCGCTGGTCATGTCCAACGGTGAGATTCTCGTGCCCATCTATCGTTCGATGTTCAGCGATCTCGGTCACCAGTCGATCGCCGCCGTATCCGGCGACGACGGTCGAACGTGGGCGAACCACCACGTGCCGAATGCGCCCGGCGATGGCCTGAACGAGTGGGCCGTACTGGAAGTCGATCCCGGACGAGTCATTGGCCTGCACCGCGACGAGCACGCGACGTCCCGCGGGTATTTCTGGAAAACGGAGTCGCACGACTGGGGTCGGTCCTGGACGGCGCCCGTGCGCACCAACGTCCGCGACGCCCGCAGCTCTTCCCCGCCGCAGCTGGACTTTCACGGCGATCGTGTGGTGCTGACCTATGCCGATGCGCGCATGCTTTCCGTATCGATGGTCAGCACCACCGACCCGGACTACGCGCGCTGGGACCTGCACGATCGTGTGGCCTGCTTTCGATACCGGTCCGACGGGCGTCCGATCGCCGACGCGTCCTATCCCTGCTCGGTGGCCGTGGGTCCGCACCGACGCTTGATCGTCGACTATGAGATCGAGAGCCTGATAACACCGGACGCGAACCGCGTGATCGACTACCAGCTCGAGGCCGAGCGCAAGCAGATCACGGGTCGCTTCGTGGACACCCCGCCGGCCTGGGGCGCACACGCGCCGTAACCCGCCGCCCGGTCACGTGTCGGCCAAATCCAGCGGCGTGGAAGGCGTCACCTTCGCGACCGCTCGCGAAGCGGTGAAGTAGGATGCGGCCTATCTGCCGGTCGCAGGGCGTGCCGCACGCGCCGTGCTCTAAGAGGAATGGGACAATGCGTCTCTCTGAGCAGCAAATTCGCTTCTACGAGACCTTTGGGTTTCTGGGCTTTCCGGGCCTCTTCTCCGCCGAGATCAAGGCAATCACCGAGGCTTTCGAGAAGATCTGGGCCGGTCACGGCGGCGGGCACCAGGGTAAGGCGCACGACCACGAACAGCGCTCCGCGCTCATGCCGTTTCTCGACGAGGACGAATATCTCTGCACGCTGCTCGACGATCCGCGCATCGTGGGCCCCATCTCGACGCTGCTGGGCGACGACTTCAACTACGGAGGCAGCGACGGCAATCTTTACGTAGGTGAAACGAACTGGCACTCGGACGGCGGGCTGGTGCGCCGCTACCGGTCCATCAAGATCGCTTTCTACCTAGACCCGGTCGGAGCCGAATCCGGCTGCCTGCGCGTGATTCCGGGCAGCCACCACGCCGGCGACGTATACGCCCAAGAGCTGCACAAGGCCGCGCCGCACTATTTCGCGGAAGAGACCGAAAACTATCTGGGCGTTACGGGTCGCTACGTGCCGGCATACCCGCTCGAGTCGGCGCCGGGCGACATGCTGCTCTTCAATCACCGCATCAAGCACGCCTCGTACGGCGGCGGCACGCGACGGCGGATGTTCACGGTCAACTTCGAGCAGCGTTACGCCGAAGAGCATCTGGACGAGCTGCGCGAACGGATCGCGTCGACGTCGCGCTTCTGGGCTACGCGGGCCTACGGTGAGACCATGATTGGCACCGCCGGGCCTGAACGCATGCGCCATCTCGAGCAGCGTCTCGCGAACGACGGGCATCTGGCCGCGCTCTCCGAAAAAGCTCGCGAGGAGATGGACGAGCCAAGCCGCGTATAGCCGCTCGCCGCGCACCTCTTTACTCTCTCCCCCGTTTGGACAGGAGCGGGTTGGCGTGAGGGGTTTTCGTTCCCGCCCTATCGTCGTGCCGCGCGGCAATCAAAGCACCCAACCTGGTTGAGCGCGGGGTGCGGAACGCAACCAGAGCCATTCGAGGGACCGGGCATATGGGGGCGGCCCCGAGACCGCCCGATCAGATACCCGCTTTATCCAAATCGCTCTTGGCGGAGCAGCTCCAGATCGAACATGGGGGCTTCGCCGCACGCAAGGCGCGCGACGATTTCGCCCGAGATCGGACCGAGCGAGAGGCCGATCATCGCGTGACCGGCGGCTAGCAGGAGGTTTTCCCACTTCGAGCTGCGGCCCAGGATCGGCAGTCCATCCGGCGTGGCCGGGCGCATACCGCGCCAGATCTCGACCAGCGAAAGGTCTTCCAGCCCTTGGACGTGCTCGCTCGCGGCGCGCCGGATCGCCTCGACGCGCCGCCGATTGATCGCGAAGTCCATGCCCGCAAGCTCCAGCGTGCCCGCCAGCCGCAAGTGCGGCCCCATGGGCGTTACGCCAATCCGAGCCTCGGCCAAGATCAGCGGTATGGGCGGGCAATCGGCGGGGCGCTCGAACGTGAGGCTGTAGCCCTTGGCCGGCTGGATAGGCAGATTCATTCCGAGCTCACGCGCCACGCCGGGAGACCAGGAACCCGTGGCCAGCACCACCTGCCGCGGCCGCCAGTCGCCGCGCGTCGTCCGCACGGCCGTGATCCGGCCGCCCTCCGTCTCGAAGCCCAGGGCCTCCGTATGTTCGTAGAAAGTTGCGCCAGCCGCTTGCGCCTGTTGCGCCAGCCCCGTCACGAAGCTATGCGGTTCCAGGTGCGCGTCGTCCGGATACTGCACGGCGCCCGCCAGACCGGGCCGAAGCTGCGGAACCAGCTCTCGAACTTGCGCCTCATCGAGGATGTTCGAGCTGATGCCGAACTCCTCCAGCAGACGCGCCTCCTTGCGGCCTTCGTCGAGACCATGCTCGTTCCGATAGACGTAGAGAACGCCCTTCTGCTCGTACGCGCAGTCCATTCCGTCCAGGGAAGTCCACTCGTCGTAGAGCGCCCGGCTCGCCTGCAGAAGGTCGCGTAGCACCGGCACGGCCCGTCTCACTCTCGACTCGCGGCTGGCGGCGCCGAAGCGAATGAGCCACGACCAGAGCGTCCGCTCGAGCCGGAACTTGATGAAGAATGGACTCTCCGGGTTGAGCATCCATTTCAGACCCTGGCCGATAACGCCCGGAGTTGCCAGCGGAACGCTATGGCTTGGCACTATCAGCCCGGCGTTTCCATAGGAGCATCCGGCGCCGATCAGCCCGGCGTCGATGACCGTCGCGCGGCGCCCCCTCAAGGCGAGCGCGTAGGCGGCGGAGACGCCCATAACCCCGGCCCCGACGATCAGTACTTCGGGTTCTCGGTTCATAGCGTCCGCGAATCAGCGTCCCGCGGGCTGCCTATCGCGCAGCGCGATAGATTGCGTGCCGCCTTGAGTAACACGACCAATGCCAACCACCCCTGTCACCAAGTACCGCGCAGGATAGTAGAAAAGCGCGGCCATCCTGGCGGGCCGTCGTCTCCGTATTGCTAAACGGCCGCGACTCTTAGCGCTGACACCGGCTTGACGCTGCCGTAGAATTGCGTCGGTCACCGGGCAGTGCAGGAGGCACGCTATGGGAGCGGTTGCACAGAAGCTGAACGTCCTGACACCTGAGCAGTTGGACTTCTGGAACGAGAATGGTTATTTGCGGCTCGAGAACGTCTACACCCCCGAGGAAGCTCTCTGGCAGTCCGAAGAGCTCGAGCGAATCATGCAGGAGTGGGGCCAGATGGGTCAGGGCTGGCGAGGCCCCTGGCGCAAGCAGATGATGGACCTCGACGAGGCCGATCGCGCGCAAGCGATGTTCGTGGTGCTGCTGCAGAACTACTCGCAAGCCTTCACGGACGCCGTCACTAACCCGAAGCTGACCGGCGCGGTGAGCGACATGCTTGGCGGCACGGCGGTCGAGCTGCACGGCTCGATCCTGCATGCCAAGGCGCCGCGTCTCGGCACGCCTTTCCCGCTTCACCAGGACTGGCCTTTCTATCCGCACCGCGGTCCCGGCGTCCTGGACGCCAATCTGCACATCGACACGGCGACGGAGGAGAACGGCTGCCTCAAATTCATCCCTGGCAGCCACAAGCTAGGGCCGCTGCAGCACATCCTGCACACTGCGGAGGAGCACGGCGACTACGAGCAGGCGCATCTGCCCGTCGAGGACTACCCGCTCGAGGATGCGGTCTCGTGTCCCGCCAACGCGGGCGACGTGGTGTTCTTCAGCTATCTCACGATTCACGGATCGGCGCCGAACCGCACGGACGGGTGGCGCCGCCTTATCCGCGTGAGCTACAGGGATCCGGAGAACGAGCCCCTTACGTCCGAAGACACCGACTGGGACGGTCCGACGCACCAGCGCAGCAAGGGCGGCCCGACCGACAACCCGCGCGGCATGATCGTCTGGGGCGAGTACCGGAATCCGGAGAGCAACGGCGCGTAGCCGGGCGCGGACAAGCGTTCGGAGCGGGCGAGACCGCGTGGGCGGGTGCAGGCCAGCTCGCCTGAAGGTTCGGCTCACGCCGCCAGGGCGATAGTGCGCGGCTGAATCAGGCGTCGGAGATGGGTGCCCTCAAGCGGACGCCCCCGGCCGCCTGCGATTGAAGCGCGCCCACCAGAATCTCGACCGTCTTGCGCGCTTCAATCGCGCTGCTGGACGGCTGACCGCCGTTGCGCACCAGATCGACCATCTCGTTCACGCATCCGGCAAGGCCGGCATGAGTGAACTGCGGATAGTGCAGCGGCCTGATTTGGAATCCGAGCCGTTCATCCAGCGTGACGACGCGCGCCTCGTCCGACTCAACCACGATGCGGCCCTCAGTGCCCCACACTTGAATCCCAAACTCCGCCGGAATGCGTTTGTCCATGTTGATGAAGCCGCGTACTCCGCTATCGAACTCCACCAGGGCGCTCACGGCCGGGTCGGTGCCCGGGTCTCTGCCGCCGTCGCCCGCGTAACGCGGGCCGTAGTCCCGAAACTGCTCCTCGATCAGGGCGTATATCGCCTGCATGGCGCCGCCGGCGTACCAGACGACTAGATCGGTCAGATGCGTGCCGTTGCGAAACCACATAGCGCGTGGGCCGCCCGCCTGCGCGACGATCCGCACGACGTCGCCGATCGCGCCGGACTCGATCTCCTTCGCCACTTGCACCCAAAGCGGGAACCAGCGGCGCGTGTGATCGACCATTAGCGGGATTCCGGCCCGGTCCACCGCCGCAATCATGCGGTCGGCGTCGCTTATTGACGTGGCCAGCGGTTTCTCGCAGATGATCCCCTTCACGCCGGCTTGCGCCGCGTCGACCACGATCTGCGCGTGCAGATGGTCGCCGGTGACCACGCTCACGAGGTCGAGCCGCTCGCGGTCCAGCATGTCGCGGTAGTCGCGGTAGCCGCTAACGTTTGGAAGCACATCGGCCCATGCGGCTTGAAACCCATCGATTAGCGCCGGGACGATATCGCACACCGCTACGACTCGCGTGGCATCCACGAAGTCGTAGGCGGATGCGTGGCTGTCCGGTACCAGCGTCCCCAAAGCGGCCGGCCCGCCAACCTCTGCGCGGCCCGCGCCGATTCGGCTCAGTCCTACCAGCCCCACGCGCAGCGTCTCGCTACAGGCGGCGATCGCTGTCCTCCCAGTAGCGGTCGCGCAGCTCGCGTTTGAGCACTTTGCCGTAGGCGTTCTTGGGCAGCGCGTCCAGGAATTCCACCGACTGCGGTTTCTTGTAGCTGGCCATATTGGCGCGGCAGAAATCCACCAGTTCCTCGGCCGCGAGACGCTCGCCCGCGCGGGGCACTACGAGCGCCTTGACCGCCTCGCCCCACTTCGGGTCCGGCACGCCGATCACGGCCACCTCCGCCACGCCCGGATGCCGAGCGATCACCTCTTCTACCTCGCGCGGGTAGATATTGGCGCCGCCGCTGATGATCAAATCCTTCATCCGATCCGTGATGTAGAGATAGCCGGCGTCGTCTATGTGGCCCATATCGCCCGTGTGCAGCCAGCCGTCCCGCAGGGTTTCGGCCGTCGCCTCCGGGTTGGCCCAGTAGCCCGGCATCACCAGGTCGCCCCGCACGACGATCTCGCCCGTCTCACCCGTCCCAACCTCGCGGTCGCGCGCGTCCACAACCGCCACACGTACACCGGTCACAGCCCTACCCGCCGACGAGAGCCGCAGCAGGCGCTGCGGGTCTTGCCCGACCGCGTGCTCCTGCTTTGGAAGCACCGTGATGGTCATGGGCGCTTCGCCCTGCCCGAATAGCTGAACCAGGATGGGGCCGAAGGCTCGCACGGCTTCTTGAATGTGCTCCGTATACATGGGCCCGCCGGCGTAGACGATGGTGTGGAGACTGGACAGGTCGTAGCGCGTTCGCTCGGGGCTCGACACCAATATGTTGACCATTGTGGGCGCCAGGAAGAGCGTGGTGGCCCGCAACCGCTCAATCGCGGCGAAGATCGCCGGCGGGTCGAAGGATCGCCCTGACGGGAAGGCGTTAGCCGCCCCGCGCGCGATGTGGTGGAACAGCATCAGGCCGGACCCGTGCGTGATCGGAGCGGCGTGCAAGAGCACGTCCTGCGGGCGCGCCGGATTCACGTCCAGCAGGAAGTTCGAGGCCATTGCCAGCAGGTTGCGATGCGTGAGCATCGCCCCTTTCGGCCGCCCCGTAGTCCCGGATGTATAGAAGAGCCAGGCCAGATCGTCACTTTTTGGGGTGCCGGTTGGCGGATTCGGCGAGGCGCCGGCAAGCACGTCCTCGTAGGCCGGGTCTTCAGCCGCGTCGCCGCCGACGCAAATGAAGCGGCGCACGCTTTGCAGCGAATCGCGCATCTCGCGGACAACGTCTCGGTACTCCCGCGCGTAGATCAGGAAGCTCGCGCCTGAGTCGTTCAGCGCGTAGGCGTGCTCGCTGGGATGCAGGCGCACGTTGAGAGGCACCACCGCCATGCGGGCCTTCATGGGCCCCAGGATGGTCTCGATTCCCTGATGAATGTTGGGGAGCAGCATGCCCACTCGGTCGCCCGCCGAGCCGCCTAGTCCGAGTAGCCCGTTGGCCAATCTGTTCACCCGCTCCTCGGCCCCGCGGTAAGAGATTGAGAGGCCGCCTTCCAGCCAGGCCGGACGCTCCGGGTGCCGCGCCGCGCTGCGGGTCAGGAGGTGGCCGACGTCCATGCGGCTGGCTCTAAGGGTGCCGGGCAACCCTTGTGGTTGCCCCCGGCAACTCACGGATCACGTGGCCGCGGCCAACGGGTTCTGCCGTCGCGCGGTCTTCGCGGCCACGTCGATTTGCGCGCATGGCGCCTCCTAGGTCGGCTTGACGGTCAGATAGGTGCCCAGGATGGAGCTGCGGCGCGGGTCGTTGCGGTCCGTCTCGCCGTAGGCCGCAAGAAGCGTGTCGGGCGCCACCTCGACCACCCAATCGTAGCTGCCGCAGTCCCAGGCCTGCGTGCCCAGATTAATGCAGGTGTGGCCGAACCAGCTGTGGCCCTTGTTCAGACTGAAGGCCAGCCAGTCGCCGGGGCGCCCGTAGATAACCGCCAGCACGCCATTCGACATCTCACAGGCCTTCGGCAGCACGCCGCGGTCGGCGATCGGTACCGGCGCGCTCCAGCTGAGACCGTCATCGATGGAGCGGCTTAGGGCCAGCGGAGTGTGCCGCCCGTCATACTTCCCGCCCGTGCGCATGAAGCAGAGCAACTCGCCGCCGGCAAGCGCGATGAGATCGGGCTCGGTGAAGCCTTCAATGTAATGCTCATCGCTTTTAGTGAGATCGAAAGCGACCGTTGCGCGGTAGCGCCAGGTCTCGCCCCGATCGTCCGAGCGGATTACGAACACGCGATCCTTGTGATCGCTGGCGAGTTGCCCCAGCACGGTCGCTAGGAGGCTGCCGTCGCGCAGCTCCACGATCGCGTGGTCGACGTACGCGTGCACGTGAGACCCCCAGTGGAGGTCTTCTTCCTCTTTCAGCGCCGGGACGTCGAGCACCGGGACGGATTCGGCGGCGTGCGTTAGACCCCCGTCGCTGGAGCGGTACGCGGTTGTCAGGTACTTGCCTGGCGTGTCGCTCTTGATCAGCCAAGGGTCGCCCTGCGGCCCCAAGTGCAGCAGCTCGCCGTCGGCGAACTGGTGGACGTGGTAGGTCGGCCAGGCCGGAGCCTCGTAGAGCGTGCGCCCGCCGTCCCGCGAGCGCCGCCAGGTCGGCTCCGGTTCTTTTGAACGCACTCCACCCACCACCAGCTCGCCATTCGCTAGCTGGAACAGAAACCCGGCCGGACACTGACGCTCCTGCGCGGGAATCAGCGGGACGGTTTGCTCGACCTGTACCGAAAGACCGGGAAACTCGTAGGTGCCGCGGCAGCGCGCTTCGCGCTCGCCGTTGGGCTTCGTGATGGCCATGTGCACTACTCCCAAAATGTGCCGCCGGCCTCCTAGCGTACGCCGTTACCGTGCCGTCGGCCGAAAGCCCTCTCCCGCCTGGAGACCTTTGCATAACCCCAGGGACGGGGCGGAAAATTAGGTGGCGCCATCCTGACGATTGTGGAGCGGGTTGAATGCACCGAAACATGGGCCGGCCGTCGCTCGCGGAAGCGTTGGTGTCGGAGACGCTGGGCCAGAACCAGCGGCTGGAGCGGATCGACGACGCGGTGGACTGGGAGCGGCTCGGGCAGGTCGTGGCCGGCGTGCACGCCGCCGCCCGCGGGCGGCCCAGCTATCCCCCGCTGCTGATGGTGAAGGTGCTGCTGCTCCAGCAGTGGTACAGCCTCTCGGACCCGCAGCTGGAAGAGGCGCTGGGCGACCGGCTCTCCTTCCGGCGCTTTGTGGGGCTGGGCCTGCAGGACGCCACGCCGGACCATTCGACCATCAGCCGCTTTCGCCACGCGTTGGAGGTCGACGGGCTCAGCGCGCCGTTGTTTACGGAGCTGGCGGCGCAACTGGACGCGCAGGGCCTGGTGCTGAAGCAGGGCACGCTGCTGGACGCCACCCTGGTGGCGTCGCAGGTGCGGCGCCCGCCGCTGGCGGCGGGGCGCGGGGCGCCGAGTGCCACCGATCCAGAGGCGGCGTGGACCCAACGGGGGCGGGGCGGCCGCTCCCACTTTGGCTACAAGGTGCATCTGGGGGTGGATGCGGACACGGGCGTGGTGCGGCGGGCGGCGTTGACCCCCGCCAACGTCTCCGAGAGCGAGGTGGCCGACGCCTTGGTGAGCGGGGACGAGCGGGCGGTGTACGGCGATCGGGCCTACGAGTCCAGGCGCCGGCGCCGGTGGCTGCAGGCCCAGGGGATCAACGACCGGATCATGCACCGCTCCCACAAACACCAACGGGCGCTCCCCGTCTGGCAGCAGCGACGCAACGCCCTCATCGCGCCCCGCCGGGCGCTGGTGGAGAAGGTCTTCGGCACCCTCAAGCGCAGCTATGGCTACCAGCGGGTGCGCTACCGCGGGCTGGGGCGCAACACCGTGGAGCTGTGGTTCAAGCTCATGGCCTACAACCTGCGCAAAGCGGACACCCTGGCCTGGGCCACGGGCTGACCGCGGGACCAGTGCGCCGCGCGCGGGGTCCCGCGGCACGGGATCTCGTGCCGGCCCGACCGACCGGACGCCGCGCCGGCCTCCAGGCGTTGCCGATGCCCCTCCCCACGCGCTCCATCCCCAATTATTCAAAGGTCTCCGCCTGGGAGAGGGTTGGGTGAGGGTGCCCTTCAGCCCAACCCAAGTCGCTCGCCGCGGCGTAGGACGGCGACCAACTAGACTACTCAGCCCGTCCCGGCTGGCGGCGCTCCGCCGGCCAGAGCTCTCCCACCATCCAGGGATACGGCGAGGATCGATGAAGCTCATCGGATACAGCGACCCTCTAAGCGTCGCTCCCGGCCAGAAGATCGCGTTCAAGGTGAGCAGCGAAGTCGGTCGTTATCGAGCCGATATCGTTCGTCTCCTGCACGGTGACGAGAGCCCGTCAGGACCCGGGTTCAAAGAGGAGCTGTGTGCGACCGACGCAAGCGGCTCGTACCCGGGCTGCATTCAGCCCATCCGCGCCGGATCGTACGCGGCGGTTGCACACGACCCCCGCTTGGACCTCTCCTCGGGATTCACCCTGCTGTGCTGGCTCTTCCCGACCACGCCCGACAAAGGCCGCCAGGCACTGATCGCCAAGATGTCTAATCCGGAGTCCGGCGGCTACCGGTTGGTTATCGATGACGCGGGAGGCGCCGCCCTGGAGATTGGCGGCGGCGCGGGCGGGCTCGCGCAGGTGGCGTCGGGCGCGCCTCTTACCGCCGGCGAGTGGCATTTCATCGCGGCGTCGTTCGATCCGCGGGCGGGGGAGCTCAGGATCGTCCAGGAAGCCTTGGCGCTTTGGCCGTCGGCGGGAAGCGCGGCCGCGAACGCGCCCGCGCGATTGACCGCACTCGGCACCAACGACGCTCCGCTTCTGATGGCGGCCATGCTCGCGGACACGGGCGGCGGCGCCGTGCAGACCGTGGATCACTTCAACGGCAAGCTCGAAGCCCCCACCCTCTTCGATAGACCGCTGACGGGCGACGAAATCGCACTAGTTCGGCGGTGCGGTACGGCGGCGCTCTCTGCGCTTCGTCCCACCGCCAGCTGGGACTTCTCGATCGACATTGGATCGAGTCGCGTCGTTGATACGGCCGCTAGCTCGCTCCATGGCCGCCTGGTCAACATGCCCGCTCGGGCGGTAACCGGCGTGGCATGGGACGCCAGCGAGATGGATTGGAGGCGCGCTCCCGACCAGTACGCCGCCATCCACTTCCACGACGATGATCTCGCGGATGCTGAGTGGCAGACCGACTTCGAGCTCGACGTGCCGACCAGCCTGCCCAGCGGAGTCTACGCGGCCCGGCTGCGTGCGGATGGCGCTGAGGACCACGTGCCCTTCTTCGTGAAGCCCGGACCCGATCGGGCCAAGGCGCCCATCCTGTTTCTGGTCCCGACCGCCACCTATCTCGCCTACGGGAACGAGCATGTGGAGGACGTTCCCGAGGACCTGGCGCCCAATCAGAACCCACTGGCCAGCAAGGAGCAGTACGACTACATCATCGCCAACGGGCTGGCCAGCATCTACGACACGCACGGCGACGGTTCCGGCGTGATGTATTCGTCACGATTGCGCCCGCTCGTGAACATGCGCCCGAAATCCGTCATGCGAGTCCTTGACTGCGCGGTGGGGCTCGCCGCCGATCTGCACCTCCTGGATTGGATGGAGCAGAAGGGACTCGACTTCAACGTCGCTACCGATGAGGACCTCCACTTCGAGGGAGAACGCCTGCTGGCGGGACATCGCGTAGTCGTTACCGGCACCCACCCGGAGTACTGGAGCGAAGCGATGCTTGACGCGGTCGAGCGCTTCCTCCAGGCCGGCGGTCGACTCGCCTACCTGGGCGGCAATGGTTTCTACTGGGTGACCACCTTCGACCCTGAATGCCCTCACGTGGTCGAGGTGCGCCGCTGGCATGGAACCCAGGCTTGGGAAACTCCGCCCGGTGAATATCACCACAGCGGCACCGGCGAACGGGGCGGGCTGTGGAGATTCCGTGGCAGAGCGCCGCAGCGCCTGACGGGCGTGGGGTTCAGCACGCAGGGGTTCGACGTGTCCGCCGTCTACCGCCGCTCCGAAGCCAGCTTCGATCCGCGGGCTAGGTTCATCTTCGAAGGCGTCGGCGAGGACGAGTTGATTGGCGATTTTCCCTCCCTCGTGCTTCAGTACGGCGCGGCCGGCTTCGAGCTCGATCGCGTCGATAGAGGGCTCGGCACTCCAACCCATGCTCTGCTCCTGGCGTCCTCCGGCGGTCACTCGGACTCCTATCAACGCGCCATCGAGGAGGTCAACTACATGGACGCGGAGCGCGGCGGCACACAGGACCCCTTAGTTCGGGCCGACATGGTTTTCTTCGAGACGCCTAACGGAGGCGCCGTCTTCTCCGTCGGGTCCATCGCCTGGTGCGGGGCGCTGTCCTACGGCGGCTACGCCAACAACGTCTCGCGCATAACCGAGAACGTCCTGCGCCGCTTCGCCTCGGCGGCGCCGATACCACCCGCGCCGGCCTAGCCGCGTCGCCCCCAACCCCGGCTGTACCGCGGGCTGACGAACCCCGTTCTTCAGCGCGCCGGCGGGTGCCGGCCGGCGCCGCTTACATGGCTGCGGTGGAGCTCCGCCGGACACTCCGCAGACGCCGCCAAATCCGGCGCAGGTCGCCGGATTCCCAGGACGCGAGCACGCATGCCGCGTTGAATACCGACGAGTAGGTGCCGATCGCGAAACCGGCCGTCAGCGCCAGCACGAACGTCCGAATCGTGGGGCCGCCAATAACCAGCAGCGCCAGCAGCACCAGCAGCGCGGTGAACGACGTGTTGAGCGACCGCGTCAGACTTTGATTGACGCTGAAGTTGATGGTGTCGATCAGGCTGGGCCGGGACCCTTCGGGCAGTGAGGTCTGTTGCCGCCGATTCTCACGAATGCGGTCGAACACCACGATCGTGTCGTTCACCGAGAATCCGATGACTGTCAGCACGGCGGTCACGACCAGAGCATCGACTTGAATGTCGAGCACGCGTCCCAGAATCGCGAACAGGCCAAGCACGAACAGCGCGTCGTGGACCAGCGCAATCAGCGCGGCGGCGCCGTAGCGCACCGCGTGCTCCATGTGTCGAAAAGCCCACGTCATGTAGACGAGAATGAGCGCGGAGGCCACGACCACGGCGATGATCGCCGCGCGCGTCAGCTCTGCGCCCACCACCGGCCCGATTGATGAGAACCCAAGCTCCTCGACCTGGGTGAAGCGCTGCTCCAGCGCGTCGAGAAGCGCCGATTTTTCGTCTACCTGAATCGGTGGGATGCGAATCAGCGCGTCGCCTTCCGCCGAGGTCTGGACAACCGCCTCGGGATAGCCCGCCCGCTGAACCACCGCGCGGATGGCCGATTGCGTAGGAGCGCCGGCGAGACGTACCTGCAAAAGCGATCCGCCGGTGAAATCGATCCCGGGTTTCATGCCCCCGGTCGCGAGCATCAGGACCCCCGGGAGCACCAGGAGAGCGGACAGGGCGTACCACCACCTGCGGCGTCCGACGATGTCGAACATCAGGTGCTCGTCCTTTCGGGAGCGCTCCGCGCGCCGAATAGAGACGGCCTCGAAAGGGCCGGAACCGCCACCACCAGACGCAGCAGAGTGCGGCTGACCGTGATGGCCGAGAACATGCTGACCGCCACGCCGATGGCGAGGGTCAAAGCGAAGCCGCGCACTCCGCCGCTGCCAAACGCGAAGAGCACGGCGCAGATGATGAGGGTCGAGATGTTGGAATCACGAATGGACGTCCACGCGCGGTTGAACCCCGACTCGATCGCCGTACGGATCCTGCGACCGGCGCGGATCTCCTCGCGCGCGCGCTCGAAGATCAGGATGTTGGCGTCCACCGCCACGCCCACCGACAGGATCACGCCCGCCACGCCGGCCAGGGTGAGCGTTACCGGGATCAGCTTGAATGTCGCGAACAGCAGCGTCGCGTAGATGATCAACGCAATCGCCGCCACTCCCCCCAGCAGGCGGTAGTAGAGAGCCATGAAACTCAGCACCAGGGCGGCGCCGACGATGCCGGCGCGTACGCTCGCCGCCAGCGACTCCTGTCCCAGCGTGGGCCGCACGGTGAGCGTTTGAACCACCTTCAGCGGTACCGGCAGTGCGCCGTAGCGGAGCTGAATGGCAATGCGCCGCGCCTCATCCACGCTGAAGTTGCCCTCGATCACGCCCCGATCGCGGATCGGCGCGCTTATGGCCGCCGAGCTCACCACCACGTCGTCGATTGTGATGGTCAGCACTTCGCCCAAGTGCGTGCTGGTGTGCCGCTCGAACGGTTCGCCCGCTTCGGCGGTTAGCTCGAACTCCACGTGCGGAGTTCCCAGGGAGTCGAAGCCAACGCGCGCGTCCTCCAGGTCACGCCCGCGCAGCACCACGTCTTCCGGCTGCGCTTGATGAACCTCGCCTTCGGCCAGAAACCTGTTGCCTGTATTGACGATGAGAAGCTGCCCCGTTTCGCGGAACAGCCGGATCGCCTCGTCCGGATCATCCAGGCCGGGAAGCTCGGCGATTATGCGCCGGTCGCCCTCGAGCTGGATTACGGGCTCGGTGACGCCGAGCGCGTTGATACGGTTTTCAATGACCGTCCGCACGGCCTCCATGTCGTCGGAGCGCAGCTCCTGCGACTCCTTTACGACCGCCTCCATGCGCACGTGCAAGCCGCCCTGCAGATCGAGGCCCTGGCGGAACCTGAGATCGCGCAGATCCCGCTCGCCCAACGTGATGGGTATCCCGGGGGATTGAGGCAGCGATACGTAGATAGCGAACCCGAACAGCACCGCGATCCCGATCAAAACCGCCCAGTTGCGCCGCCGCACCAGCACTCCTCGCCGACTTCAGAGCCGAAACCGCATTGATGATACGGGCATGCGCTGGTACCCGCCGTGGTCCAGGGGTAAGGGCGGCTCGCGAACCGCTCCCGACGCCCTGAAAGCAAGAAGGTCGGCGTGAGGGCGTCTTCCCTCCGTCACCCCGGCGGAAAGCCTGCCCCGTACCTGATACGGGGCCGGGGTCCAGGTCCACTGTGCGCGAGGTCCCGCCTGGATTCCGGGTTAAGCCCGGAGTATCTGTGTTGGGAGTTAAGGGATTTCAAGCTGCCGAGGCAGGCTGCTCTACCCAGGGCGTTCCCCGTCGCGCAATGGCGTTGAGTTGCAGCAACATTTTGCGCATCACTGCAACCAGTGCCACTTTGCCCGGCTTGCCGCGCTGACGGAGTCCCTGATAGAAGCGCCGCAGGCTGCCCTCGTGGCGCACCGTGGACAAGGCGGCCAGGTACAAAGCCCGGCGCATGGCGCCCCATCGCCCCTCGCCGCAATCCATTGATTTTGCTCAGTCACGTCGTATCATCGCGGCGTGCTTGGATCGGGGCGCCGAGTGCGGCGCCGAAGAGCAACCCTGATGCGACTAGGTGGTTTTCGGGCGCCCTCGCGCGTGCTCCCGTCGAGTCGCGCGCCGGGCCTGGGGATGCGCTTCACGCCGTAGGCAGCCAGCACACGCAAGGCCCCGCGGCACTCTGAGCTCACCCACACAGCCGCGGTTTTTTTGTTGGCCCGACCAGCAACCACATCGCAGGAAGTACCTCAGTGCAAGACGCCGTTGTCGTTTCGGAAATAGGCAAGACGTTCGACCCGGCCGGATTCGCCGGCCTGTTCCGTCCTGTCGTGCGCCGCAAGCTCAAGGAGCCGGTGGTGGCGCTCGACCGCGTGTCGCTGACCGTCCGACGAAACGAGATCTTCGGAGTGGTCGGGTCGAACGGCTGCGGCAAGTCGACCCTGGCCCGAATCGTCGCGACGCTGCTCATGCCCAACACCGGCTCGGTGGAGGTGTTCGGGATGGACGTAGTGCGTGACACGGGCGCGGTGCGGCGCGTGCTCAATCGGGTGTCGGTCGACCCGGCTTTCTTCAAGAAGCTCAGTCCGCTCGAGAACCTCATGTTCACGGCGCGGCTCTACGGGTTGTCGCCGCGCCAGGCGCGCTTACGTGTCTTCGAGATCCTCGAGCAGCTCCGCATCCCCCGCGCCAGCGTCACGCGGCCCATGGACCAGATGTCACGCGGGATGCAGCAAAAGGTGGCGGTGGCGCGCGGATTGCTCACCTCGCCCGTGCTGCTGGTCTTGGACGAGCCCACCACGGGACTGGATCCAAGGTCCAGGCGCGACGTTCAGGCAATGATCCTGGAGATGCAGGCCAACCATGACGCGACCCTGCTGCTGATGACCCACGACATGGACGAGGCCGAGCGCCTCTGCCAGCGGCTGGCCGTGATGGAGGGCGGCCGCATTCTGGCCGCGGGACCGCCAGAGTCGCTGCGGCGTGGCGCCGAGACACTCGAGCAAGCCTTCATGCGCTATACGGGCCATCAGATCGAGCCGGCCGGCGGGCTCGAGGCGGCCAAGTCGGGAGGGATGGGATGAAGATGTTCGCGCTGCGGTACGAGGCGCGCGCCTCATACGCCTTCATCGACCGCAACTTCCGCGCCGTGCGGCGCTACTGGGGTTGGGAAGTGGTATGGCTCATCTTCGCCATCGTCAACGCGCTCACGGTGGCCTACATCGCGCCGGGCGGCCGCGTGGTCACCGGCGAGGATTACGGCGCCGACCGCCTTTTGCTTTTTCTGGTGGTGGGGACGATCGTATGGGCCTACCTGCAACAGCTCTTCGACTCGGTGGCCTTCATGATCGCCTGGGAGCGCTGGGAGGGAACCATCGAGAGCACCTTCATGGCGCCGGCGCGGCGCATTCACCTGCTGCTCGGCAGCAGCCTCTTCGCCGTGGTCTACGCGTTCCTGCGCGCGGTGATCGTGCTCGCGGTCGTCTCGCTGTTCTTCGATCTGGACCTGGCGCGTACGAACTGGCTGTCGGCATTCGTGGTGCTGCTGGTAGGCAGCGTGGGTTTTCTGGGCGTGGCCATCATGGCCGCCGCGCTGCCCCTGCTCTTCCTCGAGCGCGGTGAGCAGATGACGGTCGTGGTGCTGGCGAGCTTGCTGCTGGTTTCGGGCGTGTTCTATCCGGTGGAAGTGCTGCCGGGCTGGCTGCAGGTGATCGCGGCCGGCTCGCCCGCAACCTACGTCCTGGAAGCGATGCGCGCCGCCGTTCTCGACGGCGCCGGACTGGGTGACTTGATCCCGCACTTCGTGCCGCTGATCATCATTGCGGTCATCGCATTGCCGCTGGGCATGTGGGTCTTTCGCGCGGCGGAGCGCTACGCGCTGCGGCACGGCCGGCTCAAGCGCACGGGTTGATTTGCGGCCGATATGAACTCACGGGACATTACGCTGGGGAGCAAGACATGAAACGGCTTAGCGAAAAGGAGCTGCGGGGTCTGTCGACTCGGCAGCTGCAAGCCCACGCGGTTCAGTACGAGCTGCACGTAAGGCGCAAAGGCTTCCGCCTGCAGCGCACCACCGGCCGCAATCTGGCCGCCAACCGGTCGGTGGCGTTCGGTGATTCGGCGCAGGACGTGCAGACGGATCAGGATTACCTCGCGCTCGTCCGGCGCATTCGGGAGGAGCAGACCGCCGGCCAGGCTGACTAGCTGGGTAGCACCCATGCGCCGTGCCCGCGGACACGGCGCTCGAATCAGTGCAGCGGCTGCCCGGTCGGCGCGGAGTCTTCGAGGCCCCGGCTACTCCGCTTTGGCGCGCTCTATCGAGCGGTGCACGTGAAACACGCGCTGCGCCGCGGCTAGCTGCGTGACCACCGCGAGGAACCAGAGCGCGCCGCTCAAGAACCAGAAAGGCGCCAGCAGCGATATCCCCAGAACCATGAGCCGCTCGGGGCGCTGGAATACGCCGACCTTGCATTCCACGCCAAGCCCTTCGGCGCGCGCGCGGGTGTAGCTGATCAGCATCGAGCCAATCAGAGTGACCACCGCCAGCACCGTCTCTATGCGCGCCTCACGCGCCGTGAGGTACCAGAGCAGCCCGGTGAAAACCACGCCCTCGCCCCAGCGGTCCAAAGTTGAATCGAGGAACGCGCCGAACTTGGAGCGGCTGCCGTTGACTCGCGCCACGGCCCCGTCCAGCACGTCGAAGCCGCCGGTCACCAGCACCAGCACGCCGCCCGCCACGTTCCAACCCAACCCAATCACCACCGCGGTGGGCAAGCTCAACCCAAGACCCGCCAGTGTCAGAACGTTCGGGTCGATTCCGGTGCGCGCCAGCGGCGCTACCAGGCGGTCGGCGACGCCGCGCGACCAGGCCTGCATCCGCGGGCTGATCACGATCGGCCGCTTGTGCCGCTGAGCGACGGCACGAAAGACCGGAAGTCCTCGCCCAGTTCAGCCTCGTTGAGCAGCTCCTCGTAGTAGTTCAGCACGCGTGTGGCGATTTTGCTCCAGGCAAAGTCTTGCGCGCGGGCGTGGCCGGCCGCGATGAGCCCGCGGCGCTTGACGCCGTTGTCGATCAGTCGCATAAGCGCGCGCGCCAGAGCCATGTGATCGCGCGGGGGAACCAGCAGAGCTCCGCGAGCGTCGCGCAGGACCGACCTGAACCCAGGGATGTCGGAGGCCACCACGGGCACGCCGCCCGCCATCGCCTCCAGCAGCACAATCCCCTGGCTCTCGCCTCCCACGGCCGGCGCGCAGAGGACGTGGCTGCTTTTTAGATAGCGCCGCTTGTCATCGTCGCTCACGAAACCAGCGAAGTGCACGTTCCTCAGGCCCCGGTCGTCGACCTGCCGGCGATAGGCCCGCAGGCGTGGAGCGCGGAAGCCGCCTACCACGATCAAGCGGGCGGCCGGCCGCATTTGCTGGACCAGCGCCATGGCCCGCAGCAGGTGATCGAGCCCTTTGCGCTTCTCCAAACGGCCCACGAAGAGGATGTTGAAGGTTCCGCGCGCGAATTGCGGAAACGGCTCGGTTTCTTGGCCGTAGAAGTCCACGTTGATTCCGTTCGGGATGATGCGGTACTCGCCCTCGTAAGTGCGCGATACGAGCGACCGCGCTGCCTCCGAGACGGCGATCTTGCCGTGCAGCCGGCGCTGCAGCCGGCGAATCAGAGGTCTGGTGGTGCGGTAGAAGAACGCCGAGTCGCGGGCCGCGTGGAAGGTGCCCACGTTCACGGCTCGCGAGTAGCGCAGCACGGTCAGCGGCAGCGCCGGCAGCAGGGCCTCATGCAGGTGAATGACGTCGAACTCGTGCTTGTCGAGGAACCGGCGCACGCGCGGCAGCAGCGCCGGCGAGAGCGTCAGGCGGGCGGTGGACTGATTGACCGGCAAGGGCACGATGCGCGTGCCCACGCGGTAGAAGTTGGGAAACTGCTCCTCGGCGTCGCGCATCGATGAGGGCGCCATGATGGAGACACAGTGTCCGCGGGACTCGAACTCCCGGCTGAGGTTGATGACGTGCTCGCTCACACCGCCTGGATAGGGGAAGTCGTAAGGCGAGACGAGCAGGATCTTCACGCACGCGCCTCAGGCCACATCGGGCGAAACATGTACCACTGCCAGGGCGCCTTGCGGATCAACGTCTCAAGGTCGTACATCACCTGCTGCATGGCTTGCGCTACCGCCTGTGCCTTGGGCCGGTGCGGGTCGACGACGATCAGCGGCATGCCGTAGGCGCTGTAGGTCCCGTCGTCGTTTCGGACGACCCCCCCCACCATCAACGGGCTGCCGGCGCGCAGCGCCAGCGCCGCGGCGCCCTCCGGGACCTGGGTTGTGCGGCCAAAGAACTCGACCCGCACGCCTTTGCCCGGCGTAGGCCGGTCGGCCAGGAGCGCGACGTATTCGCCCCGGCGCAGCACGCGCAGGATCTCGCGCGCGGCGCCGCCCAACTGAATCGAGCGGATATTCTTACGAGCGCGCACGTGATCCAGGAAAGCCGTCAGCGCGCGGCTGCCAAAGGTCTCGGCCACGGCGTGCGTGGGATGGTCCAGCGAGACTAGGCCGCCGCACCACTCCCAGTTGCCGAAGTGGGCCGTGACCATGATGCCGCCGCGGCCCATCTCGTGCAGCGCCTTGAAGTGATCGTAGCCGTCGATCTTAGCCGTCAGCCGCAGCAGCTCCGCCGGCGTCATCCGATAGCTGCGCAGGAAGTCCACGCCGTGCTCGGCATAGGCGATGACCGAGCGCCGGGCCAGCTGCCGAACGCGCTTGTCGGTAGGCGGCAGGTCAAGCACGACCGCCATGTTGGCGATCGTGTGGCGCCGCAAGCGCGGCACGAAGGCGAATAGCAACCGGCCGATCAGGCCGGCCAGCCCCATCTTTAGCGGGGTCGCCATCCAGCGATCCAGCAGCGCTCCCAGCTCGACGAGTGCGATCATGTTGCGGGATCGGCGCGCGCCCCCGCGGCCACATCCGCCGACTTGATGAAGTCCTCCATCATGTCGTGCGCATCGGCGTCGCTGTACTGGATCGGCGGCGATTTCATCAGATAGGCCGAAGGCCCTTCCAGCGCCCCCGCCAGACCACGATCCCGCGCGATCTTGCAGCAACGCACCGCGTCGATCACAACCCCGGCTGAATTCGGCGAGTCCCAGACTTCCAGCTTGAGCTCGATGTTGAGCGGCTGCCCCGCGAACGACTCACCCTCCAGCCTGATGAACGCCCATTTCCGGTCGCCCAGCCACTCCACGTAATCGCTCGGGCCGATGTGCACGCTGCTCGGGTCGATCTCGTGATCCAGCTGGCTTGTCACGGCGTTGGTCTTGGACTCTTTCTTCGACTCGAGCCGCGAGCGCTCCAGCATGTTCTTGAAGTCCGCGTTGCCCCCTACGTTCAACTGATAGGTGTTGCGCAGCATCACGCCGCGCTCGCGCAGGAGTCGCGTGAGCACACGGTGCACGATCGTGGCCCCTACCTGGGATTTGATGTCGTCGCCCACGATCGCCACGCCCGCCTGGCGGAAGCGCTGCTGCCAGTAGCCCTCGCGCGCGATGAAGACCGGCATGCAGTTCACCATCGCGCAGCCGGCCTGGAGAATCTGCTCCACGTACCACTTGGTGGCCTCTTCGCTGCCCACGGGCAGGTAGTTCACGACTACGTCTGTCTGCGTGTCGCGTAGCAGACCGACGATGTCCTCGGTCGTACCGTCGGCCTTTACCACGCTGTCGGCCATGTAAGCGCCGATGCCGTCGTGCGTCATGCCGCGCGCCACCGGGACATTCAGCCGCGGTACGTCAACGAACTTCAACGTATTGTTGGGCGGCGCGAAAACGGCCTCTGACAGATCCTGTCCGACCTTGTTCCGGTCGATGTCAATGGCGCAGGAGAACTCGATGTCGCCCACGTGGTACGGCCCCAGCAATGTGTGCATGAGCCCCGGAACAAACTCGTCAGCCGGCGCCTCCCGATAGTGCTCTATGCCCTGGACCAGGGAAGACGCGCAGTTCCCCACGCCAATGATTCCTACTCGAACCTTGCTCACCGAACCTTCCTCTCATGCGGCGCTGCAGTGGTGGCGCTGTTTGCAGTCGACTCGGCGCCATTCGCGCTGGCTACAAGTTTTTCCACGTGGTCGGTCAGCTCACTCTGGCGGGCCAGCAGGCGCGCGGCGTCCAGTGAGTAGCGCACTTCGCGCCCCTGCCGCCTCTGGCGTACAAGCCCCGCGCGCCGCAGACGGCGCAGATGCCAGGACGCGAGTGGCCGGCTCAGCCCCGCCAGCATCGAAATCTCCGCCGCCCCCAGCTCGCTGCGTTCGGACAGGAGCGCCAGAATGTGCAGACGCGTTCGCGATGCTAGCGCGCGTGTGTAGCTCCTCAGCTGAATGACTTCGGCGGCCATGCGGTCTCTATCTGCGCTGGTGATACGTAAAGAAAACTTTACTAATCAATCACCATACGGGCGCCCGTGCGCGGGCGTCAAATCAACCGCGCGACTCGCCGTGGCCGCCGGCCCCGCGGCTCTGCCAGCCTCACGCTGACAGGCGGCTATCTCGCGTAGTCGACCACCCGGGTCTCGCGTATCGCGGTGATCTTGATCTGACCGGGGTACTCCAGCGATTCCTGAATGCGCTTGGCGAGCTCGCGCGTCAGGCGGTGGATGCCCAGCTCGTCGACCTGATCAGGCTTGATCATCACCCGCAGCTCGCGGCCGGCCTGAATGGCGTAGCAGGTCTCCACGCCGTCGAGTCCGCGGGCGATGTCCTCCAGTCGTCCCAGTCGCTGCAAGTAGCGCGTGACGGTCTCACGGCGCGCGCCCGGGCGTGAGGCTGAGATTGCGTCGGCGGCGGCTACCGCGAACGCCTCGAAGCTGCGCAGCTCCACCTCGAAATGATGGGCCTCGGCCGCGTGCGCAACTACGTCGCGCACGCCGTGGCGGCGCAGCAACTCGCCGCCGATCAGCGCATGCGGCCCCTCCGTCTCATGATCGATGGCTTTACCGATGTCATGCACGAACGCCGCCTCGCGCGCGATGTCCGCTTGCCCGCCCATCTCAGCGGTCATGGTTGCGGCCAGGTGGGCCACCTCGACCGAATGGCTCAAGACGTTCTGTCCGTAGCTGTGCCGGTAGCGCAGGCGCCCCATGTAACGAAGGATGTCTGGCGGCAGCCCGGCCACGCTGGCGTCGAAGGACGCTTGCTCACCCTCGTGCCGGATAATCTCCTCCACCTCCGACTGCGCCTTGGCGACGGCTTCTTCGATCCGCGCCGGATGGATGCGGCCGTCTTCTACGAGGCGCGTAAGCGCCACCCGGGCGATCTCGCGGCGTACCGGGTCGAATCCCGACAGCACCACCGTCTGCGGAGTGTCGTCGATGATGATGTCTACCCCGGTGGCGGCCTCCAAGGCGCGAATGTTGCGTCCCTCGCGGCCAATGATGCGCCCTTTCAGCTCGTCGCTCTTCAGATCGACTGCGGACGTGCTGATCTCGGTGGTATGGGCCGCCGCGACGCGCTGCAGCGCTAATCCCACCAGCCAGCGGGCTTTGGACTCCGCCCGTTCGCGGGCATCGCCCTCGGCCTGCCGAACCACTTGGTCCGCATCTACCCGCACCTCCTGCTCGATGCTTTCGAGCAACAGGCGCTTGGCTTCCTCGCGGTCCAGGCCGGCCGCGCGCTCCAGCGCGGCCACGCGCTGCTGGCTCAACTCCTCCAGCTCGCGCTCGCGCTCTTCAAGGCCGCGTCGCTGGCTGCTCAGGCCCTCTTCGCGCTGAACAATCTCACTATCGCGGTCGTCAAGCTTTTCGGCCCTGCGCTCGACGTGCTCCTCGCGCTCGTTGATACGACGTTCCTGCTGGCGCAGCTCCTGGCGCCGTTCGCGGATCTCGCGTTCGGCGCTCCGGCTGGCTTCTCGGGCCGACTCGGTGGCAGTGGTGAGAATGGCTTGCTGCTGGGCCTGAACTTCTTCCAGTTCGCGCTCGATGCGGCGCGAGAGTTCCCGCGTGCGCGAGTTCGATAACCAGATTTGATAGAAGTAGCCCGCCACCAGACCCACGATCAGCGCCACCACGCCGGCAACGGTCGCAATTAATGCGTCCACGGCTGGCCTCCAATACGGCGTGTGGGTGAAAACGTGTCACACAGGTCATGATTCAGTGAGCAGGGTCCTTGCGGAACCGTCTTTGATGCTAACGGCGGCGCGAATCGAGTGTCAAAGAGACGGCGCGCACGACTTGCCGACGTGGCCCGCCTGATAGTCAGGTCTATAATCCAAACGGACGCGCGATGATCCGAAAGGGGCTTACCTCCCGTGCCTGAATTTACGGCCAGCGGACCTTTGACGCCGCGTCAGCGCTATATGAACGCGCTTCTCGACAAGCCCGTCGACAAACAGCCGGTCGGCAGCCCCACCTCTCTCGCGACCTACGAGCAGATGCGCCGCCTTGGTATCGAGTGGCCCGACGCGCACTACAACGCCGAGTCGATCGCGCTGCTCGCCGAACGGAGCTACACCGACCTCGGCTACGACACGATCATGCCCTACTTCAGCATCATCATGGGCGCCGCGGCCCTGGGCGCGCCCATCGACTGGGGCTCCGATCCCTGGGAGTTCGACAAAGCTACCGGCAAGATCGTCACCGGACCGCGCCAGCCGGCTGCGCAACCGCCCAATATCTGGAAGACACCCGACGATATCGATGTGCCCGACGATTTCCTACGGCGGCGCGAGACCACCGCAATCGTCGATTCGATCAAGATTCTTCGACAACAGCATCCGGACGCGTGCATCGTCGGGAAAGTCATGGGACCGTGGACTCTCGCCTACCACATGTTTGGACCGCAGGATTTTCTGATCAACATCATCCTCGATCCCGATGCGGTCCACGCCACGCTCGATCGCCTCAAGCAAGTGCCCGTGCTGTTCGCCAACGCGCAGATCGAGGCCGGGGCGGACGCGATCTGCCTGGCCGACCATTCCACCGGCGACCTCGTGCGCGCCGAGACCTACCGCGACTTCCTGATGCCGGTGCACCAGGAGATAACCCCCCAGATCGGCTCACCCGTCATCCTGCACTGCTGCGGAAAGACGCTGGACCGCATGCGGTACATCAAGGAAGCCGGCTTCGCGGCCTTCCACTTCGCAACCGAGAACGATCCCCACGAAGCCAAACAGGCGGTTGGCGAGTTCAAGCTGGTCGGAAACGTGAGCAATTTCGTAACCCTCTACACCGGGCGCCCCGAGGACGTGGCTACGGAGGTAGACGATATTCTGGATGCCGCGGTGGACATCGTGGCGCCCGAGTGCGCGGTTCCGCAGCAGGTTTCGGACGAGAATCTGCGCTCGGTCGTATCGGCCTCCCGCGGTGAGTTCGTGCCCGATCCCACAGTGTCAGACGCGCGCAACATGGCCGCCGAATACCGAGCGCAGATAGCCGCGCAAAGCGCTCCCGCCATGCTGACCTGAGCGCGGCGTCGATGCCGGTTGCAAGCCCGTTACTGGCGCACTGGCGCGCCCCGCTGGGTGATTGACGCCCGATACGCGGCGACAGGTAGATAGGCGGCTTGGCCGGGCGCCGTCGCTTGCGGAGGGCTGCCCGGCGTTGATCGTGTCGGCGCCAAGGCGATGAGCGACCCCGCCCCGGGCGACCAGTCGAGCGGCCGCGAGCAGCGCTGGCGCGACGCTACCGGTATTCCCGTCGAGGCCGCCTTCCTGCGCACGTTCGAGGCGCTGGGCGGGCCCGAGGCGCTGGGTTATGCGATCACGCCGGGACTGTTTGTTCGCGACGACCTGGTGCAGTACTTCAATCACGCGCGGTTGGAGGCGCCCGGCTGGTCGTCCTCCCACTCGATGGGAATCCCGCGCCTGAGCGATCTCGGCGAGCTGATGGCGCGCGGGGTTTTGGGCGCGGAGAGTCTGCGGGAGCAGGACGTTGGGCAGTGGCCGTTCGGCGACGATTGGCATACGCCCGCCCGCGCGGCACGGGCCGGACCGGCGGTCACGCCGCCAAGGTTGTGGCGTGGTCGTATCACCCAGTGGCACAAGCGTGAGATCGTACGTCTGCTTCCCACCGCGCCCGGCATCGCGCGCCCCGTCGCCGGGCATCTGGGGGACGCCTACGTAACGTTGAGCGACGCCGAGCGGTTGCAAGCCGAAGGGCGGGCTTCGCCAGCCGCGCGGTCGTGGCGCCCCGTAGCCGCGCCTGTCGTGGCGCCCATACTCACTTTTCATTTAGTGCGCGATCAGGGCTCGTTTCGGGCGCAAGTGGACGCGCTGCTCGACGCGGGACTGAAGCCGATCTCACTCGACCATCTGGTGGCCGCGCTCGAAGGCTGGGCCGAGTTGCCGGAGCGGCCTGTGCTCTTCACTTTCGACGATGGTTGGACCGTTCAGATCGAGCGCGCACTTCCGGTGCTGGTGGAGCGGCGGGTGCCTGCGACCTTCTTCGTGATGCCCGGCTTCGACCGGTTCGGCCGCGACCACATGTCACTCGACCAGATCAGGCAGGTGCGCGCAGCCGGGATGACCGTCGCTTCGCACACCTTGGATCACGCCAATATTCCGCATCTTATCGCCACCAATCTGGGTGCCGCCCAGGCCGAGACCGTGTTGTCGCGCGCGGAGCTCGAGCGCGAGGTGGACGGAGTCGATTTCTTCGCTTACCCCAACGGCCTGTTCGATGACGCGTCCGAGCAGCTGGTGCGCGACTCCGGCTATCGCGCCGCCGTGGGCACCCGCGCGGGGATCGCGCATAGACCCGACGAGCTTTACCGGCTGCGGCGCGTCGGAGTCCAGGCCTGGTGGTCGTTCGAGGCCGTGCGGGAAGCTATCCGCGCCGCGGCGCGCGCCAGCGGCGTGGACTCACCGCTATAGGCCGTCGGCCCTCACGGCCAATCGGCGGGCTACGACCTTGCCGGGGGTCTCGGCGGACAGCCGGCCCGGCCGCCCGTCTTGTCTCACTTGCGAGCGGAAGCCTCAGCCGGCGGCGATGAAGCCGACCGCAACCGCCCCTCGGCCGATATGGGCGCCTATCACGGGACCGATCGGAATGTCCCCATACAGGTCGCCGCTCGGCGGCGCGACCGCCAGCAGCTGGTCCTCCAGATCCTGCCGCAACTCCAGATCGTAGGTGTGCAGAATCGCGAGACTTTCGACGCCGTTGGGGGCGTGCAAGCGCACCTGATCCACGACTGTGCCGAGAGCTTTTCGCAGCGAGCGGGCACGGGCCACCGGGGCCACCTCGCCGTCACGCAGCGCCAGCACGGGCTTCAAGTTGAGCAGTGAGCCCACGAACGCCTGCGCGCCGCCAATGCGGCCGCCGCGGCGCAGGTACTCCAGCGTGGGCACCACGAACACGCAGTGCGCGCGGCGCGCCAGCTCTTCGGCGCTCGCGGCCAGGCTGTCCGCGTCAGCGCCGGCGGCGGCCATGCGGGCAATTTCCACCACCACCAGTCCCAGCGCCATCGACGCCAGACCCGAATCCAGTGTGAGTATCTTCTGGTCGGGGAGCTCATTGGCCGCTTGCTGCGCCGAGGCGAGCGTTCCGCTCAGCTTCCCCGATATGTGGATCGAGACGATATCGTCACCCTGTGAGCCGAGCGATTCATAGACTTCCCGAAACGCCGCCGGCGAGGGTTGCGAAGTGGCCGGGTGATCGGGCGACGTTTCCAGCAGGTCATAGAATTCCTCAGTGGAGAGATCCACCCCCTCCACGTACTCGCGGGTGCCGAACCGAACGATTAGTGGAACAACCTCGATGGCGAGCTCGCTGGCAACGTCGGTCGGCAGCGATGCTGTGCTGTCAGTGACGATCTTGACTGGCATAGGCGTGATCTGCGAACACGTGGGTGCGCCCGCCGGCATCATTGGCTAAGGCGATGAGACTACCCCCACGTACCTGGCTAGGCAAACTGCGGCTGCTGGCTGTGGCATCCGCCGCGGCGCTCACGATCTTGCTCGTGGCTGTCGTCGTCTTTTGGCCGGTTATGTCCTTCGTAGTCGCCGCGCTGCTCGCCCTTTACGGCGCCGTGACCGTGGTGGCGGTAGGCACGTTGATCGTGTATCTGGCGCTCCGGCGGCGTCGACTTGATGCGCTGCGCCTTGATTGGCGTGACGAAGAAGCGCCTACCACGGCTGTCTATTAGGTAGGAGTCCCGGCAGCCGATTCCGAGAGCGGCGGCGCGGCGGCCGACCCGGGGCTGGTCCGGACAGTGCAAGAATGCCGTTTGGATAGCCGCATGCACGTCGCCGCGCTCCACTTGGTCAACTTTCGCAACTACCGGCGGCTCGATCTCGAATTGCCGGCGGCTGCGGTCGTGGTCGTCGGCGACAACGGCCAGGGCAAGACCAATCTGTTGGATGCCGTGCACACGCTGGCCACCGGGCGCAGCCTGCGCCCGGCGCCGGAATCCGCCTGGGTACACGTCGACGCGCCGGAGGCGGCGGCCTTTGCTCGCATTGCCGCCAGCGTCGAGCGCTGCGGCGGAGTTTTGGATCTGGAGTTGATCGCGGCGCGAACCGACCCATCCGCCGGCGCCGCATCCGGCGTCCGCCGGCGAGTTCGCATCGGGGGCGCCGCACGGCGGCTGGTTGAGCTGCCCGGCCGGTTGCAGACGGTGAGCTTCTCGTCGGCCGATCTCACCCTGCTTACCGGGCCGCCCTCCGACCGGCGCCGCTGGCTGGACGTGGCGCTGGTGCAGCTCGAGCGCGCCTACCTCGACGCGCTCGCGGAGTTCGACGCGTTGCTGGCGCGGCGCAACGCGCTGCTGCGTCAGATTCAAGCGCAGCGCGCGCGATCCGCCGAGTTGGACTTCTGGGACGAGCGAATTGCGCAGCCGGCCGCGCAGGTCGTGCGGCGGCGTCGGGCCTTTGTCTTGGAGCTCGTGCCGCTGGTGGCTCATGAGTTCGATCGACTATCGGGCGGCGCGCGGCTCGGTGTCGCGTACCAGGCGAGCGCACCGGCCCACGAACCGGAGGAGTTTCGCGCGATCCTGGCCTCACGCCGCCAGCGTGACATCGAGTCCGGCAGCACGGGCGCCGGACCGCAGCGCGACGACCTGCGCGCCACGCTTGATGGTCGGCCAATCGCGCATTTCGGCTCACGCGGGCAGATCCGGCTGGCCGCTCTGGCGCTCAAGCTTGGGCAGTTCGCGCTCGCACACGGGCGCTTGGGTGAGACCCCCGTGCTGCTGCTCGACGACATAGCCGCCGAGTTGGACCCGGGTCACCGCCGCCGGCTGCTCGATCGAATTCCTTCCGATACCCAGGCCATCGTCACCACGGCCGATCCGGAGGCGATTGCGGACGGCGCGCTGGCTTCGGCGCCCTGGCTGTGCGTGTCGGACGGCCTCGTCGAACCGACCAATGCCCCAGCGTAGAGCGGGCGCCGCGCGGCGCCTGGGGGACTTCGTGCGCGATCTCAGCGAACGCGCCGACATCCGGTATGGGAAGCGCCGGGTTGCCGCCGCGGACGCGATTAGCGAGGCCATTTCGCAGCTGCTTGGCGCGCAGATAGCCAGCCGCTGCCGGCCCGGCCCGATCATGGGCACCGAGGCCGTGGTGCAGTGCGAGGGCGCCGCCGTGGCCCAGCGCGTGTCCATGGCCACGGCCGAAATCCTCAAGCTGACCCGCGATCGCATCGGGACGGACGACGTGCAATCGATTCGAGTGTCGGTGGCGCCCGCTCGCCGGCGGTTCGATGAGGCGCCGTAAGCCGCGGGTCTAGTAGGGGGTCTCGGGTCCGGTTGTGGATGAGTGAGTGACCTCAGGCGCTAGTCAGGGCTCTGGAAGAGCCCGGCACGCCACTGCCGGCCGGAGACTCGAGGCGGCCCGGCCGCGGCGCGAGTCGCTAGGATGGGTCGCGCACCAGCACGCAAGAGACCTGCGCGCGCCGCGATTCAGGCGGCGCGCGCATCCGACCAATTCCCTCCCCAGAGCAGCCGCAAGCGGATCGCAGCGCCAGCGGCCCGCCTGACCCTCACGGCTCGCTCCGCGAGGTGTCCGGACTCTTTCTGAAGTTGGGCCTCATCGCCTTCGGCGGTCCGGCCGCGCACATCGCAATGTTCCATGACGAGGCGGTAAAGCGGCGGCGCTGGATATCCGAGCAGCGTTTCGTCGACCTGGTGGGCGCCACCAGTCTCATCCCGGGTCCCAACTCAACCGAGATGGCGATCCACCTCGGTCTGGAACGAGCTGGCTGGCGCGGCCTGGTTTCCGCCGGAGTTCTCTTCATCCTGCCGGCGTTCCTGATCGTCACCAGCCTTGCCTGGGCCTATGTCGAGTTCGGAGAGGCGCCCGCCCTGCGCTGGATCCTCTACGGCATCAAGCCGGTAGTGATTGCGGTGGTCTTGCAGGCCATCGTCGGACTGGGTCGCACGGCGGTGCGAAAACGCTGGACGGTCGCGCTGGCGGGGGTTGTGCTGGCCCTCTATTTCGTGGGTCTCCACGAGTTGATTTTGCTGGCGCTGGGAGGCGTGGTCGGCCTCATCGCGGCGCTCGGACAAGCTCGCCGGTTCACGGGCATAGGCGCACTAGTCATGCTTCCCTCCGCGGCACCGTTGGCATCGCTTGCGGCGGCAGTGCCAGTCACCTCAGCTCACCTGTTTCTTCTCTTCCTCAAGATCGGAGCGGTCTTGTACGGCAGCGGCTACGTGCTGCTGGCCTTCATGCAGGGTGATTTCGTCGACCGGCTGGGCTGGCTGACCCAGCAGCAGCTGTTGGACGCCATCGCGATTGGACAGGTGACGCCCGGTCCGGTGTTTACCACGGCCAGCTTCGTGGGCTACGTGCTGGGCGGCTGGGGCGGTGCGGCGCTCGCCACCATCGGGATATTCCTCCCGTCGTTCGTCTTCGTGGCGATGCTGAATCCGCTCGTAACGCGCGTCCGCGCCAATCGCTGGACGGGCGGGGTTCTCGACGGCGTCAACGCGTCCGCGATCGCACTGATGGCGGGTGTGAGCGTGCGGTTGGGTCAGACGGCCATCGTCGACGTTTGGACCGGAATACTCGCGGCGCTGGCCGCTATCTTGCTCATGCGTTTCGGGCTCCGCTCGACCTGGCTGATCGGACTTGGCGCCATCGCGGGGATCGTAGTCCAAGCCCTGGCGGCATAAGCGATAAGCGGATCGGCGGGGGGCGCAATGCGGCAGCTTGCGGAGGACGGCTGAGCCGCTTGCGGGAATCGTCTAGAGCAGTGCCCGCCGACATTGCCGGGCGATCCGGTCGCGGGTGGCCCGTGTCAGAATGCCGGCGCTGCGGGCCGGTGCGCGGGAGCTTAGGGTGCCGATTCCACTGTTTTGGTCCGACCGGCATCTGGATCACGCGCCGGCGCTGCAGCTCGTGGACGGCCGCACCTATCCACATCCGGAGAAGCCCTCGCGGCCCCGCATCATTCGCGCGGCGCTCGTCGCGGCCGGTCTCGTCGAGCTGAGCGATCCCGCCGCTTATCCGGATGCCGCCGTCGACGCCGTGCACGCTGCCGACTACCGCGCTTTCCTTGCGGAGGAGTGCTCCCGTATTCCGGCCGGCCAGCAGCTCACGCCATCCGGCGTCTCCTACGACCAGTCGGTGCTGCGCAGTACCCAACCGGAAGTGCGCGCGAGCTACTTTGCTTTTGGAACCGACGCTCCCCTAATGCGCGCCACGTACGCGGCGGCTCGCTCGGCCGTCGACGCGGCGCTGAGCGGCGCCGCGTGCGTTGGCGCGGGCGCCGCGGCGGCAATCGCTCTCTGCCGCCCGCCCGGACACCACGCCGAGCGCTCGCGCATGGGTGGTTTCTGCTATCTGAACAACGCCGCCATCGCCGCGCATGCTCTCAGCTCGCGCGGGAGGGTGGCCTTGCTGGACATCGACTACCACCACGGCAACGGCTCCCAGAACCTGACCTATGAGCGCGCCGACGTCCTGTACGTCTCCCTCCACGCCGATCCCAGCTACGCCTACCCTGGTTTTTCCGGACGCACGGAAGAGCGCGGCGCGGGGCCTGGAGAGGGCTTCAACCATAACTTCCCGCTGCCGCCCGGCACGGCCATCCAGGGCTACATGGCCGTCTTGGACCGCGCCTGTGAGCGCATATCCGAGTTCGAGCCCGCTTACCTGGTGGTGTCGCTCGGATTCGACACGCACGTGGACGATCCCATTGCCGAGCTGGGTTTGCGCAGCGGCGACTTCGCGCTGGTCGGCGAGCGCGTCGCCGCGTTGCGGATTCCGGCTCTTCACGTGCTCGAAGGCGGCTACGCGCTGCATCGCTTGGGTGAATCGTCGGTGGCGTATTTCGGCGCCTTGGGGTAGCCGCGGCGATACTCAACCGCGCGGCTTCGCGGGTGCGAGACTGCGCAATGGCCCTGCAAACCCGCCTGCGCCGCGCAACCCTCGGCTCTCTCGTGGCGCTCATCGTCGCTCTGGCGGCCTGTCAAGAGCCTGAGTCACCGGCGCCGGACGCTACGCCGCCTGGCGATGGACAAACCCTGAGCGACGCCGACTGGCCGGCCGTGCACCCCCAGGCGGAACAGTTTATTGGGCGCACCGTGAGCCTGAGCGCCCACGTTTACGCGGACCCGGCGCCGGCCGGTAACGGGCTGAGGTTTCTGGGGTGGGTCGACTTGGATAACGACCAGCTCTCCACGGCATTCGCCATGCCCTCCGCACCGCCTGAGCTGGTCGCCGGGGCGTTCGTGCGGGTCGACGGAGTAATTGAAGAGATGGTCACTCTCGAGGACTCGCAGGGACGCGCGGTAACTCAGCCGCTAGTCCGGGTAACCGGCTTGCTCGTCACCGACCGGATCGGCATTCGTCCGGCCTACGAAGTGGTGCCGGTCGACCGGGCCCTCGTGCAGTTCGACGTGCGGATCACGCTCGAGCTGATTGAGTTTGCCCGTGAGGAAACGCGGGTTCACTTCACGGTCGCGAACGGCGGAGACGGGACAGTCGGGGCCTTCCCGATCGGCCTGGTTGTCGAGCAGGCTGGCGTAGAGCACCCGGCCGTTGTCGCGCGCGGCTCTGGCGTACCCCCGCCACGCGGTCGCGTGGCGCCCGGCTCAACCGAGCGCGGCGCTTTTCAATTCCCGCCCCTGGATCCGGAAGGCGGCCTCTTGACCGTCCGATGGGAGGGCGCCTGGGTGGAAGCGATCGCCCATCAGTTCCAGCCATGGGTGTGGGTGGTTGACCCCAAAGGCGCCGTGATCCCCGCGGGCTGAAACAGGACACTTCGCAACCTTGCCTGGCATCCGGCCATTGCGCCGCCGAAAACACGCCGGGCAGCCGGGCCAGCGCGCTAACCCGGCCGGATTCGACTCCTCGACTTCTCATCGGCACTCCCGCCCTATGGCACGATGCTGGCGCGCCTCGCAGCCTGTCTGAAGTGATTACGTGGCACGCGGACTCCAGGGCAAGGTCGCCGTCGTTACCGGCGCCGGGCGCGGCATCGGACTCGCGATCGCGCGGCGATACGCGTGTGAGGGCGTGGCCGTGCTCGCGGCCGACCTGGACGCCCATTCGGTCCAAGTCGCCGCTCGCGCCATCGGCGCAGCCGGCGGCCGCGCCGCCGCCAGTCACTGCGACGTCCGCAATCCCGACTCCGTGCGGGCCATGTTCGACGCCGCCGAGCGCGAGCTCGGTCCGGTGGACATCGTCGTCAACAACGCCGGTATCGCGGACCCGCGCCGGATCGCCGACGAAACCCCCGAGCATTGGGATGAGGTGTTTGCGGTCAACGTTCGCGGCGTTTTCCTGGGTGTGCAGGAGGCCGCCCGGCGCATGACGCCGCGCGGCCACGGGTGCATCATCAATATGGCGTCGGCGGCCGGTCGGGCCGGCCGCGCCTTCTTCAGCTCGTACGGCGCCAGCAAGCACGCCGTCATCGGGATCACACGCTGCGCCGCACTGGAGCTTGCCCCACATGGCATCCGCGTCAACGCCATCTGCCCCGGCATAGTCGATACCGATATGTGGCGGCGCATGAATCAGGCCTTTACCGAGCTGGAAGGACTGCAGGGCACCACCACTTGGGATGAGCGCGTGGCGGCCATCCCGCTCGGACGCGCCGAGACCGCCGAGGACGTCGCCAACGCCGCCGCCATGCTGGCCTCCGACGACGCGTCCTACATGACCGGCCAGTCGCTGAGCGTCGACGGCGGCATCGTGATGATCTGACGGACTAACCGTCGGCGCGGGACTTCTCGCCCAGGGCGCCGCGCAACCCGATCAGGGCGAGCGCTGAAGTCAGCGCCATGAATCCCCCCGCCACGGCGCCCGCGTAGTCGAGCAGGTTGGGACCGAAGCCCAGGAAGGCGATCAGGAATGGATAGAAGACCATCCACGTCTTTATCGCCAAGGGAACCGGCACGCCGTAGCGGTTTGCCACGAAGAGCATGAAGTTCGAGAGCGGATAGAGCGCCGCGTAGGCCACGCCTATCTCGCCGCGCAGCGCGCCCGCCGCGACCAGCCCGCCTACTACGGTCAGCTCACGCAGGTGATCCGCCACCTGATCGGCCAGCGCGCCGAAAGTGGACACGCGGCCGGTTTCCCGCGCCAGCGCTCCGTCGACCGCGTCAAGCAAGAGCGTCGCGAGGAAGAGCGCCAGGGCGACGCGCGGCGCCGGCACGATCAGCGCGGCCGCGGCAAAGCCCAGCGGTATCTGACTCAGCGAGACCGCTAGCGGCCTAACGCGAGCCCGGCTCAATAGGAGCACCAGCGGCCGCAGCAGCCACGCCAGCCCGCGCCGAAACGGCCCCAGGACTACGTGCTCCAGCCGCGAGAACGAGTCCGCCGGGCGCGCCGCTGGCCCGTTGAGCGGGTCAGCCACCTACCAGCTAAGCCTTTCGCCGAGGTAGTCGCCCAGCTGACTTAGGCCGACGCGGTCCTGCTCCATCGTGTCGCGCTGCCGCACCGTCACCGCCTGATCTTCGAGCGAGTCGAAGTCCACCGTTATTCCGAAAGGCGTGCCGGCCTCGTCCTGCCGCGCGTAGCGGCGTCCGATCGAGCCGGTGGCGTCATAGAACACCGGCCAGACGCCTTGCAGGTCCGTGAAGACCTTCCTCGCCATCTCCACCAGCGGCGGCTTGTTGCGCGCCAGCGGGAAGACAGCCGCCTTGATGGGCGCGAGACGGGGGTCGAGTCGCAGAAACACGCGCCGGTCGCCGCGGACTTCCTCTTCTTCGTACGCGTCGGCCAGGAAAGCCAGCGCCGCGCGGTCGGCGCCGGCGGACGGCTCGATCACGAACGGCGTCACGTGGGAGCGATTGGCCTCGTCGAAGAACTCCAGCTCCACTCCGCTCGACTCCGCGTGCCGCCGCAGATCGTAGTCCGTCCGGTTGGCCACGCCCTCGATTTCGCCCCACCCGAAGGGGAACAGGTACTCGATGTCGGTCGTCGCCTTGGAGTAGTGAGCCAGCTCGTCGGGATCGTGCGCGCGCAGTCGCAGCCTGCGCGCATCCAGCCCATAGCTCTGATACCACGCCAGCCTCCTCTCGGCCCATTCCTCGTGGGCTCGCTCGTCGCCGCCGGGCGCGACGAAGTACTCCAGCTCCATCATGGTGAACTCGCGGCTGCGAAAGATGAAGCTGCCCGTGGTTATCTCGTTGCGGAACGCCTTGCCGATCTGAGCTATCCCAAACGGCAGGCGCACGCGGCTGGAGTCCAGCACGTTCTTGAAGTTCACGAAGATCGCCTGCGCCGTCTCGGGGCGCAGGTAGGCGGCCGAGGCGTCCTCCTCCACGGGACCCACGTGAGTTTTGAACATGGTGTTGAACTGGCGGGCCGCCGTGAAAGGCGTGGAGTCGTAAGGGCAGACGCCGTCCGGCGTGTCATCCTCCCGAAAGCGGCGCTTGCACGCCGGGCACTCGACCAGCGGATCGCTGAAGTGATCCACGTGGCCGGACGCCTCCCAAACCCGCGGATGTGCCAGCACCGAGGCGTCCAGGCCCACGATCTCCTCGTGGCGCAGGACCATATCGCGCCACCAGGCTTCCTTGATGTTGCGCAGCAACTCGGTTCCCAGCGGGCCGTAGTCCCAGGTGCTCCCAAAGCCTCCGTAGATCTCCGAGTTGGGGAAGACGAACCCGCGCCGCTTGCTAAGCGAAACGAGCGTTTCTAGATCGGGTGCTGCCATTCGAGCTCCTTGATTTCATCCGTCGGCCGCGCCGCGAGTCGCGCCCGCCGCTGCGCCGCCGGGCCTCACTCAGCCGGCTGGACGGCCGCTCCGACTGGCGCCCTCCAGCATCCGCAGAGATTTCATCTCGCGTTCCACCACTGCCTCCGAATACGCTTCCAACAGCCCGCGAATCTGGCTCCGCAGAGCGTCGTCCACGCGCACCCGGGCGGCGCCGTGGAAGCCCTCGCGTGCAATGTGCCGCAGCACTTTCAGCGTCCTCGTCTCCAGCGCGTGCGCGGGCACGCCGCGCGCACAAGCCCCGCACACTACCCCGCCCGAGGTGGGCGCAAAGGCATGGTCATCCGGCGCCAGCTCCTTCCCGCAAACCGTGCATGATTGCAGCTCGGGGCGATAGCCGTGCGCCTCGAACAGTGCCATGGCCAGCGCCAGGAACCACAGCTCGGGCGGCTCATCGGAAAGATCGAGTCCGCGCAGGAAGGTGAGCAGAGCCGCGAACGCGGCCGGCACCGGCTCGCCGTCTTCACTCAGCCCATCCAGCAGCTCTATCGCCCACCCGGCCGCCGCGAAAGCGGCCAGGTCGTCGCGCAGACGCGGGTAGGACTCCAAGGCCTCCGCCTGCGAGAGGATGTCCAGATTGGTACCGACGGCACCCAGCACGCGGACTCGGTTGAACAACTCAAGGTGGGGCCCCAGGTGACTCGTGGGGCGGCGCGATCCCCGCGCAACCAGGCGGCGGCGTCCGAACTCACGCGTGTAGAGCGTCACGATCCGGTCGGCGTCGCCGAGATCGCGCCGGCTCAACACGATCCCCTCGGCTTTGTAGGTGCTCGATCGCTGCATGCGGCTCCAGCCTTCAGCCTACGGGGTACCCCGCGGCGGCGGCAACAAGCGCGCCACGCACGTCCCGGGCGCGGCCCCGGCCGACGCGGGTTGTGTAGGTGATCGAATCAGGTCACAAGCCGGATAATGACAGTGATGACCACGGCAAGCACAGATCCCACGCACACGCTGATGATCCATCGCACAAGGCGATCTCGAAGTCGCACACCGCCGAGGTCTGATTCCGATTGACTCGAATCTTGGGCAGTGGACATAGCATTATTATTCCAGCGGTCGTGGTTGGCTATAATACCATTATGCAACTGGGCTATGTTACGCTACCCAGCGCTCTGCCATGAGCCACGTGTTCTCCATGAAAATTGCATCAACTTTGTTACGGGCGGTCGCGCTTGAACTCGTTGCGGTGCTACTTGTAGGTTACGTACTCAGCGCTCCCATTAATCACATTGCACGCCAACTCGTCCCCGATGCGAAAGCTTGGACCGAAGATACACACCATCACAGTATTGCAAGCAAAGTGCATATGGCAGTAAAACACCAATCACGAGAAGGTCACTGGCTTAACATCGTATGCAGTCTGCCAGACAAGAGATTGGATGTTTCTGTAAAGATTAGCGGCCCAATAGAAATCGCTGATGGGTTCGATGGGAAAGTATACGTCTCTCACCAAGTCGGCGCAGGAAAACACCAAGCGCACCTGTGGAACTTCAACGATGTAGAATCGCTCGTGTTTGCCCCACACGATATAGATATCGCTCAGCGCATCGTGCGATCAACATACTTCTATTTCTATGGGCAATTTGAGCCTCATGGTCGGCCGTACACCGCAACATTTGACCTCACGTACACAGAACACATTCACCCGGCAATAGCTGTGTTGACCGCATGTGAGCAGCCGCTCATGCCGCCGCTCCGCACGCCCACCGCTCCCAACGAAGCGACCACACCCCCACCGCAAACTTAACTCCGCCACTGCGCGCAGGTCTCAGATCCGCCTCTATGGGACCGCTTCGTCGATCTCCGCCATCAGGCGGATGGTTTCTCGCAAGGCGGCGGCGATACGGACGTAGTGGAACTGGTCGTCGATGGTCAACTTGCGGCCCTTGCGGTCCTTTAGCCACTTCTCCATGGGCTGATACCCGCCGATGCGAAACTCCAAGGCCTCGGGGTCTATGCCCTCAAAATACTGACCGCGCGCGCCTTCCCCCGCCGTTGATGTACACGCGCCCGCGCTCGAACGGCTTGGTCTCCGGCCAGCGTGTCCCACCCGGCGCGACGTATTCGGGATGCCCCGGCTCGACGACGTTCTCGCCAGAAACGGGAAACCCGATGTCCGCGGCGTCCAGCGCGGGCGGCTCCAGCAGATGGACGGCTGTGAGCTCCCGCCCCAGCGTGGTCAGGGCGCGGAACTGCTCCCGATCGTTCGGCGGGGGAATGCGCGGAAAGTCGGTGCGCAGGAACTGCTCGTAGCGCTCTCGGTACGTGGGCGAATGGAAGATGGCGTAGATGTAGTGGAACACGTCCTCCGGGCCAAAGGTGGATTGGAGGTCGCCGGGACCCTCGCCGGCGAAACGTAGTCCCAGGCGCTGTTCGAGTTCCGCGGTGTACTTCGAATCGAGATTAGGCAACCGCTCGCCAGGCTTGTAGAGTCCCTGCTCGATTTCCTGTTCCGATGGGTAGATGTAGAGAGGTGCAAGACTCATTATTCCCTTGTTGCTATAAAAAGCGCGATTGTCAACGATAGATCGGGTAACCAAGAAATGAGAATAGACGTCATTTAGTGCAACTTGGCGCATAAAGATCAATCCAAGATTCTCCCCCGCCAGCATATGCCGCATGACCCGCTCGCGCCGATGAACCGCAACATTCCGGTCGAACACCGTATATCTGAAATCGAATGGACGGTAGAGGATTGGCTCGATACGGTCACGCCACGATCCATCTTGAAGCTCTTCCTTGGCTCGTTCGTATACCCACTGATTCTGCGAGCACAGCCGCCATAGCTTGCGTGCTTCCTCCTCGGACGGCGTCGCGAGCAACTGCTCGACTTTCGACTCCGCCTCTCCCGAAGTCCACGAGATGGCGAACTGATCGTGCGTGGTGACAATGCCGGGAGCGGGCCTCCCGTTCGGACAGAAGATATCCGCGATCGACCATCCCGTCTCATACTCGGCAAGCAACGCCTCGTCACGCTGAATGAACAGGTAACCAGGCTGCCTTGGGCTAAGCTCCGCCCACCGGGTTGACGCCATGCTGTTCGCGGCGAGCCAACCGTATTTTCCACCGTCACGTCCCGCCTGACGCTCTCCCCACAGATCGGCGTGGAATACCCGCGCCGGACCGTTACTGCCGTTCTTGTGCTTTACAAAGACGCCAATGGCGACGCCCTGTTGGATGTCGAATACGTTGTCGTCCGGACCGCCGTCAGGTGCGCGTTCCTTTTTTTTGGAGTTGCCGTGCAGGTCGAGCAGGTAAACCTCATCGAAGGTTCCGAGCAGGCTCCGTCGCATCCCACGAAAGGTTGGGTTATCCAGATAGCTGTGATTGGTGACAAACCCAAGCACACCTGAGCCGCTCCTTTCGATCCGCCACTGGGCGAAGCGGATGAACTTCACGTAGTCGTCGCCAAGCCATTTCGCCTGCGCGGGCCTCTTCAGCTCGGGGAAACCCTGCTTGTAGCTGTCAATCAGCCCTGTGATCCACTCACCCTTGTTGGCCGAATGCCCCGAGTACGGCGGATTGCCCAGCACGACCATGATCGGTAGGTCGCGCTTGACGCCGGCCGCGGCGCTGCCCTCTTCCGTCAGGGCGCGCAGCGGGCCGACCATGGCGGCGGCCTGGTCCTCTCCCGGCTCCAGCGTATTGGTCAGATACACCCCCAGCCGCTCGCTAGCGTCGAATGGGTAGGCCCAGTCCACTCGGCTGGCTTCAGGCAGGTCCAGCGCCGCCAGCTGCATGCCCAGCTTCAGGTGCGCCATGGCGTAGGCCGCCATCAGCAGCTCGAAGCCGAACAGCCGCGGCAGCAGATGCTGCTTGACGTAACCGCTCCACATCCCCGCCCGGCCGCTGGTTCGGTAGTGCTCGCGGATGTGGTCGACGACCGCGTAGAGGAACGAGCCGGTGCCGCAGGCGGGGTCCAGCACCAGCACGCGGTGCGACTCGTGCACCTCGCCGGTGTGGTCCCGATACCGCGTCTTCGCGTAGTCGGCCAAACCCTCGGGGCAGTCGAAGCGCTCGCGCAGCAGGTGGTCCACCGAGCGCACGATGTAGGAGATGACGGGTTCGGGGGTGTAGTACACCCCGCGCTGCTCCCGCAGCTCGGGATCGTAGGCTGCCAGGAAGGTCTCGTAGAAGTGCATGATCGGGTCCTGGCGCGCCCCGCGCTTACCGAAGTCGGCCAGCACCAGGTCCATCTTGGCGGCGTCTAGCAGCTGGGCCAGGTCGTCCACGAAGCCGACGAACGGCTCGTCGGTCATGGACGGGCCGACGACGATATCGAATAGCTGCCTGACGAATGGGTTTGTCTGTGGAATCTGGTAGGCGGCGTCCTGCCAGCGGAAGGGGCCGGACTGGTGGTTGACGCGCGCGGCGAAGAGGCCGTAGGCGAGGGTCTGGGCGAACATGTCGGCAAAGGTGTCCTCGGCTAGGTCCGGGACCAGCGCCTGCCGCGAGGCCGCGTAGAGGTCGCGCAGGTTCTGGGATACGCGGCCTTGCTCGAACCCGCGTTCCACGACGTCGCGGGTCATGTGCGTGAGCCGGGCCATGCGCTGGGCCAGGTCTTCGGGGCTGGATACGGATGCCGGGCGCTGGAGCAGGAAGAACTCGAGCAGTCTACGCAGCGCCTCGATCCCGCCTCGGATCACCGTCAGGCCATTGCCGTCGTCCAGGTCCGCCAGCCGGACAACTTGGCGCGGCTCTGGTTCGCCGTCCAGATACCAGCGAAACTCGAGGTAGTTGGTCAGCAGCAGGTTCGACAGCGCCGAGCGGTAGCGCTTGAGCTGGCGGCCGTTGTCCGTGCTCGGATTGCGCCGCTTGCTGTCCCGCTCGATCGCGTCCAAGTCGACGCCGCAGTCCTTGGCCTCCACATAGCCGACGGCCAGTGGCGGCCCGCCTTTACGTTCCGTGCGCGCGACCACGAAGTCCGGCGCGCCGCATTCGATGTGCTTGGGCTCGTTCGTAGCCTCGACGCCCGTGACGGCCGCTTCCAGCAGCGCCTTGAGCGCCGGCCGGTGCGTGTGCTCGGTGGCGTTGCCGCGCGCCAGATTGTCCCGCAGACGGCGGACGTATTCGCTCAAATACCCCGCGTTTGTCACCTATCGATGTCCGATTACAGTTCTCGCGTCATCTCACGACGCGCAGTCCGCGGCCAGTCACCGTGCAAGGCATGTTAGGCTGCCTGCGGCGGCGGCGAGACAACTTGGCGCCTCCCGCGGTGTGGACCTCATTTTTTCTAGGTCTTCCTAGTGTGTCTTGCCTAATGAAGCTCTTGCGACTCGACGCAAAGCGTTACCGCAGCCTGCGCGATGCGAAGATTGAGTTAAGTGATCTTAGCCTGTTCATCGGTGCCAACGCGTCAGGCAAGAGCACCATACTAGATGCGCTTCGCTTTCTCCACGAAGGAGTCCAGGCGCGCGACTTCCGGGCGCCCGTATTCTCACGAGGCGGCATTGTCCATCTTGCCTGGAAAGGGGAGGAAGCGCAGCAGATAGAGCTCGTGGCGCGTCTCGAAGAAGATGGCAAAACCTACGAGTGGACGACGCGGATTGTTAGAGAAGGATATGAATTTTATATTGATGAGCATATTGAGGAGTTGCCTCCCCAGTCGCCGCCGGTCCAACTCCTGAAGGCCGAAAGGGGCGAGGGATGGTGGTGGTCAGGCGAGTCAGGCGAGGAAGGGGAGCGAGTTACGCTCAAGCAGTCCCCGACATCGTGTGCCCTCGCCGCGGCCTCAGCGGATGCATCCTTTCCCGCCCGAAGAGTTGCGGAGTTTGTTAACCGATGGGGATTCTTCGATCCAAATCCATTCCTGCTCCGACGCGACTGGGTCGGACTGGATTCGGGCGGATTCGACCACTACGGTCGGAACCTGGGAGAAACATTGTGGGGCCTGCATAGCTCGTCGCCGGAGGTCCTTAAGCAGATAGTTACGGCAACTCGGAACGTCATGGGGCTACCCTCGAAGATCGAACCTCGGGAGTCGGAAGACCGCTTCTACTTCGTGCAGTATGAACCGGGACTGGATTTCTCTGTGAATCAGATGGGGGTGTCCAGCGGAACATTGCGCATGCTGGCGCTGATGACGGCTCTGTATGGCGAGCCTGAGTCAAACCTGATTGGAATTGAGGAACCTGAGAATTACATTCATCCCAGCGCGCTATCTTCCTTCGTCGAATATCTCCTGGATGCACGAGGGCACGTCCAAGTTATGTTGACTACGCACTCGCCGCTGTTGCTCGACTTCCTGAACGATCCGGCAGCCGTCCGTGTCGTGCAACGCAATGACCAAGCGGAAACAACCGTCGTAGAAGAGGAGAATCCCCACGGCGTGCAAAGAGCCCTGGAAGAATCGGGCTTCGGCCTCGGAGAGTTCTATCAAACAAAAGGCTTTGGAAGCTAGCTGAGGTGGCTAAGCGTGTCATCGTAATAGCTTCGGGTGAAACCGAGCGGCGCGCCCTCCCGCAGCTCGTATCGCACCTACGGGATCACGATGTATTCGTAGATGATGTGCGCATTCCACCGCGAAACAGAGCACTCAACGTCCAGATGGCGGAGAAACTTATAAAGGCCGCTTGGTACGAAAACCCCAGTGCGTCGCCGGACAAGTTCGTCATTCTGGTAGACCTCGATGGAAAAGCCCCGGATCAGGTGCTGGAACCATTCGCGGAGCAGCTTCCTGGACGGCTGGGTGGCGAAATCACGGCAACAGTCCGATACGCACATGCGCAGTGGCATCTTGAAGCCTGGTACTTTGCCGATAACGCTAACATCAGAGGCTATCTCGGGGGATCACCGGGACATGTTGACACCTCACAGCCGGACGAGATCCAAAATCCAAAGCTCCATCTGAAGAATCTACTCTATAGTCAACTCTATACCGCTCGCGTCTCTGAAGATATCGCAAGCACGCTGGACGCCAACACCATAGCTGGGCGCAGCCCGAGTTTCAGAGGGTTTCTGGAAGCAGTCATGAATGGTGACCTCCCTGTGGACACGGGCAGCGCCTGAGAGCATTCGGCCTTCTCGACGTGTGCTGGTAATGCGAGTCCTGCACCTGGGCGGCTCGCACTAGCCCCATGGCGCTTGCCAAGGATGCGTTCGCACCGCTCTTGTGAGGATTCCGATGACCGGTCACCCGTCGCTACGATGGAGATCGCCTTTCGTTGGATCGTGACACCCTCTGGACCGACCTAGATGGGAAGTACAACCTTTGGGATCACGCGCGCCGTTGACGGAGTAAGTGACCAGGCGCCCTGGTGAATCCGCGCTGTCCCAGCCAATTTGAGGTAGGGCGGGTTTCGAACCCGCCTGTATCGGACTAAGTAGAGGCGGTTCCGCCCAATGCGGGCGCTCATAGGCAGGTGGGGATGCGCTCAGCCGTGAACAAGACTCGTGGGACGCACAGCTAGTCCGAAGAGCCTTGGCCGGTTTCCCGCTGGCCGCTCGTGTCGATCAGATCCACCTGATCCACGCGCGGGCCGTCCATGCGGCGCACGCGCAGCCGCCAGCCGTCCAGCTCGACAGTCTGACCCACCGTGGGCACCGCCCCCAGACGCTCCATCAGGAACCCGCCCACCGTTGAGGACTCCACCTCCGGCAGGTCGCAGCCGGTGGCGTCGCGCAGCTCATCGCGCCGCACCTGGCCGGCTACCAGAAAGCGGTCCGGCCCGACTCGCTGAACCGTCAGCTCCGCCACGTCGTGCTCATCGCGAATCTCGCCCACGAGCTCTTCCAGCAGGTCCTCCATGGTCACGATGCCCGCGAACGACCCATGCTCGTCCACCGCCAGCGAAATATGACTGCGCCGCCGCTGCATCTCCAGAAGCACCGTCCCGACCTCGGCTGACTCCGGCACCACCGGCAGTGGGCGGATCATGCTCTGCGGGAGCGGTTCGCCGGCATCCGTCTGCTCCACGGCTAGGAGGTCCTTGACGTGAACGAAGCCCCGGACGTCGTCGGGTCCGTCCACGTAGACCGGAAAGCGCGAGTGTCCGGTCGCAAGCGCACGCTGCTCCACGTCGAGCGCCGTGCTCGCCGCCGGCATGGCGACCACGGCGGAACGCGGCAGCATGACTTCCGAGATGTGGCGCGACGAGAACTGCAGCGCGCGGCTGGCCAGCTGACGATTGGAAGGATCGATCGCGCCAATCTGCTGCAGCGCCGCCAGCATCGTTCGAATCTGGCTGGGCGTGTACGAGGTGAGCAGCTCATCCCGCGGCGTGACGCCCAGCAACCGCACCGTCTGATTGGCCAGCGCGTTCAGCGCCCACAGCACGCCGCGAAACAGATTGGAGTAAAGCCGGAACGGAATGGCTACCCATAGCGCCGTGCGGATCGGTTCCGCGATGGCCACGTTCTTCGGCGCCATTTCGCCGACCACCATGTGCAGAAACACCACCAGGCTGAGCGCCACCACGGCGGCGATGCCGTGCCGCGCGGCTTCGGGTACCGGAGTCACCGAGCCCAGGGCCGCCGCCAGCACGTCCGCTATGGCCGGCTCGGCCACGAACCCAAGACCCAGCGAGGCCATCGTGATCCCCAACTGCGCCCCGGTGAGCGCGAAAGAGAGCTCCCGCACCGAGGCGCGCGCCCAACGCGCGCTCAACCGCCCTTGACCGGCCAGCTCCTCGATCGCGGAGCGGCGCCCGGCCGCGGCGATCACGGCGACCTCGGCCGCCACGAAGAACGCGTTGGCGAGCAGCAGCAAGACGGCAACTAATAGATAGACGCCGGTCATTCGGACACCCGGCTCTCTGGAGGCGCCGTTACCTGCACGCGTGCGATCCGGTTGCCGTCCATGGCCTCCACCTGGAAAGACCAGCGGCCGTAGGTCACGCGGTCGCCTGCCTGCGGAATGCGCTGAAAGAGCGCCAGCAGCAGGCCCGCCAGCGTCTCGATGCGCCCCTTGGGCAACTCGAATCCGGTGGCGTCCCGCAGTTCTTCACGGCGAATCAGGCCCTCCACGGTGAAGGTGCGCTCACCCGCCTGCACCGCCAGCGTGCGCGGACGGTCGTGTTCGTCCTCGATCTCGCCTAGCAGCTCCTCAACCACGTCCTCGCTGGTGACGATGCCGGCCGGGCTTCCGAACTCATCAACCACCACCGCCATGGGCAATTGCTTTGCCTGCATGTCCACCAGCAGCGATTGCAGATCGCGCGCCATCGGCACAACCAGGGGCGGCTGCATGGTCGCGGCGGCCGGTGTGGACGCGCGCGCGGGCGCGGGTACGCCGAACACGTCTTTCACGTGGGCGATCCCCTGTACGTCGTCGCCCGTGGGCGTGTAGATCGGGAAACGCGAAAACCCCGACGTCCGGGCGGATTGGGCGAGGTCGCTCAGCGTGGCGTCGGCCGGCAGCGCCGCGACGGATGGACGCGGAACCAGCACGTCGCGGGCCGTCTTCTCGCGCAGGCTCAGAGCGCGATCCAGCAGCTCCGGCTCTACCCCGTGCAAGGCTCCCTCGCGGGCCGCCCAGCGCAGCGTCCCGCGCAGCTCGTGTACCGAGCGCACACCTTCCAGCTCCTCGCGCGGCTCGATGCCTAACCGTTGCATGGTCCAGTTGGCCGCCGCGTTCAGCGCCCGAATCAGCGGGCCGAACACCGAGTTGAACAGCACGATCGGTGGTGCGAACAGCATGGCGCTGGCGCGCGGCCGCGCGATGGCCAGGTTCTTGGGCGCCAGCTCGCCAAAGATCATTTGCAAGATGGTCGCCAGCCCCAGCGCCAGGCCGGCCGCAATGGCCGCGATGGAGCCGGAGTCCACCCCCGGCAGCCAGCCTATGAGCGGCCGCAGCACCGGCGCCAGAGCGGCGTCCACTACGAATCCGAGCACCAGTGAGCTGACCGTGATTCCCAGCTGCGCGCCGGAGAGCTGAAACGAAAGGGTGCGCAGCGCGCGCAGCACCGGCCGCGCCCGGCGCGACCCGCGCTCGGCCAACTCTTCCATCTGATAGCGGTCCACCGCCACCAGCGCGAACTGCCCGCCCGCAAACAGCGTATTGACCGCGATCAGCAAGACGAAGACCAGCAGTCCGATGGTGATCTCGATGTCGGGTTACTCCTGTGCGGGCTGGCGGATGCCGCTCCGCGCCACGCCGGGGGGTGCGCGTCCGCCGCGCCGGGCCGCAGCCGTCCCTCTCATCTATCGCCGCCGCTGGCCGGGTTTCGGGACATGCCATCCGCCCGCCGGCGCCCGCTGGCGCCCACTGCCCGATTGGGGTGCGCCGCGCATGCTCGCTGCCGGCCTTGGCGTGGGGCTGGCTCGGCGCGCTTCAGCCCCGCCGCGTCCGGCGGTTCATCCTCCCCCATCGGTGTCCAAATCCGGCTGCTTGCTGACCCGAACGCGCACGATCCGGTTCTCTCGGGTCTCCATGACCTGGATTGCGGCGCTATCCACCGTTATGTCTTCGCCCGGACGCGGAATTCGGCCCATCTCGTTATAGACCAGCCCGCCAATCGTATCCACGTCCTGGTCGTGCAGCGCCAGACCCAGCGCCTGGTTCACGTCAGCTATCAAAACGCCCGCATCCACCACGATCTCGTTCGGGCTGATGACTTGGATCTGGGATTCGGATTCGTCGAACTCGTCCTCGATCTCGCCCACGATCTCTTCCAGCAGGTCCTCTATCGTTACCAGCCCCGCGGTCTCGCCGTACTCGTTCACCACTATCGACATGTGGGTCTTGCGCGCGAGCAATTCGCGCAGCAGCTCATCCACGCGCTTGGACTCCGGCACGAAGTAAGGGGCCCGCAGCAAGTCGCTCAAGCTGGCTGGTCCATTGGAGTCCAGCAGCGTCGCGATCGCGTCGCGCACGTGCACGATCCCGACCACGTCGTCCAGGTTCTTGCCATACACCGGCAGCCGCGACATTCCGTGCTGGTTGGCCGTGCGCATCGCGTCGTGTACCGGCGAGTCCACCGACACCGCAATCACGTCGGGGCGCGGCGTCATGACCTGGCGCGCCACGTGATCACCCAGCTCGATGACGTTGGAGATCATCGCGAAATCGTGCTCGTCGATTGCGCCCTCGCGGGTTCCCTCCTCCACGGCGTCGATCACCGCCTCATCCTCCGGCGCCGGCCCCTTCCAGGCCTGTTGTTCGGCGAGAGAGAGGAGCCCCTCGAGGTGCCGTGTCAGCGGAAGAAACGACTTATACAGCGTCCAGCAGAGTATCGAGAGGCGCTGTGCCATTGGTTCCGGATGTCGCTGGGCGAGGATGCGCGGCACCACGACGCCGAACACCGAGAACAGAACGGCCAGCAGGCCCATCGCGATCACGACGCCGCCGGCCCGGCTGGCGATGGCCGCGGACAGGGCGTCGGACACGGTGGTGGCGGTCAGCGCCGCCGCGGTGAACACTATCAAGGCAGTGCCTACGCGCGCGCTGACCCAGAATCTGAAGGGATTTTCGCGCAGTTCAATCAACCGCTGAGTGGCGCTGCGGGCGTTTGCCCGCTGCTCGGCCAGCGATGTGCGCGACAGTTGATTCGCTGCGTTCTCGGCCGCCGCAACGAATCCGCTCAAAGTGATGAGCAGCAATACTCCTATGAGGCCGAGCCAACTAGCAGGATCCAAAAAGGATCGCCTCCCCTTTAGCGCCGCCCACGCGGGTGCTGACGCCTAGACGGCTTGGCGGGAATCCGCTCCCGCCGCCGCCGACCTATTCGAACAGAGCAGTGACCGATTCATCATTGTGAATGCGCCGCACGGCCTCGGCGAATAGCGCGCTCGTATCCACGGCCGTGACTCTGCTCCCGCGCGCCGCGTCGGGCAGTGGGATCGTGTCCGTCACAAAAACTTGCTCGATGGGCGATGACGTGAGTGTAGCTACCGCATCTCCCGCAAGTACAGGATGCGCCGCGCAGGCGTAGGCTGATTTGGCCCCGCGCTCGAGCAGCGCGCGGCTCGCCTCTACCAGCGTATTCGCCGTGGAGATTAGATCGTCCACGATGATCGCGGTCCGTCCCTCCACTTCGCCAACGATCTCCAGGTGCTGGATCGAATCGGGCGACGTGCGGTCCTTGAACACGATGGCCAAAGACGCGCCGTCGAGCCGGCTGCGAAACGCGTCCGCGCGGGCCACCCCGCCGGAATCCGGCGAGACCACTACCGGATGGTCCGGCGCGATGGCGCGTATTGCTCCCACCAGCAACGGCACTGCTTCCAGATGGTCGACCGGTATGTCGAAAAAACCTTGGATCGCCGGCGCGTGCAGATCCATCGTGAGCACCCGCGCAACGCCGGCCGCCTCCAGCAGGTTCGCCACCAGCTTGGCTGTGATTGGCTCACGGCCGCGCGTTTTCTTTTCCTGCCGCCCGTATCCGAAATAGGGAATCAGGGCGGTCACGCGTCCCGCCGACGCCCGGTGCAGCGCGTCGATCATTATCAGAAGCTGCATCAGGTTCTCGTCCACCGGCGCGCAGGTGGACTGCACCACGAACACGTCGGTGCCGCGTACGTTCTCCTCGATCTGAACGCGGCCCTCCCCGTCGGGGAAGCGATCGATCGTGGCCGCCCCAAGGGGCAGTCCCAATCGGCGCGCGATCCTATCCGCGAGCTCCCGATTGCTCGATCCGGCGAAAACCTTGAGCGCGGCGTCCAGAGTTTGGCCTGCCTAGCCGTGCGGCTTGACGCGCGCCGGTACGCCGTACGCCAGTGAGTGGGCGGGTACGTCCCGCGTGACTACTGCCCCGGCGCCCGTCTTGGCGCCGCGCGCTACCGTCACGGGCGCTACCAGAAGCGTGTCGCTGCCTATGTGGGCGCCCTCGCCGATGGTCGTTTGATGCTTTTGCCGGCCATCATAGTTGCACGTCACCGTGCCCGCTCCGATGTTGGCGCCGTCGCCAACCTGTACGTCGCCAAGGTAGCTGAAGTGGTGCACGTGCACGTCACGCCCCAGCTTGGCGGCCTTGAGCTCCGCATGCGAGCCGATGTAGCAACCGTCGCCGATCTCGCAACCCGCGCGAACGTGCGCATACGGGCCTACGGATACGCCGTTCCCCAGTACGCAGCTTTTCACGCGGGAGGCTTCCACCGTGCAGCCGCGGCCCAGGCGCGCGTCGATCAGGCGCGAGTTCGGACCGATCGTGCTGCCGTCTTGGATCTCGCTGTCCCCCTCGATGGACGTTCCCGGTAGCAGCACGCACCCGCGCCCCACGCGCGCTCCGCGATGGAGGTAGGTGGTCTTTGGGTCGCGCAGCTGCACGCCATTTGCCATCAGCGCCGCGCGCAAGCGGCTTTGCATGGCGGCCTCGGCTGAAGCCAGCCTGCGAAAATCATCGCACCCGATTGTCTCGTCCAGGTCACGAAGCTGGTAGCCGCTCACGGCCCGGCCGTCTTGCCGCGCCAGCCCCACCAGGGACGTCAGATAGCGCTCTCCGCTGCGTGTGCTTGGCTCGACGCTGCCCAGCCGGGACCAGAGCCAGGCTGCGTCGAAAGTCATGGGGCCGGTGTTGACCTTCGTGAGCGCGGCCTGCGCGGGCGTGGCGTCGGCTTCCTCGACGATGGCCTCGATAGAGTCTCCGGCGCCCATCACCACCCGTCCCAATCCAGAGGCGTCCGCAACTTGCGCCCACCCCACCACCACGGCCGACCCGGTCGCTTCGCGTCGTTCGGCCATGGCTCGCAGTGTTTCAGGGGTCAGAAGCGGGTTGTCGCCGTAGAGCACGGCCACCGACCGGGCCCGATCACCCACCGCCTGCGCCGCCGCGGCGGCCGCCACCGCCGTGCCATAGACGCCTGGCGGCTGAGTCACCACCAGCGCCCCATCGTCCAGGGCCGGGCGCAGGTCTACGTCCTGCGCAGCCACCACCACCACTGGATCGCAGGCGGCCGCGTGCGCGGCCGCCTGCACGTGGCGCACGAGCGGCCAGCCCGCGACCTCGTGCAATACCTTGGGCGTCGCCGACTTGAACCGTGCGCCCCGGCCGGCCGCCAGGATGACGGCCGCTAGCGACATGTTGCGACCGCCGGCCCGCCGCGACGACGTGCGAGCCGCGTGGCTGGGGAGGGAGGGTTCGAACCTCCGAATCGCGGATCCAAAATCCGCTGCCTTACCACTTGGCTACTCCCCATCCGACTGCAAGGTTAGGCATGGCGTCGAACAGGGTCAACGCGGGTCGCAAACGGCGCGATTCCGCGTCCGAAAGCGCGTCGCCGACGTCCACAAACCCGTTTGCGCGAGCGCTTCCGCGCAGCGCCGGGCCGCCCGTTCGGTGCGGTGCAGACCGAAGCAGGTCGGGCCGCTCCCCGCCAGCAGGGCGGCCTCCGCGCCGTGGCTGCGCAAGGCGGCCAGCACGTCGCCTATCTCCGGCGCTAGGCGCGTGGCCGCGGCCAGCAGGTCGTTGCGCAGAAGCTCCAATGGCAGCCGATTATGCGCCACGGCCGCGGCCAGCCGGAGCGTCTCCGCGCCGTCGGACCATTCTTTCGGGTCGAGCTGGGCGTATACGTCGGCGGTGGCGATGGCGGTATCCGGCTTGGCCAGCACTACCCAAAACTCCGGCGCCGCCGCCAGCTGCTGAATCTCGTCGCCGCGGCCCGTGGCCAGCGCCGTGCCGCCGTTCAGAAAGAACGGCACGTCGGCGCCCAGGGTTCGCGCCACGCCGGTCACTACGGCGGCGCCCGCGTGCGAGCGCCAGAGCGCGTCCAACCCCAGCAACACCGCCGCGGCATCGGAGCTGCCGCCGCCCAGACCGGCGGCGGCCGGAATGTGCTTATCCACCCGGAGATACGCGCCCCTGCCGGGTCTCAGGCGTGCGTGCAAGCGGCGCGCCGCCCGCACCGCCAGATCGCGCTCTGGCGTGAGGCCCGCCAGCGTGGTTCCGCCCTCTATCCGGTCATGCTCCGCTATGTGTACCGTGTCAGTCAGGTCGATTGCCTGCAGCACGGTTACGACCTCGTGATAGCCGTCCGCGCGGCGTCCCAGTACTTGCAACCCAAGATTGATCTTGGCGGGCGCCGCCAGAGATAGGGTGAGCACCCGTCAGGCGGGCCTGGCGGGCTGCGCGCGCGCGAGCCCCAGCTTCGCCAGCACCAGCTCCTCGGTCCTGCGCATGCGCGCACGTTCAGCCGGCGCATCGTGCGACATGCCGGCGATGTGCAGCAGGGCGTGCACCAGCAGGTATCCAAACTCCCGTTCGACGGAGTGTCCGTAGGCTTGGGACTGCCGCACCGCCGCCGCGTACGAGAGGGCCACGTCGCCCAGGTTCGACCCGTCCGGGTCCGCCGGACTCAGCCCGGTCGCGAAGGCCAGCACGTCGGTCGGCGCGTCGCGGCCGCGGAACCGGCGATTGAGGTCACGCATCGTGTCGTCGTCGCAAATGCGAAGGGCCACCGCGCCGGTCAGCGCCGTCGTCTGCGTAACGACCGCCGCAACGCTAGCTACGAGCGACCGCAGCTCGACCGGCAATGACTCACCCTCGGCCAGCTCGACGTCGAGACAATCTCTTTGCACCACGCCTAGCCGCTGGCGAGCAGTTCCCGAACGACCCCGTTTACGAGCTTGCCGTCCACGGTGCCCCTGGCGCGCAGCCGGGGCATGAGCGCGCCCATCACTTTGCCCGTCGCGGAGGGATCGCCAGCCCCCATCTCCCCAATCACTTCACGGGCTTCCGACTCGATCGTTTCGCGGCCGACCATGGCCGGAAGATATGCTCGGATCAGATCCAATTCCACGGCTTCGGCCGCGGCCGCGTCTTCACGGCCTCCCTTGCGCAGAAGCGCGATCGCCTCTTCGCGGCGGCGCGCCTCGCGTGCTAGTACTTCTACCGCCAGTTCGTCCGATGCTTCACGCTTGCCGTCGATCTGCGCGTAGCGGATCGCCGAGCGCAGTCCGCGCAGCAGCTGCGAGCGCGCAGCGTCGCGCTTGCGCACGGATTGACGCAGATCGGCTGCAAGTCGTTCGTCGAGGGTCATTCGGATCGCGGTTGAGGGGAGGCAGTCTGAGCCTTGTGGGTCTACAGCGCGCGATTCTCGGCTTGCGCGGCCTTCAGCGAAGCGCGCCGGGCTTTGCGTCGTTTCGTCGCCGACTTTTTCTTCCGCAGCACGCTGGGCGGGTCGTACGCTGAGCGGCGACGCGCCTCAGTCATGATGCCCTCGGCCTGGACCTTCTTGTTGAAGCGTCGCAGCGCGGCGTCGAAACTTTCGTTTGCCCCAACCGTGATATGAACCAAATCCCTCTCCTAGCCTCGCAACGGACAAAAAAAGCCGCCGCTTGGGCGGGCTGCGACTACGCTCCCGGGTTTACCGCGTCCTACTATCGGACCCTTACTAGCCAAATCTCGGCCGCGCCGCAACCAGCACCGTATTTCTGGTTCAGTATATGCGGCGGCGAAATCTGTGGTCAACGCGCCGGCCGGCGCCAGCGGACGGCGCGCTGAGCCATGACGGAGCTTAGCTGGCTAGCCCTGGCGCTCGGAGCGCCGCTTGCCTTCGGCTTTACCTTTCTCGTGCGCGGCTTAGCCCGTCGCCGCGGCTGGCTTGATTTGCCCGGCCCTGCCCGCTTGCATGCGCGGCCGGTGCCGCGCCTGGGCGGCGTGGCAATGTACGCCGCCTTTGTAGTCACGGTTCTGGCAACCGCCGATCCTCTTGACACGCCCGTGATCGGATTGCTCATCGGCGCCAGCGTGCTGGTCGCCGCCATGATCGTGGATGACCTGAAGGGACTGCGCCCGCGTGACAAGTTCGTAGCACAGCTCGTGGCGGCGGCCGTGCCGCTTGCCGCCGGCGTGCGCATCGACGCCGTGAGCAACCCGCTAGGCGAAGCGCCCATCGTGCTGCCGCTCGCCATCGTTATTCCGTTCACCCTGTTCTGGATCGTGGGGATGATGAACGCCGTCAACTTCATGGACGGCCTCGATGGCCTGGGCGCTGGCGTGTCGGTCGTCGCCGCGATTGTGCTGGTGGCGCTGTCGCTGCGGCTGGGACTCCCTTCGGTCGCCACGATCGCTCTTGCCGTGGCCGCTGTCGCGCTGGGCTTCCTGCCCTTCAATATCTTCCGCGCCAGCATCATCATGGGTGACAGCGGCTCCCACTTCCTGGGCCTCGCCATCGCCGTCGTTGCGATCCTTGGTCCCGCCAAGCTGGCCACCGCCGTTCTCGTGCTGGGAGTGCCGATTCTCGACGTGGGCTGGTCGATCGTGCGGCGCGCCGCGCGCCGCGGAAGTATCGGCCGGCGCGACTCCGGCCACCTGCATCATCGGCTTTGGGAGGCGGGCCTGGGGCAGTCTGTAGTAGCCATTCTCTACTACCTGCTAGCCGCCACCCTGGGACTCATCGCACTACTGGTGGAACGACTCAACAAGCTGATCGCTTTCGGGGGTCTCGCCATTCTCCTGATCGGCCTGCTCTTTCTGCTCGCGCGCCTTCCGCGCCGGCGTACCATCCCGCGCGTCTGACCCGGGAACCGCGCCGGTCCGCGAGCGCCAGCGCGGCGCGGGCCCTGTGCTACGGTTGAGAATCGCCAATGGAGGCGTTTTATGAAGGCTGGAATTCACCCCGACTACGTTGAGTGTCGGGTCACCTGCGCGTGCGGCAATGGCTTCCAAACCCGGGCCACTGTTCCGTCCATCCACGTGGACGTCTGCTCGGCTTGCCATCCTTATTTCACGGGCCAGCAGAGGCTTGTCGACACGGCCGGTCAGGTTGATCGTTTTGAGCGGCGGCGCCGAAAGGCTCTCCGCTAGAGCTACCCGTTCGGCTTACGCCGGCGCGGCGGCGTGCGCGCAACGCCTCGGCCCTGCTTGCCGCGGAGTACGCGCGTCCCATGCGCCTGCCGGGCAATGGTGTTCACGGCGGCCGCCCGAACCGCCGCCGCCTGACGTGAGGGGTTTCGCATGAGCGCCGACGCCGCCGGCAGCAACGAGCTGCGCATCAACTACGGCGGGCAGGCGGTGCTGGAAGGCGTCATGATGCGCGGGCGCAAGTCGCTGGCCGTCGCGGTGCGCCACCCTTCCGGCCGCGTGCTCGTTCGCGCCGAAACGCTCGATCCCAACCGGCTCGCCATGCGGGTTCGTCACCTGCCTTTAGTGAGGGGCGTGGTGGCCGTGTGGGAAATGCTCGTAATAGGCACGCGCGCGCTCAACTTCTCGGCAAACGTTCAGATGGAAGAGTCGGAGGACAGAGAGGCCGACGCTGGTGGATCCGGCCTTGTTACCGGAAGCCTGTTTCTCGGCTTGGCGCTCGGGATCGGCCTGTTCTTCGTTTTTCCGCTGCTCGTCACGTCGCTTACGGACGATCTAGTCGAATCCGATACGGTCAGCAGCCTCATAGAGGGGGCAATCCGGTTCGCTGTATTTGCCGGCTACCTGGCGGGAATCGGACTCATGCCCGACATAAAGCGCGTCTGGATGTACCACGGCGCCGAGCACAAGACGATCAACGCGCTCGAGGCTGGCTTGCGTCTCACGGTCGAGAACGTTCGGCGCAGCAGTCGTCTTCACCCGCGCTGCGGCACCGGTTTTCTGGTAACGCTGGTCTTGATCTCGATCATAGTGTTCGCGTTGCTCGGTCGGCCACCGCTGGCCGTTCGCGTCGTGTCCCGCGTCGCGCTCCTGCCCCTGATCGCGGGCGTCGGCTACGAGTTCATCATGCTGACCGCCAAGTACCAGACTAATGCGCTTGCCCGGCTGGCCGCCCGTCCGGGTTTGTGGTTTCAGCGCCTGACCACGCGCGAGCCTTCCTCCGACCAGATCGAGGTGGCGCTTACCGCGATGGACCGCGTCCTCGAAGCTGAGGGTCAGCTGGCCGGGCTGCGTCCCACGCCTCCCCCGCTGGTGATCGATGATCGACCGACTTGAGTCCGGGCGCCGGCGCTACGACGAGCTGACGGCCGCGCTCGCCCTGCCCGAAAACGCCAGCAACCCGCTGCAGATCGAGCGCATCGGGCGTGAGATGGCGCAACTGGAACCGCTGGTGAAATTGCATGCCAGGCGCCTGGAAGTCACGCGGCGACGTGACGACGCGGCCTCGCTAGTCGATTCGTCCGATCCCGAGCTCGCTGAGCTCGCGCGCGAGGAGCTCGAATCCGCCCGCGCGGAACTACGGCGGATCGAGACAGAGATCAGAGTCGCGCTCACCACTAGCGATCCCGACGACGAGCGCAACGCCATCGTCGAGATCCGCGCGGGCACCGGCGGCGATGAGGCGGCGCTCTTCGCCGCCGATCTGGTGCGCATGTATACCCGTTTCGCCGAACGGCGCGGCCTCAAGCACGAGCTGATGACCGTGAGTGAGACGGGTATGGGCGGATTCAAGGAGGCCGTTCTGCGCGTTCTGGGGCGGGGCGCCTTCGGCGTATTCCGCCATGAGAGCGGGGTGCACCGCGTGCAGCGCGTACCCGCCACCGAGGCCAGCGGCCGCATCCACACTTCGGCCGCAACCGTGGCCGTGCTGCCCGAGGCCGAGGCCATCGATTTCGAGATCCCCGACAGCGACCTGCGGATCGACGTATTCCGCTCGAGCGGCCACGGAGGTCAGAGCGTCAATACCACCGACTCCGCGGTGCGCGTCACGCACATGCCCACCAAGACGGTAGTGAGCATCCAGGATGAGAAGTCGCAGCTTCAGAATCGCTTGAAGGCGGTGGCGATTCTGCGCGCACGCCTGCTTGAAATGGAGCGCCGCCGCCAGGCCGAGGAGCGCGGCGAGGCCCGACGCGGCCAGATCGGCTCGGGTGATCGCAGCGAGAAGATCCGCACCTACAACTTCCCCCAGGACCGTGTGACCGACCACCGCCTCGGGCTGACCCTGCACAACTTGCCAGCCATACTTGACGGTGACATTTCCACCTTGGTAGAGGCCCTGCGCGCACGCGTCGTCGAAGACGACCTGGCGCATGCCTCGACCTGACGCGGCCGTCTGTCGTGGCGGCAACCGTTAGCGGCCTGCGCCGCGTGGCCGCGGCCAGACTGGCCGCGGCCAGCATAGACACGCCGCTGCTCGACGCCGGCGTGCTTCTCGGCGCCGTGTTGAATATCGATCCGTCGCGCATCCCCCTGGAAGGCGAGCGTCCCTTGGCGCCGGAGCATGAGGCGTCCTTTGCGGCCATGGTCGCCCGGCGTCTGGCGCGCGAGCCCGTCGCCTACATCACCGGCGCCAAGGAGTTCGCCGGTTTGACTATGCGCGTGACTCGCGATGTGCTGGCGCCCCGGCCTGAGACCGAGCTCCTCGTTGACGTCACGCATGAGTTGCTGGCCGCGACGCCGACTCTCCGTGTGATCGAGGTTGGCACGGGCAGCGGCGCGGTTGCCGTCGCGCTGGCGCGCGCGCACCCCAACGTCTCCGTGATCGCGACGGACCGATCGGCGGCGGCGCTGCGCGTGGCCGCCCTGAATGCGCGCGACCACCGGGTAGCCGGCCGTTTGCGGCTCGTGCGCACCGACTGGTTCGCCGGGGTCGATGCGTCAGGCGCGATTGTCGCCGCCAACCTGCCGTATGTCCCGCGCGCGTCGATCGACCGGCTGCAACCGGAGATCGCTCGTTGGGAGCCCCGCGCCGCGCTCGACGGCGGTCCGGACGGACTGGCCGCGTTTCGCCGTCTCTTCGCGCGGCTTCGACAGAGCCCTCCCCTGGCCTGCGTGCTCGAAATCGGCGCTGGTCAGCGCGCCGCGGTCGTGGCGCTGGCCGCCGGCGCGGGTTTTCGATGCTCCCGGATCGCTCTGGATTTGGCCGGCCGGCCGCGCGTCGTAGTGCTCCATCCCGGCGGGTCCATCAGACCCCGCTGCTAGAATCGATTGACGGCCTGCGGCGAAAGGAAAGCTCCCGCGCGCATGTCCGAATCGGGGGCGCCGCCTCCACGTTCGCTGCTTTTTCTTGTCACGGCGCCCTCTGGCTCCGGCAAGGATTCCGTGCTGCGGGCGCTGCGCCGGCGTAAGGCTGACCTGGACTGGGCCACCACAGCGGTCACTCGCGGGCCCCGTGCGGGCGAGGTCGAAGGTCGAGACCACTTCTTTATGACGCCGGACGAATTTCAGGCCGCGCGCCGCGCGGCCTGGTTCCTGGAAACCGCCGAGGTTTACGGACGCTCATATGGAACTCCGCTCGATCAGGTACGCCAACCGCTTGAGCAAGGCCGCGACGTCGTGCTGCGGCTCGACGTGCAAGGCGCTCGAACGCTCAAGGCGCGGTATCCGCAGGCTATCGTCGTTTTCATCCAACCGCCGTCGGCGACCGAGGCCGAGCGCCGCCTGCGCATGCGCTCCACCGAGCGCGAGGACGAGATCGAGCGCCGCGTGCGGGCCATGCACGACTATGAGCTGGCCTTCGCGTCAGAGGCCGACTACCGCATACCCAGCGCCACGGACGCGGTTGAGACCGTGGCCGATCACGTCTGGGCGGTGGTCACGGCCGAGCGCTTGCGCGCGCGGCCGCGCCGCGTGGACCCGCAAGCGCTGCGCCCGGTGACCTCCGAGGCGCGGCGTTCTTAGGAGTGGGCGAGGCCAACCCCCGCTTCGTCGAGGTTGTCGTTGGCGCGCGCGATCTACGCGGCGCGCAGACCTTTCACTATTCGATTCCAGAGAGTTTGCGGGGGCATGTGCAGCCCGGGCGGCTTGTGCTGGTTCCCTTCGGCGCCCGGCAGACATTTGCTTTTGTCCTGCGGTTGACCGACTCCACTCCTGTTCCCGAGACCCGCGAGGTCATGGATGTCATCGCGGGACCGCGGCTCGTCGATCCGCTCTACCTTGAGCTGGCGCGCTGGCTCGCCGAGCACTACGCGGCGCCTTTCCTCGACGCCATCCAGCTTGTAGCCCCGCCCGGGTTGGCGCGGTACCTGCGCTCTGCCTACACGCCGGTGGCGGGCGGCGACGAGTCTCACGTAGATCTGACGGCCCGTGAGCGCGGGGTTCTGAGGCGGGTGCGTGAACTGGGAGAGGTCTCGCAGGCCGACCTGCAGCGCGAGCTAGACAGGACGGCCGCTCTGCGCGGCGCGGAGCGTCTGGTGCGCGCGGGCCTGCTGAACCGCAAGCTTGCACTGCGGCTGCCCAGCCCCCGAACCGAGCGTGTGGCGCTGGCGGTTGAGCCCGACTCGCGCGAGTGCTTGCGGGTGCGTCTTGCGCGCGCTCCCAAGCAGCGCGCGCTGTGGGAGCGCCTGGCCTGCGCGAGCGACGGAGTGGCCGTTCGCGAAGTCTTGGCCGCTGCGGGAGCCTCGGAGGCGGTGTTGCGCGCGCTTGTGGAGCGCGGTTTTGCGCGAATCGAGCGGCACTGGAAACAGCCGTTCCTGGTGACCGCTCCCAGCCAGGCCGAGTGTGACGGCGCTCGCGTTGACGAGGATGCGTGGTCGGCGCTGCAAGCGGCGCTCGATAGCCAGTCGCCCGGCGCGGTGCTGCTGCAAGGCGACGATCACGCTCGCTACGCGCTATACGCGCGTGCGGTCAATTCGGTAGTGGCCGCGCAACGCAGAGCTTTGGTCGTCGCGCCCGACGTCAGGACGGCCGCGGAGCTGGCGGCACGGCTTGCGGCCAACACGGCCGCCGTCGTTGCGGAGGCCGCGCGCGCCCGCACGGACGCGGAGCGCGTGGCCTTGTGGCAGGCCGTCGGGGCGGGCGAAATCGACGTGCTGGTGGGCACCCGCGCGGCCGCCTTCAGTCCCTTTGCCGCGCTCGGCGTCGTCATCGTTGACCGTGAGGAGGATCCCGCGCACAAGAATCGGGTCGCGCCGCGTTTCAACGCGCGCACTTGTGCCGAAGAGATCGCGCGGGGGCACCGCTGCGCGATCGTGCTTGGAGCGGAGACGCCCAGCGTAGAGAGCTTCTTCGCCGCCCAAACCGAGCGCTATCGGCTCGTGACCGCGCGCTCGCCGGAGCCCCCGCGCCAGACCGGCCTCGAGGCCGGGGATGGCCGGAGCGTGCCGCGCCCGGCCGGGCAGGTCGACGTGGTGGACCTCCGCTCCGCGCCCACCGCGGGCCGCCATGGCGTCATCGCCAGGCCGCTGCTTGAAGCCCTGCGCGAAACTCTGCATGCGGATGGCCGCGCGGTTCTCTACGTCAATCGGCGCGGCGCCGCGTCATTGACCGTATGCCGCGACTGTGGATACGTCTTCGAGTGCGCGCGCTGTAGCCGCGGCCTCGTCCAGCACCAGCATGCGCGCGCCCTGATATGCCATCTGTGCAACTGGCGCTGCGACATTCCAACCGGCTGCCCAACCTGTCACGGCGTCCGCCTGCGGCTCTGGGGCTACGGCAGTGAGAGCGTGGCGGACGCCGTGGCGCGCCTGCTCCCCACCGCGCGCGTCGCTCGGATCGACAGCGACTGTCCGGCAGCCGAGATGGACGCGGCCGTGGAGGCATTTGCGCGGCGCGACGGCGTTGACGTGATCGTGGGCACCCAGCGGCTGCTGAACTACGGCAGCCGTCTGCGCGCGTCCCTGCTGGGAATTGTGCAGGCTGACATTGGACTTCACTTTCCCGATTTCCTGGCGCCCGAGCGTGTGTATCTCACCTTGATGCGGCTGCACAGCCTCGTTACCGGTAGCCGGGGCGGCGCGTCTACCGTCGTGCAGACCCACGTGCCCGATCACCATGTCGTGGAGGCCCTGCGCACCGGCAGTTACGCGCATTTCTTTGAGGCCGAGATTGCCGAGCGCGAATCCGGCAGCTTTCCCCCATTTCGACCACTTGCGCTCGTCTCAGTCGGTCACCGCAGCGACGAAAGCGCCGAAGCAGAGGCGCGCCGCGCGCGGCGCGAGCTGGATACCGTGCTCGCCGCCAGCGGGTCGATGGATGTCGAAGTGCTCGGACCGGCGCCCGCGGTGATCCGGCGGCGGCGCGGCCAATACCGCTGGCAGATGCTGCTTCTCGGGCGCGACATGACCAAGCTGTTGCCGCTCTTTCACCGCGGCTGGACAGTTGACGTCGATCCGATCAGCCTAAGCTGAGGCTTATGGCCGTCCTTCCCGTCCTCCCCGTGGATCACCCGATGTTGCGCCGCAAGTCGAGCCGCCTGCGCAACGTCTCGAACGAGGTGCGCTGCCTGGTTGCGGACATGTTCGAGACCATGGATCGATATAGGGGCGTCGGTCTCTCGGCCAATCAGATCGGCCGTCCATGGCGGGTGATCGTAGTTGGAATCGAGTGCGACCGTTTCGCCGTGATCAATCCGCGGGCGGTCGAGGTGAGCGGCGCGGAGGTAGCGGACGAGGGCTGCCTCAGCTTGCCCAACTGGTTCGGTCCGGTTGAGCGCGCCACTCAAGTAACCATTAAGGGTCTGGATGCTCGCGGACAGGCCCTGCGGCGGCGCGCCAGCGGGCTATTGGCGCGTGTGCTCCTGCACGAGATCGACCACCTTGACGGCACAATCTTCACCGACCGCTTGACCGATCCCGCGGCCTTGCGATTCGTGGACCCCCGTTCCGCGGAAGCCCAGCATATGCACGCCGCTTGAGCCGCCGGTGTGCGCGTAGTCTTCTTCGGCACCCCCGAGTTCGCGCTCCCGGCGCTGCGTAGCCTCGCCGCCACGGGCATGGTGGCGCTCGTGGTCACCCAGCCGAATCGTCCGTCCGGACGGCGCCGCGAGCTGCGTGATCCTCCGGTGGCGCGGGCCGCCCGCGCACTCGGCCTGCCGGTGACCCAGCCCGACGACGTGAACGGTCGCGCCGCTCTGCGGCGCGTTCGCGATGCGTGTCCCGACGTCCTGGTCGTGGTCGCCTACGGTCGGCTGATTGGCCGTCGACTCCGCGAGCTGTGCCCGCCCGGTGTTCTCAATCTGCATCCTTCACTGCTGCCCGCCTACCGCGGCGCGGCGCCCGTTCAGGTGGCCATCTATGAAGGCCGCTCCGCGACGGGCGTCACGCTAATGCGGCTTGACGAGGGGATCGATACCGGCCCCATCGTGGCCGCCCGGTCCACCCCCATCGGGCCCCGCGAGACCGCGCCCGAGCTGCACGACCGGCTGGCGGCGCTGGGCGCTGAGCTTCTGGTCGAGTCATTGCCGGACTGGCTGGCCGGAAGGCTGGCGGCGCACCCCCAGCACGCGGCCCTGGCCACCGTCACGCGGCCGCTCGCACGCGCGGACGGCGAGCTGGACGTGCGCCGCCCGGCGGCGCGTCTTTTCGATCAGTGGCGGGCCTTCCAGCCGTGGCCGGGCGCTCACGTGCGGGTGCCCGGCTTGAGCTGCAAGCTGCTACGTGTAGGGCTAACCGCTGGTACCGATGGTGAGCCCGGCGACGTCTCCGTGGCCGACCAAGGCTTGCAGCTCAGTTGTGCAACGGGAGCGCTGCTGATCGAGCGAATCCAGCCCGCTGGCGGCCGCGCCATGGACGCCGGCGAGTTCGTCAACGGCTACCGAAACTTGCTGAAGGAGCCCTGGGGCCGCCCTTATCCGGCTGTTGGCGAGCCACTTGTTCGACGCGCCACGTCGCCGGAGTAGGAGCGGATCGGTCTCTTCCGCGGCACCACGACGACCTGCTGTCCATACCCGCCGCTTCCGCGGCCTTTGCTACTAATCGCGCCGGCGGCCGGTGCTAACCTTGCTTAGGAGCCGATGGATGGCTGATCGTCCGACACGCGGAGGCAGCGGCTAGGTGTTTTTTCCACTATTCGATCCGATGTATCTCCTCCTCATCGGCCCGGCTTTCGTGCTGGCCATGTGGGCCCAGTCGCGCGTCAAAGGCACCTACCGGAAGTACTCCCAGGTCATGTCGTCCACCGGTCTGCCGGCCAATCTGGCCGCGCGCAAGCTGCTGGACTCGGTCGGCCTCTTCAACGTGGAAGTAAAGCGGGTTCCGGGGCAGCTCTCAGACCACTACGACCCGACCCACAAAGTGCTGCGCCTTTCGGACGGTGTCTACGCCAGCACCTCCTTGGCCGCCGTGGCGATCGCCGCTCACGAGGCGGGCCACGCCATTCAGGATCAGAATCGTTATCCATTTCTGGTGCTGCGCACGGCCATGGTGCCCGTGACGACCTTCGGTTCGCGCTTCGGCTACTTCCTGCTCATCGGTGGGTTTCTGCTTGTGGTATTCACCGGGGCTGGTGGGATCGGGCTCCCGATCGCGTGGCTCGGGCTTGCGCTGTTCTCCACCGCGTTCGTCTTCGCCCTGATAACGCTCCCGGTCGAGTTCAACGCCAGCAAGCGCGCGCTGGCCTTGATGGAGCGGGTGGCGGTGGTGAGCGGCGCCGAGCGCGTCCACGCCAAGAAGGTGCTGGACGCCGCCGCCCTCACATACGTAGCGGCCATGTTCATCGCGCTCATGCAAGTGGTCTACTTCGCGCTGCAGCTGCTGGGTATGAGCGGCCGTCGCTAGCGCGCCTGATCCACGGTGGTCCGATCTGACCGCCGACTCGAACCTAAGGGAAATAGACGGCGTGCTCCCATCGCGGTATCCATCCCTGCGGCCCTGCTCTGCGGCGGCGCTCGGGCGCCGGCCGGAGCTGATGTCGAGACAGATGCTCGACCGTGAGGAACGCTCGTGAGCCGAACCGCGGCACCGGCCTTGAGCGCCCTCACGCCGGCGCAGCTAGCGGCGCTGCTGGGCGATGAACCGGCGTTCCGCACGGATCAGCTTCTTCACGCCGTTTACCGGACGCCCGCCCGGCGCTTTGAAGACGTCACCACCCTGCCTTTGCATCTGCGCGGCGATCTGACTACGCGTATTCGGTTCTCATCGATCGCCGAGCTCCAAACCGAGCAGTCGAGCGACGGCGTCCGCAAGACGCTCTTCCGCGCGGCCGGTGGAGCGGCCATCGAAGCCGTCCAGCTGCCCAGCGAGCGCGGCGCGCGCACTACGGTGTGCGTCAGCTCACAGGCCGGCTGCGCCATGGGCTGCACCTTCTGCGCCACCGGGGCCATGGGGCTTACGCGCAATCTCGCGGCCGCCGAGATGGTCGACCAGTTTCTGCATTTCAGGCGCCGGTCGGATCCGCCGGAAGCGCCGGACCGCGTGGTCTTCATGGGCATGGGCGAGCCGCTGGCGAACCTCACCAATCTGCGTGTGGCCATCGCCGCTCTGCTCGATCCGCAGCGCTGCGGTCTGGGTGCGCGCCGGCTCACCGTCTCTACCATCGGGCTGCCGGCCGGAATCGAGCGTGTGGCTCGCTGGGGCTGGCAGATCGGGCTGGCCATATCGCTGCACGCGCCCGATGACGCGCTGCGTCAGCAACTGGTGCCCCTGGCGCGGTCCGTTCCCATATCCGCTCTCATGGAGGCCAGTCGCGCGTATCAGCGTTTGACCGGGCGGCGCGTCAGCTACGAGTACACCCTGCTTGACGGCGTCAACGACTCCGCGCCCCTCGCCCGCCGCCTGGCGGCTCTGCTGCGCGACCAGCGCTGCCACGTGAACCTCATACCCTTCAATCCATATCCCGGTGCCGCTTACCGCGGCGCGCCGGTCGCCGGTCTGCGCGTGTTCCGCGACGAGCTTCGTGCCGCCGGTGTCGCGGCTACCATCCGGCGCACGCGCGGCCGCGACATCTCCGGCGCCTGCGGCCAGCTGCACGCCGGCGCTCTCGACCGGTCTGAGCACGCCTCGACCAAGACGTAAATCCGCCCGCCCCACGCCCCGGGGCGCTCCGGCGGCGGATCCTCCCCGCGCGCTAACGGCTACAGGGTTCGGCCAGCGTGCTTGCTGCGTGCGGCCGGCTCGGTGTGTGCGAATCTGAGAGCGCCCCGCTCGCCCACCAGTGGTTCGTCAGCTAGTCGCTTGCCGGTGGATAGCCGCGTTCTGATCGCTCCTTCCATTCTCTCGGCCGACCTCGCTGTGCTCGGGGATCAGGTGGCCGCCTGCGAAGCTGCCGGCGCCGACTGGATTCACGTGGATGTGATGGACGGACACTTCGTGCCCGCCATCTCCTTCGGAGTGCCGGTGGTGGATGCGCTCCGCGGGGTGACCCGGCTGCCGCTCGACGTGCATCTCATGGTCGAGCCGGTCGAGCGGCATTTGGACGTCTTTGTGGAAGCTGGCGCCGACTCGTTGACGGTCCACGTGGAGGCCGCCCGCGACGTTGGCGCTGTACTGCGCCGCATCCGCCGTCTTGGCGCGCGTGTGGGTCTCAGCCTCAAGCCGGGAACGCCGGAGTCCGCCGTGACGCCTTATCTCGATGACCTCGACGTGCTGCTGGTAATGACCGTCGAGCCGGGGGCGTCCGGACAGCCGTTCATGCCCGCCATGTTGCCGCGCATAGAGTCGCTGGCTGGCCGCATTCACGATCGCGGCGCGCGCGTCGACCTCGAAGTTGATGGCGGCGTCAACCCGACCACGGCGCCGCTCGCCGTTCGCGCCGGCGCGCGCGTGCTCGTGGCGGCCTCGGCGGTCTTTGGCGCCCCCCAAGGCATCGGCCCCGCCATTCAGGCGCTGCGTCGGGCTGCCGCAACGCCGTTCCCTGACCAGGCGGGGCTACGCTGAGCCGGGGCAAGCCCCGTCTACCTAAACCGCCGGGAATCGCCTTCGTCCGCGCCTGGGCGCAAGAACCCTCGGGACGCGGCTGCTGGGGGGTCTAAGGCGCTTGCTACTGCCGGTCCAGCGACCGGATGCAGCGCGTGCACGCGTTGACGCGGCGATAGCGGCCGTCAATCTGCACGCGCTTACGCTGTACGTTCACTCGCCAGTGCTTGGGCTTCTTGGTTGCCTTCAACTGCCAGCGGCCCGATGCCTTGTGGCGGATGTGACGCCCAATCTGGGTGCGCGTCCCGCAAACGTCACAGGTGGCCACGGCGGCAGGTCTCCCTCATTGACGTAATTTTCAACGCGTCCCTAAGATTCGCTCAAGAATGCTAGCACTCGCACGGGGACGCACGTGATGAACGGCCCGACTCAGGAAGCTGGTTCAGAGAGCGGCGTCACGCAAGCCCGCCGAGACGGGCGGTCATTTCTGCACGCGGTTGAGATGAGCTTGCGCTGGCTGGAGGTCAACTCCAAGGCCATCGATCGTCTCAACGTGTTTCCCGTGCCGGACGGCGATACCGGCACCAACATGGTGCTCACGCTGCGCGCCGCTATCGATGCGGCCGACAAGGTCGGCGGCGAGCATGCCGGCCGGGTCTCCGGCGCGCTGTCGCGCGGGGCGCTGATGGGCGCGCGCGGCAACTCCGGCGTCATCCTGTCCCAGATCATCCGCGGCCTTGCGGAGGGGCTAAAAAATCTGGAGGACTTCGGGCCCCGGGAGTTTGCGCAGGCCCTCGAAAGCGCCTATGAGGTCGCCTACAAGTCGGTAACGAAGCCGGTCGAGGGCACGATTCTCACGGTCGCGCGTGACGCCTCCAGCGCCGCCGCGCGCGTGCACGGCACTTCTGACAACGTGGAGGACATGGTGGCCGAAGTGGTTAGCGCCGCGCGCGAATCGGTCGACAACACGCCTAATCAGCTGCCCGTGCTCAAGGAAGCCGGGGTCGTCGATGCCGGAGGCCAGGGCCTGTACATCATTCTCGAAGGCCTTCTGCGCTACTTCCGCGGCGAAGAGCTGCCCGAGGTCGCCACCGAGGACCGCGCAACCGAAGTGTTCGCCGCCTTCGCCGAGGCGCACCAGTTCGACGAGCAAGGCTACTGCACGGAGTTCCTGATTCACGGTGAGGATATGGACGTGGAGCGCTTGCGCGGCGAAATGGCGGCGGTTGGCGGGTCCCTGCTCGTCGTGGGCGACGACACGTTGGCCCGCGTGCACGTGCACACGGAACGGCCCGACGAGGCTATCGCTCTGGCTCTGGGCTACGGCCAGCTTGACGGCGTCAAAATGGACAACATGGATCTGCAGCAGGCGGCCGCGTTCGAGACCGCCCGCGGCGAGGCCGGCGTCGAGTCGCCGCCCGCGCCCGCCTCGGTGCTGATTGCGGTGGCGGCCGGCGACGGGATCGAGAAGGTGCTGCAAAGCCTCGGCGCGTCCGTGGTGCGGGGCGGTCAGACCATGAACCCGAGCGCGGGCGACATTCTCGAGGCCGTCGAGTCCGGCCCGGAAAGCTGGGCCGTCATCCTGCCCAACAACTCCAACATAGTCATGGCGTCCCGCCAGGCGGCCGAGCAGTCCGGCAAGGACGTGCGCGTGGTGCCAAGCCGCACCATGCCGCAGGGCATTTCGGCGCTTCTCGCCTTCAATCCCACCGCCGATCTCGAAGCCAACTTCGCCGCCATGGCCGCCGCCTGCGGCCAGGTCACGACCATCGAAGTCACGCAGGCGATCCGCGACGCCGAGATCGGTGAGGTGTCCGTTCGCAAAGGCCAGTACATCGGCCTGCTCGATGATGAGATGGCGGCGGGCGGCGACGATCCCAACGCGCTCGTCCTGGAGCTGCTGGGGAGAGCTCAGGAGCAGAGCCCGGAGATCGTGACCTTGTACGTTGGACGCGCCACGCCGGCCGCGCGGGTGGACGACCTGGTGCGCCAGATCGGCAGCAGCTTTCCAGACCTTGAAATTGAAACGGTCGCAGGCGGCCAGGAGCTTTACGACTACATCGTCTCGGTTGAGTAAGCCGCCACCGGCAACCGATCCGGAGGGCGCCGGCAGCGCCGACCCGCTGCCAGTGGAGTTGCGCCGCCTTCTAAACGCCGAGCGGGAGTGCGGGTTCTCTGACACCGCGGCTTCGGGCGGCCTCAGCGCGTGGATCGCCGCGCGCCTGCCCGCTGCGTCTCAGGCAGAGGCCCCGCTGCTGCGGCGTCTTTCACAGTACTCGCGCCTGCGCGTACCCACGCGCGAACGGCTGCTGCTGGCAGTCCTGGCGGAGCTCGACGGCCCCGAATCGGGCCGCGCGCGCGCGGCGCAATCTTCGGCCGGCCCGGCGGACGCGCGCCCGGCGGACGACGCCGCAACCAGTGAGGAGGGCCTTGCCACGGCCGTGACCGGTCTTTGGGGCGTCGGTGAGAAAGCCGCCGGCCGCCTGCGCGGGCTTGGGATCGAATCCGTGGGCGACCTCCTGCTGCACCGGCCGCGGCGCTATCTGGACCACGGCGACGTGGTGCCCATCGCCGAAGCAATAGAGGGCCGTGAAGTCACCGTGGTCGGCGACGTGCTGGAGATATCGGCGCGCCCGGCCCGCTCGCGCCGCCTGCAGATCGTCGAAGCCGTCATCGGCGACGAAACCGGCATGCTGACCGCGGTTTGGTTCAACCAGCCGTTTCTAGTGCAAACCCTGCGCGGGCGCAGCGGTGTCGCCTTCGCGGGACGCGTCGAGATGGGGCCTTGGGGGCGCGGTCTCTCCAACCCCGAGTACGACGTCGACGCCGCTCGCATGGTCCACGCCGGCCGGCTGGTGCCGGTGTATCCGTTGACCGCCGGCGTCACCCAGCGTCAGATGCGGCGCTGGGTGACGGACGCGCTGGAGACCTACGGCCATCTGCCGCGCGACCCGTTGCCGCCGGAGGTCCTGCGGCGCGCCCGGCTGCCCGCGCTGGGCGACGCCATCCAGATGGTGCACTTCCCGGACGCTGCGGAGTCGGCGCGGGAGGGCGCGCGGCGGCTGGCCTTTGCTGAGCTGCTCGTTTACCAGCTCGCCATCCTGCGCCACCGACATCAGTGGCGTGAGGCGGTTCCCGGCCGGCCGGTGGCCGTTGATCGGGACGCTCTGGCCGATTTCGGCCGCCGCTTGCCTTTCACCCTCACCAACGATCAGCGCGAGGCCCTCGCGGCGATCCTGAACGATATGCGCCGCGACCAGCCCATGAGCCGGCTGCTCCAGGGTGACGTGGGTGCCGGCAAGACGGTGGTGGCGGCCGGCGCTCTCTTCGCCGCCGCGCGCGCCGGCTGGCAAGGCGCCATGATGGCCCCCACCGAGGTGCTGGCCGAGCAGCATGCCGCCACCTTGAGCGAGCTGCTCGGTGCATTGGGTCTGCGCGTCGAGCGCATCACCGGCAGCGTGCCGGCGGCGGCCAAGCGAGCCGTCTGGCGCGCCGTCGAAAGCGGCGAGGTGAACGTGGTCGTGGGCACGCAGGCGCTCATTCAGCAGAGCGCCCGCTTCCAGCGTCTCAACCTCGCCGTGGTAGACGAGCAGCACCGGTTCGGCGTCCAGCAGCGCGGTGAGATTCGCGCCAAGGGCTACAACCCCCACCTGCTGGCAATGACGGCCACTCCGATCCCGCGCTCACTCGCGCTCACGCTCTACGGCGACCTCGACGTCAGCCCGATCCGCTCCATGCCGCAAGGCCGCCGCGCCATCCGCACGCATTGGGTACCGTCCTCCAAGCGCGACGACGCCTATCGGTTCGTGCGCGATGAAGTGCGGGCGGGCCGCCAGGTCTTCATAATCTGCCCCCTCATCGCCGAGTCGGAGACGCTCCAGGCGCGTTCCGCCGAGCAGGAGTATGAGCGTCTGCAACGCACCGTGTACGCCGACCTGCGTGAGCGCATAGGGCTCCTTCACGGCCGTCTGAGCGGCAAGAAGAAGGAGGCCGTGATGCGCCGCTTCCGGGACGGCGAGTTGGACATACTCGTAAGCACCGCGGTCGTTGAGGTCGGGATCGACGTGGCCAACGCCACCGTGATGATGATCGAAGGCGCCGAGCGTTTCGGGCTCGCCCAGCTCCACCAGCTGCGCGGCCGTGTCGGTCGCGGTCCGCACCAGTCGCACTGTCTTCTGCTCAGCGACACCAGCGACCCCAGCGAGAACGCACGTCTGCGCACGCTTCAATCGGTGCACGACGGGTTCGACCTGGCCGAACGCGATCTCGAGCTGCGCGGTCCCGGTGACATCCTCGGTAAGCGGCAGCACGGTCTGCTGGGTTTTCGCTTCGCCACAGTCACCGACTTCGACACGGTGATGCTCGCGCGCGCCGAAGCCGAGGCCATCAGCGCCGCCGATCCGGAGTTGACGCGCCCCGAGCATGCCGGCCTCGCGGCCGAGGTTGGCGAGGCGCTGGCGCGCGCCGAGTGGAGCTGAGCCTGTCCGTGGCCCGCCGATCGTCGTCGCCGCTGCGAATCGTGGCTGGTGAGATGCGCGGACGCCGCTTGCGCGTGCCGCCCGAAACGCGGCCCACCACCGACCGCGTGCGTGCCGCCATCTTCGACGCCCTGCAAGCGCCGCCCCCGGACCGCGTGCTCGATTGCTTTGCCGGATCCGGCGGGCTCGGGCTGGAGGCGCTAAGCCGCGGGGCCGGCTACGCGCGCTTTGTCGAGATCAAGCCACGCGCCGCGCGCGTCATCACGGCCAATCTGCGTGAGCTGGGTATTGAGGACCGCGCCGACGTCGTCACCGCCGACGCCCTGGCAACCGACCTCGGCACGGCCGGTCCTTATGAGCTGGTTCTGGCCGACCCTCCTTACGCGCTGGACGTGTGGCAGGTCTTCTTTGCGAGCCTCGACCGGCCCGGAGTGCTGGCCAGGGATGCCCGCGTGGTAGTCGAGCACAGCTCCCGCCGCCCTCCGCCTGACCCCCTGCGGCGCTGGTCGCTTTGGAAGACCCGCACCCACGGCGACGCGGCCTTCACTATCTACCGCGCTCCGTAGCAACGGTGTTGGGGGTCAAGGGTTACATGGGCGGAGCGGTGGGGGCGACCCTTGTGGTTGTCCTCTGCTCTTAGTCGTCCACCACCGCTATCGCCTCGATCTCCACAAGCAGCGGGGGCAGCATCAGGTCGGCCCGAATCGTCGAGCGGGCGGCCGGATGATCGCCGAAGTACTCCTTGTAGACGGCGTTCATCGCCTGAAAGTCCTCCACGCGCGTAATGAATACCGTCGTCTTGACCACGTCGGAGAGCGACGCTCCCACGGCCTCGAGAGCGTTCTTGATGTTCTCGAGGGTTTGCCGCGTTTGCGCGCCGGCGTCACCCTCGCCCACCAACTCGCCGCTGGGCGAAAGCGCCACCGCGCCCGCCGTGGTGACGAGCGAGCCTTTGCGCACGACCTGGCAGTAAGGGCCGACTGGCGTGGGCATGGTGCTGGGATTGAGCCGTTGCGTTTCCATACGTGGTCCTTTTCGGGGCGTGCAGTCCGCTCTCACGCGGCCGTCGAAATCATGCCAGCGCGCCTTCCGCCCTGTCACCTCGCCGGCGGGGCCGGGCTTGCGCTCCAGTATGCTGGCACACCGATCCAGGGCAAGCGCCGCGCGGCGATGGAGAAAGGCAGCACGTGCACAAGATTGCGGTGATTCCAGGCGACGGAACCGGCCCCGAGGTAACGGCCGAGGCTCTCAAAGTGCTGGAGGCTGTCGCTCAGGCCACCGGCTTTCACTACGAAACCAGCACGCTCGACTTTGGCGGCGAGCGCTATCTGCGCACCGGCGAGACCCTGCCCGATGGCGCGGTGGACGAGCTTCGCGGGTTCGACGCCATCTATCTCGGCGCCATCGGACACCCCGAGGTGGCGCCCGGCATCCTCGAGAAGAACATCCTGCTGCGCATCCGCTTCGAGCTCGATCAGTACATCAATCTCAGGCCGGTGAAGCTCTACCCCAACGTCGATACCCCTCTGAAGGACAAGGGTCCGGAGGACATCGACTTCGTGGTGGTGCGCGAGAACACCGAGGGTCTCTACTCAGGCATGGGCGGCGTGCAGTACGCAGGCACGCCGCAGGAGGTGTCGACGCAGATCCACTGCACCACCTATCACGGCGCCTCGCGCTGCATCCGCTACGCCTTCGATCTGACCCGCAAGCGCGACCGCGACAGACAGCTCCACCTCGTCGCCAAGACGAACGTCCTCACCTACGTGCACGGCACCTGGTGGCGCGCCTTCAACGAGATCGGCGACGCCGATTTTCCTGATATCACGCGTGAGTACGCGCATGTGGATGCCGCGTCCATGTGGTTCATCAAGAACCCCGAGTGGTTTGACGTGGTGGTCACGGAGAATCTCTTCGGCGACATAATCACCGACATCGGCGCGATGATTCAGGGCGGCCTGGGAATCGCGGCCGGCGGCAACATCAACCCCGCCGGCGTCTCGATGTTCGAGCCGATTGGAGGCTCCGCGCCCAAATACGCCGGCCGGAACGTGATCAATCCGCTCGCCGCCATCAACGCCATGCAGATGCTGATCGAGAATCTGGGCGAACAAAAAGCCGCCCAACGCGTGGACGCCGCCGTCACCAAGGCGCTGGAGAGCGGGCGCTTCAAGTCCATGAGCGCCGGTCGGATGGGCATGTCAACCACCGAGGCCGGCGACTTCGTCGCGAGTCTCGTCTAAGCCGGGTTGGCTTTTCCCGTCATTCCCGCACGCGGTGCGCTCGCGTAGGGGCAACCCTCGTGGTTGCCCTATGCGGCGGAACCGCGCGCCCGTCCGTCATTCCCGCGCACATGCTTCCCTCCCGTCACTCCGGCGCACGCCGGGGTCCAGGGTAGGGGCGGTTCGCGAACCGCCCCTTGTATGTTGCAAGACCCTCGGATCGTCCGGGGGAAACACCGGGCCGGGACAGACCGTCCGCCCCTGGGTCCCAAGAGACCGTTCTGTAGCGTGGTCGTCCCGGCCCGTGGCGCTGGCCCAGAGCCCGTACCGTTGCCAGGGCCGCCGGAGCGAGCCCGCATCTTGCAAGGCGGGGCGGGAGGTCGGCGCTGCATGGGAGGGTACCCAAATGCCCCAGCCTGCGTATCTCGGCCTGGATGTCGCCCGCGATCACTTGGACATCGCGGTGCACCCGACGCAGGACGCTTGGCGCGTCCCCAACACGCCCACGGGCCACGCCACCGTAGTCCGCCGTGCGCGGGCGCTCCAGCCCGCCAGGATCGTGCTGGAGGCCAGCGGCGGCTACGAGCAGGCGGTGGACGCCGCGCTCATCGCGGCCGGGCTGCCGGCGGTGGTGGTCAATCCGCGGCAGGTGCGCGACTTCGCCCGCAGCCGCAACATCTTGGCCAAGACCGACCGCCTCGACGCCTGGGTGCTGGCCCGCTTCGCCGCCGAGGTCCAGCCGCCGCTGCGTCCGCGCCCAGATGCCGCCACCCACCACCTGCACGCCTTGGTCACCCGGCGCCGCCAGCTCCTCGCCATCCGCGTGGCGGAGCAGCAGCGGCGCCACCAAGCCCCGCCAGCGCTCCGGGCCGGCTTCGACGCCCACCTGGCCTGGCTCACGCAGCACCTGGCCGACCTCGACGCGCAGCTCGCCGCCGCCATCCAGGCCGAGCCGCGCCTGCGCGCCCGTGCCGCCTGGCTGCAGAGCATTCCCGGCATCGGCCCCGTCGCCTGCCGCACCTTGCTCGCCGAGCTGCCCGAGCTGGGCACGCTCTCCCGCCACCAGGTCGCCGCCCTCGTGGGCGTCGCCCCCTTCAATCGCGACAGCGGCACCTGGCGCGGGCGCCGCAGCGTCTGGGGTGGCCGCGCCTCGGTCCGCGCCGCGCTCTATATGGCCGCCCTCGCCGCGAGTCGCGCCAACCCCAGCCTGCGCGCCTTCTACCAGCGCCTCGTCGCGGCCGGCAAGCCCAAGCTCGTGGCCCTCACCGCCTGCATGCGCAAGCTCCTCGTCCTCTGCAATGCCCTCTGCAAGCAGCAGACCACCTGGCTCGCCCCCACCGCTCCGCCCATGTAACCCTTGACCCCCAACACCGTTGCTACTCGGGCGGAGAGTATGCCCCGTACTCCTATGGCTTAGGGGAATCGAGCCAATCAGTCCGGCCGATGAACCGCTCGATCCAGCCGAGGCGGCGGCGCCGGACGGCTACGACGCGATACGCCGCATCGACGGTTCGCGCCAGGGCTGGTGTAGTAAGGAGCCGGCCCGCGCGCGCGCCCAGGGCCACGGTCAGCGCCCGCCGCAGCGCCGGCCCGGCTGAGTGGACGGCGCCATCGGTGTCCGCGAGGTGCAGGGCGCCGCGGCGCTCGGCCGCCGGAATTGGGTTCAGCAGCGGATCGGCCTCGGGGCGGTTGAAGTCGAGCGTGGCGAGGCGGCCGCCGCGGTCGAGCCGGCGCAGCAGCCGCGCGCACACCCGGCAGAACGCGCACCGGCCGTCGTAGAGCACCACCGGACGAACCACGTCGCCTTCTATGGCGGCCCCCCGCCCACGCGGATCAACTCCGACCGACGGCACCCGAGACCCGCCGGTAGAAGCGCACCGCTCGCCTGACCTGACGATCCTACCGGCGTGGCATACCTCGCCGGTTCACTCCTGCGTCGCGCCCTCAGCGCCACAGAACGGCAAGCCAAGCTCGTCCAGGTCGCTCCGCGGGACCTCCGCCAACCCCGCGGGGATGCAGCCGGTCAACTGATTCCCGCCGAGCACCAGCAGTCGCAGGTTGACGAGGTTGCTCAGTTCGGGCGGAATATCGCCGCTCAACTCGTTGTCATGCAGGTCCAGCAGGATCAGGTTGACTAGGTTGCCCAGCTCGGGCGGAATCTCGCCGCTCAACCGGTTGTCGTGCAGGTACAGCCGTTCCAGGTTGACGAGGTCGCCCAGTTCGGGCGGAATCTCGCCGCTCAGCCGGTTGAAGTCGAAGTCCAGCCGTTCCAGGTTGGTGAGATTGCCCAGCTCGGGCGGAATCTCGCCGCTCAGCCGGTTGCTCCAGAAGCCCAGCCAGACCAGGTTGGTGAGATTGCCCAGCTCGGGCGGGACCTCGCCGCTCAACTGGTTCAAGGTGAAGTCTATGTGCGTCAGATTGGCGAGGTTGCCCAGCTCGGGCGGAACCGGGCCGGTCAACTGGTTGATGCCGAGGGCCACCCATTCCAGGCTGGCCATGTTGCCCAGCTCCGCGGGGATGGTCCCGCGCAGCTGATTGGCCCAGAGCGACAGCGTTCTCACGTTGGCGAGACTGCCGATCGTGGGCGGGATCTCCCCCTGCAACTGATTGCCCCACAGGGACAGCAATTCCAGGTCGGTGAGACGACCCAAGACGGCGGGCATCTCACCGTGCAGTTGGTTCTCCGAGAGGTCCAACTCGATGACGCGGCCACGGTCGTCCGTGGTGACGCCGTACCAGTCACCGAGGGGCGCGTCGCTGAGCCAGTTGCTGTTGCTATTCCAGTTGGCGCCGTCGGTGACCTCGTAGAGCGTGACTAGGGAGGCGCGGACCGAGGTGCCCTCGGGGACGTAGGTCTGGCCATAACGCAGCGGCTGGACGGATTGGAAGCTCTGGAACGCCTGGTGACTGCCGTATGGGTAGAGGATGTCGCGTACCTCGTCGCCGAGGAAGCGCAGTTGCACCGGCTCGGGCGCGCCGGGCCGGTGCTCCAGCACGGCCGCCTGGAAGTACTGTCGGATGACCCCAAGATCGGCGCCTTCGATGCCAAGCATGGCGCCCTCGCCTTCGTCAAGGCGGGCCTCGCTCTTGGGGTGGCCGAAGGCTTGGAGGCCGCCGAGCGCGCTGAAGAAGTCGAGGAATCCGGTGGGGGTGCCGTCGACGGCAAGATTGGACACGCGGTGCCCCCAGGGACCCAGCTCCAGGCCGGGCTGCTCGCTCAGCAGGTCCGGCTCCGCGCCCAGGTCGGTCGAGTCGCCCAGCCCGCCGCCCAGGTAGTCCCAAACGAGCCGCCGCTCCACCCGCCAGACGCCCTCACGCGGCTGGCAGTCCGCCACGCCGCGCTGGTAGTACTGAGTGAGCGCACCGGGCCACTCTTCGATGACCTCGGAGGTGGCATAGCCCCAACGGGTAAGGCCGCCGGTGGCCCGGTAGTGGGTGAGGAAGTCGCAGGAAGCTTTTTCGCCCGCGATCGTCACGAGCAAGTCCGGGATGTTGTGGGCGAGGCGCTCGTCGGGCTTAGTGAAGGTGCGCCGCTGCACGACGGCGGAGAGCGTGGCAGTGGGCGTGGTTTCGTCCGCGGGGGGCGTGTCGGCCAGAGCGGTGACCGGTAAGGCAACAATGCCGACGAGCAGGGTGAGAAGGATGGCGCCGAGGCGGCGGGGCCGCGGGCGCGGGCCGACAGTCGCCGAATGATTCACGTCGCGCTGGGGTCTCATGGCCGGGGTCAGCCTCGTCGATAGAGCCACGCGGTTATCTATTCTAAGCCCGCCGCACGCCGCGGCCTGCCGTGATGGGACTGGCGGCGGGGATGCGCCGCGTTAGGCCGCCGCCAGGTAGCGCCCGGCCATATCCCGCAGTGTGACCTTGGGCACGCGCGGACCCTGCCCGCCCATCCCGAACGCCTGCATGCGCCGCAGGCATTCCTGCTTCATGGCCGCGCGTGCCGGACCCAGGTACTTGCGCGGGTCGAACTCGCCGGGGTCCTCCTGAAGGACCCTCCGAATCGCTCCGGTCATGGCCATGCGGTTGTCCGTGTCCACGTTGATCTTGCGCACGCCGTGCCGAATGCCTTCCTGAATCTCTTCGATGGGCACGCCCCAGGTCTGGCGGATGTTGCCGCCGTGCGCGTTGATGACGTCTTGCAGCTCCTGCGGAACCGATGAGCTGCCGTGCATCACGAGGTGCGTGTCCGGCAGGCGCCGGTGGATCTCGCGGATGCGGTCCATCACCAGCACGCCCGCGTCTGGCTTACGGCTGAACTTGTAGGCGCCGTGGCTGGTGCCGATCGCCACCGCCAGGGCATCCACGCCGGTCTCACGTACGAACTCCTCGGCTTGCGCGGGATCGGTCAGCAGCTGCTCCCGGTCCAGCGCGCCCTCGGCCCCGACGCCGTCCTCCTTGTCCGCCGTGAGCGTCTCCAGACTGCCAAGCACTCCCAGCTCGCCCTCCACGGTCACGCCCCTGGGGTGGGCGAGCTCCACCACCCGGCGCGTTGTCTCGATGTTGTAGCCGTAGGGAGCGGGCGACTTGGCGTCCGCCAGCAGCGAACCATCCATCATGACGCTGGTGAACCCTTGCTCGATGGCGCTTCCACAGGTCTCGGGACTGTTTCCGTGATCCTGGTGCATGGCCACCGGGATGTGCGGGTAGAGCTCGGCGGCGGCCAGCATGAGATGCCGCAGGTAGGCGTCGTTGGTGTAATCGCGGGCGCCGCGGCTGGCTTGGACGATGACCGGCGCATCGGCCTCGTCGGCGGCCTCCATGATTGCCTGGATCTGCTCCATGTTGTTCACGTTGAACGCGGCCACGCCGTAGCCGTTCTCGGCCGCGTGATCCAGCAGCACGCGCATCGGGACCAGCGCCATCGCCCGCCTTCTTTCCTCGAGTTCGCTCGCCAGCCTGGCGAACGCCCTTTGCACCGATCTCCGCGTGAGCATACTCCGATGGGCTCCGGACCAATTTCCGCCTGTGTTCCCGAATTAGGACAAGCTGTCCTGATAGCGCCTGGCGGTGCGCTACCCTCCATGGCAATGAAGCGCAGACTACGAAGGGACTACTCCGTTGGCTGAGAAACCCCGACCGGCACCGCGCATTCTGGGTCCTTCAGGCCAGCCGATCAGGGCGCCGCAAAGCCGCGCCGCGGGACCCGAGCCCCCACGGCAAGCGGATGCGGAAGCCCCCCCCAGCGCCGAGTCCCCGCCCGCCGAAGAGCCGTCCGGCGGCGAAGCCGCGCCCGGTCCCAGTCAGGCCTTCCAGGTAATTGCCGCACTCACCACCGACCCGCGCCAGCTGCCCGCCGCGCTGGTGGTGCTGTTGGACCACGACCCGATGAGCGCCTACCGCCGGCGCCTCGAGTCTGCGCAGGAGTCCTTTGAGACATCGCGCGGCGCGGTGATCTCCGCGATCGGGTCCCGTATGACCGCCGACGGTATGCCGGAGGATGAGGCCCAAGCCACCTCGGCGCGCTACGTCGATCAGCAGTTCATGTCGTCAGCCTGGGATGTCGCCTATCAGACAGTCCCGGCCCTGCGCGTGGCCCTGGTCATGAGCGCCGGTCTTTTTGGCGGCCAGAACACACCGGCGGCGGTTCTCATGGCCGATGAGGACGTTCCGACGATGTGGCTCACCACCCGCTCCGTCGCCCTTGGCGACCGATTCGGCGCCTGGGCGATACCTATCGAGCGCTCCAGCACGATGCCCGTGAGTGTGGCGCTGACAGCTGAGAACTATCAGCCTCTGCGGGTACGTTACGCACGCGTCAAAGTCTGACTCGCGACCCTGGCCGCGCGGCTCGGCTTGAACGGGCCTATGTATCTATGCCGTAAGCGCCCCCGGCCGGCGGCAGCGTGGTCACCGGCGGGCTGCTCGGTTCCAGTAGCGAAGGCATGCTCGTAGCCACGCTGATCGCGTTCTGGTTGACAGTTCTCTCGACAGGCACTATAAACCGACTGACCAGTCGGTATTTTCGTGACTACAGTGCTCCGCTTCCCGGGCCGCAGTACAGCTAAGAAGCGCGATGCCACACGGCACGCGTTGCTGGAGGCGGCCTTGAACGTGTTCGGCGAGAAGGGCTACCACGCCGCCGCGGTGGACGATATCGTGGCCCGCGCGGGTCGTTCCAAGGGCGCCGCCTACTTTCATTTCCCGAGTAAAGAGGCGATCTTTCGAGCGCTCGTGCGAGAGCTTGCGACGATGCTCGCGGGGCGAGTCGACCGTGAGATCGAACATGAAACGGATCCTGTACAGAAGCTCGACGCGGCGCTGCTCTCGGTTATCGAAATTTTCACCAAGCACCGCACCTTGGCGCGTATCGTGCTCATCGAGCTAACCGGCGCCGGCCGGCCCTTTACCGCCGACCTCATGTTCGCGCGCGACCAGTTCACCCAGCTAATCAAACGGAACCTGGATAGCGCCGTTGAGTGCGGCGCCATTCCGGCCTGCGATACCGAGCTCATCGCCACCGCCTGGTTCGGCGCCGTCAATGAGGTGGTGGTCCGTTGGCTCAGTGATGGGGCGGGCGATTCACTGCACGTGCGCTTTCCATCCCTGCGCCACTTGCTGCTGCGCAGCGTAGGGCTCGAAATCGCCGCCGATTCAGCCCCGGGAGCCGCTGTTCATGCTTGAAGTCGCCGCCGCGCCTGAGATTCGATTCCGCGACGCCGCGCTCGAATCGATTTGGGCGAAAGTCCGGGCTCGCGCGCGTCTCGACGCCGCGGACGGACTGGCCTGTCTGAGGACGCCCGACCTGCTGGGTCTGGGAAGGATCGCCGATTGGGCCGCGTGCCGCGTTTCGGGCGACCGCGTCTACTTCACCCTCAACGTCCATATCAACCCAACCAACATCTGCGTGCTGTCCTGCAAGTTTTGCGATTTTGCCGCCAAGCCCCGCGACGAACACGCATACGAGCACTCGGTGGAACAGATTCTGGAGCAGATCCATCCCGACGTGCATGAGGTGCATATCGTGGGCGGTCACCACCCCACCATCACCTTCGAGTGGTATGAAGACCTCCTGCGCACGATCAAGCGCGAGCGCCCGGGCGTGCAGATCAAGGCGTTCACGGCCTCCGAGATCGACTACTTTCACAAGCGCTGGAAGCTGGACGACACCGAGGTCCTAAGCCGGCTGGTCGCGGCCGGACTCGATTCCATGCCGGGCGGCGGCGCGGAAGTGTTCTCCGAGCGTGTGCGCCGCGCGCTCTTTCGCGGCAAAGCCGGCGCCGACCGCTGGGCCGAGATCCACCGGCTGGCGCACCGCATGGGCATTTCCTCCAACGCGACCCTGCTCTACGGGCACATTGAGACGCACCAGGAGCGCGTGGATCACCTGATTCGACTCCGGCAGGCGCAGGACGACAGCGGCGGATTCATGTGCTTCATTCCGCTGCAATACCAGCTGGGCGATACCAACCTGGCCCCGCGCCACGCCACCCCCATAGACGACCTGCGCACGCTGGCCACCGCTCGACTGATGCTCGACAACTTCCCCCACATCAAGGCCTACTGGGTGATGAGCGGCGAGGAGACGGCCTCCATAGGCTTGAATTTCGGGGCCGACGATATCGACGGCACAATCGGCGAGGAGCGCATTGCCCACTTTGCCCAGGCCGCCAGTCCGTTGGGCCTGGAGCGTGACCGGCTGCTCCGCCTGATTCGCTCCGCCGGCAAAGTGCCCGTGGAGCGCAACGCTACCTATGAAGTTCAGCGGGTGCATGCAGCTTAGCGTCGGGCGTATTCCGTACCTGAACACGGAGCCGTTCTTCGACGAGGACGAAATGCGCGCCAACGCGGTTGTGGCCGCGCCGCGCCGCATGCTCGAGCTGGCCTTGGACGGCCGGGTCGACCTGGCGCCGCTGCCCGCGGTGGCCGCGTTCGATCACCCCGACATGTTCGCGAGCGCCGGTGATCTTGGGATCGCCGCCGAGGCCGCCGCCCAATCCGTCCTCCTCATCGCGCGTGTGGCGCCGGAAGATCTGAACGGGCGCCGGATCGGCGTCATCGGCGAGACGGCCACTTCAAGCCGTCTGCTCAAAGTGCTCTTGCGTCTGCGTTTCGGCGTCACGACCGCGCGTTTCGAGCCGCTGTCGGCGGACGCCGACGCACAGCTTCTCATCGGTGATCGCGCCTTGGACCGCAAGCCGGCGCCTGGGTTTGAACACGTACTCGATCTCGCCGCCGAGTGGCGCGCGTGGACCGGCCTGCCCTTCGTGTTCGCGTTCTGGATGGCCCGCCGCGGAGTGCCCCGCGAGCCCGTGGCTCAGGCCATGGATTATTTCGCGGCTGCTCTTGACCGCAACCTCGCGGCGCCCGAGCGTCTGCATAGCCGCCGCGCCGAACTGGGGCTGACGCCCGCTGAAGTAGCCGCCTACCTGCGCGCCATCACGTATCGGTTCAACGATCACGTCTGGGCCGGACTCCAGCACTTTCGCGAGCTCGACTCCAGAGTCAACGCGGAGGAGAGCGCTGCATGATGCGGGCGATCGAGGAAAAAGTCCGCCGGGGTGAGCGTCTCACCCCCGATGACGCACGCTTGCTCCTGACCGAGGCGCCCCTGCTCGAGGTCGGCGCCCTGGCTGACGAGATCCGGCGCGAGAGATTTCCCGGTTCGCGCGTCACCTACGTGGTGGACACCAACCTCAACTACACCAACCTGTGTGACGCCTACTGCTCCTTCTGCGCTTTCTACCGCCCGCACACGGGCTCGGCGGAGGACGGCTACACGCACTCCGTGGACGACATGATGGATCGTATCGCCGCCGCGGCCGATCTTGGCTGCACGACTGTCCTCATGCAGGGCGGTCTCAATCCCGAGTTGCCCCTCGACTACTACGTGGCAATGGTGCGCGAGGCGCGGGCCAGGTTTCCGGAGATAACGCCGCACTTCTGGTCACCGCCCGAGATCTACGAGATGGCCAAGGTCTCGGGTCTGAGCTACCACCAGGTTCTGCAGGCGCTGTGGGATGCAGGCCAGCGTACGCTGCCGGGCGGCGGCGCCGAGGTTCTAACTAATTCCGCACGGCATGCCATAAGTCCGCTGAAGATGAACGCGGACGAATGGATCGCAGTCGTGCGCGCCGCGCACGAGGTCGGCTTTCGTGGCACCGCCACGATGATGTACGGGCACTTGGAGCAAGTCGAGGACCTCGTCGAGCACCTGGATCGGATCCGCCGCCTTCAGGACGACACCGGCGGTTTCTATGCCTTCGTTCCCTGGAGCTTCGCGCCCGGCGGCACACCATTGGGACGCCGCCTGAAAAACCGCCGGGCAGGCGCCAACGACTATCTGCGCATCATCGCCGTGTCGCGTCTCTACCTTGACAACTTCGAGCATGTCGACGCGTCGTGGTTCAGCGAGGGCAAGCGCGCCGGCCAGGTGGCGCTGCACTTCGGCGCCGACGACTTCGGCGGCACGTTGTTCGAAGAGAACGTTATGCAGGAAGCGGGACACTACGTCCGAACGACCGTGGAAGAGATGCAGACCTTGATCCGTGAGGCCGGCTTCGTACCCGCCCAGCGCGACACCTGCTACCAGGTGCGCCAGGTCTTCGACGCCGCGCTGGTGACCACCGGCGCGGCCTGACCGCCGCGTAGTCCCCGGTGCCAACGGCTCGGATTTCCGAACTACGAGCGACGTCTGTACGCCAGGCACGTCTAACTCCCTCTCCTTCTGGGAGAGGGTTGGGGTGAGGGTGAGTTATCGCCTTGCGCCGCCTACGGATCGCCCACAGCCCCGACGCCGACGACGCCTTCATGTTCTTCGCCATCGCGCAGGGCCGCGTGCGCGTGCCCGCGCCAGAGCCGAGCGTGTGCGAAGTGGTGCAAGCCGACATTCAAACGCTGAATCGACGCGCGCTCGACGACGATCTGGACATGCTGCAGATATCCGCCGCGGCGTATCCGTCCGTGGCCGACCGCTACCGGGTCACCGCCTGCGGCGCTTCCATGGGGCTGAACTACGGACCTGTGGTCGTCGCCCGCGAGCGCCTGGCCGCCGAGCAGCTGCGCGGCGTCCCGGTGGCTATTCCCGGTGAGCTGACCACCGCCTATCTCTTGGCGCGCATCTATCTGCCCGCCTTCACGCCTGTATTCATGCCGTTCGACACCGTGCTCGACGCCGTGGTGGAGCAGCGCGTCACCGCCGCGGTCGTCATCCACGAGGGGCAGCTCACCTACGCCGATCACGGTCTCCATAAGGTCTTGGGGCTGGGCGAGCGATGGTTCGAGGACACCGGCCTGCCGCTGCCCCTCGGGATCAACGTAGTGAGCCGCGGGCTCGATGCCGCCTGGCAAAGGGGGCTTGCCGCGGCGCTGAGCGCGTCGATCGCGTACGCGCACGAGAACTCGCCCGCCGCACTTGCCCATGCGCGGCGGTTCGCACGCGACATCGACGCGGCGCGCATCGACGCGTTCACGCGCATGTACGTAAACGATCTCACGCCAGACATGGGCCAGCGGGGTGTGGCCGGCCTGCGGGAGCTCTTCGCCCGCGCGGTGGCGGCCGGTCTCCTGGACGAAATGCCGCCGCTGGACGTGCTCTCCGCGGAGGGATACAGCTCTCAAACGCCCGGCTGATCGCACACGCTGGCCGACAGCCCCCTCGCCTTGCGGCCGGAGTCCTTGAGCAGGACGGAGTGCCAGCGCGGTCGCACCGGCTTGGTAGCCTGCGCACCATTCAACCCCGCCGCACTAGTAGGGATTCGGAGGTCGCACCATGCGCGTCGGAAGTGGCTCGCACACGTACGAAGTGGTTGAGAACTGGGCAAAGCTCCCACCGGACATTTCGCTGGGGTGGATAGGGGGCGTTGCGACCGACAGCGCCGGACGAGTGTTCTGCTTTTGCCGCGGAACACACCCGATGATCGTGTTCGATCGCGAAGGCAACATCATCGACCATTGGGGCGACGATCTCATCAACCACCCGCACGGCGTGTTTCTGCAAGGTGAGGACACGCTCTGGCTGACCGATCGGTTCGCGCAGGTCGTATGGGTCTACAACACCGAAGGCGAGCTCCAGCGCAAGCTCGGATATCCCTACATAGCCGGCGAGTATGGCTGCCATTTCAATCACCCCACCAACACCTACGTGACGCCCGATGGGACGATCTTCGTCTCCAACGGCTATCGGGCGCCGCACTTCCACCGCTTCTCCGCGGCCGGGGTCCACCAAGGCACCTGGGGCGAGCCCGGTGACGGGCCGGGCCAGTTCAATCTGCCGCACGGGATTTGGGTGCTGCCCGACGATCGCGTGCTCGTGGCCGACCGCGAGAACAACCGCGTGCAGGTCTTCACGCGCGACGGTGACTTTCTGGAGGTGTGGGATGGGTTCCGCCGTCCCACCGATTTCCACGTGGACGACTCCGAAGGCGTGATCTTCATGTCTGAGCTGGACCGCGGTATCACGCTGCTCGACTACGAGGGCGCCGTCATCACCTCATGGGGCGAGAAAGGTGAAGGTCCGGGACAGTACCTGGCTTCGCACGGCATCTGCGTCGACGATCAAGGCGCCATTTACATGGGCGAAGTCGGCCGCGACGACGCGATCCACAAGTTCATACCCGTTCGCTAGCTCCCGCCGCCGAGCGTCCTACGCCGGTGTCTAAGCACGTGTGAGAGCGGATCGGCGGGTCGGATGCCCTAGCTGCGGAGTTGGGGGCCTCAGGCGCTCTTTTCCTCCAGCCGCCTGCCCAGATTGGCCAGCGCGGCGGAGTTTGTGGACGGGCTGTAGTGGCCGGGAAGCACCACCTTTGCATCCGTTCCGGCCAGGGCCTTTGCCGAGGCGACGTGTTGCCGCCAATCGGTATTGGGACCGTACGAGTTAAGGCACAGCCGGCCCCTGCGGTGCACGAGCGCGTCGCCAACTATCGCCACGTCATCGCGCAGGAGGGAGATGCTGCCGGGAGTGTGGCCGGGCGTGTGCATCACCGTCCAGCCGCCTACTGTCTCACCGTGCCCCAGCAGTTGATCGGCGCGGGGGCGATTCCAGCGCAGCAGCCGGGTGATCCAGGGCCGGTAGAGCAGACGTCGAGACCCCGGGCATTGATGCGGCGCGGCCAGGTATGGCACGTCGTCCGGATGGATAGCCGTGGGAGCGGCAAGCCGCTTTGACAGCGCGCGCGCGCTGCCCGAGTGATCGACGTCAAAATGTGTCAGCACTATCCGATCCACCGCCGCCGGGTCGAGCCCGATCCGGCGGATGGCCCGCTCGATCGCTCCCGCGCGCCCCGGAATCCCCGTGTCGACCAGCAGCGTCTCCGCGCCCGTCGCCAGGTAGCACCAGGCGCCCAGCGCGGCGTCGAGGGCGTACACGCCGGGTGCCGCTTCGTAGGGCAGGCGCCGCCGCCGGAAAGGCATCAATGCGCGCCGACCGGACCGCGCGCTATCCGGCGTAGGACAAGTCCTCGTCGCGCAGGACCGCCGCGCGGCCGTCCCGCTTGGCGCCGCCGACCACCTCACCGAAGAAGATGACGTGATCTCCCGGCTGCGCCTGGTCGACGACGCGGCACTCGACGTAGGCGGTCGCGCAATCCAGCACCGGCGTTCCCGTCTCGAACGCCGAGACCGGTTCACCCTCCAAACGGCCCTCGCCGCTGGTGGACTTCCTGGTGAACTTCAGCGAGAGATCTTTGGACCCCTCGGGCAGCGTCGCGATCGAGAAAACGCCGGTCTCGTCGATATTGCGGCGTGTGTGCGCGTCCTCTTGCACCGCAAGCGCGACTATGCGCGGCTCGAACGAGACCTGCGTGACCCAGTTGGCGGTCATGCCGTTCGGCTCCCCGTCGGCTGAACGAGTGCCCACCACCACGAGCCCGTACACGAGTTCGTGCAGCGCGTCGGAAATCGGATCGGAGTCAGTCATGCGGCCCTCCCGCCTCGACTTTGGAGTTGATTTGCCTAATCTTTGCACGGCGGCAACGATCCAATAGTAATCTGCTTGTATAAGCGCGCGAATCCCGTGGTGCCGACGTGCGACCGGTGTTCGGACTGATGTCGAGAATGAAGTGGCGGTTGCTGCCGCTCTGCTTGCTGGCGGCTTTCGTCTTCGTGGCTTGCGGCGAGGATAGCGGCGCGGCTCTGGAAGCGGCTGTTACAACGCCGGCCGCCAGTACGGCCGCGCCGGCTACGCCCACCTCGGCCACGCCCTCGCCGGTCCCGCCGACAGTTGCGCCAACCACTCCTCCCGCGCCCGCTCGCACCCAAGCGCCGACACGCACCCCGGAAAGCACCCCCGCGCCGACCGGCACGACCGCCGCCCAACCGACCACGGTCGCCCAGGCGGCTACGGCGACTCCGGCCACGCCCGCGCCGACCGCCACACCCCAGCCGACTGTCGCCGCCGCCACACCCACGCCTGAACCGACCAAAGCCACGCCCGCCGCTACCGAAGCTCCCGAGGCGTCCAAGTTCCCGCTCGCCCGGCAGTTCACGCTGCCGTCCGCGCAGGGGGGCGAGGTCTCCTTGGCGTCCTTTGCCGGCTCCCGCAACGTGGTGATCGTGTTCTACCGGGCCTTCTGGTGAACGTTCTGCCGCGTGCAGCTCGTTGAGCTGCAAAATGTCTACGAGAAGCTTGTGGATCTCGACGCCGAGGTGCTGGCCATCAGCACCGACAATCTGGAACAGGCGCAGTACGCGGTCGCTCAGCTGGGGATTCCATTCCCGATTCTGTACGACGTCACGGGCGATGTTCCGCTTGACTACGATGTCTTCAACCACTTCGGTGACGGCCTCGCCACCGGCTCGGTCTTCGTGGTCGACCGGGACGGCGCGCTGAGATGGTCCTACATCTACCGGGGCATACAAGACGTCGTTCCCGGCGATCGCATCGTGGAGTCTCTGGAGGCGATCTCCGCAGCGTAGCGCCGGCCCGCGTTCGCCAACTGGCGGGCCGATGCGCCACCATGTCACCTTCGCGTGCAAGCCGGCGGTGGCCGCGTCCGCGCTGGTGCGGTCGTGGTTCCGCTGGGATCACCGTCGGGGAGGGCTGAGCAGTGAAGATCGCCTACGGGACCTACGCCATGCCGACTTTCGCGCTCGAAGACGCGATTCCGATCATGGCCGGTCTTGGTTATGGCGGGGTGGAGGTAGCCGTGGGGCCGCGCCACTTTGGGTCGCTGCCCGATCAGATGGACGCCGCTCGCCGGGCACGCTCGCGCGAGCTGCTGGCCGCTCACGATATGGAGGTCGTGGCTCTCTTCGCACTGACATTGCACGTGCTGGAGCACGACGACGCGGACCACCGCCGGAACCTCGCGGACACTCGTGAGCTGGTGCAGCTTGCGCGCGACCTTGGCGCGGGCGCCACGCCGGTTATCGCCATGGGCATCGGCGGCCAGACCGATCGCTGGCAGCTCGATCGTGATCTGATCGCGCGGCGGGGCCGCGACTACGCCGCGCTTGCCGAGGAGCACGACTTCATACTTGCGGCCGAAGCGCATGCACGCGCCGCCGTTGATCGCAGCGAGCGCGCTCTTTGGCTCATCGATCAAGTGGGCAGCCCGCGCGTCGGTCTCCACTTCGACATCGTGCACTTCTTCATGGCCGGCGAGCGCATCGAAGACTCCGTGCGGGCCCTGGTGCCGATTACGGTGCACACCCATATAACCGACGCGCATCGCAAGCCGGACGGCACGTTCGATCTGCGGCTGCTGGGCCAGGGCGATCTGGACTCGACCGCCTACATGCGAGCCATGCATGCCGCCGGCTGGACCGGCTTCATCACGATGGAGGTGAGCGCCGCCGTCTGGTCGCGCGAGGACTTCGATCCGGTAGGGGCCGCGCGGATAGGCTACGAATCCATTGACCGGGCTTTCCGGGAGGCGGGAGTTCCGCATGGCTGAATCGGGCACACGGCGCGACGCCGAGGTCGCGGTAGGCGTCATCGCCGCGGGCAGTATCGGCGCGCGCCATCTGAGGAACCTGGCGGCTCTGCCCGATAACCGGGTGGTGGCCGTGTGCGACGTCAACGCGTCTCTGGCCGAGGCGACAGCCGGTCGAGTTCAGGCAACCGCCTATACCGACCTGGCCGCCATGTTCGCGCGGGAGCCGAGGCTCGACGCCGTGCTGCTTTGCGCGCCCCCGGTGTTGCGGCGTGAGGTTTTCGAGCTGGCCGCCCGGCGCGGCGTCGCGGTCCTGTGTGAGAAACCGCCGGCCCGCACCATGGACGAAGCCCGCGCGATCGCCGATATCATCCAATCGAGTGGAATCCTGTGCGCCGCCGGCTTCAACTGGCGCTACTCGCCGGTGGTGGACCGCGCGCGCGAGCTCACGCGCGGAAGGCTCATCAACCTCGTGATAAGCGCCTATGTCACCAATCTCGCGTTGACGAACGGCCTGCGCGATTGGTTCTACCTGAAGGAGCTCTCCGGCGGGCTGATCCTGGACCAGGCGATCCACCTGGTCGACCTGATGCGCTACCTCATGGGAGAGATTGTCGAGGTGCACACATTTGCCAGCAACGCGGTCCGACCGCAATCGAAGACCTTCACGTCCGAAGATTCCACCACGAGCAGCTTGCGCTTCGCCAGCGGGGCCACCGGCGTGCACGTGCACTCCTGGGTCAACCCCGGCCGTTCCAGCGTCATCATCGGCGGGGCCGATTTTACGCTCGATATCAACGCCTGGAGTCCGCCCGAGCTGCGCGGGACCTTCCCCGGCCCGGACGGCAAGCCGGCGCCCATCGAGGAGGATTTCACGGTCGCACTTCCTGCGGGCGAAGACCACGCCGAACCTCCGCGCCAGCCGCCCGTGCCCACCCACTTTCGCGAGATGCAGGTGTTCCTCGAGGCGGTGCGCACGGGTGATGCGAGCCACATCCGCAGCTCCTGGTCCGACGCCATGCGCTCGCTGGCCGTGGCGCTGGCGATGAATCGCTCCATCGAGACCGGCCGCCCCGAACCAGTCGAGGTCCCTGGCTAGCTGTGCCGGCCACGCGGCCGCCCTTCGACGGGCGGTCGCGTGCGACATAATCGGAACGCTTCGAGCTAAACGGACGCTATTCCCCATGGCTCGCTATCGCGCGGCCGTTATCGGCCTCGGACGCATTGCCAGCACGATCGACGATGAGATTCAGATCTACGACGGACACGATCTGCCTTTCTCCCACCTGGGCTGTTACCACGCTGTTCCTGAAGTCGAGGTCGTGGGCTTGGCGGATCTGCAACCGGAACAGCGTGAGGCTGCCCGCAGCCGTTGGAGCGTCGACGCCGTCTACGCGGACTTCCGCCGGATGCTGTCCGAGACCAGGCCGGACATCGTCAGCGTCTGCACGTCGTCATCGCCGCGCGCGGAGATCATCGAAGAGGTGGTCGGCGGCGGCTACGGCGTGAAGGCCATATGGGCCGAAAAGCCGATCAGCGCCTCGCTCGAACAGGCCGACCGCGCTATCGCTGTCTGCCGGGCCGCGGGCATTCCGCTGGCGGTCAACTGCTTGCGGCGCTGGCGCGGTGTCTATCGGCACGCGCTGCAGATGGTGCGGGACGGGCTCATCGGCGACGTGCTTCACCTGCGCGCGCAGGCGGGCTGTCATATCTCCGCCAACGGCAGCCACCTCCTGACTGCTTTGACCATGTTCGCCGGCGGCCGCGCCGAGTGGGTGGTGGGTGAGATCGAGGATGACGCCGCGCTCGAGACCGACGAGGACTTCAGCGCTCACGGCCTCGTGGGCTTTCCCAACGGCGTTCGCGGCACTTTCCGCACCACCGCCAACGGTCCCGACGAATGGGCTCTGGACGTGACCGGTTCGCACGGCATGATTCGCTTTCTGCGCGACGCGCATGAGACCGAGCTCTGGACGCTCGTGGACGGCCTGCCCGGCCAGCGTCGGCCCGCGCCGGTGCGCCGCTTCTTCCCGCCGCCCAGCCGCCGGCGCCCCGCGGGGGTCAGTCTCATCCACAATCTGATGTCCTGCATCGAGGGCGATTCGGAGCCGAACTGCAATGGTGAGGACGCCCGCGAGGCGCTCGAGATCGCGATCGCCGTGCGCGAGTCGCACCGCGGCGGCAACTCGCGGGTGAATATCCCCCTTGCGCACCGGGATTTGCGGATTCTCTCCGGCCACGGATCGGATCATCGCTATCGCGCCAGCTTCGGAATGGACAGCGCGTAGAGCCGGGCCGATCGCGGCGAGTGGGCCGGTCCCGCATGGCCGCCCTGCAAGCGGCCGGTCTGCACGGGTACTATCGTCCGTCCCGGTCGCGACGCTGGAGGTCGCCGGTGCCAATTCAACTCAGCTGCGCGGACTACGCTTTTCCCAAGCTCAAGCGAAGCACGGCGTTCGCCGTGATCGCGGACCTGGGCTTTCCCGCTGTCGACGTGGCGGTATTTGCCCGCAACGACGAGTTCACCCCCGCCGAAGTGGTGAACGATCCGGGCGCTATGGCCGCCGAGTTGAAAGGACATCTGACGGCCCGCGACCTGTGCGCGGCCAATGTGTTCGCGATCCTCGGCAACGACCTGGCGACGCTGGCCGTCAATCACCCCGACGCCGACGCGCGCGCCGAGTCGCGCCGCTGGTTCCGCGCCGTCCTGGCGTTCACGGTTGGCATTGGTTCCCCCGGCCTCACGCTGACACCCGGAATACCCTGGCCCGGCGAGCCTGATCACGACGCGCGGCTGCGCGCGGCCGATGAGCTGCAATGGCGCACCGAGCTGGCGGCGCGTGAGGGCGTGGGACTGTCCATCGAGCCTCACTATCAATCCATCACGCCGACCGTCGACACGACTCTTCAGTTGCTGGAGCAGGCGCCCGATCTGACCCTTGCGCTCGACCACCCGCAGTTCATATTCCAGGGCATTTCGGAAGCCGACGTAGACCTTCTGTTCCCCCGCACGCGCCATGTCCACGCACGGCAGGGCGCGCCCGGGATCATGCAGGCCACTATGGGCGACGGCGTCGTCGACTACGCACGGATCGCGCGCGCCTTCGCGGAGCGTGAATTCGACGGCTACTTCTGCGTCGAATACGTCTGGGACGCGTGGCTGGACACGAATCGGGTTGACTGCATCTCGGAGTCGGCCGCGCTGCGTGACGTGATCCTGCGCGCACTGGGACGCTCCGTGCCGGCGCCGGGTCAGCGCATCGGCGACGCCGCATGATTGTCAGGACCGCCGGCGGGCTGCGCGCGCTGGTGCGGCGAGTGTTCCTCGCGGCCGGCGCCGATGAGGCCAACGCCGCCGACGTAGCCGAGCACCTGGTGCTGGCAAACCTGAGTGGCGTGGACACCCACGGGATCTACCACGTGCCCGGCTACGTGCAGGCGATTCGCGCTGGCGAGCTGCTGCCTGCCGAGCATCCAAGGATCGTGCGTGAGTCCGAGGTCAGCACGGTGGTCGCCGGCAACTGGACGTTCGGCCAGGTGACTGCCAAGGAGGCCATGCGCCGCGCCATCGCCAAGGCGGAGAAGATCGGCGTTGCCGTATCGGGGCTGATGGAGACGCACCACATCGGCCGCCTGGGCCACTACGTGGAGATGGCCGCTCAGGCCGATCTGATTGCGATAGTTATGGCGGGCGGGTTCAGCGAAGAGGACCCGCACGCGGCGCCTTACGGCGGGCGCTCCCGCGCCCTGCACACCAACCCGATCGCCATGGGGTTTCCGGCCGGCGACGAAGCGCCCATGATGTTCGACTTCGCCACCACCGCACTCTCGGGCGTCAAGGTGGCGACCGCGCGGCGCCGCGGCGAGCGGCTGCCAGCGGGTGCCGCGCTCGATGTCCACGGCAACCCCACGACTGATCCGAACGACTTCTTCGCGGGTGGCGCCGCTCTGCCGTTTGGCGGACACAAGGGCTACGCGCTCATGATGGCGGCCGAGTTCCTGGGTCAAGCCTTCTCGGGTGCTGACTCCTTCGCGCAGGACGGCCGCGGCGGCGCGATCCTGGGTCACCACGGCGCCGCCATGATCGTCATGCGAGCGGACCTGCTGCGCCCGCTGGAAGACTACCGGGCGCGCGCCGATCTGCTGCAGAGGCGTATTCGCGCCGTCCCGCCTGCGCCTGGGTTCGAGGAAGTCCTGGTTCCCGGCGATCCCGAGCAGCGCGCTCGCGAGGCGCGCGAGCGTGATGGGATTCCTATCTACGACGATGTCTGGCGAGACCTCGTCGAGACGGCCGAGTCGTTGGGCGTAGCAGCCAGCTGAGTCCGGCACACTGCCACCCGGGTTCAGAGTGCGCTGCGCGCCTTAGCCGTGCTTGTGCCTGGCCGCCTGTGCAACCTTACTTACCGTGCCGAGACGCGCCAACCCGGTAGCGTTGTGCGGAAGCGGAATCGATCTCTGCCAACGAATCGAGTGGCGCGCGAGCGCCAGGGACCGAGAGTGCCGAGCAGACTGCTATCACGCCGGAGGGCATTACGCACCGGTATCGCCGCATCCGGCGCGCTTGCCGCCGCCGTCGCGGCCGCCTGCGGAGCGAGCCCTTCGACCGACACGAGACCGACCGACGCCACGCCCCCGCCGTCGTCCGATCGGCCGGCCGCAGCCACACCGGATTCGAGCGCGGCCGGCGCCTCCGGACCGGCAACCGTCACGCGGGCTCCGGCTCGGTCCGCCGCCGCGGACCTGCCGGCCCCGCCCTTCGACGACGAAGAGGCCCGCGACCTTCTAAGCCGCCTGCTGAACCGCTCGCGTCCGGATGAAACCAAAGCGGTCATGGACCACATCGTCCAAGCTCGCGACATGCGCTTCATCGCGGTGTTTATCGAGATGATGCGCCTGAATGAGGTCAACGTCCTCACCGGCCCCGGCTTTCCCGGGCCAACCGACGCGCTGCGCGCGCTGACCGGCGAGAGGATGATTCTGTGGCCGGAGTGGACGGTCTGGTACACCGATCGGGACCTCGAGCCGCCGCCCGGCTTCACGCAGTGGAAAGGCCGCCTCTACGCCGAAATCGACCCGAAATTCACGCGCTTCTTCAAGGCGCCCGACCCAGGCCGCATCCGTAGCGAAGAGATCGTCTGGGGCGGCGTCAAGGTGGACGGTATCCCGGCGCTGGATAACCCCGCTTTAATATCGGCCCAGGAGGCCGACTATCTGGACGCGGACGACCTCGTGTTCGGCGTGGCCGTCAACGGCGACCTGCGCGCATATCCGCTGCGCATCATGGACTGGCACGAGATGGCCAACGACGTAGTCGGCTCGGTGCCCGTGTCCTTGTCCTACTGCACGCTCTGCGGGGCGGGCGTGCTCTACGACGGGCGCGTGGGCGACCGGACGTTCACCTTCGGTTCTTCCGGCTTCCTGATGCGCAGCAATAAGCTCATGTACGACCGCAACACGTTCAGCCTCTGGAACCAGCTGACCGGCGAGCCGGTCTTAGGCCCGCTGGCCACGTCGGACATCCGGCTCAAGACACTGCCGGTCGTGGTCACCACCTGGGGCGACTGGACCGAACAGCATCCCGACAGCCTGGTGCTCGATATCAACACCGGACACAAGCGGCCCTATGAGCCGGGCATCGCCTACGGCGCCTATTTCGCGCACTCGTCGCCAAAGTTTCCGGTGGCCGAACGCCGTGACGCGCTGGGCGAGAAAGACCCGGTGTTCGCCCTCCGTGTCGACGGCCTGGCGCGCGCCTATCCGATCGAGATCGTCACGCGGGAATCCGTGGTCAACGACGTGCTGGGGGACACCAATCTCGTGGTCATCGCCTCCCGCGGCGCGCTCACGGCGGAGGGAAATGCAATCGGTGCCGGCCCCGTGTTCTGGAACGCCGGTGCCGAGGTTCGCGCCTACCAGCGAGGCCGCCGGACTTTCATCCCGAGCGAATCGCCCGACGCGGTGCTCGATCAGCAGGGCGCGCGCTGGCGGATCACCGAGGACGCGCTTGAAAGTCCCGACGGCGAGCGCCTTATGCGTCTACCCGGACACCTCGCCTATTGGTTCGGCTGGGTCAACTACTTCCACAACACCACCATCTACGGCGTCGAGGGGTAGAAGGCGTCCGCACCTGCACCCGCTTCAGAAGGCCCGTCGTTTCACCCCGGTTCAGGCCGCGCCGGTCGGTTGCGGATCACGCGCCCGCACGGCCGCACGAGTCTGGAATCGCCCACCAATCCATTTGGCTAAAGTTGCGCGGCAACATGCCCGCGCCGCCCCACGAGTCGGGGCTCAGCGGCTATCATTCCGCAGCATTAACGCGGTTTCACGTTGCCGCATAAGGACGGTGCAATGAGCGCAGTAGCCCAAAAGCTGAACGTCCTCACGGAGGAGCAGCTCGACTTCTGGAACGAGAACGGATTTCTGCGTCTTGAGAAAGTCTTCACGCCGGCAGAGGTGCAAAGGCAGTCGGACGAGCTCGAGCGGCTCATGCAAGAGTGGGGCCGCATGGGGCAGGGCTGGCGCGGCCCCTGGCGCAAGGCCATCATGGACGCTGACGAAGCCGACAGCGCCCAGGCGCTATTCCTCGGCACTCTGCAGAACTACTCAGAGACGTACATGCGCGCCATCACCAATCCGAAGCTCACGGGCGCGGTGAGCGACCTGCTGGGCGGAACCGCCGTGGAGTTCCACCACACGATTCTGCACGCCAAGGCACCCGACCTGGGAACTCCCTTCCCCATGCACCAGGACTGGCCTTTCTACCCGCACTGGGGCCCGGCGTACGTCGACTCCATCATGCACATCGATTCGGCCACCGAAGAGAACGGCTGCCTCAAGTTCGTGGCGGGCAGCCACAAGCTCGGTCCGCTGCAGCACATCCTTCACACCGTGGAGGACTACGGCGAGTACGAGCAGCCGCACCTTCCCCTAGAGGACTACCCCCTCTCATCGGCCGTCTCCTGCCCGGCCAACGCGGGCGACGTGGTGTTCTTCAGCATCTTGACCATTCACGGCTCCGCGCCTAACCGCACCAATGATTGGCGGCGGCTGATTCGTGTCGGCTACCGGGATCCCCAGAACCCGGCGCTGTTGCCGCAGCACAAGCACTGGACGGGACCAACGCACAACTCCAGCAAGCGTCCCCCCGCTGAAGACCCGCGCGGCATGATCGTTCGGGGCAAATACGTCAACACGGAGTCCGACGGCGCGTAAAGTCCCAATCGCATAGAGAGTTGTGCCGATAGCGTTGCCCGTGTCGGCTTTGCCGTCCGGTCCCGTCCGCATTGGGGCCGGACCGCCGGGAGGTTGCCGTGACTGCTAAGTATCGGGTCGCCATCATTGGTTCCGGCCGCAGCGGCGGTCTGATCGAGGACGAGCTGCCGGTGGGCGAGCCGCAGCGGCCCTACGGCCACTTCAGCGCCTACGCGGCCATCGAAGACACCGAGGTCGTGGCTGTCGCCAACCGCGGCGCCGAGCGTCTGCGCCGCTTCGCTGAGCGGTTCGACATTCACAACACCTATCTCGACTATCGCGAGATGATCACCAGCGAACAACCCGACATCGTGAGCGTCACCACTCCCGCCCTCACGCGCGCCGAGCCGCTGATCTTCGCCGCCGAGCACGGAGTGCGCGGAATCTTTTCGGAGAAGGGCCTGTGCGCCTCCCTGGAGGAGGCCGATCGTATTCGCGACGCGTTGCGCGCCAACGGCGTTGCGTTCAACTGGGGCGCCAACCGGCGCCATGGCCTGGCCTATCAGGCCCTGCGGGACGCGATCGCCCGTGGCGACATTGGTCAGCCGCGTTTCGTGGTGATGTACTCCTACACCGACCTGATCAAGCACCACCCGCACACGCTCGACACGGCCTCGATGCTGCTCGGCGATCCCATGCCCGTGTGGGTGGAGGGCCGCATGATCGACCCCGGCGACCCTTTCGACCCCAATCCGCGCAAACCGCCTCCCACCTACGATCCAGCCGGTCATCGCTACGTGCCGGCGCCCGGCCAGGAGATTGGCGACCCGATGGTCGGTTTCTTTCGGGTCGGTTACGCGGGGGGCGCCGAGGGTTACTTCATCCCGTCGCGCGTGACCTGGGACATTGAGGTGCACGGCGAGGAAGGACGCGCCCTGGCCTGGGAAAACGGCAAGCACGTGGCCGTGAGGCGCGTGCAGCGCGACAGCGACGAGGTCCACGAGCACGTCTATCGTCCGATCGGCGAGAGCGCTACCGTCCGCAAAATACGCGACATCATTCGCCAGATGGAGGGCGGACCGCGCACGGCTGGCAACATCGACGTCACCATGCAAACCGTGGAGGCGCAGTTCGCCATCGCGCACTCCCATCTGCGGGGCGGCGCCCGCGTCGAAGTGCCGGTGCAAGACCGCAGCCTCTACATTCCCGGCGGCTAAGGCGTCCTACTACTCCAGAAATAGCGCCTTCACGCAGGCAACGCCCCTTCCCAGCCATCGGGCGTCCGCCGGTCAGGCACGTATAGCGGCTACTCGGGAATAGGGCAACCGATCAGAATGACCCACCGCCCGCGCTCGCGGCGTGAGGTACTCCCTGCCGTCGCTGTTGCGATGTGCGAGTATCGTGAGAAATCTTCTGGCAATCTGCGGGAGAATGCGCTATGAGAACGATTTCCGTGAACCGGCTTGGAGCTCTGGCGCTCATTGTTGGTCCCGTACTAGCGATCATTTTCTTCTTGATCGAGCCGGGCGGGCTGCTCGTTGACAGAGCGGACCCAACTGACGCCGTGGCGTCGATCACTGCCTTAGCGTCCAATCCCGCACTGGCCCACTTGTCGGCCTTCGTCGTACCTCTCGGTCTGATCGTCACGCTCTACGGGCTTTACGTTCTCCAGAGCGGCGTGAGAGACGGCGGCGGCGGCGACGCTCTGTCACGACTGGGCTTTGGAGTCCTGGTGATTGCCAATTTCGGATGGATCGTGTCGCTAGGGCTGAATCACGTGATCGCCAATACCGGAATTTCGGCTCCTCAGGCCCTTCAAGCCGCGGAGCCCGTCTACTCGGTGGAGTCGGGTATTGCATTGACGTCGAGCCTTGCCGCCTCCCTCGGGTTCCTCGTTCTCAGTCTGGGTCTGTACGCCAGAGGCGATTTCAACAAAAACGCTGCGTTGGTAGTAGCCGTCGCGTCAATCGTCGCCCTGGTGTCACTGATCATTGGGATCAGTGACACTGGCCTGCTTGGGGGCGCGCTTCTGATAGCCAGGATCTGCTACATCGTATGGGTGCTCTGGATGATCATGCTCGGCGTGGGTCTCCTCAAGACGAGCAGCGCCTAGTGATCGACGGCTCAGGGCCGATTCATCACTGAGCAAAGGGCATAGCTCTTACGAGACTGAGTGCGGTGTTCGGTTGCCCCGCACTCAGTCTCGGAGCCGCCCCTGTGAGCCGACCCCGTTGCTTGGCTTTCCGATAGCGATGTAGGTCTGGTCCGGCCGCACCTCGGCGCGCCTGCTTGCCATCTGAGGTTTGGGTATTCTTGCTTTAGCGTCCGCGTGGCTCATGCGGCGCGTGACCTGGCGACGTAGCCAAGTGGTAAGGCGGGGGTCTGCAAAACCCCTATCCTGGGTTCGATTCCCAGCGTCGCCTCCCGGCGCGTTGCGCCCCGCCGCCTTGGCTGCTTGACCGGCGGATCCAGGCGGCCGCGCTTTCGTGCTCGAAGTCATACCTTCCGGCCGTTAGCCTGACGGGCCGGGGACCGACCGCGACTAGGCCCGCAGGCATGCCGCGCCTCACTCGCGCGCCGCGCTGCGCACCTGCCGCCATACCTGTTCCAGCAATCGCGCGTCCGGCGCAGGCGCGTCGGCCGAAATGAGGTCGGCGCGCCCCGCCGCGGCGTGCAGCCACGCCAGCACGATGTTGCGGTGAGTGTCGGAGGCCTTCTCCGATCCCGGCTCGCGCGCGAGCAGCTCGGTTAGCGCCCGGCGTATATCGGAGCGGCGCGGCCGGTAGAGCACTTCCGTCGCTTCGATTTGCCCCGCGTCGATGAGCAAAATCACCACGCTGCCCGGCGTCTCGCCCGGATCGGCTACGACCACGCGCCCGCCGCCCAGCCCTCCGCGCACCGGCCGGCGCTCCACCCTGAGGCGCCGCAGGCGCCGCAGCACGAGGTCGCGCTCGCCAGTCGATGCGTCGGCCTCTTTCACGGTCTCGGCGGCGGCCTGACGGCCACCGGAAAGGAAGGTCAACGCGGCCGCCCGGCGCCAGGGTGCGACCGACTTGTCGGCCGATCGCCGTGACGGCAGCTCGAATACCCTTCGGGCGGCCGCGCTGGCTAGCTGGGCGTCGCGCGACGTGCGGAACGGACCCACATAATCGGCGTCCGCGTTCTCACTGACCTCTCGGGCGGTGTGCGTCACCGCCGCCTCGGGGGTCCCGATTCGCACGAATCGACGACCGCTGCGCCGCTGCCTGTGGACGTTGTAGCTGGGCTCCAGCTGGTCGATTAGCTCGGCCTCGCGCAGCAATGCCAGCAGCTCGGAGCCCGTCGCCTCCCAGTCAATCCGGTCCACGCGCTCCAGCAGCCCGTCGCGCTTCCGTACGAATCCGGCCGAGTCGGTGAAGTGACTGCGCGCGCGCCGCTGCAGCGATACCGCCTTGCCGACATATAGCGCCCGACCGCTCTTGCTTCTGAATACATACACGCCGGGCGTGGGCGGCAGATTGCGGGAGGTCCAGCGCGCCAGCTCGCGCGCACGCCTGGGCATGGGTCCTTCGGGTCCGCCGGCCTGAGCCACTTCGTGCAAGCTCTCAAGCGTCGCCGGGCCCCTGGCCGCCGCGCGCGTAAGCAGGACTTCAAACAGCCGGGCGGTCGCCTGCGCGTCCGGCAAGGCCCGGTGCCTGGTCGGCGCCGCCACGCCGGCCGCCTTGAGCACCACCTCGAGCCCGCTGCCATCGACCTCCGGCATGAGCGCCTCAACCAGCTCCATCGTGTCGAGACCGTCACCCGGGAAAAGCGGTTGACGGGCCCACACGGCCTCACGGTTGAGGTAACCAAGGTCCGTGGGCAGGTTGTGCGCCACCAGCACCGCGCCGGACTGAAACTCGCGGAACTCGCTCAGCACCGGCTCGATGCCCGGCGCGTCTTCGAGCATCTCGTCGGTGATGCCCGTGTAGCGGGTTATGAACCTAGAAATGCGTTGCGGAATCCGAACCAGTGACTCGAATCGCGCCAGCACGCGCCCGTCACGAACACGCTCCGCGCCGATCTCCAGCACCCGGTGCCGGCCGCCCCGACCGCCGTTTGTCTCCACGTCGAATACGACAAACTCGACGTCACAAACTGGGAGTTCGCGCTGCGTCCAGGCGCGCAGACCCCAATGGCCGGCATCCACGCGCTGCAACCGTTCGTCGCTGACCAGCAGCGGTTCGAGCGCGCGGCTCGCCGGTCCCAGTGCGCCGAATTCCACCTGCATGACCACACGCACCAGGTGCTCGACCGGGAGCGGCCGCCCGGCCCGCGTGAGCGCGCTGACCGCCGCTTCCACCAGCGCGCTGCGGCGCGGCTTGGCCGGCGATCGATCGGCGCCTTGCGCTTGCGGCTCCACAAGACCTACTCGCGGCGTCCCCCCAGCAGCAGTGATCCGGCCACGCCCGCCGCGCTCACGATCACCGCGCCGATCAGTCCGGCCCGTACGCTTGTAATTGCTATCTCCTCGACCACTGCGGCGGCGACCCAGAACACCGCCACGCTAATCACCAGGTGCGCGGCCGAGACCATGATGAGGCCAAACAGGCACGTCAGAGGCTTCAGCACCAGCTCGATGGCCGGCCGAACGTAGGCGTTGAGGAAGGCCAGCACGGCCGCCAGGCTGAGGATCGCGATCCAGAAAGCCCGCGAGCCCTGCTCGGGAAACGTGAGGCCCTCCGGCACAAACGCCACGACGGCCAGCGCCGCGAAGAAGTTTGTGACGAAACGCGCGGCCAGGAACCGCAGTTCTCCAATCACGGTTCAGGGAGCACTGGGATGAACCCGACCCAGCGCCTGTCGCTTCGGCTAAGCCGCGCCCGTGCTCGTGACCTCCACGCCTGTGAGCTCCTCCAGCGGCTTGAACACTGCCGCCGCGTCGAGATCGCCGTACCCGTGCTGTCGCGTCTCTTGAAAAAGCTGGTCGGCGAGGCTGGTGGCAAGCAGGCGAACCTCGCTGCGCCGTCCCAGCTCCAGCGCGAGCCCCAGATCCTTCAGCAGCAGGTCCACCGCAAAGCGGGCGGAGAAGTCGCGCTTGAGCACCAGGTTGGGCAAGTCGACTTCCATGCAGCGACTAGCGGCGAACGCGCCCATGAGCGTTTTATACAGCTGGGCGGGGTCGATGCCGTTCTTGACGGCCAGCACGAAGGCCTCCGCGTTGGCGGCGCGCACCCCCGCGATGATCATCTGGTTGGCCAGCTTGGCGACGCAGCCCGAGCCGACCGGACCGAAAAGCTGAACGTTGCCGCCGAGAATGTCCAGCAGCTCCTTGCCGCGTTGGAAATCTTCCTCGGCGCCGCCCACGAACATAGCGAGCGTGCCGGCCTCGGCGCCGCCCGGCCCGCCGCTAACCGGCGCGTCCAGGTACCCGGCGCCCTTCTCGGCGCCCGCCGCGGCGCAGGTTCGAGCCGTGTCCGGCCCGTTCGTCCCAAAATCTATCCACAGCTGGCCATCCGTGACCGTTTCGATCGCTCCATCGGGGCCCAGCAGCAGCTCTACCGAGATTTCCGGCGTCGGCACGTTGACGCACAGCACCTCCACCTGTCCGGCGACTTCCGCCGGCGACGCGGCGGCGATGCCGCCCTCGGCCACGAAGTCGTCGACCTTGGCGCGACTGCGGTTGTGCACCACCAGCTCGTGGCCCGCGGCGCGCAGGTTCTTGGCCATCGGCATGCCCATCTTGCCCAATCCGATGTATCCGATCTTCACGCCGTGCTCCTTCGCGTCATCTAACGTCTGTCTCGCGGCTAACGCGCCCGACAATCCCAAAGCCATGTTGCGGCGCGTGGTTGATTGTGTCGAATCAGGGCGCCCTGCCGGAGCGTGAGCCCTGGCCATGACCGACCGCCGGCCTGGGTCGCGGCCCCCCGGCGCGCCCGGCCGCGCTCCATCTCGGGAAGAGGGCAGGCTAGGCGATGTGTACGCCGTCCTCGCCGAACTCGCGCCGTAGTTCTCCGACAAGACCCTCGCTGCCGTCCACGCCCTGCGGCCAGCGCAGGCGCGTAGTGTCGGCGTTGCCGCGCGCGATGTGCAGATCCAGGGGCACGTCGCCCCGCCGTCGCTCGGCTGCCTGCGAGAGCCTGCGCAGCAAATCGAGGTCATGCGCCGGGTCCGGACTTCGATGCAGCGTCACGATGATCCTGGCTGGAGGAGCGTGGTCCGCCTCGCCCGATTCCTCGGCCTGCGTCTCGGTGGATTCACGAGCCGGCTTCTCATCCTGGTCGGCCGCGGGCGCAGGCGCGTCGACGTCTCCCCCGGACTCGTCGTTTGCCGGTGCGAAAGCGGTGCCGGCCGCTTGCGCCGCCATCGAGCCCGCGACCGCGCGCGCCCTCTCCGCCTCATCCCGCGCCCCGTCGTCCGGCTCGCTGGGCGTCGGCGCTTGCGTGGCTTCGGCCTCACCGTTGGCGCTGCCGTTGGTGCCGCTCGTGTCCTGGCCGACGGGCACGCCGTCGCTCTCTTCGGCTTGCGGCGAGATCGTCAGCGGGTAGCAGTTGTCCGCGATCATGCGCAGCGTCGCGTCATCGCCTTCCAGCCGGCCGCTCACGACCACTACCTGATCCGTTTCGAGGTGCGCACCCACGCGTTCCCACAAGCGCGGGAACAGGGTGACGTCGATTTGGCCCGGCGCGTCGTCGAGCGTGATTACACCCATGGCCTGGCCCTTACGCGTGAGGAACGATCGGACGTCCGCTATCAGCCCGCCCACACTGATCACCTGACCATGATGCGATTCGTCGAGTGCGTGGATGCGCGCGTCCGTTACCTGCTGCAGCGCCGCATGAACGCTTGGCTCGCTGAGCGGGCTCGAAGAGACATGCAATCCGAGCAGCTCCTTTTCCCAGCGGCGCCGCTGCGCGTCGTCCGCGGGCGGTGTGCTCGGCATGTCCGACACTCCCGCCGGCTGCTCGGTCAGGCCCATGTCGAACATCGTGGCCTGCCCTACTTGCCGGTCACGCAGCACCGCTTGCCCGCGAGCCAGGGCAGGCGCCAGCCTGTCCAGCAGCGCGTGGCGCTCGCCCAGCGCGTCGAGCGCGCCGACCTTGACGAGGCTTTCCAGGGCGCGGCGTGGAACGACCTTCGAGTCGATGCGCTCGCACAGATCGTCGAGCGATGCGAACGGACGGTCGGGGGTGCGCGCCTGCAGGATCGCGGCCACCGCGTGTTCGCCCACGTTCTTCACGGCACCGAGTCCAAAGACGATGCGGCTGTCGCGGTGGACGAACTCCGCCTCGCTGTGATTGATGTCGGGCGGACCGATCTCGATGCCCATCGAGGCCGCCTCGGCCTTTGCGCTGGCGATCTTCGAGGTATCGCCGCTGTCGGTCACCATTAGCGCGGTCAAAAACTGCGCCGGGTAGCGCGCCTTCAGCCACGCCGTCCAATACGCGATCACCGCGTAGGAAATCGCATGCGCTTTGTTGAACCCGTACCCCGCGAATGGCTCGATGAGCGCGAAGACCTCCTCGGCCACCGACTCATCGATTCCGCGCTCCACCGAACGTGAGACGAAACGCTCATGCTCGCGATCCAGCGCGGCCCGAATCTTTTTCCCCACGGCCCGGCGAAAAGCGTCAGCTTCGTCCCACGAATAGCCGGCCAGCTCCCGCGCGATCTGCAGCACCTGATCGGCGTAGACCAGCACGCCATGCGTGTCCCGCAGGATCGGTTCGAGTTTCGGGTGCGGATAGGTGGGCGCCACGCGCCCGTGCTTTCGTTCGATGTAGCGCGGGATATGGGCCATGGGGCCGGGTCGGTAGAGCGCGATGATGGCCGCCAGCTCGTCGATGCTGCCGGGCTGCAGGTCGAGCAGGGTGCGGGTCATCCCGCCGCCCTCGAGTTGGAACACGCCCACCGTCCGGCCCTGGCGCAGCATTGCGAACGCGCTGTCGTCGTCCAGCGGGATCTGCTCAGGTTCAATCGCGTCACCGCTGTCCGCCTCGATCTGACGCAGTGCGTGCTGGATCGTTCGGAAGTTGGAGAGTCCGAGAACGTCCAGTTGCAGCAGTCCGATCTTCTCGAGCGTCTCGAAATTGAACTGTGCAACGGGCCGGCCCTCGGTCGACCGCATGAGAGGCACGTGCTCCATGATGGGCTCGCGCGAAACCACGATGCCCGCGGCGTGTGTAGAGGCGTGGCGCGCCACTCCTTCCACGGCGCGTGCGGTGTCGAGCAGTTGTCGTATCTCCGGCTGCTCGTGGTAGAGACTCTTGAGATCCGCCACCGTCTCGAGCGAGCGCTCGATCGTGAACGGGTTGATCGCATTGAACGGGATGAGCTTCGCAACCCGATCGACGTCCGCGTAAGGCATGCCGAGCGCCCGCCCCACGTCGCGTACCGCCGCGCGGGCTGCCAGCGTCCCAAAGGTGACGATCTGCGCCACGTGGTCGGGGCCATACTTGCTCGCGATGTACTCGATAACCTCGTCGCGCCGGTCGCTTGGAAAGTCCATGTCGACGTCGGGCATGGAACCCTTGCGCCCCACGGTGAGAAAACGCTCGAACATGATGTCGTGCCGCACCGGGTCGATATCCGACATACCGGTGGCAAAGGCCACCAAGCTCCCGTTCACCGATCCGCGCGGGGCGGTCAGCATTCCACTCGAGCGCGCAAAGCTCAGAATGTCGCCCACCAGCAGCATGTATTCGCTGAACTCGGTGGTTTCGATGACCTCCAGCTCGGAGGCCAGACGCTGCGCGTAAGAGGCCGGCACGTCGCCGCCCAATCGCTGCTGTAGCCCGTCCTGCGCGAGCGCTCGCAGGTGCTCGCTAGCGTTGCGGCCCTCCGGCACGTCGACCGCGGGCATCGCAATGCGGCCAAAGGGCAGCTCTATGTCACACCGCTGCGCGATCTTCGCGGTGTTCTCCAGCGCTTCCGGTGTCTCTCCGAACAGCTGCTCCATCTCCGCGGGAGAGCGCAAGTGAAACTCACCGTCCATGCGCATCCGGTCGGTGTCGGCGACCCGGCTGCCGGTCTGAACGCAGAGCAGCACATCGTGAGCGTCTCGCTCCTCACGGCGTGCGTAGTGCACGTCGTTGGTGGCGACGATCGGTAGTCCCAACCCTTTCGCCAGCTCCAGCAACGAAGCGTTGATCGACTCCTGGTCGGGCACCCCGTTGCGTTGCAGCTCGATGAAGTAGTTGCCGTCGCCAAACACGTCCGCGTGCCAGCGCGCGATCGCCTCGGCGCGTCGCAGGTCTCCGTCGGCGATTGCCATGTTGAGCTCGCCCCCGCGGCATCCGGACAGACAGATCAGGCCGCGGTGCGTCGCGCTCAAGAGGTCGTGGTCGATCCGCGGGCGGTAGTAGAAGCCCTCCAGATGCGCCAGCGACGACAGCTTGACCAGGCTGCGATAACCCTCGATGTCTTGCGCCAGCAGAGTGAGATGGTGCGCGCGCTTATCCAGGCTGGCGTCGCGGTCATGCCGTGTGCGCGGCGCCACGTAGGCCTCGCAGCCCAGAATCGGGCGCACCCCGGCCGCCTTGGCCGCCAAGTAGAAGTCCGCCGCGCCGTACATCACGCCGTGGTCGGTAAGCGCCACCGCGTCCATGCCCAGCGCGCGGGTTTGCTCTATCAGGTCCGGAATGCGGCAAAAACCGTCGAGCAGACTGAATTCGCTGTGAACGTGAAGGTGGGTGAAACCAGCCACATGCGCCTCGCTCGGCGGTTGCGCGTGATTCTAGAGACGCCGCCGATTCCCCACAAACGGCCCCTCAACCGAAGGCCCGCGCCGACCTACACTGAGCGGTAGAAAGGCTAGGCGGCTAACGAGACGGCCTGATGCCTATTGAAGCCTGGGCGATCGTGGTTATTCTGATCGCCGTGGTCATTCTGGCGCTGCCGCGCTTGCTGCCGGCCGCCGGGCCGGCCTGCGCCCGTTGCCGAGGGTCCGGACAGATCAATGAGCGCCGGCGATCGGCCTCGCAGTCGCGCGGCTGGCAGGTTCTGGCCGGCACCTGTCCAACCTGCCAGGGGAAAGGCCGCCTGCGGCGCTGATTCTCCTGCGTGGCGCCCGGCGGCCCGTACAATCGCCCACCCTCTCCCCTTTTCATCCCGTGATAAACGCGCTCACCCACGCGCTTCGGCGCGTCCCGCCGTTTGGCTGGCTGATGGCGGCCGCGTTCTGTTGGGGACTGGGATTCGGTCTCTACATCACGGTCTTGACCAACTTCGTGGCGGACGACCTGCAAATCCGTCCCGACCAGCTTGGATTGCTTGAGTCGATCCGCGAGATCCCCGGTCTCCTGACCGTGGCCATTGCCGCGCTCGTTATGACCGTGGCCGAGCCGGTGGTCGGAGCCGCGGCGTTGCTCATTCTGGGGGTCGGTTACGTGAACTACTTCCACCTGCAATCGATTGAAATGCTGATCGTCGTTTCACTGATCGCCAGCGTTGGGTTTCATATGTGGATGCCCGTCTCCAACGCGCTAGCCCTGCGGCTGAGCGAACGCGCGCATGAGGGCAGGCGGCTCGGCCAACTCCGATCCGTGACGGCGGTCTCGCAGATCCTCGGCATCGGGCTGGTCGCGGTGCTGGCGGGCCACACGGGGCTGCGTCTTCTTTTCATTGCCTCCGGCGCCGCGATCATCGTGGGCAGTCTGTTCGTAATACAGCTGCGCGGCGTGCGGCCCGCGGGACGCGTTCCGCGCATCCTCTTTCGACGGCGCTACGGGCTCTTCTACGCGCTCACCCTTCTCGATGGCGCCCGGCGCCACATCTTCATGACCTTCGCGGTCTTCCTGCTAGTGCGCAACTACGCCACGCCCGTTCAAACCATCGCCATCCTCGGCCTGGTTAATGGGGCCACTACGGCCGCCTCGGCCTATCTCGTCGGACGCTGGATCGACCGTTTCGGTGAGCGGCCGGTGCTGATGGTCGGCTTTGCCTCGCTGGCGCTCATCTTCACCGGCTACGCATTCGTCGGCGTCATCGGCCTCCTGTTCGCGCTCTACATCCTGGATAACTTCTTCTTCAGCGCCGAGGCCGCCGTAACGACTTACCTGCACAAAATCCTCGTCGACCCCGCCGATCTGCGACCCAGTCTGGTTACGGGCCAAACCATGAATCACGTTGCGGCGGTCATCATCCCGGTGACGGGCGGCGTGCTATGGGAGGCTTTCGGACACGAGGTGCCGTTCATCGGCGGCGCGGCGCTGGCGCTGCTGTCGTTGCTGCTGAGCTCACGCATCCGTGTGCGCGGCCGGACTGCCGCGGTGCCGTCGACGACAGAGCCCGCGCGCGTGGATGTGGTGCCCTAGCCATGCCGCCAGGGTGCGCCAGACGCTTCGTTGGGCGGGATCGGGCGCATACGGCTAGCTGTCGGGCTCCTCCAACCCAAAGTCACTCCAGAGCAAGACCTCGGCTCCGTACCGCGCCTGCAAGAGACGCTGACCCAAGATCGCATCGATGTGATGTCCTTCTACGGCGCCCGGTTTGACGAATCCATCTCGCAAAGTCAGGTCGGACTCTCGGACGACGTGCCCGGCCAGGAGCGCTCGGGCCACCGCCAGGGTGCGGCCCCTGCGTGGTGGCCGTGCGTCGCGGACCGGATCCCAGCCAGGTCCGAGGCGGTGTGGCTCGTCCGGCCAGAGGCCGAACCCTGCCCGCAACCCCCGGACGAGCGCGTACCCAACCAGGAAACCGCCGATGTGTGCCCAATAGTCGACGCGCGACGCGTACCCGACGGTGAGCTCATCGATCACCTGCATGCCGAACCAGATGCCCATATAGATGATCGCCGGCACGTCCCAGAAGATCGTGCGAACGCGCGCGTGTGGTAGCAACACGAAATAGATGCCCATCACGCCCGCGATCGCGCCCGACGCGCCGATTGCCGGGACATCGGAACCCAACCGCGTGGCCGATGAGATCATCGCCGCAAAGATCCCCAAGCCCAGGTAGGTGGGCAGAAAGAACCAGCGCAGGTGCGCTTCCACGCCACGTCCGAAGGCCCACAGGAACAGGGCGTTGCCAATGGCGTGAAGCCACCCGCCGTGCAGAAACATGTGCGCAAACAGCGGGAGCACTGCCCCGCCCGTGTCTACCCGCAGCCGTGCAGGCACCTGACCGTACGCCTCGAACACGAGCGATCGCGCGGTGGGTGTGAGCGCCAGCTCGGTGTAGAGAAAAATGGCGAGCAGCGTGGCCATTAGGCCCACGGTCGCCCACGGGCGATAGCGAGGCAGCCGTTCGTCGGTGGTCCCCAACGGAAGCACGCCGCATCCTACAGAATCCGCAAGCGATGGCGAGACGCAGGGTGCATGGCGGGATTTGCTGCGATTCTTGGCTTGACTCGACTACGATGGCGTCGATTCGCATGAGACGCGGCGGTGAGGAGCAGTCTCCGTGAGCGCGACCGATAGCAAGGCGACGGTGGAGCCGGCGTTCGACGCCGCCGGTCTCATCCCGGCCGTCTGCCAGGATGCGGATTCCGGCGAGGTGCTGATGCTCGCCTACATGAACCGCGAGGCGCTGCGGCGCACGCGTGAATCGGGCGATGTCTGGTTCTGGAGCCGCTCCCGCCGCGAGCTATGGCACAAGGGGGCCACCTCGGGGAGCTATCTGCGCGTGGCCGGAATTGCCGTCGACTGCGAAAACAACTCGCTACTCGTCAAAGTCCGTCCCGCCGGGCCTGCTTGCCACACCGGCCGGCGAAGCTGCTATTTCCGCGAGCTATAGCGAATCTCACCCTCGATAGGCGCCAGCGGCGGTGCCCGCTCGGTCAGGCTCTTCAGTCCACAGTTGCGCCTCTGCGCTCACCTGGCCGTAGCTGGGCAAAGAGCGGCAGTCGCCGCCCGGTGACTGGAATACGTCTATCCGCCCGGCGTTCGCCTTCGCGCCCACTCGATGATCTCGGCGTTGAGGATGTACTGCACGTCCGCCTCGCTCATGGCCGCCTGCAGCCAGCGCTGCAAGGCGGCCGCTTGCAAGCGTTCCTTCATCCCGGCGTCGAGCGGGCGTGACACGAGCCGCTCATCCACTCGGATGAAGTACCAACCTTCGCTCGTTTGCACCGGCGCGCCGACCTCGCCTTTGGGCAGTGTGAGGGCCGCTTCGTCCCATTCCTTCGAAAACAGTCCGCGTGGAACCCAGCCGAGCGCGCCGCCTTGATCGCGCGAGTTGAAATCGACCGAAGCGTCGCGCGCCACCTCTTCGAACGCCTCGCCGGCCGCCAGCCGCTCGGTCACCTCGTCGCGCGCCTCCTCCGTGGGTGCCAGGATATGGCTGGCCAGAAAGTGCGCGGGAGCGCTGCCCAGATCGGCTGTGAGTGTGTTCACCAGCCATCGCTCGCGGATGCGCGCGCCCAGGAACGGCTCTATCTCGGACCGGCTCAGACCCGTGCGATTACTAAGCGAGTCCAGCTGACGAGACAGGTCCTCGGCAGGCGTTGAATCGGACCCGCCACCCGGCCTCGGCGGGGCCGTATCGCCCGCCTCGGCGAAGTAGCGATTCAGCTCTGCCTCCAGGTCCGCCGCGCTTGCCGCGAAGCCCTGAATCTCAGCTTCACGCCGGATGAATTCATCGTTCACCAGCTCCGTGGCGGCGCCGAAGGCCAGCGACTGCAGCTCGACCAGCGCTGGGCTTGGCTCGCCGCCCCGCAGCCCGGGTACCGATTCGTCAGCCTCTAGGCGGCCCTCCAGCTCGAACCGTCGGAAAGCGGTGTAACGGCGATACGTCTCGGCGCTAACCTCCACGTCGTCAATCGTGGCCACGGGGCGCGCGGGCGCGGCTACCAACTCGTCGAAAAGGCCGCTGCCGACAAGGGCGAGCACCACCGCGGCGGCCAGCCCCCCGACGGCCAGCAGCGCCTTCGTGCCGGCCGCCTGACGCTGCCCTTTCGAGAGCATGGACCAATCGCGCAGAGCGTTGGGCAGATCGCGCCATGCCACGCTGCTGCGCACCGGCCGGCGAGCCGATCTGCGGCGCTCCCTGGCCGCTCGTCTGCGTTGTGCGTGTGTACGTGCAGCCATGCGGTCCCTACGTATGCAGCCAAAGTGCCGCCGGCCCCGGCCGCCGCTCGGATCCGGTGCGGCCGCGGCCAGCCGGCATGCCTACTTGAGCTGGTGCGGGGCGGCCGCCCCGCCGACTGACGGTCATAGGCGATCCACGGCGGCTAGCGAGCGGGTAATTATCCGCGAAGCTTTGCGCTCGACCGACAACGGCGCAAGCGGGGCTTGGTGCTAAACGGCGTGCGGCCGGCGCCGCACTGAGTACGGCAGCAGCGCGAGGTAGCGCGCCCGCTTGATCGCCACCGCCACCCGGCGCTGATGGCGTGCGCACGTCATGGCGCGGCGGCGCGGCTCAATCCGACCGCTGTCGGCTACGAAGCGCCGCAGCAGCTGCACCTTCTTGTAGTCGATGGGCTCTTTGGTCTCGCAGAAATAGCAACTGCGCCGCCGGAACGGTCGGCCGCCGCGCCGCCCACCGCCGCCGCCGCCGCGGCGTCCGCGGCGTTGACCGTCGTCGCGCGATCTTCCGCCTCCAGCCGGCCTTGTTGACATATCTTCCCGCCTGGCTCCCCGACTGACCTAGAACGGCAGGTCGTCGGCCGTGATCTCGTCGGACTGCCCGCTCGCTTCGCTGTTTCGCGCGCTCGACTGCGGCGAGTTCTCGCTCTCGCTCTCGCTCTCGCTCTCGCTCTCGCTTTCGCGCCCGCCCAGCATCATCAGGTCGCGCGCCACCAGCTCTGTGGTGGTGCGGTCGTTTCCCTCGCGGTCCTGCCACTCGCGCGTCTGCAGGCGGCCTTCCACGTAGACCTGACGGCCGCGCCGCAGGTACTCGTTCGCGATCTCAGCCAGACGCGCCCAAGCTACGATTCGAAACCACTCGGTGTGCTCGCGCTGCTCACCGTCGCGGTTCTGCCAGCTGTCGTTCACCGCAATCGTGAAATTGCAGACCGGCGTTCCGCTCTGCGTGAAGCGCAACTCAGGGTCACGGCCCAGGTTTCCGATGATCTGCACTTTGTTCAGCCCGCGCGATCGCCCGCGTCGGGGTCCGCTATGTTCACTCATGCGGAAGCCTCGGCAACAGCCGCGGCCGCCTCAGCCGCCGCCACGTCCTCGTCCTCTCGGGTGATTAGAAAGCGTGCAACGTCCTCGAATAGGCGTAGAGACCGCTCGAGCTCGCCTAGCTGGGTCGAATCGCATGAGAACTTCAGCAGAACGTAGTGACCCTCGCGCTGATTGTTGATCGGGTAGGCGAACTTGCGCTTTCCCCAACTGCTGACGCTGTTGACCTCGCCGCCGTGCGCGCTGATCCGCTCCGCCACGGCGTCGATATAGGCCGAGGAGAGCTCGGGAACACGCCCGATGTCGTATATGACGATCAACTCGTAATCGCGCAAGAAGCCCCTTCCTTCGGGTTTGTACGGCTCGGTAATGGCGGCCGCACAGAAGGGATGGCTGATTCGCGATACTAGCATAGGGTTGGGAGCGACCTATTCTGCGAGCGTGATGGCTCTACTGCGGTGGGTTTTGGCCGCGGGGGCGTTAGGTGTGGTCGGCTGGCTGGCCACACGCGGGCGCCCCGCGCCTTTCGACGTCGAGGCCAATCTGGACGGCGGCCGTCTCGTGCCCGGACGCGACGGCCGCCTGTATGAGCGCGCGGTAGGCGCCGGCGCCGACATCGTGATGCTGCCCGGATTCGCCGGTAGCGCGCGTACCTGGGACGTCATCACGCCCAGGCTTGCCCAACGCTACTGCGTGCGCTGGCTCGACCTGCTGGGCCATGGCCTGGCCGACAAGCCCGCCTTTGTCGACTACGGCGCTTTCGCGCAAGCCGGGCGCATCGCGGAGTGGATGGCTGCGGCAGGCGTGAGGCGGACCGTGGTGGTGGCGAGCTCCGCCGGCGCTCAACCGGCCGTGGCCCTGGCCGCCGAGCACCCCGGCCGCGTGGCCGGTTTGGTTTTGGTGGCCCCGTTTCTCACCGCCAACCCGTCCGTTCGCCTTGGTCTGCGCATCGCGCGGCGGTTTCCGGGCACTTCGGCGGCCATCGTCCGCACGGCTCTACGTCAGCGCTGGGTGGTCTGGGGTGCCAACATGCTTGGCCGATCCGACCCCTTCACGGTCCAGGGCGCGGTTGTCGATCGGCAATACCGGCCCTTCGGGGCGCCCGGTTTCTTCGAGGCTCTGCCGGGCCTGCTTGCGACTGTCGACCCGGCCGACGTCGACCAGGCCATCGAGCGTGTCGGCTGCCCCGTGCTGCTAGTTTGGGGCGCCGCCGATCTCACCGCGGCAACCGGGCAGGCGCTGGCGCTGACGCGCCGGTTTGCGCGCGGCGAGGCCCAAGTGCTGCCCAATGCCGGACACCTTGCCCAGGAGGAAACGCCCGACGACCTGCTTGGGCTGATGGAGCCGTTCCTGGCGCGGGTTACCGGGCCGGGCTAGCCCGTCCTCGCCGCGGCATGAGCGCGCTGCAAGAGCTCACGGCGCAGGTTGTGACCTGCCGTCGCTGTCCCCGTCTGGTCGCCTGGCGCGAGCGCATTTCACGCGAGAAGCGCGCGGCCTATCACGACCAGGACTACTGGGGGCGGCCGGTTCCGGGGTTCGGGGACGCTCGCGCGCGGATTTTGCTGGTGGGCCTTGCGCCGGCCGCGCACGGCGGCAACCGCACCGGGCGCGTGTTCACCGGCGACCGCTCCGGCGACTTTCTCTATGCGGCCCTTCACCGGGCCGGACTCGCCAGCCGACCCGTCAGCACCCATCGCGATGACGGTCTAGCGCTGCGCGGGGCCTACCTCACCGCCGCGCTGCGCTGCGCGCCGCCGGCCAACCGGCCCACACCGGCCGAGCGCGACAACTGCGCCCCTTATCTCCTCGAGGAGCTTCAGCTACTGGGTTGTATTCGCGTGGAGGTGGCGCTGGGCGCCTACGCTTGGGATCAGCTGCTGCGCGTCCACCGCGCGCGCGGCGACGCCGTCCCGCGGCCCAAGCCAAAGTTCGCTCACGGCGCCGAGGCGTCCATCGGCGGACGCACGCTGCTTGGCGCCTATCACCCCAGTCAGCAGAACACGTTTACCGGACGCCTCCGGCCCGAGATGCTGGACGCGGTTCTGCGCCGCACCGTCGCGCTCGCCGCCGACTGACCGCGGCGTGGCCGCGTCACGGCGGGAGCCTCATCATCCGGAGCTTGGAAGAGCAGGTGCCAGCACACCCGACGAAATACCGACCAGACGTACATACAGCAAGACTGCTGGAGTCCTTATCTCTAGAACGCACGCCCTAGCCAGCGGAGCTCGCCCGGGCGCCCAAACTAGGCGGTCTGACCGGTCGATCTCGCAACCGTCTCGGCCAGCCAGGCGTTGAGGCTCTTGCCCTCCGCCCGGGCGGCGGCCGTGGCCGCCCGGTGAACCTCTGGCGTCAAGCGCAGAGCTATCTTCCCTGACAGCGGCTTGTCCGGGGTCCGGCCTCTCTCCGCACACACTTTCAGGTACTCGTCCACGGAGTCCCTGAACGCGCATCGCAGCTCCGCCACCGACCTTCCCTGGAAGGTGATCACGTCGCGTGTGTCCACCACCTCTCCATGCAAGACCCCAACCTCGTCGTCGAAGGTCACGACGGCTCGATATCCGCGGTGTTCCATCATGGCTCTCGCGCCTCCTTGTCGATCCCGGCCTCGGTCAGGAATCTCCGCAGCGAAGCGGCCGCTCCCTTGTCGACGTCGTTGCGAGGGTGGGGGCGGTGGAAGATCGCGATCACATCGTTGAGCTCGATCGCCACCCGCGAACCCGCCCGCTCCTCGATATCCGCACCGCAGGCCCGCAGAAGCGATTCAATGTCCGCCCAGCGGACTCCCGCTGGGGTGGGTCGCCTGAAGACCGCCGCCAGGGTTCGGCCGTGCGCTTGCCTCACATGAGTATAATATCATATTATGATATCATCCACGGTTCGCTGACACGCCAGCGGAGATACGCGGCGATCCCTCCCGTGATTCTTAGGTCTCAGCTCGAAGCGCTGGTGTAACGACTGAGTCCGAACCGCCAGAACCGCGCGGCGGCCAGCACCGCCGCCAGGGCCACTACCGGCCCCGCCCAGACCATCCACGTGGGGTCGCGGCCGGTCAGCGTCTGCGCGGGCACCGTGGTGATGAACGCGACCGGAAACACGAATGTCAAAAGCTGGCGCAGCCAGAAGGGGTAGATCTCCACCGGATAGCGTCCTGTCTGGAAAAACAAATAAAAGATCATCGTCAGGTTCTCGATCCGCACAAACCAGAACACCAGCGTGCTGAGCGCGAGCCAGATCGCGTACACAATCGCCATGCCGGCCCCCAGCAGAACCAGGAACAGCAGCACGCCAAGCGGGGTCAGGCCGTCTTCGATCCGCGCCAGGGCTACCGTGAGCACCGCCAGCCCGAGCAGTGCGTCCACCAGGTGCCACACTACGAACTGCCTGGTGCTGGCCAGGAACAGACTCGGCACCGGCTTTATCAGGATGTAGTCGAAGGTGCCCTCGCGCACCTCCTGCACGACCTTGTTGAGACTGGGGCCCAGGCTCACGCCCACGAGTCCCTGCACTATGTAGAAGACGCCCAGCAGCGCTAACGTTTGGGCCAGCGTCCAATCTCCCAGCTTCTCGGTATGCGCGAAGACCACCGCGAATCCGCCGATGGCGGCGCCCAGGTTGAGCGCGCTGCGCACGAGGTTGCCCAGCAGCTCGGCGCGGTAGGCGGCCTCCTGCTGCAGCGCCGCGCGGAAGAACGTCCAGGCAATGCCCATCAGGCGCATCGTCAGGCCCCCACCGCCGAGTAACGCCGGACCCCCTGCCGCCAGATCAGCGCCGCCGCCAGAGCGCCGACCGTCAACCACGCGATCTGCATGCCAAACCCAAACGCCAGCTCCAGACCCGCCGTGCGGCCCAACAGCACCTCGATGGGAAAACCCAGCGTGTAGCGGAAGGGAAGCGCCAGCGCCAGGGTTTGGATGGTGCCGGGCAGCACCGCCACCGGCGCCACCTGGCCGCCCAGCAGGAACGCGAGGCCCAGCCAGATCTCCCAGAACGAGTAGGACCGCGTGGTCCAAAAAGCCAGCATCGCGAAGGCCAGGCCAAACGCGAAAGCCACCAGCCCGGCCAGCAGCAGCGCCGGCACGAACAGCACGATCCCAGCCCAGCCCGCCTCGAAAGGCGGCCGCAGGATCACGAACAGCGCCGCCCAGACCGGCGCGATGAAGACCAGCGCCACCAGCTTGTAGGCAAGGTTGCGCGCGGCGGCCAGCCAGAAGGGATGCATCGGGCGCAGCAGATGCGGCGACAGTCTGCCGGACTGAATCATCGGACCGAAGGTGTAGATCTCGATCGAGGTGGTCAGGTGGGAGACCGCCATGAAGACCAGGTAGTACATGACGAAGTCGCCGCGGCCGAATCCCGCCACCCGGCCCTCGCCCGCCACGACCGACCAGACCGCCAGGTAGACGATGGGGTTCACCACGTTCCAGAGCGCGTAGAGGAACATCACCACGCGGTACTGAAATATGTCGGACAGCTCGGCGCGAACCAGCGCGAGCGCGCCGGCCAGTGAAGGCACGACAAGGGTCATGCGGCGCCGCTGCGAAAGACCTGGTCGATGACCTCCTCCAGGGGCGGGTCCTCCACGCTCAAGTCGGCCACGGGCAGCTCCGCCAGCGCACGCGCGGTTACCTCGGGCGCCCGGTGCTTGGCGATACGTATCTGGACGCGCAGATCATCGGCCGAGACCACCTGGCCGAAAGCCGCCAGGTCGGCTCTGTCCAGGCGCCGCTCCAGGTGCAGCGTGATGGTCTTGTGCGGGGCGTAACGCTCCACCAGACCGCGCAGGGGGCCGTCGTAGAGCAGCTTGCCCCGGTCGATCACGATCACGCGTTCCGCCAGCGCTTGCACGTCGGCCATGTAGTGGCTGGTCAGCAGCACGCTGGCGCCGGTGGCCCGGTTGTACTCGCGAATGAACTCTCGAATGCGCTGCTGCATCGTCACGTCCAGACCGATGGTCGGCTCGTCCAGGAAGAGCACCCGCGGCCGGTGCAACAGCCCGGCGGCCAGCTCCAGCTTCATGCGCTCTCCCAGCGAGACCTGACGAACCGGTTTGTAGAGCAGCTCGTCGAGTTCCAGCAGCTCTCGAAGCAGATCGAACGACCTGGAGTAGGCCGCGTCGTCGAGTCCGAACACGGCTTTGTTGACCAGCAGCGTGTCGATCGCGGGCAGGTCCCAGTAGAGCTGCTGGCGCTGCCCCATGACGAGCGTGATTTGCGTCAGGAACTCCCGCCGCCGTTGCCAGGGCGTGAAGCCAAGCACGGAGATTTCGCCGGCGGTCGGATGCAGTAGTCCGCTCAGGACCTTGAGGGTGGTGGTCTTGCCGGCGCCGTTCGGTCCCAGGAACCCGACCACCTCGCCGGCCTCCAGGCCGAAGGAGATGCCATCGACCGCGCGCACCGTCCGGCGGCGCCGCCGCAGCACGCTGCGCAGCGACGAGCGCAGCCCGCCCGCCCGCTCGGGCACCTCGTAGTGCTTTGCCAGATCGCGCACTTGTATATCCATCGGCAAGCCTTCGATCAGCTGGAGCGGCGCTCGCGTGTTCTCGGAACTCCGTGCTGACTCAGATCCCCGATCCGCACGCCGCCGCTTAGCCTGCACGTGCTCACTGCCACTGGCAAGCAGAGGGGCTGCCTCCGGCCATTCTCGCGCGCCGCCGCAGTGTCGGTTTTGCAACGGACTCGTGAACTCTTTTTGTTCATACTGTTAGTGAGGGTGAAGTAGCCGCAATGATGCGGCGCTACAGCGCACGAGGGAGTGCCATGAAGAAGAAGGTCCTGCTGCTCGGACTGGCTGTGATAGCGGCCGTAGTGCCTATTGTGTGGCGCATGCGCCACTCTCGCGTTGAAGCTCACAGCTAAAGTTCCGAGCGCGTGTAGCGGCGCGGGGTCCAGCCGTGATTTTCGGCTGGACCCGCCGCTTTCTCGGCGCGGGCCCCGCCCGAACCTGGCGTCGAGTGAGCAGCCGCTTCCTCAGCTCTTCGACCAGGGCGGGAAACCGGCCGCGCATTTCGCACTGAGCGCGGGCAGCGCCTATCCTTAGTGAGTGCCGGGCGGGGCTCGGTGGACCGAGGGGAGCGCGGATGTTCGCGACTATTGGCCGTACCTGGGAGTTGATTAAGCTCAGCTGGCGAGTGCTCCAACAAGAGCGCAAGCTGGTCGTTTTTCCAATTCTGGCCGCCGGTGCGTTGCTGGTTTTGGCCCTTCTGATGACCGGCGTGGGAGCCGGCGTCGGCACGCTCGACCGTATGGGGGCGCAGGGCGAGTTCGGTGGGTCCGACATAGCTCTTCTGTTCGTTACTTACTTCCTGCTCACCTTCGTGATCGTCTACTTCAACGCCGCGCTGATCGGCTCCGCCATGGTGCTGCTGGCAGGCGGCCAGCCGACGCTGGGCGACGGGCTGCGGCTGGCAAACCAGCGGCTGCCCCAGATCTTGGGCTGGGCGCTGGTCTCCGCCACGGTCGGCATGATCCTGCAGATCCTGCGCAGCCAGTCGCGCGACAACATGCTGGGCCAGATCGTCCTCTCGCTGGTCGGCGGGGTCTGGGCCTATCTCACTTTCTTCGTAGTGCCTTTGCTGGTGGCGGAGAAACTTGGTCCGTTGGGGGCCATCCGGCGCTCCACCTCCCTGTTCAAGCGCACCTGGGGTGAGCAGGTGGTGGCCAATTTCGGATTTGGGATTCTTGGCCTCGTTGCCGCCCTGATCGGCGCGGTTCCCGCGATTCTGGTAGGGATGGTTTACGTGCCCGCCGGGATTGCCGTGGGGGTTGTCACCATCGGTCTCGCGGTGGCCGTGGTGAACGCGCTGGAAGCCATCTTCAAGGCCGCGCTGTACGGGTTCGTCGCGGATGGCCGCGTCGCGGAGGGGTTTACGCGTGATTCGCTGCAGGGCGCCTACGGCGTAAGGCGGTACTGAGCGTTCTAGTCCGCGGCCGGCACGCCCCGTTCCCGCTGGCGGCAGCGCTTCTCGCCGCCATGAGGTGCGACGATCAATCGGAGCCGTGCTCGCTGAGCCGTCCCACTCCGCTCCGGCAGCCGGTATCATTACGTTCGGGAGTGCTGCGTGCCGCCAATCTCAACATCCAGATGCTTCTAGGTGAAAGAAGTTGGCTATGGCGTTGCCGGTGCGGCGGCGGATGAGCAAACGCCAGACGCCTAAAGTGTCCCTCGGCCGCCGCCGCGTCCTTGCGGCTACGGGCGGACTGCTCGCCCTGGGGCTCGCCAAACCCGCTTTTGCCGACGCGCTTGATCCCTCACAGCGGCCGGCCGCCGTCTATGTCTCAGAGACCGGCCATCACCTCTCCGGACCGATTCTGAAGTGGTGGCTGCAGTACGGTCGTGAGACCCTGCTTGGCTGGCCGGTCACGGAGATTCACCGAATCCTCGGCCGCCGTGTGCAGTTCTTCGAGCGCGGAGCGCTCGCGGAGCAGCCCGAGACGGCCGATCCCTTGGGCGTGATGCAGCTCGATCTGGGTGCGTGGTGGCTGCGCCGTCGGGCCGCACAGGGCGCCCTCGCGCCGGATACGGCGCACGAAGAGGCGTTCTCGTTCTCCGCGACGGGCCGAGGCGTCCATCCCACGCTTTGGCCGGCGTTTCTCAGCGGCGGCGGCGCGTTCGCTTACGGATTGCCGCTGCGCTGGGCTTCCGAATCAAGCGGGGCAGTGTCGCAGCTGTTCGAGCGCGCGCATCTCGTCGATGGTCCGGGGGGACCCAAACCTTATCCGCTGGGCTGGGACGAGGCCGTTCAACTTGGGCTGCCAACGGAACCGGTGCGCCAGAACCGGAATATTCCCGCCTACGATCCGGGTGACTGGGCGCTTGACATGGGCCCGTCCGCCGAGCGTTACGTGGATGTCGATCTCAGCCGGCAAGTGGCCACTTTCATGTCCGGCGAGCGGCCGGTATACGAGGCGATCGTCTCCACCGGGCTCGATCCCGACTTCACGCCCACCGGTTACTTCCGCATCTTCATGCGGCTTGCCGAGTCACGTCTGGTCTCCCTGGGCAATACGAGCAGGACCTACGACTTCGACAACGTCCGTTTCGTCCAGTACTTCACCGAGGATTGGGTCGGCTTCCATCACGTCTATTGGCACGACGACTTTGGAACCGAGCGCAGCGCCGGCTGCGTCAACTTGCGCCAGCATGACGCGCAGTTTGCGTGGGATTTCTGCTCCCACGGGACGCTGGTGAGGGTTCACCGGCCGGCCTAAGCGCGCCGCCGGGCTTCCAGATCGACTCTCGTAGACCCGTTACGGCCTGACTCGTAGTCAGTTCAAGGCGGGTAGCGCGCCTCCCGCCGCTGAGCGGCCAACCTGAGCGCAATCTTTGCGCGCGAGTCGGTCCCAGGCCGGCCGCCGCGCCAACCTACGGCACCGGCAGACCGGTCACGCTGGTGTGGATGCGGTAGACGCTGGTGGCGGCGCACACGAACAGCTGACTCCAGCCCGGCCCTCCCCAGGCCAGGTTGGCAGTGCGTTCAGGAAGGAGCACGCGCCCCAGCACCGTTCCGTCCGGCTCGGCAACCCACACGCCGCCGGGCCCGGTGCTCCACAGCCGTCCCGCCGAATCGACCTTCATCCCGTCGGGGTTCGCCTGTCGAGGGTCGGTGTCCATGTCGACGAACCGGCGGTCGCCGGTCAGGCTGCCGTCCTCGTTGACGTCGAAGGCCCAGATGTCGCGCGGCCCGCCCGAATCGCCGATGTAGAGCACCTGCTCATCCGGCGAGAAGGCCAGTCCGTTGGGTCTCGCGAAGCGGTCGGTTAGGAGGTCTAGCGTCCCATCGTTGCGCAACCGGTATACCCCGTTGATTGGTTGCTCTTTGGCTTCCGGCGGCAGGGCGTCAATGCCGTAGGGCGGGTCCGTGAAGTAGATGTCGCCGTTCGACCGCACGACCAGGTCGTTGGGGCTGTTGAGACGCTTGCCCTGATAGTGGGTGGCGATCGGCACGGGCTGACTCTGGGCGTCGAAGCGCAGCACGGCGCGTGCACGGTGCGTGCAGCCCAGCAGCCGGCCGCTGCGATCGAGCGTGAGTCCGTTGGTCTGGCCGTTGCCGGCCCGGAACGTGGTCAACTCGGGACCTTCGGGCAACTCTCGCCAGCGGCAGATGCGATCGTTGGGGATGTCGCTGAAGAGCAAATGGTCGCCGCGCCAGACCGGCCCTTCCGTGAACCAGAGGCCGCTTGCCGGGCGCTCCAGGCCGCCGGCTGTCTGCACCAGCTCGTGCAGGCGGCCGCTCTCGTCTTCCAGCTCGATGTCGGTGTGAGGTTTTGGGATTGCCATGCTGATCACCGGGGATTCTTTGCCGCGTCGACTCCGGCGCCGATGATGCCCCACGCGCCCCTGTTTGCGCGCGGCGTTGACCCGCAAGCGGAAGCAATGCCACGCTGCGCCTGCTTCGCCCCCGCGCGGATTCTTGAACATGCGCATTGCCACCGGTTCCATCGCCCACGAATCCAGCTCGTTCACACCCATCACGACCCCCTACGAGTCGTTCGCGGAAAGCACTCGCGGCGGAGTCAGGCTCGGGGCGGAGATCATCGAGCACTGCCGCGGCAAGAACATGGACTGCGGCGGCTACATCGACGGCGCCGAGAAACACGGCTTCGAGCTCGTGCCGCTGCTCTGGACCACCACGGAGCCGTCGTATTCGATTGAGGCGTCGGCCTACGCTCGCCTGAAGGACGAGTTTCTCAAGCGTCTGCGCGCCGCCATGCCGGTGGACGGCGGCCTGTTCGACCTGCACGGCTCCATGACCATTCAGGGCATCGAAGACGGCGAGGGAGACCTGCTGGCGTCAATCCGCGACATCATGGGACCCGATCGGCCGATCTTCGTCACGCTCGACTGCCACTGCAACATCACCCCCGAGATGGCCGAGTTGGCCGACGTGCTGATCCCCTGTGACGAGTTTCCGCACAACGATCTGCGCGAGCGCGGCCGCGAGGCCGCCGACCTGATCGTGCGCACTCTGAACGGAGAGATCCGCCCCACCATGCACTGGCGGCAACTTCCGTTGTTGTGGATCGCGGGGCAGTTCACCGGAATGGAGCCGATGGACAGCATCATGGCGCGCGCGCACGCTATCGAGGCCAAGCCCGGAGTCCTCACGGCTTCGATCAGCACGGGCTACGCGTGGGCCGACATCCACCACGTCGGGGCCTCGGTGATGGTGGTCACCGATGGCGATCCCGCGCTGGCGGCACGCGAGGCGGAGGCCTTGGGCGACTGGATCTACGCCCAGCGAGAGGCGTTTGACGCGCACCTGCTGAGTTTCGACGAGGCGGTGCGCCGCGCCCGCGAGGATGACCGCTGGCCCGCCATAATCAACGATCCGCAGGACAACCCGGGCGCCGGAACGCCCGGCGACTCCACCGGCATCCTGCGCTCGTTCCTGGACGCCGATCTGCAGGACGCGGTGATCTTCAACATCTGGGACCCGGAGGTCGCGGCCCTTGCTACCGAAGCCGGCGAGGGAGCTGAGATCACGGTCGACCTGGGCGGTAAGTCGAGTCCGGCGCAGGGCGAGCCGGTGCGCCTGACTGCCACCGTCGAGAAGCTCTGGGACGCGCGTTACACCATCACCGGCCCGATGCACACCGGCGGCGAAGGGGACTACGGCCCCACGGCGTTGCTGCGCTCGGGCGGCGTGCGGGTGGCCGTGGCGACCAAGCGCGGTCAGGTGTTCGATCTCGACTTTCCGCGCGGTTTGGGCATCGAACCCGCCGAGATGAAGTGGATCGGCATCAAGTCCATCCACCACTACTACGCGGCGTTCGGCCCTATCGCCGGCAGCATCCAGCGGACTGAGTTCCCCAGCTGCCAGCCGCACGACCCGCGCAAGCTGCCCTACACCCGCATCCGCCGCCCCATCTGGCCGCTGGACGAATAGATCGGGCGGCCCAAGCTGGGGTCCGCGCAGCTTTGCGCGTCATCCCGCAACGCCGCCCGCATCAGTCACCCCGGCGGACCATCCATCACCCCGGCGGACTCCGGGGTCCAGTCCCCTTCTTATCACTCCCCGTGAGCCCTCTTATCACTCCCCCCGGTGAGGGGGAGTCGGCTCGTCGGGGCGCCTTGGCCCCGACGAGCCGGTGGGGGGGCGCCGCGTCAACTTCGCAAGACGACGTCCTAGTACTGAAACGTCGCCATCAACCCGCCGTCAACCGCGATGGCCGATCCCGTCACGTAGCGGCACTCGTCGCTGGCAAGGAATAGCGCCGCCGAGGCTACGTCCTCCACGTTTCCGTGTCCCCCCAGCGGAATCGCGGCGTCGCGCCGTGCCCGGATCTCAGGATCTCGGTACTTCCAGGCGTTCGCCTCCACCAGGATCGGACCGGGCGCCAGCATGTTGACCGCGATTTTGTGTCGCGCCAGGTCGGTGGCCATCGCGCGCGTCAGCAGCCACAGACCGCCCTTGCTGGCCGCGTAGGGAGCGGCGTGGTTCTCGGCGCCGAATGAGTCCACCGACCCCGTGTTTACGATGCGGCCCTCGATCCCGGCGTCCACCATGTGCTGCGCGACCCGCTGGGCCAGCAGAAACGGACCCGTCAGGTTCGTATTGAGGAAGCTGTTCCAGTCCTCCAGGCTCACTTCGAGGAAGCTGCCGGCGGTTCCGGTTCGACCGGCGTTGTTGACCAGAATGTCCAGCCGTCCCAGCGTGTTCAGCGCGGCCCTGAACGTGCGCTCGATTTCTTCCGGCTGGCTCAGGTCGGCTGCCAGAGCCGTTGCCGAGCCGCCCGCGGCCTCGATCTCATCCACGGTGGCGTCGAGCTGATCGCGGCTGCGCTGCGCCAGGAAGAGGCACGCCCCCTCGCTCGCGAATCGCTTGGCGATGCCCTTGCCGATGCCGCGCCCGCCGCCCGTGATAAGAGCCGTCTTGCCTTCCAGCCTCCCCATCGCGTCCCTCCTCGCGCGCAGTCGCTCAGCCGGCCGATCTAAGAGGCCGCCATCCTACTTGCAGTGCGGTCTTTCACACCCCGCGGCGCCCTGTGGCGTACCGTGGAGATCGTGCATCCGATCATCGTCAGTCTTGCACTGCTGTTGTTCGTCAGCGCCGCCTGCGGCCCCCAACCAGGACCGCCGGCGGCCGAAACGCCTCCGCCGTCGCGCGGCGCGGCCGTCGCGTCCACCACGGACATCTCACCGAGCGTCACCGCGGCGGCGCCTCCGACCGTAGCAGCCGCGCGCCCGACGCCCCCCTCGACCGAACCGCGGTCAACCCAGCCCGCCACAACAGCCGCGCCGCTCGCGGTATCGCCGGCAACGCCATCGCCCCCGACCCCTACGAGCGCGCCTACTCTGACCGCGATCCCGACGCCCGTGGCTACCCTGACGCCCGCCCCAACGGCCACGCCCGCCGCCGCGCCTCTGACCCGTATCGAGTTCGATCGCGTGGCCGGCGGCTTCCAGCGCCCCACGTTCGTAGGGCACGCCGGGGACGCCAGCGGGCGCCTGTTCGTGCTCGAGAAGGTGGGCCTGGTGCGAATAGTGGTTGGAAACCGCGTGGGAGGCGCGCCGTTTCTCGACATAACCGACCGCGTGGGGTCTGGCTCCAACGAGCAGGGGTTGCTCGGCCTGGCCTTCCACCCGCGGTTCGCCTCCAATGGACGGTTCTTTCTGAACTACACCGATCGCGGCGGCGACACGGTGGTCTCCGAGTTTCGTGTCTCGCCGGCCGGCGCCGACCGGGCCGATCCGGCCTCCGAGCGAGTGCTGATCGGCTTCGATCAACCCTTCCGCAACCACAACGGCGGCATGCTCGCCTTCGGACCCGACGGCCGGCTTTACATCGCAACGGGTGACGGCGGGTCCCAGGGCGACCCCAACGGCAACGCGCAGAATCCCGCCACGCTTCTCGGCGCGATTCTGCGCATCGACGTGGATGGCGGAGAGCCGTATGCAATCCCGCCCGACAATCCCTTCGTTGGTAACGCGTCGGCGCGTCCCGAGGTCTGGGCGTACGGCCTACGCAATCCCTGGCGCATCTCGTTCGACCGCGCGACGGGCGACCTCTATATCGCCGACGTTGGGCAGAACGAGATAGAAGAAGTGCACGTTCAGCCGGCCGCGAGTCCGGGCGGCGAAAACTACGGATGGAACGTGCAGGAGGGATCCAACTGCTATCGCCCGGACAGCGGGTGTGATCGCCGCGGGTTGGTTCAGCCCGTCGCCGAGTACACCCACAGCCAGGGCTGCTCGATCACGGGCGGATACGTCTACCGCGGCGCCGCCCATCCCGCGCTGGTCGGGCACTACGTCTTTGCGGACTACTGCAGCGGACTGGTCTGGACGCTGCGGCGCGGTGCCGGCGATACATGGAGCATGGCCCCGCAGGCGCGCGTGGACCTGCGGATCAGCTCGTTCGGCGAGGGCGAGGACGGCGAGATTTACGCCGTCGACGACGCGTCCGGCGGCCTCTACGTGCTGCGCGCGCTCACGTAGTCGTAGGCTGTTACCCGCTCGCGCCCGGCCGGGAGCTAAAGCGATGCTGGCGCCTGTTCGATTTGTGCTCATAGGCTGCGGAGGCATGGGCCGGCGCCACCTGCGCGGCTACGCCGAGCTGGCGACCGTGCGGCCGGGCTCGATCGAGCTCGCCGCGGTTGTTGACGTCGATCCGGAACGGGCGGCGTTTCTGGCGGACGAAGCGCACGAGCTGCTTGGAAAGCTGCCGGTCGCCTGCACGACACTCGATCAGGCGCGGCGCCAGGCGCCCGAGTTGCAGGCCGCCGACGTCGTCACCAGCGGCGCCACGCACCACACCGTCGCGATCGAGGCGTTTGAAGCCGGCCTGCACGTGCTGCTCGAGAAGCCGATGGGCGTCACGCTGCGGGCTTGCGGCCTGATTCGCGCCGCCGCCCTGCGCAGCGGACGCGTGCTCTCGGTGGCCGAGAACTTCCGGCGCGATCCGATGGCCCGGTTCGCCCGCGCGCTCCTCGAGGCGGGCGTGATCGGTGAGACGCGCACGGTTCTGCACACACGCTTCGGCGGCGGCGACCGGCTCTTCATCTCGCCCTGGCGCCATCTCCGCGAGCACGGCGGGCCGGTGCTCGACGCCGGAGTTCACGACGCCGACATACTCACGTACCTGCACGGTCCCGTGGACGAGGTGTTTGGGCATGCCCGACTGGTCGCCCCGCGCCGTGCCGTCGATAAGGCGCAGGCGGGCCCGGGCGGGTTCTATGAGCGTTTCCGGAGCGACTATCCGGAGGTCATGGAGGCCACCGCGCCGGACGCCATGCTCGCCATGCTCAGGTTCCGCTCGGGCATGTGGGGCCACTGGGTGCAGGATCACGCCGCTTGGGGTCCCGGCGGTCCGCCCCCGGTAGTGCTGGGCACGGACGGCCGCCTGGACATTCTTGGCTTCCGTTCCGGTGAGCCGCTCAATGCCTGGATCGGCGATAGCGAAACGCCCGCCTCGGGCGCCGAGCTGTTGCAGCGAGTGCCTGACTTCGCGCTCGACGATCTGACCGCCGCCCTCTTCGGTGGTGCGCGCCTGGCCTGCTATGACTTCGATTTTCCGGCGGCCGACCGCAAGCTGATCGCGCTGGAGCTGGCGGAGCTGGCCGCCGCAGCCCAAGGCGGTCCGCCTGTCGAGGTTGGCGCCGAGCAGGGCGAGGCCGCGGTGGCCCTGGTTCTGGCGGCCTTCGAGTCGAGTGAGATCGGCCGTCCGGTCGCTCTCGCCGAGCTGCGCGACGGGTCCGTCGGCGTCTATCAGGACCCGATCGATCGCACTTTGGGTCTGCTCCAATAAGTCGAGACTCACGTTGAGCGAGCCCGGCCCGTCTGACTGGCGCATCCGTCCCGCCTGTCCCGCCGACGCCCAGGCCATCGAGACCGTCCGCGTGACTACCTGGAAGCAGGCCTTCCGGGGCGTCGTGTCGCATGCCTTCCTGGATCAGCTGCGGGTGAAGCCCCTCAACGTGGAGCGTTGGCGCAGCGGGATCGAATCGCTGCTATGGATATGCTTCGTCGCCGAGATGGGCGGACAGGTCGTAGGTTTCGTGCGGTCCCTGTGCGCTCGGGACGATGATCTCGACGGAGAGACGGTCGGGGAGATCGGGGCTCTATACGTTCACCCTGACTACTGGCGCCGCGGCATGGGCCGCGCATTGATGGCTGAGGGCGAAGAGGCGCTGCGCAGCGCAGGCTTTGCCGCGGCCGTGCTCTGGACGCTGGCGGAGAACCAGCGTACGCGCCGCTTCTACGAGCGCCTGGGCTGGCGCACCGACGGCGCCGCGTTCACCGCGGACTGGCTGGGCGAAGTCCTGCTGGTTCGCTATCGGATCGAGTTCCACCGCCCGGATTGACGCCGGTCCGGGCGGTCACTCAGCCCGTCGCCGCGACCGACTCGCCGGTAGTGGCCCCATTTGATTTTGACGCCGATATCCGTCATTTGTGTGTTGCTTACGCCTCGCAAACGTGTCCGTTTGCGAGGCGGCGCACGAACCGAGCGGTCCCGACACCTCCAGATGGCGACATGCCGGCATGTCGCGCACTGATATCAGTGTTGCCCACTACCCACGAGGCGGGTTATGAGATGCCCGCAAAAAACACCTCCACCCAAGTGCTGACAATCAGCGATCCGTCTATCACGCTAGCCTCAACGATCTCGATGCGGATGGGTCCAGCCGCGGTAATGCCCGTGATGGCGATCGACTTCGCAAACGTGCCCGGCCCGTCGAAGGCGCCTTCCAACGTCATCGCTCCCTCGCCGACCACGGTTCCGGCCTGGTTGTAGATGCGGTAGCTCAGATTCTTTTCGAAAGGCATAGCACTGATGCGTCCGCGCAGCTCCACCGTGGCGCCGACCGTCGCGCCGCTCAGCGGCGCTTCCAGGACAAGCTCGGGGGTGGGTTGGCGCTGGCGCATTCCCTCGGGCAGCGGAGCGGCCTGCAGGATCACTTGCACTGCGGTGCGAGCCAGCGCCGAGCTCTCGGCCCGGTCTACGTCGACAATCTCGATGCGCCCCGGTCCACCCGCGCCCGCGATGAACTGAATTGGCGCGGCAAACGTTCCCGGTGCACCCGGCCCTCCCTCGACGGGGAGCATGCCCATGCCGATCACTCCGCCGCGGGCGTCATAGACCAGGTAGGCGAGGCCGTCGGCGGACGGGTACGTGCTCGTGGTGCCCTGAACCTCGACCCCGCTCGCAACGGTCTCGCCCGGCAGCGGTGACTCGATGACCAGCGCCTGACGCGGCACGAGCTGGTCCCCGCGCAGCGCGAACGCGCGGGTGATGTTCAGCGTCGGGCAGCACAGCCCGTCGCTGCGGCGGTGCGCGAGCATCTCCATGACGATCTCGCCGCTTGAAATGGTCATGCTCTCCACCGGCACCCGGTCGCCCAGGTACACGCGCGCCGCCTGCACGGGTGCGCCGTCCCGGTCGAGGACGGCGATCAAATACTTGAACGTGCCGCTGCCGCCCCCGGAGGTGAAGACGACAACCGCGGCATCGGCAATCCCGTCGTCGTCAAGATCGCCGAAGGCGACCATGTCGTCCTCAATGCCCGCGTAATCCCGTTCTGTCGCACCCTCGCCATAAGCAATCGATCCCTCGCCGTCCTCGAATTGAATAGGGGTGTTCTCTTCACCGAGCAGCGGCAGGCGATATTCGGCGTTCCGCAGCTGTGCCAGCGTCAGCCGCGCCGACTCCACGCTTGCGGGCGCTGGAGCTTCCCAGGGAAAGCGCTCGGTGTTCAGCCGCTGCTGCAACCCCTCCGGGCCATTGATCCAGGTGTGCTGACCGTCGGTAAACGCGGTCCAGTTGTCGGCCTTGCGCCAGATGAGATGACCGTTGGTGGTGTTTTGCAGCGTCATTCCGGTTTCCGGATCGTGCCGCTCGTTCTCCAGACAGTCGCCGACGATGTCCGGGATGAGGTCGTGCATGGTCTTGAACCCCAATTGAAAAACGCAATCCTGGGCAAGCACAGGCTGAGAGCCGAACACGAGTCCGACAACGGCAACCAACAGCGCGAGCCTAGTCTTCATCGCGAAGCCCTTCCCGCTCATACACAAGCTGCCCACTTTTTCAGACGGCATGGTCTCTCAACTAAGGCCAAATCACAATCTCAGGTAGTGGGTCCTTTTGATCAGTGCCCCTTCCGTCACCCCAACGAAGAGCCTGCCCCTCTGTCGCCCCCGGCGGAAGCCGGGGGCCAGGGTAGGGGCGGGTTTCAAACCCGTCCCTTGTATGTTCGAGAACCCTCGGACTGACCGGGGGAACACGCAGGGCCGGGACAGCCCGACTGCCCCTGAATCCGAGTGATCAGGCGCCACGCCAGGGCGACTCGTGGGCCGGCAGGCCCTTGCCAACTTCGCCGCGCAGCCGCGCGATCAGGCTCTCTGCGGGCACGTCCACCGCGTCAGCCGAAATCGGAGCGCCGGCCGTGACGCCGCGCTTCAGTGTCAGGCCGTAGGCCAGCCCCAGCGGCAGCAGGCCGTCCCTTGCGAGCGCCTCGGCCCGGTCGATGAGGCCGTAGACGTTGCGCCCGCCCGACCCGTCCAGCGTGTCGCCCGCACGCAGGTCCCGTTTGGCTACGGCGACGACCTCCGCCGTGGGCGTCTCGCGCGGCGCGCCGGTGGCCGCACCCAGCAGGGCCGCCTGGGCGATCGTCCCGGGCGTCTCCAGGCCGCACAGGTGGTAGGGGCGATAGAGCGCGCCGCGATTCTCGGCTGCGTCCACGTGCAAGCCGTAGAAGGCCATGTCCTCACGCACCAGCGGCTGATCTGACGTAACAACCGCCCACACCCCGTGCTGGATGTTGTTATCAAGCACGCTCACTCCGTCAGACGCCAGCGCGTTGGCCAGATCGACCACGCCTTCCTGCTCCAGCAGGCCGCCCTGGGTGCGCGCCGCGAACAGCCGGGGCAGATCGTCCAGCGACGCGCTCGGCTCGTGCATGCCGCGCTTGTCTGGCGGCAGGCCCGTCATGTTGGCCAGGGCGCACATCTCGATCTGCGCCTTGGTGCCGTCGCGGAACGAGTTATACATCCGTGGGTTCAGATCGCGGCGCTCCACCAGGTTCCGGCTGAATCCGTAGCGGGCGAAGGCTTCCTCCGGGACGCCTGCTCGGTCGAACGGGTAGCGGAGCGTGCCGCGCCCCAGCGCCACCACTCGCAGACCGAGCGTGACGGCCCAGTCGTGAAGCTCCATCGTGCAGCCGGGCTGATCGCCCGCGGTGAGGGAGTAGACGACACCCTGGCGCCGCGCCTCGCGCGCCAGCGCCCAGCCGCAAGTGACGTCGGACTCGACAGTGACCATCACGACGTGAGACCCATTGCGGATCGCGCGCAGGGCGTTGCGCGCCCCGTTCTCCGGCGACCCGGTCGCCTCGACCAGCACGTCTATTGGAATGCGCTCCAGCGACTCGGCGTCCGGCGTCAGCACCGCCTGGCCGGCCTCCGCCAAACGCGCCGCGGCCGCGGGTGAGTCGGCGCGGCGCCACTGCTCGTGCTTCCATCCCGCGGCTTGCAGCGCCGCGGCGCCGTGCGCGGCGTTTGGGTCGGCCACCGCCACCAGCCGCAAGGCCTCGATCTGGGAGAGCTGCGCCGCCACGCTGGTCCCGAAGCGGCCCGCCCCCACCAGCGCCACCCGTACGGGTGCGCCCGCGGCCGCACGCTCTTCCAGCTTTCGCCGAAGCAGGCCGTGCATTGTTCGCTCCCTATCGACGCCGTCGTTACGGCGAACGGCAAGCGGAGTCCGGATCGCTTAAGCTGGCACGCGATGGCTGAGAAATCCATCGTCGTCCGCGGCGCGCGCGAGCACAACCTCAAGAACATCGATCTCGAGATCCCGCGCGACAGGTTCGTAGTTATCTCCGGCATCTCGGGCTCAGGCAAGTCCAGCCTGGCTTTCGACACGCTCTACGCGGAGGGTCAGCGACGCTACGTCGAGTCGCTTTCCGCCTACGCCCGTCAGTTCCTGGGCCAACTCGAAAAGCCGGACGTAGACCAGATCGAAGGCCTCTCGCCCGCCATCTCCATCGACCAGAAGGCCGCCTCGCACAACCCGCGCTCCACCGTCGGCACCGTCACCGAGATATACGACTATCTCAGGCTGTTATACGCGCGCGTGGGCAAGCCGCACTGCCCCGAGTGCGCGCGGCCGCTCGCCAAGCAGACCATTCAAGAGATGGTGGACGGCGTGCTGGGCTGGGACGAGGGCACGCGCTTCATGGTCCTGGCGCCCGTGGTGGTGCACCGCAAAGGCGAGCACAAAGGCGTGCTGGAGGATGCCCGGCAAGCCGGTTTCGCGCGCGTGCGTGTTGATGGGGCCGTCCACGCCGTGGACGAGGTTCCCGAGCTGGACCGCAAGCTCTGGCACGACATCGACATCGTCGTGGACCGCCTGGTCGTCCGTCCCACCATTGCCACGCGCCTGGCCGACTCGCTTGAAACCGCGCTCAAGCTCGCCGGGGGCGTGGTCAAGCTTCAAGTGGTCGAGGGCAAGGAGCACACCCTCAGCGAGACTCTGGCCTGTCCGCTCGGCCACGGGAGCTACCCCGATCTGGAGCCGCGCTCCTTCTCGTTCAACACGCCGCACGGTGCTTGCCCGGAGTGCGACGGGCTGGGCGCGAAGCTGGAGCTGGACGCCGGCCTGATAATCCCCGACAGAGCGCGTTCGATTTCCGAGGGCGCAATCGTGCCCTGGGCGCGCATGCACGCGCGCGGACCCTCCATGCGGCGTTCCGTGCTCCAGGCCCTCGCGAAGCAATACCGATTCAGCCTCGATACGCCCGTCGACCAGCTCAAGCCGGACGCGGTGGACGTTCTGCTGTACGGGACGCGTGGCGTCGCCGTTGCCGTGGAGTACGGCCGCGAGTCGGGCCGGCGCCGTACCTACTCTTTCGAGTTCGAGGGGGTCATTCCCAATCTGCGCCGGCGCTACGAGCAGACCGACTCCGAGTACGTGCGCAGTGAGATCGAGCGCTACATGAGCCGGCGCGCGTGTCCCGTGTGCGAGGGTGCGCGCCTGCGGCCCGAGAGCCTGGCGGTGACGGTGGGCAAGCGTCCGGTCCACCGCGTAGTCGGCATGACCGTGCAGGCCGCGGCGGGGTTCTTCCGGGGCCTCAAGCTGAACAAGCGCGACACTGCCATTGCCGCGCAAGTGCTGAAGGAGATCAAGGCCCGGCTCGGCTTCCTCGAAGCGGTCGGGCTCGAGTACCTGACTCTCGACCGCGCCGCCGAGACGCTGTCGGGCGGCGAGGCGCAGCGTATCCGTCTGGCCACCCAGATAGGGTCCAGCCTGGTAGGCGTGCTCTACATCCTGGACGAGCCGAGCATCGGGTTGCACCAGCGCGATCAGGGCCGCCTCATCGGCACCCTCAAGGGGCTGCGCGACCTGGGCAACACCGTGCTGGTGGTCGAGCATGACGAGCAGACCATCCGCGCGGCCGATTGGATCATCGACGTCGGGCCGGGCGCCGGCGAGCATGGCGGCGAGGTCGTGGTGACCGGTCCGCTGGAGCGCGTGGAGGCCAGCAAGAAGTCGATAACGGGCGCATTTCTCGCCGGGCGTGAGCGCGTCGAGACTCCGGGGGCGCGGCGCCACGGGAACGGCGCGCGACTGGTGGTCGATGGCGCGTGCGCCAACAACCTCAAGGACATCACCGTCGAGTTTCCCCTGGGCGCCTTCATCTGCGTCACCGGGGTCTCGGGCTCGGGTAAGAGCACTCTCGTAAGCGACGTGCTCTACCGGGCGCTGGCGCAGCACATCTGGGGCAGCCGCGAGCCGCCCGGCGCGCACCAGCGCATCCGCGGCCTCGAGCACCTGGACAAGGTCGTCGACGTCGATCAATCACCCATAGGCCGCACCCCTCGCTCCAATCCCGCCACCTACACCGGCGCATTCACGCCTATTCGGGAGCTCTTCGCGGCGGTCCCGGAGGCGCGGGCGCGTGGATACAAGCCGGGACGGTTCTCGTTCAATGTCAAAGGCGGTCGCTGCGAAGCCTGTGAGGGTCAGGGTCTCTTGCGGATCGAGATGCAGTTCCTGCCTGACGTGTTCGTCACCTGCGACGTCTGCCAAGGCGCCCGCTACAACCGTGAGGCTCTAGAGATTCAATACAAGGGCAAGACCATTGCCGACGTGCTCGCCATGACCGTCGAGGAGGCCACCGAGTTCTTCGCCAACGTCCCCACGATCGCTCGCAAGCTGGGCACGATGGTCGAGGTGGGACTCGGCTACATCCGCGTGGGCCAGCCAGCCACCACGCTGTCCGGCGGTGAGGCGCAGCGCGTCAAGCTGGCCACTGAGCTTTCCAAGCGCGCCACCGGGCGCACTCTCTACATCCTCGACGAGCCCACTACCGGCCTGCACTTCGCCGACACGCGCCGGCTGATCGACGTGCTGCAGCGGCTGGTCGACACCGGCAACACCGTGATCGTCATCGAGCACAACATGGACGTGATCAAAAGCGCCGATTGGATCATCGACCTGGGTCCCGAGGGCGGCGACGGCGGCGGCGAAGTTGTGGCGCTGGGCACGCCCGAGCAGATCGCCGCCCACGCCACCAGCTACACGGGCGCCTATATCGCCCCGGTGCTGGAAGGCGGCGCCCCGGCGGCGCCGATCGATGGCCGCTCGAACGGCCGTACCGCGGCGCGGCGCTCTCCCAGACGTGTGCGCGCGCCCGCTTCGGCGGCCACCTGAGCGAGCGCCCGCCGGCAGTTCTCGCTGCCGCTCAGCCCGGGCGAGGCCCGTGTCCCAGCTGCTCCCAGCCGCTGAGCAGGCGCTCTTTGGTTTGTTGCAGCGTCTCGGGCAAAACCTTCGTGTCGCCCACCACCGGCATGAAGTTCGTATCGCCCGCCCAACGCGGCACTACGTGAAAGTGCAGGTGCGCCGGAATGCCGGCCCCCGCCGCGTCGCCGATGTTCATCCCGATATTGAATCCGTCGGGCGCCAGCACGGCCTCCAGCGCCGCCCGCGATTCAGTCAGCAGCGCCATCAGCTCGTTCGCTTCCCCGCCGCGCAGCTCGGTCAGATCGGCCACGTGACGATAGGGCAAGATCATCAGATGCCCGTTGTTATAGGGATAGAGATTTAGGGTGACGTATGCCAGCTCGCCAGCCCGCACTATCAGGCCGGGCGCTTTTCGAGCCTGCTCGCGCGTCAGGCAAAACGGGCAAGATCCGTCCGACTGATCGTCGCCCGTGACGTAACGCATCCGCCAGGGACTCCAAAGCCGTTGTGACACCATTGGACGCCCCACCGCACGAGCTGGCGGCCGCCGCATTCGGAGTCGATCTTACCCGCCGCGCAAAAGCCGAGCTGGCGGCGTACCGCGGTCTTCTGGAGCGCCGCGCCGCGCCCGAAGGCCTGATGTCGGCGCGCGCCGTCGACCGCCTGGAGGAGCACCTGGTCGATTCGCTCTCGGTCTGCTCCGCATTGCCGGCGGGCGACTCGCCCGCGACCTGCCTTGACGTCGGCTCGGGGGCCGGTCTTCCCGGGGTCGTGGTGGCGATTGCGCGGCCGGATATCAGCCTCACGCTGCTCGAGCCGGCCGCGCGCCGCTCGCGATTCCTGTCGAGCGTAGCCGCCCTGCTGCCGGATCGGCGGCTCACCGTAGTCACGGCGCGCGCCGAGCTGGCCGCCCGCGGCCCGCTGAGGGAGTCATTCGACTACGCCGTCGCCCGCGCCGTGGCGCCGATGGACGCCCTGGCTGAGCTGGCGCTGCCGTTTGTCCGGGTCGGCGGTCGATTTCTGGCCATGAAAACCGCCGCCGCGCGCGGCGAGATCGAGCAGGCGGCCTACGCCGTGGAGGCTTGCGGGGGCGCACCGGTCGTCTTGCGGGAAGTCGCCTGGGAGGGCCTGCGCATGCCGCGGCTGCTCGTCGTGGTGGAGAAGGCGCAGCCCACGCGGGACCATCTGCCGCGCCGTGACGGCCTGCCGCAGCGCCGGCCGCTAAGCCGTCCGTCATCCATCTGAGGCTTCAGTCAGCCATTGCGCCCGCGCCAGGGCCGCGGCGCCGGCAACTGATCGGCGCCGGGCCGGGAGGCTCGCGGTACTGTTACCATCGCCGCCCGATGAGCCTTGGCGCCTACTACAGCCCTGTCGCGCGGGCTGTGGCCGACAATCCGATCCGCCCGAGCTGGACAATGCAGCGGCCGGGCGTGCTGAGCCTTGCCTACGGGTTTCCCGACGGCGACAGCTTCCCCTACGGCGAGGTCGGCGAGGCGGCTTTGCGCCTCATGCAGCGCCAGGCCGGCGACGCTCTCCAGTACGGACCCGTGGCCGGGCCCGAGCCCCTGCGGGACTTCGTGGCCGACTGGCTCAGCCGGACAGAAGGTCTTGATGTAGGGGCGGACAACATCATCATCACCAGCGGCGCCTCGCAGGCCATCGTCCTGGCGGCGCAGCTGCTGGTGCCTCCGGGCGGCGTCGTCATCGCCGAGTCGCCCACCTTCATCGGCGCGTTGTGGTTCCTGCGCGGACTTGGCGTTGACGTTGTGGGCGTGCCGATGGATTCCGAAGGCATCGACCTGGACGCGCTGCGCGCTGCCGTCATCCGGCTGCGTGACGCCGGCCGCGACGTATCGCTGGTCTATACGATGCCGACGGTTCACAATCCGGCCGGAATCGACGCCTCGCCGACGCGCCGCCGCGGCCTCGCCGGCCTGGCCGACGAGTTCGATCTCGTCTTGCTCGAAGACGATGCCTACGGCGACCTGATCTTCGATGGCGAACGCCCCCTGAGCCTCTATCAGACGGCCGGCGCGGAGCGCGTAGTCAAGCTGGGCACGTTCTCCAAGCTGGTGGCCGGCGGCATGCGCTTGGGCTGGGCCGTGGCCGCGCCCGGCGACATCGAGCGCATGAGCGCGCTCAAGGCCGACAACGCCACCAGCCCGTTCGCCGCCTGGGTGACGACCGAGTACCTGCAAACCGGCGCCCTGGACGAACGAGTACCAATGCTTCGACAGCTTTATCGACGGCGGCGTGACGTAATGCTGGCCGGGCTAGAGCCGCTTTCCGCGCTCGGCTGCACGTGGAGCGATCCATCGGGCGGATTTTTCGTGTGGCTTCGCCTGCCGGATGGCGCCGACAGCGAAGAGCTGCGATCGGTTGCCGAGGATCACGGCGTAACCTATCTGGCCGGACACAACTGCTACGCGGATAGCGCCGACCGCCGGCACATCCGACTGGCTTACAGCTACTTGCCTGAGGACCAGATTGCGACGGGCGTCCAGCGGCTTGTGGCGGCCCTTCAGTCGGCGCTCGGCTGACGCCGAGGGCGGGCCGGAGCCGATCTAACCGCCGTCGGCCGCGGCCCCCACGGCTTGCTTTCTTGCCGCCGCCTGCGGCACTGGCGCCGTCCATTGCATCGCCGCGGCCGCCCACGACAGACCGGCCCCAAACCCCACCAGGACGATGCGGTCTCCCTGGGCGATGCGCCCCTCGTCCAGCGCCTCGCAGAGCGCGATTGGGATCGACCCGGCCGAGGTGTTGCCGTAGCGATCGGCGTTGACGAACACGCGCTCCCGGGGCAGCCCCAGAGCCGCGGCTGCCGACTCAATGATCCGAACGTTCGCCTGATGCGGTATGAACAGGTCGATGTCGGCGGGACGCAGCCCGGCGGCGCCCATGACCTCGATGGCGGCCCGAGCCGTGGCGCGCACCGCGAACTTGAACACTTCGCGTCCATTCATCCTGAGGTAGTGCAATCCCTGCTCGAGCGTGCGCTCGCTTGCCGGAGTCCCGCTGCCGCCCGCGGGAACGTACAGCAGCTCGGCGCCGCCGCCGTCCGATCCGAGTAAGGTGCTGAGCATGCCGCCCGGTTCTTCGGCCGCCTGCACGACTACCGCCCCGGCGCCGTCGCCAAACAGCACGCAGGTAGACCTATCCGTCCAGTCGACGATGCGCGACAGTGTGTCCGACCCGATCAGCAGCACCGTGCGGTGCCGGCCCCCTGCCACTAGGGAACGGGCCAGTTCCATGCCGTAGACGAAACCGGCACAGGCCGCGTTCAAGTCGAAGGCGCCCGCGCGCCGCGCGCCGATGGCGTGCTGGACCAGGCTCGCCGTGGCGGGAACTGAGAAATGGGGTGTGAGCGTCGCCACGATGACCAGGTCCACGTCCGCGCCTCGGATGCCGGCCGACGCTAGGGCTTTCTCGGCCGCGCTCAGCGCCAGCGTGAAGGTGGATTCCCCGTCCCCGGCAATCCGACGCTCGCGGATGCCGGTCCGCTCCACGATCCATGCGTCCGAGGTATCGACCAGCGATTCCAGATCCGCGTTAGTGCGCACGCACGCGGGGACGGCCATCCCCAGCCGACGATAGTCGCCGCGCCGCGTGCGCGCGTCTCTGGCTCGTTGTTGGTGTGCAGCGTTGCGCCCTCTCGGCGTCTGCGCAACGCCGTGCCGCCAAGCATAGCGAGCGTCCGTTATACCGGCGAGCGCTCCACCATCGCCGCGTCCGCGTTTGCCGGGCGCAAGGCGCGTTGAAGCGTCATTCCGACGACGTCCGGCTTCCGCGACGTCGATCGATAGAAACTTTTGCGCCCGCGCCGACTATCCGGGCGGTTAGAGCCTCACTGATATACTCGACTTAGCGTTGCTGCAGATGCGCAGCCGCCCCAGCGCGCATATCGAGCCCACTTGGCAGACCGTGTAGTTGTTACCGGCGTGGGCGCTGTCACGCCACTGGCCCGCACCGCTGAGGACACCTGGCGGGCCACGCTCGAAGGGCAGAACGGCGTATCACCCATAGTCGCCTTCGATGTCCGTGACTTCCCCGTCAAATTCGCCGCCCAAGTCCTCGATTGGGACGCCGCCGCGGAGATAGGTAAGCGGAACGCTCGCCGCACGGATCGCTTCAGCCAGTTTGCTCTCAAGGCCACGCGCGACGCGATCGAAGACTCCGGCCTCGATATCACGGAGGAAAACCGGCGCGATATCGGCGTCTATATCGGCAGCGGAATCGGCGGTTTGGTCTGGCTGCAAAGTCAATTCGAGGTTCTGCACGAGCGCGGACCCAGGCGGATAAGCCCGTTTACGATTCCGGCGGTGATCTCCAACATGGCCGCCGGCGTAGTCTCGATCGAGCACGGCTTCGAAGGCCCCAACATGTCCATCGTGACCGCCTGCGCGAGCGGCGCGCACTCGGTGGGCGAGGCGGCCGAAGTGATCAAGCGCGGCGACGCGGACATAATGATCGCGGGCGGCGCCGAGGCCGCCATCACCCCGCTTGGCCTGGCGGGGTTCTGTGCGGGCCGCGCCCTCTCGACTCGCAACGACGAGCCCGAGCTGGCTTCGCGTCCCTTCGACCGCGAGCGTGACGGATTCGTATCAGGCGAGGGCGCCGGAATTCTCGTGCTCGAGAGCTACGAGCACGCGTCCGCCCGTGGGGCCGGCATAAGAGCGGAGATCGTGGGTTACGGGATGTCGAGTGACGGATTCCACATGACCCAGCCCCCCGAAAGCGGATACGGCGCACTCCGCTCCATGCAGCGCGCGCTCGATGGCGCCAGACTGGCGCCCGAGTCCATCGGCTACATCAACGCGCACGGCACCTCCACCAAACTGGGCGACCTGGCCGAGAGCAACGCTGTCAAGACTATGTTCAACGGCAACGGCGCCGTGCCCATGAGCTCTACCAAGTCGATGATGGGTCATCTGATAGGAGCGGCCGGAGCGGTTGAGCTCGTGCTGTGCATCCTGGCCCTGCGCGACGGCGCCCTCCCGCCCACAATCAACTACGAGAATCCCGATCCGGCCTGCGATCTCGACTACGTGCCGAACGAAGCGCGGCCCGCCAACATCGACTATGCGATGTCCAACAGCTTTGGATTCGGCGGGCACAACGCATCGTTGATCGTGGGCCGTGTTTGAGTGGGCGTGCGTGCAGGCGCCGAGGCCGCTTCTTGGCACGCATACGTCCGTCTCGCACCGGCTGATGGGCCCGACGCGGCGCGTGAGCGGGATGCTGGCCGTCATGCGGCGACTGGGCCTCGCCGAGTTGGACGTTCGGGTCGGGCCTGAGCGGGTCGCCTTGCGGCGCCCGAGTCCGGTCGCCGGCCGACCGCAGGACGTCCGCCCGCAAGCCGTCGCCGCGCGGGCGCCGACGGCTGAGGTGGCCGGCCACCCCGTGCCAAGTCCCCTTGCCGGCACCTTCTACGCCACGCCGCGCCCGGGCGCCGAACCGTTCGTACGCGTTGGCGACTCTGTGCGCCAGGGCGTCGTGATCGGCATGGTCGAGGCTATGAAGGTGTTCAACGAAGTGACGGCCGACGCCGCCGGGCGCGTGATCCATGTCCTGGCGCGCAGCGGGGACACTGTGACCGCGGGACAACCGCTGGTTATCCTTGACGAGCGTGATCAGCCGCCCGGCGAAGTGGGGCTCTGATTAACACGAGGAGCAGCCTGTGAGCGTGCAAGTGCGCGGCCGCGCACTCCAGTTGGCGACGCCCCACGTAATCTTCGACGCGTTGCTTGTGAGCGTGTTCGCGCTCCTGATGATCCCGGCGGCCCGCGCCCAGGTCGAAGCCGATCCGGTGCCCTATACGCTGCAGCTGCTGTTCGTGCTCTTGACCGGCTTGCTGCTTGGGCCGTGGCGCGGCGCGGCCGCCATGGCGCTCTATGCCGCGATCGGCTTTGCGGGTGCGCCGGTCTTCGCGCGGGGAGGCGGGCCGGAGTATTTCTTGGGCCCCAGTGCCGGCTACATCTACGGGTTTGTAGCGGGGGCCTTCGTCACTGGCTTGCTGGCGCAGTGGCTCGGTGGTTTCTGGGGACCTGGTGCTCGCAGCTCACCAAACGTGGTGGTGCGGTTCCTGCGGGTCGAGGTTTTGGCCGCCATCGCGGGCATACCAGTCATCTACTTCTTTGGCGTCAATCACCTCGGCCTGTACTATCTGCTGGCGACCGACCGGGGCAATCCCTGGGGAGCAGCCTGGGCGGGCGGAGCGGCGCCGTTCATTTGGTTCGACGTGCTGAAGGCGGCCATCGCTGCGGTAATTGTGAGCAGCGCAGGACTACGAAGAGAGGGAACACGTGGCGACGATTGACCGGGTAGTGTCCGTCATTGCGGACAAGCTGGACGTGCCGGCGGACGACGTCAAGCCCAACTCTCGCTTCGTTGAGGACCTCAACGCCGACTCGCTCGATCAGGTCGAGTTGATCATGGCGCTTGAAGACGAGTACGACATCACCATCCCCGACGAAGACGCCCAGAAGATAGTCACCGTGAAGGACGCGGTCTCCTACGTAGACCAGAACCTCGAGACGTCCTAGCCGAGACCCTGCCGGTCGTCACTGGGGCTGCGAGCGTGGCTTGCCCTCTTCCCGAGATGTAGCGACGGGTGAGGCTCGTCTCGGCGTCCACATTTTGGCTGCTGTGATCATCTGGGCGCTGCGCGACTCACCGGGTCTGCCTGTATTCGTCGTTCCCTCTCTTATCACTCTCCCCGTGAGCCCTCTTATCACTCCCCCCGTGAGCCCTCTTATCACTCCCCCCGCTGAGGGGGAGTCGGCTCGGCGGGGCGCCTTGGCCCCGGCGAGCCGGTGGGGGGTAATTTGCACCCATCGAGCGCAACCGCGCCTGCCTAAGATCCCCCGCAGTGTCAGCCAGCGCCTAGCGGCTCATCCGCCGCGATTCCTTCTCATGGCTTGGTCATGATGAGACACAGCGTGCGCTGCTTGCTGGCGTCAGCCCGAACCGACTCCAGGCGTCGCATCTAGTTCTGAAGAGGCCAACCTGCCAGCCGCGGGCAGTGACGCGGCGGCGTTATTGGGCTCTGGGCGTGACTTAGAGCAGTGCGGCGCTTACGGCTTCTTGCGCCCAGGCGAGCAGTCCGTTGCCCACTATGCCCAGCGCCAAAGTGGTTCCCGCCGCCAGGGCCAGCACGGCCCAATGCGTATCCGCAACGGCCACGACCGATCCGTCGGACGAGCTTTCGGCCTCGACGGCGGGCGCCGCCCGCGCTTCGTCAGGCGCGGCGTCCTGCATGAACATGTTGACTACCACCCGCAGGTAGTAGAAGGCCGACACTACCGAGGTCATCACTAGGATCACCGCCAGCCACCCTAGCTCCGCGTCGGCCGCCGCCTGGATGAGGAAGAGCTTGCCAAGGAACCCCGACATGGGCGGAATGCCTGTCAGCGCGAACATGAACACGGCCATGGCAACCGCCGGCAGCAACGAGCGTCGCGCGAGACCCCGAAACGCCGCGATGTCGGTGCTGCCGGTCTGGTACTCCACCACGTGAGCTACAGCGAAGGCGCCGAAGTTCATGAAGGCGTACACGAACCCGTAGAACAGCACCGCGGGGATGCCGATCAGCGTTACGCCGTCCCCCGACTCCACGGTGGCCGCCAGCCCCACCAGCATGTAGCCGGTGTGAGCGATGCTGGAGTAGCCCAGCATGCGCTTGATGTTGGTCTGCGCGATCGCGGCCAGATTGCCCACGATCATCGTGGCGCTTGCGATCACGGCAATCGCAATCGCGACGTTGGCGGCCACCGGCTCGAAGGCCAGTCCCATAACGCGGGCCAGCAGCGCGATCGCCGCCAGCTTGGGACCCACCGAGATGAACGCGACCAGCGGCGTCGGCGCGCCCGCGTAAGCGTCCGGGGTCCACGCGTGGAAAGGCACGGCGGCTACTTTGAAACCGAGCGCCACCAGAACTACGCCCACCGCGAACAGCACCCAGGGCTCACCGCCGCGCTGCGCCAGGCGCGACGCGACCTCCGGCAGATAGGTGCTCCCGGTCAGCCCGTAGCTCCAGGCGATCCCGTAGACCAGCACGGCGCTGGCAAAGGCGCCCAGCGCGAAGTACTTCATCGCCGCTTCCAGCGAGGAGCGCCGGAAGCGCGTGAGCCCTACCAAAACGTAGACCGGCAGCGCCATGAGCTCGAGCGCGATGAAAGCGGTAACCCAGTCCACGGCGCCGGCCATCAGCATCATCCCGCTGAGTGAGAACTGCACGATGGCCGCCATCTCTATGAACGGCACGTGTTCGAAGCGCTGAGACGCAAACACCACGGTCAGCGTGGCGATGATCAGGAACAGCGCTCGCAGAAAGATCGAGAACCCGTCGACCGCCAGCTGACCGGCAAACACTTCCAGTACGCCTTCGGATGGCTGCCGCGTCAGCAGGATCAGCAGCGCGGCGCCGTTGCTCAAGATCACCGCCGCGGTCGAAGCCGCCCGTTCCTGAGTGCGCGTTAGCGCGATCCAGGTCAGCAGCAGTAAGCCGGAGGCGACCACGATGATCTCGGGCAGGATCCAGGTCAGATCGCCGGCGTTGACCATGCCGCTAGCTCACCAGACCGGAGGTCGTCGCCGTAAGCAACGACACGAAGGTGTCCGGGTGGACCCCGGCCCACACGACCAGAACGGCCAGACTGACGAACGCGGCCGACTCCACGCGGTTGACGTCCGGGATGGCCGCCAGCGTTGAGTTGCGCAGCCGGCCCAACGCGACACGCTGGTACATCCATAGCATGTATGCCGCGGCTAGGATCACGCCCACGGCTGCCAGCGCCCCCACGGCGGTCGAGTACCTGAACGCACCCACCAGCACGAGGAATTCACCCACGAAGCCGCTCAGCATAGGCAGTCCCAGCGACGCCAGGCTGAAGAAGCCCAGAGCCACAGCGTAGATCGGCATGCGGCCGGCCAGCCCGCCCAGGTCGGCAATCTGGCGCGTATGCGCCCGTTCGTATACCACGCCCACGGCGAAGAACAGCGCCGCGCTCACAAGCCCGTGGCTGAACATCTGCACGATCGCCCCATCCATACCGACTTGGGTGTCGCTGAATATGCCGAGCGTCACAAAGCCCATATGGCTCACGCTCGAGTACGCCACCAGCTTCTTGAGATCCGACTGCGCCATGGCCACCAGCGCGCCGTAGATGATCGCCGCGATCGAGAGCCCGATCATCAATCCGCGCGCCTCCGCCACCGCGTCCGGCGTAATCGGCAGCATGAAGCGCAGGAACCCGTAAGCGCCCATCTTTAGCAGCACGCCGGCCAGCAGCATGCTGCCGCCCGTCGGCGCCTCCACGTGGGCGTCCGGAAGCCAGGTGTGGAACGGCACCATCGGCACCTTGATCGCGAACGCGAAGAAGAAGGCCACGAAAATCCAGCGTTGCAAGACGTGCGACGCGTCGGCCATCGCGGACGGAATCGCCTCGACGTCGAACGTGCCGGTGGTAAACCGGATCACCAGAATCGCCACCAGCATCAGAACGCTGCCGGCGAAGGTGAATAGGAAGAACTTGATCGTTGCGTAGACGCGCCGCTCGTGTCCCCAGATCCCGATCAACAGGTACATCGGGATCAGCATCATTTCCCAGAAGACGTAGAAGAGGACGAAGTCGAGTGCGAGGAAGACGCCCATCATGGCTGTCTGAATGAGCACTAGAGACGCGAAGAACTCGCGCTGGCGCCGTTTGATAGTCAGCCACGACGTGGCCACCACCACCGGCCCCAGGATGCCGGTGAGCAGGACCATCAGGATGGACACGCCGTCGACGCCCAGCTTGTACGAGATGTCGAGGGCCGGCAGCCAGGCGGCGCGCTCGCCCATCTGGTAGCCGGCCGCGGCGGCGTCGAAGCGGACCACCGTCACAACCGCCAGCGCCAGCTGGGTAATCGTGGCCAGCAGCGCGAAGCTGGCGATCGCATTGCGGCTGCGGCCCAGAACGATCCCCGGCATCCCGATAACCAGCGGCAGCCAGACCAGCAGGGATAGCAGCGGGAATTGCAGTGCGCTGGCGCCCGAGTCGATCATCTGGTTAGCGGAAGATCATCAGGCCGCCCACGGTGAGGATCATCCCCACCACCATGAGGAGCGCATAGTTTTGAAGCTGTCCCGTCTGCACGCGGCGAAGCTGGCCGCTCGCCATCCGCGTGATAGCGCCGATGCCGTTCACCACTCCGTCGATCACCCCGGCGTCGAATCCCCACGAGGCCAGCGCCAGAGCCCTGGTCGAGGCGGCCGCGACGCCGTCGCCAAGGTGATCCATGTACCACTTGTTCTCGAAGAGAGTTTGCATGCCGGGGGCCGCGCGCCGGGCAAGCTGAGGTAAACCGACGCCGCGCGTGTAGGCCAGTATCGCCAGTCCAATCCCCGTGACCGCCACAAGACTCGAGACGATCGCCAGCACCAGTCCGGTAAGCGGGACCCCCGACGAGCTGGACGCGAGCTCCGCCGCCGTTTCGTGGGGGCCGGTCAAGTGCAATATCCCGGGAACCACCTCCATAAAGTGGTGCAGGAAGCCGGCCTCGGCGGGAATTCCCAGCACGGCGCCGGCGGCAAGCGCGCCCACCGCCAGCACCACCAGCGGCGCGGTCATCAGACGCGGCGACTCGTGGGCGTGGGCGTGCAGCTCTTCGTCGCGCGGCTTGCCGTGAAACGTCAGGATCACCATGCGGAAGGTGTACAACGCGGTCAGCAGCGATACAACCATCCCCGCGATCAGGAACAGCCAGAAAATACCCGCGCCGTCGGCGGCCGCCAGCTCGCCTCCCTGCGAGGCCACGGCCTTGAAGTACGCGCTGGCCAGGATCTCGTCCTTGCTCCAGAAGCCCGCCAGCGGAAAGATCGCCGCCAGCGCCAGGCTGCCGACTATGAATGTGGCGTATGTGACTGGAAGCCGCCGGCGCAAACCGCCCATGCGCCGCATGTCCTGCTCGTCATTGACTGCGTGGATCACGCTGCCCGACCCGAGAAAGAGCAGGGCTTTGAAGAAAGCGTGCGTGACCAGGTGGAAGATCGCCACGGAGAAGGCGCCGGTGCCTAGCGCCAGGAACATCAGACCCAGCTGACTTATGGTCGAGTAGGCCAGCACCCGCTTGATGTCGGTCTGCACCAGCGCAATGGTCGCGGCCAGCACTGCGGTGCCGGTGCCCACTGCGGCCATGAGCACCAGCGCCTCCGGCGCCAGCGTGTACAACGGACTCATGCGCGCCACCATGTAAACGCCCGCCGTGACCATGGTGGCGGCGTGGATCAACGCGCTTACGGGCGTGGGACCTTCCATCGCGTCGGGCAGCCACACGTGCAGCGGGAACTGTGCTGACTTGCCCATGGCGCCTATGAAGAGCAGGAAGGCGATCGCGCTCAGCATGCGCGGATCCGCCTCCGGCAGCTGCGCGAATATCTCCTGATAGCGCAGCGTGCCGAACTGCAAGAAGGCCAGGATTATCCCGATGGCGAATCCGAAATCGCCGATCCGGTTCACCAGGAACGCTTTGGTCGCCGCGCTGCTGGCGCTGGGCCGCTCGTGCCAAAACCCGATCAACAGATACGAGCACAGCCCCACCATCTCCCAGAAGATATAGAGCTGCAGCAGGTTGTCGGAGAGCACCAGCATGACCATGCTGAAGACGAACAGCGGGATCCAGGTGTGGAAGCGCGCCTTCGCCGGGTCGTGCTGCATGTACCCAACCGAGTAGAGCGCCACCAACGCGCTCACGCCCGTTACGGTCAGGAGCATGACGACCGCCAGCGGGTCTAGCTGAAAGCCGATGTCGACCACGAAGTCGCCCGAGCCGACCCACGGATATAGGAGCACTTTGGGCGCTTTGTTGGCGACCCCGCCGAGCCAAAGCGCCAGCGAAGCGGCGAACGATCCCGCGATGGCCGCCGTGGATATCCAGCCGGTCCACGCGGGCGCGCGCCGCCCGGCGATCGCGTTGATGAGAAACGCGGCCAGCGGCAGCAGCGCGATGATCCAGGGCTGGTCCAGCACGATTAGGCCGACCTCACGTCTTCACCGCGATACGTCTAGCCACTTAGGCTGTCCAGTTCGTCCACGTTCACCACCGGATAGACGCGGCTCAAAGCCACCAGAATCGCCAGGCCGACGGCCACCTCGGCCGCGGCTACGGTAAGTGAAAACACCACCAGCGCGTTGCCGGCCATGTCGTCCAGAAACCTGGAGAAGGCCGCCAGGGTCAGATTTCCGCCGTTGAGCATCAGCTCGATGGACATCAGCACCACGATGGCGTTGCGCCGCAGCAGCACGCCGGCGGTGCCGAGGGAGAAGAGCAGCGCTCCGACGACCAGGTAGGCGTTGAGGTCCATCAGAGAGTCCGCTCGCCCAGCCCATGCGCTTCCTGCTCGGCGTCGCCGGCTCCATTAGGACTGGCAGCCGGCGCTTCCAGCGCCTCTTGCGCCGCGCTGGTCTCGGCGTCGTCGAAGCGCCGCGCGAGGACGATGGCGCCCAGCGCCCCCACCAGGAGCAGCACGCTGGCCACCTCGAAAGGCAGCAGGTACTCGGTGAAGAGCACCGAGGCCAACGCCTGCGTGCTTCCTCCCAGCTCCGAAATGGACTGCGGCGCGAATACGCCGCGGAACGCGTCGGATATCTCGGGCGTGCCCACGCCCACGAAGACCGCCTCCACCGCCAGCACGATGGCCAGCGGAATGCCCAGCCAGGCTTGCCGGTGGTGTATGCGCTCGTCCGGAAGATGGCGCATGTCAAGCATCATCAGCGTGAACAGGAAGAGAACTACGATCGCCCCGGCGTAGACGATCACTTGGACGGCGGCCAGAAAGCCCGCCCCCAGGATCACGAACAGGCCGGCCACGTGGAAGATCACGAAGACCAGCGAGAGCGCCGCGTGCACCGGGTTGCGAAACAGCAGCACGCCGAATCCCGCCCCGACGGCCATGATCGCCAGGTACCAGAACGCTACTACCTGCTCAACCACGTTCGAACCAATTGGCGATTCGGGCGCCGGGCCCCTCGTTGCGCAGCTCCCGCTCGCGGTTGCGCGTGTCGGCCTCGTAGATGTCGATCATCTTGAAGCCGTCGATTAGGAGACCGCGGCGATCCTCGGTGACCAGATGGAAGTCGTGCGTGCGTTGCAGCGCGTCCACGGGGCACGCCTCTATGCAGAAGTAGCAGAACACGCAGCGTCCGACGTCGAAGAGGTACCGGTCCACGCGGCGTGTGCCGTCGTCGTTTTCGCTGGTATCCACCCGGATCACGTCGTTCGGGCAGGCGGTCTCGCACAGACCGCATCCCACGCACGTGAGGCCGCCCGTCAGCTCGTCGCGGCGCATGCCCACCTGACCGCGAAAGCGGTACGCGATATCGCGCAGCTCCTCCGGATACATCACCGTCGAGGGCTTGCGCCGACCCACTTTGAGGACCGTCGCGAAGCCTTTCAGCAAACCGGTGCCCAGCGGCATAGGGGTTCAGCTCCAAGCCATACGCAGAGCCGCGGCGATCACTAGATTCGCCAAGCCTAGCGGCAAAAGAATCTTCCAGCAGAAGCTCATGAGTTGGTCGTAGCGGAAACGCGGCAGGGTGGCGCGCAGCATCAAGAAGCCGAACACAAGGGCGCCCACCTTCAGGAAGAACCAGAAGACGCCGCTCAGGCCCTCCAGCCCGGCGATCGTCCAGCCGTTCCAGCCGCCCAGGAACAGTGTCGTGGTGACGGCGGACATCAACAGGATGTTGGCGTACTCGCCCATGAAGAAGAACGCCCAGCGCATCCCGGAGTACTCCACGTGAAAGCCGGCCACGAGTTCGGTCTCGGCTTCCGGCAGGTCCAGCGGGGCGCGGTTGGTCTCCGCCACGGCCGCGATCAAGAACAGCAGAAAGCCCAGGAGCTGGGGCACGATAAACCAGAGCTCGCGCTGGCGCTCCACGATCTCGGTGAGGCTGAGCGTGCCTGCGTAGAGCAAGACTCCCAGGGCCGCCAGTCCCATGACCAGCTCGTAGCTGATCACCTGCGCGCTCGAGCGCAGCGCCCCAAAGTGGGCGTATTTGCTGTTTGACGACCAGCCGGCCATCACCACGCCGTAGACCCCCAGCGATCCCATCGCCAGGAAGAACAGCAGCCCCACGTTGAGATCGGTCGCCCAGAGTCCCACCTCGCGCCCGATATCCACAGTGGGTCCCAGCGGCACGATGGCCCATGCCGCCATCGATGGCACGACCAGAAAGACCGGCCCGAACCAGAACACGGCTTTGCTTGCCCCACTCGGAATCATGTCCTCCTTGGCGCCCAGCTTGAGCCCGTCCACCAGGGTCTGCAGCACGCCGTGAAACCCCACCCGATTCGGGCCGATGCGGGATTGCAGCCGCCCCAGGGTCCATCGCTCGATGAGCACGATCACGATCGGCGACGCGACGAATATCAGCAGAATCGCCACGGCCTTGACCGCCACGATGAGCCAGTCCCAGCCGTCCATACGTCTAGCGCCGGGTAACGCGCACGCGAATGCCGTCGGGCCCGCGAGGATCGAGCCGCCGCGGAGGCGCCTCCAGGAACCGGTCGGGCAAGCTCACTACCCCGCCGGGCACGCGCTGTGACACCAGCGCCTTCAGGTCGAGTGCGCCGGCGTGCGAGGCCAGCGTAACGGGGTCACCGTCGCGGATATTCAAGCGCTGGGCGTCGTCGGGGCTCAGCTCGGCCACCGCGTCGGGAAGCATGGCCGCCAGGCTGGGCGCGTAGCGACCCGTCACGCCGGCCGTGTAGAGATGCTGTTCCGTCGCGAGCAGAAGCGTATCGGGATCGCCATTCGGCGCTGGGGCGCCGTCAACCGGAACTGATTCGAGCGACCCCGCCGCGGCCGGAGCGCGCCACACGCGCGCGATCTCGGTGCTGATCGGCGCGTCGGAACGCCATCCGAAGTCCTGGCCCAAAGCGGCCGCCAGGCGCGCGATGATCTCCCAGTCGGGGCGCGCCTGGCCGGTGCATTGGATGGCCGTCTCCAGGCGGCCCAGCCGGCCCTCGAAGTTTGTGAAGTGGCCGCCCTTCTCGGCGAAGGAGGCGCCCGGCAGCACCACGTCGGCAAGCTCGGCGGTCGCGTTCATGAAGAGGTCCTGCACGATCAGGAGCTCGCACTCCTGCAGTGCGGTGCGCAGACCGGCCGGGTCTTCGCTACCGGCCAGCACGTCCTCGCCCATCACGTACAGCGCGCGCAGGTCCGAGCTCGCGAACGCTTCGAACGGCGCGCCGGGCTCGGCCGGAACCGATGCGCCGCTGAGTTGCTCGTAGTCGCGGCGAGTGTCCTGGTCGTCTATCGATCGCATGCCGGGCAGCCGATCGGGCGCCATGCCCATCAGCAGTGTTCCGGCGGCGTTGGCGCGCTCCGGCAGGGGGAATAGCCGCACGTCTTCGCGGGAGAGGGCCAGATTCGCGGCCGCATGGGCGATCTTCTCCGCCCGGCCATGCGTCCACACGCCCGTGTCCCACACCACCGCGACCGATTGGGCGTCATCCAGCAGCGCCGCGATGCGGGCGTAGGTCTCGCTGGAGACCCCGGTCTTCGCTTCCAGGCGGTCGATCTCGGCCCCCGCCAGCGCGGCGAGGAACGACGCCTCGCTGCCGGGCCTAACCCGCGTGTCCACCGCGGCGAAGCGATCAAACCCGGAGCCGAGGCGTGTAGCCACTACCAGCTTGCGGTCCGCGTAGCGCACCGCCCGCTTTATGTGCGCGCCGATAACGTTGTGGGTCTGCCCCACGTCGGCGCCGACCATCAGGATCACCTCGGCGTCAAGCAGGTCGTCCTGCGGTCGCAGGAGCGCCGCTGATCCAAGCACCTTCTCGATAGCCCGGAACGCCGCGTGGTAGCCGCGGTCCTGGCTGTAGACGTTGTTGGATCCGATGACCTGGCGGGCCAGACGCTGCAGCGCGTAGTTGTCCTCGTTCGTGCAGTTGGGCGACCCGACCGCGCCGAAAGCCTGCGGTCCGTGCGCCTCCACGACGGCCTTCAATCGCTCGGTTACGTAGGCGATAGCCTCCTGCCAGCTCACCGGCTGCAATCGCTCATCCTTGCGGATCATGGGCGACGCAATCCGATCCGGGCTGTTCACGAACGAGTGCCCGAAGAAGCCCTTGGCGCAGAGGATTCCGCGGCCTGGGTCCTCCAACCCGTTGCTGCGCGTGCGCACTACGTCTCCGTGTCGGGTCTCCACCTGCATCGAGCAGCCCACCGCGCAGTGCGGGCACGTGGAGACCGCCTTCTCCATCTGCCAGCTGCGCGCGCGGTGTTTGACTGGCCGGCTGAGTAGCGCGCCCACCGGGCAGGTCTCGATGCACATGCCGCAGCGCTCGCAGTCCATGAACTTGTGTTGCGCGGGTGCGATGAAGGTGCCTATCCCGCGTTCCACGAAGTCCAGCGCATAGACGCCGATCTGCTCGTCGCATATGCGCACGCAGCGTCCGCACAGGATGCAGCGGTTGTGGTTGATCAATATGACTTCGTTGAGGATCTCCTCGGGATGCGCCTTCGGCACCGTCTCGTAAGGGCTTTGAACGATGTTCTGAGCAAAGGTCTCGTCCTGCAGCTCGCAGGTGCCGGCCTGATCGCAGTAGGGGCAGTCCAGCGGATGGTGCTGAAGCTGCAACTCGATCACGTGCCGGCGAATCTCCTTGATGCTCTCGCTGTTGGTCACCACCGTCATCCCGTCGCTCACGGGCGTCGTGCAAGACGCCGTCGGCCGCGGCGGACCCGGCTGTATTTCGACCACGCACATCCGGCACGCGCCGTAAGGCTCCAGGCGCGGATCGGTGCACAGCGTCGGAATGTCGACGCCTATCGACTCGCAGGCCTGCAGCACGGTGATGCCGGCCGGCACCTCCACCTCGCGGCCGTCGATCGTGAGCGTGGTGGTCTCGTTGCTCATCTGTCCACCTCGCCCAGCACTATGTCTATGCTGCCGATCGTGGCCACCGCGTCGGCCAGCAGACCGCCTACCGCGGCTTTCTCGATTACGCTGAGATTCACGAACGACGGCGAGCGCACGTGGCACCGATAAGGCTTGCCGGTGCCGTCGCTCACGAAGTAGTAGCCCAACTCGCCTTTGGGGGCTTCCACGGCGAAGTAGGCCTCGCCCGGTATCGGCTCGAACCCGTGCATGACCAGCTTGAAGTGGTTGATCATGGCTTCCATGTCCAGCGGCACGCGCGCGATGTCGGGCGGCACCACGTCCGGAAGCTCGAGGTTGGATGCCGCCGCCGGGGGCAGGTCGCGCAGGGCGTCCACGCACTGTCCAATGATGCGCACCGACTGATACATCTCGTTCAGGCGCACCAGGTAGCGTGCGTATACGTCGCCCTCGGGGAACACCGGCACCTCGAACTCCACCAGGTCATAGGCCGCGTAGGGCCGCGCCGCGCGCAGGTCCCAGGCGACTCCCGAGCCGCGCAGACACGGCCCGGTAAGCCCATAGGTCAGGGCGTCCTCGGTTGAGATGACACCCACGTCGCGCGTGCGCTCCAGGAAAATCTCGTTGTTGGTCAGCAAGTCGTCCAGCTCGCTGAGCGTGTAACCGTCCAGGAAGGCTTCCACGCTGTCCAGCCAGTCTTCGCCCACGTCGTGCGGACCGGTCCCGCCAACGCGCATGAATGAGGTTGTCAGCCGCGCGCCGCAAGCCTTCTCGAATAGCTCCAGGATCTTCTCGCGTTCGCGCAGCGACCATAGGAAAGCGGACATGGCGCCGATGTCCATGCCGTGCGTGCCGAGCCAGATGTGGTGCGAGGCCAGCCGCGACAGCTCCGCCACCGCCGTGCGCAAATACCTGGCGCGCAGCGGGACCTCGCCCTCGATCTTCATGAGCTTCTCGATCGCGATCAGGTAACCCATGTTGTTGGAAGGCGCCGCGGTGTAGTCCATGCGGTCGGTGAGCGTGATCCCGCCGCGGTAGTCGTGAGTCTCCAGCAGCTTCTCCACGCCCCTGTGCAGATAGCCCACGTCGGCTTTACAGCTCCGCACTTCTTCCCCGTTGACCTCCAGCACGAGCCGCAGGACGCCGTGCGTGCTCGGATGCTGCGGCCCCATGTTCAGGAGCATTTCGTTGTCGCTGATCCGCTCGACGTCGGCGAGGGTGCCGATCGGAGTCGATTCCGCTGTCACTGTCGCTTCCTAGTCCTTCCCTTCCGACCAGAAGTCATCGGGATCGAGCCGCCCGAACAGGTCGTTCCGGTGGGCGTCTTCCGGAAAGTTTGGACCTTCCACCGGGTAGTCCTTGCGCAAGGGATGTCCCTCGTAGCCCTCCGGCAGAAGAATGCGACGCAGGTCCGGATGGCCGTCGAACCCGATCCCAAACAGATCGAAGACCTCCCGCTCCAGCCAAATCGCCGAGGCGAACTCGGACGCCAGACTGGGCAGGCTGGCCCCTTCCGTCACTCGCGATTTCACGCGCAGAAACAGGTTATGTGAGATCGAGCGGAACTGGTGCACGACCTCAAACTCGCGGCCCGTGTCCAGCGGCCAGTGCACGGCCGTGACGTCCACGAGCTGCTCGAATCGAAGGGCGCCGTCGTCGCGCAGCGCGCCGCCAAGACCGGCCACCGCCTGCGCATCCACCTCAATTATGGGGTCGCCCCGATCGACGCGTCCGCCGGCGAAGGCGTCACCGGCCAGCGCCGCGGCGCGCTTCACCACCTCGTCCGGCGGCATGGTGGGAAGGCTGGCGGGTGTGATCATGCGCTTAGCGATTCCAGTCGAAGGCCCCGCGCCGCCACGCGTAGAAGTAGGCGACGAGCAGGATTCCCAGGAAAACGAGGACCTCGATGAAGAGGAAGAGCTTTTCCTCGATCGCGTCGAAGTACAGCGCCCACGGGTACATGAAAACGAGCTCCACGTCGAATATGAGGAAGAGCATCGCCACCAGGTAGAAGCGCACGTTGTAGCGTCCGCGCGCGTCTCCCGTGGGCTCGATGCCCGACTCGTAAGCGATGGTCTGGGCGCCGGACCGCCGGCGCGGCTTGAGCGCGATGCTGCCCACCAGGCTGCCGATCGCGAACAGCAGAGCCAACACCACCAGCAGGACCACGGCGATCCAAGACGGCATCAGTGCTCTACGCTACCCCGCACCAGGGAATTGGTGATCAATTTCACAAACCGGCCTAATCATACGCACGATCGCGGAGACGCGCACGAGCCTCAATGGGTCAGCGAGTAGGAGAGGTATTCGACCTCCATCGAGAGGTCGACGTTGGAGAGATGGACGTGCTCGGGCACGCGGAGTTGCACGGGCGCGAAGTTGAGAATGGCCCGCACGCCGGCCTGCACGGCGATATCGGCGACGGCCTGCGCCGCGGAGGCGGGTACGGCCAGCAAGGCGATGTCGATACCCCCCGTGCGTGCGATCTCATCGAGGCGCGCCACCTCGTGGATGTCTACGCCGCCGGCAGTCGTGCCGACTTTGGCGGAGTCGACGTCGAACGCCGCGACGATCTCGAATCCCTGATCCGCGAAGCCTCGGTAGGCCAGCAGCGCCCTCCCGAGGTTGCCGACGCCCACAAGCCCCAGGCGCCATCCCCGGTCTATGCCCAGGATTCTGGCCAACTCGGAGCGCAGCAGCGCCACCGAATACCCGACCCCGCGCTTGCCGAACGTGCCGAAGTAGGCCATGTCTCGCCGCACCTGAGCGGCCGAGAACCCGGTGAGCCCGCTCAGATCTTCCGAGGACACGGCCTGCTGGCTTTGCAGCTCTTCGTGAGTGAGGACCCGGTAGTAGGCCGAGAGCCGCCGAATCGTGGTCAGCGGGATCTTGCGGCTTGCCTCGCGTCCTGTCATCTGGCGCGGCGAACCAGCCCCTGATGCCCTGCCTCGCGCAAGGCCGAGAAGTGGCGGCACTCTAGCACGGCCCGTCTCTCACCGCCCATGGCACGGCGTCGTCATTGTGAGAGGCGCCGCGCACCGGCCTTGCGCACTCCGCGCCTTGGACGGAGACCGCGCAGCCACTATCCTCGCGAGACTTCGCGCACACCGGGGAGTGCCGGTGCCTTCTCGTCGCAGTGGACGCGCCCCTCGCGGTCCGCGCGTGGGCGTGGATGTGGGCGGCACGTTCACGGATTTTGTGGTCGTCGAGGGGCGCGAGCTTCGCGTTTTCAAGGCCCCGAGCACGCCGCGCCGGCCCGAGCAGGCGGTGTTCGCCGGATTGCGCGAGGCGGGAATAGGAGTTGCCCGAGCGGTGGTGCACGGCTCCACCGTAGCCACCAACGCTCTGCTCGAGCGCCGCGGCGCGTCCGCTCTGCTCGTTACCACCGCCGGGTTTCGCGACGTACTGGAGCTTGGCCGCCAGAACCGGCCCGAGCTGTACGTCCCCGAGCCGTATAAACCGGAGCCGCTCATCCCTCGCCGCCGGCGGCTCGAGGTCGAGGAGCGCGTTGGCGCGGACGGCTCGGTCGTCGTTCCGCTCGACCCCGCCTCACTCGTCGCGCTGGAGGCCGAGGCGCGGCGCCTTGCGCCCGACTCGGCCGCCGTCTGCCTGCTGTTCAGCTTCCTGCGTCCGGCGCACGAGCGGTCCGTTCGCGCGGCTCTGCGCCGGGCCGGCGTGTCCACCGTGTCGATCTCCAGCGAGGTGCTCCCGGAGCACCGTGAGTACGAGCGCACCAGCACCACCGTGGTAGACGCGTACGTGGCGCCTCTGATGGCCCGCTATCTCCGCAGCCTGCGGCTTGGCGTTCCCGGTCCCCTTTGGATCGTTCAATCCGCCGGCGGGGTGTTGCGGTCTGACGAGGCGGCCCGCATACCCGTGCGCACGGTGCTGAGCGGGCCCGCGGCCGGGGTGGTGGGCGCGCGGCACGTGGCCCGCGCCTCGGGATTCAGCGACATCGTCACACTGGACATGGGCGGCACGTCCACCGACGTGGCCGTGTGCCCCAATGAGCCCGTGCGCACGACTCAGACCAGTGTGGCCGGACTGCCCGTCGCCATACCTATGATCGACATCCACACGGTGGGCGCTGGCGGCGGATCGATTGCCGCGCTGGACGACGCCGGCGTGCTGCGGGTAGGTCCGCGCAGCGCCGGCGCCGACCCCGGCCCGGCCAGCTACGGGCGCGGCGGCCTGGAACCCACGGTGACAGACGCGAACCTGGTTCTGGGACGCCTGGCGCCGGCGGCGGCCTTGGCCGGCGCCGTGCACCTGGACTCCGGCCGAGCGTCGCGCGCCGTTGACCGCTTGCTGCCGACAGGCTCGCGCGCGGCCGCCGACCGCATCGACGCCGCCTCTGGAGTGGTGGCCGTCGCCAACGCTCACATGGAGCGTGCGCTGCGCGTCATCACCCTCGAGCGCGGATATGATCCGCGCACCTTCACTCTGGTCGCCTTCGGCGGCGCCGGCCCTTTGCATGCGTGTGAGCTGGCCGAGCGGCTCGACATCGCCACCGTTCTCGTACCGCGCTATCCGGGAGTCCTGTCGGCGCTGGGCGCGCTGGCCGGCGCGCACGTGCGCGAGTACGCGCGCACGCTTCTCGCACCCGCCATCGCGGAGACGGAGCGCCACCTGGAACGGGTCTTTGCGCGCCTGGAGACCGCCGCGCGGCGCGATCTGGCGGAGGGGCCCCGTCCATCCCTGCGGCGCTCCCTAGAGCTGCGCTACGTGGGCCAGTCCTTCGAGTTGAGTGTTCCCTTCGGCCGCGGCGGTCTCAGTGCCGCCGTGCGCGCGTTCCACCGCCGCCACGCGCAGCGCTACGCCCACAGCCGTCCGTCCGCGCCCGTGGAGATCGTGGTGGCGCGGGTGTCCGCCTCGGTTCGACAGCCGTCCGTACCCCACCCGCGCGCGCCGCGCGATGGTCCCCCGCCCACGCCAACCAATCATCGTGCTGTGGTGGGCAATCGCTTGCGGCGGGTGCGCGTGTTCGACCGGCCCGCCTTGCCCGCCGACTTCCAAGCCAGCGGCCCGCTCATCGTCACCCAATCCGACGCCACCACCTGGATTCCGTCGGGCTGGCAGGCCACGGTGGACGAGTGGGCGGCGCTGGTCTTGCGGCGAACGGACTAGCTGTAGAACAGTTCAGCACCCGCCGCCGCTCGCATGCGCTTTCCGCCTAACGCACGATGGCGCGATGCAGTGTGCGCGCCTCGCGCAGCAATGCGGCCGGGTTCAGGCCCACGGTGTCGATCATGTGCACTGTGCCCGGATTGCGTCCGATCGCGCCCATCAGCTTGGATATGTCCAGGCCCCGGTCGAGCGCGACGTGCAGCGGCAGGCTGGGCGTCTTGCCCGGCGCCGTGTTGTGCCAGCGGATCTCGGCCAGGCGTTCGCTGAAACGCCGCAGGTAATCCATACGCACCTCAAACGCCTGCGAGTCTGAATCGACGGAATGAAATGCGTGGCCGGTGTGCAAGGCCAACCGCACGTCGGTCGAGGCGTCCAGCATCGCGAGCACGCTGTCGATCTCACTCAGCACCACGCCTTCGGGGGCGTTCTCGACCGCAATCGGGAGGCCCGGGAAGAGTGCGTGCATCGTCCTGAAGCTGCCGCGCAGGGCGTCCAGGTGGGACGAATCGGGCGCGATCTTGCGACCCGGGTGCACTACGTACATCTCCATCGGATGGTGGTGCTCGAAGAACTCGACGATCTGCACCAGCTGCCGCAGCGCAATGCTGCGGTCGTACGCATTCACGTCGCTCAAGGCGGGCCACGAGCGCCCCACCGCGTCGCTGAATACGTTCAGGTGGAAGCGTATCGGGGCGCCCTGCAGAACCTCTATCGCGTCCGAGTGGAAGATCGTTCGCAAGCCCAGCTCGTACATGCCGGTCGCGAGGCTCAGCTCCACGATCTGATATTCCAGCCGCACGGCCACGTCCACGACTTCGCGCAGGCCGGCGTGTAGATTGCGCCTGCTGGCGGGCTTCAGGTTTGGATTGAATCCAAGTCGCAGTGCGGGCACCCGGCGCTCCTCCCGGCCGGCGTCAGCGCTCCGGGCGCGCGGGCCGCGTCGGAAAGTTGTTCGCGTCCGCCTCGATCAAGCCGGGCGCCGGACCGTAGGCCCGGCGCTCGTTCCCTAGACGTCCCACAGCCCGGCTGAGAAATAGCGTTCGCCAAGGTCCGCCAGCACCGTAACCACCACGGCGCGCGGGCTGTCCTCCAGCACGTGCCGCACCGCGTACATGTACGCGCCCGCCGACTGGCCCGCGAACAGACCGGCACGCGCCAGTTCCAGAGAGAGCGCGCGCGCCTCGTCGACATCCACCGGAATCCACCGATCCACAACCGACCGGTCCAGAAGCTCCGGCTGGATGTTGTGCGCGCCCAAGGGCTTGAGCCCCTCTACCCCCGGGAACTCGGGCGGCACCGCGCTCACCACTTCCACGGCTGGCCGTTCCTCACGGAGCCGCCGCCCAACCCCGGTGATCGTGCCGCCGGTGCCGACTCCTGCCACGAAGTGCGTGAAGTCCGCGGGCGCTTGCGCCAGGATCTCGTCCGCCGTGCCGTGATAGTGGGCCAGCCAGTTGGAATCGTTGCTGTATTGATCGGCGAAGTAGTACCGCTCGGGATGGGCCTGCGCGCGGCGCTGTGCTTCGCGCATGGCCTCGTCATACCCCGCCAGCGCGTCGGTTTCAACGATGCGCGCGCCGTGCGCCGCCATGCGCGCGCGCCGCTCCTCACTGGCGTTGGACGGAATCACTATCTCGACCTCAAAGCCCAGGATCATGCCCACCATGGCGTAGGCGATACCAGCATTGCCCGATGACGAATCGAGGATAGTCATGCCTGGTCTCAGCTCGCCGCGCTCGAGGGCTTCGATCAGCATGCGCGCCACCGGCCGGTCCTTGATCGAGCCGCCTGGATTGAAGGCTTCCATCTTGGCCAGCACGCGTGCGTGCGGGAACGAGTCGCGGAAGATGGGGACTTCGACCATGGGCGTCTTGCCGATCAGCCCCAGTGTCGGATGCGCCCTGATGGCGTCTTCTACGGCCATCCGGTCTCCGGCTCGAGCCTCGCCTGGCCGCCCACGTATGGAAGCAACACGTCGGGAATCGTCACTGTGCCGTCCGCCCGCTGGTTGTTCTCCAGGATCGCAATCATGGTTCGCTGCACGCCCAGTGCGGTCCCGTTGAGAGTATGGACGTACTGCGTTCGATTCTCGCCTGGCGCGCGAAAGCGTGTTCCGGACCGACGCGACTGGAACGTTTCGCAATTCGAGACCGACGAGATCTCCAGCCAGTCTCCAACGCCCGCGGCCCAGACCTCAAGGTCGTACTGCTTGGCCGCGCTGAATCCCAGCTCGGCGGAGCACATCTCGACCACGCGGAACGGCAGGTCCAGGGCGGCCGCCGTGGCCTCGGCGGCCGCCAGCATGGCGTGCATGTCGTCATAGGAGCGCGTCGGGTCGGAGAAGTTGAATAGCTCCACCTTGTCGAACTGATGCCGTCGCCTCAGCCCGCGAGTCTCCACTCCCGCGGCGCCCGCTTCACGCCGAAACGCGGGCGTGTAGGCAACGTATTTCAACGGCAGCATCGATCCGTCGAGCACCTCGTCCCGGTGCTGCGCCGCCAGAGCTACTTCCGCCGTCGGGCTCATCCACAAGCCGTCCGGATCGATGTGGTAAGAGTCGTCGGCGAACTTTGGAAGCTTCCCGGAGTCCGTCATGCTCTTCGCCGTCACCATCGCGGGCGGATGCACCTCCCGATAGTCGTGCTGCGCAATATGGAAGTCCAGCATCCAGGTGACAAGTGCGCGCCGCAGGCGCGCTCCTCCGCCGCGGTACGTAGCGAACCCGGATCCGGCCACATTCGCCGCGCGCGGAAAGTCGAGAATCGCCAGCGCCTCACCCAGCTCCACGTGCTGGACAGGCTCGAAGTCGAACTCCGGCCGCGCCCCGCGCTCGCGTAGGACTGGATTGTCGGCCGGCCCCTCCCCGCGCGGAACCGACGCGTTCGGCTGGGCCGGAAAGAGCAGCAGCAACTGGTCAATCTCATCTTCAATCGACGCTAGTTCGGGAGACAGCGCGTCTATTTGCTTGCTCAACGCGCGCGTGGCCTCGATGAGCTCGGCGCGCCGCACGGCGTCCGAGACGCCGCCGATTTGGCGGGAACGGGAGTTTCGGTCGGCCCGGACCCGTTCCACTTCCTGGAGCAGCGCGCGACGCCGGTCGTCCAGCCGCAGCGTCTCCTCTAGCGGCGCGTTGCCGCCGCGCGCGGCGAGTCCCTGCCGCACGAGGTCTTGATGCTCACGAATGAAGCGCAACGGGATCATTCAGCGCAAGCCTCCTGCACCGGCTTCAGCGGCTAGAGCGTCCGGCTCCAATCACGCGTTAGAGGCCGACGGCGCGCGCCGATTTTAGTGAGGCGTGCGCAACTGTGGGAACAGTATGACCTCGCGGATGTTCGACGCGCCCGTGATCGCCATGGCAAGCCGATCGATTCCCAAGCCCAGACCGCCCGCGGGCGGCATGCCGTGCTCGAGCGCCCGTAGAAAGTCCTCGTCCACTGGATGGGCGGTGTCACCGGCCGCGGCCGGCTCACGCGCCAGATCTTTCATCCGCTCCCGCTGGTCGATCGGGTCGTTCAGCTCGCTGAACGCGTTGCCGAACTCCACGCCGCTCACAAATAGCTCGAATCGATCCACGTAGCGCGCGTCGTCCTCCGCGCGCTTGGCCAGCGGCGTCGTTTCGAAGGGGTAGCGGACGAGCAGGGTCGGCTGGATCAGGTTCGGCTCGACCAATTTCTTGACCAGGGCGTCCAATAGCCGCGCGCGTGTCTCGTTGGGAGCAAGGTCGACTCCGTGCTCCCCGGCCGCCGCCCGCAGCGCGCCGTCGGTCGGCCCGGCGTCCAGGTCGAGGCCGGTTGCCGCCAGCAGCGCATCGCGGTAGCTGAGCCGCCGCCAGGGCGGCGTGAAGTCCAAAGGCTCCCCGTTGTTCGGGGCGATGGTTCCGCCGTGCACCGCCCGCACCGCATCGGCCACAAGTTTCTCGACCAGATGCATCATGTCGGTCAATTCGGCGAACGCCTGGTAGGCCTCGAGCATTGTGAACTCGGGGCTGTGAGTCGCGTCGATCCCCTCGTTGCGGAAGTCTTTGCAAATCTCATATACGCGCTCGAACCCACCCACCAGCAGGCGCTTGAGGTAGAGCTCATCGGCGATGCGCAGGTAGTAGTCGCGCTGCAGCGCCTGGTAGCGGGTGACGAACGGAGTGGCTTCGCCGCCGCCGTAGAGCGGCTGCAAGGTCGGCGTCTCAACCTCCAAAAAGCCCGCCCCGTCGAGCACGCGGCGCAGAGCGCGGACGATCTCCGTGCGCGCGGTGAATCGCTCCCGCACGCCCGGGTTGGCGATTAGATCGAGGTAGCGCTGCCGGTATCGAAGCTCCGGGTCGCGCAGACCGCGCCACTTCTCGGGCAGCGGCCGCAACGCCTTGGCCGCGATCGTCAGCCGTTGAACACGAACGCTGGGCTCGCCGCGGCGGGTGCGAAACGTGACCCCGTGCGCCGAAACGAAGTCGCCCACGTCCAGCAGATCGAGGATTTCGTCGTAGGCGTCCGCGCCTAGCTCGGCGGCGTTGAGGTAGAGCTGTATCTGGCCCGTGCCGTCCCGAACATGGCCGAAAGTCGATTTGCCCATACGCCGCAGCGACATGAGCCGCCCCACCACGTCGACAACGACCTCCTGGTCGCGCTCCAGAAGCTCCAGCGCCTCGGAGGCGCTGTGAGTGCGGGGAACCCGGTGTGGAAAAGCACTCGCGCCGCGCGCGGTGATTCGATCCAGCTTGGCGCGCCGGGCCGCGTAGAGGTGGTCGCCTTCGCGCCGGGATTCAGAATCTGAATGATCGGCGCTAGCGATCAGCTGATCTCCAGAATCTCGTAGCTGTGTTCGCCCCTCGGCGTGATCACGCTGACGTTCTCGCCGACGCGCCGGCCTACCAGCGCTTTACCCAGCGGAGATTCATTTGAGATCTTGCCGGAGGCGAGGTCGATCTCGTCGGTGCCAACGATGGTGAACGCTTTGACTCCCGTGCCAATGCTTTTTACGGAGACCGAAGAACCGATGCTCACGGTGTCGGACGAGTGCTCGCTTATCACCACCGCGTCCTTGAGCAGTCGCTCCAGCATCATGATGCGTCCTTCGATGAACGCCTGCTCGTTACGGACCTCGTCCGGTTCATTGCCCTCGCTGAGCTCGCCGAATTCCTTGGCTTCGTGAATGCGGCGGATGATCTCCGGCCGGCGCACCAGCTTGAGTTCGTCGAGCTCGGTCATCAAGCGGGCCCGTCCATCTTCGGTCAGGAACTTCGATCCCACGGTCAGGTCCTCACTGGTTCTCTAGCGGCGAAGGGCCGACAATCCCGGACGTCACGCCGATTGCCCAATTATAGGTGAGTGGCCCGCCTCTCAGAACCGCGGCCGCCCGACCGCGGTAAAGCGGAAACGCGTCTCCATGAGGTAGGCGCCGCCCCCCGGCTCGTCGCTCTGCGCGTCCCAGCTCCGTTCTTCCACCTGCACCTGCGGATCCGCCGCGCCCGCCTGTCTGGCGCGTTGTAAGGCGATCTGGGGGCCGGTGGTCAGAATGTGCTCGCGCGCCTGCTGCCGTGAGCGGAAGCGCGCGTATTCGACCGGTGAGTGCGTGCTGTATCCGATGATTCCGCGGCGCGCGTATTGGGGCCGCAGCAACAGCTCGATCTCTTCCAGTACGCCGCCCGAAACGGCGCCGACCGCACCAGCCACCTCGGCGTGCGGGGGGATCACCAGCTCGGCGCGCAGCCGCTCGGCCACCTCCGGCATCCACGCGTGGACCGGCGCACCGATAGCCACGATTGGGACGGAAAGGTTCAGATTGACGCCGAGCGGCGGCTGTGCGTACGCCCGTGACGAAGACCGCGCCAGCAGGAACCGGCCCAGCGGCCCGTCTTCCTCGGCCACCCGCGGTTCGTGGGCTGCGATGGCCTTGCGCAGCAACGCGATGGACAACTCGCTGACAACCGTTTCATGCACGCGCGCGACGAACTCATCGGTTTCCATGCGGCTCTCGCGCGCGGCGATCTGGCAACCCAGCTGCGCCGCGCGCACGTCGAAGTCCGTATAGGCGCCGCGTGCGTGCAAGATGTCGGTGGGGGTAAGGCCCGCGCGTTCCAGCAATCCGCGCGCCTCCAGGCCGCGCACGTTCAGCAGATGCGCGTCCGGCACGCCCAGGTGCCCGGCCAGCTCGAGCGTGTTGAGCGGGCCGTCGGCTACGGCGTCAAGCACGCGCCCTTCGGTCTCGGTCAAAGGCTCGTCGCCGGCCGGCCGGCCGGCCGCCACGAATTCCCACGCGGGCAACAGGCGGTGCGTGACCTGGCGGCGCTGCAGGTCCTCGAGCGCCTCCCCCACGGCCGGGTATTGGGCGGCTGCGCGGGCGAGCGGTGTTACGCGCCGCGGCCCGATTGAGAGATCGAGTGGATCGGCCACGATCCGGCTGTCGCCCCCGATGCCGGCCGTGCGCACGTCCACCGCGCGCACGGCCGTCCGCCAGCCGCCAATGGAGGCGCCGCGCTCGCTCGCCTGGGGCCGGCCGTCCTGCAGAAATAGTGCGTCGGTGGTGGTGCCGCCCATGTCCACCACGAGCGCCGCGTCGAGATCGGTCAAACGAGCGGCCGCCGCCGCGCTTGCCGCCGGGCCGGACAGCACGGTCTCGATCGGTCGCGCGCGCGCCAGATCGAGGCCCATCAACGATCCATCGCTCCGCACGGCCGTCACCGGCGCTCCGATGCCCCATCTCCGCTTCAACGCTTCCGCCGCGTCCAGCAGGCGGCCGATCTCCGGCAATAGCTGCGCGTTGAGCACCGCGGTGGTTGCCCGCCGGACCGAGTTGAGGTGTGCGCTCAGATCTCCGGCTACTACTACGGGATGGTCGGTCAGCTCGGCCGCAATCGCTCGCGCGCGGTGCTCGTGCTCGGGGTTTCGGGCCGCCAGATAGCTGGATATTGCAAACGTGTCCACCTGACCGTTCTGCGCGCGGATCGCCGCGCGCAGACCCTCTTCGTCCAGCGGCTCCACCTCCGCCCCAAACACGTCGTGCCGCCCGGCCACGTAGGCCACGCAGGCGGCGTGGATGTGTCGATCCAGCCGGTAGCGCTCCAGCATCTCGCGGTCGTATCCGATCAGTACCGCGCCTACGCGCGCTCCCAGTCCCTCGATCGCCGAGTTGGTGGCGAGGGTCGTCGAGAGCGACACGAGGTCGATGCCGTGCGGATCGAGCGTCCCCAGCCCGCGCACCGCGCCGTCGACCCCCTCGGCCAGGTCGTGGTGCGTGGTGGGGACCTTAGCGCTGCGGCGCACCTCTCCGGTCGCGCTGTCCAGAAGCACGGCGTCGGTGTAGGTGCCGCCGGTGTCGATTCCGAGCAGGAGACTCATTCCACAATTCTCGCCGGATCGCGGTACGGTTCAGGTGCGCGACTTCATGCGCGCAACCCGTCCCGTGCGGGCAGCCCGAGCCCGCGACCTACGGGCGCCCCTGGTAGTTCGGAGCCTCTTTTACCAGCACCACGTCGTGGATGTGGCTCTCTTCGATACCAGCGGGGCTGATCCGCACGAACCGGGCCTTGGACTCCATCTCGCGGATCGAGTGGGCGCCCACGTACCCCATAGCTGAGCGCAGTCCCCCCACGAGCTGTTGAATCATGCTGATTGTAGGGCCGCGGTAGGGGGTTTGCGCTTCCACGCCTTCAGCCACCAGCTTGGCCGCGTCGTGCACCTCGTGCTGCCCGTAACGATCGCGGCTGGCAGCCTTTCGCTCGGACATCGCCCCGATCGAGCCCATTCCGCGGTACTCCTTGAACCGTTCGCCCTGCCTGTAAACGATCTCCCCGGGGCTGTCGTCCGTGCCGGCCATCAGGTTGCCGATCATCACGGCCGAAGCGCCCGCCGCTATCGCCTTGGCGATATCTCCGGAGTAGCGCACGCCGCCGTCCGCTATCAGCGGAATATCGTGCTCCTGACATGGGCCAACGCAGTCCAGGATGGCGGTGAGCTGCGGCACGCCCACACCCGCGACAACACGCGTGGTGCAAATGGCCGACGGCCCTATTCCTACCTTTACGCAGTCGGCGCCGGCCTGTATCAGCGCGCTGGCGCCCCCGGCCGTGGCAACGTTGCCCGCGATTACGTCCACCGGCAGCGCGTTCTTGATGCGCCGCACCATCTCCAACACGGCCGAGTGGTGCCCGTGCGCCGAGTCGACCACTACCGCGTCGGCGCCCGCGCTGACCAGCTCGCGAGCGCGCTCGAATCCTTCATCCTGCGTGCCCACCGCGCCGGCTACCAGCAAGCGGCCCTTATCGTCGTAAACGCCGTGCGGGAACTGCTGGCGCTTAGCGATGTCCTTGACGGTTATGAGGCCGCGGATCACGCCTGCGTCGTCGACCACCGGCAGCTTCTCGATCCGGTGCTCGTGCAGCAGGTGCTCGGCCTGTTCGAGCGTGGTTCCCAAGGGGGCCGTGATCAGATTCTCCCGTGTCATCAGGTCGGCCACCCGCTTCTGGTCGTCATCGCAAAACCGCAAGTCGCGGTTAGTGAGGATGCCCACCAGGCGGTCCTCGGCGTCGGTGATGGGCACGCCCGAGATTCGATAGCGCTCCATCACCGCGTTCGCTTCGCGGATGGTCGCGTCGGGTGGAAGCGTCACCGGATCGACGATCATGCCGGACTGCGAGCGCTTCACCTTGTCGATTTCGAGCGCCTGATCCTGGATGCTCAGGTTGCGGTGAACTACGCCGACTCCGCCCGCGCGCGCCATCGTCACCGCCATGCGCGATTCCGTTACGGTGTCCATGGCCGCGGACACAAGCGGGACGCTGAGGTTGAGATTGGCGCTGAGCCGCGTGCTCGTCTCCACCTGCGTGGGCAGCACGTGGGAGCGGCCGGGGACGAGCTGGACGTCGTCGTAGGCTAGTCCTTCAGCCAAGAATTTGCCCGTCCAGGCAGGACTTTCACTGGCCGCAACGGCATCGGTTTCTAACGACACGTCCATTCCTCCCTACACCCATCCTCGAGCGCGGAATACGAAGAGACCCCGACCAATGTTTGGTTCGGGGTCACGCTGGGACCGTGCGCCGCGATGTCAGGGCAACTCAGTCGCACGGCTGGACCGTTCGCGGCAGTCTTGCCGAACGAATACGATCACGCATCGGCTAATTCTACCCGCTTGCTTCCTCTCGCCAACTGCTTCCGCCGGTTTTTACCGTTTTGCTTGGCTAGAATCCACAGTGGCCTCAGGTCGCACGCGGTGGGCGTAGCTCAACTTGGTCAGAGCATCTGGTTGTGGCCCAGAAGGTTGGGGGTTCAAGTCCCCTCGCTCACCCCGCTCCACACGTGGTTGCGCGGTCGGTGACGCGGTGCCGCCGCGTCACCGGGTTCCGTCGCGGGTTCTTTGCCGCGCCGCGCGATGAGGTGTCTCCGGTCGCCTGGTCCGTGCTAGGCCGCATCCCGTGGTGAGACGACCCGATGCCGGACCCGCGGAGGGCCAGACCCGGCCGCAACGGCCTGTGCGCTCGCCATCCGCACCCGGTCCCGCGGCTTACGCAGGGATCGCCGCGGCCCTGCTCGTGGCCGCAAGCGTCCTCTTCTTTGTGGCTTCCGATCGCGCCCTGCGCGGTGAAACCGAGATCCCATCGGTCCTGCGGGCAACGCCGAGCCCCCCGCCGCTGCCGACCGCTCCACCTCCGCAGTCGTCGACTGCGGGCGATCGTCCCGCGGTTTCGATCGATCTGGCCGTGCCGGCCGACACGGCCGAGGCGATCCTCACGCCCACGCTGGTCCCGGTTCGCACCGACGCCCCGGACCCGTACTTCCTTTACGAGGTTGAGCCGGGCGACTCGCTCAACTCCATCGCGGCCCGATTCCGCACTTCCTTCGAGGAGCTGGCGGGTCTGAACGGGATCGACGAGCCCTGGGTCATTCGCATCGGCGACGAGCTTCTGATCCCAAACCGGTGAGCGCGTCTAGCCTGCCGGCGCGCCCCTACGGCGAACATGCAGCGGTCTGTCCGCGGACGAGGTCGTCCGCCTAGGGCTCGCCGGCCTCCTCCGGGTTCGCGGGCGCATCGGCCGATTCCGCCACCGCACCGTCGGCGCCGCTCTGCTCTTCTTCCTCCGGCGCCGGTTCCGGGCCCGGATCGAGCGCTATCACCCGCACGGGCCACGCGTCGAGGTTCTTTGCCGCCGCTGGCAGCGCCATCACCGCCAGGCGCTGGTCGCTTAGGGCCGCCGTGTTCGTGAGCCCCACTATCACCGGCACTTCATGTTGAAGCATCGCTGAGAGCGCGCGTTGGGCGCTTTCGGGGTTATCGGCCGTGCCGAGTTGAAGCCGCTCATCCAGCGCCACGAGCTTCACGGTCTGAAATCCCAGCCACTGCGCTGCGTCCTGGGTCAGCCGCGGCGCCTCGGCCGCCCGCTCACCCACCGTGAGCAGGACGATGTCCCTGGGCTGCATACGCGGTTCCACGAGGGACCTGATCTGCTGCGTGCCGATCTCGGTAGGCGCGTCGTCCGAGTCCACCCGCACGGCGATGCCCCCGCCGAAGAACCGCTCCGCCGGCAGGTCGCCGATCGCGAGGCCCCAACGCGCTAATCGCCGCGGCGCGACTATGTGCGTACCTACCGCCACGTCCATTTCAACGCGATGGTGCACCGTGTGGCCGGCGTCCGGGCGCTCGAATTCGCGCACGACGTAGTGGCCGTCTCCGCCCCCCGATTGGAGGGGTTTCGTCAGATCAACGATCCGCCGGGGCATGAGCTTTCCAGGTGAATTGAACGCAGCCGCGGTTGATGGTGACCGGTTCGCGCGGTGGCCGTCAATAATTCGAGGCGGGCCGCGGGCTGCTTAGCTAGGCGCGCACGGAACCTCCACCGGCTCGCCCCAGGCCGGCGCCACCATCTCGATGCCGCGTTTCCTCAACTCGCGGCTGTAGAACCTGAGGCTCTCTTCCTCCAGATGCACCGGCATTACGCGCCTGGGTTGCGCGATGGAGATGAATCGCAGCAGATCGGGACCGCTGGCGTGCCCCGAAGCATGCAGGCCGGCGTCGCTGGGGTCGCCTGATCCCCGGCCCCCCACAAGGCGCATGCCGAATAGATCAACCCAGTGCCTGAGCCGCTGCATGTCGAGGACCTGGTCCTCGTTGTAGGCCTCGCTGCTCGAGTAGATCCAGGCGCCCGCGCCTGGCAGCAGGTCCAGCAGGCGCGTCACGTCGAACAAACTCAGCGCCAGCACGAACTCAGACGGCGCCGCTCTCACGTCGCCGGGTTCCACCAACGCCCCTGGATAGGACTCGTGGACGAGATCTTGCCAGGCCAGCGTGCGCGTGCGCGGGTCGCGATAGACCAGCGGGCCGGCCGCGTGGTTGGGTACCGGCACGGTGGGGTCCGCCGCGTGCAACGCGTGCAGGAGCAGCGCGTCCTTCTCGAGCACCACGAGCTGACGCCCCGCCGCCCGCGCGGCGTCGAGGAATGTCTCCAGGCGCTCGACGTTGCGCGGGCCGAAATCGGCCACTATCAGGCCCTGCGAGTCGCGCACGGTCGCGATCGCCCGGCTGCGCACGTGCTCCTCGGTCGCCCCCGACCCCGAGGTTGCCTGAGTGCCCTCGCAGATCAGCAGCGCCAGTTCCAGCTTGCCCAGCTCCTCGGCGAAGGCCAGCGTCGTCTCGCCGCGGCGGCCGTGCAGCCGGATATCTCCCGTGTAGGCAACCCACCCCGCCGAGGTCTCGACGGCAAATCCGTGCGCGCCGCGAATCGAGTGATCGACCGGGAAGCTGCGCACTCGATGGCCGTCTATGGTTGCCTCGGCGGGCTCTGCCGGGCGGTTCTCCCACGCGCCCGTTTTCACGCCGAATCCCTGTCTCCAGAACTCCTCGGCTCCGGGAGTCCAGCGGTCGTAGTCGAGTATCTGCCAGGGGCGTTGCGTCCAGGCCGCGGAGCGGTCGGACTCCAGCACCGCGCCCTTGACGGAACGCGGTTTCACGAATACCGCTTCGCTCTCCAGCCCGCCCCGGCCGTCCTGGACGGACTTTGCGATCAGCGCCGAGCTGGCGCTGGCCACCACCCGTATCTCCGGTTGCAGAAAAGAGAGATAGGCCACGTGGTCGGCGTGCGCGTGGCTGAGCAGGAGCGCAAGCGGCCGCACGTCGTTCCGGTAGCCGGGCGAGCGCGCCGCGTGCTCCCAAAACGCCGCCGTTTGCGGCAGAACCTCCAGGTCGGGTCGGTACAAGCCGTGCAGCGGCGGGAGCAGTCCCGTCCGCAGGTAGTCGTGGGTGCCCATTGCGGCGCGGGGCCGCAGGAACTCCTCGAAATACTGGTGCATCGCGCCGAAGGAGACGCCGAAGTCAAACAGCACCTGCCAGTCAGAATCTTCCAGCAGCAGCTTGTTGCCGCCAATCTCCCCGATGCCTCCGTAGCCGGTGACACGTACCGCCATCGTTCCTGGGGCGGCGATAAGTCAGCCCGAGCTAACAGTCACGGGCGGCGCCCAATGCCGCGCCCGAAGGTCCCGCCGTGCCGCGCGCGCCTGAACCACCCTTAGGCCCGACTCGGCCAAGCCCAATCACTCACTGCTGAACACGTCGCTCTCGCCGAGCAAGTGAATCCATGTTTGGCCGGGCCGTAGTTGCACGTTGTTCCCGGCGGCGTCTGTGAAGCGTGTGACATCGCCAACGTTCGCGCGCGTCCAGGTGGCCTCGATCGCGAGGCCGTCGCGGAAGATCGTGGCCGGCCCGGAACCGGTCGTGCCGATCCATAACGACTTGTTTCCAAGCGAATCCTCCTCAAATTCGGTCAGCCACATGGGTACGCGCTGGATTATCACGTTCTCCGGCGCCACGGCGGACCCAGTGGCCGCGTCGATGTCGAGCGTTCCACCCAGCGAGCGCCGCCAGCGCCGCGTGTCGGGGTGGAATTCATAGACGGCCTGATGCAGGGTGGGCGCGCCCGCCGGCACGCGCAGCGTGCGCCGGTTGCCCAGCCGGCTTGCGTCGGAGTAGAAGTCGAATCCCTCGATCTCCCGCCTGGTGGGATGCCGCTGCGCTCCGAAATCCCGCAGGCTCGTGAGGCTCACGTACATATTGAAAGGCGGCGGGCGCCCGGCCACTCGGAAATAGGGCGCCGTCTCGTCGAAGAAGAATTGATCCATGTCCGCGGCGGGCGAAGCGCGAAGCTGGTCCAGCACGGGCGGACTGCCGCCCACGTGCGCGAACAGAGCGTCGAACTGCTGCACGAGGTCTCGATCCACCAGGCGAGCGCTGCGGACCGGACCGACCCGATCCACTTCACTCGCGTGGAAGAAAGCCGTGTAGCGTGTGACCGAGCCCTCGGTCACGTGTTCGTAGACCACGCCGGCCGAGCTGAGGCCGCGCTGCGGGCGCGCCGGCGGGGCGTTGTCGATCTTTACCGCAACTACCCGCGCGGAGTGCTCCGCGGGCGTAATTGGCAGCTCCGTGAGCGCTGACGTCAGGGTTGGGGCCGTTGGCGTGGGCGTAGACGTCGGAGTAACCGTGGGCGTCGGCGTCGGCGTCGGCGTCGGCGTGGGGGCGGGTGTCGGGGCGGGCGGTGGCTCGGGCGTCACCGAGGGAAGCGCCGCGGCCGTTGGCCGCGCCGCGGCCACTGTCACCTGCATGGGCGCGGAAGCGGTGGACGGCGTAGTGGCTGTGGCCAGAGGGGTGGTGCGGGGTGCTTCAGCCGTAGGCTCCGCGGCCGCCGCGGTTGGCGTTTCCGCAACGGGCGCGGGCGGATTGGTTGGCTGCGCACTCTCAGTTGGGTCGCAGGCGATCAGAAACGCCAGTGGCGCGCTGCCACCGAGCCACCCAAGCGCTCTGCGCCGTGTCCACCGCCGGAGCGGTTGCAGCGCCTCACGCGATTCGCCCGGCATCCCAGCCATCAAGGCCCCAGCATGCGACGTTCGCCCGAATCGACGCAATTGCTATCCATGTTCCTTTTGAGAACATCGAAACCCCTGGCAAACACGGGCCGGAGCCCGCCCGCTTCGGGCATCAAGACGCGCCGCACACGCACTGACCGGGCAGTGCCGCCAGTGGGCCGGTGACGGTCGGCAGCCGCATCTCCACGAAACCGACGACGCAAGCCTAACGCTGGCGACCGACTGAACCGCCGGAAGCTTCGCGCACGATTATGTCGTCGATCAGCCGCTCCACGGGCGCCCAATCGTCCGTGTAGACCACCGTTGCCGCTGCAACGGTACGAAAGGCCCATCGGCGGCTGGCCACCTCGTCCAGGTTCGCGTCGCCGGCCGCCCGCATGCGCTGCTTGAGCTCGGCGAGAGTTACCGGCTGAGCGCTTCCAAAGATCAGGCTGTTGGAGTACCCCACGGGCAGGTCGATCACGTACACGTGGGGAAAAACCGCCCGCATGGTGCTCGCGAGCACTTCCACCAGTCGGAAATCGGTGGACGTGCGTCCCGCATTGAGCGCCAGCACCCCGTTCGGCGAGAGGCGGCGGCGCGCCTCGTCGAAGAACTCCGCGGTCACGAGATGGAACGGGATGTACGGCTGCCGGTACGCGTCCACCGCGATCACGTCGTAGGTGTTGGCGGTGAGGTTCAGGAACGTGCGCCCATCCTCCGCCACAGCCTTGAGGTTAGGCTCCTGCATGTCGAAGTAGGTGCGGCCGATTTCGATGATCCGCTCGTCCAGCTCGACTCCGTCGATGCGAACGTCGGGACCAAATACTTGCGTGAACTGCTTCGCGACCGTCCCGCCTCCCAGCCCAACGATCAACAGCGATTCCACGTCGTCGGCCGTCTGACCGCTCACGAACGGCGCCACCAGAAAGTAGTCCCACGGCCCTCCGGTCAGAAGGCGGTCGGGCCGGTAAACCGAATGAGTGCCGATGCCCTCGTTCAGCACCAGGCGGCGTCCCAGGTCGGGATCCTCTATCACCTGGATGAAGTTGAGGGCGGACTCACCCTCGTACAGCAGACCCTCGGCCGGCCGCACCGACGCGGGCTGAACGGTCAGCCACAGCACCACCAGCACCGCCAGCATTACGGCGTATACGGCCCTGCGCGGCCGCGAATTTGTTGCCAGCAGCGCCAAGGCCAGGAGCCCCACGCCGAAGATGAGGAAAGTCACGCGCGTGCCCACGGAAGGCACCAGCACGAGCACCGGCAGAAAGGCTCCCAGAATGCTGCCCCCGGTGCTCAGCGCGTATACCTGGCCGGCGCGCCGCCCGGCGTGGCCGACATCGTGCGTAAGCAATCGAATGGCAAAAGGCGACACCATGCCCAGCATGGTCAGGGGGACGGCGAAGAGAAGCAGCACTCCGATCAGCGATCCAAAGAACAATGAGCCGCTCAGCCCCGCGATTGCTTCGGTGGAGAGGCCCAAGACGGGCCGCGCCAGGAATGGGAGCAGTCCAATCAGGAACGCGGCGATCGCAACTATGTGGTAGAGCGTGCGCGCGTGCGGTCTCCGATCCGCCACCCGGCCGCCGATCCAGTATCCGATCGAAAGGTAGAGCAGGGTGAGGCCAATCACCACGGCCCAGATGATGACGCTCGTACCGAAGAAGGGCGCCAGCAGGCGCGACGCGGTGATCTCAACCGCCAGCACGGCCATTCCGGAGAAGAAAGTGACCGCCAGCACGACCCATGCGCGCACGGTCGAAAGCCGGGTGCCTTCCACCGCCGCCGCCGGTCGGGCATTGAGGTCTTCGCTCATGGGCCTCCCGCGTGGTCGCGCTGGCGCCTAAACCGGGCGAGCGGCACGCTCTGCGCGCCGCTCGTTAGCTCCCAGGATAGCTAAGCCTTTACTGGGGCCGCCCCCGCGGGCCGGCGCTGTGGGGTTTCCACTCGCCGCTCGACCGTGCTTAGGTGACGGTATGCATGGGCATGATGACGTGGCTGTACGACATCACGTCGGCGTCTTCCTCAACCGGTCTGATTAGCCCTGGACTCGTCTGCCCCGAGATTCCCAATGAAACCCGCTCCGTATCGATCGCACTCAGGCACTCAGCGAGAAACCGGTGGTTGAAGGCGATCTGGCCGCCGCGTCCCTCGATGTCGGCTTCCAGCTCGCCGCTGTTGTCCCCCACCTCCGCGGAAGTAGCGGTGATAACCATCCGCCCGCCCCCGTCCCCGCCGGTGCCGGGCTCGACGTTCACCTTGACCACGTTGGCCCCGTCGCGCGCGAACAGACCGGCGATGCGAGTCGCCTGCGCGAACTCCTGTGTGTCCGCGACAATCCGCGTTTCCACGGCGTCGGGGATCAGCTGCGCGTAATCCGGAAACTGACCGTCAATCAGGTGAGATACGAATTTCACCGACGCGGTGCGAAACAGCACCTCCGAACGATTGGCTGTGAGTCCGATGGTCACCGTGCCTGGGTCGTCGCCCAGGATTCGGCCCAACTCGACCATGGCCGCCCGCGGCACGATGATCTGAACTCGCTCGCTGATTGCCGTCTCGATCTCGGCCCGGCGAGTCGCAAGCCGGTAGCCATCCGCTGCCGCCATTTCGGCCATATCCGCGGTGAAGGTCAGGCTAACCCCGGCCAAAACCGGTCGGCTGTCGCCCGTGGCCGCGGCCAGCACTACCTGGTCGATCATGCGGCTCCAGAGGTCTGTGGGCAGCTCCACTTCCTGCTCCGCGCTTGCCGCGGGGATTGGTGGGAACTCCTCGGCGTCGATCCCGCGCAGCTTGGCCCGGTACCGTCCCGAAACGATCTGCACGCTGTCCGTCTCCGGGTCCAGCTCCATCTCCACAGAGCCCTCGGGCAGCTGCGTCACGAACTCGCTGAGCAGCCGGGCCGGCACGGTGATGGCGCCCTCCGCGGCTACGCTCGCCCCTACCCACGCCGAGATGGCAATTTGCTGGTTCATCGCGGAGAGGCGCAGCCCGCCCTCCTCGGTGGCGAGCAGCACGTTGCCGAGCACTGGCAGCGGGCTGCGCGTGGCCACCGCGCGCCCAACTAGACTGAGACCGCGTTGCAAGTTCTCCTGCAGGCACGTGACCTTCACTGATCGATCCTTGTCCGGCTCATGCTCACGTCGCTCAACTCACCTGGCTCGTCGGTGTACGGCTGCCGACAACCGTCAGCCGGCCCAACCCATAGGGTACGAACGTTTGCCGGATACTAGATGTTGGGCATTACTCGGTCAATTCGCGGGGACCCGCCCCGGCGACTTGCTACGCTACAAGCTCCGGGTTTCACCTGCCTAGGATCGTCGAAAGAAGGGTAACCGGCTCATGAGCCTGCGCGTCATCCTCGCCGAGGATGAAACCATCATCAGGCTTGATCTGAAGGAACGTCTGGAAGACGCCGGGTACCGCGTCGTCGGCGAGGCCGGTGATGGCGAGAGCGCCGTGCAAATGGCGCGTGAGCTGCGGCCCGACGTGGTTGTGATGGACGTCAAGATGCCGGGTATTGACGGTATCGAGGCGGCCCGCCAGCTCACCGAGGATCGGGTTGCCCCCGTGGTCTTGGTGACCGCCCACGGAGACCGCGAGCTGGTCGAGCGCGCCAGCGCGGCCGGCGTGATCGCGTATGTGCTCAAGCCTTTGCGCAGCGGCGATCTCGAGCCCGCGATCGAGGTCGCCTTGGGCCGCTACCACGAGTTTCTTGAGATAACCAGCGACGCCACCAATCTTCGTGACCAGCTCGAGACGCGCAAGGCCGTCGAGCGCGCCAAGGGTCTGCTTATGACCAAGATGGGTCTCAGCGAGTCCGACGCCTACAACCGCATCCAGCGGCTGAGCATGGATCGCCGCAAGCCCATGAAGGCGATTGCCGAGGCCATCATCCTCGCGGAAGAGGTTTAGGCGGGCGCCGCGCTGAATTCTCGATGACCGTTCTCCCGGTCCGGCGCTGGGCTGATGTCCTCGGGAGATGGTCTTTCGCACCTCGTCCAGCCGGCCTGGCCGAGCCCGCGTTGGTTGCATGCCTGCTCACGGCCGCGATTTTGGCTGTCTACTGGCGGCTGATCGGCGAAGGACTAGTTCTGGCCGGCTTCGATACGCAGACCTATTTCTACCCATATTGGACCCATGCGTTCGCCGCCTTGCGGGGTGGCGAGCTTCCGCTCTGGAACCCCCACCTCTTCATGGGAGCGCCGCTGCTCGCGAATCCGCAAGCGGCCGTGCTCTACCTCCCGAACTGGATCATATTGCCGATGGCGCCCGAGCGGGCGCTGGGAGTCTCGCTCATCCTCCACGTGGCTCTGGCCGCTGGCGGAGCGGTGGCGGTAGCGCGGCGTGTGCTTGGCCTGGGCTGGCCGGCCGCGGGCGCGGCCGGAGCGGTCTTCGCCCTTGGCGGGTTTTTTGCCGGTCAGGCGGGCCACGTGAACCAGGTGAGCGCGGCGGCCTGGCTGCCCTGGTTGACGCTGGGGCTCGACCGCATGCTGGCGCGCGCCTGGCGCTGGTGGTTCATCACCCCACCCATCGTGGGGCTCCTGCTGTTGGCCGGCCACCCTCAAGAGGCATACATCGCACTGGTCTTCGCGCTCGCGTACGCGGCCCTGGTGGGGGTGATCGGACGCGGCGGACCTGTTTGGGAAAGGCTCCGCGGCCTGGGCTTCGGCGTGCTCGCCTGGGCCGCCGCGGCCGCCGTGGGTGCGTTGCTCGCCGCCGCGCAGCTTCTGCCGACCCTGGAGCTCTCACGGCGCTCCATCCGAGCGGAGTCGCTCAGTGCCGCCGAAGCCGCGTCTTTCTCGTTGCCGGTCGAGGAGGCCCTGTCGGGCTTTCTTCCGACCTTCCTCAGACTGCCGTCGAGCACCGAGTACGTGGCCTACATCGGGTTCGCCGGCGCCGCTCTTGCGGCGCTGGGAATCGCCGCTCGTATCCGCGAGCCTCGCGCCTGGCTGTTGGTTGCCGTCATCGTGAGCACGATTCTGGTCTCCTTCGGCCCGTCGACGCCGGTGTTCGGTATCGCACACCGCTGGATCCCGGGCTTCGATCTCTTTCGCGTGCCGCCTCGTTGGTTGCTGCTGATGGTCTTCTCCGGGGCGCTGCTGGCCGCCTATGGCACGGAAGCGCTGGCGGCGGCGAGCGCAAGCGTGTGGCGGAGCCTGCGCGGATTGCTGCTGCGCTGGGCGGCCGGTTTGGCGATCCTGGCCGCTCTGGCACTGTGGCTCGCGCGATCGCAGCTTGCCCTGGCGCCTGACGTTGGCTGGACGTGGGCGCTCGCCGGCCTGCTCACGCTGGCGGTCCTCGCGGCGCTGTTCGTGGTGCGCGGGGCCGGCTGGCGCTGGATCGCTCCTATCGTCGTCGCGGCGGAGCTCGTGGCGGCCTCGTGGCCGTCGTCCGTCCGTGCCGCCGTTCCCGATGAGGCCTACGCGCCTGACGGACCCATGCTCTCGGAGCTGCGGGAACGTTCGGGGAACGCGCGCATTCTCGGATTGGCCGACCCATCATTCGAGGTGCGCCGGCGCGAGCGTGAGCGTCTCGCGCCGATATGGTTCGATCGTATCGGTGAGCGCTCCTGGCGCGAGTTCCTGGTCACGCTCAAGCATCGGGACATCTTCAGCCCAAACCTTCCGCTGGCCTACGGCCTGCGCACGCCCGACGGGTACGACGGCGGCGTGTTGCCGCTGGCGAGCTACATAGAGCTTCGCGACGCTCTCATTCCCGGCTCCGCGCAATCGCCGGATGTAACCATTCAAAGCCAGCTGACCACGATCCCTTCCGATCGTGTGCTCGATACCTTCCGGGTCGGACTGGTCCTGCAGAACCGGGTGCCGACACTGGAGTTCGAGGGTGCGCACGTGGACTTGCGCTTTCCGCGTCGTGTAGCCGCCCCACTCGTCTTTGATGGTCTGGATCTGCCTCGCGTCAGCGAGGTGATCGTGGTTATCGACGCGCAGCCGGGGCAAGCCGGAGCGACGGCCGGCTTACTGAGCCTGTTCGGGCCCGCGGGACGGATAGAGGAAATTGAGCTGCGCCGGTCGCCGCATCACTCGCAGCGCGTGTCCATCGGACCGGGACACTTGGTCTCGGTGCGACCCGGTTTGGAGCGGCCCGCCTTCTACTCCGCCGCGCCGCTCGACCGGCCGCTCGACATTCACCGGGTGGAGCTGGCGCCGAGCGATGACGAATTCGATCTGCGCGGACTCACCCTGGTTCATGCGGACGGCTCCTCCACGTCGCTCGCCGTGGGCCGACAGGGCGTGGCTACCACGCGCGTAGTGGGGGACGTCGTGCTGCTGACCCGGCAGCCCCCGCCGATCGCCTGGCTGCCTTCGCGCGTTCAGGTCGTTTGGGACTCCGCCGCGGCGCGCGCCGGCGTGGCGTCGCCGGCGTTTGACCCGGCCACCGAGGCCTGGATCGTCGCCGCCGGGCAAGAAGTTCAAGCGAGCGGACCAGTGGCCGTGCGCCAGGGCGTGCTGGGGTTCCTGCGTTCGATCGGCGCCGCGTCGCCCGCTGAGCACGCCGGAATGATGTCGGTGTCCGACGCCCGGCTCCTCGGCGCGAGCCCCGGATCGTCGTCCAGCACGCTCGAGTTCCCCGGCGTTGGCGCGGTGCGGGTGCGCGAGGAGGGCGCCGGGCGGATGGTTCTTGAGGTGGAGACGGAGGGTGAGCAGATAGTTGTGCTGCCGGAGACCATGTATCCGGGCTGGTCGGCGCGTGTGAATGGCGCGGTCACGCCAGTCTGGCAAGCAAACCTCGCGCAGCGCGCCGTCCTGATTCCGCGCCGCGGCCTGCACACGTTGGAGTTGGAGTACCGCTCGGTGCCGTTCGAATTCGGCCGTGCCGTGAGTCTCGCCTCGTTCGGCCTCCTGGTCGTGCTCGCGGGTATAGGACTCGCGCACCGTCGCCGCGTCTAGCGCCATGAATGTCGTCTTCGTCGCGCCGTTCGGATTCGCCCCCAAGAACACCACCGCGCGCCGTGTCATGCCCATGGCCCGCGCGCTGGCTCGTTACGGACACGCCATAAGCGTCGTCGTGCCGCCGTACGACGACCCGCGGTCATTCGGGCGGCGCTGGATGGACGCCGGGGTTGAGGTTGTCTGTCTCCCCAGACCTCGCGTGGCGAGGCTGCCGGGGGCCGGCGCGGCGCTCGCCCAACCGGCTCTGGCCCGTATGGCGCTTCGTTTCATCCGGGAGCGCGCCCCGGCGCTGGTTCACGTCTTCAAACCGAAGGCGGTCTCGGGACTGGTCCAATACTTGCTGTGGCGCCGCGCCGGGCGGCCGCGCATCGTGCTCGACATGGACGATTGGGAGGGCCGCGCCGGCTGGAGCGCCTACGAGGACTATCCGCGCTGGCTGGTGGAGGTGTTCGATCGGCAGGAGCGCTCCGGAATGCTCCGCTGCGACGCCTTCACCACGGCAAGCCGAACGCTGCATGCGCGCGCGCGCGCACTGCGGCCGGATGCGCCCGCAGTGCGGATCGTGAATGGGTTCTCAACTGAGCTGTACGCGGATTGGGATGTACGCCGCCCGGCCTCGGAGGCGCGGCGCCAGTTGGGGTTCTCGGAAAAGGATCGAGTCATCCTCGCGTACTCGCGTTTTTTCGAATATCCGGTATCGGATTGGTCGGAGCTGATCCAGCACATCGCGCACGGCGCCGCGGACCTGCGCTTTCTAATCGTTGGCGCCGGAAAATATCGTCAGGAGCGCGACCTTCAGCTGGAGCTGAGCGCGCGCGGACTCACCGACCGGGCGCGCTTTCTTGGCTGGCTGCCATTCAGGGATCTGGGGCGTGTCCTGGCTTCCGCCGACCTAGGGTTGATGCCGATGGCCGACACCCTGGCCAACCGATCGAAATGCTCGATCAAGTATCTCGATCTCATGCACGCCGGTGTGCCCGTGCTCACCACACCCGTGGGCGAGTACTGCACGTATGTGACGCACGGTGAGACCGGTTTCGTTGCGGATGACGCCTCGCCGGCGGCGGTGGCGCGCGCGGCGCTGCGCGCGCTCGAGTGCGAGCGCCGGCCGGACATTGCCGCGCGGGCGCGGGCGCGCGCCACTGGAACTCTTACGTGGGACAAGCTCACCGAGCCGGTCCACAATCTGTACGTGGAGGTCAGTGCTCGAGAGCGCTGACCCGCGCCGCGCTCACACGCCTGACCGCGTGTTGGGCGTGGGCGTGGGGACCAGGCCGCCGGCGCCGGGCAGCGGCGTGATAGCGCCCACCGGATCGTCCGCCGCCGCAGTGATCCGCACTGCGATCAAGGTTGGCGTTACCAGCTCGACACGCAATCCCGGCGGCACGTTGATGAGTGGTTGAATGTCATGCAGACCGGCGGCGCGGTTACGCAGGTCTACTTCGGCCACCACGTCGCCTCCTTGAAGCCCCGTCAGCACTTCGGCCGGGCCTGCTACCACGATCTGAACGAACGGCTCGTCAGCCGTGGCGCGCAGCCCCGCGCTCAGATTGCTGAACACCACGGCGGCTTGAAGGCTCGTGGTGTCTTCCAGCGGCTGCACACCCACCGTCACATTGACCAGTTGCCGTTCGCTGAGCACCGTGATCCCCGGCGGCCGCAGGAATCCAACCTCGCGGCGCACGTCGCCCCGGGCGCCGCTTACGTCCACGGTCTCGGTCGTGACCGTTTCCACACGCTCCAGGTCTTCCTGCTGGCCTTCGATCTCCACGGTGCTCGGCACCACGCCGAGGCGGCTGATAACGAAACCCGGCGCGAGCTCCCCCGTGACTTCGGCCAGAACGGGCACCCGCTTGCGGCTGGTGATGCGCGTGACCGGCACGGTCACTTGCACGATCTGCGGCTGAACCAGCACACCGGCCACCTCTGTCCCCTGGCTATCTATCGGGCGCAGCAAAGTTTGCTGCGTAACCGTGCGCGTGGAGCCTTCGAGACTGAGTTCGGCCTGCACCGCCGCGACCTGCACCACGGCCGAGGCGCCGCCGCTCACGCTAACCTCCGCGGGTTCGGCGGAGAGCTGGTCGATTTCGGCGCGAAATCCCGCTGCCGGGGCGCTTTTTACCTGAGCCACTATGGGCACTGTCCGCGTCTCGAGCGGGTCGAGCGACACAGTCACCGTCTCCGGTGTGACGAGCACTACCTCGACGGCGTGGTATGAGACGGTCACGTCCACTGGCACCTGCTGGACCCCGGCCTTCGCGGTGGCCAGGTCCACTCGCGCCACGAAGTCACGCAGAGTCAGCCTCGCCACGTCCGACGTTGGCCCTCGCACGTTGACCCGCACCGGCTCGATCTCGGCCGCCAGCACCAGATTCGCGGGGCGGTTTACCGGTTCCACGATCAGGTCGTCGGGGAATAGCTCTTCCGTATTTGGGTTCCCCTCCAGTGTGACCGCCGCCCAGACCAGCGCGGAAAGCACCAGCGCTACCAGGAATCGCACGCCCAGATTGCGGCTGCCGAATCTGGCGATGCGAATGGCCCAGCGTTCTTGCCGGCTCGGTGCTCGCACCTATCGGCGCGAGATCCAGGCCGGCAGGCTCTGCTGCAGCGTCGTGCTGCGTCCCGCCAATGGGAACACGGCTTCCAGCCTTCGACGCAACTGATCAGGCGTGAGGTGGCGATCCAGCCGTCCATCGGCGGCGAAGGCGATTCCGCCCGTCTCCTCGGAAACCATCACGGCCACCGCGTCGGACGCCTCCGTGATCCCTAGTCCCGCGCGGTGTCGGGTGCCTACGTGATCCTGCGGACCCAGCGCGTCACTCAGCGGCAGCATCGCGTGCGCCGCTAGCGCGCGCGTTCCCTGTACGATCAAGGCGCCGTCGTGCAACTCCGAGCCTGGGTAGAAGACCGTCATCACCAGAGCCCGGGACAGGGCCGCCTCCAGCCGCGTGCCTGTCTCTGCATACTCGTCGAGGCCGCCTTCGCGCTGCAACACGATCAGCGCACCCCACACCCGTGCTGAAAGCATCTCCGCGGCGCCGACTACCTGGTCGATCATCCGCCGCGTGTCCTCCGCTGTGGTGACCCCAAAGGGGTGGGCCACGTAGGAGCCGGTGCGTCCGGCGCGCTCGAGCAGCCGCCGGATCTCGGGCTGAAAAACCACGATCACGGCGAACATCATCACCGGCAGTCCGTTGTCGACAATCCAGTTGATCAGCTCCAGTTGAAGGCCGCGACCGATCACGAACATGACCACCAGCACCACGAGCACGCCGCGAATCAGCACCTCGGTTTGAGTGCCGCGAATCAGATTCAGAATGACCTGGAACACGAGCCCCACAGCGAGAATCTGTGCGGCAGAGCCGATGCTGAATTGGCTGGTGAGATAGCCCAGCTGCTCCACGCGTTCCTCTACCGCTCGCGGGCTGTTACTTCAGTCTACTCCCCGCAGGCGTCGGTGAGAGCGGTCGCGCCGCGAATTAGCAGCACTAGTACCGCCTTTTGCGCGTGCAGACGATTCTCGGCCTGGTCGAACACCAATGACTGCGGTCCGTCCATGACCTCGTCCGTCACCTCGTCGCCTCTGTGCGCGGGCAGGCAATGCATGAAGCCCGCCCGCGGTGACGCATATGCCATCAAGCGCGCGTCCACACGGAAAGGTGCGAATGCCTCGCGGCGCGCTTCGGTCTCCGTCTCGAGCCCCATGCTCACCCAGCTATCCGTGTAAATGATGTCGGCGTCTCGCACCGCCGCCGCCGCGTCGCCGGTCAGGTGGATGGACCCGCCCGTCTCGTCGGCGATCTCCCGCGCGTGCTCGACCACGTCCGGCTGGGGTTCGTAGCCGGCCGGTGCGCCCACGCGCACGCTCATTCCGGTCAGCGCGCCGCCCAGCAGCAGGGAGTGGCACACGTTGTATCCGTCGCCTACATACGCCAGCGTGCGACCGCGCAGGGGTCCCAGCCGCTCGGTCATCGTCAGCAGATCACCGAGGACCTGACAAGGGTGGAAGCGGTCGCTCAGCCCGTTGATCACCGGCACCGAAGCGCTCTCAGCCAGATCTAGGAGCGTCTCGTGCGCGTACACCCGAGCCATGACGGCCTCCACCCAGCGCTCGAGGTTTCGGGCTATGTCGGGCACCGATTCGCGCACGCCCATTTGCAGGTGCTCGTCCATCAGATCCACCGCGTGTCCGCCGAGCTGGGTCATTGCCACGGTGAACGTGGTGCGGGTGCGAAGCGAGGCCTTCTCGAACAACATCGCCAGCGTGCGCCCGGCCAGCAGTTGCGGCCGCTGACCCGCCCGGTGCAGGCGCTTGAGCCGGGCGGCCGCGTCCAGGTTGCTCATGACCTCCGCCGGGCTCAGGTCGCCTAGCGTCAGCAAATCGCGCCCTTGCACTTTGCTCCCTCCGCCGGGCCGAGCTAGTAGATGAACCCGAAGTCTACGTTGCTGTAGTAGCTGGTCAGGATGTGCTCGGCGTCGGCGCCGTCCGCCGCCATCGCGTTGACGCTCTGCAGCGGCAACCCGATTCCGTGACCCCAGAGTCGCTGACCTTCGCTGTACGGATCCGGCACTCCCTGCGCCCACGGCTTTGGCGATCCGCCCCACACGTCGTGCCAGCTGCGGGTACGGCCGTCCGCCCGCGAGAAATATACGGACATGATGGTTTCGTCGTCGTAGGTCAACACCATCCCGCGGGTGTCCTTCACGGCCGCACGCAAGCGCCCGTCCGGCGACTCCTGCGCAACCCCATGGAAAACTTGGTGCAGCGCTACGAAGGTTGGGGTATGTCGCGTGGAGGCGGCGGCGTCGAACACGAGTCCACTTGCGCGCCGGCTCTGTCGCAGCACGTGCGCATAGCTGCGGTAGGCGACCGTGGAGGCGCGCAGCGCCTCCCACGGAATCGAGGCGTGCTGCTCGGCGATGCCGGCCAAATAGTCGTCCATTGGCATCACCCCGATCATCCAGGCGGCTGAATACTTGGGGAGCCACACGAACTCCATCGAGCCGTGATAGGTGCGCCACGGAGCCGTCTCTTCCAACTGGAGCAGCGAACCGTATGAGGGAGCGATAAGCACACGGCCTACCGTGGCGTCCGAAGAGCCGTCCGGAAAGGTGACGATCTGGTGTTCGTCGGCAACGCTACGGCGGATGGTTGCTGCGCGGCCTGCTTCGAGCTCGGCCATCACGTGTCCGCCCTCGTCGCGGATCGTCATGCCGCCGGTCGAGCTCACGGTCGCCTGATTAACCGTGGGATTGTCATCGCTGATGTCGAGGAGACCGATGCGGATTTGCGGCGTCCCCAGCTGCGCCGGCACCTCGGCAATCGGGGCTGCTACCCCATGCTTTGTGAACCAGCCGCCCCGCTGGCGTAGATCCGGCTGAACCCTGAACATGCCCGGGTGCTGCGGCAGCGTCACTTGCGCCTCCAGCACGGCGCTCGCGCCAGGCGCGACATCTTGGGCAAGCGCGACCTCGCCGGTCAGCGGGCGCTCGCGCGGTACGTACGCGTCGGCCCAGCGCAGTCCCAGCGTCACCGCATCCTCCCCCTCGGCGGGCCACGTCACCGTTCCCTTGTTGGTAACGGTCAGGCGCATCGACGCGGCCGCTCCCGGCCCAACCGGCGGGGTCGATTCAACCACGTAGTCAGCCGCCATCCCGCCGGTTGTCTGTTCGAGCCATTGCCGCCCAAGGTCGGCCAGCTGGACCGGCTGCGCGCGCTCCGGGTCGTAGGTCAGCTTCGCGCGCTGAAACCACTGTGCCACGATCCCCGCGTCCGGTACCTCCTCCGAGATCGGGTAGCCAAACACGTCGAGTCCACCGTGATCTTTCCAGTACTGTAGGAATCCAAACCGCAAGGAGTGGCGCGTCTGCGGGAAGTAGACAACCTGGTCCTCGCTTCGGAACGCACGTATCTGCTCAAAGTAGCGTTGGCCCGACGCTGTCTCACCCAGCAGCTCGGGCTGAACCTCATAGGTCGTATCGGCGTGCTCCGGCCAGCGTGCAAGCACGAAGTTCTCGAACAGCTGGGCCGTACGCCCGTTGTGCACGAAGCTAGCGGTGAGCGGCGCGCCGAAGAACGCCGTCCCGCCGAAGCGGACCACGAAGCTCCGAAACAGCGCATCCACGGAAATGGCCGGCGCTTCCGTCGCCGCCGCGCCCGCCGGTAGCACCCGCGTTGCGGCCAGGGTGGCGGCCAGAAGACCGGCATTTCGGACCAGCGCGCGCCGCGACGTCCGCTGCGGTGTGTTCGATCGCGCCGCCAGGGACGCCTGCTTCATCATCCCGCCGAGCTCCGCCGCGTAACCTCTACCGTACATAACAAAATGTCGCGGCTGTGCCGCGACATATCTGGCGTAAAACTAACATAGGGCGTCCGCAATCTCGCCCGGTTCATGTGTTGCCGCGCCGGTTCCCTTCTCCTAGGCTGACTGGCGGCATGGCGACTCCGGCGCACCAGCCCGCACGTATCTACCTCGACCATGCCGCCACCACTCCGCTTGACCCGGCCGTCCTGGAAGCCATGCGAGCGAGCTTTTGGATGGATTTCGGCAACCCTTCCAGCATCCACGGCAGCGGTCGCCGCGCGCGCGGAGCGGTGGACGCCGGCCGCGAGGCGATCGCCGGCGTGCTGGGAGCGGCGCCGCACGAGGTCATTTTCACCGGAAGCGGCACCGAAGCCAACAATCTCGCGGTGCTCGGGGTGGCGCGAGCCGCGGCCGCGCGCGGCCGCCACGTGGTGGTCAGCGCTATCGAGCACCACGCCGTGCTCTTCGCGGCCCGCAGCTTGCGGTCTGAAGGATTTGAAGTCACCGAGCTGCCAGTCGACCAATACGGCCTGGTAGACCCGGCCGAGTTCGGCGCCGCGCTGCGGCCTGACACAGTGCTCGCCAGCATCGGGCTCGCCAACAACGAGATAGGCACGGTGCAAGACATCCCGGTTCTGGCCGAGATTGCCCGCCAGTCCGGTGTTGCCTTTCACACGGATGCGGTGCAGGCGGCGGGACAGATTGACATAAGCATTGCAAAACTTGGCGTCGACCTGCTAAGTTTGGCCGCCCACAAGTTCTATGGGCCCAAGGGAGTTGGCGTGCTGTACGTCCGTGAGGGCGTACCGATCGCGCCGATTGCGCTGGGAGGCGCGCAGGAGCTCGATCGGCGCTCCGGCACCGAAAACGTGCCGGGCATCGTCGGACTGGCTGCCGCGCTGGCGCGCGCCCAGGATGCGCGCGCGGAGCGCCGGCGGCACTACGCCGCGCTAAGTCGGACTCTCATCGACGGCGTGCGTGCACGCGTCGCGGACGTGCTGCTCACCGGGCATCCGACCCGTCGCCTTCCTTCGTTTGCCAGCTTCGCCTTCGGCGACGTGGACGGTGAGTCGCTGGTAATCAATCTGGACCTGGCCGGCATCGACGCCTCCACCGGCGCGGCCTGCACAACAGGCTCTCTGGAGCCCTCGCACGTCATAGAGGCGCTCGTGCTAGGCGACCGCTACGTGCGCGGATCGCTGCGCTGCACCGTGGGTATTAGCAACACGCACGAGCAAATCGAGGCTTTCCTGACCGTGATCCCAGACGCCGTTGCGCGGCTGCGAGATCTTGCGGTCTCGCGCGATCCAGCCCCACCAAAGTAAGGAGGAGCGTTAGCTCGCATGGACGTATTCCTGCTGATCCCGCCGGGTGTCTATTTCGGTTTCGTACTGGCCACCTTCGCCACCTTCCTCATCCACGCGATGGTGGGTCGCAGGCGCCGAGCCGGGGTGTTCTACTGGCCGTTCGGCGTGGCCGGATTCGCCGCGGGCGCGCTTGCCGCCACGCCGCTGGGCGCCAACTATCTGTTGATAGGCACTCTCCCGGTGCTTGGCGGCCTTCTGGGTTGTCTGGTCGGTCTACTTCTTGCCCACCTTCTCCTTGCATGATAGGTTCCGCCAACTGGTCGCATTGGGGCGAGCCGTGGTTCGTCGGCTTTTCCTATTCTTGACGGGACTCGTTGCGGGTCTGTCGGCCGCAATATACTTGCGGCGTGGACGTGACTCTGGAGCGGACGCCAACGACGTGTAGTGTTCGGCGGCCACTGCGGGGCGGTCGCTGAAACGCCAAGAACGCGGAGGGTGCACATCGCATAGTTAGGCGCGCGGTCGGTGCGTACGCAGCGTAATTGGGCTGTTCGGGAGGACGCTTCCGTCAGCCTTTGTTTTTTGTGAGGTCAACTCCCAGTGAGAACGTCTGAGATTCGCGCGAGATTTCTGAAGTATTTCGAGCGCCAGGGTCACACGGTGCTGCCGAGTGCTTCGCTCGTGCCGGTGGGTGACCCGACCGTGCTGCTGACCATTGCCGGCATGCAGCAATTCAAAGCCTTCTTCAGCGGTGAGCGCTCCTCCCCGTACCCGCGCATCGCCACCGTCCAGAAATGCGCCCGCACCATCGACTTCGACGTGGTAGGCGATCTGAGCCATCTGACGCTCTTCGAGATGCTGGGCAACTTCAGCTTCGGCGATTACTTCAAAGAGGAAGCTATTCGCTTCGCCTACGACTTCACCGTCAACGAATGCGGTATCGACCCCGACCTGATCTGGATAACCGCCTACGAGGGCGCTGCCGGTGTCCCGCGCGACGAGGAGTCGCCGCGGCTTTGGGCGGACCTGGGTCATCCTCCGGAGCGCGTGGCCTTTGCCGGCGAGGACAACTTTTGGGATCTCACCGGCGCTTCGGGACCGTGCGGCCCAACCACCGAGATCTTCGTCAACCTTCAGCCCGACGAACCGGATGTTGGTCCCATCCGAGCGCCCGATCGCTACCTGGAGATTTGGAACCTGGTATTCAACCAGTACCTCAAGACGACCCAGGGAAACCTCGAGCCGCTAGCCCGGCACGGCGTGGACACCGGCGCCGGCCTTGAGCGCTGGGCAATGGTGTTGCAGGGCGTTCCGTCCATCTACGACACCGACATCTGGGCGCCGCCCATTGCGGCGGCGGCGCGGCGGGCTGGCGTCACCTACGAGTCCGCCAGCGAGTCGGGCCGCTCTATTCGCATCACTGCGCAGCACACGCGCGCCGCCGTTTTCCTGATCGGTGACGGCGTGATGCCGGGCAACGAAGGCCGCGGTTACGTGGTGCGGCGCAGCCTTCGCCAGGCGGTCCGTTACGCCCGCCTGCTTGGGGTGGATGACGACGCCCTCACCTCCACCGCGTCCGCCTCCATAGACGCAATGAGCGACCAATATCCTGAACTTGAGCAGCGCCGCGATTTCATCCTGACGGTCGTGCGCGACGAGGAGGCCCGCTTCCGCCGCACGCTCGACTCAGGGATGCGAGTGCTGGGGGAGATGCTGGGCGGCCTGCCCCGCGGGGGAACCCTGGACGGCGCCCGTGCATTCGTTCTCTACGACACCTACGGGTTCCCGCTCGATATTACTCGCGAGGAGGTGGCCGCGCGTGGGATGGCCGTCGATGAACCCACGTTCGAGACCGCCCTGGCGGAGCAGCGGGCTCGCAGCCGGGCTGCGCAAGCGTCTCAGGGCGCGTTGGAGCTACCGACCGGGTTCGGTGAAACCGCGTTCCAGGGCTATGACTTCACTACCGCCGTGCAAGGCGCCGTGGTCGCGCTCGGCGTGAAGGGCGAATTGGTGGAGGCCGCGCAGGCGCCCGCCGAGGCTCTGATCGTCCTCGACCGCACGCCTTTCTACAGCGAGGCCGGGGGACAAGTAGGAGACGCCGGCACGCTGAAAGGTCAGCGCGGCGCGGCCGAAGTCGTCGACACGATCCGCGCTCCGGAGGGAACTTCCATCCATCGCGCGCGCATGGTTCACGGCGCAATCGCGGTGGGCGACGTGGTGCAGGCCGAGGTGCTGCGCAGCCGGCGCTTCGACATCATGCGCAATCACTCCGCCACGCACCTGCTCCACGCCGCGCTGCGGCACAAGCTCGGCGGCCACGTCACGCAGGCCGGCTCGCTGGTCGCGCCCGACCGATTGCGCTTCGACTTCACCCACACCAGTCCGGTGGCGCGCGCCGACCTGCGGGACATGGAGACCTGGATCAACGACCGCATCCTCGAGAACCTGACCGTTGAGACGGAGTTGACCGAAGTGCGCGAGGCGGTCGAGCGCGGCGCTATGGCGCTGTTCGGCGAAAAGTATGGGGAGGCCGTGCGCATGGTCTCGATGGGCCAAGTCAGCCGCGAGCTCTGCGGCGGCACGCATTGCGGCGCCACCGGGCAGATCGGATTGTTCGCGATCGCGTCCGAATCGGGCATAGCCGCGGGCGTGCGGCGCATCGAGGCTGTCACCGGCCGCGGGGCGGTGGCGCACGTTCACCAGCAGGCCGATCTGCTGACCGACGCTGCCGGCGAGCTGGAGACCGCGCCGACCGAGATGCTGGCGCGCTTGCGGCGTCTCAAACAGCAGGCTCAGGAGCTCCGCCGCCGCGTGGCCTCAGCCGAACGCGCGGAGGCACGCCGGGTCGCCGAGGACCTGATCGATGCGCGTGAGGCCGTCAACGGCATTCATCTGGTCGCCGGTCGCGCGCCCGGCGTCGATCGGGACGCGCTGCGGGAGCTGACCACAACTATCCGCCGGCGGCTGGATGAGCCGTGGGTCATCGTGCTTGCCAGCGTTGTGAACGGCAAACCGTCATTTGTCGCGGCCGCGTCCCAGGCGGCTATTGCGGCCGGGGTGCATTCAGGCGACTTGGTCAAGGCCGTGGCCGCCGCCGCCAGCGGCGGCGGCGGCGGCCGGCCCGAGCTCGCCATGGCGGGCGGCGCGGACGCCGCCAAGATCTCCGAAGCGCTGGATGCCGGCCGCGGCTACCTGCGCGCTATTGGGGTCGCCGCGTGAGGCGGAGCCCCACCTTCGTGCGTGAACGCGTTCGGATCCCGCGGCGCCCGGATCCAACCTTGCAGGGTGTCGTTGAGGTCGGTCCCGCCATGACGATCGACGCGTTGCTGCGCGCCATTCGCGCCGCTGGCTCGCACTCGCTCGAGATACTGGCCGACAGTCCCGGCCGCGCGCTCGATTCGCAGGGGCGTGTTGCCATGCTGGCCTTCTTCCTGCGTGAAGAGGGCTACCACGCAACTCTCGTCACGCGCGACGCGGCCCTTGCCGCGGCGGCGCTGGACGTGGGCATCCCGGTGTCGGGCCATACCTCGTCAGCCGCTCCGGCGCCGCGGGCCGCGGCGCGCCCGGTGTTCCAAGCGATCGCCGCTCCCACAGGTCGTCGCGCCCCGGCCGTGCGAACCGCGCGGCTGTGGGACCGGCCGCTGGTTCCCTGGCCGCTGCTGGCGCGCCTCGCACTGATCGCGGCCGCCGCGATTGCGGTCTATCTCGCGATCGTCTTCTACCTGGCGCCGTCGGCGACCGTCGCGCTCACGCCGGATGTCCGACTCACGCCGTTCGAGGCTACGGTTCGGGTCGATCCCGACGCCGGCGCTATCGACTTCGCGCAGCGGCTTATTCCGGCCACCGTGGTCGAGGCGGTGGTGCAGGATTCGCTGACCAAACCCACCACGGGCCGCCGGCGCGAGGCCGAGTCGTTCGCCACCGGCCAGGTCACGCTGCGCAACCGCACGCGCGAGGCGGTGATAGTGCCTAGGGGCACGCGCGTGACCGCCGCTGGCGCCGTGGGGTTCATCACCGAGGCCGAGGTTTTGATCCCGCCCACCCTCCCTGTGAGCGGCAAGCCGGTTCCCGGCGAGTGGTCGGTGGCGGTTACCGCCGAGGAATCCGGACCGGGCGGGAACCTGCCAGCGCTGGCGATCACCGGCGTTGACGGTCCCTTGGCCGGGGCCCTGGATGCGTTTAACGCTCAACCCATGCAAGGCGGCAGCGAGCGCGAGGTGGCCTTGGTCTCGCAGCGGGATGTGGATGAGCTCGCGGCGGTGCTGGAGGAGCGGGTGCAGAGCGCCGCGGTTGAGCGTCTGCGCCGTGACCGACCTGACAATCAGACTCTTGTCGTGTGGTCGCCGCAGGCTGGCAACCCACAAATCATCGCGCGGGAATTCAGCGCCGATGTGGATGAGCGAGCTACCACTCTCTCGCTCGATCTGACGTTGCGCGCGCGCGCAACGTCGTTTTCCAACGCCGATCTCGAAGAGGTGCTGCGCGAGATAGTCGCGCAAACACCCGCCCAGCAAACCAGCGACTTGGACCGCGTTCGCGTGATCGAAACGCAAGTCGCCAGCGACCGTTGGGGCGTGCTGGAGCTTCACGTGCGTGCGGTCGGCGAAGCCGCCACGCCCATAAACCCGGACGACGTGCGCGCGGCGCTGACGGGCCGCGCGCTGGACGACGGCGCGTCCCTGCTGGCCGCCATGCCGGGCGTGGCAGGCTATCGCGTGAAGCACGATCCCTCGGACACCGCCAATTTCCCACGCTTGGGGTTCCGCATAGATGTCCAAATCGCGCCGTCACCCCCCGCAGCGCCTGTCTGATCCGGCCGCGCCGCCCGCGCCCCTGGGCCGCCGCATCGCCGCTTTCGATCTCGGCGCGCGGCGCATTGGCGCCGCCATCACGGACGGCGTAGGCGCGTTCGTAGCGTGGCGCGGTGTTATCGAGCGTCGATCCGTTCCGCGTGACCGCGAAGCCATCGGCGCGCTGCTGGACTCGCACCCGCAGGCAACCATACTCGTAGGGCTGCCGCTGCGGATCGATGGAACTGAGGGTGAGCAGGCACGCCGCACGCGCCGGTGGACGCAAGCCATTTTTTCGGGCCGGAAAGAGCCTATCGTCTATCGCGACGAGCGCTTCACCTCGCACGCGGCCGCCCGCGCCGGCGCCGCGCGTGATTCCCTCGACGCTTATGCTGCCGAGACGCTCCTGATGGACTTTCTCCGTGATCCGCAGCTGACATGAGAGTGATTTCACTCCTCACGCAGACGTTCGTGATTGCGATCATCTCTTTCGCGGCGGTTCTCTACCTGGCTTACTCCATTGCCGTGCGCTTCGCCGACTCGCCCATCGGGGTCGCCGAGCGTACCGACGTGTTCATAATCCCGGCTGGCGCCACCACGGCCGACATCGGCCGCAGCCTCCAGGACCAGGGATTCATCCGCAGCGACGTTCTCTTCCGGCTGCTGGTGGATCGCCGCGGCCTGGATGGAAAGCTGCGTCAGGGCAGCTATCTCCTGCGGCGCGACATGTCGCTCGAGGAGATACTCCAGAACTTTTCCTCCGGCACAGTTGTGGAGCAGACCGTCACCTTCCCGGAGGGCTGGCGCATCGAGGAAATGGCTGCCCGTCTGGGCGAGCAAACCCACATAGATCCTGCGGAGTTCTTGCGGCTCGTGCGTTCCGACGGCGCGGCGTTCGCGGCCGAGTTCGCTTTCTTGAGAGAGCCGGCCGCGCCGCCTTCGCTGGAAGGCTACCTGTTCCCCGACACGTATCGGATCAGCGAACAGACCACTGCGCGCGACCTCGTGGTGCGCATGCTGCGCCGCTTCGATGAGGTAGTCGACCAAACGCTGCGGACGGCCGGAGCGCGCTACGGGATAACGCTGCACGAAGCTCTCACGCTGGCCTCGATCATCGAGCGCGAGGCGGTGCTAGACGAGGAGCGCGCGCTGATCTCCGGTGTGCTGCACAATCGGCTCGACCAGAATATTCCTCTGCAAGTGGACGCGACCGTGCAGTACGCAATCGGGCAGACCACGACTGGCGGGCGCTGGTGGAAACCTGACATCACCAGAGACGACCTGCGCTTCGCGTCTCCCTACAATACGTACACCGTGATGGGGATTCCGCCCGGACCCATCGCCAGTCCCGGGCTCAAGTCCATTGAGGCCGCGGTAGGTCCGGCGCGCACGACTTTCCTGTTCTACGTAGCGCGCGGCGACGGATCGCACGCGTTCTCCGAAACTCTCGAAGAACACGAGCGCAATATCCAGCTCTACCTCAGATGACCGGCACCATGACAAACCAAGCCTCCACGGGTATGCGCGGCGAGAAGCTCGCCGACCGGCTCGAAGAGCTGGGCGTGGACGCTTTCCTGGTTGCGTCTGCCGCCAATCGCCGCTACCTGAGCGGATTCACGGGATCGGCGGGAACTCTTTTTATCTCACCCTCGGATCGGCTCCTGCTCACGGACTTTCGGTACGTGCGCCAGGCGTCTCTCCAGGCGCCGGGCTTCGAGGTCATCGAAACGCCGGAGATCACGGACGCCATCGCTGAGCACTTGACGGGAGCCAAGCTCGAACGGGTCGGGTTCGAGGCGGACCACACTACGGTTGCCGGCCACCGGCGGCTGGCCCAGCGGCTCGCGGAGTTGCCCAGGGCGACTGAGCTCGTGCCGCTGGACGGCGTCGTCGAGCATCAGCGCTGCATCAAGGACGCTATCGAGATGGAGGCCATCCGCACCGCGGTGCGGATCGCCGACGAGGTCATGGTGGTTGCCGCCGCGTCGCTCCGTGCGGGAATGAGTGAGAAGAGTTTTGCCACGATGCTCGAGTTCGAGATGCATCGTCTCGGCGCCCAGGGTCCCTCCTTTCCGATCATCGTGGCCGCGGGGCCCAATGCCGCCATGGCGCATCACGCACCGGGTGACCGGGAGATCCGTGCGCACGAACCGGTCATCGTCGATCTGGGCGTCGTGGTGGACGGTTATTGCTCCGACATCACCCGTTCATTCGCCGTGGGTGGCGGGGACGCCCGGTTTCGTGAGGTGTACGCGATCGTGGCGGCGGCGCAGCGGGCCGCCTGCGGCGCCATCGGCAGCGGCCTGTCGGGCGTCGAGGCTGACGCGCTGGCACGCGACCCGATCGTCGCGGCGGGCTACGGCGACCAGTTCGGACACGGCACCGGTCATGGCGTCGGGCTCGAGATTCACGAGGCCCCCAGGGTTTCGCCCCGCTCCGCCGACACCTTGCAGGCCGGCATGGTGACCTCGGTTGAGCCGGGCATCTACCTTTCCGACTGGGGCGGGATCCGCGTCGAGGACCTGGTCGTGATAGAGGAGACGGGCGCCGAGGTGCTGAGCGCCGCGCCCAAGTAACGCATGCGCAGACCTGCGCACATCTGTCTGAGGAGGCTGCGGTGATCGACGCCGGCGAGCTGCGTCGCGGCAACGTGCTGCGCATCGACGGCAAGCTCTTTCAGCTCGTCGACTTTCAGCATCAGAAGATTGGCCGCGGCAGTGCTCAGGTCAGGCTTCGCCTCAAGGACCTCGCTTCCCAGGCCACCACCGACCGCGTGTTTCAGGCCAGCCAGCGCTATGAGCGCGTGCGTCTCGATGAGCATCAGGTGCAGTTCCTCTACGACGAGCCGAACGGCTTTCACTTCATGGACATGGAGTCGTACGACGAGATGGTGCTGTCGCCGCACGAAGTCGGCGACGCCGCGCGGTATCTTGCGGATAGCCTGGAGCTGGTGATCGTGGCCTTCGAGGGCCGGCCCATAGGTATAGAGTTGCCCATCGCAGTCGAGTTGCCCGTGACCGCCACGGATCCCGGCTTCCGCGGCGACACGGCTACCGGCGGCACCAAGCCCGCTACGCTTTCCACCGGCCTTCAGGTACAGGTTCCGCTCTTCGTGAACGTGGGCGACGTCATTCGGGTTGACACGCGCACCGGCGACTACCTGACTCGGGCGGGCTAGCCGTGGACTCCGATTGGGAACGCACGCTCAACGAGGACGTTCCGCGTCTGGCCGAGGTGCTTCGGCGCGAGGGACTCGAGGAGATCGAGATCGCCGACGAGCGGCGCTCGGTCCGCCTGCGCCGCGCCGCCGCGGCAATGAGCGAGGAAGACGCCGCGATCGATGCCGCGGCGGCGGATGACGCCGCAACCACGCTCACTGTCAGCTCGGAGCATGTGGGCGTCTTTCATCGCGCGCGCGAGGGTGAAGTCGATCCCGTGGTCGCGGAGGAATCCGCGGTGGAAGAGGGCCAGACCCTCGCCTTCATAGACGTGCTCGGCGTGGAATACGACGTCGTGGCGCCCCAGGCGGGCGTGATCTCCAGCTTCCACGTGCGCGACGGCCAGCCGGTCGCCTACGGGGACCGCCTCGCCGAGATGGCGCCGCCGCCGGCCGCCGAGGACGGACCCGCCCTGACGGCCTAGCTGTAGCTCCCGGCAGTCTTACCGACGCACCGCGGCGGGCACGGGCCGGGACCCGCGCTCGCGATGCGGCCAACAGACTCGGTCGACAGCGCGCCGCCCGCTCACGTCGGATCCGGCGCGCCCGACAAGCCGAAGGGCGGCGCCGCTCATCGGCCGCGCCGCCGCCCTTACGCCTCCTGGATAAATGCAACACTTTCCGGCGCAGTCCCGGCTATCCGCAGTGCGCCGGCTCGAAACGCCTCCGCGCTGAGAAACAGAGGACAGATCAGATGAGCGGTCTCGTGAACAAGGTGGGGAACACGCCAGTCGGTCACGTTGAGGGAAAGTGGATCTGGATCGAAGGCGAGGACAAGCCCTACAACCTTTTCCTGCTCGCCCGCCGGACGTTCGACCTCGCGGCGGCGCCGGACGCCGCCGAGTTGCACATCACGGCCTCGGATCGCTACCTGCTCTACGTAAACGGAACCTACCTGGGGCGAGGCCCGGCGCGAAGCGATCCGCGCCTTAAGACCTTCGACACGTACGACGTGGCCGGACTTCTTCAGCCGGGCCGCAACGTCATCGCCGTGCGCGCGTATCACTACGGCCTGCTGGACACCGGCCCGGGCATCCCGGGCCACACGCGCCCGGATACACCGCGGGGCTGGGGAACCGTCAGCGGCAATGGTTACACCGTCGGTGAGCGCGCCGCCCTATGGGCGCAGCTCGAGATTCCGCACGACGACGGCGAGCCGCTCGTGATCGGCACCGACGATTCGTGGCGCATGAATCCCGCCCGCGGGTGGAGGCGCGACGTCCCGCCGGTCAACAGCGGACTGGTCGGCTCCAATGAGGTCTACGACGCCAACGTCGACTCGCCGGACTGGGTAGAGGCTGAATTCGACGATTCCTGCTGGGAGCGCGCCTGGCTTATTCCTCCCAGCACTTACGAATGGAACCGCCTGGAGGCGCGCGACATTCCCATGATCGTCGAGCGGGAAGCGTTTCCCGCGCGCATAGCCAAGGTCGGCGAGATCATCGATCTGGGAGGCTACGGGCATACGCGCGTTTGGGAGACGCTCACCACCGATACGCACTATCCGCTCGAGTGCGCCGTCGCCGCCGATGTCGAGTCCGTGCTTAGCGCCGAACCCGACCTGGCGCGGTTTCAGGGCCGATTCGGGTCGGGCAAGGGGATTCGCGCTCCCTACCTGATAGTGGATTTCGGCCGTCAGGTGTTCGGATTCCCGCGCGTGCGTCTGGAAGCGGACGCCGGCGCCATTCTCGACCTGACTTACGGGCAGCAGCTCCTCAACGACCGGGTCCCGGCCGCGCTCTCATATGCCGACCGGTACGTCACCAAGGGCGGCGAGCAGGTTTGGGAGGCGGCCGAGTACAAGCAGTTCAGGTACCTGCACCTCACTATCCGCAGCACCTATGCGCCGGTCCATATCCAATCCATCTCGCTCAACGAGTACGTCTATCCGGCTGAGCAACGTGGCCGTTTCGAGTGCTCCGACCCTGTGCTGACCGCCATGTGGCAGGCATGCGTGGAGACGACCTACCTGCACATGGAGGACACGATCGTCTGCGACGCCTACCGCGAGCGCTTGCCCTGGGCAACCGGCGATGGCAGCCACGGTCTGCACGGCGCGTTCATGGCTTACGGCGCCCTGCCGCTCACCGACCGATTCCTCCGGCAGTTCATCACCAGCGCGCGCGGCGACGGCATGATTCAGACGGTCTTTCCACGCGATAACCCGACCTGGCACGGCCACCGCCAGTTCATGCTGCAATGGAGCACGCGGATCCGTGAGCACTTCATGTTCACGGGGCGGCGCGCCCTGCTCGACACGGCCTATACCAGCGTGCGGGACCAGGTCGATTGGTACGAGCCGCACCGCGACGATCTGGGCCTGCTGCGCAACCTGCCGGAGAAGAACTGGATGGACTGGGTCCCGGTCGATTTACGCGGCGCCAACTTCAGCACGAACGCGCTGTACGTGCACGCGCTGGAGGACGCCGCCTGGCTGGCCGACCAGGTAGGCGTGCGCGATGACGCCCGGCGTTGGCGCTCGATTGCCGGTGAAGTGCGCCAGGCCATGCGCGACGTCTTCTGGAACGCCGAGCTGGGGCTATACGAGGACAGCCACTACAAGGGCGCCATGACGGGCGTGTTCGGCGAGCTGGCTCAGGGATTCGCCCTGCTGTACGACATCGCCACCGAGGACCAGATTGAGAGTCTCGGTCGGCATCTGTCGGGTCGGGGACGTGAGCTTGTGAAAGCGTCCCCGCTGTTCTTCGGCTACGTGATGGAGGGTATGTTGCGGGCGGGTCTGGACCGTGAAGCGATCGAGATGATGAGCGATCGCTTCCGGCCCATGATGGAAGCCACCGACCCTCCGTCGATCTGGGAAGGCTGGGACCAGTTCACCGGCGGGTCGGCCATCCTGACCGACGAGGACTTCGAGCTGCGGCACACCGCCCATAAGGTGCGCCCGGCCGGCGTGCGCAGCATGGTCCACTCCGGCGGCGTCTACTCGGGTTGGACGCTGTCGACCCGAGTCCTGGGCGTCATGCCAACCTCGCCAGGTTTCGCTACCTGCCGCATTCACCCGCGGCTGGGCGGGCTGGCGTGGGCGCGCGGCGTCTATCCGGCTCCGTCCGGCGATATCGAGGTCGACGTCAGCCGGAGTGAAGGTGCGACCGAGGCGTCAATCGGAGTGCCCGACGGAGTGGTTGCCGATCTGGTGCTGGAACACGACCGCGCGGCCACCCCCACGCTGGTCCACAACGGAGTCGGCGTAGATCTCAGCTCAGCCGCCCCGGACCTGCGTATCGAACCGGGTCGGATCAGCGTGCGGCTCGAGTCCGGCCGCCACCACCTGACCGTCACGACGCAATAATCGACCCTTGGGCCCTCCTGCCCGGCCCCACCCATCCACGCCCTCTCCCAAGGGAGAGGGTTGGGTGAGGGTGTCTTCTCAGCGATCCCGCACGAACGTATTGCACAGCACGCCATTGCCCTCGACCTCCACCTCGACCACGTCGCCGTCGTCCATGGGCGTGCTCTCGCCCGATGTGCCGGTGAAGAACACGTCGCCGGGCTCCAGGGTCATGAACTGCGACACGTAGCTGATCAGCTCGTCCACGCCGTAGAACATCTGCGACGTCCTGGCGTCCTCCACCACCTCGCCATTCACGCGGGTCACGAGCCGCAGGTCGCGGTAGTCCAGCCCGGTGGTGATCCAGGGCCCGAACGGTGAGAAAGTGTCGGTGCCCTTGCCGCGCCACCAGTCGCCGTCGGCGCCTATCCAGCCGTAGGCGCTCACGTCGTTCGCCGTGCACACTCCCAGGATGTGGTCTTGCACCTCGTCTGGAGTGACCTTCGAGCAGCTCTTTCCGATCACCACGGCCATCTCGCCCTCATAGGAGACCTCGGCGTCCCTGGGCATGACAATGTCGCCGCCGGGATCGTTGGCCGAGCTGGAAGGCGCCAGGAACGGTCGCGGACGTTCCGGTTTGGGCGCGCCGGCCATGTGGCTGGGGTAGTTGCCCGCCGCGTTGAGTATCTTGCCCGGGTCGGTGGGCGCCCGCAGCTTCACGTCCGCCAGCGCGACTGTGGCTCCGGTGGGCGTCAAGTCGCCGAAGAAGTCACCCTCTATCTCGCTGATCGTGCCGTCTTCCAAGACGCCGTGGCGTACGGCCCCGTTGTGTTCGTAGCGCACCAGATGCATCGTTTTGGAGTCCTCTCTTGTCCCGTGGACCTCTAAGCATAAACTCCGCGCCGACCGCACTCGGTCTTGGGGGCATGTGCGCCACAATCAGCCTGCATGCCGCATCGGGCTGGCGCCGGCCTGACTCGACGGCGCCGAGGTAGGTATATTGTAATTACGGCATGGGGCCGCGGGAGCGCTATGAAAACCAGGATCGTACGGATCGGTAATTCGCAAGGGGTACGTATCCCCAAGCCACTCATTGAAGCGGCCGGGCTTTCAGAGGAGGTTCAGCTGCGCATAGTCGAGTCGGGCATCCATATCGAGCGCATGCCGGCCCCTCGGGCCGGATGGAGCGCTGCCGCGGAGAAGCTGCGCGCGCGCGGCGAAGACGGACTTCTGGACGAGCCGCCCGGCACCGACTTCGACGATTCCGGCTGGGTCTGGGATTGAGCGATCCCCGGCGCGGCGACGTATACCTCATTTCGCTCGATCCCACTCACGGCCAGGAAATCAAGAAGATGCGGCGATGCGCGGTCGTCTCACCCGATGAGCTCAACCAGTCCTTGAGCACCCTCCTGGTCGCCCCCATGACCACCGGCGGCCATGCATACCCGTTCCGGATCTCCTGCCGGTTCCAGAAGAAAGACGGCTACCTTGTGCTGGATCAGATTCGGGCGGTGGACCGCCGCAGGCTTGTCCGCCGGCTCGGGCGCCTGTCCCCGGCTACGCTCTCCAAGGCCCTCGGCGTTCTGAGAGAGATGTTCGCGGCTTAGCCGCCACCCGTTTCTTGGCCGCTGGACTGGTCGTGAGATGGGTTTCTGCGCCGCCCATGCGGCGCTCGGCCTTGGGGCTATGTGCGCGACAATCCTCCGCTTGCCGCATCGTGCCAGCGCCGGGCTTGCGCCTTGCACGCGTCCGCCGCTCGGTTCCAAGGAGGTCGCGCACGCCATGCCCGCCACCCATCTCTATGAAGAGCTCACCTGGTCGGAGGTGAACGAGGCCGTCGCCGCGGGCCGCATCCCGCTCTTGCCGGTTGGTACCACCGAGCAGCACGGCCCGCACCTCCCGCTCAAGATCGACCGCTGGAGTTCAACCTCGATCTGCAACGAGGCGGCCCGCCGCGCCCCCCGGCGGCTGCTGGTAATGCCGCCCATCTCCTACGGCTACACCTCGCACGTGATGGACTTCCCGGGAACCATCACGATCCACCACGAAACTTTCATTCGCTACGTCGTCGACGTGCTCAAGAGCCTTGCCTACCACGGCTTCAAGAAGATCATCATGATCAACGGCCACGGCTCCAACCGTCAGCCGCTCGAGCTGGCCGGCCGGCGGGCCATGCTGGAGACCGACGCCTGGGTGGCAATGGCCAGCTGGTGGGATCTAACCAGGACCGATCCCGAGTTCATGGACACCTGGCGTGAGTCCTTCTTTCCGGGCGGGTGCAGCCACGCCGGTGAGGCCGAGACTTCCCTGGCGCTTCACCTGGACCCCGCGGTCGTGCGCATGGACCAGGCGGTGGACGTGGTCACGGACACGGCCGCGCAGGAATCCAAGTATCACTGGGTCGATCTGTTCGGCGCCGCGCCGGTCAAGATGGACGGCTGGACCAGCACCTACACCGACGACGGCACGCAGGGCGCCCCCACCGTGGCCACGGCCGCCAAGGGCCGGGCGCTGTTCGAGGAGGCCGTGGGCAATCTGGTGGAGTTCGCGGAGGAGTTCGCCGCGCGTCAGTTCAAAGCGCGCGTGGACCACCACGCGACGGCGCCCACGATTCCCCCGCCGGGATAGCCGGCGGAGGCGGCACTGTGTCTGATGGCGCCTTCGAAATGACGTTGCGGCGCTTTCGCCGCCTGCGTGAGCCGCATGGCTGAGACACGTCGCGAGCCGGGCGGAGAAGCGCCGGTGACGGCGGTGGTCTTCGACCTCTTCAACACGCTGACGGCGTCGGTGGACGACTCGGAGTTCCGGTCGTCGCTCGCCGAGATGGCCCTTGCGGTCGGCGCTGACCCGGACGCCTTCACGCAAGGCTGGTTTGATTTGTGGCGGGAGCGATTTTCGGGCGTCTTTCCGACGGTCGAAGCGTCCGTGCGGGGCGTGTGCGATGCCATCGGACTCCGTGTCTCCGAGACGGCCATCAGCGGGGCGGCCCGGCTTTGCAGCGAGTTCTCGCGGCGCACCCTGCGGCCGCGGCCGGACGCGCTGCCTACGCTGGCCCGGCTCCGGTCGCTCGGCCTCCAAACGGCGCTGATCAGCGACTGCTCGCCAGACGTGCCGGTCCTCTGGCCTACGACGCCTTTCGCGCAGGCGATTGACCATCCCCTCTTTTCCTGCGTGGAAGGGCTCACCAAGCCCGATCCGGCCATCTACCTGCGCGCGTGCGAACGACTCGGGGTGGAACCGCGGGTCTGCGTGTACGTGGGCGACGGCGGCAACCACGAGCTCAGCGGCGCCAAGCGGGTCGGAATGCGGGCCATCCTCATCAAGCTGCCCAAAGAGACCTCCGCTTGGCACAGGTCGGAATCAGACACGTGGCGCGGGGAAGCGATTCAGACCCTCAGCGAGCTTCCCAGTCTTGTTACCGGAGCCGGGGAACCCGCCGCTTCCGACTGACTGAGAGCGGCGCCCGAGGCTCAGGACCCGTGCGACCCCTGGCCAGCGCCGAAGCGATCGCGCAAAACCCTGAGCAGTTTGACCTCGCCATCGGTGTCGGTGAACTGCCAGAAGGTCCAGCCGTTGACTCCGGAACGCCGCGACGCACCAGCTGCGACCATAACCGCATATGCGGCCGAAGACAGTGATGTATACGTCTTACCCTGGACTGTCACGGTGCCGTTGGCCTCAATGCGGGCTGTGATCTCCTGTCCCCTATAGGTCTTGTGCAGATTGAGCGGAGGCCGAATAATCCCGGCCATGATGAGTTGCTTTGGCTGGACAGGTGGTTGCTGGGTTAGTCCTTGTTGCGGAGGCTTGGTAGGGCCGCTAGGCGGGTCGGAGATCTCTTGTCCGTCCCGCGTGAAGTACTGATCACGCAAGGCCCGAAGGGGTTTGTCCTGGCCGTCGGCTTCGGTGAACCGCCAAAAGCTCCACATGTCGCCGCCGCCCGTGCGTGACAGACCGCCTGCAACACGAGCCGCCTGCGTGGCCCGCCACAATGCCCTGAACGTCTGACCTTGAACCGTCACGGTGCCGTTGGCTTCGATACGGGCATAGAACTGCTTGCTGTTGTGCTGCGCGTGCAGGTCGAGCGGGGGCTGAACGATGCCTGCGTTGACGAGCCACTTTAGCGTGACAATTTCGGGCTTCTGGGGCTTGGGCGGACCATCGGGCGCATCGGGAACCTTGGGCGCGACGGGAGCTTCGGGCGCGTCGCGGGACACCACGGGAAACTCGAACCGCGCCTGGACCCGGCGCAGGCTTTGATTGACATCGCCGGCGCTTAGATCGCCCGTCCGCTCGCGCAGCAGGTTGACGAACGATTCGTCCGGCACCGGACCAAACAGGCCCTCCAAGACCGCCTTCACCTGCCGGTCCGCGAACCGCGCTCGCCAGTTCCCTTCTAGGCGGTTGTCCCGCAACCCGTCCCGCGCCAGTAGTTCCAGGATCTCGGCGGCGTGCGCGTCGTCGTCAGTCGCCCTGATCGTGTGAAAGAGCTTCTCTTCGACCGGAACGCTGGCATGCGCGTTGTAGACGCGGTACTCGTTGCCGTCGGTCAGCACCACCCACTTCACGCCCGCCACGGCGGCGTAGCCCAGAATCTGGCTGGCCCATTTCAGGTCGTCGAGGTCTGTTCCTAGCGCCTTGGCCTCCACGAAGAGGCGCGGTGTGCCCTGGTGCATGAGCGCATAGTCGACGCGGGTGTTGGTGGCTTGTTGGTGATACTCCATCTGGACCTGCTCGAGGTCTTCGTAGTCCCAGCCTAGAGCCTTGAGCATGGGGGAGATCAGGATTGTTCTTGTCGCCGTCTCATTGATGCCCTTGTCCGCGTGGAGCGCGATTCGCTCGCGGAGAACGTCTAACAACTTCTGCAACCCGCTCATTCGCTTGTGGCCCGGTGCGTAAGAGAGACGTGTTAGCAGCGCATCGTACTCCTTGGCGCGTTCTTCGTCCCGCCTGGATTGCGGCGTGCGCCGGTCCTATTACCTCACCGCGGCGGATGCCAGGGTAGGGGCGGTTCGCGAACCGCCCGTCCTTTATCTGGATTCCAGGACCGCACGTAAGAGGTCCCGTCTGTATCCCGGGTCAGGCCCGGAGCGACGGACGTCTGCTCCCTCTCCTTCCGGGAGAGGGCCGGGGTGAGGGCGTCTTTAATCAATCCCTCCATCCGTCGTCCCGTCACCTCTCTGCAGACATTCCTCCACGACAAAGCGCGCATAGTCACGGCCTCGACGAGCCGCCAACCGCTTGCGTCGATAGGCGCGCGGACCCCAGCCCGCCGCGTTCGCCCCCGCTCAGCTCCCCGCACGGCGCACGTGCAGAACCAGCCGGCTGGGGTGTTCGGCGTCGTGGTGGATCGCCTGCTGGGCCGCGACCGTGCGGCGCGCGTAGCCCAGCGGCTCGCCGGTGTTCGGGTTGGCGTCGAAGCGCGGGTAGTTGGACGAGGAGATATTGACCCTGATCCGGTGTCCGGCGGCGAACGTGTTGGCGGTGGGATAGAGCACGATGCGGAGCTCATAGACCTGGTCGGGCGTTAGCGGTGCCTCGCGCTCCCAGCCGTCCCGGAAGCGCGCGCGGATGATGCTGTCGCACAGGTTCAGGTCATAGCCGCTGGGAGCTCCGCCCGGCTCGTCTGCGCCGTGCGGATACACGTCCAGCAGCTTGGCGGTGAAGTCGGTGTCGATTGCGCTGCTGGAGGCGAAGAGCACGACCTCCACCGGACCGGCCACTTCGACGGCCGCTTCCAGCGGGGAGGTCTCGAAAGTAAGCACGTCGGGCCGGGTGGAAAGGGGCAGGGTGTCGCGGTGGCCGAAGAAGCGGCCGGGCTGGCCGCGTTGATCGAACCCGCCGGACGGCAGCAAGTCCTCCGAGGCGCTGATCGAGCCGCCGGTCGTGGGCACCGGGTCGCGCGGATCGTAGGTGTAGCGCGATGGCTCGGCGGCGCCCTCCACCGGCTGGCGGCGCAGTGAGCCGTCGGCGTACAGGTAGAACGGCGTGCTCGTGTAGTCCGACGGCGGCCACTCTGAGGCGCCGCGCCACTCCCCGCCGTGCCAGAGCAGTCCGGCGCGGTCCTCGGGCGGACGGCCGGCCCCGGCGCCCATGACGAAGAAGCGAACCGCCGGTTCCCGCTCCAGACCGGTATCCAGGTTCTTGAGGTGCTGATCGAAGAAGCGCAGCCGCATGTCGTCGTAGAGGGCCAGCGGCGAATCGATGCCGAACTCCACGTCGCCCGCCGTGCTGTCCTCGCAGGTGCCCTCGCCGTGCCGCCAGGGACCGAGCAGCAGGCGCATGGGGCTTTGCTTGCGCGCGCCCAAACCCAGGAAATTGGCGATCGCGCCGCGCGGGTAGGTGTCGTACCAGCCGCTCTGAAACAGCGTCGGCACGTCGGCGTGCTCGTCCCAGTACTTGTCGATCGTGTACCCGCGCTGCATCCAGTACTCGTCGTAGGCGCCGTGCGTGAGAATGTCCCAGGCCCACTGCTCGTAGTTGGGCAGCAGCCGCAGCGCGGTTCGACCCGGGCGGAAGAGCAGCGGTGGTCCGAAGAGCTCGAAGATGTGCTCGTCCGCCTCGCTGAGCACCCGCAGAAGATCGGGGTCGGCCAGCGCCTCTCTGCTGGTGAGCGCCATCCGGAAGGCGTAGCGGATGAAGCGCTGCTCCAGCGCACCGCCCTGACGCATCGACGAGGCGTGATAGTTGCTCGTGCCCTGGCCGACCACCTGGCAAGCCAGGTGCGGCGGATCGAGCGTGGCCAGCGCGCTCTGGTCAGACCCCGCGTAGCTGGCCCCCATGGTGCCCACCCGGCCGTTGCACCAGGGCTGCCGGGCCACCCACTCCACCACGTCGTAACCGTCCGGCGCCTCCTTGGCGAAGGGATACCAGACGCCCTCGGAATGTCCCCGACCGCGCACGTCGTTCATGACGACGGCGTAGCCGCGCGCGGCGTACCAATGCCCGCGCCGCGCGTAGCGGGTTGTGTCCTTGAGGTAAGGCGTGCGCTCCACGATGGCCGGAAACGAGCCTTCCGCCGCCTGGCCGCCGATGGCGGGCAGGTAGACGTCGGCCGCCAGCTGCACGCCGTCGCGCGCCGCTATCGGCACGTCCGGCCGAACGAGAGAATCGTAGCCTCGGTGGGAACCCTGATATACGCCGTTGAGTTCTTGCATGGCCGCTCCGCGTGGTCGGCAAGCGGCGGAATTGTGACTCACCGCGCGGGCGCTGGGAAACTGCTCAGTCGCGCTGTGGTACAACGACGGTCATCATGCCCAACTTCGATACGGTTTTCTTCGACTCGGGAGGCACGATCTTCGCCGAGGACCCCGTGAGCGCGGCGGCCGCGGGCGATCCCGACGTGAGCGAGCACTATGCGCGTGCGCCGGAGCGCGTGCGGCACGCGCTCGCGTCGCAAGGAATCGAATTAGGCGAAGCGTCCCTGCGGCGCGCGCTGGTGGCGGCCGAGCCCGCGGCGCGCGCCGCGGGCGGTGACGCCTATACCTTCGTGACTCTTCTCGATCACAGCCTGGGGCGCGTCGGTCTGCATCCCCCGCGCGAGATCGTGTTCTACGCGGCTGACGCCTACGCCGGTCCGCGCTATCCCTCCTGGCTCTTTCCCGGAACACGCGAGATGTTGATCGCCTTGCGCGACGCGGACATCGACCTGGGGATCATCGCCAACACGCCCTGTCCCGGGTTCAGCATGGACCGCTCCTACGCGGGTGTTGGGCTTGGAGGACTGTTCCGCACGCGCGTGTTCTCGGGCGACGAAGGCGTAGCCAAGCCGGACCGCCGCATCTTCGAGATAGCCGCCCAGCGCGCGCGGCTTGGCGGCGAGCGTGTGCTGTACGTGGGAAACGATTGCGAGTTCGACGGGGTCGGCGCGCGCGCTATGGGCTGGCCGGTGGCCCTACGGCGCACTCCCGCTAACGAGACTTTTCAGCCGGACTTCCTGTTCGATACGTGGGATCAGCTGCTGGCGGTCATCGGCCTGACGTAGGACCGGCTCCCTCTCCCTCTTACTCCCTCTCCCGCCTGGAGACCTTTGAATAATTGGGGATGGAGCGCGTGGGGAGGGGCATCGGCAACGCCTGGAGGCCGGCGCGGCGTCCGGTCGGTCGGGCCGGCACGAGATCCCGTGCCGCGGGACCCCGCGCGCGGCGCACTGGTCCCGCGGTCAGCCCGTGGCCCAGGCCAGGGTGTCCGCTTTGCGCAGGTTGTAGGCCATGAGCTTGAACCACAGCTCCACGGTGTTGCGCCCCAGCCCGCGGTAGCGCACCCGCTGGTAGCCATAGCTGCGCTTGAGGGTGCCGAAGACCTTCTCCACCAGCGCCCGGCGGGGCGCGATGAGGGCGTTGCGTCGCTGCTGCCAGACGGGGAGCGCCCGTTGGTGTTTGTGGGAGCGGTGCATGATCCGGTCGTTGATCCCCTGGGCCCGCAGCCACCGGCGCCGGCGCCTGGACTCGTAGGCCCGGTCGCCGTACACCGCCCGCTCGTCCCCGCTCACCAAGGCGTCGGCCACCTCGCTCTCGGAGACGTTGGCGGGGGTCAACACGGCCCGCCGCACCAGGCCCGTGTCCTCGTCCACCCCCAGATGCACCTTGTAGCCGAAGTGGGAGCGGGTGCCCCGCCCCCGCTGGGTCCACGCCGCCTCCGGGTCGGTGGTGCTCGGCGCCCCGCGCCCCGCCGCCAGCGGCGGCCGCCGCACCTGCGACGCCACCAGGGTGGCGTCCAGCAGCGTGCCCTGCTTCAGCACCAGGCCCTGTGCGTCCAGTTGCGCCGCCAGCTCCGTAAACAACGGCGCGCTGAGCCCGTCGACCTCCAACGCCTGACGAAAGCGGCTGATGGTCGAATGGTCCGGCGTGGCGTCCTGCAGGCCCAGCCCCACAAAGCGGCGAAAGGAGAGTCGGTCGCCCAGCGCCTCTTCCAGCTGCGGGTCCGAGAGGGTGTACCACTGCTGGAGCAGCAGCACCTTCACCATCAGCAGCGGGGGATAGCTGGGCCGCCCGCGGGCGGCGGCGTGCACGCCGGCCACGACCTGCCCGAGCCGCTCCCAGTCCACCGCGTCGTCGATCCGCTCCAGCCGCTGGTTCTGGCCCAGCGTCTCCGACACCAACGCTTCCGCGAGCGACGGCCGGCCCATGTCCCGGTGCATTCAACCCGCTCCACAATCGTCAGGATGGCGGCACCTAATTTTCCGCCCCGCCCCCGGATTTACGCAAAGGTCTCCGCACGCGGGAATCTAGGTCCCCCCCAACCTGGAACCGCGCAGGGTTCTCCCCGGACATCCTTAGCCTGACCGGGTTATGCAAACGTCTCCGCCTGGGAGAGGGTTGGGGTGAGGGTATCTTTATCCCGTCACTCCGGCGGAAGCCGGAGTCCAGTCCCACCACTTCTCTCAAGTCAGAGGGCCCTGGCACATACACGGGGGCGCTGATCAGAAGGGCTCACTACCCGGCTATCAAAGGGACCCACTGTCCCCAGCACCGCCTTGGAGCTTCGTTCAGAGCGTCGGGATGTACTTGTTGAACAGCGCGGCGTAGTCCTCGCGCACGGGACTGAACAGGTCCAGCACCACGGCGGGTCCGCCCACCGGCCGCGCGCTGTGCTCCACCCCGCCCGGGATGATGAACATCGCGCCCGGCGCGCATACCCGCGACTCGCTCCCGATAGTCAATTCGAGCCGACCCTCGAGCAGCATGCCGGCCTGCTCATGCGGGTGCGAGTGGGTTGGCACCACCGCGTCCTCGTCAAGCTCCAGATACGAGAGCATCAGGTTGGCGCCGTAGGGAGTACGCGCCTGCACGCCGGGGGCGATCTCCACCGGCTCGTAGTCGTCGATCTCGATGAATGGCACCGTCCACACCTCCCGCCGACGCCGGGATGCTCGCGCCGCCGTGTATCGCGGCCTTGTCTGACGGTACTCTAGCCGCGCGGGGCGCATCGTAGCGCCGGACCAGGAAAGAGTCCCCCTTGAGAATCGACGATCTGATGGGCCGGGACGTCGCGATGGCGGTCTCCGGCGGCCTCGACAGCTGCACCATCACGCGCTGGATGGTCGAGGAGGGCGCGCGTGTAGTGGCTCTGACCGCGGACCTCGCCCAGCCCGACGAGGTCAATGTCTCCGACATCGCCAAGCGAATGGAAGTCGCCGGCGCCGGCGAAGCGATCCTGGTGGACGCGCGCGCGGCGCTGGCGCGAGCCGGGCTGGCGGTGATCCAGTGTCAGGCGCGCTACGAAGGCGGCTACTGGAACACCACCGGGATTGCCCGTCACGTGACCGTGGCGGCTTTGCTGCCTGAGATCGACCGGCGCGGCTTGACCGTCCTCGGGCATGGCGCCACGGGGCGTGGGAACGACCAGGTGCGCTTTCAACTCCCCGTCAACATGCTGGCGCCCCACATCCAGGTGTACGCCCCGTGGCGCGATCCGGCGTTTCTCGCGCTCTTCCCGGGACGCCGCGAGATGATCGCCTACTGCGAGCGCGAGGAGATTCCCATCCGGGCCAGCGCCGATCGTCCCTACTCGACCGACGCCAATCTGCTGGGGCTTACCCACGAGGCCGGCAAGCTGGAGGACCTGGGCACGCCGGCGCAGTTCGTGTCGCCCGGCATGGGCGTCTACCCCTCCGACGCGCCGGACGCGCCCGAGACCTTCGTGGTGCGCTTCGAAGCGGGCGTTCCGGTGCGAATCAACGGCCGGCCGGTCGACGTGCTGGAGGCGTTCCAGCACGCCAATGAGATCGGCGGACGGCATGGCGTCGGCATCGGCCTCCATACGGTGGAGAACCGCTTTGTCGGAATCAAGTCGCGCGGCGTCTACGAGGCGCCCGGGATGGAGTTGCTGGGTGTTTGCTACGCCCTCCTGCTGCAGCTCATCCTGGACCGCCGCGCCGAGCGGGTCTTCGCTTACCTCTCAGGGCAGATCGCCCGCCAGATATATGACGGCTACTGGTTCGACACGGCCACACAGGCGATGCGCCGCGCCGTGGATGAGTTCACCGAGCTGGCCACGGGCAGCATCACGGTGAGCCTCTACAAGGGCAACCTGAGCTACCTGGCCGCCGAAGACGTGCCGCACTCGCTCTACAGCGACGCCTCGAGCATGGAAGGCGTGGGCGACTTCGACCACACCGACTCCGAGGGCTTCCTGGGCGTGCTGGGCGTGAGCGCGCGGGCGCTGCACGCGGGCCGGCAAACCCGCGGCGAGTGAACCGGCGCGGCGACTGGTATAGGCTGGGGACTTGACTGGGGCGCCGATGGGTAGGAGCGCAGGGGACGGTCGCACATGGATGGCGTGATATTCCTCAGGGGCGAAGGCGACGAGCTGACCGAGTTGCGTGAGAAGCCATTCGAGTCCGAAGACCTCCTCCAGCGCCTGCTCGCGTCACATCCGGCCCTTCTGTCAGGCAGCCAGATCAACCCGGCCGAGCCGCGCCGCTGGCTGCTGGTCGGGCGCGAAGCGGGCATTCCATCCGCTGAGCTTGGTGCCGACCACTGGTACGTCGATCACTTGCTGCTCGACCAGGACGGCGTCCCGACGCTGGTGGAGGTCAAGCGCAGCGACGATTCGCGAATCCGCCGAGAGGTCGTCGGGCAGATGCTCGACTACGCGGCCAACGCGGTCCTGCACTGGCCGGTCGAGACCATTCGTGACCTCTTCGAGTCGAGGTGTGAGCGGGACGGCATCGACTCGACGACGGCGCTGACAGAGGTGCTGGAACCGGGCGATGAGCCCGAACGCTTCTGGCAAGGCGTCAAGACCAATCTCCAGGCCGGCAAGCTGCGGCTGCTCTTCGTGGCGGATCAGATTCCAGTTGAGCTGCGTCGGGTCGTGGAGTACCTGAACGCACAGATGGATTCAACCGAAGTGCTCGCCGTCGAGCTGAAGCAGTACAGCGGAGAGCGACTGACCACGTTGGTTCCAACCGTCATCGGTCACACGGCGGACGCACAACGGCGGAAGGGTGGGACGGGCGCTCGAAACAAATGGGACGAGGGGTCTTTCTTCGGGACGCTCGAACGCGACGACCCTGCGAGCGTGGATATGGCACGAACGATCCTCGAGTGGGCTCGATCTCGTGTTACCCGCGTTTGGTGGGGAGAGGGCGCGCAGTACGGGTCCTTTGTGCCCGTCCTTGATCGCAATGGTCGCAAGCATCAGCTATTCGCGGTCTGGACGTATGGCTATGTCGAGATCTACTTCTATTGGTACCAGTACAAGGCCCCGTTCGACGATGAAGCCAAGCGCCGCGAACTCCTCGCCAGGCTGAATTCGATACCCGGTGTCGACTTGCCTGACGACTCCATCACCCGCCGACCGAGCATTCCGCTTCCAGTCCTCTCGGGAGAAGCTGAACGCAAGTCTTTCCTTCAAACGTTCGATTGGGTTGTCGATGAGATACAGGCGGCGTGATCCAGCGGGTAAGGTCCTTTTGGAGGGCCATCACGACGTGATGGATTGTCCGGGCTGGCTGGCATAGCGGCGCGCGAACTGCCCGCACCTGGTTTCAACCTGACGGGCGCAGTTGACCTGGCCCGTTTCTATGCGGGGGCGCCACCCGACGACGCTATTGGTCAGGCAGTGAGCGAGCCGCGGGGCCGATCCGTAATCGGACCGGGCGGCGGCCGCGGCCCGCGCCGGCGCGGGCTCGAGGTGCGCTAATCGCCCGCGGAGGGATAGGCTTACCCACGCTTATTTCTCCGGGCTACCTGCGCGCGTCTTCCGGCGCCGCTGGCTAGGAGCCGCGTCTGATGCTTGCTCTCCGTTCCACCCACTTCACCGCGATAGCCGTAACGCTGACGATGGTGCTGGGCTTCCAGGCGATCCGTGTCTTCACCACTCACACCGTTTGGCTGGTGGGTGAGACCACCAACCGCTCGGTCCTGTCTCTCGTAGCTTTTGGCGCGTTCCTGGCCGCCATCCTGGCCTGGCCGCTCGTGCGTGTGCTGGGCCCCGGCCGCGCCCGGCTGGTCGCGCTCTGGGCGCTCGTGCTGGCGGCGCTGGTGGGCCAGATTTCGTTCTGGCCCTGGATCGACTTCGCGGCCGGTTTCGTGGGCACGATGACTTTCGGTTGGGCGCTGGCGCTGCTGGTTGCTCGGTCGGGGCGCCTGGGCGCGTTGGGCATTGCGGTCGCCCTGGCCGCCGACATCACCATCCGCGCGATCTTCGTCACGATCGACGCGCCCTTCGCGCATGGACCTGCGGCCACGGCGATCGTGGTCGCGATGGCCGCGCTGCTTGCGTTTGCGAGTCTGCGGCTCGATCCCGCTCAGGCCCGCTCGGCGCCCACCTGGCGCGCCTGGACGATCCTGGGCATCGGGCCGGCGCTGGCCGTGTTCCTCGCGGTGGTGGGCAATTTCGGCCAGGTGGCGGTTGACGCGGACGCCGATTTCCGCGCGGCCGCGCTGGCGCTCGGCCTTGGGGCGGCCGGGGGCGTGGCCCTCACGGTTCGCATGGTCGTGGCGCCTCCTCCGCTGGCGCGCCTGCTGACGATCGCGGGGGCGCTCGCTTTTGCAGTGGGCTACGTCCTGCTCACCGCGCATCCGTCCACCGCGCTGGTGGGAGCCGTACTGGCGGCCGCCGGGATACCCCTGGTGATCGGGGCGTGCTTGCCGGGCGAAGGCGCCGGCACCGGCGCCGGCCCCGCGGTGGGCTACACCACCTTGAGCATGGCCTCGCTGATGCTTGCGCTGCTGGTCTTCTACGCGTTCTTCGCGCCCGCGTGGGTTATCCCGGTCACTATCGCGGTGGCAATCGCGGCGGCCTTGCGCGCCATGTTGTCTAGCGGGCAAACCCAGGCGCAGGTCTCCTGGCGCCGGGGTGAGACAGGTGCGTTGGCCGCGATTGGAGCGATGCTGCTCATACCCACGGCGATCGCGGCGGCCGTGGTGGCGCCCAGCACTTCCTCGCCTCCCACTGAATCCAGCGAGGTCTCAGTGATGGCGTACAACATCCGTCAAGGCTTCGGCGTCGAAGGGCGTTTGGATCTCGAGGCGGTGGCGCGGGTGATTGAGGAGAACCAGGCCGACGTGGTGGCGCTGCAGGAAGTAGGCCGCGGCTGGGTCATCTCGGGCGCCGCCGACACGCTCGCCTGGCTCTCCCATCGCCTCGACATGCCCTATGCGTACGGCGCCAATGCGGCCGACCAATGGGGCAACGCCATCCTCACAAGGCTGCCCTTGACGGCGCGGAACTACCGCTTCGACGTTCCTGGTAAAGATCCGCGCGGCGTGCAGCGCGCCGAGCTGGAGGTTGCGGGCGTTCCGGTCGTGATCCTGAACACCCATCTCGAACCGGGAGACGACGACGAATCGACGCGGCTGGAGCAGATGGCGCAAGTCATCGAGGTTTGGGACCGCACGCCGCACACCATCCTGATCGGCGACCTGAACGCCCGGCCGGAGACGCCCGAGATTCGGATGGCTATCGAGGCCGGGTTCGAAGATGCCGACCACACCGGCAAGCCAACTTCCCCCGCCAACAACCCCACGAAGCGGATCGACTACGTCCTGGCAACCTCCGACCTGCAAGTTGAAGAGGTGCGCAGACCGGAGACGCTGGCGTCCGATCACCTCCCTGTCTGGGTGCGGCTGGGACCGAGCTGAGGGTTCCAGAGCAAGTTGGGTGACTCGGAGATACGTCTCCGAGCGGCCACGCGCGCGGACGTCGCCGCGGCCGGTTTCCTTCTGAGCGAGGCGGCCGGGCCGCTGGCCGATCCGATCATGGGGCTGGGGACCCCCGGCGCCGCAGCGGCCTATCTGGGTTCCCTGTTCTCGGCGAGCGGAACGCCATGGAGCTATTCCACAACCGCCGTGGCGGAGCTGGGGAACCGCGTCGTCGGTCTCGTCGGCCATCTCGCGGGCAGGCACGCATATGGTTACGGGCTGTCCTTGGCGACGGCCTTGCTGCGCGCCTACGGACCGCTCGGCTCTCTGCGCCTCGGCTGGCGCGCCGTTAGCATCCCGGAGGTTCGGCCAGATAGCCATAGCGACGACTATCACGTCGCCAACCTGGCGGTCCATCCGGAGCTCCGCGGTCGCGGCATCGGGGCGCGCCTGCTCGACCACGCGCACTCAGCCGGGCGCTCGGCTGGCGCTTCGGCATGCGGACTGGAGGTGCTGATCGAGAACGTCGACGCGCAGCGCCTCTATGCCCGACACGGTTACCGCGAGGTCGCGCGCAAGACCAGCCGCAGGCTCCAGCGGCGCGCCGGTGTGAGCGGCCAGATATACATGTCGCGCCCGCTCTGAGAGCGGCGCGGAGGCTCCCCGCCTAGCGGTTGCGCGTCTCCGCGTGCGTGGGGTATCCGTGCGCGTTGCGGTGGTATTCGTGGTCGGCGTAAGGGGTGGTCTTGTACCACTCGTGGCGGCCGTCGCCAGCCTCGCGGCGCACCCGTGCCCGCAGCTCTGCTTGCTCCGTCTCCGACATCGGCTGGAAGGAGCGCGCGATCTCGAGGTTCTTCCGCAAGTCGTCCATCGAGAGCAGTCCGCACGAAAGCGTCGTTATCGGCTGCGAGAGCGCGTAGCGCCGGCACTCCTCGGGCGTCAGGCCAGCGTCATCCATGAACTGGTTGAAGCCCCCCAACGACTTCATGCCGATGCACGCGATGTTGCGGCGGTTGAGCTCGGGGAGGATTTCGTTCTCGAAGCTGCGGAAGTGACTGTCGAATACGTTGATCGGCATCTGGCAGGAGTCCCACTCGTAATCCTCCGCCAGCATGGGCTTGAGGATGAACGGACTCTTGTGACCCGTGAACCCCACGTAGCGAATTTTCCCTTGATCCTTGGCTTTGATGGCCGCCTCGATGGCGCCGCCGGCCTCGAAGATCCACTCGGGGTCGTTGTCGTAGTTGATCTCGTGGAACTGCCAAAGGTCCAGGTAGTCGGTTTGCAGCCGGCGCAGGCTCTCGTCGAGCTGCTGCAGCGCGGTGTTGCGATCGCGCGCGCAGACCTTGGTCATGAGAAAGACGTCGTCGCGGCGCCCCTTGATCCCCTTGCCCATGCGGATTTCACCTTCGCCGTAGGCGTAGTCCCAAGCGGTGTCCATGAACGTGACGCCCTCGTCGACGGCCGCGGCGATGATCCGAACGGCGTCCGCCTGGTCGATGGTGTCTCGGGATAGATGCCCGCCGCCCACACCGATGATCGTCAGCCGGTCGGCGTGCCGGCCGAAGCGGCGGGTGGGAAGCTCGCCGGTCGCCGCACTATTCATATCGTTCGCTCCCTGTGCCGTTGCGCGCGGATCGAGCGGCCCTGCGCGTCAGAGCATGCCCTTTGCGGGGTAACCCCACAAACTGTACTCCCCGCCCTTCGCCAGCACTTCGTCAGCGTACTCCTCGGCGTTGTCAGCCGGCCGGTAGCCAAGCTCGGTGACCGCGTTGGTCAGGTCCCAGTAGGCCCGTGCGTTGGCCGAGATTCCGTAGTAGACGCCCCACTTGATGCCCGGCGCCTCGATGGCGCGCCGCACCAGAGCAACGAGGTCGCGGTCGCTCAGCCAGGTCGAGAGGATTCGCGGTCCCGAGGTGAACGAGGGCGGCTTCAGGCGGTACTTGTAGCTGCCGATTCGCAAGCAGATCACCTCCAGGCCGAACCGGTCGCTGAAATAGCGCCCCACCGCCTCACCCCACACTTTGGCGGCGCCGTAGATGCCGTCCGGCCGCACGGTCGATTCGGCGTCGCAGCGTTCGCCGACCAGCTCGTACCAACCCGTGGCGTGATTGGAGCTGGCGAATATCACGCGCCGAACCCCCGCCAGCCTGGCCGCCTCGTAGGTGTTGAAAACGCCCACGATGTTGGGGCCGACGTACTCGTCGAGGCTATCGGTATCGTGGTTCGCCTTGGCGTGCATGTGCACCACCACGTCAACGCCGCGGAAGGCCGTCGCGATCTTTTCGACGTCGTCGAAGTCGAGCACCGCGAAGCGCGGATCGTCTTGGGGTGTGCGCGACGTCCCGGTGAGCTCGTAGACGCCGGCGAGGTCTTCCATCAGAGTGCGCCCGATCTGTCCCGTCGCGCCGGTTATGAGCACCCTGGTCGGATTCGACATGGGCATCCCCAAGTCTGAGCTTGTCCGTATCGCTGCGGAGCATACTGATCGCGCCGCCCGACCACGAACCGGGGCGCTCGCCCGCGCGCCGCGAAGGGGTGACTTCTCTTCGCGCGGGCCCGGCATCCGCTAAGCGCCTATGCCGCGGCTAGCCTTTCACCCCCGCGTTACGCGCTGCGCCTCGGCCCGGGATGCGCAGCACCAGCAGCGCGAGCGGAAACGAGGAAGCCAGCAGCGACAGCAGACCCGGCAAAGCGGCTTGGGCGAAATAGGCTTCCGAAGCCGCCGACCACGTGACCGTGGCCAGCGTGCTGAAGCCTATCGGGCCCAGTATCAACGTTGCCGGCAGCTCTTTCATGGTGAGCAGAAAGACCATGGCGGCCCCGGCGAAGACTCCCGGCGCGATGAGCGGCCAGGTGACCCGGCGTACGACGCGCATTGGCGTGAGACCGAGGGTTCGCGCGGCCTCTTCCAGGCGCGGCCCCACTTGCAGGAGCGCTGACCGGATGGGGCCCAGGGCGGTGGGGAAGAACAGGATCAGGTAGGCCGCCACCAGCAGCACTGTGGTCTGGTAGAGCGGACGCGCCAGGGTCACGCTGAAGAACACCAGCGCCAGCGCCACCGCGATGCCCGGTAACGCGAAGCCGACGTAGCTCGCGCGCTCCAGCAGCCAGGCCGCGCGGCCTGGGAACCGCACCAGCAACACACCCACCGGCAGCGCCAGCGCGGCGGTCACGGCCGCCGCGAGTCCCGATACGTAGATTGAGTTCCGTAGAGGTTCCCAGAGAAAGTCGAACGTCTGGCCCGCGGCGAGACCTCTTATCAGCCATACGAGCAGGACGGCTATGGGTACCGCCAAGGCCAGCGTCACGAGCAGCGCCACACCAGCCACGGCGGGCCAGCGCCAGAGGCCCAAGGTTGCGAGCCGGGGCGGCGGTGGGACGCCCGATCCGACGCTGTAGTAACCGGCGCTGGGCCGGCTGACAGTCTCGGCCAGCAACAGGCCCAGCGCCACGACCACCAGCAACAGCGAGAGCGTGGCCGCCAGGGTACGGTCGAAGGCCGACTCGTATTGCACGTAGATGGCCCACGTGAAGGTCTCGTAGCGGAGCAGCGACACGGCGCCGAAATCGCTCAACGTGTAGAGGCCTACCAGTAACGCTCCGACCGCGATCGACGGCCGTAACACCGGCAGCGTCACGCGGCGAAACGTCGTCCAGGTTCCGTTCCCAAGGGTGCGGCTGGCCTCCTCGAGGCTGGGGTCCAGGCGCCGCAGGCTGGCCTGCACCGGCAACAGCACGTACGGGTAGCTCAACAACGTGAGAGTGAGCCAGGCGCCGGGAAACCCGAATATCGAGGGCAGCTCTTGCACGCCGAACACCGCCTCGAGGCCCTGCTGAAGCATTCCACGCGGACCCAGGGCCACCACCACCACGAATCCCGCCACGTAGCTGGGCAGAACCAGCGGCAGGGCCGCCAGCACGGCCCAGGATCGACGCATAGGCAGTTGCGACCTTGTGGTCAGCCAGGCCAGGCTGACCCCTAGCACCACCGACGTTGCGCTCACCGCCAGCGCCAGCGCGAGGCTTCGGGCCAGGATCGCGGCCGTGCGCGGACGCGCCAGCAGCTCCAATGCTTCGCCGCCGCTTGCCGCCGAGCGGATCACCAGGTAAGCGATGGGCAGCAGCAGCAGCGCTCCGACCAGCGCGGACGGAATCGCGACGTACCCCGGCAAGGCGCCCCCCCAACCCCGTGATAGGGCGCGGCGCGCCGGAAGCGTTGCGGCCAGCGCGACCCGGGCAGGGTTCATCTCTACGGGAGGATACCCAGATCGCGCAGCACGTTCTGCGTCCCCTCCATGTCGATCAGGTCGCCTACCGGCAGGCCCGGGTGGTCGATGTCTTCCAAAGGCGTAAGCCCGCTGGAGGCCTCCACGCCCTCCAGCAGCGGGTACTCGTACGTCTCTCCCGAGAAGTACTCCTGCGCGGACCGTGAGGTCAGGTAGTCCACGAACTGCTCGGCCGCGTCACGATTGCTGGCCGTCTCGAGTATTCCAGCGCCCGCCACCATGACTAGCGCACCGGGTCCGCCCGCACGGGGATGATAGTTGCGCGCGCCGAATCCGGGTCCCTCCTCGGCCAGGAAGCGGTGCAGGTAGTAGTGGTTCACGAGCCCCGCGTCGATCTCGCCCGCGCCGGCGGCCGCCACGATCGGGGTGTTCTTGGGATAGACGCCCGTCTCGTTGGCCTGCATGCCGCTCAGCCACTCGCGGGTCCGCTCCTCGCTCCAGATCTTGCGCATGCCGGTCACCATGGTCTGGAACGAGGCGTTGGTGGGCGCCCATCCCATCCGCCCTTTCCACTCCGGCGCGGTGAAGTCCCAGACGTCGTCGGGGAGATCGGTTTCCGACAGGCGCTCGGTGTTGTAGACCACCGTGCGAGCGCGGCCGGAGACGCCGATCCAAAGGTCTTGCGGCGACCGTGCCCATTGCGGCACGCGGCTTAGCAGATTCTGCGGCAGCGGCGCGAGCATCTGCTCCACGGCGCCCAGTCCGCCCGGATCCTGCGCGAAGAAAACGTCCGCCGGGGAGTTGGACCCTTCTTCCAGCAGCGTAGCTGCTAGCTGCGGAGTCCCCGCGTACTTCACGCCGACCTGGACGCCTGTGTCGGCGCCGAACTGCTCGATGATCGGGCCGACCAACTTCTCGCTGCGTCCCGAATAAACGGTCAAGCTCGCGCCCGCGGCGGCCTCCGGCGGCGCTGCGGTTTGGGCGGGACGCGCCGTGGTTTCGCCGGACTCTCCACAGGCCAGCGCTATTCCCCCAACCACCGCCGAACCCATCAGACCAAGTGCACGACGCCTACTGATCGACATTGCGGGTGCTCCTCTCCCCGACGCTCCTACCGAAGGGCGTCAGCGTATTAGTGTAGGCTAAGATAACTAATTAGCATAGGCTTATAACAAGCGCGGACGCCGCTTGTCCAGCCTGCCGGCGCCTATGCCGGCCGCGCCGGTACGAAGCGCCCGCGGTCGCGGCCCGCCCATTTGTTAGCGGCCGTGCGGCGATCGACGCTACGATCGAGACTCGTGCATCGCCGGAGCCAACCGGTCGCAGCCGACGGGAGGCTGGCATGAAAGTCTCGATTGCCGCGGACCACCGTGGATTCCCCGTCAAGCAAGACCTCATCGACGGGATCCGGGCGGCGGGCCATGAGGTGCTCGATCTAGGCACTTTCTCAACCGACCCGGTGGACTACCCCGACCAGGCCGCGGCGGTCGGCGCCGCCGTGGTCGAAGGACGCGCCGACCGCGGCATCGTCGTATGCGGCAGCGGCGTGGGCGCGTGCGTCGCCGCCAACAAGATCGCGGGGGTGCGCGCGTCGGTTTGCCACGACACCTACTCGGCGCACCAGGGCGTGGAGCACGACGACATGAACGTGCTGTGCCTGGGCGCGGGCATCGTGGGCGCGGCCCTCATGCAGGAGCTCGTCGACTTCTTCCTGGCAGCCCGCTTTGACGCCGACTCGGAGCGCTACGTGCGCCGCCTTCGCAAGGTCCAGGCGCTCGAGCGCAACCGGCCTCCGGAACCTTAGGCGGCGGGGCACGTTCACGGAACGAGGCCTTGCTAGGATGCGGCGGAAGCGAAGTGCTTGCGGCGCCGACCGCACGCACCGCCGCCCACACGCGCACACTTTACTCAGGGGGAGAAATGGCCGATAACCCGCTGCGGCAGCTGCAGGCGCAGGGACAGAGCGTCTGGCTGGACTACTTGAGCCGTGATCTAATCGAGTCGGGCAAGCTGGCCGCGCTGGTGCGGGACGACGGCTTAGCCGGTGTGACGTCCAATCCGACCATCTTTCAGGGCGCCATCTCATCCAGCGACACCTACGACGCGCAGATTCTCGAACAATCGCGCGCGGGTGCGGACTACCCGGATATGTTCGAGGCCATAGCGGTTGACGACGTGCGGGCGGCCGCGGACGTGCTGCGCCCCGTGTACGACGGCACTGACGGCCTGGACGGCTACGTCAGTCTGGAAGTGTCGCCGCGTCTCGCGCACGACACCGAAGGCACGGTGGCGGAAGCCAAGCGGCTGTTCGCGGCGGTGGGCCGGCCCAACACGATGATCAAAGTTCCGGCCACCCCGGAGGGCTTGCCGGCCATCGAGCGACTGCTCGTCGAGGGCCTCAACATCAACATCACCCTGATCTTCGCCCAGTCCTTCTACGAGGCGGTAGCGGAGGCTTACGTCAGAGCGCTGGAAGCTCGGGCTGCCCGCGGGGAACGCCTGGACACCGTGGGGTCGGTGGCGAGCACTTTCGTCAGTCGCATCGACACCGCCGTGGACGAGGAGCTGGATCAACTCGGCGAGCGGAAACCGGAGGCTGCCGCGGAGCTTCGCGAGCTGCTGGGCAAGGCCGCGGTGGCGAATTCCAAGGCCGTCTATCAAGCATTTCTGCGCGTCTTCGGCAGCGCCAGGTTCCAGCGGCTGGCGGACCGGGGCGCGCGCCGCCAGCGGCCCCTCTGGGCCAGCACCAGCACCAAGAACCCCGCCTACCGCGAGACGCTTTACGTGGACGAGCTGATCGGGCCTGGCACCGTCAACACAATGCCGGAACCCACCATGGACGCCTTCCGCGCCGGCGGCGAAGTGCAGGAAACGGTCACCGAGGGCCTCGACTACTGGCTGCAGACCCTCGAGCGGCTCCAGGACCTCGGTGTTGACGTGGACGCGGTCATGCAGCGTCTGCTCGCCGAGGGAGTTCAGAAGTTCATCGACTCCTACGACCAGCTCCTGGTCGATCTCGAGGCGAAGGCCGACGCGCTGGTCCGATGACGGCGTGTGCCGGGTGGTGGGTGCGCTCAGGCTGCTTGCCGGGGGCTAGGCGGGCCTCTTCCCTAGATGTAGCCACGGGTGACGCTCACCTCGGCGGTCGCGGCGCTACTCCGGCAGCAGGGGGGAACTGGGCGCTGCACGGCTCGCCGAAGCCACTCGAGTTCATCGTTTCCCTGCTTATAACTCCCCACTTGAGCTCTCATGGCTCCCCCTCGAGTTCTTATCACTCCCCCCTTGAGGGGGAGTCGGCTCGGCGGGGGGCCTTGGCCCCGGCGAGCCGGTGGGGGGTGATTTGGACCCATCGAACGCAACCGCGCCCACGTAAGACGCCCAAACGCGGCAGCCGGCGCCTGATGGCTTGTCTGCCGCGACTCCCCCTCAAGGAGACCTTTGCGTAACCCCTCGTCATTCCCGCGCACGCGGGAATCTAGACCCCGCTCAACCTGGAATCGCGTAGGGTTCTCGCCGGACATCCTTAGCCCGACAGGGTTATGCAAACGTCTCTCAAGGGGGGAGTAATGAGGTTGCTGGATAGGCCGGCACGCCCGCGCCTCTGGTTGGGAGATGTCGAATGAGCGGCGCGGATTCAGACGTCGCCGCGCCCGCGGCCTCGGCCAATCCGCTTCGAGAGGGTCTCTCCTTCCAGCTCGCCGCAGATCCGCAAACGCTCGTGATATTCGGAGGTTCCGGCGACCTGGCCGCGCGCAAGCTGGTCCCGGCGCTCCACAACCTCCAGCGCAACGCGCTGCTTCCGGGCGCGTTTGCCACGGTTGGGCTGGGGAGGCGCGAGCTGGATGACGAGGCTTATCGCGCCCGCCAGCGCGACGCTACCCGCAGGTACTCCCGCACCGGCGATCCGGACCCCGAGCTGTGGGACTCGTTCGCCCGGTCCTTGTATTTCGTGCGCGGCGACTTCGGCGCGCTTGCCGGCTACCGCGAGCTGGCGGTCCGCCTGCGTGAGATCGAGGAGCGGCACGGCACGGCCGGGAATCGGATCTATTACCTGGCCACCCAGCCGAGCCTGTTTCCCGGAATCATCCGGCTGCTCGGCGAGTCGGGCTTGTCGCACGGTTCGGGCACCGTGCGGATCGTGATCGAGAAGCCCTTCGGCCGCGACCTCACGTCGGCGCGCGAACTCAACGCCATCGCGAACAGCGTCTTCGCCGAGTCGGAGATCTATCGCATCGACCACTATCTGGGCAAGGAGACGGTCCAGAACGTCTTAGTGTTCCGCTTCGCCAATACGATCTTCGAGCCCGTGTGGAACCGGCGCTACATAGATCACGTGCAGATCACGGTGGCCGAATCGGTCGGGATCGAGGATCGCGGCACTTACTACGAAGAGGCCGGCGCGCTGCGCGACATGATGCAGAACCACATGATGCAGCTCCTGGCCGTGGTGGCCATGGAACCGCCCGTCGACTTCGCGGCCGACACCATTCGCGACGAGAAGGTCAAGGTCTTGCGCGCGCTGCGAAGGATGTCGCCCGAGGAGGTCGGTCGCAACGTCGTGCGGGCCTGCTACCGGCCCGGCTTCCTGGACGGACAGCGCGTCGAAGGCTATCGAGACGAGAACGGCGTCGCGCCCGACTCGACCACCGAAACGTACGTGTCCGCCCGCTTGTTCCTGGATAACTGGCGCTGGGCCGGGGTGCCGTTCTACTTGCGAACCGGCAAGCGCCTGCCCAAGCGCGCCTCGGAGATCGCCATCCACTTCAAGCGTGTGCCGCATCTGCTGTTCGACCATTCGAACCCGCTCGGCGTGCCGCCCAACGTGCTCGTCATGCGCATCCAGCCCGACGAGGGCATATCGGTCACCTTTGAGGCCAAGCAACCGGGTCCGGCCGTGCGTGTGCAGCCGGTGCGGATGGACTTCGGTTACGGACAGGGTTTTGCCGAGGACCCGCCCGACGCTTACGAGCGGCTTTTGCTGGACGTCATGCTGGGCGATCAGACCCTGTTCATACGCGGCGACGAGGCCGAGGCCTCATGGGCCGCCGTGATGCCCGTGCTGAACGCTTGGGAGACCGGCGCGGCGCCGCGGCTTCACAACTACGAGGCGGGCAGCTGGGGTCCCCCGACGGCGGACGCCATGATCGAGTCGGACGGGTTCCGCTGGCGGCGTCTGTGAGCCGCGTCTTTCTCGCCCGCCCGGACACGGAGGCCGTGCCGCGGCCGATCGACACCAGCCCTGCCGACGCACTTCACACGCTACGGCTGGCGCACGACGCGCTGCTCGCGGGTGACACCGCCGCCGACCGTCCCGTCACCGCGCAGGTGCTGCTGGCCACGATAGTCATTCGTTACCCGCGGCGCGTGGAGTGGGAAGACGTCTACCGCGACGCGGCGCCCGTGATCGCCTCCTACCCGGCGCGCGTGATCGCAATCGTGCGCGCCGATGCCGGGGCCGGCCCGCCAGGCCCCGTGCAGGCCGGGCTGATCACATCGGAGGGCAGCGGCGGAACGAACGTGACGCGCGGTCAGCTGCTGCGGATCGAATTGGGCGGCCACGCCTACGACGAAGCGGCCTCGCTGGCAGCCGCCTGGTCGGCCGGCGGTGTTCCCTTGATCGTCTTGTGGAATGGCGAGGCGCCGGTGCGCGACCACCTCTTCGAGCATCTGGTGGGCCTGTCCGACCACGTGCTGGTCGATTCCTCGACTACGTGCGACAGCGCGCGCGCCTTCGCGGCGCTGCACCGGCTCCTGAAGAGGCGCCAGAGCGCGGTGATCTCCGATCTGCTCTGGTCGGACCTGCGGCCATGGCGCCAAGCCATCGCGCAGATCTTCGACGCGCCCGCCCGCCTGCGTGAGCTGCGCGCTCTGCGCGCCTGCGTGTTTCGTCCTGCGCTTGATTCGGCTGGGGACGCGGCCGCGTTGCTGGCGGCCGGTTGGATTGGCGCCCGGCTGGCGTGGAGCGAGCCCCGCCGCGTGGACGATATGACTTGGGAACTGCTGGCTGGCGAGAGAGCCGTTCGGGTGAGCGTCGAGACGGCGCCGGTCCCTGTGGCGTACGGACAGAGTCGCCTCCGCGAAGTGGAGCTGCGGTCGGCGGGCGCCGCCTTCAGCGCCCGGCGAGCCGGCGATGACATTGTGTCGAGCGTGAGGCGCGGCCAGGCTCAGGAGCGGCTCGGTGGTCTGCGGGCGCCTGTGTCCAGTCTGCCGCGCCGCCGGCTCGATGCGCTTAGCGATTCGGCCGCCGGATCCGGCGTTTTCGCCGCGGCCGTGCAGCTCGCCGCCCAACTCGCGTCGGCCTGAACCCACCACTCCGGCTCTTCGATGCGTTCCTGGAGAAGCCTGCGCTGGAAATCAGTCAGCCCCGCGCGGAGGGCCGATTCAAAGGGGCTGCATAATCAGTGAGTGTGGCCTAAGCGGCTCGCCGTGCATGCCAGCGCGCGATACCGGCAACGCATTGCCTGACGCTCACCGCGTCTGAGACACGCGCCCCTCGTTAGGACTCCAAATCGAAACTCAGCCGGCAACCATGACGGCAACCGTGCGCCGTCTGGCCGCCTACCTGCGTCCGCACTGGCGTGCGCAAGCGGGCGCCATCCTTGCGTCGCTGCTTGCCGTCGGCGCTGAGCTTCCCACGCCGCTGCTCATCAAGGTCCTCATCGACGACGTGGCCGGCGCGCGCGACCTGAGTCTGCTGCCACCGGTGCTAATCGCACTAGGCGCGCTGGCCGTCGTGGGAACGGCGGCGGGCGTCGCCGCCAACTACCTGTTTACAAGCGCGGGCGAGCAGGCGGCCAACGTCTTGCGGCGCAGCCTGATGGATCACGTGCTGCGGGTGCCGCTCTCCTACTTCCGGGGCCGCCGCACCGGTGAGACGGTCACCCACTTCACGGCCGACTCGGTGGCCGTGGCCGAGGCATATGAGCGGGCGTATGGCCATGGACTGGCGTCCGCCGTGGAAGTCCTCGGCATCGTCATCGTCGTCGCGCTCGTCGATTGGCGCTTTGGTCTCCTCGCGGCGGGCCTCGTGCCCGTTTACATGCTGCTGCCGCGGCTGCGCCAGGGTCACCACGTACGCGCCAGCGAGCGGGTGCAGGACACGACCGGCGGCCTCGGCGGGTTGGCCACCGAGCTGATTGCCGGCATGCGGGACATCCGCGCGTTCAATCGTCAGGCCTGGTCGCTCGACCGGCTGCGCCGCGCGTTGCGCGAGCTGCGCGAGGCGCGTGTCTACCAAGGCTTCGTGCGCGGCTGGACCTGGGTGACCACCACGATCTTCTGGATCGCCTATGCGTCCATCTTCGCTCTACTGGCCGAGCCGATTTTCCAGGGCGAAGCGACGATTGGATTCGCACTGGCGCTGGCCAGCTACCTCGCGTGGCTCAACCGATCGGTCACCCCCCTCACGATGTCCTACGTCGATCTGCTGCATGCGGTCGGCGCGGCGCGCCGGCTGTTCGCCTTCCTGGATACGCCCGCGGAGGGTGAAGCCGGTACGGGGGCGCGACTGGCCGCCACTCGCGGCCGCGTCGAGTTCCGCGGCGTAAGCGCCGCCTATGCGCCCGGCGCGCCCGTGCTTGCGGACGTATCGTTCGCCGCGGCCGCCGGGTCGACCACGGCGATCGTCGGTCCAAGCGGCGCCGGGAAATCGACGGTTATCAACCTGCTGCTGCGCTTCCTCCAGCCGACCAGGGGTGCCATCCACATCGACGGTCAGGACATCGGGACGGTGGCCGCCTCCGAGGTGCGGCGTCAGGTCGGCGTGGTGTTCCAGGACCCAATGCTCTTCCACGGGACCATCGCCCAGAACATCGGGTTCGGGCGGGCCGGGATCGACCGCCGGGCGATTGAGAGCGCCGCCGGGACCGCGGCCGCCAGCGACTTCGTGAGCGCCATGCGGGACGGCTTCGAAACCCAGGTCGGCGAACGCGGGTTGCGGCTGTCGGGCGGTCAGGCGCAGCGCCTCGCCATCGCGCGGGCCATCGCGGGCAACCCGCGCGTCCTGGTGCTCGACGAGGCCACCTCCGCGCTCGACGCCGAGTCGGAGCGCCTGGTGATGGAGGGCCTGGCGGCGGCGCGGCGGGACCGGACCACGCTGATCGTGGCCCATCGCCTGGCCACGGTGCGCGCGGCCGATCAGGTCGTGGTGCTCGACTCCGGGCGCGTGGTCGATAGCGGTCGGCACGACGAGCTGTACGCGCGCTGCGACCTCTACCGTGAGCTGTGCGACTTGCAGATGGCTCAGCCGTCCGGGATGCCAGCCGCATGAGACGAACGCGAGTCTGGCAGCGATGACCGCGACCGCGCAGGCGGCGCGCCAGCCGGCCGAGTTGTCGGGCTGGGCCGTTGGCCGGCGGCTGTGGGAGTACTTGCGCGGCTCGCGCGGCGACTATGCCGTTGCCGCCGCCGTCACCATTGGCAACTCGGCCGTGATGATCACGCGTCCCTGGCTGTTGCACGTTTTGATCGACGACGTGTTCGGCCGGCAAGACCGGTCGTTGCTGCTCCCTACGCTTCTCGGCATTGGCGGTCTGGGCGTCGGTCTCGGACTGGCCGCCGTCATCGGGAACTGGTTCCACACGCGGGCCGCCGAGGGCGCGATGTCGCGCATGCGCGAGGACGTGCTGCGTCAGGCCCAGCGCATGCCCATCGGAGACCTGCGCCGTCGGCGGACGGGCGACATCGTGGCGTATCTCACTACGGACGCAGCCGTGGTGGCCCGGGTCTACATGCACGCCGGGTCGTTGCTGTTCGCGCCGGGGCTGCGGCTGCCGGCCTATCTGATCATCATGTTTGCGATCGACTGGCGTCTGGGGCTCATCGCCGCGGCGTCGCTGCCGCTGCATGTCCTGATGGCGACGCGGCTCAAGGGCCGCACGCAAGCCGCCAGCCGGAGTGCCCAGGACGCGCTGGGCCGCCTCTCCGCCGTGTTGACCGAGCTGGTCGCCGGCGCGCGCGACGTCAAGGCGTTCAACCGCCAGGGCTGGGCCGGCGAACGGTTTGGCGTGGAAACGCACAGCCTCTGGCGCGCGCGCGTTCAGGTGGCTTTGCTCGAGAGTCTGGGCTGGTCCGCGCACCTGGCCTACTGGGCCGCGCTGATCGCCGTGTGGGCGGTCCTCGCCAACGCGGTAGTCGACGGGACCGTGGCCGTGGGCCTGCTGGTGGCGGCCGGGCAATACCTGCTTCAGATCGGCGGTCCGGTACAGACCGTTTTGACCGACTTCGTCCAACTGCAAGTGGTCGTGGGCGCCTCCCGCCGGGTGTTCGCGTTTCTGGACGCGCCCCGAGGACCCAATGAGCTGCAGGGCGAGACTTTGCGGATCACCCGTGGCCAGGTGCGATTCGAGCGCGTCGGATTCAGCTACGACGAGGGCCCGGTGCTCGACGGGGTCACCTTCGCGGCGAACCCTGGTGAGACCGTTGCTCTGGTTGGTCCCAGCGGCGCGGGCAAGTCCACTCTCATCAACCTGCTGCTGCGGTTCTATGCGCCCGGGTCGGGCCGTATCACGATCGACGGGACCGACGTCTCCGCCGCCAGCGCCGAATCGTCGCGCCGCGGCATAGGCGCCGTGTTCCAGGATGCCACCCTCTTCGACGGCTCCATCGCCGAGAACATCGCCTTCGGCCGCGTGGAGGTCACGCCGGACGATGTGCGCCGGGCCGCTATCGTGGCCAACGCCCACGACTTCATAACCGCCACCGAGCACGGCTACGACACGCATATAGGGGAGCGCGGGCTGCGGCTATCGGGCGGCCAGATTCAGCGGGTGGCGATTGCGCGCGCGATTGCGGGCGACCCGCGCATTCTTATCCTGGACGAGGCCACCTCCTCGCTCGACGCCGAGTCGGAGCGTCTCGTGCAAGCGGCGCTGGCGCGGGCGGCGCAAGGACGCACTACGCTGGTGATCGCGCACAGGCTCGCCACGGTGCGCCGCGCCGACCGGATCGTGATGCTTGACAAGGGCAAGGTGGTTGACTCCGGCCGTCACGAGGACCTCTACGCCCGCAACGATCTTTACCACCGCCTGTGCGATCTTCAGCTCCTTACCTCGGGTCGCGCGTCGGCCTGAGGGTTAGGCGGGTCGAGTTCGGCAACGCACGGCTGCGAGCGGTCCGGCTTCGCCCGCACCGCGGCCGCTAGGCCGTAGCGATACTGGCGATAGTCCTCACGCACCGCGAATTACGGGGCCGCACAGAGTCGAACCGACCGGTCCCAGCGCGGCTCCCGACGCCAGGCTCGCGCCAAAAACAGAAGTGACCGCCTGGTTACGCGCGCAACATCTCGCGCACGGCCTGCCAGTTGAACGGCCGCCCGTCGTCGAACGCGGCGCCCACCATTGCGAACGGATCGCGTCCCTCGTCGGCCGGGTTGTAGAGCTGCGTTGGAGCGTTGAGAAGCGTGGCCGGACCCTCGCCCGCCACCAGAAACCCGTGGTGCACGCGGCGCGGAATCAACACCGCGTAGCGCTCATCGTCGGGCATCGAGTCGCCCATGGGCAGCAGGTCCAGAAGACCTTTGCTGGGCGAGTTCTCACGCCCGTCCCACAGCGCGAGCACGATGTCGCCCACGGCTACCACGAAGCGGTCCTCTTGCTCGTCGTGCACGTGCCACAGGTCCTCGTCACGCGCCAGACCCGTGGGCGTGGTGGAGTAGTAGATCTGCCGAAAAGGACGGCTGCGCGCCACGTAGATGTCCGGCCAGTCGGTACGCAGAATTTCCACCAGGCTTCCGGACTCGTCGCGGTTCACGCGCAGTCGGCGCGCCACGGCGTCGTGGATGCGCAGGTTGAACTTGAGGTTCAGGAGAAACCCCACCGTGAGCAATGATCGTGGCGCAGTGTAGACAATGGGCGGCTGGGCGGCGCGGCCTGACGGATCATCACATTGCACGAACTTTGGTAATGCGCCGTGCTAACCTTTAGAGTCCGATGAGGATCGTACGTGGGAGGCGCGTGCGCTGTGCTAAAAGTGTCCGGTACGCAATCCTCCTTGGGGGTGCGCCGTCTCATCCGTACGGTGGCGCTGCGTCTCGCGGCTGAGGTGTCAGCCAGCTATCCCCGGCTGCAAGTCACGGTTGACATGGAATCGGTCGACGGTGAGGACGCCTTCGTGTGGATCGAGACTCCGACGGGGGCCCGCCCCGCGGGCCTGGAGGGGTTCGTCGACCGAATCGCGCGCCGCTATGCTCGCGCCACCGGGTACTGGATCGTTCCGCGCATAGTCACCGCCGAGCCCGATTCCGGCTTGCTGTTCCGCCTTCGTCCGCACCTCTTCGAATTGGCCGAGAGCCGTCGTTCGCCAGCCCGTCCCGAGTTCGAGTAGCGGCCGCAACGACCCGACTAGCTAGCGCCCCCGGACTCGATCAGTTCCTGCTCGGCCAGCGGGATCTTCAGGCGGCCGCCCTGGATACGGCGCCGTCGGCTAGAGCCGCGGTCGACCGGTCGGGAGTCACCGGCGCTGGCGGGGCGCTCGCACGATCCTCGTTGACATGCAGGCGACGCGCTCCCTACCCTCGCTGGAGGTCGGCAGCAGCTTCGTGACTGTGCCCATTGGATGGAGGAGCCGTGGCTACCACAGCGGTTACTGACGACGACTTCCAAGACAAGGTTCTCGAAGCGTCCACGCCTGTTCTGGTGGATTTCTGGGCCGAATGGTGCGGTCCTTGCAAGATGATCGCGCCACTCGTGGACGAGCTCGCCCAGGAGTACGGAAGCAAGGTCGGATTCGTCAAGATGGACGTTGACGTCAATCCCGATACTCCAATGAAATTCGGGATTCGTGGAATCCCAACGCTGATCGTCTTCAGCGGCGGCGCCGAGGTAGGGCGCATCGTGGGCTACCGGCCGAAGGGCGATATCCAAAAGGAGATCGAGCGGGCGCTGGCCGCCTAGCCCGCTTGCCGCCAACCTCGGATCCGCCTCGATGAGAGGCCCCAGTGGTTCGAGACCGCCTTCGGTGGATCCAGCCGGTCAGCCGGGGCCGGCGGTCAGGACCGAGAGTTCCCGTTCGGCCTGTGACACGCTCAATAGCTCCTGCGCGAGTCGGGTCACGCGGTCGCCGAAATCCTGCGAATCGGCAATGGCGTCACCGCCTGATTGGATGCGCGTGACCTCCTGCAACTCCGCTTCCAGGCGGCGCTTGCGCAGGCGCAGCGTGGCGCTCTGGAATGCGTTGAGGTAGGCGCCCTCCGAGAGTGGCTCCGTGCGGGCGCGGTCAAGCAGCGCCGCAAACCGCGAACCCGAAGCCTCGTCCAGGTCCGCCTCCACGGCGTCCAAATTCAGACAGCCCTGCTCCTGGATGCTTTTCGCAACCACGGAAACGATGTGACGGAGCGTCGGGTCGGACAGATAGCTCGAGTCGAGCTGCACCACGGTGTCCAACTGCTCGGCGGGCGACTGCAGCACGTAGCTCACCAAGCCTTCTTCCACCCGGTCGGCGGCTGTTTCTTTCGGGCCAACCTGGCCTCGGTTTCGGTCGACTCGCAACGGTGAGCGCGCGGTGCGCACCAGTCGGCGCAGCTCGTCGGTGCCTATGCCCGAGATCTCCGCCAGGCGGTTGACATAATGCTCGCGCACGACCGGATCGCGAAGCTCGCGGATGATGGGGGCGAGATCGCGTACGGCCTGCCGCCGCCCCGCCAGGCTGGTGAGGTCGTGCTCGCGCGTCGCCCAGGTGAAGTAGTAGTCGGCGAGCGGCGTGGGGGCCGCCAGCAGTGACCGCCAGCGGCTGGCGTCGCGGCGAATCAAGGCGTCGGGATCTTCGCCGGCGGGCAACTCCACGATGTCGATGTCGGTCACCAGCCGGTCTTCGTGGCGGACGAGCCCCCTCAGATCGAGGACCGGCTCGGCTTCATACTCGGCGGCGGTGCGTAGGACGTCTATCCCGCGGCGGGTGGCGGCCGCGCCGGCTGTGTCGGCGTCCAGCGCCAGGACGATGCGCCTGGCGCCCGCCGCGCGCAGCAGATTGGCCTGCTCGGCGGTGAGCGCGGTGCCCATGGAGGCCACCGTGTTCGTGAACCCGTGTTCATGCGCCGCGATTGCGTCCATGTAGCCCTCCACGATCACCGCCACGCCTTCGCGTCTGATCGCGTCGCGCGCCAGGTGATACGCGTAGAGGTTGTGACCCTTGGTGAAGACTGCGCTGTCGGAGGTGTTCAGGTACTTCGGCGCCGCGTCTCCGAAAGCCCGTCCGCCGAAGCCGACCGGGGCGCCGGACCGATCCCAGATCGGAAAGATCAGGCGGTCGAAGAAGTAATCGCGCGGTCCTCGGTCGCCGTCACGCGTCAGTCCGGACGCGGCGATGATGTCCGGGTCGAACCCCAGCGCGCGCAGGCGGGTCATGACCGGCGACCCTTGTGACGGCGCGTAGCCGAGTTGAAACGTCTCGATCGAGGCCTCCACGAGGCCGCGCTGCGCTACGTAAGCGCGCGCCTTTTCGGCCGCGGGCTGCTTCCGCAGGATGTCGTGCATGACTCGCGCGGCCTGGTCCAGCGCACGCTTGATCTGGTTTCGCCGCTGCGTCGCCTCGGGATCGGCGCGCGCGGCCTGGAGCTGGACGCCGGCTTCATCCGCCAGAATCCGCAACGCCTCCGGGAAGGCGAGGTTGTCCCGTTTCTGGACGTAGCTGAAGAGGTCGCCGCCCTCGCCGCACCCGAAGCACTTGAACGTTCCGCGGTCGCCGAACACGAAGAAGGAGGGCGTCTTTTCCGCGTGGAAGGGGCACAGCCCTTTGAGATAGCGGCCAGCCCGCTGCAGCCGTACCTCGCGCCCAATGACTTCCCCAATGTCCAGGCGGGCTTTGACATCGTCTACCGGTGAAGCCATGCCGCCATGATGCCATGGGGTCCGGCGGCGCACCGGAAGGCCCGCCGGGGTGTGGCTAGTGGTCCTGAAAGCCGCTATCCAGGCTTGCTTGCGCCGCCGCCAGACGGGCAACCGGCACGCGGTAGGGCGAGGCGCTCACGTAGTCCAGCCCAAGCGACTCGCAGAACGCGATCGAGGCGGGGTCGCCGCCGTGCTCGCCGCAGATCCCCACCTCGAGATCTCCGCGCGCGGCGCGGCCTTGCTCCACCGCAATACGCATGATCGCGCCCACGCCTTCGCGGTCCAGCTCCTGGAAGGGGTTCTGCGGCAGGATCGCCTGCTCCACGTAGTCCAGCAGGAACTTGCCCTCGGCGTCGTCGCGGCTGATCCCGTAGATCGTTTGCGTGAGGTCGTTGGTACCGAAGCTGAAGAACTCGGCGACGCCCGCGATCTCCCCGGCGGTGAGACACGCCCGCGGCACTTCGATCATGGTGCCGAACTTGAATTCCACCGCCGCGCCGGATTCGGTCTGCACTTGCCGAGCCGTTGCGCGCAGCCGCCCCTCCACCGTTCGCAGCTCGTTCACGTGGCCCACCAGCGGGATCATGATCTCCGGCCGCGCCCTGATGCCGTTACGTTGGAGCTCGGCCGCCGCCTCGATGATGGCGCGCACCTGCATCTCGTAGACCTCGGGGTAGATGATCCCCAGGCGGCAGCCGCGCAATCCCAGCATCGGGTTCGCTTCGTGCAGATCCTCGATGCGCGCGAGGGTCCGCTCGATCTCGCGCAGGCGCCCGGCGTCATTGCCGCTGGCCGACAGCGCCGCTCGCTCGTCCCGTAGCTCCAGGGGGTCGGGAAGGAATTCGTGCAGCGGCGGATCGAGCAAGCGGATGACTACCGGCAGGTCGCGCATGGCGTGCAGGATGCCGTGAAAGTCAGCGCGCTGGATGGGCAGCAACTCGGCCAGGGCGGCACGCCGCTCGCTCTCGGACTCCGCCAGGATCATCTCCCGCACGATCGGCAGGCGGTCGCCCTCACGGAACATGTGCTCGGTGCGGCACAGGCCGATGCCTTCGGCGCCGCTGGTGCGGGCCAGCTCGGCTTCCTCCGGCGTATCCGCGTTGGCCCACACGGCCAGGCGCCGCGCTTTGTCCGCCCAACGCAGGAGCTCACTCAACTCGTCTGTGATGGATCCTGGAATCAGCGGCGTCGCGCCCGCCATCACGTTGCCGGAGGTCCCGTCCACGGTGATCACGTCGCCGGCTTTCACGGTGGCGCCGTTGGCGACGAAACGCTCCGCTGCCAGGTCGATGCGGATGTCCTCGCAACCGACCACGGCCGGCTTGCCCAGCTGGCGCGCCACGATCGCCGCGTGACTGGTGGCGCCGCCGCGCGAGGTCAGAATCGCCGCCGACACGGCCATCCCGTGAAAGTCGTCGGGCGATGTTTCGGGACGCACCAGAATCACCGCCTCCCCGCTATGTCCAAGCTCGGCGGCCGCGTCGGCGCTAAAGGCGACTATTCCCGTAGCCGCGCCGGGTGACGCGTTCAGACCGGTGGCGATCGGATCGAGCGCGGCGCCCGGGTCGATGCGAGGGTGCAGAAGCGCGTCCACCTGCGCCGGTTCGACCCGACTCAGCGCCGTCGCCTCGTCGACGACTCCTTCACGCACGAGATCGACCGCGATCTTGACCGCCGCGGCCGGACTGCGCTTGCCCGCGCGTGTTTGCAGCATGAAGAGCCGGCCGTTCTCGATGGTGAACTCGAGGTCTTGCATCTCCTTGTAGTGCAGTTCCAGCCGGGCGGCGTAGCCCTCGAACTGGCGGTAGACGGCGGGTAGCTTCTGCTCCAGCGTGGCCATCGGCAGGGGAGTACGCACGCCGGCCACCACGTCCTCGCCTTGCGCGTTCAGCAAGTACTCTCCGAAGAGGCGCCTCTCGCCGGTGTTGGGGTCGCGGGTGAAGGCAACGCCGGTGCCCGAGCGCGCACCCATGTTCCCGAACACCATGGTTTGGACGTTGCAGGCGGTGCCCCACTCATGCGGAATGCCGTGGAACTCGCGATAGTCCACCGCGCGCTTGCCGTGCCACGAGTCGAACACCGCCCGGATGGCCTGCAGGAGCTGAGTCCGCGCATCCTCCGGGAATACTCCGCCCCCTTCGCCCTCGATCAGCGCCTTGAATTCAGCAACCACGTCTTGCCACTCGGCCGCGGCCATATCTGAGTCGTCGCGCCTGCCCAGGGCGCTCTTATGCCGTTCGATGACCGCCTCGAAGGCTCGGCTGTCCACGCCCATCACGATTGAGCCGAAGCCCTGCACGAAACGCCGGTAGGCGTCCCACCCGAAACGTTCGTCGCCGGTCTGGCGAACTACGGCCTGGAGGGTCTCGGCGTTCAGGCCCAGGTTCAAGACGGTGTCCATCATGCCCGGCATGGAGACGCGTGCACCCGAGCGCACCGAGACGAGCAGCGGGCGCTCGCCCGATCCGAAACCCTTGCCGGTGGCGTTCTCCAGGTTGGCCAGAGCCGCCTCCACTTGCTGCTGCAGGCCGGCCGGGAAACTTCGATCGCTCGCGAAATATGCCTGGCAGGCCGCCGTGGTGATGGTGAAGCCGGGCGGAACGGGCATTCCGGCGCGCGTCATCTCGGCCACCGACGCGCCCTTGCCGCCGAGCAGCTCGCGCAGCGAGTCGCCGCCCTCGGCGAATCCATATACCCACTTGGCGGCGGATCTGGGGCTCATCACACTCACTTCGCGGCAGCCATCCGGTTCGAGCTTCTGTACGCCAGGTGCAAGGTCGTGACCGGCAGGGCCGAATGTACCATCGGCCCAATCATGCTTCTGTCGCGGCGCATCCCGCGGAGGTAAGCAGGCATCCGGCGGCTCGATCGAGGGCGCATCGCGGTTCTCAGTGTGGCGTTTGGCCACTTTTCCGTGGATTTCGTGGCGCAGCTCCCCACGATGATGTTCCCGCTTCTGGCGGTGACCCTCGGGATGACTTACGGAATGATCGGGCTGGCTGCCCTGGTGGCGGCCCTCTCCGGCTCCATCGCCCAGATGATCTTCGGATATCTGGGCGACCGCGTCGGCCGGCGCTGGATTGCCGCGCTCAGCGCGAGCTGGATGGCCGCCTGGGTGGCGGCCGCGGCCTTCGTTCCCAGCTACGGGCTGCTGCTGCTTTTTCTGGCGATCAGCGGCATCGGGACCGGCGCCTTTCACCCCCAGGGCGCCGCCTCCGCTCACGAGGCCGCCGGCGCACGCAAAGGCGCCAGCGTCGCTACTTTCTTTCTCGGCGGCCACCTAGGCTACGCGGTCAGCCCGCTGGTGGCGGGCGCCGTGCTAAACGTCGGCGGCCTGCAGTGGATTCCCGCGCTGACCGTACCGATGGTGCTGGCCTCGGCGCTGATGCTGTTCGGGCTGCGCGGCTTAGGCGCGCGCGCCCGCCAGCAGAAGGCCGCGGCGGAGGCGGCTGCGGCTGGCCGTGCCGGGGCCATCGGCGTGGTGCTTGTGGTGGTGTTGGTGCGCGGCTGGGCGTACAGCAGCCTCAACACGTTCATTCCGCTGCTGGTATCGCCGGATGGTCCCGAGCCCGCCGTGGCGGGTTTCACTCTGGCGGCTTTTCTCCTCGCGCAGGCGGCTGGCGCGTTCGCGGGCGGTGTATTGGCGGACCGCTGGGGCGTGCGGCGTCTGATCGGCTACTCGTCGCTTGTCACGGTTCCGACGATCGCCCTCTTTGGGCTGATTCCGTTCGGGCCGCTGCACTACCCCCTGATCGCGCTTACCGGCCTGGCCATAGGATTGGGATTCACACCGACCGTGCTGCTCATGCAGCGCTTGCTTCCGCGCCACACGGGCACTGCCACGGGAGTCGTTTTGGGAGTGTCCTTCGGGGCGGGTTCGGCCGGCAACGCCCTCACCGGATTCATGGGCGACTTCATAGGGCTGGGCGGGGCCCTTGCGGTCATGGGTTTGGCCCAGTTGCTGGTTCTGGCCATCCTGCGCGGCATACCTGCCAGGGTGGCGCCGCCGATCCCACTCACCGCCAGCGGCCAGCGCAGCGCCGTTTGAGGGCGTGTTTGCGCGTGGCCGGCCTGTCATCGCGGCGCTCGCCTTGCGCGCAGCTCGCGCGCCTCCCTTACGGCCAGCCAGGCGAACGAGGGCAGTACGCGCATGCGCCGCCATCGACGCGGCTCGCGCCACAGCCGGAAAGCCCACTCCATACCAGTCGCCCGCACGACGCCCGGCGCGCGCGGCATACGCCCGCTGACGACGTCCAGGGCGCCGCCCACGCCTATCGCCACGGCCGGAACGCGGCCAGCCACGTTACGCGCGATCCAGTGCTCCTGCGCGGGCGCTCCGTAGGCGACGAATACCAGGTGCGGCCGCGCCTCGCGCAGCGCTGCGCGCGCCTCTGAATCGCCGGCCGCGCCTGGTTCTCCTACGAATACGGCCGGCGCGGCGAGCCCCGGCAGCTGGCGCGAGAGCCTCTCGGCGGCCGCTTGCCCAATGCCGGGCGCGCCTCCCACCAGCATCAGCCGCCATCCTCGATAGCGCGCCAGACGAGCAGTCTCCCAGATCAGGTCGATACCCGTCACACGCGCCGGCACGCCGATCAATTGAAGGCGGCCCGCCAGGACGACGCCGATGCCGTCCGGGATATTCAGGCGCGTCGTTTCGAGCACTGCCCGAAACGACGCGTCGTGCCGCGCGCGCATCACGAATTCCGGATTGACGGTGGCGACGTGCGCGCCGCGTCCAGCCTGCACCCATGCGTCGACCCAGGCCACCACCTGGCCAACATCCAGTGCGTGTACGCGCGTGCCCAGCAGTCGAAACTGCGCGCGGCGCAGCTGATCGGCTTCGCCCAGGGGCGTAGTCACGCGGCCTTGGCTGCCGATGCTCATGCGCTGATTCGGATCATTGACAGGCACCTCGTCAAGAGTTGCCGTCACGTGGCCTCGGCGGCCAAAACGGACGCGACGGCTTGTGCCACGCTCGCCGGCTCGAGCCAGCGCATGCAGAGGACATCGCCGAAACGGCATTCGGCCGGCCCGCTGAAGTCGTAGCACGGACCGCAGGGAATCCGCACGCGCAGCGCAATGCACTTTGGGTCGCCGGGCCCGTGCAGGGCAATGTCCGTCGGTCCGTGCAGCGCCACGACCGGAGTGCCCAGCGCGCGGGCGAGATGAGCCGGTCCGCTGTCGCTCGAAACTGCCGCCTGCGCCGCGTGCAGCACGCCCATTAGCTCATCCAGGTCGGTGCGGCCGACTAAATCGACCGCGGCCGGAGCGGCCGCCTGGATCGCGGCGGCCACCGCCCGATCATGCGGCAGACCCACGATCGCCAGCGTCCCGCCGACGGAACAGCGCAAGCGCGCGGCCAGCGCCGCCCAGTGCTCGACGGGCCAGCGCTTGGCGGAACCGTGGGTTGTGCCTGGATGCAGGACGATGAGCGGCCGCTCCGCGTCGACCACGCCAGGCCGCGGCAGGTTGGCCGCGCGGTCGAGCACAAGCCACTCAGGCGGATGCGTCGTGATCAACGCCGTCGCCAGCTCGGCCTCATGCGGACCCCCGTTGCGGCGGCGCCCGGCGAGGGCGCGGTCGAAGCAGAACGGCGGCGCCTCCGAGGCGTACCCAATCCGCTGCCGCGCCCCGCTCAAGCCCACCACGCTGCCGGCGATGCGTCCGTAAATGCTCACCGCTACGTCAAACTTGCCATCGCGCAGGCGTTTGAGCGCGCGCCACCACCGCCACCAGGCGGCCGGATTGAAGCACGCGGGCATGTGCGTCACGGATCCGCAGTCGAATCCCAGCACCTCGTCGACCGCCGAGCAGCGGCTCACAATGGGCGCCCAGGCGGGCGGCGCCGCGAACGCCACGTGCGCGTCCGGCCAGGCGCGCTTTGCAGCGTAGGCGGCGCTCAGGCCGTTGATTAGATCCCCCATCAACGCGTCGCAGCGCACCAGCAACACGCGCGCCGGCGCCGCCGGGGACGGTCGGGTCGCGGCCCGTCGCCGTAGCGCGATGATCCCGAAAATCGCTGCCAGCGGCACGCCAAGCGCCGCGCCTAGCCACGAGCGTACGCGCCGCTTCAATCGCCTGGGGGACGCCGCGGCGGCGCCCACGGCCAGCAGGCGTCGAACGCGGCAAGCTCGGCCGGCGGCCAAAACACGAATCGGTGGGCGCCGCCGGGCGCAAGCGCGTTGTGGCGCTCGATCAAGCGTCCGATCTCGGCGAGGCGGGTCTCGAATTGCAGTCGAGCTTCCAGGTGCAGGCGTCCATAGTCGCGAAACTGACGCGCAAAATCGGCGGCCTTGCCCGCCGACAAGCGCGTTCGTGCGCGCTTCATCCGCGACTGATGGGCGCGCAAGTGCCGGCGTGCTTGCCGGATCGCCAGTTCGATGTCGTGCGCCAGCGAGACCCAGCCGGGCGCCACGCCGGCCATCTCCATCACGCGGTAGGCGCCGCGCAGCTCGTCTGGAACGAAGCTGTTTTCGGCCGGCAGGTCGATGCCCCGACCGGCGCCGGCAACGTCGTCAAAGGCGCCGTCGGCGGCCGCACGGTCCAGCAGTTGGTCGGCGCGCTGCCGAACCGGGTCGTTGCTGGTCATGCTCTAAGAGTCTTGGCGCGTGGCCCCGTGCAGATCATGAGTACGTCGTCCGTGCGCGCGAGCGTGCTTTGCAGCCGATGCGCAGACACTTGCGCGATTTTCGCATCAAGCGCTCGATACGTCTTCGCGGGCCGGAAGGATGGTGAGCGGCGGAGGTTGGTCTCAATTCGCTGGCAATGGTGCGGGATCCGACTCGCAGGGCAAGCCGGCGGCCGCTCGGACGTCGGCGGCCAGCGCCAGACTGCCGATGGCCAGCACCGCCTCGTCCCGCTTGCAGTCCATCTGAGCCGTGCGCAGCGCTGAACCGGCATCGTGCAGGATCTCCATGGGCGCCGCCTGCGGGTACCGTCGCAGCATATGCGTCGGGGTCCAGGCTCTTGGGTGCGCGGGCCTTACGGCGAAGATTCGCGTCGCGAACCCGCGCAGCTCAGTGACCATCTCGGGCACGCGCTTGTCGCGCAGCGCGCCGAAGATCACCGGTCCGCGGCGCGCGCCCAGGAGCTCGCGCACGCTGCGCACGGCGGCGGCCACCGCTTCGGGCGTATGCGCGCCGTCCACAAGGGTGAGAGGCGACTGCGCGACGACTTCCAGGCGCGCGGGCCAGTGCACGGCGGCAAACCCCGCGCGGATAGCGCCCCAGGGTATGGCAAGCCCCGCGGCGCCCAACGCCCGGCAGGCCGCCATGGCCACACCCGCGTTGGAAAGCTGGTGAAAGCCAAGGAGCCCCACGGGCAGCTTCTCCGCGCCGCCGGCTGTCTGGGCGACCATGACGGGGCGCCCATCGCGCCAGACCACGCCTGGCGCCGCCGCCAGCGCCTCCGCCACGGTCACAGGCGCGCCTGCTTCGTCGGCCGCTGCGCGTACAGCCTTCAATACCGGCTCGGCCTGCCGTGCCACGATCAGCGGAACGCCCGGCTTTGCGATTCCCGCCTTTTCCCGTGCGATGTCCGACAGCCGTTCGCCGAGCAGGCGAGTGTGCTCGGGCACGATCGTGGTGATAGCTCCCACCACCGGCGTGATTGCTGTGGTGGCATCCAGCCGTCCGCCCAACCCAACTTCCATGACGGCCAGGTCCACGCGCTCCTGCGCGAACAGACGCAGCGCGAGCGTCGTGGCGATTTCGAAGGTGGTGAGCTGTCCGGTCCGGAACGGCTGGGCGTGCATCGCCTCTACCGCTGGACGCAGCTCTTCCGCCAGCTGAGCGAAGCGCTCGCGCGCGATCATTTCCCCATCCACCTGAAACCGTTCTCGGAAAGTGTGGAGATGAGGCTGCGAGTACAGTCCCACCCGCAGTCCCGCCGCCTGTGCGGCGCTGGCGACAAGCGCACAGACGCTTCCCTTGCCTTTGCTGCCTGCTATCTGAAGGCAGACAAGGCTTTCTTGGGGGCTGCCGAGTCGCTGTAGCAGCCGCGCTGTGCGGAGCACGCCGAACTCGGAAGGTGAGCGGTCGATCGCCCCGGCGCCCCGCTCGAGGTCGGCAAACTCGTAGATCCAGCTCAGGGCCTGTGGGTAGGTCCTAAGCACGCGCCGTCACTCGGCCGACCACAGCAGGTCCGCCGTCGCTACGTGGACGATGCCATCGCGGCCGAGCTGCTCGCTAAGCTCGCGAATCGTCCGGCTGCTGCCGGGTAGCATTGCCTGCGGCGCAATGTCCGACAGCGGCGCCAGCACGAACGGTCTCTCGAAGACCCTGGGGTGCGGCAGGCGTAGCCGCGCGCTCGTCTCGCGCGCGCCCGCGTAGCTCACTATGTCGATGTCCAGCGGCCGCGGGCCCTGTGGAACTCCCGGGCGCCGGCCCGCGGCGAACTCGAGGCTCTTGCACCACATCAGCAGGCGCAGACTGCCCAGTCCGGTGCGCAACCACACCGCGGCGTTGAGAAACGGACCCTGCTGAACATATCCCACCGGCGTCGATTCATAGACGGCCGACGCCGCCCGCACCTCGCCAACGCGCGCCAGCCCGGCCACCCCGCGGCGCAGGTGCGCCTGCCGGTCGCCCATGTTGGCGCCCAGCGCGAGCAGCACGTCTTGCGGTCGTTCGATCCGCGCCGGCGCCATCGCCCGTCGGTCGCTGGACGGGCGAGCGCCCGCCGGCCGTTCCGCGCGTTTGGGATCCATCCGCCGTGTGCCTGAGTCGCGCCCCGAAATTGTGGGTCGTTCCTCGCGCGCGGGTTCCATCATGCGTTGTGGTCGGGTGCGCGCGGACCGCCGGCCATGGCGCGATTTTGCACTTGCGGCGCCCCGCGCGCGGCCGCGGCGAGGCTGTTGTAGGGCGCTGACGCCACCTCTAGAATGACCTTCTAGTTCGGCTGTCCGCGCCAACCACGCGGCGGGTCGATGGAAGGGCACCTCTCCGCGTGTGAGTACTTCGCTTATTGCCGGCGGCGCGGGGTTCTTGGGATCGCACCTCTGCGACTTGCTCATTTCCCACGGCCACCGCGTCATCGCGGTAGACAATTTCGTCACCGGTTCGCCGGACAACATTGCGCACCTGCGGGACAGTCCGAGCTTTCGGGTCGTTGAGCATGACGTCACCCGGCCACTCACGCTCGACGAGCCTCTTGATGCCGTCTATCACCTTGCCAGCCCCGCCGACCCCGATGACTTCGATCAGCTTAGTGAAGAGATCATGTGGGTCAATTCGCTGGGCACGCGTCATCTATGCGATCTGGCCGCGGCGCATGACGCCAAGTTCCTGTTCACTTCGACGTCAGAGGTGTATGGGGATCCTTTGGAGCATCCGCAGTCCGAGGACTACGCCGGCAACGTGAATCCCAACGGTCGGCGCGCGCCCTACGACGAAAGCAAGCGATTCGGTGAGGCGCTCGTCTCCGCGCGGCGCCGCGCCGCCGGACTCAACGCGCGAATCGTGCGTGCATTCAACACCTACGGGCCGCGGATGCGTCCGGACGACGGGCGAATGGCGGTTCGCTTCATCCGCCAGGCTCTGGACGGCGAGCCACTCACGATCCAAGGCGACGGTCGGCAGACCCGCAGCCTTTGCTACGTGAGCGATCTCGTGGAGGGGATGCGACGTGCAATGATCCTGCCGGGCACCGACGGCGCGGTAATCAACCTCGGCAGCCCCGCCGAGCATTCCATCGAGGACTACGCGCGGCTGATCCTGGAGCTAACCGGATCGGACGCGCCGATCGTCTATGAGCCCGCCCGACCGGACGACCCCCGGCGCAGGCGGCCAGACATCAGGCGGGCGCGCGAGGCGCTGGATTGGGCGCCTGCGGTGTCACAGCGCGAGGGCTTAAGCCATACGATTGCCTGGATTCGCGAGCAGCGAGCGGTTGCCGACGCTAGCTAGCCGCTGGCATTCGGCCGCGCCGCGCCAGCTGCATCTGGCTATGTTTTGGCTGGCGGTGCTTGCCGGTTACGCGGCGTTAGCTATCGCGCTGCTGAGCGATACCGCCGCCCTGGTTCGGACGGCCCTCTCTGCGCTGGCCGCCATGTCGTTTGGCGCCGGCTATCTGGTGAACGTCGGGGCGGGCGGAGCGCTTGCGAGAGTCGCGCTGCCGATTGCCGGCTTCGGGGCGATAGTCGCCGTCGCGGCCGTTATGGTGCAGCTGTCCCCGCCACTCGCGGTTCTTGCTCTGGCACTCTCCGGGATGACGGCGCTGGCGCTGATTGCGATGCGCGCGCACCGTCTCGCGTCCACCCTCGGCAGCCTGCCCGGAACCCGAGTCAGCGCCGCCCGCGTGGGGCGTCTGATATCTCACAGGCAGCTGGCGGGGGTGATAGTTGCGGGCCTCTTGGGCGTGGGCGCGCCGCTTTGGTTGGACCGCGCGCAAACCGCCGGGGTGGCGGTTCTGGCGATAGCAGGCGCCCTGGGCGTGGCCGCGTGGCGCGCCGGCGTGCGGCCCACCGCGCGGCAGCTCTCTATCGTCGGCGCCGCGGCCGCACTGGCGCTCGTTCCCTTCCGCGGCCTGGGCGAGCTCTCGGTGGGAGGCATTGCCGTCGGCCTCAGCGATTTCGCGCTTGGCCTGGGTCTGCTCGGGTGGTTGCTGGCGCGCGGCTACGGCGCGCGCGCCATGGTTCCCCGCTATGCACTGGCGCTGGGCGCTTTCGTGACCTGGCTCAGCCTGACCAGCATTGGCGCGTACGACCACGCGCCGGTTCTCAAGGAGGTCGCGAAGTGGGCCGAGATTGCAATTGCGGTCGCGCTGCTGGCCGACGTGCTTCGCGAGGCGCGCGCGCGGGCCTGGGTGATGGCGCTCGTATTCACGGCGGTGCTGGCCCAGTCACTGCTCGGTCTCTTTCAAATCGCGACTGGATTCGGACCGGGCACTTTCAGCGTGGGCGGCGTGATCCGGGCTTTCGGGACCTTCGATCAGCCCAATCCGTTTGGTGGATACCTCGGACTGCACGCCCCCCTGCTGCTGGCCGCGGCGCTCTGCGCGCCGCGCTCTCGTCGGGGCTGGCTGGCGATAGCGGCCGTTGTCGTGATCGCGGCGATCGTGGCCAGCCGCTCGCGCGGCGCCTGGCTGGGCTTTGGTATGAGCACGCTGGTGCTCGTTTTCGCCGCCGGTCAGCGCACGCGGCTGCTAGCGCGAACAGCTACGGTCGTTCTGGCCCTGGGGATCGTGACGATTGCGGTCTGGCAGATTGCAGGAGGGTTCCGGGGAGTGCTCCCCGTGGAGGTGGAGCGCACGCTGGAGGGCGCTCTGCCCGTCGAACAAGCGTTGCGTATCACGGTGCACGATGACTACGCTGTGTCCGAGCGCGCGGCGCAGTGGACTGCCGGTTGGCGCATGTTCCTGGCGCGGCCGCTGTTTGGGATCGGCGCCGGCAACTTCGACGACGCGTACATGGATTTTCTGGTGCAACCGTTCGAGGCGCCGTTAGGGCATGCCCACAACGTCTACTTGAATATGGGATCGGAGGCCGGGCTGCCCGGCTTGATCGCCATCGTTGGCCTGACTGTCTGGTTACTCTGGCGCGGCGTGTGGATCGTCAAGCGCGCCCGCGGCACCGAATGGGAGTGGATCGCCCTGGGAACACTCGGCGCGAGCGTGGCGTTTGCAGTGCACAACCTGGTCGATAGCCTTTTCGTAAACGGCATGGGCCTGGTCTTTGCGCTCTTGATCGCTACAACCTATGTGGTTGAGTGGGCCGTGCGCCCAACTCCCCCGAAGCCGCAGGCGCGGCTATGAGCCCCGATGGCATGGTCGGCGCCGAGCAAGAGGGTGCGCGAACGGACATTCAGACGAGCGGCGTGCTGGGGCGTTTCCTCAGCGTACGCACGCTAATCGGCTTCGCGATTGCCGTGGGGCTGCTCGTCATCACCTGGATTCTGGCCGACCTGCGAATCGAGGACGTTCTGTCGCAGATACGTGGCGCCAACCCCTGGCTGATCGTGGCGGCCTACGCGGTTTATTTGGTCTCATTCCCGCTGCGCACACTGCGCTGGCGCATTCTGCTATCCAATGCCGCCCACCGCGAAGACGTTAAGCCCGCCTACCGCAACTGGTGGCTGTTTCAGATCCTCTACATCTCCTTCTTCGTGAACGGCATCCTGCCGCTCAAGCTCGGCGATTTCTATCGGGCCTATCTCGCCCGCGCAAACTTCCGGACCTCATTCACGCGCACCCTGGGCACGATAGTCGCCGAGCGGGTTTTCGACGTGGCCACCTTGGTGGGCGTGGTGGTGGTAGCTGCGGTAATCATCCTGCGCGCGGCTGAGGTACCGGAGGAGGTCGCGCGCGTCATCGCAATCGCGGCGGGCGCCTTGGCTTTGCTGGTGGCCGGGCTCGGAGCGATGCTGCTTTTTGGTCGGCCTCTCGTGCGGCGCTTACCCCCGCGTGCTCAAGGCACCTATGACCGTTTTCAAAGCGGCGTGTTCGATTGCTGGACCTGGCGCAGCGGACCTTCGTTGTGGCTGCTCAGCCTTGCGGTGTGGGCGTTCGAGATGCTGCGGCTTACTTTGGTGATCGAGGCGCTGGGGATCGAGCTCGGGCTTGCGCAGGTCGTATTCAGCGGGGCGGCGGCTTCGCTGATGCTCGCGGTTCCAACTCCGGGGGGACTGGGCGCGGTCGAGGGCAGCCTCGTCGGACTTCTGCGGCTGGTGGGTGTGGCCACGCCGGCCGCGGGCGCCATCGCCATCGTGGACCGTTTCATCACATATTGGAGCGTTCTTCTCACCGGGATGATCGTGTTCGCGACGGCCCGTCTGAAGCGCTGATCACACCCATGCGCGTCGGCGTCGACTACACCGCGGCCGCCACACAACGGGAGGGGATCGGGCGAGTCACGCGTGAATTGGTGCGCCATATGCTGCGTGAGCCGGACCGTCCCGATCTTCACTTGCTGTACGCGCACCGCGGACCGATTCGCGCGGTCGACGCGCTGGAAGTGCACAATCGCATCCGTGTGCGTCGGATGCCCGTCTCGAACCGGCTCGCTCTGGCGGCCTGGCACAAGGTGCGGCTGCCGATCCCGATAGAGGCGCTCATCGGTCCGGTGCACGTCTTTCACGGTCCCGACTTCACGCTTCCGCCGCGCCTGGCGGCGGCCGGGGTGCTGACGGTGCACGACTTGACCTTCATGACGCGCCCGCAAGACGCGCATCCGGCCCAGCTGCGCTTTCTCGAAACGACGGTGCCCCGCTGCATCGACCGCGCTCGCCTGATCGTGGCTGTCTCCGAGTCCACCAAGAGAGACCTGATGACGCGGCTGGGCGTGCGGCCGCATCGCATCCGGGTGGTCCCCAACGCGGTCGCCGACGACTTCCGCGGAGTCGAGGATCGCACCGCCCTCGATGCCGTGCGCGCGCGTCTCTCCCTGCCTGAGGAGTTCGTACTCGCGGTTGGAGCGGTTCATCCGCGTAAGAACCTCGCCGGACTCGCGCTGGCGGCCGCCAGCGCCGGCAGTCGCCGCGGCCGCCCAATCGAGGTGGTGCATGCCGGACGTGAAGCCTGGCTGGCCGAGCGCGTCTACGCGGATGTGCGGGCCGCGGGCGCGTCCGTGCGCTTCCTCGGCCACGTGGATGAGGCGACCCTGCGCGCCCTGTACTCCCTGGCTACGGCCTTCGCCTTCCCCAGCTATGCGGAAGGTTCGGCTCTGCCCGTCTTAGAAGCCTTCGCTTGTGGGTGCCCGGTTCTCACTTCAACCGCGCCCGGCACCGCGGAGGTGGCCGGTTCCGCAGCCGTCCTGTCGGATCCGCATGATCCGCGCGCGCTTGCCGATGGCCTCCTGCGCGTTCTCGATGAGGCTGAGTTGCGCGCCGAGCTAAGGCAGCGCGGCCGGGCGCGCCTCCGGCAGTTCTCGTGGACGCGCTCCGCGCGCGCCATGTTGTGCGTTTACGAGGAATCACGCCGTGGCGGTCCAACCGAGCGTGACCTGCGGGCGCGACAATCAGTAAACTAAGGCCGGAGGGAGTACCAGTTGGCCCCCGTACAGGAATACGCCCTTCTTGGGGCTGCCGCCTATTTGCTAGGCAGTATCCCGGTTGCCCTCATCGTGACGGGCTTGTTGCGCCGCTCCGATCTGCGCTCCATTGGCTCCGGCAACCTGGGCATCTACAACACGCTGTTCAAAGTGGGGAAACTCCCCGCCATTGTCACGGTCGCCGCCAATGGAGTGATCGCCGCAGCTGTCGTGCTGTCGGCGCGTCTGTTCTTCCCGGACGATCCAATCGCGCTGTTCACCGCGATCATCGCCGTGACCGCGGGCAGCATGTGGCAGATATTCGTCCGGTTTCGAGGGAGCCGCGGAACTACCGTCTTTGGCTGGGCGATGGTGGTCAGCGAGCCGGCTATGTCTTTCACACTGCTCGGTGCCTGGCTGGTTCTCGTCCTGCTGTGTCGCCGGACGCGCACTGCCACGCTTGTGAGCTACGTCCTCATGCCGCTGATATTTGGCGCCATGGCGTGGTCGTGGGTCTACGTGGTGGGAGGCGCCGTGCTCGCGTTCTTCCTGTTGCTCAAGTCGGCCTCCACCCCTGACGACACTCAGGAGCTCGGACTCTTCCGGCGCTTCCGAATCAACGTGGAGCGTTAGCGGGCGGCCAGCGCCACTGTGCGGCTGGAGATCAACGCCTCCTTTCACGCGCAACCGTTCACGGGATCGGGCCAGTACCTTACGCACCTCACCGGGGCGCTCCGGGCCGGTCACGCCGACATCCGGATCGTCGAGCGCAAGCCGCCGGCCGCGCTCGGCCATCCGCTGGGCAAAGTGATCTGGGAGCAGCTGCTCTGGCCGCTCGCGTCGCTCCGGCCGGGCCCGACCGTGCGCCACGTCCCCTACCTCGCGCCGCCCTTGCTCGCGCCCGCCTGCGTGGTTACCGCGCACGACGCCATCCCCTACGTGTTGCCGGTCTATGCGAGCGGTCTGTCGCAGCGCCTTTACGGCTGGCTCACTCGGCTGGGAATACGCCGCGCGCGGGCGGTGATCGCGGACTCCGAATGGACCCGCCGCGATCTCATTCGCGTGATGGGCGTGCGGCCTGACCGGATTTACGTGATACCGCTCGGCGTAGACGGCCGGTTCAGTCCGGGCGCCGGCCAACCGCCGCGGGAGTTTCTCGAGCGATATGGTCTGCCTGAGCGTTTTGCCCTCTACCTGGGGTCTCTGGACGTGCGCAAGAATCTTGGCGTGCTCATGCGCGCCTGGCCGCGCGTGTGGGACGAGCGGCGGCTGCCGCTGGTTGTGGCCGGCCGCGCTCCGCGGGCTGGCAGCCGCGTGCGTGCGAACTGGTTTGAAGGCCTGGACGGGCACACGGCGCCGTGGCTGCGGCGCTTGGGAGCGGTCCCCGAATCCGACAAGCCGGAACTCTACCGAGCGGCCTCCCTGTTCGTTTTCCCCTCGCGCTACGAGGGCTTTGGATTCGAGCCCCTCGAGGCCATGGCGTCCGGCGTCCCGGTCGTCTCCGCCGACGCCACCGCGCTGCCGGAGGTAGTCGGCGATGCGGGCGTATTGGTCGATCCGGACGACTCCTCAGCCTGGACCGCCGCGATTCTGGAGGTCACTGGGGACGCATCCCGGGCCGAGCGCCTGCGCATGGCTGGACGCGCGCGCGCGCTTGAGTTCACCTGGGAGCGCACGGCGGCGGCCACGCGCCGCGTCTACGAAGAGGTTGCGACCTGAGAGTTCTAATGGTCTCCAAGGCGCTTGTGGTGGCCGCCTACCACGGCAAGCTGGTCAATTTGGCCGCCCAGCCGGACCTGGAGCTGCTGGCCGTAGCGCCGCACGCCTGGAAGGGCCGCCGCCAGCGGCAAGCCGCCGAGCCCGTGCAACCGCTCGGCTACGAGCTCGTCCACACTCGCATGTGGCTCAACGGGCACTACCACCTGTACCTGTTCCCCGGCCTGGGGCGCCTGCTGCGCCGTTTTCGACCGGACATCGTGCACATCGACGAGGAGCCCTACAATGCGGCCACGTGGCATGCCTGTCGTCTGGCGCGCGCGGCCGGGGCGCGCTGTATCTTTTTCGCCTGGCAGAACCTGGCGCGCCGTTACCCTCCACCCTTCGGCTGGATCGAGCGCTACGTGTATGCGCGTGCGGACGGCATTGCGGGCACGGCCGCGGCGGCGCAGGTTCTGCGGGGCAAAGGGTTTCGCCGTCAACTGGCCGAGATTCCGCAGTTCGGCATAGACCCGGCCGTGTTCGCTCCGGCGCCGCGACCGAGCGGCACCGGGCGTCTACGGGTGGGATACGCGGGCCGGCTGGTGCCTGAGAAGGGCGTTGAAGTGCTCATCCAGGCGACGCAGCGCGCGGGCGATAGCCTGGAGCTGCTGATCGCCGGCCAGGGACCGGCCGGCCCCGCACTGCGGCGGCTGGCCGGCGCGGCCCCCAACATTCGATTCCTGGGCGCGCTTGCCAGCCACGATATGCCGGGCTTCTATCGCGGTCTTGACGTGTTCGTGCAACCCACAGTGGGCCGCCACGGATGGACCGAGCAGTTCGGCCGCGCCGCGGTAGAAGCCATGGCCTGCGGGGTGCCCACCGTCGTATCCGACGCCGGCGAGCTGCCGGCCGTGGTGGGGAGCGCGGCACGCGTCGTCCCGGCCGGTCGGCCCGACGAGCTTGCGGACGCGCTGCGCGAGCTTGGGCGCGACAGCGGCTTGCGCGGATCGTTGGGCGCCGCCGGCCGAGCTCACGTGCTGGAGCGTTACGCGCATGACCGGATCGCGCGCGCAACCGCCGATTTCTACCGGGCGGTTCTGGCCGCCCCGCGCAAATGAACGACGGTTACTAGCCGGAGACGACGTCGCCTTCCACCGGGTCGGCGCGAATACCCTGCTGCTCAGCCCAGTGCATGGCGGCGTCGATTTCCGCCCGCGGACCCTCGAGCAAGAGCTGCACCCAGCCGATGCCCGCGTCCACGTCGGCGCGCCGTATGTCGAATTTCAGCTGAAATCGCCGCGAAAGCTCATGCACCAGCGGCGACTGGATCTTGTCGGCCGGGTAGGTGAACTGCACGCGCAGGCGCACCGGCTGCGCGTGCAAGCCGGGATGGGGGGTCGTTCCGTCCCAGGGATCGTTCACCGCTACTACAGCTCCGGTGGAAGCGGACTCGCGCACGGCGTCGAGGACCGCCAGGGCTCGCACCGCGTCGATCCCGGCCACTGACGGCTGCCGTCCGCCTCGCACGGCGCCCACGAACTCCGTTACTTCGCTCAGGTATAGGTTTTCGTCCGACGCCGACCGCGTGTGCAGCGTGGCGGGCGCCTCGAGCTCGCGGCTCTCGGTCGACTCCACCGTAAGCGCAGCCGTCTGCATGTCGGAGCGCACGCGGCCGCCGCTCCCGATCACCTCCAACACGTCGATGTGCACGCCTGTCGCCTGGCTGACGTGCAGCGTGGCGTGCACGCCGTCCGCGAACGTGAGCACGGCGGAGACCCAGTTCTCGGCGCCCGTCTGCGGCCGATCGGTGGACTGTGCCAGCACTCGCTCGACGCGCTCGCCATGCAGCCAAAGCAGCTGATCCACGACGTGGGACGCGACGTAGAGCAGCGGTCCGCCGCCCGCGTCTGGATCGGCCAGCCAGCCGTCATAAGGCGGCGAGCCCTTCGTCGCCACCAGGCCGGTGACGGCGCCCGCCAGCCCGCGCCACAGAAACTCGTGCAAGCGCATGCGCGCCTCGTGAAAGCGCAGACAGTAGCCCGGCATGAAGACCAGGCCGCGCTCGGCGGCGGCTTGCGCCACTTGCCGGGCTTCGGCGTGGTCGCGGCCGCACGGCTTCTCGACCAAAACGTGGAGCCCGGCCTCGATGCATCGCAGCGCCGTCTCCGCCAGAGACGCGTGCGGGGTGGCGACTATGGCGGCGTCGGCCGCGCCGGCATTGGCCAGGTCGTCGACGTCGGTGAATATTTGGCCCGAGCCTCCCGCGGCAAGGTGCGCGGCCTGCGGGTTGGTGTCCACGAACGCGGTCAGCTCAGCGTCAGCAGCGGCTCGCACGGCGGGCACGAACGCGCCTCTGCCCTGCCGTCCGCAGCCGACCAGGGCCAGCCGTAGGGGGTCAGCCATTGTGTTTTCGGGCTGCGACTGTCATGAGGAGGCTCCGTTCACCGCTAGATGTCCCGCCGGCTGAACCAGCGTATCGCCAGTCCCAGCATAAGCGCGATATAGACGAATCCCAGCAGAATCATCCAGCCGGACGGCGGGCTGATAGACGTGAACGGCCCGCCGCCCGCGGCGGCCCACGCGCCGACGTCGATCTGCGCGCCGGCCATGTCCCAGAGCACGCGGGTGGGCAGCAGAACGCCGGTGAAAACTCCGATGTCGAAAGTCACCACGTTGTCCAGAAAGGCGCCCATCTGCTCCACCACGCCGCCCACGAGCGCGGTCGCGAACAGCGTGAATACCACCACCCCATTGGCGAGAGACCCGAAGCGGCTGCTCCCGGCCATCGTCAGGGCCAGCAGCACCGACGCGCTCAGCAGCATCGGAAAAGGCGCAACCCAAACGCCTTCGCCTATGTGTCCGGTGATGACCCCCACGACGACGATCAGCGCCGCGGAAGCGGCGCCAATGAATACCGCCAGCATGAGCACGTAGCCGGCGTATTTGCCCAGCACGATCTCCCAGCGGCGAACTGGCCGCGCCGCCACCGCGTGCATGGTGCCCTCGGCTATCTCGCCCGAAATCGCGCCCACCGCCAGGAAGATCGCCAGCAGCGACGATACGAAGTTGAGGCTCCACAGCCCGCCCTGCAGCATCACGCCAATCACCGCCCGGCGCATGGCGGCGGTTAAGTCCGCTTCGCTTTGCAAGTCGCGCCAGCCAAACCAGACCCCCACGGAGTAGAGTCCGATGAATGCCAGGGTCACGATAGCGGTCGCCAGAACCACGCGCCGGCGCACGGCTTCACGCAGGGTGAATTCAGCGAACGCGGCGATTGTCATTGCTCGCTCGTCTGCGCCAACCGCACGAACAGGTCCTCGAGCGTCTCGGAGCTCGGCTGCACGTCGTAGATCGGCACGCCCGCCTCGGCCACGCGCTTCACCAACCTCGCCACGACGGCATCCTCCGACACGGGCAGCGTGTAGCGGCCGTCATGGAAGTCGGCGTCGCCGAACTCGTCGCGCACGCTTTCGAGCGCCTCGCCCGCGCCGCCGCCCAGCCGCAACGCAACCTGGCGGGGGCGCAGCAACTCGGCCAGGGCGCCGCTCGCGACCACGCTGCCGTGCGTTATCACGGCCACGCGATCACACACCAGCTCTATTTCCGAGAGCAGGTGCGAGTTCAGGAACACGGTCGTTCCCGTCGACCTCAGTGAACGGATCAGATCGCGAACCTCGCGCCGCCCGATCGGGTCCAGCGCCGAAGTAGGTTCATCCAGGATCACCACCGGAGGATCGGAGATCAGGGCCTGCGCCAAGCCCACTCGCTGCTGCATGCCCTTCGAGAAGGTCGACAGCCGCTGGTTGGCGTGTTCGCCCAGTCCTACCAGCGACAGCAGCTCCGCCCCGCGCCGGCGCCGCCGCTCGCGCGCCACGCCTGCAATCCGTCCGTGAAAGTCCATCAGCTCACTGGCCCGCATCCAATCCTGAAAGCGGAAGGTCTCGGGCAGGAATCCGATCGCGCGCCGCGCTTGCAGGCTGCCGGCTGGATGTCCCAGCACGCGCACCTCGCCGCCGCTAGTCTGCACCAGCCCCAGAATAATCTTCACGATGGTGCTCTTGCCCGCCCCGTTCGGTCCCAGGAACCCAAAGACCTCACCGCGGCCGACAGTCAGGCTCACGCCGCGCAGGGCGTGAGTCGCGCCGTAGCGCTTGTGGACATCGACCGTTTGGATGGCGGGGACGGACGACATCAGACCGACCGGGCCGATTCGGCCAGCCGAAGCAGCGTCGCGCTGTCAAATTGGCCGGCGAGGACGACAGTCACGCCGTCAATGCTCCAGGCCACGGCGCCGGGGCCGTCGGGCAGATTGAACGCGCGCGGCTCCACCGGTGATTCGCTGCCGGGGAGCCCCAGCGCGTCGCGGATCAGCGGCACCTCCGCCACGCGCGTCTGGCGTGAGACTACCGGCGGCAGAACCTCCCTCAGCAACGCGTCGACGATGAGCTCCAGATCGAGTTGCGGCGGTCCCGAGATGCTCGGCAGCTTGATCTGCATCAGGACCAGCGGGGCCGACTCGGGCGTGGCGCTCGGCCAGGTATTGATCAGCATCGCGCCGCCGCGGATCTCCACGTCGCCTTGCCGCAAGGACGGCGGTAAGGGAACGCGCACTTCGGAGGCGCTGAGAAACTCGGCCAGCTTGCCGAAGTCCACCGCCACGCGCGATTCCCCGCCAATCCAGACCTGACGCTCCGGAGGCGCCGCGAATTCCGGCGGCCGATCGATCGTCAGTGCTTCGAAAGGCAGATTCGCCAGCTCGTCAGGCCCGGCGCTCTCGATCCAGCGGGATGGCTCTACCTCGGTGACGACGAACGTGTCAGGCTGCAGCGTTGCCTGCGCGGCGGCAGGCGCGGCGGGGCTGGGAGTCGCGGTTTCAGGCTTGATCTCCAGCGGCGTAACGCGCAACCCGTTGAGCACCGTGTGCAGGGCCAGTCGAACGGGCTCCACGGTGACGATCAGCGCCACCAGCCCGGCAACAAGCACGATCGCCAGCAGCGGGCGCTGGCCCCGGCGCAGCGATTGCACCATCAGCGCGCTGGGCCGTCCGCCAGAAGCCGCCGTTCAGGCGCACGCCGCGGCGTTCCGCCGACGCCGGCACGACCGCGGCCGTCCGTGTGCGTGCTCGGGCGGAATCGCACCCCGGCTCCTAGCGGGCGCGCGCGAACGTGTCGCGGTCGAACACCAGCCGTGCCGCCAGGCGGATCGGCAGACTGGGCGGTGCGGCGTCGCTGGCCGGTCGGTATCCCACCATGCGCGCGAGGAACGCCAGCGCGCAAAAGATCAAAGCGAAGGTTGGGAGCGGCCCGGGTTCCCTGACGAGGAAGGCGACCACCACGGCCGCGGTGGTGCCCAAGAATACCCCGGGGGCGGAGTCTTTCACGAGATAGCGCGTCATCAGCATGCAAGATATTCCGATCCAAACCTCCCAGATACCCAGCACATTGACCATTGCGAGGGTAATCACCAGCCCGCGCCCCCCCCGAAACCGCATCCATATCGGCCATTGATAACCCAGCATCGCCGCCACCGCCGTCCAGCCGGCGACCTCGTAGGTGGCGTAGTGGCTTGCCAGCCACACCACCACGCCCGCCTTGGCCGCGTCGGCCAGGGCCGCCAGAATGCCGACCCGGGTGCCTAAGACGCGTGATACGGCGCTGAATCCGGCTGAGGCGGCGCCCTCGTGCATCAGGTCGTGTCCCATCAACCTGGCGATGAGATAGGAGAGCGGGGCGCCGGCCAGAAGCCATCCCGCCGCCACCCAGGCCGCCAGCGTGGGGTCGAACTCGGAGGTAAAGGGCGACAGATATCCGCTCATAACACGATCACCGCGGTTGCAGTCCGTTCAGCAAGGTGCGGGCGAAGTCGTCGTCTATTGGAACTCCGAGGGTGAGAGTCTCAGCGTGGGCGGCCAGGTGGTCGTAGGGTACCCGCCGGATGGCGGCCGACCAGCGTCCGCTCTCATCGTCCAGCACGGCATAGCTGGCGATTCCAGGTATTCCGTCATGCGTGCGCCCCACCGAGCCGCAGTTCACGATCAGCGCTTCTCCCACGTGCCGCACAAAGGCAGTGTGCGTGTGAGCGCATACAAGCACTGTCGAGTTCATGTCGCCGATCTTGCCGGATATCTGGTTGTCACTATCGTCGCGCAGGAGACCTAGCTCGTCATTGCCGGCCACGCCGTGTACAACTTGCACGGCGCCGCCGGGCGAGTCGAGACGCACTTCGCTCTCCATCGCGTCCATTTCGCGCACCGCTGTCTCGCCGAGTGCGTCGCGCGTCCACGCCGCGTTGTCTTGCAGGAATCTAGCGAACCCCGCTTCTTCCGTACCTAGCGTCGCCAGCTTGCTGGACAGATCGACTATGTACCGGTCGGTATTCCCCTGCACGCAGGGCCAGCCCTCCGCGCTGATGCGCTCCCAACATTCGCGCGGGCGACTGCCGAAAAGCGCCGCGTCGCCGCCGAACACCACGGTGTCGACCGCCTGCCGCGCCAGATCGGGCAGCACGGCCTCGAGGGCGTGGCCGTTTCCATGTACGTCGGTCAGCACCGCGATCCGCACGTGCTCAGATTGCCCCAGACCGCGCGGCCGCGCCACCTGCGCGTACGCCGCGGTTAGACTTCGGCGTGACCTCCGATCCGCATTCTGCGGGCCCATCCATGCGGCTCGTACGGCAGCGCCTCGACCAAGCCGCCATACTGGATTTAGCCGGGGAGCTGGCGACCAAGACGCGTGCGCGGCTGCGCGCGCTTGGCCTGCCGGCCGGCGCGCGCGTAGCCGTGGCGGTGGGATCGCGCGGCATCGGACCGATCGTGAGCGTCCTCAAGACGCTGATCGAGGAGCTGCGTGAGGCCGGAGCGCAACCCTTCATCGTCCCGGCCATGGGCAGCCACGGCGGGGGAACGGCGGCGGGCCAGGCCGGCGTTCTGGCTGGCTATGGAATAGACGAGGCTCGTCTGGGCGTTCCCGTGCGGGCCGGCATGGAGACGGTGGTGCTCGGGCGCACGCAGTCGGGCGCCAGCGTTCACCTTGACGCCATAGCCTCCCAGGCGGACGGCATTGTGGTAGTCGGGCGGGTCAAGCCGCACACGAGCTTTCGGGGGCCGGTGGAGTCGGGTCTGTGCAAGATGCTTGTGGTCGGCCTGGGCAATCGCTCCGGTGCCGAGTCCATGCACGCGCATCCGCTCGCGGAGGTCATACCCTCCGCGGCGCGCATCGCGACCGCCGCGGCCAAGGTGCTGTTCGGTGTCGCGATCGTGGAAAACGCCTTCCACCGTCCCCACACCCTGGCGGTGGCGGCGCCGGATGAGTTCGTCGATACCGACGCCCGCCTGCTCGAGATTGCCAATCGGCTGCTGCCGCGCATCCCGCTCGACCGGCTGGACGTCGTGCTGGTGGACCGCATGGGCAAGGACATCTCGGGCACGGGAATGGACCCCAACGTGGTGGGCATGTGGCGCCGGCTTCCCGAGATGCCGCCCGAGCCGGCCTATCGCTGGCTGGCCGTTTTGGGGCTCTCCCCCGGCGCCCATGGCAATGGAGTTGGCGTGGGCATGGCCGATCTCGTCAGCCGCAAGCTGGTCCAGGAGCTCGACGTGCAGGCCACGGCCACCAACGCGATCACCAGCACGGCCTTGAGCATGGCCAAGATCCCGATCACCCTGCCGACCGACCGCGCCTGCTATGACACGGCCTTGCGGATGGCCGCGCGTACCGCCGAGGGGCCGCGGCGCGTAGTGAGGATCGCCAACACCTTGCGCCTCGAGACGTTCTGGGCCAGCGAGGCCGTGCTCGATGATCTGCCCGCGACCTGTGAGGTAGTCGAGCACGCGCGTCCATTTGCATTCGACGAGAACGACGCGATCGCCGAATCCCAGGCCTTCGAAGCGCGCGCGTGAAGGCAACTGTTCCCCTCCAGCGCGCCGCTGTGTCGGAAAGCCGTGGCCGGACCGGCTTGGCGTTATCTAGAGCGGCCACACAATAGGCACCACGAAGAGCGACGCCACGAGAATGAGAATCGTGAGCGGGGCGCCCACGCGCAGGAAATCCACAAAGCGATAGCCGCCCGTGTTGTAGACCAGCACGTTGGCCTGGTGTCCGATGGGGGTGAGAAAGGCCGTGGAGGCCGAGATCGCCACCAGCATCAGGGTGGCGTGCGGCGAGATGCCCAGGTTCGCGGCGATGCCAAGCGCGATCGGGGCCACCAGCACTACGGCCGCCGCGTTGGACATGATCTGGGTCACGACCGTAGTGACCAGGTAGACGCCGGCCAGAACGGCCAATGGACCAAGTCCCCGCAGTGTGGACGACACGAGCTCGGCCAGATCGGCCGCCAGCCCGGTTGTACTCATCGCCGTCCCCAAGGGGATCAACGACCCGATCATCACGAGCGTGCGCCACTCGACCGCGGCGTAGAGACGGTCGTAGGAGATCGCGCGCGCGGCCAGCACCAACAGCACGCCCAGCGCCGCCGCCACCGAGATATGGGCCAGGCCGCTGGCCGCCAGCGTCACCACCAGCGCCAGCACGGCCACCGGCACGATCATGCGCGGGCGCGGGGCGAACGCACGCGGGCGCTGGGTCAGCAGGATGAAGTCGTCCGAGCGGGCCAGACCGTCCATGCGGGCCGCCGGCATGCGCACGAGCAGGACGTCACCGGGCTGGACGACGATCTGGGCAATCGGGGTTCGGATGCGCTGACCCTGCCGCCACACGCCTAGCACCAGTCCCCCATAACGCCATCGGAAGCTCATGCCCATCACGGTTCGTCGGCGCGGCCCGAAACGGGGGCCTACCACCAGCTCGACGATGCGGGCCTTTTCATCCTCATCGAGAGTCCGGCGCGCGCGCTGTTCCGCGGCGAACTCCAGCGCCTGCTCCTCGACGGCGCGCACGATGTCGTCCCGCTCGCCCGCCAGCAGCACCACGTCGCCCGCTTGCAGTGTGTCGGCGGCCGCCGGATAGCGGTTTTGGCGGCCGCTGCGAATGGTGTCCGTCACCGTCACGCGGTAGCGGCGGGTCCAGGCCAGCGATTCGAGCGTGCGGCCGGCCGCCGGGGATCTGGCAGGCACCGTGACCTCAGCGGTGAACTCGCGCGTCTGCTTGACCTCCTGGGCCAGCCCCGCGCCTTCGCGCGCCGGAAGGAGGCGCTGACCCACCGTAGCCAGGTAGACCAGGCCGATCCCCAGCACGGCCAGCCCGGTTGGGGCGAAATCGAACATCTGGAAGGGCGCGTGACCGGCCGCCGCCAGCGCGTCGCTCACCAGCAGGTTGGGGGGCGTGCCCGTGAGCGTGAGCAATCCGCCCAGCAGCGAGCCGAACGACACCGGGATGAGCAGCTTCGAGGCGGAGGTGTGGGCCGCACGCGCCAACGCCACCGCGGCGGGCAGCAGTATCACCGTGGCGGCGATGTTGTTGAGGAAGGCCGAGAGCGCGCCAACCGCCAGGACCAGCGCCAAGGCCACCAGCGGGATCCGGGTTCCGCCCAGCCGCGCGATCGCGTTCGCGATCAGCTCGGGAAGTCCCGCCTGGACCGTCGCGGCGCTCAGGACGAACATCGCCGCCACCGTAATGACCGCCGGGCTGCTGAAGCCCGCGAAAGCGTCGAGCGGCTCGATCACTCCCGTCAGAGTCAGCGTTACCGGCACCAGCAGCGCCACCACGTCGGGGCGCACACGCTCGCTCGCGAAGAGCGCAAGCGCGCCCGCGATGGTCCCGATTACGATCCAGCTTTCGTAGCTCATCATCGGTATTGTCGCGCCCGAGCGACCGCGCGCCATCCGCTACTCTTGTCACCCCACGCGAGCCGCGCCTCTCGACGCAGGACTTGGACTATGGCCCAGACAGGTACCGCCGCCGCCTTCTTCGGTGCGCGCAAGCCATTCGAGCTACGCGAGTATCCAATCCCCGACCCCGCGCCTGGAGCGGCGGTCCTCAAGATTCGCCTGGCCAACGTCTGCGGGTCCGACATGCACTATTGGCGCGGCGACCTGGACATCCTCAAGATGAACCGGCCCGTGCCGGCCGCGCTCGGCCACGAGGGCTCGGGCGAGGTCTTCCGCCTCGGCGCCGGCGTCACTACCGATTCACACGGCGAGCCGCTGAGCGAGGGTGACAGGGTCGTCTTTCAGTACTTCTATCCCTGCATGCAGTGCCCAACCTGCCTCAAGGGCCACGTGTACGCCTGCCCGGTGCGGCAAGCTGACCGCGCGGAGGGGATCGAGGAATGGCCCCACTTTCGCGGCACGTTCGGGCAGTACTACTACCTGCACCCCAAGCACGCCGTCTTCAAGGTCCCCGATAACCTCTCGGACCAGATAGTGGCCGGGATCAACTGCGCCCTCGCGCAGGTGATTTCCGGGCTGGATCGCGCCCGGCTGACCTTGGGCGAGACGGTCGCCATCCAGGGCGCCGGTGGGCTCGGCGTCTACGCCACCGCCGTGGCCAAGGAGCGCGGCGCCGCGAAGGTTATCGTGATCGACGGGGTCCCCGAACGGCTGCAGCTGGCCCGCGATTTCGGCGCTGACGAGATTGTCGACATTAACGAGTTCGACTCTCCGCAAGCGCGCGTGGACCGCGTGCGCGAGCTTTCCCAGGGAGTGGGAGCCGACGTGACCATGGAGCTAGTCGGCCATCCCGGTGTTGTCGCCGAGGGCCTGCAAATGACCGCGCCGGGCGGCCGTTACCTGGAGATCGGCAACATAAACGTGGGTTGGAACACGGAGTTCGATCCCGCCGGGATCGTGTTCCGCAGCGTGACCATCATCGGCGTCGCCCACTACGGTCCGCGTGACCTGCAGGAGGCGCTTAATTTCGTGTCCCGCAATGTCGAGCGCTTGCCGCTGGGGCGCATCGCCTCCCACACCTACCCGCTGGTCGATATCAATCGCGCCTTCGAGGAGCAAGACACCGGGCGCGTCACCCGCGGCAGCTTGGTGCCGCACGCTTAGCGCACACAATCGAGAGCTCTCGCGGACCTGCCGCCGCACTCCGCGCCCGGGCGGGTGAATCTTCGGCGCGTGAAATCGACGGCCCCGTCGGCCGCGTGAGCGCGTCCGCACTGTAGCTTCGGAAAGCAGTCGACGGGGCTAGCCAGCGACGCAACCGCGCTGCCCCGGGCGCTTTGGGTCGCAGGCTAGCCGCGCGTTCACCGTAGCCGGGATGCGGCTACGATGCCTGGCGGCTTGGCCGATCCGGACTCCACACGCAACGGAGGTGATGATGGAAGGTTTGCGGAACGTCTGGGAGGCGTTTAACGCCCCGCTGTTCAGCCTTGGCGAGGATCCCGTGACCCCGCTGAGCCTGTTAGTCATGCTCGTGATCGTGGTGGCTTCGTGGGTCTTGTCGGGACGGATCCGCGTGGTCTTCGAGCGCCGCCTCTCGCGCGTCGTGGGTATGAACGACGGAACCCGCCACGCCATCGGTGCACTCATTCGCTATGCCGTCCTGTTCGTGGGTCTTTTCGTAGGTCTGCGCTCGGTCGGTTTCCAGCTGGACGCCATCCTGGTGGTCACCGGCGCGCTGGGAATCGGCCTTGGGTTCGGTCTGCAGAACATCGCCAACAACTTCGTGTCGGGAGTCATCCTGCTGGCCGAGCGACCGGTCAACGTCGGCGACGTGGTGGACACCGGCGGCGTGCTCGGCACGGTGGAGCGGATCGGCATTCGCGCCACCACCGTTCGCCAGTTCGACCAGACGCAGGCCATCGTGCCCAACGGGGAGCTGATCTCGTCCGTGGTCACCAACTGGACGCTCGATGACCGGCGCGTGCGCGTGGACTTCATCGTCGGAGTGGCCTACGGCTCGGATACGGCGCTGGTGCGGCGGCTCATCCACGACTGCATCGACGCCCACCCGGACGTGCTGGGCGAGCCGGTTCCGCGGGTACTGTTCGTGGAGTTCGGCGACTCGTCGCTGAACTTTCGGATTCTCGTCTACGTCGCCGACATAATGCAGCGGCTGATTATGCAGAGCGATCTGCACTATGCCATCGATCAGGCCTTTCGTGAGAACGATATCGAGATTCCGTTCCCGCAGCGGGATCTGCACTTGCGGTCTATCGACGAGGGTGTCGCCGTGAGCCATGCGGCTATCGAGAGGCACTGACCCAGCGGCTCGGCTTTGGACCGAGGATAGAGGCTTGGAACCGAAGCCGAGCAACCTGCTATCGGAGCGGGGGGCGACCGGGGACTTGAGCCTGAACGCTGGCTGGCAGGCGCCGTCTAGCCAGGCGTCGTGTAGGCGAAGTCCCAGTCGCCGAGCTGTCGTAGCCGCGTTTGACTGGACTCCAGGCCAGGTTCGCCCGCCGCCATCCACGCCTGTAGCTCGTCCGCATGCCCCAGCCTGCGCAGCGCGGTGAACGACTCGTTCCCGGCGGAGTTGGTGCAGTCCCAGATGAACAGCCGGTCGATCCCGGTCGCGTAGATCGCGGCCGCTTGGCGCCGGTAGGCGTCGGGCGCCATGCTGCGCGGGTAAAGATTCACGGCCAGAGTGCACTGCGACCCTGCCACCACCTCGCGGTGATAGCTGAGCTGCGACGCGGGGTCGGGCCATGCCAGCGCCTGGCTGTAGCCGCGCGGCCCGTACGGGTAGGCGACGATCGTATCTACAAGCCCCTCCCGAACCCACGCGCGCACATCCATTCCCCAGCGCATGTTCTCTTCCTCGCTGGCGAAGACAATCGCCGAGACCTGAATGCGCTTCGAGCGTTCCCGCCTCTCAGTAGCCTCGTCCATGGCTGAGCGCACCTCACGCATGAACTGGGTCATCGTCCCGGCGCGAAACGCCAGCCAGCCGGGATCGTCCTCGGGCAGCGCGCGCGGGTCCTGGCCGTGTTCCCGCTTGAAGCCTTCCACCAGCGGCGGCTCGTACTCGACGAAGGGCGGACGGCGGTTGTAGAGCAGCGCGACGCCGTCGATCGGCCGATCCGCCATCTCACGCAGCAGCGAGACCGCGTAGGCACGGAACTCGGGGTAGGCATAGGACAACCGCGGCGTGCGATTCCCCGCACGGTCCTCGCCGCGCCACTCCGGATGGGCCTTGTAGGCGGTGTCTCCGTGGTTGAAGTAGTCGAAGGGCGGCGGGTAGTGAAAGCCGGTGGGCCGCCAGCCGGCGTGGAACTCAATCCCGAGCTCGTGCGCGTGTTCGATTGCTACGTCGAAGGGGTCCACGCCGGCGTCGCGGAACATGCGCCAGCTTTCGATCTGGTTCCGATAGGTGAGCAGCCCCAGGTCGTCCAGACCGTCCAGCGTGAGCTGACGTCCGACGCCGCTGAAGTAGTTGAGCAGGTCGCCGCCGCCGGCCTCCCAATAGACCCTTGCGAAGTCGGAATCGCGGAACGGCTCGAGCATGCGGCGCACGTGCTCGGCCGTGTGGGGGCGCGAGTGGCCCATCCAGCCGTGCGCGTCGCTGTGTGCGTAGATGCGGCGCGTGTCGGCGCGAGCCCGGTCGGCCTTCAGCTCCGCGACCTCGGCATCGGTCAGCGGCACGAGCTTGACATAGGCCGGCCGGGCCGGCGGACAGGCGAAGGGTCCGCCCTCGTCTCCGGGCTTGGTGGGCACCACGACCTGGCCGATCTGGAGGTTCTGGTCGCTCAGGTCCGCAATCTTCCAGAACAACTCGACAAGCCAGTCGCCCTGCCCGGGCATCGCCGGTCGGTCCGGCACGCTCAGCGAGGTGAAGGCCGGATCGCCGCTGAGCCGCGCGAGCAGATCCATGCTCCAGCGTTCGTACTCGTGATCGGCGGGCATCACCCCGAACGAGATGGCGTGCCAGCCGCGGCGGCCAAGCTGGTAGGTCACCGGCGGGGCGCCGGTCTGCTCGCTGGCGTACAGCATCACGCCCGAGCGCTCGCCTGTAGCGTAGGGCAACGTCCGCCAGTGGCATAGCCGGGACGAAGGGGACAGGGCGTCCGCCGGGCGGCAGCCATCGAGGTCGGTCAGGTAGACGGGCCGGCCGCTCAACCAGCGGTCGGCCAATCGATCGGTCGTCGTGCTCATCGCGCCCTCCCCTGAGGTCATGCTTGCCACGCCGCTTGTCTAGCGCGAGCTTACGCTTAACTCCGCCAGCGCCTACGAGTCCGATCTGTCCCAGATCGCGATGAAGTCCTCGATGTCGAATTCCCGCGTCATCTGGTTGAACGCGTACTCGCTTGGACCCGACTGAAATCCAGGCACGAACTGCTCGGATTCGGTGCGCAGCGCGGCGTCCAGCGGTTCGAAGCGCCGCAAGAGAAGCTCGCCCTCCGCCGGCGAGAGCGAATCGGCGATGTCGAGCATCAGGTCGAAGCCTCGGCTCTTTTGTCCATCCTGCCAATCAAGCCGCTGCGCGATTCTGCGGATCAGAATCAGGGCCTCTATGCGTGCCTCGGCGCCCGCGTGCAGCGCCGCCAGTCGCGCGCGAAACTGCCGCGCGTCGCCCGCCACGATTGCGCGAAAGATCGAGGCAATGAGCTTCCGCTCTTCCGCGTGCAGCCGCCAGAAACGCTCGAACCGCGCGCGCGGCTCGGATGCGAGATGGCGCGTGAACCCCATGTCCCAGTTGAAGCCGTTTGCGTGCGGAAAAAGCGCGCCGCCAAACGACCGATACCCGAGGTGAATGGTGCGGCGCAGCTTGGTGCTGTAGTTGCTTCCCCAATGCAGGATTCCATTGAGGTAAACCACGCCGTCGCCGGCCGCCAGCTCCACCGGAATCCCGCCCGGCAGAGGCACGTGCGGGTCGTCCGACAGGATGCGGTTCTCCTCGGCCGTGTTGGTCCGGCGGTGGCTCCGCGGCACCACCCACAGCACGGTGTCGTCGTAGAGCGGGACGTTCCACTGAACGTAGCCGGGTCCGTTCGTCAAGGTGTCCTGCTGCAGCAGCCGCAGGGGCCCGTCGCGCCGTGGATTGAGATCGCGATGCCATGCGTCCGGACCGTGGTCGCGCTGCGGGTTGCACATCAGCGCCATTAGCGTGGGGGCGGCGTCCGGCGCACCCATCAGACCGCGGCTGACTCCCAGCGTGTCGTCGTGCAGACAGAAGTCGACGGGCCCCGTCGTGTCCGCGTCCACCACGGTTTGAAACAGCAAGCGGGGTTGACGCTCGTAGTAAGCGGGGACCTGCTGATCCGGGTGCGGAGCGCCTCTCCAGCGCTCGTACTGGCGCTCGACCAGGGTTTCCATGACGCTGCGGAGCTCGTCGAGCCGTGCGGGCGGGACGGTGTCACGGATGATGACGTAGCCGTCTTCGAGGAGCTGCTTGCGAAGGTCGGCCATGCCGCGCGGCCTTTTCCTGGTCCGCTAGCCGTGGCTGAGAAGCATAGCCGAGCGCGGCTCGTTCCCCTTGTGAACCCTTCCGTCGCGGCGTCCATCTGCGGAACCTGCTTTCCGACCAACAGGTCAGGCCGGATTGGATTCCTCCGCCTGAGGGTGGCGTGCCGGGTCCGGAATCAGGCGGCTTGAAGAAGCCATCGGGCCGTCTCGACATGGCGCGGCAGCCAATCGCCGTCGAGCGCCCAAGCAAGTGTCTGTGCGAACGCCCAGCCGCGCGCGCGCTCGCGGTCCAGGCCAAGCTCGGCGCTCAGTCGGTCGAGACGCCCGATGACCTGACCCCGGCTATGGCCAAGCTCGAACGCGCGCACGACCGGCGCTATCCCGAACTCTCGTTCACCCACGAGCGGTTTCGGATCGATCGCGAGCCACGGCTCGCGTTCCGCCTGCAAGACGTTGTCGGGGTGCAGATCCTGGTGCAGGAGCACTTGCTCGCCTTGCGAGCCCGACAGTGCGGCAAGCGTGTCCAGCGCGGCGTCCAGCAGCTCTCTTTCGAATGCCTGGCCCCCGGTCTCCCAGCCGTGGGTCAGCTCATCCACCCACCGTTGCGCTTCTCGCTGCAACGCCTCGAAGGGGGCGGAAGCGGGTTTCCAGAGTCGTGGCAGCAGACCGATCAGCACGCCTAGCGCCTCGTCCGCGTCGAGCGCGCTAAGGCGCTCCCCGGGGCGGCAGCGTTCGATCAACATGGAGTGCAGATCGGGGTTGAAGTCCAGCAAGCGGACGGCCCCGTCTCCATCCCAGTGCGCCAGGGCGTCCGCCTCGTGGGTGCTCTCCCGATGCGGGAATTGAATCTTGAGCACCGCTTCGGCGCCGTCGGCCAGGCTCACCGGCAGCGCCAGAGACACGTGCGAGCCGGCGTATGGCTCGCCCAGGCGAAGCGACCACCTGCGCGCACACTCGTCCAAGAGATCTGGTAGAGCATTCAGCCATGCGCGGCCCGTCTCGGTTGCTTGCAGCTGCTGCAGGCCTGCCGGGATCATTAGGTTCACGGGCCGCTGAACCTCCGACGTAATGCGGCGACGCTATCGACGGCGCGATCGTACAGGAGGGTCGAGACCGCCACTCAGACTGAAACGTCCGTTGCCTCGCTCTTGAGGGGACCCCACGAATCACGGAACGCCAGCGCCAATTCCGCGCCCTGGCCATCTGGTTCCGGCGCCGCCGACGGCTCGATCGGGCCGAAGTCCGCGCGGATGCTTGCTCCGGGAACTCGAACGCCGCCTGGATGATTGAGCGCTTTGCGCACGCTGCCTACCCGCGTCGCAAACTATCGTGAACGCACTAGCATGGCCTGTAGAAATGGCCGTGGCGAGCCGGTGTGCGAAAGGCGGCTCATGGTTTCCGCGGCCAGGTGGAGGCTTTATGGCGCAGGGCCGCACGCACTTGCCGGTTGCATTGAATCTGGAGGGCCGCTCGGCGATCGTGGTCGGCGGCGGCGAGCCGGCCTACTTCAAGACCTGCTATCTCACCGATTTCGGTGTTGAAACTACGGTCTTGGCGCCCCCCGAGGGGGAGTTGGACGCGCGCATCGAGACTTTGCATCGGGATGGTCATATCGCCCTGAGCAGGGCGCGCTATGCGGCCGCAAGACTCGATGGCCACTGGCTGGCCGTGATCTGTACCGGCGACCGTTCGCTCGACCATCGCGTCGCCGCCGATGCGCGTGCGCGCGGCATGCTGGTTAACGTTGTGGACGATCCGGGCCACTGCGATTTCTTCGCCTCCGGCTACGTGCGGCGCGGCGGCGTCTCTATCGCGATCAACACCGGCGGCGCCAGCCCTGCCTTCAGCGCCGCATTACGCGAGCGTGCCGGCGATCTGTTCGGACCCGAAGTCGAAGAGCACCTGGGGCACTATGCGCGGTGGCGCGCGCAGGTGCGTGCGAGCATCGGCGACGCGGGTCAGCGCGAGCGCTTATGGCGCGCGCTGCGCGCGGCCGGGCTCTACAAAGTTCTGCGCGAGAAAGGCGCGGCCGCCGGCGGCGCATTGGTCAAGTCGCACATCGAGGAGTTCACCGCTCGCGCGGCGCACGGCGGTCCGCCGGTCGAACCGGATCGCTCCGCCTGATCACGCCCGGCGCGCCCGCGGCGTCAAATCTGCGCGTCGGGCGACTCCATAGCCGGCGCCAGCACGGCCTCGGGCGTCCCGTGGATGACTTTGCTGGCGGCTGGCACCACGGTCACCAGCACCCCGCCCAAGCGCACTTCATCGCCGGCGGCGAAGTAGAAGGGCGATATGCGCGCGCGTCCCTGCATCTGCCGCACTTCGTCCGCCGCGAAGTCGAAGTAGGAAACGTCTACCCGGCGGCTCTCGTGGTAGTGCTGAATCACGTGGGGGCTGGTTTCGAAATCTCCCAGCGCCGCGCGCACGCGAGCGTCCCAGACTTCGGTGCGCACGTCCTGGCCGACGGTTACCCCGCGCGCGCCCCAGGCGTAGGGCGAAAAGCCCGACGGCTTGAGCACCAGCCGGCGCTGCCGCTGCGTCAATCCCATCAAGTCCTCCCACCGATTGATGGCTCTGCCGGCTGTGACGAACGGCGGGAATATCGCCGCGGTTGGGGGGATCGGTCGAGCGTCGAGAATCCAGGTGGGCGCCAGCGCGATCCGCAGCCGCTCGTAGACATCGCCTGGCAGATGCTCACGCCAAAAGGTCTCCAGCGCGGGATGGTGGAGCAGCGCCATCAGCGCCTTCTCCTCCAGGTGCGCTTTCATGGGCGCGGTCACGGTCACCATGCGGCGCTTCATCGCGTGGATGAGCAGATCCACGTTGGCGATGTTGGGAATGTCGAAAAGCTCGAAGAACCGGTAGACCACATTCACCCGATGGCGACAGCCATTTGCCGCGAAGAACAGTCCGTCGCCGTGCATGGCCAGGTCGCGCGGATGCAACTGATGGGCGTTGAGGCCGGTGGACCGCAGGGCCTGGGCGATCCACTCCATTTCATCGCGATAGTCCTCGGATTCGTCGGAAACCACGAACGCCACGGTGGGGTCCCCGCTGCCGGCGGCGTCGTGAAGCGTCTCCGCCAGTCCGTCCACCATGCCGCTGGCGCCTCCCACGAGCTCGAAGCCGAGCTCGTGGTATCTGTGGGTGATCGCCGCCAGCGAGCCGAATCCGCCCGGAACCGCGTCGAGCTCGGTGGCGCGAAGGGTGCCATCCTCCAGCGCCATCAAGTCGGGTCGGATGATGCGCGGCAGGTGCGAGCGGGTGCGCCGGAGCTGTCCCAGCTCGCGAGCGCGCTCGCTTTTTCCGCGGTCGAGATAGTCGTGAACCCAGGCTGGCTGGCTGCCTCGAACCGATCCCAGGTAGAGCCGATTGGCCGCCTGGTAGAACGCCAGCAGATCGCCGCCCAACCGCTCCAGGTGGGCTACGGTCTGTGGTCGGAGCGGAAAAGGCTGCGGTGAGACGCGCCAGGGCGCCACGTTGGGGGCGTCAGACTCGGGGGTTGCTCCCCGCGCTCCGCCCGCCGGGACGCCTCTATCGACGAAAAGCGCGCGCTCGCGCGCTGACGCCTTGCTCAGGTCGATCGAGCACATGCCTTCGATGGTAGTGAAGATTCCGACCGTTTCCGCGAAAGACCCCGGAAGCGCGGGAGTCTAACAGAGGGTAGTTGGCCGGCCGTGTGAGCTAACCCATCGATTTCACGGCGGGAATTGAGCGATGCACCAGCGTGCCCCTAACCTGCGGCGCGCACGCGCCTACAATCGGCTGAGCTCGCGCGCCGGGGCGCCCGGCGTCCGGAGGCCGCGGCAAAGCAAGGGAGCGCTACCGTGCAAGGCCCACTGCGTACCTGGTTCCTCTTCCTCACGGTGCTCACGGTTGCCGCCGGGGTGTGGCTGATAGTCATTGGTCTGTGGGAGGGCGGTCCGTTAGAGGGCGCCGCCAACTTGCCCGTCATCGCCGCCACCGGCGCTGTGATCGCCGTCGTCTCGGTCTTCGTGCTGGGTCTCTGGATCGGCTGGGCCATGATCCGGCCTGGCGGCGAGTCGCGGCCCGCATCTGATCAGAGCGGCGCCGCTAGTCCAGCGTCTCCTGCGCCTGCCGTCGCGTCGGAGTCCCCTGACGGCGATCGATCTTGAACCGCGCTTAGGAATCGAGTTCTGGCTGAGGCCGGCGTCTTGCCGTGAGGAGCCAGCCCGCTTGGCGCGCGCGCGCGTCTGGCACGCCCCGGGGTTTCACCGCTGATCGCGCAGGTACCCCCACCGCCGCGTCAGGCCGTGGCCAGGGTGGACGCCTCCAACCGCATCCAGCGCAGCTGGTCTTTGGGGGTCACTTCACCGCACTCGAATAGGCAACCGATCTGCCCGTCCGGCAGCGCGCACAAGTCCGAATAGGCGGCTAGTCCGGCATGGATCAAACGGCCGCTCGACCAAGAGCGGCCTCCGTCGGCGCTGGCGCGCACGGTCATACGCTCGCGCTGGTTGCTGGCGGCGTTGCTGAGCGCTAAGGGCGCGCCTGGTCCGCCGGCCTGTACGACGCTGCCCTGGCAGCCGGGATCGGGCAGCTCCTCGTGCCAGCCCGCCTCGCTGAAGGAAGCGCCGCCGTCCCAGCTGCGCGCATATCCACGTCGGTCAGGGCTCGGCTCGTTACGCCCGCTGGGGTTGCAGCGCATGTTCAGGTATATGCTTCCGTCGTCCAGCTCCACCGCCGCGCACTCGTTTGTGCCCAACGGCGTGGAGCCCGCTATGCGCCAGGTCTCGCCGTGATCGTCGCTGAGGATGACGTGCGAGTGCAGGGGATCGACGTATCGCTCGAACCGCACGCCCACGCCGTGGTTGCAGGGCACCAGCAAGCGGCCGTTGCGAAGCTGGATACCGTGGCAGGGACCGGTGGCGTACCAGGTCCAGGCGGGGTCTTTCACGTCGGCCGTGATCTCGCGCGGCGCTGCCCAGCTGAGGCCATCATCGTCGCTGTACGTGATCCAGGCCGTGCGTGGGGCCTCGCCCGCCCAGATCATGTCTTCCGGACCGTCACCGTTATTGCGGCAGAACGGCAGCCAAACGCGGCCGGTGTCGCGGTCCACTACGGGCGCCGGATTGCCGGCCACGTCTCCCCCGCCCGGCACCACCACGCTCATCTCCGCGAAGCTGAGCCCATGGTCGGTGCTGCGCCGCAGCACCAGATCGATGTCGCCGGTATCGCCGCCCTGGTCGCGCCGCCCTTCGGCGAAAGCGAGCACGGTGCCGGACGTGGTGACCGCCAGGGCGGGAATCCGAAAGGTGTGATAGCCGAGGCTTCCCGACACGAACAGATCTTGGTATTCAGACATCAGCTTGGATTCCCCGCAGCGGCGTGCCTCTACAGGCTAGCGGATTGAGGCAGTCCCGTAGCGGATCGACGGGCGGACGTTTGTCAGTTCTCCTAGTCGTGTGCGGGGTCTTCGGAACGTGTGCCGCGTGCATCTCGCACGATGCGCAGCCCGTCGCCTTGGGTTACACGCAGGTTCCCAGCGTCCGCCAGCGCGCTGCGCCGCGGGTCGATGCCGGCCGCGAGCCCCGCGTATCGTTCCGCGGCCAGCTGCAGGAAGCGTCCGGCGCCGCAGCCCACGTCGAGCAGACGGCCGCCCTGCCAACCCGCCGCCGCCAGCACGCGCTCGTAGTGCGCGCGCAGGCTCGTGGAGGTGCTGACGCCCGGCATGTATTCCACCAAGTCGTTACGACCGTACGGCGGCTCATAATATGTGTCGTCCCCGTCCCGCGCGGCGCCGCCGACAGGCGCCCAGGACTGAAGGAGATCGCCGCATGACCCACGCGACTGACAGCACTGACGACCTGATGGCGCGTCTTACGAGCGGCCGCGTCTACGACCTCGGCACGTCCTATGAGGCCGGAATGCCGGTTCATCCGGCCCACCCGCCCTACGTCTTCGCGATGCAGCGGCGCCACGGCGACCTGATCCGCCCCGGTCCTTACAGCTCCGCCAACGAGATGATCGTGCTCTGCGCGCACACGGGCACCCACCTCGACGCGCTCGGCCACGTCTCCGAGGGCGGGGTTGTGCACGGCGGCCTGGACGCCGGCGAGGTTCAGCAGGGTGGTCGCGGGCTGAAGGTGCACGGCATCGAGAACGTCGCGCCCGTGCTGCGGCGCGGCGTTCTGCTGGACGTGGCCGGCGCCGAGGGCGTGGACGTCCTCCCCGCCGACTTTGCCGTTTCCGGGCAGATGGCCCAGGACATAGCGGCTTCCCAGGGCGTGGAGGTGCGCGCGGGCGACGCGGTGCTCTTTCGCACCGGCTGGATGCGCTATTGGAGCGATCCGGATGCGTTTCTTTCGGTCGAGCAGGGCCTGCCAGGTCCCGATGCCGACGCCGCCGAGTGGCTGGCCGAGCGCGAGGTGTTTCTAGGCGGCAGCGACACGGTCAGCTTCGAGATCGTGGTTCCGGGCGCGGGCATGCCCGTGCACATAATTCTGCTGATGCGCAACGGCATTCACATCCTGGAGAACGCCGTGCTGGACGACCTCGCGCGCGACAAGGTGTACGAGTTTGCCCTGGCGGTGGCGCCGCTGAAGTTCGTGGGCGCCACCGGCTCACCGGTTCGTCCCATCGCAATCGCCTGACGCACGGGGCATAGGGTCGCCACGAGGCGGCGTTTACGACCGTACTCAGGAAGTCGGGAATGCGGCCGGACCCTGTTCACGGGCCGGTCCTGGCGGCCTCGGGTCAGTTGTCCGGCGGCGCCTCGGCAAGCAGCTCGGCCAGGTGGGCTACGCGCGGCGCGTCTTGCATAGGCTCGCCGGTGCGCAAGTGCAGCAGGCAGCCCGGGTTGTCGCCGCACACCGTCATGGCGCCGGTGTCACGGTAGGCCTCCAGCTTCCGCCGCCGCATGCGTCGGGCTACTTCCGGATGGTCGAGCGAGAAGCTGCCGCCGAACCCGCAGCATTCGCCGCTGTCGGCCGCTTCCTGGACGTGGTAGCCGGCGGCTTGCAGCAGACGCCGGGATTCCGTTTGCAGTCCCAGACCGTGTTTGGACTGGCAGGCGTCGTGCACGACCACGCTCTGACGGCGCGTGGGCGCGGGCGTGTCGGGCATCCCTTGTTGCGCCAGGAACCGAGCGAAATCGATAGTCTTGCCCGCAACGGTTGCGGCGCGCGCACGCCACTCCGGTTCGCCCTGCAGAATGCGCTGGTAGTCGTGCAGCACGGCGTGCACGCAGCTTGTCGAGGTGCTGACCACCCAGTCCACGCGCGCGTTCTCGATGGCTTGGATGGTTTGCTTGGCCATGCGCACGGCGGGACTGTGATAAGCGCTGTTGATGGCCGGCAGACCGCAGCACGAGCTGAACGCCACCGGCGTCACTTCAGCCCCGGCCCGTCTGAGCGCCTTGACCGCCGCCGCGCCGATCTCGGGCGCCATCCAGTCGGTCAGGCATCCGGGGAAATAAGCCACGCGCCGTCCGCCGGTCCGGCCGGGGCCGGCAAGTGCGCCGATACGGTCCCGCAGCGGCCGCCGCGTCACGTTTGGAAGCGGCCGGCGGCGCAGCGGTGAAGCCGGCAACTTGCGTGCCAGCCCCTGGAGAGCCGGCATACGGGCGAGCGTGCGCGCGCCCAGCTCGTAAGCCCGCGCATTCGCCAGCGCGCGCAGCGCCAGCCCTTTGATCCAGCTTCGCCCGGCGCCCGCTTTCACGGCTCGTTCGCGCACGCCAAGAATCAGGTCGGGCAACGCGATGCCGGCGGGGCAGACCGTTGCGCAGGCGCCGCAGCCCGCGCACAGGCTCTGCGGGCCGCCGACATTGGCGACCCCGTGGTGAAACGGCGTCAGCACCAGCCCGATAGGACCCGTATAGATGTGTCCCATCGCGTGGCCGCCAACCTGCTGGTAGACCGGGCATACGTTCGAGCAAGCCCCGCAGCGCACGCACTGCAGCGCCTCGCGAAACACGGGGTCGCGCCGCATTTCCTCCCGCCCGTTGTCCAGCAGCACAATGTGCACGTAGCGCGGGCCGTGCACACCCAGCGACAGCGATAGCTCTATGTCCGCGCTGCGGCTGGGTCCGGTTATGAACGAGACATAGCTGGATATGGGCTGGCCGGTGGCGGCGCGCGGCAGCATCTCCAGCATCGCGGTGGCGTCACGCAGCGTGGACGTGAGCTTGTCGATACCCGCCACGACTATGTGCACCGGCGGCAGGCTGCTGGAGAGGCGCACGTTGCCCTCGTTGCTCACCAGCACCACCGTGCCGGTCTCCGCGATCAGCGCGTTGGCCCCCGTGATGCCGGCGCCGGCTTCGATGAACTTCGCGCGCAGATGACGGCGCACCGCTCCCACCAGCACGTCCGGGTCGGCCGGCAGCGTCTCGCCGGTTGCGCCGCCGATGATCTGCGCGGCTCGCTCGCGTGTTATGTGCAAAGCCGGGGCGATGATGTGCGACGGCCGTTCGCGGGCCTGCTGCACCAGGAACTCACCCAGGTCGGTTTCCACCGCCTCGATACCCGCATCTTCGAGGGCCTCGCCCAGGCCGATCTCTTCGGAGGCCATCGACTTGGTCTTCACGACCAGCCGTGCTTCGTGGGTCTCCAATATTTCGAGCACCGTGGCCACGGCGCTCTGGGCCGAAGCCGGTGCGTGCACGATCGCCCCGGCCTGCTCGGCCGCCTGCGTGAACTGCTCCAGCAGCCGCGGCAAGGCGCTGACCGCGGCGCCCCGCCGCGCGGCCAGATCGCGCTGTCCACCCTCGAAGTCCCGGTCGGCAAACGCCTCGCGGCGGCGCCCGTCCAGCTGGGGCAGCGTGCGCCCCAGGGCTACCGGCAGCGAGGTCGAGGCCAGCGCGGCGCGCAGACGTGACTTGAACGGCGCAATGGGATGACTCACGGCCTGGAGGCTGGGCGCTTTCTCTCGTGTGCGGGAGACGAGCCGATTGTGACGCAGCTGGCGTTTCGCGGCGACCTCACGAGCGGGCCGACTCCGCGCAGTCGGCCCCCGCCGCGTCGTACAATCGCCGACTCATTGGCACTGGCGTTAACAACTTATGGCAGTCGATACCAAACGCCCTCTGACCTCCGCTGACGTCTTGATAGTTGACTGCGACGTGCATGCCAACGATCCACCCGAAGCCATAGCGCCCTACTGCGACCAGCCCTGGCGCACGTCGCTTGAGTACCTGGGGACCGTGCCGCGGCGCTACCTGGACGCGCCTGGCTACGCGCCCGGCAACACCATGGACCCTCCATTGCCGGATCGCGGTCAAACGCACCGCACGGTCGTCTCGGCTCAGCAGATGCGTGACGATCTGGACGATCTGTCGGTCGACTACGCGATCATGTTTCCCGACTTTCTGCTCAGAATGGCGGTTCTGCCGCGGGTGGACTACGCGGCGGCGGTTGGGCGCGCCTACAACGCCTGGCTGGCGGACCAGTGGGTGGATCCAAAGCGTGGTCTCTACGGCACGGTTCTGGCCGCGCCGCAGGACCCCGAGGACGCCGCCCGCGAGATCCGCAAGTACGCCAAGGTGGACGGCTTCGTAGGCGTCTACCTGCCGACCTGCGCGGTCCGGCCGCTGTGGGGGAATCAGAAGTACGACCCGATCCACGAGGCGGCGCAGGAGGTGGGATTCCCGGTCATGCTGCACAGCGTCGGCGGGATTGTGCACCCCAACTTTCCGTTCAACGTCGACGACCTCGTGACCCAGTTCGGGCGGCACACCGTGGAGCACGAGTTCGCTCTCATGGCCAATGTGTTCTCGATGCTCGAGACGGGCCTGCCGGTGCGCTATCCGGACCTCAAAGTGGTGTTCACGGAAGGCGGTTTCTCCTGGGTCCCCTTCGTGATGTGGCGCATGGACAAGGAGTATCACGAGTTGCGCCACAACGCGCCGCTTCTGGAAGAGCCGCCCAGCCACTACATTCGCGACTTCTATTACTGCACCCAACCGATCGAAGAGCCCGAGCGCCTGCAGGACCTGGTCACGCTGCTAGACATGTTCGGCGGCGCCGATCGTGTCGTTTTCGCCTCCGACTGGCCGCATCACGACTTCGATCATCCTGACCACGTCATGCGCATGCCATTCCCCGCCGAAACGAAGCGCAAGATCATGGGTGCGAACGCCTTGCAGCTTTTTGGTCTTGAGGCGCCGGTTCGGGCCGCTTCGGTTTGATGCCGCGCATCTCCATAGGACCGGCCGCGGACATCCCACCCGGCGAGCGCAAGATGGTCGCGTACAAGAACGTGGAGATCGGTGTGTTCAACGTGGGCGGGCAATTCCGTGCTTACCGCAACCGCTGCCCGCATCAGCTGGGTCCGGCCTGCACGGGGCGGGTTTCCGGCACGCTGATGCCGGCCGGCGAGTCCGATTGGCGCCTCACGTGGGCGATGCAGGGTAGAGTGCTGCTTTGCCCGTGGCATCAGACTGAGTTCGACCTGGAGACCGGCCGGCGCATCCGCGGCCGCGGCGAGCGCCTGCGCGCCTACAAAGTCGAAGAGAGCGACGGCGAGCTTTACCTGAGCGTGTAGCTCCCGCTCACGCGGGGCTGTGTTCACGGTCTTCTGTCCGCGCGTACGCAATGCTTGCCCGCCGTCGATCCTCTATTCCCAGGTGAGCGGAGGACCGCCTTCGAGGTAGGTAGTGTGCTCCGGCGTGATGGCGGCGGGAATGGGAAACAGCGTCAGAATCTGCGTCGGCTCTTCACCGCCGCCCCGGAAGGCGTGCGGCGTGCCCGCGGGAAACACGCAGACCGTCTCGGCTTGCGCCTCGGACCACTCGGTGCCGATGCGCACGCTTAGCATGCCCGCAAGCACCACGATCGCCTCCTCCACGTCGTGCGTGTGCAGGGGAACCACGCTGCCCGGTTCCACGACGAAATGCTGGACCGAAAGATTCGGCGCTCCCTGAGCGGGACTCACCATGGCACGAACGACCTGCCCCGGGCGCCAGGGCTCGGCCGCCACGTCTCGATAGCGCAGAACTGGCATTGGCTCCCTCTCACGTTTCCTTGCACGCTGTGGAAGTGAGCATAGGTCCCAAGGTCAGGGCGGCGAGCTGCCTAATACGCATGCACGCGACGGTGTGGGCGCGCTCGGTGTAGATTTAGGCGCCGCATAGATCGCGCCGAGTGCAGCAATGACCGAGCTCGACCGAGTCGCCAAGCCCAGCATGCGTTTCTGGTCGGCCGTCTCATTGGAGACCGAGCCGGACGCCGTGGCGGCCGACTTGCGCGACCAGCTGGGACAGCCGGCCGCGGCGCTAGACCTGCTCGTCGCCTTTGTGCGTCCGCCTGACGGGTCCTCGGCGGAGACGATCATGCGCGGCATCAGAACCGGGCTGCCCGCCAGCCATTTCTTCGCATGCACTGCCGAGAGCGTCGTTGGCGGCGGACGCGAGATCGAGGACCAGCCCGCCGTCGTGGCGCTGGCGGCGACCCTGCCGGACGTGCAGATCGATCCGTTGCCGGACTTCAGCGCGGTGGCCGAGGCAGAGTCGGCGACCGATCCAGGATCTGAGACGAGCTCCCCGATCGAGGCCGTGATCGCCCTTGTCGACCCCTTCTCGGTGCCGGTCGACCGATTCCTCGCTCAGCTGGATGCCGCGGCGCCGGGCGTGCCCGTGATCGGCGGTCTGGCCAGTTGGGGGTCAACGGCAGGCCAGAACCGCCTGGCCCAAAACGACGTCATCAGTGACCGCGGCGCGGTTGGGGTCATGCTGCGGGGGAATCTCACCGCCTCCGTAGTCGTGTCGCAAGGCTGCCGTCCGGTCGGACCGACATATACGGTCACGGGCAGCCGCGACAACTTCATAACCGGTTTGGACGGTATGCCGCCTATCCAGGTCCTGCGCGACACGTTCCAGCAAGCCGACGAGGAGACCCAGACGTTGATGCGCTCCGGCGTGCTCATCGGACGCGCCGCCACCAATGACCCGGAGCGGCTGGGACGCGGCGCTTATCTCATCCGCGGCGTTTTCGGCGCGCAGGCGCAGTCCGGCGCCATCGCGGTCGGCGATAGCTTTGCCAAGGATGATTTTGTGCAGTTCCACGTGCGTGATGCGGACACGGCCCAGGAGGACCTGGAGCTGCTGCTCACACCGCAGGTATTCGAGGCGCCCGCCGCGGGCGCCTTGATGTTCACTTGCAACGCGCGCGGCTCGCGAATGTACGGCCACCCGGACGGCGACATTTCGATCGTCCAACGGTCACTCGGGGACAGCGTGCCGGTGGCGGGCTTCTTCTGCGCTGGCGAGCTGGGTCCAATCGGTGAGGCCAACCACGTGCACGGCTTTACCGCCAGCATGGCCATCTTCCGGTCCAAGGAATAGGCGGTCCCGCTCAGGCCTAGCCGGACTCCGGCGTCGACCCGGGGCGCGCTCGCCGATTGCCGAGTACGCACGCGCGGGTTCCGCGCCCGCGCGCAGCTCTGCTCAGGCCGGAACTGCCGAACCCACCGACAGCGGCGCCGCGTAGAGCCGCCCCAGCCCTGGCCGTGGTTCGAACGCTTGCGCCAGCCGCAAGAGGTCCCACATGGTGGCTTGGTTAGCGCCAACCACGGGCTTGCCCAGGCGCCGCTCCAAGTCGTCCACGATCGACGACGTGCGCAGCCCCGTGCAGCTTATGAAGACGCCCTCCGCGTCGGCGGCGTCCGCCTGCTCCTCGACGATGGTCGCCACCGATTCCGGCGGAATCTCCTCTATACCGCCGAGCTTGTTCAAGCCGGTCATGCGCACCACGTCGAATCCGCTGTCGGTGAGGAAGCCGCGCAGTCGTTCGTTGAGCGCATCCACGTGAGGCGAAAGCACTGCGACGCGCTGCACGCCAAGCTGGCGCAGCGCTCGCACGGTGGCCGTGGAAGTGGTGGTTGAAGGCGCCCCGCTGGCGGCCTGCATCCGGTCCGCTATGTCGATATCGCCGCCGCTCCCGCGCGCGTAGCTGCCGGACGTGCATCCATAGGCCACGGCACGCACGCCCAGAGCGCCCAGCTTGCGCGCGGCCGCCTCGATGTTGGGGTCGGCCGCTATGTCGAGCACGTGCTCGAGCGTGATGCCCGTGGCGAGCTCCGGCGGCGGCTCAACGGCCTGCATGTGGAGCGCCGCGCCGGGCGTGAGACGCTCGAATTCGTCGCTATATGTCTGGTTGACCGGCTCCGGCCACACGATTCCAACGCTCGGGCGCGATCCATTGCCGCTCATCGCACAACCAGCTCCCTCCCACCGGATGTCAGGACCTCGCATCCATCGGCGGTGATGACGCTTGTCTCGCTAAACGCAACCCCAAACTCCCCGAGCCGGCGCACGGCCAGCGGGTGATGAAAGACCATGCCCGGCTCCAGACGGATGTGCTGTCCGCGCTCGATGGCCCCCGTACCGTCCCCCCAGCTGGGCGGGAAGCCGGCACCCACGGCGTATCCGAAGTTACCGTGGAAAACCAGCTTGGAACCGGCGCCCGCAAGGGCCTCCCAGCCGGCCTCGGCTACCTCGTGCGCCAGGAGTCCCGGTCGCAGCGTCGCAAGCACAGTGTCCAGGGCCCGCAGGCAACCGTCCGCCGCTTGCCGCACCTGCGCCGGCGGTTCACCAATCGACACCGTGCGCATCTGCGGAGCGCTGTAACGCTGGTAGCAGCCTCCAATTTCGATCAGCACGCTGTCTCCGCGCGCCAGGACGGCCCGTTTGTGGGTTGAATGCAGGATGCCCGAGCGCCGCCCGCTGGTGACTATTGGCCACAGACACGGGTATTCCCCGCCCGCCTCGGCCATGCCGTGCGCGGCGGCGCCCGCCGTCGCGTTGTCGTTGCCGCCCTCGACCGCGGCGTCGATGGCCGCGCGCATGGCCGCCGCGGTTACGCGCGCGGCCGCGCGAATATGCTCGATCTCGGCGCCTGACTTGGTGCGCTGGACGTCTCTGAGCACGTCCGACGCGTCCACCAACTCCGCCTCGGCAAGCTGACGTTCCAGCTCGAGCCGGATTCCCGCCGGGATTCCCGCGGTGCGATCCTCGACGCCTATGCGGGCGCGCGTGAAACCCTGCTCACGCAGGCAGGCGGCCAGGTACTCGGCGTGGCTTGTCCCGCTCCGGTAGCCGATCAGCTGATCGAAACGGCTGTGCAGCATCGCGCTGCCCAGCTCCGGCGGGTGCAGAACCGTAGAGGGTTCATCGTCGCGCGGCAGGACCAGGCACGTGTCGTCGTGCAGCGAGATGCTTTGGAAACCGGATACATAAAACACGCTGGCCGGGTGCATCAGCAGCAGCACGTCCAGCCCCCGCGCCGCCATTCCCTCGCGCAGGCGCTCCACGCGCGCGTCGTACTCCGCGGCCGGAAACGCCGGCTCTCTCTCCAAGCCTTGCGGAAGCTGGCTGGTCACCCTTCCGCCGGCCAGGCTGGGATGGGTGCGCACGGTCAGGTCCCCGGCCGGCGCCGCGGGGTCATCGGCGCCGCTCCGCGGTTTGCCACAAACCCTGCCGCCCGCCCGCGAGCGGGCACAGGGGTTTGGCCGGTGGTCTTAGGTGAACTTGCCGCGGCCGCTGATGGTCCATATGTCCACCACCTCGTCGTCCTGGAGCACATACACGCTGTCATGCAGATTGAACGTGGTGCAGCCGTGCCAGGGAGTTACGCGCAGCTTGTCGCCCAGGCGCAGCTCTGGCGCGCCCTCGCCCAGTGTCACTAGCGCGTGCTCCTCCGCCAGCACTTCGATGGTGAGGCCCTCGGGATCGTCGATCACCGGCATCCCGCTCGGCTCGAACGCCAGCGACTTGCGGCCGCAGTCGAGCAGGGCGCGATCCGGGCGCGGCCGGCTGATGACGCTGCTCAAGACCCAGCAAGCCTGGCGGAATGCGTGACCGGCATGCGGGCGAAAGAACGCGTCCATGGTGACGTAGGTCCCGCATTGCAGCTCGGTCCAGCCGCGCAGCACGCCCGTGATGTCGAAAGTATTGGTGGCGCCGCCCGTGACCTCCCGGATCTCCAGGCCGGCCGCCTCGCACATGTATCTGCTATCGATGAGCGGCTGCAAAGCCTCATGCGCGGCCGCGCGCCGCTCTAGCGGATCTTCGATGGCCACGGTGTGCCCCTCGTATCCCATCAGACCCACCAGGTCCAGTCCCGGGCTGTCCGCTACGTACCGCGCGAGCTCGACCACCGCTTCACCCGGCGCAACGCCGCCGCGGGGCGAGCCCACGTCCACTTCCACAACTACGCCCAGCGTCACCCCGTGCCGCGTGGCCGCCGCGGCCAGATCGTCCACGTTGCTCGGATCGTCAACCTCCACCGACACACGCGCGCGCTCCGCCAACCGGCAGAGCCGCTCGATCTTGTAAGAGCCCACCACCTGGGTGGCGATCAGCACGTCGTCAATGCCGCCCGCGACCATGGCCTCCGCTTCGCCGACTTTTGCGCAGGTGACGCCGTGGGCGCCGGCCTCGACTTGCATGCGCGCGATCTCGGGAGTCTTGTGCGTCTTGATGTGCGGTCGGGCGTGGACCGGCTTGTCACGCAGGAAGTCCTCGAGACTGCGGATGTTGCTCCGCACCAGGTCCAGGTCGATCACCATGGCCGGCGTATCGATCTCATCCATCACGCGCGGAGTCGTTGCCACCGGGTCCACCTGCGCTGGAGCCGTGCCGCGGTTAGCCTGACGCACGGCGGCCTGGCAACGCAAACGCCGCGCTTCTACTTGTGGCACTCTGCGCCGTTCGCTGCAATGAGCCTGCCGCATCTCGTATGGCCAAGCCGTCGTACTCAATCGTATCTATGACTAAGCGTCTGTTTGCGTCTTGCGGGTGGATGGCGGCGATTGCCCGCGCGCCCGGCGTGGAAGCATAGATGCGACTACGCACCGGCCCCGCGGGCGCCGGGTTGTCGCGCCGCTGGCGGCTGCCGCTGCCGAGCCAGCCTCTCGCCGCCGGAATGTGGGCGTACTTCACGATCGGCACGCTGATCGGTGTGGCGGGGCCGTCGCTCGAATCGCTGCGCGCCGAGCTCGGCTTCACGTACGCGCTGGTGGGACCCTGGCTGGCCGGCGCCACGCTTGGATTCGTGGCCGGCACGTTGCTGGGCGGCGTTTTATCCGACCGTTTCGGCCGTCGTGAGGTGCTCGTGGGCGCTCACGTCGTCGGGGCGGCCGGAATCCTGGCCGCGGCGCTGAGCCCGAGCTTCCTGGCTTTTGTCGCTTTCAACGGGGTTGCGTCCCTCGGTTTGGGGGCGGTGGACGCGGCCGTGCCCGGCTTGCTATCGGATTCCTCCGGTCGAAGAGCCGCCCGGGCCATCGCGGTTTCGCAAATCCCGTTCGCGCTCGGCGCGCTCGCCACGCCGCCGACCGTCGGCGCCTTGCTGGCGGCGGGGGCCGGCTGGCGGCCCGGTTACCTGATCGTCGCGTCCTTCCTGCTCTTGGGCGCTCTGGCTTTCGCGGTGATCCGCTACCCGCCGACCAGCTGGCACGCCGCCAGGCTGCCCCAAATCGTGCGCGCCGTCGCGGCGCCGGCGCCGCTGCTACTCGGCGCCGCTCTGGCTCTATACGTGGGTTTCGAGTTTTCCATAATCTCGTTCCTGGCCGCGTTCCTGGAGACCGAGTTCGCGATGCCGCGTGCGCCGGCCGCTTCGCTCGTTTCGGCCTTCTGGCTTGGCCAGCTGCTCGGCCGCCTGGGCGGCCCCTGGGCGGTTGAACGGATCGATTTGTACAAATTCACGATGGGCAGCCTGGTATTGACAGCCGCGTTCGCGGCCGCGCTCACGCTGGCGCCGTCGGTGCCGGTCACGGTGGTGGCGGCCGGGTTGGCGGCCGCAAGCGGCGCATCCGTGTTCCCCGCAATCCTGGCGATCGCCATTCGGCGTCAGCCCGCGGCCGCGGCCGCGATGACCGGCGGCGTGCTCGCCCTTGCGGCCCTGGGCAGTCTGCTCTTTCCGTTGGTGGCCGGATTCGTTGCCGATGCGGTGTCGCTGCGCGCCGCGCTGATCGCCGCGCCGATCGCGGCGGCCGCGGCCGGGCTAGTGCTGCTGGCCGCGCGCCGGATGGATGCGCCCGCGGCGGGGGGATGAGCTCGTACGATGACGCGATGCTCCATAGGCGAGGACATCGATGAAACTCTGGTACATACGTTTCCATGCACCGCGATCGCACCAGTCGACAGACCGTCGGTAGACGCCGACCTATCTGTCACAAACCGAGCGGAAAGTCCTCTACTGGCGCCTGACGCTTAGCCTGGAGGACAGACGCAATACGCAAGGCGAGCTCATGAAATACCTCTCGACGATCCTCGTGGTGACCGGCGTAGTCTTGATCGTCGCCTTTGGCGGCTGCGGCGACAGCTCCGAGTCGGGAGAGCACGGTGGTGGCTCGGAGTCGGGTGAGGGCGGTGAAGAGTCGGGCACCCAGCTCGCCCTGAGCCAGACTTTCGACGAGGTTCGAGCGGGCGCTCGGCTGATCCTGTCGTATGACTCAACCGCCAATGCTTTCACGGGCACGGTCGAGAACACCACAGGGACCACGCTGAGCCGGGTCAGGGTCGAGGTTCATCTCTCGAACGGGATCGAGCTGGGTCCGACAACCCCGGTTGACCTGGCGCCTGGCCATAAAGTTGACATAACTCTGTTAGCGACCAGCCAACCCTTCACCTCATGGAGCGCCCACCCGGAAGTCGGCTGATCCTTCACAAAGAGCGCTTCGCAGAGCTCGTGCGTCGGATAGCAGCGTCGACATAACCTGAAAATGCTTGGGTCCCGGGGCTCGCGCGGCAACCTGCGCCTCACGCTCGGGGCCTCGGCTGCCAAACACCCGCCGAAGGCTTCTGGAACCACGTGTTGCACTTGAAATGTGGATCCGCATGCCCACCTAGTGCGGGGAGATCGAGGGATCCGCGGCTGAGCAGCGCGCCGGGCGGCTCAGCCAGCCGCCCCGTCCCACTGCAGGATCACGCCCATCGCCTCGCCGGGCGTATCTTCGAGCAGCCTGAACGCCTCCGCGGCCCGCGTGAACGGGAACCGGTGAGTCGTCATCCGCTCCACCGGCACCGCTCCGGACGCCAGCAGCTCGAGCGCGAGCTGGTTTGACCGCGCCCCAGCAGCCAGCCCGTAGTAGGCGCCCAGCAGGCGCCGGCGCTGGATCTTGCTTGAGTAGAGCGGAAGCGGCCCCTGCTCGTTGAGGCCGATGTGATGCAGCAGCCCGCCTGGCGCGACCATGTCCTGGGCCTGCTCGAACGCCTTGGGCCCGGCGGGTCCCCCCACGGCATACACAACCACCTCGGCACCCAGACCGTTCGTCAGCCGCCGTACGGCCCCCACCGGATCTTCCCGGCCCGCGTGAACCGCGACATCAGCGCCCAGTTGCCGGGCCAGCTGCACGCGGCGATCGAGCGCGTCGATTGCAACGATCCGTCCCCGCCCGTTGGCCTTCGCGACCTGCATGATCAGGCTTCCGACCAGTCCCTGTCCCAACACGACGACCGTGTCGCCGGGCTTGATGGCCTCGATCTCGACCCATGTCACGGCGCCGCGGATCAACGGGTGGTAGGCGCCCTGCTCGAAGCTCAGGTCGTCACGCAGCAGAAAGACGCTCTGTCGGTCGGAGGGACCGTTCGGCTGCGCGCGCCGCACCACGTACTCGGCGTGCGGGGCGGACGCGATCACGCGGTCTCCCACCGCGTAGTGCTGGACGCCGTCCCCAAGCGCGTCCACGACGCCGGCCATCGAGTACCCCATTCGCTCATGATCGACGGCCTGCTCGACTCGGTAGCGGCTGCCCAGCTCGGAGCCGGCGCTGATCAACGTGCACACCGCCTTGATACGCACTTCTCCCGGGCCGGGTACGGGCAGCAGCGCCTCTTCGATGACAATGTTGTACTTGCCGGCGGGTTTGGCGACGCGCTTCATGAGGTGCAACCTAGGGCGCGGTTGGCGAGTGCCGGAGGATACCCTGCGCGCGCGCAGCGGGGACCGGGCGATTTCGACCCGCCTCCGCCCGCCGCGGCGCTCTCGCGGCTGCCGCCCCGTGCCGGTCCGCGCTCCGGCAGCTCCCCGCTAAGATCAACCACCCCCCGCCGTCGTCAGCCTGCGCATAGGGGGCAATCGACGCCCAGGCCCGACTCAAGCGCTGCCCAGGCGACCGTGAGCCGCAGCGTCCGCGCAATTGCGATACTCTATCGGCGCCGCGGCGGCGAGTGTGCTACCGCGGCAGGCGGGCATTCGTGGACCGGACCGAGTAACCCCAGCGGATCTGTCCGCTGCGGCGAGGGTGGGAGCGTAGCGGAGATGCAGTTCTTCATCTTCATAGCCTTCATCATGGTGATCGCATGGGGGATATGGGCGACTCTCAATGCGAGGTCGAACGCGGAACCCGTCCGGGCCGCGGCTATCGCGGTGGGCAGCGTAGTGCTGCTCGTAGGTTTGTTCATCTCCTTTACGATCATCTGACGCCCGGCTCCGCGCGTTAGCGCGCGGGGAATTTGTGCGCGGTGGCAAGCTCTACGCTTGTTCTGAGCCGGCCCGCCGGGACGTAGCCGCCGAGTTGCGCCGCTTTCACCCGGATTAGTCGAGCTTTAGACCTGTGGGTTCGAGGTCGGCGGCTGCCTGCATCAGTCCGTCGATTGCAGGCTCCAGCCGGGCAGTGATTGTCGACGCAAGCTCGTCGGTCACCGCGCCTCCCGAGGGCGGCACGACCGCGCTCGAGTAGCATCCCGCGAAAGCACAGGCGGCGGGAAAGAAGCGGCACGCCGCCACCGGCGCAAGGCCGAGGAGCCGCAGCGCATGACTCTCACGAAAGCGGCGCGACATGCTGGTCAGGCTGGGCGCCGGCTGGACGTGAAGCCACCATTCTCCGCCCTCGCGAGCCACCACGAAGCGCAGCCGGCCCGAGCTGCGGCGGTGCACTTCCTGCGCGTGCTGCGAGTGCCCGGGTCCGGTGTCCAGTTCGCGTGACATCAATCTTGCCCGCTCTTGATGGGCGGGCGTTGTATGCCCGCTCTCGAATTTGCCATCATTATCGAATAGACGGACATAGGGCGACTCGTCCGACGAATCCCAAGGAGACATCACATTGACTGACTACGCGAATCCAAGTGCGCTGGTAGACACGCAGTGGGTGGCTGAGCACGGCGCCGATGAGGGCGTCCGCCTGGTCGAGGTTGACGTCGACACAACCTCGTATGAAGCCGGCCACGTCGAGGGTGCGGTCGGTTGGAACTGGCAGACCCAACTCTCCGATCAGCTGCGGCGCGACATAGCGGACGGCGAGCAGTGGGGGCAGCTGCTGGGGGCCTCTGGGATCGACAACGACACCCAGGTCATTCTCTACGGGGATAACAACAACTGGTTTGCCGCTTTCGCCTATTGGCTGTTCAAGCTCTACGGTCATGACAACGTGGCGCTGATGAACGGCGGCAAGGTCAAGTGGCAGAAAGAAGGCCGCCCCTTCATAACGGACGCGCCGATGCTGGAGACGGCCTCGTACGCCGCCTCAGAGCCCGATCCCAGCCTGCGCGCGCACCAGCCCGAAGTCGCGGCGTTGCTGGGCGATGCGGACGTGACCCTGATCGACGTCCGTTCGCCGGCCGAGTTCTCGGGTGAGGTGATGGCCCCGCCAGGGCTGCCCGAGACGGCACAGCGCACGGGCCGCATTCCGGGCGCGGCCAACGTCCCTTGGGCCTCCTCCGTCAACGAGGACGACGGCACCTTCAAATCGCCGGATGAGCTGCAAGCTATCTACGGCGAGCGGGGCGCGACGGCCGACCGTGACGTCGTCGCATACTGCCGGATCGGCGAACGTTCCTCCCACACGTGGTTCGTGCTCAAGGAGTTGATGGGCTTGCCGAACGTGAAGAACTACGACGGCTCCTGGACCGAGTGGGGCTCCATGATCGGCGTGCCGATCGAGAAGTAGACGGCGGCCGCGGCTGACCCCCACGTGCTTCAACGCCGGGCGGCTGAAGCGCGAGGGCCGTGCTATCCCTCCGCGCGAACTGCTGCCAGGTCCATGGCGCCGCTTACCGGATCGACCCTGAACTCCTGGATGCGCGGCTGTAGCAGCATGGCGGACGCGCGGTAGCCGATTGGTATCGCCGGCAGCTCCGCCTCGAGAATCTCGTCGGCGGCGGAGTAAGCGGCCAGGCGATCATCCGGGTCGCGTATTCGCTGGGCTTCGTCCAGTCGCGCGTCGAAGCCGGCGTTGCTCCAGTGCGCGCGCAAATAGTCGCGCTCGGAGCGCCACAGGTCGTCGTACCAGTTTGCCGGGTCGTGGTACTCCGAGCTCCAGCCGCCGCGGTACATATCGAAGTCGCCCGGGTCGTCCGTGAACGACAGGTAATCGCGCCATTCACGCTGATCGGGAACCAGCGTCAGCCCCAGTGTGTCGCGCCAACGCTCGGCCAGCGCCGCCGCAAGCCGCTCCCAGGTGGGGCTGCGATGGAAGGTGAGCTTCGCCGCGCTCAGACCCTCGCCGCCGGAGTGCCCGGCGGCGGCCAGCAGCTCTCGAGCGCGGTCCACGTCGGGCGGCAACGCCTCGCGGTGGCGGCCCAGAATGACCGGAGGCGTAATGCGCCAGGCTGGCAGCGTCGGATCGTTGAAGACCTCGGCAACCAGGCTCTCCCGGTCCAGTGAGATCGACAGCGCCTGGCGCAGCGCCGCGCTATTCCAGGGCGGCTTAGCGGTATTGACCACAATGAACCAGCTTGTAGCCAGCTCGAACAGGCGCAGCCGCGGCTGGAGTCGAGCATCGGCGCGGGCCGCCGCGTAGGCGTCCCCGCGTATCTCCACGGCATCCACGGTGCCGCTCTGAAAGGCCGAAAAGCTCGACTCGTCGTCCCGTGCAAAGCGCACCGCCACGCTGGCGGGCGCGGCGCCGTGGCTCCAATAGTGCTCGTTGGGCAGCAGCGTCATACCCGACTCGGCGCTCCAGGCGGCAAGCCGGTAGCGCCCGTTCGAGCGAATGTTGCGCGGGCTCGTCCAGAAGCCACGGAGAGACTCGATCTCGACGCGCGGCAGAGGGAAGAAGGTGGGCGTGGCCAGCCGGGCCAGGAATCCCGGCGTCGGTTGCACCAGGCGAATGCGCAGGGTCGACGGATCCGGCGCCGTCACCTCGACCTCCGACGGACGTCGGGCACGGCCCAGCGCGTAGTCCTCGGCGCCCTTGATGGGAAACATCAGATAGTTGAAGGCGCCGCCCACGCTGGGATCCAGATTGCGCTGCCAGCCCCACACGAAGTCGTCCGCGGTTACCGCTTCTCCGTTCGTCCACTTGGCGTCCGACCGTATCTTGAACGTATAAGCGCGCCCGCCGTCGGTGATCTGCCACGACTCCGCCGCGGCGGGCCGTGGAAGGGCGTCATTGCCTATCGTGATGAGCGGTTCAAAGATGGCGTGCGCGATCGTGAACTCGTGCGGGAGAGTCACTAGAGCGGGATCGATAGTCGCCGGCGGCGCGAGCATCACCTCCAACCCGGGACTTGCGCCGTCGGGCTGATCAGGTCCGGCCGCGGCGTCGCAGGCGGCCGCGAGGCAGGCCGCTCCCAGCGCGCCTGTGGCCGCCAGGAAGCGCCGCCGCCCGAGCTGGCGACTACGGGTCATTGATCTCGATCTCCGTCAGCCACTCACGAACGATCGGCCGTCCCGCGTAGCCCCGCACCCACGGCTGCACCAGCTCATGCGAGACACCGAAGAACAGGGGTGCGACCACGGCCCGCTCGACCACACGCGACTCAACCGCCGCATAGTGTCGCAGCCGGGTAGCGGTGTCCGGCGCGGCCCGCGCAAGCTCCAGGCGTCGGTCGACCTCCGGATCGTCGAGACGGCTGTAGTTGTCCGGCCGCTGCGAGCCGAAGAGCACGTCCACGAAGCTGAACGCGTCGGGGAAATCGGCCGACCAGGCCAGCAGGAACATCTGCTGCTCGTGGCTGGGATCATCCAGGGCGCGAATGAAGTCCGGGAAGTCCAGCAGCTCAATCGAAATAGGTATGCCCAGCGCGCTGCGCCAAGGCCGAACGAGTGCGCGCGCAAGCGGGCCTTCCAACAGCCCTCGCCCGGCCGCCGTCAAGCGGATCTCGGGCAGATTCTCGGCGGACCCGTAGAACGACGACGCAAGCTCCCACCGAGCTGCCGCGGGGCTGAAGGGCAAGCCGCCATAGGTGGGGCGGTAGGATGGCAGCCCCGGCGGGATGACGCCGCGCGCCTCGACCTGCAATCCACGCAGGGTCACCTGGTTGATCCGGCGGCGGTCGATCGCCATTGCGAAGGCGCGCCGCACTACTTGATTGTCGAACGGTGGAATGGCCGTATTGAAGCCCAGATAAGAAACCGCAAGGGAGGGCGTGCGCCGCAGATGTGCGCTGCGCGGCTCACGCGGATCGGAGAAGCGCTCGACTGTCGCGCCACCCACGCCTACCAGGTCCAGCTCGTCCTGCTCGTAGCGCAGCAGGCCCTCACCAGGATCAAGCTGCAAGTAATCCACCCGCGCGGGACCGCCCCGGCCCGGCTGGTAAGTCTCGGCGCGCTGCAATGAGATGAGCCGGTCGCGCTCCCACACCGCCAGCCGAAAAGGGCCGGAGCCATTGGGCCGCCGAAACCACTCCGGGCCGCGCGCCACGTCGGCGCGGTCCACCACCAGCGCGGGTCCCGAGGCGAGCTGCGCGGGAAAGAACCGCGACGGCCGGGCCAGGCGCACCAGCAGAGTGTGGTCGTCGAGCGCCCGCACGCCCGCCAGCTCGCTCGCGGCGCCTGACTGCACCTCTTCGGCGCCCATGATCTCGCCCAGATACACCCGCGCGGAGAGTGACCCGGTCTGCGGCGCCAGCGCGCGCGTCCAGGACCACGCAACGTCGCCGGCCGTCAGCCGGCGACCATCGTGAAAACGCAGATCGGACCTGAGTCGAAATCGGTACTCGGCGCCGGTGGGATCGAGCGTCCAGTCGGCCGCTAAGGCGCCCTCGGCCGCCAGATCGGGTCCTATGCGGGTCAGGCCCGCGAAAACCTCTACGGTGTAGGCGCTGGCCGACGTGTCACGCACCAGCGCCGGATCCAGCGTGGAAGGCTCGTCCCCCGCCAAACGGAGACGCCCATCCATGGCGCGCGGAGACTCGCGCGACCTGGGGCTTGCGGCGCCGGCGGCAGCGAACGCCGCCAGCTCGGGAAATGCGCGACGGTTCAGCCGCGCCATTCGCCGTCTACTCGGACGGCTCGCCGGCCATCTGCCGGTTCAGAACCTCCTCGGCCCGCACCATCACGGTGCGTTCGTTCTCGTGGTGCAGCAAACGCACCGCGTCGGCCGCGTTTACCCAGCGCGCCTCCACGTGCTCAGCCGGATCGGGGCGGATGTTCCCGCCGGTAGCCTGAATGAGGAATTGATGCACGACTTTGGGCACGAATCCGGTCCACAGATCGGGCCTTACTTCGTAGCGAATCTCGCCTAGGTTCTCTTCGACCTCGCCCGTGATGCCGGTCTCCTCCTGAACCTCACGGATTGCGGCCCCCCGCGGCTCCTCGCCGCGCTCGACCGCGCCCTTGGGCAGCACCCATGCGCCGCGCTGCGTTTGCACCAGCGCCACCTGTAGACCGGCCCCGCGGCGGCGGTACACCACGCCACCGGCCGATTCCAGATAGGGGTCCTCTTCCGCCCTCTTCTCGCCGTCGTTTTTCTCGCTCATGGCCTACCTTACGCGCAGCGCGCCGTCGGTCCCATCGCCGAACGCCAGATGCGCCCGGCTGGGCGTGGATTCGCTCTGATCCTGATACTTGCTGTCTCGCCCCGGTGCCCCATAGGGTTGCTCGGCGGGGGTTGCGAGCTCCGAAATCGAAAGCTGCCCGATCTCCATGCCAGGCCACAGGAGGATAGGAAGCGTGGCGTTGTTCGCCAACTCCAGCGTGAGCTTGCCGCGGAACCCCGGGTCCACGTATCCGGCGGTGCTGTGCACCATCAGCCCCAGCCTGCCCAGCGAGCTCTTACCCTCTATCCGGCCCACCAAATCATCCGGCATTGTGACGGCTTCCAGAGTCCCGCCAAGCACGAACTCGCCCGGATGCAGCACGAACGCCTCGCCTTCGGGGATCGACACACGCTCCGTCAGGTCGGTCTGATCCTTGCGAGGATCTATGTGTGTGTCCGTGCGATTAAGGAACACGCGGAATACTGGCCCCAGACGAAGATCAATGCTTGATGGTTGAATGGCCGACGCGTCGAATGGATCGATCTGCAGGCGTCCGGAGGCGATTGCCTCCCGCAGGCTCCGGTCGCTGAGTACCAAACTAGGCGTCCTCCCCTTGCCGTCATGCTACCTTAGCCGCCGCTTTCCGCCGCGCGGCGCCGGCGCATGATTCTTTCCATAGATCAGGGCACTACCGGATCAACCGCCCTGGTGGTCAACGAGCGCGCCGGCGTTGAGGGGCGCGGCTACGCCACGGTTGCCACCACCTATCCGCGTCCCGGATGGGTGGAGCAGGACGCCGAGCAGCTTTGGGATAGCGCGCGAGCCGCCGCCGCCGCGGCCCTGTCGCAGGCCGGGCGCCCGCCCATAGGCGCCATCGGACTCACCAATCAACGCGAGACGGCCGTGGCCTGGAGCGCGAGGACCGGCAAGCCCCTGGCGCCGGCGATTGTCTGGCAATGCCGCCGCACCAGCGATCGATGCGAGCAGCTGCGCGCGGCCGGCGCGGAGGGCCTGATTCGCCAGCGCGCCGGGTTGGTCCTGGACCCCTACTTCTCGGCAACCAAGTTCGAGTGGCTGTTGCGCAACGTTCCCGAGGTCGCCGCGGCTGGACGCGGCGGCGATCTGCGTCTGGGCACAGTTGACGCGTGGCTCGTCTGGAACCTCACCGGCGGAGTCCACGCGACCGACGCATCCAACGGCTCGCGTACCGCCCTGATGGATATCGATACGACAACCTGGTCGCAGGACCTCGCCGACCTGGTTGACGTCCCGCTGCAAGCCTTGCCCGAGATCGTGGATTCGTCGCAGCGCGTAGGCGCCACTGGAGCGTCCGGACCCTGGGACGCCGGGGTGCCCATCTGCGGCATTGCGGGCGATCAGCATGCGGCCCTCTTTGGACATCTGGCCTCGGCCCCCGGCGACGTCAAGGTCACCTACGGAACCGGCTGCTTTCTGCTGCAAAACGCGGGCGACCGGCGGCCCCCGGACGTGCCCGGGCTCCTCAGCACTATCGCCTGGAGGCTCGCGGGCGCCGCGACCTACGCCCTCGAAGGCAGCGTTTTCGTTGGAGGCGACTTGATAGCCTGGCTGCGGGACGCGCTGGGCGTAATCGAATCCGCCGCCGAGAGCGAGACCCTCGCACGCAGCGTTCCGGACTCGGCGGGCGCCGTGATAGTGCCTGCCTTCACGGGTCTGGGCGCGCCTCGTTGGGACGCGGCGGCGCGCGGCGCCGTACTCGGTCTCACCCACGGCGTCACCCGCGCCCATCTGTGCCGGGCGGCGCTCGAGGCGATTGGACATCAGGTGGCGGACGTGCTGGAGCTCATGCCCGCTGCCGATAGCCCGCTGCGGGTGGACGGCGGCGCGGCGGCCAACGATCTTCTGCTCGAGCTACAGGCCGCGATCGCCAACCGTCCGGTGCACAGGCCCGCGCAGCTGGAAACGACGGCGCTCGGTGCGGCCTATCTGGCCGGCCTCGGCGCGGGCGTCTGGTCGTCGCTGGACGAGCTGCGTCCCGTGCAAGGCGAAACACAGGTGTTTACGCCCGATTCGGCCACGCGCACCCAGTCACGGGACACCTGGCGGCGCGCGCTCGATCGAGCGTCCGGCTGGGCCGTCCGCTCCTGAGACCCGCTGGCCGGAATCGCGCGCGCCGCGCCGCTCGACCGGCTACCCTCCAAGGCGTCAACCATGGAGGTCCGAGAGGCTGGGTTGTGATGGCGGCCGGCGCCTCCGTCTCGGCAGCCGGTTCCCCTGCGGACCAGCCACTGTGGCGGCCGTCGCGCGCGGACCGCGAGCGGGCCGCGCTCACGCGCTTTTGGCGACTCGCCGAGCGCCGCACCGGCCGGGCATTCAGCGACTATGCGGCGCTGCACGCCTGGTCGGTCACCGACACTGCTGCTTTCTGGGGACTGTACGCGGAGTTCGCCGGCATCCGGTTCGAGCGCCCGGCCGAATCCGTCAAGGGACCCGAAAGAATGCCGGGCACCGACTGGTTCCCCGGCAGCCGTCTCAACTACGCGGCCAACTTGCTGCCGCGCCGTGACACGCATCCCGCGCTGCTGTCCCGAACCGAAGCGGGGGTCACGCGTCAAGTCTCCTATGCGGAGCTCCATACACTGGTCGCGCGCTGCGCGCATGCCCTGCGCGGTCTGGGCGTGCGGCCGGGGGACCGCATAGCGGGGTATCTGACCAACACGCCTGAGACTGTTATCGCTTTCCTGGCCAGCGCGGCTATCGGTGCCGTGTGGACTGCCTGCTCGCCGGACTTCGGCGCGCCCGCCGCGATCGACCGTTTCGGCCAGGTGGCGCCCAAGGTGCTCTTCGTGAGCGAGCGCTACCGCTACGGGGGGCGAAGCTACGACTGCCTGGCCTCCTCGCGCGCGCTGAGCGCGGCGCTGCCCACGCTGGAGCGGACTGTCCTGGTTCCTTATGAGCCCGATCGGTCTGCGCCCGGCAAATCCGGCTGGATGAGTTGGTCCGAGCTGCTCCAAAACGGGAGCGAAACGGCGGTTCCCTTCGCCTCTCTCCCCTTCGATCATCCCCTCTACATCCTGTACTCGTCGGGAACCACGGGCGCGCCCAAGTGCATGGTGCATGGGGCCGGCGGCGTGCTATTGCAGCATCGCAAGGAGCACCAGCTGCACACCGATCTGCGCGCCGACGACGTGATCGTGTATTTCACGACCTGCGGCTGGATGATGTGGAACTGGCTCGTGTCGGGTCTGGCCGGCGGGCACACGCTGGCGCTTTACGACGGCAGCCCCGCGTATCCGAGCGTCAGTGCCGCCTGGCGCATTGCGGCCGAGCTTGGGGTGACCGTGTTCGGTACCAGCGCCGCCTTCATCGAGGCGTGCATGCGTGCCCGCGTCGACCTGCGCGACAGCACGCGCGACCGCCCGCCCCGCATCGTCCTCTCGACCGGCTCGCCGCTGTCGCCCACCGGATTTCGCTGGATCAGCGGTCAGCTCGGCGAGCGGGTCCGGCTCTTGTCGATTTCGGGCGGGACCGACATAGTCTCCTGCTTCGTCCTCGGCAACCCGCTGCTTCCGGTCTATGCCGGCGAGATTCAATGCATAGGTCTCGGCATGGACGTCGCGGCTTACGACGAGGATGGCCGGCCGGTGACCGGTCGTAAGGGCGAGCTGGTCTGCCGCCGTCCGTTCCCTTCCATGCCGGTGCGATTCTGGAACGACCCGGACGGACGCAAGTACCGGGACGCGTACTTCGGCGAGTATCCGGGGGTCTGGCGGCATGGCGATTTGATCGAGCTGACCGGGCGCGGAGGCGTCATCATCCATGGGCGCAGCGACGCCACTCTCAAACCCGGCGGCGTGCGCGTCGGCACCGCCGAGATCTACCGCCCGCTGGATGCGCTGCCCTGGATCGACGGCTGCCTGGCGACCGCGTTCTCCGTGGGACGAGACGAGCGGATCGCCCTCTTCGTTACGCTGCGGTCTGGCACGCGTCTCAGTGAGCAGCACGAGAATGAGATTCGCCGCGTCCTTCGACGCGACGCCTCGCCCCGCCACGTGCCGCACTGGATTATCGAGGTCGCGGACTTACCGCGCACGCGTAACGGCAAACTGGCCGAGCTGGCGGTCGCGCACGCTCTGCGCGGGGAGCCGGTCCCGAATCTCGACTCCCTCGCTAATCCCGCGTGCCTTGGCGCGTTTGCCGAGATTGGGCTGAGCCTGCGCGCGGCAGCCGGGCCGACTCCCTAACCGTCGCTCTACCGGCATAATGAGGGCGCTGTTCGATCCGAGACCCTGGCAGGCGTGACGCTATGCGCATATTGATCACAGGCGGCAGCGGGAGCATCGGTTCGCGTCTTGTGCCAATCCTGGTCGATCGCGGCGACGACGTGACTGTGTTCGATTTGCACGACAAGCCGCTGGCCGCCTCCGACGCCTTCCGCAGCGCGCGCTATATCCAGGGCCAGATCCAGTGCGCCGACACTGTCGATCGGGTGGTTCAGGACGTTCGTCCGGATTCGATCTATCACCTCGCCGCCATCTTGTCGGGGGGCGCTGAGACCGAGTCCGAGCTGGCCTGGCGGGTCAACATGGACGGAACCCGCAACGTTCTCGAGGCCGCCCGGCGTCACTCGATTCAGCGCGTCATGTTCCCCAGCACGGTGGCCACCTACGGCGCCGGGGTGGTGGAGCCCGTCACCGAAGATACGCCGCAATGGCCGGCCGGTCTCTACGGCATGACCAAGGTGGCCGGTGAGCGCCTGGGCGTCTACTACCACCAGCGCTTTGGCCTTGATTTCCGCTGCGTCCGGCTTGGCGCCATGGTGGCGCCGAACGCACCGGCGGGGGGCGCCGCGAGTGCGTTCGTTTGCGACCTCTACGTCGCAGCGGTGCGCGACGGCGCCTACGAGCTCTACGTATATCCGGAATCACGCGTGCCGATCGTTTGGCTCGACGACGTCGTGGACGCGATGATCCGATTGCACGACATCGACGCCTCTCAGCTCAAACGCCGGGTCTATAACATCGTCGGCGCCGGGCCTTCGGTGGCCGAGATGGTCGGCGCGGTGCAGAGGCGCATGCCGGAGGTGCGGTTCACGTACCGGACCGATCCCGTGCGCGCCGACATCATCGAGAGTTGGCCCGCCGATTTCGACACGTCCGCCGCCCGCGAGGACTGGGGCTGGAGTCCGCGCGTTGAGCTTGACTACATGACCGAGGCCAATCTCGACGCGTTGCAAAAGCTCTTTGCCCGCGCATGATTCGGATTGGTCGACGCGCCGCCGGCGATGCGGCTGGCTAGTCCCGTCGGGTACCCTCGGTTGACCCGTTGGAGGAGGTGAGCGATGCACATCTCGGCCTGCCTGTGGTCTTACACGGAGCCTCCCGAGGAAGCTGCGCGGATCGCCGCCGCGGCCGGTTTCGACTCCATCGACGTAGAGCCCGGCTTCACCACCACCGCCGCGCGGCAGGAGCATCTGCCGGTCACTTCGGTCGCCATCACCCACCTTCTGCCCGAGGGGACCGCTATCGAGTCCGGTGACGATGCCGCGCGCGGCGCGGCGCTGGAGCATGCCAAGCGAGCCATGGGCGAAGCCCACGCGCTGGGCGCCGGCATGGTCTACGTCGTCCCGGCGGCTACGGCTGACCCGGAAGCGCGCGGCCACTTCACCGATTCAGTGATCCATTTGGCAAACGAGGCCGAAGTGCGCGGCATTCGCTTCGCCATCGAGCACTTCCCGGAGACCGGGCTTCCCTCCGTAAGGGAAACGATGGACTACATTCATGAGGTCGGCCACCCCAACATCTACCTCCTGCTGGACATAGGTCACGCGCAGATTTCGCGCGAATCCATCGCCGACGCGCTCGCTATGGCCGGGGACCGGGTCGCGTATGTGCACTTCGACGATAACCGGGGTGAGAAGGACGATCATCTGGCCTTGCTGGACGGTCTCATGCAGGAATCGGACTTGGCCGCCGCGGTGGCCGCGCTGCGCGACCACGGCTATGGCGGGGCCGTAAGCGTGGAGACCAATCCAGTGTTGCCGGATCCACAGGCCGCGATGGCCGGAAGCCTTGCCACGCTGCGCGGCGTGCTGGCCGGCGTTTGAGGCGTTCCCGGCGTCGAGAGGCGGTCGCTGACGCGCATTTGCCGAGTCCGCGTGCGAACCGCGGGGAGGATCGGTCATGACGGGAAGCGACGAAAGCCGGCGCACACGGCTGGATAGGCTGGTCGAACGTGTGCGCTCGGAGTTGAGTGGGCAACGCGGCCAGGACGTGCGGCGCCGCGTCGAGCAGGCGCGCGATCAGGCCAAGAATGCGCTCAATAGCGAACAGGCGCAGCGCGCGCGCGGTGAGCTCGACGACCTACGCTCGCAGGCGCGCGGGGCCGTGGACGACGCGCTGAGCAGCAAGGCGGCTCGCGACATCGCCGGCCGGATCGACTCGGTCCTGATCAATCTCGAGAAGCGCGTACGCCGCGTCGCTCGCGGTGACCAACCCGATAGCGACAAACGAGGCGACTCCGACCCGCCCGCGTAGCAGACCCGCTATTCAGCCGACCTCGGCACCCGCCGACCCGCGGGCCCGGCCTGAGCGCGGCAAACGGCCGAGTGCGCCTAGCCAGGGCTAACGTAGGAGAAATCCCATCCGCCCAGACTCCGCAGGCGCGTAGCGGGCGCCTCCGGGCTGGGCTCGCCGGCTTGCAGCCACGCCTCTATCTCCTCGCGGTGACCCAGCCGGCTCACGACGTGATAGGCGCCGGTCGACTGCGCCCGCTCCAGGCCGCCGTCCCAGAAGAACAGGTTCTCCACGCCCGCGGCATACAGAGCGGCCGCCCTTTGCAGGTACTCGGCGGCGCTCATCTGGCGCGGCATGAGATTGAGCGCCAGCTTGGTGTCGGTGCCCTCCGTCAGCTCCAGGAAGAACGCCGCGTCGCGCACGTCCGTCCATGAGGGCTCGTTGCTGTTGAAGTCCGGATTGGAGCTATACGGTATGAGAGTGTCTATAAGGCCCTGCTCCACCCAGGCGCGTAGATCCAGGCCGTAGTACAGGTTCTCGTCCTCGCTGTTGGTGACGACCGCCGAGACGCCGATTGGCTGCGTCCGACCCTGCTTTTGGGCAACCTCATCCAAGGCCGCGCGGATGTCGCGCATGAACTGGGTCATGAAGCTCGCTCGGTGGCGCAGCCAGCGCGGGTCCAGCTCCTCGAGGTTGAAGGGGTCCTCGCCGTACGCGGCCTTGAAGCTCTCGACCAACGGCGGCTCGTACTCGAGCACCGGCAGCCGCCGGTTGAACTGCAGGCTGATCCCGTCGATCGGGAACTCGGCCATCTCGCACAGCAATGAGATCACGTAGGCGCGCGTCTCGGGAAAGGCGTAGGCGATGCGCGGCGAGATCTGGCCGCTTCGACCCGTTCCGTGCAACTCGGGATGATCGTGAAAGAAAGAGCTTCGCTGGACGCGATTACCGGGCGGAGGGTGGCGGAAACCGGATACCCGATAGGTGGCGTGGAGCTCCAGTCCGAGGTCATGCGCGTGCTCCGATACCACTCGCAACGGATCAATGCCCTGCGCGCGAAGGCTCAGCCAGCTGGCTCTGTTGGTGTGATCGGACCTCGACGCGAACTCATCCTCATCGAACCAAAACGGAGGGCTGAGACCGAGCTTGCTTGAGTAGTTGAGCCGGTCGCCCGACCCAGCGCACCAGTAGATGCGTGAGAAGTCGGTGTCCCGATAGAGCTCCACGTAGCGCCGGATGTCGTCCGCCGTCATGGTCCCTTCCCCGATCACCCCGCCGTCGTTGTGGGTGAAGAGCCGTCGAGTGTCGCTGCGGCGCATATCCGCCTGGTGGGCGCGCAGCTCGGCGTCGCTGAGCGGCACCAGCTTTATGTAGGCCACCATCGCCTCCGCCGAGTCGAATGACTGCGTCGGGTCGCCCACCCCGTGCCACCAGGCGTGCTGCTTCAGGTGGATGTTCTGCCCGGTTAGGTCGGCGACCTTCCAGGGAATCTCCCAGATCTGCTCGCCGTGGTATTGCCGGTACCACGGCGTGGTCTGGTGAGGCCGTGCGCGCAGGATGGTGAAGACAGGGTTGCCGCTGAGCCTGATGAGCACGCCGTTACGCTCGTGATAGCCGGCGAAGACTCCCACCGAGATAGCGTGCCAACCGTCCTTCCGCGGGGCGTACGCGACCTCGGGCGCGGCGTTCTCGCCCTTGGCAACGAGCATCGTGCCGGACACGAGGTCGGTCTGGTAGGGCAGAAGGCGCCAGCCGCCGCGCCTGGATCGTTCCGAAAGTGCGCTCTCCGGCTGGCTGTTCTCCAGGTCGGTGAGATAAATCGGATCTGCCGCGAACCGCTCTGCAGGGAGCGCCGCCGCGTCGCTGGTGCTCATTTCACGAACCTCTCTGGCCGGATGCTCTCAGGGCCGGAGCAATGGTGCCTTACGGGCAATCGCCATCCTAGCGCCGCTATGCGACTTCCGTGATGCGGCGCTGCCGAAGGCGCCGCACCGCTGGCAGCGCTATCCGCCGAGCGGCGCCTGAACGTCGCCGTGCTACAACTGGACGGGCTTGACGCGCCCGCTAGCTCCCTTACTGATAGAGGTCGGCAAATGGTGTCCAGCAGCGCCAAAACCGTTGACGAGTACCTCGCGGGTCTCCCGGAGGACCGACGCGGTGACGTTCAGAGGGTCCGTGAGGTGATCTTGGCCAACTTGCCGGATGGCTTCGAGGAGATGATGCAGTACGGCATGATCGGCTACGCCATCCCGCTGGAGCGCTTCCCGCAGACCTACAACCGGCAGCCGCTCGGCGTGGCGGCGCTGGCCGCGCAGAAAAACTACCTCTCGGTCTATTTGCATTCCGTCTATGCCGACCCGGCGGCCTCCGAGTGGTTCAAGGACGCCTACCGGAAGACCGGCAAGAAGCTCAACATGGGGAAGTCATGCGTGCGGTTCAAGCGCGCCGATGACGCGGCGCTGGAGGTGATCGGAGAGGCCGTCGCCCGCGTCACGCCCGAGCAGATGATCGCGGCGCACGAGGCTGCCCACCGCAAGCGCCGCTAAACGCCGGTCCCGGTGACGAACGCGCCGAGTCGGCCGGTTGGGTATCGGCGGCGGCATTCGGCGCCACCCGTGAGTCCGTGGGCTTTGCACTGGGATCGAGTTGACATAACAGAGAATTGGGACGGTTGAAAACGGGGGTCTCCTAAGCGCATGAGTCAATCGCGCACGCTCTCGCTCGATCAGGCGCGCAGGCTCGCCCTGGCTGCGCAGGGATTCGGCGATCCGAGGCCGGCCGGGCGCGTGGATGTCCGGCATCTTCGCCGGGTGTTCCGCCGCGTTGGGCTGGTGCAACTGGACGCGGTCAACGTGTTGGTGCGGGCGCACTACATGCCCTTCTTCTCGCGTCTCGGCCCCTACCCCCGGCGACTCTTGGACGACCTCGCCTACCGGCGCCGTGAGCTTTTCGAGTACTGGGGGCATATGGCGTCGCTGCTTCCGGTCTCTCGCTATCCGCTGTTTCGCCCGCGTATGGCGGCGGCCGGAGCAGCGGGTCTGGGTGAGCGTGCGACGCGCGAGTTCATCGATTACGTCGAGGCGGTGCGCGCCGAGCTTGGCCGGCGCGGCGCGCTGTCCGCCGGGGAGTTGGAAGACCCGGGCCGGCGCACCGGTCCCTGGTGGGGCTACGCCAAGGGCAAGGTGGCGCTGGAGTGGCTGTTCCGCACGGGTGAGGTAGCGGTCAGCGAGCGGCGCGGCTTCACGCGCGTCTACGACCTGGCGGATCGGGTCGTGCCGCCCGACGTGCGGCAGGCGCCCGCAATACCGACAGAGCGGGCGCAACTTGAGCTGGTGCGCCTGGCTGCTCAGTCCCAGGGGGTCGCGACAGCCGAGGATCTGGCCGACTACTACCGCCTCGAACGACCGGCCACGCAGCGCTGCGTCGAGCAGCTTGTGCAAACCGGCGAGCTCCAACCGGTCGGCGTGGCCGCATGGACTCGACCGGCTTACATGTGGGCGGCGGCGCGTGCGCCGCGGACCGTGAGGGCGCGCGCCTTGCTGAACCCTTTCGACCCGCTCGTCTGGACGCGTGATCGCGTGCGGCGGCTATTCGGTTTCGACTATCGCATCGAGATATACGTGCCGGCCGCCAGGCGCCGCCACGGCTACTACGTTCTCCCTTTCCTCCTGGGGGAAGAGCTGGTCGCTCGGGTTGATCTCAAGGCGCGGCGGCGCGCCCGAACGCTCCTGGTGCGCGGCGCGTTCGGGGAGCACGGCCGGGACGGCAAGGCGGTCGCGCGCGAGTTGGCCCTGGAGCTGCGCTGCCTGGCCGCATGGCTCGAGCTCGAGCGGGTCGCGGTCAGCCCACGCGGCGACCTGGCGCACGAGCTGCGGGCCGCCATCGAGCGCGTGGCGGCGCCGTAGCTCGACGGGCACTCACAGCCCGGTGGCCCGACCATCAGGTCGGGATCGCACGACCAGCCAGGCGTCCGCGTCCTACCCTGGGCGCGTGAGTGACACCCTCCGAAAGCGCAAGACGCTCCGACACCACCATGTGCACGGCGCCGTGGTCTTTATCACGGCCACTACCCGCCGGCGCGAGCGTTTCTTTGCCGATGCGACCCATGCTGAATGCGCCTCGGACTCCGTCTTGAGATTCCAATCGGATGAGCAGACGCGCGTGATCGGGTTCGTGGTCACGCCCGACTAAGTGCATCTGCTCGTGCGACTGCTTGGGGACACGCGGGTTGCGGAGTTGATGACCCGCTTCAAATGGAACGCGGGCAAGTCGATTCGTGAGCGGCGCGGGCCGGGCGGGTACGGGAAGAGCGGTTCTACGACCGGACGATCCGTGGCGACGACGAGTTGGCAAGCGCTATGCGGTACATCGATTGGAATCCGGTGCGCGCGGGGCTATGCGATGAGCCTGGGGAATATCCGTTCGGAAGCGCGTGCGGCGGCCGGGGTACGCATGCGAGCGCTAAGTCCCGACCTTATGGTCATTGAGTAAATACAGTGACATACAATGCAGCGGGTGTGAGCCGCGTGGTGGCGGAGGTTGGGATGGAATGGACGGAGGCGCAGATGCGCGAATTGAGGGCGGCGATGCGCACCTCGCCGGTACCCTATATCCGGGTTAAGGCGCTGGCGGTGCTCAACGTGGCCCGTGGCGCTACGCGGCAGGAGGTAGCGGCGCTGGTGTGTGCCCATCGCGCGAGCGTGGGCGAATGGGTGCGGCGGTACCGGCAGGAGGGCGTGGCGGGGTTGGCGGTGGCGGCCGGTCGCGGGCGGCGGGCGCAGGTGGACGGGGCGGAAGTGGCGACCTACCTGCGGCAGTCGCCACGGACCTTCGGGGTGGCGCAGAGTCGCTGGACGCTGAGCGCCCTGGCCGGCACGGTGCCGAGTCTGCAGGGCATGACCGACTCGGGGGTCTATCGGGCCCTGGTGCGGCTGGGCTTCCGCTATAAGCGGGGACAGCCGCGCGTGCACAGCCCCGACCCCGCGTACGAGGAAAAAAGGGGCGCGTGGAGCAGGCCTTGAGGGAGGCCCGCGCCCGTCCCGGCGAGGTGGTCGTGCTGTTCAGCGATGAGGCCAGCTTCTATCGCCAGCCCGGCCAGGCCTGGCTGTGGGCCCGGCTGGGGCGGCGCCAGCCCCGGCTGCCCTACGCGCAGCGGGCCAACACCTGTATGCGGGTGGTGGGCGTGCTGGACGCGAGTTCCGGTCGCGTGCAGACCTGGGACTTCAACCGTCTCACAGCAGCCCGCCTGCGCCAGTGCTGGCTGCAGGCCGCGCGCCAATACCCCGACGCACAGAATATCTATCTGGTCATGGACAATTGGCCGGTCCATTTCCATCCCACCGCGCTGGACGCTCTGGCGCAGGACCCCCGCTTGCAACTCATCCGCCTCCCGACCTACGCCCCCTGGCTCAATCCGATTGAGAAGCTCTGGCGGCTGGTCCGCCAGCGGGTCACCCACGCCCACCCCTGGAGTGCCGACTTCGCGCACTTCCAAGACCAAGTGCGGGCGCAACTGCGCGCCTTTCAGCAGGGCTCCCCCAGCCTCCTCACCTATGTAGGCTTATTTCCTCAATGACCATAAGGTCGGGCCACCGCCGAAGCTGACCGTTTTTCGGCCGCCCATCTAAACGCGCGATTCCGCGCGGCGCGCACTTGGACAGAAGCTCCTCAGCTAGTACCTTGCTCGCATTCCGCAACGGCTCGTGTGGTAGTTGGTTCAACGGGAGGAACGGGCAATGCCGGTAGAAGGCGACTACGAGTGCTATAGCGACGACTGGCAGCGCACCAATCCCGACCTGGTGCTCAACCTCCCCACGCAGCCGCCGCACTACTCAGAGCACCAGGACCACGTCCTGGTCGATTACACGCCCGGCGGCGACTTGCTGGCCATCTGGACAATGGCCCTCGATACCGTTGACGACATGGACGTGTTCTTTGCGCGCAGTTCGGATCACGGCCGCAGCTGGACCGCGCCCGCCCACATACACGAGCCGGGGCCGCAAGCGGGCCACGTGAGCAGCTTCGGTTTCCCGGTGATGTCCAAGTCGGGCCGCATCTACGTTTACTACAACCGCTCGAAGGGGATCGGACAGAACATCCTCAACTCGGTGCTGCGCTGCCGCTACTCGGACGATGACGGGCACACCTGGATGGACGGTGGGGTGGAGTTCGAGTACCGCCGCGGCAAGTGGGACAACCCCGATCCCAAGGTGCCGACCATGGGGGTGGTCTGGCAGAAGCCGATCCGCGACGCTATGGACCGGCACGTCGTAGCCCTGACCCGCACCGTCGCGCAGCAGATCAAGCCAGCTACCGACACAAGTCACATGGGCGGCTTCCCCAACTTGAACGAGTGCCGCAGCCAGTTCCTGCGCTTCGACAACATCGACGAGGGCCCCGACCCCAAGGACGTGAAGGTCACCTGGCTGCCCGACGACGAGGACATGGTGTGGGTGCCCATGACCTTCGAGCCGCAGGCCTCCGAGGGCTTCACGTTCTGCCAGGAGCCGGGCCTGGTGCTGCTGCCGGACGGACGCCTGTTCACCGAGATGCGCACCGCCAACGGGCAGCTCTGGTACACGGTCTCGGACGACCACGGGCACAGCTGGCGGCCCACCGAGATTCTGCGCTACCGGGACGACGGCGAGGCGATGCTGAATCCGATCGCGCCCTCACCCATGTACGCCCTGGAGGATGGGCGCTATCTGGTGTTCCTGCAGAATCACGACGGCTTCGGGTTCGGCGGCAGAGGCCCTCTGAACCTGAACAGCCGGCGCCCGCAGTTTCTGTCGGTGGGGGAGTTCCGGCCGAATGCGCACCAGCCGGTCTGGTTCAGTCAGCCGATGCTGCTGTTCGACACGGACAACGTGGGGGTGTATCCGCTGTACATGCGCTGGCTGTCGATGTACGCGAGCCTGTCGGAACGGGACGGCCATCGGATCTTCTGGTACACGGACCGCAAGATCTTCGCGCTGGGCCGCTATATAACCGATGAGATGCTGGCGCCCTTGACCGTCCCGTCGTAGCCCTTGGCGCCCGCGCCTAGCACGCCGGGCGGAGATGAGCGGCGCGGCGCGTCCGCGTACAGGAGATGCTTTGGGCGTGCGCATTTCGCCGCGCCCTCGGCGGCCGTCCGCTAAATCACTACCGCCAGCGTGGTCCCGGCTTCCACTCGCGGCAGGTGGCGGACCAGGATCACCGTGCCGCTCTTTTCGGTCCGGCACCTGAACTTCACGTGCCCGAACAGGTCCACCACCTCGCCCAGCAAGTCTCCCGCGGCCACCTGGTCGTGGAGATCGACCGCGGCTCGGAACAGACCGTCCACGGGAGTGACGTTGTGCAGCGCGAGGTTGCCGACGTTGGGTGTAGGGTCTTCTATCAGACGCTGATCGGCCGGCGGTTTAACCTGGCCGTCCAGCATTCCCAGGTGGATCATCACCCGGCGGACGCCTTCCACGTAGGCCTCCACGTCTTCGCGGCGGCATCCGCCCGCGCCGGTGGCTTCGCAGTAGATCGACGGCACGCCCAGCTGGCGGGCGGCCGAGAGTGTCCGGCCCTCGTTCGGAGGGGTGCCCCAGACGAGCGGGATGCCGAACACGCGCGCGGCCTCGCGTTGCACCGCGGTCAGTGCCTCGTCGGCCAGCGCGTAACCCGCCAGCAGTGCCATGCGTGACGACTTGCCGGCCGAGTGCAGGTCGCACAGGAACGATGCGCGCCGTATGAAGTCCTGCGTCAGGACGTGTGCCAGCCGCTCGGTCAGCGTGCCGTCGGCGCGGCCCGGGCACACCCTTGCCAGGTCCTGTCCGTCCGCCGGTCCCACCCGGTTGCCGGCCAGATAGGCGTCGACGTTGCAGCACGCTACCGCCACCCAGGTGCCGGACAGCGACTCCGGATCGAGCTCGGCGAATAGCTGCTTTACCGCCTCCATCGACTCATATTCGTCCCCGTGCACTCCCGCCAGCGTGAGGAAGGTGGGCCCCTCCCGCGATCCCCGCACCACCAGGACAGGCATGGCCCGGTCGGCCGGCAGAAAGGCGCGCGGCGCGTGCCGGTAGGTCCGCCGCTCACCGGCCTGCGTGAGCCACCAGGGTGTTTCTGGCTGATCGCTCATAGCGCGCAAGCTCTCCGTTCCAGGTCCAGCCCCTTCAACGACCCGGCGCAATGCGTCGGCGACGTGTGCGCCGGATCACGCTGGACTCGGTGGAGATGGCGGGACTCGAACCCGCAACCCCTTCCTTGCAAAGGAAGTGCTCTACCGATTGAGCCACATCCCCCACGCCATTCTAAGCTCGCGCGGGCCTGTTGCTCGTGGGCCTTCAGGCGGTTGCCGAGAGGCTGCCTATGGGCCCTCTGATACCATGCAAGCGCTCCCGGGCTCTTAGCTCAGTTGGTTAGAGCGCGCCTCTGATAAGGGCGAGGTCCGTGGTTCGAATCCACGAGGGCCCACCGCTTCGCCACCAGCTCAAGTGAAAGATTTTCTTGAGGATGCCCCATGCGCGCTTTCCTAAAACTCGCCCTCGGCCTGGCAGCCCTGTTCTCGGTTGTCGCCTGCAACGGCTCCGGCGTGGCGCCCCCGCAGGCGGAAACCTCGGAAGGGGAGAAAGTTCTGACGATCCTCTTCTGGCAGGCGCCAACTCTGCCAGGTTCCTACCTGTCGTCCGGCACCAAAGATCAGGAGGCCGGGGCGATCACTCTGGAACCCCTGGCCAAATACAACCCGGATGGCGAGCTCCTGCCGGCACTGGCCGCCGAAATCCCAACGCTTGAGAACGGTGGCTTTTCGCAGGATCTGATGTCGATTACGTGGAAGCTCAAGGATGGCCTGAAGTGGTCGGACGGCAGTGACGTGACGGCCGATGACGTGGCTTTCACCTGGCGCTATTGCGTAGATGAAGATACCGGCTGCACGGCCAGCGACGGGTTTACGGGCGTGGCCTCGGTGGAATCTCTCGATACTCTCACCGTCAAAATCACCTTCGACGCGCCCACACCCTATCCTTACGGTGCCTTCGTCAGCGGCGGCATGCCCATCATCAGCCGCGCGCAGTTCGCCGACTGCGTAGGCGCGGCCGCGGCGAGCTGTGAAGCCAAAAACACTGCCCCACTGGGCACCGGCCCCTACCGAATCATCAACTTCAAGGCCAACGAAGAGGCCGTCTATGAACGCAACCAGTTTTACCGAGGGACTGCGCCTTATTTCGACCGGGTAGTCCTCAAGGGCGGCGGCGATGCGATTGCGGCAGCCCGCGCCGTATTGGAAATGGGTGAAGCCGACTACGCCTGGAATCTGCAAGTGGCGCCGGAGACTCTTGCGGAGATGGAAGCGGCCGGACAGGGCAAAGTGGTCTCCGCGTTCGCCAGCCTGATTGAACGTATTGTCGTCAATCAGACGAACCCAGACCCTGCGTTAGGCGACGATCGCTCCGAGTACCTGGATGGGCAAAACCCTCATCCCTTCCTCACATACGAGCCGATTCGGCGGGCCATGTCCATGTCCATCGACCGCGGCCTCATATCCGAGCGGCTCTACGGCTTTGCCGGCAAGTCTGCCTGCAATGTGATCGAAGGCCCTCCGAACTACACTTCGACCGCAAACGATGAGTGCCTATCCCAGGATATCGAAGGCGCCAATCGGCTGCTGGACGATAGCAATGTGCTTGATACCGATGGGGACGGCATCCGGGAATATAACGGTGTTCCGCTGCGGATTACTTACCAAACTTCAGTCAATTCTATCCGACAGGAAACCCAGGCTCGTATTCGCGATTGGTGGCGTCAGATAGGCATTGAGACCGAGCTGGTGCAGCATGACGCCAGCGTCTTTTTCGGCGGCGATCCCGTGGCCGACAAGGATGCGTCGTATCGCCGGTTCTTCGCGGACGTTCAGATGTACGCCAGCTCTTCCGACATCGACCCACAGCAATATCTATCCGGTCAACTCTGCGACCATATTCCGACACGGGACAACAACTGGGTCGGTGGTAACGACTCCCGCTCCTGCGACCCGGAGTACGACAGGCTCTTTGCCCAATTCACCCAAACCAGAATCGGACCCGAGCGCGCCGCGCTGATCAAACAGCTAAACGACATGCAAGTGCGGAACTATTACCAGATCCCGCTTGTGAACCGTGGATTCGTTTCCGCACACCTCAATACCCTGCAAGGCGTCCGTATCAACGGCTGGGACAGCGAGATGTGGAATATCGCCGAGTGGCGGCGTTAGTTGCTGCCGGCCTGGCCCGAACCTCACTCACATTCAGGACCTTCCAACCCACTGCTCAGCCACTCGCAGCGCCTCCCGCGGTGTAAACCATGTGTCCGAACACGTGTAGATGATGTCTCCGGTCTGGACACTAGCGGAGGCGGGTTACGAGAATGGTCATGACTATGGTCATAACCATGTTAGGCTGACCGATAATCACCGCTGACCAGGGAGCGCGCCATGACGACGGATAGCGGCGCCGTGGGCGGCGCCCGGACCATCAAGGCGTCGGAGTTCAAGGCCAGGTGCCTCAAGCTCATGGACGAGGTGGCGGAAAGCGGCGAGGAGATCGTGATCACCAAGAACGGCCGTCCGGTCGCCCAACTCAAGCCGTACCGCCAGAAGCCTAAGAGTCTCTTTGGCATCGATAGAGGCCGGATCGAAATCCTTGGCGACATCATCGAGCCCATCGACGTGGAATGGGAGGCCGAGTCCAACCCGGACCGAGTACTCAACCCGTGATGCTGCTCGACACGCACGTCATGCTTTGGCTGCGATTGGGTCAAGAGCGGCTGGGAACCAACGCCCGGTTCGAGATCGACCAGGCATGGCAGTCGGGTGATATCTGCGTGTCCGCGACCTCGTTCTGGGAAGTAGCAGTGCTCAAGGGCAAGGGGCGGATCAGGTTTCCTGAGGACGTCGGCCTATGGCGCCGGGAGCAATTGGAGCAAGGCGTCGTCGAAATTCCCGTTGACGGCGAGATCGGAATTCGGGCGGCGAATCTGACCGACTTCCACGCCGACCCCGCCGACCGCTTTATCGTCGCTACGGCCCTCAAAGGCCATCAGCTGGTGACGGCGGACCAGCGCATCCTCCACTGGTCCGGCCATCTCAACCGCCTGGACGCGACGGAATGAACGGCTCATCTGTGGGCACGGGTGTGGACGCATGGGCGATCTGAGCAACCTGCCCGCCCATTGCAGATGGGAGTGGGCAACCACGAGGTTTGCCTCAACAGGGGCGCTCCTAGCACCGACTCGCTCAATGTCGTCAGGAGGAATCGTCTAATGGGAGATTGCAAGTACTGTGGGCAGTCCGCCGGTTTCTTGCGCAGCCATCACAAGGAGTGCGCGGAGAGCCACGAGAGGGCCACGAGCTCCATCAGCGCTATGTGCGTGGACGCGGCTCTGCACGGCGCCGGCCTTGACGAGTTGCCCGCGCGAATTCGTGAGACCGCCGCGGGCGGCCGCGTGGATGTCGCGGGCGATCAGATGACCGAGACGCTATCGAGGGGCTGGTGCGACGCGGTGGCCGGAGGCGATGGAAGATCACGCGCTCTCCTCGCAGGAGAAGCGCGGCCTGAACCGCTACCGAGCGCGATTCGATCTCCCTGAAAACCGGCTCGACGGCGGCGGCCATTTCGAGCTCTTCAGGATGATGGCGTTGCTCAACTCGCTGGCAGACGAGGGCGTGGTGCCCCGCTTCGACCGCAAGGCGGTCAGAGCCCGCTTCGGGCGCTTGCCATTCAACCTGATGAAGAGTGAAGCGTTGATCTGGGTGTTCAACGACGTGGGCTACGTGGAGCAGGTGACGCGCCGTGAGTTTCGGGGCGGATCCATGGGCATGAGCTTCCGCGTCGCCAAGGGTGTGTACGTGCGCCCGAGCCAGTTCCGGGGTCGAAGCGTTGACTCCAAGTCCATGGAGCACACGGATTCCGGGATACTCGGCATCACCACCAAGCACATCTACTTCGCGGGCAGCGAGAAGCGCTTCCGGGTCCGCTTGGAGAAGATCGTCTCGTTCGAGCCTTACCAGGACGGGCTCGGAATCATGCGGGACTCCGCGCGGGCGAAGCCGGAGGTGTTCACGATGGGCGCGTCCGGCTCATGGTTCTCGGTCAACATCATCGACGCGCTGCTGGACATGGACACGATCGCGTTGCCCAAGAGCGACTCTCCCACCCTGGACGATATTGTGGAGGAGCCCGGCGACGATGACGATGCCGATGACGCAGGTCCCTTCATTGCCGGCGCGGGCGCGTCGCTCTAGTAAGCAGGGATGCGGGCAGGTGGCCCGACCTTATGGTCATTGAGTAAATACAGTGACATACAATGCAGCGGGTGTGAGCCGCGTGGTGGCGGAGGTTGGGATGGAATGGACGGAGGCGCAGATGCGCGAATTGAGGGCGGCGATGCGCACCTCGCCGGTACCCTATATCCGGGTTAAGGCGCTGGCGGTGCTCAACGTGGCCCGTGGCGCTACGCGGCAGGAAGTAGCGGCGCTGGTGTGTGCCCATCGCGCGAGCGTGGGCGAATGGGTGCGGCGGTACCGGCAGGAGGGCGTGGCGGGGTTGGCGGTGGCGGCCGGTCGCGGGCGGCGGGCGCAGGTGGACGGGGCGGAAGTGGCGACCTACCTGCGGCAGTCGCCACGGACCTTCGGGGTGGCGCAGAGTCGCTGGACGCTGAGCGCCCTGGCCGGCACGGTGCCGAGTCTGCAGGGCATGACCGACTCGGGGGTCTATCGGGCCCTGGTGCGGCTGGGCTTCCGCTATAAGCGGGGACAGCCGCGCGTGCACAGCCCCGACCCCGCGTACGAGGAAAAAAGGGGCGCGTGGAGCAGGCCTTGAGGGAGGCCCGCGCCCGTCCCGGCGAGGTGGTCGTGCTGTTCAGCGATGAGGCCAGCTTCTATCGCCAGCCCGGCCAGGCCTGGCTGTGGGCCCGGCTGGGGCGGCGCCAGCCCCGGCTGCCCTACGCGCAGCGGGCCAACACCTGTATGCGGGTGGTGGGCGTGCTGGACGCGAGTTCCGGTCGCGTGCAGACCTGGGACTTCAACCGTCTCACAGCAGCCCGCCTGCGCCAGTGCTGGCTGCAGGCCGCGCGCCAATACCCCGACGCACAGAATATCTATCTGGTCATGGACAATTGGCCGGTCCATTTCCATCCCACCGCGCTGGACGCTCTGGCGCAGGACCCCCGCTTGCAACTCATCCGCCTCCCGACCTACGCCCCCTGGCTCAATCCGATTGAGAAGCTCTGGCGGCTGGTCCGCCAGCGGGTCACCCACGCCCACCCCTGGAGTGCCGACTTCGCGCACTTCCAAGACCAAGTGCGGGCGCAACTGCGCGCCTTTCAGCAGGGCTCCCCCAGCCTCCTCACCTATGTAGGCTTATTTCCTCAATGACCATAAGGTCGGGATACATCAGCTCCTACCCGCACTTCCGCCACTCTATTCTGAGATGGGGCGCAGTGCTCGCCATGGGCATTGACCGGTCGCCATGCAGAGATACGTAGCCTTTCTGCGCGGAATGAACCTGGGCCGCCGCCGCATCAAGAACGACGAGCTCTGTGCGTGCTTTGCCGACATGGGTTTCTCGTCCGTAGCCGCGTTCCTCGCCAGCGGCAACATCATCTTCGACGCGGAGCCGGATGATCCTGCCGGCCTGAGCGATCGAATCGAAAGAGGACTCCGGCAGGCGCTCAGCTACGACGTGCCCACGTTCCTGCGCGGCGCTGATGAAGTCCGGTCCATCACGCGTCAGCAACCTTTCACAGCCGACCAGCTCAAGCGATCGAAGGGCAAAATCCAGGTGGCTCTACTCTCCAAGAAGCCCGCACCTGAGGCTGAGAGGGCTGTTCTAGGTTTGAGCACGAGCGAAGACTGCCTGGAGATTCACGGCCGTGAGCTTTTCTGGCTGCCGAGCGGCGGGGTGAGTGAGTCGGAGCTCGATCTGAAGCGGATCGAGTCGGAGCTTGGCCCCATGACCATCCGCACCCGGAATACCTTGGAGCGCCTGGCGGCTAGGTATTTGGACTAGCCCCGGGGGCGGTGGAGTGGGGCCCGATGCTCGCGACGCCGGAGTAGGCTACCCGCACGCGGCCGACGAAACTGCGACGGCCGCTCGCGCCGCCGCTGCCTCCCGTGAGCCTCCATATGGGTGACCCGGCGGGGTCAACCACCGCCGGCCGGCTTTCTGCGTTACGTGAGAGGCGTGCGGCTAGTCTTCGTCGTCGAACTCTTCCGGCATAAGCACGAATTCGGGGTAAGCCTCGATTCCCAGCTCTCCGGCGTCCTGGCCCAAACGTTCGACCTGGCGCGACACTCGTAAGCCCAGCGTCATGTCCAGAGCGCGCCACAGCAACCACGAGACCACGAACACGAACGCCCCGATCACCACTACGCCGAGCAGTTGAATGTGGAATTGACCGCCCGCGGCGATGCAGACCGCCAGGGTTCCCCAGATGCCGGCGAACAAGTGGGCCGGAACCGCACCGACCACGTCGTCTAGCTTTACCTTCTCAAGGAGCTTGATGCCTGCCGTGCACACGACACCGCCGACGGCGCCGATTATGAGTGCCCAATAGTGATCGGTGATGTTGGGGCCGGCCGTGATCGAGACGAGCCCCGCGATCGCGCCGTTCAGGCCGGCGAACAGGTCCATGCGCCCTAGGATTGGCCGCGAGACGGCGATGGCGGCCACGACACCGGCCGCCGCCGCCAGGTTGGTGTTGACCAGCACGTGGCTCATGGCCACCGCGTCGGCCGCGCTCCCCAGCGCCAGCTGCGACCCGCCGTTGAAGCCGAACCAGCCGAACCAGAGGATGAAGACACCCAGGGTCACCACCAGGACATTGGAGGGAGCCGTTGACCTAACACTGCCGTCGCGCCGGAATTTGCCGAGCCTGGGCCCGACGAGCAGCACGCCCGCGAGCGCCGCCCAGCCGCCGGTGCCGTGCACGATGGTCGAGCCCGCGAAGTCCTGGAACCCCAGCTCACTGAGCCACCCGCCGCCCCAGGTCCAGGCGCCTACGATTGGGTAGATGATCGCGGTCAGCGCTAGCGTGAAGACGAAGAACGTCCACATCTTTATCCGCTCGGCTATGGCGCCGGACACTATCGAGGCGGCGGTCGCTACGAAGACCATCTGGAAGAACCAGTCCGACATGCCTGCGTATCCACCGCTGACGACATCGGCCGCCGCGTCCGTCTGTCCGCTCACAAGGGCGATCTCATCGGCCGAAGGTCCGTACAGGAACTTGAACGAGCCGATAACGCCGCCGACGTCGACGTACATCAGGTTGTAGCCGATGAGGAAGTAGGCGATCCCGGCGATCGAGTAGATGCCGATGTTCTTCAGGCAGATCATGGAGGCGTTCTTGGTACGCACCGAGCCGGACTCGAGCATCGTGAACCCGGCGCACATCCACATAACTAACGCGCCCCAGACGAGGAACGAGAAGGTATTGAAGATGAACTGCGTTTCCTCGTTAACACCCGCCGCGTGCGCAACGGCCGGCCGGGCCAACATCAGGGCTAGGGAAGCGATTCCGGTTGACGCCAGCACGGCGGCGGGCCGGCGGTGCGAAAGGATGTTCGTAAGCGTCCTCAAATCTGGTCTCCTATCCAGGCCGGATGACCGCCGCGCGTAAGCATAGGGCTCGGCCCGCCAGTACCCAATTCACTTGCCGCCCCCGCTGTGGGCTGGAGCTCACCACCAGACTGCTCAAGGGAGGCCGGGATAGCAAAACGCGCCGGACATTAGGCGCGTTTTGCGCCGGGGAGGAGGGGTGTGGTGCGGCTTCACGTGACGGGGCTGGAAGCGCCTGTCGATCAGGCGGGGCGCGCGGGACAGCGCAAGCGTCGGCTGCGAAAACGAAGTCAGCCCGGTCGGCGCGCGCCAGTTCCCTTGGGACGCGGGCCTATCCTTGTCGCACCGGAGAAACTAAAGTATCCGTTCTCTCCGCGTCCGGCTCGTCCCCGTTCTCTCCCTCCGCGGTCCTGGCGGGCGGCTTCAGGGGAAGTTCCACGATCATCTCGGTGAACTCGCCGGGCTCGGTTTCCACCCGGATGTTGCCGCCGTGCTCGCGCACGATGTCGCTGGACAGCGCAAGGCCCAGCCCCGTGCCCTGGCCGGTGGGCTTGGTGGTGAAGAACGGGTTGAATATCTTCTCCACCACTTCGGGCGGCATCCCGTTCCCGTTGTCCCTGATGCGCACCTCCACCAGGTGCTCCATGCGCTTGGTCGTGAGCGACAGCGTGGGAGCGTAGGGCTCGGCGGTTGTGCCCGCTTCCTCAATTGCGCGCCGCTTCTCGTCGGTCGCGTAGCAGGCGTTGCCTGCCATGTTCAGGAAGACGCGGCCCATATCCTGCGGAATGACCTCCAGTTCGCCCATCTCGGGGTCAAGGCTCCGCTTCGTGTCTAGCTGGAAGTTCGGGTCGGTGGCCCGCGCGCTGTGGTAGGCGAGCCGGGCGTACTCGTCTACCAGGGCATTGATGTCGGTGGACTGCCACTCGGCCGAGCCGCGACCCATCATGAGCATGTCGTGGACGATACGGTTGGCGCGGTCGCCGTGCGATCGTATGCGCTCCAGGTTGCCTGAGAGGTCTTGGGAGATCTCCTGGATGAGTTCCCGATCGTCTTGGCTCAACTGGTCTCCGCCCTCTTCGAGGACCTCGCGCAGCTCCACGATCAGCTCCTCTGAGACCTCGGAGAAGTTCTTCACGAAGTTGAGGGGATTTCTGATCTCGTGGGCCACCCCCGCGGTGAGTTCTCCCAGCGCCGCCAGCTTCTCGCGCATGACAATCTGGTCCTGCGCCCGGTTCAGGTCCTCCAGCGTGCTCTCCAATCGATCGTTGGTGCTCTCCAGTTGGACGTTCTTGTCCTGCAACTCGTCCGCCAGTTTCTCCACCAGATTCAGGCGCTGCACCTCGAGGGCGTGGCGGCGGAACACCTCGAGCGCTGCGGCCATATCGGCCACCTCGTCACGCCCGCCGATCTCCACTCTGGCCTCAAGGTCACCGCCGGCCATGCGGCGCATCCAGCCGGACAGCATCTGGAGACGGCGCAGCAGCACCCGGCCTACGAATAGCCAGGCGATGAGCAGGGCGCCGGCAATGCTCACGCCGCTAATCGTCAGCAAGAGGGTGCGGCCCGTCGTGATTGCCTGCGTTGAGCCGCGCGTGGCTTCCTGTGCGTTCGCGTTGGCCGTGCTCACCAGCCCGTCTACCTCGGCCACCAGGTTGACTGCTATGTCGCGATTGCTCGCGAGCAGATCTCTTTGCTGATCTACCAGCGTGAGCTCGCTGGCGAGCAGATCGAATCCGCCCTGCTCTCCGATTCCCAGCCATACGAGCCTGCTCAAAAGTGGGGCGACTGCGTCCCGCAGCGGAGACTCTTCCAACGCCGCCACGCTTCGCTCAATGCGACCGGCCGAGGACTCGAAACGCTCCCGCAGGGGCTCGAGCAGGGGGGCCTCCGAGACGCTGAAAGCGCTCTCCAGTAGGTGCGCGGCGATGCTGGCGTCCGCCTGCAGGTCGGCCAGGTGTCGGTAGCGGCCGAGCTCGTTCTCCGAGAAGTGCTCCGAGCGGTCGGCAGGGGGATCGCCGAGGTCTCGGTAGCCGGTGATCGTGTAGAAGAGCTGATAGTCGACCGCCGGGACCAGGATGTCGTCCAGGCGAACGCTCAACTCATTGAGTTCCTTTCTTAGAGCGTCGCTGCGCTCGGTCAGCTCGAAGATCGCGGACCTCTGATCCTCGATGGCCTCGACGTTGAGGATGAGAGTGTCGGCGTTGGCTTGAATGCGATCGAAGCGCTCGTCTCCCCCGCCTTCCTGGCCCAGAACGGCCAGTTGTTCCTGCAGCTCGCTGTGCGCTTCGGCGATGCCGGCGGCGATTAGGGCGAGTTTCTCGGGTGTAGCGGCGGTGGTGAGGCGTGGAGCGGCGACCACAAGGGTGTTGCTGTGTTGTGCGACCCCGAAAGCGGCCACCAGCTCAGGGACGCTGCTCTCGTTCACGCGGCTCTGGACGTCGCCCACACGGTTGAACGAGAACCAGCCCACCAGGCTGGCGGCCACCGTGAGGGCCACGGCGCCCCCAATCCCCAGGTATAGCTGAGTGGAGATGCGGTAGCGACTCTCCAGCAACCGCGTCAAACGGGCTTTCATGGTGTCGTGTCCCGCAGCGTGTCGACCGGGTGATACTTGCCGTCCGAGCCGATTCGAGTTAGGAAGACTTCGTCCGAGCCTTGGTTGTCTCCATCGCCGTAGCGGAGCTCAAAACCGTCGATGTCGACGACGTCGGCGCGGCGCAGGCTCTCTAGGAAGCAGGCCCGATCGACCTCCTGGCCGCAGCCGTCGAGGCCGGCGGTGGCCAGGCGGCCCGCCAGGTAGCCCTCGAACGAGACGAAGCCGGGAACTGCGTCGGGGGCGTAGGCTGACAGGGCGTTGAGGTAGGCGGCGGTGATCGGGCGAGAGTCGTCCGTGGGGTGGGGCACCACTTGGGTCACGTAGACGCCGGTGCCGTAGGGGCCGAGCTCTTGCGCCAGCGCGTTGCTGCCTACGAACGAGACGGTCATGAAGACCGGGTCCAGCCCCGTGTGCCGCGCCCAGGCTATCAACGCTGCCACCGGCTGGTAGGCCCCGATCATGATCACCGCCTGCGGGTTTCCCTGGCGCAGGTCCAGCAGGGCCGTCTTCACGGCCGTCGTGTTGCGCGGGTACAGGCCGATGGACACCGGCTCCATGCCCCGTCGATCGAGCGCCCGCCGTACTCCCCGGTACCCGGCGCGGCCGAAAGAGTCATCCTGGTACATCACCGAGATGCGGTCGACGCCCAGGTCTTCGGTCAGGCGGGCCACCATCTCCTCGGTCTCCTGGTAGTAGGAGGAGCGCAGGTTCAGGATGTTGTCCCACTTGATGTCGCGCAGAAATTCGGCGCCGGTGAACGGGGCGATGTAGGGCACGCCCGCGTCCGCGGCTACCGGGGTTGCGGAGCGCGACGTCGGCGTGCCCACCGCGCCGATCAGCGCAAAGACCCTCTCCTCCTCGATCAGCCCCAAGGTATTGGCGATGGCGGCTTCCGGTTCGTAGGAGTCGTCGCGGGAAGTAAGCTCCAGCCGCCGGCCGTGGACCCCGCCGCGCAGGTTTACCTCGTGGAACGCGGCCTCGATACCCAGCCGCATGTTCCTGCCCAACTCTTGGGCGGGACCGCTGAAGGCGGCGGACTGGCCGAAGAGGACGCGCTCGGCGGAGACGCCGGACTCTGAAGCAGCACCGCCGTTCGGGCCATTGCCGGGAGCGGCCGTCGACTCGATGACGGGGCTCTGGACATCGTCCGCGGGACCGCAGGAAAGCGTGCCCAACAGGCTTGCGGCTGCGATGAGGGCGAGGGTCAGCGCGCGCCAGGGCGAGAGCGGCAGGGCCGCCGGCGGACGAGGCATCCGCTTCACTCAGCCCTGCGGGCGACCAGGGTTAGGTGGTTCCTCCCACTCTCGCGCCGATAGTGCATCTCGTCCATCATCGTCCGTACCAGATGAACGCCGAGCCCGCCCACCGGCCGATCTTCGATCGGCGCGTTTGTGTCGGGCAGGGGAGCGTCGTTCAGCGGGTCAAACGGCCGACCGTCGTCCACGATCTCTATGGTGAGCGCATCCGCTTCCGAAATCAGGGTGATTTCGATCTCGTGGAGACCTTGGTCGTGCCCGTGGTCCATTATGTTGAGTCCCAGCTCCTCGAGCCCGAGGTTCACCTTGTAGACGAGATCGGGAGGCCAGCCTTCGCGCTGTCCCAGGTCTTCCACGGCGGCGGTAATGGTGTCCAACTCTTCGCGCCTGGTCTTGATCTTCAGGACCAGCTTTGCGCTCAAGTCTGGAACTCGCCGCGGCGGAGCGCCAGGCAGGTGATGTCGTCAGACTGCGCAGTCTCGCCGGCGAATCTGCTCACGGCCTGGAAAACCGCCATGTTGGTCTCCTGGCCGCTCTTGGAATCAGGCGCCGCGAAGACCTCTTTGAGACGCTCGGTTCCGAACTCTTCGCCATCGGCGTTCATGGCCTCCGTAACGCCGTCGGTGTAGAGGACTATCGTGTCGCCGGGCGCCAGGGTGACGATTTCCTGCTGGAACTCAAAGTTGGGCAGCACGCCCAGGGCGATCCCGTCGGTCAGAGGCAGCAGGTTCGACCTTCCGTCGGCATGCACTATAAGAGGAGAGTTGTGTCCGCCGTTCGCGTAGGTTAACTCTCCACTCGCGGGATCGTACATGGCGTACAAGGTCGTAACGAACATCGCCGCGTCATTCTCTTCGTTGAGCAGATCGTTTACCTCGCGCAGCACCTCGCCGGGGCTGCTGCTGCCGATGGCCGCCCCCTTCAGAAGGGTTCGGGTGGACATCATGAAGAGGGCGGCGGGCACCCCCTTGTCCGAGACGTCGGCGATGGCCAGGCCGACTTGACCGTTATCCAGGCGCATGACGTCGAAGAAATCGCCGCCCACGCTGCGCGCGGGCTCCATGCTGCCAAACACTTCGTAGTTGTCGCCTTGCGGGAAGCGGGTGGGAAGGATCGACTGCTGCATCTTGCTGGCCACGTCGAGCTCGTTCTGAAGAGCGACCAGCTTGTCCCTCGACGAGAGCGCCTCGCGCCACTCGGCCATGTTGCGCAGCGTACGTTCGACGGTGACTTTGAGGTCCTCGAAGTCGATCGGCTTGGTGACGAAGTCAAACGCCCCCCGGTTCATGGCCGTGCGGATGTTCTTCATGTCGCCGTAGGCTGAGATGATCACCGCCCGTATTTCGGGATCTATCTTGGGTATCTGTTCGAGCAGCGTGAGGCCGTCCATTCGGGGCATGTTGATGTCTGAGAGCACCATGTCGATTCCATCGTCCTCGTTCAGCCGCTCAAGGGCCTCCACGCCGTTGTGGGCGAACACGAACTCATAGCGGCGGGCCCGAATGTCGCGGCGCATGCGCTGCAGTACGAGCGGCTCGAGATCCGGCTCGTCGTCAACTACGAGGATCTTGTAAGGACGTTCCATCACCATGCCTTGGTGATCCACATTCAACTACGCGCATTATCTGAAACTCGGTCGTGTCGGGCCAGTTTGCAAGACAAGAGTGCGCGAATCCAGATTGGCTGTACTCTCATCCGCTTTGAGCACTCCCGAGCTTCGCAGGACTATCGGGACAACTCTTCACGCTGGACTCCGTCGTGCGGGCGGCGTAGCACTACGGTCCGGGACCCTTTTTATTTGCTGACGTCGGAAAGAGCCTCGGACTGAGCGTCGTAAGTCGGGATGATCTTGTCGAAGCCGCTGATCTGGAATACCTCGCTGAGCGAGAGCGAGAGCGAGCACACCGCGAACTTCGCATCCTTACTCTGCAGCTGTCTGGCCATGATCAGTATGACCCTGAGACCTGCGCTGCTGATGTAGGTGACACCCTCCAAGTCCAAGACCAAGGCGGTGGGATTCCGGTCTAAGAAAGTTTCCAGGGCATCCTGGAATTCACGGGCGTTGCCGCCGTCCACGCGGCCCGCCGCCTTTGCTACTAAGGCTCCGGCTGTTTGCTCGCCCTGTACCGTCAAGCTCTTGGTATTGGCAACCGTCCAGGTGGCGAGCTCTCCACCTTCTGCACCGCTATTGTCCATTGACACCATCTCCCCAGACGGTTATTCCGGAATCCATTTCGCAACCATCGAGGCACTCTCCACCAGAGCACCTTGGCAAGCTCCGCCCAACTCCAAGTCCTCGCAGACGCCTCAGGAGGCAACCCCGTCACGCTCCGACTTGCGTGGTTGGTCAATCCCCTTGAACAAGACCCGGACAATTGGTTTCTCGGCGCAAATGATAGCACCGCCGGTCTATTGCGACAGGAGCTCGGCGCCAGGCGGCGCGTCTGCTCCGGACGAGGACACGTAGAAGTCCACGGTATTGTCGGCGCAACCGTCTCAGTGGGCTCATGCCGCCGGCGTCCTCGAGGGGCAGGGCAGTCTGGCACGTCTTTTAGGAAGGTCGGCCATCCCTGGACTCGGTCCGCCCAACCGCCCGCCGCGGCCGTCGAAGCTGGAGCCGATCGACCGCTGTCACCTCATGGCGCACCACAGAATCAGGACGGCAAGCGTTCCTTCCGACGAGATGTTCGACACCTTCGACTTGCTGGCCACTCCGTCCTCGGAGAAGAGTCTGGTCATCCCGCTCGCCCTGTGCGAGTACGTCGACTGCTGCGAGAACGTGATAGCCGCCATCGGAAACAACAGCACCTGTGAGACCCATGCCACCATCGGCCCAGACCTTGCTGCATGTCGGGCGACCATCAGTCGGTTTCGCCAAGGCCGCCTCACTGGTCAACAGAACCTATCGAGGCCGGGGACGGCAAGTGCGTGCGAGACTGCCAGAAGAAGCCAGCTCCTCATCGACGGACCCGGCTTCGTCGGAGCACGACCCGACATCACTTGGACGTGCCGCGGTCTCTATACACCAGTCGTTTGCTCGGGACTCGGTGCTTGCCGGCCGCGCTGCAGGCGTCTCGCTCACACTTCTAGGTTGGTCATGATGACGCCTCCGTCTGCCGAGAAGATGGAAGGTGCCGTCCGCGCGATGATGGCCTGCTCTCGCGGCAAAAGCGGACGCTCACGTACGAGGGGCGATATTAGGTGTTTGCGCCGGAGCGTGATAGGGACAGACTCAAAGGCCGCTTCCGTCCACTGGCTTCACCACGTAGTAGATCTCTCTGCGTATACGTGGTCGGGCATTGTGTAGCGGATTCCTTCTTCGTCGAATACCGAAGTCTCGAGCAAAGAGGTGAATCTGGTGAAATTGCTGTTTTGAGAACGTCCCCGAAGCAGCTTGGCCAAGATGTGGCCATAACGCTGCTGAAGCTTAAACCACCCGACAGCTCCAAAGGACGAATACGCCGGATACATCAGCCGGTCGGCAGTCTCGCTTCCCATAAGACCGCGCGAAAGGCGGTACACGTAGCGAGCTAACTTCCGGCGTTCTTCCGGACTAGACATGCCGGCGATCAACGGAGCGGAGTTAACTAGAGAGTGGGCCATCACCACCGATTCGATCGGAGCATTTGGCTCGCACATCAGGCCTATGTCATACAGTTTCAGGGCTTCTTCTTCATCACGGAAGAGGATCGTCTCGGGGATGCCCATCAGATAACCGGAATGGCGCCAGACGGCCATAAAGCTTTCGCGCTCTTCGCCACTGTAAACGGCGCCCAAGGTTTTCATGTGTTTCAGCAGCCTTGCTGAAAAAGCGGCAATGGAGTAACCCAGATGCGCCGAGCTAATCGGTATACCCCACGCTTCGGTGTCCCAGTCTTCCGAGTTGTTCAGGAGGTGTCTCACTCGTGCGTGAACTATCCGGATACGGACTGAAAGTTTCCAGCCGTCTCCTTGCCTGTCCAACCCTCCGGGTAGGAATATCTCCATCATGTGACGGTTATTCTGCCCCAGACGTCTGGTGCCCTGGTCACGCACACGGCCAGTGATGAAGAAGGACTTTGCGATATTCGTCGTAAACCCCTCTATCAGAACACCAGCCACGAATGCCGCCAGTATGACCCCCGAATTCCTGTGAAACATGCGGACGGCCGGGGTGAATGCCGAATAGTCGAGCCATTCCGGCGGGGTCTCAGCCTGTTTGAAGAACTCCCGCATCGAGGCCGGTGCGTCCCGTAGAGCGGCACCATCTTGGCTCTCCATAGCTGCCTGGATGAGTTGCCATGAATTCCTTGAGCCAAGCTCTGCGAGATCTTCCGTCATCGCTTCGGCTACTGGATCTCCAATGCGTGTGTGCGCTACGTAATTGGACGCTATCTCGGGGGCGACTTTGCGCGCTTCCTTATAACCTTCGTCGTAGTCGCTAGGTATATTCATTTGTGTGTGCGCCTCTGTATCGATCCCAATCCAGACGGCCTGGATTTTTGAAGATTCATGCCTCTTCTGATTCTACTCGTAGATTGGGAAGCCAATTTAGCCAGGACGGCAGGTACCAATTCCTTCTGCCCAGGACCTCCATGCTGGCTGGAACCAAGACCGATCTTACCAGTGTGGCATCCAGGAATACCGCTACGGCCAGCCCGAATCCGACCTGCTGATTGATGATAGTCTGCCCCGAGGCGAATCCGCCAAATACCGCGACCATGATAAGGGCGGCGCCAGTAATCATCCCTCCGGTGGACTGCAGGCCATAGGCGACCGCCTGGGCGTTGTTCCCGGTCTCGTCGTAGCGTTCGCGGATGCGGCTGAGTAGGAACACGTGGTAGTCCATGGACAGCCCGAAGAGGATGGAGAACAGGAACAGCGGGATCCATGCGTCGATCACCTCGGCGTGCTGAAATCCCAGCAGGTCGGTAGCCACTCCCCTCTGGAATACCAGCACCAGCAGACCATACGCAGCGCCTACTGAGAGCAGATTCATGATGATGGCTTTGACCGGGATGATTATCGATCGAAAGACCAGCATCAGTATGATGAAGCTGGAGCCAAGCACAAACGCAAACACGATCGGAGTGAACATATCGACAATACCGAAGAAGTCGGCGGCTTCAGCGGTTACGCCTCCAACATAGACCTCCGCGGGCACGCCTTCGAACGCTTCGGAAACGTGCACGTCGCGGAGAGTGGCCATCTTGTCGGTCGCCGCTCGGCTGTTGGGCTTTCCTGGGAACGGAAGCGTCAGCAGCGCGAGGTCGCCCGCCGGGTTGACCTCCTGCAAGGGCGGGATCGGGAAGGCGGTGTCGCCTTCAAGAGACTTCACGAGACGTGAAATCGCCTGCTGCACCTGGGGACTGTCGATATCTCCATCTACGACGATCTCCGCGGGACTCAGTATCCCGGCGGGACTGACCTCTCCAACTGAAAACTCCTCTTCGAAGACGATGAACGCCTGCTTGGTATCCGAACTGTCGGGGAAGGTGTTGACGTCGTTAAGTCCGGTTTTGATGCCGAAGTAGAAGGACGTCAGGACAATCATGGGAACGCTGATGAGGAGGATGCTCACGATGGGGTAGCGCGTTACGGCGCGGGTAATAGTCACCCAGAATCCATGCCCCGTGGGTTGGGAACTCTTAAGTGAGAATCTGGAGACGAAAGGAATGGACAGGAAGTCTACCCTGGGACCGAGCAGCGCGAGCACGGCGGGCAATAGTGTGAGGCTTGCGGCCAAGGCGGCGATGACCACCAGGACGGCCCCCAACCCTAGCGACTGGAAGAACGATACCGGAACGATGAGCATTCCAATAAGGGCCACCACTACGGTAGTGCCGCTGAATAGCACCGTGCGGCCTGCCGTATCACCTGTTTTGGAGACAGCCTCGTACTTGTCAAGACCGCGGCTCATCTCTTCCCTGAAGCGAGACACGATCAGCAGCGAGTAGTCGATGCCCACCGCGAGGCCGATCATCGTGATAATCATTGTTATGAAGAAGATGAGCTCGAAGGCCTGGCCGATCACCCCCACGGCCGCAAGCGCCAGGGCGATGGCGACGATGGCCATCCCCAACGGCAGCAGGGTGGCGACCACAGCGCCAAAAAGCACCAGCAGGATGATCAGCGCTATGGGGACGCCGAAGCGTTCGCCCGTCTCCAAGTCTTCCGCGCTCATCTCGTTGTTCTCGAAGGCTACGCTGGCGTCTCCGCCTATGAGCACGCGAAAGTCGTCCGCTTCGTCGGCTTCCCGGACAATGTGAACTACATCCTCGACGTTCTCCGTGGCCTCCTGCGAACTGCCGGCCAGGACGAAGTTCATTATGGTGGTCCTGCGGTCCGGGGATACCGAAACCGGATTGTTCGTCAGGTAGTAGTGCAGTCCCAACTGCACCGTGTCAGGCCCCAGCGCCATGATCTGGTCATGGACCGATTCGACCTTTTCTCGGAACTCAGGATCATCGACAGTCTGAGACGGCGACTGAACGATGACCAGTTCGGCCAGCGGCTTGGGCCCTCGCAACCTGTCTTCGAGCAAGGCGGCTGCGCGCTCGGACTCGTATATGCCGGCCAGCCGGAAGTCGGTGGTCGTGGCGCTAGCCAGTAGATTCTGGATGAGCGCGAGTGCGATGACGACCAGCACGATCCATACACCGATGGTTACCCACGGCCTTCGCGCACTGACTCGGGCCAGGAATCCAGTCAAGGAAGAAGTTCCTTCATGCCAGCCCCGCCGCGAAGCGCGGGAAAAGCTCCCCGCCTAAGCAGAAAAACCCCAATGGACCGCTCGCGCGCATTCTGCCATCGGCTATGTGAGTCGGGCAACCGCTTCGGCTCTGCGGCGCCGCCGCCCAGCAGCGCGGTCGGCTTAGGGGCGTGAGGCGGATTCGGCTCTCTCGGAGCCGCTCGGTTGGTACCTACACCTAAGAAGAGGTGTGATCGGTCTTCCTGCCCGGCGGCTGGTGTTGTTGACTTGGGTGCCCGTGGTTCCGGTGTGTAGCCTGGCCGAGGTATTCGTCCCGGCCGTCCCGTTCCAGGCCGTGGGTAGCGCCAGTGCCCGAGCGGTGGAGACGCGCCGCGACGCCGCCGATAAGGCCGGCTCCGCACCGAAGTGAACCGTGTGGAGAGGTCGACTCGTGATTGCTGGTGTCGCGCCCGATAGCGTCCGGCGGGGGCGCTGCCTAGAATCGGGCGTGACCGTTCACCTTCCCTCGTCCGGACCGCGTCTGCGTCAGCCGTTCGACCTTTCAGAGCTCAACCCCGAGCAGCTGGCCGCGGTGCGTCACCTCGAAGGCCCGCTGCTCGTGTTCGCGGGCGCCGGGTCGGGCAAGACCCGCGTCATCACGCACCGCGTCGCCAATCTGGTGGCGAGTGGGGTGGCGCCTTGGAACATTCTGGCCGTCACCTTCACCAACAAGGCGGCCGACGAGATGCGCGAGCGCATCGTCAAGCTGGTCGGCCACGCCGCCGGCGGCATCAACGTGGGAACCTTCCACGGTCAGTGTCTGCGCATCCTGCGGCGCGACATTCACCGGCTGGACTGGGAACCGGCTTTCACGATCTACGACGCCACCGACCAGCTGCGCGCGGTCAAGCAGTCGATGAGCGACCTCGATATCCCGCTCAACTCCGTCTCGCCTTTAGCCATCCGCAACGAGATCTCGCGCGCCAAGGACGAGCTGGCCAGTCCCTATGAGTACGCCGAGCGGTCGGAGGGCAACTTTCAGGAGCTCACGGCCAAGGTCTACCACCGCTACCAGGTGATCCTGCGCAACGCGGGGGCGGTGGACTTTGGCGACATGATCGCTTTCACCGTGCGTATCTTGCGCGAGCATCCCGAGGCGCGCGCCTACTACCAGGACCGCTTCCGCTTCGTGCTGGTTGACGAATACCAGGACACCAACCGGGCGCAGTACTACTTCGTGCGGGAGCTGGTCGGCGCCCACCACAATCTGTGCGTGGTGGGTGATGACGACCAGAGCATCTACTCATGGCGCGGGGCCGATGTGCGCAACATCCTTGACTTTGAGCAGCAGTTCGCAAGCGCCGCCGTCGTGCGCCTGGAGCGCAACTACCGCTCGACCAAGAGAGTGCTGGCCGCCTCCAATGCCTTGGTTTCACGACTGGCGACGCGCGCACCCAAGAAGCTGTGGACCGAGCGCGACGAGGGTCCCCCCATCAACGTCATCGAGGCCTTCGACGAGGACGATGAAGCGCAGCAAGTCCTGCAGGCGCTGCGCCAGTTGAAGGAGACGCACGGCTTGCCCCGCGACGAAATCGCGGTGATGTATCGCACCAACGCGCAGTCCCGCTCGTTCGAGGAGCTCTTCGTGCGATTGGGCGTGCCCTATCAGCTCATTGGCGCCACCGAGTTCTACGGGCGTAAAGAGGTACGCGACGTGCTCGCCTACCTGCGCGCGGTCGCCAATCCCCGCGACTTGGTGAGTTTCGAGCGAATCGCCAACGTCCCGCGCCGCGGACTTGGCGCGGTTTCGCTCAAGAAGCTGCGCGAGTGGTCGGAGCGGACCGGCCGCGCCCCGGGCGAGATGACGCGCTGGATCGCCCGCCAAGCCGACCATCCGGAGGGCGATCTATCCGCGGCGCCGTTCAGCACCCGACCTCTGCGCGTCCTGCGCGACCTTGGGCGGCTGTTGCTCAGGCTGGACGGACTCGCGGCCGAGCTGCCGGTGAGCAAGCTCATCACCGCGTTGGTACAAGAATCAGGCTACGACGAGGTCCTCGACAGCGATCCGGAGAAGCCTGAAGAGCGCTGGGAGAACGTGGTCGAGCTGGCCACCGCGGCGTCCAAGTACGACTCCCTTGGCCCGCGCGAGGGCGTGTTCCGCTATCTGAGCGAAGCCGCGCTCGTGTCGGAAACGGACAACCTCACCCATGGGGTCGATGCGGTTACCCTGCTCACCTTTCACGCCGCCAAGGGCCTGGAGTTCGGCGCCGTGTTCATGGTCGGCATGGAGGAAGAGCTGTTTCCGCACATCCGCTCCTACGAAGACCCGCAGCAGATGGAAGAGGAGCGCCGGCTCGCCTACGTGGGCGTCACGCGCGCGAAGGACCACCTATTCCTTTCATACACGCGGCATCGCAGCGGCTGGGGCGCCCCGGTGCGCTTCCCGTCGCGGTTCCTGCAAGACATCCCGAGTGACCTGCTCTGCTACAAGCGGCAGCTCGACGCCCAGCCGGGCATGCCATCGGTCGGCCTTGCTGCCCTTACTACGCCCGACGCAACGCCGCCGCCCGCCGAACGCGCGTTTCGTGATGGTCAGCGCGTGCGTCACCCCACGTTCGGCGACGGTCTCGTCGTGGCTGGCAAGCTGACCGCCAACGATGAGGAGATCACCGTCATGTTCGAATCGGCCGGACTCAAGCGCCTGGCCGTGAGCTTCGCCAGGCTCGAGGCGCTCAACTGACCGCGCCAATCCCCCGCTGGGCGTTCATCTTCGATTTTGACGGCACCGTTTCACCCGTCGACGTGGGCAACCGCATCTGCGCGGCCTTGGGATCACCGGCCTGGCGCGAGATCGATGAGCGCTGGGCCCGCGGCGAGATTCCCACCAGCGAGTGTGCGCGGCAGCAGTTTGCGCTCGTGCGCGCGGGCGCCGCCGAGGTCGACGCGCTGGTGGATGACCTCCGCATCGACCCTGCCTTTCCCGCGCTGGCTGCCGAGTTGCGCGCGATCGGGGTCGAGGTCGAGATCGCCAGCGATGGATTCGACTACTACATAGCGCGCATGCTCGCCGCCGCGGGCGTGGCCGACACTCCTTATATAGCCAACCACATGGGGTTCCGCGACGGCGCGATCCAGCTCGACTTCCCGCATGAGGGCGAGGGCTGCGGACACTGCGGGACCTGCAAGGGCGCGGCGGTGCGGCGCGCCCACCAGCGCGGCCGCCGCGTGGCCTACGTGGGCGACGGACTCTCCGACATCTGCGCCGCCGAAGTTGCCGACGTGCTCTTCGCGAAAGGAAAGCTGGCCGCCCACTGCGATACCCGCGGTCTGACCTACCATCCTTTCGACTCCATGAGCGACGTGCGGGCCTGGGTCGGCCGGCGCTTCGCACTCACTACCAGTCAGCCGGAAGCGGAGGCAGCGTCATAACCTTCCGCGAGTTGGCGGGCTTCTTCGAGCGGCTGGAGCAGACGCCCGCTCGCAACGCCATGATCGAGATCCTGGCCGAGCTCTACGGGGAGGTCGACGCGGACGAGTCCGGCCAGGTGACGTATTTGCTGCAGGGACGCCTGGCCCCGACCTTCGTCGATCTCGAGTTCGGCCTGGGCGACCGCCTCCTGCTGGCGGCCATCGCGCAGGCGTTCGGGTTGGAACGCGACGCCGTGGAGGCAAATTTCCGCGCGAGCGGCGACCTCGGTGAGACCGCCGCCGGGCTGACCAGCGGCGTGGGCGTCGGCCTCACCGTGGGAGACGTGTTCGCGCGTCTCCGCGAGGTGGCCGTCGCGGAGGGTGAGGGCTCGCAGGAACGCAAGGTGAGCGGCATGGCCCGGCTGCTGGCCGACCTCGATCCGCTCTCCAACCGCTTTATCCCACGCATCCCGCTGGAGCGTCTCCGGCTGGGAGTGGGTGACCCCACCGTCATGGACGGGCTCTCCTTTGCCAAGGTCGGCGACAAGTCGCAGCGCGCCCAGATAGAGCGCATGTACAACCTCACCAGCGACCTCGGGCTGGTGGCGCGCACCTACGCCGCCGGCGGGGCCGCCGCAATATCCGAGGCGCGCGTGCGCGTGGGCAGTCCCGTGCGCATGGCGCAGGCCGAGCGCATGTCCAGCGGCGCCGAGATCATCGCCAAGATCGGCCGCGCCGCCGTCGAGCCCAAGCTGGACGGATTCCGCGTGCAGATCCATAAGACCGAAGAGCGCGTGTCCGTCTTCAGCCGCAACCTCGAGGACATGACGGGCATGTTCCCGGATATCGCTGCCGCGACGCGCGCGCGAGTCAGGCCGCCGCGAGCGATCTTCGAGGGTGAGGCCATGGGAGTCGACCCGGACTCCGGCGAGTTCCGTCCCTTCCAGGAGACTATGTCGCGCCGCCGCAAGCACGACATCGATCAAGCCGCGCAGGCCATCCCGCTCGAGGTGCACGCCTTCGACCTTCTATACGACGGCCAAGACGTCACCGAGCTTCCATTCACCGAGCGCCGCGAGCGCTTGGAGAAGATCATCGAGCCCGGCGGCGGCCTCCAGCTCTCCGAGCTGCTCTTGACCGAGGACCCCGACGAGATCGAGACCTTCTTCGCGCAGAAGGTCGAGGCCGGCCTGGAGGGAGTCATGGCCAAGCGTCTGGACTCGCCCTACCAGGCCGGCAAGCGCAACTTCAACTGGATCAAGTTCAAACGCAGCTACTCGTCGGCGCTCAACGACACGCTGGACTGCGTGCTGATCGGCTACTGGCGCGGCCAGGGCAAGCGCGCCGCCTGGGGCATCGGCGCCCTGCTCAGCGCTGTCTGGGACGCCGACGAGCAGGTCTTCAAGTCCATCGCGCGCATCGGCACCGGCTACTCCGACGAGGAGTGGACGCGCATACGTGAGCTGCTCGACGAGAGCGCGGTCCCCGAGTGCCCCGCGGAGGTCGTCTCCGGCGTCGTGCCGGACGTGTGGACCGAGCCCAGGATCGTGGTGGAGGTGCTGGCCGACGAGCTTACGCGCAGCCCCATGCACGCCGCCGGCCGCACCGACAACGAGCCCGGCCTGGCCCTGCGCTTTCCGCGCGTCATTGGCTTCATCCGCGAAGACAAACAGCCCTCCGACGCCACCACCGTGGCCGAAGCCCGTGATATGTTCGCCAACCAGGGCGCGAAGCCCGATACCAAATAGGACGTTCGACATCCTCGCCAGGTACCTGGAGCGGCTTCGGCATGGGTAGCGTTTTCATCTACTGGGACAACTCCAACATCTTTCATGAGGCGCAGCGTCTTGCCGCGGCGCGAAGCGGAGGTCCTGACGCCCGCTACCGGGTGCGCATCAACTTCGACAATATGCTGCGCCTGGCGCATGCCGACCGGCCGATGGAACGCGCGGTTGCCGTGGGGTCCATCCCGCCGGAAATGCGCCAGCTGTGGAACCGCATGGAAAGCAGTGGGGTGGAGGTGCGGCTGTTCGACCGCGGTAACCCTGGCCGCGGCGAACAGGAAATGCCTGACCAGATGTTGCAGCTGCGCATGCTGGAGGACGCCCTGGATTACAACGGCAACCCCGGCATAGTGGTGTTGCTGACAGGCGACGGCGCGGGATACCTGGACGGCGCCGGTTTCCACCGCACGCTGGAGCGCATGCACAACCGTGACTGGCGGGTGGAAATCCTGTCATGGGCGCATGCCTGCAATCAGCGCATGCGCGGCTGGGCCGAACGGAACGGCGTGTTCGTGGCGCTGGACGATTTCTACGAGGCGATCACCTTCATGGAGCCGTCCAAGCCAGGGTTCGAGCTGGCGTTCGGGCGCGAATCCGCAGAACTGGATCTGTCGCGGCGTCGGACGGCCTGATGAAAAACGCCCGGTGCTACCCCGACCTTTAGGTCGGGGTAGCACCGACGCGCAGGCGCGTGCGATCGGGTTCGTGGTCATGCTCGACCATGTACGTCCGCTTGGGGACACGCGGGTTTCAGAGCTGATAACCCGCTTCAAGTGGAACGCGGGCGAGTTGATCCGCGAGCGGCGCGGGGCTCGAATCCCGACCTGAAGGTCGGGCCACGGGGCCTGAAGGCTCACTCGATCCCGACCTGATGGTCATTGAGGAAATAAGCCTACATAGGTGAGGAGGCTGGGGGAGCCCTGCTGAAAGGCGCGCAGTTGCGCCCGCACTTGGTCTTGGAAGTGCGCGAAGTCGGCACTCCAGGGGTGGGCGTGGGTGACCCGCTGGCGGACCAGCCGCCAGAGCTTCTCAATCGGATTGAGCCAGGGGGCGTAGGTCGGGAGGCGGATGAGTTGCAAGCGGGGGTCCTGCGCCAGAGCGTCCAGCGCGGTGGGATGGAAATGGACCGGCCAATTGTCCATGACCAGATAGATATTCTGTGCGTCGGGGTATTGGCGCGCGGCCTGCAGCCAGCACTGGCGCAGGCGGGCTGCTGTGAGACGGTTGAAGTCCCAGGTCTGCACGCGACCGGAACTCGCGTCCAGCACGCCCACCACCCGCATACAGGTGTTGGCCCGCTGCGCGTAGGGCAGCCGGGGCTGGCGCCGCCCCAGCCGGGCCCACAGCCAGGCCTGGCCGGGCTGGCGATAGAAGCTGGCCTCATCGCTGAACAGCACGACCACCTCGCCGGGACGGGCGCGGGCCTCCCTCAAGGCCTGCTCCACGCGCCCCTTTTTTCCTCGTACGCGGGGTCGGGGCTGTGCACGCGCGGCTGTCCCCGCTTATAGGAGACCTTTGAATAATTGGGGATGGAGCGCGTGGGGAGGGGCATCGGCAACGCCTGGAGGCCGGCGCGGCGTCCGGTCGGTCGGGCCGGCACGAGATCCCGTGCCGCGGGACCCCGCGCGCGGCGCACTGGTCCCGCGGTCAGCCCGTGGCCCAGGCCAGGGTGTCCGCTTTGCGCAGGTTGTAGGCCATGAGCTTGAACCACAGCTCCACGGTGTTGCGCCCCAGCCCGCGGTAGCGCACCCGCTGGTAGCCATAGCTGCGCTTGAGGGTGCCGAAGACCTTCTCCACCAGCGCCCGGCGGGGCGCGATGAGGGCGTTGCGTCGCTGCTGCCAGACGGGGAGCGCCCGTTGGTGTTTGTGGGAGCGGTGCATGATCCGGTCGTTGATCCCCTGGGCCTGCAGCCACCGGCGCCGGCGCCTGGACTCGTAGGCCCGATCGCCGTACACCGCCCGCTCGTCCCCGCTCACCAAGGCGTCGGCCACCTCGCTCTCGGAGACGTTGGCGGGGGTCAACGCCGCCCGCCGCACCAGGCCCGTGTCCGCATCCACCCCCAGATGCACCTTGTAGCCAAAGTGGGAGCGGCCGCCCCGCCCCCGTTGGGTCCACGCCGCCTCTGGATCGGTGGCACTCGGCGCCCCGCGCCCCGCCGCCAGCGGCGGGCGCCGCACCTGCGACGCCACCAGGGTGGCGTCCAGCAGCGTGCCCTGCTTCAGCACCAGGCCCTGTGCGTCCAGTTGCGCCGCCAGCTCCGTAAACAACGGCGCGCTGAGCCCGTCGACCTCCAACGCGTGGCGAAAGCGGCTGATGGTCGAATGGTCCGGCGTGGCGTCCTGCAGGCCCAGCCCCACAAAGCGCCGGAAGGAGAGCCGGTCGCCCAGCGCCTCTTCCAGCTGCGGGTCCGAGAGGCTGTACCACTGCTGGAGCAGCAGCACCTTGACCATCAGCAGCGGCGGATAGCTGGGCCGCCCGCGCGGGGCGGCGTGCACGCCCGCCACGACCTGCCCGAGCCGCTCCCAGTCCACGGCGTCGTCGATCCGCTCCAGCCGCTGGTTCTGGCCCAGCGTCTCCGACACCAACGCTTCCGCGAGCGACGGCCGGCCCATGTCCCGGTGCATTCAACCCGCTCCACAATCGTCAGGATGGCGGCACCTAATTTTCCGCCCCGTCCCTGGGGTTATGCAAAGGTCTCCTTATAGCGGAAGCCCAGCCGCACCAGGGCCTGATAGACCCCCGAGTCGGTCATGCCCTGCAGACTCGGCACCGTGCCGGCCAGGGCGCTCAGCGTCCAGCGACTCTGCGCCACCCCGAAGGTCCGTGGCGACTGCCGCAGGTAGGTCGCCACTTCCGCCCCGTCGACCTGCGCCCGCCGCCCGCGACCGGCCGCCACCGCCAACCCCGCCACGCCCTCCTGCCGGTACCGCCGCACCCATTCGCCCACGCTCGCGCGATGGGCACACACCAGCGCCGCTACCTCCTGCCGCGTAGCGCCACGGGCCACGTTGAGCACCGCCAGCGCCTTAACCCGGATATAGGGTACCGGCGAGGTGCGCATCGCCGCCCTCAATTCGCGCATCTGCGCCTCCGTCCATCCCAACCTCCGCCACCACGCGGCTCACACCCGCTGCATTGTATGTCACTGTATTTACTCAATGACCATAAGGTCGGGCCACCGGGCAAGCTCGGCTCGGAGCTTCGCGTCTCAATCGCGGAACCTTGTTTCTGCCCGCCGCGCCGCGGTTTCCCGCGTCTGTCGCGGCACGATAGAATGCGCAAAACTGCGAGTGCGAGGTCAGCCGGCCGGGCCCGGCGGTTGCCGCCGACCGGCAGCGATGAACCTCGTGCAGGAGGTTGCCAGGCATGACCACCGCCACGCTCACGGAGTCGGACTTGGAGACCGCCACCGCCAGTCTGCTTGAGCGGGGCTATGCGGTGATCGAAGGCGTGCTGTCGTCCGCTGATGTGCAGCTCTACCGGGAGATCGTGGACGAGCTCTTTGCGCGCGAACGCGAGCAGCCCTACGACCCGGGCGACGGGCCGACCCAACCGGGCGACGAGGAGCTCGAGCGTTACCTGCGCGCGAGCTACCGATGCACCGAACCCGAGTTTGCGCGGATCCTGCGACGCATTCGCTACACCCGCGCACAGAATGAGCACACCACATGGCCCGTTCCGCCGGAGCAGGTGTCCAAGCTGTTCTTGCACCTACCCACGCTGTTCGATAACGACCGGTCGCATCTCGTCAGGCGCCTCGTCGTGAAGGCCCCCGAGGTCGGCAAGTTGATCGAGCACCCGGTGGTCCTGAAATTGGTTCAAAGCGTCCTCGGTGACGACTGCTTGCTCTCCGACTGCGGTGCTATGAGCATCGGGGCGCATTCCACCGAAGGCCACGCCTGGCACGTGGATGTACCGCTGGGGCAGCTCCCCGAGCCCTTGCCAGACTTTCCCATCACCATGCAGAACGCCTGGATGCTGGATGACTTCACAGAAACCAACGGCGCCACCCGGGTCGTCCCCGGCAGCCACCTCTATCGAAAAAAGCCGCCCTGGGACGCCCAAGTGGAGGACGAGGTCGCGATGCTCAGAGCGCCGGCAGGCTCTGTGGGTATCTGGCTCTCGAATACGTGGCATCGGGCGGGGCCCAATTCCACCGATGCCCCGCGGCGCGCGATCCTCTCCTACTACTGCCGGTCTTGGGTCAACGCAATGAGCGACAACTCGGCAGGCCTGACGTCGTCCGTCGCGCAGACGTTCTCGCCGCACCTGCGCTACATGCTCGGCTACTCGTCCAGCCCCCCGGTCCGCGGTTAGGCGTCCGGCGGCCCGACCTTCAGGTCGGGATAGCCCTGAGCGCTTCTTTGCCGACGCCACGCACGCCGAATGCCCGGTGGCCCGACCTTTAGGTTGGGACCGCACCAATGGTCGCGCCGCGGCCAGCCGGATCTATCCGACCCTTTCCGACAGCGCTGGCATCCAGCTCCTCAGCGCCCACGGTGATGCCCGCGTGACTTCGTTGGACGCGTGGGAGATGCGGTCAATCTGGGACGAAACCGAGTCCATCCCGGACCACCCATAGCCTCATGCGAGCGGCGAACAGGGTGCGGGCGGTGACCCAGCGGCGCCGGCGAAGCCTACGGCCCGCTCGGTGGCCGCGGCCGGGCGCATCGATTTGGCCTCCATAGCCGGCTTGATCGTCCACCTCGACCGGCCTGCGGCGTTGCCCACGGCGTCCCCCTGTCGGATCATCCGATCCATCCGGGCACTCTAAGGAGCTGCATGATGCTCACCGCTCGGCCAGGCACTGCGCCGCCATACGATGTCGCCGCCGGCTATCACCCGTTCGTGGACTACCGCTACGTGCACGCCGGTCAGGCGCGCTGGCTGGCCGCCGACGGCCGCCAGCGTAGCTTTTGGGAACCGATTGCAGAGACCAGCTGGCTGACGCCTGCGCATGTCGCGGTGCCACAGGGGATCCGACTCGAGCTGCAGTCTGCCTCCAAGACGGAGCCGTTCATCTCCGGCGACGCGCCCTGGGAGTACTGGCTGGTGGACAGCGTGGACGTCGTGATCCGCGATGGCGGACTCTACCGGCTCTGGTATGAAGGCGCTCCGCCTGATCTCTGGGATGCGCAGCGCGCCCGAGCGCTGCCAGCCCGCGAAATCTGGGGCGTGGTGCTCTGCTACGCCGAATCAGAGGACGGCGTGACCTGGCGCAAACCTGAGCTCGGACTGTCGGAGTGGAACGGGTCGCGCGCGAACAACATCGTGCTTGGCCGCGAGCTGACCGGACCGCGCGGGCTGATCGGCGCGGCAGTCTTCCGCGACGACACGGCGCCGTCGCATGAGCGCTTCAAGTGCATGTTCATGGGCCGGAGCGGCGCGGCCGTGAGCCCAAACGAGCTGCTGCACCGCGGCACACCCGTTGGTCCGATGACGGTGCGGTATCAGGACCAGAGCGCCATCTACGCGGCCACGTCACCCGACGGCCTGCGTTGGACGGTGCACCCGCGGCCGATCGCCTGGCACTTCGCCGACACGGGCAACGTGGCTGAGTGGGATCCCGCCCTGCAGACCTACGTCTGGTACACCCGCGGGTCGACGTGGGGCCGGCGCACGATCGCTAGGGCCGAGACGGCGGACTTCTACGAGTGGCCGCAGGCCACGCCCGTGGTTACGGCGTCTCCCATCGATACCCCATGGAGCGACGTCTACACGAACGCCAAGACGACCTACCCCGGCGATCCGTCCACCCACCTGATGTTCCCGACCGTGTATGACCGTTCGCGCGATACCACTTCCGTGATCGCGCTGGCCAGCGCCGACAACATTGGATGGAGTTTCATCCCCGGCGGTCCCTGCCTGGAACGCGGCCCGGAGGGCTCGGTCGACGGAGGCTGCGTGTTCGCCGGCACGGGGCTGGTGGAGCTGCCCGGCGACCGCATCGGCATTCCCTACGGCGCGTTCTCGGTGCCGCACAAGCATCCGCCCTTGGGGCATGGGGAAGGCGTGGCGTGGGCCACCTGGCCGCGCGGCCGGTTAGCCGGCTTGGTCTGCGATCAGGACGCCGAGTTCTGGACCCCGCCGCTGCGACTGCATGGGCGCGAGCTGCGGCTCAACGTGCACACGCAATCCGGCGGCAGCGTCCGGGTGGAAGTGCAGGATGAGACCTGGACGCCGCGCGAAGGCTATGGCCTGAAGCAATCGTCGGCGATCAGCGGCGACCAGCTGGACGCGCCGGTGACCTGGGGCGCAACCGCCACGATCAGCGCCGCCGACTACCGGCCGGTCGTGCTTCGATTTCAGCTCCGCCAGGCCACCGTGTTCGGCTTTGAGGTGGTCGAGTGAGCCATGCGACGGCCGCGCGATGTGAGCTGTATCTCGGTAGCGACTTCGCCCGCGTGCGCGAGGGTCATGGAGCATCGATTCACGGCGATCGAATGATTCACGAGATAGCCCGGTGGCCCGACCTTTAGGTTGGGACCGCACAGACGGACGCTCAGGCGTGCGTGATCGGGTTCATTGTCATGCCCGACCATGTGCGTCCGCTTGGGGACACCCAGATTTCACAGCTGATGACCCGCTTCAAGTGGAATGGGTGCGAGTCGATCCGCGAGCAACGCCGGGCTCGAATCCCGACCTGAAGGTCGGGCCACCGGGCTATGCTAAATCCTGTTGGGCAAGACCTTTCAGTCTATTTCCGAGCTCTTCCTTGAGTTGCCGCATGCTCTCGAAGAAAATAACCGGATAGTCCTTCAAGTCAAATCCGATTTCAGTGCCTTTTCTCGCCACAAATACTGGTGTCTTACCTCTACCTTGCGCATAGCCGGCCTCATAGTAAACATTTGGCCTTGCATGCGTCAGATCTACAATGACGTATTGTGCAGTCCTGATAGACGCCAGTATCCGGTCTGTAACTCGTTCATTTGATTGTGGCTCATCGATGCGCTCAGCATTAATCCCAAGCTGGCTTGCGGCCTCTTTGATCGTATCGAGGACATCATCTAACTGCCGATTGTCAGGGTCTATCGGCATTGCTATGAACGCGAAGTTCCTACGAATCACACCTTCCGCACGCGCGGGCACCTGAGTCTCCTCCTGCCCTTGGTCGCTCAGCACCCCCACCGTTGCATCTATCATATCAATAATATGCGACTCTATACTCATTCCATACGGAGGACTGAAAATCGAATCAAACGGATCTACATCAATAGTTGGCATCCCCTGCCATATCGCTTGCAGTTCACGCATGCAACCCGCATTAGCGACCTGCTTTCTGACCCACATTCTCTCTTGGTTTATTATACTGCGTAGACTGTCCGTCGGATCCACGGCATAAGCAGCCACATATTCCTTGAACTTTTGCAATCTCTCGATTCGTGCTTGTACATTCACCGACTTTACCCCTGCGCCTCCATGTCGCGGGCTATGATCGATCACAGGATAGAAGTTCGTCAGACCAAATCCTAGTAACAGTGGCGCTTATCTTTGCCTCCAGGTTGTCTATCACTGCCTGAGCACCATCGATGGCCTCTTGGTAGCCGTTGATCTCCGCTACGATCTCTCGCTGCACCTCCAGCGGTGGTAGAGGGATCCGATACTCTGCGAGGGTGCTGAGGTTGAGGTTTGAGATGTTGGTAGTAGTATTCGCATTTCTGAAAAAGAAATCAGATGCGAATTCGGTGCGAAGGCACTGGATCAGATACGTGTCTAGAACTTTTGAATTCGGCCTGATGACAGACATGAATGCGCCGAAGGAGATGGGACGTAGAATCTGTTGGACGTGTGTTGTCGTCCCAAGCAATCGAAGACTATTAGCCGTGGATATGAGTATGTCTCCGAGCCTAAGGAGTTTGCGATCGTCTCTCAATAGAGAGCGTGGGATATGATAGAGCGCGTCGTAGACTATTCCTGACTCCTGGGCAGCCTTTGTGGTCGCAACAAGTAGGGAATCCTCGCTTGCTTCTTCAAGCTGATCGGACTTTCGAAATGTGATTCCCCTAAGAAGTTCTGCAATGTCACCTAGCGCAACAATGGGAAATTGACTTCTGCCGGAGGTTGAGTTCCTATATCGCTCACCGCTGAGGTTGTAGTCGCGGCGGGCGGCGACGCGGTCCTTTGCGACGATCAGCGCTCTTCCCTGTTGGATGAGCTCATCCAACATCGATGGGCGGGATGAACGGGATTCTTTTTCTACATCCTGCATATCCTGTCCATCCATGTTCAGGTATTGCTTCAGGGCCTCGGCGGCCTGCGGCAGGTCGTTCTTGTCGATGGGGCGGCGCTGGTCGCCCAGGTCGAAGCCGTCATTCTCGACTTTGAAGAAAGCGATGCGGTCGCTGCGCCGGGCCAGCGCGCGGTCGAGGATGAGGATGGAGGTCTTGACGCCGGAGTAGGGCTTGAAGACGCCGGCCGGCAGCGAGACCACCGCGACCAGGTACTCGTCCACCAGCAGCTTGCGCAGGCGGGTATGCGCCTTCTGGCTCTGGAAGATCACGCCCTCGGGCACGATGATGCCGGCGCGGCCGCCGGGCGTGAGATGCTCGGCCATGTAGTCCACGAACAGCACCTCGCTGCGCTTGGATTGAACCGAGAAATGATTGTGCGGCCGGATGCCGCCCTTGGGCGACATGAAGGGCGGATTGGCCAGGATCACGTCGGCGTGCTCGTTCCAGCGCTCCTCGCTGGTGAGCGTGTCGTACTCGTGGACGTGCGGGTCGGCGAAGCCGTGCAGATACATGTTCACCAGCGACAGGCGCACCATGTCGGGCGAGATGTCGTAGCCGGTGAAGCTCTCCGCGATCCGCCCTTTCTCGTAGGGCGTGAGCGTGCTGTAGCCGTCCGGGTCGGTGTTGGCCGCCTGGATGTGCTTGTAGGCCGAGATGAGGAAGCCGGAGGTGCCGCAGGCGGGGTCCAGGACGGTCTCGTACAGCTTGGGGTCGATCACCTCCACGATGAAGTCGATGACGTGGCGCGGGGTGCGGAACTGCCCGGCGTCGCCCTGCACGTCCATGACCGACAGCAGGTACTCGAAGGCGTCGCCGAGGCGCTCCGAGTGGTCGTACTCGAACTCGTCGATGATCTTGAGGAAGGCGCGCAGGGTCTCCGGGTCGCGGTAGGGCAGGTAGGCGTTGTCGAAGATGGTGCGGAAGAGCGGCGGGACGCCGCGGTTCTCCGGCATCCTGCTGATGGCCTCGGCGTAGAGGTTCAGGGTCTCGTGCCCGCCCAGCCGTAGCGGGCGAACTCGCCCACGAAGAAGCTGCGCTCGCCGCCGAGCTACTCGCTCTGGGCGTCGATGTCCCACATGAACTTGTAGATCAGGGCGATCGTGATCTGCTCGACCTGGCTCTTGGGGTCGGGCACCTTGCCCACCAGGATGTCGCGGGCGGTGTCGATGCGGCGTTTGGTTTGTGTGTCTAACATGGATGGGCAGGATTTACGGGATAAGAAACTATTACACAAGAGTTGCCGCAGGCTAAGTAAATCATGCAATGAACAATTATATCTTGTCCATCCTGTTTATCCATGTTCAATCCTCCTGGTGAAGCGCTTGAACTCAAGTCTTGGGTTGCCGAAGTTGATGAGGAGTCCCACTTGGATGCCGGTGGCGTTGAGGTAGTTGATAATCTGAGCTTCGTGCTCCGGGGCGAGGGCCTTGACCGCCTTGAGCTCTACGATCACTTTGTGCTCGACAAGGAGGTCGGCGTAGAAGTCGCCGACCGGCTTGCCCGGGAAGTGTACCGTGACGGGCTGCTGCGACTGTACGGCATGCCCGGCGCCCGCAAGTGCGATCAGCATGGCGTTCTCGTACACTGATTCCAGAAATCCCGCACCAAGTTCATTGATCACCTCAAACGCGCACCCAATTATCGAGTGGGTCAATTCCGAATACAGCAATTCCTTATCTTGTATATTCTGTTTATCCATGTGCACTTCCCTAAGGTACAAACTGGTTCAACGAGATGTAGTCCCGAATGTACTGGGGAACCAGGCCGCGGAACTTTTTAGGGACTTGGCGCAGGTCGTTGGTGGAGAAGCTGGCATTCGTGGCGAGGTTTGCGAATCTGCGCTCGTCGACGGCGTGCCGGACAAAGCCGTTGGCGGCGTAGGCCTTGAAGTAGGACTTGATCGCGGGGATGGACTCGGGCCGTCGGGGCGTGTGGTCGGCCACGAACTTGGCGAACTCTTCCTCCAATAGCTCGTCCTTGGATTTCAGGCGCGGGACGAGCCCGAGGACGTGCTCGAGAATTTCCCGCAGGGTCAGGCGGCGGTCCACGGCGGCTGCCTTGCGCAGCTTGGCGAGGGAGTAGTACTCCTCCGGCCTGTCGAAGACTTCACGGTTGACGTAGTCGATCACCCGGTCCCACTGGCCCATGTCAACCGCGCCGGCAATGAATCCATCGGTGCGCACCGTTTGCGCGAACCGATCGAAATACATCCGGTCGATCTTCATGCCCGCATACCCGATGACCTCTTCTTCAACGGAGGCGATGATGTCCGGACCCGGATACTCATATACGCCATCGATCACGGCGGGCCGTTCGCCGTCTGGCCGCTCTCGTAATCGCTGGCGAGCAGTGCGTCCAAGACCTTGCGGGCCTGTTCCTCGAGTTCGAGGCGGTCGACCAGGAACAGCACGCGGCGGGCGTTGCGGGTGCGCAGGAAGAGCTTGATGACCGCGGCCGCGGTGAGGGTCTTGCCGGTGCCGGTGGCCATTTCGAAGAGGAAGCGGTCCTCACGATTCTCGACCGGCCCGTTGCAGGGCATGGACGGCCTTCAGCTGATAGGGGCGCAGAAAGCGCAGGTTGTTGGCCTGGATGAAGCCGGGGCGCTCGGATTCGTTTTGCCACGCCGCTTCCGACGCGTATGTGGGCCGCTGGGTCCGGACGATGTAGTCGGCGCCTACCCACTCGTCGACCAGGCGCCGCGGGTTGGGTTCGACGCGTCGATAGCCCGCCACCGAGTCCGGTGTGGGGAAGTCGGTGATGACGTGGGGATTGCCGCGCTCGAGGTCCCAGAAGTAGTGCAGGTTGCCGTTGGAAAGGATGACGAACCGGCAGTTTTGGGAACGGGCGTACTTGCGAGCCTGCTCTTTGCCGGACAGTGGGTTCTTGTCCTCCGACTTGGCCTCCAGGACTACGAACGGGAATCCTCGGTCGTCGAGCAGCAGGAAATCGATGAATCCGTGGCTCGCCTTCTCGAAGTCCTCGCCGAGCGCATCGAGGTCAGACGGTTTGAGCGTGACGCTCGGTTCGAGGCAGATGTTCGCGGGTCCGTCCTCCGTGGCGAAGAAGCGCCACCCGGCCGCTTCGAGCAGCTTGTTGATTCTGATACGGGCGACGGCTTCGTTCATTTGCCTTGTGTGCAGGGCGTCAGAGCCCGGCCGATGCGCACGGGCAGGCGTGGCGCAGTCTATTCTGTGGGCGGGTAGCTGACACAACGGCTGAATCCGTACCTCGCCAGACACGAGGAGCTTGCCGGTGAGCATTCTCGAGCGATTCCGGTTAGACGGTCGCCGTGCGCTTGTCACCGGCGCGAGCCGCGGCATCGGACGGGCGATCGCGCTGGCCTTCGCCGAGGCCGGCGCCGACGTGGCGCTGACGGCCCGCTCGGAGGATGCTCTGAGGGAAACGGTTCGCGCCATCGAGGCTGCCGGCGGGCGCGCCGTGGCAGTCCCCGCCGATTTGTATGACATCGACGCCGCGCGCGGCGCGGTCCAGAGCACCGTCGAGGCCTTGGGCGGGCTCGACATCCTGGTGAACAACGCCGGAACGTGGACGCTCGAGAGCATGGACGGCGTGACTCCGGACGAGCTCGACCGCGTCATGAGCCTGAACTTACGCACGCCGGTCTTCCTCACCCAGGCCGCGGCGCCGCACCTCAAGGCCTCCGGGAGCGGCGTGGTGGTGAACATCAGCTCGATTGGGGCGGTGCGCGTCCGCAACGTCTATGGCGCCAGCAAAGCGGCGCTGGACGCCTGGACGCACGGCCTGGCGCGCGCGTGGGGCAAGCACGGCGTTCGCGTGGTGGCCATAGCGCCCGGAATGATCGAAACCTACATGAGCCGCTCCGAGCTGGAAGACCCCGATAAGCTCGCGGCATTCTTGAACGACACGTTCCTGGGCCGGACCGGAGTGCCCGACGAGATAGCGGCGGCGGCGCTCTTTCTAGCCTCGGACGCGGCCTCGTTCGTCACGGACGTAGTGCTGGAGGTCAGCGGCGGCCGGATCAAGTAGGGCGGCCGCGGATCGCACGGCGCCGGGACGTACCAGGGCCGCGTAGCTCAGCCGTCACTCAGGCCAAACCTATAATCGAGGCGTCCCCCGCAGTGTGAGGGTTGGAGATGATCGACCGCGCGCAGGTGGATCACGTGGCCGCGCTGGCGCGGCTCGACCTCACCGACGCGGAGAAGACGCGTCTGGAGCGTCAGCTTGCCCAGATACTGGAGGCTTTCGCGGCGCTCAATAAGCTCGAGGTCGACCACGTCCCGCCCACCGCGCAGGTGATCCCGCTCGAGACCGTCGAGCGGGACGACAAGCCCACGCCCTGCCTCCCACTGGCGGACGTGCTGCGCAACGCGCCGCGCACGCAGGACGACCAGATACGCGTCCCGCCGGTCCTGGATGAGCGCTGAGGGGTGAGCGATCAGCTCCACCGGCTGACCATTCACGCGGCGTCCGAAGGCTTACGCGCGGGCCGGTTCTCCGCCGAGGAGCTGACTCGCTCGCTGCTGAATCGCATCGACGCCGTCGACGACCGCACCGGCGCCTACCTAACCGTCACGCCCGAGCTCGCGCTCGAGCAAGCGCGCGCCGCCGACGGCCGGCGCGCCCGTGGCGGTGACGGGCCGCTGCTCGGCATTCCGCTGGCGATCAAGGACGTGCTCTGCACGCAGGGTGTCGAGACCACCTGTGGATCACAAATCCTGAAAGGCTTCGTGCCGCCCTACGACGCCACGGTCGCGGCGCGGCTCAAGCAGGCCGGCGCGGTGATGCTGGGCAAGACCAACATGGACGAGTTCGCCATGGGTTCCTCCAACGAGAACTCGGCCTTCAAGCCGGTCCGCAATCCGTGGCGGCTTTCCAAGGTCCCAGGCGGTTCCAGCGGGGGCTCGGCCGCGGCCGTGGCGGCCGACGAGTGCCTGGGCGCGCTCGGGTCGGACACCGGCGGGTCGGTCCGTCAGCCGGCCGCGCTGTGCGGCTGCGTGGGACTGCGGCCCACCTACGGCCGGGTGTCGCGCTACGGCCTGGTGGCGTTCGCCTCGTCGCTCGATCAGATCGGCCCGCTGGCCAAGGACGTCCGCGACGCCGCCATCTTGCTCACGGCGATCGCCGGCCATGACGCGCGCGACTCCACGTCGAGCCCCGTGCCGGTGCCCGACTATTCGCCGCCGCCAGATGGCGCACTTCGCGGGCTGCGCGTGGGCGTGCCCAGGGAGTACTTCGGCGCGGGGCTGGATGACGGCGTCGCGCGAGCCGTTCGAGCCGCGCTCGAGTTGATAGCGGGCGCCGGCGCCGAGCTGCATGGCGTCTCGCTGCCCCACACCGAGTTCGCCCTGCCCGCCTACTACCTGATCGCGCCGTCCGAAGCCAGCGCCAACCTCGCGCGCTACAACGGCGTGAAGTACGGCCTCTCCGACGCCCAGGCGACCGACGTGGATGAAATGATGGCGCGCGTGCGCGGCCGGGGTTTTGGCGATGAGGTCAAGCGGCGCATCATGCTGGGCACCTTCGCCCTCTCCTCCGGCTACTACGACGCGTATTACCTGCGGGCGCAGAAGGTGCGCACGCTGATCAAGCGGGACTTCGATCAGGCCTTTGCCGAACTTGACATAATTATCGGGCCTACCTCGCCGACCACTGCGTTCGACCTGGGAGAGCGGCTCGACGACCCGATGGCGATGTATCTCTCCGACCTAATGACGCTGCCGGCCTCGCTGGCCGGGCTGCCCTGCCTGAGCGTTCCCTGCGGATTTGCGGGCGGTCTGCCGGTGGGTCTCCAGCTCATTGCGGCGCCGTTCGAGGAAGCGCGCCTGCTTGGCGCCGCGCATGCCTACGAGCAGCTGCGCGACGACATCGCGGCGCCATGCAAGGAGATCGACGCGTGACCGCCGTCGGTGCGAGATCCGCTTTCCGGGTCGTGATTGGACTGGAGACGCACGTGCAGCTCCAGACCGCCAGCAAGATGTTCTGCGGCTGCAGCGCCGACTATGCCAACGCGCCGCCCAATACCCACGTCTGCCCGGTGTGCCTGGGCATGCCCGGTGTGCTGCCGGTGATCAATCGAGGCGCGGTGGACCGTACGATCATGACCGGGCTGGCGCTCCACTGCGAGATCCCGGAGCACGCCAAGTTCGATCGCAAGAACTACGCCTATCCCGATCTCATGAAGTGGTACCAGATCTCCCAATACGACTTGCCGCTCTGCACCGGAGGGTGGTTGGACGTCGAGACTGGCGGCGCGACCAGGCGCGTGGGCATCCGGCGGGTCCATCTCGAGGAGGACACCGCCAGACTCACGCACGTCACCGGCGACGACGGCCAGCCGGCCAGCTTGATCGACATAAACCGTTCGGGCGTACCGCTTATGGAGGTCGTCTCCGAGCCCGACATCGAGCATCCACGCGAAGCGGTCGCCTACGGCTCGTCCATTCGCAACATCATGCGCTGGCTTGGAGTGTCCACCGCCAACATGCAGGACGGCGCACTGCGCATCGACGCCAACATCTCGGTCTGGCCGGCCGATCACGAGATAGGCGACGTCAAGGTGGAAGTGAAGAACATGAACTCCTTCCGGGCGCTGGGGCGCGCGCTGGAGTTCGAGATCGAACGGCAAAGCGACCTCTGGGCGCGGGGCGAGGACTTGATTCAGGAAACCCGCGGTTGGGATGAGCGGCGGGGTCAAACCGTCGCTCAGCGGACCAAGGAGTTTGCGCACGACTATCGCTACTTCCCCGAGCCCGATCTGCCGCCGCTGGAGGTCACGCGTGAGCGCGTGACCGGACTGCGTGCGCGGCTTCCCGCGCTGCCGGCCGAGGTTGCGGCCAGGCTGCTCGACGAGCACGCCGCCCCGCCCGCCGACGTCGCCGAGCTGATCGAGGACAAGGCGCTTACCTACTATGCGCTGTCGGTGATCGACGCCTATCCGCACGGCGCGGAGGTGGTCACGTGGATCGTGCACGACGTGCGGGCCGTGCTGAACGCTCGCGGCATCACGTCCGGCGACATTGCGATCGATCCGCGCGAGATGGCCGCCCTGCTAGAGCTGCGCGGCGAGGGCGAGGTGAGCTCCACCATGGCCGGCGAGATACTCAACGAGATGTTCGAGACCGGCCGCTCGGCTGCGGCGATCGTGGACGCGCGCGGGCGTCAGATCAGCGACGCGGACGAGCTCCTGACCGTCGCACGCGAGGTGATTGCGCAGAATCCCAAGGCGGTGGCGGACTATCACGCGGGCAAGCAGCGCGCGGTCCAGTTTCTGATGGGCCAGGTGATGCGCGTGACTAGAGGAAAGGCCAATCCCGGCAAGGTGACCGAGCTGTTGCGCCGCGAGCTCGCATCATGACCACGCACCAGCGCCGCGCCGCACCTTTATGCACGAGCGGCGCATGCCAAGGAGTACCGCCATCATGGCTGTGATCGAGTCTGTGGAGCGCCCGGTCGGACCCTACGAGGCCGCGCTGCAGCAGTTCGACGACGCGGCCGATCGGCTGCAGCTCGAGCCGGACCTGCGCATGGTCTTGCGCACGCCCAAGCGGGAGCTGATGGTCAACTTTCCCGTCGAGATGGATGACGGGTCGATCCGCATGTTCAGCGGCTATCGCGTCCATCACAACCTCGCCCGCGGACCGGCCAAGGGCGGCATCCGCTACCACCCCGCGACGGACATCGACGAAGTGCGCGCGCTGGCCATGTGGATGACCTGGAAGTGCGCTGTGATGAACCTCCCCTACGGCGGGGCTAAGGGCGGCGTTCAGGTCGATCCCGGCCAGCTCAGTCTCAGTGAGCTGGAGAACCTCACGCGCCGCTTCGCCACCGAGATCAGTCCTCTGATAGGACCGGAGCGTGACGTGCCGGCGCCGGACATGGGCACCAACGCGCAGGTGATGGCCTGGATTATGGACACGATATCCATGCACACGGGCTACTCGGTGCCCGCGGTCGTCACCGGCAAGCCTGTCGCGGTCGGGGGCTCCGAAGGCCGCGCGCTCGCCACCTCGCGCGGCATGCTCGTGGTCACGCTGGAGGCGCTGGAGCGGCAGGGCCGCTCGCCGCGGGGGCTTTCGCTGGCCGTGCAGGGCGCCGGGAACGTGGGTCTGGGCGCCGCCCGCCTGTTTTCCGACACGGGGTTTCGACTGGTGGCGATCACCGACAGCCACGGCGGCGTCCGCCGCAAGACCGGTTTGAATACCGCCGCGCTCGCCGCCCACTGTGAGGCTGGCGAATCGCCCGTGGATTTCCCAGAGGGAGACGTGATCTCCAACCGGGACCTTTTGGAGCTCGAAGTGGACGTCTTGGCGCTGGCCGCCATCGAGGGCCAGATAACCTCGGCCAACGCGGCGCGAGTCAGGGCGCCCATGATCGTGGAGGGCGCCAACGGGCCGGTCACTCCGGCCGCGGACGACATCCTGGCCGCCAACGGCACTCTGGTGCTGCCCGACATCCTGGCCAACGCCGGCGGGGTGACCGTCTCCTACTTCGAGTGGGTGCAGGACCTCCAGCAGTTCTTTTGGACCGAGAGTGAGATCAACGAGCGGCTTACCCGGCACATGCACAGTGCCTGTGAGGACGTGTGGTCCATGGCCGAAGCCGAGCGGATCAGCCTGCGCCGCGCAGCCTACTCGGTCGCTATCCAGCGAGTTGCCCAAGCCGTCCGCCTGCGCGGCATCTATCCTTAGCCACTGCGTGAACCGTCGCCGAAGGCGCGGCGCACCGTCATGGGGGACTGTCGTGGATTGCTGCAGCGTGCACAGCGGCCTCGATCGAATGTTCGGGCGCTCGAGATTCGGTTCGTGGTCGGCGCGGCGCGAAGCGAGCGAATACCGCGAGAAGGGCCTTCCCAACCGTCTCAGGCCCCTGCTGGACTTTTTGACCGGCCGCGGGATCGAAGGCGCCAGCGTGCTCGATATCGGGTTTGGCGTCGGCGCCCTCCACTTCGAGCTGCTCAAGCGCAACGCGGCCCGCGTGATCGGTGTAGAAGTGGTGCAGGGCTACATGCGTCTCGCCACCGAGTTGGCCGGCCACCTGGGATACACCGGCAGGGTGGACTACCGTCTGGGAGACTTCGCGCTCATGCACGCGCAGGTTCCCGCGGCTGACGTGGTGGTGCTTGATCGATCCTTATGCTGCTATCCCGACTGGGAGGGCCTCGTTGGGCCCTCGGCGGCGCACGCGCGGCGGCTATATGCGCTCGTGCTGCCCGTTGACCGCTGGTTCGCCCGCGCTATGTTTCGAGCCGCGAACGTTCTGTTCCGGCTGCTGCGCTGGGAGTACCGCGGCTACATGCACCCCCGCGACCAGATCGAATCTGCCATCAACACTGCCGGCCTGCGGCGCGTATTCACGAACCGGACCGGTCTCTGGGAGTCCATCGTCTACGCGCGCACGCAGCCCGCATAAGCCGGCTCGCTGTCACGAGCGCCCTATCTATGCCCAGCCTCGACCGCCTCGTTGCGCCTCAGACGACTCCGTACTTCTCGATCGTGTCCATGTCGATGGTGATACCTAGGCCGGGACCGTCGGGCGTTTGCACCAAGCCGTCCACCACCTCGAACTTCTCATGCGTCAGCTCGTAGCGAATCGGCGACTTCGTGACCGCGTATTCGAAGACGTCCGCTTGCGGCGCTGCGGACAGTACGTGCAGCGAGGCCGCCATCGAAACGCCTGTTTTGAAGGTGTGGTTGACGAATCCCACCCGGTGCCGGGCGGCCAGGCGCCCGATCTCGACCATCTCCGATATACCGCAGCGGCCCGGGTCGGCCTGCACCCAATCCACCCCGCCTTCGACGATGAGGCGCTCGAACTCGTGTAGCCGCGCGTCGGATTCACCTCCGGCGATGGGGACGGGGCTGGCCGCGCTGAGCCGCGCGAAGCCCGCGATGTCCTCGGGGTGCAGGGGCTCCTCCAGCCAGAACGGTCGAAACTCAGCGAACTGCTGGGCGCGCCGCAGCGCCGTGCGCCAGTCCCAGACCTGACCCGCGTCGATCATCAGGTCGAGCTCGCTGCCCGCCCCCCGACGCGCTTCGCGCACGTGCGCGATGTCGCTCTCTTCGCTCTGACCCATCGGCCCCCAGCCCAGCTTGACCGCCGTGAACCCCATGTCGCGCGCGCGCGCCGCCCGCTCGTACGTCTCGGCGGGCGTGTCGCCGAACAGCGATGAGGCGTAGGCGCGAAATATGGTTTGCCGGCCCGCCCCGAACATGCGGTAGATCGGGCTGTCGCAAGCCTTGCCGGCGATGTCCCAGAGCGCGATGTTGATGCCCGCCATGGCGTGCAAACCAGCACCGCTGCGCGCGTAGTAGGTGGCCGCGGCGTCCATCCGCGCCATGCAGTCGTCGATCGATAGCGGGTTGGCGCCCTCAATCGCGTTTGCCAGACCGGTGACGACCTGGCTCGACAAGGGCGCGTCGACAGCCGCCTTCACAACCGTCGGCGCCGAATCGACCTCGCCCCAGCCGGTAACGCCGGCGTCGGTGTCGATCCTGATCAGGCAAGTGTCTTGCGTGCCGTCGGCCGCGTCGGTCACGTCCGGTAGGCGCAGCACCAAGGCTGCAACTTTGGTGATTCTCATACTGTCCGCCGAGAGTGCGAAGCGCGCCATTGTCGCGCACACGCTGGCCGTAACATGTGCTGATCCGGGCGCCGCCATCGGCGGGCGGGACGCGCGCACGTTGCCCCCCTGCTCGAGCAGCGTGCGCGCACTCGAAGCCGAATCCACGCGCTGTCACAGGGTCGTGGGCGGCGCCTCGCTTCCCTCTGGTCGTTTGCACGCGGCGGGATCCAGAGTGCGCCGCTTGCCTGCCTCGGACCGGGCGTCTCTCAGGCGGACGCGGCGCTGGCGTCCGACCCGGCCAGTCGGATCTCGTCGCCGGGCGCCACTACCCCGCCCACCGTCACTATCGCCAGCATGCCGCGGCGGCCTTCCAGCTCCTGCCGCAGACCGGGCCGTAGAGCGTCCATCTTGTGGCAGGGATCGCAGGGGTGGGAGATGAGCAACTCCACCTGGGGTCCGAGCTGGAGACAGTCGCCCTCGCTGAGCTCCATGAGCTGGATGCCGCGGGTCGCGATGTTCTCGCGCACGTCGCCCGGCCCAAGCCCCAGCGCTTTTAGGGTTTCCGCTTCGATCAGGAGCACCTGATTGCGGCGATCCGGCTTGGCGTGCCGGTCGCCCTCGATTCCAAGGCCCGCGACCATGTCGATGCTCGAGGCGCCAAGGTTCTCGCCGGTACGGGGCGAGAACCGCACCCAACTGACGTGCGGGCGCTTGCTCATGGCGCTATGGCCGGCCGCGGCGGGGCGCCTGTTGGCCGTGTATTGAGATGCTCACGGGTTATCAAGTCCATACCTGCCTTGCCTGCCAGGTGCGGATCCCACAACGCATAGTCAAGCACATCGGCGCCGTCTGCGCTCGAAGGTGCCGAGCGCTGGGCGTGGGAGTGGATCATCGCCGTCCCGGTCACCAGGAGTAAGCCGACCCGTGCGGACCTGTGCTGTGGGAATAGACCGCTGCGCGCGCCGCTAGGCCGCTTGATGCACCCGCCGCCCGCGGATCACGCGCTCGGCTGGGCCGGTTGGTCCGCCTGCGGCTGGCGAATCACGCGCCCCCATGCCCCAACGCCGCCTGATCGAGACCGCCCATAGCTATAATCGAACCCCTCTGGCCGAGGTGGCGGAATTTGGTAGACGCGCTAGCTTGAGGGGCTAGTGGCCTTCGGGCTGTGCGGGTTCGAGTCCCGCCCTCGGCACCTTCGCGAGGCTCCCCAGACCTGTTGGGGAGCACGGCGCGGGAGTCGAGCGCGCGCGGCGCAGGGTTACTAGCCTGATGCCGAGGCGGCCGAAGGTTACTAGCCTCGACCGCTTAGGTTGGGTTACTAGCCTGACTGGCCGAAGCGCACGGCCACCGCACGGGGCCCGCCGATCCGCCGCACGACCGGCGCACGAACTTGGTCCGGCGCCGGCGGAAAGGCTGCAACCATGCCGGCCATGCCCCCACCGATCGATCTCGACCTCACCGATGCCGTCGCCGTCTACCTGGACCGTTGCGAAGCGGAGGGCTTCGCAACGTCCACGCTCGCCCTCTATCGGATCATCCTCGCGCAGTTCGTCGCCTATGCCAGCCGCCAGGGCCACACCCGCACCACCGAACTCACCATGGATCTGGCGCTGGCCTGGCAGCGCTACCTGCGCACGGAACACGTCAAGGATCGCGGCAGCCGCCGCGGGTCGGTCTCCGGCCGGCTGGCACCGCACACGGTCCACGGCTATTGCCGCACGCTGCGCACGTTCGCCGGCTGGCTCGCCGACTACACCGACCTGCCGATCAACCCGCTCGCCAAGCTGCGGCCGGGGCGCCTGCCCAAGAAGGACGTGCAGCCGCTGAGCGAGGACGAGCACCGCCGCATCATCGAGAGCCTCGATCCACGCACGGCAACGGGGCTCCGCAACCTGGCCCTGGTCACCGTGCTGCTCGATACCGGCCTGCGGGCCTCCGAGCTGTGCCATCTGCGCCTGGACGACCTCAACCTGGCCACGGGCGAGGTCCGCGTGCTGGGCGGCAAGGGCGACAAGGACCGCGTGGTCGCCCTGGGACGACGCAGCCGTGCCGTCGTGACGCGCTACGTGCACGTCTTCCGCAAGGCTGGGGAGTTCGATGCCGGGCCACGCGCACCTCTGTTCCTGAGCTATCGCGGGCGTCCCCTGGCGCGAGAGGCGCTGGCCCGCATCGTCGCTCAGATCGGCGATCGCGCGGGCGTTAGTCGCCTCTACCCGCACCGGTTCCGCCACACGTTTGGGGTCACCTACCTGCGCGCCGGCGGCGACGTGCTGACCCTGCAGCGCATCCTCGGCCACTCCACGCTGGTGATGGTCAACCACTATCTGCATCTGGCCACCTCCGATGTCGTCGCCCGGCACCAGGCGCACTCGCCGGTGGATCGCCTGCCGGACTTCCAGTCATTCCGGCGGTTGCCGCGCCGACGCCAGTCTCGCGGGCGCGCCCGCATCGTGGCAGCGGAGAACGGCGCCATCGTGGTACGGACCGACGCCGGACAACTGCTGGAGGTGGTGGCGTGACCGGTTAGTGCTGATAGGTCCGGTCCCTCCCGGGTGCGCGGCTCAGTCCCAGTCATACGGATTCCTGGCTAGCAAGCGCAAGCTACCACTGTGATCCTTGAGGCATGTCCACCGCCACCACGCTCAGCCGCGCCTCCGTGCGTCCCGGCCGCCGCTCGCTCTCCCAGTGGGCACGGTTGGTCGACGAATGCCTGCGGCATCTTGACGATCCGGTGCGCTTGCGTCAGTCGCCGCTAGCCAGACTCGCCGGCGTCGGCGCCTACGCGCGCCGCCAGCACCCGCTGAATCCGCACCGAGAGGTCCTGGCACTACAGGAACTGCTGTGTCAGGCCGTCGACGCATCGCTGCCGGCCCTGCCGCCGCGAAAGCGGGAATTCCTGGATCGGTACGCGAGGGGTGAAACCATCGCCGCGATTGCTCGTGCGATGGGCATGAGTCGCTCGCACCTGTCGCGGGCCTATCGGCCCGTGGTGAGCCTGACCGTGGCTATTGCCCTCCGCGCGATGATTGAGCAGGTACCGGCGGAGGCATCCAAGGAGGCGAGCGGGAGCCGCGTCAGCCCGCACCGACCAACCTCAGCACTTCGTGACACTCGCGCTGCAGGAGCAATGGTCGGTCAGTCCGTACAGAGACCGTCGCGCAGCGCCTAAGGGTGATTGCCGCCGGAGCCCCACGCGTAATGGAGATCAATCCAGGGCCGGCGATAGTCCGTCAGCCGCGGTCTTGCGGCCGCGGCGCCGAGCAGGTCGACCCGCCTCAGAAGATTGCTCCTTTCGGATCCGCTGCCCGAGGTGCGATAGACCCCGACAGCGACATGGACCTTTTGGTCATCCAGGACGCAGGGGACGCGCGCGGCCTCACGGCGCAGATCCACCGATAGCTAGGTGGGGTCCGGGTCGCGGTCGGCGCCGGCGTCGACGTGCTGCTCTCGGTCGATCTCGCGGCAACCGACATCGTCGTCACGAATACGAGCGGCGCGTTCGGCGCCCAGATCGCCGAGCACGCGCTGGCGCTCATGTTCGCGCTGGCCCGTCGACTGCCGGGCGCGCTGCGGTCGCAAGCCTCCCGGCGCTACGCCCCCGAACCGCGCGATGAACTGTTCGAGCTGGCCGGCCAAACGCTCGGCATCGTGGGGTTCGGCGACGTCGGTCAGGCGCTGGCGCGGCGCGCGCGTGGGATTGGCATGCGGGTGATTGCCATGCGGCGCCGGCCGCGAGACGCACCTGAGGCACACGCGCTGATACCGGAGCTGCCGCTCGACCCGCTAGCCGACTCGGACCCCGACGATCCGTCGGCGCTCGCGGACGAAGTCCTCGGACCCGACCGGCTGGACGACCTGCTGCGGGACTCCGACGTGGTGGTCAACGCCGCGCCGCTCACGCCCGCCACGGTGCGCCTCTTCGGCCCGGAACAGTTCGCGCGCATGCGTCCGACCGCGTGCTTCATCAACGTGGGGCGCGGCGAGACGGTGGATCAGGATGCGCTGATCGACGCCCTACGAAACGGCGTCATCGCCGCCGCCGGTCTGGACGTCACCACCCCCGAGCCGCTGCCGCCGGACTCCCTGCTCTGGTCGCTGCCCAACATCATTCTCACCGCCCACTACGCCGGCTGGTCCGACACCATGCTCGACCGCATCTACGCGATCTTCGCGGACAACCTCCGCCACTTCGACCGCGGCGAGCTCCTCCGCAACCAAGTCGACCTGCACGCCGGGTATTGATCGCCCGCAGCGAGTATCGTTCCAACACGCCCTATCAGCACACCGCACCCTCGTGAACGACGAATCGAAATGGCAGAATCGTAGGTTTGGCGGATTTCCGGCTTGGGCAGCGCCTCTCGCCGACAACGCACACCCAGTTTCCCCAAATCGTGATGAGCCGACGGAGTCGGAGCCTTCTTGCAGTAGCCCTAACTCCCGGAGTTGACGGCAAAGCAAATGGCCACGCGCTTCTTTAGGATGCAGACAGGCTAGGAAATCGTGCCGAGACCAGGAGGCGAAGCAGACAAGCTTGGGAACCGGTATGAGGGCTTATGGGCGGTCGATGCCGCACTGGACCTCATCGAGGGTGACTACGTGAGCCTCGAGATTGAGGCAGTCGGCGACGAGAGCGCGGGCATTGATTTCAGGTTGGCGAATATCTCTGGTTCCTTCGAGCATCACTCCATCAAGCGTCGACAGTACGGCGGCAACTGGACCCTGAGCCGCCTGACACAAGAGGGCACGACCGCCCGCAGCATCCTGGGCGACCTCGTCGCAAAGACCCGTGCCGGCGACCGCGGAGTCTTCAGCTCCGGCACTAGCGCATCTGAACTCGAAGAGTTGATTGAAACTGCACGGGCAGGCCAATCGTTTGATGAGTTTCGGCAACGCATCGATCGAAGCGGGCGGCTCTCGGGACAGTTTCACAAGTACCTAGTCCCGATTTGCGGCGACGAACCAGCTGCCTACACCGCATTGCGGCTCCTGTGCGTACGGACGAAAAACGAGCCGGAGTTGGCGAAGGATGTCGAGCGGCGCATTCGCTCAATGTTCCGAATGCGCAGCGAGAAACTGATTGACGCGGAGGTAATCCGGCTTTTGATCTCGGACTTCATGACCCAAAGGCTGGGCGTACGCCTTACGGCGAAGGCATTCTTACGACATCTCAAAATTCGGGAAGTCCTGCGATCGCAGCTCACGGGTGATATGAGAGTCGTCCAACGCCTTCAGGCACTGAATGGAGCCTATGTCGCCGAACTGAATGCCCTTCTAATCAACCGGACGGATATCGTCCGCCACGAGAGTGCAACCGTCACTACAGTACTTCTGGAGCGTGGCAAGCACGTCATGCTCGAAGGGTTAGCCGGCAGCGGCAAAAGTTGCATCCTAGCCCAGGTACTAAAGCAACTCGATGCCCGTGGTGTCCCGTCGCTGGTGCTCCGCCTTGACCAGTTGACCAGCGAGGATCAATCGGCACGAGCGATCGGCACGCGACGCGAACTACCTGACTCGCCGGCCATCACGCTAGGGGAATTCGCAGGCGACCAGCCTTCAGTTCTGTGCATAGACCAAATCGACTCCCTGAGCCTTGTTTCCGGGCGGCAGCAGTCGGTTTGGGGCCCGTTCAACGAACTGCTTGATGAGACTCGCGCCTACCCCAACATGCGAATCCTCTTCGCCTGTCGAAGATTCGACCTTGAGTTCGACCCACAGATTCGCGAGTTGGCCGCAGATCAGGATGGAGTTGAGCGTATATGTGTCCAAGAGCTTACCGACGACGCGATTCGAAGCGCGATCAAAGTTGCTGGCGTGACTACTACAGTGTTCAGCCAGAAGCAGATGCAAATACTCTCGATTCCTCTCCACTTGTACCTGTTCCTGGAAGCTGCCCACTACGGGGCGGTTGAATTCGGCGCTGCGGGAGACCTATTCGATGCGTACTGGGAGCACAAGGAAAGTGCGGTCTCGCAACTCTCCGGGCGGTCCACGGCGTGGACTGAGGCCATCGGCCCACTATGCGATGCGTTGAGTGACAGAGAGTCACTCATTGCACCGACGTACGTAATGGATGGCCACCCGCAGGCGCTTAGTGCCATTGCTTCGGAAGGTGTCGTCTACGTCCAAAAAGGGAATATTCGCTTTTTCCACGAATCATTCTTTGACTACGCGTTTGCGAGAACATTCCTTAGGGCGAATAGCGACCTGGTCCAATGGCTCGTATCCGACGAGCAACATCTATTCCGAAGGTCTCAGGTCCGGCAAGTTCTCGCATTCCTCCGAGACCGTGAGCCCAATCGAGGCCGTTACCTGAAGACGCTCAAGGGCCTGCTTGAAAACGTCGGAATCCGATTCCACATCAAGAAGCTCGTGCTCGATTGGCTTGGCGCGCTCTCCAATCCAACCAGCGACGAGTGGCGTGTTGTGGAAGGGCTCGCGAGTCAGCTCGGCGATCACGCCTGGGGTGTCGTCGCAAACTCCGTGCCCTGGTTCGACGTACTACAGGAAGTGGGGCTCTGGGAATCGTGGCGGAACGCTGATGATGAACACATCGACCGAGCGATTTGGCTGCTTCGGATGCCTGACGTGCTCAATGCGAGATCGGCGGACGTAGCAGCGCTGGTCGAGCCGTTTCGAGGCACGCCCGACGAGTGGCGAGCTCGACTGCGTTGGCTTACAGATGGCGGCCACAGCTACACGAGTGCCGAGATGAAAGATCTTGTTGTCTCGCTGGTTGCCGACGGAACGCTCGATGATGCCAGGCCAGGACTTGCAACGAACGACGACTGGTGGTGTGTACTGTATCGTCCCAGTACAGCCGCACCAGAGTTCACAGCTAGGATATTGGGTGCATGGTTCGACCGGCAGATCGACCGCGCTGCCGAACTCGGATGCAACGATCCATTCAGTGATCAACTAGAATTGGTTACCTATAGCCAGTTCAGTGCGGACGTAATTCAAGAGAGTTCGGCACGTGCTCCCCGCGAGTTCATCCGCGAGCTGTTCCCGAGATTCTCAAGATTCGACGTGAGGGTCCCCAAGAGATGGCTCGTGGCCCCGGACATGCACGGTAAGCCGGATGATCAACTCCGCGAAGCGCTCGCCAAGGCGATGATCTTTATCGCCCAGGATGATCCTGCTGAACTCGATCGCATCGTGGGTGCGGAGAACGGACGCGAAAGCAACTGGATGTCTGCGCTCATGCTTCGCGCCTGGAGCGCAAACCCGAACTACTACGCGGATCAAATCGTGCGCTTCCTTTTGCGTCGTCCGAGCCAGCGGCTTGACCTCGGATACGCCATCTCCGCGGGGGAGACAGACGCTTTCGTGGCTATCAGTCGAACTGCCGTGGCCTCGTCCTCGTCAGTCTGTTCCGAAGAGTCGTTTGCAGAGCTCGAGAGATCGATTCTTCACTTCACGACAGACTGGGAACAGGAAAGCCGTAACACTGGGTGGACCGAACTCGTGTTGATACGCGCCCTAGATCAGGGTCGAATCTCCGAGTCAACGCGTCGACGAATCAGAGAGCTTGAACGCCGATTCCCCGAGACCTCGGAACGTGGCGCCCCGCAGACGCCGGCTGAGGAGCACGGAATCCAAAAGATGGGTCCACCTATCCCAGCAGAGGCCCAACTGAAGATGTCGGACGATCACTGGCTTTCGGCGATGGCCAAGTACACCAACTACAGGTCAACCTTTCGCGGAGGACGGTTCGTGGGCGGCGCGGTGGAACTCTCGCGCGGCCTCACGGCGTTGGTGCGCAACGACCCGGCGCGCTTCGCGGCGCTGGCAAATCGTATGGATGCAACGCACCCGCCAGCGTACTTCGAGGCAATCCTCCGAGGACTCACAGCTGACGAGAACAAATCCGTGCGGGCCGGCACGCGTGACCAAGCGTGCTCGGTCTTGCGCCGGATTGCAGAAGTTGGCGTCCACGTCCCCGGAATAGAAATCGCGAGAGCCATCGGAGCGCTGGCAGAGGAGGCTATTCCCGACGACATCGTTCAGATGTTGGTCCGCGTTGCCCTCGACGACCCCGATCCAGAGTCTGACAAATGGCAGAACCCCGGCAGTTATGATGATCCTGTCACCCAGGCAATAAACTCGGCCCGGGGCGCAGCTGCGATGGCGCTGGGTCGGTTGCTCTTCGCCGACAATGGCCGCTGGACCTGCCTCAAGCCCGCCATTGAGCGCCTAGTGAAAGACCCGGTTCTCGCGGTCCGTTCAGTGGCAGTGGAGTCTCTACTTGCCATCCTGGACTCGCATCGCAGGGATGCGCTTGCTTGCTTCGCGAGACTTGCCGAGGGAGCCGATCCAATCCTTGGGGTCCAGTTCGTCGATAGATTTCTCCACTACGCGATTTTCCGTGACTACCCGGCGATGCGGCCGATCCTTCTTCGCATGCTCCAATCCCCACATCCCGATACCGCGCGGGCTGGCGCCAGACACATTGCGCTCGCCGCGCTGCGGGTGGAAGAGGCACGTGATGAAGGTGACCTTCTACTCAAGCTGGGCGAGGAAGCGCGGGTGGGCGCTGCCACCATCTATGCCAACAACCTAGTGAACGCAACAGTGGGGCAAGAATGCGAGGAGCGCCTGCGAGGACTGTTCACGGACGAGAGTGCGGCTGTCCGCCGGGAAGCTAGCAGGTGCTGGTTCGCGCTCACGCCGGACCAAGTTGCATCGCGGGGGTCCCTGATCGGCGCATTCGCTAAGTCGATGGAATCTGGCGATGGCACCTCGCACCTAGTGCATCGTCTAAAGGAATCGAGACGCCCACTCCCTCCCGAACTCTGCGATGTGGGCAAGAGTGCGGTGGCGGCGTATGGATCAAAGGCGGCCTCGATTCAGTTCGCGGAGGCGGGCGTGGCGCACGACTTGGCGCCGCTGATGGTGCGGCTGCATGAGGAGTCGAGCGATCCTGCGCTCCGAAAGCGTATTCTCGATGTCATCGACGACATGGTGCGGGCAGGGTTTTACGGGATTGATGAGCAGTTAACGAAGCAGTACGACCGTTGATCGGTCGCTATAGCATGAGAAAAGAATAGCCCGGCGTCGGCCCGAATCTGGCGGCCTGCAACTACACCAGTCTCAGGGAGCTTTGTATTTCATCGCTCGCTATCTCGAACAGCCGCGCCAGGGCGTTGGCCAAGTGCATCTGGCGGGGTGTACGGCAGCGGACGGCGAGGAGGCCCGGACTGGCCACTACTACCGCCAGGCACTTAGCCCGGCTGGTGGCGACGTTCAAGCGGTTCAGGCTGTAGAGGAACTCCATACCCCGCGGAGCCTCATCGGCTGAGCTCGTGGCCATCGAGTAGATGGAGATCGGGGCTTCCTGGCCCTGGAACTTGTCGACCGTGCCGATTCGCAACGCCTCGAGCTCGGGTCGGGATGCAAGCTCCCGGATCTGTCGGTTGTAGGGCGTGATGATGAGCACGTCTTGCGCGGTCAGCGCGTGGGTCGCGCCTTTGGCATCGGTCCATGAGGGGCACGACCTGAGCAGCCGGTCGACGCTCTCGGCAATCGCCGCGGCCTCTTCTTCGGAGTCACTGATGCGGCGCTCGTGCGACACGGCCACGAAGCGCAGTCCTGTCCCGCTGAACGGGTCCGAGCCGGCCAAGTCCAGGTTTTCGCGGCCATCGTGCGCGCGCAGGTTGTCCTCGTAGAAAACCTCAGAGGTGAACTCACAGATGCTGGGATGCAAGCGCCAGGTGCCGTCGAGAAACAGTCCGAAGTCATTGGGCATCACCCGTGAGTCATCGAGCACGTGCGCCAGCACCGAACGATCCGCGCCTGGCGGATGCACGCCCTTGAGCGGCTGATCCAGCTGTTGCGGGTCGCCGAGCAGCAACAGGCTCTTTGCACAGCGCGCCGAGGCCAGCGCATCGGCCAGCGACATTTGCCCGGCCTCATCGATGCAGAGCACGTCCACCAAGCCCTCCGCCTCGTCACGCGCCCAGAGCCAGGAGGTTCCACCCACGACGTCAAGCGTTCCCCTGGCCAGGGCCATGCACGCATCCTCAGTTTTCGGGAGGGGTACCGCGTCCGCGAATTCGGGCTCGGCTGACCGGTAGCGGGTCCGCTGGCCGATCCGGACCTGGACTCCGCGCTCGCCGGCCACCCGCGCCGTCTTCTCCAGCAGCTCACCGATGACCTTGTGGCTGTTGGCCGTCACGCCCACCCGCTTTCCGGCTGCCACGAGGTCCACGATCATCTCGGCGCCAACCGTGCTCTTGCCCGAGCCGGGCGGTCCCTGGATCGCCAGGTAGCTCTCATCAAGCGTTCCCACCAGGCGCCGAGCCGCATCCTGCGCATCCTCGCCGTCCGCCGCCAGCGGTGCTCCCTCGGTCTGTCCAACCCGTGGCGGACGGCGCATCAACAGGTCGTGGGCCGCCTGGTAGGGCCCGGGAGCGTCAATCCCGAGTTCAATCACCCACATGGCCAGGTCCCAGAGGCTCGGCGGTTTTGGCCCTGGATCGACATATTCATACGGGATCAGCGACGTCGGCGCAGGCGCTGCCCGGCTGGACCCATGCTTCAGGTCGATCACGCCGTCTCGATCGTCCACGGCAACTACTGCGCCAACCGAATACCCGTGCTGATCGTGCGGCCGATCGCCGACTTCGATCTTGTGTTCCTGTGCTGGGAACCGAAAGCGGTGAATCGTGGAACGCGACCTTGGCGTGGGATCGGCCCGACTGCCCACATAGCTGAGCCGGCCCAGCGCGTCCGACTCGCCGACTCGCTCGTCGTCGGTCAGTTCGTCCCGCAGGTGGTAATAGCGCCACCAGAACGCCTTGTCCTCGCGTCGGTGCCAGTCGAGCAACTGCGCCAGGAGCCACCGCCCGCGTTGGGTCGGATCTTCGAGCGACCGGCCGTCCGTCAAGTCCGCGGGCAGGTCCGCGGTGAGTTGGGCCACGAGTTCCTGCACCTCTTGCTGGGCTTCCGAGTCCTCGGTCTCTTCGAGCGGGATGACCATCGGACGCGGCGGCGCTTCGGAGCCAACCTCTTTCACCAGCGCGGTGCGCTGCGATTCCAGCCACTCGCGCAGATAGCTGGTCGAGAGGCAGTCGTCGCGGTTATAGGCCTTGATCTTCTCCAGCAGGGCGCCCCGGTCGGTCTCGTCATCGGGTTCGAGCCAGTGCTCGAACTCCACGATGCTCTCGCCCGCATCGCGGAGATCGATTTCCCGTTCGAAGCCGTAGAGCGGCTCCAGCCGCTTGATGGAATAGCTCTCCACCGAGGCCCTGATGCCCTGCCGCACGACGCGATAGAGGTCCACGAACACGCCGCCGCGCAGCAGCTGATCCACCTCTGACTCGCGGGTGGCGTAGCGCCCGGCCAGCCGCTTCATCGCCCCCGTCTCGTAGGGCGCGTAGTGATAGACGTGCATGTCCGGGTGGCCAGTCCGGCGCTCCATGATGAGGTCGATGCAGTCCTCGAACGCCTGACGCTCGGCCTCCGGCGACACCGTGTCGTCCGCGATCGACCAGAACGCGTGGAACATAGGGTCGCCTGCGGCGTTCGTCCGTCCCGGCTCGATGACGCCGAAGAGATAGTCGATGCCGTCGATCTCTTCCGAGCCGTAGAACGGGTCGCCCTCCAGGTCCAGGAACAGGTCGCCCGGCGATGGCTCCGGCAGCGCCCAGAGACCGCGGTCCGGGACAAGCACGCCCTCGCGGTCGCGTTCGGGCGGGATCCGCTCGGAGATCACCCGGCCTTCGCCGCGCACCTGAATCGCCGCCTGGGCCTGCGCCCGTGCCAGCGAATCCTGGCTGACACCGTCCAGTAGTTCGGGCAGCGGCGGCAACGGGATTGCCAGCCCACGCCGTGTGGTCACGTCGACGGCGTGCAGGGCGCGCCGCTGGCGGGACGTCAGGTTGGCCACCAGCGCCAGATCGTCCTCCCGACGCCACTGGGCTCGGCATTTCCGGCTCCAGCTGCAGAAGTCGCAGTGCTGCATGGGTTCCGGCTTGGTCGGGATTGGAAACGCCGATTCGGGGTCGTCGAGCAGCGTCTCGAACTGCCGCGCGACCAGGCGGTAGTAGGCCGCATAGTCGGCGACCCGCATGCTGACGGTCTTCCGCTCGACACCGCCCAGCGTCAGGTGCATCCGGTCCGGCCGCCGCCCCTGCATGGCACCCAGCAAGTCTGAATACATGCTGATCTGCAGCACAGCGGGGGCCGTGGGCTGGCGCGCCAGCTTGGTGTCCCAGACTTCATAGCTCCAGGCGCCAAGGTCGCTGGGTGTCTCGACGCGCCGCAGGAAGTCCGCGTATCCCAGCCGCCGACCGTTGAACATTACGGCCTGGTAGATCACGTCGACGCCGTCCCGCATGGCCAGCAGCGTGGCCGCGTGCTCGGATTCAACCGCTCGGGACGGAGACACGGTGTCGGGCGGCCGGATTTCCCTGATTTGCAGGTTCTCGGCACCCAGCGATTCGAGGAAGCGCGCCTCATATTCGCGACCGCGCCGCGCCATGCGATCCAGCACGGGGTCGTCGCGAAACGGGGGCCTGAGGTGGCGCAGCGCCACCGCGCGTTCCAGGTTGGCCAGGTGCCGGCACTCCAGGAACGCGACCAGATCGGTGGCGGAGTAGACCAGGCGCCTGTAAATCAGTTGCATCGCCGATTCACCAGCCCGTCCCCATGGCCGGCGGCTTCACACCGGCCACGCGTGCGATCAGTGCGAGCGCCCCCCCGGGCAAGCCGCGCGAGATGCACCATACGGAGCCTACACCGTCGCCAGATGCACCGTGCGGGCCGGTGCCAGCGACCGGAGCCGAACCACGCGGGAGGCTCAGCCGTGGAGGACCGCGACCCCGTGCAGTCGCGCCACCGGCAGGTCCAAGGTGCAGAACGGCCACGCCCAGGCACACTCCGCGGCGGACATGCGCACCCAAATTTGCATTTCCGGTCGGCGGCCCGAGTCAGTCACGTTCGAACCCTGAGCCTGCCTCGAACTTCAGAGTCCGGCCGTTCTCGGTGACGGTGCGGACGACCTGTTCGGAAGCGCCGTCGGGAAGATTGGCCTCGATCTCGATCGTGACCGTGACCTCGGCGCCGGCGAAGCCGACGAGGTGGGCGACGACTTCCTCGGCGATCTGGCTGGCGTCGCGGCCGACACGGGTGGGGTCGAGGCGGACCGTGCCGTGATAGCGGCGATGAAGCTCCGGTCGTTGCTCTTCCTCGCCATCGTCGGTGTCTTTTCCGTTTTCCCCCGCGTCGGTCTGCTCAGTATCTTCATCCTCTTCATACTCGGACTTGTCAATCTCAGCCTGACGCTGCCGCTGGGCCACGTCCGGCTTGACGATTAGGCCCGGGTCGTCCGCTCCAAAGTCGACCAGTTGCGCACCGCGTAGCCCCGGATAGCGTTCGGACCCCTCGTCGAAAGACTCGGCATAGGCAAAGGTGTCGAACTGCCAGGTGAGGGAGCCGACGCCTGAGCGGAGCGCCTCGGCCAGGACGGCCGGTCCTGTCAGGCGCGGCAGATAGAGCTGCTGGGCAAAGTCCTGCACCAGCGTGCGCACGGGCACGTGGTCGCCGCGCCACAGCGGGACCTCGTCGAGCTCTCGCCGGACGATTGTCGGACCGAGCTTCGTGACCAGAAGGTCGTCCGCAATGAGCTTGCGGGCTGCGCGAACGGCGAGGGCATCGCTGCCGCTGAGGCGCGAGGCCTGCCACTGCATAGGCGTCCGCGGGTTCGCCTGGGTGGGGACTAGGACCCATTGATAGGTCTCCGGCAGCCGCGCCGCCACCGCGCCGTCCGCGGAGTCATGCTGCGTCTCGGCCTGACGAACCTGGTGAGGATCGAGGTTCAACTCCTCCTTTTCGCCGAGGATGGCTGTCCAGGCGAGATAGCGCCGGATGGCCTCGGCGAGGTCCTGCAAGCGCACCTTGTCGGCCGCCAGGAAGACCAGGGTGTTGCGGTAGAGGCGCGGGGCGCTCCCGCGCGACTCCAGGATCGCCTGCGCCGCTGCTTCGGCCTGATTGGGTCCCTGTCCGCGCGTGTAGGCATGATCGGTGTCCAGGACCACGAGCCGAGTGTCCAGCTCGTCCGGAACCTCGCTGCCGTCGCGCGGCATAACGTGAATCCGAGCGAAGTCGCCCCGGCGCCCAGCGTCGCGGGGCCTGAAGCCCAGGTCGACCTCAAGACGCCGTGCCAACTCGGCATGGACTGCGTCGGGGTTGCGTTCCAACTGCAGGGCGCGGTCTTCCGCCAGCTTGGTCACCGTCGGCTGGGTCGAGTACCAATAGCGCGGGCCGTCCTGGTAGAGGAACGTGGCACCCGCGGCGAGACGGCGAATCGCGTCGCCAAAGACCTGCGGCGACTCGCCCGGCATCACGCAGCCCAGCTTGACCCGCCGATCCTCGATGCCGCGGTGCGTGGCGCCGGTGGCGGGTGCCGAGCCCAGATAGATCGTGCGGGCGACCCGGCAGGTCGCGCGCAGCTTCCCGAGATTGGTGATCTCGCCGTCGATCCTCAGCGGCAGCGAGTTCGGCCCGTCCACGTCGCCCTCGATGATCGGCACCCAGTTCTCCGAGAGATAGCGCGTCAGCTCAAACTGCACGCGGGCGTCGTCGATCGGGACCATCGAGGGCAGGATCAGCGGGTTGCGGTCGCCCTTCTCCCAGAGGCTGTGGATCACGGACGCCATCAGCCGCAGCACGCCGCGCGTGCGCTGGAACTTCACCAGGGTCGACCAGTCGGTGTAGAGCCGGTCGAAGATCTCGGGATGGATCGGATAGGCCGTCTGGATGCGCCGCTCGTAATCGACGGTGGCGCATTCGGGCGGGAACTCGCCCCGCTGCGACTGATACAGCTCGGCGAACGCGCGGGCGGTCACGTCGCGCTGCTGGAAGTTGTCGGCCGCCAGCGGCTCGAACAGCCGCCGGCGCACGATCTCGAACCCCTCCTCCGCGCTGGCCGGGCGCCACGACGACTCCACGCGGCCCACCACGTTGCCCAGGCGGTCCAGCGCCTCACGCCCGCGGATGCCCCCCACTTCCACGTCGTCCGCCTGGGCGTGCGGGGAACCGCTGGTGTCCGAGGCGGGCAGCGAGATCAGCAGCAGGCAGCGCTCCGCGGCCCGCGCCGCCTCGGTAAGCGCCTGGGCGAAGGTGAACTGCGTGTCAAAGGTGCCGCCAGGCAGGTCCGGGGCATCGTGGAGTTGGCGCGCGTAGGCGACCCACTCGTCGATGAGGACGAGGCAGGGGCCGAACTCGTTGAAAAGCTCGCGCAGGGTATCGCCCGGATTGGTCGCCCTTTGGTCGTCCTCGGCCACGCGCGCGTACGCCGCGGCGCCCCCGAGTTGGTAGGCGAGTTCGCCCCAGAGCGTGTGCACTTGCGTACCGTCCGGCTTCGTGACCGGGTTGCCGGGCGAGATCTTGTTGCCGACCAGCACCACGCGCCGCACGGCAGGCAGATCGGACGCTTCGGCCGCCGCCATGATCCCATCGATGCCTGGGAGAGCGTTGGCTGGCGCACCCGAAAACAGGTGATAGAGCGCCAGCATGGAGTGCGTCTTGCCGCCGCCGAAGTTGGTCTGAAGCTGCACCACCGGGTCGCCGCCCCGTCCGGTCAGGCGCTGGACGCCGCCGACGAGCAGGCGCTGAAGGCTCTCGGTAAGAAACGTGCGGCGGAAGAACTCGATAGGATCGCGGTACTCGTCGCCGCCCTCCCCGAGATGCACCTGCCAGAGGTCGGCGGCGAACTCCGCCTGCTGGTAGCGCCCGCTGGCCACGTCGGCGTGCGGCGTGACGACCTCGCGCCACGGACGGAGGGCGTCGGCGGCCGCGGGCGCAATGAGCGAGCCGCCGGCCTTCCGCTGCTCGCTGCGCGTCTGCTCATCGATGACGAGCCGGCGTAACTCGCTGCGCATGCGCGCGACCTCGTCAGCCTGCGGAGCGGAGATGGCCATCAGCAGGCGAGCCGCGGAGTCGAGCGCGCGCTCGGCGTCATCGCTGGAGAAGCGTTCCTGGTGCGCCCACTTGTTGCGCCAGTCCAGCAACTCGCCGACCAGCGAACGCTCGGTGTGGCCCAGGGTCTGCCGGAACACGTCGCGCCATGAATAGACCATCACGCTGAGCAGCGCGGCGCTGTCCCACTCGGTCAGGTTTTCGTGTGTCGACAGCCGACTGCCGTGGCCGAAGTACGCACGGGCGCCCTCCAGGGCGTCTCGCGGCCCGAACTCGTTGTTGAACTCGCGTTGCACGAAGGGGCCGAGCCCGTCTCGAAGAAGGTCCATCGCCTTGCCAACGCGGTCGCGGTTCGTGATGGCCATTACCAAGCGTCCTCTGTCGCCACGGCCTCGGTCAGAAAATGCTCAATTCGCTCGCGGTTCGCCGTAAGACTGGAGAATTGCTTTTCGCACACGTCGCTGAAGCGAGCCAGCACCTTGCGGTTGATTGACTCTTGGTCTTCGAAAATGGCAAGCGAGCGAAAGAGTACGCCCCACTTCTCGAATTGGTGGAGCGAGATCGTGGCATCCCGGGTTTTTCGATCGTTGTCTAGCGCGTGCACCAAGAGCGGCCGTTCCATGCCGTTGACATGGCAGTCAACCGCGTAGATTCCCTGTGGATCGTGCTGGGGGTGGTTCCAGTCAAAAATTCGCCGATCATCGGGTACGAATTCCGAGCAAAGCGTCCGGAAATCATCCAGAAACGTGGAGCGAACTCGCTCCCGTGACAGGTAGGTTACGTCGGTGATCTTGAGAAGGGCCTGGATAAACGAGTAAAGCGCGTCTCCGTACTGCTGGTCCGTTACGTGCGCAACGAGTTCTCCATCCCGATCGTCGACCTGAAAGACTGACAGCGCGTTGGAGATAATCTTCTGCCGCGTACCCCGATGTAGGTCCTGCTCGTCGATGTCATAGGTGAGGTGCATGTAGGTGTGCGCCTCATCAGACAGCACCCATTGCTCCCCAATCCGCTTCAACACGATGGACAGGTGATCGCCGTCATCGAACCGAAACGGGGTGAAGACGCGATAGCGGCTCACTCCTTCAGCCACAAGCTTCACTTGCGAGGAGACTGTTGCCTGGAAGTCCTGTTCAATCATGTCCATCGACATCATGGCACTTCCTTTAGAGTAGGATCATCTGGTCAACGGGAGGTACATGAAAGCCCGCGTCATGGATCATTCTCTGGATTGCCCCTTCAATGTCTGTGTACCTATCGGAAACCACGGCGTATCCGTCCTCACGCGACCCGATCTCTTGATATCGCTCGGTCGCCATGTGAATGTGGAAGTCGTAAAACTTCTCGCCCTCAATATGGTTGGTATGCTCATGGCTCTTGCCGTTGTACCGGCGCAGACGGAACAGTTGATTGGATCTTGGGACTTGTACAGCCAAAATGACTGAGAAACTGAGCGGGTTGACGAGGTTCTTCCGAAGAATAAGGCTAAACTCATCTCCTTCGCTGCCTGAGAAGCTCAGTTGCCGTTCCTGGTGACCCCGCTTGGGACGCAACTGGGTTAGGAAACGCCAGTTCTCCGGAAGATGTTTTGTCTGCTGGATCAGAGCATCGATCTCACTATCCGTGTAGGTTACAGCCATTTCAATGCACCGAGTCGTCCAAGTTGCTCGGCCGCCAGGCGCTCGGCAAGGCGGCGCGTGGCCCGAATTCGCTTGTGAAGTTGCTCTGCACGAGCCGCCCCGGGGCCGTGTGTCGGCGGGTCTATCACCTTACCCCGGCGGTCGTGATTCGCAATGGCCATTCGTTCCGCGCTGCGGCATTGGGCGCCGGACATGCCGGGTTGCCTAAACTCTAGCGCTATGGAGTTCCAACGGACATGACGGGGAGAAGGCGGATCTCCTCGCAGCAGTTGCCTGGGGACGTTGAGGCCGTGTTCAGCGAAACGCAGCCAGCGAAGCGCTTTCTGGAGGCCGGAATCAGGCTCGCTGATAGAGCACCTTGCCGTCGCGCAGCGCCGGCCGCAGCACCGTCCCGATGACATGGCCCCGCTGCGCGATGTGGGCAGGCGTCGTGACGACGATGTCCTTGGCGATCGGCAGATCCCCCACGGCGACGCCCATCTCGACCGCGGCCTCGCGCCGGTTCGTGCCGTCCGGCATCACGACCAGCAGGTCCACGTCGCTCCGGTCCTTCGCGTCGCCCCGTGCCCGCGAGCCGAAGAGGAGGATGCGCTCCGGCTTGAACCGGTCGGCGATGCGCTCCACCATCGTCTTGACGATGGTGTCGATGTCGGCTGCGCGCTCACGGGCGGTGGTGGTCACGTCTTGGCTCCCTACGCCCCATCGATGGCGAGCGCACCCTGGGTGGCGGTCATCGCGCGCTGCTCCCCGGCGATGCGGACGATCTCCGGCCACGACTGCACGAGGCCGTTATACGCGAGTGCGTCCGCGGCGCGCCGCTTACGCTCGCTGACCGTGTAGAGGCGATAGGCGAGATCGCGTGCGGCCTCTGCCTGGCTGCCGAGCTTCGCGGCCAGTTGGGCGGCGGTCTGCTCGCTGGTGCTGAGCGAACGGATCAGATGTTGCGTCATCTCCCAGACAGTGAGCCGCGAGTCTGTAAATGGATCCCACTCGGGATCAAGTTCTTCCGGCTTGAGAATGCGTACCTTGCCGCGGCGGGACTCAACAATGCCGGCGCGGACCAGACCATCGACGCTGGTGTTCTTGGCTTTGGACAGTTGCTCGGCGACGCCGTACTCACCCTCCTTGAATCCGTGCTGCTCGAACCAGGTCAGCGCCCAGCGGCTGTCGGCGTCGAAGTCGCTCTCCTGCTCCGCCAGCACTTCATCCAGCGTGGAGTTGATGAGCGCTAGGGCATCTCGGACGGACATTTGGCTGCCGTCCGCGTTGAGCACTTCGCGGTAGCGCGTAAAGACGGCCATGCCCGGGCCAATCGAGGCCTGCGCGAGGTCCACCGGGGCGGTATTGGCACGCTGTAGGCGGGCCAGTGCTTGTGGGAATTCGGTGCGCAGCGCCTCATGGAAGTCTCGTCGAGCCACGGACGGCGCGTGGGCTGACCTCAATCGGCAACCCAGGACGGTGCTCGAGGCTAGGGCGTTGACAGCAACCTTCAGGGCCGTCGGTCTCTCAGTACGCACCGGCCAGGTACCCGTAATTGCAAATCCGGACCGGATCACGGCATCCAGAAACGTCTCCCAGCCCGTGCTGGCGGTTCCGGTATCCACTGTCGTTTCCGATTGCTTGAAGGCGTAGTAGACAGTAACCGGAAACCCGGGATGCGCACGCTCCGCGAGCCGGCGTAGAGCTTGAGTCATGCCACCGAGGAAGAAGGCCTCGGCCGCGTCCTTGCCCCCATGCCGGTACGTGCTGGCTACCAGTTCCGCGGCTTTGGGTACCGCCACCGTGGCGAATAGGTCTGGAAACACGTTCCTCAGAGAGCGGCGCAGCCAGACGTAGAAGAAATCTGACAGATCTGCGTACGCAATGTTGTTGTAGTACGGCGGGTCGGTACACACAAGCGCGTCCCTGCGCAAGGGCTGACTAGCAGCATCGGCCTGCAAGGCAACTCCAGGCCGATCAGTAATCGTATCCGATAACACCTTCGCAATATATACGACCTGCTTGTTAATGTTCCCACCGGAGTCTGAGAGCGGGTTTGCCTCCGCATAGTCCCATACCATTGGGAATGCTTGCCGACCGAATGAATTACCGACAAGTTCATTCTTAGGCTGATTTAACCACGGGCAAAGGCTGTTCCAGTAGACCGCGCTCTTGTCAATGGCGAACGCCAAGTACACGCCCACTGCCTCCGCGTATGCTGCCGCACCGGTCCCGCCTTTCCGCAGGGGCCAATCGTCGTCCGGAATTCCGGCGGCCACGGCATCGGAGCGTGTTCGCTCGCGAGCTTCAGTTACAAGGTCCGAGAAGGTAGTGAGCGCCATCAGTTGGCGAGCAGTAAACAACTTCCACCATTCATCTAGTCCGTAAGGAACGCATGTCCCGCCCGTGAGTCGAGCGGGAACATCGCCTTCTGGCCGCCAATCCGCCGATTCCACATGAAGAGGTGTCTGCTCGTGCTCTGACGTGGGCGCCAGATAAATGCGACTCCTATCGCCCTTGGCTACGATCGCCATAAGGCGGGCGCCCATGCGGCCGGCCTGACCTGCCGCCTTGATGTAGTCGCTGGCGATGGGTACGTCCGACATCAAACATCGGAAGTTGCCGGGCGCTAGCTTAGTGCCACTGTCGGCATCCTTCGGCGGCACTCCCACCTTGACGGTGAGACGGTAGCCACCGTTCTCGATCACCGGATGGACGTGAGCCTCCTTGCCCTTCTTCTTGGAGAGGATGAAGGTGGAAGCTAGGGGCACGTCCACTTTTGCGAAGGCTGGGTTCGGACTCTTTACCGTGCGAGCCCAGATCCAGGCGATCACGGTCAGATCCCGGCCGACGTAGGGTTCCAGATCAGGCCTGTCCTGCGCCATTTCCTCGGTGACACGTACCGTGGGGTAGAGATGGCCGATGCGCTTCGCGGCCTCGTCACGCATCCACCGGCCGTAGTAGCGCACGTCCTGCGCCAGCCCCTGCGCGGCACGCCAGCGTGACTTCATCAGCCGCGTTTCGCCGCGCGCCTCTGGGTTGACCGGTGGCCGGCCCGCGAACTTGGGTGGGATCTCGATCATCGCCTTGTTGATCAGCACCGCCACTGGGTTGAGGTCAGACGCGTGCACCTTCAGCCCTAGACGCTGCGCCTCTAGCGGCAGCGAGCCGCCGCCGGCGAACGGGTCGTGGAAGGTCGGGAGCACGTGCCGATCGAATAGCTCCTTGACGCGTGGGTGGTTGGCATTCTCGGCGCAGGCGCGGCGCCAGGACTGCCAGATTTCGGAACGCGCCCGATCGAGCACCGCCTCGTTGGACGTGTTTTCCCACTGCACCAAGTCTTCGATGATGCGGAAGAGCCGCTCTCGCTCCCTTTCCTGGGATCGCTCAGTTGGGAATAGGTCGGGGTTGGCGGACGGGTCGTCCACCATCTGCGCGAAGATTACGGCCCGCGCTGACGCAAGCGGCCTGCGCGCCCACCAAAGATGCAGCGTGCTGGGGTGGCCGTGTCGGAGCGACTTATCCCGCGCCGATTCCCTGTTTATGGCGTCGAGCGGCAGCGCGACCTCGATCAGCTTCTTCTTGGCGACCACGCTCGGTGCCTCGGCCGTCACGACGGCGTCTCGGAGCGGGCCAGGAGGTCGGCGAAGTCATAGTTCACGCTGGTGGCGCCGAAGTCCGGCTCGCGTTGGAAGGGCCGGCGTAAGTAGCGCACGCGGTGGCCACCGTCCCGGTGAAGCTCGACCAGCGCCAGGATGAAACTGTCCGGCATGTTGAGCGAATAGAGGATTTCATTCTTGGTGACGGTCACCGTAGCAGCGTCGGCGCTGCGACCCTTGACCTCGATGAAGCGCAGTCCCCGCCCGCTGCGCGGGTCGCTGCTTTCGATGTCGTAGCCCAGCCGCTCGAACTCGCGGTCGACCGGTTCGAAGCCAAGCCCGCGTTCGACCGCCATCACGATACGGCGCGCCTCAGCGGCGACAGCCTGCCGATCCGGCAGCAAGACGGCCGCCGGCCGGCCGGTCATGGCCGCGATCAGGCCGGCCGGAACCACCATCAGCCCGCCGAGCACCACGGGTGGCCGCGTCGAAATCTGCGCCTCGCGGTCGAGCTCGCCGAGGCGCCGCTTAAGCCGTTCGTCCAGATCATCGGCGCGACGCCGTGCCTGCCGTGCATTGAGGCGGGCGTTCGGTTTGCCGGCGGCTTCCTGGTCCGTTAGCACGGACGCCTGGTGGTCCCAGTAGTTGATCTCCTTGGCCAGCCGATCGTGCACCGCGGCGCGCGTCTTGGCGATCCAAGCGAGGCGGCGACCACGAACCTCAGCATCGTGTTTCGGTACGACCTCAGCGATCAGGTGATTCATCGCCCGCTGCTCGATCTCCCGGGTGATCCACGCGCACTCGGACCGCGCCAGGAAGGCGTCGACGTCAGGCTCGTCGTCGCGCAGCGGGCGGTAGTCGAGGTACGGCGCGTACTGCATGTGGCGCGCGTTGCCTTCGGCATCCAGCTCGGCGTAGAGCATCCGCTTGGAGATCGTGCGTTGCTCACCGGACGGCAGCTGGCTGGCGTCATGGATGGCGTGCTCGGCGTAGAAGAGCATCCGCGGCTCGGTACCCGGATCGCGGTCGTCGACGAGGATGGCGCCGCGCCGGAGCAGGTCGCGGTGTCGCTCGAGGGTCAGGTCGAGGGTCGCGTCGAGCACTGGATGGCCCGGGCAGATGAAGGCCGCGAGCGGTTGCCCGTGCGGCGCGATGAGGTCCTTCTCGAAGACCACGCGCTCGTAGCGTTGGAGCACCGGTTGGCCCACGCCGATGATGCGGTCGCGGTTACGGATGGGCGCGGGCACGTGCCGGATCTCGTAGCGCCGCGGCTCGCGCTGCCGCAGGGATCCGCCCAGCAACTTGAAGGCCTCACGGAAAAACTCTTCGATGTAGTGGGGCTGGAGTCGTCGGGCCTGCGCGCGCTCCATCTCCTCGCGCACCGTCGCCACGCGGCTGGTGTCCATCAGCTCCGTAGCCAGCGCGCGCTCGTCCATCAGCTCTTCGAGGCTGGGGCGATCGACTGCCTCCTCGATGGCCTGAGTCAGCCGGGCGCGGACCTCGGGCTGCTCGCCGTAGCGGATGGCCTGGATCAGCAGATCGCGTAACGGCTTACCCTCGAATTGCAGCTTGCCGAGCACGTCGAACACCTGCCCGCCCAGCGCCCGGCGCGCTTCCTCGATCTTCTCCAGCAGCTTGCGATAGACATCGCCCTCGCGGGTCTCTTCGGCGACCAGGTTCCAGAGGTGGCAGACCTCGGTTTGGCCGATGCGGTGGATGCGTCCGAAGCGCTGCTCCAGCCGGTTGGGGTTCCACGGCAGGTCGTAGTTGACCATGAGGTGGGCACGTTGGAGGTTGATGCCCTCGCTGGCGGCGTCGGTGGCCAGCAAGACCTGGACCGTGATGTCGTGGAGGAAGCGCTCCTGGGCCTTGCGGCGCTCCTCGCGCCCCAAGCCACCGTGGATGACCGCCACGGCGTCGCTACGACCGAGCAGCTTGATGGCAATGTTGTCGTAGAGGTAGTTCAGGGTGTCGCGGTGCTCGGTGAAGATCACGATCTTCTGGTGGGGAGACGGTTTGGGCGGATCGATCTGGCCCGCGCCATAGGGCACCTCCGGCTCGGCGGCGCGCGGTGCATCGCCATCAAGAGTCAATACGTCCTTAAGGACCGTGGCGAGTTCATGCCACTTGGTGTCGCCGGTGCGTCTGGCCTCGGTGGCGAGGGCCTGGAGGCGCTGGAGGATGCCGATCTCCGCCTCTAGCTCCGTGACCGTGCGCGCCGCGGTCGCCTGGTCGAGGATTTCCTCGCCGATGGCCTCGACCTCGTCCTCCGGAGCGTCGTCGAGGTCCTCGAGGTCGTCGGCATCGAGCAGCGGCATGCCGTGGTCGAGCGGCGCCGCGCCGCGTTGCATCAGCTTGACCTCCTGCAGCCGGCTTTCCAGGCGTTCGCGCCGACGCCGCAGCGACTGGTAGATGGCCTCGGGAGATGAGGCCAAGCGGCGCTGCAGGATGGTCAGGGCGAAGCCGACCGTTCCGGCGCGCCGGTCATTCTGGAGCGCCTCGGCCCGGTTGAACTCCTCCCGGACGTAGTCGGTGACCGCGCGGTACAGGCGGGCTTCGGCGTCGGTCAGCTTGTAGGGGACGGTGTAGGCGATGCGCTCCGGGAACAGGGGGCGCCCGTCGAACTTGAGGAGCTTCTCTTTGACCATCCGACGCATGAGGTCGGACACGTCGACTTGGTGGACGCCGTCGCGAAAGCGGCCCTCGAAGCGATCGCCGTCGAGCAGGGCCAGAAAGAGCTGAAAGTCCGCTTCCTTGCCGTTGTGGGGCGTGGCGGTCATCAGCAGGAAGTGGCGCGTGAGTCCCGATAGCATCTGTCCGAGCCGGTGGCGCTTGGTGAAGCGGACCTCGCCGCCGAAGAAGGTGGCGGAGAGCTTGTGGGCCTCGTCGCAGACGACGAGATCCCACCGACATTCCGGCGCGCGGAGCTTGGCCTGCACGTCCTCGTCGCGCGCGAGCTTGTCGAGCCGGGCAATGGCGAGGTCGTTTTCCAGGAACCAGTTGCCGCTGCGGGCGGTCTCCAGCTTGTCGTTGGTGACGATCTCGAAGGGGAGCTGGAACTTGCGCGACAACTCGTCCTGCCACTGCTCGACCAGGCTGCCGGGGCAGACGATGAGGCAGCGTTTGAGGTCGCCTCGCGCGATGAGCTCCTTGATGAGCAACCCGGCCATGATCGTCTTGCCGGCACCGGGATCATCGGCCAGCAGGAAGCGCAGCGGCTGCCGGGGCAGCATGGCCTCGTAGACCGCGGTGATCTGGTGAGGCAGGGGTTCGACGAGGGAGGTGTGTACGGCGAGCACCGGGTCGAACAGGTGCGCGAGTCTGATGCGCTGCGCCTCGGATACGAGCCGAAAAAGCGCACCGTCGCCGTCGAAGCTCCAGGGGCGGCCGGCTTCGACCACTTCGAGGCGCGGCTCATCGTGGCGATAGAGGAGCTCGTTGGCGATACGGCCGGCGGCGTCCTTGTAGGTGAGCTCAAGGGCGTCCGAGCCGTACCACTGGACGTTGACGACCGTGACCAGCCCGTCAGGCGCGATGCCGCGGATGCTGGCCGACGGCCGGAGGTCCTCAAGCGCGGCCAACTTGACGCTCCTGCGGTGCCTGGGGGACTAGGAAAGGGTACTCGCTGGCGGGCGGCCGTTGTGCCGAGACCTGGAGACGCTGTGGGATGCATCACCCGAGGGGAGTTTCCCGGCGAAGGCTTGGTGATGCCACGTGAGGTTGTAGAGACCGAACATCGCTTCCTGCCCGAGAGCGCTTCCGACCGGATTCAGTTGCAGATCTACGGAAACCTGGATATCAGCAGGCCGAGGATCCAGACATGATTGCCCTGCACCGCGTAGACGGACTGCTCAATGTCCCCGGTGCCTGTGGCCACTGGCGACGCTGGACCGGATTCGCTAGGGGGCGTGTGCCCTGACGAGCATCTGACGCGCCCTATGAAGCGAATTACCATCTCGCGGCCGGTGGCACCGGACCGAGACTGGATCTTCCGCGACCGTCGCCGTCCACGTCGTTGCGTCTATCGTCCCGCTGCCCTAGACCGTCGTCTCGGCGTGGCAACATTCCTGAGCCTGTCGAACCTGAAGCATTACGACAGGTCCCCAGATGTTCCGACAAAAGGCCCGTTGTCGTCTCGTGGACCTCTTATAGTGATTTCTCCTTCATCATCACTATGACGTGGGCCCCCCGCCAGGCCCAGGTCCTGCGCCTGCTGCGCGCGCACCGCTTCATGGACGCCGCCCAGGTCCATCGGGTGATCTTCCACCCGGTCAGCCTGCGGTCCTGCCAGCGCTGCTTGACCATGCTGTACCACCAGGGCCTCCTCGTTCGTGTCCAACCTTCGCGCGGAGGCCTGGGCGGCGGCAGCAGCAGCTACGTCTACGGCCTCTCGGCGCAGGGCGCCGACGTGCTGGAAGCGATTGACGACGCACCTCGCAAGCAGATCCCGCACGTGCGGGATCCCGAGACGTTCACGCCCGAGCGGGTAAGGCATCAGCTGGATGTCAACCGCTGCTACATAGCCCTGTGGCGAGCCCTGGAGGCCGCCGACGGCCACAGCCTCGAGCGCTGGAACTCCGACCCGCATCTGCGGATGCGGTACCAGGCGGCTGGGCGTTGGCAGGTGATCCACCCCGACGGGCTAGCGCAGGTGCGCAGCCCGATAGGCGATCACTGGCTGTTCTTCGAGATCGACCGCGGCACCAATGAGTTGCGCCGCTATGGGACCAAGGTCCGCCGCTACGCCCGCTTCTGGGACTCGGGCACCTGGCGCTCGGAGTTCCCGGTGTTTCCCGAACTGCGCATCGTGACGAGCCGGCAGTCACGTGTGCCTCGGCTGGTCGACGCGGCCGAGGCCGGCGTTCGTGGACTCCTCCACCTGGAAAGTCAAGCGGTGAGCCGGGCACTGCGGGTTGCGGTGGCCTGGGCGCCGGCCTTCCTGGCCGATCCGCTCGGACCGGTCTGGGAGCCCACGTTCAGCGAGAACCCAATCCGACAGAACATATGGCGCGATCCATTGAGGGAGCAAAAGGTCGACGACGGCGTCTGGTAGGCGGCGGGCAGCGCTCGGCCACAGACGGGCCGATTACGGTCCTATGGGCCGGCAGCCGGTGCGGGCCAAGTGCCGGCGGGATGTCGGCAAGCTGCGGGCGCAGATCGAGGGGCTGGTGACGGAGCGCTACGGCGGGCTCACGGAGAAACCGAATCAGGATGCCGACAACGTGACGCGCGAGACCGCAAAGCAGCCCCAGCCATCGACCGCGACCGGCGTCTAAGTGAACGCCCCGGAGCCGTTGGACGGCCGGGATCCCGACCCGCGCACGCGAAGGGCCAGCCATTCGGATGAGCCTTCGGATGATGTTGCGCGAGGTGGCTCGAAAGTCGGCTCGAAAGGCGTTTCGAATGGCGAACGCGGTCGAGGCGAACGTCTGGGCCAAGCATCGGCCTCAAGCCGAACCTGATGGGGATTCCCCAACGTTTCGCATGCCCCACGAGTTGTGAGGGTTTCGCTTCGTGGAACTGTTAACCCGTAACCCCAGTCCTCGTCCTCTCCGATCCTCGTCCTGGGGTTACGGGTTCTTCGGTTGTCCGAGCCCTGGCAGTTCCGGCGACTGCACCATGCCCACAACCCCTGGCATGACCAATCCTCGAGCTGCAAATTCCCATTGGGTCCAAGCCCTGACAGATCCGGCGTCTGTGCCATGCCCACATCCCCTGGCGTCACCAATCCTCAAGCTGCCAATTCCCGTGGGGTCCGAGCTCTGGCAGTTCCAGCGACTGCACCATGCCCACGACTCCCGGCATCACCAATCCTCAGGTTGTCGATTCCCGCAGGGTCCGAGCCCTCGCAGCTCCGGCGGCTGCACCATGCCCACGACCCCTGGCATCACCAATCCTTGAGCTATCGGTTCCCGCGGGGTGCGAGCCCTAACGGATCCAGCGGCTGCGCCATGCCCACAACTCCTGGCGTCCCCAATCCTCAAGCTGCAAGCTCCCGTCGGTTCCAAGCCCTGACAGGTCCGGCGCCTGTGCCATGCCCACGACCCCCGGCGTATCCAATCCTCGAGCTATCGTTTTTCGTGGGGTCCGAGCCCTGGCAGATCCAGCGTCTGCGCCATACCCACGACCCCTGGCGTCCCCCGACCTCGTGATGCGGGTCCGCGTCGGGTCCCGGCAACTCCAGGTCCTGCGCCTGCTCTACACCCATCGACTGCTGACGGCCGCCCAGGTCCGGGCCCTGGCCTTCGAGACCGCCACGCAACGTACCTGCGAGATCTGCCTGCAGCGGCTGCATCAGAAGGGGTGGGTGGTGCGCGCCGAGCCCCTGCACGGCGGTACCGGCGGGGGACGCAGCGGCTACGTCTATGGCCTCTCCGCCCAGGGGGCAGAAGCGCTGGCGGCATTAGCCGGGATCCCGCTGGCCGACATCCCGACCGTGGCCGGCCGCGAGGCGCTCGAGGCGCGCTTCGTGAATCATCAGCTGGCGGTGAACCGGTGCCTGCTGGCGGTGCGGCAGGCTTGTCGCGCCCATCCGGAGGCCGCTCTGCGTGAGTGGACGGCCGATCCGCACGCGCAGGTGCGCTACCAGGTAGGGCGAACCTGGCGGACGGTGCATCCCGACGCCATCGCAGAGATTGAGGTGGATGGTGGATGGTGGATGCCGCTGGATCTATCTGGAGGTTGATCGGGGAACGGCGGAGCTGCGGCGCTATGGGCTGAAGCTGCGGCGCTATGCCCATTTCTATCTGTCGGGCAGCTGGCGGCAGGAGTACGCGACGTTTCCCAAGATACGGATCGTCACCGCCCACCGGCCGCGGGTGCGGCGGATGCTGGCGGAGGTGGAGGAGACGGTTCGTAGCTTCAGCCGGGCTGAGCATGACGGACTGGTAGCAGGACTTAACGTGGCGGTGACATGGGAAGCGGCCTTTCTGGCAGATCCGAGCGGCGCGGTGTGGACACCAATGTTCGCCGCCGACCGGAGGGAGTCGCTGCTGCCCGTCAGTGGCGCCTCCGACGCCGAGCTCTCGGTGGCGGGCGGGTCGTCCGACGGCTGAGCTACGTCCAGCGGACCCTCGACAACCTACCGGCGGTGCTCTGGATGCCGTACGCGCAGGCCCACGGTGTGACCTGACAGGCCCCGGTGCTGTGCGGTGACGATCCCCCGGACGGCTGGACCGCCGTGATGCGGCCACTTGGATCGCCGAGCTGACGCAACCGGTGCTGGTGACACCGACGGATGCGGTGCGAGCTGAGCGCTCAGATTCTATTGCCTTCCCCGACCAGAACGGCATCCCGCCTCCTTCGGCAGTGCTAGTCCGCCACGCGGAGCACGGCTACGGCCAGAGTTCCGATGTTCCTAAGTACTCCGCTGCACGTCGCAGCCATCGCGCCGAAGACGACGCGTGCCGTGGCACTGGTCATTGCGCCCAGTGTCGAGAAACTCTGCCCTCCGTGGCTCGACAACCAGGTGCTTTCCACCGCCAAACCGATGGCCCTAGCCGACTCCCACCAAGCCGGGATCCGTCGAGGCATTCTGGCTGCCTTGGGCTTGGACCTCGACATCGCCGACGCGGCCGACCCCAGCGGCTCCTCAGCTAAACACTGCATTTGGACGCCCGCGGTCCGCATCGCTGAGCAGGCAGGCCGCAGTTGCCCTTCTTGCGAATATATCGGTGCTTGTTGATATCTTCCGACATATTCGCCAGCATAGGCGCATGATGCATGCACGCCGTGAGGCGGTTCTCGATCTAGTCCGGGAGGCCGGGCTGGCCCGCCCGCGAGACCTCGAGGCTAGGGGCGTGCCCGGCCGGTATCTCGGCCAACTCGCCCGCGACGGTCTGCTGGAGAAGGTCGGTCGGGGTCTCTACGCCCAGGCTGGTGCCGCGGTGAGCGAGCACCGCTCGCTGGCCGAGGCCGCGAAGCGCACGCCACGCGGGGTGATCTGCCTGCTCTCAGCACTGCGCGTCCACGGCCTGACGACACAGGTGCCGTTCGATGTGTGGCTGGCGATTGGCCCGAAGGACCGGGCGCCGCGGGCGGCCGGCGTTGGGCTGCGGATCGTGCGGTTCTCGGGGCTGTCGCGCACCGCCGGGATTCAGACGCAGCGCATCGACCGAGTCCCCGTGCGCGTTTACGGCCCGGCCAAGACGGTGGCGGACTGCTTCAAATTCCGCAACAAGGTGGGTCTTGACGTCGCCATCGAAGCGTTGCGCTACGCAGTAGCGCAGCGTCTCAGCACCGCCGACGAACTCGACAGGTACGCGCGCATCTGCCGTGTCGCGCGCGTGATGCGGCCCTATATGGAAGCGATCCTGTGAGGCGTCGGCAGCCACGAAACATCGCCGCATCGGTCCGGCAACGCTTGCTCAATCGTGCGCGCGAACGAGGCGAGGACTTCAGCTACCTGCTCACCCGCTATGCGAATGAGCGCTTCCTGTACCGGCTTGCAGAATCGGGCCACCGCGACCAGTTCGTGCTGAAGGGGGCAGTCCTGTTTGAACTGTGGACGGCGACGGCCCACCGGGCCACGCGCGACGTGGACCTGCTCGGGTTTGGAGAGCCGGCCGTGGCGCCGGTGCAGGCGGTCTTCCGGGACTTGTGCACGATGCGGGTCCCGCCGGACGGGATGCGTTTCCTGGTTGGGTCAGTGCGGGCCGAGCCGATCCGCGATCGGCAGGCGGAAAGCGGCATACGCATCCGACTCGCGGCCGATCTCGACGGAGCGCGTATCAGCCTCCAGGTTGACGTCGGTTTCGGGGACGTGGTGACGCCCGATGTCGTGGAGGCCGACTTCCCAACGCTGCTCGACTTTCCGGCACCCCGGCTGCGGGCGTACCCGCGCGAGACGGTCGTGGCTGAGAAGTTCGAAGCCATGGTGTGGCTGGGCATCGCCAACACCCGCATGAAGGACCTCTATGACCTCCGGGTCATGGCGACGAGCTCTGCGTTCGGCGAGAACTCGCTGGCAGCGGCGTTCGTCGGCAGCTCGGACCTGTCCGGGTGCCCGTCGCTGGAGGAGGTTGTTGTCATGCTTCGGCGCTTTCTGCTGCCGCCTGCGGCCGCCGCGACGCACGGTGCCGAGTTTGAACGTGACTGGCCTGCCGGCGGCAACTGGATCGCCTTTGGTGCCGGCGCGCACAGTGCGGGCGGCTCTGGGCGATGACGTCGAGGTGATGCTCGACGCTTGGAATAGCTGGAACGCGCGCTACACCATCGACATGGCCCACCGACTGGCCGAATACCGCCCCCGCTGGATCGAGGAGCCGGTCAAGCCCGACGACATCCCCGCCTACGCCCGCATCCGCGCCGCATCGCTGGTCCCCATCGCCGGCGGCGAGCACGAATACACCCGCTGGGGCACCCGCGACTACATGCGCGCCGGCGCCGTTGACGTCTTCCAGCCCGACACCATGTGGGCCGGCGGCATCAGCGAGATGATGAAGATGGCCACGATCTGCTCGGTCTATGACGTCCCGCTCGTGCCGCATGGGTCATTCGTGCCGGCGAACGTGCACGTCAGCGCCGCGCTCCCGCCCACCCTCTGCCCCTACGTCGAATACCTCATCAAGTGGAACGACATTCGCCAACTGCACCTCAAGCACAAGGTCCGCCCCGTCAACGGACGCATCGGCCCCACAAACGCCCCCGGCCTCGAAATCGACGAATCAACGGTCACCGCGCGCCGGGAGCTGACCTGGCGGTAGCCGATGTAGTTCGCGATAGCCCATGGACTGTCAGTTTGTCGAATCCGCCGCACGCTGGAATCCAGGGCGCAGCATGCGGCGCCTGGCCTATCGGCAACCCGGGCCAGATTGGCCCGCTTGTGCGGCGGCGGCCGCACTATTTAGACTTTAGGGCGAAAACTGAATAACAATTCCCGCTATTCAGCGTTGCAGAACACCGGGCAAGTCTTCCTGGCATGAAGCGCGGCATCACCGGCCGGTACGAGGTTACGAATATCGTCGGCGAGCGAGTTGCGGCATTCGTACCCACGCCGCTGCCGCCCGACCCGCCTCTCATGCTGGGCAAGACCGTGCCCCAGGTCGTGGAGCGGGCGCAACTTGCCTTGGGACGCCTTGATGGCGTTTCGACGCTGCTTCCTGACCCCACCCTCTTCATCTACATCTACGTCCGCAAGGAAGCGGTGCTCTCCTCCCAGATCGAGGGCACACAATCCTCGCTCTCGGATCTGCTGCTTTTTGAGCTTGAGGAAGCGCCTGGCGCACCGCTGGAGGACGTGATCGAGGTCTCGAACTACGTTGCCGCGCTCGACCATGGCCTCGCCAGGTTGCGTGGGGGCTTCCCGCTCTCGAACCGGCTGATCCGAGAGATTCACGGCGTACTTCTCAGGCGCGGTCGCGGCAGCGACAAGAACCCAGGCGAATTTCGGCGTTCGCAGAACTGGATCGGGGGTACCCGTCCGGGAAACGCCGTGTTTGTGCCGCCACCGCACCTAGCCGTACCCGACTGCATGGCAGCGCTCGAACGCTTCCTGCACGCGGACGACGATGGGCTGCCGGTGCTCCTGCGGGCCGGGCTCGCGCACGTCCAGTTCGAGACAATTCACCCCTTCCTCGACGGTAACGGGCGGGTCGGACGCCTGCTCATCACCTTTCTCCTGTGCCAGACCGGCGTCCTGCAGCAGCCGTTGCTCTATCTGAGCCTCTACCTCAAGCAAAACCGCGCCGCCTATGTCGAGCTGCTGGACCGCGTGCGGCGCGAGGGCGACTGGGAGGCTTGGCTGGAGTTCTTCCTCATAGGGGTAACGCAGGTTGCAGAAGAGGCCGTCGCCGCCGCTGGGCGCCTCTTGGAACTGTTCCGGGCGGACCGTTCGCGGATTGAACGCGCCGGCCGGCGTGCTGGCTCGGCATTGCGGGTGCACGACGCGCTCATGGCCCGGCCGATCCAGTCAGTGACCAGCACGGTCGACAGCACTGGCCTTTCGTTCCCGGCGGCCGCATCCGCAATGGACCTCTTGGTCGATCTCGACATCGCCCGCGAACTGACCGGCAAGCGCCGCAACCGGCTCTTCGCCTACACTCGGTACCTCGCCATCCTCAACGAAGGCACCGAAGTACCCTAGGCAGTCGCGGCTGAGGGCCTCGGTGCAGCCGCCCCGGACGGTCGCAATCCGGGGAACGGCGGCGGCGATCTTCAGTTCTGTACACGCGGCGGTCAATCGCCGCGACCCCTCCAGATGCCTTCCCACTGCACCCAGGACCCCGTCTCGGGCGGTGTGCGCCGCGTGACCTCCTCGCGCGGCTCGTCCACGACGTCAAAGGCATCGCGGGTCAGATCAAGCAGCTCGTCGCGTGTATAAAAGTGCACCGGCAGACCCCGCTTGGGACCAGCGTCGTAGCGCACAGTCATTCCGCCGAGGTCGTTCTGCTCGATGACGGTGTGTGGGTGATAGATCTGGGTGGACGCGGAGTTGACGCGAAGGAAGAAGAGTCCGCCCGGAGCCAGCATGGCGGCGACCTTCGCGAAATACCCCGCGACATCGGCGGCAACGCCATGCTGAAACACCTGAATCGCGATCACGTAGCCGAAACGGCGCTGGCTATCCCACGTCCGAAAGTCGGCGCAGATCAGCCGCTTGGATATTGCTGAATTCCGGGCCGCCAATTGACGCAGCGACTCGGCGGACAGATCGAGTCCATAGAGCCGCAATCCGGCGTCCGCCAGCGGCAGGAGATTGCGACCGTTGCCGCAACCAACGTAGAGCCCCGCGCTCGACCGCAGCGGGCTGCCCTCCAGCACGGCAAGGATGCGGTCCACGAGAGCCACCGGCGGCTCCCCGGTATATCGACCGCCGCGATACTCGGCGTCCCACCGCGCCGCGGCCAGGTCGCGGTCCATCGCGTCAAATTCCGTCATCGCGTCGTCCTCGGCTTGCTGGGACACTCACGCTCGCATCCAGTCCGCGTCGACCCCTCTCCTTCCCCGGCGTCTCGCAGGCGCAGTCCTAGAAAGCACACACTTGTAGAGGTGTGACCGTCCGCAGGCGCGATTTCGGGCTTGTTTGGTCTATTGATTCTGACTAGAATAGCTCAATGAAGCGCGCAAGTGTCAGCGAAGCTAAGAACGGCCTCAGCGCACTGCTCGAAGAGGTTCGCCGAGGAGAGACGGTGCTGATTACGCACCACGGCGCACCCGTGGCTCGGATGGAGCCCTACGACGCGTCCTGGCTGGCGCAGGATGAAGCGGCGGAGGCGCTGGTGAGGCGGCAGGTGGCTGACCCGCCGCGGGCGCTGCTTGACGCCAACCGTTTCCTGTCCACATCCGCGCCGCGACTGGCCGAAGGCTTCAGTGGGAGCCGCGTCATCGCGACGGACCGGGACGAAAGCCGCTGAGGTATTGGGATTCGTCGGCGCTCGTCGCACTCTTGGTCGAGGAGCCGGCTAGCGCGGCGCGGCGCTCGCTCATGCGGCAGGACCCCTACATCGTGACCTGGTGGGGCAGCTGGATCGAGTGCGCGTCGGCGTTGAATCGCCTCAACCGCGAGGGAGGTCTCGAGCCGGATGAGCTGGGCCCGGCACTAGGACGCCTTGAGCAGCTGGCGGCCGCGTGGCTGGAGATCCGACCATTGGAGCGCGTGCGTCGGCGGGCGCTGCGCCTGCTAAGGACTCATCCCCTGCGCGGCGCCGATGCGCTACAGCTTGCCGCCGCGCTCACGGCGGCGGACGAAGACCCAACCACTCTCGAAGTCGTTAGCAGCGATGCACGCCTGTCAGCCACCGCGCAACTGGAGGGTTTCCGAGTCCTCTGAGCCCATTTCACGGCATTCAGGTTGATGGCAATGGCGCGAATGCCGGCCGTCTCGCAGTCCAAACGCCGTGCCCCGGCCCGCCCGAGGCTAGTCTCTACCCCGGCGTCTCGTAGGCAAAGTCCCACCCGTCCCACTTGCGCAGGGGCTTGATGGTGTGCGGCAGGGCGGGCTCGCCGGCGGCTTGCCAGGCGGCGATTTCGTCCTGGTGGCCCAGGCGCCGCAGACCGCTCCACATGGGCTGGAAGTTGGCCCGGCCCGAGCCGCCGGCCGAGTCCCAGAAGAACATGTGGCCCGCCCCGGCCTCGTAGACCGTTGACGCCCGGCGGCGAAAGTCCTCGGGCGACTGGTGCCGCGGCATCAGGTTGGGCGCCAGCACGCAGTCGGTCCCGCGCACCAGGTCAACGAAGAACGCCAGTTGCGACGGATCGGTCCAGGCCGGCTCGTGGCTGTCGTAGACCGGCTCCGAGCTATAGGGAATCAGCGTGTCGATCAGTCCCTCGCTCACCCAGGCCCGCAGGTCGATGCCGTCCTGCAAGTTCTCTTGCTCGGTGGCCGCCACCACCGCGCCGACGTCAAGGCGCTTCGCGCCCGCGGGTCTCAGATCGTCCATGGCCGTGCGCAGCTCGCGCATGAAGCCCGTAAGCGTGCGTGCCCGGTAGGCCAGCCAGCGGGCGTCCTCCGCCGCCAGCTCGCGCGGGTCCAGCCCGTACTCCTGCTGGAACGCCTCGACCACCGGCGGCTCGTACTCCACCAGCGGCATGCGGCGGTTGAACAGCAGGCACACCCCGTCTACGGGCCGCTCCGCGATCTCCCGCAGCACCGCGATCACAAACTCGCGCACCGCGGGATAGCTATAGGCCATCCGCGGCGTGCGGTTGCCCGCGCGGTCCACGCCGCGGCATTCGGGATGCCGGTCGAAGAAGACCTCGCCGAGGCTCGCGCCGTCCAGCGGCGGTGGGTACTTGAACCCGGCCACGCGATAGCACGCGTGGAACTCCATTCCAAGCGCGTGCGTGTGCGCCAGCGCCACGTCGAATGGGTCCATGCCCTGCTGCTGAAACTCTCGCCAGCTTTCGGCGTGCATGCGGTCGCCGCGCCGCCCGAAGTCCTCCTGCCCCTCCATGATCTCGGGGCGGGCGATGCGGCTGAAATACCGCGTCCGGTCGCCCCCGCCGGCCTCCCAGTAGATGCGTGAGACGTCCGTGTCGCCGTAGGGCTCGATCTCGCGCTGCACTTCTTCTTCGGTGGTGAGCCGGAACAGATAGTGCGGCCCGTGTGAGTCGTTGTGCGCAAACAGGCGGCCCGTGTCTTTCCGGGCCTGGTCCGCCTGCCAGACCGCGACCTCATCGTCGGTCAGCGGCACCAGCTTGACGTAGGCCACGCGCGCCGCCGGGCCGCTCAACGATCCAAAGTGATCGCCCGGCGCAACGCGTCGGACCAGCTGGAGGATATCGAGGTCCATGTCCGTGAGATCCGCGATCTTCCAGAACATCTCCACCACCACCGGCCCGCTCCAGTCCGGCAGCAGCCGGGTTTGCAGCGACGGCAGGTTCAGCGTGAGCACTGCATAGGCGTCGTCGCCGCTGAGCTTGACGGGGACCGCCAGCGTGGCGGTGTCGTCGGTGGACTTGAAGCTCGGCACGACGCCCACCGACACCGCGTGCCAGCCGCCGGCGCGCAGCGGATAGCGCACCGGCGGCGCGGCGGTTTCGGGACCCGCCGCGATCATGGTTCCCGCGACGTCGTCGGTCTTGAACGACATGGTCCGCCAGTGCCGCCGCCTGGGCGTGGCGCTCAGCGCCGCGGCGGGCTCGCAGCGGTTCAGGTCCGTGCGGTATTGCGGCGGGCTGCTGAGCCAGCCGTCGGCAAAGAGATCGCTCGCGGTTGCCGTTTCAGTCATGCCCACCGCCTCCTATCGCTCAAATCCGCGTCCAGCAGAAGGTCAGGGTCCGACCCCGACTCCCTTTTCCGGTGAGAGTCCGGCCCCCTCTCCCGATGGGAGAGGGCTGGGGTGAGGGTGCCTTCGTCTCGCTCGCTCAAGACCACGGTCCAACTCCCTCTCCCTCGACGGAGAGCGCTGGGGTGAGGGTGAATCCCCGCGGCACACAGCTCGCGTCCACCATCAGCCCGGCGTCGTATACGAGAGATCCCAATCGTCCAGCACGTCCACGTCGTGCGCGGTGGGTTCCAGGGAGGGCTCGCCCGCCGCGCGCCAGGCCTCGATCTCCTCGCGGTGCCCCAACCGCCGCAGCGCATTCCACATCGCGCCGAAGTTCGCCCGCCCGGAGCCGCCCGCCGCGTCCCAGAAGAACAGGTGCTCGGCGCCCGCGCCGTAGATGCCCGCCGCCTGGCGGCGCACGTCCTCGGGCGGGCGGTGGCGCGGCATCATCCCGGGCGCCAGCACGCAGTCCGTCCCGCGCACCAGCTCCACGAAATACGCCAGATCCGCCGGGTTCTCCCACGACACGGCGTGCGAGTCGCCGCCCGGCGCCGAGGTGTAGGGAATCAGGGTGTCGACGATACCCTCCTCGACCCACGCTCCCAGGTCCATGGCGTTTTGGAGGTTCTCCTGCTCGCTGTTCATCACCACGGCTGAAACTCCAAGGCGCCTGCCGCGCGCCGTGCCTGCCTCGTCCATTGCCTGCCGCACCTCGCGCATGAACTGGGTCAGCTCGCGCGCCCGGAACCGCAGCCAGCGCTCGTCGTCCGCCGGCAGCGCGTGCGGGTCGAGGCCGTATTCCTCCTGGAAGGCCGCCACAACCGGCGGCTCGTACTCCACCAGCGGCATGCGCCGGTTGTACAGCAGGCACACCCCATCGATGGGACGCTCGGCCATCTCACGCAGCAGCGACACCACGTAGGCCCGCACCTCGGGATAGGAATAGGCAATGCGCGGCGTCGTCTGGCCGTTGCGGTCCACCCCGCGCCATTCCGGGTGCGCCGCGGCGAACGTATCTCCCAGATTGAAGTGGTCGATCGGCGGCGGGTACCAGAAGCCGGCCACGCGGTACGACGCATGTAGTTCCAGCCCGGCGTCGTGGCAGTGCTCGATGGCGATATCGAGCGGGTCAACGCCCAGGTCCCGGAACGCCCGCCAGCTTTCCGCGTGCAGCCGGTCGCCCACGCGCGCAAAGTCTTCGGCCTCGTCGAACGTGCACCAGCGCGCGATCTTGCTGAAGTAGTAGCTGATGTCGCCTTCGCCGGCTTCCCAATACATGCGGGCGAAGTCGGTGTGGCGATAGGGCTCGATCTCGCGCCGAATGCCCTCCGCGTCCGTCAACCGCCACAGATAGTGCGGCCCGTGCGCGTCCTGATGGGCGAACAGCCGCCGCGTATCGCCGTGCTGGCGCTCGGCCTGTGCCTCGGCCGCCTCCGCGTCGGTGAGCGGCACCAGCTTGACATAAGCAATCCGCACGATCTCCGACCGCCAGGCGCCCACGGCATCGACCGGCGCCGTCTGCCACTGCGGCTGCCCCAGCACCAGCTGCTGGCCCGTCAGGTCGGCCGAGCGCCAATAGAGGTCCACGATCTGTAAGTCGTGCCCGCGGTCGGGATGCCCCGCTTGCGCGGTCAGCATCGTCGGCGTCGTGTCGCCGCTCAGCCGTGCCAGCACCTTCAACGGGGCGCCCTCATAGCCCGGCGGCGGCATCAGGCCCAGCGAGACCGCGTGCCAGCCGCTTGCATTCAGGTCCAGGGTGACGTCCGGCGCCGCCGTCTCGGGACCCGCCAGCAGCATCTGGCCACTCATGTCGCCGGCGGTGTACCCCATCGCCCGCCAGCGGTGAAACGCCGGCACTGCGCCGACGGCGTCCGCCGGTTCCACGGCGCTCAAGTCGGTGACGTAGAACGGCTCGTTGACCAGCCCGCGGTCGGCAATGCGGTCCGTCATACGCACCTCATCTAGATGAAGGGGCGGCGGCGGACATTTCAGCCCCGCGACCAACTCCGGCGCCATGGAGGTCGCCGCACTTTATGCGCCGCTCTGCCTGCGCACAACTCCTGGGCCCTCGCATCGGTCCCTGGACCCTTCAAGCCGCGCCATTTCGGCATGCCGCCGATTGGCCGCCCCCTTCGTCATTCCGGCCTTGAGCCTGAATCCAGCTGCCGTGGCCGGCCGCCCGCGCACCGGCGTTCCCTCAGCTCAGACGCCGCCGGCCATGTCGAGCAGCCTGCCGACCGTCCGCCAGTTGCGAATGGTGATCGTCGTTGCCAACACGCGGTCGAAGTAGTCGACCGTGAGCTTGGACCGCGCCACGCCATCGGGAAAGTGCAGGTAGACCTCGCGTCCCCGCACCTCGAACGCGTTCGGCGGCGAGCGGTCCGGGTCCAGCTCGGCGATCCGCGCCGCGCTGGGCGCGTCGGACAGGAACCCCACATGGAGTCTGGCCGGGTCCGCGCCGGCTGCCAGGAACGGATTTCCCCGCACGACGGCGTTCAACTCCTCCGCCGTCCGCGTGACCACGGGAACTTGGAACCCCTTGCTCGCGGCGATCTCCGCCTGGATAAGCACCGGAATGCGCGCCGCCAGCGCCTGCTCCGCCCGGAACACGACGTTCCCGCTCTGGATATACGTCCGCACGTCCACGCATCCCGCAGCCTCGAAGATCGCCCGCAGCTCCGCCATCAACAGCTTCTTCGTGCCGCACTGGGTGTTCGCGGACGGTGACGCGCGTATTCAACGCCACGCGCCTGTGCTGCCGCTGTCGCGCGATGCCGATCGCATGGTGGCGCTCCGGCGTTCATTGGCCGTGTATCGAATGGTTTTGGACAGCCCCGACAGGATGACCTGCTGGAATTTCTCTTGCGTGAGGTCCCAGACGACCAGCGGGCTGGCCTTGCGTCGGCCCTAATGATCGACTTGAGTCCTCCGATCTGAGCGCATCCAGCAGTTCCGGAGCATCCGTGCAGGGTTCTGAAGCGGCGTGTTGCGGAACACTCCCTGGCGCGTTCCTAGGGAGCGAGACGAGCGAAATCTGCCTACGTGCCAGGTGCACCACCCGGCTGACTGGGGAGCTGCCCGCGAGGTGACCAACCGGCATGTTGGGTTCCCCTTGGCCGATTGTCGGCGAGCGCCACGATCGGTCTAGCGCCGGCCGCACCAATCGCTATCGACGAAACGAGAAGTCGACTGGAGTCCAAGTGAGCGCAGGACCGACATCCGGCATGCCCCCCAAGAGCCGTGGCTTCCAGGATCCGGGGGCTCTTCAGGGTGAATTCTCAAGCTTGTGGATTCCTGCCTACCCGCCAGGGCATTGGGTCGGCATCCTGAGGCCATACTGCTCGTTCGGCCGGAGTATGCGGATGCCGCAGGCCGCCGCTATGCCAATCTCAGGGGGACCACACGCACGCCGGGCGCAGCGCCGTGGCCGTCGGTCGTTCGCGACGTAACACCGGTGGGTTGACGACGCCTTGCGCCATCGCACGGATGGCTATCGCTTGCTCGACTCTGCACTAGTCGGACTGCCGGGCGTGCAACGCCTGGCGCGCCAGTGCTTTCGACGCAGCGCCTTCGCCGATGTGAATGCGGCGTGGGCGCTCCTCCAGCAGGCGACCGAGCGGGCGTCGTCGGTCTTCGCAGCCCCAACACGTGTGGGCGTCCTATCGGCGCCCGACGGCGGAGGCGGTGAGCCGAGAGTTCCTGGCGTTGGCGCAGGGCGAATTCGGGTCGAATTAGCGTAGGATTTCGGTGTTATGGCGCCTAGGGATGGTCTGAATAAGTCTGGCGGCGGCAGCAGCACTTATGCTCGTGGGCAACCGGCGCCCGGTGAGGAAACGCGAAGCAACCACAGCGATCATTCGCCGATGTGGAGTATGACGGGCAGAAGCGCCAAACGCGACGGGCGCAGTTTCTGCAGCAGATGGACGGCTTGATTCCGTGGCGGCGGCTGGAAGTGCGCCTCCGCCCGGTGTACCCCACCGGCGCGCGCGGGCGGCCACCCTATCCGCTGGCCATGATGCTGCGGATTCACTGTGTGCAGCTGTTCTATAACCTCAGCGACCCGGCGATGGAGGACGCGCTCTACGACAGCGCGGCGGTGCAGCGCTTCGTGGGCCTCGCGGCGCGGGACCCGCGGCCCGATGAGACGACGATCCTCAATTTTCGGCACCTGCTGGATCAGCATGCCCTGGGCGCGGTGCTGCTGGCCGAGATCACCCGGCATCTGGCACCGCGAGCGAGTTTCTTCGAACTGGATGGCCGACCAACATCGTCGACCCTGGGTACGCGGCTCCTATTCGCTTGATCGACCCTTCAGCTGAGATATTCGATGTGTATTGGACGGAAAACCAATACTCTATTCATTACAACCCAGGAAGTGACGATGTTTGAGCTAGACATCCATCTCCTCAACTGATCGACAAACTCGATCCGAGGAAAGGGAGCCGAAGGCGGTGAGCGACGCGTTGCGAGGAGACATTGGCAGCATTCGTGCTATAGAAGAGGGCGTGATCTACGAGCACCGGTAACGACGCCCACGCAGCGGTCGCTGCTGCCGCGAAGCCCCGTCCGCGAAACGCTGGCGGTGTCACGACCCCCTCCTCTGCACCGACCGATGACACCCGGGCCGCAAAGGCAATGGAGACGATGGTCCCTTCCTGAAGAGCAACGCACCACGGTGGCCAGAAGTCGCTAGGATCGACAAACCCCATATCGACAAGATCCTCCGGCATCCCGTCAGCCTCAAGGCATGCGAGCAGCTGTGCTCCTTCAGGAGTTTGGGAGCTGACGACACGCGTGCTGTGTTCGTACTGAAGACTGTTCGGCAAGGTGTATGTAATTCCGCGACTGACCTCATTAACGGGAGCCTCTGAACCGAGAATCTCTACATATTTCTCCACATGAAACGGCGCGCTGTGGGCTCCGCTCATCGGCGGTTCACGTGCGACGAGGGCTTCGATGGCGCGAGCGGTCTTTTCTGTGATATCTACGCCGAATCGCACGACGTTTCCATCCGCACTTCCGGCCATCCACATGCGCGGCGCGGGTGATCGGTCCGGCGAGTTACAGCAACAGAGACGCCCAGCCTCCGTGAGCTCGTACAGTGTCGCGGCTTGAATTGCAAGTTGTCTCAGTCCACGCAAGTTTTCAGGCATAGCTACCACATTCCTTTTCCCAAGAATCCGGTGGCGGGCAAGTGTCACCCTCTTGCTTTGTAGCACACGCAACGTAGTGATTCAATAGGCGAAGGGGCGGAGGGCGTCGGATTCAAAATTCCACCGCGGAGTGAACGGAAGGACGTCGGTGCCTTCACCCTTCATGGCGTCTCAGCAAAATCATACGGGCTTCATATGGTGACTCATCGCGATGATTGAGGCGAAATCACATCTACCATGACGGTAAGACAGATACTATAGTGATGCGAAGTCTAGTGTCGTCACTGATATCTCTGGATCTGAAGATGGTGCTTTCTCCCGATTTGATAGATCGCATGAGGCCGACTACTCGCTTCGGATGGATTGCTCGAAGCTTGAGGTCGCAACGCGCTATCGTTTCCCAGAGTGACAGCAATGATTTCACAAGCACGAGATATGCTAGCCTTGAGGCAGGCGCTGATGCATGCAACGTATCCGAAGGCCTCGCCCAAGCCGCGTTTCGTCGTGGTGCTTTGGTATGTACCGAGTTTCGTGTGGGATTACCGGCGATTGCCCAATAACGCGGCAGATATCTGAACATGGGGGTTACGCGAGTAGGTCGTGTACTGCACGAGAAAGATGGCGCCTGGAGACATCTTCGTCGGCGACGGGCGGCCGTCGACTTGCGGCCGTTCCCGGGAAAGCGGGGTCATGACATAGGACGACGGAAAGACGCCAACCTCGTCGACCAGGTTGCACGCTGCTTACGTACCACACCGGTCTCGTCGCGGGCGGTTAGAAGCGGATACTCTCCCGCGGAGAGGCTCGTGGTGAAGTTCGCCGACGGCCGGTCGGCGTTTGTGAAGCAAGCCGTCAACGACGAAACAGCCGCTGCACTCCGCGCTGAACATCGTATCTACGCATACGTAAGCGCACCCTTCGTTCCAGCACTCCTAGGCTGGCATGATGGCAAGCTCCCGGTGCTCGTGATCGAGGATCTGACTGCGTACACGTGGCCTCCTCCCTGGAACGGCCCGCGAGTGGAGGCGATCCTCCGTACCCTGCGCGAACTCGCCGGGACCCCTCCGCCTCCTTGTCTTCCGCGTCTTCGTGACGACGACGGGCTCGGTGAGGGATGGGACGCGGTCGCAGCGAACCCGACTCCCTTCCTTCGGCTCGGCCTCGCCACGCCTGAGTGGCTTGAAAAGGCTCTTCCGGCGCTCTTGGCCGCCGACGGGGCAGCGACGCTCCACGGCGACGCCTTCCTGCACTTCGACGTCCGGAGCGACAACCTCTGCTTCCGCGGGAACCGGGCTCTCCTCGTCGACTGGAACTGGGCGTGCATCGGGAATCCCCTCGTCGACATCGCGCTGTGGCTTCCCAGCCTGCGCGTCGAGGGCGGGCCGCACCCGCGCGAGCTCATGCCAGAGCAACCCGCTCTTGCCGCCCGGGTCGCGGGATTCTTCGCCGTTCGCGCAGCCCTGCCACCCCCTCCCGCTGCCCCGTGCTTGCGCCGTGTCCAGCTCGCTCAGCTTCGAGCGGCGCTTCGCTGGGTTGCCGAGGAGCTCGAACTTGAGTCGCCGACAGCCATATCAGGCCGATAGGTTCGAGCGCGTTCTCACGAGTCCACATCCTTGAGGTTGGCGTGGTATATGTGCGTCGCCCACCGGCCCTCCTTGATCCACGGCTTCCTCCGACCGACATAGTGGACAATCTGTGCACGCATCAGAAGGTCGTCAAATCTCGCTCGTTGCTGGTCGTTCCCGAACCAGGTTTCCGTCAGATTCCACATAGGCTCTTTCTCTATCCACTGCCCTGCCACAACTTCTTTAGGTCCGTCCTGATCTATGAGGGCGGGCGTGAATCTTCGGATGTGTTCAATTGCCCGGTAACCGACGTCGGCTTTGCGACATTCCCGGAGATCGCCGAGTAGTACGTCCGCGTTGAAGCAGGGGAGGCTGGGGTCCAGCCCAAAAGCCTGTACGCAAGCCTGCAGGCTATGGCCAAGTTCCTCGAGGCCGGCCCGTTCAAGTTACCCGTCACGCTACCGCTGCCCAATTTCAACGTCGCACTCACGTAACAGGCCGCAGTGGACGTGGACGACCCACCACGCTTCGAGGTTATGTGCTTGGGGGCTTATCCCATTCTGTGCCAAGGACACGCCGATCGGACGGCACACCATCAACCCGCGCGGTGAGACGCTGGCTGACAAGCCTGCCGCCCGCGCCGCCTTGCGCGCGCGCTGCTGTCTCGTTCCGTTGGAACACTGCCTCGAGAACGTAGCAGGACCGCGAAGGATAAGACTCTCCGGTGGACAGCAGAAAAGGGCCGCCGCCATCCGAATGCTCGTCCGAGACCCGGATATACTCGTTTTCGACGATTTGTCGAGCGGCCTATATGTGGAGAACAAGCAGACCCTTTGGAGACCTTTGCGTAACTGCGACCTGCACCGCTTCGGGGGTGGGATCGGAGCCAAATGGCGGCCGGCGGCGGCGGCCTCGCCCTCGTGTCGGAGGTTCGCCGGGCGTTTTCGTGGGGTTCCCCCGCTGCGTGGGCGCACGGATCCCCGGTTAGCCACCGGTCAGCGCCTGCAAGCGGCTCGCGCGCCGCAGGTTGTAGGCCAGGCATTTGAGCCACAACTCCACCGCGTTCCGCGCCAGCCCCAGGTAGCGCACCGTCCGGTACCGGTAGCTCCGCTTCAACGTCCCAAAGACGTGCTCCACCGGCGCCCGCACCTTCCCGATCAGCGCATTGCGCCGCTGCTGCCAGTACGGCAGCCCGCGCTGGTGCTTGTGCGAGCGGTGCATGATCCGGTCGTTGATCCCCTGTGCCTGCAAGCGCCGCCGGCGGGCCTTGGACTCGTAGGCCTTGTCCGCGTAGACCGCCCGCTCGTCCCCGCTGATCAACGTGTCCGCCACCTCGCTTTCGTTCACGTGCGCCGGCGTCAGCAGCGCCCGCCGGCCGGATCAGCCCCGACGCCGCATCGACGCCCAGGTGCGCCTTGTAGCCGAAGTGGGCGCGCCCACCTTTGCGCGTCCAGGTCGCGTCGGGGTCCGTCGCGCTGCCCGCCCCCGGCCCCTCGTCCATCGACGGCCGCCGCGCCTGCGCCGCCACCAGCGTCGCGTCCAGCAGCGTGCCCGCCTTGACCAGCCAGCCAGCCGGCCGCGTCCAACTGCCGGGTCACCTCCGCGAACAGGCGCGCGCCCAGGCCGTGCGTGGCCAGCGCGGTCCGAAAGCGGCTGATCGTCGAGTGGTCGGGCACCGGGTCCTGCAGGCCCAGTCCGACGAAGCGCCGGAACGACAGCCGGTCCCAGAGCGCCGCCTCGATCTCGGGGTCGGAGGCGTTGTACCACTGCTGCAGCAGGAGCACCTTCACCACCAGCAGTGGCGGGTAGCTCGGCCGGCCCTCGGGCGCGGCATAGATGTCGCGGACGACGCCGCGAGTCGGTCCCAGTCCACGACCTCGTGGAGCTGGTCCAGCCGCGCGTTGCGCCCCACCTGCGGCGGCAACCACGCGTCCATGAACGAGGCGTCCCCTACCTGTCGATGCATCGGCCAACTCCACCAGAATCCTGCCGTCCCCACAGTGGCCTCACCACGCAGTTATGCAAAGGTCTCCAGGGGAGGAGAAATGGATTACATAAAGCTACAGAACCTGACGCCCTTTGACTTCATGGGATTAGCGATTCGAGATGCTGATCTGAAGTCCCTAACCTCAGCCTCTGTCGCGCTAATCAATGTGCCGCCTGGCGTTTCGCACGCCAGGTCCAAATCTAACAAGAGTGATAAGCTGTACATATGCCTTTGTGGGAATCTGGTGTTTACCATTGATGAGACTCAAGTAGAGGTTGAGCCCTTTGGTCTTCTGGTAGTTTCAAAGGGTGAGTGGTTCGAATACGGAAACCAATGTGATGGCACTGCCTCGATGCTTCTTGTCCATGTCCCTCCGTTTGACTTGAACAGCGAGGAATCCGATACGTGATCGACACGGGACAATAGTGCGTGAGCAACGGGGCTCGACGGGTTCAGAGAGCTCCCAATCACATCTCGAAAGCAGCATTGACTACGATCAGCAAATGCCCACCAGACTGGACACGATCAAGAGCCCTATTGGTGAGATGCGCGTGGATATGCAACCAGATCGATTGTTATACAATCAACGAAAAGGTCGATCAATTGGGTTTCAACTGGTGGTCTAACAGGAGGATATGTGTGGCGATGACGACTTTACAGTTTGTGGTCAACGTTCAGTGTGCGGTGGTAAAGGATGGACGATACTTGATGATCCTGAGGGGAGACTATGTGGAACATGCCCCTGGTGTCTTGGCGTTCCCTGGTGGCAAGACCGAAATCGATGACGGTCCAGCCGATGTCCTAGAGACGACAGCCGTGCGCGAGGTCCTGGAAGAAACAGGTGTGCGCGTATCCCGAGATCTACGATATGTTCGAAGCAAGACTTTCGGTATTACCGGTGGCTCAAATGCGGTGGATATCCTTTTCCTCGGGGAGCACGAGTCGGGCGAGGCGACCATCTTAGATTCGCGGGAAGTTGCGGATATCCGATGGATGACCACAGAGGAGATACGTCTGGATCCGAGAACGCCTCCATGGCTGAAGGTGAGCATCGAGCAGGCGGAGAGTGTGCGGCGGTCAGGTAGAAGGCTGGAGCCGAGGTTCGGCTGACGGGCAATTGGGAATGTGGGCGGCACAGATCGGAAGTCCAGGCAGACCCGGGGCTGCTGACCCAGGCAGGCCCACAATTCGGCAGCGTCACGTCGTCTTGGACGAATCCGCGAGCGTCGGCCGAATCGGTGTCCTATGGCTACGGGAGGTCCAAACGTAAGTACCGGACGGTCGTCGGATCCTTGCTTCTAAGGAGGACGCTCTACATGTTTCATTAGAAAGTGGGTGTCGGTATTGTTCGTGATCGTGAATCCCAGCCTCTTGTAGAACGTCAGCGCCCTAACGTTCACTTTCAGGACTTTAAGCCTGACCAGCAATCCGAGATCAGCCGCCTGCCTCATGATCATCTTCATACACATCCGACCAATTTTACGGCCTTGATAATCCGGCAGAATATATACCTGATTGACAAACATACAATCCGGCTGGAGATCGACTGACATGATTCCAACATCTTCGCCGTCCATCTCGATGATGCGGAAGTCCTGTTCCCGGAATCGTCGGCCGTGAAGCTGCCTTTGCTGGTCTTCGTTCCAGCCCCATGCTAGCTCCACGTACTCTTTCATGGTTGCTCGCTTCACTTGGTAGGCGAACTCTTCGTCGTGCTGATTAGCCTTCCTTAGCTTTAGGCTTTCCATGTCCAGCCCTTCCCGGTTACGAATTCTCTAGAATACCGGCGCTAGCTACTGATAATGTCCACACGAGCTGAGTTGTCAGGCAGCGCGGCTTACTGCCGCGTCACGCAAGTCCGCGGTCCAAGAGTATAGCAAGTCGTCATTGTGATTGCCCATCGGGCTGACGCTAGGAAAGCTCTGAATAACCGGGGCGCCAGCGGTGCGGAGCAGCGGCAAGGTGCCTGGGAGTGTCGGGTGGACGGCGTTGCGGGGCTGGGGCCGCCGCCAAGCGGCGGTGCAGGCCGCGCACGCCCCCGCGCGGGGCACAACTCGCCCGCTCACGCAGGCGCGGCGCGCTCCGCCAGCAGCAGATTCGCCAGACCAAAGAGGAGACACAGGCGGTTGCGGTTTTTGGCCAAGCCGCGGTAGCGCACCTTGGCATAGCCGAAGTGACGCTTCACGTACAGAAAGGGATGCTCGACCTTCGCCCGGGTCGGGGCCTTGCGCCGCTCCGCCTGGGCGGCGCTGCCGGGCGCCAAGCGCCGCCGCTGCCCCGGCCGCCGCGCCAACTGCCAGTTCATGGCCCGGCCCCGGTGCTCCGGGCGCCGCGCCACGCCCTGATAGCCCGCGCCCCCCCACCATGGAGCAACGCCGGCACCTGCGTCACATCCGCCACGTTCGCCGCCGTCGTCGCCACGCTGTGCACCAGGCCCGTCTGCGCATCCACCCCAATGTGGGACTTCATCCCGAAGTACCACTGGTTCCCCTTCTTCACCTGATGCATCTCCGGGTCCCGCTGCTGGGCGTAGTTCTTCGTTGACGCTGGGGCGTCGATGATGGTCGCGTCCACGATCGTGCTTTCCCGCAGCCGCACGCCCCGCGTCGCCAGATGCCGGGTGATCTCGGCCAGCAGCACCGCGCCCAGGGCATGCTGCTCCAGCAGGTGCCGGAAGTTGAGGATCGTCGTCTCATCGGGCCGCGGGTCCCGCGCCGCGAGGCCCACGCAGCGCTGCACCGCCGCGCTGTCGTAGAGCGCGTCCTCCATCGCCGGGTCGCTGAGGCTATAGAACAGCTGCACGGAATGAATTCGCAGCAGCATGGCCAGCGGATAGGGCGGCCGCCCACGCGCGCCGGTGGGGTACACCGGGCGGAGGCGCGCTTCCAGCCGCCGCCACGGAAGCAAGCCGTCCATCTGCTGCAGAAACTGCGCCCGTCGCGTTTGGCGCTTCTGCCCGTCGTACTCCACATCGGCGAATGATCGCTGTGGCTGCATCGCGTTTCCTCACCGGGCGCCGGTTGCCCACGAGCATAGGCTCTGCCGCGGCCGCCAGACTTATTCAGACCATCCCTAGCGTTCCTTCCGAAGTTCCTTCAGGATCGGGGGTCTATTCGTCGCCTCGCTCAACTGCCGGCGGGCTTGCGACCGCAACACCCAGAGATTGCTTCGCCCTTCGCTGACTGCCCGCCAGGATCTCACTATGCTATCGCGGCAAGTCCCTAGGTCCCCGAGTCCCGCCCTGTGACGCCATCGACTGCCAGCCCAGTGAGCGCGACCCGCGCAGCCCTCGTTCGGCTGCTCAGCGCTGGCCCGGCACGTGTCTCGCTCGACGGCGGCGTGCTGCGCTTCGGGGACGCCGAGGGCGCGCCTGTTGGCGGAATTGACAGCATCGAGACGCGCCGCTCGTGGTTCTGGACGCGACTGACCGTGCGCGAGGCCGGCGGCGCCGAGCGCGCTATCGGCGGGCTCGCCCGCAACGAGGCTGAGCGGCTCGTCGAGGCGGTACGCGCGGACGCCGCCCGCGTCGCCGGGACGCTGGCGCCGGAACTCACACAACTCAGCGACCGATTGAACCGTCTCCACGCGGGTAGCCGCTATGCGCGGGAGTCTCAGAGCAGCGGGCTCCAGGCGGACATCGCGAGCACCGTGGAGTGTGGAAATGGCGCCCTGACGCGAGCCCACCTGCCCGCGCAGGCGGCCGAGGCGCTGGCACGCATCGCGCCGGTCGCGCGCATCGAGGTGTACGAGGCGGTGAGGGAGGCGGCGAACGCTCGCTTCGTCGCTGCCGTCGCGCCCGCCGTGGCCCGAGCGGCCCAGGGCGTGCTCTCCTCGCCGCCGACTGCCGAGCAGGCGGCGGCGATCGCCACGGACGAGGACGCGACCCTGGTGCTCGCCGGTGCGGGCACGGGCAAGACCGCCGTGATCACCGACAAGATCGCCCACCTCGTCCGCAACCGGGGCGCCCCGCCACGCGAGATCCTCGTGCTCGCCTTCAACCGCAAGGCTGCCGAGGAGATCCGCGAGCGCCTTCCGGACGACCTCGCCGGCGCCCACGTCGCCACCTTCCACTCCTTTGGGCGTCGCGTCGTCGCCGACGTCGAAGTCGCTCCGACGCTCTCAAAGCTGGCGGAAGACGAGGCGATGCTGATCGTGGTCATCGATCGCATCCTCGTCGACCTGCTCGGCGACCCACGGCAGAGCCGGGTGGTCACGGACTTCATCACGCGCCACCGCACGGACTACCGCTCGCACTTCGACTTCAACACCCCCGGCGAGTACTACGACCACGTCCGCCGATCCGAGCTGCGGACGCTGAGCGGCGATCTGGTCAAGAGCTTCGAGGAACTGGAGATCGCGAACTTCCTGACCCTGAACGGCGTCAGCTTTGTCTACGAGCAGCCCCATCCGGTCGAGACCGCCACCCCGTGGCATCGCCAGTACCGGCCGGACTTCTACCTCCCGGACCACGACATCTACATCGAACACCTCGCCCTGGACCGGCAGGGCCGCCCGCCCAAGGGGTGGGATGGGTACGCCGAGGGCGTCGGGTGGAAGCGCGACATCCACCAGCGGTACGGGACGAGGCTGATCGAGACATACAGCTGGCAGCAGCGCGAAGGCGTGCTTCGCCGGAGACTGCACGAGCAGCTCGAGAAGGCGGGCGTCACATTCGAGCGCGTCCCAATCCGGACGCTGCTCCTAGACCTGGGACGCTGGCTGATCTCATGGCTGGCGCAGCTCATAGCGACGTTCCTGAACCACGTTAAGGCCAGCGGCATCTCCGCCGACACGCTCCGTGAGCGTGCGCGTGACTCGGGTGATCGCACCCGCGGCGAGGCGTTCCTCGACCTCTTCGAGCAGGTCTGCTCGCGCTACGACCGGCTGCTGGGACGGAGAGAAGGACTTCCACGACCTGATCAACCACGCCGCGGCGCACATCCGCAACGGTCGCTGGGAGTCTCCGTACCGCTACGTGCTGGTGGACGAGTTCCAGGACATCTCGGCGGGCCGTATGGCGCTGCTCCAGGCCATCAAGGGCCCCGGCGTCGCCTACTTCCTCGTGGGCGACGACTGGCAATCGATCTACCGCTTCGCCGGCAGTGACGTTGCCCTCGTGCGCGAGTGCGGGCGCTACCTCGGGCACGTACGGGAGCGGGCGCTCAGCCGCACCTTGCGCTTCGCGCGCGGCATCATGGAACCCTCGACCGCTTTCGTGGTGCGCAACCCAGCACAGACGCAGCGCATGCTACGCCCGGCCGAGGGCGTGACGCGCGAACCCGCAATGCCGCCCGAGCCATCGACCGCGACCGGCGTCCAGGTGAACGCGGCCGAGCCTTTGGACGGCCTGGATCCCGACCCGCGCATGGGCGCGTGACCCGCGCACGCGAAGGGCCACCCATTCGGATGAGCCTTCGGATGATGTTGCGCGAGGTGGCTCGAAAGGCGTTTCGAATGGCGAAAGCGCCCGGCGCGAACGTCGGGACCGTGCATTGGCCTCGGGCCAAACCTGATCGAAGAGGCCCAACGTTTCGCATGCCCCGCGAATTGTGACCGTTTCGCTTCGTGGAACTGTTAACCCGTAACCCCAGTCCTCGTTCTCTGCAATCCTCGTCCTGGGGTTACGGGTTCTTCCGTGAACCGAGCCCTGGCAGTTCCGGCGACTGCACCATGCCCACGACCCCTGGCGTTCCCAATCGTTCAGCTGTCGACTCCCGCCGGGTCTGAGCCATCCCAATTCCGGCGACTGCACCATGCCAACAACCCCTGGCGTTCCCAATCCTTGCGCTGTCGATTCCCGTTGGGTCCGAGCCCTGGCAGATCCAGCGTCTGTGCCATGCTCCAGGTCCCTGGTATCCCCCAAGTACGTGATGCGGGTCCGGGTCGGGTCCCGGCAGCTCCAGGTCCTGCGCCTGCTCTACACCCACCGGCTGCTGACTGCCGCCCAGATCCAGGCCCTGGCCTTTGAGACCGCCACGCGGCGCGCCTGCGAGATCTGCCTGCAGCGGCTGCATCGTCGTGGCTGGGTGGTGCGGGCCGAGCCCCTGCACGGCGGGAGACGCAGCGGCTACGTCTATGGCCTCTCCGCCCAGGGGGCAGAAGCGCTGGCGACGTTTGCCGGGATCCTGCTGGCCGACATCCCGACCGTGGCCGGCCCCGAGGCGCTCGAGGCGCGTTTCGTGAATCATCAACTGGCGGTGAACCGGTGCCTGCTGGCGGTGCGGCAGGCTTGTCGCGCCCATCCGGAGGCCGCTCTGCGTGAGTGGACGGCCGATCCGCACGCGCGGGTGCGCTACCAGGTGGGGCGAACCTGGCGGACGGTGCATCCCGACGCCGTAGCCGAGATCGAAGTGAACGGCCGAATACAGTGGATGTATCTGGAGATCGATCGGGGAACGGCGGAGCTGCGGCGCTATGGGCTGAAGCTGCGGCGAGATGCGCGTTTCTACCTGTCGGGCAGTTGGCGGCGCGAATACGAGCGGTTTCCGGAGGTGTGGATCGTGACGGCCCATCGGCCGCGGGTGCGGCGGATGCTGGCGGAGGTTGAGGACGCAGTGCGGAGCTTCAGCCGGGCCGAGCATGACGCAGTGGTGGCCGGGCTTGTGGTGGCGGTGACATGGGAAACGGCGTTCCTGGCAGATCCGAGCGGTGCCGTGTGGACGCCCATATTCGCTGCCGACCAGCGGAAGTCGCTGCTGCCGCTCGGTGGCGCCTCCGGCGCCAGCCCCTCGGTGGCGGGCGGCTCGTCCAAGCCCTGACTTCCGTCCAGTGGACCCTCGACCACCCAGCCGCGGAAATCCGCTTGCTACACGGGGATGCCGACGGTGTCACCGGACAGGCCTTGGTGTGGATCGGCAGGGACCCTGGACGGCTGGATCGCCGTAGCGCGGTCGCTTGGGTTGCCGCGCTGATTAGCCGGTGCTGGTGACAACTATTGACGCGGTGCGAGCTGAGCGCTCAGAGTCGATTGCCCTCCCCGACCAGGACGGCATCCCGCTGCCTTCGGCAGTGCTAGTCCGCCACGCGGAGCACGGCTACGGCCAGGGCTCCGATGTCCCTAGGTGCGCCGCTGCACGTCGCAGCCATCGCGCCGAAGACGACGCGTGCCGTGGCACTGGTCATCGCGCCCAGTATCGAGAAACTCTGCCCTCCGTGGCTCGACAACCAGGTGCTTTCCACCGACAAACCGATGGCCCGAGCCGACTCCGACCGGGCCGAGATCTGTCGAGGAATTCTGGCTGCCATGGGCGTGGCCGTCGACATCGGCAGCGCAATCCGGTCCCGGTGGGTCCTCGGTGAAACGCGGCATATGGCCGCCCGCAGTGGCATCGCCAAAGGGTGAGGCCATAAGCTGCTCGGCTTTTGATTCGTCGAATATGTCGGTGCTTGTTGATATCTGCCGACATATCCGCGAGAATTGCAGCATGACCCAAGCACGCCGCGAGGCGGTTCTCGATCTAGTCCGGGAGGCCGGGCTGGCCCGCCCGCGAGACCTCGAGGCCAGGGGCGTGCCCGGCCGGTATCTCGGCCAGCTAGCGCGCGACGGTCTGCTGGAGAAGTTGGGTCGGGGCCTCTACGCCCCGGCTGGTGCCGCGGTGAGCGAGCACCGCTCGCTGGCCGAGGCCGCGAAGCGCACGCCACGCGGGGTGATCTGCCTGCTCTCAGCACTGCGCGTCCACGGCCTGACGACACAGGTGCCGTTCGATGTGTGGCTGGCGATTGGCCCGAAGGACCGGGCGCCGCGGGCGGCCGGCGTTGGGCTGCGGATCGTGCGGTTCTCGGGGTTGTCGCGCACCGCCGGGATTCAGACGCAGCGCATCGACCGAGTCCCCGTGCGCGTTTACGGCCCGGCCAAGACGGTGGCGGACTGCTTCAAATTCCGCAACAAGGTGGGTCTTGACGTCGCCATCGAAGCGTTGCGCTACGCAGTAGCGCAGCGTCTTAGCACCGCCGACGAACTCGACAGGTACGCGCGACGTGGACCTGCTCGGAGTCGGGGAGCCGGCCGTGGCGCCGGTGCAGGCGGTCTTCCGGGACTTGTGCACGATGCAGGTCCCGCCGGACGGGATGCGTTTCCTGGTTGGGTCGGTGCGAGCCGAGCCGATCCGCGAACGGCAGGCGGAAAGCGGCATTCGCATCCGACTCGCGGCCGATCTCGACGGAGCGCGTATCAGCCTCCAGGTTGACGTCGGTTTCGGGGACGTGGTGACGCCCGATGTCGTGGAGGCCGATTTCTCAACGCTGCTCGACTTCCCGGCCCCACGGCTGCGGGCGTACCCGCGCGAGACGGTGGTAGCTGAGAAGTTCGAGGCCATGGTGCGGCTGGGCATCGCCAACACCCGCATGAAGGACCTCGATGACCTCTGGGTCATGGCGACGAGCTCTGCGTTCGGCGAGAACTCGCTGGCGGCGGCGTTGGCGGCCACTTTCAGCAGCCGAGACACGTCGCTACCTACCCACCGACACACCGGTTGCCCTGCGGCTTGACGTCAACGCGGAAGTAGCACGACTTCACGCCGAATCCCCAGTCCAGGCCCCGCCCCAGCGAAGTGGACAGTCCCGCGCATAGGCCCGCGCCGATGGTGACGACCAGGCCGATGCCGAGCGCCCAAATCACCCCGGCGGCGTGGCGAAACAGTAGCCCCCAGATGATGCTGGCGATGATGAAGCTAGAGACGGGGATGTGTATGGCCATCGAGAGGTCGTACAAATCGCCCTCGGCGACGACCTGAGGCGAGGTGAACACGAGTGGCAGCCACACCGCCACGATGATGGCGCCGACGACGAGCCCGACCTTGAATCCGCCCCAGCCGCGCAGCCAGTCGGTAACTAGCTTGTTCTCGGCAAGGTCGTAGAGCACCTGCGGCAACCTCACACTCTGGACCGAAGGATGAGCATCGGCATTCGAACCCGGCCCCTATCGTGCCACGTCACGCCGGGGCGCTGCGATCCTCGCGGAGTTTCGTAGGCTGGACCATTCGGCTGAGGCTCGCGGCGATCGGGTGCCGGCCCCCGCTGGGGCCCATTCGCCCCGGCGGCTACGGCGTCCGAGGCGCGTGCATGCCCTCTGCTACTTCTATGGCAACTCGACCCGCATCGACGGCCGCAACCGTCCGCCACTTGGCTGCCTACCTGTGACCGCATTGGCGCGCGCAGGCGGGCGCGGTCATGGCCTCGCTCGTTGCCGTCGGCGCCGAGCTGCCAACGCCGCTGCTCATCAAGATCCTCGTCGACGACGTGGCCGGCGCGCGGGACCTGAGCCTGCTCCCGCCGGTGCTCATTGCGCTTGGTGCACTGGCCATTACCAGTACGACCGGCGTCGTCGTCGCGAACTATCAGTTCACCAGTGCCGGCGAGCAGGCTGCCAACGTCTTACGCCGCGGCTTGATGGACCACGTGCTGCGCGTGCCGCTCGCCTATTTCCGGGGTCGCCGCACCGGTGAGACGGTGACCCACTTCACGGCGGACTCGGTGGCGGTGGCCGAAGCATATGAACGGGCCTACGGCCGCGGATTGGCGTCGGCTCTCGAAGTCGCTGGCATCGTCATCGTTGTCGCGATCATCGACTGGCGTTTTGGCCTGCTCGCGGCCGCGCTCGTGCCGGTCTACATGCTGCTACCGCGGCTGCGGCAAGGGCACCACGTGCGCGCCGGTCAGCGGGTGCAAGACACGACCGGCGACCTTGGCGGGCTGGCCACGGAGTTGATCGCCGGGACCCGCGACATCCGGGCGTTCAACCGCCAGGCATGGTTGCTCAATCGGCTGCGGCGCGCGCTGCGGGCCCTGCGCGACGCGCGGGTCTATGAGGGATTCGTGCGCGGTTGGACCTGGGTCACGACCACGATCTTCTGGATCGCCTATGCCGCGATCTTCGCCGTGCCGGCCGAGCCGATTTTTTAGGGCGAGGCGACGATCGGCTTCGCGCTGGCGCTGGCCAGCTACCTCGCCTGGCTCAATCGGTGCGTCACGCCGCTGACGATGGCCTACGTCGATCTGCTGCATGCCGTCGGCGCCGCGCGCCGGCTGTTAGCGTTTCTGGACACGCCGGCGGAGGGTGAAACCGGTACCGGAGAGCGGCTGACGGTCGCTGGAGGGCGCGTCGAATTCAACGGGGTCAGCGCGGCCTATGCGCCCGGCGCGCCGGTGCTCACGGACGTGTCATTCGCCGTGCCCGCCGGATCGACCGCGGCGGTCGTTGGTCCTAGCGGCGCCGGGAAATCGACCCTCATCAACCTGCTGCTGCGCTTCCTCCAGCCGAGCGGCGGTGCGATACGCATCGACAGTCAGGACATCGGCGCCGTGGACGCGTCCGAGGTGCGGCGGCAGGTCGGCGTCGTGTTCCAGGATCCGGTGCTGTTTCATGGATCGATTGCGGAGAACATCGGCTTCGGGCGCGACGGGATCGATCGCGCCGCGGTGAAGAGTGCGGCAAGGGTGGCCGCGGCCGGCGACTTCGTCCATGCCATGCGAGACGGCTTCGACACTCAGATTGGCGAACGCGGGTTGCGGCTGTCGGGCGGTCCAGGCCCAACGCCTCGCCATCGCGCGAGCCATCGCGGGAGACCCGCCCATCCTGGTGCTGGACGAAGTCATGTCCGCGCTCGACGCCGACTCGGAGCGCCTGGTGATGGAGGGCCTGGACGCGGCGCGGCGGGGCCGGACGGTGCTGATCGTGGCCCACCGCCTGGCGACGGTGCGCGCGGCCGACCAGGTGGTGGTGCTCGACTCCGGGCGCGTGGTCGATGCCGGTCGGCACGACGAACTCTACTCGCGGTGCGACCTCTACCGCGAGCTATGCGACTTGCAGATGGTCCAATCGTCAGGGACGCCGGCGGAATGATGCCAACCCGAGTGCTGGAAGGATGACCGCCGCCGCGCCCGTGGTGAGGCAGCAGGTCGAGGCGTCGGGCTGGGCCGTTGCCCGACGGCTGTGGGCGTATCTGCGCGGCTCTCGCGCCGACTACGCCGTGGCCGCGGCGGTGACCGCTGGGAATTCGGCGGTGATGATCACCCGTCCCTGGCTGCTCCACGTCCTGATCGATGACGTGTTTGGCCGGCAGGACCGGTCATTGCTGCTGCCCACGCTGCTGGGGATCGGCGGCCTGGCCGCCGGCCTGGGCCTGGCCGCCGTCTTCGGCCACTGGTTCCACACGCGGGCCGCCGAAGGCGCGATGTCCCGCATGCGCGAGGACGTGCTGCGGCAGGCCCAGCGCATGCCCATTGGCGATCTGCGCCAGCGGCGGACGGGCGACATCGTGGCGCATCTGACGACCGACGCCGCCGTGGTGGCGAGGGCTTACCTGCACGCCGGGTCGCTGGTGTTTGCCCAGGCGCTGCGGCTGCCGGCGTACCTGATCATCATGTCCCTGGTCGACTGGCGGCTGGGGCTGATCGCCGTGGCGGCGCTGCCGCTGCATGCCCTGATGGTGACGCGGCTCAAGGGCCGCACGCAAGCAGCCGGCCGCCGAGCCCAGGACGCGCTGGGCCGCCTCTCCGCGGTATTGACCGAGCTGGTCGCCGGCGCGCGGGACGCCAAGGCGTTCAACCGCCAAGGCTGGGCCGGCGAACGATTTGGCGCGGAAGCGCACAGCCTCTGGCGCGCCCGGGTTCGGGTGGCATTGCTCGAGAGTCTGGGCTGGGCCGCGCACGTGTCGTATTGGGCGGCCTACATCGCCGTGTGGGCGTTCCTCGCCAACGCGGTGGTCGACGGCGCCGTGGCCGTGGGTCTGCTGGTGGCGGCCGGGCAATACCTCTCGCAAGTCGGTGGTCCGGTGCGCAACACCGTGACTGATTATGTCCAGCTGCAAGGGATCGTCGGCGCGGCCCGCCGGGTGTTCGATTTTCTGGGCACCCCGGCGGCGGATGAAGCAGCGCCCGGCGATGACCTGCAAGTGCGGCGTGGCCAGGTGCGGTTCGAGCGCGTCGGATTCAGCTACGGCGAGGGACCGGTGCTCGACTGCGTCAGCTTCACGGCGAGGCCGGGCGAGACCGTGGCGCTGGTGGGTCCGAGCGTGGCGGGCAAGTCCACGCTCACAACCTGCTGCTGCGGTTCTATGCGCCCCAGTCAGGCCGCATCACCATCGACGGGACCGATATCTCCGCCGCCACCACCGAATCGTCGCGCCGCAGCATCGGCGTCGTGTTCCAGGACGCCACCCTGTTCGACGGCTCGATCGCCGAGAACATTGCCTTCGGCCGCGCGGACGTCGCGCCGGATGACGTACGCCGCGCGGCGGTCACCGCCAATGCGCATGACTTCATCACGGCCACAGAGCAGGGCTACGACACCCACATCGGTGAGCGAGGGCTGCGACTCTCGGGCGGGCAGGTGCAGCGGGTGGCGATTGCGCGGGCGATCGCCGGCAATCCGCGCATCCTGGTGCTGGACGAGGCCACGTCCTAGCTGGATGCCGAAGCCGAACGGCTGGTGCAGGCCGCACTCGCGCGGGCGTCGCGGGGCCGCACGACGCTGGTAATCGCGCACCGGCTGGCGACGGTGCGCCGCGCCGATCGGATCGTGGTGCTGGACGAGGGCCGGGTCGTGGACACGGGCCGGCACGAGGAGCTCTACCGCCGCAACGAGCTGTACCGGCGCTTGTGCGATCTTCAGTTTCTTGCCTCGGGCGCTGCATCGGCATGAGGGGCTCGATGGCTCAGATCGGACCGTGCGCGCCGCGAGCCGCCTAACGCGACCACAGCCGGTAGTAGAGGCCCTGCATCCCCAGCAGTTCCTCGTGAGTCCCTTGTTCGACGAGGCGACCGTTATCCAAGACCAAGATGCGGTCGGCACCCCGCACTGTTGAGAGGCGGTGGGCGATGACGAAGGACGTGCGCCCGCGCAGCAGGCGCTGCAGGGCCTGCTGGATGTGCAGCTCCGTTTCGGAATCCACGTTGGCCGTCGCTTCGTCAAGGATCAGGATCCGAGGGTCTCGCGCCACGGCCCGGGCAAAGCTGATCAACTGTCGCTGGCCGACGCTCAGGTTGCCGCCGCGCTCTTCCAGCAGGGTGTCGTAGCCGTCGGTCAGGCGCGAGATGAACGCGTGCGCCCCAGCCGCCTCCGCCGCGTTGACGATGTCGCCGTCGGTCAAGTCGGTGCGGTTGTGCCGAATGTTCTCCCGCACCGTGGCTGAGAAGAGAAAGGGCTCCTGCGGGACGATGCTGAGCTGCCGTGCAAGCGAGTCGAGGGTGATGTCCCGTAGGTCATGTCCGTCCACCGTGACCCGCCCGCTGGTGACGTCGTAGAGACGCATCAGCAGCGACACGAGGGTCGTCTTGCCGGAGCCGGTCGGCCCCACCACCGCCACGGTCTCGCCCGGCTCCACCGCCACGCTGATGTCACGCAGGACGGGTTGCCCGGGTTCGTACTCGAAGTGGACGTTTTCGTACCGGACTCTGCCGGTCACGGGCGGCAGGGCAATCGCATCCGGCGCCGTGCGCACCTCAGGCTCGACCTTGAGCAGCTCGACGGCCCGATCAGCCGCCACCAACGCCCGGGTGAGTTGGCCGAACTCGCCGGTCAGGTCACGAATGGGCTCGAAGAGCCGCTCGATGTAGAGCGCAAAGGCGATCAGCAGGCCGGCGGAGAGGGACGCGCCGATCGCCTGGCCCATGACGAGGACGATGAACGCCAGAGCCAGGGTCGCGAGGAGCTCAACGGACGGCCACAGGCCGTAGCGGTAACGCGCGGACCGCAGCGCGGCATCCAGGTTTTCCCGATTCACTCCGCGGAAGCCGCGGGTGTTCTGCTGCTGGCGGTTGAGACTCTGCACGACGCGAATACCCGCCACGTTCTCCTGGATGCTGGAGTTGACGTCGGCGATGGTCTCTTGGGCTCTTCGAATGGGCCGGTGCGCGATCCGACGCCAAAACGCCAGACTGGGAATCAGCAGCGCCACGAACGCCAGCGTGATCGCGGCCAGCAGCGCGTCCAGGACCAGCATGGCGGCCGCGATGCCGAGCACGCTTACGAAATTCGCCACGGACAACAGGAGGACCCCGAGGGAATCTTCGAGCTGCTGCACGTCGTTTTGGACGCGCGACATGATCCTGCCCACCTGGTGCCGGTCGTAGAAAGACATGGACAGGCGCTGCACGTGCGCAAAGAGCTGGGTGCGGATATCGAGTAGCACCCACTCGCTGATCCGCACCATGATCCGGCCATGGGTCAGGCCCGCGGCAAAGCGGGCCGCGGCGATGAGGACGAAGAGCCCCACGCCGGCGGCGAGTCCCGGCATGCCGCCTCCGGGCGTCGTCACCAGGTGGTCGATGGCCTGCTTGACCGCCCACGGCAACGCGACAACCGTGCCGCTGTACGCCAACATGGCGACGACCGCCACCGCCCCCCGCCCGCGGTAGGGGCGAAAGTACCCGAGCAGCCAGCGCAACGTCCGCCAGTAGCGCGTCTGGCGCTCTTGGTCGAGGTCGAGTTGCGCCCCGCCGCCGGTCGCCTGGACCGCCGGTGTCGCCATCAGCCCCAACCTCGGTGGTCACGCATCCGCATTGAACCCGCGCAGTTCATCAGCCGGACGTAGCTGGAGGTCGTGGATCCGGCGATAGGGGCCATCCCGCTGCAGCAGGTCGTCGTGGGTGCCCTGCTCGATGATCCTGCCCTGATCGAGCACCAGAACGAGGTCCGCGCGTCGCACCGTGGATAGCCGGTGGGCGATGACGAACGAGGTTCGCCCCCGGAGTGCCTGGACCATCGCCTGGTGGATCAACGCCTCGGTGGCGACGTCGACGCTGGAGGTGGAGTCGTCAAGAATCAGAATGGGAGGCGCCAGAAGGAGCGTGCGGGCAATGGCGAGCCGCTGCCGCTGGCCGCCGGACAGGGTGGCGCCGCGTTCGCCGACCCAGGTGTCATAGCCGTCCGGAAGGTTCTCGATGAACCCGTGCAGCTGGGCTGCCTGGGCGGCTCGGACCACATTATCCAGGGACGCATCGTCGACCCCGTAGGCGATGTTGTCCCGGATGGTCGCCGAAAAGACGAACACGTCTTGCATGACGATTCCAACGCTGCGCCGCAGCGACTCAAGCGTTACGTCCCGGACGTCCAAGCCGTCGATGGTGACGCGGCCCGCCGACACGTCGTAGAACCGGGGCAGCAGGTGCGCGATCGTGCTCTTGCCGGAGCCCGAGCCGCCGACGATCGCTGCCGACTGCCCGGGCCGCAGCTCAAACGAGACATCGTGCAACGCGGGCCCGCCGTCGGTGTAGGCGAACGACACCGAATCGAACACGACGTGTCCGGTGGCGGCGAGCTCGCGAGCATCCGCGGCAACGACGAGCGGGTTCCTGGTGTCGAGAGCCTCGAATATGCGCGCGCCCGCGGCCATGGCCCTGGCAAAGAGCTGCACCCTCCACTCCAAGCCGATAGTGGTGCCGGCCAACAGCACCACCAGCAGCACGAAGGCCGACAGGGTGCCGGCCGTGAGCAGTCCCTGCTGCACCTGCCATCCGCCAACGAGCAGAATCCCAGCGGTCAGAACGGCGTACAGGAACAGGAGGACGGCCTCTCTGGTGACGGAGAGACGGTCGGCGAGCACAAAACTGGTGGCGACCGCGGCGGCCCTCTCGCGAAACCGCGTCTGCTCGTAGTCCTGGGACCCCAGGGCCTTAACAGTTCGAATGCCCGTCATGCTCTCTTGGAGCAAGATATTCATGCGTCCCGTTTCTTGGTGGGCCTGTCGATAGATCCGAAACAACCGGACGGCCAGTGCGACCCCATACCCCGAGATCAATAGGGACCCGACGAAGACGATAAGCCCCAGTTGCCAGTTCATGATGAGCATGGTGATGATTGGGAGGAAATACAGGGTAAGAAACGCGATGCCGTGCATGACGCCGATCGCGATGAATCTGGCGCAGGCCTCGGCGTCGACGGTAGCCCGTGACATCAGGTCGCCGGTCTTCTGGCGGTCATAGAACCCGAAGTTGAGCCATTGCAGCTTGTCGACGAAGTCGTTCCGGAGCCGATACTCGGTCACCCGGCCAACGCGTTCGGCCAGATAGAGACCCAGATAACCCAACACGGCCCTGACCACGCCGGCCAGGATCATCTGGGCCGCGATCAGCGCAAGCGCATCACGGCCCTGCGTCAGAAGAGCGTCGACGGCGTCGCCGGCGAGGCGCGGCAGCACCACGCGCGGCACGATCGAGGCGGCAAGCACGAGGGCCGCCACGATGGCGAGCGCCCGCTGCGTCAGGGCGTATTTGACTAACCGGATGAGGATGGGCATCCACGCTCAGGCTGTAGGGATTGCGCCAGGGCAGAACAAGACCCTACCATCGACGCCAACGGCGCTGGCGCACGACGCTGGTGATTGCGGGCCGGATGGCAACGGTGCACGTAGGCGACCCCTTCGACACCCATGTTGAGAAGCCGTGTTCGTGGCTGATTGGACAGCCTGTTTACCGAGGATATTGCGACCAGGGAGCCGCACAATCCAACGGATCGGACATGCCGACGATCAGCCGATCAAGGTTAGAAAATCTGGATCGACCCCGTCTTCGTTCGGCGCAACTGTCAGGGCGGCCGTCCGTGCGAGGAAACGAGCCTTCCCCTTCATTTCAAGAGCTCTTGTCACCGCGTCAATGATCTCCTGCCACTTGGCTTCGTCCTTTGGAATAGGAAGCTGTAGCTCACGCACCCGCCTGCCGAGCGTATCGATAATGTCCTGTGTAAACCGCTTTGCGTAGATTTGCTCGCGGACGATAGGACTCGATAACACCGCCAAGAGTAGGTTCGGGTTCATCTGCTCGTGGTCTTCGGAGCGTAGCTTGTAGATATGGCTCTGATAGACGATTGCAGTGTCTGCTTCCGAGACGATAGCACACGTGCCGACGAGATATGTGCCGTCGCGCACCATCAAGACATCGCCAGCTTGCACATCCTGACGTTCCTTGAAGTCCTCATAGATCTCTGTGCTGACCGCGTGCTTCGGGTCCAGCTTGATTTCCCAGTTCGCAATATCAGAAGTCCGAATGAAAGGGATTTGGCCTGTCCCATATGCAAGCTTGCCGACCTCGTGCCCTGTGCTGATAGTGATGACGCCATCATCTATCAAATCTCCCAACGTCAAAATATAATGGGTTCTGCGTAGAGCATCGATCTTTTGCTTGATCTCCGGATTGTAGTATTTCGGTAGATAAATATCATCAATGATTTCGGCTTCGCTAATCTCGAAACCGAAATGGCTGTAGTCGATTTCGTTGCCCTTGTCGTATTCCTCATATTGAGCCATGATCCTTGGAATATCGTCATACGGGATTGAGAGACCGCGCGAATCATGTCCGCACTATTTGGCAATGGCCATAAAGATTCGATGCGGATTATCGGAGTCTGTCGGTGTCTTTTTGATGATTACGCCACATGCTTTTGCGTGGGTGTTATGGCTGGAATAACTCCTCAGGGAAGGATACAATAGCCAAGATTCGAGCCACGGATTTGATGTATTGCACGATGTAACGATGTGACGGATTGCAGAACATCGACTCGGGAGTTATGATCCCAAGACGGCCCCCGTCCTTGAGCAGACTCAAGCAACGTTCGATAAAGAGAATCTGCGGCGACTGACCGTCTCGTAATATATCTTGGCGCTCGTAGGTATATCCTCGGCCGACTTTCTTCCAGCGATGTCCAAGATGATAATTCTCTAAGATCATTTTATCGTCAATTTTGAGCTTCCTACTAAACGGCGGATTTGTGAGGACTATATCGAAGGATTCGAGGTGAATGTTATCGCGAGTGGTGGATTGCCAGCTGTCAGGCGAATCAAGGCTATTTTCGCAGTATATACCGCCCCGACCGTCTCCGATGATGGCCATGTACGCTTTTGCTACCTTCGCCAAAAACTGGTCTTTATCGATCGCCCGTATGTCTCTGATAGCAGCCCGCTGCTTCTCAGAGAAGATTTCTTGGTCCGGCTAGCCTAATTCCCGATCATGTGCATCGAGCTTTCGCCATATTCGCCGTAAGGACTCCACCAAGAATCCGCCTGAACCACTGGCGGGGTCAATCACTTTATCTCCGCTAGAGAGATCGATCATTGCGACGAGAAGCTTCACGACGTTTTTCGGTGTGAAAAATTGGCCCTGGCTACCTTTAAGTGACGGTCCGATAAATACCTCAAAAGCGTCAGCTATTGAGTCGCGTTCCCTCTCGGATAAGTAATAAAAGTGAAGCTCGCCAACTACGTATGATAAAGAGACGTCGTCGAGCGTGATTTGGTCATCTGTAGTTACTACGTCACGATACTGGCTCTTCACCTGTGTGAAAAGTGCGTCAATTCTAGCGCGTACCTCGGGTGGAGATTCCTGAAACCCGACCCGGAAGCTCAGCATATCGTTCGGCTTTGTGAACCGTTCATCGTAGATTTTGTGAAGATGAGGCTGATGATCTGTTGTGCGAAGATCTCGTCGCGGGTTATGCCTACGGCGTTTGTAGCAAGATAGTTTCGCATCGCCTGAAATACAGATTTCAGATTGTGGGTTGGCTTGAGATCGCGTCGTCTGTAGAGACCGATGTCTTCTAAACGCTCGCCGAACTTTGGTATGTTCGGTAGTTCCTCAAAATGGATACCGCTGTCAACTTCTGTTTTCTTTAGATATAGCTTCTCATCGCCGTTGAACTATACCCCGATACGCGCTTGTGAAAATCGCATGTAGTCTTGGAGTTGCGAACGTCCATCGCGGCGCGTCGGGGCTTTGCATTCGACGATGATGTGAACAGTGTGATCGGTGTGTTGTCTGGCTGTAAACACTGTGATATCAATCGGATATTCTTTCTTTACGTCCGATGGTCGGGCTTTAACACGCCATTGCGGTCTAGTGCGAATGTGACTCTTCGGATAACCGTAATCGTTCACTAAGATTCTGGAGAACACCTGGACGGCATGCAGCTCTTCTGAATTCGTCCGCACCGGCAACCCGGAGATGAAATCTGCAATTGTGTTGTTGTGAGGTTGGCGTTCCGATGGCATGTGTAATTTGTTGGTCGGTGCTCTCTCAGGGAGCTCGCGTGCGACGATGAATGGCGGCGCGGGGCGGTACCAAGGAAGGCGCATCGGCCCTCTGAGTTATAGCGGCGGTGAGACAAGCGGTCAAACCGTTGCAGTCACAGAGTGGGTGGGGTTGCAGGTCTACAGCGAGGGTGCTAGCGCCCGATTTCCGAAGATGACCGAGGGTTGCGGACCCTGGATGGAGGGTTGAAGGGCGGGAATGTCGGGGGGTCTTTGGATTTGAGGAAGGAATGGCCGGACGAGGTCTGCGGAGCGACGAATGGTGGCGAGAGAATGCTTACCCGGGGCCGAGAAGAGGGGCGCACATCGCATCTGCCGAGACAGTCATCGGCGTTAGGGTCGCGTCGCCTGCACGGGCCAAGCAACGTGGGCGGGTGTCGCGAGGGCGCGCGATGCTGGTGATTGCGCACCGGCTGGCGACGGTGAGCCGTGCTGACCGAATCGTCGCGGTGGACGAGGACCGTGTCGTAGACACCGGGCGGCACGAGGAGCTCTACGGCCGCAGCGAGCTCTATCGGCGACTGTGCGATCTTCAGTTCGTGCAGCCAATGCCTGAGAGTTGAACCATACGCCGCAGTTCCGCGAGCTCGAGCGTCCGGCGGATGCCGGCGACATCAGGTCGCTCACGTTTGACGAGGCCGAGTTCCGGCGGCGGCATGACGCGTTGCGCGCCGCCGTGAAGGCCGAGGGCTTGGATGCGTTCGTGTGCACGTTTGCGCCGAGCGTCTGCTACGTGAGCGGCTACGAGACGTTGGCGTCGTTTGCGCCCGCCTTCCTCATCGTCGGGATCGATCGCGAGCCCACGCTGCTGGTGGACGAGTTCGAGTCGTTCAACGCGCTGGTGTCGAGCTGGGTCGAGGACGTGGTGACGTACCCGTGGGCGGGGGATCCCGACCGCGCGCTGATCGACGTGGTGCGCCATCGCGGCTGGGCCAAGTTGAGACTCGGGTGGGAGCACCATCAGCACGGCGCGGCGCACCAGAGCTTTCAGCGCGCCGCCGAGTCCGTGGGCGCGTCCTGGAGCTACGTCCATGGGCTGGTGGATGGGGTGCGTGCTCGGAAGAGCGCGGCCGAGATTGCGGCCGTGCGGTCCGCGGGGTTGATCACGCCGCACGGGTTCGACGCCGCGGCGGCTGAGTTGCGCCCGGACGCGCCCGACACCGCCGTTGCGGCCGTCATTTATGAGGCCCTGGTGGGTCGCGGCAGCGAGCGGATGTCCATCCAGCCCATCGTGACCGCCGGCCGGAACTCCGGTATCCCGCACACCACGTTCGGCCGCTCCCGACTGACACCCGGCCACCCGGTGATTCTCGAGTTTGGGGCGTGCCTGAAACGTTACTCCGCACCCATGATTCGCACGGGCGTGATCGGCGAGCTGGCGGATCCGGTGTGGCGCTCGATGTACGCGGCGTGCTTGGAGGCGGTGGAGCGGACGATCGCGGGCATGCGCCCCGGCGTGTCCACGCTTGATCTCGCGCAGCACGCATCCGAGCCGCTGACCGAGCTGCCGCCGCGGGTTTTTACCGACGGCAATCGCGGGTACTCAGTTGGGCTGAGCTTCGAGCCCGACTGGGCGGACGTGATGGGCCTGCAAATTTGCACCCGCACCTGGCGCAGCGAGCGCTCGCTGGCGGCCTATCCCACGCTGCAGCCCGGCCACGTGTTTCACGTGCGGGCAGTTGCCCGCGACGTGGGCCGAGCGGGTGTGGGCGTGAGTGAGACGGTGGCCGTCGCCGCCGACGGCTGCGAGGTGCTGACCGACTATCCCCGCAGCCTGATCGGCCTCGATTAGCGCCGGCTCATTCGTGCGCTATCGTGCCGCTGGCTGTGCGGACGTGCTCCAGGTGTGACGAGCCCCATGGCGATTGCGCGAATCGGCGTCGTGGGTGCTGGGTGGTGGGCCACCCAAGCGCATATTCCGGCCCTGCTCGACCACCCGCAGGCCAAAGTCGCGGCGCTCTGCGATAGCGATGCTGCGCGCCTTACGCGGGCGGCCGGGCACTACGACATCGGCGCGGTCTACGACGATCTGGACCGGATGCTGGCGCAGGAGTCGTTGGACGGCTTGGTCATCGCCACCAGCAACGCGTCACATTTCGAGCTTGCGCGCACGGCTATAGGCGCGGGCCTGCACCTGCTCATCGAAAAGCCGATGACCGAGACGGCGCCCCAAGGCCGCGCCCTGCTCGAGGCGGCCGAGCGCGCCGGCACGGAGATCGTGGTCGGCCATACATTTCACTACACGCGGCTGGCCCGCCGCGCCCGCGAGCTCATCACCGGCGGCGCGATCGGCGACGTCGAGCTGCTCCAGAGCGTGTTCGCCACGTCGGCCATTCAGCTCGTACGCGATACGGACGCGCTGAAGGACGTCTACGACTATCCGGGCACGGTCCCACGGGGCAGAACTTCAGCGCCTACGGGCAGGGGCAGAATCAGCTCACGCATTCGGCCGCGCTCGCGGCATTCGTGATCGACGACGGGCCCGAGTCGGTGCATGCCTACATGGCGAACGCCGACGTGTCCGTTGACGCGGTGGACGCGCTGAGCGTGCGCTTCAGCGGCGGCGCGTTGGGCACGCTTGGCAGCGTTGGCACGAAACCCGGCGATGAGACGCCCCACCACGAGTTGCGCATCTTCGGATCTGAGGGCTGGGTGGAAATCGACATGGAGCGGGCCACGCTGCTGACGCTGCATCGGTATGTCGGCTCCGACGAGGAAATGCGCGAGACGGATGTATCGCTGCACTACCCGCTGCGGGCGCCGGCACCGAACTCGGCCGACGTGGTGCTCGGTCGGGCGCCGAACCTGTCGCCGGGCTCGATCGCCCAGCGCTCGGTGGAGATCGTCGACGCGGCCTATCGCTCGACAGTCAGCGGAGAGCCGGTGACGATCGCCGACCTATATCGGGGAGCGTAGCTTCGGTCATTCCGGCCTGGCGTCGGAATCCAGGGCCGGACGGTCGGTGGCTCATCCCCCACGCCTGGGGACGGGCGTCTTAGATTCCTCGCGTGCGCCCGGAGTGACGGGGGGTGGGGAAGTTCGAGCGTCGTCGGCAGGGGCTACCGGGCTGCACGCAGCCCGGGCCACCGGCTTCCGTCATTCCGGCCTTGCGCCGGAATCCAGGCCCGCACTGCGGAAAGAAAATGACAATTGGGGGCAAAGCGGCCGGAGGGATAGCATCGGCGGTTGCGCCAGGGCCGGACACCGCCGATAACATTTCATGAGCCCATGTTGCCGAGTTCGTCCATCGACTGCGGTATCTATGTCATGCCGCAGTTCGTCACATTCGAGGTGTCCGACATGGCGTCGGCGCGCCGTTGGTACGTGAACGGGCTGGGGTTTGTGGAGCTTGCGGTGCTTCCGGGTCCGGCGGGTGATCCGGCGCTGGTTCACCTGCGCCGGTTCCGCTATCAGGACATCTTGCTCGTGCCGGCGAGTGGTCCCCGCGATGCAAAGCCTTCGGGGGTCCGGGTCTCGTTCGCCGCCGGGGATGAAGACCTGGAGGCTCGGGCGGCCATAGCCGCACGCGAGCCGGGCGGCGAGGTCGAGGGGCCCACGCGGACCCCATGGAACACGCGCGATCTGCATTTCCGCGACGCGGATGGTTACGTGGTGGTCCTCACGGCACCGGATATGAATGCCGACATGGACTCGGATTTCGCCAAGCAAGTTCGTGGTTCGCTGCGCGCGTCGGACAAGTTTGGCTGAAGCGCCCGTTCGCCCCTTCGGTGAACTCAGGGCAGGCCCTGACCTTGTCGAAGGGCGCGGGTTCGACAGGCTCACCCCGAACGGCTCGCGACCGCTACACGTGGTAGATGTACAGGTCGCGGTCGGTCAGCGGCAGATCCACCCACGCGCCGCCCTGGCGATGACTCTCGGCAATGGCGAAGCACGCTTCGGTGACGTGGTGCGCTTGCTCGATGTGATTTAGCGTCGGCTGCCCCGACTCGTGGGCCGCGATGAGGTCATTCAGGCAAGCGACGACTGAGCTCGACTTCTGCGTCTCGGGCAGAGGCTCGGTGTGCCACTCGCGGTGGCTCGGCGAGTCGGTGGGGCGGTTGACGCGCAGGGCCAAACCCTCGGCATTGTTCAGCGTGCGCACGGTGCCCTCGGTTCCGACGATCTCGAATTCGTGGTATCCGCCGGGAACGGACCACGCCTCCACCCCGTTCTCGAACTCCACGTGGTAGGTGGCCTGCGGGTCGTCGTCGAGCCGGCCGTCGACGATCTCCAGATCGCGCGGATGGAGCTCGCCGCGCACGCGCGTGATCCGGGGATCGCCGAGCAGATAGGACAGCCCGTCCACGGTATGGATGTGACCGTGGAGCAAGCTACGACCGGCGAACTGGATACCGACCTGCGGCTCGCCGATACGGCCCTGGACGATGAGGTCGCGCGCTGCGTTGAAGGTCTTCGAGAACCGATTCAGGACGCCCGAGTTGAACGCGGTGCCGTGCGCCTGGCAGGCCGCCAGCACGGCGTCGGCCTCGCGGGGCGAGCAGGCGATGGCCTTTTCGAGGTACATCATGGGCACGCCCGCGTTGGCCATGCGCACGGCGAGATCCGAATGGACATCGGCCCGGGTGCAGATGGCGATCAGGTCGGGCCGCTCCTTGGAGATCATCTCGTCGAGGTCCTCGTAGACGGCCGATACGCCCCACCGCTCGCTGAAGGCGGCGCGGTTCTCGGGCAGCAGGTCGCACCCGGCCACCAAGTCAAGCTGCTCGACGGCTTGGCAGGCGCCGGGCAATCCGTAGGGCAGCATGAAATCGCGCGAGGGTGGAATCTCGTCGTCGATGGTGTTGCCCATGCGGCCCAGGCCGAGGATGGCGGCGCGGTAGGTTTTCACGGTGATCTCCTGTTGACGGCGGCGGTGCTCGCCCAGCGGCATGGTGCCAGGGTTAGCCCGGCGTTGCGTGGTCCAGTGATTGGATGAACTCCCCGGTGGCCGCGGCCGCCTCCGCGAGATGCTGGGCCGCGGTGCGGCCGGACGCCTTGCGCGGGACGAACGAGTGGTCGCTGTCGGTGAGCCAGTGGATTCGGATCGCGTCCGAACGCCACCCCCGATCCCACGGCCTTGGCGTCGGCGATGGAGCGAGCGTCCAGCGCGCTCGCGGTCTCCGGCGACCAGAGCACGACGACCGGCAGGCCGCCTACCACGTCGTTGACCACGCCAACGTCCTGCAAGTGGGTGAAGGCATAGGCCGTGGCCTCGCCGCCGAGCTCGATGGCCACGACGCGCTCACCTGCCCGCAGCCGGTCGTCCACGCGCCCTCTGAACAGAAACGGGCTGCCGCTGGCCGAGTCGTAGCCGGGATAGGGATTCCGTCCGTAGTCGCGGCGGAAACCCGTGTCGCGCCCCAGCACCACCCCGTTGGGGAAGGACGATTTGAACTCGCCGTAGCCGATGAGCTGCGCCGGCAGGGGCTCCAGCGCGTAGCCGGCCAGGTCGCCCACGATGGCCTCGCCGGTGAGCTGCTGCCACCAGCTCTCGGTGACGTCGTCCCACATGATCAGGTCGCTGTTGCGCAGGTTGCCCGACACGCCAAAGCGCATGGTGGCCCCGAGTACCTCGCGGTCGAACACCAACGACGAGTTGCACAGCGGGCAAAACGTCACGGCCACGGGGCGGCCGCCCACCACGTCGTTCGCGATCTCGTGCCACGTCAGGATCTGGAGCGGATAGTCCCGCACGTCACCGTCGTTGGCGTAGACCACCACGGGCTCGCGGTCGTTGAGCCAGGCATCCGCCTCGGCTGTCGCGACAAACTTCGGCGCATCGATTGGCGGAATCACGTCGCGGCCCACGCCGCCGGACAGGATGCCCCCATATGGCACCACGCTGATGTCGAAGTTCGTCTGCCAGCCGCTCAGTCGCCAGGACTCGATCTTGCCCAGGTCTCGCGGCTCCGGCGCGATCAGACGCGGTTCGCGCCTGGCGACGACCGCCGCCGGCAGGGTGACGGCCCCGCCGGCCAGGACGAGGTCGGCAGTCTTGATCGGCTCGGCTGTGGGCGCGGGAGTGGCCGCCGGCTGCGTGCTCACCGGCGCGGTGGTTGGTGAAGAGACTGAGGCCGGCGACAGTGACGGGGCTTGGGTCGCCGCGGCAGCCGTCGTAGGTGCGGAATCAGCCGGGCTCGCGGCCGGCGTGAACGTGTCCTCGGCGGTCGTCGCCGACTCGCCGCAGGCGGCCAGCAACGCGCTAGCGCCGCTGCCCAGGGCGAGGACCGCAGCGCCACGCATCGACCGCCGGCGGGTCAGTCCCGGTGTTCTTTTCATGCGGCGCTCGTGGATCGCGGCGGGGACTGTCTGCTTCTCCCGAACCTACGTCAGCTCGCGGTGATCGTCAGGAAGTAAAGGAACACAGATCACATGGTCGCTCGTCCCCGGCAGCTCAACCGGTAAGCGCATGAACGAAAACCTGCCGACTCTATTCCAGCCGTGACCCGCTCGCAGGCAGTCGAGCCCGACTGACCCCATTGAAGTCCGTCGGCCCACAACACTACATATTCCGGTGATGCTCGTCTTCTCGCCTATAAGATCCCAAAGCGGCAATCACACTCGGGTCTCCTATATCACGAAGCTCGATATTGTGCTTGCTGGCTAAACTTTCCAAGTCAGTTCTTACTTGAAGTATTGCAATAGGATCGTGATCCAGAAGATGCAAAATGCTAACCTTGTTGAGTTCATTGGCCGCGTACTCATATGAGTTCAGAAGCGATAGCGTCCAATTGGCGATACTAAAGGCGTCTACTGCAGGAGACTGGAGAGGAGTTTTAAGAAAATCCATTGCGATTTTCAAGCCAAATGCAGCATTGCTTATCGGCTTAATCTCTTCTTCAGAAAACAAGCGATTCCCTAGAGATTTGCGCGTCTCAAGTCTAAGTATATCCCTGTGTAACAGGCTGGATTTCTCAATCATAATCTGCGCGATTTGCCGGAGTTTATTCTCAAGATCACGCTTGTCACGCAAGGATGCGTCTCTCGTTTGGATACGTAAGAAGCTTGATTGAAAATAGAAGTTAGATGATAGTGCTAATATTGACAATAACAGCGCTGTTCCGGCGATTGCGAATTGGATAACATCTGTTATTTCCACGGATCGGCCTCCTAGTCATATTCGCGGTGCTCGCTGCGCCTAGCGTTTCCTGCCCTGCAGGCCCAGCGTCATTAGGGAGCGCGGGCAAGCCGCGCAGGTGCCGGTGAGCTGCAGTTGTGCGTAGCGGTCAGGCGTGGAACAGATGAAATGCAGGCAGCCGGGCAGCCCATCAGCCGTCTAACATCAGGGTGTCGCGCACCCACTTGGGAAGGTCTTCGATGTCCATCATGTCGGTCGGCTTCTTAGTCAGCATGTACGTCACACTCTGCCCTTCCGCCATGCGCACGAGACGGCCAGCTTCGTTTTCGGAAACCGCACCTTTCCGCCACGCGCGGAACATGATGGCCGCCGGGCGCACGCCGAGGCACAGCAAGTACTGTAGTCCCTGTCGAGTCGAATATGGTTGAACTGAAACGCCCCGCCGACATCCTCAGACGCCGTCTTGAGTTCGAAACGCTTGCCCGCAATCATCAAGTCCCATTCCTTGACACGAGATTCGCTCTGAGAGACTGGTATCGCAAATTCTTTCAGATATCGATAGACAAACTCCTCGCCGATGTCTCCCCGATTTGTGTTGGCGACTCGACGAAACGACTCCAACGGAGAACCCGTCCAGATCGTCTTTGGCGTGTGTCGCCGTATGACCTCCTGCATAAGCGCAAGAGCGCTCATTCAGGCGCGGTCCAGATCCGGCTTGTTCCCCCACGCTTCCAGAACACGAGAAAGTAGGAATGGTTCTTCCGCGCGTGAACCTGTCTTGTTGTCCGGCTGACTCCGGGTCGATTGCTGCGCATAATGACAAATAGATCTTCTGCTACAAAACTAATATTCTCGTATTTCTGGATGATCGTAATATGGGTAAACCTCTGCCTATTCGAGCGTACTTTGTCCTGGCATTTTACGATCAGTACACCTCGATCTCGCAGGACTCTGTGCGCTTCATCGCCCGCCTCGGCGTATAGTTCCAGTACGGCTTCGTGATATTTGCTCCCGGTTTGGTTGCCTGTGCCATTGTTTCTGTAATAGTCCTCGTAGGGCCGCTGGCTCGAATATGCGGTGCCACCTGGCGAATGCATATAAGGAGGATCGAGAACCACGCAGTCCAAGTCGCCGGAGCCATACGGCAGATCGCGGCAATCAACGCCGTCCGCCAGATCAGTCGCTAGGAGACGATACTTGTCGGGCGGAATATGTCTCCAAAAGACGCCTTTGCCAAAGGTAACGTCTGCAACAACGCTGCCAGGTGCAACGTAGAGATCAAGGATCTCGGGAAATACAACCTCGTTGCTCGCGCTATATGCACTGAGAACGAGATTATTCGTCGGAAAACCGTTGCGTACAACTCTTTTGCCGGTAGGCTTGAATTCTCGTTCCCAAGCGAGACTCATGCTATTGCCCAGTAACGCGGTCTGTGGCGCCCAGTCTCGCACGCAGTTGCACGAGGGGTCGGGCAACTGCCGCAGGCGCATCTCGGCGATGGTGTCGGATGATGCTCCCCGATCTGCTGCGAGGATTTACGGTCATGGTATCCGACCGTCTTCTGACGGTGTAGGTCTTCCTGCCGGTCCCTGCGCACAGCATCCGTCGATGGTTCGGGCGTCGGTCACGGTCGTCCGGCGTGACGGGTGGAGGGACCGCGCCGCGGCTCTAGGCGCTCCCGGGGCCTGTCGGGAGTTCGCCGGACAGAGGCTTGCGCCGGCGCGGACGGCAGCAACTCGACCCCGCGCGCGGCGCCGATGGACCGCCGCGGCGTCTCGATGGCGAGGTCGAGCGTCATCATGCGGCGCGGGCACGTGGCGCACGCGCCCGTGAGCTCCAGCCGCAGGTAGCCGTCTGGCGTGGCGCCCAGGTACCGCAGCCCGTCACCGTCAACGGCCATCTGCGCGGCTGCCTGCGACAAGACCTGCGCCACCGCCGCCGGCGCGCCGTTCACCAGGCGCGCGCCTCCGCCGCGTGGAAGGTGTCCACTCCGCCCAGCAGCGACCCGTCCGGCCCGGCCAGAATCGCCACCGGGCTGGCGAACGCCGACTGCTCCGGATAGGGCGGCAACTGCACTTCCCAGCCGCGGGCCCGCAGGTCCTCGATCACCGCGTCGCCGAGCCGGACATCGGCGGTGACCCATGGCGTGCTGCCGTCGACCCGCGGTGCATCCACGGCTTCCTGCGCGCCCATCTGGTGGTCGACAACGTGGGAAACGAGCTGCGAGACGCAGTTGGTGATCCGGCGGCCGCCGGACGCGCCCACCGCCAGCAGCGGGTGCCCGTCCCGCAGGACGATGGCGGGCGTCATGTTGTTGAGGCCGAACGTGCGCGGCCGCAAGGAATTCGGCTGCCCCGGTCGCGGGTCGAACCACCACATCCCGTCGTTCCAGCAGATGCCGGTGCCGCCCGGGACGATCTCCGACCCCCAGGCCCCGCCGAGGGTGTTGGTCAGCGACACGAACGTGCCCTCGCCGTCCGCCGTGCACAGATGCGTGGTGGACGTGTCGCCCTTCTGTCGTTCGAGGTTGCGGTCGGACGCCATGTAGGCCCACGGGTCGCCCGAGCTGTCGGCCGGTGGGGCATGCCGCGGATCGATCAGCGCCGCTCGCTCCCGCGCGTGCGCCTTGCTGGTGAGCTCAGCCCACGGCGCGTCGACGATGGCCGGATCGCCCATGTGCGCGAACCGGTCCACCTGCGCCAGCCGCGACGCCCAGAGAAAGGCGTGCAGCCGGTCCGCGTCGGTCTGCGCCCCGGACCCGTCGCACGCCTGCTCGAAGTTGTTGAGCGTGGCGATGGTCGTCGGTCCCGCGCCTCCCGGTCCTGGCGTGACCACGGTCGTGTCGCGATACCCCGTCTCGAGCGGCTGCATCACCCAGGCGCGGTATTGCGCCAGGTCATCGCGGCGCAGCGCGCCGCCGTTGGCGATGCAGTCGTCCGCGATGGCCTGGGCAAGGTCGCCCTGGTAGAAGGCGTCTGGACCCTCCCGGGCCACGGCGTCCAAACTGTCGGCAAGCTCCGGCTGCACCAGCAGCGGCGTCTCGCCCACCTCGGCGCGCGGCGGCCCGCCGTCGGCGTAGTAGATGCGCCCGAGCTCCGCGTGGCGGCGCGCGGCGGCGGTGTGGCGGCCCATCTGCAGCAGGTCGAACCACGTCAGCCGCGACCCGCGGCGCGCCAGCTCCACCGCCGGCTCCACCAGCGTGCGCCACGGCAGCCGGCCGTGCCGCCGGTGGAGCAGCGCCAGGCCGGCGACGGCGCCGGGAATTGACATCGCCGACCACCCGACCAGGTTCGCGTCGTCCACCACGCCGGGCCAGAGAAATCCGCCGACCGCCTCCCGGCCGTCCAGCGGATACCGGTCGGGCGTGGCCAGCGCCGGGGCTTGCATGGGAAAGGCGATCACGTCGGCTCCGGCGGGTCCCGCCACGACGGCATATCCGCCGCCGCCGATGCCGCTTGACCACGGCTCGGCCACGCCAACCGCGAAGGCCGCCGCAACCGCCGCGTCCACCGCATTCCCCCCGGCCCGCAGCGTGTCCAGGCCGACGCCGCTGGCCTCGGGATGCTTGGTGGCGACCAGGCCGCGCGACCCCTGAGCCTCGGACTTTCGGAGCGAGAGCTGCGTGCGCGCGGGATCCATCAGTCGACCGCGGCTCCCGCGAACAACGCGCTTACCGATTCGCCGGTGTGGATACGCCGGATCGCCTCGGCTAGCAGGGGGGCGACCGGAAGCACGCGAATCTTGCCCTGGGGGCGGCCCGGCTCCAGCGGGATGCTGTCGGTCACCACCATCTCTTCGAGCGGAGACTCCTCCACCAGTTCATAGGCTTCTTCAGTGAACACCGGGTGGACGCAGGCGGCATAGATGGCACGCGGGCTCTTGCTTCATGATTTCACGCAAGCCCTCGCGTACCGACTGTCCGGTCACGACCTCGTCTTCCACGTAGAGCACGGTTCGTCCACGCACATCGCCGACCAGCCCGCGAACCATAACCTCGGACGTGATGGGGTCGCGAAACTTGTCGAGCACGGCCAGCGGGGCCCGCAGACGCCGCGCGCACTCGCTGGCGGTCTTGATGCGTCCGGTATCGCCGCCGACCACCAGATCGTCGAATCCACAGTCCGCGAAGTAGCTGGTGAGCAGCGGCATCCCCGTCAGGTGGTCGCTGGGGATGCTGAAGAATCCGCCGATCTGGTCGGCGTGCAGGTCCAGGGTGAGCACGCGGTCGGCACCGGCCGTCGCCAGCAGGTCGGCGACCAGGCGCGCCGTGATCGCCACCTGCGGCTGGTCCTTCTTGTCGGACCGCATGTAGGGGAAATACGGCACCACGGCAGTCACCCGTGCAGCCGAGGCGCGGCGCAACGCGTCGATCGTGATGAAGAGCTCCATCACCGACTGGTTGACCGGCCGGCGCGAGGTCTGGACAACGAACACGTCGGCCTCGCGCACGTTCTCCAGCACGCGGACAAAGGTGTTGTCGTTGCCGTACTCGAAGATCTCAATCGCGCCGGGCTCGCAGCCAATCTCGCGGCAAATGCCTTGTGCCAGCGCGGGGTGCCCGCGGCAACCAAAAACCATCAATCCGTTGTTCTGCACGCTCAAACGCCCCCTCGGAGATCCATCCGTCAGCGGATCGGGTCGTAGCACACGGTGACCGGGATGGGGCTATGGCGCAGCACGTGCGTGGCGGTGAATCCCAGATCGCACTCGTGCTGTCCCAGGAAGCGGTGGGCGCCGACCACGATCGACGCCGCGTCGTGGCGCAGCGCCGCGGCGATGATCGCCGTGGAGGCCGCGCGCGCTTGGCACACCTCGGTTTCCACCTTCACCCGGCGTTCGCCCACATGCGCCTCGGCCGCCGCCAGCACCGCCTCGGCCCGCACCATCGCCTGCTCATCCGACGTTTCGAGCGGCCGCTGATGCCCGACTTCAATCACGTTCAGCAGGAGCAGTGACCGCCGCTTGCGTCGGGCGAGCAGCGCCGCCGTGCCAGTGACGGCTTCGTCCACATGCCCGCCGTTGACCGCGGCGGCGACTGGTCCGTGCCCGTCCACGCTGGCCACCGCCGCCCGTCTACCGCTGAGCGTTGCGCGCTGGTGGCCGCGCCTAGGTCATGGCGACCGGCCGCAAGTGCTGATCCGCGATCAACGCCGGCGCTGGGGAAGCTGTGCACCGGACGGCCCGCTGCGATTCAACTGGCGGGCGATGATGCTGGAGCCCGCGCTTGTCGAGTACATCGTGGTGCACGAGCTGGCGCACCTGTCGATCAAGAACCACGGGCCTGAATTCCGGGGACCGGTGGCCAGAGCGATGCCGGACGCGCAGCAGAGGCGTCAGCGGTTGCGTGAAGCGGGGCACCTGCTGCCGCTGTGAGCGTCGCCCATCTTGACGCCGCCGAGGGTCCCTAGCGCTACAAGGTCTCGTGAGCCCCTATAGTTTGGAGCATTCGGACTGAGCGTAAGCATATGGGCCGCCGGTTTGGATCGGATTGCAGCGGTTACATGGGTGCGCAATGACTGACGAGGTGAAGTCAACCCTCGGATGGCTGGACACCAGCGAACATGAACGTCGGTCGGTCCTAGAGCTTGTTTCGGCGCTGAACGAGCCGGGAACGCTCGACGAGCTGGGCATCGGCGCTATCCGCGACACGATCGCAGATACGCTCTTTCCCGGTACCAGCACGATCCAGACGCGGGCCCGCTACTTCCTCTTCATCCCCTGGATCCTGCAGATGATCGAAGCTGGCTCGAGCCGATATGCCGAGGACAGGTCCCGACGGCTTCAGCTTCAGCTCTGCCATGCGCTCGACACGTCTCACGGCCCCAACGACGGAGTGATCGGTCGAGAGTCGGGAGCGGCGCTCCAGCGGTGGCCTCTGTCGATCTATTGGCTGGGACTGGAGCGGTGGGGAATCCGTCGACACCCTGGATCTATCACGTCGTACTTCGCATCACTGCGGCGGCCATCCTCATGGCTCCTGCTCGGCCGTGCTCTGGAGGAGCCGGTGGAGGGTCGCCGCGACGAGGCCGTTGACGGCGTTTGGAGCAATTGGGCCGCTATCCCGGATGCTCCGCGCGACTTCCCTGAAGGCGCGTCTTTTGCGCTCGCCGCCGAGGAGGGACGTTTCCTCCGCGAGCGCGTCGTTCTCACCCACCCAGAGAGCTTTCTTGCGCACATCCTTCAGAGCAGCAGTGCGGGTGATTCAGATTCTGCAGACTATCCGTGGGACCACCCTGCGGCCCAGTCAGCGCGGCCATCCGTGCGGGAGTGGCTTCATGACGCCCATCTGTTCAGCCTTGTACACCGGGGTGCGGTGCTTCTCTACAACCTGATGTTGGCTAGGGAGCTGGAGAACGAGGTCCGTATCGACGAATTCTCCACCGGGCTGGCCGAGTGGTCCGAGTCGATGTCTGCTTCCCGGCCCGATCTGGAGCACTGGGATCGCGAAGCCATGTGGAGACGGCTGTTGGGCGCAAATCCGCGGCTGCGTCGGCCTACGCGGGAGTTTGCCGACCGCTGGTACGAATTGGCGGCGACGCAGGCAGTTCAGGCCATCGGCGAACTGCCCGAGGCCCAGCGGCTCATCCGCGAACGAGAGCATGCGCTGAAGAGGGGGCGCGCACGGCTTACATATGCCGAAGCCCGTGATCGGCGGCAGGGCTATCCGACATCAGAGCGCCTGGAGTTCCGCTGGACCCAGGGTAAGCGGATTACCTCCGACATCTTAGAGGCGCTGGAGTAAGGCGGATGCTCGAACCGGGTCGGCGCCAGATCTTCATGGATACGTTGCGTCCGCCAGATGGGTACGTGCTGGATCGCGCGGTCGGCACGACGTTCACGCTGGACCTGATGACGCTCCTGGCAGTCCCGCTCGCGTTCACCTTCCGCGACGCGCAGGACCACGAGGGACAGCTTGCGACGGATCCGCTTTCAGTGCTCGAGAGCGCGCGTAGGTACGCCGACCGCATCGTCGTGTTCTGTCATGGCGGTCGGACGCGCGTTCCGCGTGCGGGCCAGCCGGCCCTGGCGTTTATTGAGCAGTCGGTGATTGCGGCATTCCCGCCGCGCAGGAGTCGATTGGGGGCCGTTTTCCATCCCAAGGTGTGGGTGCTGCGCTACAGGGCGCGGGACAACGCAGAAGATGAACCCATCAGGTACCGCCTCATCTGCCAGTCGCGCAACCTGACCTTTGACGCGTCGTGGGATACGTCGCTCGTGCTGAACGGCGAGTTGGCTCGGGGACGCGTCCGTGGGTTCTCGGTCAATCGCCCACTGTCGGATTTCATCCGAAGCCTGCCGACGCTGGCATCCGAGCCGGTCTCCAGCGGGCGAGCGGAGAGCATCAATGTCATCGCCGACGAGCTGCGGAGGGTCCGCTTCGATTCGCCGGAGGGCCTGGAACTAGGCCGGTTCCTGCCTTTCGGCGTCCGTCGCACGAATCCTGCGTATCCGGGTCTTGAGCACCGCCCAATTCTGGTGATCTCACCGTTTCTGGATGGTGAGTTTCTTCGGTCGATGGCGCGTCCACGTCCGCGTTCCGTGCTCATCAGCCGGCGAGAGGCACTGCTGACTGCCCCGGCGCACGCGGTCGGTGAATTTGACGAGGTCTACGCCTTTAGGTCAGGCCTGGAACTGGAGCCTGAAGACAGCGAGGAATTGCTCCCGCCGCTCGCTGGCCTTCACGCGAAGATCTTTGTGATTGACGACGGGTGGAAGGCCCGCGTGGGCGTGGGGTCGGCGAACTCAACCGGAGCGGCGCTCGGAAACCCACCCAGGAACGTCGAGTTCATGGTTGAGCTCGTGGGCAGGAAGAGCAAGTGCGGCATCGACGCGCTGCTGGCCGCACCCAGTCAGGGGGAAGCCGGAACGTTTGGCACTCTGATAGAGCCTTTCGACCCGAACGAGGCCGGAACGATATCCGAGGATGAAACCGAAACCCAACTGGAACACCTGCTCAATGCCGCAGCCGAGGCCATGGCACGGGTCAAGCTCACAGGAACCGTGGACGACGCAGGCAGTGGCCGGTACAGCTTGCGGCTGGAACTCGGTGAGCCTCCCGATCTGCCGGCTGAGATTGGGACCGTCACCTGCTGGCCCGCAACGCTCACAGCTGCCCATCAGCGGCCCATCGAGGACGACGCGGAGTTCACTGACCTCTCCTTGTACGAACTGTCTGCGTTTCTTGCGATCGAGGTCCGGGCAACGGTGGACGGCAGGTCAAGGGGCAAGCGGTTTGCGCGCACCATCCGCCTCTCCGGCCTTCCCGAGGACCGGCTGCCGCGGCTAATCGCCAACATGCTGCGCGATCGCGAGCGGTTTATGCAGCTGCTCTGGCTACTGCTGTCGCCGGACCAGGACATGTCGGTCGGTGAGCTCAGCAAGCTGCTTTCGAACACGCGCGATGGGAGAGACTGGGGCGTCGCGCTGCCCGGACTGCTGGAGCGAATGCTCGACACTCTTGGGAGCGACCCCGACAAGCTAGACGCCGTAGCTTCGCTACTCGCTGACCTGCGTAAGACAGCGGCTGGCAGGGAGCTTATCGGAGCCGACTTCGACGCCGTTTGGAACGCGCTGTGGGCCGTACGAGGGCAGCAAAAATAACTTCTTCGGAGACAGCCGCGTACGGGCCGATAGTGCTCGGCGGACTGAGGGGTTTCCAACGAAAGACAGCAGAGTACGCCTTCGAACGGCTGTACAAGGCCGAGGACAGCACACGGCGATTCTTGGTAGCGGATGAGGTTGGACTCGGTAAGACTCTGGTCGCTGCCGGCGTCATCGCGCTCACAATCGATCAGCTGCGTGCCTGCGGCACACCTCGCGTTGACATAATCTATATTTGCTCAAATCAGGCAATCGCGCGCCAGAACGTCGATCGGATCAGGCACCGCCTCCGGATCAAGCGCCTCGAACCAATGGCGGAGCGCATCACGCTGCTGCCTTACCGTCTCCAAACACTCGACCAGCCGGTGAACCTGGTCGCGCTTTCGCCGGGTACGTCCTTCACCGCTGCCGGTGCGGAAGGGGTGGTCGAGGAACGAGTCATCCTCTTTCGAATGCTGACGCAAGCGTGGGGCAGGCTCGGTCGCAGCGCGCGTCAGGTCTTCCGTGGCAATCTCCGCACCATTGCTCGGTTTCGCGAATACGAGTCGTGGATCCGGGAACGGCACATCGACCCGGGTATCGTGCGACGATTCCGCGCGGCTGTCGGTGGTCCAGGCTCCCCGTTGCATTGTGAGTTTGAACAGGTGCGTGATCGGATCGCGCAGCGCCACGATCGGGAGGCGCGAGAACAACGACGCACGTTCGTCGCGAAGCTTCGTCGAGTCCTCGCCCGCGCCTGTTTGGATGCTCTCGAGCCCGACCTTGTGATTTTGGATGAGTTTCAGCGCTTCCGAGATCTGCTGGACCCGGGGACAGAGAGTGGGGAGTTGGCGCAACACCTCTTCGATTACGAAGACGATCACACTCAGGTTCGCACGCTGTTGCTCTCGGCAACGCCCTACAAGATGTACACGCTCAGTCACGAAACGGACGACGATCACTACCGAGATTTTCTACAGACCATTCGGTTTCTTAAGAGTCGCCGCGGATCGATCAGGGGCTTGGAGGTTTCCCTGCGCGGATTCCGCTCAGAACTGACACGCGCGGCGGCAGACCGCGATTTCAGCGGCGCCGCGATGCATCGTCTAACCGTGCACGGCCGGCAGATTCAATCCGCGCTACGACGGGTGATGTCTCGAACTGAGCGCCGGAGTCGTGGACCGCAGGGTGATCCGATGCTGACCAGCATGGAGATGGGCGTCGATCTGGAGGCTGACGACGTTGAAGCGTTTCTCCAGGCACGTGAGATTGCCGCCAACGTTGATGCTCCTGGAGTGATGGAGTACTGGAAATCGTCCCCCTATTTGCTTTCGTTCATGGACCAGTACCAACTGTCAGGGCGCGTGCGGGATGCCGTGGAGGCCGAGCCCAATGGACCGGTTGCGCGGCTCGTACGGCGGAGTCCGCGCCTTCAGTTTCCGCGCCACTCAGCTCGGGAGCGTCGCTTGGTGTCCGGCGGCAATGGTCGAATGCGGGCGCTCCTACGCGATCTCGCCGACAGTCATCTACAGCACCTGCTCTGGCTGCCGCCGTCGCTTCCAACACACCAGTTGGGGCGCGAATTCGAGCTGGCTCGGACCGCCACAAAGCGTCTCGTGTTTTCGTCGTGGGCCATGGTGCCGCGCGCGATAGCCATCCTGGCGAGCTACGACGCCGAGCGTCGATTCATACAGGAGGCCGCTCGCGCCGATCGATATGAAGGCCAGCTGCTGAACTTGACTGGAAGCACATACTCGCTGGCGGCACTTGTCATCCCGTCCGCGACGCTCGCAGTGGCTGGCAATCCACTCAGGTACGCCGCACGAGACGGACGCGAGCTCGTGCGGGCAATCGAGGAGCATCTGCGCCCCAAGGTCGATGCGATCACCTGTGATGCGGCGACGGTCGGCCCGCCACAGGAGATTTGGTACGCCGTTGCGCCCCTATTGCTCGACGGGCAGTCACGCGAGCCCGTTGATTGGCTGCAGGATCCGCCAGTGCCCCCTCGCATGACGACCGAGCGCGACGATTCGGACCCGACGGCTTGGCAGACACTCAGGGCTCGCATCCTCCAAGGCCTTTCCGACCCATCCGCGTTGGGTCGACCGCCGCGCGACCTTCCCGCAGTGATGGCGGCCTTGGCAGCGGGTTCACCGGCAAATGCGACGCTCCGAGCGCTGTCGGGAATCACAGGCACGTCTCCCACCGATTGTGAATCGAAGCGCTATGCCATGAGGGCAGCGTGGGCCTTTCGATCTCTCTTTCGAGCTCCGACTTCTGAGGGCCTTCTGCGAAATATCTACGAACCCCAGGTGCCCGTCGGGCAAGGTGAATACTGGCGCCGCGTGCTGTCCTATGTGCTCGAGGGCGGGCTCTCCTGCGTGCTTGACGAGTACTTTCACGTCGCCCGAGAAGCGAGCGGTGGCGAGGTGAAAGCTGCCGATCTCGTCGGCGCACTCTCCCAAACTCTTCAGCTGGCTGCCGGACGCCTGGACGTCGTCCAGTGGGAGAACGAGGCCACCGGAGTCAATCGGGTGACGAATCCTATGCGTCAGCACTTCGCTCGTCGCTACGCGAACGACAGTCGCAGCGATGCCGACCGGCAAGCGAGTGAACACCTCGATGCCGTTCGGGCCGCGTTCAATTCGCCCTTCTGGCCATTCGTGCTGAGTACGACCTCGGTCGGACAAGAAGGTCTCGACTTTCATTGGTATTGCCATGCGGTGGTCCACTGGAACCTCCCGCCAAACCCTGTTGACCTTGAACAGCGGGAAGGCCGTGTGCACCGCTATCACGGCCACGCAATTCGGAAGAACATTGCGCAGGCGGTCGGGCCTGAGGTCTGCGAGCGGGCTCGGTCGGCAGCCGCGAATGATCAATGTCGAAGCATGTGGGACATGGCCTACCAGCTCGCCGACGAGCAGTTTGCCGATGGAGGCGGACTCGTGCCGCACTGGGTGTTCACCGAGGGCAACGCGCGCATTCAGCGCCATACACCATTCTTGCCCCTCTCGCGCGAGGCCGACCGCATTGCTGCGCTTCGGCGGTCGCTGGCCGTCTACCGAATGGTCTTTGGACAGCCCCGACAAGACGACCTCCTTGACTTTCTCTTGCGCGAGGTGCCGGACGAGCGTCGGGACGGTGTGGCAGCAGCTCTGACGATCGATCTGAGTCCTCCGACGTGAGCGCATTAGGCAAATCGGATCCACTCGTGCAGAGTTCTGAAGCGGCGGGTTGCGGAACGCTTCCGAGCGGAAGCCACGGGTAAGCGTCTCGGGTGGTCGGCTCCCGTTGCTGCCACCAGCCCGCACGGTGTATTTGGCGACTGTGTAGGCTCCGCAAGGTGCGCCTCGCAAAGAATGCCGGCGACGCGCTCGCGCTGATCGCACGCGTGGCCGGTGTGAAGCCGTCGGCCATGGGGACGGGCTGGTGAATCGGCGATGCAACTGATTGACAGGCGCCTGGTCTACTCCGCCACCGATCTGGTCGCGTTCCTGGAGTGCCGGCACCTGGCCAACCTGGAGCGGGCGGTGGCGCTGCGCCACCTGAGGTCCCCGTTTCGCGTCGACCCGGTGCTGGATCGCATGGTGCGGCGCGGTCGGGAGTATGAGGCGCGCTTCCTGGAATCGCTGGGCGCCGAGAACCTGGGAATCAGGGAAATCCGGCCGCCCGACACCGTGTCCCCGAGCCGAGCGGTTGAATCCGAGCGCGCCGTGCAAGCAACACCACTCGGCAAGGCGGATCTGGCAGCGCCTCGTCGACAAGCGCGGCGCGATTCGGCGCTGCGTCTGCTCATCGACGCGCTCCCGGAGGCGCCCGTCCTGACCTCGTCCGTCGCCGCGGATCTCGTCGGCCGCTCGCTGCGGGCGACGACGCAGGCGATGGACCAACTGGTGCGCGCGGGGATCCTGGTCCAGATCACGGTCGGTCGGCGCAATCGGGCGTTCGAGGCGCCGGAACGCATCGAGGCGTTCACGGCATTCGAGCGGGGTCTCGCGAGCCCGGAGGGCGATACGGCCATCGCGCATCCCTTGCGTCCCGTGCCCCAGCGACCGAATCGAGCCCGGTCGCCCCGCCCCCTCCGGGCGCGCCCAACGGCATCGGCACTTACAAACGCGGCCTGGATCCGGTGCGTCTTAGGAGGGCTTACTCCCTTAGGCATAGGCCGACGCGCAGTTGGAGTCAGCGCTCTCGCCGGGGCAGTCGGTGAAGACTAGGAAGGGAGAGCTTCGCTTCGACTGCGACGCCCGTTCCCCTTGTCCGAGCCTACCGGCCCCGCTCGACGCCCCAGAGCAGGATGTGAATGCGCGTCGAGAACCGGTAGCCGCGGCGCGTGCACGCATCGACAAGCCAAGCCGAGCGCTTGTGGAGTGCGTATACCGAAGCGCCCTGGGGCATCAGGATCACGCGCCTGCGCGGAACCTCATACGCGTCAACAAGGGCTTCGACCTCATCTAGGTCCGCAGGTGCGTCGACCACGAACTTGAACCACGCGTTCTCCGACTGGGCGAACCATTGCAGCGGTGCTTCGACCAATCGGCCCCGCGTCGTGTTCCCGGAGTTCGCCAGCTTCGGCGAGACGTTCCACTGCGCGACCTGCCGTCGCAGGAGAGGCTGGGGCTTGAACGTCCCGTTGGTCTCGACCTCGATGCGGTGCCCCGCGCTCGTGAGTGCCTCGGCAACGTCCAGAAGCGCATCCTGCTGCATCAGCGGTTCTCCGCCTGTGATGACTACGTTCTCCACGCCGAGTGCAATCACTCGGCCAACGATCTCGGCGGCCGGCGTGTTCGCAATCTCAACCTGAGGGTCGTAATGCGCCCAGTCCCACGTGTACTTCGTGTCGCACCAGGTGCATGCGAGGTTGCACAGCGAAAATCGGACGAAGGTGCTGGGGCGTCCGGCCGAGACCCCTTCCCCTTGGATGGAGGCGAAGATTTCCGGTTCACCGGACGGCAGAAGAGCCAGCTTTGGCAAAGTCAGGCCCGGAAGCGGTCGGCTAAGGGGAGCAGATGGGCCTTGTGGCGCGGGCGCTCCCCGTCGTAGTCGAGAAGCGGTGGCACGGATAGCAACGTCAGCCCAAGCACTACGCCGACATCAATTCTCGCGCCTGCTCGCAGGCATCAGAAGCCAACAGGTTGCACTCAGTGCGCAGAGCGACCGCCGCGGCTGCGCATGCCCACCTTGCTGCCGACGCCACCGGCTCACCCTGCGCGAGGCGCGCGGCGAGAACACCGGCAAAGACATCGCCACTCCCTACCGTGGATCGCGCGCGGACTGGGAATGACGGCACAGGAGTTTGGGTGGCGCCGTCAGCATCGCGCTCGACAATTATGACGCCAGCGTCACCTCGCTTTACTACAGCAACATCGAAGCCGATTGGTGGCTGAATCGCAAGTGCTTCAGGGAGAGAATCCGCCCCAACATCCTCAATCGCCTCGCGCTCGTTCGCTAGATAGATGCGCCTGCGAGCCTGGAGTTGCACGATGGCCTTGGCTTCTCGGGCACGCGACAACCATCCTTGGCGATCCCAGATCATCGTGGCGTCGTCATCGCCAGAGCCGAGCCATCCCATCTCCACAGGATCACAGTCAGGAATGCCGAACACGACAACGATGCCCGCTTTGGGGATCTCAGGCATCTGAGGTGGCAGCTGCTCGGCCGGCCGGTACATTGGCCAGGGTTGGGTGCGATCTTCGTGAGTGGGGAACACGAACGTCCCACAGGCGCCCGCGAGCTTAACGAGGGCTCGATCGTCCACGCCAGCGAGTTCTAGTTCGGCGCGAACTGTCTCCTCGTCTTCGGAACCGACGTAGCTCGCCAAGGCGACGCGAGCACCAAACCTCGCGGCGGCAACCGACGCGGTCAGCCCGCTTCCGCCATATCGGAGGCGAGGCGCTGTGTCTCCATCGAGAACCTCGCGGAAGACACCCCCGACAACAATCACATCCATCACGCGAGCTGTAGGTCGCCGCGCTGCCAGTCCCAAACGAATAGGTCGAATGCGGCCGGTGGAGCATCAAGTTCGGCGCACCATTCGAGGAAGGCGTTCTCTGCGAATTCGTAGTCGCGGGGAAGTCGGACGGTCTCGGGAACGCGGCCTGAGTCCGATAGCGCGCGAAGCACATGAGTATCGATGATGGCCAGATCGGCACCCAGACCGAGGTTCCGGAGCATCCAACTTGCCGTCTTCAAGCCAATTCCAGGACACTCCTTGAGCAACTCCCGACGCTCTTTGCAACTTCCTAGACCACGCAAACGCTCGTTGAGCGTTGCGTTGTCGCGCAGCCAGCGGCGCGCATTCACAATCACCGATGCCTTCTTTCGTGGGAAGCGGTAGCGTCTGAGCGACCCGTCTTGTCTGGGCGGCTCGAACGATGGCTGCTCTAGCCTTCGTGCAATGGTCTCGAATAGCGCATCGTCGGACCAATCTTCGGAGAACGGATCCAACTTGGAGATGATCGTGGCGGCTGATAGTCCTTGCTCGTACTTGATTCCGAACCCGCTAAGCAGGCAAAACAGTAATTCCTGTTCCAGATCCGGCCATGCTAAACACCCCGATGGGTGAACAGCCTCGCAGTACAGGTCAGCGACAATCCGCCATGCGTCATCAATCGGCGAATCGCTGGGGAAACCCTGAGCTAATTCGTGCCGATCAACGAGCTTCCAGTCTTCCTTCATCGACCATGCACGCCCATTGCTCGTCCCTCGGATCCACTTCAATCGAGCAGTGCTCGCCAGTCATCGACTGATTGACTGTTCTCCATGGTCCGAGCAATTCTCACAAGGCGCCGCGACATCTCAAGCCTGGCCGGAGACCTCCTTGCCCCTAGGCCCTCGTCAACGTAGCGCGATTGGCCGGTGACGTCCTGTATGGGGCGCAGTACGTCACGACTCGCGCTGTCGACGAGATGTGTGAGCATGGCTTTCGGGGTTCTCGGTCCTGAGTACTGTCGGAAAGCGGATAGCGCAAGCGCCTCGACGTGATACCCGCTTGGGCCAGCATCGCCGAGTTGGTTGGCGAGGATGGATTTCGCGAGCTTGATTGCTGGGACGACGGCACTGCCTTGGCTCTGATTCGCCTCCGTTAGCGCATTGGCGAAAGCTCGTGGCCGAATCGATGACCATGCCTCACCGTCCGACGAGGAGACAGCGATCTCGGCACCAATTCTGATCGCGGGCAGCAGCTGAATTTCGGTACCGTCCCGGTACGCCACAGTGACAGCCATTCTTCCCTCGTGGACATTCTGCACGTCACCTAGCGGAAGGGACTGCTTCAAGGCCGTCGCGAAATCACGCCTGACCTCGGCCGGATCAGTGCCTGACAGTGACTCGCCGCTGAGGAGAACGAGGGCGTCGATATCGCTCAGCCCATCGACGTACGTGTGCTTCGCGACTGATCCTCCAAAGAGCAGGCGGTCCACGTCATCGAGTTTGTCCCCAAGCGATTGTTCAATCGCTTCTAGACTGCTGTTAATCTGCTCTGTGTCACGATTGTTGATAGACGTCAGCGTCTGCTGTAGCAGAGAGTTGACGACTGAGTCTATCCGGCTCTGTTCTAGGCGCTGTCGAGCCTTCTCCTGAAGCACTTCGATGTCATGAGCGCTAAGGTAGCCGCCGGTCCTGCCGCCGCCACTACCGCCCACCAGAAGCCTCCAATCGTTCCTGTAGACTTTCGAAGATCAGCTTCAAGTCTGAGCCACGACCAAGGGCCGACCAGTCACCATAGCCGTGTACGAACCGGCGCAAGTCGTCTGTAAGTCGGCTGAGCTCGTCGAGGTTCTGGATCGAGACGGAGTGCAGCGCCTGCATCCAGCGCTTCTTGATCTGCCTGTCGAGCAGGGCGGCCGCATCGCGATTCATTGCGACTCCTTCGCGATAGGCATAGCGGAGCCAGCCCAGTCCATCGAATAACTCCGCCCCGGCCGCGAAGTAGAGCGGGGTGAAAAGAGGATCCAGCCCGCCAAATACGTGGATCGGCGACTGCACTTGCACCTCATCCAGTTGTCTCCGAAGCCGGGCAATTGCGAGGAGGCGCTCAAGCACGGAATCACCGAGCTCGCGTTCCGTTACTCCGATAACGTCGAAGGCGCGCAAATCAGACGCATCGGCGTCAGAAAGCCTATCAAAGTGATGGAACCTCGATCCCAATGGAGGCTTCAGAAGTAGGTTCGATGCAAGGGACACCCGACGTCCAAAAAAGTCTTGGGCAAGACCAATTTGGGTCGTATACGGACCTGTAAAGTCCCAGCTCACAACGAGTGGCTTCAGGTCGTCGTCAAGATTGTCGATCGTCGACTGATAATCCGATTCATCCCATGAGTGCGGCGCTTCCACATCGGCAGAAAACTGACCCGCAGGAGGGCCGCCGTTCTTTTCGTACCATCCACTGTCGATTATGAGAATTCTCGGTTGCGCGTAGCGTGACTGATTGAATGCAGCTCTAAAGGCGCCACTATCGGCGAGCAATTCGTGTGCAACGTCATAGGCGGAGATTAACAACGACTCTTCAATCCCACCGAGCAGTGACTGGCTGTGCACGATAGAGCAAGGTGTCATCTCGGGCTCGCCACTTGGGACTCTCTGAAAGGGCATAGGTCCAACTGCGCGGCTTGACAAGCTCGGGATCAGCAATGGCGTCGAGACATCTAGACCGTTCCGCAACCTGATCTTGCGACTACGTGCTAGCACGAAACCGGTCAGGCAACAAGAAGCCTTCGGTCGCGGCAGGATCGGCAATCCCTGCAAGGCTGGACACCTGCCTCGCAACTGTATGTCTGCGCGAGGGGGACCTTGAGTTGCGTGGCCAACGCGTATACCTGCTCCTTCGTCCAATTCACGAACGGGGCCACAACCGTGATCGCGCCTCCAGTATGGAAGTCGTAAGAACCCTGCATGACGTGCACGAATTCGGGGCTGCAGTCGACATAGCCGGTACCGGCGTGGATCCCGAGTGCTACAAGTCCGGATGTCGTCGGGAACTCCATGAGTGCCGTGTGTAAGAGGTGGGCGTTACGGCCACGGATCTCTCCGGGGCGAAAGCTCGAGCCGCTGTACAGCACACGACGTAACGGAGCGCCCATGCTGTTGCAGACGCTCGTTACTGCAGCACGTTCCGCGTCGGCTGCAGGCTGCCCATAGTCTACGAAGATGGCGGATGGCCCGAGCCCCTGTTCAGCCGAGAGCCAGAGCAGAGTTGATGAATCGATTCCCCCACTGGCAAGAACGAGGAAAGTCTCTCCCGCGGGCGACCCAGCCCGTCGCTTCAGGAAATCCGACAGTACCTGCCGATTCATGCGCGAGATTCAATCATCACTAGAAGAGTGCGGACAAGGTTAACCGTCCTCATCTACGATTTCCACCAGCTCATCGGACGAGCGGCGGCATGTCGAGGTGTCGTTCAAGCCAAGTGCGGAATGCTTCCTGCCTGGCGACGGAGGCTTGATCAGGATTCCAGAAGTGCGTCGGTAGCTTATCGGAGTCGAATGGGAGCGGGGTATCAGCCATCGCGCTGATGACGACCCGTCGGCGGCGTGCTAATGCGTACCCCAGCTCCATCGTGCAGTTGGGCCGAACGCCTGTCAGGTCCGCCACGACGAGGGCTGCGCGATGCAGCCCTTCGAAGATCTCTGTGTTCATAAAAGCCGCAAGCGGCCGGTCACGGCCTATCTCGTAGGGCGTGAACCCCTTCGCTTTCACTACCGGATCAACTACTTGGCGAAAGAACGCTTCGACGGGCTCGAACTCGTTGAGTTTCCGAGCAAGGAGACGAACGTAGAACGCACGAGGCGGCTTCAGGTCGACAATCAACGACTCTACTGCCGCAGCTACCGAAGGCGGCTCGTCTGCGGTTCGGATCTGGAGAGCAGCCAACCGGGCTGCAGCGCTCCCGACGCCGTCGCGCAACTCGAAGAAAGCGCCCGTATCGCTCAGAGCGCGGCTGTGCAGGTACGACCCGCCCCCATTCCCGTCCCCCGAAATGGCACCGAGATCGCATCGGATTGGCACGACACGCTTGCCCTCATCCGAGTAGAGCTCGGCGAGTTGCTCTACACCGGCGCCTCCGCCAAGGACCACCAGCACGTCCCCCCGAAGCATCTGAGCCGCACGAAGTACTCCACCCATGCGCCAGCCCGGCCTCGACACCTCCAGTTCAAAATCAGACCGCCCCGTGCAGTCATTCCAGGTGGCTTCCCGGGAGTCTGGGATCTTCTCCAGCGCGCGCTGGCTCGTGACGACACGGAAGCGTCCAGGCTGGTCGGAAGGCCATCCGGGCCCCGGGTCGGGCGTCCGCGCAACAACGTCGAGGACTGTCCAGTCGAACGTACAGGGGAGCCCTTCGTCACCGTGTGGCTCGTCGCCAGCACCGAGCACCAAACCTGCTCCAGCCCCAATGAGCCGCTCAGTCAGTACGCTCACGAACTCGTGTGCTGCCTTGAGAAGAGCGCGGTCAGTGTCGCGTGCCGCACTTCCGGCAATGTGAATTCGGAGCCCTTGCACGCTCATCAAATCTCCTCGCTCCACCACCGTCTCAGGTTTAAGTTAGGCGATCTGAGCCTAAGGCGTCATGCCTCTAGCGACCGCGCTTCGATCGCTTGCACAGCTTGGGCAGTCCAGCGAGTGACGCGCACGCGACCACGCGGATCGCCTACGTGAGCCGCTTGCAGGGGTACTACCAGACCATTGGGGCGTATGGGGACATCACGCCGGACGACGGGCAAAGGGTGCCGCCGGGACAGAGGTGGATGGCCCGGCCGAGGATGTCGCCGGCGAAGGTTCTCGTGTGAATGCTCTGCGAGCCTGGGGCCGTCCGCACTATACTGTGAACCACTGAGCCTGTGAGATCGTGACCATGAAGAACATCACCGTCGCCGTCGATGACGCGACCTACCGGCGTGCTCGCATTCGCGCGGCGGAGTTGGAGACTTCGGTATCGGCTCTGGTGCGGGACTATCTGCGGACACTGGCCGTCGAGCAGGCCGGGGGAGTGCGCATGGAAACAGCGGCCGAACGGCGTGTTCGGCTGCTGGATGAGGTCATGGCAGACTTCGATGCGCGCGGGGTGGGATTGGACCCGCGGGATAACCTGCCCCGGGAGGAGCTGTACGACCGGGCGCGGGCCAGGGCGGAGATCGCCGAGACCGCATCGGTGCGGCAGGTGCACACGGAGGCATAGCAGTCGTGCGCTTCGTCGATACCAACGTGCTCATCTACGCGGCAAGCCGAGTGACGGTCGAGCCCAATAGGCGTAATCGTGCGCGAGAGCTCCTGTCGGAGGCTGACCTTGCCGTTTCGGTGCAGGTGCTTCAAGAGTTCTATTACCAGGCCACGCGGCCCACGCGCCCAGGCTGGCTGACCCATGACCAGGCGCTGCAGTTTCTGGGGCCCATCCTGACGCTGCCAATTCAGGCCATGACCTTGGAGGTATTTCAGACCGCCGTTGCCATCAGTCAACGGTTCGTGCTGTCTTATTGGGACGGGGCGATCCTCGCCGCAGCGCGTGCTGCGGGGTGCGACGCGGTCTACTCCGAAGACTTCAGTGCGGAGCAGGACTATGACGGCCTGCGGGTGATCAATCCGTTCCAGGGGACCACAGCGGCCTGATGACCAGTGACACCAGCGAGCGAGGGCTTGAAAGCCTCATCCGGACGGCGCTGACGAGCTAGGCACAGCCGTGCTTATCCGTTAAAATGGAATTACCACCGATTTTCGGTGGTTTGGAAACCGCATTTGGCGGATCGGGTTTACTAGCCTGCGGGCGTTCCGGCGACCGTGGGGAGTGAATTGAATCGAGACGCTGTAGTGGTGACCAGCGGTGGGTTTGCCTCAGTTGAGGGGCTAGTGGCCTTCGGGCTGTGCGGGTTCGAGTCCCGCCCTCGGCACCCTCGAAGTCGGGGCCCCTCTCCGGCACCTGCGCCCGATGGGCGCAAACCATCCAGGCTCGGTGCTTTCGTGGCACACGTCGCGCCGTGAAAGCCGACCAATGCGAGCGCTGGTGATGGCGCGTTGCGTCCGGCGCCGCATTCACGATCGGCCGCCACGCCGACGCGTCACCCGCATGCCCAAGAAACGAGGGACAGATGATCATCGACACCCAGGTCCACTTTTTTGAGCGGGCACACGGCAAGGAGCGCAGCATCCGGATGCACTACACCTGGCACCCAATGTCGGCCGAGCTGCTGCTCGACGAGATGAACTACGCGAGCGTGGACAAGTGCTTCCTCATCAGCTACACGGCCGAGGACATCTGGCCGGACCTCGGCGACACCTGGGACGATCCGGCCATCAACCGGATCACCAAGGAGTATTTCCTCGACGCCCTGAAGGCCGCCGACCACGATCGCTTCATCTGGTTCACCGATCACATCAACCCCGATCAACCGGGGTACCTCGACGGTATCCGGGCGGATCTCGACGCGGGGGCCGTGGGGCTCAAGCTGTTCCCGGCCTATACCGGCCACTGGCCGTCGGACCCCGGCCTGCGCAAGGTCTACGAGCTCTGCGCCGAGCGCGACGTGCCGATCGTCATGGCCTGGGAACGCTGGAACGATCCGCGCTTGCGCGCCTGCGTTTCGGACTATCAGGAGTTTCTTGACTTATTCGAGCCGGTCGCGCGCGACTTCCCGTCGGTGCGGTTTCTGCTGACCCATTGGGGGTGCTTCACCTGGGGCGACCAATGGTTGGCGAACTGCCGCCCGCCGTTTCTGTCGTTGGAGCCCTTCGTGCGACTGCTCAACAGGCACGAGAACCTCTTCACCGACATCGCCGCCATCACGATCTTTTTTGGCGATGAGATCGCTTGGACGAACGGCCGGCTGAAAGGCCCGGAATGGGAATACCCGTACGCCAACGGACTTGCCCTGCTGGAAGGGCTAGTGAGGGGCGCCGGCGCGGAGCGCGTCATGTGGGGCACGGACTGGCCGTGGACCGAGGGGCGCTGCACGTACAAGCAGAACCTGACGATGGTGACGACTCATGCGAACTTCCTATCGGACGAGGAAAAGCGGCTGATCCTCGGTGCCAACGCTGCGAAGTTTGCCGGGCTGTCGGACGACTGAACTCGGTCGACGCGCTTCGGAAGGCCGGTCAGGACCGCGGCGCCAGATTTTGGGCGTCTGGCAAATGCTCTCTGCGCCATTTACCCTCGCGGTAGCTGCGATGACGCCTTGCCGCTTGCGGTCGCGAGGAAGACATGATCCGAAGGCTGACGATCCGAAACTTCAAGCGCTTCGCGGAGCAGAGTTTCGAGCTTTCGGACTCGGTTGTGCTGGCAGGTCCAAACAACGCCGGGAAGTCGACGTTGCTGCAGGCCATCGCGGTCTGGAAGCTAGGGCTTGATCGTTGGGTTGCGCAGCGCGGAGGCGGTAGAGCGGTCAAGCGGTCGGGCGTTGCCATCACACGAGCCGATTTCACCGCAGTTCCGCTGCGGGAAATGAACCTTCTATGGCAGGACCGAAGAGTGACCGGTCCGAAAGGGATGTCAGGAACGCGCCGGCTGATTGAACTCGTAGCGGAAGGAAGCGAGGGCAAGATGTCTTGGTCGTGCGGACTTGAGTTTCAGTACTCCAATCCTGAGCTCGTGCACGCGCGTCCGCTCAACGCTAGAGACCTCGAGCCCGAAGCGATTCGGGATTTCCCTCCCGAAGCAGCCCAGAAACTCGACATCGTCCACGTTCCGCCCTTAGCTGGCATAGAGCGCGACGAACCGCGACGTGATCGGGGAATGCAAGACTCTCTGGTTGGTCAGGGGCGGCCGGGCGAGATCCTAAGGAATCTCCTATTGGAGATTGCTAAGCGTAGTAGTCTGGACGATTGGGACGTGCTGGCCGAGCACGTCCGAGATCTCTTCCGAATTGACCTGCTCAAGCCCGCGTATTCGCAGGCGCAGCCGTACATCGTTTGCGAGTACCGCGACCCGGGTCATTCGCGGCCGCTCGATCTCTCGAATGCAGGGAGTGGAACGCTCCAGGTGCTGCTCCTGCTTGCATTCCTGTACGCGCGGCCCGCCACGGTGGTTTTGCTCGACGAGCCCGACGCGCATCAGCACATTATCCTGCAACGGCAGGTGTACGACCTGGTACGCAAGGTCGCTCGCGAACGCGGGGGACAGGTAATTGTCGCGACGCACTCCGAGGTCGTCCTCGATGCGACAGAGCCAGAGCGGGTGATCGGATTCCTCGGAAAGACCCCGCGCCCGCTAGCGGGCACGAATGAGCGAGATCAGTTTCGCGAAGCACTCAAGCGAGTCACCACCACCGACCTACTGGTGGGCGGGGAGGTCGGGGGAGTGCTCTACGTCGAGGGTGAGACAGACGAGAGGATTCTGGGTGAGTGGGCGCGGCTGCTCGAACATCCGGCGCGACGCTTCTTTGAGCGACCGTTCGTGCACCGGCTTGGCGGGCGGAGTCTCCGCGGAGCCCGAGAGCACTTCTTCGCCATGCGTGCGGCGTTTCCGGACATGCGCGCGGTCTGCCTCCTGGATGGTGACAACCGTGACGAGCCTGATGATGAACTGACAAGTGCAGGTCTTGCCGTACTTCGCTGGCGCCGCTATGAGATCGAGAATTACCTTTTGCAGCCTGCGGCCATCAAGCGATTCACAAACAATCTCCCATTGATGAACGCAATGATCGACAATGAATTCTGGCGCCAAGTGCCCCGCGGGACGGATCGATTCGGGGATCACGTCGCTCTCGTGCGAGTGAAGGCAAGCGACGAGTTCCTGGTTCCGTTGTTGGAGCACCTGGGTCACAGCACGCCTAAGAGTGATCTGTACCTCTTGGCTGCCATAATGACCAAGGATGAGATACACCCTGAGGTTTGCGAGAAGCTTGACCGCATCGCGGAGTTGCTCAATCCGACAGAGGCGGAGGTGTAGCCATGCAACCGCGCTACAAGACCGCTATCTCCGGTGGGCACCTCCGGGAACGCCTTTGGCTGCGTACCTACGGATACGCCATTGCCGAGGAACAGGTGTTCGCTGCGACCACGCCGGTCAATAGCGTGATGATGATGGCATGCGGACGACGTACTGACTGTGGCCCGGGCACTTGGGGTGCGAAACGGCTGTAGCCTGGGAGGCCAAACATTGGATGCTGAGTGCCTGAGGCATGCGCTTACCTCGGAGGAACAGGAAGCTTTCGAGCGCGACGGCTATTTGCATGTCAAGCGCGCGCTGACACGGGATCACGCAGCAGAGCTCGTCGATGTGATCGACTGTCTACATCGAGACGGACGACTCGCCGCCGCCGAGACCTATGCCGGTGTCACGAACCGGGTGCAGCACTTGAACGCGGTGGGACTTGATCGGGCGTTCGTGGACCTCATCGATCACCCGACTACCTTCCCTAAAGTGTGGGGGATCTTGGGCTGGAATATCTTCATGCACACCTCACACCTCATGCTCACGCCGCCAGAGCCGCAAGAGGGTCCACGGGGACCCGGCGGGTGGCACCAGGATAATGGCCGCAGAACCGTAGACATGCCTGAGATCGAGATTCCGGCGCGACTGTCGCTAAAAGTCGCCTACTTTCTTACGAGTGTCGCCAGACGCGACATGGGCAACTTCTGGGTGATCCCGGGAAGCCATCGACGGCGGAGCATCGGGATCAAGCCAGGGGCCGGCGGCCTTCTCCCGGGCGCCGAGCCCATCCTCTCGCGTCCCGGTGACGCGGTGATTTTTGATGCCCGATTGTGGCATAGCGGCAGTCCAAACTACTCCGAAATAACGCGGAAGGTCTTGTTCTTCGCTTATGCATACCGCTGGTTGCACTCGGACAGCGTGCTACCGCGTGGGCACGACGAGCTAAACACAACGGACGCGATCCGCCGACAGCTGCTTGACACGATTGAGGGTTCCGGCAGGCGAATGGAGATTTCTGACGAAACCGTCCCGCTGCGTGCGTGGCTAACCAAGCATCAGCCGGAGCTTGCCGCGCGGTACGAATACTAAGGCAGGCCTGGCAACCCGTGGCTTCAACTGGCTTGTTGGCTTCGTCCTGGCGAGGAGACACGAAAGGTGCCTGACGTCATGATGCCGAGACACGCTCGCGCAGTCGTTGTTGGTGCCGGGATCGCCGGTTGCAGCGTGGCCTATCATCTGACAAAGCTTGGTTGGCGCGACATCGTCGTCGTAGAACAGGGCAGGCTCTTCGAGACCGGTGGCTCCACGTCCCACGCGCCGGGACTCGTCTTCCAGATCAACTCCTCCAAGACCATGACGCGCTTCGCTCGCTACACCGTTGACCTGTGGTCGCGGATGCAGCTCGACGGCGTTCCATGCGCCAAAACCGTGGGCAGCCTGGAGGTGGCCTGGACGCCTGAGCGGCTCTACGACCTGAAACGAAAGGTCGGGTACGGCCTGAGCTGGGACGTGGAGGCCCACCTGCTCAGTGCCGCCGAGGCGCGCGGTCTCTTCCCTATGCTTTCCGAGCGCGTCCTGGGGGCGATGTACGTCCCTTCGGACATCCAAACGAAGGCGACCAGGCCGGCCGAGGCAATGGCGCGAGAGGCCGAGCGAAACGGCGCGGCGTTCTACGGCAACGTCAAGGTCACCGGCTTCGGAATCGCCGACGGCCGCGTTGCCGCGGTACACACCACCCAGGGCGACATCCAGACAGACCTCGTAGTCTCGGCCGTCGGCATCTGGGCGCCGAGACTAGACGGTCTGGCTGGCGTGCCCATTCCGCTGTCGCCGATGCAGCACATCTACGCGGTTACCACGCCGCTGCAGGACCTGGCCGGCGCCGCCGAAGAAATATCCATGCCGATCTTGCGCCACCAGGACAAGGCCATGTACTTCCGACAGGTCGGAGAGGCCATCGGCATTGGCTCATACCGCCACGAACCCCTGGTTGTGGACGCGGATGACATCCTCGACCACGGGCAAGCTCCCATCGCCCCGGCCGAGATGCCGTTCACGCCGAGCCACTTCGAGAGAGCGATGGCGGCGGCGCGGGAGGCGCTTCCCAGCCTTGAGGGCGCGGGCTTGACGCGCAAGTTCAACGGCCTGTTCTCCTTCACCACCGATGGCTTTCCAGTGCTTGGCGAATCGCCCCGGGTGCGTGGATTCTGGTCGGCGCAGGCCGTGTGGATAACCCACGCCGGCGGCGTCGGCAAGGCGGTCGCCGAGTGGATCGTGAACGGCGAGCCGACAACCGACCTTAGAGAGTGCGACATCAGGCGCTTCCACCCACACGCGCTCCGCCGCCCCTATGTCCGGGCGCGGGCCGCGCAGCAGTACCGCGAGGTGTACGACATCATTCACCCGCGGCAGCAGATGACCAATCCCCGCAACATCCGCCTGACGCCCTTCTTTGCCCGGCAACGGGAGCTCGGCGCCGTCTTCTTCGAGAACGCGGGATGGGAACGCCCCCAGTGGTACGACGCCAACCAGGACCTACTCGACTCACTGAGCGTCAACGGTGAATCGCGTGCCGGCTGGGCGGCGCGGGAATGGTCGCCGACGGTTGCGGCCGAGCACGTGGCTACCCGTGAGCGTGCGGCCCTGTTCGACCTCACCCCTTTTGCCAAGTTCGAGATGACCGGCCCCGGCGCGCTGGAGGCTCTGCAACGCCTCGCCTCCAACCAGATGAACAAGCCCGTTGGGTCGATCACCTACACGGCGATGCTCACGCCGCGCGGCGGAGTCAAGTGCGACTTGACGGTTACGCGGCTCGGCGAGGAGCGTTTCCTGGTGCTCACCGGCGGGGCCATGGGACTGCACGACCTGGACTGGATCCGGTCGCATCTGCCGGACGACCGCTCGGTGCGCGTGGCCGATGTCTCGTCGGGGCGATGCTGCCTGGGCCTGTGGGGACCGAGGGCTCGAGAAACGCTCAGCCGCGTCTGCGAGGACGACGTGAGCGATGCCGCATTCCCGTACATGACCGCGAAGCCGATAACCGTAGGAGAGGTCCCCTCGCTGGCTCTGCGCATCTCATACGTGGGTGAGCTTGGGTGGGAGATCTACGCTCCCGCCGAGCAGGGATTGCGGCTGTGGGACTCTCTCTGGGAAGCGGGCGGCCGCTCGGCGTCATTGCGGCGGGCGGCGGCGCGTTCGACTCACTGCGGCTGGAAAAGGGCTACCGGCTGTGGGGAAACGACATCCACACTGAGTACAACCCATACGAGGCGGGCATAGGGTTCGCGGTGAAAATGAGGAAAGGCGATTTCGTCGGCAGGGAGGCGCTCGGCAAATTGCGGGCGCAGGGCCTGACGCGCAGCCTGTGCTGCATGACGCTTGACGACCCCAGCTCCGTGGTCGTGGGCAAGGAGCCCATACTGGATGGCGGCCGGGTGCTTGGCTACGTGACCAGCGCGAACTACGGCCACTCCATCGGCCGCGGCATCGTGTATGGCTATCTGCCCATCGAATATGCCAAGGCAGGAAGAAACGTCGACGTCCTTTACTTTGGCGAGCGCCTCCAAGCGACCGTGGCGAATGAACCGCTTTACGATCCGGACGGCAGGCGGATGAAGGCGTGAGCCGCACTAGTTCCCTCCCGGTTGGCGACATGCCGAATCGGTACAACGACCCATTGCGACTGGAGGTCCTCAGGTGACGCAAACGCTGGCAATCGACGGTCTCAAGCGGCGTCGCGTGCCGATCAACCTTCGGCAGAGCGGGGATAGCGACGCGCGAACCCTCATTTCTACTCGCATCCGAAAGTCTCCATGGTGGCACCTGTCGAAGGCAGCCGGATGTTGGGCCTACACGACCTACAACCACATGTACCATCCGCGCGCGTACGTCAAACCCGAGCATGGCGGGCTACTCGAGGAGTACAGGTACCTCACCCAACACGTCAGCATGTGGGACGTTGCGGTCGAGCGTCAGATACAGGTCAGGGGTCCGGACGCCGCCGAGTTCGTCAACCTGTTGATAACGCGTGACGTTCACACGGTAGTGCCGACAATGCAGGCGCGTTACGTGATTCTGTGCAACCAGTACGGCGGCGTCATCAACGACCCGGTGCTGCTGCGGGTCGCCGATGACGAGTTCTGGTTCAGCATTTCGGATTCCGATGTCCTCCTCTGGGCGCAGGGGGTCAACGCCAACGCCGAATACAACGTCGAAATCAACGAGATCGACGTGGCCCCGCTCCAGATACAGGGGCCCAAGTCGGCCCCGCTCATGGAGAAGATGTTCGGCTCGCACGTGAAGAGGATCCCGTACTACGGCCTCATTCACGAAACGCTGAACGGCCATGCGGTCACGATTTCCCGCACAGGCTTCTCCGCCGAGGTCGGCTTCGAAATATATCTGCACGACGCCATGCTCCACGCGGACGATGTCTGGCCGTACATCCTGGAGCAGGGCGCAGAGTTCAACCTGCGCGTTATCGCCCCCAGCCACATCCGCCGTCTGGAGGCCGGAATCCTGTCCTACGGCCAGGATATGGACATCGAGAACAACCCCTATGAAGTCCGGCTCGGCTGGCAGGTGGATCAGAATAAGAGCAACTTCATAGGTAAAGACGCACTGGCCAGGATCAAGGCAGAGGGGGGCAAGCAGCGCCTTGTTGGTTTGAAGGTCGGAGGCAAACCGATCACCTGGTACAACGAGGACTTCTACCCGGTCAAGGACAGCGACGCCGGCCACGACGTGGGCTACGTCACCAGCGCCTTCTGGTCCCCGAACGTCGGGTCGAACATTGCCTTTGCCGTCATGCCTCCTACCCACTGGAGGCGAGGCACCCGCGTCAACGTGCTGCTGCCCAACGACGGTATCGTCGACGCCGAGGTGGTACGTGTCCCCTTCTTCGACCCGACCAAGGAGCGCCCCAAGACGGTTCTCTGAAGCAGCTCCGGACAGCAACCTGGTGGAGCTTGGGCTGCCGTCCTGCCGAGCCTGGGACCGTCCGCTGTCTGGTCGCCGTCCCTTCGAGGCACTGGGGCCTCAGACGGTTGGCAACCTGCCGACCGACTATCTAGGACACCAAACCGACCGATCTAACCATCGCATCTTGCGGTGAACGTCCGGCGTGAGATGTCCATCGTGCCGCCGATTCGTTCGAGTGCATCTGCCACCTATTTTGGGTGGTTGGAAACCGCAGTGGGAGGATCGGCCTTACTATCCTGCGGGCGTTCCGATGACCGCAGACGGTGGGCCTAATCGGCGCTATGGCGGTGGTTCCGGCCTGGTTGAGGGGCTAGTGGCCTTCTGGTTGTGCGGGTTCGAGTCCCGCCCTCGGCACCCGCGAAGTAACGGACGCATTTCTGCTTCCGCCGCTTTGATTGCGTAGGCTCGGCCAGGCGCGTTCCCGACACGCTCAACGCCGTAAATCCTAGCGAAAATTGCCGCGAAATATGAGGGATGGCTAGACGTGGCGCCTGCCGACGAGGCCGGGCGCCGCTCTCGGAGATTATCGGCCGCATCAATTAACGATTCGGCACGAACTTCCCGGACCAGGAGCGGCTGCTCTTCGCGCAGGCGAAGGAGCACGCCGTCGGTAACGAGCACGTCGGCCAGAAGGAACACGCTCAGCGAGTTCAGTCTCGGCGTCCGCAAACAGGTTGAGGTCTAGATGATCAAGCGGATGGGCGAGAACGATGCGCTCGTCACCGGATACATGGTCGGCCCCGCCTTTCACGAGATCGCACTACGCGTCTGCGCCCACGAGATATTCGAGGTGGTGGCTGTTGACGTATCGCCAGTCGAGAAACGGGCCTAGTCAAGACCAAGGAGCCACATCGGAGCCCGAGAGAATTGTGTCAGCGAGATTTCACGGGAAAGGATCCCAGAAACGGCACGAACGGATCCTGCGCCCGAGACAGAAGACATCCGTGCGTCGGCTGCGTCTCTTGCCTCCGCCACATCGGTCCAAAGGTCAGAGAGCGATTCGAAATCGGCCGCCGTTTCCCAAAAGCCCAAGTCCGTACCCAGACTCGACCACCAGAATTCGAGATCCGACTTCGTTACCTCCGCGGCCTCCAACAACGATGCGGTGCTGGCGGAGGCGAGCCGCAGCAACAATAGCCCGCGCGCCAAGATGGGAGTTGCCGCCCCGGCCTGGACGCTTCTGGTCTCTGCTGCATCGAATATCGCGGAGGCGCTAGGACTTTCGGTGGTCAGTGCGCGATACAGCGGCTCGGACATGTTTTCCCTTTGCGAACTCATCGCCGAGCTGAACGTCGAATAACTGCCCAATCCCTTAGCGATGACGAGCTTGACCGCCTGGCGGAGGAGCGATACGTCCAATGATACGCCGGCCCTATCAGCGCGCGGCTCGAGTTCTGTCCACGAGTCGAATAAGGGATCAACAATCTCTACGCGTGGGTTAACCGGCGGAGGCTCGGGAGACCGAATGCGCGTTGGGCGATAGGTCACCTCGTTGCGTCGCCCCGAATCGGTGGACAGGATCTTTAAGTCAATACTCCAGGCTTGCAGCCACTCCGCGGCAAGCACGTCCAGGTGCGGTTGGCCGACTCCCAATGCCTGTATCCATTCAGACAGGCTTCGTGAATCCAGAGAGATAGCATCAAGCAGACGCACAGACCTGCCGGGCTCGCGTGACCAGGCTCGAAGAAACAACCATGTTGCACGGTGAGTAGTCCCGTTAAACTGCTTAGCCTGACCGTGCTGATTGAGTGCGATGTGGCGACTTCGGAATACGCCAATACCCTCTGTTGCAAGCAAGCACATTGCCGCACGCAATTCTGCATAGTATGCAAGGTGGTAGGCGGAGTAACGATCGCCCCTCGAAATCGCGTCAAACGCTCTTGAGAGATAGTTCCATCCGTCCGTTAGGTGTAGTGGGGCAGAACAAGTGATATACTCACCAAGTTTTGCCGTATCTATCGAATTTGATCCCAGCGCCTTGTTCACGTCTTTATATGGATGACGTCTGTTCAGCCAACGCTTCCAACGCCGAACTCGTTTGCCGACTGACCGCAACGAATTCTCTGATGCGATTGGAGAGGCGGCGCGAACAAAATCCCTTTCGCTCCTTACTATTGTGGGAATCACGAGGAATTAGTCTTTGTCATAGCCGAGTGCCCGTGCCACGGACTGGGAACTCTTTGCGATGTCGGAACTGCCTGATCCAGCCAAGTGTCGCAGGAGTTGGAGCCGCACTTGCCTGTAGCCGCTGCCGGTTCGATAGCGGCTCTGTCGATCTTCTACTTCCTCGGGAAGACCAGGTGTTACGGCAGAGCGCCAATCAAATCTTGAGAGGTCGTGAGTCAGTCGCTTGATGAAGCAGCTGATGCTGCCTTGTGATCGTAGGTCTTCCAGTGCGAGGCTGACCTCTGCGAGATCCGTGGCTTCCGCTGACGTTGATCGTCTCCAGTCGCTGAACGCGATGTCGCTTCGGAGTTCATAAGAGATATCGTTGCAGACCTGCAAGACTCCTCTGACACCCTGATCCGTGGCGAGTATGGCAAAGCGCCCGGCGAACGCTGGATCACGTCCCGGTGGGGTGTCCTGATGAGGTGTTCGCTTACGAAGGTGCTCAGCCCACTCCTGGTTTGAGGCACGAACTGCGACTTCCAGGCCTGACCAAAGCTCAATCAGGTAGGCGGCCTGCTGAGCCCGAGTCCACCCGAGCACGTCGGTTCGTTCCCTAGAATGCTCAGTTCCGAAGAATCCGCCGATCCCGGTCCTCCGACTCCCGGCCCACCCGCGAACGAAGCTCAGCGTCAATGATCGCACGAATGCTGCTTGCGTTACCTTCCCTTTTGCACGCCCGAGCATGCCAATTCGATTGCGCCAACAACTCTCAGGATGGCTCCACAGCGCCTCTGTGAGCTCCTGCGCGCGAGTCTCCCGATACGCCATCGGGCCTTCGACTGTCTCAAGCCAATCGACAGTCCGGAGCAAAGGATATAGATCGTACGCCATAGACGGATTGATTCTCTTAGGTGTTATGTTAATGGTCCAAAAAAGATATGCCTGCCAGCTAATGTCAAGATCCTCGAATAACACTACCGGCAGTTCGAAATCTCCTTCCAGTTCCTGACTGTCAGGGAATGCAAACAGTCGGTGCTGACCGTCAATAATCTCGATTGGATCCAGCCCGCCTTTTATCGGCTCCCACGAAGAATTCTCGGAGCCCTCCGGCAGCACGAGGTACGCCATAGTCTCGTCCAGCAAATCGACGGTGATTAAATCGCTCTGCTTGGCCATGACGCCCTGTCTATCGGTCGTGGCGCCGACAAGGTTGCCGACAACGGCGGTCGGCAACCATCCGGGCTTCCTGAGTTCAGGGAATCGATTCTGCTGTGCAGTGTTCAGGGTCGCCCACGGATACCCTGCACTGACGAATCGTGCTATCTCCTTCGACCGAATCGCGTCGTGGCCACGCTGAATCCCTATGTCTTCCGCTCGTGGGCCTTTGGCTTCGCGTTCCCGAACACCTGACAGCCTTCTAAGGAGAGAAGCAGGCATCGAACAGACGTAGAAGTAGGGCAGCGGTTTCCGCTGGCGCGACGCTTCGTCAAACCTGTACCTATTCCATTCGGTGAGCCACTGCCGAACCCGAATCGCTGGTATGCGCATCACGCTGTCCTCAGGCCATGACACAAATCGCCCCAAATCCTGTCGCAGTGTCGGGGCGGGGCGCGCCTTGCCCTATACATATGGAGTGTCGTCGATCTTGTCGGGCTTTGGCATAAACTGAGCTACCACATGCGGCTCGCCGGTTGATGGCTGTTCGGATGTGGGCGCGTTCCAGAACCTTCCAGAAGTGTACCAATACCCGCCCGTCGCGGCGTCCACAAGCCTTACTGGAACCAGTTTTGCCTCGACGCCAAACTTCGACAGCGGGGGCCGCACCATGGCAGAGTTGGCTACTGAGACCGCACGTTTGCCGAGCGACTCGTCTGCTAGAGCCAACTCGAAGTCACCCGCGACAATCTTATGTTCACTATCTGGCAGGCGGTGGCTCTTGGTGACACGCACCCACGATATGGAAATGCCTTCCCCATTGATGAATGTGCCTAGCAGCTTGGCGAACTTGAGCAGCCTCAACTCGATGATTGTTCGCTGGAAGTCCTCGCGACGGTTCCTGTCGTCGCCCATGCGAGATAGAAATCTTTTCGCCGATTGCACCATTCGGTCATATACCTGCACATATCCTGCTGTGAGATCGAGACCATATCCCACGCGACCCATGGCCTCGGCCATGGCCGGGACGGATCCGACGCCAGCGAGCGGATCTAGGACTGCATCCCCTTCGACGGTAGTCAACGCAATCATTCGGTAGGTGAGCTCCTCGGGAAATGGGCAGAAGTGAGTCCGGACACCCGACCATGATCCCTGTGTAGGTATCGGGATGCTCCAGAGATTTGCCGGCATCGAGCCGTGGGGAGAATAGCGTTCTGGGTATCTTCGCCACCAGATTGAATTCGGGATGGGCGAGCGGAGCCCGGTCGCATCGAATCTGAATTCGTCCGACTTCGAGAATAGCAGCACCTGTTCAGTGATATCCCTGAGTTCTCCGTGGTGAGTCCAAGGGAGCGCCTTTTGCTTGTCCCACGTAATTGCCTCACGCAGCGTCCAGCCGGCTTCCTCTGCGCACGTGGCGAGCCCATCGGGTAGCCGAACGACGCGTCCATTCCTCCGCACGGATCCCGCGACAAGCCAAAATGTGGCGTCATCGGCCGCGATTCTGTGGCAATCCCGGAACAGTCGGGCCATTTGCTCAAGGTAGTCGTCAACAGGTTGACCGCGGGTGCCGATCTGCGAGGCGTTCCCATAGTTATGCATGTCAAGGTACGGAGGAGAGGTGATGATCGAGCAAGGAGGCGGGACATCCCGCCAGAGGTCACAAAGCTTCGCCGCGTCCCCAATGTTCAGCCCGCGCCGAAGTTTCGACTCGTCCATGACGGGCAGTCTAGGCCACCATCGTCGAGAGATCAGCGCCGAAGGGTTCGACCCCGCTCAGGCCACGTCCCCGTAAGTGGTGTCAACAGCGCTATTCTCGATGTCAGCTCGCTGCGTGCTCTGGCCCAGGTGATGGGCGCGGCGTCCTCATCGTCGTGGAGCGACGGCCGACCGCGCACTCAGCGCGCTGCTTGGTGAGCACAGCGTCGACGGCCCGAATCATGGCATCGCGGTCGGGGACGATGCCGGTCGCGTCAGTTCGGCGTTGAAACTCGCGACCAAGGCGATCTGCGGGTGGTGCAACCATGTCTTGTGCGGGGGACGCGCGGGACAGCGGGCAAGGTGAGCCGTGCAGAGGCCGGGCGGGACGGTGACGCCGAGCCCGCATCGACGGTGCCGCTACAGCTGGGTCACGTCCGAATCCGCCACGTGCGTTCCCGGCACCCGCAGCGCCGCTCATTCCACGTAATTCACGCCAATTGCGGTGCAGTTCGGTAAGGCGCAGCGCGCACGCCAGTCAGTCGTCAGACGCCCGCGGAGGCCGAGGGCTGCGATCGCACGTCGCAGGTACCGCGGTACTGCATGCAATGCTCTGGGATGGCCACGGCGCCGGAGGAGCACTTCTCCCGTCCGGCACCCTGCTTGTTTTGGGATGGATGCCATCGTTGTGGGGCTTCCAGGCCATTCCCGATCTGCCGTCACCAGCTTTCAAGACAGAGCTCGGTGTAGACGAGCGAGGCACAACCTGCCGCGTATGCTGTTCGCCTTGACGCCTGCGTTGACGAACCCTTGCACCGTAGGCGAGATGCCCGATTGGAGGGTTAGCACTTGTCCGACCGGAGTTTGCGGAGCCACGGCGTACGGGACTTAGGACCCGGCGAAATGGAGCGCTTCCGCCGCATTGAGCGGGCCTTCCTCGAACAGATCAGCGCAAGTGGCTATCGCGAGATTCGCACGCCGACGATTGAGCCGCTTCACCTCTACACGGCCGCCGGCGCGCTGTCGCCCCAGGCGCTCGACCGCGTCTATTCGTTCCTCGACTGGGATGGCTGGAGCGGCGAGCGCGTTGTTCTGCGCCCGGATTCGACGGTGCCCGCGGCACGCTGGTACGTCGAGCAGGCCCCCAATCACGTAGAGCGGATCGCCTACGTGCAGCCGGCCTATCGATTCGCGGCGAACGGCGACCGTGAAGTTTGGCAGTGCGGGGTCGAGTTGTTCGGCGCGCCGGCGCCGGAGGGCGACGCCGAGCTGTTGACCATAGCGAGGAAATTCCTGGCGACGCTTGGCGTGAAAGGCCTGTCGGTCGAACTGGCACACACGGGCATGGCGCGGTCGGTGCTCACGGGCGTCGGCCTGGATCCCGAGGCGCAGATCAACACTTACGACCGCATTCTAGGCGGCGACACGAGCGTGGCCGCCGAGCTGGCGGAGGTTTACCCGCAATGCGCCGCCGCGCTGCGACTGCTCTTCGAAACTCACGGCACGACCGTCGGCTACGTTGCGAACCTGCGGGCCGCCATGCTGTCGGTTGCGCCCGACGCGGCGCCGCACCTGGACGAGTTGGCGGCGGCGGCGCGGGCGCTCGATGACGCCCGGCTGCCGTACCGCGTGCTGCCGGCGACAGCGGGGAACTTCGAGTACTACACCGGTGTGACGTTTCGGATGCTGTCGCACGGTCGCGAGTGCGTCACGGGCGGGCGGTATGACGGTTTGGTCGAGACTATTGGCGGTAAGAGCACTCCGGCCGCGGGCTGGGGAGCCAACGTTTCGCATCTCTCGGAGATTGCTGATTGAGCCCTCCGAGACCCCGCCACTCAATCCGAGTAGCCCTGCCGCGCGGAGATCTGCGCGCGCCGCTGTCAGACCACCTCCTTGCCGCCGGGTTCATCGTGCCGGGCTACGGAGAGGCAGTCCGCTCTTACAGATTCGAGGTCGAGGACCGGGCGGGTGTGCAGGTTCGGGTCTTCGCTGATAAAGACATTCCGATCCAGGTTGCACTCGGCCAGTACGACGTCGGAATCGGGAGCCGGACGTGGATCGACGAGCTATTGGTCCGTTATCCCCGTGACTCCATCGTGCCTCTACGCCGTCTTGATATTCCGGCGCAAACCCTGGTTTTCGTCGGCGAGCGCGGCCGCACCCTCGCCGACCTTGCCAGCGGCGGCGTCGTGCGCGTGGCGACGGAGTTTCCCAACCTCACGCAGCGCAGCATGACCTGGATGCGCATGCCCAACTACAGGCTCTTCGAGGTCTGGGAACAGGCCGAGGCATGGCCGCCGGAAGACGCCGAGCTGGCAGTGTGCGCGCCCACCGCGGCCGCGGCGGCCGACGGCTTGTCGGTCGTGGGCGAGGTGCACCGGGGCGGCGCGTGGCTGATTGCGAACAAGCGATCGCTAGAGCGGCGCGATCTTTCGGAGGCTCTGGACCCGCTCCTCACGATCCCTTGCGCAGGCTCCGAGCCCGGACTGGTCACACCGCGCCCGCTGGCTGGAGTTGGCCCCGGGCGGTCGAAACGCACCTCCGGGCGCCGGACGTTTCGCGTCGCCGTGCCGGACGGCCACCAGCAGGCGGGCACGGTTGCCTCGCTGGCGGCGGCGGGGATCCGTTTCGAGGGCTACGAGGTAAACGGTCGCGCCGACCGATACCCGCGCTCCAACATGGCAGGGGTCACGGTGAAAGTGATGCGCCCGCAGGACATGCCGCGCGCGGTGGCGATCGGCCAGTTCGACCTCGCGATCACCGGCCGGGACTGGCTCGAGGTCTTCCGAGCGACTTACCCGGCTGCTCCGGTTGTCGAGCTCTGCAACCTTGCACGGTCGGACTACCGAATTGGGGCGGTGGTAGCCGAGGACTTACCGGCGGAGACCATTCAGGATGCGGTCGCCTACTGGCGGCGGGAGAACCCTCTCCGCGAAATCCGCGTGGCATCGGAGTATGTCGGCCTTGCCGACCAATACGCGCGGAGTCGCCATCTGGGCCGGTACCGGGTCATCCCAATCTCGGGCGCATCGGAGGGGTTTGTGCCGGAGGACGCGGAGATCCTGGTTGAGGGCACCGAGACGGGCGAATCGATGCGAGCGAACCGGCTGCGGATGATCGAGGTGATTATGAAGTCCACCAACTGCGCCATCGGCGCGGCGTTGCACCCGCCGGGGCGGCGCGGTGAGTTGCGAGATGAGTTGGTAGAGCGTCTCCAAGCCGCGGCACTTCCCGACTCGCGGCGGTGAGCAGGGAACGGCGGGCGCTACTCGGCGCTCGGCTACCGCCGCCTGATCGAGTAAGAATCCACCACGTTGCCCAATAGGCGGAAACCGGCCGCCGCGTAAGCCCTCAACTGTCTACAGAAGGGGTGCGACCTCAGCGCTCAGCCCGAACGCGGCCGCCCTGAACACCCCCACCGCAACCGCCGCCACGAGTCGCGACCGCGCCCAGGTGCGCGCCTGCATACCCACCCGCCCGGTCTGAGCCCCTCGCGCGCTCGCCGGTCGGGCGGCCTCAACCGACGGGGGGGAGCACGTTGGACGTCGCGACCGGGTAGTAGGGCTGGCCCTGCGTGAGCCGTCCGAAGGACCCAAAGCCGACGAACGCCCGGTAGGCCGGGTAGCGCCAGTCGCGCAGGTCATGGCCCAGCAGGTGCAGCTTCACCGGTTGCAACTCGTCGTCCGGGTGATACTCCAGCACCGCGGCCTGGAAGTACTGCCGTATCACCGTCGGCGTCCCACTCGGGACCCGCAGCACCGCCCGTGGATCGTCGTCGTAGCGGGCCTCGGTCTTGGGATAGCCAAAGGTCGCCACGCCGCCCAGCGCAGTGAAGAAGTCCAGGAAGCCGGCGTAGGTTCCGTCCACCGCGTAGTCCGAGACCCGGTGTCCCCAGGGACCCAGCAGCTCGCCCGGCTGCTCACTCAACAGATGTGGCTCCACGCCCAGATCCGGCGCGCCCTCGGCGCCACCGCCGATGTAGTCCCAGGCCAGGCGGCGCTCCACGAGCCACTCGCCGTCACTTTCGTGGCAGTCCAGCACGCCGCGCTGGAAGTACTGGGTGAGCTTGCCGGGGCGCTCCTCCAGGACTTCGGAAATCGGGTGGCCCCAGCGGGCGAGGCCGTGGGTGGCCTCGTAGTAGGTCAGGAATCCGCAGTCGGCCTCGGACCCGTTGGCCAGCGTTAGCGTCAGGTCGGGGATGTTGTGGGCCAGGTGGACATCCGGCTCGCTGAACAGCACCCGGTCCACGACCAACTTGAGCGTGGACGGTGCCGGCTGTGTCGTCGTAACGGGCGGCGCAACGGGCGGCGGCGTTGAAGGCGCGGGCGGCTCGACCGGCGCCGCTGCCACACCGGGCGTGACCAGTTCAGCAACGTAGATCTGGCCTACGCGCAGCGGAGCAACCGACCCAAAGCTGGCGAACGTCAGATACGACTGCTTGGGGTAGCGCCGGTCGCGCAGGTCGTCGCCCAGCAACCGCAGCATGATTGTCGACAAGGTGTCCGGGTGGTACTCCATCACCGCCGCCTGGAAGTACTGCCGGATGAACCCCGGCGTCGCGGCGGCGATGCCCAGCACCGCCCGCGGATCGTTGTCGTAGCGCGCCTCCGTCTTGGGGTAGCCGAACGCCGGCACGCCGCCCAGCGCTGTGAAGAAGTCCAGGAAGCCGGTGTACGTCCCGTCCACCGCGTAGTCGGACACCCGGTGCCCCCAGGGTCCCAGCTGCTCGCCCGGCTGCTCACTCAAGAGGTGCGGTTCAAAGCCCAGGTCCGGCGAACCGTCCACCCCGCCGCCAAAATGATCCCAGGTCAGCCGGCGCTCCATGAGCCACTCGCCCTCGCGTTCGTGACAGTCCACCACCCCGCGCTGGTAGTACTGCGTCAGCGACCCGGGACGTTCTTCCAGGACTTCCGAGGTGGTGTGGCCCCAGCGGGTCAGCCCGCCGGTGTTTTCGTAGTGGGTCAGGAAATTGCAGGTGGTCTCGGACCCGTCGGGCAGCGTCAGGAGCAGGTCGGGGATGTTGTGGGCCAGGTGAACGTCCGGCACGTTGTACTGCACCCGCACGACCCGCAGCACGAGTGAGGACGGGACCCGCGTCCGTGTGGACGATCCCGGCGGCTGCCCGGACAGTCCATCCTGCCCCGAGGGCGGTGACTGCCGCCCGGAAGACTCAGACGGCGCCGCGGTCAGCGTTACGAACTTGCTGGCTAGCCGCTCGTCGGTCTGGTCGGTGTCCACCGCCACCGTCAGGATGATTCCCGGCAGATGGTGCGTCTGCACCGGCCCGAAGCTCCCCGTAGCGGTCACCGATGCACCCGCCGCTAGGTTGCTCAGCGGCTGCGCCGTGCCTCCAGAGGTCACGTCGCGCCACGTCACCCCCGTCAGGTTGACTGTGCCGGTGTTGCTGGCGGTCAGCGTGTAGGCGAGCGTCTCGCCCACCGGAACCGGCGCTTCCGGCACGGTCAACAGCACGTCAAGCGAAATCGTCGATGTTGGTTGCCGGGAGCTTGGCGGCTGGGAGCTCGACGGCTGCGAGGGCTGTGGCTGGGAGGGCTGTGGCTGGGAGGGAGGTGGCTGGGAGGGAGGTGGCTGGGAGGGCTGTGGCTGGGAGGGAGGTGGCGGAGATGGCCGCTGTCCGACCCTGTTCGTGACCGTCTGGTCGACGATGTCGGCCGCGTCATTGCCCGCCGGGTCTTGAATCACACCCGAGTCATCGCCGTCGGTCGGATCGTCGTAGCTCACCGTTATGGTCTGGTTTTCGGTCACCGCACTGTCCAGACCAAGCACCACCGTGCGCCCGCGGACGGTCACCGGCGACGCCGACGCGAGATTCACCGACGCCTCGTCCACCGTGACCGTGAATTCGCTGCCCGCCGGGACGCTCGCGCTATCCAAGACTTCGTTGAACGTCAGGATGATCCGCCCGCCGTCGCTCGTTGTCTCCGCGCGATCCAGGGTCGGCGCCTCCGTGTCGTCGACCGCGGAGTTGTTCTCGACCGGCTCGGTCAGGCTGGCCGCGTCATTCCCGACTGAATCCTGAATCGCATTCCTGTCGTCCACGCCGGCGGTGGGATCCGTGTAAATCACCGCGACTGTCTCACCGGTCGTGATCGCGCTGTCGAGATCCAGGGTCACGGTCTTGCCACTGACGCTCACCGCCGAGACAGCCTGCCGCTCACCTTGAACCGTGACCGCGAAGTCGGAAGTTCTCGGTCCGTTCCCGCCATCGAGGTTCTCGTCGAACGTCAAGACAATCATGAGCCCATCGGCCGTCGTTGCCGCGCTCAGGAAGTCCGGTGCGCGCTCATCGGGCACGGCGGATGCGTTTGTGACCATCTGGTCGGTCAGGCTCGATGCGTCATTGCCGGCCGGGTCCTGAATGGCGTAGGTGTCATTGCCGGCGGTCGGATCGGTGTAGGTCACGCTGACGTCCTGGTCCGCCGTCACCGCGCTGTCCAGGCCCAGGGCCACCGTGCGCCCGCGAACGGTCACCGGCGAATTCGACGAGAGTGCCGCCGACTGCTCATCCACCGTCACCGCGAAGTCAGTGGTCCCCGGCGTGTTCACGGCGTCCAGCACCTCGTCGTAGGTCAGGACGATCGTGCCGCCGTCGCTCGACAGCACCGCCCGCACAAAGCTCGGGCCAGTCGTGTCAACGACCGTGGAGTCATTGGTGACCGTCTTGCTCAGGCTGGCCGCGTCATTGCCGGATCGATCCTGAATCGCGTTGGCATCGTCCACACCGGCGGTCGGGTCGGTGTAGGCCACGGTGAGCACCTGACCAATCGTGATTGCCGCGCCAAGCCCGAGTTGGACCGTCTTCGCATTCACGTTGACTGTCGAGATATCCCGGCGCTCACCCTGCACCGTGAGCCCGAAGTTGGCGGTCCGCGGTCCTCGCTGGCCGTCAAGGATTTCGTCGAACGTCAGGGTGATCGTGAGCCCATGGGTCGAGGTCGCCGCGCTCACGAATTCCGGCGCTCGCTCGTCGGGGACCGTGGAGGCGTTCGTGACCATCTGGTCGGTCAGCGTGGCCGCGTCATTCCCTGCGGGATCTTGGATCGCATTGCGGTCGTTGCCGGAGGTGGGGTCCGTATAGGTCACGGTGACGTCCTGGCCTGTCAGCACCGCGGTGTCCAGCCCCACCACCACCGTCCGCCCGCGGACAATCACCGCCGAAGCCGTCGACAGATCCACCGACTCGCCATCGACCTTGACGGTGAAGGCGCTATCCAACGGACCGCGGTCGGCATCCAGCACTTCATCAAATGTCAGCGTGATGGTGCCGCCGTCGCTGGACACCACCGCCCGCACGAAGCCGGGCGGCGTCGTGTCTTCAACGAGGGAGTAATTCAGAATCGACAGGCTCACAGCGGCCGCGTCGTTGCCGGCCGCGTCCTGGATCGCCTTCGTGTCGTTCACCCCGGCCGTCGGATCCGTGTAGGTCACGGCAACGGTCAGAGCCGAGGTGATCACACCGGCCATCCGCAGCGCCACGTCGGTTCCGCTGACCGTGACCGTTGAAACCGTCCGCCGTTCTCCCTCCGCCGAGACCACGAAGTCGGCGGGCCTCGGACCATTGCCGCTGTCCAGGTTCTCGTCGTAGGTCAGCGTCAGCGTCAGGCCGTCGCTCGACATCGCCGCGCTTGAGAATTCGGGCGCCCGCTCGTCGGGCACGGTGGAGGTATTGGCGACCGACTGGTTGGTAAGAGTCGCCGCGTCATTGCCCGCCGGATCCTGGATCGCGTTGTCGTCATTGTCCGTGCTGGGATCGGTGTAGGACACCCTGACGTCCTGGCCCGCCGTAACCGCGGTGTCCAGATCCACCGATACCGCCCGGCCGCTGACATCCACCGAGGAGACATCAGCCGCACTCCCGGCCACCGTCACCGCGAACTCTCCGGTCGACGGCCGGTTCGTGCCGTCAAGCACTTCGTCGTAGGTCAGCGTGAGCGTGCCGCCGTCGCTCGACATGGCCGCCCGCACGAACCTCGGCGCCCTCGTGTCGGCAACCGTTGAGGCATTCGTGACTTGACTCGAATAGAGGTCGGCCGCGTCATTGCCCGCGCGGTCCTGGATCGCGTTGGTGTCGTCGACGCCGAGCGTCGGGTCGGTATAGGCCACCCGAACCGGTTGGCCCGTCGTGATCGCACTGCCGAGCTCCAACTCAACCGTCTTCCCACTCACGCTAACCGTGGAGACGTCGCGCGGTTCCTCGTGCACCGTGACCTCGAAGTTCCCGGTGGCCGGCTCGTTCTCGCCGTCCAGCACCTCGTCGTAGGTGAGGATGACCTTGGTGCCGTCGGTGGAGGTTGTCGCGCTCACAAATTGCGGCGCCTGCTCGTCGAGCACCGTGGAGGCATTGGTGACCGATTGGTCGACCAGGCTATCCGCGTCATTGCCGGCCGGGTCCTGAATGGCGTTCGCGTCGTTGCTCCCGCTGGGGTCCGTGTAGGTGACCTTCACTTCCGTGAGCGAGGGCACCCGACCGACCAAGAACAGCAGGACCTCGCGGCCTCTAACGTCCACAGAGGAAATCGCCTCCGAATCGCCGTCCACCGTGACGGCGAAGTCGGTGGTCGCCGGTTGGTTCGTGTCGTCCAGCACCTCGTCGTAGGTCAGGGTGATCGTCCAGCCGTCGCTGGTCAGCGCCGCCCGCAGGAACTGCGGCGCCGTGCCGTCGGCGGTCCCCGAGGCATTGGTGATTTCTCGCTCGTCCAGGTCGGCCGCGTCGTTTCCTGCCCGGTCCTGGATCGCGTTCGTGTCGTCCACGCCATCCGTCGGATCGGTATAGGCAACGGTGACCACCTGGCCGGTAGTGACTGCACTGCCAAGCCCCAATTCAACCGTCTTCCCGATCACGGTCACCGTGGAGGCGCCCCGGTCTTCGTCCTCCACCGTGATATCGAAGTTCGCGGTAGCCGGTTTGTTCGCGCTGTCCAGGATCTCGTCGTAGGTCAGGATGATCTTGGTGCCGTCGCTCGACGTGGTCGCGCTTTGAAACACCGGCGCCACCTCGTCAAGCACCGTCGAGGCATTGGCGACCTCCTGGTCAACCAAGCTGACAGCATCGTTGCCCGCCGCATCCTGAATCGCGTTCGAGTCATCGTTGCCGGTCGGGTCGGTGTAGCTCACCGTGACGTCCTGGAGCGACAGCACCCCCGTGCCCAGCCCCAGCACGACCGTCCGGCCGCTCAGGGTCACCTGCGAGGGCTCAGCCCCCACTTCATCCACGGTGACCGTAAAGTCGCCGGTCCCCGGTCCGTTCCCGTCGTCCAGCACCTCGTCGTAGGTCAGCGTGATCGACCTGCCGTCACTTGACATGACCGCTCGCACGAACTTCGGCGCCGTGCCGTCCGTGACGACGGATGCATTCGTGACGTCTTGATCAATCAGGCTGGCCGCGTCGTTGCCGGAGCGGTCCTGAATCGCAAACAAGTCGTCGATGCCGATCGTCGGATCGTTATAGGTCACCGTGACCGTCTGGCCCGTCGTGATCGCGGTGGGGAGCTTCAGTGCAACCGTCTTCCCGCTGACGGTCGCGGTGGTAACGTCCCGGCGCTCGCCCTGCACCATGATCTGGAAGTTGGCGGTCGCCGGCTCGTTGCCGTCGTCCAGGATCTCGTCGTAGGTCAGGGTGATGGTGGCGCCGTCGGTTGACATCGCCACGCTCTGATAAATCGGCGGCTGCTGGTCGAGCACCGTGGAGGCGTTCGTGACCTTGTCGTCGACCAAGTCGACCGCATCGTTGCCCGCGGCATCCTGGATCGCATTCGCGTCGTCGCCACTCGTCGGATCGGTATAGCTCACCGTGACGTCCTGCAGCTCCCGCACCGCACTGGCCAGCCGCAGCACGACATTGCGACCGCTGACCGTGACCGCGGAGCCCGACGCTAGGTCCGCCGATTCCCCGTCCACCTCCACCGCGAAGTCGCTGGCCGCCGGTCCGGCCGCGTCGTCCAGCGCCTCGTCATAGACCAGTGTGATGCTAAGACCATCGGTGGACATGGCCGCCCGCGAAAACCTGGGCGCGCGGTTGTCCTGGGCTTGGGAATCATTCGGCACCGGCTCGTTCTCGAGCGTGGCCGCGTCGTTGCCCGAGCGGTCCTGGACCGCATTTCCGTCATCGCCCGTGGTCGGATCGAAGTAGCTCACCGTGACGGTCTGCTCCACCGTCACCGGGCTGGCCAGACGCAACTCGACCTGCCGGTTGTTGACGCGCACGCTTGAGACGTCTCGCCGCTCGCCCTCGACCGTAACCGCGAAGTTCGTGGTCCCCGGCCCGGCCTGGCTGTCTAGTAGCTCGTCGTAAGTCAGGGTGATTTTGTTGCCGTCGCTCGACAACGCCACGCTCTGAAAGATGGGGGCAACGCCATCGTCGACCGTGGATTCATTCGTGACCGTCCGTTCGCTCAAGTCGGCCGCGTCGTTGCCGGACCGGTCCTGAATCGCGTTCTCGTCATTGCCGGACGTCGGATCCGTGTAGGCCACCGTGACGCCCTGGTTTTCCGTCACCGCGCCGCCCAGGCTCAGCCTGACCTCCCGGATTCGAACGTCCACCGTCGAAACCGTCACGGCCTGGCCGTCCACCTTGACCGTGAAGTCGGTGGTCGCGGGTGCGTTCGAGCTATCCAACGACTCGTTGTAGGTCAGGACGATCGTCAGACCGTCGCGCGACAGCTCCGCCATCTCAAACGTCGGCGGCACTTCGTCCGTCGACGGCGGGTCCGCGTCCGGCTGTCCCCGAGGGCATATGCCGCCGCCGGTCAACCGGACAAACCCAATGTTGTCGAGGCTGGCGGGAACGTCCGCCGCCTCGATATTCAGTTTGTTGTTGTCCAGCAGCAGGATCGCCAGCTTGCCAGGATCGACCGACTTCTGGTTGCCAATATCTCCCAGTTCGCTGGGAATATTCCCGGTGAGGAAGTTGCACGTGAGGCTGATGTAGTCCACGTTCCGGAGGTCGCCCAGCTCGGACGGAATACCGAGACTCAACCCGTTGTCGTTGAGGTTCAGGCTCTCCAAGCTCGTGAGATCGCCCAGTTCCGTCGGAATGGCGCCGCTCAATTCATTTCGAGCCAGGCTCAACTCCCTGAGCAGTGTCAGGTCGCCCAGTTCCGCCGGAATGGCGCCATTGAGCCGGTTCGTGTCCAAGTACATATGCGTGAGTTGCGTGAGGTCGCCCAGCGCCGAGGGAATGGAGCCGCTGAGCTGGTTCTCACCCAGGTGCAGGTGCTGCAGCTTGCTCAGGCGCCCAAGCTGAGAGGGGATGCTGTTTTGCAAGCCGTTGAGCGACAGGTCGAGTTGCTCCAGTTCGGCAAGGTTGCCTAACTGTGACGGGATCGAACCGCTCAGTTGGTTCCCCCAGAGGCTAAGCACCTCTAGCTTCGTGAGATTCCCAAATGCCGAGGGAATGCTGCCGTCGAAGTCGTTGCCGTCGAGGTGTAGCGATCTCAGTTCCCCGAGGCTTCCCAACGCCGCCGGGATGGACCCCGATAGGTTGTTGTCAAACAGTCCCAGGCCTCGCAGCGCACTCAGGTTTCCCAGGCTGGCGGGGATGGGATTCTGGACCGCGGTTGGTGCGGGGTTTCCCGCCGTGGGGTGGGTTGCCAAGCCAAGGAAGTTTCGATCCAGACCCAGATTTTCCAATGAGCTCAGGTTGCCGAAGTCGCTGGGGATTCCGCCGCTCAACTGGTTGATGGACAGACTCATATAGATCAGGTTGCTCAGGCTGCCCAGCCCGGTGGGAATGCTGCCGGTCAACGCATTCTGGTCCAGGCGCAACTCTTCCAGGTTCGACAGGTTGCCAAGCTCGGCCGGGATCGAGCCGGTCAACCCAAGCTTCCACATCTTGAGATACCGCAAGTTGGGAAGACTGCCCAGCCCCACGGGGACCGTTCCGCCCAGCGTCAGCGGATTTTGGTCGCCCCGCATCGATCCGTAAAGCTCAAGTGACCTGACGCCTTGGTCGGCGTTACTGAAGATGCCGTCCCAATGCACCATGTCCAGGCCCTCTGACCAGTTCAGCCGGCCATTGGGGTCCAGGGCAGCCTTGAGGTCGATCAACGTGCGGCAGTCCCGGATCCGAGCGGCGCTGTCCTGCGAGGCGCAGTGGCTGCTGGCGGCGGCCGGCGGCGCGACGCTCCCGGCCGTGGCCAAAAGGGTCAGCCCGAAGACGGCAGCCACCATGGCGACCAGCCGCAAAGAGACCGCCCGGCGCGCTCGTTGGGTTCGGACCCTCAACGTTGGGGACGCCCGGGTGCCGAAGCTCGCGCTAGGCGAGTGGCACCCCCGTAGTAGGGAAGATATCCCCACGGGGCTATGGACAGGCTTGGCCCCCCTCGGCTGTCTCCCTGGGCTTGCACGCGTCAAGCCGCAGCCTCGGGAGCAAAAGCTAGCCTAAGCCGCCGACCAGCGTCAACCGGCGGGGCGCGGCGCCGCCCCTTTGGCTGCGACGCGGAGCTCCAGCAGTGGCGGCACGCGCCGAATGTAGCGACGTTCCAAGCCGTGGGCTTCTATTGGTGCAACGTGACGGCGGCGCACGCTGCCTTCTTCAAGAGAATCAGCGAAGGGCCGCCCTATCCGGCCAGCCAGGTGCCTGCCCGGAACCACTACCCTAACTCCCTTACCGGCTGAGGAGTCGCCGCCGCGCGCGGTATGTAGCTGAAAAATCCAGTCTCACTCTTTTCTGCGCGCGCCGACACGCTGGCGGCCGCTCGGACCCCCGACACTGCGGACGGCGGATCTACTTATTTCGCGCGGGCGCGACAGGATCACAATCTGGACCCCACGTCGGTTTGTCGACGTCCGGGTCAAAGGTCCGAACCGGCCGTGGACCCATGAACATACATTCCATGCGCGGGACGGCGGCACGCTCGCATCGGACCAGGTTACATACGCCGTGCTTGGAGGATCGCTGGCTAATTTCCTGGTCGTCAGGCGCGACGAAGAACGGATTTTTGCCCATTGGCATCGAACTATAAGTGAAGTATTCAATCGGACTTCGTAGGCAGATGTAGCGTTACTGAATCGTGTTATGCCGCCTTCTTGCATAGTTGTACTCTGACATCTATTTGATTCTCTTGTGGGTTTTCTAAACAGCTAATGACTGACGCACTTCGTGCGGTAATCGTACGGTATAGAACAATTGCAATTGTGCGAATGGCAGTCAAAATGGAAATCTATTCGGATTCCCTTGGTTTTGGCATGATATGCTGCGCGGCCATAACACTCCGCCCCATGCCGAGGGGCGGGAATCCCGGTCGAAGAGACGCACGGTGAATGACCTCGTAATCCAGACGGAGGCTTTGACCAAGTACTACGGATCGATACTTGCCGTGGACAGTCTGTCCTTGCAGGTGCCGCGCGGGCACGTCTTTGGACTGCTGGGCCCGAACGGCTCGGGCAAGACGACCCTGATCAGCATGCTGCTGGGCCTGGTGCGGCCCACCTCGGGCAGCTTCAGCCTGCTTGAGCCGGGCACGGGGCAGGACGAGGCGCTGCATCGCATCGGCGCGATCGTGGAGACGCCGTCGTTCTATCCGAATCTGTCGGGGCGGCGCAACCTGGCCTACTTCCAGGGCATCTCGGGACGCGGCACGCCTGGGGAGTTGGACGGACTGCTGGAGCAGGTAGGGCTTGGGGAACGAGGAGGCGACCGCTTCGGGACGTACTCGCTGGGGATGAAACAGCGCTTGGGACTGGCCTACACGCTGCTCGGCGGCCCCGAGCTATTGCTGCTAGACGAGCCGACCAACGGGATGGACCCGGCGGGCATGGCGGAGGTACGGGAGCTGATCCGGGACCTTGGAACGGCGGGCCGGACCGTTCTGATTTCGAGTCACTTGCTGCATGAGGTAGAGCAGGTGTGCGACAGCGTGGCGATCCTCTCGAAGGGCAAGCTGATCGCGCAGGGCGCGGTGGCGGAGCTGTTGCAGCCGCGCGAGCAGGTTCGGCTGCGGACCTCGGACGATGCGAAGGCGCGCGCGATCCTGGGTGCGCTGGAATGGATCGAGGAGGTCAAATCGGAGGACGGAGCGCTGGTGGTGGCGGTTGCGCATGCGCGCTCGACGGAGCTGAGCGCGGCTTTGAGCCGGCAGGAGGTCTACGTCACGGAGATCGCGCCGGTTCAGGTATCCCTGGAGGAGTACTTCCTGGAGATCACGGGGGATGAAGGCGAGCGGTCGGAATGATTGCGCACGTACTCAACCTGGCACGGTGGGAATGGTTCAAGCTGCGGCGGCGGCGGATGCCGTGGATACTGCTGGTGATCCTGGTGGCGGTGCCGCTGGTCTCGTTTTGGGCCACGTTCGGCTTCTACCAGAGCCGCGTATGGCTGGATGACACAACTTCGAGCCACACCGTTAACCTTGCCGACGGCAGCTCGACCACGGTCGAAGTGTCATGCCGGGATGTAATTGAAGGGGACCTGCCGGCTGAGATCGATAAGCTCTCGCAGGCGGATCGGCAGCGAGTGCTCGATCAGGTTGAGGGCTTCCGATCCGGCGCCTGTGAACCTCTAGTTGAAGCCAATCAAGGGATGCGGAACGTCCTCGAGCTTCCCCTGGGCATTAGTTTCGGTCTCGTCTTCGCTCACACGGTGGGTGTGATGCTCATCATCGTATTGGCCTCATCGGTGATCGGCACCGAATACGGCTGGGGCACCCTGCGCGCGGCCCTCATACAGGGAGTCGGCCGCTGGCAGTTTCTAACGTCGAAGGCGCTGCTGGTCATGCTGGTGGGCGCCGGTGGAATACTCGTAGCGGCGGTCGCGGTGGCCGTCAGCGGCCTCGTTGCCACGCCTTTCTTGGAGTTCTCCAATGGGGAGTCTGCGCAACCCGGTCATCAGTGGTCCGACGCGGCCATAGCGTTCGGCAAGACAATCTACGGACTTGTTCCCTACGTGGCGCTGGCCATGCTGTTTGCGGTATTGACGTCTTCGTCGGGCGTGGGCATGGCAATCGCCTTGGGCTATCACATTGTGGAGCAAGTCGTTGTCGGCATATTGATGAACTTCGGGTGGTTTGAGGGCATCTCGCACTTCGTCCTGGGCCGCGCGGTGGGCGGATGGCTCAACGTAACTGTGAACGGGGGACCCCCGGATCCCATCGAGCCGACCGATGCTCTTCAAGGCGCGCTGGTGATGCTGGCATACACGGTGATCCTGGGCGCCATTGCGCTGTGGGTGTTCCAGCGGCGCGACGTGGCCGGCGCCAAGGGCGAATAGCTACCCGACGGTCTGTCCGCGGACTGCTCGACTAAGCCGTCCGAGCTCCGGCGCACAGCCTGCCCCTCTGTCACTCCGGCGCACGCCGGAGTCCAGGTCCACTCCCTCCCGGTCGCTGGCCGGGTCCTCAAGCCCGGGCGCATGTAGAGCAAACCTCCAGCATGCGGCTCATGTCGGAGCTCCGCATCCATCTGTTCGGGCGGCATTTGCGCCGCGGCAATCTCACCGCCCCTTAGAGGCTTTGATCCGCGCTTACGCTGCCGTGATGGTGGATCTCGAGGATGCGCGCTACCCCGTCTCCCGGGTTGCGCACTGAGCACGACGCAGTCGCGGGAGCGTAGACGGTGCTGCCGGCCATGGCCGCCGCGGACTCATCCTCCACGGCGGCGTCTGCTTCGCCGTCGAGGATGAAGACCGCCGATTCGGTGGCGCTTCCGGCCGCGAGCTCCAGCCTGCCGCCCGGGTTCAGCCCGGTCACGGCAATTTCCAGCGCTTCCGACCGCAGCGCCCGGCCGTCGGTCCCGGCGACCACGGCTCGGGGACCCATGACCATCTGCCGGCCGCGGCACCCCGTTAGCGCGGCGCGCACCGCTGTACGCCGGGCGGCGGGGGGATCGGTCGATAGCTCATGGGCGGTGCGCGTGTGCTGTCCCGCGTTCCGTTGCGGCCGGTACCCGTCGGGGGGCGCCGGGATCGGCTCAGGGCGCGTCTCGGATCCGCTCGGCGCGTAGGGCGGCACCGAGGTCAGCGCGTGGATGTCCAGCAGCTCGAGCGGTTCGGCGCCGTAGGGCCGGTGCCCGTGCCGCACGCCCGTCGGAACGTAGGCCCCGGCGCCCGGACCGAGCACGCGCAGCTCATCGCCGATCTGGAAGAGACCCTGTCCTTTCACCAGGTAGTAAGCATGCTCGTGGTCGGGGTGCGTGTGCAGGGCGGTCCAGCCCCCGGGCGCGTAGCGGCTGTGCGTGAGAGTCAGCCGCTCCGTCGCGATGGCGCCGATTTTGTACCTGGCATACACCGCCGCGGGACCGAGGGTGACCCAGTTCCAGTCGTAGGCGTGGTGGACGCCCGGCCAGAACTGCTCGATCAGATCGCCGAACGGCTTGCGGGCTGAATCAGGCGTCTGGATGTATCGCATCGAACCCCGGGCCGCCGTGCCTTGCGACAGTCCCATGCCGATTTTGGCCCGTCGTCCCGCGCCGCGCGAGAGTGTTTCGCAAGAGACCTCGTGCAGGGCGGGCCGTCCGCTCGCGCAACCGCGGCGTGAGTTCGGTCCAGTCACGCGCGCGTGGGGACGGCCCTGAGCTGGCGGCGCCGGCCGTTCCTTATCTCAAGAAACCCTGGCTATCCGTGTGTGCGGTCCAGCGTGGCGCTCACGGCATCCGCCTCGCTCCATCCTGCGGTCGATGATGGAGCCCACCTGTTCAACGATTAGACAGTCTCGAACTCCAGGGCGGAGAGATTCAGGTTGGAGGAGCGTTTCGAGAGGTGGAGCATTTCGACGCCGACGACTTCGTGAGACTCGTTGTGGTCGAGCACCACTTCAGGCGACACCTCTTCGGACTCGACGATCGGGGAGTCGTCGAGGCGCAGGTACAGGGCGTCGGATTTCTTATCGACGTTCAGCTTCATGGGTCTTCTTTCATGTTACGGTCAAAGAATACGCCATCATCCGCCAGGACTTCAGTTCGGCTACCCGGCGCGGCTCGCACAATCAGCAGCGCGTCGGCTTGGTCGACCACGAAGCGGTTGCGCTCGGCGGCCGGCTTGGCCGTCACCCGCCGCTGCGCGTCGTCGAACGGCGAGAGAACCAGCAGCGTAGTAAGCCTTGAGTATCAGGTCTCCAGGACAGCGAACCGAGCAGAATAGGGCGGTCAGCGGCTCTTCCATTAGAGCTAGATTCCCCTTCGACATGGCTGTCGGCGGGAGCTCGACACCCATCAGCCGCCCCCTCCCGTCACTCCCACCCCCTCCCGTCATTCCCGCCCCCTCCCGTCACTCCCGCCCCCTCCCGTCACTCCCGCGAAAGGAGACCTTTGCATAACTGGTCGACACCCCACTCGCAAGCCTCGGATCACCCTCACCCTAGCCCTCTCCCTTCAAGGGAGAGGGGATAATGCCCGCTCTCCCGCCTCCGCTGGAGAGGTTACGCAAAGGTCTCCGAAAGCGGGAATCCAGGCGATCCAGGCAATCCACCTCACACAATCTCGTCGTACAAATCCGACCACGTCGGATTACCTTCCTCAATCAACTCAACCTTCCACGCCCGGTTCCATTTCTTGAGCGCCTTCTCTCGGCCGATGGCACTCTGCATGGACCCGTGAACCTCATACCAGACCAACTTGTGAACGCGGTAACGCCTCGTGAACCCTCCCACCAAGTCGTTCCTATGCTCCCAGACCCGCCGGACGAGATTCGACGTGACGCCGATGTACAAAGTGCCATTTGGCCTACTCGCAAGGATGTATACGGCGGGCGTTCTCAATGTTTGAAGTCTCTGGATTCCCGCTTCCGGAGACGTTTGCATAACCCGGTCAGGCTAAGGATGTCCGGCGAGAACCCTGCGTGATTCCAGGTTGGCTGGGGCCTAGATTCCCGCGTGCGCGGGAATGACGAAGGGTTATTCAAAGGTCTCCGTGCGCGGGAATGACGAGGGGTTACGCAAAGGTCTCCTTCCGCGGGAATGACGGGGAGTGAAAGTAACACTTAGTTGATAGCAATGTGATACTCGATGGCGTATCTGATTGTGAAATCCGCTTACTTGTTCTCGAAGCATGTCCTGACTACCGTTGTGTGCTCCAGCCCGGTCACGGTGATTTCCAGCGACCCTTACCGCGGGGCCTGCCGATCGATTCCGGCAATCGCGGCGCGGCCGGCGGAGCAATTCGGGCGTGCGGCGTATGTGGTGGCAGACCTACTGTAAATGGCGTCAGCGAAGGCGCCGTTAGAGACGCCGGTTGGAGACGACGGGCTCTGAGGCCAGGAGGTGGCGGAGCTTGACTAGGTTGGGCAGACCCAGGATTTGGGATACGCCGTCGTCGAGGGAGCGGCGCGTCGGGCAATCCGCCATAGCGGGCAGGCGTTCGAACTCGGCGCCCACCGTCTCATCAAACAGTTGCGACAGCCCCTGAAGCTGGGCCGGCGAGAGTCCTCGCGGATCGAGGATCGGAAGCTGTATTAGGTCAGCCTTCTTCAATTGCACCCAGCTGCCTTGCGTAGTGTTGCGGACCGCCAGGAGGGTTAGCAGACCCACACTGCTGTTCAGCCACACGGTCAGCGCCTTTTCGATTGCCGCGTCTTCGACCCGCGTGGGCCACCGCATACTGGCCAGGACGTTCGTCTCCGAACGCATGGCAACGACCCTAACTGTGTTGAGCCGGAAACGTGCGCCGATCAGCAGTGGGCCTGCCTTGGGCCATAGCTGGTCGAATGGTTTGAGACGGCGGCCCGGACGCGGCGCAACCAGGGGAGCCAAATACTTGTCTGGCTCGGCTGCGATCCATCTCCGCTTGTTTGTGTCGTGGTTCTCCACCATCGGGTAAGCGGTCACGGCATCTGTGGGCTCGAACCCATCCCGAACATCCCGTATATCTGGTCCAATTTGGCCGAGTTCATCAAGCCGGCACAGAGGAATGCTGGCGGCTTCTAGTTCCCCGGGGACCCATACTTCGCCGCCGTCTAGTAGCTTGAGGGCGCCGCGCAGCAGGTCGGCGCGCGCGAACTGCACGCCGGACCACTTCTTGCGGGCTAGCTTCGGTGCCGGAATCGAAAACACCTCGCCGACGTGACGCCCGTCGACCTCCAGCAACGCCGTGCCTGTTCCTTCGAGCTTGGCCGGCGTAGTCGCGGCGATCGCCGAGGCCATGCGGTGCGCGTCCAATACCCCGGCCGGGTTCTGCCAGAGGTTGACGAAGGTGGTGCGGCGTTTGACTTTTTTGTGCTTCTTGGAGCGGCGCGTGGCGATCAGCAGCGCCTCCGAGAGGTCGGTGCTATCCGAGAAGTTCCAGCGCTCCGGGTCGTGGGATGCGATCACCATGTCGAGCGCGAAGTCCTGCTCAATGAGAGAGCGGGTTGGTTCCCAGGAGGGGCCGGTGCACACGGTCACGGGCAGCACCAGCGCCAGGCGTCCCTCGCCGGGCCGCAGCCTGGGCGAGGCCGCCGCCACGAACGCGGCGCCCAGACCCGCCGTGGCGGTTGCCTGCCGCTTCCTCAGGCGGCGCGCCAGCTCGTTCTGTAGTTTCCTTCTCTCCTTTTTGGGCACGCTGCCGAACAGCAGATTGCCGCCCACGGAGCGCGTGAACGGCGGGTTCATGATGGCCAGGTCCAGGTCCGGCAGCCTGGCCGAAACCCCTTCTTCCGCACCCTGAGGGCCGCCGCCTGACACCCTCGTGGCGCTCCCGTCGGCTGCTCCCACCTCCGCGCCGGAGAGCGCGAATTGGATCGCGGCCTTGTCTTCGCCCAGGAAGTCCAGCGAGCCCAAGGACACCTTCGATCCTTCCGCTCCCAAGGGCATCACGTAGAGGTTCATGCGGTCGAACTGGATGTGCGGGTTGAGCATGGCCAGGCTGGTGGCGGCGAAATGGACGGCGGAAAGCTGCACGTCGTAGCCGTGCAGGGCCTGCTCGACCATCGCCTTGTGCAGCTCGGCGGACTGCCGACCGCCGGCTTCTCTATGCCGGCGTTCGACCTCGGCCGCCACCGCCATCAGCAGCGTTCCGGTACCGCAGGCGAGATCGGCCACGTTGAGGGAAGCCGGGAACTCATGGTCGGCCCAGTCCACCTGCGGCGGCCAGTCGTGAAACACCAGCCGCGACAGCAGCGTGGCGGCCGCTACCGAGGTGTAGTAGGCGCCGGTGAACTTGGCGTCGGTCAGCAGCAGGTGGAACAGCCGGCCGGACAAATCGTGCCCTTCCAGCCTGCGCGTGTCTTCCACGGCCTTCACGAGGGGATCGATCACCGGCATCTGGACGTAGTCCGGCCCCTGCAGGAGCACGTCGATGATGTCGGCGGCCAGCTCGAAGACCGGCACGTAGTCGATGTCTTCGCAGATGGAACGCCAGACCCGGCGCAGCCCGGCGATGCCCTGCCCCAGCGTTTCGTCGACGGTCGGGACGTCTTCATTGGCGGTGGCCAGACGGTCCTGGAAAGCCAGGGCGTTGAAGAGCACCAGAGACGCGATGCGCAGGGCGGCGGCGCGGTCCTTCTCCCGGTCGGTATTGGCTATGACGTCGGCGATGCGGCGCGCTATGCGCGCGTGCTTGCTAATACGCTCAGCCGACCGCTCCAGGGCGTAGCCGACCGCGCCGGCGGCGGCGGCAACCCGGTCGACGCCTTCCAACTCCAATGGGAGGACACGCAGCTGATCGGCAAAGTCTTCCAGGAAACCTGCCCTGACCTGACGCTCCGGCAACGGCGCGCCGTGCGAGCCATGCAGCCACCATTTGAGGTCGGTGGCCTCCAGGCCGGATTTGGTGTCCTCCACGTATCGAAGCTCGGGGTGATAGAGAACTCCGATCACCGCAAGAGCTTCGGGGAAATCCCGCAGGCGTCCATCGAGTTGCTTTTCCAGCAGGTTGGCGGAGCCCTCCCACTTGCCTTCCAGGATGACGCGGTCTCCGCTGCGCAGCTCGACAATGACGTCGGGGGCGCCTCTCTTGCTGCGGCGCTCCGCCCGGGCCGATATGCCCTGGTCACGCAGCAGCTGGGCCAGATGGACGTTGGCGCTCTCTTCGCGAGTAGTTTCGGGGTCGTTCCGTCGCCGCGCGGCCGATCTCACTGCGCAGGCTCTTTCCAACATGGAGCGCGGGCTCGTCGTACCAGACCGCGACGCCGTTCAGGGTATTCGATCTACGAAGCCAGAGGGACGACCCTCGAGCGCCGCATGACGTGGTCGCGCGTGAGCAGCGGGACGTCATGCACGACGCTGGTGGCGGCGATGATCTCATCCGCCGGATCGCTCTCGAAGTCGAGACGGGTCGAGGCGCGCGCAACGGCAAAGTCGATCGGCCACGTGTGTATGCGGCTAAGGACGCGGATCACCTCGCGGTCGTCGAGGTCCATATCCACCCGGCCGAGCTGAACGAGCTTGGCCAACTCCCACAGCACGATGGACGAAATGGACCACCTGCTCCGCGCTAACAGGCTCTGCTCAGCCGGCCGCAGCTCGCCGCGGACCGCAAAGAGGAGAATGTGCGTGTCAAGGTTGAGCATCTGCATCCCAGCGGAGGCCGGTTGTGAGGATGTCGCCTCGAATAGTGACCTTGTGCCGCAGACTGCCAATCAGGTCGGCTCCCTCCTGGTCATAGGGAACTACGCGCGCGACCGGCTTGCCGTGCTTGGTGACGATCAGGCCGTCGGCGTCGAGCCGGTCCAACAGCGCCAGGCACTGTTCCTTGAACTTCGCGGCTCCAATCGTTTTCATATCGCTTCTCCGTTTTGATTAAGTCACATTATGTGACTGGTCACCGATCTTGTCCACATAAACGTGATTCAACTCGGGGCCACTTCCCATTTCACCCCAACATTCTTCAAGTGGTGCTAGCAGGCGGCACGACCACCGCCCGAGCGGCATCAGGGAATGTACGGCGCCGTTGCTTCACTGACGGCGCAAAACTAGTGACAGTCACGGGCCGTAAGCAGCGCGAGTTCCCGGCATATGCGCCATAATTCAGCGCGACTGTGGACCGTATCGCACCGAGGTAGGGATCACATGATTACGCTTTCTCCCAGCGTGCCGAGGATCGAGCCGCCGCCCGCGCGGCCGACCGCTCCGTCGGACAGCGTGCCGCAGGTGCCGCTTCTGACCGAAAGCCAGATCGCCCAGTTCAAGCGGGACGGCTTTGTGCTGTTGCCGTCGGCGCTCGATCCGGAGCTATGCCGCCGCGCGCGCGACGCAATGTGGGAGGCGCTCGCGCGGAACCGCCCCGGCATGAAGCGCGACGACCCCTCGACCTGGACTCCCATCACCGATGACGAGGCAGCCGCGTTCCCGGTTACCGTGGACGGCGGCCGCTCGTTCTTCGGGGGCAACGGCCATCGGTTCTTCGTTCGCAACGGAACCGAGGAGTTCATGCTCGACCTGGGCCCGCGCGCGCTCTGGCAGGTGGCGCAGCAGCTGCTCGGCGAGGGCACGGTTGTGTGGCCGGCCGGAGTTGACGAGTCCGGATCCACCATCGGCCCCTGTTTCATGGACGACTCCGCCCTCGAGGTGCTGTACGGCCAGGACCTGGACGTCTGGCCCACGCTGCCGACGTTCAAGACGGAAGACCTGCGGCTGCCCACGCACGGGCTCGAGGTCCTGACCGGGCAGGGCACGCGTGGCCTCTACTGCACGCTGCCGAACAGCCCCTCGCCCGGGGCCAACTGGCGAGGCGCTCACTCGGACGGCCCGTCGTACGGCCGGGCGCGTCTCAACTTCTCGGCCTACGTTGACGACCTGCCCGCCGCGGCCGGCGGCTTCACCGTGTGGCCGGGCAGCCACAAGCGGATCTGGACGCACCACTGGAAGACGTTTCACGCCGGCGAGACCCACGTGGGCCGGCGCGACCGGGTGCGCAAGCTGGGAGGCTACGACTTCTTAGTCGATCCCATCCTCGAAGAGGTCAAGGCCGACACCGAGGCGGTGGACTGCCACGGCCCGGCCGGCACGGTGGTTCTGTGGCACCACAAGCTGCTGCACGTGCCCGGCCAGAACCAGACCAGCGACGTGATCCGCCAGGCCACCATCTACGGGTATCACAAGACGCCCGAGGCCCTTCCCGACGAGCTTGTGGTGAGCGAGGCCGGCGGCGACATCTGGCGCGATTGGTCGGACGAGGTGTGCGCGATCGACGAGGGGAGCTAGACCAACTGACGCGCCGACGCGCGGCGGGCTCGTAGTCCGCTCGGTGCAGGAACGAGTCCCGCGCCGCGCGCTGGGCGTGCGCGCCCCAGTGCGTCCAAATGACGTTGCGGCGCCCCGGGATGGGGTTTCCCAGCCGCCGGACCGTCGTCTCGGCCGCGCACAGCTTTCGCAATGGGTCCGGATTCCCTCAACAACGCTCCCCAAGTCGTACATCCATAAGCCATAATTGGCACCGGCTGCCAGGTCACATCGCAAACGAGGAAGGGACCACATGGCAACGGCTTCTCCGACCGCGACGCAAGTTGCGCCTCTCACGTCCGACCAGATCGCCCAGTTCAAGCGCGACGGTTGTCTCGTGCTGCCGGGAGTACTCGACCCGGAGCTCTGCCGCCAGACCCGGGATCAGATGTGGGATGTGCTCGCGGAGTACCGGCCCAGCATGAGACGGGACGACCCCTCCACGTGGCTGCCGTTCAGCGAGGAGGAGACGGAGGGCTACAAGCGGCCTGAGGGCGGCGGCGATCCGTACTTCTCCGGCAGCGGCCACCGCCTCTACGTTCGCAACGGGGCCGAAGAGCTGCTGCTCGACCTGGCTCCCCGCGCGCTGTGGAACGTCGCCGAGCAGCTTCTGGGCGAGGGCACGGTCGTGTGGCCCGGCGGCCTCGACGAGACCGACACCACCATAGGCCCGGCCCTCATGACCGAGGACGTCGTGGGGATGATGAAGGTCCATCTGGGCCCCGAGAGCGAGCGCTGGACGGGCAAGGCTACTTTCAAGACGGAGCAGATACGCCTGCCCAAGACCGGTCCGGTATGGGCAACCGGCCAGGGATCGCGCGGTCTCTATTGCACGTTGCCGAACTGCCCGCCGCCGGGACGCAACCGCAAATACCCGCACGCCAAGGTTCAACCGAGTCCCAGGTACCCCTCGGCCCACGCCGCCGAGGGCATGTACGACAGTCGGCGGCGGCTTCAGATCGCCGCCTACTTCGACGACCTTCCGCCCGGCGCCGGCGGCTTGCACTTGTGGCCGCGCAGCTTTCAAAGGATTTGGGACACGTGGTCCGCCATGCACAGCGGCGAGATCCCCTCCAACGACGACTGGCTCAGCTTGCGGCACTCCGGCGGCAAGTTTGACGGCTACGTCACGCCCCCCATCTCGGAAATCAAGGAGGACACGCCGCCCCTCGATGCGCAGGGACCGTGTGGGTCCGTGGTCCTGTGGCACGCCAACATGCTGCACATGGCCGGCCAGAACACCACCACCGACGTGATCCGGCAGGCCACGATCTATGCGTACGACAAGACCCCCGAGACCGTCTCCGACGAGGCAGCAATGGCCATGCCCGGCGGCGACCTGTGGCGCGACTGGTCAGACGAGGTGCGCGCGATAGAGCCGGCGAGCTAGCTCAAAGCCCGCGCGGCGACCTTGGGCCACCGCCTGCGGCGGCCTGGGCGCCGCGCGGCGCTCCAAGGTTCACCGCCAGGGCGAGTCCCGCCGCGCTCAGGCTAAAGCTACCCAGCGGCCCGACGAGTCGATGGTCGGTTACGCGTGGCGCGCCCATCTCGCAGCCTCCGGTGCCCGTGCTCGCTCCTAAGAGACTACGCCGGAGGTGTGGTGGGCCATTCGTTCCCTCTTCCCGCCGGAGACGACGCTTTGGCAACCCGCGCGAAGCTCCGGCCGTGCTAGCGCTCTGCCGTGTCTATGGCCTTCGCCCTGCGGACGCAAGTGGGCTCGGCTGAGCTGACGCCGCCGCGCGCGTGGACCCGCTGCGTGCGAGGCGTGCTATCCGACGCGGACGCGAGCGCGGGCCCTTAGCGTCTGAAGCGATTCCTTGATATCGTACGCCTACGTCAGGCTTCTGAAGCTACGGGAGGAACGGGCAGATGGCGAAGATGATTCCGCTGATTGGATCGAGTGAAGCCGGACCGCTCGGGGCGGTGCACCTGCCGAGACTCTGGCTGAAAGTGACGCTGTCGGCCAAGGACGCGCTGCACGACGAATACGACGAGTGCGGCGCGGGCTTCGATCAGATGGTGCTGGACGGCCTGGGGATCGATCGCGAGAAGGCGCTCGACTATCTCAAGTCGAGCATGCCCACCTACCCCCAGTTCGAGCAGTGGGTGGTCGATCAGAACGGCGGGTGCGTTGCACAGTCGGTGATCGACGCATCCAACGCGGCGATCAACGGCTACAACCACGCGGACGACACGGTGGCGGCGATCTCGGAAGCGGCCAACACCAACGCGGACCACGCAATAACGGACGCCGTGACGCTCAACGCGCTCGAAGACTGGAACGACCTCCACGCTTCGTTGACCGGGTAGCGTCCGGCAGCATCGGAAGGCTGGGTGCGGGCGGCCGTCGCAGGCTCGCCCGTACCTCAAGCTTCCCAGGGGGGACTATCGATGGCGGCCATGTCACAACGGATCGGTTTCGTGGGCGTAGGACGTATGGGCGCGAATATGGCCCGCCACCTGCACGACGAGGGCTATCCGGTATCCGCCGTATACGACGCGCAGCGTGAATCAGCCGAATCGCTGGCCGGCGAGCTTGGATGCCAGGCGCCGGAAAGCCTTGCGGCCACTACGGCCGCCTCGGACGTCATTATCACGGTGGTCACCGACGATGACTCTATGCGCCAGGTCTTCAGCGAGAGCGGTGACAGCCTCTTGAGCGGTGCTGACGGCAAGGTCTTTATCAACTGCGCCACCATTACTCCCCGGGTCCACGTGGAAGTCGAGGCGCTCGCCGAGAGCGTCGGTGCTAACAGCCTGGAAGCCTGCATGGCCAGCAGCATCACGCAAGCCCGCGATGGAACCCTTTATCTCATGTGCGGCGGGCGGGAAGAGGTCTATGCGCGCGTCGAGCCGCTGCTGGAGAGCCTCAGCATCTCGCGCCGCTACGTCGGACCCGCCGGAACGGCCGCGCAGGTGAAGGCGCTGGTCAACATGGTGATGAACATCAACACGGCCGGACTCGCCGAGGGCTTGGGCCTGGGAGCTGCGCTGGGCCTCGACCTGGAAATGCTCCAGACGGTCTTTTCGCAGACGGGCGCGAACTCGCGGGTGCTCGAAACCGATGGCGAGGACATGGTGGCCCGCGACCACGAAACCTACTTCTCGTCGTCGCACGCAGCCAAGGACTCGGGTATCGCCCTGACGCTCGCGGATGATGCCGGTCTCGATTTGCCGCTGGCGAAAGCGACCAAGGCGCAGTACGACGAGATGGTCGCAATCGGCAAGGGCGAGCTGGATAAGTCGGGCGTTGCGGAGCTGACCTTTCCGGGACGCAACTGATTTAGTCGGCGCGCCTCGGTAAAGGCCTCGTTGGCTGCCGCCGTCGCGCCGCTTACATAGTCGTTGGCGGCGTCGGGTAGAGCTATCTCGATGCTTATGCCGGCAGTCTCGTTCGATTGGCTGGGCTGGACCGATAGCGGTGTGACACGGTCATCGTGAGTCTGTCGGGGCGGAGTCCGAGGACAACGCTTAGCCGCAAGCTCCAGGCTTCCTGAACAGGCTATAGCCGAAGCCGAGACTCTCCGGATACCGACCGCTGGAGTCGTAAGCGAGCAGAGCGCGCCGCAATTCGGCCTCGAACCGCTCGGCCTTGCCGCCCAGTGCTTGCTTGGAGAGGCTCGCGGTGGAGTAGAGATTCCCCAGGATCGAGTCCAGCGTCCAGACATAAGGATGCGGGAAGTCGCAGGCGCCGGCGTCCTGGAACCCGATTGCCCTCAGCACTTCACGATCATGGTCCGCTCCCCGAGGCACGGGTGACTTCTTCGGGCGCGCGGGTGGAGGGTCGGAGCCGTGGTCCGTCCACTTCCGTAAGACCTCCCGCAGGACCTCGTGCCACGGCTCCTCGCCTCTCTTGATACTGAAGCAGCCCATCGTCGCCAGCCCGCCGCCGGGCGCCAGCCATTCCAGGGCGCGCGCGGCGATCAACCGCCGATCCAATCGGTGGAATGCCTCGCCGATGGTGATCAGCTCGCACGAGCCGGGTGAAGCCACGACTTCCTCCGCCCGACCCACCATCCATCGAACGTTCGTGACACCCCGCCGCTCGGCCTCCGCACGCCCGGCCTCGACCATCTCCGGTTCCTGATCGACCGCCCAGACTTCGCGGAAGAACGCAGCCAGGGGAAGCGCCGCGCGCCCCGGACCACAGGCCAGATCCAAAAGCCGTCCCGTGCCGGTGACGCGAGCCCGCCTCCGTAGGTCGTCGATCAGGTCTCGCGGGTAGGGAACCCGATAGCGGGCGTAGTAGCGAGCGGTGCCGGCGTAGAGGTCTCGCGGGAAGTGTGGGGCGAGCGTCCGCGCGTGCTCCCCCTCGCCGACTGGTTTGCTCAAGCCCTTGGCCTCCGTGTGCCGTGCCGAGGTATCACCGAGCGCGGCGGCTGGCCCGGCCAATATAGGAGGCGGCGTACCCAGCCAAACTCGACACGATGACGTCAGTGTCGGCCACGACTCGGATCAAGCGCCCTGTGCTGCGTGATCGCGCCTGCGGTGGTGCCCGGCTCTGACCTCGGCCAGGGCCTTGCCGACGGCGGCCTGGATCTCCCCGGGCGACTGGTCGCTGAACGCCTGGCCTAAGCGATCGAGGGTCTCAAAGCCCCGATCCCTTGGACATGGCGGGCGAGACCTCCGAGCGATCCGTGACAAGGCGCGAACCGGACCCGGATCGTCACTCCCCGACGGGCGGTTCCTCGCGTCCGGTTTCGGCTGAGCGGTAGGCGGCCTCGATCAGCTGATGCGTGCGCAGCGCCTCGTTCCAGTCCGGCGAGTACGGCTGGCCGGTGTGGATGGACCGTATGAAGGCGCGCAGCTGCGCCTCGAACGGGTCTACCCGCACGGTGGGCAATTCCTCCCAGCCGCTAAGCGGGTCTTCCTGCTCGGCCGCGGGGTCGTACTGGAACAGGGGTCCGTCGCCTCGCTGTACCCAGCAGCGGTTGGCGGTCACCAGCAACCCTCCCCCGGCGCAATCGATCTCGAAGGTCGGCACGTCCTCGTGCTTGCGGCGCACCCAGCTTGAGAAGGCCTGCCCGATGGCGCCGTTCTGGAAGCGCATCGTCACGGCGCAGGAGTCCTCCAGCTCGCTGGCGAAGGCGCCCAACTCAGGGTCCTCGCGCTGTGGGAAGGCCTGGAACGTCACGCAGTGCGTTCGCCTGATGGGTCCAATTAGCCAGCCCAGCAGGTCGTAGAAGTGCGCCATCATGTCGTGCACTACGCCGCCGCCCGCTTCGTCCTTGCGGAAGAACCACGGGGGCCGGTTCTCCACGCGTGGCGGCACGAAATATCCGAACACGACGCGCGCGTGGAAGACCTGGCCTAGCTCGCCGGAGTCCAGAACTGCTTTTGCCGCCGCCGGGCCGGCCTGGAAGCGCATGTTTTGCACGATCCCGTGGTGCGCCCCGGCCGCCAGGACCGCCTCAGTCAGCTGCCGGCTCTCGTCCAAGGTCATGCCCAGCGGCTTGTCCGTGAACACGTGCTTCCCCTCGCGAACCGCCCGCATGAGCGGGCTGAAGTGCAGGCGGTTCACCAGGCAGTTATCCACCACGTCTACGTCGGCGCGCGCGATCGACGCCTCCAACTGGTCGGACGCGAAGTCCGCTTGCGTCCGCTCGCTGAGTGCGCGCAGCTTGTCCGGGTTGCGCGCGTAGATGCCGAACCGCACCGGCGCCGCCTGGCCAAGCACCTCGTCCGGGGCTGAGCGGATCGACGCGAGGGCCTGCGCGTGGCGGTGCCCCATGCGCCCGCTGCCCAGTACCAGAAACGTCAGCGGGTCAAGAGCCATGGCGTGGTCGTTCCTTCCCGTGTCCGCGTGAGCGTTATCGCGCTGCGCGCAGCGCGAAGTTTACGAGTTTTGCGGCGAACGGCCCCGCCTCCCCGCGGGATACGAGCCAGCTGGCGGGTATCGGTGTACAGGCAAGGGCGGCCCCAAAACGCGCGCATCAGGCGGTGTCCGTGGTAGGGGCGGTTCGCGAACCGCCCGCACTCGTATCAGGTGGCTCTAGCCCTCAAGCCTTTGCGGCGCCCGTCTGCATCCGGCCCGTCCGTGAGCCTCCGACTACCATTCAGGTGACGGCCGCGCTCGATTCCTCTAATCTCGCCCTCGTGAGGGCGCAGGGCGCGAACCGCCGGTGGTTGGCGCCCTGCTTCAAAAAAGATTCCGGGCCAATGGGCGGGCGACTCGTCAAGCGGCCGGTGAGCGGCGGATAGCCGTGACCCGAGTCAACGCGGCCGCCCAATACGCTCCGCAAACGGCCGGGCTCTTCGTCCGCATCAGCCTTTTCTGGGTGGGCCTGTCCTTCATGTGGGGCGCTCTGAACATCCAGGTGCTGCCGGCCCGCGTGCGGCAGCTCGTGCCGACTGACGTCGAGGGCACCGCGGTCGGCGTCATTTTTGCCGTGGGGCTGGCGATCGCGATCATCGTGCAGCCTGTTGCGGGCGCGATTAGCGACCGGATCCGTTTGCGCTGGGGACGCCGGCGGTCCTTCATGCTGGCGGGGGCCATGGCGGCTGTGCCTTTCCTGATCGTGATCGGCGCGAGCCCCAGCTTCTGGCTGCTGATCGTCGCGGTCGTGTTCCTGCAGATCGCGGCCAACACGGCCCACGGCCCCTACCAGGGCGTTATTCCCGATCAGGTGCGGCCAAACGCGCGCGGACGCGCCTCGGGCGTCTTCGGCATAGCCAACCAGGTTGGAACGCTGTTGGGCGTGCTGGCGGCGGGCCTGTTGCTCGACCGCGGGCTTGTGCTCCCCGCCGTCGTGGTAGTGGCCGCGGTGTTGCTAGTGGCCTCTGGGGCGGCCTGGCGCTTCGTGAAGGACCCGCCAACCCCGGCGCTGCCGCCCTTCGAGAGCGTCCTGCGCGAGGTGCGGCAGCGGCTGAGCGAGCTGCGTTCCCGCCCGGCTTTCGGCTGGCTGGTGCTGGGGCGCTTGTTCTTCTTCATGGGCCTGCTTGCTATGGACAACTTCATTCGCTTCTTCCTGGAAAGCGGCCTGGGCGAAACCGACCCCGGCATCAAAACGTCTGGGGTGCTGGGTGTCGTGATCGTCGTCGCGGCCTTGACCAGCGTTCCCGGCGGATGGCTGGCCGACCGCTACGGCCGCCTGCGCGTGCTTGCCGGCGCGGGCGGTCTTGGTGCTCTGAGCGGTGTCCTGATGTTCTTCTCGCAGTCCTACCTCCAGTTCCTGATATTCGGCGCCGTGCTGGGGGCGGGGCTGGGGCTGTTCGTTGCCGCGGATTGGGCGACCGCCATCGACCTGGTGCCCGACTTGCGCGCCGCAGGGCTCTACATGGGCTTGACCAACCTGGCTACAGCCGGCGGCGACGCGCTCGCGACCATAACCGCCGGAGTAGCCCTCGACGCATTGAACAGGGTCGAGCCGGGATTTGGGTACCGCGCTCCGTTTGCCCTTATGACCCTGTATTTCGCGCTGAGTCTGGCGGTATTGCCGGTCATTCGCGCGCGTTTAAGGCAGAGCAGGGCAGCCGAGGAGGCCTGACCGCGCGCCGTGTATCCGCGCCGTTAGCTCGCTGAGTGGTACCGGCTGCTACCGCGTGTCTGCTGATGAGGGCGGCGCGTAACGCGCTCTACGCTCGGCTGGAGCTTTCCCGCCGCCTGCGCAGCTCAGCGTAGACCGCTGTGGGAGGTACGCCGGCGCTGTGCAGGAGCAGGAGCAGGTGGAATATCAGGTCCGCCGCCTCACCGGCCAGCTCCTCGCCGGACTCGTTCTTGGCCGCCACTATCACTTCGGCCGACTCTTCGCCGATTTTGCGCGCGATGCGGTCGACGCCCTGGTCCAGCAGCTTCACCACGTAAGAGCCGTCGGGCCGGTCGCGCGCGCGCTGCTCGATCACCGCTTGCAAGTCGTCCAGAACCTGCCCGCCGCCGCTCATCGCGCGCAAACCGTTGTCATCCGACCGTGCCCGCCCGCCCGTTTTGATAGGGGTCCAACCGCATCGGCAGACCGGCGTTCGCCAGGTACTTCTTGGCCTCGTGGATGCTGAAGACGCTGAAGTGAAAAATCGAGGCCGCCAGCACCGCGTGTGCGTGACCGTCCTGCAGACCCTCGCGCAGGTGCTCCAGCGTACCGGCGCCGCCCGAGGCGATCACGGGAACGCTCACGCTGTCCGCCACGGCCCGCAGCAACTCCAGGTCGTAGCCCTGGCGGGTGCCGTCGGCGTCGATGCTGTTGAGCACTATCTCGCCGGCCCCGAGCTCTTCGCCCCGCTGCGCCGCCTCCACCGCGTCGAGGTCGGTGGCCGTGCGGCCGCCGTTGAGATACACGCGCCATCTAGGCGGGTCGGATGCGGGCACCCGCAGAGCGTCGATGGAAAGCACGATGCACTGCGACCCGAAACGGTCGGCGCCGGCGCGGATCAGGTCCGGTTCGCGGTGCGCCGCGCTGTTGACCGAGACCTTCTCGGCCCCGCTGCGCAGCATCAGGCGCATGTCGTCCACGTTGCGCAGGCCGCCGCCAACCGTCAGCGGGATGAACACTTGAGACGCGACGCGCTCCACCAACTCGACCATGATGCCGCGCTGCTCAGCCGAGGCCGTGATGTCGTAGAAGACCAGCTCGTCAGCGCCCTCGCGGTCGTAGCGCGCCGCCAGCTGCACGGGATCGCCCGCGTCGATGTCCGCCGAGAACTTGACGCCGCGCACGTTGCGCCCGCCCTTCACGTCCAGGCAGGGAATGATGCGGCGGGTCAACATCTCTCTGGGTGGGCCGCGGCCAGCGCGTCGGCCAGCCGCACGGCGCCAGTGTAGAGCGCGCGTCCCACGATAACGCCGTCCGCGCCCACTTCGCGCAAGCTGACTATGTCTTCGACCTGGCCCACGCCGCCGGACGCGATGATCTCCAGCCGCGTGCCCAACCGCCGCACCAGCGCGCCCGTGGCGGGGATGTTCGGATGGCTGAGCATGCCGTCCACGCTAACGTCGGTGTGAATGACGGCCGCGGCGCCCGCGGCCGCCGCCATGTCGGCCACTGCTTCCACCCCGTACGAGGTGACCTGCGCCCAGCCTTCGATCACTACGTCGCCAGCCTTGGCGTCAACGCCCACCGCCACACGGGTAGGGAACGCCTTGACCGCGGTGGCCACCAGCTCGGGGTCACGAACGGCGGCGGTGCCCAGCACCACCCGCGCCGCGCCCGAGTCCAGGACCTCGCGGACCGTGTTAAGCGAGCGAATCCCGCCCGCCACCTGCACCGGAGTGCTCCCGGCGCTTGCGATCACGCGCCCGATGGCGCTTGCGTTGACCCGCTCTCCCGTGCGCGCGCCGTCCATATCGACCACGTGCAGCCAGTCTGCGCCCTCGGAGACCCACCGCCGTGCGGCCTCCGCCGGGTCGTCGAAGTAGATGGTCTCGCGCTTGAAATCACCCTGGCTGAGCCTGACGCACTTGCCGCCGCGGATATCGATGGTTGCGAAAACGTCCATCGGGGCTCAGGCGAGATCGAGCGCGGGCGACTGCCCGGCCAGGCGGGCGAAGTTAGCGTACACCCGCAGGCCCGGCGCGCCGCTCTTCTCCGGATGGAACTGCGTGGCGAACAGGTTGTTATCGGCCACCGCGCTCGCGAACGTCACACCGTACTCCGTGGTCCCCGCCACCATGCCGGCGTCATCGGGTTGCGGGTAGTAGGAGTGCACGAAATAGAAGTTGGCGTCCTGCCCGACCCCGTCCAGCAGCGGCGGCGCACCAACCTGCCGCACTTGATTCCATCCCATGTGCGGGACGTGCAGGCTATCGGGAAAGCGCACCACGCGGCCCGCCAGCACGCCCAGACAGGCAGTGCCATCGTCCTCCTCGCTGTAATCGAACAGCACCTGATAGCCCATGCAGATGCCCAGATAGGGCACTCCGCGCGCGATTGCCGCGACCAGCGGATCGTCCACGCCGGCCGCTTGCAGGCCGCGCATGGTGTCCAGCGCCGCGCCTACTCCCGGCAGCACCAGTGCGCTTGCGCGCCCCACCCGCTCCCGGTCGGCGGTTACCTCAAACTGGGCGCCCACTCGCGTGAGGGCGCGGGCCACACTGTGGATGTTGCCCGCCCCGTAGTCGACCACGACGATCACGATATGCCGGCTCCGAAGTCCCCCGGGCAATCGGGAATCCGGCGCACGTTCCCGGTGGTTGCGGGCCTGTCGGAGCGGGCGGTCACGACGGCTCACCCAGCATCGCGCGGGCGCGCGGCACGATGGCGTCACGCGCCACCGCCGCTTGCTCACCCGCGGCCATCGACTTGAGGGTGACCGAATTGGCCGCCAGCTCGCGCGCTCCCAGGATCACGACTAAATGCGCGCCGCGTGCATTGGCGCGGCGCAGCTGTGCCCGTGCGCTGGCGGGCGCCGCGGCGACCTCCACGGACAGGCCGGACGCGCGCAGCTCGGCGGCGATTTCCACGCCGGCCCGCAACCCCGCGCACACTAGCGGCGCCACGAACACCGCCGGCCCCGCGTCTTCATCGACGCGCGCGCTCACGCGCTGCATGTTCAGGAGAATGCGCTCGACGCCCGATCCGAATCCGACGCCGGGCAGGTGCGGGCCGCCCAGCGCTTCGGCCAGGTAGTCATAGCGCCCGCCGCCGCCCACCGTGCCTTGCGCGCCGGCGTCGGGCGGCGTGACCTCGAAGACGGTTCGGTTGTAGTAGTCGAGGCCGCGGACCAGCCGGTGGTTGATTGCATAGTCGACGCCGAGCACGCGCAGCAGCTCCTGCACGGTGGTGAAGTGCTCGCGGGCGGGGTCGCCAATGAAGTCAATCGATCGGGGGGCGTTCCCGCCGGCCGTATTGCAGGGCGCCTTCTTGCAGTCCAGCAGGCGCAGTGGGTTGACGGCCAGGCGCGTGCGGCAGTCCGCGCAAAGCTCGCCGGATAGCGGCGTGAAGTAGTCCACCAGAGCCTGTCGGTAGGCCGGCCGCGTATCCGGGTCGCCCAACGAGTTCAGCTCTACCTTCAGATCGTTCAGCCCAAGCGACCGCAGGGTTGACCAGAGCAGGTCGATGACCTCGGCGTCGAGCAGCGCGCCGCCGTCTCCGAGCGCTTCCACGCCAAGCTGGTGGTGCTCGCGGTAGCGTCCCGCCTGCGGGCGGTCGTAGCGAAAGATCGAGGTCACGTAGGCCAGCTTCACCGGCTGCGGCCACGCTTGCATGCCGTTCTGCAGATAGGCGCGCACCACGGGCGGCGTGCACTCCGGACGCAGGGTCAACGAGTCGCCGCCGCGGTCCTGGAACGTGTACATCTCCCTTTGCACGATGTCGGTGGACTCACCCGAGCCGCGGCTGAACAGCTCGGTGGCCTCGAACGTGGGCGTGGAGATTGGCCGGTAGCCGCGCAAGCGGCACTCCCGCTCGAAGGACCCGATGATCAGACGCCAGGCCGGCGCGGCCTCGGGAAGCCGGTCGGCTGTCCCGCGTGGACGCTGCAGCACTAGGTCTGACCTGAAGGGGAGCTATCGCGGCCGCACGCGGCGCTTCGGTACTGGCCAGCGAACGCGTACGGCCGGCGCTCAGATGCGGAGGCGGCGGCGGGGCTAAGCGTCGGATGCGTCATTTCCGACCCGCCCGTCTTCACGCCTCGGCCTCCAATAGCTCCAACCTGGCGGCTAGCGCGCGGCGGTCGCGGCAATGTAATTCCACTCGCTTCGTGCGCGATCCATGCCCGCCGGTGATCATCACGTCGCCCTGGCGCAGGCCGAGGGCGCGGGCCAGCAGGATGCGGATGGACCTGTTGGCCTGCCCATCCGCCGGCGGCGCCGATACGCGCGCCACCAGGCTTCCATCAGCAGCGCGGCTCAGCCGCTCCTGGCGCGCGCGGGGCTTGGCGAGCACGCGCACCGTGAGCCCGGCGCCGCACGATCCTTCACGGGTCACCCAGCTACACCCCAGAGGTCCCGACGGTGCAACTCGCGCAATCACGTCCACACGTCACTCGAGGCTCTTTCCGTCTACGCCGAGAGCGCAAGCGCGCGCACGATGCGCCAAAACACTTGGATCACCAGAATGGCGATCAACGGTGAGAGGTCGATCATCCAGGTTTGCGGCAGCATGCGCCGGATCGGGCCCAGAATCGGCTCGGTCACGTCGATCAGCAGCCGCATCAACGGGTGGCTGGGATCGCGCACGAACCAGGACAGAATGGCCCGTCCGATGATCGCGAAGACGACTACTGTCACGACCACGTCGAGAAGCGCCACGATCGACGGCATAGTGGTTACAGTTTCTGTATCTGGGTGTCCGGCCGGTCACCAAAGATAGCGCGACCTACCCGCACGAGTGTGGCGCCTTCCTGAATGCCGGTCTCGAAATCGTCGGTCATACCCATCGAAAGCTCGCTAAAGTGCTGATTCGGCAGGTGTGGCCGCAGCTCGTCGCGCAATTCGCGCAGCCGCCGAAAGCAAGCGCGAACAGCCCCGGTGTCGCGCGTGAAGGGGCCGATAGTCATCAGCCCGCGCAAGGCCAGCCCGGTTTCGCGGTCCACCATCCTCGCCAGCGGCGCGAGCCCGTCCGGTTCGATCCCGCCCTGACCCTCGGCGCCGGTGAGATTCACCTGTAATAGCACGTCGAGACGGCGGTCGCCGCGCACGCTGTCCAGGCGTTCCGCCAGCCGCTCCGAATCGACCGACTGGACGCAGCTGAAGAGCTGGCTGGCCGCGCGCGCTTTGTTGCGCTGCAGGTGTCCCACCAGGTGCCAAGCGCCCCCCTCGACCTGCGGGATCTTGGCCTGCGCTTCCTGCACGCGGTTCTCGCCGAATACCGTCAATCCGGCTGCCAGGGCCATATGCACGGTTTCGACCGCCACCGTCTTGGTGACGGCCACCAGCTGCACGTCGTCAGGCGAGCGGCCGGCCGCCGCGCAGGCATCCTGCACACGGCCCCGCACTCGCGCGATACGAGCACGCAGCGCGTCCAACGGCGCCTCGCCGGCCGTCATGCGCGCTCGGTCGGGATGCAGGGACACTGGGCGCCCGGCCTGTCCGTCCGGCGTGCTAGCCGTCCCGGCGAGTGCCTGTAGCGGGTACGCGCGTCATCCCTGACCGGAACGGCGGCGCAGGAAGGCCGGAATATCCACGTCCTCACCGCTCTCGGGACGCGCGGAGAAGTCCAGCTCGCGCACCTGCGGTCCGACGGGCGCGCGCACGCGCTGCCGACGCGCCGGGCGCTGCTCCTGGCTGGCCTGGAAACCGGTGGCGATCAGGGTCACGCGCAGCCGGCCTTCCAGTGACTCGTCGATGACCGTGCCGAAGATGATGTTGGCGTTGGGGTCGGCCGATTTGGCCACGATGTCGGCGGCTTCGTTGACCTCGTGCAGCGTCATATCCATGCCGCCCGTGAAGTTCAAGAGCACGCCGCGCGCTCCGTCGATAGAAACGTCCAAAAGCGGACTGTTGAGGGCCTGGTTGATCGCTTCAGCCGCGCGCATCTCGCCCTGCGCCTCTCCGAGGGCCATCAAGGCCGTGCCGGACTCCGTCATGACGGTGCGCACGTCGTTGAAGTCGAGGTTGATGAGACCCGGCTGCGTGATCAGGTCGGAGATGCCCTGAATAGCCTGTCTGAGGACATCGTCCGCGATGGCGAAGGCCTCGTTGATCGTAGTGGTCGAGTCGGCAACCGTCAGCAGGCGCTCGTTCGGTATAGATACCAGCGTGTCCACGCGGTCATGCAGGTCCCGAATCCCTTCTTCCGCGATGCGCGCACGGGTGGCCCCTTCGAAGCTGAAGGGCCGTGTGACCACGCCCACGGTCAGCGCGTCCGCCTCGCGCGCTATATCGGCGATGACGGGGGCGCCTCCGGTTCCGGTACCGCCGCCCATGCCGGCCGCGATGAACACCATGTCGGCGCTCTCGATGGCCTCGCGCAGGTCCTCGCTGGATTCCTCGGCGGCTTTCTGGCCCAGGGTGGGGCTGCCGCCGGATCCGAGTCCGCGCGTGGCCTTATCGCCAATGCGCAGCCGCATCGGCGCTGTCGAGCGCATGAGGGCCTGCGCGTCGGTGTTTACGGTGACGAACCGAACGCCGGTAACGTTGGCCTCGATCATGCGATTCACGGCATTGCCGCCGCCGCCGCCCATGCCGACGACGACGATTTGGGCCTGGGGGTCGCCTCCGGTCCCATCGGGCGCGTCCCGCTCAGACGGGGTCAAGCGGGTGATCCGGCTTCCCCTGCGGCTTTGGTCCGCGCTCATTTCAGGTGTCCTCTCTCCGGTACCGGCCGGCGCCAGCCGAATGCCGCTTCGGCTCGGATCGATATCCCGAACTATCCACTAGAGTAACGTCTCAACGCGTTAGATCAACTCTCGCCAGGGGTCACCACCGACCGCATCCACCCCGCGACGCGGTCCACGGTCCGGCTGGCCCGCGCCTGACCGCTCTTCAGCCAGCCATCGTGATCGCGCGGCCGTGCACCGGCGAGCGCGAGGCCGATTCCGGTGCAGAACTCGGGCAACCGCATGTCCTCGTCGAGCCCCCGCAGCGCGAAAGGGTGGCCCATGGTTACCGGCATCTCCAGGATATTACTCGCCTGACTCCGCAACCCGGGGATCCGCGAGCCGCCGCCTGTCAGCACCGCGCCGGCCGGCAGAATGTCGTAATAGCCGCTGCGTGCGACCTCGTCTTTGATCAGGGATAGCACTTCTTCCATACGCGCGCCCACCACTTCCGTGAGGTCGCGGCGGCGCACGGCCGCTGGCGCACCGTGATCGAAGCTGGGCGCCTCGACGGTCGACTCGTCCTCGGCCATCCGCGGGTCCACGCTCCCGTGCTCTATTTTCAACGCCTCCGCTACGCGCGTGGGTAAGCGCAGACCGCGCGCTATGTCGGCCGTGACCAGGGCGCCTCCCATCGGAATCACCGCGATGTGCCAGCAGGCGTCTTCCACGAAGATCGCGACGTCGGTGGTCCCGCCTCCGATGTCCACCAGCACCACGCCCTCGCGGCGCTGCTCCTCGGTAAGACAGGCTTCGGCGGAAGCCAGCGGCTGCAAAACCCGGCCATACAAGTCAACGCCGGCCCGCCGCACGCAATTGTCGAGATTCGCCAGTGCGTTAGACGCGCCGGTCACCACGTGCGCCTCCACACTTACGCGCCGGCCCGTCAATCCGCGTGGATCGACCACGTCGCTGAGGTGATCGACGGCGAAGGTCTTTGGAATCACCGACACCACCTCGCGGTTGGGCGGCATGGCCAAGGTTGCGGCCGACCGCACCGCGGCGCTCACGTGGCGATCGCGTACCAGCCCGTCTTGCGAGTCGATATTCAGGTCGGCATGCTGGCTGTGCGACTGCAGGTGGCCGCCCGCGATGCCTGCGATCACGCTGCGAACGCGCGTACGCGCAGCTTTCTCCGCTCCAAATATCGCCTCGTCTATCGCTTTCACGGTCAGCACCACGTCAACGATCTGCCCGCCCTTCAGGCCGTAGGACGGCGCCGTGCCGATTCCCATTACGTGCAGCTGGGCGTCGCGATAGTCCTGCACGACGACCGCGCACGTCTTGGTAGTGCCAACATCCAACCCGACGATTGTGTGATTGCGCCGCAAGCTCTAAAGCTCCTCTCTATGTCCCGTCGTCAACCCTCTCGCCTTCATTTGACTCTCCCAGGCTCACCCCGGCGTCGAGCGTCGAGATCACGGGCGGGGCCTCAACCGTGCGGTAGGTAGGCCGGTCGACCGGCCGCAGATCGATGCTGGCGATGCGCTCCCCACGGCGGCCGGCGTGTTCCAGCACCGCGTGCAACGCCACCAGCTTGGAAGCCAGCCGCTCGGGAGTCCCGAATTGCAGCTCGCGCCCCGAGTGGTCCACCACGACCAGCCGGCCGGGGGCGTAGCGAATCCGACTCGGCATCACGCGCAACAACGGCAGGTTGTGCTGCAACTGGTAGGCGGCGTGCAGCGCGTCCAGATCGATGCGGTCGCCGGGGCGGGCGGCCGCGCTGCCCTCGTCCTCCACTGTCAGTTCCAGGTCGGACATGTAGCGCGGCGCCAAAACTTCACCGTCCGAATTCACCAGATAGCTCTGCCCCCCGATCACCCAGTTGGCGACTGGCGCTTCATAGGAGACCGTTACCGTTACACGGCCGTCGAGGCTGGTTGTGAGCACGGCGTCCGCGACGCCCGGTATGGCCCGCAGCCGCTCGCGCAAGGCCGCCGTGTCGACGCGGAATGCGTTCTGACCCAAAGCCGACTGCGCGATTCCATCGATCTTGCGTGGATCGAGCGCTGGCGGCGGCGACGCGCTGGCGCGGTGCACCGAGACGCTGCGGATGTCGAACAGCGAGGAGTTGAGCATCCAGATCAACACTGCCCCCGCCAGTACGGCGATCACCAGGGAGGCCGCGCGGCTCACCAACCCCGGGCTGGGGGCGCTCATGCGCAGAGTCCCTCCACCCGGTCGCTCCAGCGGCCCAACAAGCGCACCTCGGGTTCGAGCCGGACGCCGAACCGCGCTTGAACGGTCGCCTGTACGTGCCGCGCCAGCGTGAGCACCTGCGCGGCGGTGGCGCCGCCCGGATTCGTGATGAAGTTCGCGTGTACGGTCGAGACCTGCGCTCCGCCCCGCGACGCTCCTTTCAGCCCCGCGGCCTCTATCAGCCGCCCCGCATGCTCACCGGGGGGATTCTTGAAGAAGGAGCCGGCGTTGAGACCGCGCGGCTGCGTGTCCCAACGGCGCCGCGCAAACGAAAGCAGCTCGGCCTTGAGCGCGGCCGGATCGCCGCGCCGGACGCCGAGTTGCGCTTCCACCACCACGGGTTGGCGTGGATCGTGCTTCAGAGCGCTCTCGCGGTAGGCCAGGTCCAGCCGTTCCGCCCCAATCCTGCGCACGGCGTCGGGATACCAGACGCGCGCGGCCTGCAGCACCGCCGCCATGTCGCTGCCGAAGGCGCCCGCGTTGCCGTAGACGGCGCCGCCCACCGTGCCGGGCACCCCGATCCCAAACGCAAGCCCCGCGAGCCCCGCCTCGGTGGTCTGGCGAGCCAGGCGCGTCATCGTGTAACCCGATTCGACGCAAACCCGTCCGTTCTCCGGGTCGAGCCGCAGCCCCCGGCAGCGATTGCATATCACCAGTCCCTCGATCCCCTCGTCGGCCACCAGGATGTTCGTCCCATGCCCTACCACCACGCGAGGAATCCGGAGCCGGTGGGCCGCCTCGAGGGCTTGCACCAGCTTGACCTGGCTGCGCACTTCGACCCAGAAGTCGGCCGGTCCGCCTACTCCCAACGACGTGTGCCGGCGCATGGCCTCGTTCGTCCGCACGCGCAGCTCCGATGGGAATCCGCTCGCCCTCATGCGGCGGCCGCCCTTTGCTTCGTCCAGTCCGCAAGCTGGTCGGCCAGGGGTGTAATCGACTCCGGCCCCATAACCAGCAGAAGGTCTCCGGGCGCCGCGTCCGCCGCGATCAAGTCCACGATGCCCGCAAACGCGGGGATGTAGCGCACGCAGGGATGATCGATGGACTCGGCCAGGTCGGCCGATGTGACGCCCGCGTCTGATTCGCGGCCCGGCGGTGAGCGAGTCTCGGCGAGGAGCACGTAATCCGAGCCTGCAAAGGCCCGCGTGAAGGCCTTGAGCAGATCGCGCGTGCGCGTTCGCAGCAGCGGCTGAAAGACGGCCCAGAGGCGCCCCGGCGATAGCTCGCGCGCGGCCGCGATCGTGGCCGCAACCGCTGTTGGATGGTGCGCGTAGTCTTCTATCACCGTTACGTCGCCGGCCTCGCTGCGAAGCTGCATGCGCCGCTCGGCGCCGGTATAGGCCTCGATGGACTGCGCGCCCTCGGTTACGGCCACGCCCGCGCACGCGCTTGCCGCCAGCGCCGCCAGTGCGTTCCAGGCGTTGTGTCTGCCGCGCACGGCCAGGCGGCATACCACCGGCCCTTCCGGCGTGCGCAGGTCGAGTGTGATACCGGCGGCAGTCGCGGCATAGCCCGTCAGGTCCCACGGTTCGCCGGGACCGAACCGCACCAGCGTTCCGCGGTGGCGCTCGGCCAGCGGAGCGAGGAGCGGAATGTCCGTGCGTACGATGAGCGTGGCGTCGCGGCCGAGTTGATCGACGAATTGCTCGAAGGCGCGCACCATCCGCGCCTCCGTTCCAAAGTAGTCCAGGTGATCGGCCTCCAGGTGGGTGAGCACCGCCACGTCGGGCCTGTAGGCCAGGAACGCTTCGTCGAACTCGTCGGCCTCCACCACCATCCAGGTCGAGCCCGTATAACGCCCGTTCAGGTTGTTTGTGGATGGCGCGGAGGCGCCGATCAGAAAGCTCGGGTCGTAACCCGCTTCCCGCAGGATGGTCGCCGTCATCGCGCTGGTGGTTGACTTTCCGTGCGTACCCGCCACCGCTATGCCGGCTTTGGTGTTGAACAGCTCGGCCACCACTGACGCGCGGCCAGCGCACGAGATGCCAGCCCGCCGGGCCGCGCACAGCTCCGGATTGTCGTCGGGGATCGCCGCCGAATAGACGACCAGGTCGGCCCCTACCAGGTGAGCGGCGTCGTGGCCGCGGTGCACGCGCGCGCCTCGATCCGCCAGCCGCGTAACGCGCGGCGACATCTCGAGATCGCTCCCGCTGACCTTCAGGCCCTTATCTAAAAGGGCCGCGGTGATGGCGCTCATGCCGGCGCCGCCGATTCCCACCACGTGCACGCTGCGCACGTCGGGCCCCAGCAACTCACGCTCCATTCGGGACCACCTGCGGGCAGCGTGACCGGCCCAGCTCAATGGCGATACGGGCGATTTCACGAGCCGCGCCCGGTCGGCCGCGCGCGCGCGAAGCGCGCTGCATGGCCGCGAGTCGTTCAGAGTCGCTGAGTAGCTCCAGCGCCATCTGCGCCAGCCGGCCCTTAGCCAGTTCGGTCTCGCGCACTACAACCGCCGCGCCCGCGCCCTGCATAGCATGGGCCGTGGCCACCTGGTGGCCGGCCCCGAACTCGCCCGGCACGATGATCGCGGCCGTGCCCACCGCGCTCAGCTCGGCCACGGACGTGGCGCCGGCGCGGCTGACCACCAGGTCGGCGGCGGCGAGCAGATTGGCGAATCCGTCACTTACGAAGGCGTGGGCCTGATAGCGGGCGCGCAGGCTGTCGGGCAAACGCTCCGCGGCCGCCCGCGCGGCCGCGAGACCGGCGCGCCCGGTCAAGTGAAATAGCACGCCGCGCTCAACCAGCCGCGGCAAATCCCGCAGGATGGCCTGGTTGACAGTGTGGGCGCCCTGGCTGCCACCCATTACCAGCAGCAGCTGGTCATCCGGATCGCAGCCGGCCAACCTCCGGCCGGCCTGTGGGTCCGGGCTGCCAAACTCCGCGCGCAGTGGGTAGCCGGTGGGCACGATCTGCGTCCCGCGCAACTGTGCCCGCGCCGCGTCGAACGCGATGGTCGTGATCCGAGCGAGCGGCGCCAGCACTCTTGTAGCCCATCCCAGCTGCGCGTCTCCCGAGAACAGCACCACCGGGGTTCCGCGCAGGCGGCCGGCCAAAATCAACGGCACGCTCACGTATCCGCCGCTGGCGACGATCGCTTGCGGGCGGCGCCGTCCCAGCTCCCGCCAAACCAGCACGGTGCACCAGCACATGCGCGCCAGCCGCCACGGCAGCTGCCGCCAGCCGGCGCCGATCAGCCCGCGTACCGGGAGAGGTATGAGATCCAGCTCAGTGTCCCGGTATAGCGTTGCGTCGAGCTCGCGCGCGCCGCACACAACCGCCAGGTGGGCCGTGTCGCTACCCAGCAAAGCGCGCAGCTCAGCCGCCACTGCCAGCGTGGGGAAGATGTGCCCGGCGGTGCCGCCGCCTGCCAGGACGATCCTCATTCGCGCGCCCGCAACGCCGTGGTGCGCGCCACGTTGAGCAGAATCCCCATCAGAATCAGGGATGCCAGCAGCGATGATCCACCGCGGCTGATGAATGGCAGCGTGATCCCGGTAACCGGCGCGAGTCCCGTTACCACGGCCATGTTGACGAATGCTTGAAACGTGATCTGGGTCACGATCCCGACCGCCAGCAACCGTCCGAACGGATCGTGACAAGCCGCCGCGATCTGAACGCCGCGGACGAATAGCGCCAGGAAGAGGACCAGCACCAAGGCCGTCCCGACCAATCCGAACTCCTCGCCGAGCACCGCGAATACCGAGTCGGACTCGGGCACGGGCAGCAGGAACTTTTGAGTTCCCAGTCCCAGGCCGCGCCCGGTCACACCGCCGCTGCCAAGCGCTATCTGAGCTTGCGCGGCCTGGTAGCCGGTGTTGGCCGGGTCGGGATCACGGCTCAGAAACGCCAGCAGGCGCACCCGCTGATAGTCGTTCGCCATGATCGACAGGCCGCCCACGGCTAGCCCGATCGCCGGAAGAATCAAGATGTGACGCAGGCGCGCGCCGGCCGCAAACACCATCGCCAGGGCCACCACGCCCATAGTGGCCGCCGTGCCCAGGTCCGGCTCCAAAAGCACTGGCAGGAGCACGAACACCATCAGCCCGCCGAAGAGAAGCAGCACCACGCGCCACTCGTGGATTCGCCGCCCGCAGCGGGCCGCCAGCGCCGCTATCGTCAGAACGAAGGCGACCTTCACGAACTCACTCGGTTGCAGCGTGAGTTCCCCGAGACGGAACCAGCGGCGCGCCGTCACGGCCTGGTCAGGACTGGAAACGAAGAGCACCGCGATCAACGCCAGCCAGCCGGCCGCCAGCAACAGGGGCGCGATGCGGGCATAGCGGCGGTACTCCACCGCGCTCAGACCAAGCGCCACGGCCATGCCAACCAGCGCGAAGATCATCTGCTGGATCGTCACGCGCTCCAACAGCGAGTCCTGCCCCAGGACCGCCGGCATGCGCGCGCTTGCGACCATCACGACACCGCCCAGGGGCAATACGACTGTGAGGACCAGCAGGACGGGATCCAGAGCCGGCCAACTCAGCCGGCCGCGCGGCCCCGGCGGACGTGAGGCGACGTGCGTGGCCACTATCTATCCAGCCGCGGGGGCGTCTTGAGATGCGCGAACGCGCGCGCCATCACACGCTTGAAGGTTGGCGATGCCACTTCGGACCCAAAGAAAGCCGTCTGCGGCTTCTCTATCGTCACCAGAGTCAACGCGCGCGGTCTTTCCAGCGGCCCAAACCCGACGTAGGAGGCGATTGAGGTATCGGACAGAAACCGTCCTCCGGAGGCTATTTCCGCGGTACCCGTCTTTCCCGCTGTTCGATATCCGGGCACTGAGGCGGGGTTGTTCACAATCTGCGCTCCCGCGCTTTCCAGCATCTCGACAAGCGTGCGGGCGCTCTCGGCGCTCACGACGCGACGGACGCCGTGCGGCTTGATGGTCTCGCGCGTACCGTCCGGGTGAACGATGGAACGAGCCACGTGCGGTCTCATCAGCACGCCGCCGTTCGCAATCGCTCCAACGGCCGCCGCTAGCTGCACCGCGGTTACCGAAATGCCTTGCCCGAACGAGTTGGCCGCGAGGTCCGGCAGGAACCAGCCGTCGTCCCCGCGGCGCCGCACGATGCCGGCCACCTCGCCCGCTATGTCGATCCCGGTCACGCGCCCAAAGCCGAAGGCGTCGACGTACTTGTAGAACTGGTCGGCGCCCATCCGGTCGGCCACGAAGATGGCGCCGGTGTTGCTCGAGTGCCGCAGCACGCTGACCATCGTCTGGCTCGGATAGGTTCGCTCGTCCCAGTTTCGGAACTCCTGCCCGTAATACTTATAGATGCCTGGGAGTTCGTGCGACGTGTCGGGCCGGACGGCGCCGGTGTCCAGCCCCGCGGCCATGGTTATCAGCTTGAACGTGCTGCCCGGCTCGTGAATCAGACCCGTGGCGCGATTGGCGAACTCCGGCCCTAGCGCGCGGTACTCGTGCACTCGGCCGGGCTCGTAGGCGGGACGGCTCGCCATGGCAAGCACTTCGCCGGAGCTGGGGTCGAGCATCACGATCGTGCCCGCTTCGGCGGAGTAGCGCTCGAGCGCCGCGTCCAGCTCCTGTTCGGCGATGTACTGCAAAGTGCGATCGAGTGTGAGGATCACGTGCGAACCGTGCCGAGGGGGCACGGCGTAGTGACGGCCGGTCGGAATGCGGCGTCCCAGCCGGTCGAGGTCGGAGCTCACTCGCCCCGGAGCGCCGCCAAGCGCGTCCTCGTACCAGGCCTCCACTCCGGCTTGCCCCACGACTCCGTCCCGTGTCCGACCCGACTCTGCCACGAACCCGAGCACATGCGCGGCAAGCTCTTGATTCGGGTAGACCCTTACCCGCTCCGGCTCCAGCCAGGTGGCCGGCAGCTCGCCCTCATCGATCGCGCGGCTAACGCGCTCCAGCGCGCTTCCAATAGTTCCGCGCTGCAACACGGCGTAACGCGTCTTCGGATCACCCACGCGCTCGGCTATGAGCAGGGGGTCGAGGTCGACGAAGCGCCGCGCCAGATCGGCGTACGCGAAGGGGTCGCTGCGCGCATGAATGATCTGTGGATCGGCCACGATGCGGCTGGCGCCGCGGCTGATCGCCATCACATTGCCGGCGCGTTCGTAGATCGACCCGCGCCGCGGGTGTATGTCGGTACGCGCCAGGAGAGCGCTGGAGCCGCGCGCGGTCAGTTCGGCGGACTGCTGGACGTGCCAGTCGAAGAGACGCCAGCCCAGGCCGCCGGCCCCCAGCGCCGCCGCGCCCAGCATCAGGGCCAGCCGCCGTGACCGGTCCGGCGGCTGGTCTTCATCGGGCGCCCGATGATCCCTATTCGCGGAGGCTCGTGATCTTGGCACTTATGGCTCGCAGGAAAGCTTCCCACCACGGTGTCTCTTGCAGAGGCTCGCTGGCGGCGGCCCACAAAGGCCGGTCGAATGAGATACCCGGCGCCAGCGAGCTGGCGTGCGTGTAGATCGGTCGCTCCGGCGCGCGCATGCCCAGCGATGTGAAGGCGATGCGCTGCACCGTGGGCAGGTCGTTGAGCAGGGCAAGCTGCGCCAGCAGGTCCTGTCGGCGCTGCAGATGCTCTTCCAACGCCGCTTCCAGCCGCTGAACCTCGCCGCCGATGCGTACCAGCGACTGCGTTTGCTGCACCCACACCATTGCCAGCACGAACGCGGCCACGATCACCGCCAGCACCAGACGCGAGGGACTGATTGCCAAAGGAAGCTCGCGGATCGCCTGCTGCCAATAAGCCCCGCGGCGCAGCAGCGTCGCTTCTCGCAGCGCCATCAGCCCGCCTTGCAAACTTGCAGCGCGCGCAGCCGCGCGCTGCGTGCGCGCCTGTTGAGCGCGACTTCGCTCGCGTCCGGCCGGATCGGTTTGGGGGTCAGGTCCAAGCCGTGGCCGTCGCGCGCCCAGGCTTTGAATCTCCGCTTGACGATTCGATCCTCGAGGCTGTGATACGCGATCACGGCTATCCGCCCGCCGTCGCGCAGGACCGTCTGTGCGGCCGTCAGGCCGTCCGCGAGCGCGCCCAGCTCGTCGTTGGCGGCGATACGCAGCGCTTGAAAAGTGCGCGTGGCCGGATGGATGCGCTGGCGGCCGGGAAACGCGCTTGCAACCGCGGCCGCCAGTGCCGTAGTCGAGCGGATAGGCCGGCGCGCCACCACCCGGCGGGCGATCCGACGTGATCGGCGGTCCTCACCGAGCCGATGGATCAAATCGACGAGCTCGATCTCGGAGAGGCGGTTGACCAACTGCTCGGCCGGCGCGCCGGACTTCGGATCGAACCGCATGTCGAGCGGTCCGTCCAGCCGGAACGAGAAGCCTCGCTGAGCGTCGGCAAGCTGCGCGGATGAAAGACCCAGGTCCAACAGCACGCCGCTAGCCTGGTTGAAGCCGCAGGCGCCTGCGAGGGCGGCCAGTGTTCGATAGTTCCCGTGTCTTACGCACACACGCTCGTCGGTTTCGAAGGTCCGCGCGAGCGCCGCTGCCGCCGCTGGATCCGCGTCTACCGCCAGCACCCGGCGCGCGCCCCGTTCGAGCAACGCGGCCGTGTGCCCACCCAGTCCGGCCGTCGCGTCGATGTACGCCAGTCCCCGCTGAACTTGCAAGAGATCCAGCACAGCCTCCACAAGCACTGGCTGGTGTGCCGCGGGTCGCGCGTTCATGATCGGTGTGTGTGGGGCGTGGGGGAGGCACCACGCCCCACACAGAACACCCTAAGTTGGTTGCGGGACGCCTCCGCGGGCGCGCCGCATGATCTCGGACGCGTTGTCGTCGATATGCTCGCTGCGCACGCGCCATTCGCCGGCGTCCCAGACTTCAATCACGTTGCCCACTCCCAGGACTACAGCTTCCCGGCCGAGCCCTGCGTGGTCGCGTAGATGGGCCGCAATCGCAACGCGACCCTGCGAATCGAAGTTCACGTCCTCGGCCGATCCGAAGATCCGCCGCTTGGTATCCCGCGCGTCGGGGTTCAAGGCGTCTAAGCCGCTGAGCGCGCGCTCGGTTTCGCGCCACAGCTCCACGGGGTAGAGGGTCAGGCAGCGCTCGGCGCTGACCGTCAACGTTCCGCCCTCGGGGAGTTGCGCGCGCAGCTTGCTCGGAATCGCAAGCCGACCCTTCGCGTCCAATCGATGGACGTAGGTGCCCTTGAAGCTCGGCATCGTCCACGCGCCTGCTCATTGGAGCCTTGCTGTTCCCCCACGATTACCCACCCAACACCACAGAAGTGACAATTGGATGCGCGTATTAGATCATGTTCCCCACCCAGTGTCAAACGCTTTCAGTCGCAGAATTGCGCGAATGCGCGGCGTCTCAAGGGGCTTCTACCGATGCCCGTGGTATGACGCGGCGAGCGCTCAGCCGCCCGGCGCCGCGCGCTCGATTCGGGTTTGGTCCAGCGCCCAATTCGCCAGCCGGTCCGCCTCGCGGTTCTGTGCGCGCTCCACGTGCATGTAGCGCACCGTGGCGGCGGCCGGCGCGGCGGCCGCGACCCGGTCAGCCAGCGCGCGCAATGCTGCGTCCTTGATCCGCCACACGCCGGCGAGCTGCCGCGCGATCAACTGGCTGTCCACGCGGAACTCGATTGCCGTGGCGCCCAGTTGTGCGGCCAGCTGCATGCCGCTCAACACTGCGTGATACTCGGCCTGATTGTTGGTCATCACCCCGAGCCGCAGCGCCAGTCGTGCGCGAACGTCCCCGTTGCGGGTGCGCACCAGCACTCCGGCCGCCGCTTCACCTGGATTGCCGCGGCTGGCGCCGTCGCAGTGGATGACCAGGTGCATTTTCTGCCCCGCGCGTGTCGCGCGCTACGGACGCCGCGCGACAATGGTATAGGCAGGGTGCGCCGGAAGGAGCGGCGCCGGCCGCGCTGAGTCTTTCGAGGATATGCCGCTCGACTTCACCGTCATCCCACCGGCGGCGCCCCCGCGCGCCGACAACGAGTCTTTCGCGCGCTTCCGCGCGGAGCTCGATCTGGGCGCGCACTGGTACGTCGCGGCGCTGCGGGCCGTCAGCGTGTGGAGCTTGGCGTCTGAAATCGTGCAGCGGCGCCGCGTTCACTATCTGGTCGGGGGTGACGCGCTGGACCTGTTGCGTGTGATCGAACGCTTGCTGGCGGTGTGTCCCGACCGCGTGGAGCGGACTGAGCGGCGCCGGCTGCTCTTTTCCGGCGAGCCGCCCCTGCGGGTTCCCGAGATCGAGTTCGCGGCCGCGCTCGGACCTCTCAAGTACAAGGCGTATCTCAACTACTTTTTCGGCGTCACGGTGGAGGAAGCGCTCCTGCACGTCGCCGAGCGCGAGCTCGAGAAGGCACATCGCTTGGACGGCACGCGGACCCGGGACGCCTATACGCGCGTCTATCACTCGGGTCTCGCCGAGCTGCTCTCCGCCTTCGCCGAGCAGCGTGGCCGCCAGGTAGGCCGGCGACTGCTCTGGCCGGAGGCGAAGGAGTTTACTTACTGGCTTTTTCGCTACCGGCTGCGCACGCAAGTACCTGCGCGCATGGCCAGTGATACCAGGAAGGCGCTGGATTATCTCCGCAGCCTGCGCGGCGTCGGACCCGAATCCTCGCCCGACCCGTTACGGCCGGATGCGCTCGACGCGGCCGTGAGCCCGGGCGCCGCGTCGGCCCCCGCGGTGATCGACCTTTCCGGGGATACCCGTCTCCCTCGCTAGCCGAGCGAGTGCCCGAAGTGCACCAGCACCCTGGCCAGCCGCTCCATGTCCTCGCGCGTCAGCTCCTCCCTGACGGCGAGCGCGACCATGCTGGTCGATTCGTCGGGGATGAATGTCGGGAAGCGCGTGAGGTCGTCGTGCAGCGCTGCGATGTGTTCGGCGGGAATCGCACGCCGCTCCAGCAGCTTAAGCGCGACTTCTATACGCGCCTCGGGATGCCGGCGACTGGCCGGATAGATCCACGCGATGGTGGTGAGCCGATCTCCAAACGGCGCCTGCAGCGCGAAACCGCGCCCGGCCGGCCTGATCGGCATCCCGGCCTGCTGCCAGTGGCCCAGCAGGTGCTCAACCAGCGCAAACACGCTCGGTGCCATGCGCGCGCGCAGCGCCTCGATTTCCGGATCGTCGATCCCGTAGGTGCGAAGCTCCCCGTCGAACATAGCCTTCTGAATGTGACTGCGAGGTCGCGCCGAGCGTAGCGAGAATCGTCCAGGCTTGACCTATGCGCCTCCCCAAGCGGGCCGCGATGGTGAACCGATCCTCGCTTCAGGCCTCCCGCGCCGGACCGCCTCTCCTAGCGCTTTTTGAGAAGCCGGCTGACGAGCTTGCTCGCCAGCCCCGCGAGTCCCAGCGCCACGCCGAAGGCGATGGCCGCACGCGGTCCCATCAGAGCACGGACGTCGCCCTGAATGTTGCCGCCGATCACGGCCAGGCTCAGCACCCGGGTTGCCTGAATATTGCCGCCCACCACCCATTGCGCGAACGTGTTGCGGAGCTCTGTATTGCCGGCCACGCTGAGACCCACGGCGCTGTTTCGGGCCGAGCTGCGAATGGACGTGTTCAGCGCTATTGCGCTCTGCCGGGCTTCCAGCGAGTTGCCGCGGCCCACGACTGCCGCTGACTGATAGAGACCGATCTCGCGGGCACGCACGCGCCGCACGGCGCTCTGCAGAACATCCACGCGCCTGGCCTGTGCCGGATCTGAGGCGGCTTCGCGCGGGCTGGACGCCTCGCCGGCCTCTGCTTGTATCGTCCGCTGGCTGACGGCCGCCGTCATTCCGCCGCTCCTCCGGCGCTCCCCGGCTCCAGCTGGGTGGGCGCCTCTTCCAATCCTGCTGCGCGGGCGGCATCGTACACCGTCCGCACCGGCTGGCCGTACCGCAGGGCCGCCTGGCGGCAATCGTCGGCGGCGGGGGCGACGTCCCGCAGTCTGTGATTCAGATAAGACGCTTTCACGGTGATCCGGCCGAACTCGGTCGTCACCGTAAATTCACGGCGCGGCAGCTTGCGCCGCCGCGCCTCGTGCATACGCACGCCAAGGGTTGTGGTCTCGCGCAAGAGCGCCTCGACCACGGCATCCGCCCTCTCCGGCGGCGCGATCGCGGTGATCCGCGTACCCGTGCGGCCCTTCTTCATTCCCAGCGCCGTGGTGGTCACGTCAAGCGCTCCGGCCGCGATGAGCTGATCGCCGGCATGCGCCAGGAGCTCGGGATTCATGTCGTCGATATCGGTTTCCACCACCGTCACGCGATCGGCCTCATCGGCCGGCGCAGGGTCTCCCAGCGTCACCCGAAGCACGTTCGGGAAAGGCAGCTCCATTCTGCCGGCGCCGTATCCGTGCGCTCTTACCCGCATGGCGGGCAATGGTCCGTAGGACTGCGCGAAGCTTGTCAGAATGAGCGCGCCCGTGGGGGTCAGAAGCTCGGTGTCGTCGACGGTCGAGTAGACGTGCGCGCCCTCGCCCTCGAGCAACGCCAGCGTGGCGGGCGCGGGGACCGGCAACTCGCCGTGCTGCGTGCTCACCGTGCCGCCGCCGACGTTGAGAGGCGAAACGCGCACGGACTCGATTCCCAGCAGGTGCATGGCCACCGCCGCTCCCACGATGTCGAGCACCGAATCCACGGCCCCAAGCTCGTGGAAGTGCGCTTGCTCCAGCGCGACTCCGTGCACGGCCGCTTCCACCTCGGCTAGGCGCCTGAACATGCCGCGCGCGCGGGTGCGGGCGGGTTCGCAAACGTCGCTGGCGGCGATCAGCCCGTCGATGGCGGGATAGGCGCGCGCCTCGCCGGGCAGGCCCTGCACGACGAAATCCGCGTACAGCGCCGCGAGCGATCCTCGCTTGACGCGCTGCGTTTGCAGGCGCCATTCAGGCAGCTCCAGTTTGCGCAGCTCGTGCTCGAGTGCGCCGGCCTCCAGCCCGGCGTCCAGCAGCGCGCCCAGGATCATGTTCCCGCTGGCGCCGGCCTGACAGTCGAAGTACGCGACGCTCAGGTCTCAGCCTCACTGGCGGCGCGCCGCGCTATCAGGGCCGCCTGATAGCCGCCGCCGAATCCATTGTCGATATTCACCACCGATACCCCGGGCGCGCAGGAGTTCAGCATAGCCAGCAGGGCGGCGATGCCGTTGAACGACGCGCCGTAGCCGATGCTCGTCGGCACAGCGATGACCGGGCAGTCCACAAGTCCGCCGATCACGCTGGGCAGGGCGCCTTCCATTCCCGCCACGGCCACGATTGCGTCGGCGCGGTCGATTGATTGCCGCTGCGCCAGCAGCCGGTGGAGGCCGGCCACGCCGGCGTCCGTGATGCGTTCAACCTCGACGCCCAGTGTCTCCGCGGTTACGGCCGCCTCCTCGCTGACCGGCAAGTCAGAGGTTCCGGCGCTGACCACCGCCACCCGGCCGCGCACCGCGGTCGGCTCGGCGCCGGCTACGGTCACCATGCGCGCGTGTGCGTGATGGCGCGCCCGAGGCAGCACTTGCGAGACGGCCTCGTACGCCTCCGGAGTGGCTTTGGTGACCAGCACGGGCTGTCCGGATAATGCGATGCGCCGCGCGATCTCCGCCATCTGCTCGGCGGTCTTGCCTTGACCGAAGATCACCTCGGGGAAACCGGTGCGCAGGGGCCGGTGCGTATCCACCTGCGCGTAGCCGAGCCCTTCGAATGGCTGAAAACGCAGTTTGCGCAGCGCCTCGTCCGGCGTTTGACTCCCCTCCGCAACCTCTCGCAGCAGCTCGCGGAGCTGGTCGCGGTTCATGCGCTGGGGGGACGGATGTTGCGCAGTGCGAGCGGGCCCGCGTAGCGCGCCGCGCTGCCCAACTCCTGCTCGATTCGCAGGAGCTGGTTGTACTTGGCAACGCGGTCGCTGCGGCAGGGCGCGCCGGCCTTGATCTGCCCGGCGTTGGTGGCCACCGCCAGGTCGGCGATCGCGGTGTCCTCGGTCTCACCCGATCGGTGGGAGATGACGGTCGTGAAGGCGGCCCGCTCAGCCATCTCGATGGCCTCGCGCGTCTCGCTGAGGGTGCCGATCTGATTCATCTTGATCAGAATCGAATTGGCCGCCTCTTCCTCGACCGCACGGCTTAGCCGCTCCGTGTTGGTAGCCAGCAGGTCGTCGCCGACCAGCTGCACACGTTTGCCCAACGTTGCCGTGAGAGCGCGCCAGCCCTCCCAATCGTCCTCGGCCAGGCCGTCCTCGATCGAGATGATGGGGTAGCGCTCGGTCCAGCTCTCCCACCATCGCAGCATGGCGTCGCGGTCGAGCGTGCGGCCCTCGCGCTCCAGGCGATAGCGTCCGTCTTCCTGCACGAGCTCCGATGCGGCCGCGTCGATGCCCAGCCACACGTCCCTGCCGGCCTCGTAGCCGGCGTCGTCGATTGCCCGCAGGATCAGCTCCAGCGCGGCTTCGTTCGATTGGAGCGTGGGGGCGAATCCCCCTTCATCCCCAACGCTGGTATTCAATCCCTGCTGTGACAGCGCCTCGCGCAGGGCGTGATATATCTCCGCGCCCGCACGCAGCGCCTCCGCGAACGAACCCGGCCCGACCGGCAGGATCATGAACTCCTGAAAGTCCATGCTGTTCTCCGCGTGCCGACCGCCGTTGAGAATGTTCATCTGCGGAACCGGCAGAACGGTCCCGAATGGCCCGCCCAGGTAGCGGTATAGCGGCTCCCCAAGCTCATCCGCGGCCGCGCGCGCGACCGCCAGGGAAACGCCCAGGATGGCGTTGGCGCCCAGGACGGATTTGTTGGGCGTCCCGTCCGCGGCTAGCAGCATCGCGTCGATCGCCTTCTGGCCGGTCGCGTCCTCGCCCTCGATCTCGTCCGCCAGGACTGTGTTTATGTGCTGAACGGCCTTGCGAACCCCGCGACCGCCGTAGCGCGCGCTGTCGGCATCGCGCAGCTCCAGCGCCTCATGCGCTCCTGTGGACGCGCCCGACGGCACGATCGCCCGCCCCATCGCACTGCTCTCCAGGCTGATCTCGACTTCGACCGTGGGGTTCCCGCGCGAGTCGAGCACCTCGCGCGCCTGCACACCGCTGATGAACGACAATTTGGGGTCCTGCAGCCGGCCGGACTGGCGCTCCAGAAGTATACGGTCGAGCCGTTCGCGCTAAAGACTGGCGCACGACTTCACGCTCGACCAACTCCACCCGCGCAGGGCGCCGCCGACTGATGCGCGCTGCCTCGGCGTGCACGTCCATCAGCCGATAAGCGCCGTGTCGGGATAGAACCGCTGCCATGCCCAGGCAAACGATGAAGTCCAGGGCACCGCGCTAAGAGCCTGGCCTTGCAACGGCCCCTCCACGGCCAGACCGCGCAGCGGGTCCCACCGTGACCCTGTCTCTTGGTCACGCAACTGCCCCCTGGCGTCGCGCTCGAATGTCAGAGTCCGAGATTGCACCCGGCGCAGGAACGCGCGGACGGTGCGTGAGCGGCGATCGGTCCACACGAGCACGGGCTCCGCACCGACCGTGAAGTTGACGGCGCCGGCGCTCAGCGCGTGCGCCGCGTCCACGGCCGCCGCCTCACCGTTCAGCGCCACGCCGATCACCCAGTCTTCGCGCGCGGTCTGAGCGAAGGGCCTCACCGGTGGGAGACCGGTGCGCATAACCTTGCCGTCCGGGTGCTGCGACCTGAACGTCTCCCAGCTATCCAGCGTCGCGGGGATCTGCCGTAGCTCGGCGCCCACGAGGTCGCCCAGCAACGCGCGGCCGATGGGCTGACTCCACACGCTCCCGGTGCTGTGGTCCCACCAGGTCATGGCGTTTTGGTAGAGCGCCCCCTGCACCCCGAAGACCAGCGTTTCCCCGTTCAGCCGCCGGTCGTGCACGAGACCGGTGTAGCAGAGCGGTCACCAGGTGACCAGGATCGGGGTTCCGCCCACCGTGTCGTTGACCATCTCGCGGCGGGTAAGCGTGGCGACCGGATAGGCGCGCGCGTCGCCCTCGATCACGACCGCCATCACGAGCTCGTTGGGATCGAGATTGGCCGCGTGCGGCGGGATGAACTCCGGCTTGTAGATGGGCGGGATGCCGTCACGCGGCAGCCGGCTGTCGAAGCCCGGTACCCACGTGTTCGCCAGCGGATCGGGCAGGCGTGCGATCAGATCGCCGGCGTCATGCCCCCCCGACAATGACCGCCACCAGGCGGCAGACAACCCCAGGATCGTGATAGCGCCCAGGAGCGCTGCCGCCGCGAGTATCGATTTGCGCCCGGCCCACAACCGCATGGCCCGAAGCTATCGATCCGAACGGCGTCGGCGAGCTGCCTTCGGTGACACTCAGCGCAGCGCTACGTGCAAGGCCTGCGCTACGTCGTCGACCGGAATGAAGGTGATGTCGTCATGCACGCGCGCCGGTAAATCGTCCAGCTCGCTCTCGGAGCCGCGCGGCAGCAAGACTCGCCGCACCCCGGCCCGATGCGCCGCCAGCATCTTGTGCCGTACTCCCAAGGTGGGGAGGATGCGCCCGTGCAGCGTCACCACCCCGGTGGCCGCAAGCTCCTGATCCGCCGGGCGGTCCCGCATCAGCGACACAAACGCAATGGTGGCCGCCAGGCCGGCGGCCGCCTCGTCTCCGGGTATGCCGTTGACCGGAAGCATGAGATGCGTGTCGAACTCTTCGAGGAATCGCGCCGGGATCTGAAAATCCCCCAGGCGCGAGCGCACCAGGGACGCCACCGGGCCCACCCGTGCCGCCCGGTCGGACCCGTCGGTGCCGCTCACCATGATCCGCCCTACGCCGGGCATGTGCACCGCCTCCACCGCGGCATAGGCGCCGCCCTTGGAGCCGACCATCAACACTCCCGCCGCGCCCGCGCGCTCAGCGTGCCGGGTGCGCCCGGCCAGCATCGGCGCCCGGCCTAGCAGCTCGTGAAGGCTCTCGTGCGTCACCGTTACGCTCGGCGGCGGCTCCGCACCAACATCTCTCGTAAGCGTTCGCCTCACGATACGTCGGACGAGCCTCTCCAGCTCCGCGACGCCCGGCTCGCAGGTGTAGGTTCGTATCAACGCCTCCAGCGTCTCGTCGGGGAACGCGATCCGGCCGGCTGCCGCGTTGTAGTCGGCCAGGACGCGCGGGACGATGGCCTCGCGCGCAATCGCGACCTTTTGCACGTCGATATAACCCTCTATCTCCACCGCGTCGAGCTGGCGTTGCAGCTCGTTGGGCAGCTCCTGAACCCAGCCCGCGGTGGCGATCAGGAGCACACCGGACAGATCGAACGGCACACGGAAGTAGGGGTCCCTGAACGCGCGCCGCCGCTGCGGATCGGTCAGGTTGTGCACGAGGGCGTACGGGTCCGAGGTCCAGCGCGCTCCCATGCGATCGAGGCCTTCCAATACGACGACGACCTGCGTGGTGCCTGCTCGCTCCACGGCGCGCATGAGAGCGCCGGGCGCCGTGGCGCTGCCCAGGAATTCGTCTGCCGAACCCAGGCGCGGCAGGTCCACTACTTGCAGTTCTCGCTCGAGCGTGGCCGCCAGCCGCGCCGCGATGGCGGACTTGCCCACGCCGACTGGTCCCGTAAGGCATAGCAGTGGTTGCGTAGCGCGCGCCGGCTCGCCTCGCGCCGTTTGCGCGTCGTGCACGGCAACATGCTCGGTGATGAGTTGCGCCGCCCGCGGCGTCAGTTGAAGCTGCTCATGCAAGACGCGGGCCACTTCCTCAGGGACCGTTGCAGACGCGGCCGTTCGCTTCCAGGGCAGCGTCGAGGCCCGCGCTACCGCTTTCTGCTCGGCCTCGTCCTGCGCGGCCGCCTCCAGCCTGTCTTTCAGAGCTTCCGCCACCCTTTCGGGCAGCGTCCCGTCCGCCGTGCGAGCTCTTAGATCGTCGGCAATCACGTTGCTGAACACCCTTGGCCTGCGAACGTATGGATCATATGATCCGCCGGGCGGCCGCGTCGGGAGGTTTCGCTGCGTCGCGTCCACATTACAGTCCGGCTCCACAAGGCGCGCGGCGTTGACGTGCGATCAGCCCGGCGCGATGCTTGGAGGACGCAGCGCAGCGGACTTTGGAAAGGTAGGCCATGGGACTGCCAGGCGCTCCCGAGGGTGAAGTAGACGTCCATGAGGCCAAGCGTATGGTGGATGATGATGAGGTGCGTGTGGTCGACGTGCGCACGCAGTTTCAGTTCCCCGCCATGCCCGGCGCCAAGTACGTACCGTTGACGGACATCCTCACGCGGCCGAAAGACGTCTTGGAGACGGACAAGCCTATTCTGTTCATATGCAACGTGGGGCAGACAAGCGGGGTCGCCATGCAAATGGCGCACGCTATGGGAATAGCCGACGCCTACAACATGATGGGCGGCATGGAGGCTTGGGAGCAAGCCGGATACGGAACCGAGGATCCACCGGCTGAAAGTCACTGAGCAGGATCGAGGTTGCGCCTGTGTTCACCGTAGAGCAAGTCCAACGTTACAGCCGTCACATGCTGCTGCCCGAGGTCGGGGCGGCTGGCCAGCAGAAGCTGCTTGCGTCCAGCGTCGTCGGGATCGGCGCGGGCGGGCTAGGCTCGCCGGTCCTCTACTACCTCGCCGCGGCCGGTGTCGGCAAGCTCGGCGTGGTCGATTTCGACGCGGTCGACCGGTCTAATCTGCAGCGCCAGATCTTGCATGCCAACGACCGCGTAGGCATGCCCAAGACCGAATCCGCGCAGCTCACGCTCACCGCCTTGAACCCTGACGTCGAGGTCGTGCGGCATGACGAGCCGCTGACCTCCGAAAACGCGCTGAGCGTGATCGAGGACTACGACATCGTCGTCAACGGTTGCGACAACTTCCCCACCCGTTACCTGGTCAATGACGCGGCCTACATGCTCGGCAAACCCTTGGTGGACGGCAGCGTCTTGCGCTTCGAGGGCATGGCTACAGTCTTCGAGCCGGGCCGGGGCTGTTACCGGTGCTTGTACCCCACGCCGCCTCCGCCCGAGATGGCGCCGAGCTGCTCCGAGGCGGGCGTGCTCGGCGTGCTGCCGGGTCTCATCGGGCTCATTCAGGCTACGGAGACCATCAAGCTCATACTGGGCGGCGGCCAGAGTCTTAGCGGGCGGCTGCTAATCCTGGATGCGCTGGCGATGGAGTTCCGCGAGCTCAAGCTGCGGCGCGACCCTGAGTGCCCGCTCTGCGGCGACGCCCCAACCGTCACCGAGCTGATCGACTACGAGGAGTTCTGCGGGTTCGCCGGCGGCGACGGCGCCGTTGCGGCCGTGGAGGCCGGCGCGACCGTCTGAAAGCCGTGCCCGGCCCGCGCGCGAAGCGCGGCGTGGAGCGGCCGGTTTGCGGGGCCCGTCCAGTCAGCGGCGCCGTGCTCGGAGTGACACGGCCCACTCTCCCAGCGGCGCTTTAGGACAGGGAGACCGTCCGCCCGATTCTCATCGACTCGTAGACGGCGTCGGCCAGCGTCACCGCCCGCGCGCCGTCGGCGGGGCCGGCCGGCGCCTTGCCGCCCTCCCGGACGGCCAGCCCGAACGCGGCCAGCATGGAGCCATGCGTGGTGCCGTGAGGCCGGTCATCGCCCGTGTCGGTGACCAGCCGCTGACCATCGCGCACTTCGGCGCGGCGCGCCTCGTCCCACAAGATCGCCGTGCGTGAACCGTCCGAAACTGTCCCCCACAGACCCGATAGCGTGCGGGTGCGGCCAAATTCGCCTATTGCCACCTGGGCAACCGCCTGGTTGGCAAATCGGATGACGGCAAAGAAGGTGTCCGGCAGACCGGCCCGTCGAACGTATCTGCCCCCGCTTGCGAAAACGCGGGCCGGTTGCGAGGCGGCCAGGTGGCAGGCCAGATCCAGCGCCCGGTGTCCTAGGTGGGCCATCACGCCGCCGTGCTCCGCTTCGCCGGGCCACACGCCGGCCAGCGAGTCGGTAGCGGCCTGGATCGTGATAAGGGACGGCTGTGGGATTTGCGCTTTGACGAGCGCCACGGCCGGGGTGGTGCGCAGACCGAAATCGACGCAACACACTACCGGCGCGGCCTCGATCTGCCCGCGCAGGCGCTCGGCGTGCGCGCTGCGCAGCGCGAACGGAGGCGGCACGAAGACGTGCTTGCGGTGCTGCGCCGCCCGAGCGGTCATCTCCGCGTGACTCGCGTAGGGCGTGGCGATGATCACCGCTTCCACGTCGTCGCGCAGGAAGGCTTCATCCTGGTGCATGGTTGCGTCGCCCGAGCCGAAGGCGTGCGCGAGCTCGGCGGCGGCCGACTCATCCACGTCGACGTAGCGCCGAATGGCCATGTGGGGCAGCGCGGCGGCCGCAATCGCAACGGCGCGGCCCGCAGTTCCGCAGCCGATCAGCGCGGCCGCGAGCGGCCGCGTCGGGGGGACGCTTTTCGTCACGGCGGTAGCGCGCCCCGCGCGTGGCCGACGCGTATGTTGGGCGACCGGTAAGGTTCACTCTTTCGGCGCCTAGACGTAACGCTGCGGCTGTCGATCACGATCTATCGCCAGACGTGTACATTCGAGAACTCTGACAAGAAGATATTGCGCGCATTCGATCATGTCGTATAGTTGCGATCCCAGGTAGACATAATGTCTGACCCGATGCCGGACGAGCCAACCCACCGCACGCGGCGGCTGCGGCGTGCGGAACTGATAAGCCTCTCAGCGGCGCTCGCTGTGTTCGCCGTGGTGGCTGTACTGGGGATATTGGTGTGGCTGCGGTCCTCCGGCGACCCGGGCGTGGCGGCGGAGCGTGAGCCGCTGACCCCGGTGGCGGTGAATCCCATCGTGTCCCCCGCTCCGACTGGCGCGGCCCCCACTGTCCAATCCCCAACCCCTGTGCAGATCCCGGTTATTTCGCCCATGGCCGAAAGCCCCACTTGGAAAGACATCGGGATAGGTCTCATCCCCGACTGGCCCCAGGATCGCCCGGTGAGTCTGCTGCTGCTGGGTTTGGACAATCGGCCTGGCGAGCGGAGCGGCCGCACGGACGCCATGATCCTCATGCACATATCCCCGGGCAGCCGTTCGGCCACTCTGCTCTCGATCCCGCGCGACCTGTGCGTGGCCCGCTGCCAGTCCGATCCCTACCGCATAAACAGCGTCTGGTTGCAGGAAGGCCCCGACGCATTGCTCAACCGGATCGGCAATCTGCTCGGCATGCACGTGGACTACTGGCTCACGCTCGACTTCTTTGGGTTTCGCCGTCTCGTGGACTTCTTCGGCGGCGTTACGGTCGAGGTCGAGAGCACCATTCACGACCCTAATTACCCCAACGCGACCGACACCGGCTTCGAGCCGTTTTACGTCGAGGCCGGCACGCATCTCTTCGATGGCGATCAGGCGCTCCGCTATGCCCGCACGAGACACCAGGATGGCGCGTTCGCGCGCGATCGCCGCCAGCAACAGGTCATCATGGCTCTCAAGGATCAGATCCTGTCGCCCCATACGGTTATCCAATCACCGGCGTTCCTGAGCGAGCTGGGCGGCGCGTTCGACACCAATCTTCCGCTGGAGGTCGTGCCCTCCCTGGCCAAGCTCGCCTTGCAGGTAGACGCGAATCGCGTGGTCCAGGGAGCGATCGGCGCTAACGACTCGATGGCGCAGCCCGTCATTGCCGAGAGCGGAGCGTACGTGCTGGTGCCCAACATTCCGCGAGTCCAGGCTTACACAGCCGAGCTCATGCGCTCCGGCGAAGAGCTGCCGCCGCCCGAACCGAAGGAGCCCGAGATCAGGCTGGCCGATCGTCAGCACCTGGAGCCCTAGCGGCCTGCCTTGGACGCCACTACGTATAGCTCGGAAGGCTCGTAGACCACCTCGAGCACGCGGCGCAGAATCCCCGCGACCCGGCGCATTTCATCGCGCGTGTGTTCGACATCCATGGCCACGCGGTGAATCGCGGCCTCGATATCCCGCGCGTACTCGGAATCCGACACGCGGCGCGCCAGCCAGCGGGTCGCTGGCGAGTCCGCCGGCGCGCGCTCCTCAGCCGGCGCCGGGGGCGGCGGCGTGAGATCGAGGTCCGACAGCGTCACGGGCATGCCGCGCTCCGATTCCGGGTTGACCCCCGCGCTTTCGATCCGCAGGCCCGCCTCGCCGCACAAGAATGTCAGCAGCTCAAGGTCGTAGGGCCGCACGTGCGTGGGATCGCGCCAGAACTCATGTGCGATGGTCGGCAGACTGCCCGGATTCGGACTCGCCAGGATGAGTTTCCCGCCCGCGTTGAGCCGCCCGGCAGCCAGGCGAATCAGCGCGGCGGCTTGATCGATGGCGAGATGCTCCACCACGTGCAGGGCGCTGATTACGTCCCAGCGAGATTCTGTGCTCTGCAGGAAGTCCAGGGCGTCGGCTTCGACTACGGCGTGATCGCGGACCCGCGCGAGCATCGCCGCATCCAGGTCCACGCCCTCCACCCGCAGGCCGGCTTGGGCGCCGATATCGAGGAATTCGCCCCGCCCGCAGCCCACGTCCAGCAGCCCGCCTTCACGCGGGAGGAACCGCGAATACCACTCGCGCGCCGTCCGCACGGTCTCACGGCTGAACTCGCGGAAGTCGTACCAAGAGGAACTCATGCAATCCTCGGCGGCGGCCCGGCGGCGCAGGCTACCACTGGCCACAGGCGATCAAGCGTAGAATGCCCTCCCTCCCAGACATACCATCCACGAGGCCGCGCCGCAGCGTGAGCGATGAGGTCGAGATTCTCGCCATCGGCACCGAGCTGGTCTCGGGCCTCATCCTCGACACTAACTCCCACTGGCTGGCCGGCGAGATATCGCTGGAGGGCGGTGAGGTCACGCGCATCACCGCGTTGGCGGACCACAAGCCGGCTATCGTCGAAGCCATCCGCTCGGCCGTAGCGCGTTCAGCCCGCCTGGTGGTGACGACCGGAGGATTGGGCCCAACGCCCGACGATCTCACGGTCGAGGCGGTGGCCGAGGCGGCCGGCTGCGGCGTCGCCACGCCTGACGAGGTTCTCGCCGACTTCGCGCAGCGGCGCGGCATGTCCCTGCGCGACGCGTCCACGCCGCCGCGCGTAAAGATGGGCGCTGTTCCCGCGGCCGCCGCCGTCTACCTGAACCCGGTGGGATGGGCGCCCTGCTTCACGCTTGACCTGAAATCCACCAGCATATGGTCGATGCCGGGGCCTCCCAAAGAGGTCAAGGCCTGTTACACGACCCACATCCGCCCGGTTCTCGCCGGCCTCTTCGCCGGACAGACCGCGCGCATGCGGGTGCGGATCGATGGCGTGGAATCGGAGACTTCCCCGATCATGCAGCGCGTCATGCAGGCCTACCCCAGCGCCTATCTGAAGGCCTACGTGGGAATGTGGAGCGAGGACGGGTTGCCGGTCGACATCGTGGTCCGCAACGCGCACGGCGACGACCCCAACACGGCCCTGCAAGGCGCCTACGACCTCTTCTCCTCACTCGCGGCCGAAGCCGGCAAGACGGTAGCCATCGAGTCGCATACAACCTCCCGCGGCTGACCTGATTTCGCCGCGCGCGCCCCGGCCTCGACCGCTCGTGGCAGCGCGTATCGTCTTTGTTTGGCGTAGGGTAATCCGATAGACGCGCCGCGCTGACGTTCGCCAACCCGGAGGACAGCAAATGGCCACGCAGCTTCGCCACCTCTACTTGTCGGTACACGCGCTCAGCTGGCTCGACATCCCGCCCGGCGACGCGCGCCGGCATCTCCGCCAGCAGGACCAGTTCGATGGGCGCGTTGAGATGGGAATGGCCATCGAGAACGTGCTGAAGGAGCGCTATGAGAGGCTGGTGGACGGGACGGCCGATGACGAGGGCATGTACATGCTTCCCACCCGCCTTCCCGCGCCCGACGCGTTCATCGACTACGCCCAAGAGCGGATGGGCCCGCGGGCGGTCCGATCGCGCGCCGAGGGCGGCGCGGAAGTCTATGAGCGGCTATTCGGCCCTGAGTTCTTCGAGGAGCTGGAGCAGGACCAGCGCGAGGCGATACGCCGGCGGGGTCTCCCGGATGGTTTCCTGACAGCCGATCAGCTCCGCCGCGGCGAGGCGGATAGAGGGCATCGCCCCGAGTTGCCGGCCGGAGGTCTGAACCAGACGGAGATTCGCGGCTGGATGTCGGCCAAGGCGTGGGCTCGCGACTTGTGCGAGCAGTTCGAGGTTAACGGTCTGGCGTTCGACCCCGCCACGGTCAAGGCGGAGGCGTTTGGAGGCGACTGGTCCTACTGCGCGGGTAGCTATCCCGTCCAGATTGGGCGCGCGCTCGGGCTGGCGTCTCCGATCGAGCGTCGGTTCGACCTCATCAATCCCTCCGAGGGACCCCTGCTCATGCGGTCCACGCTGGTGGATCAAAACCTGCCGATGCCGGCCAACATTCGCCTTTTCATATGGGACTACGCCGACAGCGAGGGGAGTCGCTACGTCGCGCAGTTCTGGGAAGGCCTGCGGGGCATCATGGACCCGCCCCACCAGGTGTCGGTCGAGATTCCCTGCGGCGCCGCGAGCGAGGTCAACCTTTGGGGCATGGGGCTCGGCCGCGCGGTCGGTCTGGACGAGCAGCACGGCAGCCGGTTGACGCTCAGCGTGGGCAGCGGCGGCCACACTCCGATCAAGGCGTCCCTCGTCATGACGAGAGACGATATGCCGCTCGATGATTTCCGCGCCGCGCTGCTGGCGGGAGAGGTCTCCGAAGCGGGCTGAGCTTCGCGTCCGTGGCCAGTTGGGGTGGTCCCTACGCGAAGGCGCCTTTATGCGAGAAGGCGTTCTCTTCGCTGGTTATGAACTCCAGAAGCGCGGCCCGGCCCTCTTCGGTCGCCTTCCGGGCGCGCAGGATCGCCGGTCCCACCTCCGCCGGATGCTCGACTCGCTCTGCCCAGCCGCCCATGGCGACAGCCATGTCCGCGTAGTTGCCGCCGATGTCACGGGTTCCGTAGAGCTCGTGGGATCTGGCTAGATGGTCGACCTCGATAGCCATGCTCGAGTTGTTCAAGACGACGGTAAGAATTGGAATGTCGCAGCGGACCGCCGTCTCGAAGTCCAACCCCGTCATGCCGAAGGCGGCATCGCCCATGAAGTTGACCGCAAACTTGCTCGGGTCCGCGAGCTTCGCGCCCAGGCTCAGCCCAAGCCCTGTGCCAAGTCCGTGCGACTTGCCCCAGCCGAGGTAGGTGTGAGGCCCGCCCGCCCGATAGAACGGCATGATCTGGTCGCGCGGGCTGCCCGAGTCGTGGGTCACCACCGCCTCGGCCGGATCGACGTTCTGCATGAACTCCCAGATGACGCGGTAAGGGTTGATCGGCACCTCGTCAGAGGTGAGTTTGGAGCTCCAAGCGGCCAGCCACGCGCGGTGCAGTGAAGCGATCTCGGCCGCGGCGGCGCCGTCGCGGACGCGGCCCCCGCTCGCCATCAGCTCCCGGCAAGCTTCGATTATCTGGAGCAGCACCAGCCTGGCGTCTCCGACAAGCGCGTGATCGACGTCGTAGTGCTTGCCGATGTCTTCGGCGTTGTCGGTCGCTTGGATGAGCGTCTTGCCGCGCGGAATAGTCATAGTCATCATGTGCTTCGTGAAGCTCGTGCCCACGCCCAGGATCACGTCCGCCTGGCTCACGAAGCGGTGGACCGGGTCGTTCATGACGCGGGTTCCGCTGCCCAATGACAGCTCGTGGGTCTCGGGAAAGGCGCTCTTCCCCGCCATGGTGGTCACCACGGGCGTCTGCAGAAGCTCCGCCAGCTCCAGCAGCTCGTTGCCGGCTTCGGCGTACAGGACGCCCTGTCCGGCCAGGATCACCGGGTTTCGCGCGTCCAGAAGGGCCTTTGCGGCCGCCAGCGCGTCCTCGGGATCAGCCTGCGACAGGGTCGCCTTGACCGACCTGTAACCGGCCAGGATCGACGCGTCCACCTCGGCTTCCGCGACGTCGGCCGGAATCTCGACCATCACCGGCCCCGGGCGTCCCAGCCGCAGGGCGGCAAAGGCCCTCCGCATGGTGTCGGCCACTCGACCCGGTGTATTGATCTGCTCGATGTGCCTGGTCACGTTCGCGTAGCTGCGCAGCGAGCTGAAGAAGGGAACCAGGCCGTCGCTCTCACGAGCATGGCCCAGCGGGAGGACAAGCATCGGCACGGCATCTGCGTAGGCCGTGGCGACCCCGGCAAATGCGTTCTCGGTTCCCGGTCCGTACTGCATCGCGAACACACCCGGGGGTTTGCCGTTGGTGACTCGTGCGTAGCCGTCCGCGATGCCCACGCCGACCCGCTCCTGCCGGCAGATGATCGGCCGTATTCCGATCTCGGCCGCCGACTCGATGATCGGCGTCGTTGGATAAGCGCTGAGGTACTCGATGCCCTCGATCTTCAATATGCGCGCGATGACGTCAACTGTTTTCATTGGTTGCTTCTCCCGCGGTTAGGTTGGTGACCGGTCCGGATGTCGCGGCGGGTCGTGCCGCGTACACGTACGCAGCACGACCGGACCCGCCTGCTTACCCACCACCGCGCGCCGCCGAAAGCTCAAGCGTATGGCGGCCGGCGCCGATGCGGTGGCGGACCAGACCCTCGTCACGCGCGGACGCGGCATCGGTCGAGGCCGGCTCTGGCACATCCACGCGTGCTCCGTTGTGGATGAGCACGGGGTCCGATACAGGGTTGCCGGGCAGCTCCACGGTGGCGGTGGCGCCGTGCGGTATCTCGGCGGTCAGGCGCAGTCCGGCGCCGGTGCGGCGCCACTCCACCGTGAGGTCGCCCTTGGGCGTGGGCATTATGCCCTTCGCCCACTCGAGGTCGCCGACGTGAGGGCGAATGGTGCACTCGTCGAATCCCGGCGCGGTCGGCTGTATGCCGGCTATGCGAGTTGACATAACGTAGCCGACGAACACGGCGCCGGCGTGCACCAGGCTGCGCACGCCCTTGGGGCGCAGGCGCACGCTGCGCGGCAGCTCTTCGTCCGACTGGATGGGGTACTTGCCGCTGAACGGGTCCCAGCACTCCCACAGGGTGGGGTTGTCGGCCGCTTCCAGTATGTGCGGGTAGCGCTCTCGAATGATGTCTATCGCCAGCTGGTCGAGTCCGGCCGCGAGCAGTCCGTCGAGCACCGGCGAAACCGCCAGGATGTTGGCCGCCACGAAATCCGTGTCGTCGCCCGGAAAATGCGCGGCGATCCGCGCTACCTGCTCGGCGCTCGGGATGCCGTAGCGCAAGGCCAGGCCGTTCGTGTGCTCGCTGGCAATGCCCGTGAGTTCGCCAAGATGGTGCGAGTCTCCGTAGCGTCCGGCGGTCTCATCCCAAAACACCTGCTGAACTCCCGACCGCACCTCGTCCGCCGTAGAGCGCCAGCGCTCTGCGTCCGCCGCGTCTCCGAAGTAGTCGGCTAGCTCGGCCGCGGCCTCCAGACCGTCGACGTAGAGGACGCTGAGCATGCCGCAAGTGCCGCGCATGTCGGTTGGCGCGGAGTCGTCGAAGATCATGGCCATGGGCAGTCCGTCGAGCACTCCGCGCTCATCGCGGTAGGGCTCGAACCAGTCGATCTGGCGCTTGATGCTCGGGTAGAGCTCTTCCGTCACTGCGCGGTTTCCGGTGTGCAGAAAGTAGTTGAGCACTTTGCGCGACCACTGCAACCCGATGGTTGGGCCGTTGTAGCGGCGCGGCTCCTCGGGCGGATAGTCCTGCTGCAACATGCCGTCGCCGCGGTCGCTGAGTAGAAAGGCCCGCAAGAAGCGATCCAGCACCGCTACGCCGCCGTAGGTCACCAGGGCTACGTGGTCGGTGTAGCAAGCGCACGGCGACCAGGCCACGCGCTCGCGATGCGCGTCGCAGACCAGCGTGTCCTCGATGTGCAGGTAGGCGGTATCCACGCAGGCGCGCCAGAGTTTGGTGAGAACCGGATCGGAACACTCGAACAGCCCGCGTTCCTCGGCGGGATAGGTGTATTCGTTGACTGAAATCGACTCGATCGTCACGGGTGTTTCCAGGCTGCGCACTCCGAGATGCAGGTAGCGAAACTGCCGGTACTCGGCCACCTCCCAGGTCTGGTCGCCGGCCCGCGCCTGGTAGCGGTCGCCGTAGGCCACCCCCGGCGGGACCCGCTCGTTGACCAGGTGCTGGCCGTAGGTCATGTCGAGCATCGCGTCCTTGCCGGCCGAAAGGCGGACCCGCGGGAAACCGAAGATCTGACGTCCGAAGTCCACTATCACGTAGGGCGCACGAATCCCGCAGCCGACCTTGTAGCCGCTCTGAAAGGTGGCTGCCTGGCCGTCGTTCGCCAGCAGCGACTCCGGGTTATCGGCGCTGGCGAGCTCGAGCGGGAGTTGCATCTCGCTGAACAGCAACGCGGAAACGCTTCTTTCGCGGGACCGCGCGAGGTCGATCACTTCGCCAACCTTGGTCAGGCGGGCCGGAAAGATCTCCTTCTCGGCGAGCATGGGGATGTCGCGCGCCTCCAGCAGGAACCATTCGATATCGGTGTGGTGGATGCGCTGGGCGGGATCCCAATCCGAGTCGTCGTAACCGAGGTTCATCCAGTCGCTCGGATCGCGTGTGGCGTCGAATATGTCGGGCGCGCCGATGAGATAGTCCGGCGCTTCCAGCTCACGCTGCCATCCGCGCGCCGGGCGCAGCCGCCAGGATTCGTCCGTGCCGATGCTTTGCACGGCGCCGTCGGCGCTCTCCATGTCGAGCTGCGCCCAAAGGCCCGCGCGCTCGCCCACTGTGTAGGCGTTGCCGCTCCACCCGCCCCAGCCATCGCCCCGCGGCGCAGTGCCGTAGTGGTAAGCGCGCACGGCGATTGCGTTGGCGCCGGGCGTCAGATGCTCGGCCACCTGGTAGGTGTCGTAGGTCTTGCGCCGCGGATCGCTGCGCGCCGGACCGCGCCCCAGGCATGCGCCGTTGATGAATACCAGGTATCGGTCCGAAGCCGTGACGTGCAGCCGCGCATTTTGCGGCAGGTCGGTCAAGTCGAAAGTGCGCCGCGCGTATAGATAGAAGTGGAAGGGCTTCTCCTCGCCGCCGTCCCAAATCCACTCGCCAACCGCGCTGTGAACCGGCGTCAGCTGTTTGGTTACGGGTCCGCGCATGGTTTTTCTCCCGGTGGATAAGGACCGTCGCGCGTCACCGCGCGATGAGTTCGGAGCGCGCGCGGCGGGCGCATCAGCTGCCGGCTAGATTATCCGATTACCCCGAAGCGGCTCGTCCCGAAGGGTATTCAGGGCGGCCGGTTGGCGCTGTCGCCCGCTTGTCCGCCGGCGGGCCGGTCTGACGCGGGGCGCTCGGGATACAGCGCCATGCCTCCGGCGCCTGGCGCGCGGCGTTGCGGCTAGTATCGAACGTCGATCTCGACCGCCGTGATCGATGCGGTCCCCGCGTCCACCCATAGCTGCACTTGATTGCGGCCTGTTTCGAGCTGGTCCGGCGTGAGCTCGAACTTGATGATGGGACCCACGCGGCACGGCGCACCAACGCTTTGCCGGTTCAGATTTGCGCCTACCAGATCCTCATCCGAAAGCTCCTCGCAATCGACAATCAGCTCAATTCGCTCGGGCGCTGGCGGCTCCGTGAAATCCTCCCCCACCATGATGGGCACGTCCGTCCAGTTGCCAGCCTCCAGGCGGACCGGCAGCACGCAGTGCAACCAGTTGTGAGGGTATACGCGGGTGGGTTTGCCGCGATCGGCGGCGAAGCGCTTGTTCTTGCCGCGCAGGGACTCCGGATCGTCGATCTCGTTTAGCAAAGGTCTCTGATACGCCCACCGGGCGTGTTCCCGCGGCCTGTGCTCGTGCGAGTGCGCGTTCCAGTTGAACGTGTAGATGCCGTCCGCGCCTTGATGCCAGTAGTTGGCCGCCAGAGCGCGGGCCATCTCCGTGGAGATAGGGTTGTAACTGCTCGGCCAGGCATACAGGCAGGGATAGACTCTTACGTCAGTGCCCTCCGCAAGCTGCTTGAATTCCGCTACTTCAATGTCGATCGCGCCGCTTCCCAGCACCAGGAGATCCAGCAGGTCTTCCTCTATCCAATCGGCGACGTCGAAGCCGTCCAGCTCGCAGGCTCTCAGGCTTTCACTGACTCGGGCCGCCAGCGCTATCGGCCGACCGCGGTCACTGCCGACTCGATTGAGATGTCTCCTTACACTCGCCAGGAACTCGGTGAGCAGGTGGGCGTTCGGGGGCTCTTCACCCGGGATGAAGTAGGGGGGACTGCGCAGGAAGTCAATCTCCAGGCCGTCGAAGCCGTACTTCTGAAAGATCTCCTCAATAACGGCGAGCTTGAGGTTTCTGACCCGCTCGATCGCAAAGTTGAGGTTCAGGTGGCCCCCATAGGCGTGGCCGCGTCCAATCGTCCACTCGGGGTTCCGGGTCTTGAACGCGGCAAGCAAGTGGTCGTGTCCAAGGGAATCATGACAGTCGTTGAGCCGGAGAGAGTAAAAGACGTCGACGCCGCGTTCCTTAGCCTCGCGTACCACGATGCTGGGTGGGTCGTTTCCGCTGTCGATCAACCGCCACAAAGCCGGGTCGATTGTGCCAACGTGCTGTCCGGTAAACTCTAGGATTGCACTCTCGTAGTTGGCCGTGTTGCCTCCCGCCCCATCCATCCAAAACAGCGCGTCCACCTGGCTGTCCTCTAGGAAGCCAACGACGCCTTTTGCATAGTCTTCAACGCCGGTTGAATTCATTAGTATGCCGCTCGAATCCATGTTATAGATGTTGCGGTACGGCTTAGTCAGCGCCATGTTTTAGCCTCATGATGAGTAAAGAGTTAGATCGCACGGCATAATCGTTACTGGCGATTACGCGGATCGCCTGCGTGAATATCATGGTCATGAACGGTTCTACCGCCTCAGACTACGCACGGCTGAATTCCGGCTTGTAGTCTCGCACAGTCGCGTGATGGCAGGTTCATCACAGTGTTCCAAGCTTGGCCGGGACCAAGGACGGCCGCGACCGGGGGCAGTGGGGTAGACGTAAGGCGTTTAGCGACGGTTCGCGCCGCGCGGGACACGCCGCGCTGATACGCTCGCCCGTCACGCCGCGCCGTTGCCCCCGCGACAGTGAATCCACGAATGCGGTTCGCGGGTTCCGGGCGCGGGCAACCGCAGGGTAGGGAGAAGGTCTTGGCGATTGAGTTGCGGCGGCGCACCGGCGCCCGCGTCAAGCGGGCCGGCCCGCCTGTGCGGCTCGCGGCGGCGGACCGCGGCTGAGCGTGGCGTTCCTCGCCGCCCACATCGTTCTGGCCTCCTCGATCGGGATCACGGCCCGCACGGTCCAGGCGCGCGGTCTCGATTTCTTTCTGGTCACGGGCGTCAACTACCTGGCGGGCCTGGCGGCGGCGATCGTCTGGACGGCTCTTTCGGGCGGTTGGCAGTTCGACGCGCCTACCGTCGGGTTCGGCGTCTTGCAGGGCGCCCACTACGCCATTTCCATGTTCGGGGCGTTCCTGATGTTCCAGCGCGTAGGGCTGGGCGTGACTTTCACTCTGATCTACATGGCGGTGATCGTTCCCACCGCGGCGTCTTCGGTGCTCTTCGGCGAGCGGCTCGGCGCGCCCGCGCTGGCGGGGGCGATCCTGCTGCTCGTTTCGATCCCGTTCGTCGCCTGGCGCTCGGAGCGCCAGCGCTCCAGCGTTGGACTGGAGTGGTGGTACTGGCTGCTGGTTGCGGGGCTGATGGCCATAACCGGCGCCGGTCTGACCGGGGCCAAGGCCTTCGACGAGCTGTCGGCCCTGGGGCACCGGCCCACTTACGTGACCGTCGCTTTTGCGACCGCCGTTCCGATCGCGCTTGTGAGCTTCATGGCGCGCCACCGATTTCAGCCGGGGCTGCGAAGGCTCCGTGACGTCGTTGCCGGCCGGCACGGAAGTCCGATCAGGGAGTTGAGCCCGCTGATCGCGATCGGCGTGTGGTTCGGCGTGGCCAACGCGAGTCAGCTCACCTTCTTCATCCTGGCGCTGCGCGACGTACCCGGCACGGTTGCCTTTCCGGTTGCCACGGCCAGTGTGATCTTGCTCACCACCTTGGCGGGATACGTGTTCTGGCGGGAGCGGCACAGGCTGCTTACGATCGCCGGCGGCCTGCTGGCCTTGGCCGGTCTGGTGCTCGTCAACTTATAGGCTCGTATCCGTTATTCGCACCGGTGAGCCGGCTAGTACGCCCCCTTCTTATTACTCCCCCCGCGAGGGGGAGTCGGCTCGGCGGGGGGTGTCGCGTCTACTTCGGAAGACGCCTGGCTAGATCATCCTTGCCCGGCGGCCTCGGCGGCGGTCTGCCCTTGACCGTCCGCGTCGGCGCCCGACCAGCGGTGCAGCGCCGGGTAGAGCGTCAGCGAGCGGTCCTTCAGGGGCAGCTTCACCGGCACGCTTCCCAGCCGCGCCGATTGCCGGGCGGCGATGGCCACCTCCAGCGCATGCCGCAGGTCGCGGCCCGAGATCGCCAGCTCGGCCCCTGTCTCGACCGCGGTCAGGAACGACCGTATAGACGAGCCCAGGTAGCCGAACTGGGGCCACCGAGAGGGCGTATAGGCCGGATCGATCCTGGTGCGCGCGCCCGAAGCGTCCAGTCCCCGGTAGACAACCGGCGGACCCCAATCCCAGCTGATCAGCGTGTTCTCGCTCCAGACATCCACTCCGCGGGGAGGCGTATCCGATCCAAAGACCGGGCATTGCAGGCCGTTGCTCATTCTGAAGAGACCGTTGATGGCAAGTCCCGCGTCGCTGTCGCGCTCCAGGAGCTCGGCGGGCGAGCCCCAGGCCGTCACCTCGCTCACCTGGGCCTGTGTGAGCAGCGTTAGCACCGCGATGTGCTGGCAGCCGCCGCCGGATATCTCGCGGCGCCATTGGTGCAGGCTGGCGCCGATCAGGGGGCCGAACTCGCCGTCGGCAATGCGCCTGGCGATCTGCTGAACTTCGTCCATCGCCCGCTGCAGGTTGCCGCCGGCCAGAACCACGCCGCGCTCTTCACATACGTCCACCATCTCATCGGCGTGCGCGAGCGTTGCGGCTATGGGTTTGTCGGTGGACACGCCTCTGACCCCGGCCTCGGCGCAAGCGATCACGGCGTCCCGGCAGTAGGCCGTGGGGGTGACAACCGCCACCACGTCGGGCACCACCTCCGCCAGCATTGCCTCGGCATTCGGATAGAGCGCTTCTACCCCGAAGCGCGTGCCCACTATCCGGCGGCGTTCGGCGTTGACCTCGGCGATCGCCACGATCTCGGTATCGGGAAACGCCGTGTAGGCCTCCGCATATTGCTGTCCCATGCGTCCGCATCCGACTATGCCTACCCGGTACTTAGCTTGGCTCACCGGCTTCGACTCCCATCCGCGGCGCGAGAAGAACCGCGTGGCTGCGATTGTGGACCCAAAAGGCTTCCGGCATCGATTCTCGGCCGCGCCAGCTTCAGGCTGAACATGCGCCCCGCCCGAACCACGTCTGCTTGAGAAGGACCCGGGTGATTCATCTAAAGCGTGTCAGCGCGCGAACCAGCGGATGGCGTGGCGCTGCTCGCTGTCATGAAACTTAAGCGTGTAGGGGTCGCACAGCCGGCGAGACACGAGGCCGTCGCTGCGCGCTATCAGCCAGCCGAAATCCCAGCCGCGGCTCACGTACAGCAGCGGGATGGCGGGGGCAACCCGCACCAGAGGGTGCGACCCGCCTACGAACAGCTTGCTCTCGGTGTAGAAGTAGCACGAGCCGAGCTGGACGAACACCTCGTGATCGAGCGCGCAGGCGGGCGCCCCGGTCAGATCGTCGCACAGGCCGCGGACGCCGGCCTTGATCTCGCATCCCCGCGCCAGCGCGTCGCCCAGCGCGTCAACCGAGCCGCCCGTCACAGCGCCGTCGGGGTCGTGCGCCAGCACCTCCCGCCAATCGTCTCGCACCCAGAACTGGTACAGATCGAAGTCGTAGATGAAATTGCTGCTGGGCGCGTTCGTTTCGGCGTCCCAACTGTCGTGCTGATGATATTTGGGCATCGCGCCGTGGTCGTCGAGCGGCGCGGGCCCTGGCGTGCCCGTCGAGGCGGCGCCGTCCAGATGGGGTCGCGCTATCGCCTGCTGCCCGTTCTGGTTGTATAGGAAGAAGGACATCGAGGCGCGCGGACCGAAGCCCTCGGGAAGGTTGACGGGTTGCCGCTGACTCATGATGCCGGCCGTCCAGCGATCATCCAGCAGGTAGGCGACCCGGAACTCGGCCAGCTCGTGCACTACTTCGGAGTTGTCCGAGGACGTGTCGACGTGCTCGTTGTGGCGGAAGTGCGTGACGATGCGCAGATCGGCGCCGCGCCGGATCGCCTCGGCCAGCGCCTCCACACTGCCGGCTTGCACGGTAGTGTCCGAGTTCAGCGTGAGTGGGTTGCGCAGTCCCCGGGTCGATGTGACATTCGGGCACTGAGGCATCGTCAGGCGGCCTCCCGACGGTGCCGAGGCGCCGGCTTACACACCATCAGAGCAGCGGCGGGGGCGGGCCGAGCCCGCCAAAAGCGCGCGCCTGCGCCTTGAGCGCGAGGTATACGGACTCAAGCGCGGGCGTCGCCACGCCCAAGGCGTGGCCGCGGCGCACCACGGCGCCGGTCAGGTACTCCAGCTCCACGCGCCGGCGGCGTCCAAAGTCCACTTGCAATGAAGTCGTGTTGTCCGGCGGCGCGGAGGCAAGCAGCTCGATGAGCTTCTCGCCTGTATCAGGCGGGAGCATGACGCCGGCGGCGTTGGCCACGTCCACGGCCTCGCCAAACATGCGTCGATAAACGTCATGCATTCCATCGGTAGCAAAGATGTCGCCCAGAGGGAGCTGGCAAGCGGCGCTCATGCCCCCGTGCACGGACAGCAGCACGACTTTCTCCCAGAGAACCTGCTCGATGTTGTCGCTGATTTCCGTCTCGATCCCGCACGCCTGCAAGGCATCGGCTATCGCGCGCACGCGCGCCGTCGTGCCGCCGCTGGGCTCACCGATCACGGCGCGCACGAGTGCGTGCTGGTACTCGATCACGCCCGGCTCTTCGATGTGACTGGTGAGCCAGGTGGCGCCTCCGATCACGCGGTCCGCGCCCAACACGGCGCTCAGCATCGGCACGCTGTCGATCCCGTTCTGCAGCGTGAGCACCGCCGTGTCTTCCGCAACCACGGGCTTGAGCGCGCGGCTGGCCTCATCGGTGTCGTAGCACTTCACGGTGAACAGCACCAGATCGAATCCGGTTCCCGCGTCGGCCGGTGACTCCACGGCCGCTATGGGATGCAGGCGCCGGCAATCCGTATCGCTGCGCAGGGTCAATCCCTCGGCGCGCAGAGCGTCTAAGTGCGCTCCGCGGGCCACGAAAGTGACGTCGTGGCCCGTCTCGACGAGCAGTGCGCCAACGAACCCTCCTACTCCACCTGTGCCCATTACCAGTGTGCGCATCTCATCTCCTCTCGCGATCTCCACCATCGCCGCCGGCTTCGCGGTAGGTGGTCTTCTGCACGGATTGGCGCGCACCGGCCAGACTACGCCACGCGGGCGTATTCCGAGTGCCGCCATCGCCTGATCGCCGCGTGCATGCTCTCCCGTTGACGCGCCACGCGTGAGTCAAAGCAGGCGAGTTCTGCTAGCTTTCGTGACGCACAGCAGTGTTTAGTCAGGCATTCGCCGGAAGAGGATCATCTGCAAAAGCTGCTTTTCCTTCATCTGGCGGATCCGGATCTAGGCTCCGACACGGTAGCTTGGGCGCTCTTCGATCCTTCGATAGATGGAAGCAAGGTCCAGATGCAGTCGGGCGACCAGGACGAGCCTCCCTATCAGTCGGTGATCGACGCCATGCGGGACGGCTGGCGCGTCATCCAAGCTCCGCGGCTGCCTGACAATCCGACAAGCCACGAAACCGGACACCTGCTGTACGAGTACATTCTCGAAAAGCTCGACGATTGACGCAGGCGCGGCGCAAAGGGGCAACGCGTATGAAGACGACCGCGGGAGAGAGTGGCAAGCACGGGCTGCTCAGCGGCGCCGAGATGGCGCAGTTCATGCTGGACGGCTATCTGGAGCTGGACGACCCGATTCCCGCTGAATTGAACCGGCAGGTGCTGGACGACGCACAGAAGTTCCCGCAAGACCTGCGCTGGAACGGCGTCGACCTGAACATCTTCTGGAACAGCTCGCGGGCGGTTCGCGAGGTACACGAGCTGCCGCGGGTGCGCCGGATAGTGGCGGGCCTGGTGGGTTCGGATGCGATTCAGAACCACTCGTGGCTGCACATCACCGCGGCCGGTCACGTCCGTGCGCAGCACTGGCACGTCGATCAGGATCGCTCCAGCGTCCAGCTGCTGCGCAACGATCCGCGCCACTTCGACCTCTTGACGGTGTACTTCCCGCACGACGTCCCCAGGTCGATGGGGCCGACGCTGATCCTGCCGAGCTCGCATCTGCGCTCCGTGTCGGGCCGCGATCTGAGCAGGTACAAGAACTTCTTGGGGCAGAAGCATCTCTCCGGCCCGGCGGGCAGGGTCATTTTCTGCCATTCGCTCCTATGGCACTGCGCGCAGCCCAATCACTCGGAGCGCGCGCGCTACATGTTCAAGATCCGCTACAACCCGGCCCGGCCGCAGCAGAAGCTGTTTGATACGAGCGGCTGGGAGAGCGACAACATCGACCAGTACTTCCGGGCGAACGTCCGGCGCCATGCCTGGATCGGCAGCGAGGCGGACATGATGGCGGGGCAGGTGCAAGCGTGGCGGCACTACGCCGGCGGGGCGGCGTAGCGGGCAAACGCTTCTAGCCGGACATGCTCCCGGTCGTCGCGATGTACGCCACGGGCAGCTTGAAGCCGGGATCGACCCCGTCGTACTACCTGGGGACGCGCGTCAAGCCGCCACGCGCAGCGCGGCCGGGAGGACTTGGAACGTGACCGGCGTCAATCCGATCACGTCGCCGTCGGTCTCCAGGAGCAGGGGCCGTTCGGATTCGATCCGAATCCGCCGCGCTTGCCGCACGCTGACGTGGGGGCTGCTGACGTGGCTGCCGCCGTATATCCGCGGGAAGGTCGCCAGCAGCTGCCGCCGTGAGAGGTCGTCCACGATCACCACGTCCAGCAAGCCGTCGGCCGGACTCGCTCCCGGCGCCACGCGCATGCCCCCGCCGAAGTACTCGCTATTGGCCACGACGATGGTATTGGCGCGCAGATCGATAGCCTCACCGTCAATTTCGATGCGCACGGGCAGGTTCTCGAAGCGGCGTAAGCTGGCCAGCAGCGCGGCGACGTAGCCAAGAGTGCCGGGCAGGCGTGCGAACCGCCGGTTGGCGCGGCGCAGGACCTCCGCTTCGAAGCCTGCTCCGGCGGCGTTGGCGAATATCTTGGTGTCGGGCGCATCGGCGCAGTCCACGCGAACCAGATCGACGCGCCGGGCCGGCGGCTCTAGCAGCACCCTCGCCATCGAGGCCCAGTCCCGGCGGGGCGCGAGCGCGCGCGCCAGATCGCTGCCCCGCCCGGCCGGAACGATTCCCAGGATCGGGCGGGTCTCGGCCCGGTCGCCCGATTGCCAGAGACCTTGCGCGACCTCGCGCACCGTGCCGTCGCCGCCCACGGCGACGACGAGGCTGGCGCCGGACTCGCGCGCCAGGTGCACGGCGTGCCCCGGCGCCTCCGTGCGCTCGACCCGCAACTCGCCGACGAGCGGTTCCAGGTGGTCCCGCAACGATCCCCAGGCGCCGCCGCCGCGGCCTCCGCCGGCCATCGGGTTGACGATGACCGTCACCGACTGCTCCAAAGGCTCCGAGGAGGAACTCACCCGGCGGGCTGCCTGTCGCGGCGTCATGCTGCGGTGGGCGACATGTTCGCACGCACGATCGGATCAAGCCCGAGGCGCTTCGCGCTCCGGTTGAAGCGACCCGTCCGAGCGACCGCATGGCCGGGACCAAAGACCCGATCAGGCGGCTGGAGGCGCTCAGGCCGTGGGCGTCGTGCCTAACGGGATGAATCCCGCGATGACGGGCATCAGGTTCGTGAACACCACGATGCCCAGCGCCACGATCAGCAGGCCGCCGGCCACGTTGGTGTATTGCAGGGCGCGGCCGTAGCGTTCCAGCAGCGGCCGAATCCATCCCGCCGAGACGCCCGCGGCCAGGAACGGGAGCATCATGCCAAGCGAGTAGGCCAGCAGCAGCGTGGCGCCTTCGGCAACCGATTGCGAGGTGCCGGCGAGCACCAGAATCGCGGCCAGGATAGGCCCCACGCACGGCACCCAGCCGATCGCGAAGGTCGCGCCGACGGCCAGTGAGCCGACGTAGTGAATCCGGCCGGCCCAGTCGAATCGGGGCGCATGGGCACGCTCGAGAATCGAAAAGCGTACGAGGCCCAGGCTGATCAGACCTAGCCCAATAATCAGAGTTCCGCCGATCCGATTCAGCCAGATTGCGTGATCGCTGAGACTCTGGGACAGCGCGCCGAGCGACGAGCCCAGCAGGACGAAGACCGCGGTGAAGCCGGCGACGAACATCAGCGTGTTGAAAAGCGCCGTGACGCGAGCGCGTCTGCCGCCCTGCCGCGCGGGATCGCCCAGTGAGAGTCCGGCTACGTAGGCCATGAACGCGGGCACGAGCGCCAGCGTGCAGGGAGCGATGAACGAGGCCACGCCCGCCCCGAACGCAATCGCGTGATTGACTGGTCCGTCCACGCCCGGCTAGCGCTGGAGTTCGAGCGCCGAGGGCTGACCGCCGAAGGTCAAGACGTGAATGGCGAGTCCCGGCGTCGCGACGCTCAAGCGCAGTTCACGGTCGTTAAGCTCCAGGCCTTTCAGCAGCCGGTACATGCGGAATCCGTCCACCACAAGGTAGGTTCGGCCCTGCTCATCGACGCGCAGATCGGCTCCGCGGTTCTCGGCCGACACGGGGCGGCCGTCGACCTCCACCTGGACCTCGGCCGAGTCCGCCGACCCCACGCTGGCGAGCAGCTGGACCTCCGGCGCGATAAAGCGAAAAGCCGCGTGTCCCGCCGCCGCGTCGGAAGACCCCGCGTGGCGAACGGCTTCAACGCCCCAATCCCAGTCCCCCTGCAAATACAGCTTGCCCACCGCATGCTGTTCCGTATCGGCGAAAGCTTGCACTCCCTCGCCAGCCGGCGAAGAGGCGTTGGCCAGATAGCCGGCCTCGGCCCATCCGCGCCCCGCGAAGATCTCCGGCGTGACGGCCGCGTCGCGCGTGTTCGAGGCGGCAACGCCGCCCTCCGGAATCTCCGACAGGTCCGATCCGGCTTCCTCCAGCAGCGCGCGGATCTGACGTTCGGTCTCCTCGTAGGCGCCCTCGCCGATGTGGTGGTAGCGGATCGCGCCGTTGGAGTCGATCAGGAACTTGTGCGGCCAGTAGCGGTTCCGATAGGCGCGCCAAGTTGAGTAGTCGTTGTCCATCGCGACCGGCCATAAAACGCGTTCCCGCGCCATCGCCTCGCGCACGTTCGGCTCGGCGTGCTCGAACTGGAACTCGGGGGTGTGAACTCCGACCACTACCAGCCCCTCCGGCGAGTACTTGACGTGCCAGTCGCGCACGAAGGGCAGCGTACGCAAGCAGTTGATGCAGGTGTAGGTCCAGAAATCCACCAGCACTACCTTTCCGCGCAGATCGTCCATTGACAACGGAGCGCTGTTCAGCCAGCGCGTCACTCCGGCGAAGTCGGGCGCCAGGGCGCCGACCTCGGGAGCTACGGTCAAAGCCGCGGTTGGGCTGGCGGCGGCTTGGACCGTGGGCGCGGGCGTGCCGGAAGGTTCGGCGGCCTGCGCCTGTGGAGTACTGCTGTCGGGGATGGCCGTGGAGGCCGGCGCCGCGGGAGATTCGGCGGCGGCGGGAGATTCGGCGGCCGCGGGCGAGCCTTCCGGGGTCGGCGCGGCAGATCTTTCGATACTGATGATGACGGCCACGATGACTGCCAGCGCGACGGCCAGCACCAGCCAGCGGCGACGGTCACTCATAGGTACTCGCTCATGCCCTGCCGCACCCGTCCAGTCGCCGCATTATGCCCCCGCTACCACTGCGAAGCGGTGCGGATCCTCACCCTACCCTAGTCTCGCTGCCCGGTGGCCCGACCCTATGGGGTGGGACAAGATGAGATTTGGCCTCGTACCGCCCTGAAAGGGCGGGCCACGGAGCCGATCGAGACGGACTACACCGGCGATTCCAACGTCCATGACCTATAGTGAGTTCCGGCGGCCCGCGTGAAGGGGTGGGGGTGGCCGCCTACTGTTCGGCGAGTTGCCGGCCGGCCGGCAAGCGTCGCTCGCCTGGATGGCGGCGGCCACAGGAACGCCCGCGAATCCCCGGGAGGGTAGACGGACGACGCCATCAGGAATCTGGCGGCGTCTTGCGCTGATCGAGGCATTGAGACGCATGGCCGGTATGCCGCGGGTCGGGCGGCTGCTGCTCGCGGGCGTTGTGGCCTTTTGGTGGGGCGGCGTTGTGGCCCCGCGCTTCCTCAGCCTGCTTTCCCCCGCCCGGCTTCCGCCGGAGGCCATCCCGCGTCATCTGAACCCTGAGTTCGAAGCGACCGTTGCCAACACGGTCTCGGCCGGCGCCCTGCTGGCCGTGGCGCTGCTTGCGCTGGCGAACGCGATCGTCAGCCGCCGCCGAGCAGCCGGCTGGATGGCCGTGGGCGGCTGGGCAGCCTTGGCGGTTACGGCAGCGTATCTGGCCTGGGAGGAGATATCCGACTTCCACGCCACGGGCCTGGCCGGCCTCGAACGGTCCGTGTTCGGCGCGGAGCTTCTTCATGCAATGGGACCGAACCTCTGGGTGCTGCTGCTGAGCCCGCTGATCGTGCTGTTCGGGCTGGCTATGGGAGTCCTGCTCCGCCAGGAGCTGCGCGCCCCGGCGGTCCGTGTGCCGTTTGTCCTCGGCCTCGTCGCCTGGCTGCTCGTCGTTGCCCACGAGGCGAGCGGCCCGTTTATCTTCGAGGGTAGGGCCGACGTGCTGGGAGTCCTGCTCGAAGAGACCCTGGAGTTCGGCGGGGCCTTGCTCATCGGCCTGAGCGCGGCCATCGCCGTGCGGCGTGGCGTGGCGTCGCAGCCGTTGGCCGCTATGCCGAGCGGCCGCTATCTGGGCCGGCTGGTTATCGCGTCCATCGTCGCCGTTGCCGTGCTGGGCGGCGTGGTCGTCGCATTCGTGTTCCGGGCGCCGGTCGTCGATGCGCGCGCGCCCGTGCACACCGACACCTTCGAGATAAGCCTCCGTGACGGGGAAGCCCTCGTCCAAGAGTTCCGCATGCCGGCCGCCCCGCTTGGCGTCTTCAGGTTCCGCCTGGCCAACCGCGACCCAGACGGTCGGCCCGGGAGTGTGGCACTCCGCGTCGCAGCCGCGGGAACGCCCGATTCCCCTCTGGTCGAGATGCGGATTGAGGTTCCGGCTGGAAGCAGCCCGCGGTGGCGGAGCGTGTACATTCCGACGCTCGCCGAGGCCGAAGGCCGGCCGCTGGCCGTATGGGTCGTCGCTGACATCCCTCCGGAGGCCGAGCTGCGGATCGGCGCGAGGCATACGAACCGGTACCCGAGCGGGCGGCTCTGGGTCAACGGCGTACTGGCGTGGCCGGACCAGGACCTCGAGTTTGTGGCCTACAGTACGGCCGCGCCGACGCCGAGCAAGTTCAAGGCGCTGTGGCGCCTGATCGCGTCCGACTGGCGCTGGCCCGTGCTGGCCGTGGGTGTGGCGATCGCGCTGACGCTCATCACGGTGACCCCGGCGCTCTTGCTGGCAAGCGCGCTGCCGCGAGGCCGGTTCCTTTCGAACCACCCCGGCTGATCTGGTGGCCCGACCTGATGGTCATTGACTAAATACATTGATTTATAAATGGGGCATACGCGAGTCGTGTGGTGGCGGAGGTTGGGATGGAATGGACGGAGGCGCAGATGCGCGAATTGAGGGCGGCGATGCGCACCTCGCCGGTACCCTATATCCGGGTTAAGGCGCTGGCGGTGCTCAACGTGGCCCGTGGCGCTACGCGGCAGGAAGTAGCGGCGCTAGTGTGCGCCCACCGCGCGAGTGTCGGTGCGTGGGTGCGGCGCTACCGGCAGGACGGCGTGGAGGGGCTGGCGGTCGCGGCCGGTCGCGGGCGGCGGGCGCAGGTCGACGGGGCGGAAGTTGCGACGTACCTGCGGCAGTCGCCGCGAACCTTCGGGGTGTCGCAGAATCGCTGGACGTTGCGCGCCTTGGCCCGCACGGTGCCGAGTCTGCAGGGCATGACCGACTCGGGAGTCTATCGGGCGCTGGTGCGGCTGGGCTTCCGCTATAAGCGGGGACAGCCGCGCGTGCACAGCCCCGACCCCGCGTACGAGGAAAAAAGGGGCGCGTGGAGCAGGCCTTGAGGGAGGCCCGCGCCCGTCCCGGCGAGGTGGTCGTGCTGTTCAGCGATGAGGCCAGCTTCTATCGCCAGCCCGGCCAGGCCTGGCTGTGGGCCCGGCTGGGGCGGCGCCAGCCCCGGCTGCCCTACGCGCAGCGGGCCAACACCTGTATGCGGGTGGTGGGCGTGCTGGACGCGAGTTCCGGTCGCGTGCAGACCTGGGACTTCAACCGTCTCACAGCAGCCCGCCTGCGCCAGTGCTGGCTGCAGGCCGCGCGCCAATACCCCGACGCACAGAATATCTATCTGGTCATGGACAATTGGCCGGTCCATTTCCATCCCACCGCGCTGGACGCTCTGGCGCAGGACCCCCGCTTGCAACTCATCCGCCTCCCGACCTACGCCCCCTGGCTCAATCCGATTGAGAAGCTCTGGCGGCTGGTCCGCCAGCGGGTCACCCACGCCCACCCCTGGAGTGCCGACTTCGCGCACTTCCAAGACCAAGTGCGGGCGCACCTGCGCGCCTTTCAGCAGGACTCGCCCGGCCTGCTCACCTATGTAGGCTTAGTTCCTCAATGACCATCGGGTCGGGCCACTGCCCACGACCGCTAGTCTTAGAGTTGTTGGTCGCGGCTGAGAACTAAGCTAGACTAAGTCCAGCTTACCTGAACACGGAGCGGTCGCCATGCAGGTCAACATGCATGAAGCCAAGACGCAACTCTCCCGGCTTGCGGAGCGCGCCTGGCAAGGGGAGGACGTGGTCATCGCCAAGGCCGGGAAGCCGTATCTGAGGCTGGTGCCGTATCGGGAGGGCGCCAGGCGGCGTACGCTGGGCGAATTGAAAGGGCAGATCTGGATCGCTCCGGACTTCGATGAGACGCCGCAAGAGGTGATAGACGCGTTCGAGGGCAACGCGTGACGCGGCTTTTGCTGGATACGCACGTGCTGCTGTGGGCGCTGGCTGGCGATCCGAAGCTCGGTGGAGACGCGCGCCTCGCGGTCGCCGACCCGCGCAACGACGTGTTCGTCAGCGCGGTCAGCGTATGGGAGATCGCGATCAAACGCGCCCTGGGGAAGCTCAAGGTCCCGGACAGTCTGGTCGCGACAATTGCCGGGACTGGCTTCAGGGAGCTGCCGGTCACGTTCTTTCACGCTGAGCTGGCGGGCAGTCTTCCTCCGCGTCACAACGACCCCTTCGACCGGATGCTTGTGGCGCAGGCCCAGGCCGATGGACTCGTATTAGTCACGGCCGACGTCAATATTCCCCGCTACGGCGTGCGTACGCTGTCCGTCTAGGCTACGCGCATCGCCCCTGAAGGCGCAGCCGATAGGGAACCGCAGAAGCCCCGTATCACCCGATGCTGTCGTCGGTCACTCAGGCGCCGCGACCTCTCGTGATCGGCCAGCGCGGCCCGCGGCGGTGGCAGAATGCGGGGGCCGCCCGGGGAGACCGCCATGAAGTACACCTGCCAGATCGTCATCGATTTGCCGCGCCGGCGCGTGGTCGAGCTGTTCGATGATCCCGCGAACCTTCCGAAGTGGATGACGGGGCTGCAGACCTTCGAGCACGTGAGCGGCGAGCCGGGTCGGCCCGGCGCCAAGTCGCGCCTGGTCTTCGAGCAAGACGACGGGCGCGTCGAGATGATCGAAACCATCACCCGCCGTGACTTGCCCGACGAATTCGCCGGAACCTACGAGACTGACGGCGCCTGGAACAGCATCGAGAACCGCTTCATAGAAGAGGGTCCCGCCGCGACCCGCTGGGTGGCCCGGAATGAGTTCGAGTTCGGCGGATTCATGCGGATTGCGGCGTTCTTCATGCGGCCGGCCTTCTCGCGTCATTCGTTGAAGTTCATGCGCGCCTTCAAGGATTTCGCCGAGTCCGCGGCGGCTGAACCGGCGACAGACCCGGCGGGCAAGCTGTAGCTGGGTTCGGCAAGCCGTCCTCGTTGCGCCGCGCCTGACCCGAACCGAGGCGCAGGGCTCTACGCCGCGTCGTCCTCCACGACTACCGCCGTGCCGTAGGCCAGCATCTCGGCCGCGCCGCCCATGACGACCGACGTAGTGAACCGCACGCTGAGGACGGCGTTGGCGCCGAGCTCTTCGGCCTGGGCGACCATTCGGTCCAGGGCCTGCTCGCGGCTTTCGGCCAGCAGCTTGGCGTACTCGTGAATCTCGCCCCCCACGATGTTACGCAGGCTGGCCATGATGTCCTTGCCCACGTGGCGCGCGCGTATGGCGTTGCCGCTCGCCAATCCAAGCGAACGCACGACGCGCGTGCCGGCGATAGTGGCGCCGGAGACGACAAATGCTTGATTCATACCTGTACGTCCTCGTACTTGTCGGTTTTGCGCTCAATCAGGCGCTTCCGCAAAACCGTAGCAAACAGCACAACGAAACCGGCGGCCAGGGCGGCCAGCGCTATCTTGACTCCGATTGACTCAGAGTCATCGACGGCGATTTCGAACGCGGCGAAGCCGATCAGCGCCAGCAAGCCAAGCGTGAACAGCGCCCATCCGATCAACCGGCTCAATTGCATGGTTCGATCCCCCACGCTTCACCTCCGCGTCGGCCGCAAGTCTGATTCGCCGAGCGTGCCCAGTCAACGCCTGTCGTGATCCGGGCAGTGGGTCTCTCTGACCAGCGCCCTTCCACCACTCCGGCTTGCCTGCCCGCGAGCTCGGGCAAGCAGGCGAACCGCCCGCCCTGTACTCGATACGGGATCGGAACCCAGGGGCCGCCGGCCGCTCGGAGTTCGTCGATTGGTGCGTGGTTGAACTACTAAACAGCAGCCACAGGGCGCCCCAGCCTGGACTAAAGGGACCCGCTACCGACCGACAAGGTCAGGTGCGACGCTATAGTATGATTGGATGATGGTAGCCACTCTGCGCTTCGTGTTGACTGTGTCCAGGTGTCACACGAACCAGTACTTTGCCAGGAAGGCGCCGTTGTACGCCAGGCATGAGGTGCGTTGGTGACGATTATCCCGAATGGAGCAACGGTTACGCCTCTCGAACGCAAGCTGGCCGAAATGAACACGGCGGATATACCCGCCGACTGGTATGCCCGCGCGTCCAAGGTTCTCAGAGGCGGGGACGGCGGAGAGCACGGCCTGCTTCTCTACAAGTTAATTCGCGAGCGTTCGGATCTAAACCGTCCGCTGGTTGCCCTGGACGTCGGCACGGCGAGAGGTTTCTCGGCGATGACGATGGCCCGAGCCTTCATTGACGGAGGTCTGAGTGGGCATGTTTACACGATAGACATAGTTGACCACCACGAATCGCTCGACTGGCACGCGGCCAAGCACGAACCCGATGAACCACTGGCCGGAGTCGAAATGACCCGTTCGCAAATTTGGACTGAGTGGTCTCAGGAGAGCGCAGGGATTACGCCGATCGTCGGCAAATCAACGAAAGTTCTGAGTGATTGGAATCACGGCCCCATTGAACTGGCGTTTTTGGACGGCAGTCATGCCTATGATGACGTGAAGAGAGATATGAGCCTACTAGACCCTCTGATAGCAGCAGAAGGGGCCATAGTTGTCGACGACTATCACCTCGGCGTGAGCATCGCCCGTATCCCTTCCAGGCTAGTCAACGCCGTGGCCCGGCGGTTAAGGCGTGTTCTCGAAACTTCATGGCCGAGGATGGGTGAACTAATGGCCCGTGTTGGCGCCGATAATGAGTACGCTGTTGTCACGTACCGGCTTCATGGCGTTCGCAAGGCGCTCGCAGAATTTCTCGAGGAGCAGCCGAGGCGATGGTCGCTCGAAATTGTGACCATGCCGTCCCGCGGGGGCTACCAGGGCAGCGACTATTCGCTGGCGGTGCTCACCAGACGGCAAACGTAGTCGAACCGGAATGCCAGCCGCTCTGCGGCATAACGGCGGCCGGCGACCTCGCGGACATCGGGTTCCTGGGCTTCAAGCAATGGCGCCTGATGATTACCGGGACCCACTTCGGAGATGGCTGCGTAAGGATCCGCGTAGAGGATTGGGTCGTATGACTGGCCGTCAGCCATTGGCCCAGGGATTCGCTGCGCCACACCTATGTCACAGCCTCAAAACAGTTCATCGAGCGCCTCTTGCGGGGTAATCGCGCGGATCGGCGAGCGTTCGAAATCCCTGACGTTTCTCGTGACAATGTGCTCAGCGCCGCATGCGCGTGCGGCCGCGACTTGCATCGCGTCCTCAAAGTCCGTCATTGGAAGCGCGGCGGCGTAACGGATCGCTTCGGTATCGGTCGTCGCAACTGCCACGAAACGAGTTAGCTCGACGATGAAGTCGCGAGCGCTCATACCGCCGCGAGGTAGTAGAAGTTCGAAGCGGTATGCCATGCGATGAACGCGTTGCGCGGATCACGCTCAATCCGGTCGAGCAGCTTGGCGGCGGCGTCCGAGTGCGGGCGCCTGTCGAGCGCGACGTCGATGAGAACGTCGGTGTCGAGGAGCATCAGAGATATTTTCGAGCCAACGCGTCGTAGCGGGGGGCGTCACGATCGGCCGCTTGCAGCCGGCCGCGCCAGCGCGAGGCGAAGGAAGGCTTGTCCTCTCCCGCTACCTCTCGGAGGGATTGCTCGATGAGCGACAAAAGCGACACGCCGCGGGCTGGTCGCCTGGCGGCGCGTTAGGCTGCGCTGATTGCCGAGCACCAGGCAGGAGAGCATTGACGTGAAGATAACGGGACTCGCTTGCGATCCAATCAACGCCGGCACGCGCAACTGGCTTGTCGTGCGCGTGTTCACCGACGCCGGTGTCACGGGTATCGGCGAGAGCTTTCCGGTCGGACCTGACAAGGCGATCGTGCAGACCGTGGACTATCTGGCGGACTGGATCCGCGGTTGGGACCCGTTCGATATCGAGCGCGTCTGGCACGAGCTCTACGCGGGCAGCCGCTTCCCGACCGGTTCCATCATCACCTCGGCCATCAGCGGCGTCGATCAGGCCCTCTGGGATATCAAGGGCAAGGCCTTGGGCGTGCCCGTGTACCAGCTGCTGGGCGGCAAGGTTCGGGACCGCGTGCGCGTCTATCAGTCGCCTGACGGAGCGACCGCCGACGAGATCGCCGAGGACGCCCGGCGGCTGGTCGGAACCTACGGGTTCACGGCCCTCAAGATCACCCCATACGACCCCGACAGCCACACCAAGCCATGGTCCCAGCAGCTGGCCGACGCCGAACGGCGCATCGCCGCCGTGCGCGCGGCGGTGGGCGACGACGTGGACATCGGCGTGGACCAGCACGCCACCCTGCTCGAGCCCGCCAGGGCGCTGGAGGTGGCCGAGCGCATCAAGCCCTACCGGCCCTTCTTCTTCGAGGAACCCGTGCGTCCGGAGAACTTCCAGGCGCTGGCCAAGCTGGCCGGCAAATGCCCGATCGCCATCGCCACCGGCGAGTGCCTCTACACCAAGTTCGAGTTCCGCGAGCTGCTGGAGAGCGGCGCGGCCGACATCATCCAGCCCGACGTATGCATCACGGGCGGCCTCTCCGAGATGAAGAAGATCGCGGGCATGGCGGAAGCCTTCTACGTGAGCGTAGCTCCGCATAATCCGCTCGGTCCGCTGGCCAACGCCGTGAACACGCACTTCGCGGCCACCACTCCAAACTTCCTGATTCTGGAATACCGCATGGACGACGCGGGCATCCGCGCCGAGATTCTCAAGGAGCCCGTAAGACTCGCCGACGGGTATCTGGAGATTCCCGAAGCGCCGGGGCTGGGCGTCGAGCTTCGCGAGGGCGTCCTGGAGAAATACAGCTACAAAGCCTGGCGCCGCGGACGCCCTACCAAGCCCGACGGGATGCTGGCGTTCATCTAGCCGCGGCGCCGGCCCGCGGCCGCGCCTACCGGTTGAGCGTCGCCCGCAGAACCTCGCCGATCCGCCGCAGCGTCTCCGGGCGGCGCAGGCCGAAGTTGTAGGCCATCACGCGGTCGACCCCGATCTCCGCGATGCGCCCGACACGCTCGGCGAACTCTGAGCTGTCGGGTTGAACTTCTTCAAGGGACGGTTCGGTCACGGTGAGCGCAATATCTGGCCGCGCGCCGCGCACCAGGCTCGCCTGGACACCGGCTTCTTGCGGCTGTTCGGTGGGATTGGGGAGCATGACTTCGTCGATGCTCGGCAGCAGGTCGGGCAGCCGCAGGCCGTGCACGCTCCAGCCCGCCGACGCCGCGGTCAGGCTAAGCCGCACCCCGGTATCCTCAAGCGCCTGCGCCACCGCTCTCACTAAACCGGCAGCCGTCTGCTCGCGGGCTTCCAGGTATCCGCCAAAAAGCTCATCCGCAGCGCCGCGCAAGGCGGCCAGCGCGGCCAGGTCGTCGCCGGATGCGTCGGCCTGCTCTGATTCCAGGCGGTCGCGCAGCTCCGCGGCCACCGTCTGTCTGACACGCGCCGCGTCCACGCCGCGCGCCTGCGCCGCCGACGTGCAGCTCTCGCAAAAGCAGAGGCCCGCCAGGAACCGTGTCCAGGGGCTTAGCGTGACGAGAATTCGCTCGCGTACCCAGCCGTAGGCGAAGGCCGGATGTCCCGCGTTCTCCAGCGTGACGCTGCTCACCGCGTACTGATCGCAAACGTCGGCCACTAGCGCCGCCAGATACTGCTGAACGTCGAGGCTGGCGGGACAGCTTTGCGCGTAGCTGCGATGCCCGAACGCGTTCTCGATGGCAACGTCCGGGTACGCGCGCGCCATCCATGGCTGGAACATCCCGATCACCCATGCGTTCAGGTGCATGCCGCGCGCGCCCACGGCGTCCGAGACGGCCCCGTAGGCTTCCAGCACGGCCGGCTCCTCGAACAGGCGCGGCTTGATGCGGCCATACCGCTCCATCCGAGCGGGCACATACACGGCGCCTTGCTCGGAGTAGAACATCGACCTGCGTCTGTTGCGCGGCGAGACGGTCGCGATCGCGTGGTAGTTGGGGCACAGCTCGATAGCGTCGAAACCCGCGTCTTGCAGCCAGTCGAGGGCGGCCGCGGCGCCCTCATCGGCTATGTCCCACGGATAGGCCCAGGTCGAGATGCGAGTCGCCATCGGCACGCCGTTTAGCTTGCTGCGCGGTCATGCTAGGCCATCGCCGGGTTCGCCGCGCGCCATCGCCTATGCTTGGGCCGTGAAGCTCGCGTGACGTCGATGGGAACGGAGCAGCCCTTCCATGAGCAGCGGCCGCGTGATCTATCTAAACGGCGACTTTGTGCCCGAGACGGAGGCGCAGATATCCCTCTTTGACTCGCAGAACGTCTGGGGCGACATGGTCTTCGAGACGACCCGCACGTTCAACCACGAGCCGTTCAAGCTGCGCCAGCACCTTGATCGCCTCTACGCTTCGATGAAGGTTACTCAGATCGACTGCGGTATGACGCTCGATGAGCTGGAGACCGCAACCCACGACCTTATCCAGCGCAACCTTCCGGTATATGACGCGGCCATGGACTTCGCGCTCATACACAACGTATCGCGCGGACCCCACAAGATGTATGCCAGTTTATTGCCGCGGGCGCCCAGGCCCACGGTCATTATTCACACCTGGCCGATGGAGCCGTATATCGGATCGTACGCCCAGTGGTTCGATTGCGGCGTGCACGCCGTAACGCCGCGCCAGCGCGCTATCCCGGCTCGACTCCTTGATCCCAAGATCAAGAACCGCTCGCGCATCTACTACCAACTCGCGCAGCTCGAGATGCAACAGATAGGCCGCGACGCCTGGGCCGTGTTGGTTGACGAAGACGGCTACCTGACCGAGGGCACCGGCTCGAACTTCTTCCTCGTGCGGGACGGTGAGCTGCGGACGCCGGAGCCGCGCAACGTGCTGCGGGGCGTTACCAGGCAAACGATCTTCGAGCTTGCCGGCGAGCTGGCGATTCCGGTCCGCGAGATGAATCTGGAGCCCTACGACGCGCTCACGGCCGACGAAGCCTTCTTCACCTCGACACCCTTCTTCCTGATGCCGGCCACGCGCTTCAACGACCGGCCCGTTGGTGACGGTCAGGTCGGCCCGATCGCCAGGCGTCTCATCGACGTGTTCAGCGAATCGGTGGGCGTCGACATAGTCGCGCAGGCGCGCGGCTACGCCGCACCCTCGGAGCCGGCCTAGGCACCATAGGATCGTGGTGTTCGTTCTGACTGAGATATCGGCCTATGAACAATGACCCTCTGTTTGAAGCGGCGTTCCCGTTTCAGAAGGACGTTCTCGCCCTGCCCGTTACGGATCTGGACCAGGCGGCGCGGTGGTACGGCCAGTCCTTTGGTCTCAAGGAGGTGGAACGGCGCGAGAGCCCGGTTCCCACCGTGATTCTACAGAGAGATGGCGTGCGGATCGGCTTCGCCGTTAACGGCGGCGACGCGAGCAGCGATGGCGCCGCCATTCTGGTCAGCGACATTCGGCGCGCGCGAGAAGAACTGGAAGCCAACGGTGTTGCCACGGCCAACTGGCGCGTGGACGAACGCGACGGTGAGAAGCTGCAAGTCTTCTTTGTCGTAGCGCCCGATGGGCTCTGTTACTACTTCCATCAACCCATCGAATAGACCATATACGTCCACATTCCTAGCCGGGGTGATTGGTCCAGGCGGAAGTGACAGACGCCGTCGTGTACGTCAGGCTGCGTGCCGCAGGATCCGAAACTCCGGCCGCGCGGTCCGGATGACCGGTTGTCCGGCGGCCCGGCCGTGGCGACCGCACGTAGCGTTGCTGGCCCTACGGAAGGCGTGAGATCGATGCCGCTTTACCTAACCGAGTCCGACGTGGATCGATTGGCCGACATGGCGCTGGCTCTCGAGGCGGTCGAGGAGTCGTTCCGGCGGCAGGGCGAGGGTATCTCGGCCAATGTCGGACGGCGCCGCGCCCGCGTGTCGAGCGGCGCCTTGGCGCTCATGGGAGCGGCCGATCCCGCGCTGGGCGTGGCCGGCGCAAAGCTGTACGCCGCATTTCGGGGCGGATCGGTCAGATTCGTGGTCGTGCTGTTCGACGGCGCAAATGGAGAGTTGGAAGCGATCATCGAGGCTGGACGGTTGGGTGAGCTGCGCACGGGCGCCGCCAGCGGGGTATCGGCCAAATACCTGGCGCGGCCGGAGGCGGCCACGCTGGCCCTCATCGGCACCGGCCGTCAGGCGCGCACGCAGCTGGAAGCTATTGCCGCCGTTATGCCGCTGCAGCGGGTCCGCGCGTTCTCGCGCAATCGTGCGAACGTCGAGAGATTTGCGGCGGCCGCGCGCGGCGCGGTTGAGCTGCCGATCGAGACGCCCGGCAGCGCCGCGGAGGCCGTTCGCGGGGCCGACATCATAGTGGCCGCCACGAACTCCGCCACGCCGGTGCTCGAGGCCGATTGGGTGGACCGCGGCGCCCACGTAGTCGGTATGGGCTGCAACGACCCCGCCCACGCCGAGCTCGATCCAGCCACGATCGCCAAGGCCGACCGGGTACTGGTTGACGATCTGCCTGGCGCTCAGATCGAATGCGGCGACCTGATCGCGGCCGCGCGGGCCGGGGTCTTCCAGTGGAATCAGGCCGTGGAGCTAGGGCTGGTTGTGGCGGGCAAGCTCCCGGGACGCACGTCCGCGGACGAGATCACGCTCTTCGAATCGCAAGGAATCGCGCTGTGGGATCTAGCGCTGGCAAAGGCCGTCGTAGACCGCGCCAAGCAACATGGCCTTGGCACCGTGATCGGTTCCTGAGCACGGCGCGGTCCGGCCCGGTGGCGCTAGTATGGGCTGCAGCCGCACCCTGCCAGCGCATGATTCGACCCGCGGGCATCGAGACTGAATACGGCCTCAACTTCGAGGGCTGGGCCGCCGCGCCCGACTTTCCCTTCGAGGCATCGCGATTGATCCGGGCCGCTCCCATCGAAGGCGCTTTTCGCGGCTGGGACTACGCCGATGAAGACCCCTACCAGGACCTGCGCGGCACGCGGGCGGCGTCTCTGGAACGGGATTCGCGGGACTACGCGGGCTCCAACCGCCTGAGCGCGGGCATGAGCCGCGAAGAGGTGATCGCCGACACCGTGCTGCCGAACGGCGCGCGCCTTTACAACGATCACAACCACCCGGAGTACTGCACCGATGTTTGCGCCGACCTGCGCGAGCTGGTGGCGCAGGACAAGGCCGGCGAGCTGATCCTGCTGGCCGCCGAGAGCGCGCGCAACGAGCAGATCCGCAGCGGCCGCGTTCGCGTCGTGAAAAACAACACCGACTATCACGGCCGCAGCTACGGGTGCCACGAGAACTATCTGACGAGCCGCGGGACCGAGGTTGGCGATCTGGTCGCGGCGCTGGTTCCACACCTGGCTACTCGTCAGGTGTTCGCCGGCGCCGGACGCATGGGTATCGAGGGCGGAGACCCGTCGGCATTCCAGCTTTCGCAGCGCGCCGATTTCTTCGAGGAGGTGGTCGGCATCAATACGACCGCGCGCCGCCCCATCTTCAACACCCGCGACGAGCCGCACGCCAACCGGCGCAAGTACCGCCGCCTGCACGTGATCGCCGGCGACGCCAACCGCAGTGAGTGGGCGACCGCCATGAAGGTGGGCACGACCGCGTTGGTGATCGACCTCGTCGAGGCCGGATGGCAGCCGACGTTCAATCTGCGAAAGCCGGTGGAGGCCGTGCGGCGCGTATCGCACGCGCTTGACTTCGCGACTGTCGTGAAGCTTGAAGACGGCCGCAGCGTTTCCGCGCTCGACGTGCAGGCCTGGATGCGCGATGCGGCCGAGCGCTGGCGGGGGCGCGACGACGAAACCGACTGGGTGCTGGATGAGTGGGCTCAGGTCCTCGACGATTTGCGAAACGACCCAGCGCGCGCCGCCGATCGGGTCGACTGGGCTGCCAAGCGCTTGCTGTTGGACGAGTTCGCCGCCGAGACGGGCGACGATTGGCGGCCCGCAACGGCGCGCCGCGTAGACTTTGCCTACCACCTGCTGGACCCGGAAGTGAGCCTGTATCGACTGCTTTTGGATACCGGGCGGATGAGGCGGCTGATCACGCCGCAGAGCGCGCAAGCCGCGCGCCGTCAACCGCCGTCGGGCACCCGCGCGGCTGTGCGGGCCAGACTTTTGCAGCGCTTTGGGTCCCAGATCGCCGCGATCGACTGGGACCGCGTAACCTTTTGCCGCAACGGATACACCGTAACTCTCGAGTTGGACGAGGTGGCCGGACCGACCGTGACGGAACTTGCCGCCGCCGTGGATGCTGCAGCCGGCCTCAACGATCTGCTTGCGGCCTTGGATACCAAGAAGAGGTAGGTGAATCATGCGCCAGAGTCTGGGGAGACGGCCCGCCTGGCAGATAGCCGAGACAGAGGCGCCGTCCAAACCCACTGAGTCCCCGCCGGACGAGGAGGTGGCTCCCGACGAGGAAGAGCTGGGCGAGCGCCGGCGGCGCATCATTCGCGAGATTCCCGACCCAACGCCGCAGCCCGGCGGGGAGTAGCGCGCTGGCCGCGTGATCAACGCCATCTTCGGCACCGAGATCGAATTCGCCAGCGCCGGCGCGATGCGGCCCGCGCACGCCGCGGCCTTCGTCAAGAACGCGCTATTCGAGAGCCGGCGGCTGGGCATCGTCGACCCCGCGCCGCGCGAATGGGAGGAGGCGCCGGGCAACGGCGGCTTCCTGTTCAACGGCGCGCGCGTCTACCTCGACTCGGGGCACATCGAGTACGCGACGGCCGAGTGCCGGACTCTCGACGAGCTCGTGGAGCAGGAAAACGCCGCCTGCGCCGTGCTCCTGGACACGGTCGAACGTCAGGAGCTCAACCGCCAGATCTTCTTCATCAAGAACAACACCGACTACCTGGGCAGCACCTTCGGATACCACGAGAACTACTCGATCCGACGGAGTCCCAACAGCCGCGCAATGGTCGCCGGGCTAATGCCTTTTCTCACCACCCGGCAGCTGTTCGCAGGCGCCGGCATGGTTGTGCCGGGGGACGCGCGCGATGGTCAGATTCCCTTCCATATCTCTCAGCGCGCCGCTTTCGTCAACGTGGACGTGAGCCACCGGGTCCGCTTCGGTGGGCGGCCCATCATCAACCTGCGGGAAGAGTCGCTGGCGGGCGACGAAGGATTGCGCCGTCTGCACGTGATCGTCGGCGACGCCAATCGCTGCGAGTACGCGACTGCTCTGAAGGTGGGCGCCACGGCCCTGACGGCGCAGCTGCTGGAAGGCGGCTGGGACCCTGATCTACATCTGGCCCAACCGGTGGCCGCGATCAAGCGGATATCGGCCAGCCCGGGCGGCCCCTGGCCGGTGGAGATGCTGGATGGCCGGCACATGCCCGCCGTCGACATCCAGCGACGTTACCTGGCGGCCGCCGAGTCAGCCTTCGCGGGGCGCGACGCCGACACTGACTGGACGCTCGGCGCGTGGCGCGAGTGCCTGGACGCTCTCGAGTCCGACCCGTCCAAGCTGGTGGGTCGAGTGGACTGGATCACCAAGCTGGGGCAGCTGCGCGAGTTTGCGGGCGATTCGCCCGACGGCTGGAACGACGCAGACCTGGTGAAGGTCGATCTCGCCTATCACCACATCGAGCCCAAGGTCAGCCTGTTCAGCGAGCTGCAGCGGCGCGGAATCGTGCAGCGGCGAGTGACCACACCCCCGAATCCGCTTGCCACCCCGGCCGGCACACGCGCCCAGGCGCGGGGCCGAGTGGTGCGGGCGCTGGCCGAATCGGCCGCCGACGAGCTGATCGAGTGGAAGGATATCGACCGCAATCTCGGCGCACTGGCTAGCTGGGAGAATCAGCTATACCTCGTGTATCGATACATCGGTGACTGGCGCGAGCTGGAGGCCTACGGCGGGTGGGACTTCATCCCCTATTTGATCGATTGGACGGGTATCGGCGTGAAGGGACACGTTCTCGAGACCCCCAACCCGTTCGAGACCTACGCCGAGGCCGCCGAAGAGTTCGCGGCTAAAGTCGCGAACATGCTCGGCCGGTAGCTTGCCCTGTTCCAGAGTAGACGCGACACCTGGAGTCGGTTTGGGCTGACGCCGGGAAGCGGTGCAAACGGCATCTCGTCGCGGCCAAGTGACGGGATGGGAGCGGCGCGCCGCCCACGACCCATGATGACGTCTTTGCACCGGCTCCGGCTACGCCTGATCGCGCCTGCCTGTGCCGACACGGCAGACCGGCTGGCCGATGAGTTGGGCAATGTGCGCGCGGTCTGCCGGATGCCGGGAGTACACCCCTCGACCTGCTACCCCTGGCGCCGACCGGTGCGGCGCTGAGGTTTGGACGTACTGCGGACGCCCGCGGATCTCGGTCTCGACGGAATGACGATTGACGAGATGCCGGTGTACGCGCAAAACGGTGCGCTCTGAGGGCTAACTCGGGCGTCAATGACGGCGTCAGTGTCGTGTTGTTAAGGCTCGGTCACAAGGTTTGATAAGCGCGACAATCGTGGCGACAATGACGGCTATATCGTCGCATAGTCCGGTGCCGCGCAGATGCCGCGTTGGGACGTTCATTTCGAAGTCCGGATTCGCACCGATGATCCGCGCTTGATTCGCGCGGTCGAGCGTTCCCGCGCCATTGCGGAAGTGATCCGCCAGGTCCCCGTGGCTATGAGCGTCCGCAATCGGCTCAACGCGCTCAACATCGCTCGCGCTGTTCGCGGAACGACTGGGATCGAAGGCACTGATATCTCCGAAGACGAGGCGATGGCGGTCCTCGCCGCTGACCCCGGCGAGCCGGTCTTGCCGCCGGACCGATCGCGCGACGAGCGCGAAGCGCGAAACGCGCAGCGCGTGCTCGAGTTTGTTCGGCGGGAGCTCAGACGAGATCCGCGGAGTCAGCTCAACGAGGCCGTAGTCAAGCAGATCCATCGACTGACGACGGACGGCATCGACTATGACAGGAACATTCCCGGCGCATACCGAAATCATGCAGTGACAGCCGGGACCTACAGCCCGCCGTCAAGCGGTGATGAGGTCCGTCGACTCATGCGCGAGTTCAGCGCGTGGTTCAACGGGGGCGAAGCGGCCGGATGGGACGACATCATTCGGGCGGCCGTCGCGCACTTCTACGTCGTGAGCATCCACCCATTTGGCGATGGAAACGGCCGTGCCGCACGCGGCGTGGAGAGCTTCATGCTGTTTCGCGCCGGGATCAACGCATTCGGGTTCTACTCGCTCGCGAACTTCTACTACCAGCACCGCGATGAGTACGTGGACGCGCTCACGGCCGCGCGGTTCCGATCGAACGGCGACCTGACCGACTTCGCGCTCTTTGCAGTTGAAGGCCTTGCGGCGGAGTTGGAGCGGGTTCGGGCCGAGCTCATGTCGATGGTGCGCGTGATGGCCTTTCGTGACCTGGCGCGCGAGAGGCTCGAGTCCGTGCCAGGACTTGGCGACCGAAGACGAGCGCGGATGCTGGATCTCATACGCGCCCTCACACAGGTCGTTCTGGTAGGTGACCGTATCGAGGATGTCGACACCAGCGCGATAGTCGCCGCCTTCTACCGCGGACGGGGTGCGCGCACCGTTCAGCGCGACCTGCGCGAGCTGGTTGAGCACGATCTACTGGTTGAAAGCGACGGCCAGCTGGCCCCGAACCTCGATTTAATGGACCATTTTGTGGCGGACGCGTGATCGGCTAGCAGATCCTCTTGCTGAGATGTAGCGGCGGGTGACGCCCATCTCGCTGGCCTCCGCTGCCGCGTTGTGAAGGCTCCCGGCACCTCGGCTGGGGCGCGATCTTGGGTACGAGTCCGTTGTGGCACCCCAGATCAGGCTGCCAGGTGCGTCGCGTCCACTCGCGAGAGAGCGTCCTGGGCTCTTTCCCGCGGCGCCAATCGACGCTGCAAGACGAGCCCAAGCCCTACCGTCACGCCGCGCTAATCAGCGCCTTCCTCGACGCTTGCGGCCAGGTCTTCAACGGCGCCGGCCAGCTCGGCCAGTCGCTGTTTACCGTAGCTTCGCACCAGATATGCCTCGGCTGACTCCAGGGCCGGGCGCACCTTCGCCCATCTGGCCCGACCGCTCCTTGTCAAGGTGAGCCGGAAGGAGCGGCGGTCGATGGGATCCACCTCCGCGTTGATCTCCTCGCTGCGCACCAGCCGCTTGAGGATCTCGGATGTCGCGGCCGGACTGCGGCCAAGCTCGCGCGCCAGCTGCGACGGCGTCACGTGCCCTTCGGCCTCGGCCAGGAAACGAAGCGCGCGTGCCAGCGGCAGCGACGCCCCCTCTCGCGTGCAAGCCGCGTTCAGGTACTCCGAGACCTGGTGGGACCCGGTCATTACGCGGTGAAGAGCCGAGCTCGCACGTGCGTTCTTACCCTTGGGTGATAGTGCCATGAGTGTTGCTGACGACCTTTCCATTGCCGCGCTGGTTGCGTGAATCTGGCTACGCGGCCTGGCTCACACCACGCCGTGTAGTACTACATCAATGGCGGCGAGCCGTTTGTGACTCACGTCACAAACTCGCCCTGCGTATTATTACGGTCTTGGATAGTTACGCGCAACGCCGGGGCCGGGCGGCGGACACTTGGCGAGCGGGCGCGCTGCAGTTTTGCCTTGCAAGACGTGACCAGCCTCGCCCGACACACGGGCTTGGACCGGTCAGTGTCACAATGCCGCACGTGTCGAACGATTGTCTGAGGGGCCGTACCACGACGCAGACTCCATCGCCCAAAGGAGACGGCGGCGGCCCTGGCGCTCTGGACCGCGACGGCGTGCAGTCCATCATTCCGCACCGGCCGCCGTTCCTCTTCGTGGACCGCGTGACCACGATCGAATACGGCAAGCGCGCCGTAGGCTACATGGACGATCCGCGCGCCCATGAGGAGCACGTTTTGCGCGGCCACTTTCCGGGCTATCCGGTCCTGCCGGGCGTGATCGTGGTTGAGGCGCTGGCTCAGCTCGGGGGCGTGGCCGCCCTGGGACTGGCCGCCAACCGATCCAAGATCGCCATGCTGACGGGACTGGATGGCTGGAAGTTCCGAACCCCCGCCCGGCCCGGCGACAGCATCCGGCTGGAAACCGAGCTCGTACGAATGCGTGGCAACTTCGGTCGCGGCGTGGGACGGGCCACGATCGGCGATCAGACCGTGGCCGAGGGCACGATCAGCTTCGCGATAGTGGACCGGCCCGACGACTGGACGCCGGCCGGCCGCTGAGCGCGCGCCCACGGCGTCCCCCGCCGCCTCGCCTGCGACGGAGGGCGGGGCTGCCAAATAGCCGCCGTTAGAATGAGCGGTCTTATCCCTTGCTATCGAGGCCGCTCATGGCGCGCGTAGTGGTTACCGGGATCTCCGCTCAGGAGCTCGGGGAAGGTCCCTATCTGCGGATTCTGCGCGAAGCGGGACACGAGCCGGTCTTTGCCAGAATCGAAGTGGGGTTCCTGACGGAGCAGCAGCTACTCACCCAGCTCAGGGGCGTCAGCGGCGTGCTTGCCAGCAGCGAGCCGTACACGCGGCGCGTGTTCGAGAACTCTCCCGAGCTTCGCGTGATAGCGCGCGTGGGCGTGGGTTACGACGCCGTCGACCTGGAGGCCGCGCGTGACCACGGGGTGCCCGTGATGGTGGCCGGCGGCACCAACGACGTCACCGTGGCCGAGAGCGCCGTCCTCATGATTCTGGCGCTGGCGCACGACCTGCCAGGGTTCAGCTCACGGGCCGACGCGGGTGACTGGCGCCGCCCACCCGCCTCCGAGCTACACGGAAAGACTGTGGGCGTGATCGGCCTGGGGCGGATTGGCCGCGCTGTCGTGGAACGCGTCAAGGGTTTCGGTGTTCGCGTCGCGGCGGCCGAGCCTTTCCCGGATCCGGCCTTCGTCTCCGCGCACGATATCGAGTTGATTTCGATCGACGACGTATTCCGGCGCGCGGACATGGTGACGCTGCATACGCCGTTGACGGCCGACACGCATCACCTTGTCAACGCCAGGCGGTTGGCGCTGATGAAGCCAACCGCCCTGCTCGTCAACACCGCGCGCGGCGGGCTGGTGGACGAAGAGGCTCTCTATCAAGCCCTCACGAGCGGCGGGTTGGCCGGCGCGGGGCTTGACGTTCGCGAGAAAGAGCCGCCCACCGACCACCGCTTGGGACGGCTGCCTAACGTCCTGCAAACCCCGCACGTGGCCGGTTTGTCGCGCGAGTCGCTGACCAGGATGACCAATCTCGCGGCGTCCCACGTCGTGGACGTGTTGGCGGGCTCTTGGAATCCGGCGATGGTCGTCAACGGGGTGTACTCCGAGTGACGACCGCTCACACGCACGCGCGCAGTCGACTGGAATCGCCGCCGGCACCGCCCATGCGGCGTCGGGTTTTTGCCTTTGACATGGACGGCGTGATCTATCGCGGGTTGGAGCTCATCGACGGCGCCGCCGAGGCGGTGGCTGCCGTGAAAAGTCTCGGTTTGCCGGTGGCCTTCACCACCAACAACTCGCGCGAGACACCGCTCCAGCTGGCGGCCAAGCTCCAGTATCTGGGGATCGACGCCGGGCCGGACGAGGTGATCTCCGGGCCGGTCGTGACCCTCGAGTACCTCAACTCAATGAAGCCCCCGCCGCGGCGGTTGCTGGTGATGGGCGCCCCCGAGCTGGCCGCGCACCTGGAGTCCGCGGGCTTCGCGGTGGCGTCATGGGAGCAGGACGAAAGACCCGACGTAGTGCTGGTTGGAGTGGATTATCAACTCAGCTACCAAAGGCTGACGCGCGCCACCCAGGCAATCATGCTGCACGGCGCCGCCTACCTCGCTGTCAACACCGACGTGCACTACCCCACGCCGGTCGGCCCGATGCCCGGCGCGGGCGCGATAGCGGCCGCGATCAGCGCCGTAACCGGCAAGCAGCCCGTAATCATCGGCAAGCCGTCGCGCCATATGTTTGAGACCGTGTTGCGGCGCAGCGGCGCCGCCGCGCGCGACCTGGTGGTGTTGGGAGACACGCTCGAATCGGATGTGGCCGGCGCCAAGGCGATCGGCGCGACGGCCGTGCTGGTTCTCACAGGCACCGCGTCGCGAGACGAGGCGATGGCCGCACCGGCCGCGGCGCGGCCCGACTACGTTATCGACAACTTGACCGAGCTCCCTTTCAGCGAGCTCCTGAGCGCCACCTGAGGGGGCTATTCCAATGGCTTTCCGCGACCTGCGCGAGTTCATAGCCCGGCTGGAGGAACGCGGACACTTGCGCCGTATCAGCGTCGAAGTGGATCCGTACCTTGAGATCACTGAGATCGCGGACCGTGTGATGAAGTCGAACGGCCCGGCGCTGCTCTTCGAGAATGTCAAGGGCTCGAGCGTTCCGCTTGCAATCAACTTGCTGGGCGCCAAGGAGCGCATGACCTGGGCGCTGGGCATGGACGACTGGTCCGAGCTGGAAACGCGCATCGAGCGGCTCCTGGGGCTGGCCATGGGCGGCCCGCCCGCGGGGCTGCGCGCCAAATTGACCGCGCTGACGGAGCTGCTTCGCGTGGCGCGCATCGGACCCCGGGTGGTCAATTCAGGCCCGGTGCGCGAGGTCATCGAGACCGAAAACCCCAGCCTCGCAGATCTTCCGATCCCCACCTGCTGGCCGTTGGACGGCGGTCCCTACATCACCATGCCACTCGTCTTCACTCACGACCCCAACTCGGGCAAACGCAACATGGGCATGTACCGCCTGCAAAAGTACGACGATCAAACCCTGGGCATGCACTGGCAGCTGCATAAGGGCGGCGCCGAGCACTGGCGGCGCAGTCAGGAGACACGGCAGCGCATGGAGGTCGGGATCGCCATCGGCGCCGATCCGACGCTCGTCTACTCCGCCACCGCGCCCCTGCCCCCCGACGTGGACGAGCTTGTCTTTGCCGGCTTCCTGCGCGGGGCGCCGGTGGAAATGGTTCGTTGCCAGACGGTGGACGTGAACGTCCCCGCGCAGGCCGAGATCGTGCTGGAGGGATACGTCGAGCTTGGCGAGGTGCGGCCCGAGGGTCCCTTCGGTGACCACATCGGCTACTACTCCCTGGAGGAGCCTTATCCGGTGCTGCACCTGACCGCGGTGACGCGCCGCCGTGATCCGATCTACGTCAGCACTATCGTGGGCCGGCCGCCCATGGAGGACGGCTGGATTGGCAAAGCCACCGAGCGTCTGTTCCTGCCCCTCGTCCGGCTCTTCATTCCTGAAATCGTGGACATGCATCTCCCGGTGTACGGCGTCTTCCACAACTTCGCGATTGTGTCGATTCGCAAACGGTATCCGGGCCAGGCCCGCAAAGTGATGCACGGAATCTGGGGGCTGGGACAGATGATGTTCACGAAGTATGTGGTCGTGGTGGATGCCGACGTGGACGTGCAGAATCTCAGCGAGGTGATGTGGCGCGTGGGCGCCACCACCGACCCGGCGCGCGACCTCGAACACGCGTCCGGACCGATGGACGCGCTGGAGTTCGCCACGACGCGAGCGAACTTTGGTGGCAAGCTGGGAATTGACGCCACGCGCAAGCTGCCCGAGGAGGGGTTCCCACGCGAGTGGCCGCCCGAAATAGAGATGGACGAAAGTGTGATCAAACGCGTGGATGAGCGCTGGGAGAGCTATGGCATATAGCCGGCTGGACGCTCCGTCGGGGATACGGCGCGGCGCCGTTAGACGCCGTGATTCCGCCGCCCGCGAGCGTGGGCGTGGGAGGCTTGGTTAGTGCTCGCCGTCGCCGCGGCGGCTGAGCGCGCGCGCGTATACCTCACTGCCATCCGTTTCGAGCACACGGTTTTCGCGCTGCCGTTCGCCTATCTGGGAATGGTGCTGGCGGCGGACGGATTCCCAGGCTGGCGCACTTTCTTCTGGATCACGGTGGCGATGGCCGGCGCGCGCACCGGTGCGATGGCCGCCAATCGGCTGATCGACGCGGAGCAGGACCGGCGCAATCCGCGCACCGCCGGCCGCGCGATCCCTTTGGGGTTGATGTCGCGCCTGGAGATGCTGGCGCTGGCGGGGGCAGGCTTCGCGCTGCTGCACTTCGCCGCGCTGCAGCTAAATCTGATGGCCCTCGCGCTCGCTCCGGTGGCGATGATCGTCGTCACTTTCTATTCCTACACCAAGCGATTCACTTGGGTGAGTCACTGGTTTCTGGGATTTGCCGACGCCGTAGCGCCGATGGGCGGCTGGATTGCCGTGCGCGGCGAGTTCAGCGCGGAGGCCGCGGTTCTGTCTCTAGCCGTCCTGTTCTGGATAGCCGGCTTCGATGTGCTCTACGCCCTGCAGGACGTAGCCTTCGATCGGCGCGAGAGCTTGCACTCAGTTCCCGCTCGGTTTGGAGTAAGCCGCGCTCTGTGGATTGCGCGCGGCTCGCATGTCATGGCGGTCGGCTCTCTGCTCGCGCTGGGATTCACGGCGTCGCTGGCCTGGCCGTTTTGGGTCGGGGTCGGGATCATCGCCGCCATGCTCGCCTACGAGAACTGGCTTCTCCGCCCCAACGATCTCTCCCGCCTGGACGTCGCATTCTTCAACATGAACGGGTACGTGGCCGTAACGGCGCTCGTATTCACTATCGCCGGTGTCTGGCTTGGTTGACGGGCCGCCTTCCGACGGCGGGCTCATCGTCGGCGTCTCGGGGGCCAGCGGCGCCGTTCTGACCGACGCCGTCGTGCGCACGCTCCTGCGCCATGAGGTGCCGCTGGAGGTTGTCTGCAGCGACTACGGGGAGCTCATGTGGCGCCAGGAAACCGACGAGCGCTTCCGCGACGCGGTGGAGCGCTGGACCGGCTTCGGACAGGTCACGCTGCACCGTCCCGATAACGTCGCCGCGCCTATTGCCAGCGGCAGCTACCCGGCGCTCGGAATGGTGATCGTGCCCTGCAGCATGGCCACGGTGGGCGCGCTGGCCAGCGGGGCCGGTCAGAACCTGCTGCACCGGGCAGCGGACGTGACCCTAAAGGAGAACCGCCCGCTCGTGATAGTGCCGCGCGAGGCGCCGCTATCCCTGATCCATCTGCGCAATATGATGACGCTGGCGGAAGCCGGAGCCACGATCATGCCGCCTGAGCCGGCCTTCTACCTGCGTCCTAAGTCAGTCGACGACATCGTTGAGGCGATTGCGTCTCGCATCGCGCGCGTGGTAGGCGTGGCGACGGAGATCGAGGCCGCTTACCGCTGGGGGTAGCAACGCGTCCCGGACCGGACACCGCCGGTTCGCGGGGCGTGTGTCTGCTGGATGCGGCAGTTGTCAAGCCGGTGGAATCGCAGATCGGTAAGGGCGCAGCGATGATCGCAGCGCGACCGCTTGGGGATTCTGGGTCGATTCGGTCTTGGTGACGCGGCAAGCCCCCGGGGGTTTCAGGGAGCGCCGCGGGGCGTCAAGACCCCTCCGTCGGGCTGCCTGGGGATTGGCTATGGGGACGCGCGCGTCCGTTGCCTAGTCCCACGATCAGCCCTTCGAGCACCCCTTCCAGCCGTGATACACGCTGCTCAAGCGAGCGGATATCCACCCGCAACTCGGCCAGTTCCTCCCGTAGCTCACTCAGACCCGCCCTCAACTCCGCGCGCAGTTCCTGCATTTCGCCGCGCAGTTCGCTGCGCAGCCCCTGCATTTCACCGTGCAGTCCCTGCATTTCACCGTGCACTTCACCGCGCAGTCCCTGCATTTCACCGCGCATTTCGCCGCGCAGTTCCTGCATTTCGCCGCGCAGTTCCTGCACGTCGCCGCGCACTTCGCGCCAAAGCGCCAGCGTCAGGCCGCCCAGGCCGACGAATAGCGCCGCCCCTACGCCCAAAATCCCGACGAGCTCAGGGGTCACGGCTAGGCCTCACGTCCCACGCGTTGGATGTGGGACAGTCTACTAGGCGTGAAATAGGCCCTGTGCAACCATCTTGCCGGCGACCGGCGACCGGCGACCGGCGACCGGCGACCGGCGATCGGCGACCGGCGCGGCAAAACGACCAGGGCAGTCGGCGTCGTCGCGTTTGCCTGCTTGCAACGCGCCTTTGATCGGGTCGGAGCTCGTGTCGCCTCCGCCGGCTGCTGCTAGGCTCTCGACCTGCAAGGACGAGTGGGCCCGACATCTTGCAAACCGCAACGCCGCCCGTAGTCGATACGCACAATCACTATTGGGTCGTCGGCAAGTCCGAGTTGGCTTGGATGGACGGCTTGCCGGTGGACTCGGTGCTCCGCGACAGCTTCGGGCCGCCGGATCTGAAGCCGCACATGGATGCGTCGGGCGTCGATCTCTCGCTTATCGTGCAAGCTTCCCACGCATGGAGCGACCAGCTCTGGTACTGCGAGCTGGCGGAGCGCTACGACTACGTTTCAGGCGTGATCGCCTGGGTTGACCTGGCCGCCTCTGACGTCGGCGACAAGCTCGACGCGCTCGCGCAAAACCGCTCGTACCGGGGCGTGCGCGCCGGTGCGGAAGACCAGCCCGACCCGGACTGGCTGGCGCGGGCCGACGTGCGCCGCGGGATCGAGGCCGTCACGTCGCGCGGACAGGTATTGGAGCTACTGGTGCAAACGCCGCACCTGAGGCACGTCCCCGCGATCGCCCGCCAGAATGATGGCGCCCGCTTGATCGTGGACCACATGGCCAAGCCTCCCTTCGCGAGCGGCGACCTGTCCGAGTGGACGCGATGCATGCGCGAGGTCGCGGCGATCGACCACGTGCGGATGAAGATATCGGGCCTTCTTACCGAGTGCCCTTCGGCGCCAACCACCGAGACCATTCGACCGGCCGTGAGTATGATCCTGGATAGCTTTTCGATCGACCGTCTCATGTGGGGCAGCGACTGGCCGGTCTCATTGCAGGCGGCCTCCTACACGGAGACTTTCGCGCGGGTTACGGCCGCGCTGGACGGCTTGAGCGCATCCGAGCGCGCCGCTGTATTGGGAGCTAACGCGGTGGAGTTCTATTCGCTTGCCTGATCAGGGCGGAGCACCGGGGAGAACGGCATGAGGCTTGCAGACAAGGTGGCTGTGGTTACGGGCGCCGCCAGCGGAATCGGCGCCGCCAGCGCCAGGCTGTTCGCCCGCGAGGGCGCGCGCGTCGTGCTGGCTGACATTGTGGAAGAGGGCGCGCGAGCCAATGCCGAGGCCATTAATTCCGACGGCGGCGCGGCGCTGGCCTTGCGGTGCGACGTGCGCCAGTCCAGCGACGTGCGCGGGGCGGTGGAGACGGCTGTCGATCACTGGGGCCGCCTCGACGTCATGTTCAACAACGCCGGCGTCAACGTTCACGGCCGCGTCGGCGACATGAGCGAGGAGGCTTTCTTCGAATGCCTCGATCTAAATCTGGCCAGCGTCTTTCGCGGCTGCCAGGCGGCGGCGCCGATCATGGAGCGTCAGCGCGGCGGATCGATCATCAACACGTCATCGATCCAGGCCCTGCGAGGCTTCTGGACCTTTCCCGCCTACGCCGCGGCCAAGGCCGGCATCCTGGGGCTCACCCGTCAGATGGCGGTCGAGTACGGCGGCGCGGGCATCCGCGTGAACGCCATCCTGCCGGGCGCCATCAACACACCGATGAGCCGGGCGGAGATGCTGCTTGCGGGCAAGAACGCGCTCGAAGTGGATGGTCGCGTCCCGCTGCTTTCGCGCTGGGGAACGGCGGAAGAGGTGGCGGCCACCGCGCTCTTCTTCGCGAGTGACGATTCCTCCTACATCACCGGGCAGGGGCTCCTGGTCGACGGCGGTTTCAGCGTGGCCGGCACGCGACCCCAAGAAGCGGAGCCCGCGGACCTGATCTGAGGCTTCGGACGAAGCGTCTGTTTGGCCTCCACGCCCCGGCGGGTACGAGCTGCCGTGCGCGCCGCTCTCCTCTGACGAGACTGCCGCCGGCTTCTTGCAGACCGCCCCCTTGCCGGCGTTGGCGGCGACTCGCTCAGAGCCCGGGGTACGCCGCGATGTCCTCCAGCACCGAGGGGCGCGTGGGCCTCCAGCCAAGTTCACGCATGGCCCGCGCTCCCGAGATGTCTTGATCGATCAGAGTGTCGTCCACCGCGGTGTCGCCTAGCTCGACGCGCGCCTCAGCCACCGGCCACGACTCAGCTCGACCGCGTCCGCGCGCAACCGCCCGGCACATATCCCTGAAGCTCACCGCCGGTCCGACCGTCGCGTTGAACGTCGTGCCGCCGGGCGCCCTATCCAGCGCAAGCACGTACAGATCGGCCAGATCGGCAACGTGCACGAACGGCCTCCGGTAGCCGCCGTCGCCGAGGTAGCGCACGACGCCCTCGGCCACGACCGTCTCGAATAGACTGCGCGGCAAGGAGTTTCTCTCGGGGAGCCTGCCGGCGCGGCCGTAGACGAAGCCGGGACAGATCACGATGGCGCGGATGCCGCGCTGTGCGGACTGCAAGATTTGTCGTTCCAGCGGCGGGCGCCAGGCCACCGCCGACAATGGCATGCGCGGGCTGTCTTCGCTCACCAGTCCGTTGGTTGAACCGTAGACCAGCACGCCGCTCGTGTAGATAAACGGCTTGCCGCCGCCCTCGAGGGCCCGCAGGCACGCTTCCACCGCGCTGGTATCGAGCTCGTCCCACAGGTCGCTATCGTCGGCCAGGGCGGTGTGAACGACCGCGTCGGCTTGCCGGGCGCCGTCGCCAATGCTGACTGGATCCCGAAGATCGCCGCGGTGCGCGGAGACCCCTCGCTCGGCAAGGGTGGCCGCGGCCTCATCTGAACGAGCCAACCCCACGACAGCGTGCCCGCTCGACCGCAGCGCGTCGGCTACGGCGCTGCCGACGTAGCCCGTCGCGCCGGTGAGAAATACGTTCATTCGCCGCTTGTGCCCACAGCATCCCTCGACAGAACAAGATACCCCGAACCGCACTAGCCCGGTTGCAGCCGGTCGGAGGCTCCCCACGCGACTCAACCCGACCGGCCAGGTCGCGGACCGACAGAGGTTGTGGTGTCATACGCTCGTGCAACGCCGCGCGGCCGCGGCGCATCAAGGGGGCCCGGCATGCCCACACCGGTTCGATTAGGACTTATCGGCTACGGCGGGATCGCGCAGGATTCGCACCGGCCCGGCATTCTGGCCAGCGCGGACGTGGTTGAGGTGACCGCCGCGGCCGATGTGGCGCCCCACAACCTCGAAGCCGCCCACAACGACTATGGGGTTCCCCGCGATCAGCTCTACTCCGACTATCGCGACATGCTGGCCAGGGCCGAGATCGACGCGGTGGACATCGCCACGCCCCACAACCTGCACGCCGAGCAGGCCATCGAGGCCGCCAACGCCGGCAAGGCGGTGGTCTGCGAGAAGCCGATGGCGATCTCGTCAGAGGAGGGCGACGCGATAGTCGAGGCGGTCAAGCGCAACGGCGTTCCCTACTCGATGGGGCAGATGTTCCTGTTCAGCCCGGCGGTGACACGCGCCAAGGAGCTGCTGGCCGACCCGGCCATGGGGGAGCCGTTCATCGGGCGCACGCAGGCGATGTCCAGAAGCGCGGAGTCGCGCGGCGCCGCTGCGTCGGCTGGACAGCCTCAGTGGATCCGGTCGCAGGCGGGCGGCGGGGGCTGCCTGAACATCACCACCAATCACGAGATCTACGTTCTGGAAGGCCTGATGGGATCGCCGATCCGCTGGGTGGAGGGTCGGGTCCGAACGCTCCATCAGCCGATCGAGGTTGACGATACGGCCATTCTGCTGTGCGAGCACGAGAGCGGCGCGGTCTCGGTGGTGTCATCGTCCTGGACGGCCAAATCCGGCCCGCATGACATTGGCCGCTTTGCCGAAGTCCAAGGACCCGGCGGCGGAGTACGCCCATATTTCACGCTGGGACGCGGACGGCTGTTCCATCTAACCGCCGAGGACATGGAGTGGCACGAGGTCGAGTTGAACCAGAGCGTGGACCCGAGCGGGCACACGCAGTTCATCGGCGCCACCTACCGCGCCTTGGCTAACAAGGAGGCGCCGCCATTGAGCGTGGAGCTGGCGCGGCACAACCTTGCCATTATGGAAGCGGCCCGTGAGGCCACGGTGACCCGCCGGGCCGTGCGGGTGACGTAGCTCACGGCGCCAGGACTTCCTCCGGCCGCCGGGCGGGCACCGCCTAGTTGCGAACGTCGACAGGCGGCCCTCTTTTCGCTCCTGGGCAAGCTCTACGCGATTCTGTAGCTACGCGTGGAGCCCCGGGCTGAGGCCCGCGGAGTCGATATCCAGCGGCTCTCGTCCATCCGAACGACCGCCCGCTCACCTCACGTCCGGATCGGACTCGGCGCCTATTTCACCTCCACGGCCCGGCGGGTACGAGTTGCCTCGCGGGCCGCCTCCATGATCGCCAGGTTATGCCGCGCCAGCTCCACGGTGAGCGGCGGCCATTCGCCGCGCGCCAGCGCGCTGTAAGTGGCGCGGATGAACTGCGAGTGCCCGGTCGGGTCCACGCTCCGGTCCAGCTCCACTTCCCGCCACTCCATGTCCTCGGCGTCCAGGTGAAATAGGGCCGGCTCGCCCCACGTGAAGTGCGCCCTCACTCCGCCGCCGGGCGCCTGTGCCTCGGCAAGGCGTCCGCTTCCTGCGGGCTCTTCTTTCCCCGTCCAGGAAGACAGGACGCTCGAGACGGCGCCGTTCTGGTGGTCGCACAGCATGATCGCCGTGTCGTCCACGTCGTAGCCAAGGTGCAGGTCCGTGACCCGGGCCTCGACCGCGCAGATGGGCGAGCCCATCAGATGCTCCAGCGCGTAGATCTCATGGTTGGTGGTGATATTCAGGCAGCCCCCGCCGCCCGCCATCGTGTTGTGCCACGCCACCGGCGTATCCGGATCGGCTGCCGCGCGCTGCCGTCCAGCGGACCGAAAGAGCGACTGCGTGCGTCCCAGAAACGGCGCTCCCATCTTTGGGTCGGCCAGCAGCTCCTTGGCGCGCACCACCGCCGGGCCGAACAGGAACATCTGTCCCATCGAGTAAGGGACGCCGTTGCGCTTGACCGCCTCCACGATGGCGTCGCCCTCTTCCGAGGAGACCGCCATCGGCTTCTCGCAGACCACCGCCTTGCCGGCGTTGGCGGCCTCGATGGCCTGCTCGGCGTGCAGGTTGTGGGGCGTGGCGATGTCCACCGCGTCGATATCGGCCTTGGCCAGCATGTCGCGATAGTCGGAGTAGAGCTGATCGCGGGGTACTCCGTAGTCGTTGTGGGCCGCTTCGAGGTTGTGAGGCGCCACGTCGGCCGCGGCGGCCACCTTGACCACGTCGCTGCTGGCCAGAATGCCGGGCCGGTGCGCCTTCTGGGCGATCCCGCCGTAGCCGATAAGTCCTAGTCGAATGGGTGCTGGCATGCTCAATCCCGCTTCTCCGGTATGGCCGCGCGGCGAAGGCGGCGCGGCTCGGCACGTGCGCATGACACCACACGTTGCACTGCCTGGGCCACTAGATCGGCTGTGTCCATCCTCTTGGCAGCTCCAAGCCGGTCCCACGCACCTTCGACCGCGGAGTCGGTACGGCGCGGCCAGCCCGCCTGACGCCGGGTACCTTCCGGCGTCGAGTTCACCAAAGCGTTTAAGCCGGCAAAACCGCCAGCCGTGGTGAGAAGCGCTAAAAAACTCACGGACGCCGCCGTCAAGCCGCGCGATAATTCTGTTGCCTTCTACTGGCCTTCGACGCACGCATGGCCGAATGGTTCGCCGCCCTGGCAGGCGAGGTCCTCGGTTTTCTCGAGGCCGCTCAGTACCCCGGCCTGGCGATTTTCCTGGCAGCGGAGGGCGCCGGAGCGCCGTCTCCCGTCCCTGCGGAGCTGGTCACCGCCACGATCGGTCTGCAAATCTTCCGTGGGCGCGCCGAACCGTGGATCGCGATGCCCATCGCGGTGTCGGCGGCGACGCTGGGGACCGTGGTTCTCTACTGGCTCGCGCGCCTGATCGGCCGGCCTCTCTTGGACCGCTACGGACGGCTCGTCGGCATCCCCGACAGGCGCATCCGGCAGCTCGAAGAATGGTTCGCTCGCCACGAGCTTTGGGTTGTGAGCGTGGGCCGCGTGATTCCGGCCGTGCGCATCATCATTCCGGTCGTCGCCGGCGTCGCGCGCGGCGACTTCCGAACCTTCCTGGTCGCCGTCACGCTGGGCAATACCTTGTGGGTGAGTCTCTACGTCGGGCTCGGCTGGGCGCTCGGCGACACTTTCGAGTCCGTGGCGTCCGCGGTCACCCAGGACGCGCGGATTGGCATAGGTGTGGCGATTGGCGTGGTCACGCTAATCGCGATCGGTCTGGCGTTTCGAATGCGGCGCCTGATCACACGCCGCCTCCATTTGCCGGGGGCGATGTCGCGGACTCAGCGCGCGGCCAAGTGAGCACATTGCGGCGGCGACAGGCCCCCGTGCGACACTCTACGGCTCAAGGCGCCGTAGTTTGGCCGCACGTTCCGGCCCGCCCCTTCCCTGAGAAATGGCAATCCCGAAACCATGTGAGCTGGCTAACGCCGCGTTTCGCCTCGTAGCGCACGCGGCGGATGGCGGCGTCGATTTGCGGCTGCGAGATCAAGCCACGGGGTTCGAAGTAGCGAACGGTCCCTACCGGCACATGGTCGTGGAGGAACGCGAGCACGGCTTGGCGGCGGTGGAGGGCCTGAAGGATGTGGCTCTGAAGATCGAGCGCCACGCGCTCGTAGTGACCGGCCGCCTGGGGCCGCTGGAGGTAGTGCACAGGCTGTGTCTGCCGTCCGATCGCGCGCTGCTCGAGGAGCGAATCACCCTCAAGAACGTCTCCGCTCGAACGATCGCGCTGCGCGACGTCGTATTCGGAATGCGGCGTCGGATCGCCGACTCCATCGGCCGGGTCTTCGAACCAGTGGCGGCGGATCGGTTCGTGGCCGTGCCGTTTCGGCACCGCGCGATCGATCCCGAAGACCACGACAACGACTTCGACCTGACCCATCTGCTAACGCATACGGGTGACGAGATGCGCGTGACGGTGCTGTCGTCGGGCGCCGCCAGGTTTGGCAGCGTGCCGTCGTCGTCCCGGTTCTCGGAAGGCTGGGCCTGGACGCACGCCGGGCGAAGCATTGGCGTGTTCAAGTTCAACCAGGAAGCGATGGAGTTCAGCGCGCTGGCGATTGAGCCCTCGGACGACGGCGTCTGGCTGCGCCTGGCCGGCGCAGCCAGACGATCCGGCGAGCCATCCGCGTGGAATCGGATCGAACCGGACGCCGTGGTCCAGCTCGGACTTACCCGCCTGGTGAGCGTTGCGGGCGGCGCCGAGCGGGTTTGCCGGGAGTTCCGCGACTTCCTGGATGAGCGAGGCTGCCGGTTCCCGCCGGACTACGACCCGCCGGTCCACTGGAACGTGCTCTACGACAACCAGGAGTCGAACGTGGGCACGCCCGGACGTCCACAAGGCGCGCGCCTGACCCGGCGGAACACCTACACCAAGGCGCACATGCTGGCGGAGGCTGCCAAGGCCCGCGATTATGGCTGCGAGGCGCTATATCTCGATCCAGGCTGGGACAGCGACATGGCAACCCTGCGCTGGGGCGAAGAGTGGCTTGGGCCGCGCCGCGAGTTCGTGGAGACTCTGCGCGGCGCCTACGGGCTGCGGCTGGCTCTGCACTGCCCGCTGGCGCCCTGGCTCTCCTTCGACCGTCGCGGCGTCGCCGCGTGGCCGCCTGAGTCATTTAGAGTCGGTCCCGATGGCGCCGTGATCGAGGACTCCGTGTGTCTGGGATCCCGGCAGTATTTGGACGAGGCCGAGCGCCGCTTGCTGGAGCACTGCGCCGACGGGGTCAGCTTCCTGATGTTCGACGGCAACTGGTGGGGCGGCTCGTGCTGGCGCCGCGATCACGGTCATCCGGTTCCCTACACGCTGGAGGATCACTGCCGCGCCAGCCTGGACCTTGCCCGGCGCATGCACTCACGCTACCCCGACGTGCTGATTGAGATGCACGACATGATCGCGGGCGGACGCGACGTGCGCTTTACACCTGTCTACTACAAGTACGGCTTGCCCGAAAGCTACGACGAGAGCTGGGGCTTCGAGCTCATGTGGCGCCCTCTGCAGGACATCCTGGAGGGGCGCGCGCGGTCGCTCTATTACTACAACCAGGGCTGCAACATTCCCCTCTACTTGCACGTCGACTTGCGCGACGACAACGAGCACGGGCTTGCGCTGTGGTGGTACGCCTCCACCTGCCGCCATCTGGGCATCGGCGGCACCCACCCGAATCCGATCGTCGCGGACCTTCAGCGCCGCGCCATGCGGCGTTACCGGGCGCTCGACAGGTTCTATAAACGCGGCGATTTCGTCGGTCTGAGCGAGGAAGTTCACGTCCATGCGCTGCCCGCCGAAGATGCCTTCGTGATGAACCTGTTCAACCTCTCCGACCGGCCGCGCGAGATCGGCGGCACGGTCCATTTCGAGTCGATCGGCCTTGATCCACACCGCTGGTACGCGGCGACCTACGGAGACCCGTACGGACAGTTCGATCCGGAGTCGGGGACATTCACATTGCGCCGTCGGCTTCCCCCCTGGTCGGCCGATCTCGTGGAAGTAACGGCCGTTTCCAAATCCGGCTAGCCCCGCGCGGCCGGATCACGCGAAGCCGTCGTCCTACGAGTCGCCTATCGTAGGGCGGAATCTGTGCGCAAAGCGGAGAATCATCAGTCCGCCGACCACGGTGGCGAAGGAGGTGGAGCCGCGTGCTAACGGTCGGGATCATTGGTCTGGGCGGGGTTGCGCGGTCCCACTGCGAGGCCATCGCCGCTCTTGATGACGTTCGGGTCGTCGCCGTGGCGGACCTGCTGGAGGAGCGGCGGACGCGGTTCATGCGGGACTTCGAAGTCCCGCGGAGCTACGCCTCGCACACCGAGCTGCTGCAAGACGATGAGATAGACGCGGTGGCGGTGGTGCTCGGACATCACCTGCACCATCGTCTGACCGTTGACGCGCTCAGCGCGGGCAAGCACGTGCTGGTCGAGAAGCCGATGGCTCTAAGCCTGGAGCATTGCGACGCGATGATCGAAGCGGCCGAGGCCAACAACCGCAAGCTCATGGTTGGACTGACCCAGCATTACTATCCCACCAGCATCACGGCCAAATCGGTGCTGGATTCGGGCGCTTTGGGGCCCGTCATCACGGCCGTGTGCTACATGTCAAAGAATTGGAACTATCAGCGTCGGCCGCCGCAGTACCGCAGCCGCTATCACGGCGGCGGCATGTTGCTGACCAACGGCGTGCATGTCGTCGACCGCCTGACGTGGCTGATGGGCTCGCAGGCTATGGCCGTGTCGGCCTCAATCGGCACCCATGCGCACTACCAGGCGAGCGACGACTCCGCCACGGTGTTCATTCGCTACAAGAATGGGCGCGCTGGAGTCGTGGTCGCCGTTGGCTACGCGGACGGCGCGCCCGACTATTCCAGCCACGTCATCTGCGCCAGCGGAACTTTGAAGTTCAGCCACCACCTCGAGGAGTACGTGCGCGTCGGCAAGGGCGGTGTGTGGCAAGACGTGCCATTCACGCGTCCTTCCGCCGAGTTCGTTAACGAGTGGCGGGCGTTCGCCGAGTGCATTGCGCGCGACATCGAGCCTCCCACGCACGGGCCGTATGCGCGGCACATCATGGAGATACTGTTTGCGGCCGAAAAGTCCGCAATCACGGGCCGCGAGGTCATGCTGGAGAGCGGCCGTGAGTGGACCTCACAAGCCAGCGGCACCCCTGTCCACCCCGAGCACGGATGGCTCTAGCCGCACCTCCCAATGCATCGTCTAACTTCCCCTACCCGCCTGGTGGCCCGACCTGATGGTCATTGAGGAAATAAGCCTACATAGGTGAGGAGGCTGGGGGAGCCCTGCTGAAAGGCGCGCAGTTGCGCCCGCACTTGGTCTTGGAAGTGCGCGAAGTCGGCACTCCAGGGGTGGGCGTGGGTGACCCGCTGGCGGACCAGCCGCCAGAGCTTCTCAATCGGATTGAGCCAGGGGGCGTAGGTCGGGAGGCGGATGAGTTGCAAGCGGGGGTCCTGCGCCAGAGCGTCCAGCGCGGTGGGATGGAAATGGACCGGCCAATTGTCCATGACCAGATAGATATTCTGTGCGTCGGGGTATTGGCGCGCGGCCTGCAGCCAGCACTGGCGCAGGCGGGCTGCTGTGAGACGGTTGAAGTCCCAGGTCTGCACGCGACCGGAACTCGCGTCCAGCACGCCCACCACCCGCATACAGGTGTTGGCCCGCTGCGCGTAGGGCAGCCGGGGCTGGCGCCGCCCCAGCCGGGCCCACAGCCAGGCCTGGCCGGGCTGGCGATAGAAGCTGGCCTCATCGCTGAACAGCACGACCACCTCGCCGGGACGGGCGCGGGCCTCCCTCAAGGCCTGCTCCACGCGCCCCTTTTTTCCTCGTACGCGGGGTCGGGGCTGTGCACGCGCGGCTGTCCCCGCTTATAGCGGAAGCCCAGCCGCACCAGGGCCCGATAGACCCCCGAGTCGGTCATGCCCTGCAGACTCGGCACCGTGCCGGCCAGGGCGCTCAGCGTCCAGCGACTCTGCGCCACCCCGAAGGTCCGTGGCGACTGCCGCAGGTAGGTCGCCACTTCCGCCCCGTCCACCTGCGCCCGCCGCCCGCGACCGGCCGCCACCGCCAACCCCGCCACGCCCTCCTGCCGGTACCGCCGCACCCATTCGCCCACGCTCGCGCGATGGGCACACACCAGCGCCGCTACCTCCTGCCGCGTAGCGCCACGGGCCACGTTGAGCACCGCCAGCGCCTTAACCCGGATATAGGGTACCGGCGAGGTGCGCATCGCCGCCCTCAATTCGCGCATCTGCGCCTCCGTCCATTCCATCCCAACCTCCGCCACCACGCGGCTCACACCCGCTGCATTGTATGTCACTGTATTTACTCAATGACCATAAGGTCGGGACTCAGCCGTTCTTCCCGTACCTGCCCCGTATAGCTCGCGAATCGACTTGCCCGCGTTCTACCCGAAGCGAGTCATCAGCTCGGTGGTTCGACCTCCAGGTCGGGACTCAGCCTGTCCAGACCGAGTCCACGGCGCATTAAGGGAGCATCGCGTCGCTGCCATCCCGACCCAATGGTCGAGCGACCGGACGATCCCGACCTAAAGGTCGGGCCACTGCCTCCTAGCTGAGTCTTACGTCCAGCACCGCCCGCCGGATCTTCTGATTCGGCAGGTCGTGTGTGCCCAGCTCGCGCGTGAAGTCGGAGTGCGAAAACATCACGTGCAGCTTGCCGTCCCTCTGCATGGTGGTGGTGTAGGAGCATCCAGGGCCCGTGTGGAAGCAGAACGGCGCCTCCCAGTGCGCGCCGGTGCCGTCCAGGCTCAGCATCACGTGCGTGACTTGCGGGTGGCCGTAGGCCCCGCGTCCGGCCGCGCACGCCAGCACGCCGTTCGGCAGCACTTCCAGCCGCGGCTTCACGCCCTGCCAGCCGGTCGACTGCGGCTCGCTCCAGGTACGCCCGCCGTCGCGCGAGCGCGCTTGCCACATGGGCGCGTACGAGTCCGTGCGCATTACGCACAGGATGTCTCCGTTGGGCAAGACGGCCAGGTCGGCTTCGTCCAGCCCTTCCTCCACGCCGCGGTCGTGGATGCCGTACACGGGCTTGACCTCCGCGGGGTCGAACTTGGTCACGTATTCCCATGTCCGGCCGCGGTCCGCCGAGCGCACGATGAACGTGCCGAACAGGAATTTGCGCAGGCGCCCGCGCGTGTCCATCCGCTGCTCCGCCTCGGGCAGCAGCGCCACCCACTCCAGCGCCGTAAGCAGATGCCCGTCGTCCAGCTCGAGGATGCGGGAGTAGCACTGATAAGAGGCGCGGCTCCACGGCATGCCGGGCACCTTGAACGTCCAGTGCTCGATGCGCGAGCCATCGCGCGCGAAGCGGTGCCAGCGGAACGATGGGTCGTCCTGTTGAAACTGCTCGTGCATGTGCCCCTGGGCGCGCTCGTAGCCGGCCTCGTGGTGCGCGTGGGTGTTGTGATCGATGCGCGCGATCGTGCCGTCACGCAGATGTCCCCACGCTCCCGAGTCCCAGTTCTCATTCATCCAGCCGTTTCCGGGGTCGCGGCTGATCATGGGAAAGTCGCGCGGAGCCTGGGACCAGGACGCCCCTGCGTCGTTGGACAGATAGGCGCGGTAAGGCTCCACGCCCGTGCGCCCCTCGTCGCCATGCCGAGACCAATGAATTGTCATGAAGAGCCGATCACCGTCGAGCTCGACTACGCCCGGGAAGTTGATGACCGTCTCGTCCGCCTCCAGCCACGTGTCCACGCGCTCCAGCGTGATCGTGGCCGTGCGCGTTCCGTCGGTGTACCTGGCTTGCGTTATCACGTCCGACCCTTTCTTTCAGCTTGGTCCGGTGGCCCGACCTTCAGGTTGGGACTCAGCCGGACAATCCCGACCTAAAGATCGGGCCACCGGTCTTAGATATCTCACGGTCACTCCACTGAGACGTCCAGCACGACGCGTCGAATTCGCTGAGTCGGCAGCCGGTGCGTGCCAAAGTCGCGCGTGAAGTCGGAGTGCGAAAAGATCACGTGCAGCTTGCCGTCCCTCTGCATGGTCGAGGTGTAGGAGCATCCGGGACCCGTGTGGAAGCAGAACGGCGCCTCCCAGTGCTCGGCGCTGCCGTCCAGGCTCAGCATCACGTGCGTAACCTGTGGATGGCCGTAGGCGCCGCGCCCGGATGCGCAGGCCACCACTCCGTTGGGCAGCACTTGGAGACGCGGCTTGACCGCTTGCCAGCCCGCGTTGGTCGGCGTCGACCACGTCCGTCCGCCGTCTGACGAGCGCGACTGGTACAACGGCGAGTATGACCCGCTGCGCATCACGCAAAGGAGGTCGCCGTTGGGCAACCGCGCCAGGTCGGCCTCGTCGAAGCCCTCGTCTACCGCCCGGTCGCTGATGCCGTAGGTCGGCTTGACCTCGGCGGGGTCGAACTTGGTAACGAACTCCCAGGTCTTGCCGCCGTCGCTGGATCGGATGATGAATACACCGAAGAGGTACTTCCAGGCGCGGCCGCGCCCGTCATAGGTCCACTCCGACTCCGGCAGCATGCTCACCCACTCCAGCGCGGCGAGCAGATCTCCGTCGTCAAGCTCCAGAATCGAGGCGTAGGCCTGGTAGGAGGCGCGCTCCCACGGCATGCCGGCGACCGAGAAATTGGATGACTCGATAGCCGTGCCGTCGCGCCGCCAGCGATGCAGGCGAAAGGCCGGGTTCTCTTCCTGATACTGCTCGTGCAAGTGACCCGCGGCGCGGTCGTAGACCTTGTCATGCACGGACTGCGGACTGTGGTCTATGCCCACGATGGTCCCATCGCGCAGGTAGCCCAGGGACCAGGCAGACAGAGGCTGCATCTCCCCCGAGCGCGGGTCGGGGGCGGCCATCAAGCTATCGCGCGGGACCTCGCTCCAGGTGGCACCGGCATCGTGGGAGACAGCGGCCCGCGCGGGGTCGTCGGTCTCATGCTCCGCGCCGTGGCGCGAGCGTGAGTAGGGAAGGAACAAGAGGTCGCCTTCCAGCTCGACGATGCCCGGGAAGTTCACGATGCTGTCGGGGTCCTCCACCCAGGTGTCGACGCGCTCGACCTTGATCGTGGCTGTGCGGGAACCATCGCTGTAGGTGGCTTGCTGGATCACGTAGACGACTCCTCCGGGGCTATGGCGCGAATGGCAATTCCGGCCTCACGCGCGAAGTTTAGCCTGAGCGCATCCCAATGAGGCGCCGCGGCGCGGACCACGCTTGTCGGGTGACTCGATGCGCGCACCGGAATCCCACGGTAGAGGCGGGTTTGAAACCCGCCCACAGGGAGCTCCCCTCAACACCGACGATCCTACGGCCATCGGTGCGATACTCGAAGGCACCCGATAACTGATTGACCGCCGCCAAGGTGTCTCATGTCAAACCTGAGCGACACGCTGCAGGCCGCTCTGAACGGCCAGCTGAACCGCGAGCTTTACTCCGCCCATCTCTACCTCTCCATGAGCGCATATTTCCAATCGCGCAGCCTGCGCGGGTTTGCGCACTGGATGACGGTTCAACACGCGGAGGAAACGTCGCACGCGCTGAAGATCGTCAACTTCATCAGCGACCGAAACGGCCGCGTGGCGCTGGGGTCCCTCGACCAACCGCCGGTAGAGTTTGAGTCGGTTCAAGAGGTCATGGAGTTGTCCCTGGCGCACGAGCGGGAGCTCACGGCGTCGATCAGCGACCTCTACCGGCTTGCGCAGTCCGAGAAGGACTACCCGACGCACGTCCTCCTCGAGTGGTTCGTCGAAGAGCAAATCGAGGAAGAGAAGACGATCGTGGAGATTTGCGATCACCTCGAGCTGATCGGTGACGATGGGACCGGTCTGCTCCTGCTGGATGCGCGTCTGGGGGACAGACAGGCTTCGTAAGCGGGGCCCGTCCGGCGCCGCCTCCGTCCTTGAACTTACCCGCGCCGGCGTACGGACGGCGTAGTCGGTGGGGCGTGACCGGCGGCGCCATGGTGCGCGCCAAAGTACGCGAGGTGTTTTGGGATGACTCCCGCGGCGTCTACGCGGACAGCTTTCACAACGGCTCGCTCACGGGCGTCGTGAGCGAGATCGCCAACGCCTACGCCGTGCTCTACGGCGTCGCCGGCGGCGACCAGGCGCAACGAATCGGCCAGTACCTGGCCGGCCGGCGCCCCGACACGGTACGGGCGACGCCGGCCTTCATGGGCTTGGTGATCGACGCCATGATGGTCGCGGGCGCGGCCTCGGGCGCGATGAAGATCATGCGGGAGCGATTTGGACCGATGCTGGCTTGGGAGGACGTCCCGACCATCTGGGAGGGCTGGGGTCCGTTCACGGGCCATAACCCGATCGACCGCGACGCGGCTTTCGGCACGCAGGACAAGCCGCGCCCGGCGTGACCGTGGACGACGCACGTGTGTCCATCTCGGGCGTCAGCGGGTCGCACCTGTTCGAGCTCACGTAGACTCGCGCGCATGCACACGAGTCTCGCGCCTTCCGACGACAGTCGCCCGACAGACCAGCCGCTGCGTCTCGCCGTCAACGTGATGCTGCTCATGCGCGACGGCGTTCGTCTGGCCACGGACGTCTGGTTGCCGCCCCAGGGCAAGCGGTTCCCCACCCTCTTGCTACGCACGATCTACAACAAGCAGCAGCCGTTAGTCGTCTCGTGGGCGCGCTATTTCGTCGAAGCCGGCTACGCGGTGGTGATGCAGGACTCCCGCGGACGCTTCAACTCCGACGGCCAATTCGATCCCTACACCTGCGAGCCGGCGGACGGCTACGACACGCAGGAGTGGATCGGCCGCCAGAGCTGGTGCGACGGCAACCTCGGGATGTTCGGTCTCTCGTACTCCGGTTACACGCAGACCATCAGCGCGCCGTTGCGGAGCCGCTTCGTCAAGGCGCTTGCGCCGATCGGCTCGCAGCAGGACAACTACGGACATCACCGCATCGACGGCGTGGCCCAGCCGGCCGTGCTCTTCAACTTCATCAACCTGGTGGGCCGTACCACGCACCGCGATGCGGTCGTTCAGCTCGACCGTGAGCGGCTGCTCCGGCGGCTGCCGCTCATCAGCGCGCTCGACGACATCGTGGGCGACATGCCGCTCTTCCGGCGCGCCATCGAGCACGAGACCTACGACGACTACTGGGCCGGCCACAGCCTGCGGGAGCGCTACCGCGAGGTCGAGACGCCCGCCTACTTCATGACCGGTTGGTACGACGCGCTGGCGCACGAGACCTTCAAGCTGTACGCGGGCTGGCGCACGCAGGCCCGATCCGAGTCCGCGCGCCGCCAGACCCGCCTGTTGGTAGGCCCGTGGGCGCACGTGCAAGGACCCTGGTGGATCAAAGACCTGGGTGAGCAGGGAGAGTTCGGCGACGTAACTCTGGGCCCCGACGCCAACATCGACTTGCTTGGCGAGCATCTGCGCTGGTACGACCGGCGTCTCCGCAACGTCGACAACGGGATTGACGAGGAGCCTCCGATCCGGCTGTTCGTGATGGGCGCGAACCGCTGGCGGTCCGAGCACGAGTGGCCGCTCGCGCGCACCCGCTATACGGACTTCTATCTCCACAGCGGCGGCTCGGCCAATACCCTCGACGGCGACGGACGGCTCCAGCGCGAGCCGGCGAACGAGTCCTCAGCGGACCGATTCGTCTACGACCCGGCCGACCCGGTGCCCACCGTTGGCGGCCAGCAGATGCATCCTCCTTTCGGACCGCGGGACCGACGCGGCGTCGAGCGGCGCGCCGACGTGCTGGTCTACACGTCCGATCCGCTCGGGCGGGATCTGGAGGTAACCGGCCCCGTGTCCGCCACCATCTACGCCGCCACCGACGCGCCGGACACCGATTTCACCGCGGCTCTGGTGGACGTGTATCCGGACGGCCGCGCCATCATTCTCTGCGAGGGCATACGGCGCGGGCGGCTGCGAGCGTCCTTCGACCAAGCCAGGCCGATTCGGCCCGGCGAGGTTTACGAGTACCCGATCGACCTGTGGGAGACCGGCAACGTCTTCAAGGCCGGGCACCGGATCCGAGTCGAGATCTCGAGCAGCAACTTCCCGCGCAACGAGCGCAACCTGAATACCGGCGAACGCCCCGGCTTTGGCGCCGACATGCGCGCGGCCAACCAGACCGTGCATCATGACGCGGCGCGTCCATCCCACATCACGCTGCCGGTCATTCCGGCCTGATGAAGCGGTTCCGCGAGTTTCAGCGTCCGGCCCAGGCCGACGGCGTTCGTTCGCTTACGTTCCCGGAGTCTGAGTTCCGGCGGCGGATCGACGCCGTGCGCGCCGCCATGCGGGCCAGGGACTTGGATGCGCTCGTTTGCACCTTCGCGCCCAGCGTTTGCTACCTGAGCGGCTATGAGACGCTGGCGTCGTTTGCGCCGCTGTTTCTGATCGTCCCGGCCGAGCGCGAGCCGACGCTGCTCATAGACGACTTCGAGGCATTCAACGCGCTCGTATCGAGTTGGGTGACCGACGTCGTCACGTACCCCTGGTCGGAGGACCCCGGCGACGCGTTGATCGACCTGCTGCGCGAGCGGGGGTGGGCCGGTTCGCGGCTCGGATGGGAGCGCCACCAGCACGGCGGCGCGCACGAGTCATTCGTGCGCGTCCGTGAGGCCGCCGGCGCGCACTGGAGCTACCTGCGCGGGCTGGTGGAGGGCGAACGCGCGCTAAAGAGCGCGCCCGAGATTGCCGCGATCAAGGCTGCCGGCGCCCTGACCCCGCGCGGATTCGACGCCGCGGCCGCCCAGCTGCGCCCCGGCGCCGCCGACAACGCCGTCGCCGCCGCCGTCTATCAGACTCTGGTGGCGGGGGGCAGCGAGCGGATGTGCATCCAGCCCATCGTCACCGCCGGCCGCAACTCCGGCATCCCTCACACCACCTTCGGGCGCTCACGGCTCACACCCGGGCACCCCGTTCTGCTCGAATGGGGCGCGTGCCTGAAGCGCTACTCGGCGCCGATGATCCGCACGGGCGTCGTCGGTGAGCTGGAGGACCCGCTCTGGCGCTCTATGTACGAGGCCTGTCGGGAGGCCGTCACGCGCACCATCGCGGGCATGCGCCCCGGCGCATCCACCCTCGAGCTCGCGTGGCACGCGTCCGAGCCGTTGGCGGAACTGCCGGCGCGCGTGTTCACCGACGGCAATCGCGGGTATTCGGTGGGACTGAGCTTCGAGCCTGACTGGGCCGACGTGCCGGGTCTGCAGATCGCCACGCGCGAGTCGCGCACCGCCGCCTCGTTGGACGCTTTCCCCGAGCTTAGAGCAGGCCACGTGTTTCACGTGCGCGCCGTCGTGCGCGACGTCGGCCGCGCCGGCGTGGGCGTGAGTGAGACGGTGGCCGTCACAGCCCATGGTTGTGAGGTGCTGACCCAATACCCCCGCGATTTGATCCGCCTCGCCTAGCCGGAGCACCAGGTAGCGGCGACGGTGGGGACTACGTGCAGTGCCGCGTATGCGTGCGCTCACGGCCACGGAACCCCCGATTCAGTCTGCTGTATTCGTCACGTCGCGTGAGTTTCGAGGATCGGCCGGGAGCCAGCCGACGACTGCGACTTCTCAGTCGATACGAAACGGCCAGGGCGCGGACTCACGCTGACCTTGAGGCATGCCCGGAGTACGGCGGGCCGGTCTACTCCAGCACCCGCAGCGTCGCGGGTACGTCCATGCGGCGCAGCTTGCGCAGGGTCAGCACCGGCGCCAGCGCTATGACAACGACGGCCGCCAGCAGAGTGGCGGCCATCGCCGGCAGGTCAACGGCCACGGCGACCCCGAGATCGGGCGCGGACATCGGGAAGACGACCCAGAGAATCCAGAGCAGCAGCCCATAGCCCAGAACCACGCTGAAGGCCGCCGCAATCAGCCCCAGCACCAAACCCTCCATCATCAGCACGCCGAGCACCCTGCGCACTGGCACCCCGAAGGCAAACATCGTGGCGTGGTCGCGCGCCCGCTCGTCGGCATTGATGTTCGCTGTGTTGAAGGCGATCAGCAGGGCCAGCCCAAGCACGAACACCTGGATCACACGGAATACGTCCGCGAACTGCTCGAAGACTTCCGAAGTCATCTCCGAGGTCTCGGCCACGCCCTGCACCGTGGCGACGGCGGGGACGCCAAACAGCGCGCGCTTCACGCTCGACACCGTCTCACCAGGCGCGGGCGCTCCCGAAATGACATTTGCGAGTCCGTCCAGGCCGACCATACCCGCCTGGCGGATGTCCATGTAAGCGTTGAACCGCAGCGGGTGCGGGTGGACCGCCAGCACTTCGATGGTGCTGGTCTCGAGCGCGAGCGACGCGGCGCTCGTGCGTACCGGGTGGGTCAGCGCCACCTGGTCGCCCGGCCCGACGCCAAGGTCCTCGGCGGCCTTGCGGGCCAGCACGATCCCGGGCCTGCCAACGGCGAGCTCGCCATCCACCGCGGTCGGCCGCCAGACCCCGCTCTCGAAGTCGACGAACCGAAGCTGTACGTCTACCGCGGTTCCGTCTTTTTCGACGCTTCCGGCCAGTCTCAGTTCCGGCTCGGCCGCGCGCAGCACCTCACTATCCACGATGCCCGCCAACTCGGCGGATCCGGATGGATAGAACGAGTCAAGCTGGACCGTCAGCCGGTTGGGCACGTCGCCCAGCAGCTCCTCGTCGCCTTCCGTGATGGTCGCCAGGAACGAGTCGATCGTCCCGATCAGGCTGACGAGCACCGCCAGCACGGCCGTCAGCGCGAAAAGCGTCAGCAGCGTGCGGCGAGGCGCCCGTGTCAGATTGCGAAACGGCATCCGTCCGAATACGCCGCCCGGAAGCGGGAGACGGCTGGCGATGGGCGCCATCCCACCGCCGCGCGCCGCCAGGTGACCCGTCCGAATCGCATCCACCGGCGCCACGCGCACCGCGCGGTACACCGGCCACAGCACGGCCAGCAGAGGTATTGCAAATCCGAGCGCCGCGGCGCCCGCGAAGATCCCGATCTGGAACGGGGTCACGAACACCGGCAGCGGGACGAAAGTCTCGAGCACGCCGCCCATCGCGTTCCCCACCAGCAGCCCGATGCCGACACCGAACACCACGCCCAGCACCGCAATCTGCACACCGACCAGCAAGGGGCGCACGGCGATCGCGCGCGGCGACACGCCCAGAGCCATGGAGGTGCCGATCTCGCGCCGCTGCACTTCCACCATGCGCGTGGCCAGGTTCAGGGACGCGAAGGCGGCGCCGGCGAATATGGCCAGCGCGAAGATGGTGTAGAACTGCTGGTCACCCTCCGGATCGCGCGTGAGCGACAGGTACGACGCGTCGTCCTCCCTTCGCATCACGCTGAGGCCCGTCTCGGGATAGCTCTCCGCCATCCGGCTGACCAGCGCCGCCTCCACGACGTCCAGATCGGCGCCGGGCTCAACCGTGAGCACCAGGTCGTTGACTAAACCCGGCCGGCCCGCCAGCTTCTGAGCCGTCTCCAGCGAGGTGAAAACCACGGCCAGGTTCGTCTGCGCGAAGTAGTTGCCTTCCTCGATGACCAGGAAGTACTCGGGTGACGCCGCCTGGCCGACGTAGCGGGCGGCCGCCTCGCCTCCAATCTTCAGATCGCCGCTGGCGGGCAGGTTGTAAAACATCCCGAAGTTGCGCTCCAGCAGAACCACCGGCGCGCCCCACTCCGACTGCTCGATCGGCCGCCCAATCAGGGTTTCCACCCCGTTGACGTGCGGCCCGCCGTCCGACAGATCGACCCCGAGGATCCTGCCGGGCACGAAGATCGATTCATCGGCCGCGGCCACGTCCACCTGAGTCGGGACGATCAGGCGCTCCTCCACCGACTCCACGCCCGGGATGCCCGCCGCGATGTCCGCCAGCGCGCCGCCCGGTAGGAAGCTGGCGTCACTGAGCTGGCCGCGCAGGTCGTACATGTTCGTGAGAGACAGGCTTGCGTCGTTGGAGGCGAAGCGCCATTGCGTCACACTGCTCAGCCCGGCGAACAGTCCCGTTCCGAGCGCCAGCATCAGGGCGGTCGCCGCCACCTGAACCCAGCGGGCCTTGGCGTCGCGCAGCGCCCAGCGCAGTCGCAGACCAACCATTACAGCGCCGCCCCCGCGGCTTCCCGCCCCTCCGCGGGGTCGCCCTGATGGTCCTTCCACACGCCGACGAGGTCGATCAAGCCTTCAGATCCTCCGGCGCCGTTCTCGGCAAAGGGCGCCGCACGTCCCCAGCCGCGGCGCCCGCCTAGCCTAGTACGGCCACCACGCCTGCAATAGCCGAACCGACCGTCTTCTCACGTGTGCCGTCCGTGGATCGAGCCCTCCACAAGCGGCCTCAGATGCTGCGAGACCAGTCAAACAGTCGCCGCGCTTGGCCGTCCATCGTGCACGGGCTGACCGTCGTTGCCAGGAACGTGCGCGACTTCGAGCAGCTGGATGTAGAGACGCTGAATCCATTCCAAGGCCGGTAAATCGCCGTCGACGCTGGGATTCAGCCGCGTCCCACAAGCACACGCACGTCGCGGAGAGTAAGAGTTCGAGCCCCCTTCGCCCCACTCGCCAAACGCCTCAGCGCCAGTGAGCGTGCCGAGGAAGAAAATCACGGGGACCATTGCCCGCCTCCGACTACTCACAGACTACGCCTCGCAACATACCGCTCGACACCTGCGCAAGCCGTAGAAACAACTGCTGCAAAAGCAGACCTGGGGTGCATCGTCTTCATGCTCTTCCGCATGACCTGAATAGTTCTCCCTGCCCTCCTTGAGGAGAAAAGGAATCAAGACCAAGGCTGATACTGGGTCGGCCCACCACCAGGAAAGCAAAGCGTTGAACCCCAGTCCTACCAGGATGGTCAGGTCTTGAAGGTCGCAGAACAGGCTTTCCATAGCCTCCGCTCTCAACGACCGGGATTGCATACGGGTGGCGATGCGCATCTTGGCCACGTAAAGGCCACCCATCACAACAGCGCTCGCAACCACAATCCCAACACCTACAAGGCTCGGCTGTGGCTCAGGCGCCCACCCCAGCAGGTTAGCCCCGGAATGAAGGGCAATGTATGCCGCCAGCAGAAAGAAGCTGAGCCCCAGTAGTTTCTGTGCCCTTCGCTCCGCGGCCTCTTCCTCCAGTCCCTCCCGCTCTCCCCTCAACCGCCACACCAGGACTCCACCAGCGAGAAGCTCGACGATGCTGTCCAGACCGAACGCCAGGAGGGCTACACTCCCAGCCTGAACGCCTGCCCACAAAGAAACCCCGGCCTCTACCAGGTTCCACAGTAGACCGGCAAACACCAGAGTAAGGGCCGTTCGGCGAAGGGCATCCGGTTGAAGCGCCAAGGATGGTCTCTCCTTCCTTCACGTAACCTAGTCTGAGATTGGCACCGTGCTAACTATTATATCGGATGACGACATAGTTAACCTAGACCCAACTTTGAAGCCGTTGAAAAGCTGAATCCGTTCTGGTAATCCGTCGTTGTAATACTAGATTTGTTCTTCCTATACGGCGACTTCCCAGCGAAGAGTTCGCAGTACAGTCTGCTTAGGCCCACTCTTAGGGCCTGCGTGTACTGTATTCACAACTCGTCACCCGCATCGGTCGGGTCCTTTCGAGTCTCGAAGATTGGACAGCGCCCGTGCATCAGGCGGGCTCGGCCGATTCACCCGTGTAGAACGCGGTTGTGCGCCTTGCCGCCGCATGCGCGGCGGCGGGTTCCGTTCCGGCGGCGACCGCCGCTTGCTCCCACGCCTCGCTGCTGCCAGTGATCAACGCCTTGCCGTCCGGCGAAGCGGCAAACGCGGCGGGGTCGGGCTTTGGATCGTTCGGGTGCGTGAGGTGAAGTGCAAGTCCAAGGAGACCCATCTCCCAACCGACGCCAACCGCGCCCGGCCCGTACTCGCCCCAGTGTTCCGAAAGGCGCGCGGTGTGCGTGAGTGTAAGCCGCGCGCGGCCGGCTCCATCGTCCGAGATACGTACCTCCACCCAACTGGCGTCCTCGCCGAACTCCCACGTGAGCGCGAAATGTGATAGTCGTTCGCACGCCGTGATCACGCCGCCTGCGTTGCTTTCCAACTGATAGCGGCCGCCGGGTTCGAGCTCGCCGCTGATCAGCACAAACCAGCGCGGAATACGCTCGCCGTTCGTCACGGCGTTCCACAAGTCCTCAACCGTCGTCGCGTAGCTTCGAGAAAGAGTGACCGCGCGAGCGGGTTGTCCATCGCGCTCCAGCGACGACACGGAGCGCTCTACCGCGCTGAGGTGACTTTCGACATCGAGGCCCATGGTTCTCCCTGCTTTTCTTATCGGCCCGTCGAACACGCAGCCCTGGCGGTTGAACTGGCCGGACCCTCATTGGATTACTATCGCCGGGCGACTGTCAACCGTTCAACTCCATGACTCGACATCCCAACCCCCGCGTGGCCGCGGCCTGCGTCGAACGCTCTGATAGAGCGCAATTCGTAAGCGGATCGTCCGCAGGGAGATATGTGATACGCGCCTGAGCGGTCAGGTACGGGAGCGAGTCCGGGTTCATGGGACTTCGGCGCCTCGTGAAATCGTGACTGATATGCAGGACGTCCCTGATAGACGTGGTGAGATGTGTCTTCGGATATGCTGTATTTCCGCTAGCGAGCTTTCATGAACTCGCCGGCCTTTGCATGTTGCAGCTCTGGCAAAGCGCGTTCTTCATGTAGTTGACTCCAATCTTTATGAAGCGTCTTCGATTGCTCAGCCCTGTCGCGCCACAATACTCGAGCCAGGGATGTTGGTCGTTCACAGGCCCATCGACACCTCGAAGATGGTACTGCCTACCGTCAAAATAGGCCCACCGTCTCCGGCCAAGATGTACCGGACTCCGAACTGACCCGGAGCCGTGCCGGTCGCTGTTCTCCTGGGCGGAGTTCCTGGCCGAGGAGCCGGTGAAGCCCAAGGGACGGAGCCGCAGGGCCCAGCCGGCAACCGCGTCCCCCTTTGATTGGGCGCTGGAGCAGGATGGGGAGACGGAATTGGTCGGCGTGGGAGGCTAAGGCCGGGAGGCAAGGGGAGAGGCTGTTGCAGACGTTGCTACGGCATCCCCCGCCCGCCCATGTATGCAGGCCTTTCTAGTTGCCCGCAATCGGCCGGTTGAGTGCCGGACGGAATCCGCCTAGCCGCTTATGGTTATCGCGACTCGGAGCGACCACTGCCCCACCCCCGCTGCGTTGATCGTCCTGATCCGGTATATGTAGACCCCTCCAGGCGAGACCGCTGAGTCAGTGTAGATAGTTGCCGTGCTGCCGGTGTTCTCGTCGTAGACCCGCATGGCTTTTCGCCCGCATCGGATTGCCGCCGCAGGATCTAGTAGCCGGTGACCGGGGCCTCGTCCGGCGCGTCCCAGATCAGGATCACCGACCCGTTGTAATTCAAGGCCTTACGGTCCGCTACGTCTGACACCCGGGATAGTAGACCCTGGCCGGCACGTTGCTGGTCGGGTAGGGCGTCCTCAGCGTGATCCGCTCGAAAAAGCCCGCATCCGCCGCCGTCACGTTGCACCAATAGAACCCCAGTGCTTGGAACGTCGCCGGGTCCGGCACGTGCCGCCACTGCCCCAGCTCGGCATCGTAGGCCACGATGCGGTCGTCCCCACCGTCGAATCGCCGCACCAGCAGGTTGGGCTGCGGGCACTGGTCGTCGAGGGGAATGGCCGCCACCACGCTCACGGGGACGGTGTACTGCGTGTTCACGATCTCCCAGGGGATCTGGTAGATCAGCGGGCTGTAGGGCGGCACCCAGCGGCGCACGATCCGGCCGTCGGATTCGCGTCGGACCACAAGATAGGTCTGTCCCAAAGTCCTGTCGCGGATGACGCCGGCCATCACGACGGTCGTGCAGTTGGCGGAAATCGAGCCGATGGCCAGCTCCAACGAGGCGTCGGGGATGTCGTGTCGCTGGATCTGGAGACGGTCGCCGGCCACTTCCGTAGCTGTCGCAACCGGGGTGGCTCCAACGATCGAGGAGGCGGGTGGCGCCGGTGGCCCGCCCCCGCCGCCATCGCCACTGCCGTTACCGCCGCCGCCATCGCCCCCGCCACCACCGCCGCCGGAGTCGTCATCGAAGACCCAGGGGCGAGCCTGCTTGATCGCCAGGATGTTGTCGCTGGTGATCTTGAACTCGATTTCCATGGCGAACGGTTCATCGGGCGCCGGGTTGTACAGCCTCTCGAAGTGGTCATGGATCACTTCGAGGTGCCGCCCCAACTGGGACAGTTGCGCGTCACTCATGAGCAGTTGCCCCGGCGGCACCTGGTTGGAGGTCCCAAGGACGAGGTAATAGCCACCGCTCCGATGCAACCGGATTTCCTCGAGCACCGAGTGCGCCTCGGGATTGGTGACCAGATCTTCGCCGAGTTGCGTGTTGAGGTAGTAGTACTCGTCCAGGCCGTCGATGGGGTCAAAGCTCACGGCGACGCCGTTGGCAAGCTCATCCCGGTAGCTGGGGTGCACCAGGATCCCCATCGCCGCGGCCTTGTGGTCGATGCGGTGGAAGTCGCGCTCGACGAAGGCGCGGAAGTTCCACAGGCTGGCGTAGACCTCCTTGAGGGATTTGGCCAAGTCCTCCTCATCCTCGCTGGGCTTCTGGCTCTTGGAGTCGTACAGCCCAGCGCCGTTGAACCCCGGCAGGTCCTCGTTGTTGGTGCTGGAGCGGTAGCGGCGGTTGATCCCCTCCGGGAACCCCTTATTCATCTCCTTGATCGCGTCGATGATCCACTCGGGCGTCTCGCCCTTCTCGATGGCTTTGCGCAGCTTCTTGAGCTCGGACGCCTGGGTGTCGAAGTCGGTCTGGAAATCCTCGTCGGCCAGCATCTCGTCGATGTCGTCGTAGAACCCGTTGTGCTTCATGAACTCGTCGTAGAAATAGAACGGGATCGCGAAGCCGTCGGGGACGGTCCCCGCGGGGAAACCCAGCTTCCCCAGCACGGCCACGTTGGCCGCCTTGACCCCGAACGCGTCCCAGTCATCGAAGCCGATCTCGCTCAGGGCCGTGATCGAGGTGATCGTGAGGTCTCGTTCCGGCGTCTGCGCCTCCGCGGGCCGGGAGGATGCGTAGTGCGCATCGACTTCTGCGCGGGTGGCCGCGCGGAAGCTCCAGCCGCCCGGGGTCACCGAGTAGCGGACGAAACCTCCGAGATAAGCGTCAACCGAGGACACGTCGAGGATGTCGCGAATGAAGGCGTTGGGAATGCCGTCTTGCACGGCTCGCAGGTTGACATGCGACAGCGGCGTTTGGGGCACGGTGGAGACGAGGCCTGCGACGCGGGGCAGCTCGTTGGGCAGCGCCTCGTAGATCACGATGTCGCGGGGGTGGGGCCGCTCGTCCGGCTCCATCACCCGAAGCCGGCCGTACCCTACTCCGGGGTTCAACGCCAGGTAGGTGACATCTGAGTAGATGTCTTCGTCGAACACAAGGGAAATGCGCGACTCCCGGTACAACGGCAAGTCGGACTGCAGATGGGGAAGCCAATGGTTTGGCGTGCGAAAGACCAAGTCGACCTCGAGCAGAGGCATGCTGGCGGCGAGAACCGTAAAGGAGCGCGCCACAACGCTGAAGGGGTACTGTCGCCTAAACCAGAACACGTAGACTCCTGGATTGCCATCGGGGGCAATGAGATGCGGGTAATAGGTGATGTCACCGTGCACCAGCCCGCTCTGCTGCGGGTCGAGGCCCACGACAGCCAGGAAGTCCCAATGGTCGTTGTACGTGTCGGTGTTCATGAAGTAGACATTCGGCCGGTCGGTGTCCATGCCAAAAAGAACGAACTTGACGATCGACTCGCCGGACGAGGGGTCGTGGGAGAGGGCCTCGAATGTTTCGGAATTGCCAATGACCACGGCGCCGTCGCTGAGTTCGATCGCGGCGGCAGGGTTCACCGGGTTCATGCCCACCGGATCATCGAGTTCGGTGATGTCATCGATGCAATCGCCGTCGACGTCGGCCGGGTCTGAGATGAGATATTTCTCCACCCGGTAGCGCTCCTTGGGCAAGGCCGCCACGTTCTCGGCCAGCATGGTCGTGCCCTCCTGACCCCGGGTCACTGAGACCGGCTGCTCCACGACCTCACCGTCCAGATCGTGCCGCACATAGAGCACGAAATACTCGTCGGTCGTGGACGTGACCCCAATCGGTACGGCCGACACGTCTACCGGCGTCGGAGTTGGATTGAAGCCGCCGCCTAGACACGCCTCCTCGTCGGCATCGCCCTGAGCGAGAGTGGGGGCGGCCAGCAACGCGAGCGCGGCGATTGCCGCCGCGGCGAGCAGCAGGGCGGCGCGCCCGACGGCGGGCGCGCCGGTGCGCGCGGCCCCAAACGAATTGCCGAAGGTCGACCTAGCGTTGGCGATGGTGACGCTCCTTGCTAAGTGTTCGGATGGGCGCGGTTGGCGCAGGGGGACTACTTCCCGGACAGGCGAATGGGCCGCGGACGGGCGGTCCGTTGGCATGAGCGGGTCGCGGGGTGGGGACCACGGGGGAAGGAAAGTCGGGCGGAATGTGTGTTGTAGGCCCGCCGGGGAAGGCAGCCTAAAGCGCGGTCGTCACGGCGGCGGACGTGGCCGATCTTGCTGCGGCCTTTACGCCATGTACCGGCCATCGAATGCAAGGGGACTATTTCTCCGCCAACGGTTAGGACTCGCCGGCCCCTAGTCTAGACCGCCTCTCCAGGCTGAGCGAGGCGAGCTTGCATCAACGAGGGCCTGAAGTTCGAGACGGTGTTGCAGGAGGTCCTGGACAGCGCCCGGTCGCCGATCCACGACCTCTTAGAGAACGTTGGACTTCCCGATCACTCCGGCCCGGCGATCCCGGGGCAATGGCTGAGTGTCTCGTGGGGAGGAGCAGCCGCCCGGCTGCTCCTCCGACGCAGGGACCAGAGCGAATTGCGCTGCGCCGTCTTGGGACAGCCGGTTACTCCAGCACCGTGACGGAGAGCTGATAGGTGCCGGTGCCGTCGGTCCCCGAATTCAGGTCGGGCTTACCGCGTACGACCACGTAGTAGGTGGTGTCCGCCGTGGGCTCCAGCTCGAAGCCGCCGGCGACGCTGTCGGCGCCGGCGCCGGGGTAGCTCACCGTGCCGTCGGAAGTGACGATCGCGCGCACCCAGGGGAGGCCGAGCGTGTAGCCGACGACGCCAACAACCCCGCCTACATCTTCATCGAGCCTCGCGTCGGCTCCCATATCTCTATATCAGCACCTCCTACCCAACCCACACTTGTTACCCAATAGGCACCAAAATCGCTATACTAGTGGGCAGTGGATTTGCCACCTGTCGAGGGGCTGGTGTGGAAAGGAGACTGTCATGTCCGTTGACACGTTCGGAATCCTCCGCGAAATCTACGGACCGCCTTACGACATTCATTACGGTATCTACGAAAGGTCGGTCGCTCACAGAAAGGAGCACGGCGAGTCCGAATGTAATGTTTACCCCAACACGGCGATCCACTCCCTGTGGCCGCTACTGGCGGCCATGCTACAAGCCGAGCGCTTTCTGGAGGTTGGGTGCGGTCTCGGCTACACCGCGGCACTTATGGCTGAGGCTGGAGGGGAATCGGCGAGAGTGGACACCATCGAAAACTCGTCGATTCATGCGGCGCTGGCGGAAAAGGAGATCTCCGACGCTGGGCTGGAAGGCCGCGTGCGAATCCTGAGAGGACAAGCAACCGAGATTCTTCGATACTTGTCGGAGCCGTACGATGTAATCTTTGTAGACGCCGACTGGCAAGACTACCCGAAGTGGCTACCTCATTTTGCTCGCCTGACCCGAAAAGGTGGACTGCTAGTCTCGGATAACCTGTTCCCTCTCTTCGAAGACTGGGCGCAACACTTCCCCCACAAGGAGTCGATCAGGGAATATCTCAAAGCTTTGGTCCGTGACAGCAGGTTCAAAACTCACATTCACCGTGACAAGTGGCAAGCACTCAGTTATCGACGGTGAGTTACGAACGCGGCGGGTGCGGTTCGGGGCGCTGAAATGTCCACTGGACGCGGATAATTCATAGTCGCTTCATACGCTTCGAACCTACCCTGCGACATTTCCCAGTGTGCTTATATTGAGACCTCCCACCAAAAAAGTTCGTAGTACAGTACGATCAGGGCTACTTGCCAGGCAGTGCCACGTAGCCACGCGGTTCTATATAGATGCTTAGCAGCGAATTAAATGACTGTCTAGAGCATCAGACAGTTCAAGAGCAGGGTTAGTAAGATCGTCATAGACCTCGATGATAGTAATGAGGTAGTCATCACCTGGCGCGGCAGACCGTGCGGCAGTCTCATACCGATACGGCACGTCACCGAGGAAAAGCCATCGCTCAACTCGCCGAGAGGTGCCCTGGCCGACCTTCCCGACGGGATCTACGAAGACCTTTTGTTACATCAAGGCTCTTTGGAGTGGACGGCCCTCTACGCGCCCGTGCTGACGCGCCGGTTTGGAAACCTCGACGCTGGATCGCGGGATGTCCGGCCTTCCGCAGACCCGACGTCTCTAAAGCTGCTGTATACGACGGCTGTCCCGGTCCGACGGACTATCGCGCCCGCAGGCCGCGAAGCGCCCGGCGCCCGAAGGCAAGGTCCACCGCCTCTATACGGCATTGACCCGGCACGCGCGCCTATCCTCCCCAGGCCAGCGGCCAGGCTGAGCGCTTCAGCAAGACCCCGCTGAACGAGCGGGCCTGCGCGCACTTGTATCGCCCCAACGCCGCCCGGATCGCCGCCCTGCCCAACTGGCTTGCCACTTACAATCACGACCGGCCTAAACCGCCTCGGACGGCCTCTCCCGCTTGCGGGCTCTTGTGGACTAGGCTCGCGGGGATCACAGCCAGATGAGCCGGCGGATCGCCGCGCGTTCCACCGGCGGACCGTCCCTGCCGTCTGGGCGCCGCACGGACGGTGAGATCAGTCAAGCAGTCGCCGCACGCGCATGGAGGAGCACAAACACTGTGGACTTGGTAAGCCCGGCCGCGGACTCTATCAGCGCGCGGGGCTGGACCGATCGTGCGGACGCCCACGCGCGAGCGGCCGGCCGACCGACGATGAGCACCGGCGCGGTGGCCGCTTCCCGAGGGGGCTACGTGGCACGTCCGCGGCGGCAAGTCGTCTTCACTTTGGGCGGGCTCATGCTCGCGCTCTTTCTGTCGTCGCTCGACCAGACGGTGGTCAGCACGGCCATGCCCCGCATCGTCGCCGACCTCGGAGGGTTCGACCGGTTTACCTGGGTCACCACCGCATATCTCGTCGCCTCCACCACCGCGGTCCCCGTTGTCGGGCGGCTGTCCGACCTGTACGGCCGCAAGGTGTTCTTCCTGGGCGGAATCGTCATCTTCCTGCTTGGGTCGATTCTCGCCGGCGTGAGCCAGTCGATGAACCAACTGATCTTCTTTCGAGCTGTCCAGGGCATCGGAGGCGGGAGCATCATGGCGCTCTCCTTCACCACCGTCGGAGATCTGTTTTCTCCGGCCGAGCGCGGCAAATACCAGGGTATCGTCGCCGCCGTGTTCGGCCTCTCGTCGGTGATCGGCCCCACCCTGGGAGGATTCATCACCGACAACCTGTCGTGGAACTGGGTCTTCTACGTCAATGTTCCCCTGGGACTTCCCATCATCGCCCTCTTCATTCGGTTCTTCCCGAACATAAGGCCCGCCCAACGGACCGGCCGCCTGGACTACGCGGGCATGGCGCTTCTCATCCTGGTAGTCGTGCCGCTGCTCGTCGGCTTGTCGCTCGGCGGTGTGCAGTTCGGGTGGCTATCCCTGCAGACCGTCGGCGTCCTCGCCTTTGCCGCCGCGATGACCGTGGCCTTCGTCTTCGTCGAGCGGCGCGCCGAAAATCCCATCATGCCGCTGAGCATCTACGCCAACCGGGTTGTGAGCATCTCGCTCATCGCGGTGTTCGTCACCGGATTCGGGATGTTTGGCTCCATCATCTTCATACCGTTGTTCTTCCAGGGCGTGCTGGGTGCGTCCGCGACCAGCAGCGGCTCGTTCCTCACGCCCATGATGCTGAGCATGGTGGTAGCCGCCACATTGTCCGGACAAGCGCTGTCACGCCTGGGAGGGCACTACCGAATTCAGGGCCTCGTCGGGATCGCCGTCATGACGGCCGGCATTGCGCTGACGTCCCGCATTACCGCCGAAACGTCGTTCGGGCAGGCCGTCGCGGGCATCGTCGTCACGGGCCTTGGTCTCGGAGTCACCTTCCCAAGCTTCACGATCGCCGTGCAGAACGCGGTTGCCCCCAATATGCTTGGCGCCGCGACCTCCGCGATGCAGTTCTATCGCTCCGTGGGAGGCGCCTTGGGCCTGGCGGTGCTTGGATCGTATATGGCCAACCGGTTTGCCGCCGGACTACGGGAGTCGCTGCCGCCGTCGATCAGGGATTCGCTGCCGGCCGACCAGCTCGCCCGGATGGAGAAGAACCCGCAGGCGCTGGTCAATCCCGAGGCCCTGGAAGGGCTGCGTGCAAGCTTCGCGGACCGCGGGCCGCAGGGCGCGGAGATCGTGGCACAGCTCCTTGCCACGCTGCGCGAGACGCTGGCCTCGGCCATTGGCGCCGTGTTCGTCGTGGTGGCGGTGGCGCTGGCCATTGCGTTCGTAGTCACGATCTTTCTGAAGGAAGTTCCCTTGAGGACCCGCAGGCCCGGGGCGCGTCGTACGGAAACGTAAGTCGAGCAGACCTCGCAATAGCCCGACGCCCGCAGAAGAGTCGCGTCCGCCGCGACGCCGCAGGTAAGGGATCCGAGCTCCGATCCCGTACGCGGGACCGTCGCAAGCACGAGATCCTCGGCAGCAATAACGTCAAGCGCCGCAATGCTCTACTCGGGCTGGCTTGGCCACGCCGAGCGGCCGTTCAGTTTGGCGACTCGGGTTCGGCGGATGGCATGGGCGGCACTAGTTCAAAGCGCCGCTGAGCGCTATACAAGAATCTTCGGCGGACTGAAGCTCCGGGCGGTGCGTCTGCCGCAATGCACGAGGACTCGACCATGCTGGGAGAGATCGATGGTGGCGAACCTGAAGCGGCTGGTCTCGGTCTACCTGCTTGGCGTGGGGGCCATGGTGGCGGTGCACTTCATCGTCACGCGGTTCTACGACCCGGCGTGGGAGGACGCCTCACTCGCCGCTTGGAGCGTCATGGACCCGTTGCAGGTGATTGGCGTGCTGATCGCCGTCGTCGCGGCATTTATGCGGAAGCGTCGCCTGGACGGCAATACGTCCGATCAGTCGGTGAGCCGGGAATACCTGGAAGCAAACGTCCTGTTCTACTTCTCGGCGGCGTTTCTCCTGGGGCTTCTGTGGAACTGGATCGGCGTGCACTGGTCCGACCCGGTCCATAGCTCGGAACTGCTGTGGATCTTCATCGACATCACGCTGCCGCTCCTGCTGGGCGTGACGGCGCTCCAGCTGCTGCGCGAAGCGTCGGCTGAGACCGGCTAGTGCAAGAGCCGCCATCGGATTCCCCGGTCGACGACTCCGGGCATCACTGCGACAGGGTGACGCCCGGCAAGCAAGCCGACGACGACAAGCCTTCACTCGCTACGCTGCGGGGCGCCCTGACTGACCTTCCCGACGCCACCTACGAAGACTTTCAGGACATTAAGAAAGGTCTCGGAGCCTCGGGCGCTGGACGCAGGGTCGTCGGCGCCCCAACCCAACCATGCCCAACTGGGCTAAGACCTTGCCGCCCGTTGCGTCCCGGGTGAACCTTCCCAGACTAATTCGTGTCTCCCCAATCGATCCACCTAATCGCGTCAGTCGAGAACCCCTGATGCCAGACTCGAGTTTTATTCGGATCAAGAAAGGGAATTTCATTAGTCACAGCCGCCGCAGAATCAGCCAACGAGACAACTTGGATTGGGACCCTTCGCTGTTCCCAGTAAGTCTTCCGACCACCCCGCTGGTATTGAAGCAAGAGACTCCCAAGACTTTCGTATGCATAGCTATCATAGGAAGGCATGGAATAGCCAATTATTACTATCGCAGAAAACGAATCCAAAGTTCGAAGAAGATTCTCCCACAGGTCTAAGACCGGATCATGGCCGAGAAGCTTATCGTAAGCAGGCGGAAGAATAAAGGGCACAACCTCCGAAAATCTTTGCCCATGTATTGGAAACTTATTGGTATGATCAAGAACTCTGAAAACACGCGGCAATATGTTCATTCCAAAAACTTCTGTGTCACCTCGCGAAAGAGGCTCCGATCGAATTGAAGGATTTGGGCCAAAAATTGGATCCCGATCCGGCACATAGTGACCCTGCCGAGCGTGCCAACGCACAGCGTCGTCATGGTAGTATCTATCATACCAGTCAACCGAACCGTGGAGTTTAACCAGGTCGACGTATTCTTGACCAGATTCAGGTGTAGCTCGCTTTAGCCACCATTCCGGCGTGAGAGAGTACGGCTTATCCACATCGTCAAGAGATTGCTCCAAGAGTGTGTCGTAGTTGAATGTGATTACAACATCATTTGGAGATAGTAGCTTAGCAAAATCCCGATATGCCAGCGGGGTATGCCTTGGGGTAGATCTGATTAATATTTCTTGGATTGCTCGCCGAACAACGACTATCGACTGGCTGCCGTGCTCGAAGTGTTCGTCCGAGCCCAACAGGCGCAGGTAGTGCTTCTTATGGCTGAAAGCCAGCACCCGCTCCAAGTCGAGCTGCTGGCCCGGATATAAAGACATCCATTCTTGGATTTCTTGCTCGAGAGGCCCTTCGGAATTATGGCTACGATATTCTCTCTGTACGCTCTCCCGGACAAGTTCTAAGAGTTCGTTGCCGAGTGGCAAGCCGGCAGGCTTCGAAAAGCCGGCTCCGAGGACAAATAGACGGTGATAAGGGAGCTTCAAAGTTCCAGTCAATAACCTCGTATTGACTCGACTGCATGCTCATTTACAGGCGAGGTGTGTTGCTCTAGTTTAGCACAATTGTACCCTCCATCAAGTTCGCAGGTAGGTGTTTCTAGAGGCCCTTCATGACCCGGATGATTTGTAGGCTTGGGAGTACACGTACTACCGCCGTTTTAGCCATGACCGGTATTCTTCGACGGACAGGGCTTGGGGTTAACGACTTCGCTTTAACTGCGGTACCATCGCCCGTTCGCGGCAGAGATTGACCGGGCTGTGCCAAACGCCACGACGGAAAGGAAGCAGGTCCTCGGGTGAAGTTCACCAGCCACTCGCAAGGCACCCCCTGTTGGGTCGATCTGGCCACCACCGACCAGGCGGCGGCCAAGGCGTTCTACGCGGACCTGTTCGGGTGGGACTTCCAGGACAACCCGATCGACGAGACCGGCGAGATCTTCTACTCGATGGCCATGACGGGCGGCTCGTTCGTAGGCGGCATGTACGAGCAGCCGGAGGATCAGCGCCAGGCGAGCATTCCGCCCCACTGGATGATCCACATTGCCGTGGACGACGTGGACGCCATCGCGGCCCGCGTTCCCGGTCTGGGCGGCACCGTTGGGGCGCCGCCCTTCGACGTCTTCAACGCCGGGCGCATGAGCATCATCAGCGACCCCGCGGGCGCGCACGTGGCGTTGTGGCAGGCCAAGCAGCACATCGGCGCCGGCGTCAAGTCCGAGCCAGGCGCGATCATTTGGTGTGAGTCGTTGAGCAACGATCCCGGCGCCGCCACCGCCTTCTACACCGAGTTGCTGGGCGTAGAGTCCGAAACGCTGACGTTGGACGACGCGGAGTACACCGTGTTTCTGTCTGGCGGGATAGGCGTAGCCGGGACCATGGCCATGCCCCAGCACCTGCGCGAGATGAGCATCCCGTCGCACTGGAGCGTCTACTTCCAGGTCGACGACGTGGACGCAGTAGTGGAGAAGGCCGTTGCCAGCGGCGGCCGCGTGGCCCTGCCGCCCAAAGACATCGCCACCGTGGGCCGCATCGCCTTCCTGATAGACCCGCAGGGGGCCGGTTTCGGGCTCACCGCGCCGGAATCTCAGTAGCGGGGTACGGCTGGAGCGAGCCAGAGCTTCCGTGGGAACAGCGCCATAGGGGGCCGAGTTGAGCCCAGCCCGAGACGGTCGCAAGCCCAAGGTCTTCCGGCGGAAAAGCGCCGCGCGCGGCGATGCCGCATGCGGGCCGGCTTGGCTATCGCCAAGCAGCCAGCCAACCTGGCAGTCCAGACACCGCGGCGGCCACATCGGGATCTGCGTGTCCGCATAACAGCTTGCCAGTATTATGGTATAGAGCTAAGCTGACACTATGGACACGAAGGCGAAAAAGAAGGCGACTTTCTACCTATCGGAGGACTTGCTGCGGGCGGCGCGGGTGCGGGCGGCGCGCGCCGATCGGCGCGACTCGGAGATCGTGGAGAGCGCCTTGCGGAGCTATCTCGGCTTTGATGTCGTGGAGCGAATCTGGGCGCGCAGCGACCTCAGCGAACAGGCAGCCATGGAGCAAGCGGTGTCCGAGATTCACGTAATGCGCGACGAAAAGCGTGCCGCGAGCAGTCCTTGATCCGAACGTCCTCGTCTCCGCGCTGATCAGCCCTTCGGGAGCGAGCGCCAAGCTTCTCGTGGAACTTCGCGCCGGCGCGTTCGAGTTGGTCGTATCTAAGCTTCTGCTCGTGGAGTTCACGGATGTACTGCGACGCGAGAAGTTCAGACGCTACGTTTCCGAGGAAGAAGCCGGTATGTTCGTCGAGCTCCTGCGGCGCGATAGCATCGTGTTCGGCGACCCGGCGCCTACCATCGTCCAGCTGAGTGAGGATCCTGGCGATGAGTACCTGATCGCGCTTGCTCACGCCGCGCGCGTAGACGCGCTGGTGTCGGGAGACTCGCATCTCATCAGACTGCGGGCAAGCATCCCGGTCAAGACACCGCGTGAGTTCCTCGATTCGCTTGCGGCGCTGGAGTAGACCAGCGCAACCGCCCGGTCAAACGGCCAGCTGAACGCCGCTCGTAGACTGGACGCCGTATCGGCCAAGCCGGGGCTCTCGTCGGCCCAGCGGCTGCCCGATCATCGTACGGCTCGGGGTTGCTATGGCGCGCAAGACGCGCGGCGCTGGGCGCCGCGACGGCCGCAACGGCTGCCCTACGGGCCGCGTATCTGTGGGGTCGCCGACGCTGGCCGGCCATCATCCTCAGTGGCGCTGCGTCGCACCGTTTAGCCGAGAACCCTCGGAATGGTCAGCGGCAGGAGGGCCGCGGCCACCAGAACGAGAACAATGGCGATCGCGAGAATGAGGCTGTGGTCGTCAGCGGGGCCCTGGACGGTGACATAGCCGATCTCGTTGATATTTATGAAGATAGTCTCGTCACGCTTCAGCAGGTACCAGAGCAGATAGATGAATAGTCCGGGCACGAAGAGAACGAGCAAGAGCAGCGCCGTACAACCCGATAGCTCCTTCGGACGGCGCATCCGGACCGACGTCGCTGATTCGCTCTCAACGACGTAGCCACGGCCACTCCACTTCGCGACCTCGCTATCGAGGATTGCCCTGCGCTCAGGCGCATCCATGCTCCCAGAGCTACCTCAACGCGCGCCCACGTCCGAGGCTACGCAACTACGTTGCGCGGAGCTCCGCCAGCCGTCGGGCTGGCCGCTACGCGTCAACCCGGCCATCCGGGTTCCACGGGGCGCACGGTCGCGCCAGGTTCGACACGTCGCCGAGGTTTGGCACGAGCTGCTCGCCTTCGGCGTCGCGGCCAAGCCTCTACGCCTCTCACTGGTAAAGCGGCTGCCGTCACGTGGTAGTAGCGTCGGGGTCGGTCACCAGCGGCGGAATACGCGTCGCAATACCTGCTACCAGGGCGGTCGCGGCTATACCAACCGCAAGCATGGTGACTAATACGGATACGGCTTGAGCGTTTTGTTGGGGGGCGGGAACGCCGAAACTTGTGTTGTAGGCGGCGGCCAGGACCAGACCGGCGGCGACCGCCAGCCCGAAGGCCAGCGTCAACGGCGCGGCGAACAACAACCCGAGGTCCACGGCCAGCAACCTCCGCGTGGCGCCCAGACAGCGGAGCATCCTGAACTCGGCCTGGCGTTGGCGGAAGAGCAGCAGGACGCCGTAGAGCAGCGCGATCGCCGCCATTCCGGAGGCCGTCGTCGCCATCACCAGCAGGTAGGGGTTTCCGATCAGAGTGGTGGGGGTAAACCCGGAAGCGAGGGCGGTCTGGGTGGTTGCCGACCGGACTTGGGGCTGGCGCCGCAGACCTTGCATGACGTGGCGCATGGACTCCGGCGTACCGTCAGTGGTGACGAGAAGGAGACCGTGTTCCGACGGGGGGTGGCGGTCGACGATCAGCACCGCTCGGCCTTCGGTCCATGACGCCGTGATCCGGCCTCCCACGGGGTACACGCCGGGGATGGAGGCGTCCGTGCCGGAGAGGGGATTGGTGGTCACCAGCACAGTAGTCGCCTCGGTCTGGCCGCTCAGGTAGATACTCCCTACGGAGCACGGCGTGTCGAGCTCGACCGAACCAGTCACGTCGTCGCAGGTCAGCGTGTACAACGATCGATCTTCCCCGTCGACGCTGGCCGGATGCCGCGCCACCGGCACAACCCGGGTGACGCCATCGATACCGGCCACCGTGCGGACGATCCTTTCGAGCGGCCTTTCGCCCGTGACGTCTTCGAGTTGAGCTACCACGTCGAAGCTCCCAACCGGCGGTGGGCGGTCATCGAAGTTCGAGTACGCAACAAACACGGTCAGGAGAACCGCCACCGCGGTGGCGGATACGCCCAGAAGGGCATCGGCGCCCGACCGTGACATTCTCGATCCTGCTATTTGCGCCCGCGTGCGGCTGACGAGCGCCCTGCCGGAAAAGGCCACCGCGAGCCGGGACAACCCCTCAAGACCCACCACGCTCAAGAGCAACCCGCCGACAATCAGCCACACCGACAGGCTGAAGTCCGCTCTCGAGGCCGCGAACACGGCAATGGGACCGGCCAGCAGACCGGCCGCCGACAGGTAAGACAGGTAAGAGACAGGCCGGCGGCGTTCCCTTCGCAGCGTGCCCACCGGATCGCGGCTGGCGCGGCGGATCATTCGAGCGACACTCACCATTCCAACCGCGGCAGTGACAAGCGGTACGGCGACTGCCAGCGTGATGGGAAGACGCAGATCGCTCGACCAGTACGAGCTCCCGGCCAGAGTGAACGATCCCAAGGACGACATCACAGCCGCGTAGGCGACTGAACCCACCAATCCACCCGCCAACATGGGAATCGCCATGTCCGCCGCGATGGCCGCGCCCAGTTGCCGCGGCGGCGTACCCAGAACCCGCAATAGTCCGTAACGCCGCGACCTAGCGTTGAGGTGCACCGCGGCGCCGGCTCTGGCCAATGCCACCGACGGAAGCACGAGCACGAGAAGCCCCATCACCACGAAGCTGGTGTCAGGCGGCCAACCCCGCGAGCCTGTGCGAACCGGATAGAACCTGGACGCGACGGACGACGGAACCGTATCGGTGAATTCGACGATCACCATTTCGCGGGGATGGGCCAGCGCCGCGTCGGGAAGCGCCTGGGTCTCCCGGTCGCCCAGCCAGGCGCCCAGCTCACCCGTCCAATCGTCGGCAAGCTGAGCGAGCACCGATGGCGAGGCCAAGACGGTCCCGCTCGCCTCGACCCGCGGAATGCCGGGAAGGCCGAGCCGCTGCCCCGCTTCTCCCGCGAAGACCGTGACCACCAGCGGTCCGTAGCCGGTGGCGACCAACTGGGATGACCGCAGCGGCCCATCGGCCGGCTGTAACCGGGGCGGCAAGCCGCGAGGGCCGTCCCGCAGCACCGCGGTCTCGTGTTGGGCAAGCAAGCCGGAACGGAATCCCAGCGCCAGCGAAAGCCCGACGCATGCGATGGCGCCAACCACTATCAGTGGAATCCACGCGGTGAGCGCCCGTCTCGAGCGGGGCCAGATGAGCCTGAAGAACAGCCTCACGCCGCCGTACGCTCGTCGATCAGTCTCCCCCGATCCAACCTCAGCACCCGATCGGACGCGGCCGACACCGAAGGGTCATGAGTGACGATCAGCACGCCGACACCGAAGGCTTCGGCGATCCCTCGCAGCTCACCGACCACTGTCTCGGAGTTGCTCTCGTCCAGCGCCCCGGTAGGTTCGTCACAGAACACAATGCTCGGCTTCATCGTCAAAGCCCGGGCAATGGACGCACGCTGCAGCTCCCCGGACGACAGCGTTGACGGGTAGCTCTCCGTCAACGGGCTGAGACCGAACCGGTCCAGCAACTCGCATGCCTGCTCATGGGCGTGGCGCGGTTTGGTTCCCGCCACGACAAGCGGGATCGCTACGTTGGCGGCAACCGTCAGGTCGTCCAGGAACGCCGGAAACTGGAAAACGAACCCGCAGGTCGCTCGGCGGATCAGCGTGATATCCGGCTCACCCAGGCGCCAAACGTCGGCATGGTCGCCCCAAGCGACCGTACCCGCCTGCGGCTGACGCAGTCCGGCCAGCGCGTAGAGCAGAGTCGATTTCCCCGATCCGCTCACCCCCGTAACGGCGAGGAGCTCGCCTCGGCGGAGCTCCAGATCGACTCCACCCAGAACACTCCGCTCGCCAAAGCTCTGACTCAGCCCCCGACCCGTCAGGGCGGCGCCTGCCGACACGTCACTCATTCCGATCTGGCCCCGAGTTCCGAATCCGAGAGGTTACTCGATTGCCATTTGGACGGTGGGGCTGATCGTGGGCCCACGGCAGGCGGCTCGATCCGCTCATACGCGGTCCTGGCGGTCACGCGCTGGTAGTAAGAGGAGCGGCGTGTCGCGCGGATGACCCAGGGATGACGCACCGCATCCCGATCTATGCGGCCAACAGGTTTGGAGAGACTATCTGGAGCGGAAGACGGGATTCGAACCCGTGACCCTCTCCTTGGCAAGGAGATGCTCTACCACTGAGCCACTTCCGCCGACTGTGGGTCATTCTAGCCAGCCGCCGGGCTGGCCGCTACGCGTCGACCCAGCCATCACCATTCGGATTGGCGAGCTGGCCGCAACCGCATTTGCTGCGTGAAGCCGCTAGGGGTCGGCGCGCTCGCTGGCGTCCGGGCTGGCCTTGGGCGCACGCCCATCGGGCCGCGGCGGGTCAGGCTGAGAATGATCGAGCTGCTCGAGCAGGCGCGCCAGCAGCTCGGCCAGCGGTCTGCGGTAGACGGCCGGAACGCCGCGCTCGGCCAGCGCGTCGGCAAGCGTCGGATCGGCGCTGCGCAGGTGCCACGAGCGCGCCGCGGCGTCCAGGGCGCCTTGCGCGGAGGCCGCGTCGACCGCAAGTCCCTCGCCCAGCAGCCAGCGAGTTCCTTCGCCCGGCGCGGCCAGCCCGGCCTCCTCCACGAGCCGGCCCAGCGCCTGCGCCGCGAAGACATTGGGCACCGAAAGCCCGCGCGCCCAGCGGTTGACAGTGCTGGGACTGGCCGAGACGCCAGCCGCCTGCAGGGCCGCCGATACCTCCTCCAAGGTGCGGTCGGCATAGCCCATATAGGCGCGCAGCCGTCGGCTTAGCTCAGAGACCTTGCGGTCGCGTGGAGTGCTCATGGCGCCCGGACCAACCTGTTTTGCTTGCTCAATCCCAGAATCAGCTTTTGAGACTGGATTTGACGAAATATCCCAATATTGAAATAATACCACTCGGCAGGGGCAGCCGCAGGCTGTCCCCTTTTCGTGTAACGAGGGGATGGGCGATGGTGCGCAATCAGGCGAGCGAGGCGCTCGCCGGGTCCGTCCGTGACCCCTCCGGGTTCGGCCAGCGTGCCGCTTCCCTCGATTTCGCCCGCGCTCCTCAAGCGGCGGCTCTGCGGGCGGTGCTGGCGTGGGCGCGCGAACGCGGCTTCCAGCCATCCACGCTCGACGCGCTGGCGGACCTCATCGAGGCGTTCGGACGCGACCCCGACGCGCCCAACCTCGATCTGGTCATGCGCCAAGCGCGCGCCCGCATCGCGTATGAGGCGCGGCGAACCGATGTCCGCCGGGGGCCTTGAGATGGCAATCCCAGATGCGACAGGCTCCCGCTAACAGACCGCGGCCTGCTGTGGAGCAAGGTCGCCCCGCTACACTGTGGCGCTCGATGCCGCCCGCCGATTCTTCCGATAAGGGCGAAACTGATGGGACGCGCCGCCCGGCTTCCACCGACTAGCACTATATGAGCGCTAGCTTCACCGTCCGCGGTCCGCGGGCCGGGTTGTCCGGCGGGCTCCATTTTCTGGCACAGGCGATCGGCCGCCTGGTCACGGCTGACGTAGCCGTGTTGCTCGCGGTCGTTCTGACCCTCATCGGACTTGGCCTTGCGTACCGGTTCGCGCGGCCGCCGCTCGTAATGCCGGCCGTGGAGCTGCGCACCACCACGCTCGACCCGGATTCGTTGCCGGGCGGACCGGTGTTCTATGCGGGCCCGTTGCAAGGGATGCATGGACTTGCCCAGGACGTGATCGTGCGGGAACCGGTGGCGGCGATACGGGTGTGGATTCAGCCGGTGAATCCATCCGAGCCGGTTCGCGCACGCGTGGAGATTCGTGACCCGTCCAACGGTCAGGTGCTGCGCCGGTTGAACCTCGAAGTGACGGCCCGCGAGGGACCGTTTCTCCTGGGGCTGCAACCGCCGCTGCATCCCTACGAGCTTAGGGACGAGGGCCGCGCGCGGGTGTTGCTAACCGGCAGGCCCGCCGGCGCGGGAGTGCGCGTGGGCATGACGCTCGGCGACCGGTATCCGCACGGAGGCTCTCACATCGGGGGCGAGCCCAACTGGCCGGATCAAGACTTGCACTTCGAGACGCTTCGCGTCTTCACGGCAAGAGCCGATCTGGGCGCGGTGCTCGATCGCATGACTGGCTCGGCCGCCGCGCCGCGGTTCTCGCTCATAGCGGTTGCCGTAATCGCCGGCGGTGTAGCGGCGGCCTGGGTCCTCCGGGGGCGCCTGTCGCCGCCGCTGGCCGCGGCCGTCGCGCTCGGCGCGCTCGCGGTGGGCGGCGTCATGGCGCTCGCATTCACGTTCAACGAGCTGCGCTGGCTGGGCGGCCCGGGTTTGCCCCTGGACGGTTGGCTGGTGGCCCTATGAGTGGCCGCGTCTTTCTGGCGGTCGTGGCGGGCTGCTGGCTGTTCCTGTTAGTTCGCACGACCGTGCAGCCCGCCTTTTCGGACTTTGACGAATACGTGCACGTCCAGATGGTTCTGGACATCCGCCGGCTCGGCGGGCTGCCGGGACCCGAGCACTTCCCTGCTATCCAGATGATGGAGAGCGGCACGCCGAAGTTTCACGACCTCCCGCCGCTGCCCTATCTGTTCATGGCCGGAGTGAGCGCGCTGGGGACGCCCGCCCGGACGCACGATCAAGCCCTGCCCTACACCCGCGCGGTCTCGTTGAGCGCCACCATGCTCATGCTCTTGATCGCGGGGCTTGCCACCCGAAAACTCATGCCGGCGGGCCGCGACTGGACGGCCGCGAGTCTCGTTCCGCTTGGGCTGACGCTGCTCCCGGGGATTCAGGCGATGGCTGCCAGCTCCACCGCCGAGGCCATCGCCGCGATGGCCATTGCGGCCCTGACGCTCGCCACGGCGCACGCGATGCGCAGCGGTTGGACGCGCTGGAGCATCGTCTGGGTTGGCTTGGCGTCGGCCTTGTTGCTGAGCACGCGCAGCACGGTTTACCCCTTCCTGCTGATCGGACCGGCGGGCTTGCTGGCAAGCCGCTTGCGCCCGGCGCAGATGGCCTGGGCATTCGCGGCGCTGGCCGCGCTGGCCGTCCTCCCCAACCTCTGGTGGTGGATTCGGGCCTATACGATCTTTGGCGACTTCATGGGCGGCGCCGCCGAGCGGGCGGCGCTCATGAGGAGCCTGGCCGCGTCCGCGCGCGAAATGCCGCTGTGGGTCGAGGCGGCCACCGGGCCTGTCCCCGCGCTATCGCTGCTGCTCAACAGCGAATGGCTCTGGGTCCACCAGTCGCGCATGCTGCTTCGCCAAACCTGGGTCGAGCCCGTGGCGCTGGCGCTCTGGATCGGCGTGGTGGTCGCACCGGCGGGACTGCTTTCGCTTCGCTGGCTGGTGCGACGGGGACGGCTGGCGCGCGGCCCGGCGAGCGTTCTGCTTGCCTCGGCTGCGGCCACGGCCGTCACGCTGGCGGGAACGGTTTGGCTCTCGGCATCCAGCGGCCACATGGCGGTCGAACGCTACGTGTTCATGGGTTTGATTCCGCTTGCCATAGCTGTCGCCGCCGCAATGGGCAGCGAGCAGGGCCGCGCCTGGGCGCTGAGCGCCTCGGCCGCGATTTGCTTCGCGGCGGCTCTGACGGTGCGTCACCTCGCCATGTTGTAGGTCCGCGAATCCGGGCCGCCGCTTCCTGCGGGGCGGATGGGCGCATGGCCCGCCGGCCAGTCCGACGGTCCCTGTCGCAGAGTGGAGTCGGGCGAGACTCCCAGCCCCGTGCCGAGCCGCTCGCGCACGCGCCGGGGTCGACGGCAGCCCTTCGCCAGACTTGCTAGGCTGAGTTGCGGGTCTGTTTGCAACCCTAACGGATGCCCGTGAAATGCCGGCTCGATAGCGAGCCGGCGCAGGGGAAGCCGGTCAAAGTCCGGCGCTGTCGCGCAACTGTAGCCCGGGTCAACCGGGGAGCCAGATCACCTGCCGCGGGTCTTGTTTGTGGTCGCCTTCGCTTGAAAGGGACGCTAACCATGATCCTCCCCTGTTGAGGCCGCCCCCCCGGCGTGGGGGGCCGACTTCCCGAACGGATCAAAGAGACTTGGGCGCAGTTTGCCCTGCGCCCGTCAATTCCCAGGAGTTGCATGTGCTGGCCATCGCTTCACGTTTCGCGCGTTTCTCAAAACGCGCTTTCTGGTGGAGTGCGGTAGGGATAGTCCTCACCGCGCTGTTTGCCGCCTGCGGCCCGGCCGCCGCGAGCTCCTGCGCGCCGGCCGGGAGCTCGACCCAGGAGATCGAGCTGCCGGCAGGCGAGATATCCCGCGTCGTTTCGCTCGCGCCGAGCGCGACTGAGATCCTCTTTGCCATCGGCGCCGGCGAATGGGTTGTAGGGGTAGATGACTTCAGCAACTTCCCCGCCGAGACCGCCGGGATCGAAAAGGTTGGCGCGCTCAAGCCTGACCTCGAGCGCATCGTGGCGCTGTCGCCTGACCTGGTAGTGGCCGCCAACATCACCGATCCCAGCGTCATCGAGCGCATCGAGTCGGCCGGTATACCGGTGTGGATCGCCGACAGCCCGGACGTTTGCGGCGTCTCGCCGTCCATCAGGCGCCTTGGCGAGGCGATTGGACTCGACGATGAGGCGGACAGGGTGGCCGACAAGCTGGAAAGACAAATTGCCGACGTGGCGGCGCGCGTAGCGGGCGCCGGGCGGCCGAGCGTGTTCCATGAACTGGACGCCTCCGATCCCACCAAGCCTTTCACCGTCGGACCCGGCAACTTCGTCCACAGTCTGATAGAGCTGGCCGGCGGGGAGAACGTCTTCGGCGACGCTCCGACTCCTTTCCCCCAGGTGAGCCTGGAGGAGGTGCTGGCGCGCGACCCAGAGACGATCATCCTGGCCGACGCGCCCTTCGGAATGTCAGTTGACGCGGTGGTCACGCGCATCGGCTGGTCGTCCATCACGGCCGTCGTGAACCGCAACATTCTGTCCGTATCGGCCGAGTTGAGCGATCAGATTTCACGCCCCGGGCCGCGCATCGGCGACGGTTTGGAAGCCATCGCCCGCTTCCTCCACCCGCGTCGATTCGAATAGACCGTGGCGGCGCTCACCGAACACACCCAGATAGCGCCGGCCCGGGCGGCGGCGCTTGACGTTTCACGCTGGCGCGGCCCGCGCGCCGGGATCGTGCTGGGCCTGCTCGCGATAGTGGCCGTGGGGTCGGGGGTGCTGGGCGTTCTCATTGGCAGCGTGGGCATCCATCCGCTCACGCTGCTGGGAATAGTCGCTCGCGCGCTGCCCTTCACCGACGTGCAGGCGACCTGGGCGCCGACCGATGAGCAAATCCTGGTTGGGTTGCGGCTGCCGCGCGTGGCCGCCGCCGCCGGCGTGGGCGCCTCGCTGGCCATGGCCGGGGTGCTCTACCAGGGCCTGCTGCGCAACCCACTCGCGGACCCCTTCGTCATCGGAGCGTCGGGAGGGGCCGCGTTGGGGGCCGCCATCGGGCTGGTTCTGATCGGACTGAACGTGACGCTGCTTGGGTTTGGCATCGTTCCCTTGTTCGGGTTCGCGGGCGCGTTCTCCGCCGTGTGGCTGGTCTACGCGCTGGCCTGCGACCGCGGGCGTGCCAGCATCAGCAGCCTGGTTCTGGCGGGCTTCGCGATGAGCGCGCTGGCGGGTGCGCTCAACGCGCTGGTGGTCTATCTGGGCGACCAGCTTCAGCTGCGCGTAGTGCGCGCGTTCACGTGGATTCTGGGCGGAATCTCGGTCAGCGGCTGGACGCCCGTCGCCACCGTGCTTCCCGTGGTGCTGGTGGCCGGGTTGATCGGGTTTGCGCTCACGGCGCGACTCAACGCGCTCGCCCTGGGTGAGCGTGGGGCGGCGCGGGTTGGCGTGGACGTCGAGCGGACCAAGCTGGCCGTGATAGCTCTCGCCTCGCTGCTGGCCGCGCTGGCGGTTTCGCTGAGCGGCCTGGTCGCGTTTGTGGGACTGCTCGTGCCGCACGCGATTCGGTTGGTCATCGGACCCAACAACCGGCTGCTCCTGCCCGCGGCGGCGCTGGCGGGAGCAGCTTTTTTGATCTTGATGGACCTGGTGGCGCGGACGGTCCTTGCGCCGGTCGAGCTGCCGGTGGGTATCTTCACCGCGATAGTGGGAGCTCCCTTCTTCATCCTGCTGCTGCGCCGTGCGAGAGGCTCCTATGAGTTCTAACGGCGCGGAACCGGCGATCGACGTGGACGGCCTCCACTTCGCCTACGACCGTACGCCGGTTCTGCGCGACGTCAGCCTGCGCATGCGCACGGGCGAGGCCGCCGCGGTCATCGGCCCCAACGGGGCCGGCAAGACAACGCTGGTGACCTGCATAAGCGGGCTTCTGAGACCCGCGCGCGGCTCGGTGCGCCTCTTCGGCCGCGCTCTGGCGGACATGCGGCGACGCGAGATCGCTTCGGTGGTGGCCGCCGTGCCCCAAGATTTTCAAGTGCCCTTCGCTTACCGCGTCCGTGAGGTCGTTGCCTTGGGACGCAGTCCGCACGTGGGCTTCCTGGGGTCTTTGCAGGAGCAGGACCACGAGGTCATCGATCGTTCCCTGCTGAGCACCGACACGTTGGACGTGCAGGGCCGAACGTTCAACGATTTGAGCGGAGGCGAACGCCAGCGGGCGGTGATCGCCATGGCGCTGGCTCAGCAGCCCCGCCTTCTGCTGCTCGATGAGCCGACCGCGCACCTGGACATTGCACATCAAATCGAGCTCCTGCGACTGGTGCGCGGCATCAGCCGGACGCGCTCCGTTACGGTGCTCGCCTGTTTGCACGATATCGACCTGGCGGCCGCGTTCTTCCCACGGCTGCTCGTGTTGCACGAGGGCCGCATGATCGCGGACGGCGCGCCGCGCGACGTGGTGACCCGTGAGCTGCTCGCGGATGTCTTCGGGGTGGATGCGGACGTGGTCTTCGACGCACCGACTGGTCCGCCGCGGGTCAGCCCGCGCGTGTAGTGGCACGCAGATCCGACCCGGTCAGACCCTGCGTAGGTTCGCCCGCGGTTCCGCTCCGGACTACGGCGCGCGATGGAGAGCGCCGCGGCGCCGTCACGCCCAGGCACGCGATCCGATGCCGGAGTGCGCGCCGCCGCGCTCACCGAGAGCGGCGGGTTCAGGGTCTAGTTGGAGCATGGGCGTTGAGCGAAGGGTCATCTAACCGCATGCTAGAGTTGCGCAGCGATTTACATAATCACTGCTCAGGGCGTGAGTCGATCTAACGGCGGCCTGATACACGTGGGATTTCCCGTCCAAGTGCGCCGCCGCCGTTTGCTGGCGGCCGGGCTGGCGGCCACCGCTCTGACGCTTGCGAGCCCGCTCGCCGTGCGCTCGGTCACCGAGGAGGAAATCCGGGCGGCTCAAAAGGAGCGTGAGCGGCTCGAGGACGAGGCGCGCGACGCGGAGGCCATCCTGCTTGCGGCCCAGGCCCGCGAGAGCACTCTGCAACAGCAGCTCGCGGCCATCGATCGCGACCGCTACGCGGCGGTCGACCGCCTGCGCGTCGTGCAGCGCGAGATGGAAACCGTCGAGCTCGAGGTGTACGACATCAACCAGTCCATCGGCCGACTCAACTCGAGTCTCGGGCGTGAGACCCACCGGCTCGAAGACCGTGTCCGATCGCTGTACAAGCTCGGGCGCGCAGGCATGCTCGAGACCGTCCTCTCGGCCAACTCGTTCTCGGATGCCTTGGATCGCGTGGCGACGGTGCAGCGCGCGCTCAAACAAGACGTTGCGGACATCGATCGGATACTGCTCAGCAGGCACGAGGTTCAGCTGCGCACGGCCGACTTGTCCGGCCGCTTGGGCAGAATGGAGCTGTTGCGGACGGAGGCCACGGCGATCGAAGAGCAACTCGCGGAGCGTGCCGCCGAGCAGCGCGATCTCATCTTCGGCGTCCAACGCGAGCAAGCCGACGTGGAGGATCAGATATCGGCCTTCGAGGCCGAAAGCGCGGCGATCGGCCGCCAGATCGCCGTCCTGCGCGATATACGCAAACGCGAGCTGGCCCAGCTCGAGCAGCGCCGGCGCATCGTGGAGCTGCAACGCCAGGCCCGCGAGTTCGCGCGTAACGTGGCCGCCGAGCAAGGGTCGGGTGAGGCCGGCCCCTACGTGTGGCCGCTCATCGGCCTGATCACGACCGAGTTCGGCGGCTGCACTTTCGGCCAGTGTCCGCACATTGGAATCGACGTGGCCGGGTCGCTTGGCGCTCCAATCGTCGCCGCCAACGACGGCGTGGTGCTGGCCGCCGGTCTGGTGGTGCCCGGAAACCGGCAGGCCTCATACGGCCTGATCGTGGTTATCGCGCATACAGATACCGAGGAGACCCTCTACGCGCATCTGGACGACTACACCTGGCCGCCCACGGTGGCGCCAGGTCAATTCGTCGCGCGCGGGCAGACGATTGGCTACGTGGGCCTGACCGGTTGGACCACCGGTCCGCATTTGCACTTCGAGTATCGAGTGAACGGCGGGCCGGTCAACCCGCGTCAAGTCCTGTTGTAGCCGCGCCCGCTTCCCCGCGCGTACGGCCGCTGAGTGGCCCCGGGGCTTCCGGATTGAGCGCTTGCCCGTGTCGTATGGGTCGGTTGGCCGCGGGATTCGGTGACGGCTTATGTGTGCGGCCGCGCCGCTGTGTCAGCGATTTTTCGTGATCGACCGCGGTGTGCTTCTAGACTAGGTCGAGCGGTCGGCCCGCCGTGGGGTCGCACATGAGTGGAGGATGAGGCGTGCACATTGCTGTCACCGGCGCCAGCGGTTATATCGGATCGGCGCTGGTCCCGGCTCTGGAAGCGGCGGACCATCGCGTGATCCGGCTTGTGCGCCGCGCTCCTCGCGAAGCGCTCGGTGAGGTTGGCTGGGACCCCGGCGACGGCACGATCGACGCGGCCGGCTTGGAGGGTGTCGATGCCGCCGTTCACCTCGCCGGCGAGTCGATCATGGGCATCCGCTGGACATCCGCCAAGAAGCGCAGGATTTACGCCAGCCGTGTGGATGGCACCACGCTGCTGGCTGGCGCCCTGGCCGGACTCGCCCGCCCGCCGTCCTTGCTCGTCTCATGCTCGGCGGTGGGGTACTACGGTGATCGCGGCGATGAGGTCCTGCGTGAGGAGAGCGGTCCTGGCGCCGGGTTCCTGGCCGGCGTGGGGATCGCTTGGGAGCAGGCCGCGGCGGCCGCGCGCGACGCCGGCATCCGCGTGGTCAGCTTGCGAATGTCGCCCGTGGTCGGGCCGGACACCCCCTTCTTGCGTTCCATGTTGCCGATCTTTCGGCTGGGTTTGGGCGGCTGGTTTGGCAGCGGACGGCAGTACTGGCCGTGGGTTGATCTCGCCGACGTGGTGGGTGCTGTTGAGCACGTCCTCACCCGGCCCGATCTGAGCGGACCGATTAATCTGGCGGCGCCGCGGGCCGTAACCAATATGGAGTTCGTCAAGACTCTGGGCCGCGTGCTCGGTCGGCCCGTGCTGACGCCGGTCGTGAGTCCGCTCGCCCGCCTTATCTTCGGCGAGGTGGCTGGTGACGTGCTCCTGGCCAGTCAGCGCGTGGAACCGGCCCGGTTGCTCCAATCCGGCTACCGGTTCAAGCGCCCCGAGCTGGAGAGCGCGCTGCGCCACGCGCTCGGACGCCACTGAGCCGCTTCCCCAGACCGCGTTACCATGCCTGCGCCTCGGACTCCTCGCAGGCCATGACCCATGCTGACCCGTGACGGCTGCCGCGCACGTATCAGCCGGCTGCTCGACCGCCTCGACTCGGGAGTGGAAGCGCTGCTGTTGGCGCGGGCGGAGCACGTTTTCTATTTCAGCAACTACATGTCGGCGCCCACCAACAATCACCATCGAGCTCCTCAGTACCTGCTGATCGAGCGCGACGGCGCCGCCACCCTGGTGCTGGATGGCTGGGCCGCTCCCGAGTGGGAGCAGTGGGCCGAGGCCGTCGTTGACGGTGGGTGGGGTGTGAAATCACCGGCGGAAACGCGCGCCGCTCGCGCGGCGCAGGCCGCGGTCGATCTGCTCCGGCGGCGCGGCTACCGCACAGTCGGAGTTGAGAGCTCGCACCTCAACGGGACCGTGGCGCAAGCGATCGCCGACCCCGTCGACGTGGAGCCTCAGATCGAGGAGATGCGTCAGGTCAAGGATCCCGACGAGCTGGCCGTGATTCGCGCCGCGATGCGCGTGGGAGAAGCGGGCCACGCGGCCGCCCACGAGCTTCTGGCGCCCGGAATGCGCGAGATCGACTTCTACTCGCAGGTCGTCGCGCACGCCACGATGGCGGCCGCTCAGCCGCTCGTGATGATGTGCGATTTCGGGTCCGGACCCGACATGCGCGGCGGTCCGCCCACCACCCGGCGGATCGAGGCCGGCGACAACGTGGTCTTGGACCTGTTCCCCTACGTCTATGGATATCGCTGCGACCTCACCAACACCCTCAACGCGGGCGCTCAGCCGTCGCGGGAGCAGCGGGAGGCTTTCGAGACGGCCGTGGAAGCTCTGCACGCCTCCGAGCGAGTCGTCACGCCGGGGATTTCAGCGCGGGAAGTCTTTGAGGCGCAGGACTCGGTGTTTCGCAAGGCCAATCCAGCCTGGCGTCTTACGCACCACGCCGGACATTCGCTTGGTCTGGAGCATCCCGAGCCGCCCGATTTCCGGGCGGACGTCGATACCCCGATCCTGGAGGGCATGGTTATCACGCTCGAGCCGGGCGTGTACGGCCGCTCGTTCCACGGCGTGCGGGTGGAGCACAACTACCTGGTGACCGCCGATGGGCTGGAGCGGCTGTCCAACCACCGGCTCAGCTTGACGTAGGTTCGCCAGCGACGGGGGAGGGCGGGGCTGAGACTCGCAGGGCGCCCCCGGGCGAGACATCCGGCTGATTGGTCCAGCTGACACGCGGATTCTGGTGGGCTTCTGGCCGTCCGCGCGCACCGGTTTGGGTGTTGGCGTGTGCCCGTGACACGCCCGGCGCCGCATCGGATGGCTGATCGTGCAGACATTGCGTAGGGGGTAAAGTGCCGGATAGGCACGTCCCGCCGGGCTGGACGTGAACGGTTGCACGGTGTTGCTGCGAGGTGCTCGATGTTGCTTACAGGAAGTGTTCACGTGGGGTTCACGGTCGCTGACATGGACCGCTCGGTCGCGTTCTACAGCGCGTTGCTTGGCGTGGAGCCGTATTTCCGCCGCTACTTCGATGATCCGTTCGTGAGCAGCATCGTCGGCTATCCAAACTGCAAGATGGAGGTCGCCGGCTTCTGCTTGCCCGGCACCGAGATGGAGCTCGAGCTGCTGCGTTACCACGAGCCCGCGCCGGGCCGGGTTGACATGGAGACCTACAACGTAGGGAACGGCCATCTGTGCTTCCAGGTTGAGGACTGGGACGCCGCCTACGGCCGTCTACAGGCGCTCGGCGCCGAGTTCCGCAATCCCGAGGCGGCCGAGAACACCGTGGCGGGTCCGTTCCTGGGGGCCACCAACGTCTACCTGCGCGACCCGGACGGAATAACCATCGAGCTCACCAAGGCGCCCACGGACTGAGGGGCTCGCGCGCGCGGGCCGCGCCGACGCTCGCTGCCCAACCGCTGCGTCGGTTCTAGCCGGCCCCGGTCTCCTCGTTGAAGAGATCGCGCATGAGCGCGGTCTCGGAAATGCAGTCCACCCGGTTCGTGTCCATCCAGTCGTCCCACACGTACTCGATGGCGAAATAGCCCGGATAGCCGCCTGCCTCCAGCGCCCGAATGATGCGTCGATAGTCGACCGTCCCTTCGGACGAGACCGCCTGAATCAGCCCCACTCCGCCGTGGCGCGCGTGGAAATGCCGCGTGTACGGGATGAGCGCGTCGACGTCCTCCTCGGGGATTCCCTGGAAGACGAAGTGGGTGTAGTCGAGGGTCAGCTTTACGTCGGGCGCCTGCTCGACAAGCTCGAGCGTCGTCTCCACGGTCGGCACTATCGAGCCGACGTGAGGCTCAACGGAAACCTGCACGCCTTGCTCTTTGGCCAGCTCGGCGCACCACTGCAAGCCCTCCGCGGAGCGGGCGCGCGAGTCCTTGTCGTCCACGCCCGGCCAGGGCATGCCCGGCGCGATGGTCATGCCGGGCGTGCCTACCCCGCTTGCGAACTCGAGCAGCGCTGGAAACGCCTCACGGGTCGCGCTGCGCACCGCGGCGTCCGGGTGATTGATCGCGACCTTGCCCAGATCCTTGTCGAGCAGGGCGAACACCTCCGCCACTTCCACGCCCGCGCGGTCGCATATCCCCTTGACTTCCCGCGCGGTCCCAGCCGGATCGGCGATAACTCGCGTGGGCGTGTAGGTGTGCTGCCGCGAGAACACGCAAATGTCGAACCCCGGAATGCCCAGGTCTTTGACCACGTGGCAGGCCATTTCGAAGGAGAGTTTGGGAAAGGCTGAATCGCCGCATGCCAGCTTCATAGTTATGGTCACCCCGTCACCGACAATGGCGGCAACGATATCGCGGCGGAGTTTGGCCGTCCACGAGCGGGAGCACGGCCGGTCGCGGTATACGGCTGCTAGATGCAAGGATGAATGCGCGGCTCGTATGGGAACGAGGCCGTGCGCCCGAAGGGAGACCCTATGCGCGCGAGCGGCTTGCCCGACGATAGCTCCAAGGCCGCGGACATACGCTCTGTCGCGGGAATCGAGCTCGAGCTGCCGGGCGCGCCGCCGGCCCGCTTCCGCTTGCTCTGGGACCAAGCCCCGCGGACCTGCGCGGCCGTCGTTCCGGCGCTGCCCGATACGGCCGAGTGCCTGCACGCCATCTACTCCGGCACCGTGGCGGCGTTTTACTTCGATCCCTCGGTTGTCGCTCCGCGCGAGAACGCCACCACCTGCCTGATTCCTGGGGATCTGGTCTTTACGCACTACGACGCCGGAGTGCGTCACGGTCACCTGGAGCCCCTCAGCGAGGTCTACTGGCCCTACGACCGCTATGCGCGCCCCACCATTCCGGGCCAGTTCGTAACCCTCGACGCCGCCAACGTGTTCGGCTCGTACGAGGGAACGGCGGAGGTCTGGCGCGCCTTTGCCGCCCGCTGCGAGCGCCTGCGCTACGACGGAACCGCCATGGTTACGGTAAGGACCTACTGAGTCATGCGCGGGCCCACGGCACTCCCTGTACGCGCATTACCCGGGCCTCTGTCAGAGGAGATGTAAATGATTGTCGACGTCCACACCCATAACATTCAGCCCGAGGACTTCAGCGACTTCAGTCTGCGTGCCATGGAGCGAGCCGGTCTTGCGCTGAAGCCCTTCTCCTTCGAAACCTACGCGGCCCACATGCGGACCGTCGACCGGTCGATCCTGTTTGGCGTGCGCGCCGTGGCGTCCGGCTGGGCGTGTCCCAACGATCGCACGGCCGAGTGGGTCCGAAGGGACCCGGATCGGATCATCGGCTTCGCCGCCATCGACCCGATGGAAGACGACCACCTCGAGGAGCTGGAACGCGGTGTGGAGGACCTTGGGCTGCGCGGCGTCAAGCTCTACCCCGTGCTGGGTCGCTACAGCCCGGCCGACCCGCTGGTGTTCCCGCTCTACGCCGAAGCGCAGCGCAGGGACCTTCCGGTCCTGCTCCACGTGGGCACGCATCCCCAGCCCAACGCCTTGCTGAAGCACAGCCTGCCGCTGCTGATCGACGAGGTCGCACAGGTGTTCCCGGACCTCAGGATCGTGATCGCGCACATGGCGCACCCCTGGCAGCGCGAGTGCGCCGTGGTCCTGCGCAAGCACCCCAACGTATACGCGGACGTCTCCGGCGGAGGCTGGGTGCGCCCCTACCAGGCCTGGCAGGCGCTGGTGCTCATGTGCGAGTGGGGCGTGACCGACAAGCTGCTCTTCGGCTCCGACTTCCCGCTCTGGACGCCGCTCGAGGGCATGGAGGGAATGCGGCGCCTGAACCGGCAGGTCGAGGGCACCAACCTTCCCCGCGTGCCCGAGGAAGTGGTGGAGGGCATCATTCACCGCGATTCGCTGCCGCTGCTGGGATTGGCTTAGGCGTAGAGCCCGCACACAGCGCCAGTCGCTCCGACGCCCCCCCGCTCGATCGCGATTCGCCGCATCGGCGCCCCTTTGCCCGGCGGCGGGTCATTCTGATCGAGGCTAGGAGGTGACCGGTTGCTTGCTCCGCTCGGCATGACACATGTCGATTCCGGGCGCCCCTGCGGATCGCGGCGCAGCCCCGCTCCAGCACGTAGTCGCGCGGCGGCGCCAGCCTCTCGAAGCTCGGCGGGCGTGGTCCTGTTGCTTCACCGCGCCGCGGTCGTCCGCTGTGCGATTCTTCCAGTAGGGCCGCACAAGCGCCCGTGCGCGAGGGCATTTCGATCCACGCTTTGACATGTGAGAAGGGTCTGCGTAGCTTCCACGCATGGAGCCCTTGAACCGGTTGGCGCACGGAGAACGGCTGCGAGGCGCCCACGGACGCGTCCGTAAGCGCAAGCAACTGGAGGGCCGGCTAAGCCGGCACTGTTCACGAACGCCCGCGCGCCGCTCGGACGGTGAGAACCTGCTCGGGTTTGACACGTGATCAGATATCTGGTTCGCCGGATCGCCTATGTCGTCATCTCGTTCTTCCTGCTGAGCGTGGTTTCGTGGATCGTAATCCTGCTTCCGCCCGGCGACTACGTCACCAGCTACATCAGCGCGTTGCGTGCTTCCGGCGATTTGGTCGACATCGAGGAAGAGGCGTCGCTGCGCGCCTACTACGGCCTCGACGAGAGCATGGTCACACAGTACTTCAAGTGGATAACCCGCTTTGTCAGAGGGGATCTGGGGCTGTCTTTCGGGTCGACCCGGCTGCAGGAGCAACCCGTAATCAAGCTTCTCCAGGAGGTCGTGCCCTGGACGGTGATGATGTCGCTGATATCGCTGTCATTCGTCTATCTGATCGCCGTACCGGCCGGGATCTGGGCGGCCACGCATCAATACCGGCTAAGCGACTACGTGATCGCAGTCGCGGGATTCATCGGCATGGCCACGCCCAACTTCATGCTGGCATTGCTGCTGATGGTCATGCTGTTTCGCTACTTCGATATCAGTGCGGGCGGACTCTTCTCGGCTGGCTACGGCCTCGCTCCGTGGAGTCTGGAGAAGGTTTGGGACCTCATTCAACACCTCTGGGTGCCCGTCGTCGTCACCGCCACGGCTGGTACGGCTGGGCTCATTCGGCAGATGCGCGCGGTGATGCTGGATGAGCTTGGCAAGCAGTACGTCATCACCGCGCGCGCCAAAGGCGTCGGCGAGCTGAAGCTTCTGTTCAAATACCCGGTGCGCCTTGCGATGAACCCCATCGTCAGCGCGGTCGGGTTCATCTTCCCAGGACTGTTCAGCGGGGCCGCCGTCACCGCCATTGTGCTGAGCCTGCCCATGACGGGCGCCGTGCTGCTAAGGGCGCTGCGGCAGCAGGACATGTTCCTGGCCGGCAGCATCATCATGATCGAAGCCGCTCTGGTGATCGTGGGCGTTGCTGTCTCGGACATCCTGCTCGTGCTGCTCGACCCGCGCATCCGCATGGAAAGATCGGCGCCCTCGTAGCGCGCAAGCGCCGAGCCACCCCCGGTGTTGCGGGGGGGCGCGGCGGCGACACACAACTGAACCGCCCCGGCTCCCGCTTACCGCGGCGGGATCTCGTCGTGCCGGTGTCCATTGAGTCGACGACTGACGCCCGCATCACGCAACGCCGGCCTCGGCGCCGTGATCCCGTCCGCGCTCAGGTCCTGCCTCTATTGGCGGCCATGCAGAGGCTGGTCGCCCGGGGTCCAGTCAGCCCCCTGTGTCCACTGCTTCCCTAGGAGGGCACCGTGAGCGGCGCCAGCATCTCGTCGGTGATGTAGCGCCCCAGCGAAAACACTTTCCGGTCGGTGTACCAGAAGATGCGCTTGCCGTTGTGCTCCGTAAGGCTGGCGTACATCGAGAGCCACCACATGTAGAGCGGATAGACGCCGACCTTCTGCGTATCGAAGAGCAGCATTGGCTCGCTGAACCAGACCGGCTGGTGCGCGTCGGGCCGGAACTCACCCACCGCCATGAACTGCGGTCTTCTGCTCTCCAGCGCCAGCGGCCCGCGGCCGCCGTAGCCCCAGCCGTCGTGATTCTGGAGGAAGAGCAGATAGCGTCCGTCCTCCAGTCGAAACATGGGTGACGGCGCGATCGGATTCAGCACAAAATCGCCGCCGTCGCGGTAGCGCAGGATCTCGGTGCGCCGCCACGTGTGCCCGTCGTCGTCCGAGACTGTGTACCAGATCTGCCCGTTCGAGGTGCGCATCTCGGTGAACAGGCGCCCGTCGGGCAGCAGCACTATGCCCGGCTCCTGGCAGAAAGAGTATCCCTGCGAGGCGTGCGGCTCGAAGGAGATGGTGACCTCGACCAGGTCCTCGTCGTCCGGCAGGAAGGTAATCTGCACGTCCTCGGGCCGCGGTTCGTCGTCGATATTCTCGAAACGCAGGAACTCCGAGCGGCACTCCCCGAACGGGGCCCAGGCGCCCATGTGGCTGGCGTCGAGGGGCGGGCGCACCTCCGAGGCGGTGGACCGCGTAGCCGGCACGATGTGCCGTCCCTTGGCGTCGCGAACGGGCTTTTGCCAGACGATGCAGCGCTCCAGCACCTCAGGGTCGGGATGGTCCCACTTGGTGCGCCGGAAACGGGTCTTCACGTCGCTGCCGATCCACGAGTGGCCGTCGTCGTCCGAGTACTTGCAGCGCAGCAGGGCGTTTATGCGGCCCTCGCCGATGCCGTAGGACTCGTTGTAGAAGCAGTAGATACGCCCGTTCTTGCTGATCACGGGGAACCCGAAGCTGCAATCCTGGCCGGGCTCTCCCCGCGGACCGTCGATCCACTGCGGCTCGGTCCAGCTGACGCCGCCGTCGGTGCTGCGCGCGTAGACCACCGCCAGCGCGCTCTCGGTAACGCTCAGGGTCCAGATCGCGAGCAGATCGCCGCCCGGCGTGACGTCAACCAGCACGTGATCCTGGTGCTCGCCGTAGCTCGTCGGCTCCTTGGGCAGGCTCAACACCAGGTCGGGGTTGGTCCGCCGCCAGTCACCGCTGTAGCACTCGTAGTCGCCCTCTACCGGCATCGCTCAGCCCCCTCCTGTTGCGCCGCGTCCCGTTCGACCGAGCGCCGCGCCGCTATATCCCCTGAGACCCACCGCGCATTTCGATCCTGTGTACGCCCGACTGCACGGTCAGCAGCACGCTGGCGCCTTCCAAGCGTACGCCGGCGCCTGGTTCTGTCAGGTCCACGACCGCGCCGTTGTGCAGCAGCTCTTGACGTGTCTCTGAGTCACGGGCTAGGACAAGCTCCGCCGTGATCCCGTCCGGGATCTCGGTTTCGACCGCCAGGCCGCTTTGCTCTTGCCGCCACGCCACTTCGATGTCGCCCTGCGGCGCCGGAAACACCCCGCGTGCCCATTCCAGGCCGCCGGGGCGGGGCTGGATTCGACAGCGCGCGAATCCCGGCGCGGTCGGCGTCACGCCGAGCAGCTGTGTCGAGATTGCGTAGCCCACGTATACGCCGCCGCTGTGCACCAGGCTGCGGATACCGGCCGGCCGCAAGAGCCGCGCGCGGTCGCGCTCGGCGAAACCCGCGTCGTCCGAGATCGGGTTCCCGCCGGTGAACGGCCCCCAGCCCTCCCAGATCGTGGGGCTGTCGGTGGATTCGAGCATGAGCCGGTAGCGCTTGCGCATGAGGTCGATGGCCTCCCGCGCGAACCCGCGTGCCAGCAATCCGTCGATCACGTAGCAGAAGTAGAGTGGCGAGGCCTCCACCAGCTCCGCGCCGCCCTTGGCCAGGTGCGCGGCGATCTGACGCGCCTGGGCGTCCGACGCGATGTCGTATAGCAGCGCCAGCCCATTGGCCAGCTCGCTCGCCACTCCCGTGAGCGCGCCCCGGTGGAAGCTGTCCTCAAACGCGCCGCGCGCGGCGTTCCAGAAAACCCGCCTGACGGCCGCGCGAACTTCGGCTTCAATCGCGCGCCACCGGTTTGCCTCCCGCTCGCGTCCCAGCTGCTCGGCAAGCCACACCGCGTCGTGCAGGCACTTTACATAAAGCATATTGGTGGCGCAGTTAGCGCCGCGCATATCGACCGGTGTCCAGTCCAGCCAGTTTTGCGCCGTGAGATCGCGCAGCAGACCTTCCTCGTCTCGATACGGCTCGTACCAATCCACCAGTCGCCGCACGCTGTCGTACAGCTCTTCGACCACGGCTCTTCGCCCGGTGAACAGGAAGTGCTCGCGCACGCGGCTGGGCCACTGCAGGAGGAACTGCGGAATGAAGTGAATCGTGGGGGAGTCGGGCGGGTAGGCCATCTGCATCATCCCGTCGCCCCGGTCGCTCAATGGGAAGAAGCGCAGGAAGCGGTCGGTCAGCGGCAGGCCGCCGTAGGCCACGTAGACCCCGTGCACACCGTGGCTCCCGTCTCCCGTGCTCCAGGCCACGCGCTCGCGGTAGGCGTCGCAGACGATCGTGTCCTCCATGTGCAGATAGGTCGTGTCGACGCAGGCCTGCCACAGGTTTGTCAGAAGGGCGTCGGAGCACTCGAAGCGGCCGCGCTGCTCGGCCGGGTACTGATACTCATTCACGGACACCGACTCGATGTGAACCGGCGCGTAGGTGCTCCGAACGGTGAGGTGCAGGTAGCGGAATTGCTTGTACTCGCCCAGCTCCCAGGTTTGCTCGCCCGCGCGCGCGATGTAGCGATCGCCGTAGCGCAGAGCCGCCGGGATTCGCCCGCCTATCAGCTGCTCCCCGTAGGTCATGTCGAGAATCGTGCCTTCGGACGCCCGCAAGCGCACGCGTGGGAATCCGAATAGCTGGCGCCCGAAGTCCAGAATGATGAACGGGGCTCGAATTCCCTGCTCGTCCGCGAAGCGTCCCTGCAACTCGGCGGCGGATGCGTCTCCGCGCAGGACCGCCTCCGCGTTATCGGCCGCCGCGTGCTCGAGCGGGAAGTGCGTCTCCTGGTTCAGCAGCTCGGGGATATCCACCTGGCCCGGCCGCCCGAGGTCGATAGTTTCGCCCACCGTCACGATGCCGGCGGGGAGGGACTCCACTTCGCGCATCAAGGGAATCTCGCGCGCTTCCATCAGGAACCACTCGATATCTTCGGGCGGGATCACCCAGGCCGGCTGCCAGCCGGTGTCGTCGAATTCCGGCGCCATCCAATCGACCGGGTCGGCGTTCGCGTCGTAGACCTCCGTGGCGCCCACCAGGATGTTGATGTCATCGACGCCGCGGTCCCAGGCGTTCGCGGGTTGCACCCGCCAATCGGCATCCGTCGCGACGGTCAGGTCGTCTCCGTTAGGCAGTGTGATGTCGAGCTGCGCCCACAGCCCGGCGCGCTCGCCCACGGTGTAGGCGTTTCCGCTGAAGCTGTTCCATCCGTGCGAGCCGCGCGGAGTGCCGTACGTATAGGCCCGCACGGCGATGGTGTTCGATCCTGGGCGCAGCAAGGCCGCGACGTCGTGGGTGTCGTAGCTCTTGCGCCGCGGGTCGCTGCGGGCCGGTCCGCGGCCCACGTAGGCCCCGTTCACGTAGAGCAAGTAGCGGTCCGCGGCGCTGATGTGGAGCGAGCCGGCCGACGGCTGGTCCGCCAGATCGAACGTGCGGCGCGCGTAGAGGTAGAAGTGGTACGGCTTGGCCTCGCCCTCGATCCATATCCAGGCGGCGGTCCAATGGCGGACGGAAGAAACGTCCGTCTTGCCGTCCTGATTCACCCGTCTTCCCGGATCACGGTTGGGCCTCATGCCTGCGATCAGAGCCGCAGACTGCAATGCGGGAGTATGCGGCTCGGCGCTGAGTACGTCGAACGCGCGGGCGCCTAGACTGAGCCGTAACCCATGAAGGGCTGTGAGAACCGTAGTTGACCGCGGACGTCCTGTGGACAAGCGCGCACGCGCCGCTGGTAGTGATCTGTGCGGACGGCTCCGACCCCGCCTATCTCGAAGCCGCCGCACGGCATGGCCGCATGCCGCACTTCCGGCGCCTGCGGCGTGACGGCGCATACGCCCTTGCGCGCTCCGCTATCCCGTCGTTTACGAACACGAACAACCTGACCATCGTGACCGGCGAGTCCGCGGCCGGACACGGAATCGTCGGCAACTACTTCTATGACCGCGAGCGTGAGGCTGAGGTGATGATGGACCACCCCCGGTTTCTGCGCTGCGCTTCCTACTTTCCGCAACTGTCGCGGCAGGGCGCCCGGGTGGCGGCTATTACGGCCAAGGACAAGCTCCGCGCGTTGCTTGCCGAGGGATGGACGGGCGTTTGCTTCTCAGGCGAGCGCGCCCAAGCTGCTACGGAACGCGAGCACGGGATCGACGACGTGCCGCGCCGCGTGGGTATGCGGGTCCCTGACATCTATTCCGGTCTCATGAGCGACTTCGTCATGGCCTGCGGCGTGTACTTGCTGAAGCACCGGCTTTCCGACGTGGTCTACCTCTCGCTTACCGACTTCGTTCAGCACACCTACCCGCCGGGCAGCGCCGAGGCCGACGCTTACTACGCGCGCCTGGATCGGCGGCTGGGCGAGCTCGACCGGCTCGGGGCCGTGGTCGTGCTCACCGCCGACCATGGCATGCGTGACAAGTGCACGCCGGACGGAGCGCCCAACGTCGTCTATCTGGAGTCGCTGCTGCGGGAGCATTTGGAGGGACCGCCACGCGTGGTCCTGCCGGTGACCGACCCGCACGTCACGCACCATGCCGGCCTTGGATCGTTCGCCACCGTCTACCTCGACCAGCGGGAGCTGGTGGGCGCCGCCGCCCTGCTCGCGCAGGACGATCGCATAGAGCAAGTCCTGGTGCGTGACGAGGCGGCCCAGAAATACGAGTTGCCCGAGGATCGGATCGGCGACCTGGTGCTGCTGAGCGCCGAAACCACGGTATTCGGCCGGCGTCCCGAAGCGCACGACCTCTCGCAGCTCCACGGGGCACGTCTGCGCTCGCACGGGGGCCTGCACGAGGCCACTGTCCCCCTGCTCATCAACCGGCCCCTGCCGGCCGCGGCGGCTGCGAGAGCGGGCAATCTGCGTAACGCCGACGCGTTTGCAATAGGTCTACAGGCAGCCTCGCAGTAGCCCGCCGTCGGCAAAGGCCGAGCGTCCGGCCCGGCCGCCGCGGCAGTGCGCGCTCGCACAAAGATAGGTCGCAGGTTTTTGTTGGTGGCAAAGCCACCCGCGCGATGCCCGGGACGGTGCCGGATTTGCATCCCGCCCGGCCATGTCACACCCTGATCGCGCCCGCGTTCGCAAGGCGCCGGTTGCAGTCATTGAGGAGACCAAAGTGGCGTGGGTGCAGATATCCGACCGCGTCCATCGCTGGAGCGACACCTGCAACGTCTACTGCATCACCCACGGTGATCGCGCTCTGCTGGTGGATGCCGGATCAGGTGCGGTTCTCGACCATCTGGGAGACATCGGGGTTTCGCAAATCGAGTGGGTGCTGCATACCCACCATCACCGCGACCAGTGCTGGGGCACCAACCGGCTGCGCGCGGCGGGCGCACGCGTCGCCGTACCCGAGCACGAGCGCCATCTGTTCGATCAAGCCGAGCTCTTCTGGCGGCACAAGCGGGTGTACGACAACTACAACGACCGCAATACGTTCCTAACCGTCGCCGAAGACATCCCGGTTGACGCTGAGCTGCTCGATTACGAGACATTCACCTGGCGCGACGTGCAGTTCGCCGTGGTACCGGCCAAGGGCCACACCGGCGGTAGCAGCATGCTGATAGCCCGGATAGACGGCCAGAGCGTCGCGTTCGTTGGCGACCTCATGCGCGCGGGCGGCCTTCTCTACCAGTACCACGCGATGGAATACGCGTATGGCGACCAGCAAGGCTTGCTGTTCACGCTGGAGTCCACGCAAGCTCTGCGCCGTCTCGCGCCCGATCTCGCGCTGCCGTCACACGGCGACGTGATCGGTGACGTCGAGGGCGATTGCACGCGCCTGGAGCGGCGTCTATTGCACTACGCGCGTCTCGGCGACGGCGTTCGATTCATGGGCTCCAACCGCGGCCACGGGCTGGACATTCTTCCCGATCCGCGCTTCATCCAGGTCTCCCGCCACCTTCTTTGGGGCGGTCCCCACACCTGCTCGAACTTCTACGTGCTCTTGTCCGAGAGCGGCAAGGCGTGCTTTATCGACTACGGCTTCTCCCATTACGCGCACATGTGCGTCAGCATGGAGCGGGAGGACGGCGAGACGGTGCGCTTCGTCGCCCACCACCTGGACGAGCTGCGCGACGACTACGGTGTTTCTAGTATCGACATAGCGTTGATAACGCACATCCACGACGATCACACCGTGGGCGTGCCCTACCTGATCCGGCACGAGGGGGCGCAGGCCTGGGCGCTCGAGGAAGTCGCGCAGGTTCTAGAGGATCCCGCGGCCTGGTGCAGCACTCCTTGCACCCTATCGAAGCCTATCCCCATCACCAGAAAGTTCCGAGACGGCGATCGCTTTAGCTGGGAAGAGTACGAGTTCGAGATATATCACGCGCCCGGACAGACTGAATTCCACTCAGTTTTCGCAACCAACGTCGACGGCAGAAAGGTAGCTTTCACGGGCGACAACGTGTTTCACTCCGAGGCGCCGGGTCTCGACGGCGGCATCGAGTCGCGCCTTTATCAGACCACCGTTCTGCGCAATAGCCTGCAGCTTGCTATGCACCGCAAGTGCGCCGACGTGATGGAGCGCATAGCGCCCGACCTCGTGTGCCCCGGGCACCGCGAGTTGATTCCGTGGGACCAGAGCAAGTCCGCCGAGTACCGCGACTTCATCGCGCGCAAAGAGGCCGCCGTTCGAGTGCTCGTCGACCAGCCGGCCGACCACTACGTCGATCTGTGGTGGGCCCGCATGCTGCCCTATCTCCACACTGCCCGGCCCGGCGAGGAGGTGGAATACCGCCTACTCCTACGCAACAGCCTGGATCGTCCTGCCACCTACTCCGCCAGGCTGCGCGCCCCCGCCGGATGGCAGGTGGATCAAGCGGCTTCGACGCTAGAACTGAAGCCGGGCGGGCGGGACGAGTTGCGATTACGGGCGCGCGCGCCGGACGCGCCCCACCACCGGCGTCTGATGACCGCCGAGATCGACATCGACGGCGAGTCCCAGGGTCCGTTGACCGAGGCGCTCGTGTCCGTGAGCGGGCGCGATGCCTGAGTCGGACCGCCCGCCATCACTCGCGCAATCAAGCAGAAGTACGGCGGGTCGCCAAGCGATAGCTAACAGCCCGCAGAGCATAGGAAGGTAAAACCGTGATCGACGCGCGTGAGACCGGACTTATCTACCGCAACCCGGCGCCGGACGTGCGCCCCATTCATGCCTGGCATCCCTCCATCGTTGTACTCGACGACGGAGAGTTCGTGGCCACCTACGATCTGGCCTCCCACGTCGAGGCGATCGACTACAAGACCTACGTGGCCCGCTCGAGTGACGGCGGCCGCTCCTGGTCACCGCCCGTTCCGGTGGTCGAGGAAGATCCCGAAGCGCGTCCCTCCACGCACGGAATACGCATCAGTCGTGTGAGCGGCGGCGAGATTGTCGGGATTGGCGGGCGCACCTATCGCGACGATCCCGATGAGGATGTTGTGAATCGAGAAAACCTCGGCCGCCGGCCCATGGACTTGTTCATCGTGCGCAGCCACGACGGCGGACACAGTTGGGAGGCGCCGCGGACCTTTATGCCGCCGCTGGTGGGACCCTCCTGGGAGGTGTGCCACCGCATCATCGAGCTGCGCGACGGCCGCTGGCTCCTCCCCCTGGCCACCTGGCGGGGATTCGACGGCTCCGCTCCCAATGGACTCAAGTCGCTAGCGTTCGTCTCCCACGACCGCGGCGCTACCTGGCCCGAATACGTCGACGTGATGGACCAGTACCACCGCGGCGTGATCTCGTGGGAGCAGTCGATGATCGAGCTGCGGGACGGCCGTCTGCTTGTAATCGCCTGGGCGTTCGTCGAGCGGCTGGGCATCAGCGAGCCCAATCCCTACACCATCTCGACGGACGGCAAGACCTTCTCAACACCGCGCTCTACCGGACTGCGCGGGCAAACCACCAAGATCCTGCAGTTGCCGGACGGGCGAATCTTCGGGACCGGGCGGAGCGATGACCAGCCGGGCCTGGGAGCGTTCGTCGCGCATCTGGATGGCGACGAGTGGATAACCGACGAGACCACTGTCATCTGGCAGGGCGCCGCGTCGGGTATGACCGGCCAGACTTCCAGCAGCGGCCAGGAGCTGGTCGATCTCAAATTTGGCTTCCCCAGCCTCGTGTACTTGCCCGACGGGGACGTCTACGTTGCCTTTTGGTGCTTTGAGGATGAGATATACAACATCCGATGGTTCCGCATCCGCGTGACCTAGTGAGGAGGGCAATACCCATTCTCTTTACAAGGCTTGAGCGCCCGTGATTGAGTCGCTTGCCACCGGCCTGGTGTACCGGAATCCCGATCCCGCGGCGCGATCGGTCAACGCGTGGCATCCATCCGTCGTCGTGCTCGACGAGGGCGAGCTTGTCGCCACGTTCGACCTGGCCGAGGGGCCGGAGACCCTCGACTACCGGACCTACATTGCGCGCTCGACCGACCAAGGGCGCTCCTGGACGCCGCCCAGCCCCCTGTTCGACGATACAGTCCCGCGCCGCTCCACCCATTCGGCGCGAATAGCGCGCGTCTCGGGTGGCGTCATCGTCGCCTTCGGTGCGCGTGCTTACCGCGACGGCCCGCACGAGGGCATCGTCAACCACGAGACCCTGGGATTCGTTCCTACCGACCTGATCTGGCTGCGCAGCCGTGACGGCGGCCGCATCTGGGAGGGCCCGTGGACCATCGATCCGCCCCTCACCGGCCCCTCGTTCGAGGTATGTCACCGCATCATTGAGTTGCGCGACGGACGCTGGCTGGCGCCGACCGCGACTTGGAAGGGTTGGAACGGTGAGGCGCCCAACGGGATGAAAGCCATCGCGCTCGTGTCGAGCGATCGCGGCGAGACGTGGCCGGAATACCTCGACATCCTCGACCAATACGACAGCGGAGTCATCTCATGGGAGCAATCTGTCGTTCAGCTGCCTGATGAGCGCCTGCTCGCGGTAGCGTGGGCCTACAACGAGCGAACCGGACACACCGAGCCGACGCCCTACGTGATCTCCCACGATGGGCGAACCTTCTCAGCGCCGCGGCCAACCGGTCTGCGCGGACAGACGACAAAGCTGCACGTGCTTCCCGACGGTCGCATCCTCTGCCTCTACCGGCGCGATGACCGCCCGGGCCTTTGGGCCGGCCTGGCCCGCCTCGACGCCGATGCCTGGGTGAACCTGGAGCAGCTCTTGATTTGGGCTGGCGCCGAGTCCGGAATGGCGGGCCTGGGACGCGGCGCCGATGAGCTGGTCGACCTCAAGTTTGGATTCCCCAGCATGGTCACCCTCCCTGGTGGGGACGTCTTCGTCGTCTTCTGGTGCCGGGAGGACGACGTCAACAACATTCGCTGGTATCGCCTCCGGGTGTCCTGAAGGGAGAGACCGTCACTTTGCGCTCCTCTAAATCGCCGGAAGAGATCAAGGGCCTGTTGCGCGGACCGGTCATGTCCATTCCCACGCCGTTTCACCAGGACGGCGCCATCGACTTTGACGGGGTCGCGAATCTCGTCGAGGTAGGGATTGCGGGTGGAACGCAGGTCAGCCTGTTGACCGCCGGCGACAGCCAGTTCTTCTACATGACGGAGGCCGAAATCGCCGAGCTAACTCGATTCGTAATCGAGCGCGTGGCGGGCCGGACGCTCGTGGTAGCCGCCACCGGACGCTGGCACACCGCCAAGGCCGTGGAGTTCGCGGAGTTCAGCCGTGACGCCGGCGCCGACGTACTGATGCTGTTGCCGCCCGTGCCGGAGCTGGAGCCTGAAGGTCTGGCGCCGCTCTTTACGGCCGTCGCACGTGTCATGCCGGTCATGCTGGTCGGATTCCCGCCGTACGCGTTGCTCGACATGCTGCTGGACGAGCCGGCCATCTGTTGCTTCAAGGAGGACGGCCTCGACTCCTACGCCTTTCAGACCATCCAGCGCTATGGCGGCCGCTTCGAGATGATGACCGGCGGTCGCCTCAGCCGGTTCATGGCTCAGTGGACCTTTGGCTGCCGCAGCTTCATGGACTGGTCCACCAGTTTCGCTCCCCAGATCGGCGCCCGGTTTTGGGCGGCTCTGGAAGCGGGCGACGTGGAGACCGCCTCCGGCATCGTGAAGACTGTCGAGACACCGTTGTTCTCTATCGGTGGACACCGCACCATGCAAGGTTCCGGTACCTATCAGGGCGGCTGGCAGTCGCTCTGGCGCACCTTGATGGAGTTGAACGGCGTGGCCAGTCGCCACCTGCGCTCGCCCCAGCTCTCGGCCTCCCAGGCCGACGTCGAGCGGGTCAGGCCCGCGTTGGAGCGGCTAGGGTTGATCGGGTCCCGGACCGGCTGAGTTCGCGCGGCGCGTAAACGCGCATTCAGCCGGAGACGATCACCGCCTCGCCTAAGAGGCCAGTGCTACTTCTGTTCCACCGTGGAGCCCTCGGAGGCCTCCATCGCGCCGAGAGTTGGGTCACCCACGTAGAAGAGCTCCGAGCCGCCGCTCAGCTCGCCCTCCAAGGTGCCGCTGGCGTTGACCGTGGCGCTGCTTCCGCCGCGAAGCGTCACCGTGGCGTTTTCGGTAGTGAAGCCCTCCAGATCGGCGCGGCTCCCGCCTGACGCCGACAACTTCAGGCTATCGCTGGCGCCATCGATGTCCATAGTGCTGGCACCCGACAGGTTGACGCTCCCATCGGTCATCCGAATGTTGCCCGATATATGTCCGCCGCTCTGGATCTCGAAACGCGCCGTGTCGAACCGCATGTCGTCGGCAGCGAGTTGGCTTCCGGCCGATGCCCAGAGCGAAATGGTGGTATCTGAATCGAATCCGCTGATTGAACCCTTCGTCCCGCCCTGCAGGTTGTACTTGATGATCTCGGGCATCGTGATGGCGATTCTGAGAGTGACGCCGTCATAGGTATTGTCGCCTCTCAGGCCGATGAGGAGATGATGGAGCCGCTTCAGCGCGAAGAAATGCTCCCGAAGGTTGTCATCCGCGGTGACGGTGATGGAGAAGGTGTCCGACCAACTGATGTCGAGCTGGAACTCTGAGTTTTCCCGCTCGAATTCGGGGGTGCTCACCTCATTGAAGAATGGCTCGTCAACCTCCCAGGTTACGAGTTGACCCGAGCCGACGATGGTCGTGCCGGTTGGCCGCGAGCCGCCCTGCAAACGGCTGGCAGGCTCATTGCAGGCCGTAACTGCGACGAACAGCAGCGCCACGAGGGTGGCGGCAAGGCAGCGGGCTACGCCATTTCTCGGCATATTGGCGATTCCTTCTGGAGGTGTTGTGAGGGTTGACCAATCGGCCATCGGCGAGCTGTCGCGCCACGTCATTCACTATTGCGAACAGTGCGGCGATGTTCTCGCGGCTGAGAGATTACCACTGACGAACCGTCACCATGGTGATCGGGGCGCCGGCTCGTGATTGTACGGCGTCTCCGTCGCCGAGTGTCCCCTCATCGCCTGACGTTCTGCCGGCCGGCGGCGATTGGGGCGGTATGGCTAATGGGTGGCCGAAAAAACCGAGGACCCCGGGTGTCCATGTGGACACCCGGGGTCCCTTCGCTGGCGGCAGCTAGGCCGCTGTAAAGGTGCTGGTTACTGCTTGATGTACCACTGCGGGCCGCGGTAGGGGCGGGTGAAGTTGATGCCGGCGCCGAACCAGAGCTCGATACCGTGGTCGGCCGGGAAGTTGCCGATGCGGTTGGTGACGATGGTGGGCTGTGGGGCCAGGCCGACGGTGCCGACAAGCGGGAGCTCGTCGGCCCAGATCTGCCACTGGCGGGTGCCGGTCTGGTCGTACTCGGGGGTACCGGGGACGGTGGACTTCCAATCCTGGCGGGCCTGGAAGTAGTCCTTCCAGATCTGCGGAGGTTCCTCGCCCTCGGAGCCGCCGGAGCTAAACCAGTAGGCCCACTTCTGACCCCACTGGTTGGACATGCGGGAGCCCTGGTCGAAGCCGTAGATCCACTCGATGCCGCGGGTGAAGAAGTTGGAGTTCTCGCTGTGGACGGTGCCGATCATGGTTTCGCCGGCGACCTGGATGCGCTGCTCGCAGAGGTTGCGGTCGAGCTGCTGCCAGTTCATCTCGACGCCCACGTTGGCCCAGTCGCCCTTGACCAGCTCGGCGATCTCGGGCTTGGGTCCTTCGAGGTCGCAGATTATGACGAAGAGGCTGACGCGATCGCCGTTGGGGAAGGTGCGGAAACCGTCCGAGTCGGTGTCGGGCAGGATGGTGTCGAGCAGCTCGATGGCGCGGTCGGGATCGTGCTCGGTGTACTGGTCCTGCCACTCGAGCTTGAAGAAGCTCTCGCTGGGATGGACGGTGACCTGCGAGGGAACGGCCTGGCCGAAGAAGAGGGTGTCGTTGATGCGCGTGCGATCGATGGCGACGGACATGGCCACGCGGAAGTCCTTCATGCGGAAGAGGTCCGCGTAGGCCTGCTCGTTGTAGGTCTGGTTAATCATGAAGGCCAGGATGGAGCTGCGCAGGGCTTTGGCCAGATGGACCTTGAACTGCCCGGCGTCGGCGTTCTCCTGATAGACGGGCATGTCCTTGAGGTCGAGGCCGAACTGACCGTAGTCCAGCTCGCCTGAGGAGGCACGAAGGTTGTAGACCTCCTTGTCGGAGAGCCACTCGAAGTCAACACCCTCGACGTAGGGCAACTGGTTGCCGTCGGTGTCGACCCAGTGGTAGTAGGGGTTGCGGGTGTAGGAGGACTCCAGGTCGCTGCCGGCGGTCATCATCCAGGGCTCCAGCACGGGCAGCCCGACGGCGGTAGGCCGGGTGATGGCGGTGTAGCCCCAGGAGGCCTTCTGGTTGTAGAGCTGAACCCAGTTATCGAGACCTTCATCCTCGGCCAGCTTGTTGGCGTCGGGGTTGAAGTCGATGTGGAACTGCTCCATGTAGTGCTTGGGCTGGTAGCCGTAAGGGTGGCGCGAGCCGCGGCCCCACTGGTCCATGAAGGTGTAGGCGGAGATGCCCTCGAACTCGACCTCGAAGACATTCTCGCTGACCTGGCGGTAGATGGGCTCGACCTTGCCCTTCTGGAGGCCGCCGTAGATGGCGCGGCCGGTGCCGCCTGGGCGCAGCTCCTTGTTGTTGGCCCAGTCGTTCCAGTAGAACATGATGTCGTCGGTGGTGAACGGGGCGCCGTCCGACCACTTGTGACCCTCGCGCAACTCGACGGTGAACTTGCTGCCGGTGGGCTTGACGTCGATGTCGATGTTCTTGGCCACGTCGTTGACGAAAGCGCTGCCGGTCATGTTGTAGCAGTGCAGGCTGGCCTGAATCATGTTGCCGATGTCGACCGAAATGAAGACGTCGGCAAGTCTGATGCGCCCGCCGTACTGACCGATCTCACCGAAGGGATCGATCACGCGCGGGTCCTTGGGCAGCCGCTCTTCAACCGGCGGCAGAGAGCCGGAGGCGACCATAGCGGCGTGCTCGGGCGCTTCCTTGAAGCCGGTCGTGACCGGCGCTTCGGTGGGAGCCGCGGTGGCAGCCTCTACGCCCTTGTCGGCGGCCGTTGCGGTCTTCTCGGCCATGGCCGTCGCGGCCGGTGCGGCCGTCTCGGCCATGGCCGTCTCGGCCGGGACAGCCTCTTCGGCGGCCTCGCCACAGGCGGCCAGAACACCGGCCAAAGCGGCGCCCGCACCGCCAACGGCCGTCAATTGCATCAGCCGTCGCCGGCTAACTGATTTCATTTTCTCCATACATGCCCCCCGGTCGGATGGTACGCGTCCGGTCAGTAGTCCGAACGTTGGATAGTATCCGACATCTAGCCGGTAGCTTACCCATTTGGCCGCCCATGTCAACGACGGGACCGGCCTACGTGGCGAAAATTACTGAGCGGGCAGGCGAACTGTGAGGGTCGAAGCCTGCCATCGGTGCCCGCCAGGGGCACACAGGCCGCGCCGCGGCGGGTTTCGCGGGCCGGCGTCACGTGGCAGGCTTTGCATTGCGTGTGGTGTTTTTGCCGACTCGGAGTTCGACTGTGCGGGACCCGACGGAGATACAAGCGCTAATTCGCGGACCGGTCAACCCGCTTCCCACCAAGTTCACCAAGGCAGGCGAGGTCAACTTCGAGGGCATGCACGCAATTATCGACTGCTCGCTCGAGGCCGGTTGCGAGGTCGTCATGCTCACCTGGGGCGAGGCGCTCGTGTCGCTCTTGACCGACGACGAAGTCGTGCAAATCCATCGCTCCGTCATCGACCACGTGGGCGATCGCGCGCTGACGATTGCCTGCGACGCCATGTGGGGTTTGAACAAGGCTCGCGAGTTCGCCGATCTGGTCCGCGAGCTTGGCTACGACCTCTACATGACGCGTCCGGCTGAATGGGCCAGGGGAACACCGCAATCTCTAGCGGAGTTCTATCGCGAGGTCGCCCGGCGCACTCGGATCATGCTGGTGGGCGACGTGCCCATACGAACGTGCGAGTTGATCGCAGACGAACCCAACATCCTGGCCTTTAAAGAGGATCTGGGCCTTGACTACGCGCACGAAGTCCTAATGCGCTGGGGCGATCGGTGGCCCATGGTCGGCGGCGGGGGCATGAAACGCCACTATCTGCTTTGGCCGCACGGCTGCCGGGCATGGCTGGACACCTTCGTGCGCTGTCATCCGGAACCTGCAATGCAGTACTGGGCGGCGTTGCAGCGCGGCGACACCCGTGCGGCTTGGGAGGTCGTTATGCGAATCGAGTACCCGATCGGCCAGGCGGCTTCCCGCGCGCGGGTCGGTGGCAATGGCTTCTTCCAGGCAATGATAGAAATCTACGGTGTGGCGCCGCGCTGGCGCCGCTCACCGGCGGCGAACGCAACCGAGGCCGAGATGGACGAGATGCGCGGGCTTCTACGCCGCCTGGACCTTCTATAGAGGCGGCGCCCCGCGCGTGAGAGCAATTGAAAGTTCGACCAGAGCCGGTCCCGAAGAGCGAAAGTGTTCTCGCGGCGCGCGAAAACGATTAGCGTTGCGGTGACCGCCAAGCGTTTGCCGGCAACCAGTCGAGGCTCCCAGCGGGCGCCCACGGGCAGGCGGGTCAGCCCTTAGGACGCCTCGTCAACGTTCCAATCGAGAATGACGCCCAAGGCTTCATGCAGCCGGCTGTAGAGCAAGTCGAATGCATCGGCCGCCCGCGTGTAGGGGAAGTGGTGGGTAGTCATCTCGTCGGTACGGATGGCGCCCTGTGCCAGCAGAGTCATGGCTCGCTCGGCGGCGGGTACGTCGATACTTCGCCCAAAATAGCCGCCGAGCAGCCGCCGACCCTGGATCTTGCCCGAATAGAGCGGTAGCGGGGCGTCTTCATACAGTCCGATAGCGTGCAGCAGTCCACCGTGCGCGACCATATCCTGCGCCTGCTCGAAGGCCTTGGGACCGGCCGGACCGCCCACGGCATAGATCACAATGTCGGCGCCGACCCCATGCGTCAGGCGGTGCACCGCCGCGACCGGGTCCTCTTTGGAGGCGTTGATCACGGCGTCGGCGCCCAACCGCTCAGCCAGGTCGCAGCGCGACTCGAGCCCGTCAACCGCCACGATTCGTCCCAGTCCGTTGACCTTGGCGACTTGCAGCAGCAGATTCCCAACCAGCCCCTGGCCCAGGATCGCCACGGTGTCGTCGCGCCCGATGGAAGCGATGTCGATCCAGGTGACGGCGCCCGCGACCAGCAGCCAGTAGGTCGCCTGGTCGAACGATACGCCGGGGTGCAGCCGGAAGACGCGGGGCGCGTCCGACGGACGGTGCAGGTCGGCTGCGCGCACTACGTACTGGGCATGCGGCGCCGACGCCGCCACGCGATCGCCGACCTTCAGATGCAAAACTTCAGAGCCGGTCGCGTCGATCACGCCGGCCAGCGAATAGCCCATTATGTCCGGATTGATCGCCTCTTCGCGCGTGTATCGCCGTCCGATCTCGGAGCCGCGGCTAATCAGTGTGCGCACGGCTCTTATGCGCACCTCGTTCGGGCCCGGCTCAGGAATGGGCGCGTCCTCGATGGCGATGTTCAGCCGGCCGGCCGGCTTGGCTACTCGTTTCATCAGACGGTCCTTATTGGAAGGATCAGGTGCCGACATGACCCGCTACTCGTTGCCCCAGGGAAACGACTCGACCCTCAGCGAGCGGTTCTCGATAGGGAAAGTCACCCGCGCCCCGCCGAGTTGGTGCGACGCGTGAAACGCGAACCCTAGCTCCGTGACGATGCCGGCGCGCTGCATATCGCACTGCGTCGTGCCGCCGGTTTGGATCGCCTCGACGAGGTCGCGGACTATGGCGGGACCGGCCGGCCATCCAACGGGCTCGCGTGGGAAGTCGATTTGTCTGGCTGCGAAACCGGCGCCGTCGTACATCGTCATACCCTCCCGCACGTCCCAAAGAAACGCGTCGTTGGAGTCGTTCAAGATCAGCAGCCGCCCCTTGCTGCCGAGCACTTCATACCCGTGAGCCGGTCCGCCGTCCCGCATCACGTAGCCGATGCCGTTGTCCCCAAAGCCGAACACGCCGCGTCCCGGTGGATCGAGGTGAACGCGTGAGTCAGCCGGAACGCCGCCGAGGTCTTCCAAGTGACCGCTGGCCCAGGTTGGTTGGGGGTCGCCGACCAGGCCGAGCATGACGTCGTACCAGTGGCAACCGTGATTGATCCATTGACCCAGACCGTAGCCGATTACCGAGTGCACGTCGCCGATCAGGCCGTCCGCGATGAGGCGGCGGAAGTGTCCGTAGCTTGCCCACCAGCGCCGATCGAGGCCGAATACGACCTTCATCCCGGCGCCATTGCAGGCGTCCGCCATGCGATCAACCTCCACCATGGAGGTGGCCAGTGGCTTTTCGAAGAAAATCCCTCGCACGCCCGCCGCGGCCGCTAGCTCGCATTGGTCCGCGTGAAGGGTCTGGCGCGTGGCTATGCACACGATGTCGGGCTGGATTTCCGCCAGCATCCGTGCGTAATCGTCATAGGCCGGCATCTCGCCCCAGCAGTCGAGGAACGCCTTGCGCGTGTCGGCGCCATGGTCGAACACCGCCACGATCTCGGTTTCCGGCACGGCGTGGAAAGCGGCCGCCCAGTTGTGGCTCATCGGCGTGCGCTCCAGCATGCGATGGCAGCCTGCAATGGCAACGCGCAGCGGCGCCGTCGCGGCACTCATCCGGCATCCCTCCAATTGCGCGGGAGCGTGGTCGTCCGCAAGGCGGGAATCGGCATGTCTCGGGTAACCCCAGCGCGCCCAAATCGTCCGTGGGCGCTCGGAGCCTATCACGGCCCCCGGAGCGCCAGTGTGGTCTGAAAGGCCGCAGTCCCGCGTGGTTGCTCGGCGGTGCGATTGGGAGCTACTTGAGCCTAAAAAACGCCCGCCGCGCCGCGCGCCGCAGTACCGAGGTCAAAGACCGAGTGATAGCGTTCGGCAGCTTCCGCCAGTTTTGCGCGCGCGACCTCCAGGTTGCCCGGCGCGAACCCCGCCAGTGCTACCGCACGCAAGGCGTTGGCGATCGCGATAGTCTCGCGGCGCAGGCGCGCCTCATGCCGCTCAGCACGGCTTGGCGTTACGAGCGCGTCGAGCTCCCGCGCGACGCTGCGGGCGACTTCCGGCATCACTGCTAGCGCTATTGCCTGCCGGAGCGCACTCGCGCGGCCGCGCTCCCCAGCCGCGATCAAATCACTCGCCCGCCATAAAGCGCCGTCGTAGCGGCGCCGAATACGCTGCAGGTCAAACGCGTAGCTGAAGAACTCCGGGCTGGTGGCGTTCAGATCTACTTCCGCGCGTTCTTCCACAGCGAGGGCTATGGACGTTGGAACGGATGGGGCGGAGGCGGCCGGCGGCTGCGACCGTCCACGCGCCTCCGCCGCGGTCGGCGCGGCGCCGGGCGCTGCCGTCGTGTCCAACCCGACCCCCGGCGCCTGGGGTTCGCCAGGCGCCGGGGGCGCCGAGCGAGGCTGCGCGGCGATGGCGGCCAAAGAGATCACTGTCGCCAGCGCGATCAGGAACCCGGCCAGCGCCGCGAAGCGTGCCAATCAGCTAACCGCAATGCGCATGGGTCGAAACAGACATCGAATCGGATCCGGTGCGCTGCGGTCGAAGGAAGAGGACTCTCGCCGCGCGCGCCCGGCCCGCTGGCATTGTCCCTTGACGCCACCAAAGCAAATCAGGCCTCACCCGGGTGAGCGCGCGGCCGCGCTTTGACCGCAGCCCGCGCCCATTTTGGTTAGGGGGTCTCTCCGCCGGCACAGCGGTCTGTATCGTCGGCCGCCTCGAAGTGATATGACACGCCGACGCCTTGCCAGCCCCCTACTCGAGGTCGTCGGGCAACCGAGTAGTTTGGTCGACGATCGCGAGCTGCAATTGAGCCTTCGTGAGGCCGCGCGCCCCCTGGAGATTGGCCTGGGTCAGATTCGTATTAGTGAGATCGGCGTCGTCGAGGTATGCGTTGACGAGATTCGCGCCGTCCAGCCGCGTGGAGGCCAGATTGGCGCCTTGCAGGTACGCCCCCAGCAGGTGGGCGCCGCGCAGATCGCAGTTCGACAGGTTAAGGCGCTCGTCGGGCCCGCCGGAGCGTCTGCGCTGCCGGCTGATGATGGCCGTAAGCGCGGCTTCCACGTCCTCACGCGGCTCCGTCGCTCCCGTGTCCAGATCGGGCGCGAGCGGCGTCGAGCGGCGCACATACTCAGCCAGCAATTCCACCACTTGTATCTGGTCTTGCGGGGACTCTCGCGCCACCTTGTCCAGCACGTCGACACCGCGCAGCCGTTCCTCGACGATGGGCGAACCGCCGTCCGCCATCGAGTTGAGCTGCGCCACGCCGCTGCGGATGCGGCGGTCGACGGACGGCCGTTCGGCGGCCTTGATGGAGTCGTAGAGCGAGCGCTGCCGTCTCCATATGTAGAACATTCCGGCCCCGGCTATCAGGATGAACAAGATGAACATGCTGGGGTTCTGCCCGGCGCTCGCCACCACACCCACCGGAGTGGCCGTAGGCGTGACCGCCTGAGTGGCCTGGCTGCTCACCGCCAGGTTCCTGCTCACCACGAACGCCAGGAACCCGAGCGCCAGGATCACTACGATCGCCCCGCCAACGAATATCCAGTACGGCGCTTTCATGCGAACGCGGTCCCCACAACTCTTTCCGGCCCAGCGTACACGGCGGGCAGGCTAGGGCAAGGCGGGCTGCACGATCGCACGCGGCGTCCCGCCTACCAGGAGCGCGGCTGAATCGACCGGTTCCGCGCCCAGTCCGGGTAGTAATTCTCCATCCGGGCATTCGGCGTGGGGCTGCCCAGCGGCTGCGGCGGGATCATAAGGGGATGCTCCCAGCAAATCATCTCGCTCCACAAGTGCGGCATGCCGACGGACTTCGCAAGGCGGCTGGAAGGCACGTTCCAGGGCGAAGTCGTCCACCACACCAGCTTGCCTTGATCCAGAATGTGCCGCGCGGCCGCCGACGCGACCGCCCGGCCCAGGCCGCGGCCCTTGTGATCGGGCGCCGAGTCGATGCCGATCTCCACCAGGTCGTCGGACTCCCTGCGGATCGTGGCCAGCGAAACCAGCTTGCCGTCCTCAAACGCCCCAAAGCCCTCGGGCGCCTCGTCCTGAAAGCAGTGCCAGAAGATCTTGGGGTCGGCGGCCGCCTGTACCTCTTCCGGGTCGAGGTGACTTACGCGCGGGTCGGTTGTCAGGTTCATCGACGCTTCGTCGCCCGCGTAGCACAAGTATGGCCCCCAGGCGCTAAACCCGTCCGTCATGGTCACGCGGGATATCTCATACACGCCATAGATAGAGAACAGCTCCTCGACGGACATGGCCTGGATGGCGCGGCTCAGATCCGGTTGCCAGGCGGGCCGCGCCGTCATCAGCGCGGACTCGTCCATCTTCACGGCCAGCAGCGGCGGCGGCGCGTTTTCGCACGCCGCCAGCTCGAGCACCCGCACCGGCGCGCCCGTCAATTCGCGCAGCGGCGTTCCCAGCCGTCCCTCCAACCATGAACGCAAACGCTCGCGCAACCGCTGGGTGTCTTGCCGCATTGTTCCTCCCCGGCCGCGCGAGCGCGTGACGGGCGTCGGCGCGGCGTGCCAAGCATAGGACGAGAGGGCGCGAACGCCACAGGCCGCGCGGGACCGTGCGAGGCCTTTCGGGTAAGGTTGCGCGGCAGCCCGACTAGCGGCGGCGGAGCGTGGCTTGTGAAGTCCGCGGATGAGATCCGGGCCCGATTGTGCGGGCCTTGCAGTTCGATCCCGACCATCTTCACGCGCGCCGGCGAGATGGATCTGAACGGCGTTAGAGCCGTGATCGACGCCACCATCGCGAACGACGGCGACATCATCATGCTCACCTGGGGCGACAGTCTCATCTCGCTGCTCACCGATCAGGAGGTGGCGGAGCTGCACCGCGCAGTACGCGAGCAGGCGGGCGACCGCGCCGTGACGATCGCCTGCGACAACATGTGGGGGCTGAACAAGTGCGTCGAGTTTGCGCGCTTCGTGCGTGACTTGGGGTTCGATCTCTACATGATCCGACCGGCCGAGTGGGCGCGCGGCACCCCCGAAGCACTGGCGGATTTCTACCGCGCGGTTGCGCGCGAGACGCGCATCATGTTCGTAGGCGACGTGCCCATTCGAACCTGCGAGCTGCTCGAGGATCAGCCGGACATCCTGGCCTTCAAGGAGGATCTGACCCTTGAATACGCGCACGAGGTCCTGGTCCGCTGGGGCGACCGCTGGCCCATGATCGGCGGCGGAGGAATGAAGCGTCACCATGTGCTTTGGCCGCAAGGGAATTGCGATTCCTGGTTGGACGCCTGGGTGCGCTGCTACCCGGCGCCGTCCCGCTCCTACTGGGAAGCGCTTCAGCAGGGCGATGCACGCGCGGCTTGGGAGATCGCGTTGCGCTTCGACACGCCCCTGCGCGACTTCGCCCGTAGCGCCAGCTACGGCGCCGACGGGGTGTCCAAGCACGCATTGCTCGAGGTCTACGGCGTCGCGCCTCGTTGGCGGCGCTCGCCCGCGGCCAACCCCACCGACGCTGAGATGGAGCAGCTGCGCGACTTCCTGCGCGGGCAGGGGTTGTTACCGGTGACGGCATGACCTCCAAGTCTCACGATGAGATACGCGACGGTCTGCAGGGACCCTGCCTCTCGCTTCCCACGATCTTCACGCGCGATGGCGAGATCGACTTTGACGGCATCCGCAACATCATCGACGTGGCCGTCGCAGGCGGCGGTCAGATCGTCATGCTCACCTGGGGTGACAGCCTGATCTCGCTCCTCACGGACGACGAGCTTGTCGACCTCCACCGGGTGGTAATCGATCACGTGGGCAATCGGGCGGTCACCCTGGCCTGCGACAACATGTGGGGCCTGCCCAAGGCAATCGAGTTCGGCCGCTTCGTGAACGAGCTTGGGTTCGACCTCTACATGGTGCGTCCAGCCGACTGGGCGCGCGGAACGCCGGAATCGCTGGCCGACTTCTACCGGGCCGTAGCGCGTGAGATGCGCGTCATGTTTGTTGGCGACGTGCCCATTCGCGCCTGCGAGCTGGTCGAGGACGAGCCCAACATCCTGGCGTTCAAGGAGGATCTCGCGCTCGACTATGCGCACGAGGTGCTCATGCGCTGGGGTGACCGCTGGCCCATGATTGGCGGCGGGCCGGCTCAGCCGCATCACCTGCTTTGGCCGCACGGCGCCCGCGCGTGGCTGGACATATTCGTCCGCTGGCGCCCCGATATCGCGGTCAGCTATTGGCGCGCCCAGGAGGCCGGCGATCCACGGGCTGCCTGGGACATCATCATGACCTACGAGCGCCCGCTGTGGGAGTTCTCGAAGCGTGCCCGCTACGGAATCGACGGCGTGGTCGCTCACGCGCTGCTGGAGGTGGCCGGAGTGGCGCCGCGCTGGCGCCGGTCTCCCGCGCCCAATCCCACCGACGCTGAGCTGGATGAGTTGCGCGAGTGCCTGCGTGGCATTGGCCTGCTCTAGCAACGGGAGTCCAAGAATGCGCGATCAATCCGAGATCCGCTCCCTGCTGGATGGCCCCTGCAACTCGCTGCCGACGATCTTCACCAGGGACGGTGAGATCGATTTCAACGGCATGCGGGCGGTGATCGACAAGTCGATCGAGGGCGGCTGCCAGATCATCATGCTCACCTGGGGCGACAGCTTGATCTCACTGCTCACCGACGACGAGGTGGCCGAGGTTCACCGCGTCGTCATCGACCACGTGGGTGATCGAGCGCTAACCATCGCCTGCGACAACATGTGGGGGCTGAACAAGTGCGTCGAGTTCGCGCGTTACGTGCGCGCGCTCGACTTCGACCTTTACATGGTCCGTCCGGCGGAGTGGGCCCGCGGAACAGCGGATTCACTGGCTGACTTCTATCGCGCGGTTGGGCGCGAGATGCCCGTCATGTTCGTGGGCAATGTCCCCATCGAAACCTGTGAGCTACTTGCCGATGATCCCAACATGCGCGCTTTCAAGGAGGATCTCGCGCTCGAGTATGCGCACGAGGTGCTCATGCGCTGGGGCGACCGCTGGCCGATGGTGGGCGGCGGCGGGATCAAGCGCCACTACGTGCTTTGGCCGCACGGCAACTGCAATGCCTGGCTGGATATCTTCACTTATTGCGATCTGCCCCCCGCGCGGCTGTACTGGGACGCGCTGAAGCGCGGCGATGCGCAAGAAGCGTGGCGCATCGCCATGCAGTACGAGCACCCCTTGTGGGCGCACTTCCGCGACTGCCGGGTGGGCGGCGACGGGTTCGTGCACACTGTCATCGAAGCCTGCGGCGTGGCCTCGCGCTGGCGGCGCTCGCCGGCCGACAACGCAACGGACGAAGAGCTGGAGCAGGTGCGCGACATCCTGCGCGGTCTCGAGCTTCTCTAGGCCCGTCTGGCCCGAGCAAAGTGAGCGAAACCGATGGCCGCGGCGAGAGCCAGCAGCGCGGCCGCCACTAGATAGGCGCTGTGCGCACCGGCCACGAAGGCCTCGGCTACCTCCGGCGCGGCCGCGTCCGCACTGGCGCCCAACACCGGCTCGACTCCTGAAGAACGCATGGTAGCGGCCACTATGGCGGTCGCCACCGCCACTCCGGCCACGTTCAGGACGTGGCTCACGGTGGCCAAAAAAGCCACGGTTGAGCTGTAGGCCGAGCGGGAGACGGTTCCCAGGATCACGCTTGAGGCTGGTGCATTGAACATGCCCATGCCGGTCGTGATAAGCACGAGGGCCAGCACGAACAGGGGAATCGGAACCTCCAAGGGAAAAGCGGCCAGCGCGAGCGCTCCGCCGGCGGCCACGAGCGGCGCGGCGATCATGAATCGCCCAGCGCCGAAGCGATCCGAGAAGCGGCCCGCCTGACTCGCGGCCACGCCGTACATCAGATGCGACGGCGCCGCAATCAAGCCATAGGCCGCCGGCGAATAGCCGAGAGCGCCCTGCACGAAGAACGGGACCAGAAAGAAAGGCCCCGCAACCGCGGCCGCCAGCACGGCCTGCGCGCCCAGCGCCGTAGCGAAGGTGCGGTTTCGGAAGTGACGTAGATCGAAGAGCGGGCGCTCGGTACGGAGCTCCCACCATACGAAGACAGCCAGCAGCATTACGCCGCCGGCGCCCAGCGCCCAGATCGACGGTGACTCCCAGCCGGCGTTGTGCGCGCGCGTCAATGCCAGGAGCAGTGCCGCCACCGCGCTTCCAATCAGGAGAGCGCCCAGCCAATCAAGTTGCGCCGCACGGGGCGCGCCTTCTGCAGGGCGTTTGACATCTTCCTGCAGGCCGAAGCGGCCCATCAACACTGCCGCCGCCGCCGGCGCCGCCATAGCCAGAAACACGCCCCGCCACCCGATAGCGTCGACGATCAAACCGCCCGCTATGGGCACGACGACCGCGCTCACGCCGACCATGACCGAGATCAACCCGATGGCTTTGCCGCGCTCGCGGGGCGGAAACATGGAAACGAAGATCGCCACCGCGTTCACGTCTGCCATCGCCAGGGCCAGCCCCTGTGCCAGCCGCGCCGCGATCAGCACCTCGAACGACGGCGCCAGCCCCGCCATCAGCGTGCCGGCCAGGAGCACTATCAGCCCACCCAGGTACATCGGCTTGCGGCCCCAGAGATCGGCGAGATAGCCGCACGGCATCAACGCCACCGCCGTGATCAGGGGCACCGCCACTGTCACCCACTGCGCGATCGTGAGATCTATCTGAAAGTCGCCGGCGATGGCAGGCAGCGCCACGCTCACTGATATGAAGATGCCCACCGTGGCGAATATCCCCAGAGATAGCGCCGCCAGGCCGTACCGACGCGACCCGGTGGGTGCTAGAGGACTTGGGGATTTCGAGTGGGCTGTTCCGGCCACGCGTCTCGACAGGCGGTCTCCGGCTCTCAGCCTAATCGACGGCGCCGCGTTTCAGGCTCGAAAGTCCGCCGCGGCTGCCTTGCCATTCCGGCGCGCGACTCGATCTAACCGCCAGCGGCGACTATGTATCTTGCGGCGTCGCCGAGCGAAAAGCGATCGCGGCGACAATTCCCAGCACGGCCGCGCCGGAGAGGGTCAGAAAGGCAATGCGAGCGCCGGTCATGAAGGCCTCCGCCGCCCCCACGGCCATCGCCGGGTCCGCGCGCGTTCCCAGCAGCGGATCGCCTCCCTGCGAGTGCGTGATGGACGCCACGACTGCGGTGGATAGCGCGATGCCGGCCACTATGGCTACGTGATTCACCAGTGTCGAGAACGCCAGGGTCGCGCCGTAATTCGAAGCTCGCACGGCGCCCATGATCGCGCTCGTGGTGGGCGCCCAGTAGGCGCCCATTCCCAGGTTCTGCAAAGCCAGCACCAATGCGATCGCCGCCAGCGGTGCGTCGATGGGCAACCCGGCCAGCGCCACGATCGTGAGGCCCGCCGCGACTGGTCCGAACACCAGGAACTTGCGGACGCCGAGTCGGTCGGAAAGGCGGCCCGCCTGGCTTGCGGTGATCGCATAGATCACAAAGCCCGGTGCCATCATCAAAGCGAAGGCCGTGGCCGAGTGACCTTGCACGCCTTGCACGAAGAACGGCAGCAGGAAGTTCGCGCCCGCTACTCCTACCAACGTGAAGGCGCGTCCCGTTATGCCCAACGTCAGCGCCCGGCGTTTGAGCAGCCGCACGTCAAAAAGTGGGTTCGCAACACGCTGTTCCCACCATCCGAAGAACCCCAGGCACGCTGCGCCCAGAATTCCCGGCCACAGCACCGCGGGCGATGCCCAGCCGTGGTCAGGCCCCATCGTCAGCGCGATCACGATGCTTACCACACCCACCGCAATCGCCAGAGCGCCCACTATGTCGAATCGCGTCCCGGATTGACGCTCTTCGGTGCCGCGCATACGCGTTTCATCGAGCACGGCCCACGCCAGCAGAGTGCCGCTGACGGCCGTGATAGCCATTGTGAGGAACACCCAGCGCCAGCCGACATAGTCAACCAGCACGCCCGCGGCGGCCGGGGCCGCTACCGCGCTCATGCCGACAGTTGCGGACGCGAAACCGAGCGCCCTACCGCGCTCAGCCGGTGGGAACACCGACACCAGAATCGCTATCCCGTTCACCCCCACGGCCGCCATGCTGGCGCCCTGGAGCAGACGCGCTAGAACCAGCACGAACGTCGACGGCGCGAAGCCGGCGAGCAGCGTCCCCGCGCTGCACAGCGTCATCCCAATGAGATAAACCCGCCTGCGCCCTCCAACGTCCGCCGCGAAGCCCGCCGGCAAAAGCAATACCGCGGTCATCAGAGGCACTCCCACCGCGATCCACTGGACCACCGTGAGCGGCATGTCGAGGTCCGCGGCCAGGGCGGGCAGCGCCACGTTGGGACCGGCGCTCACCGCGATTGAGAGGAACATGCCCACCGAGATCGCGCCCAGCACGCGCCAGCGGTGGCCATCGACGGCTGCGCGCTCGGACTCCGCCGCCACACGGCGGCGCCAGACCTGGCGCCGCACGCGCGCGATCGCGTCCATGGCGGGTGAGCGTAGCCCGCCTGCGCGGTGAGTCCAACGTTGAAAGAGCATCGGCGCTTGCGTGAGAGCGCCTCGACCCGTGCGCGTCGAGAGTTCCGCGCAGGACTGGTTTCATGAAGGCTCGTACGGCGCGTAGCTTGCTTCGTCCCGGCGATAGGTCGCCCGTCACGCGCCTATCGGCCCGACCTTGCCGATCCGACGCTGGACCTGCGTATGCTGGCCCCTGGGATTTGACCTACCACGCCAGGCTGAGGTGTTGAAATGGCGCCGGATTACATCTCCGACCGCGGTTTTCAGGCCAAGCCGATTTATCTAGCCGATCTGGATCGCTGCGCGCCGGCCGACGCCTGGTCCAGTGAGGCGGCGCCAGGCCGCTGGCGCCGCCTGCCCTACGAGACTGCGGACTTCAAGGGCGCCATGATGACGGCCGGTCCGGAGACGCGCGCGCCCCGCCTCACCTATCCGTTGCGCGCCGAGGGCTGGCACGCCATTTCAATCGGCATACACGCCACCGGCCACGGCGAGGGCGAGGATGGAGAGCTGCTCGTGCGGCTCAGCGGCGACGAAACCTTCTCCATCCTGACGTGGGGGCCGTCCCACCTGGACGGGCACACGCGCCGCAAGCAGCTCGAGGAGGTTTTCTGGAAGGTCGCCGATCTGAGCGGCCAGCAGATAGTTTTCAGCCAGCTCACGGTGCGCGTACATCCGGAAGAGGGGCCCGGCGCCTTGCGGTGCCGGCCGGCGCGCGTCGCGTACATAAAGCTCGTGCCGCTCAACCAGGCTGAGTCCCAAGAGCTTCTCAGCGAGCGCGCCGGCGGCCGGCAGCGCCGGCTTTTCGCGCATGAGGACTCGCACGGCCCGCACTACATCTATCGTCTGACCACGGCCGAGCAAATTCGGCGCGGCATCGAGCCTTACCGCGACACCGATTTCAGCCGCATGTACTGGGAGTCGGGCGGCGGTGATCTCTTGCACTACTTCACCAACATCGGCCGCTTGCCGGACGCGCCCGGCATGCAGGACTTCGGCCGCGTCGGCGACCGCCTGATGGCCGAGAGCTGGCGCAGCTTCCGCGCGCAGGGCCTGGACCCTTTCGAGGTCGCCATCGAGCACACGCATGCGCTCGGCATGGAGTTCCACGCTTCCTACCGTCTCGCCGCCTGGACCTACCCGCCGCCGCTCGACCACGACTACCGGGACGGTATGTTCGCTCGTCATCCGGAGCTGCACTGCCTGGATCGCGACGGACAGCCGTTGCCGCGGCTTTCGTTCGCGTTTCGTGAAACGCAGGACTACGTGCTGGCGCTGCTGCGCGAGATGTGCAGCTTCCCGATCGATGGCGTCTGCCTGCTCTTCAACCGCCGCCCGCCCTACCTTGCCTACGAGACGCCGCTCATCGACGGGTTCGAGCGGGCCCACGGTCAAGATCCGCGCATGCTCCCCGACGACGATCCTGAGTGGCTGGACTTCCGAGCGGGCGTGATGACGGACTTCATGCGCCGCGTACGCAGAGAGCTGGACGAGGTGGCCCGCCAGCAGGGACGCGCGAAGGCGTTCGATTTGTCCGCCTGCGTGCTCGGCCTGCCCACCGAGAACCGCTACTTCGGGCTGGACCTGGACCTCTGGGCGCGCGAGGGCCTTATCGACACGCTCATCCCCTATAGCGCGGCTACGCTCGCCATGCCTATCGAGACTGACACGTGGACGAGCGCGGAGGAGATCGAGCCCTTCGTGCGGGCCGTGCACGGCACGCAATGCGTCTTGGCGCCCAACGTCATGCCCCGCCACATGCCGCCCGCCGACCTTCGCCGCCTCGCTGACATGGTTTACGACGCTGGCGCCGATCATCTTTTCTTTTGGGACTGCGCCGGGCCGCACGGTCGCGCTAACTACCGCGAGATGTGGGACGCGCTCCGGCGGCTGGGCCACCGGGCCGAAATCAAAGCCTGGCGGCAGGCCGGCGAGAGCTCGCTATCGGCGACCACTCTGCCGCTCGAATCGCTGGGCGGCTGGGACATGGGAGTGATTGCTCCCGGCTAGCTCTCGCCCAGCTCGGAATCCCGTGAAGAAGGCCTTTGGCCATCGTTGAACGCGGCTCGCGGCGGCGCTGGCAGGCGGATCTCGCCGCCGAGTCCGCTAAATGAAGCCGTCGCAGGGGAGGGGCTCGGTCGTAACCGCCGCTGACCGCCCGACCTAGACCGGGCCCGAGAAGCGCGCGCCGGTAAGGACTGCGTCGGAGAGATCGATGCCTTCGATGGCCGCGCCCGTGAGGTCCGCTCCGGTCAGGTCCGCCAGGCGCAGATTCGCGTTTGTCAGATCGGCCCCGATCAGCAGGGCGTTGGTGAGGTTGGAGCGGCCCAGATCGGCACCGTGCAGAGTGGCGAACCGCAGGTCGGCGTTGGGCAGATTGGCGAAATGGAGTATCACTCCTTCCAGGTTCGCGTGCTGCAGATTGGTGCCGCGCAGGCCGGATCCATACATATAGGATCGCGCGAGGGAGGCGTGCGCCATGTTTGCCTCGTCGAAGGTCGCCGCCAGAATGTCCGCGTTGCTGAGATCGGCGCTGCGGCCATACTGATCGTAGCCGGACAGGTTCGACTCGTTGAACCGCACAAATCGCAGCGTCGCGCCGCGCAGGTTGGCGGCGGACAGGTCGGACCATAGAACCTCGCCGCCGTGCAGATTGACCCGCTCCATGATGGCGCGCGTCAGATTCGAGCGAAACACGGCGGCCGTCACCATGTTGGCGCGTGTGAGATTCGCGTCCGTCAGGTCCGATTCGATGATTCGAGCGCGGCGCAGATTGGCGCCTTCCAGAATGGCGCCGGACATACTGGTTCGAAACAGCAGCGCGCGATCCAGCATCGCGCCCGTGAGATTGACGAAGTCCATGCGCGCGTCGGCCGCGTTGAGCCAGGGTGCGTGGACCTCGACCAGGCTGGCGTAGGTTAGATCGGCGTTTCGCACGGTGATGTTCACCATGTCCGAGCCGTCGAAAACCACGTCCCGCAGGATCGCTCCGCTGAAGTTCGCTCCGAGCAGGCTGGAGTTGGCCAGGATGGCGCCCTCCAGATTGGCTCCCGTCAGGTCGGCGAGCCAGAGGTCCGTATTGCTCAGGTCCGCGTTCGAGAGATTTGCGCCCGACAAGTCCGCGTCGCGCAGCGATACGTTGGCGAGGTTGGCGCCCTGCAGGTTCGCGCCGGGGCACTGGGTGGGTTTGTCTAGCCACTGCTGGGCGAAGTACGTGGCGAAGTGGCAGCCATTAATGGTCTTGACCGGCTGGCTCAGAATCACCGCGACGATCAGCCCCACCAGCGACGCGGCGCCCAACCCGGCCATCACGACGGCTACCCACTTGGCGTAGCGCCCCATCCAGGCCGGTATGCGTTCTGATTGATACATGACTCTCCGCGTTTGGAAATCCACCGATTGCGCGCCGCCGCTCAAGTATCGGCGCGCACACCGTCCGTCTTAGAGTGGAATCCTACCGATAGTCCTGCGACAGCCCGGCCTGCCGAGGCTTTGTGAACGACCAATACGACATTGAGAAGTCGGTTCGGAGGCACGCGCGGGTGTCGAGGTTCTCGTCGGCGGAGACCACCCGTCCCACACCAACCGTCCATGCGAGCGTACCACCAGCCATGACGCGCGCGTGGTAGCGTGGCGCCGCGAGCGGCGCTTGCGCTCGAATCGGCGGGCGAACTGTGGCACCCCTGTTCATCGTGTAGCCGGCGGTGCCACGGGTGGCCCGTGGCCGCCGCGGACCAGGAGGGAATCGCTCCATGCCCATCGCCAAGAACCTGGCGGGCCAGCACGCCATCGTGACCGGGGGTGCGCGCGGCATCGGCCTCGCCGCGGCGCGCCGTCTCAACGCCGCTGGCGCCCACGTCACGCTTGCAGATATGCAGGGCGAGCTTGCCGCGGAGGAGGCGCAGCGCCTGGCGCGCGAGGGGCCGGATTGCATGGGCCTCTCGGTGGACATAACCGATCCCGACTCGGTCCAAGCGCTGGTGACGGCCGTATCCCAGCACTTCGGCCGCATTGACATCCTGTTCAACAACGCGGGCATCACGGGCGATCTGGCGCCGTGTTGGGAGCAGTCCGACGACAACTGGCGCCGCGTTCTCGCCACCAACTTGACCGGGACGTTCAATTGCTGCCGCGCGGTAGTGCCGCACATGCGCGCGCGCGGCTACGGCCGCATCGTCAACATGGCGTCGATCTCCGCCAGGGACGGCAACGCCGGCGCCAGCCCTTACTCGGCCTCCAAAGCGGGCATCCTGGGATTCACGCGTGCCATAGCCCTCGAGCTGGCGGGCAGCGGCATCCTGGTCAACGCCGTCTCGCCCGCGGTCGTCGGTACGGCGCGCAACGTGGCCAATCGCAGCGAAGCCACGGACGCGCTCATCGCCAGGATCCCGATCGGGCGCTGGGGTCAGCCGGATGAAGTGGCGGCGATGGTCGCGTTCCTTGCCTCGCCCGAGATGTCGTTCAGCACCGGCGCCAACTTCGACATCACCGGTGGGCGCGCCAACATCACGTGATAGTCCGCCTGCCTCACGCGCGTCGCGGGCGTTGCCGGAAGTCAGCGCATTGAGTACGATACGCATGGTTCCGGCAAATTGAGCAGCCGTGCGTTTGCGCGCGCCACCGTCGGCGGGTGCCGCGGCTGGGAAGGAGACAGGCGATGACTCAATACATCATCCGCCGCGTTTTGATCTCCATCCCACTGCTCTTCGCGCTCTCGATCGTCTCGTTCATACTCATCAACAGCACTCCCGGCGATCCGATCACGGCCCTGATCGACCCGGAGGACCTGCTGCACTTGCTGCCCGCGGACATTGAGAGGCGTAAGCAAGAGTTGGGCCTCGACAAGCCGATGGTCGTTCGCTACTTCATCTGGCTAAAGGAAGTGGCACAGGGCAACCTCGGCTTCTCGATTCACACCAAGCGCCCGGTCTTCGACATGTACAAGGAGCGCCTGCCGACCACGATGGGTCTGATGTTTGCGGCGCTGGGGTTGGGTATTGGGGCCGGCATCCTGTTTGGGATCCTCTCCGCGCTCCGGCAGTACTCTCGTCTCGACCACAGCCTGACGTTCAGTGCCTTCTTCATGGTCTCGGTGCCTGAATTCTTTTTCGCCCTGACCGGTTTGCTGATCTTCGCGGTGCTGCTGGGGTGGCTGCCGACCGCCGGTATGTGGACGCCGGGCAATCCAACCGGCGTCAACCTTGACTTGCTGCATCACGCGGTACTACCCGTTATGGCCCTCTCGCTGCGTGATATCGCCGGCTACATGCGATACACGCGAGCATCCGTGCTCGACGCGCTCTCGTCCGACTTCGTGACAACGGCCCGCGCCAAGGGGCTCGCGGAGCGCGTCGTGCTCATGCGGCACATAGTGCGCAACGCGCTGATTCCCATCGTGACCATTCTGGGTCTGTCGCTGCCGGCGCTCATCGGCGGCGCCTTGATCATAGAAACCATCTTCTCGTGGCCGGGGGTCGGGCTGCTGGGCTACACGGCTTTTCTGCAGCGCGACTACCCAGTGCAGCTCGGACTGCTGCTCATCGGCTCCACGCTCGTGCTGGTGGCGAATCTGCTGACTGACTTGACGTACGCCTGGGTGGATCCCCGGATCCGCCACTCGTAAATCATGATTATTCTCATGCTCGGGAAAGCGTAGGGCTCGCAGATGGCCTCCTCGAACATGGCGCAAGAAGGCTCGGCGACCCTCGATACGGGCGGCGAAGTCGACGTCATTGATCTTCCACCAGAGCTCTCGCCCTGGCGGCGCGCCATGCGGCGCTTCCTCTCCCACCGGCTGGCGGTGATCGGCGTGACGGTTCTTGTGATTCTGGCTCTACTAGCCATCTTTGCCGACTTCGTGTCGCCGTACAGTCCCACCAAGGCCTACACTGTGAAGACGCTCGAGCCGCCGGATTCGGCCAATTGGCTTGGCACCGATCAAGTCGGTCGCGACACCTTCAGCCGCATCGTGCACGGGGCGCGTATCTCGCTCTCGGTGGGTCTTGTGGCCGTGTCTGTCAACCTGCTCATCGCCATCCTGATTGGAGCGACAGCCGGTCTCACGGGTGGACGCGCCGATGACGTGCTTATGCGTTTTACCGACTTCGTCATGACGTTTCCGTCGTTCATAATGATCATCATCATCGCCGGGATCCTGGGGCCGAACATCTTCAACGTCATGATCATCATCGGAGTACTGGGCTGGCCCGGGCTGGCGCGACTTATCCGAGGCCAGATACTCGTGTTGCGAGAGTTGGACTACGTACTAGCCTCGCAGGTGCTCGGCGCCCCCCGGCGGTACGTCATCCGGCGCCACTTGCTGCCCAACATTATCGGACCGATAACGGTCGCCGTCACTCTCGGTGTGGCTGGTGCCATTCTGACAGAGGCCGGTCTGAGCTTCCTCGGGCTGGGAGTTACGGAGCCCGCGCCGAGTTGGGGATCGATGATCAGCGCCTCGCGCGGCATCGCATATCTCGCCGATAGACCATGGCTGTGGGCGGCGCCGGGCATTGCCATCTGCCTGGCCGTGCTTTCCATCAACTTCATCGGTGACGGCCTTCGCGACGCGTTCGACGTGCGCGGCCGTGAGACGGGCAACTAGTGGCGCAAGCAGCTACTCAGCCACTCCGCCGTGAAGGCCCCCGTGCCGACCCTTTGCTCACAGTGCGTGGATTGAAGACTCACTTCCCTCTGCGCGAAGGTACTGTGCGGGCTGTTGACGGCGTCGATTTCGAGATCCAGAAGGGGCGAACGCTTGGTCTGGTGGGCGAGTCGGGCTGCGGAAAGAGCGTGTCCGCGCTCAGCATCATGCGGCTCATCCGCCCGCCCGGGCAGATCATCGAAGGCGAGTTGATTTGGTCAAGTGACACCGTCGAGCAGAATCTCTTGGACATCTCCGACGGCGATATGCGTCGTGTCCGCGGTGGCGAAATTTCGATGATCTTTCAGGAACCCTCCACCTATTTGAATCCCGTCCTGACGATTGGCCGGCAGATCACCGAAGTGATTGAGGCGCACTGGGATGTTGCCAAGGGGGACCGGTATACGCAGGCAGTTGAAATGCTGACCACGGTGGGCATACCTCAGCCGGAGCAGCGGATGAAGATGTATCCGCACGAGCTCTCGGGCGGCATGAAACAGCGCGTAATGATCGCGATGGCGCTGGTCTGCGAGCCGAAACTGCTGCTGGCGGACGAACCCACCACCGCTCTCGACGTGACCATCCAGGCGCAGATCCTGGAGTTGATCCGCGAGCTCCGCGACCGCACTGGAATGGCGCTGCTCTTGATCACGCATGACCTGGGCGTGATCGCCGAGATGGCCGATGACGTCGCGGTGATGTACGCGGGTGAGATTGTGGAGTACGCGGATGTGGAGACCCTGTTTTCGGACCCCAAGCACCCCTACACGCGCGGCCTCATGAATAGTATTCCCACTCTGGCGACGGGCCGGGAAGAACAGTTGAACGTGATCCGCGGCACCGTCCCCCACATGCTTCGACTCCCCGAGGGCTGCCTCTTCGAGCCCCGCTGCCCCTATGCGATGAATCACTGCGTGGACGTACGGCCCGAGGTCCAAACGCTTGATGACGGCCGCGTGATGCGCTGCCACTTGTATCCCGAGCCGCCGTCGGGTGCCGCTGGCGAGCTCGTTCCCGGGCTGAAAGCGATGGGCGATGGCGGATAACGCGACCAACGGGTCTACCGACGCCGTAGTTTCGGTGCAGAACGTCACCAAGCACTTTCCGGTGCGCGGCGGCGTTCTACTGCGCACGATCGGCCAAGTTCACGCGGTTGACAACGTGTCCTTCGACGTCCGCGACGGAGAGACCTTCGGGCTCGTAGGTGAGAGCGGTTGCGGCAAGACTACCCTCGGACGGCTGATCCTCAAGATGTACCCGGTAACGTCGGGTTCTATCGTTTTTGAGGGTCAGGATGTCACCGGGATAGATCGCAAGACGCTTGCGCGGCGCATGCAGATCATCTTTCAGGACCCATTCGGCTCGCTCGATCCGCGTCTGACAGTCGGAGGAATCATCAGCGAGGGACTTGAAGTCCACGAAGTCGGAACGCAGGCCGAACGCGCCGAACGCGTCAGAGAAACGATGAACGTGGTCGGGATCAGCAGTCACTACGCCCAGCGCTATCCCCACGAGTTCTCCGGCGGTCAGCGGCAGCGCATCGGAATCGCCCGCGCCCTGGTGCTGCAGCCCAAGTTCATCGTGTGCGATGAGCCCGTGTCGGCGCTTGACGTTTCCATCCAATCCCAGATCCTCAATCTCCTGCGCGAACTGCAATCGCAGATGGGTCTCACTTACCTCTTCATCGCCCACAACCTGGCGGTTGTGAAGTACATGGCGGATCGCATCGGCGTCATGTACCTGGGTGAGATAGTGGAGCAGGCAGCGACGGGCGAGCTCTTCAGGAACCCCATGCATCCCTACACGCAGGGGCTCATGTCGGCGATCCCGACACCAGACCCAACTCAGCGGCGCGAGCGGATCGTTATCAGGGGCGAGATTCCCAGCCCCATGAATCCCCCAACGGGCTGCCGCTTCAACTCCCGCTGTCCCTTCGCGGGTGACATCTGCCACGAGGCAGATCCGGTTTTCAAAGACTATGGAAACGACCACTTCGTGGCTTGCCATATGGTCGAGACGGAGACGAGCGGCGGGCGCTGGCAAGCCCGCGCTAACGGGAACTAGAAGCTCCGGCACCGCCAGTGCCATCGAGGGCATACGCCTCTCAATACGACTGACCGCGTTGGGATCTGCTAGCGCTCCTCGATAGCGCTCTCACCGCAGATGTCCATGAGGGTGTACTGCACCGCCCGATCGTGTCCGTATCCGAAGCGCGGCTCTTTCTCGCCGCGAATGCAGGCCGCGAACTCTTCCACGTCGGCGCGGAACGGCTCGTATGGATCGGGTCCGTATTGCCGCCATCCGTCCGGACCTGCTTGCGCGCCACCCTGGTGCACGGCTACGGCGGGCCCGGCTGCGCCGGCCGGCATGAACGGTGACGCGATCGCCTGCGCGTCGGTGCCGAAGACCTCGAGGCTGCGCGGGAGACGCCCCTCGGTTTCAACCAGGCTGACCTCGATCGTGGCGCGCGCATTCTCGTACTCCAAGACGGCGAGCACGTAGTCGGCGTATCCGGCCTCGCGCGACTCCGGATGAACCGACAGAAAGTGGGGGTGAACCGCCCGCGGCGCGCCCAGAACCGCCACGACCATATCCAGCGCGTGGCAACCAAGGTTGTACATCATGCCGCCGCGGAAATACGGCTGCCCGTCGCCGAGATGCAGCACGGATGAAGCGAAAGGCGATCCCATGTGGGTTCGCACGGCGTAGACCGATCCGAACTCCCCGTCGCGTGCCATGTCCAGCACGCGCCTAATGTGCGGCAGTAGCCTGAAGTTGTAGCCCATTTGGAACAGAAGGCCGCGCTCTTCCGCGCCCCCGATCAACTCGTCGGCATGGCCCTTCGTCCACCCGCAGGCCTTCTCCATCAGCACGTGCTTCCCCGCCGCCAGCGCCCGGCGCGCATAGGGCGGATTCTCTTCTTCGGCCCCGCCTATCACGACTCCGACGATCGACTCGTCGTCGAGGATGCTTCCGATCGACTCGATCCACGCAACATGCTGGTATTCGAGCGCGGTTTCCCGGGTGGCGCGCATGGCCGCTTTGGGCTCGTATACGCCCACGAAGTCGATGTCGGGCAGGTCTCGCAACCAGCGCGTCTTGCCACTCGCGTGACCGTGTGACGCGCCCAGCATTGCCAGGCGTACGGGCGGCTTGTCGCTCACGTGGAATCCTCCGATTGGGACTGATAGCTCCAAGGCTGCCAGTCAGTGTACGTGCGCTCCGCCCCTGTCCGTGCCGGCGGCTTGGCATACCGTGCCGCAGCCTGCTCCCTGGTCGACCTCCGCGATCGTGCGTCCGGCGTGGGGGTGGGGGTGCCGGGCGCCTGCGATGCGGCCGGGCGTCGTAGGCTGTTTGAGTAGCGCCAGCCGCCGGCGAATCGAACGGAGAGGCCGCCCAATGACCGCGGGAATACAGCAGCGGCTCGAGCTCGGCGAGTACGCCGACGCCGTTCGCAGGCGTGTGGCCCGCTGGGACGAGGCCGGCTTTGCGCGGCGGCTGTGGGCGAAGGATCCGACCTTGTGGTTCGACCGGGATCAACCGGAGCTCAGCGACCGGTTGGGATGGCTCGATCTCCCTCACTCCATGCGCGCCCAGGCAGCCGGTATTCGAGCCTTCGCCGACCAAGCGCGCTCGGAGGGCATGCGGTCTGTAGTTCTGCTGGGAATGGGAGGGTCGAGTCTGGCGCCCGAGGTCTTCCAGCGGACGTTCGGCAACCGGCCCGCATATCCCGAGCTGATGGTCCTGGACAGCACGCACCCCGACGCCGTGCGAGCCGTGGAGCGGCGCATAAACCCGGCGGCCACTCTGTTCCTCGCGTCGAGTAAGTCCGGAACCACGCTGGAGACGCTGTCGTTCGTGCGCTATTTCTGGCGGCTCGTAGGAAGGCACGCCGCCACTCCGGGCCGCCATTTCGCCGCCATCACCGATCCTGAAACGCCGTTGGTGACGCTGGCGCGCGAGCGGGAGTTTCGCCGTGTTTTCACGACGCCGGCCGACGTCGGCGGCCGTTACTCGGCGCTCACGGCATTCGGCCTTGTGCCGGCCGCCCTGTTGGGCATGGATATCGCGGGGCTACTCGACCGGGCGCGGGCCGTGGGCGCCAGTGTCGAAGCCGGGGCGGTCGCGCAGAATCCCGCTCTCGAGCTGGGCGCGGCGATGGGTGAGCTTGCCCGCGCTGGCCGCGACAAGACGACTTTCCTGGTTTCCCCGTCCCTCGCGGCCTATCCAATCTGGGTGGAGCAACTCGTCGCGGAAAGCACCGGCAAAGACGGCAGGGGAATCGTTCCGGTCGCCGACGAGCCCGCCAGAGCGCCCGACGCCTACGCTGGCGACCGCTTTTTCGTCCACCTCTACTGCACGGGCGATGAGCGTGCTGACGCGGCCTCGTTCGAGCGCGCGGAGGCGCTTGCCGCGGCGGGTTATCCGGTCGCGGCCGTCGAGTTGCCGGACCTCCTGGCGCTTGGCGCCGAGATGTATCGAGCCCAGGTAGCGGTAGCCGCGGCCGGCGCGGCGCTGGGTATTCACCCGTTCAACCAGCCCGACGTGCAGCTTGCCAAGGACCTGGCGAATCAGGAGATGTCCGGGGCCGGCGGCGCCGAAAGCATGGGAGACCAACCCCTGCGCGCCCGCGACTCGGCGGCCCTACGGCAGGCGCTCGGCGAGCTTGCCGGATCTGTCAGGCCCGGCGACTACGTAGGCATCCAGGCCTATCTGGCGCCCGCGGATCAAACCACCCACGATCTGCAAGCGCTGCGGCATGTCCTCGGCGCGCGGACCGGCGCTGCCACTACGCTCGGCTACGGCCCCCGCTTTCTTCACTCCACCGGACAGCTTCACAAAGGCGGCGCGAATAACGGCGTCTTTCTCCAGCTGCTGGATGAGCCGCAAGACGACCTGGCCGTGCCGGAGACGGATTTCACTTTCGGGCGCTTCATCCGCGCCCAGGCGGACGGCGACTACAAGGCGCTGCGGCAACGCGGGCGGCGCGCGCTGCGCGTGCAGCTTGGCTCGGATGTAAAGGGCGGTCTGGCGGCTCTCGTCGACTCGCTGCCGGCCTGAGCCGGCCTATTTCCGGGCCGGCGGCCGGAACTCGAAGCGCAGCGGCTCGCCCCGCTCCATGCGGCGGACGTTATCGGCGACCGCGGCCGCGCCCTCGCGCAGGAAAAGGTCGCAGGACGTGGCGCAATGCGGCGTGGCCAGAACGTCGTGACTGAAGAGGTCGTCGTTAGGATCGACCGGCTCTTTCCAGAACACGTCGAGACCGGCCACCGAAACGCGGCCTGAATCAAGCGCGTCCAGCAGGGCCGCGCGGTTTACCACTGGGCCGCGCGCCACATTCACGACCACCGCTCCCTCGGGGAGCGCCGCGAGGACGCGCGCGTCGATCAGGTTTTCCGTCTCGGGCGTCAGCGGCACCGCGACCACGAGGAACTGACACTCGCGCACCGCATCGGTCAGCCGCTCCGACGTGTAGAGCGCCGTGAGCCCAAGCTCGCGGCTCAGATCGGCGTCCCTGCTGCGCTTGACGCCTACCACGTCGCAGTCGAACGAGCGCAGCAGGAGCGCTAACGGCCGGCCGATTCCGCCCAGCCCGACCAGGCAAACTCGTGCGCCGTACAGCGAGTGTCCGAAGGGCGCATGCGTGGAACCGGCGGACACCAGACGGGATAGGGCCGGAAAGTTGCGCCCGGCGCCGATCATGTGGAATAGAGCGATCTCGGCTACCGCGCGTCCGGCGCCCGAAACGTCCGCCGGGACGTTCGCGACCGGAATGCCGCGCTCCCAGGCGGCCGGCAGCTCGACGGTCTCCATGCCCACGCCAATCTGCTGGATCAGCTTGAGCTTCGGCGCCGCGTCCATGATCTCGGCGTCGATCTCCGTCCGCGCGGGGATGATGATGTCCACGTCGCGCACGGCCGCCGCAACTTCGGACACGGGCGCGCTTGTGGTCTCGTGCTCGGGGAGGGCCTGGCGCACGGCTTGCACGATCTCGTCCTGAAAGTCATTGCAGAACAGCAGCTTCATGGGCGCGGTTTACTGTCCGTGAACGGATGGAGAATAGTCGCCGCCGCCGCGAGCCCTCAACCGCTCGGCGCGGTGCGGCGCCTCAGCCGGCCGATCGCCGCGTTTCCGTTACACGTCGGCCACGCCGCCGTCCGGCTGCCAGGCCGGACCGAACGGCACGTCATGGAAGGGATGCTCGGCGAGGAAGTCCTCGTCCAGCTCAACCCCCAGGCCGGGCCGCTCGGGCAGCTCGAAGTGGCCGTCGCGCGGCAAGAGCGGATCGCGCAGCACCCGTTCGAAGTAGGGCGTCTTACGCGCGTACTCCAGGATCAGGAAGTTGGGCGTCGCGGCGGCCAAATGGATCGAGGCCGCGGTCGCCACTGGTCCGTTGGGGTTGTGGGGAGCGACTTTCAGGTAGTGGGTCTCGGCGTGAGCGGCGATTCGCCGTACCTCCGAAATGCCGCCCGCGTATGCCAGGTCCGGCTGGATGATCTGCACCGCGCGTGACTCGATTAGCTCGCGAAAGCCCCAGCGCGTGTATAGCCGCTCGCCGGTGGCGAAGGTCGTCCCAGGCGCCGCGCGCGTGACGTCGGCATACGCCTCCACGTGATCGGGCGGAATCAGCTCCTCGACGAAGAACATATCGTAGGGACGTAAGGCTTCCACGGCCCGCGCCGCGCCGATCGGGCTGAGCCGTCCGTGAAAGTCGATCATGAGGCGCGTCTCAGGGCCAACCGCGGTCCGAATCTCTCTGGCGTTGCGCGCGGCCGACTCCACCAATACCTCGTCGGTCATCGGCCCGGGCGACTCGCCCGGGCCGAACTTGAAAGCCGTGAAACCCAGCGCCTTTGCTTCGATCGCCTGCTCCACGTACGATCCGCCGCCGTCGGGCCGCGCGTAGCACCAGACGCGGTCGCGCACCGGCCCGCCCAGCAGTCGGTACACCGGCAGACCGACCGCCTTGCCCGCGATGTCCCACAGCGCCTGATCGATACCGCTCATGGCCGCGCTGAGCACGATTCCTCCGCGCCAGAAGGGGTGCCGGTACATCTGCTGCCAAAGGTGCTCGATGCGGGTGGGGTCCTGGCCGATGAGGAGGCTCTTGAGCCTCTCCACCGCTTCCGAGGCCGCCCGGCTCATGCGGTGCAGCGTGCACTCGCCAACCCCCTGGATGTCCGTATCGGTATCCACCAGCACGAACGTCCAGTTGCGGTCCAGACCCGAATGCTCGTCGGCCGGGGCGCCCAGATGCACTGTGCGCACGTCGGTGATTCTCATGGTTCGAGGGGACTCTCAGCGGGATTGGTGCACCGCGTCCATCGTACGGCAGGCGTCACGTGGGGACGAACCGGCACCCGTAGGGGCGCCCTCTGCTGCTCGGAACTAGGAGAACCTAAGCCTGTGGGCTGGCGTCTGCGAGAGGACCGAACTGGTCCTCGGTTGGCTCCGCTCAGCAGAACCACGGCTCGGTGAGCCGTGGTCGGTCCTCCTGGGCGACGGCGCCGACCTCGACGGCGCGCCTAATAGGAACACCGGCGGCTTCGGCGGCGTGCTCGACGGTCCGCCGGATCTCGGCGTAGACGTCGGCGAGCGGCCGCTCGCCCCCGCTCCATCGCTCCACCAGCGCCGCCAGCTGCGCCTGCAACGCGTCTGCACGTGGATCCGCCGCTCGCCAGCCATAGCTCAGCCTTTCCGCATCGTATTCGCCTAAGTGCGGCGCCAACTCGGGATGATCGAGCAGAAGCGACCCGGGCGGAATCAGCAGGCGGATCGTGTACTGCACCGGGTCGACGTTGGGAATCAGCTCGTGCGCGCGCACGAAGTCGAGGATGTCGAGCACGTCGCGCACGGTGGTCCACGGGGTGAAGGGCATCCAGGAGGGCCGCACCTCGATCCCCTGCCGGCGCAGCAACGCGACCGCCTGCACGGCCTCACCGGCCGTATGCCCCTTGTCGAGCCGTTCGAGGGTCCGGTCGTTCACGCACTCGAAAGCCGAAACCACGAACAGGCATCCCGTGGCCGCCAGCTCGGGCCAGAGGTGAGCGTATTCGAGTATGTGCTCGACCTTTGTGGTGATGTCGTAGGTCAGGTGGGGAAAGCGTTCATGCAGGCGCCGCACTATCCGCTGCGAGTGCTTGACGCCGTTCAGGAAGTCCGGATCGCCGAACGTGATGTGGCGCGCGCCCATCTCCACGAGTTGCTCGACGTCGGCTAGAACGGACTCCTGGCCCACGATCCGCACGCGCCCTCCGTACACGGCCGGCACGGGACAGTGCCGGCAGGTGTGCGCGCAGCCGCGGCTGGCCTCCACGTAGCCCACCGGCCGGTGCTCGCCGTTTATCGAGAGGTGGGCGTAGCGCTCGAGCGAGGGCAGCAACTCGCGGGCGGGACGCAGGAACCTGCCTCGCCCGAACTCCACCGTCGTTGCCGGCGTGGCCGAACCGGTTTGGGACCCGCACAGATGCTCAATCCAGGCCACCAGGGCCGGCTCGTATTCGCCGGAGATCGCTCGGTCGAATTGCCCGCCACCGTCGTGGGCGGCGCCCATGGCCGCGTAGAGACCGTAGACGGCGATGGGAAGCTCAGGGCGCCGCGCGCGGATAACGGTTGCCAGGCGCCCCGCCAGGCGCATGGCCGTGTGCATCGGCACGGAGATGGCGACCGCCTCGGCCCAGCCGACCAGGCGCGCGTCGATCTGATCCACCGAGAGGTCCAGGCACCGCACCTCGTGTCCGGCGCGGCCCAGCGCGGCCGCCGGCGAGGCAACGTGCAGCGGCTGGTGACCGAGCTCGTAGGTCGAGATCAGGAGGACCCGCATGCAGCAATGATAGGCACGGTCGGGCGGGCAACCCTAAGCGTCTTCGATCACGACCTCCAGCGACTGCTGCGCGGTGCGCAGAGCCTGTTCAACCTCGGCCGGACTCTTGCCGCGCGCGAACATGAACCCTAAGTAGCGGCCGATCTCGGGCAGAGGCCGCACTTCGCCGCCTGGGGCCATGGTGATCTCCAGGCCGGCGATTCCCGGCACCGCCTGCGCGTCCTCCCGGCCCCGCACTTCGCGCAGGACGCCGGCCCGTGGTGTCGGCAGCATCATCACGCCGGCGGCGGGATGCGAAGGCGCCGTTTCGCGGATGGGCATATCCAGCGCGTGGCGCAGAATGAGCTGTTCGAGGGTTATGCCCAGGCCGAACCGCAGCGCGCGCGAGCAGAGTCCGCCAATCGATCGAGCGGCGACCTCCAGCAGGTGGACTCCTTCATCGCCGACTCGCAGCTCTGCGTGAATCGGTCCCTCGGTCAGCTCCAACGCCCGCACTGCATCCGCCGTCGCGCGCGTGATCGCCGCCTGCGCGTGACCGGACAAGCGCGACGGCGTAACGAAGAGCGTCTCCTCGAAATAGGGTCCGTCGGGCGCGTCCGGCTTGTCGAAGATCGCCAGAACGTCCAGCTCGCCCTGGTGCAGAAGTCCCTCCACGGCCACCTCCGCGCCGGGCACGAAGCGCTCCACGAGCAGTTCTTCGTCATTGTCGCTGTCTGAGGCGGCCAGGATCGATCTGATGCGCGCCGCCGACTTGACCGCCGTCCGCGCATCGTCCGCGCGAATGACGCCTTGACTGGCCGCAAGCGAGAGCGGCTTGAGAACGCACGGCCAGCCCACCTCGCCGGCCGCGCGCGCGACGTCGGAGTCGGGTCGAATCACGCGGTAATCGGGTTGGGGAACTCCGGCGGCAGCCAGCGCGTCGCGCATCGACGCCTTGTTACGCGTGCGGGCGGCGGCCGCCGGTGTGTTGTGCCGCAGGCGCAAGCGCTCGCCCGCCAGCGCGGCCGCCATCACCCCTTGATCGTCGGCCGCCACGATGGCGTCCAACGGAGTCTCCTCCGCGAACTCCACGATCGCGTCGGCGGCGATCTCAGGCCGACGCAGATGCACCTCTATGACTCGATCTCCCATGCTCTCGGCGAGCACGTGCCGCTGCTCGGAAGCGACTACCACCTCCACGCCCAGGGCGGTCGCGGCCCGCATGAAATCCGGCGCGCGGTACGTATGAGTTGGGAGCAATAGGAGCACGCGGTTCATCCGCTTATCATAGGGCCGACAAAATAGAGCTAGTATTGGGGCGGATGCTAGACGCCCGGAGTACCGCATGACAGACGAGCAACTCGGCAACCCGGCGCTTGCGATTGGCATTTCGGAAACCGCGCGCGATCTCGTGCTCGCCTTCCGCGCGCAATCCGACAAGCCTGATCCCGACCGCCTTGCGATGTGGGTGGAAGTGACCGGCGTCGGCGGGGCCGGCTTCAGCTACGACATGTATCTGAAGTATGCGGACGAGGCCGGACCGGCCGACGTAGTGGTGCAGGTGCACGACGACCTCAAACTCGTGGTGCCGGCCGCCAGCCTCGATCAGTTGAACGGCGCCACCATCGATCTTTCCGACGAGAACGGCGGCGCGCTCTTCGTCGACAATCCCAACAGCCCCAGTCCGGTTGTAGGCGCGCGCGGCGCACCGCCGCCCGAGCTCAGCGGAGAGGTGGCCGAGCGCCTGGTGCAGGTCCTCGAGCAGCAGATCAACCCGGCCATCGCGGCGCACGGGGGGTACTGCGAGTTGGTGGCCGTGGAGGAAGACACGGCCTACGTGCGCCTTAGCGGTGGCTGTCAGGGATGCGGTATGGCCACGGTCACGCTCACCCAGGGGATCGAGGTGGCGATTCGCGACGTGGCGCCGGAGATCACGCACGTTATCGACGTGACCGACCACGCCTCCGGTACGAATCCGTACTACGAACCGTCCAAAGGGGCGGCGGGCGGCAAGTAGACGCGCGGCCCTTCGCTCGCCGGCGTCGCCGATGCTATCGGGCTACCGGACGCGGGCGGTAACGCGTCGACCCGGAGAGCCGGCAACCTACCCCCCGATCTGGTACATCTCCACCTTGGGACCGTGGCGCGCCCGTCCACCCTCGTCGATTAGACCCGCGCGCAATTCCGAGTAGCGGTCCCGGCGGCGCGTCCAGACGCCCGTTACACGCTCGCGCAGCTCGTCGTCCGAGGCGCCAGCGCGGAGAGGTCCGCGCAGGTCCGCTCCGTCAGCGGCAAACAGACACGTGAACAGCCGCCCGTCGGTGGAGATGCGCGCGCGTGTGCAGGCCCCGCAGAACGGCTGCGACACCGATGCGATTACGCCGATCTCGCCGGTCCCGTCCGCGTACTCGAATCGATTCGCCACCTCGCCCGGATAGTTGGGCGGCACAGGAATAAGCGGCATCTGGGCGTCGATGCGTTCGACTATCTCGGACGCCGTGACACAGTCCGCGAGCTGCCACTGATTGCGATTGCCCACGTCCATGTACTCGATGAAGCGAACTATGTGACCAGTGCCCTTGAAGTACCGGGCGAGGTTCACGATGGTGTGATCGTTCACGCCGCGCTGAACCACGCAGTTGAGCTTGACCGGCGCGAGCCCCGCGCGCTCGGCCGCGTCGATGGCGTCCAGCACAACCCGAACGTCGGCCTCGCGGCCGCTCATCTGCTTGAACACGGCGTCGTCGAGGCTATCGAGGCTGATTGTGACCCTGTCGAGACCGGCGGCCCGCAGGTCGGCGGCCTGCCGGCTTAGCAGGTAGCCGTTTGTAGTCAGGGCGATCTCTTCGATGCCCTCGATCTTCGCCAACATCTCCACGAGCTGCGGGAGGTCCTTGCGCAGGAGCGGCTCGCCGCCCGTGAGGCGGAGCTTGCGCGCGCCCAGCTCGGCGAAGATGCGCGTCAAACGGGCGATCTCCTCGAACGTGAGGATCTGAGACCTGGGCATGAACTCGTAGTGCTCGCCGTAGATCTCGGACGGCATGCAGTAAGGGCAGCGAAAGTTGCACCGGTCCGTTACCGAGATGCGCAAGTCGCGCAGCGCACGGCCCATCGTGTCGGTCAAACCGGCTTTTTGCGCTAGTGCCATCGCGACGTAGTGCTTGCGAGCGCCGCCATCTTGCGTTCGCTGAGGGCGGCTTGGATAGACATGGTCATGTCTCTGAGTGTACTGAGAAGCGGGCCTGCTTCTCAGAGACTACTGCTGCGACCCGCCCAAGTCCGCATCCAGCCTTACCGAACCGCCCGGCTGATGCAGCAGATCGTCCAGCAGCATGTGTTTCGCCTCCACAAAGGCGGGATCCACCGTCATTGCGCGTCGCCGCGGGCGGGGCAAGTCAATCGCGACGGCGCGCCTGATCGTGCCGGGTCGACTTGACATAACATAGACTCGATCGGACAGGAAGACAGCCTCTTCGACGTCGTGCGTGACGAAGAGCACCGTCTTGCCCAGGCGCGCGCATATGGTCAATAGCCACTCCTGCATCTCGCCGCGGGTCAGCGCGTCGAGTGCGCCGAACGGCTCGTCCAGCAGCAGGATGTCACGGTGCAAGAGCACCGTGCGCAGCAGCGCCGCGCGCTGGCGCATTCCGCCCGACAGGGCGCGCGGATAGGCGTGGGCGAAGCCCTCCAGTCCGAACTGCGGCATCAGCGCCAGGGCCTCGGAGCGCGCCCGATCACGCGGCGCGCCATGGATTTCCGGGCCCAGGATCACGTTGTCCAGAACAGTGCGCCAGGGCAGCAGCAGGTCGCGCTGAGGCATGAAGGCGATCAGGTCGGTGCGTCCTTCCGCCCGCGCGTCGTGAATGCGTATCTTGCCGGCGGCGGGACGCTGAAGCGCGGCTATGAGGCTGAGCAGAGTGCTCTTGCCACAGCCGCTCGGCCCGATGACCGACACGAACTCGCCCGGCAGCACTTCCAGGCTGACGCCGCACAGGGCCTCTACGGTCAGCTCGCCGTCGCGATACGTAGCTGAGACGCGGTCGATGGCAACCGCCGCCGGCGCCTTGCGTGCGCCGGACCCGGCCGCGGCCACGCTCACGCGCCTTCGATGAACTCGTTCGTGAACGCGTCGGCCGGATTGATCGTGCGCGTGAGCAGGCCGTGATCCAGCAGCCATTGGGCATAGGCGGTCCAGGTGGACTGCTTCTGCTCGCCCCAGCGGCTTGCTCCCTCGGCGTAGCGCTGGCTCAGCCAGGGCTGGCTGGCGCGCACGAGCTCGCCGTCAAGCCCTTCAGCCGCGTCGATTAGGAGTTTGGCCGCTCCCAGCGGCTGCTCAATCGTGAACTCGTAGCCTTGCTTGACGGCGCGCGTGAAGCGCTGCACGACATCGGGCTTGTCGGCGATCATCTGCTCGTTCGTGACTATCACCGGCGTGTAGTAGTCGGGGATGCACTCGTTGTCTTGCAGCCCTATGAAGTTGAGCTCCACGCCGCGCTGCTGCGCCGCGATACCGTCCCAGCCCTGGAAGATCCATATGAAGTCCACGTCGCCCCGTTCCCAGGCCACGAAGAAGTCGGTCACGCCGATGTCCACGAACTCGATCTTCGAGAAGTCGCCTCCGTCGCATTCCATCAGCGCGGTGAGTACCTGCCGCTCGGTTTCCGATCCGAACGCGCCGTACTTCTTGCCCTCGAAGTCCCGCGGACGGCGGATTCGGCGGTCCAGCGGTGAGGCGAACCCCGAGGTGTTGTGCTGAATGACCGCCGCGATCGAGACCAGCGGCACGCTCTCCGCCCGCGCCAGCGTCACCGCTTCCTGGTAGCTCACGCCGAAGTCGGCGGCGCCGGAAGCCACGGCCGGCTCCACGCCGCTGGTGCCGGGCTCCACGATCGTCACGCCCAGGTTCTGAGCCGCGTACAGTCCGCGCGCCTGGGCCACGTAGAGTCCGGTGTGATTGGTGTTGGGCACCCAATCGAGCATTACGGTCGCATCGACTCGCTCGCTGGGCTCTTCTCCGCAAGCCGCGATGGCTGGCAGCGCCGCGGCGGCGCCCAGCGCGGTCAGTGCGCGTCTACGTGAAATCCTCATTTCGAAACCTCCTCCGGCGCATAGCTCCATGGCGCGATGACTCGCCCCAACAGATCCACTGCTACGAACAGCCCAATGCTCAACGCGGTGATGACCGCGATCGCGGCAAACACGTGGTCGGTCTTGAACGAGCTGGCGGACCTCTGCAAATAGAGTCCCAGACCCTGGCTCGCGCCCAACCATTCGGCGATCACCGCCCCGATCACGCTATAGGTGGCGGCGATCTTCATTCCCGCCAGGAGCGACGGGATCGAGGCGGGAAAGCGCACTTTCATGAATATCTGGCGGCGTCCCCCGCCCATCGCTCGCACCAGATCCTCCATTTCCACATTCGCCCCGCGCAATCCGGCCGCCAGACTCACTACGACCGGAAAGAAGCACACGAGCGCGACTACCAGCACTTTGGGGAGCAGGCCGAACCCGAACCAGATGGCCAGCAGCGGCGCCAGCGCGAAAATCGGGATCGTTTGCGACGTGACCAGGAGCGGGTAGATCGCCCGCCGCGCGACGCCCCACTGGTCGATAGCGATGGCCAGGACGAGCGCGCCGGACAGCGCGAGGCCGTATCCCAGCGCGGCTTCGCTGGCCGTGCGGGCTACGTGCGGCCCGAGCAGCGGCGCGGCCTCTATGAAGGCCGCCGCGATTACCGACGGGGCCGGCAGCAGCCACTCAGGCACGCCGGCCAGGCGCGTTATGAGCTCCCAAATCGCCAGCAGCCCTATCACGATGGCGAGCGGCGGCGCCAACCGCCCGGCCTGGCGGCGAACCCGTGAGCTCATTTCGCGCCGCCCCGAAACGACGCCGTCTTCTCATTCATGCTCAGCAGACCGTCGGGACTCTCGAGCAGCCGAATGTTGCTCTGCACCAGGCTGGCGCTCGCTTCTAAGGCGGCGGAGTGGGCGCGCAGCGCGATCCCGGCCAGCGTGCGCGCGTCATCGCCTTCCATCACCGTCTCGAGCGGCCCGACCTCGTACGCCACGCCGCTGCGGCGGATGACGTCGATGGCGGCGTTCACCGCGGCCAGTCCGCCCTCCCTCTGAAGCGGCAATACTTGAATGGCCAGAGTCGCGCGCGGCACTCGCTTCACCCCCGCAAAAGAAAAACCGCAGGCCTTGGGGACCTGCGGCGCTTGGCTTCGTGGACTCCCTCCGCTGGCATTACCCAGATCAGGTTCCACGGGTCGGCGGTGGACAGGACCGCCATCTCAGCCGGGCTCGCCCCAGCTCCCCGAACGGTGTTTGTCTGCTGCTGCCCGACGAAGTTCGCCGGGTCATTCAAAGCTGACACGCGGGAACCGGACTGTCAATTAGCGCGCCGCCTGTCGCGCCGTGTGGAACGGCGGCGGCTCGCGTAGGGGCGGTTCGCGAACCGCCCGTGCCGCCTGCGTCCCCTGGCTATACAGAGACCTTTGCATAACTTTCGTCATACCGGCGAAAGCCGGTATCCAGGGCTTCCCCTGAAGCTGGAAGACGCCCTCACCCCAACCCCTCTCCCCGAGGGAGAGGGCGTTTTGCAAAGGTCTCTATACAGAGAGACCCATGCTGGCGTCCAGGGCGCCGTCCACGAACAGCACCGCGCCGTTGACGTACTGCGCCTCGTCGGAGGCCAGGTAGAGCGCGGCGCCGGCGATATCCGCCGGGTAGCCCACCGCGCCTGCGGGAACGGTCCGAGCGGCCGCGGCGGAGTCGATCCCCGCACGCGCGTACCGCTCGACCTCGATGGCGCCCGGCGCGATCACGTTGAAGGTAATGCCGTATCGCGCGAACTCCACCGCGAGGTTGCGCGTGAAGTTGTTGATGCCGCCCTTGGTCGTGGCGTAGATGACGTGGTTGGTCATGTGGCTTGTGCTGTGCACCGAGCTCACGTTGATGATTCGCCCATAGCCGCGCGCGATCATCTGCGGCAGCGCCGCCTGACAGGTGACGTACATGGACTTCAGGTTGATGTTGAGGGTGTGCTCCCAGTCATCTTCGTCACATTCGAGGAACGGCTTGTCGAGGGTGAACCCGGCGTTGTTGACGAGCACGTCGAGCTGTCCGAACTCGTCCAATGCGGCCGTGACTACGGATTGGGCGTTCCTGGCTTCGCGGAAGTCCGACTTGACCGCCAGTGCCTCGCCGCCCGACGCGCGCAACTCCTCCGCGAGAGCCTCAGTGCCCGCGAAGCTGTTGTAGCCCGAGACGACCACGCGCGCGCCGGCCTCGCCAAACGCGCGCGCCACACCCGTGCCGATGCCCGTCCCGGCGCCCGTCACGACCACGACGCGACCCTCGAATTGACTCATGCCGGCGCTCCTCTCTCCCGATCAGCCGAGGCCCATCCAATGCTTGAAGTCCACTATTAGCGCACCACGCGCTGCCGGGACCTGCGGTGAACGGGCAGCTCAAAGCTCTTACCGGCTGTGTTCCGCCAGCCCAAGCTCCATGGCGTCGCTCGCCAGCTGCCAGCGGCGGTGGGCGTCCTGCGCCTCCACCATGCGCGCGTACCAACCACCGCTGTCCATGAGCGGATCGTGAGCGCCGATCTCGGCCACGCGTCCATGGTCCAGCACGACAATCTGGTCGGCCCGGCGCACGGTCGAAAGCCGGTGCGCGATCACCAGCGTGGTGCGCTGGCGCGTCAGACGCGCCAGCGCTTCCTGGATGAGGCCCTCCGTCTCGGCGTCTACCGAGGAGGTCGCCTCGTCCAGGATCAGGATCGGCGCGTCTTTGAGCAAAGCCCGCGCGATCGCAATGCGCTGCTGCTGTCCGCCCGAGAGGCGCACTCCGCGCTCGCCCACCCGCGAGTCGTATCCGTCGGCCAGCCTCTCCGCGAACTCGTCCACGTTCGCCGCGCGGGCCGCGGCCAGAATCTCCTCGCGGCTCGCGCCTGGCCGGCCGAAAGCGATATTGCTCCATATGGACCCTTCGAAGAGGAACACGTCTTGCAGCACCATCGCCACCTGATCGCGCAGCCACGCCAGGGGCAAGTCGCGAACGTCCGCCCCGGCCACGCGCAGAGCGCCGCGCTCGATGTCGTAGAACCTGGGAACCAGATGGGCGCAGGTCGATTTTCCCGCGCCCGTGTGCCCCACCAGCGCCACAAGCGACCCTTCCGGCACGGAAAAGGACACGTCGTGCAATACCGTCTCGGATTCGACGTAGCTGAAGTCGACCTGATCGAACTCCACCGACCAGACGGGCTCCGTGGGCGCGCGAGCACCGGGACGGTCCGTGATGTCGCTGCGCACGTCCAACAGATCGAAGATGCGATCCGTGCTGGCGATCGCCCGCTGGATGTTCTCACCCATCGAGGCAAGCTGGATCAGCGGCTGGTATATCAAGCCGGCGTAGACAATGAAGACGAACAAGTCCGCCACGGGCACAAGACCCTGCAGGGTGAGGTTGCCGCCGATCGCGATCACGAGGATCAGTCCGACGCCCGCGATGAACTCGATGACCGCCAGGCCCGACATGGAGATCGCCTGAGTGACGGTGATCTCGCGGCGGTAGCGCTCGCTGTGCTCCTCAACCTCGGCGAGACGCTGGCGCTCGCGATTGAAGGCTTTGATCACTTCGATCCCGGCAATGCCCTCCGTCACCACGGCGGTGGTCTCGGCGATGCGGGTGCGCACTTTGCGCCAGCGGCCATGCATGCGCGGCAGCATGAAGCGGCCCATGACAACGATCAGCGGGATCGGGATGAGCGTGACGAGCATGAGCTGCCAGTTGATCAACCCCAGCGCGACGATCATCGCCACGGGAATGGTCAGCGCCAGCGCCGCCTCCGGGATCCCGTGCGAGACGAAGTCCTCCATGGCCTCCGAGTCACCCACCGAGCGCGAGACCAGGCTCCCGACCCGTCGGTCCGTGAAGAACCGGTGCGAGAGCGTCTGAATGTGTCGGTAGACGGCTATCAGCATCCGCTGCTGAGCGCGAAAGGCGACGATGTGGGCGATCACCCCATACAGGTAGCGGGTGACGCCGCGCAGCAAGAACGCGGCCACCAGCCCGGCCACGATGGCCGCGATCGCGCCCGCCTCGGCTTGACCCTCCGCGTGCCAGAGCAGTATCTGGCGAATGAGCAAGGGCGGAATCAGACCCGTGGCGGCAAAGATCAAGCCGGCCGCCACCGACCCCGCCATCAGGCGCCGTTGGCCGAGCAGGAACTCGTTCAGACGCCGCATGAACCGCATCTGCGCAGAGTAGCCTATGCGGAATCAGCCGCCTGCTCCATTGCGGCTGGGAGTTGAGTCAATTCGAACGTCGACCGCGGACTTGGCCCCGTCCGTCACCCCGGCCCCCATCCGTCACCCCGGCGGAAGCCGGGGCCCAGCGCTGCGGCTCGCTCAACACTGAGGCCGGCCGTAGCCAAGGTCCTGCCTGTTGCTTTTGAAATGTGACGCCACCCGCGCATGATTCATGTCGATGGCGTATGATCACACGTAGCCGCAATTCATATCTAAGAATCATGCGAATCTCTGAACGAGGCCAAATCACCATCCCCAAGCGGCTGCGGGACCGCTTCGGGCTACATCACAACGTCGAAGTCGAGATCAGCCCTAGCGAACAGGGCCTGCTTATCAAGAAGCGGACGGCTGACAAGCACCCCGTGGACCGTGTCGCCGGGATACTGGATGGCGCCGCCTTCGACATCGACGAGTACATCGAGGAGATCAGAGGGAGGTGATCACCTCGGTCGACACGAACGTCCTGCTTGATCTGTTTCGAACGGATTCGCCATACCACTCCCAATCGCGCGGGGGCCTTCGGGACGCCTATGACAGGGGAGCCGTTGTCGTGTGCGACATCGTCTACGCGGAGCTCGTTCCGGCGTTTGGCGACGGCGTCAGCCTGAAGCGAGTGCTGCGGGAAATCGGCGCGACGATCTCCCCCATCGATACCGACATTGCCTATGAAGCCGGGTTGCGCTGGCTGCGGTACCGACAGGCCGGCGGGCCGCGGGAGCGGATCATTTCCGACTTTCTGATCGGCGCTCATGCTTCCGCTACGGCCGACAGATTTCTCACGCGAGACCGCGGCTTCTACTCCACCTATTTCCCGGAGTTGCAAGGGCACAAAGCGGACACCGGATAGCGCGACATCGACCGTCATCAGGGAACCCGCGCGGCTCCTGGTCATTCCGAGCGCCCCCGTGCTCAGGCGCCGCCGGCGCCTAGCTCGTCTTCGAGCCGGCGCATGTAGAGGTGATGGCGCGCGATCCAGACTTGCCGCGATTTGGCGGATCGAGGCGCCGGCGGCGTGGCGTCGGGCCACGCCACAGCGGTCTTCAATGGTGAGATGCGAATAGCGTCGTTCCATGGCAACACCCTAATGAGGTGTTGCACTTCGTTTGTGAATATAGGGAATCTAGGCCCCACCCAACCTGGAACCGCGCAGGGTTCCCCTCGGACATCTTTAGCCTGACCGAGTTATGCAAACGCCTCCAAGGCGGCTGTGACAACGGATTTGGCGGCGCGCCAGATTTGCACTGGCGGGTGGTCACCGGCGCGGACGCGCGAGGCGTAGGCGGCGAGGCGGCGCGCGGCATCGCCACGCAAACCGGCCCACAGCCGAGAGCTGCGACTGTTCCCGATTATGGTTGGTTCGCCGCTTGCTATTCTCCTGCCGTTCGCCTGGGACACGATTGTCAGGGGCTGCGCCATGCGCACGGGCAGCGGTCGATTCACCTTCGATCTCGTTCCGGGCTGGGCCAAGATCCCGCCCAACATCTCGACGGGGTGGATCGGCGGCGTGGTTACGGACCGCCGCGGCCGCGTCTACTGCTTCGGGCGCGGTACGCATCCCATGCTTGTGTTCGACCGTGAGGGCTCGCTGGTCGACCACTGGGGCGACATGTTCGTCAGCCATGCACACGGGGCGTTCATCGATGATGACGAGCAGCTCTGGCTCACGGATCGGTTCGCACAGGTCGTGTGGGTCTGCGACACGGCCGGCCAGGTCCTGCGCAAGATTGGTTTTCTGCACATCCGGGCCAGCGACGACGACTACCACATGAGTGGCGAGCCGCCCCCAGGCGAACCGCCGCGCTTTGACGGGTTCAACCATCCGACCAACACCCACCTGGCCGCGGACGGCACCGTGTTCGTGGCCGACGGCTATCGGGCCGCGCGCTGCCACCGATTCTCAGCGGAAGGGGTTATCGAGAAGTCGTGGGGGAGCCCCGGCGGCGCACCCGGCCAGTTCGACCTGCCGCACGGCATCTGGGTGACACGGGACGACCGGGTGCTCGTGGCCGATCGTGAGAACAGCCGCGTTCAGGTGTTCAATCGAGACGGCGATTTCCAGGAGGAGTGGACCGACCTGCATCGGCCGACGGACCTCTTCGTCGACGAGGACGCAGACGCGGTCTATATCGCCGAGCTAGGCGGCCGGGTGTCAGTGGTCGACCTCGAGGGCACGCGCATCACCCACCTCGGCGAACCCGGCACCGGACCGGGCCAGCTCGCGGCGCCGCATGACGTATGGCTCGATGACCAGGGCGCGCTCTACGTCTGCGAGGTCCAGCGCGCCAACCGACTGCACAAGTTCGTTCCGGTCTAGGGCCGCCCGCTAGACTGCACGAAACCAAGAATCTTCACGCTGAGGTTTACTCTAGCGCTATAGAACCACCTCAGCCGCAAGCCTGCTGACCTGCGCATGACTCTCCTACTGATGAGCGCCGAAGAGTCAGACTCGCCGTTCTCGCGTGTAAGCGAAGAGAGCACGGCTATGTCTCTGAGAGTAGTCAATTGGAATGTCGAGTGGGCTACGCCCAACTCACGGCGAACCGCCGAAATCCTGGCCCGCATTGATCGACATGCCCCGGCGGTCGTCTGTCTCACCGAGACGCACCTCGGACTGCTGGGTCAACATGGACACACGATCTGCTCGCAACCGGACTACGGGTACACGGTCAAGGAGAATCGGCGGAAGGTCCTGCTCTGGTCAAAGGAACCTTGGAATCAGGTCGATGACATGGGAATCGACTCGATGCCGCCCGGACGGTTTGTATCTGGAGTTACGCAAACGTCAGTGGGTGAGGTCGCCGTCATTGGGATCTGCATCCCCTGGTTCGGATCACGGACTGAGGTTAGCCGCAAGGTGGAGCGCAGGATGCCGTGGCAGGACCATGAACAGTACCTGACCGGTCTCACTGAAGTTCTCGAACGGGCGGAAGTGAAGCGTCTGATAGTGAAGGGGGACTTCAATCAGATTATAGGGCAGGGCAGCCGCGCACGTCCTGGGCTTCGACTAGCACTCCACAAGGCCTTCCCGCCGAACATGCGAATCGCTACGTCGGGTCTTGTCTTCCAGGGACGCCGAAGCATCGACCACATTGCACTGAGTGCGGATTGGGCAGTTAGCTCCTTGGGTGTTATCAGCAACATCCACGAGGGGAGGAAGCTCTCAGACCACTTCGGCGTCGCCGCCGTCGTGTCTGCCCGGACCTTCCAGTAACGTTGCGCCTGTTCCAGGGCACCAAAGACGATATCAGGATCATTGGAGGATGAAATGGCCGTAACAGTAGTGAGTTGGAACATCGACACGCGCTACAAGCCGTGGCGCCAGTTGATTCAGATGAACGCCGACGTCGCGCTCGTGCAGGAGGCCAGGCCGCCGCCGGACGATGTCGTGAGGCAGCGGGATGCAGCGCTCCCGCCGACGGAGAACGCCGGCCCCCTGGAAATTGGCCCACAAGAGTCGTGGGACTCTCACTCGTGGAACTCCGACTGGTGGCACGGTCGCTGGAGCGCACTGTACGACCGATGGCCGATGGTGGTGCGGCTGTCCGACCGCGTGGACATCGACTGGTTTCGTCAGGTTGGCCCCGTGTGGCAGCCGGCGGAGGACGAGGTCGCCGTCAGCGGCATCGGCACCATTGCCGCCGCCCGGGTCACGCCACGCGACGGTTCAATTGAGCCGTTTATCGCCGTCTCCATGTATGGCCGATGGATAGGGCCGCATCCGAGCGTCAAAACTTCCTGGAACATTGGCTACGCGGACGCTTCGGTGCACCGCATCATCTCGGACCTCTCGGCATTCATCGGCCACGAGAACCCGCGGACGCATCGCATCCTGGCCGCCGGTGATCTCAACATCGCGCACGGCTACGGCGATGGCGGCAGTCCTCCGTACTGGGAGGCACGCTACCGGTCCGTCTTCGAGAGGATGGCGGCCATTGGGCTGGAATTCATGGGGCCACAGATGCCGAATGGCAGGCAAGCGGAGACGCTGGCGACGGGTGAACCCGCGGACTCGCGTAACGTCGTAACCCACCACCTGCGCGATAAGAACCCAGAGACGGCAAGCAATAATCAGCTCGATTACGTCTTCGCCTCGCGCGGCTTCCACGAGAGCGTGAAGGTGCGTGCCCTAAACGGCGTCGAAGAATGGGGCGCAAGCGATCATTGCCGCCTGCTAATCGAGATCGCGGACGGAGTAACTCCATCCGTTGACTCCTAAGGCGCTGTTGGTTCGCCGCCATCCGCTCAACGGGATGTGGTTGGGCGACCGCCCGCCAAGCAATACAGAAGCGTGAACCTTCATGCCCAGGTTCATGTTGGCGGGACAGCTTGCCCTGAACTCACTCAGGTGGATCATCCTGTCGTGTGGCCGCTCATCGTCCCCGCGGACGGTAATCCGTAGAGTCGTGGTCGAGCCGGTCCCGGGTCAGGCGCCGGCGCGTCAGTAGAGGAGTCGCGCAGCGCTCGCGGAGCGTTCCGCATGCTCTACAGGCACCGGAATCGCCGCCTAATGTCGTGGTGCGGAGCAACTGCCAGGCGGGGCAGCGCCTGGCCCGCCCAGCCTGGATGTCCGCCGGTTTCCTTCCGCGCCAGCCCAGGCAGCCCTCCCGCTGGGACGGGCACAGCGGCTTCGTGCCCGCATTCCGGGGCTGTTGCCGCCGCAGGTTCTAACCCGCGCGTGGCCGAGTAGCATAATGACTCATAGTGCATCATGTTATGACTCACGGAGAGTAACGCGATATGAACCAGCTCACGGTACGAGGATTCGACCACGAGCTGAGCGTCAGGATGCGCCGCCTTGCGAAGCGTGAGGGGATCTCGCTGAATCAGGCCGCGCTGAAGCTGCTGCGGAAGGGCGCGGGACTCAGCGATGGGAAGGGAGGCGCGGACACGGTCGGTGATTCCCTGGATCACCTGATTGGGACCTGGACCGCGACGGAAGCGGATGAGATGCTCGCCGCGTTGCGGGAGTTAGAGACCATCGACGAGTCGGCCTGGAAATGAGGGTTCTCCTGGACGCCAACGCCTACTCTCAGCTCATGCGCGGGCATGAGCGGGTCGCGGAGCTCGTGCGGCGGGCAGAGGAAGTTCTCCTCTCAGCCGTCGTGGTCGGCGAGTTGATGGATGGATTCCGGCGGGGCTCGTACTTTGAGCGAAACGTAGCTGACCTCCGCGCCTTTCTGAACAACCCGTACGTATCCTTCGTCGGCGTGGGCCAGGTCACCGCGGACCGCTACTCCAGAATCGCGGCGTCCTTGCGAACCAAGGGCCGTCCGATTCCGACCAACGACGTGTGGATTGCGGCGCATGCGATGGAGGCAGGGGCCGACCTCGTTTCAGCCGATCGGCACTTCGAGCACATTGACGGGCTTGCCTGGGTCCAAGTGACGTCGGGTTCAGATCTAAGATGTCCTCTTCCGGAGTAGGCGCGACACCTGGAGTCGGTTTGGGCTGACGCCGGGCGCGGTGCACGCCGCGTCTCGTCGGGATCAGTCGATGAGATGGAAGTGAGGCGCCCCCGGCGTGCGCCGCAATGACGGAACTCTACTCTGAGCGCGCGAGCCGGCTAAACGGCGGACCCTGTAGCCTCCGCAATCGCCGCCCTGACTTTGCGCGGCGAAGCCGGCAGGTCGCGCATGCGTACGTTCGACGCGTCCTCAATCGCGTTCGTCACGGCCGCCAGCGGCGGCACGATCGGCACCTCGGCCACGCCGCGCGCGCCGTATGGATGGCCGGGATTGGGCACTTCCACGATCACCGAGTCGATCAACGGCAGGTCGAGGGTTGTCGGCATGCGGTAATCCAGCAGGCTCGCGTTGAGCAAGTGCCCATCCTGGTCGTAGACGTATTCCTCGTTCAGAGCCCAGCCGACGCCCTGCGCCACGCCGCCCTCCATCTGGCCTTCGACGTAGGGCGGATAGATGGCGGTGCCGGCGTCCTGCAGCGCCGTGTAGCGCTCGATGTCCACCTTGCCGGTGGCCTCGTCGACCGCCACGTCGACGATGTGGAGAGCGAACGCCGGCCCCACTCCCTGCGGACTCGGGCTGGCCTTGCCCACTGGCGTATGGCCTTCTTCTTCGAGAATTGCGGCGGCTTCCCTAAAGCTGACAGCCTCGCCGTTATGCGTAAAAGCGCCGTCTTTCGCCTCGATGGACTCGCTGCCGACGTCCCAGTAGTCGGCCAGACCCTCGATCATCTGGCGCTTTAGGTCCTGCGCCGCCTCGATGGCTGCCCAGCCCGTCGCAAAGGTGACGCGGCTGCCGCCGGTCATGCCGGTGTACGCGATCGAGTCGGTATCCGGCACCATTGGGTCCACGTCCTCCGCCGGGATCCCCAGGGCCTCGGCGGCCTGCATGGCGATCGACGTGCGCGAACCCCCGATATCCACCGAACCCTCCAGGAGCATTACGGTTCCATCCGGATTGAGCCGCGCCACCGCGCTCGACTTGCCGCCGCCGTTGGGCCAGTACCCGGAAGCCACGCCGCGACCGAACGTCCTCCCATTGGTGGACTCTGGCAACGGCGTTCGATAGTGGTCGGTGGCAAGGGCGGTCTCGATCATCTCGAGGTTCCCGATAATCCCAAAACGCGATCCATCACCCCTCAGGTCGCCTTCGTGCGAGGCGTTGAGCCGGCGGAACTCGAGCGGATCGATCTTCAGATCACGGCATATTTCATCGACGATGCTCTCCATGGCGAACTCCCCTTGAGGAGCGCCCGGAGCGCGGTACGCGGCCGACTTCGGCTTGTTCACAACAACGTCATATGAGTCCAGCCGGAAGTTCTCCACGCTATAGGGTCCGATCGCGCAGTTGCCGCCGCCCGAGGCGCCGCCGGGATAGGCGCCAGCCTCGGCCACGAGGTGGATATCCACGGCCGTGATCCGGCCCTCTTTCGTTACTCCCATCTTGACGCGGGTGTGCACGCCGGATGCGGGGCCGGTGGCCATCAGAACCTCTGAGCGGTCCATAGTGAGCTTGACGGGCCGGCCCGCTTTCCTGGCCAACAGGGCCGCGAGCGGTTCGAGGTACACGGTGGTCTTACCGCCGAATCCGCCCCCGATCTCCGCCGGGACAACCCTGATCTTGGAGACCGGCCAGCCCAGCAACCTGTTGAGCTCGTCACGAATCCCGAACTGCCCCTGTGAGCTGCAGTGGACGATCAGGCGTCCATCGGGAGCTACGTAGGCCAAGGCGTTCTGCGGCTCGATATAGCCTTGATGCACCATCGTGGTGCTGTACTCGCGCTCGAGCGTCAGGTCGGCTTTGGCGAAGCCAAGCTCGACGTCGCCCTCGATCTGAAGCCCGCGCCGGGACACGTTGCTGGGAGCGTCGGCTACGTCGCCGCCAAACTCGGTGAACAAGTCGTCGTGCAGAATCGGGGCGTCCGGCTTCATGGCGGCCATCACGTCGAGCACCGGCGGCAACAGCTCGTACTCGACTTCGATCAGGTCCAGTGCCTCCTCGGCCAGGTGCGGGTTGGTGGCGGCGACGGCCGCCACCCCGTGACCGTGAAACAGCACCTTGTCGCGCGCGAGCAGACTGGCGCTCTTGTAGCGCACGCTTTGCAGGCCGGACTCGTTGGCCTCGGCCACGCCCGCCCCCGGGTCGGGCATGTCGGCGCCCGTGATGATGGCGTGAACGCCCGCCACGGCGGCCGCCTTGCTGGTGTCGATGCTCCGTATGCGCGCGTGGGCGTGCGGGCTCCTAAGCACCTTGCCGTGCAGCATGCCGGGCATCGAGACGTCGACGCCGTAGATTGCCCGGCCGGTGACTTTGTCTACACCGTCGTGCCGGATTGGCCGAGTCCCAATTACCTGGTACTGCTGACTTGTCAGCGCCATCCACTGCTCCTGTTTCTGAGGGTCCGGTGGGCCCGCCGCGCTCCCGCTGAGGCGGACCGCGTTTGGACGCACGACCGACCGGTCGTGCTCATCGGGAGTCTACGAGTCTATGCAATGCCGCCGCCTAGCGCGTCTACGAAGAAAACCTCGCTCTGCTCGCCGACCTTGGTACGCAGCCGCCGCCGGTTGTCGGCGCCGTCAACGAAGACGGCCAGGCCTGGCCGCAGCCGGTCGTCTTCCACCAGCCGGGCGCCGATGCCCGGAAATCTCGCGTCCAGCCCGACGACGATCTCACGCACGGTCACGCCCGCCACAGTGACCTTGGACTCACCGCCGGTGAGCCTGCGCAGTGGCGTCGGGATGTGAACGACGGCCATCGGCTCGGCACTACTGCGCCGCACCGTCTTTTTCCGCGACCGCTTTCTGCACTTTGCGCGGCGCCATCGGCAGCTCGCGCATGTACACGCCAATAGCGTCGTGAATAGCGTTGGCGATGGCGGCCGGCGGCGGAACGATCGGAACCTCGCCTACACCGCGTACCCCGAATGGATGGCCCGGGTTCGGCACCTCGACGATGATCGTCTCGATCATCGGAACGTCCAGCGTGGTGGGCATGCGGTAGTCCAGCAGGCTGGCGTTGCGCAGCAAGCCGTCGCCGTCGTACACGTACTCCTCGTTGAGCGCCCAGCCGATGCCTTGCACCGAGCCGCCCTGCATCTGGCCTTCCACGTAGGGCGGATAGATCGCCACGCCCGCGTCCTGAACGGCCGTGTAGCGCAGGACCTCCACCTTGCCGGTCTCCACGTCTACCTCCACGTCCGCGATGTGCGTCGCAAACGCGCCGCCCACACGGTCGGGATTCACGGTGGACTTGCCCACCACGTGCACGTCTTCGTCCTGCAGGAGCTTGGCGGCGTCCTTGAAGCTAGCCGAGTTTCCATTGGCCGCGAACGTACCGTTCTCGTAGGCGACGGATTCGGCCGCGACATCCCAGACGTCGGCCAGCCCTTCGATCATCTGCGCCTTCACGTCGTTGGCCGCGTTGTGCGCGGCATAGCCCGTGGCGAAGGTAACCCGGCTGCCGCCCGTGACGTCCGTGTAGCCCACCGAGTCTGTATCGACCACGATAGGGTTCACGTCTTCGACCGGCAGGCCCAGCGTCTCGGCGAACTGCATTGCAACCGACGTGCGCGTTCCCCCGATGTCCGGCGACCCCTCCAGCAGCGTCACCGTGCCGTCCGGGTTCACGCGCGCAATGGCGCTGGATGTCAGCCCCACGTTGAACCAGAACCCGGAAGCGATGCCGCGGCCGCGGTGCTTGCCCGGCTTGCGCTCGAGCGGCGTGTTCCAGTGACTGGAGTCACGCGCCGCCTCCACGCATTCCACGTTGCCAACCCGCGGGTACGGAGCGTCGCCCGCGCGCCAGTCGCCTTCCTCCGCGCCGTTCAGCAGACGAAACTCAACCGGGTCCATACCCAGCTCGCGGCAGATCTCGTCTACCACTGTCTCGGTGGCGAACTCGGCCTGCGTTGCGCCCGGCGCGCGGTAAGCGTGTGTCTTGGGCTTGTTGACCACCACGTCGTAGCCGTCCACGCGGGCGTTCTCGAGCTTGTAGGGCGCGAAAACGCACATGCAGCCCGCGCCTACTACTGAACCGGGAAACCCACCGGCCTCGAAGGCTATGTAAGCCTCGGCGGCCGTGATCTTGCCCTCATCCGTCACGCCGATCTTGACGCGCACGTAGCCGCCCGGCGTCGGTCCCGTAGCCTGCAGAACCTCGGTGCGGTCCATCGCCATCTTGACGGGCCTTCCGGCTTTCTTAGACAGCGCCGCCGCCAGCGGCTCCAGATAGGCCGTGGTCTTTCCGCCGAAACCGCCCCCGATTTCCATCGGAGTAACCCGGACCTTGGAAATGGGGCAGTCGACGATGTCGCTCACCTCGTGGCGAATGGTGAAAGCTCCCTGAGAGCTGCACCACACGTCGAGCTGCCCGTCGCCGTGCCACTGCGCCGAAGCGTTGTGGGTCTCGATATATCCCTGGTGCACGGTTTCCATCAGGAAGTCGCGCTCCACCACGAGACTGGCCTCGGCGAAGCCCTTCTCGGTGTCGCCCGTCTCGAACTCGAGATGCGCGGCGACGTTGCTGGGCGTCTCGTTGATGACTTCAGCGCCCCGCACCGTCAGCAAGTCTTCCACGATCACGGCCGCGTCCGATTCCATGGCCTCCAGCACGGTCATCACCGGCGGCAGCACCTCGTAGTCGACCTCGATGAGTTGCGCCGCCTCTTCGGCGATGTGCGGGCTGGTGGCGGCTACCGCCGCCACCGCGTGGCCGTGGTAGTGGACCTTCCCGCGCGCGAGCACGTTGGCGGTCTTGTACTTGAGGGGCTGACCAACCTCTTCGCCGCCGCCGGTGATCTTGTCGCCGGGCTCCGCGAGATGGGCGCTTGTAATCGCCGCATGCACGCCCGGCAGCGCCTCCGCCTTGGAGGTATCGATGGAGCGAATGCGGGCGTGTGCGTGTGGAGCGCGCACTACTTTTCCATAAATCTGACCCGGCAGATTTATGTCGGACCCATAGCGCGCCTGGCCGGTGACCTTGTCAACGCCGTCGTGACGGATCGGACGGGTCCCGATGACCTCGTACTCGTTCGGATGATGCTTTACCGTCTCCGCTATCTCGCGTGTCTCGAGGGCCATCCTCAGCTCCCCTCGTGCGTGTCCTGCGCGGCGGCAAGCACCGCGCGGATGATCTTGTCGTACCCCGTGCATCTACACAGATTCCCCGCCAGCCACCAGCGCACTTCGTGCTCGGTTGGATTCGGGTTCTCATCGAGCAGCGCCTTGGCGGCCACGATGAAGCCCGGCGTGCACACTCCGCACTGCAGGGCCGCATGCTCGAGGAACTTCGTCTGCAAGGGATGCAGTCCCTCCGGTTCCGCGATGCCCTCGATCGTGGTGATCGTGGAGTTCTTCGCCTCCACTGCGAGCACGCAGCAGGCGTTCACGAGCCGCCCGTCCATGATTACGTTGCAAGCGCCGCAGTTGCCGTTGTTGCAGCCCTCTTTGGCGCCGGTCAGGCTCAGATGGTCGCGCAGGACCTCGAGAAGGCTTTCGCGCGGCTCGCAGAGGATATCCGCCGGCTCCGCGTTGATCGTCGCGCGGATATGGACCTTGTCCGTGATTAGCTCAGTGGCCATTGGTGACTTCCGTTCCCTGTGCACGCGCTACCGCGCCGCGTAAGGCTCGTTGCGTGAGGACGTAAGCGAGCTGCTTGCGATGGGCGATGGTGCCGCGCATGTCGTCGATCGGCCGGGCCGCGTCACGCATGATCTCTCCTGCCGCGGCGTAGGTGTCTTCGTCGGCGGGCTTGCCCTCGATGGCGGCGCCGGCTTCTCTCACGAATAGGGGCGTCGGCGCCACCGCGCCGAGCCCCAGCCTGGCGGCGCTGATGGTGTCGCCGTCGAGTGTCAGGGCGGCCCCAACGTTGACCACGGCAATGTCCATCTCGTTGCGCGGGATGAACCTCAGGAAGTATCCGCCCGTGCCCGGCGCGAGCTTCGGCATGGTCAGCGAGACCAGCATCTCGTCAGCCGTCAAAACGTTCCGCCCGGGGGCCGTGCAGAAATCTTCAACGGGCACCGCGCGCCGTCCCGCGGGTCCGGCGATGTTGCAGCGCGCCATGTAGACGATCAACGGGGGAATCCCGTCAGCCGCTGGCCCCGAATTACAGAGGTTGCCGCCGATTGAGGCGCGTCCCTGTATGCCCGTGCTGCCGATGATGCGTGTTCCGTCAACGATGGCCCCGTAGTGCTCACGGATATGGTCGTTGCCGTAGATCTCGTGGCATGGCGCCGCGGCGCCGATGGTCAAATCGCCCGCGGAGTCGATGCTGATCTGCATGAGCTCGTCGATCTGCTTGGCGTCCACAATGACGTCCGCATCGCGAAGCCGCTCACGAACTTGCACGATGAGATCGGTTCCGCCGGCAAGGACCCGGGCCCGTTCGCCATGTTCGCCCAGAATGGCCACGGCATCCTCGACTGTTGTGGGCGCGGCGTAGCTGATAGCGCGCAATCCGCACCTTTCCCTTCACACTGAGCCGCTCGACGCTACGGTCCACATTGTCACCAACTTCACGCGATAAGGCCACCCGGCAAGGGCGACCGCGCCACCGATATCCGCGTAGATATCGATGTACCAGTAGGCTGGAGGTGTGTGACGCGCCGGATCCAGCCTGCGTTTGCATCTCAGGATCGCGGCGCTCGCGTGCGCAAGCGGCGGCCGCACGCTCGTACCACCAGGATCGATGCGCTCCGTCGGCGGGCCGCTCCGCCGCCCGCCGGCGCTAGATCAGCGCCAGAAACACCGCCGCCAGCAGCGTGATCGCCAGGGCGCCCGCGTAGCTGACCACCGCCAGCAGAACGTGCGGCACCGGCATGTGCAGGTCGATGAGCAGATGGCGGATCCGGTGCACCGAGAACACCGCGGCGAGCGCGACGACCAACCCGATCAGAGCGCGCACCGGGGCGTGCCGCAGGAGGTCGCCCACTCCGTTGCCGCCGTGCGAAAGCGCGCCGCTGATCGCGTCCCAACCGACCGCGCCTGCGATGCCGGTCACGGCGATCATGGCGGGGATGAAGAGCGCGGCAACCACGCCGCCCGCCGCGAACAACGACCATCCCAGCGCTTCGTGCGAGCGGGACCTCATAGGGCGCCGACCCACCAGACCCAGAGGATGATGAGAGCCGTAAGCATCGCCCATGCGCCTATCTGGAGTGCCACGAGTGCAAACCCCGGGACCCGCCAGCCCCGCAGCCACAAGGCCATCGACTTAGGCGTGAGCATGAACCAGGTCCAGGTGTGCCACAGCGCCGCCCCCGCGGCGACGAAATGGAAAACCACCATCCCCGGGTTCCAAAGGAAGTCCAGATAGTCCTGGTAAGCCCGCGCGTCTTGGCCAGCCTTGTGCAGCAGAATCACGAACAGCACGAGGTAAGGCAAGATGAAGAACGCGGTGAGCTCGCGTAAGAAGATCAGGGCGTAGCGCGGATGCGCGACGATCCAGGTCCATCGCAGCCGCCGCTCGAATGGCCGCGGCGCGCCTACGTCTTCCACGGTGTAAGAAGCGCCTTGTAGTAGTCGATCGCCCCGCTGGGCTTAGCCTGCTGGATAGCGCCGGCCGGGTCCACGTGCTTGGGACAGACGGCCGAGCATTCACTCATGAAGGTGCACTCCCAGATGCCCTCGTGTCGGAACATCACGCTTTCGCGTTCGCTTCGCCCCTGGTCGCGGGAGTCAAGGTTGTAACGCTGCGCCAGCGCGAGCGCGGCCGGACCCACGAACTCGTCGGTGCGCCCCACGACAGGGCAGGCCGAATAGCAGAGCATGCAGTTGATGCACATGCTGAACTGCTTGTAGCGGGCGAGCTGCGCCGGCGTTTGCAGGTACTCGCGGTCGAGGTTCTCCTCGACGTCGTCTCGCACGATCCAGGGCTTCACGCTGTGTATCTTGGCCAGCGCGCTGTCCAGGTTCACCACCAGGTCGCGCTCGACCGGGAAGTTGACGAGCGGCTCGACCCGGATCTTGGCCGGGAAGTAGTCCTTCAGAAACGCCGCGCAGGTGAGCTTGGGCTCGCCGTTGACCATCATTCCGCAGGACCCGCAGACACCCATACGGCACGACCAGCGGAAGCTGAGCGATCCGTCAATCTCGTCCTTGACGTAGTTCAGGGCGTCCAGAACGACCCAGTCCTCGTGATAGGGGACCTGATAGACCTGGGTGCTCGGCCGCTCCCAGTCGGGACGGTAGCGCATAACTTCGAGCTGGATGATGTCCGATGTAGCGCTCATGATCCGCGCTTGGAAGCCCCGGCGTCGGGAGCGGCGGCGGGCTTCGCGGCGCCTCCGTAGCTCCGCTCGCCCGGCGGCCACCTGGTGATTACGACGTCCTTGTAGCTGACTCGCGGCCCCTCGTCGGTATGGAAAGCCAGCGAGTGGCGCAAGAACTCGCCGTCGTCACGCTGCGGGAAGTCCTTGCGCTGGTGGGAGCCGCGCGACTCCCGTCTGGCCAGCGCGCAGGCCACCAGCGCCTCGCTCACGTCGAGCATGGCGTCCAGCTCCAGCGCGCTGATCAACTCGGTGTTATAGACGTTTGTGTGGTCGTCCAGCGTCACCTGTCCGAACCGTTCCCGCAGCGCGCTGATCGTATCGCGAGTTTCTTCAAGTCCCGCGCGTGTGCGGTAGATGCCGCAACCCGCCTCCATGGCGGCCGTCATGGTGTTGCGCAGCGCGGCGATCCGCTCGCCGCCGTTACGCCGCGACAGCAACTCGATGACCCGTCCGCGCTCCTCGTCGACCTGTGGTTCGAGCGCGGGGCTGCCGGTCGATCTGGCCCGCTTGCTGAAGCTCGCGGCCGCGCGGCCTGCGCGCGCCCCGAAGACGACCAGCTCGGTGAGCGAGTTGGAGCCAAGCCGGTTTGCCCCGTTTATGCTCACGCAGGCGCACTCGCCCACGGCGTAGAGCCCCGGCAGCTCCGTGGCCCCGTTGAGGTCGGTGTCCACTCCTCCCATCATGTAGTGGACTACCGGCCGCACGGGGATGGGGTCGTCCACCGGGTCGATCCCAGCGTAGTCGAGCGCCAGCTCGCGAACGAAGGGCAGTTTGGTGTTTATGCGCTGCGCGCCCAGATGCCGGACGTCCAGCAATACGTGGTGGCCGTAGGCGTCCTCAAACGTGTTGCCCTGCTCCTGCTCGTGCACGAACGCCTGAGACAGCCGGTCGCGCGGCCCCAGCTCCATGCTGCGCTTGACCGGGTGGTCCGGGTGGTCGATGGGCAGCGGCTGCCCGAGATCGTAGTCCTCCAGATAGCGGCGGCTCTTGTTGTTGACCAGAATGCCGCCCTCGCCGCGGGAAGCCTCCGTCATGAGTATTCCGGTTCCCGGCAGCCCGGTGGGGTGGTACTGCACGAACTCGAGATCCTTGAGCGCCACGCCCGCCCGATAGGCGAGCGACATGCCGTCGCCGGTCTTGATCGAGCCGTTGGTGGTGAACGGGAAGACGCGGCCGGCGCCGCCGGTGCACAGGATCACGGCGCCGGCGCTCAGCGCGTGAACCTGCCCGGTGCGCAACTCGATCGCCACGCAGCCGTGACAACGACCGTCGGACACCAGCAAGCGGAGCGCGAACCACTCGTCGTAGCGCACGATCTGTTCGTACTTCATGGAGGTCTGGAACAGCGCGTGCAGGATGTGGAAGCCGGTTTTGTCGGCCGCGTACCAGGTGCGTTCGATCCGCATCCCGCCGAACGGCCTCACGGCCACCTCGCCGCTCGGCTCGCGGCTCCATGGACATCCCCAGTGCTCCAGCTGGACCAGCTCACGCGGCGCTTCGTTTACAAACAGCTCGACCGCGTCTTGATCGGCCAGCCAGTCCGATCCGCTGATGGTGTCGTAGATGTGGTCTTCGAGGCTGTCATCGTCTTTGATAACGGCCGCCATGCCGCCCTCGGCCGCCACGGTGTGGCTGCGCATGGGGTAGACCTTGGAGACGAGACCGATCGAAAGGGTGGGGTCGGTCTGTGCGACGGCGATAGCGGCCCGCAGGCCCGCGCCACCGCCGCCGATGACGATGACGTCGTGATGAGTGACGCGCATCGCGCCCATCATAGGCAGGCCGCTTCCGGTCTGCAATGCAGCCCCAAAACAGGGGTGGTGGACCACCGATGTTTGCGCGGCCGAGGATCTAAGGCGAGAAGGTTGGTCCAAATGCCTGGAATTGGTCAATAATTGGGCCGTGCCAGCCGTTGGGGGCCAAGGTTATGGCCCGGTGTCAGGGATAGCCCGACCTGAGCGGGATTGCGGCGTGCCTGGTTGCCAAGGCGACTAGAGATAGCCCCGAACCCGAGGCTGAAGTCCTGGCCGCCTCTGGACATAAAGGCTGCCGCAAGCCATGGGAGATTGCGCGGCAGGCCGCCTACGCGTGCTGGCATTGCAGCACTTGAAGTCGGTGTCGGCTGAACACCTAGCGCGAGGGGTACGTCATGGGGGATGAGACCCCACACATCGTCGAGTACGAGCTGTTCTTCCGGCCGGACGATTCTCTGCAGCTCGCCATATTCACAATGCGGTACGAGCGGGACGAGGGTCGGTGGAACGGTGTGTGTCAGGAACTCGGAACCGCTACCTATGACACTGATCGGAACCGACTGCGCGATGAACTCGTTGAACTCGTTCTTCACGAGTTGAACTCACTTGAGGCGGATGGCGAACGAGAACGATTTTTTTTGAGGCACGGCATCGAGATTCTCAGCGCCCCACGTCACATCCTTCAACGGGCGCCGGGGGTGTTTGGCCAACCGACCTCAGAACCGACTCCTTGGATCCCACAGCGTGTGGGTGATTTTGCCGCCGCCCGCACTTCGCGTGGCTTGTGACATACACGCCATGGATGCTTATCAAGCTGCTTAGAGCTGAAGGGTGGAGTGAGCGCCAGTCTCGACACGGCATCTTCTTCAGTACCGGCACCGGCGACAACTACCGCAAAACCACGATTCCGCTCAAGAACATCCCGATCCCGCGCGGCGTTCTCGCCCAAATTGTCGGACCTAAACAGACGGGTTGGGGGCGCCGCGGCCTCGACGAACGCCTAAAACGGCAGGGGCTTATATAGGCGAGTACCGGACTTATGGGCAGTGGTGCCCGCTCAGGTATGCCTGGATGTAGCGTCTGCCCAAGCGACGCGGAACTCGTAGTGGCCGAGTGAGCGCGAGCGGTTGAGCATGTGCGGACAGTCCGAGCAGTCTGTGCGGGTTCCGAGATCGCGAGGTCGTCCCGAGGCTTGCGCGGCGGGGCTGAACCATCCGCCAGGCTCTGGGAGAGAGGATGAAGGGACCCTCTACCCCGACGGGTTCTTAGCCGCCTTCCCCGCGCGCCGCTGGCGGCGGAGTTCGACTCGCGATCTCGCGGCTAATCGCGCCCGCCAGTCCCGGCCGGCGCCGCAGCTCGGACCGCAGATTGCTCTTGAGCTCCTGCCGGCGTTTCACCAGCGCTTGGTCGTGCGGCGCGCCAGCCAGCGCGGCGTCGATCGCGGCTATCGAACCGGCTAGTTGCCGCGCCTCGGTCACACCGTCTTCTGGTCTGTCGCGGCGCCAGCGGCGCCGCCAGAATGCCAGTCCCAACGCACCGAGGCCCGCCGCCGCGGCCGCTACGGCGGCCCAGCGATCGGCTGTCGTGGATCTGATTGCGCGTACAAAGCCGGAGACGGTTAGGTCACGCACGCTGATGTCGAAGACGGCGCCGCGCGGCGGCTCTTGCGCTTCCCAGCGCCGCACGCTAAGACCCGCGAACGCGTCCTCTCCCACGTATGGCAGGCCCTGGACTGAAACCTCCAGATCCGCTGGCTCGCTGAGCAAGCGCACCGTCCGCGCGGGCTGATCGACGCGCCAGGCCATGCGGACTTCGCCCCCTTCCAGCGCCAGCCGATAGGCGTAGGCGAGCGTGGCTGGGCCGGGCGGCAGGGGCGTGAAGACGGCGAACCCGGGGCCGCCAATCACCAGGTCGTCACGGCCGAATCCGGCCAGTGGCTGCAGCCCGAACGCGCCGTCCGGCACTGCGAATCGGATAGGCGGCGGGCCGTCGGTTCGAGGAATCGGAACGTATGCGCGGTCGCCGGGCACCATGAAGTCGACGATCTCGACCACCGTCAGCGCATCGGCCGTCCCGTGCCGCAGAAGACGCGTGAGCGAGAGCCGCGAGATTCCGGGGTCCTCGTGAGTGGCTTCGTAGACCGTCAGACCGGTCTCCGCTGCGTGGTCGTTGCCGAATTGGATCAGGTCGCTCGCATAGTGCACGCCTTGATAGGTCGCGGAGACGCGATAGGCGTAGGCCGTGCCCGTCGCAAGCCCCTCGAACTTGAAGCTCCCGTCGGCTTCGACGGCCGCGCTGACTACGGGCAAGCGCTCGGTCGTGCGGAAGCTCTCCAGCATCAGCTGAAAGCCGGTGGGGAGGCCGGATCCGGCCGTGGCGTTGACAACGGCGCCGGTGAGCGTGCCCGTTTCCTGCGCGTGCGCCGCAGCGGCCGGAGAGCCTGTCGCGATTGCCCCGCTGAGAATCAGGAGGATCCACAGCCGGCCGATAGTCGCGTTGAAGCGCTCTCGGCGGGGGCTGTGTCCGGGCGCGCCGCCTCTGGCCGGGCCGCTCCGCCGCCCGCGCGCGAGCTCGCTCAGGACCACGAGACCCCGGCGTCTCCACTGCGGTAGACGGACCCGTCGCGCGCGACCGCGAAAAGTGTGCGAGGCGCCGCCGCGCTGCCGGTAAGCGCCACTACGTCAGCGTTCAGGCGCAAGCGGCGCCAGCTCTGCATGCCGTCCACGCTCTTGAAGACGCCGGCGTCCGTAGCTACGTACAGCGCTCCCGTGAACTCTTCGCCGCTGGCCGGTTGATATCTATCGCCGGAGTCCGGCTCGTAGTAGACGGCCCGCGCACTTACCGTCGGCAGAGCGCCGTTGACGAATCCGTTGGCGCTGCGCCAGGCGCCGTTCGCGCCGCTGATCAGCACGCCTTCGCCGCGAGTGCTCAGCACGATCTCGAGCGCGTCCTGGTCGATGATTGCGATTCCCGTGACCGCGGTGGGCAGCTGCAGGGACAGCTCGCGCCAGGCGCCGCCGGAATCGCGGCTCTGGAGCAACTGTCCGTCGGCGCTGACGCCGACCAGTGCGCCGGTTCGACGCCCGCTGGCCAGCAGCACGAGGTTCGGCGAGCCGGGCAGAGGCGCCCACTCCACGCCGTCCTCGCTGGTGAGCAGACCGCTCTCGCCGAGGGCGTACAAGCGGCCGGCCGCCGCTACCGACGCCAGCGGTTGGTCCAAGGGCGCCGCGCTCCAGCTCGCGCCGCCGTCCGCGGATCGTTGCAGGCCGGCCGGGTGCGCCGCCAGCAGCACGCTTGGATCGTCCGGCGCGGCCGCTACCGCCGCGATCGCGGCCGCGCCGACGTTGCCCACGACTGTCTGAGCGCCGCCCGCGCCGCGCGTGCCCAGGGTCACCACCAGCACCAGCGCGATGAGCAGACCCGCGAGCGGGACGCTTGGCAGGAGCCAGAGGCGAGCGTCCCGCCGTCCCTCCATTGCGCGCACGGGAGTATCCGGATGCTCCCGCGCGGGCTCGCGCGCCGCACCAGAGACCCAGGTCTCCACCAGCGTGTCCAACGCTCGAGCCTGTTCGTCCCGCGCCCTGAGATGACTTGCCGCCTCGCGGCCCAGCTCGGTGCTGAGGCTGCGGTGCTCCGACTCCGAGAGCGCTCCGCGCTCCCGCTCCCTATCGAGTTCGTCTAGCAGACCCAGAACACGGCCAACCTCGAGCGTGTCCTCCTCATCCGAGTGCTCATCTGCCCCGCTCCGCCTGCGCATGAGCGGCGCTGCGGTCCAGGCCACTCCGCCCACCGCGATCAGGCCCAGGCCGATAGCCAGGATGAGCGGAGTCACGGCTTGGGTTGCGATGGCGGCGCACGGCGGCGCAGCTCGCCGACCTGAGTTTCGTACGGTCTCAGAGCGTCCGCGGGCTCAGACTGCCGCGCGCGCGGCCGGGACACTACGCGCGCGACTATGAGCACCCCAAGCGCCAGCGCTACCAGAGGGCCTATCCATACACCGAGCGCCAGCCCTTCCGCGGGCGGTTCGCGCAGCACGCTCGCGCCGTAGCGTGAGGCGAAGAACGCGAAGATCGAGTCCTCGGACTCACCGTTTTCCAGCTTGGTCAGGATTACCCCGCGCATCTGGGCAGCCAGCTGGGAGTTCGAGTCGCGCACCGACTGTCCCTGACACACCGGACAGTCCAGACGCTCCGCGATGGACCACATTCTCTGAACGAGCGCATCTGAGGAGTGCTCATCCGCCGCCGCCGTGGCCGTGACCACGGCTAAGAGCAGCAGGCCGGCCGTGGCCGCCAGGCCGATCCGTCTCATGAATGGGCAGGCTGGCCGGCGGCCGACGGCAGAGGCGCTCGCCGTTGCTCGCGTGCGCGCGCCGGCCACGCCACCACCAGCACACCCGCGAAGTACACCAGGCCGCCAATCCACAGAAACGCCACCAAGGGATTTACCAGCAGGCGGAAGGTGGCAGTCTGACGCTCGTTGTCCCAGTTTGTGAGCACCACATAGACGTCATCGAACCGTGGCAGCGTAGTGCTGATGGCCACGTCCGAGGTTGGCTGATTCTCCCAGCCGCGGTGGACCCGCCGCTGAGGCCCTAGCTGGTCCACCGGCTGCCCGTTCTCGGTCATCTCCAGGGCGGCCGTCACGGTTGTGAGCCCTGGGGTCGACACGCTGGTGAGCCCGCGATAGGTCAGCTCGTACGCGCCGACTCTGGCCGACTCTCCCGGGGCGAGGGTTGCCACGGTTTCCTGCTTGAACGCGATCGATCCGATGACGCCGATCGCGAACACGGCGACCCCAAGGTGAACTATGTAGCTTCCAAGCCGGCGGCGGCTGCCGGCCATCAGCTCCAGGACCGCGCGCGCTCTCCCAGCGCCGCCCGAGCGCCAGCCGGCCCGAATGCTGCGCCCGTATTCGACTATCACGCCGCCCGCCACCGCCGCCGCCAGCGCGAGGCCGAGAATCCCCAGCCCGTCGCGCATGCCCAGCGCGGCCACGAGCGCCGAGACCGCCAACGCGGTGAGCAGCGGCCAGCGCGTGGCCCTCAGCACCGCGGGCAGCGAGGTACGGCGCCAGGCCAGCAGCGGACCCACGCCCAGCAGACCTAGCAGCACCAGCATCAACGGCACGTTAACGCGCGCGTAGAACGGCGGCCCCACCGAGATACGCGCGCCCTGGAATATCTCCGTCACCACCGGATAGACGGTGCCCCAGAACGTGGTGACGGCGACCGATATAAGCAGCAGGTTGTTCAGCAGGAACGCGCCCTCCTTGGACGCCAGCGAGGTGATGGGGCTCGGCGACCGCAGCAACGGGAAGCGGAATAGAAACAGCGCGGCGGACCCGATCGCCACGATCCCGACGAATACCAGGAATATCGGCCCCACGTCCGAGAGCGCGAACGAATGAACCGACGTGAGGATTCCGCTGCGCACGACGAATGTCCCGAATACCGCCAGCACGAAGGCCGTCAAGACGAGGCCTATGGACCAGGCGCGCAGCTGGCCGCGCCGCTCTTGTGCCAGCGCCGAGTGCAGAAAGGCGGTGGCCACCAGCCAGGGGAGCAGCGCCACGTTCTCCACCGGGTCCCAGCCCCAATAGCCGCCCCAGCCCAGCACTCGGTAAGCCCACCAGGCGCCCAGCAGCAAGCCGGCGCTCTGAATAGCCCAGGCCAGCAGCATCCAGTTGCGCATCTCGCGCAGCCAGCCTTGCGTCAGGCGCCCGCTCAACAGAATGGCCGCCGCGAACGCGAAGGGAATCGTGAAGCTCATATAGCCGGTCAGAAGCATGGGCGGGTGGATTTGCATGCCGCTGTCCCAGAGCAACGGGTTGAGACCGCGTCCGTCGTCGGGGGACACTACTAGGCGCTGGAAGGGGCTGCTTGCGTAAACCAGAACGGCAAGAAAGAAAAGCTGCACAGCGGCGAGAGTGGCGAGTCCCCAGGCGCCCAGTTGGGCCTCGTGCCGCAGCATGCGGTGCGCGGCCACCGCGCTGAAGAGCCCCAGCATCCACGTCCAGAACAGCAAAGAGCCTTCCTGGCCGCCCCACAGCGCGGCGATGGTGAGTCCGAGCGGCATTGCTCTGGACGAGTGGTCCGCCACGAAGGCCACGCCGAAATCGCGGGACAGGAATCCGGCGCTCAAAGTGGCCGTGGCCGTGGTGAGAAGCAGCGCGGTCACGGCCGCGGCGTTGCGCGCGCTCAGCGCCAACTCCGGCGTCCGGCGCACGATTGCCAGGCTGGCCGCGACGAGCTGAAACGCGGCGGCGCCAAACCCGAGCCCAAGGGCGAGGCGACCAACGTCGACCAAGTCGATCATTTCCGTCCTCGCCTGTCCTGAGCGGCGTCCCTCGGACTCTAGTTCAAACGCGCAAGTCGAGTCCGCGCTATCGGGCGCGCACTTCTTCTACGGCGCTCGACCCGGTCCGCTCACTAGGCTGTGGTGTGCGGTGTTTCGGAGCTATCCGGCTCGAGGTGCTCGCGGAGCTCGCGGACGTCGTCCCGCACACCGCGAATTCGGCCCGTCACGTAGACCAGATATCCGAACAGCAAGACCCATACGACGCCGTAGGCGATGAACAGGAAAAGCAGCTCGCGGGTCACTAGAGCCGCCCGTATTGCCTGCTGGCCGTTTCACGCAGGCGCGCCGCTTCATCCGTGGCGCCTTCCAGCAGATAGCGCTGCCGCAGAATCACTCCGTAGAAGATTGTGAAGGCGGCTAACGTAACCAGAAGCGTCACGAGCATCTCGCTCGGCAGCCCGCCCGGCTGCGTAACCGTCGGCGGTGGATGCAGGCCGCGCCACCACTCTGCCGAGAACCACACGACGGGAACGTTTACGAATCCGAAGATTCCAACCACGGACGCCAGGCGCCGCTTGCGGTTGGGATCGTCAACGTAGACGCGCAGCGCCATGTAACCCGCGTAGATGAACCACAACACCAGCGTGGTCGTCAGCTTTGGGTCCCAGGTCCACCAGACGCCCCAAACGACCCTTGCCCAGATGGAGCCGGTCGTCAGTGCGAGGGTGGTGAAGAGCACGCCGATCTCGGCGGACGCCACCGCCAGATAGTCCCAACGCGGCGACCTGCGCCAGAGGTACATGACGCTCGCTCCGACGACGACTGCGAACGCCAGAAACGCCAGCCAGGCTGACGATACGTGCCCATAGAAGATCCGATGCGCCTGGCCCTGCACGCGCTCGGCCGGCGCGAACATGAAGATCATGTAGAGCGCCAGCGACATGGCGAGCAGCAACGCCGCATAGGCCGCCAGTCCCCGCCATCCGCGAATTGGCCCCACCGACACCGTCGGCACTGGGATGGAGGTTTGCCTAACCACTGCTAGGACTCCTGCGTATACGGGTAAAGGAGCAAGGCTGCCGACAAGAATACAACGGAGATCACGCCAAGCAAGCCGAGCCATGGCAGGCCCGCGCCCGCCCCGCTGAGACTGTCCAGCGTCGCGCCCACGCCGGCCAGCATCACAGGGATAGCCAGCGGCAGCGCCAGCACGGGCATCAAGAGCTCTCTCGCGCGGCTGCTGGCGACCAGTGCGCTTTGCAGCCCCACCAGCGAGCCCAGGGCCAACGCGGCCAGTCCCAGCGTAGCCAGCACTGCGGGTTCAAAGAGATTGGTGTTCAACAGCACGCTCAAGGCGCCGAGTTGCACAAGGCCCACCGCGGCGGCTTGCACGGCTACCAAGGCCACCTTTCCGGCGAATACGGCGCCGAGGTCGACGGGCGCCAGGCGCAGAGCGGTGAGCGTGCCGCGATCATGCTCGCCGCCGAAAGTGCGCACGCCCGCCAGGATCGCGGCCAGCAGCATGCTCGCCCACAGCGCGCCGGCCGCGATGGCCGGAGTTTCCCGTGCGCCCGGTATCGCGAACGCCATGCCGAAGACGATCGCCAGCATGAGTCCGAACACCAGCAGCACGGGAAGCTGCTCGCGGCCGCGCCACTCGAGCTGGAGGTCTTTGCGCAGCACCGCCGCGGTAGCCGTGAAGAATCCCGGTCCCGCTCGCCGGCGGGGGAGCGCGGGCAGGCCGCGGGCCGGGGATACGGCGGTGCGCGGCTCGCTGAGAGCGCCGTCACTAATCCTGATCGTCCGGTCGGCCAGCAGCTCGGCGACGGCATGGTCGTGAGTCGCGAACAGCACCGCAGCGCCCGGGCACAATTGGTCGATCAGCGCGGGCAGCCCTTCCACCGCGGGACGGTCCAGGCCGGCGTCCGGCTCGTCGAGCAGCAGCGCCGCCGGGCCGTGCAGCATTGCGGCCGCCAGTCCCAGCCGCTGCTGCATGCCCCGCGAGTAGCCGCCCGCGCGGCGATCGGCGTCATGCGTCAGACCTACGGCGTCGAGTGCGCGCCGGATCGACGGCTCCGGCTGCTCGACCTGCCACAGCCGCGCCAGGAATCGAAGGTTCTCACGGCCGGTGAATTGCTCGTACGCGTGCGGCCGGTGACCCAGAAACCCAACCTGCGCGCGCGCCTTCTCGCCGTCGCGCATGAGATCCAGCCCGGCCACGCTCACCTGACCGCCGTGCGGGCGCGTTAGCGTCGCCAGTGTTCGCAATAGGGTGCTCTTGCCCGCTCCGTTGGGACCGAGCAGCGCCACGCGCTCACCCGCGGCGACCGTCAGTGAGACGTCGCGCAGGACGGATCGGTACCCGTAGCGCACCCAGAGACCGCGTACCTCGATCGCGCGCGCCCAGGTCGTGCCCGTGGACGCTTCGTCCAAGGTGTCCGGCGCCGCGGCCGCCGTGCTCACTGCGCCGGGATCTCGCGCGGCTCGAACTCCGGCCCGTGCTTGACGATCAGATTGCTCGCCTCGAACACGCCGCTGCGCATCAAGCGGCCCTCCACGATTACGTCGGAATATCGATCCTCGGAGGAGTACCCGAACAAGTCGGGCGGAGTGCCGCGGAACTGCACCGGCAGGGTATGCCCGTCCTGATGAATCTCGAACAAGATCTCATGGCCGTCGCCGGTTGTTTCGATGGAGCCCTCAACCACCTCGCCGTTGACGCGCATCCTGCGCTCGTATGCCTGCTCGCCGAGCGCGTCCAGTTCGTCAATCGTGTGGAAGTAGACGGCCGCGCCCTGCGTGGCGGTCCAAATCAGAAAAGCCAGCGCGGCCGCTGCCGACGCCCCAAGAAACAGCAGCTTCCCCGACATCAGCCTGGCCGCGCGGGCGCCCAAGCCGTGCGCCGAGGAGGACGAGCGAAGGTCCGTCATGGCCGTTTACCGCCTGCGCGCGCTGATTCGTTCAGACTATCCCAGGCCGCGCAGGCTGGCCTCGATCAGCTCGTCGAGCCCAAGCGAGATCAGGTATACGACCAGGCCGAGTCCCACGATCCAAACCGGTCGCTCGCGCCATAGCGGGCCGCGGGGACGTTCGCCCCGGGCGCGCCGCGGCCGCGGCATCGCCAGGCCGAACATCGTGACCGCGAGCAAGATTTTTAGCGCCAGCAGACCCACGTACAGGGCGCCGACCTCCGGGCCTGTCAGCCGGGCGGCCGTCAGAACGCCTCCTGTCAGCACGAAGACGCCGATTCCGATCCGCAGCACGTTGCCGACCGTGCGTCCCAGATCCGCCCCGCCGATGCGCGCGCTGCCGTCCTCCGGCAGCGCGCGCAGGGCCAGATAGAGCACGCCGCCGCCCACCCACAGCGCTGCCGCCACCGCGTGGGTCCAGCGCAGGATCACGATCAGGACGGCCGGCGCGTCCATTCCCCTAGCCCTTCAGCCGCTCCGTGACTCTGGCGGAGAGCCTATCCCGTACTCAATGCGGGGCCGAAGTCCAGTCCTCACGGCCGCCGTTGGCAGCGGCTTACTGCAGCGTCCGCAGATAGGCGATGATCGTCCAGCGGTCGGTGGCCGTGAGCAGACGCTTGAACGACGGCATGTTTCCGATGCCGTTCGTGATGCTCCAAAACAGCGCTCCGTCGGCTTTCTTGGTCACAGTCTCGCTCAGCAGCGAAGCCGGCCGCTTGGCGCCGTTCTCCTCGAACTTCTGGGCTACGAAGCTATCGCCGTCCGCCGCCGGGCCGTGGCACATAGAGCAGTTAGTGACGAACAGCCGCCGTCCCTGCTCCAGCCCATGGCCCGTCGTGGCGACCGGGTTCTCCATGGCGATCGTACCCACGAAGTCGGTGAGCTCGGGCTCCGCGCCGGTGGTGGGCACGCTTCCTTCCGGCGTAGCCACGTAGGGAGGCTCGCCCGCTCGATGCGACTGTTGGTAGTGCATCTCGGGGAAGAGGTCGGCCGGATAGGCCCCGGTCTCGCAGGAAGTGAATAGGAAGCCGGCCAGCAGCAGGCCGGCGACCAGCATCCTTCGAGTGGAGCCGCGGACCAAACGCACTATGGGCTTGCTCCCCGCGCCATGACAGTCCCCGCCTTGGAGACGATGTCCACGGGACCCGACTGCTCCAGTGCGATCTGCGCGTCCGGAAGGCGCCGCTCGCGCGCCAGCACCGACACGCCGATCAGTCCGTCCGAAACCCGATCGTCATATACGCCCACGCCGTCCGGCAGACGCGACTCGAAGATCACGCCGAGGACCGTGAAGAGCACGGCGCCCAGCATGGTGCCTTCGTAGAGCACCTGGATGATCGCGGGCACCGCCACCACCGGCTTGCCGCCGGTCACTATCGGCATGGCCAGCTGCACGCCGATGTGCCAGGCGATGGCCACCGCCAGCCCGCAGGCCGCGCCCGCGAATGGGAACGCGAACAGCCGGTGCTTCGTGTGGCCTTCCCCGAAGGCGCCTTCGGGATAGGGCGTGGCGCTAAGTATCTCGATGTCGGTCTCGTCGAACCCGGCGGCGCGTACCCTCGCCACCGCGTCCGCGGCCTGCTCCGGCTCTTCGTATAGGCCGAGCAGCTCTTGTCTATCCATAGATGCGGCAGTACTCATGGGACCTCTCTCAGCCTTCGCGCATCGTGGCGGGAACCTGTACCCGCCCAACCTTGATCGTCTCGCGCAGCACTTGCCCTTCCTTGATGTCGGCCGCCGGCATGATCGGCAGCAGCTTCGAGAATGTCAGAAAGCCCAGCACGACGAGGCAGAACTGGGCGGCCACTATCCCGAATTCCGCCGCCGAGGGGGAGTAGTCGCCGTACATGAACGTCAGTCCGGATTTTCGCTCCAATCCGGGGATGATGATCATGTAACGCTCGATCCACATTCCGATGTTTACCAGGATGGTCGTAACGAACATCCAGAAGAAGCTGCGGCGCACCCCTCGCATCAACCACATCGGCACCGGGATCAGGTAGGCGGTGAGGATGAACGTGATCGCCAGGCCCACCCAAGGCGCTTCCACCAGGCGGCGCTGCCAGGTGTCGACCTCGGCCGGCTCGGCGCCGTAGAGCCCAAAGAACAGGTCCAACATGAAGAAGAAGAGCCAGGTAGTCGCGACCACGATCAGAAGCCGCGCCAGCGAATCGATGTGGTCGCGCGTGATGTAGTTCTTCAGCCCGAACGCGTAGCGCATCACGATCATCACGGTTACCACCGCCGACACGCCCGAGTGCACGGCGCCGATGACGAAATATGGTGCGAATACGGTGTTGTGCCAGCCCGGCAGCAGGGTGACCGCGAAGTCCCACGACACGATGGAGTGCACCGAGACGAAGATGGGCAGAATCAGCGCCGACAGAAGGATTCCGGAGATTGCCTGAATGCGCCACTGGCGCGTCGTGCCGCGGAAGCCCATGGCCAGCACCCCGTATACGGCTCGGCTGATCTTGTTGGGAGCGCGGTCACGCGCCAGCGCCAGGTCCGGCATCAGCGCCACGTACACGAACAGGACCGTCGACGTCAGATAAGTGAAGATCGCCGCCGGGTCCCAAACGAGCGGCGAGCGCGGGTTGGGCCACATGCCGCGCAGCCAGTCGTAGGGGAACTCCCAGTAGAGCGTCCGCCAGGGCCGGCCGCTGTGGATGATGGGGAACGTCATCGCGGTCAACAGCGAGAAGATCGTGAGCACCTCGGCAGCGCGGGTCACGGGCCGACGCCACTCGGCTTGCGTGAGGCGCAGGATCGCCGACACCATGATCCCGGCGTGGCTCACCCCGATCCAGAACACGAAGTTCACGACCGGGAAGCCCCAGTACACCGGATGCGCGTAGCCGAAGAGCTGCAGACCGAATATCAGCAGCAGCACGAAGATCGCGAACCCCAGGGTGACAACGCCCCCCAGGCCGCTGCTCACGCCCATCCACCAGAGCGGCCACTTGAAGACGAAATCAAGCAGCTCGCGGTTGGCCGTGCGCCGGTCGACGGTTACCGGTTCTTGCATCGGGTTCCCTTGCGCGCGTGCGGCGGTTTCATCTAGTTGGGTTTCCCGATCACGAGCACGTCGGCTTTGACGAAGCGTTTCTCGTGCCTATACATAGAGGCCTCTCGCATTTCCCAGCCGCTCAGGGTAGGAATGCGCGCGGCCGCCCACAGGTACGCCAGTACCACGATCGCCAGCATGCCGATGATGAACAACACGTCCACGGCGTCGGGGAATATCGGACCCGGCAGCTCATCCAGCCGGTGCGCGAAGGGATTCTCGTTTCCCATGGAGGGCACGAAGAGCCGGATGCGGTCGAAGATCATTCCCACCAGCACGACCCCGGAGACCGCGGCGAGCCGTGACAGGCGCCGCCGGATGGGGTTGAAGATGAGCGTGAAAAACGGGATCACCAGCATGCCCGCCAGCGCGATCAGGAACGCCGCCTTGTAGGTGATGGCAACGTTGGTCTGCATCGCCGCTACCTCACCTGGAATGCGGGCGTACCAGACAAGCAGGAAATCCGACCAGAAGAAATAGAACCAGAAAAGCGTGAGCGCCAGCAGCAGCTTGCCGAAACCGGCCGCCTGCTCGTCGCCAATGAACCGGCCCGCCGACGGGGCCAGTCGCCGCAGCAAATACATCGTGATCACCGTGATTGCCACTGCGCCCTGGATGCTGGAAACCACGTGGTACGCGGGAAAGACGCCGGAGCGCCAGCCGGGCAGGAGGCTCTGTCCCAGATCGGTCGTCAAGATCATGTGCACGAATATGAACATCATCAGGTAGAACGCACCCATCATCCGCAGTCCGCCGCGCATCACGATCCACTGCCGCTTCGTGCCCATCCAGTTCAGGTACAGAAGGCGCTTCCAGGTAGGGAACGCACGCACGCGCCCGGGCGGTCCGGCCAGGTCGGGCACCGCCGAGATCCACAGGATCGACGCTCCCAGCAGCAACAAGATCGACACCGCCAGCGCGTCCGTGAGAAACGGCGCGCCGCCGGCAAACCCAAACCAGAGATTTGCGCGTGTCACGCCGTCCTGCGTGAAAGGCGGCAGGGCGGCCAGCACGGGGATCAGCAGCGCAAACGAGACAAGCGAGGGGATCGCGAACAGCTCCGCCGCGCGGCGGGCCGGCAGGGCCCAATAACCGCGCGCCATGCGGCTGGCATAGGCCACCAGCGGCATCGCGGCGACGGTCGAGAGGATGTACATCAGCGCCACTGCGGGATAGGTCCAGGACGGGCGGTCGCCCCAGGACGCGATCCGAATGAGGTAGGTCACGATCCCCACCAGAGCGAGCAGGATGAGCACGGCCACCGCCGCGTGCGAGCGGCTGATCCGTAGAGCCGTCGGACGGAATGGTGGGCGTAGCGTGAGCTGCAAGCCCGCGGGCTCCGGTTTGATCATTCGTGCGCCGGCTCCTCCGCGCTTGTGTAGTGCGGGTCCACCTTCTTCAGATAGATGACCGCCGGATCGGTTCCAAGCTGGTCCAGCAGCGTGTAGTTCCGCTCGGACTCCGCCAGCTTGGCCACCGTGCTCGTCTTGTCGTTGAGGTCGCCAAACACCAGCGCGGTCGTCGGGCAGGACTGCACGCAAGCGGGCTGTACGTCACCGTCGGCCAGCTCACGGTCGTCCTGCGCGGCGTCCCGCTTCGCGCGGTTGATGCGCTGCACGCAAAACGTGCACTTCTCCACGATCCCCTTGGTGCGTACGGTCACGTCGGGGTTGAGCTGGTTGTCGAGCGGCTCGGGCCATTCCGGGTTCCAGAAGTTGAAGTAACGCACGGAGTAAGGACAGCCGTTCGCGCAGAACCGGGTCCCGATGCAGCGGTTGTACACCTGTACGTTGAGACCTTCCGGGTTGTGATACGTCGCCCACACCGGACAAACCGGCTCGCAGGGCGCGTTGCCGCAGTGCTGGCACATCACCGGCAGGAAGCGCGCCTTGGCGTTCGGCCATTCACCGTCCCAGTAGCGCTCGACGCGGATCCAGGACTTGGGCCGGCGCTCGATCACACGGCTTTCTTCGTTGAGCGGGATGTTGTTCTCGGCCTGGCAGGCCACCACGCACGCCTGGCAACCGGTGCAGCGGTCGCCGTCCACCACCATGGCCCAGCGGCGGCCCGCGGAAGGATCGACTTCGTCAGTTGGGATGGTGGCCGCCGACTTGCCGGCCGCGCGTATGGCTGCTTCGTGCACGCTACTCACTGGTCACCCTTGCTATTGGTTCCGCGCCGTCATTGCGCGGCGAATCGATCACTTCAAAAGTCGGCAAGCGCTCGAACCCGCCGGTTCCGCGCACTCTGGCCCGGGTTGCGGCCCAGGCGAGCGCGCCGGACCCCGACACAATCTGCGCCTGCACGATAGGTAGCACGTTGGCGCCCCGCTGTTCGACCCAACGGCCGCCAAACTCGTGGCCCTGCCCGACCGGTACGCCCACCACGTCAGGCGGCGTTACGGGAGATTCATAGACGCGGCCCTCTATCGAACCGGCGGGCGTCTCGATCTTCACTACGTCGCCCCGCTTCACGCCCAGATCGGCCGCGGTTCGCGGGTTGAGCTCCACCCACGTGATCCAGGTCACGGTGGTCAAGGGGTCGGGCGTGGCTTGCAGCCAGGGATTGACTGCTTCGTCGCCCGTGCCCAGCGCCACTGTCTCGAAGGGAACGAGATGCAGTGGAAACTCGAGCGAGTCGCCCGCGTAGGCGGGTTCGTTCAGTAGACCTACGTGCCAATCCGGTTCGCTCAACGTCTCACGGGGCGCCTGTCGGTCCCATTTCCCCCCGTTGCGCAGCAGCTCTATCCACGCTCTTGCAAAGTCCTGGCCCTGCTCGGCGAATACGCTCTCGGCCGTGGAGCGCACGGCCTCGCGCATGGTTTCCCAGGGCGGCGCCGTCTCCGGTTTCACTTCGTGCCACGCCGTCAGCAGCACGTCGCCGAAGCTGCGGCTCTTGGTCCACGGGGTCACAACCGGCTGTTGATGGCCCACGACCTGCGACCCCGCGCCGGGCTCGGCCGCGAAGTCGCCCCATTCTTCGAACGTATGCGCGGCCGGAAGCACCAGGTCGGCATGCGCGAGCGTCTCGTTCATGAACACGCCCGTGCCCACTATGAACGGGACCTTGCCCAGCGCTTCGCTGAATTTGATCGACGCGGGCAGGCCGTAGACCGGATTGGCTTCGTGAACGAACACCATGTCGGGCGTATCGCCGTCCCGCAGGCTGGCCGCCAGGCCCGCCCACTCGCGAAACGGCGAGGCTGGCTGCGGCGCCGGGATCTCGGCCGGCGCCGGCGGGTTGGGCAGCACCCCGCCCGGCACTCCCACGCTGCCTACCATTCGGTTGAGCAGGAAGACCGCCGCGCCGATGTCCAGCCCGTTGGTGTGAGCGAGCGCCGGTCCGCCGGCTAACGCGATGCCCGGCTGATGCGCGGCGAAATCCCGCGCGACCAGCTGAATCGTTTCTGCTTCGATGCCCGTGCGCTGGCTCACCCGGTCGGGCGCGTACTCGTTGAGCGCGGCCAGGCCGCCCACTTCGTTGACTACGTCGTACCAGCGATCGTCCCCGGTCAGCCCCTCCGCCGCGATCACCTGGGCGATGCTGAGCGCCAGCACGCCCTCCTGGCCGGGCTTCACGGGCACCCAGCGATCCGCGCTGGCGCCGGTCAGCGACATGCGCGGTTCGACCTGAATCAGCAGGCCGCGCTCACGCCCGGCGCCCTGCCGCATCTCGCCGTAGGCGACGCTGTACTGCGTGGGCGACACCCAGGTGCCCAGGAAGTCGGCGCCGAAAGAGAGCACCGAGCGCGCGTTGGCGATGTCGAAGTGTGGGATCCGGTCGGTTCCGAAGCTCAACCGCAGAGCTTCGCGCAGCGTCGTGTTCTCGAGCGGCTCGTAAACGAGCTGGCGGCCGCCGAACACGGCGGCGAAATCACTTGCCAGCCGGGCGCGCGTTCCCGCCAGTGGGGGCGTGAGCATCAGCAGGCTCGAGGCGCCTTCCAGTCTGGCTACCAGCGTATCCAGAGCCTCGTCCCAATCGATAGCCTCGTAGTCGCCGCCTCCGCGCACGCCGCGCCGCTTGAGCGGCGTTTGGAGCCGGTCGGGGTGATACAGCGATTGCACGCCGGCCTGACCGCGCACGTCGAGCTTGCCCTGGTTGATCGGGAAAGCGGGGTTGCCCTCCACTTTCTTCGCGCGCCCGTCGATCACGCGCACCACGGCGCTGTTCCACCCCACCGAGTGCGCGGCCGCCGTGGCGAACCACAGCTCCTGGCCGGGCAGCGATTGCTCGGGCGAGAGGACGAAGCTCTGCACCTGCGACTCACGGTCGGGCTTGGCGCAGGCCACGATGGTGGCGCCTCCGGCCAGCGCCGCCGCCCCGGTGAGAAAGCGGCGCCGGCTCAAACGGCTCGCGCGCGCCCCTTCGGCTATTTGTGGCATGTGGCGCAGTCCAGCGAGCCGCCACTCTCACGATGGCAGTTCATGCAGTCACCCATGTTGAGCGATCGTACTTGGCGCACTTCCGTCATTTCGGCCACCTGACCGTGGCAGGTCTCGCACGCCACGCCGGCGCTGATGTGCGGCTCGTGGACGAAGCGCACGTGGTCCGGCAGCCGGTGCACGCGCCGCCACTCGATCGGCGTGTCGGTTTCCCAGGCCGCGCGCAGCAGCTGCACGCCGGGCCGGTCGGTGGCGATGACTCCGTGGCAGAACATGCACTGCTGCACCGAGGGGATGGTGGCGGCCGCCTGCGTCTCCACTCCCCGGTGGCAGAACTCGCAGGCGATGCCGGCCTTCCCGGCGTGGATGGTGTGGTCGAATGGGATCGGCTGCTCGGCCGGAGGATTGACGGTGCCCCCCATCGCGCCCAGCACGATCAGGGCTACCAGCGCGGAGACCGCGCCGCCTCCCAGCATGGACAAACCCGCCACGGCGACGATCGCCTGCTTGAGAGTCACCCGGGGTAGGAAGGCCAGCACGAATCGCATCGGTTAGATCGCGAGTCTCCCGTAGAGATCGGGCAGAAGCTCCAGCGCCAGCAGCACCGCCTTGATAAATATCGTCACTATCCCGACCAGGCCCAGCGCCATCACGGTGTACAGAGGCGCACGCAGGCGGCGGGCTGTCGACGCGGACAAATCGGCCGTGTAGGCCAGCGAAGGGATCATCGCGTGCGCCAGCATGTAGGTCACCCCCGTCATTACCAGCGCCGCCGCCAGGAACCAAACGTGGGCCACGATTTCCGAAAGGGCGGCCCACTGTTCGGGGGACGGTTCTCTCAACTCCATCCGCGGATCCTTGACGTTACTCCGGTCCGAGCGCGCCAGCGCACAGAACGAACACCTCGGGCGCGCTCATACTCGCTCAGCGCCGCGGCAGACGGCCGCGAATAAACCAGCTCCAACAGCCTCGCAATCCAGGCCCGGTCCCTCGCCCTGCGGCCGCGTGAAATGTTTCACAATTCACCTGTCAACGCAAGCATGCTTGCTCGCGCCATGCGGCCGCGGGCTCGTCGACTCGTTAGCATGGGCGCGCGTGCTATGCGTGCACGCGGAGCGCGGGCGGGCTATGGTTCGCCCAATCTCGCCGTAAACGGCTCGCGATCCAAGGGAGTGATCCGCCATGCGGATGTATGTGGCCGGTGAATGGACGAACGGCAGCGACGCGATCGAAGTGATCAATCCCTTCGATGGCTCGGTTGTGGACACAGTCCCGCGCGGGACCGCTGACGACGTGGACCGCGCACTGGCCAGTGCGGAGCGCGGCGCGCAGGTGATGGCAGGCCTTACGGGCTATGAGCGCCATGAGCTGCTGCACGCCGCCGGCGACCTGGTGCTCGAGAACACCGAGGAGCTGGCCGGCCTGGTCACGCGTGAGGAAGGCAAGATCATCTCGGAGGCTCGCACCGAGGTCACTCGCGCGGCTGAGATCCTCTACCTCTCGGGCGAAGAAGCCAAACGTCTCGGAAGCGAAGTAGTCCCGCTCGAGGGCGGGCCCGGCGTCAAAGGCAAGTTCGGCTTCACGCTGCGTGTGCCGTGCGGCGTCGTGGCCGGCATCTCGCCCTTCAACTTTCCGTTGCACCTTGTCAGCCACAAGGTCGGCCCCGCGCTGGCGGCCGGAAACGCCGTGGTGGTCAAGCCGGCCACGGATACGCCGCTCTCGGCGCTGCGTCTGATCGAGCTGCTGCTCGAGGCCGGCGTGCCGGCCGAAGCGGTGCACTGCGTGACCGGCCCCGGCTCCGAGATTGGCGACGCGCTGGTGTCCGATCCCCGCGTTCGCAAGGTCACCTTCACCGGCAGCCGCGACATCGGTGAGCGCATCTGTCACAGGGCGGGCATCAAGAAAGTCACCATGGAGCTCGGGTCCAACTCGCCGGTGATCGTGATGCCGGACGCGGACATGGACAAGGTGGCAACGGCCATACCGCAGACGGGCTACGCCAACGCGGGACAGGTTTGCATCTCCGCCCAGCGGATCATCGCGCCCGGGCCGGTGTACGGAGACCTGCTGGACGCGCTGGCCCCCGAGGTGGAAGCGATCAATACCGGCAACCCGCTCGACGAAGCGACCCGCATGGGTCCCATGATCCGCGAGTCCGATGCCGTCCGCGTTGACGAGTGGATCTCCGAGGCGACCGCCAGCGGCGCACGCGTGCTGGTCGGCGGCGAGCGCTCCGGGCAAATGTTCGCGCCGACCCTGGTCGCCGACGTGAAGCCGGAGATGCGCATCTCCTGCGACGAGCTCTTCGGTCCCGCGATGGGCGTCACCAAGGTTGAGGACGTCGAAGAGGCGATAGCCCTCGCCAACGACACCAACTACGGGCTCAGCGCGGCGATCTTCACTGAAAGCCTCGACACAGCCATGCGGTTCGCCCGCGAGGTGCACTCGGGCAACTTGCACATCAACTGGGGCTCGCAGTGGCGCACCGATCTGATGCCCTACGGCGGCGTGAAGGACAGCGGCCTGGGCAAGGAAGGTCCCAAGTACGCCGTGGAGGAGATGACCGAGCTCAAGCTGGTCGTCATGCATCTGTAGACGCCCAGGCTGCGATTTTTCCGTGCCAGAGATGCTCGCCGTACGCAAGACCATGCCGGTGCGCGGCGTCGAGCTTCAGCAGGTCGAGCGGCCGACTCCGGGGCCCGACGAGATATTGCTGCGCGTGCGCAGGGCCGGCATCTGCGGATCGGACAAGCATCTGTACCTGTGGGACGAGTGGGCCGCGCAGAATTGCCCCACCCCAATCACGCTCGGACACGAGATCCTGGGCGAGGTGCTGGAAGTCGGGGCGCAGGTGCGCCGGTTCCGCGGCGGCGAGATCGTCGCGCTGGAGACCCACATCTTCGACGGCACCTGCCGGTCCTGCCGGACCGGCCACTCGCACGTGTGCGAGAACCGCAGGATTCTTGGAGTCGACGTAGTAGGCGGCTTCGCCGAGTACCTCGCCGTGCCCGAGCGCGTCGCCTGGCGCGTGCCGGCCGGAATGCCTCCCGAGCAGGCGGTTCTCTTCGAGCCGCTGGGCAATGCCGTGCACGCCGCCATGCGCTATGACCTGTCCGCGCAGCCGGTGGCGGTCTACGGATGCGGTCCCATGGGTCTCATGGCCACGGCCGTCGCCCGCTCGGTTGGGGCCTATCCCATTGTGGCTACCGATGTCTCGGCGTACCGCCGACGCCTGGCCGCCCAGCTCGGCGCGCACGCGACCGTGGACGCCTCCCGCGCGACCCTCGAGTCCGACGTGATCGACGCGCTCGGTTGCCGCCCCACTGTCAGCCTGGAGATGTCGGGCAATCCCCGCGCGCTTCGCCAGGCCCTGCGCGTTTCCTCCAACGCCGGCAAGATAGTTCTGCTGGGCATCCCGCCGGCGCCCGTGACTATCGACCTTGCCGAGGACTTCATGGTCAAGGGGCTGGAGGCTTACGGAGTCACCGGCCGCCTGATCTGGGACACCTGGTACCGCACTGAGAGCTTTCTGCTCCGCCACGGCGGCGAGCTGGCGCCGCTCTTCACCCACCACTTTCCGCTGGCCGACTTCGAGCACGCCATGCAGACCGTGCTCAGCGGCGAGTGCGGCAAGGTGCTGATCAGCATGGAGGACGCGCCGCGCTGAGGCCCCGCGGCACCGAGCATACGCCGTGCGGATCAACCGAAGGTCGGCAGCGCCACGCCCAGCGCCGCCACGAACACCCCGGCCGCGGGCGCGGTCTCTTGCTCTCTCTTTGTTCGGGAGACGGCCGGTGTGAGGGTGTCTTAGCCCCGCCGTGCCGCAATCCCGCGCGGCCATCAGAGGAACCCCTTGCCGTGCGCCCGGGTAGTGGTCAAGTTTGATGCCGACCCGCGTCGAGGTGAGAATCGGAGGAAGCCGAGGGCACGACAGCTAGGAGCAGGCCATGGATGCGACTGAAGACGTGTCCTCGGGGAACTGGGACGAGCAGGATCCGGAATGCATGTGGCCCAGCATCGAAGATGCCTATGCGTTCGTCCTGGCCTCGTACGACTGGTCACTCAGACGATTCGACGCGCTGGACGCCAGGCTGCGTCAGATCGGGATGGCGGCTGCGACCGTCACGCTGGGGGTACCGGTCGCGGCCGGAGCCGTGACCGGCGACGCAGGTCTGGAGCACTGGTGGCTCTATGCGATCGGCGCCCTCCTCGGCGCGGGTGTGGCCGTATCGGCCTTTGTCGCCCATACCCTCAAGCATCTCACGCTCGTCTCGCTGGGTGACCTGTGGGAGCAGAATCTGACCAAGCCGCGTTGGGAGTTCCGAAAGGACCAGATATTTTTCGCCGCGGAGCGCCAAAAGACAAACGACGCCATCATCGAGAAACGCGGCAAACTTGCCGTTTGCCTAGCCGCAGCGTTCGGCGTGCAGGTTCTCGTCATGGCCGTGTGGCTCGGCCTGAACTTCGCGGGGCCACCGGCACCGCTCGTGGTTAGTTGTCGCCCCTGATGTTCTGGCCCTTGTCCTGGCGCCGAGGGCGGGGTGGTTGCGGTGCCGGTTTACCGCCCTTGGTCGCCTCACCTTCGTCGCGCCTACGTGGCGGTGGCGGTGGGTTGTTGTCCTTGTCGGCTGACATGTGTGCTCCTTGTCGCACGGTCTCAAGTCTAGGCTATTTCTGGCGTGGGAACGCAGCCGACAGTGTTGATCGAGGTGGGTGCTCGTGCGCCCGTGATACGCTCCCGCTACCACGAGGCCCGTAAGCGTCGCGAGATGTTTTGCGTGGTTCCCAGCGGCCCCAGTGCGGCTGGTGGGGTTAGGCCTCGTGGTACAGGAACCGTGCCCCAGCGGGCGGCTGAGGCTACGCTACGCCTTCTAGCCAGCGGCAAGGTCTAATGGCGAAGCAAGAGGAATTCCATAACCGGGTCCTGGCGCAGCTGCTTACCGAGCATGGCGTCGCGGCGGACTACGAGGAGCGCCGAGGACGCCGAAAGCTCGACGTTGTCGCGGAAGTCGACGGCCTCGAGGTTGTCCTCGAAGCTGAAACCGGATTCGAGCGCAAGGCTCAGGCGATCAAGGACGCCGACGCCCGCCTGAAGCAAAAGCTCGCCATCATCGCGTTCGCCGTTTGCTATCCGGCCGGCGTCACCGAGGACACGCTGTCCGACGCCGAGTTGACCTGGACTGTTCGGACCAAGCCGGGGGAACCATCCAGTGAGTGGTCCGAGGGTGGCGTGGCGCAGTTGGCCCAGGCCGTCCAACAAGCGCCGCACTCCCTCAGCGGCACCGACGTCGCCGCGCGGTTGCTCTCCGATGGCCTGGATCAGGTGGTGCAAAAGCTCAATCCATCCGTGTGGCAGGCGCTGGCGAGGAACCTTGACCTTCCGGCGACGCAGCCCCAAGGCCAGCAGCCGAGCGACAGGTATTTCGTGGCCGCCAAGCGCGGCATGCTCGTCGTGGCAACCGCCATGCTGTTTCATCACCGGGTGCAGCAGCACTTGCCGATCCTGTGCCCGCTTGGTTATGACGGGCCATGGCCGCCGGCCAGCGCCAGCCAATGCGCCGAGTCGGGTGCGCCCATAAGTGCTTTTCGAGAGGCCTGGCAAGGCATCCTTGCCGTGGACTACCGGCCAGTGTTCGAGACCGGCCGGGTCGCGTTAGACACGCTTCCGGCGGACCCGGACACGGGCCAAGCCGTAGGCAAACTGGCCGAGGTCGTCGCAAGAGTTTCCGAACGGGTGGTCGGGCTGCGCCACGACCTGCTGGGGCGCGTCTTTCACCGCGTGCTGGATACCGCCCGCTACGACGGCTCGTTCTACACCTCGACCGCCGCCGCCGTGCTGCTGGCCTCGTTGGCCCTGCGCGCGCAGGATGCCGACTGGTCCGACGCCGACGCCATCGGGGCCCTCCGCATCTGCGATCCGGCCTGCGGAACGGGCACCCTGCTCATGGCGGCTGCCGAGCGCATTCGTGACCTGCGAAACGCCACTGGCCCAAGTGACCCCGACGATGAGGCAGCGCTCGGCCTGCTCCTCGTCGAAGACGTGCTGTGGGGCTATGACGTCAATCTCACCGCTACGCACATGGCCGCCAGCACGCTGGGGATGCTCTCGCCCACCACACGGTTCACGCACATGAACATTCACCGGGCGCTGCTCGGGGTGTTCGACGGTCTCCCGCATCTCGGCTCGCTGGAATTCCTTTTCGGTCTCGCCATATTGGCCGATTGGCCCTCCACCCAGCAGGTGGAAACCGAACAGGAGGCGGGCGAACCGCCCCCACCAATGGATCTGGTCATCATGAACCCACCGTTCACGCGCGACAGTCTGCGGCATGATCAGTTCAGCCATGCCGACGAGCAGGCAATCAAGCAGCGCGAGAAGACAATGCTGGAGAAGCAGTCCTATAGGGAAGCGGCGCGGCTCTCTGGCTCAGCGAACGCGTTCATGGTGCTTGCCGACTCAATGACGCGGGACGACGGCGGCGTTCTGGCCGTCGTATTGCCCACGGTGATGGCAACTAATCCCGCAGCATCCAAGACCCGCAAACACCTTGCCGACCGCTTCCACATCGACACCATCATCGCGTCGCACGACCCGCAGCGCATCTTTTTCTCGGAGAACACGACCATCGGCGAGGTGTTGCTGGTGTGCCGGCGGTGGGACGGCAACGGGTCGAAGCCGCCGACGTGCGTGGTCAACCTTGCTCGGAATCCAGCGACGCCGCTGGAATCGCTTGACACTGCGGCACGGATAGAGGCGTTGACCACGGCAGGCGACCCCGTGTCCCACGACCTGACGATCCAGTGGGTAGACGCCGACCGCATCGCGCTCGGCGACTGGTACGCCGTCAACTTCCTCTCGCCGTTCTTGGTGGACGCCTACCGGACCCTCACCGAAGCGAATCCGGGGGCTGTTCCCGCTGTGCCACTGAGTCACTTGGCCAAAATCGGACCCGCAGGCCAGAGAATACGAGACGCCTACACTCGCTCGGCTCTGCCTACGGAGTCGGGCCGCCGCGCACTCTATTTTCACAAGACGGAGATCACGCAGTCCATGCTCGCCGAGACAGATGTGTACATCGAGCCGATACCCTCGAAGCGTCACTTGGCCGACCGCTATTGGGAGCAGCGCGCCGACCTGCTATTGCCAACTCGATTTCGACTGAACCGGACGCGGGTTGCCGCCGTGATGCTGCCGGGTCCGGCCCTCGGCTCAAGTTGGACACCCTGTCGGCCGCATGACGCCGACATTGCAAGGGCTCTGTGCCTCTATCTCAACTCCACGCCGGGAATCCTGACCTTGCTCGGCGGGCGCGACAACAAGGTGCCTTCCTACCCGTCGTTCTCGCTGGACACGCTGCGCTCGCTGCCAGTGCCGGATTTCGCCGCACTGGACTCCATGAGCCGCGATTCACTCAGCAGCTGGTTCGACTGGCTGCAGCGCGAGGAGCTATTGCCACTGCCTCATATGCACCAAGACCCAGTGCGCCAGCAGATCGATGACGCAGTCACCAATGCCCTGGGTCTTGACCCCGAATGGGTCGCCAGCGTGCGGCGAGAGCTCGCGCAGGAGCCATCGGTCATGGACCGGCGGCGCGCGTAGCCCGGTTCTCCGTTTCGAGTCTGAGGCTGGGCCAGGTAGATGAAGTTCACGAAGCCGAAGTTCATGCCGCGCAGGATGTCTGGGTTGTCGCCGGTCCAGATCGCGCGGTTGGCGAAGTTCATGTTTGAGGGGAAGCTAGCGTTTCGTTATTTTCAATCTATCGATCTCAATCTCCTCAATTGCCCTGTCAATCGTCCGATCTTCAGCCGGATGTGAGTTAAGTAAAACACCGAGACCACATGTCTTGCACGTCACTACGTAGGCCGACAAAAGAGTGCTCAGATATACCATAGGAAACATCAAGAAATCAGGGCTGAATTGCCAATCGACCTCGTGGCATAAGGGGCATGCCGAACTCCTGACCTTAGTGATCTATTGCGCAATCGGATCGTCGTGAGTATTTGGCAAACTCATCTGTAACTCCTCAGCACGGATGGGAGGCTACTTTGGCTTGCTGCATAGGGCGATACGAGTGTTGCCCGCTGTCCGAGCAAACAGGCACGGGTAGTTGCGAGCCCTTGCCGATACTTGGCTCGCGCCTAGCTGGGCACCGTCGCCTCGCTCGTACAAGCCGCGCCGGTTGATTTCATCGGCGATTTCCCGAGACGTCAGCGGCTCGCCGGCTCGGTGAAGAACGTCCTGCATCGCCTCGTGAAGCGTCATATGCCCCCCGTAAGCCCAGGCCCAAGCGGCGCATGGCACCTCTTCTGACCCTGTTCGAATGTTCTGACGGGATTGCGCAGCCTCCCATTGCTCCTGCGAAACACGACAATCTCGGAGGCAAGATCCACACGTGCCGGGTACCACCCGGCGTCCGTCCATGCCCGCACATGCGGGCGGGTGAGGCTCCTGCCCGTCCACCACCACGTGCCGCGAAGACGCGTTTGGCCGCGCGCCGACGGCGGCAACTTGGCTCCGATGATGCGCTCGACGTCGCCGAACCTCGCCCACCAGTCCGGGCCAGTCAACTTCGCCAAGTGGTCGCGCAGCGGGTCGTACTTCGCCATGCTCAGTGATTCTTCTTGTCGTCAGGAAAGACGATGACGCCGCCACGAACTTCGTCAATCAACGTGCGAAGGGTATCCACGACAAGGTCCATCTTCTCTTCAAGGACTTCCAGCTTTGCTTCGGCACCACCTTCGGAATCTTGAGCGCTCTGTCTATCGCGCTCAATGTCCCCACACCGGCTGCAAAGCGGCGTCACATTATGATCCCGCGACGTCTCTAAGTCACGGGTCGGCCACTTATGGCAGCTAGATTCCCAGTGCCAGCGATTGTAGGGTGACCCCTTCACACGGCGATAAGTCGCTCGCGAGGTCTTCATTGCTCCAACCCTCCCTTCATCACCATGCTCCCCCACCACTGCGTGCGTTATCCGCAGGGTAGTCCATTGTGCGTCGTCTCGCGGATCCACGGGCGGCACGCGCTGACAACGTGGCCGACGACGGTTCGGCCAGGACTGGCACCGCGCTGATGCCGCGCCGGGTCGGTGGGACTCACCGACCACCGGTCCGGCTGCAATCAAAGGAGCCCACTACCTGCGCCCGCCCCTTTCGGCACGGGTGCTATCCTTCCCGCAAGTTCGGTTTTTGTATGCCCTGAACCGTAGTCGCCGGGGGGCGCGGGAGGCAAGCGACGGCCACCGCATCAGGGTTGACGCCGCTGCGGCGGCAGTACCTTGACATAAAACGTCAGAACCCCGACGCCATCCTGCTGTTCCGTCTGGGCGACTTCTACGAGATGTTCGACCGCGACGCACAGGTCGCGGCCGAGGTGCTCCGCATAGTCCTTACCTCACGCGAGTTCGGCCGCAGCGGCCGCGTACCCATGTGCGGAGTCCCGCATCACTCCGCGCACACCTATATCGCCCGGCTCATCGAGGCGGGGCACCGCGTGGCGGTCTGCGATCAGGTCAGCGAGCCGGGCAAGGGTCTGGTGGAGCGCAAGGTCACGCGCGTCATCACGCCCGGCACGGTCATCGAGGAAGAGATGCTGCGGCCCCAGGCCAACAACTATCTGGCGGCCGTGGTGGGCGATGGCGCGCTCTTCGGACTGGCCTACGCCGACGTGAGCACGGGTGAGTTCGCCGCCACGGAACTGGATCGCGCCGCGCTGGCGCACGAGCTGGCCCGCCTGGCGCCGCGCGAGACGCTCGCTTTCAACGCCGATGCGGACGCGCTGGGCGCCGTCAAGGCCGCGCCCGCCGACGATTGGCTGGCCGACCCGGTCACCGCGCCGGAGGCTCTCATGCGGCATTTGGGCGTCACGGCGCTGGAGGGTCTGGGGCTGGCCGGACATCCCCGCGCCGCGCGGGCCGCCGGTGCGCTGGTGGGTTATCTGGATCAAACCGACGCCGCCACGCTGCACGTGCTGACCGGCGTGCAGGTCTACAGCGTGACCGCCTACATGGAGCTGGACGCGTCCACCCGCGCCAACCTCGAGCTCGAGACGGCCGGTCGCGACCGGCGCAGCGAGGGCAGCTTGCTCTGGGTGCTGGACCGCACCGTCTCGCCCATGGGCGCGCGCCTTCTGCGTCGGCGTCTCGGGCGGCCCTCGCTGGACCTCTGCGAGCTGGAGATGCGTTTGGACCAGCTGCAAGCCGCGCGCGACGACCCGGCCCTGCGCGCCGACCTGCGGGCGCGGCTGGCGGCGGTGGGAGATCTGGAGCGGCTAGCCAACCGGCTCATGCGCGGCGCCGCCCGCACGGTCGACGTCAGACACTTGAGCGCCGCTCTGGCGACCGTACGCGCGCTGCGCGGCGCTCTGGCGGAGGCGGCCGACGCGCTGCGGGCGCTGGGCGCGCGCATGGACCCCTGCGACGAGGCCGTCGAGCTGATCGCGCGCGCCATCACCGAGTCGGGTGAGCGCGCCATCCGCCCCGGCTACAGCGCCGAGCTGGACCGCGTGGCGCAGGGCGCCGCGCAGGCCAAGGCCTGGATCGCCGAGTTGGAGGGGCGTGAGCGCCAGCGCAGCGGGATCAAGGGACTCAAGGTCGGCTACAACCGGGTCTTCGGCTACTACATCGAGATCGGGCGCGCGCACGCCGAGTCGGTGCCCGATGACTACCAGCGCCGGCAGACTCTGGCCAACGCGGAACGCTACGTGACCCCCGATCTCAAGGAGTACGAGGCGCTCGTGCTCAACGCCGAGGAGCGCATCGCCGAGCTCGAGCGCGTGCTCTTCGGGGAGGTCGTCGAGCACCTGGGCCGCCTCGCGCCCGCCATGTTGGGCACGGCCGCCGCCGTGGCCGAGCTGGACGTGGCGGCCGCGCTGGCCGAGGTGGCCGAGCGCAACCGCTACGCCCGACCCGAGCTCGCAGCCGGCGGCCTGCTCGAAATCGACGGCGGACGCCATCCCGTCGTCGAGGCCGCCCAAGCGGAAGCCTTCGTGGCCAACGACACGCGGCTGGACCCCGACCACCACCAGATCATGGTGATCACCGGACCCAACATGGCCGGCAAGTCCACCTACCTGCGGCAGGCCGCTCTGATCGTGCTGCTGGCCCAGATCGGATCGTTCGTGCCGGCCGAGCGCGCGCGGGTGGGAATCGTGGACCGCATATTCACGCGCGTGGGCGCCAGCGACGACCTGGCCGCGGGCGCCAGCACCTTCATGGTGGAGATGCTGGAGCTGGCCGCCATCCTGGCCCAGGCCACGCCCCGCAGCCTGTTGATCCTGGACGAGATCGGACGCGGCACCAGCACCTACGACGGCATATCGGTGGCGCGCGCGGTGCTGGAGCACGTGCACAACCACCCGCGCCTGCGCGCCAAGACGATCTTCGCCACGCACTACCACGAGCTCACGGCCGCCGCCGAGGTGCTGCCGCGCGTACACAACTTCAACGCGGCCGTCACCGAGCAGGAGGGCCAGGTGGTCTTCCTGCGGCGCGTCCTGCCCGGCGGGGCCGATCGCAGCTACGGTGTGCACGTGGCCGAGCTGGCCGGCCTGCCGCCCACCGTGATCCGGCGCGCCAACGAGATCCTGCACGACCTGGAGCGCGACGCGCATAACGGCGCGCCCGCCGCGCCTGCTCAGCTCACGCTGCTGCCGCCCGAGACTCATCCGCTGGTGGAACGGGTGCGCGCGCTCGATCTGGACCAGCTCACTCCGCTGGACGCGCTGACCGCGCTCTACGAGCTGCAGCGGAGCGCCCGCCAGTGAGCATTCGCACGCTCGCGCCCGAGATCGTCAGCAAGATCGCCGCCGGTGAGGTGATCGAGCGCCCCGCCTCGGTCGTCAAGGAGCTGGTGGAGAACGCGCTCGACGCCGGCGCGCGGCGCGTCACGGTCGAGGTGGAGAGCGGCGGCAAGGACCTCATCCGCGTGACCGACGACGGCGCCGGCATAGCGCCGGATGAGATCGAGCTGGCCGTTCAGCGCCACGCCACCAGCAAGCTCAGCGCAGCCGACGATCTAACCCAGGTGAGCACGTTGGGATTTCGCGGCGAGGCCCTGGCAAGCGTGGCCGCGGTGTCCGAGCTGACGCTGCTGTCGGTGACCAGGGACCATGAGACCGGCCGCCGGATAGTCGTGCGCGACGAGCGCATGGTGGAGTCCGCGCCGGCCGGCGGCGCCCCCGGAACCCAGGTGACGGTTCGCGGGCTATTCCGCTTCCTGCCGGCCCGGCTGGCCTTCCTCAAGGCCGACCGCACCGAGCTGGCGCACGTCATCCGCGTGGTCACGCACGCCTCCATCGGCTACCCGGGCGTGGCCTTCACGCTGCGGGACGGCGCCAGCGAGCGCCTGCGAACCTCCGGTGACGGCGATCTGCGCCACACGCTGCTCGCCATCTATGGCAAGGAGCTGGTGGACCAGCTCATCGAGTTGCCCCGCGGCCAGACGCTGGGCATCGATGGCTTCGTCTCGCAGCCGCATCTGCACCGTCCTTCACGCGAGTACATCTCCCTGTTCGTGAACCGGCGCTGGGTCAGCGACCGCCTGCTGGCCGGCGCCATCAGCGAGGCTTACCAGAGCCTGATACCCAGCCGGCGCTACCCGGTCGTGGTGCTGCGGCTCACGCTGCCTCCCGGCGAGGTGGACGTGAACGTGCATCCCACCAAAGCGGAGGTTCGCTTCCGGCGCGGCGGCGAGGTCTTCGGCGGCATATCCAGGGCCATCCGGCGCGCACTTGCCACCGCCGGACAGGTGGCCCCGGCGCGGCTGGATCAGCCGCTGGTGGATCAGTTCTTCTTCCCGACCGGCCAGTCCGCCGGTTCGCGCTGGCAGGCCGGCGCGCCGCCCGCGCCGCCCGCGCCGCCCGCGCCGCCCGCGCCGCAGGAGCTCGGCGCCGCCCGCCCGACCGATTCACCCCAAACCGAGGGACCGCCCGATCTGCGCTCGCCGGTCATGCGGCCCCTGGGTCAGATCGAATCGACCTACGTGATCGCGGCCGGACCGCAAGGGCTCTATCTGATAGATCAGCACGCCGCGCACGAGCGCGTGATGTACGAGCAGCTGCAAAGTGGCCGCGACGGCGCCGCGCAGCCGCTGCTGGACCCCGCCCCCGTGGAGCTGTCGCCGCCGGAATCGGAGTGGGTGGCGGAGCATCGGGAAGCTCTGCGCGCGCATGGCCTGGAGCTGGAACCGTTCGGGACGCATACCTGGCTGGTGCGGGCCGTCCCGGCCGCCGGCCGCACGATCGACGGCGCGGCCTACCTGCGCGAGGTGGTGGCCGAGGCGCGCACGCCGGAGTTCCGGCGTCTGGAAGCCGCCGAGCGAGTGCGCTGGAGCCTGGCCTGCAAGGCGGCCGTAAAGGCCGGCGATCCGCTGGCGCTGGACGAGATGCGCTCGCTGCTCGAGCGCCTGCAACGCTGCGATCTCTCCCTAACCTGCCCCCACGGCCGCCCCACCATGATCCTCCTCACGCGCGACCTGCTCGACCGCCAGTTCGGCCGCGCCTAGCCAAACCCCCGCCCGCAACCTTCCGTCACCCTGGCTCGCCTGCGCGCGAGTTCCCGCAAGCAGGCAAAAAGCCTGCCCCACTCCGTCACGCCGGCCTGCTCCACCCGTCACCCCGGCCCCGTTCTGTCACCCCGGCGCACGCCGGGGTGTGGAGTCACATTTCAAGTGCAACGGGTAATTCCAGAAGACCTCGGCGGGGGTCTGGTAGCCGAGGCACTTGCGCGGGGTGTTGTTGTAGGCCTGGACGAGTTGCGTAAACCGCTCGTTGGGCAGGGTGGCCAGGTCGATCTTGCGGGGCAGGGAGCGGCGCAGGCGGCCGATGGCATTTTCGATGCCGCCTTTCTGCCAGGGGGCGTGGGGGTCGCAGAAGAAGGTGGCAATGCCGAGGTCATGGAGCTGGTGATGGCGCGCGAACTCGGTGCCGTTGTCGAAGGTAACGGTGCGGCGCCACTGAGGAGGCAAGGGAGCGAGGATGGAGGACAGGGCATGGGCGATGGGGTCGGCGGCTTTGCCTGTGGGACGGGCGGCGAGGAGGAGGCGGGAGTGGCGCTCGTGGAGAGTGAGGATGGCCTGGCCGTAGGTAGTGAAGAGCATGAGGTCGGCCTCCCAGTGGCCTGGAGTGCGGCGGTGGGCAACGGCTGGAGGCCGGTCGGCGAGGGGGCGGCGGTGAGCGATGAAGGAGGCGGGACTACCACCTTTGCGACCGCGCCAGCCGCGCTTGGACTTGGCGCGGGGAAGATAGTGGCGCCAGGAGTAGTCTTTCTTGCGCGCGAGCTGGGCGTAGATGAAGCGGTAGATGGACTCGTGGGAGATGAGGGGGCGGTTGGCCTGGCGAGCCAGGCGGCCGGCGACCTGCTGGGGCGACCAGCCCTGCTTGAGGCATGCGAGGACACGGTCGCGCAGTTGGGGATCGCGATCGAGGCGGGCGCCGCGCCAGCGGCGGGCGTGGGCCTGCTGATCGGCATAGCGGGGCTGGTAGCCCAGCGTGGAGGAGCCGTTGCGGGTCAGTTCTCGAGCGACGGTCGACGGCTGGCGATCCAGAGTTGCAGCAATTTGCCGGATCGAGCAGCCCGCGGCACGTAGGCGGGCAATTTCACAGCGCTCTTCAATGGTGAGGTGGGAGTAGTGGCGTCCCATGGCGATACCTCAATGAGTTGTTGCACTTCGTTTGTGAATTTAGGGAATCCAGTCTTACTCCCGCGCCCCCGTTGGGGGTGTCCTGACCGGGTAAATCGTTTACACCGCACAAAGGCGCGTTAGCGAACGGTTCTTACCTGGAGCCGGACGCCTTCGTGCCGCTGGATCTGGTTGATGACCTCGAACAGATTGCGAGCCTGCGGATTGCCGTTGGGACCGAACATGCGCATCAGACTCTTGGGCGACTTGTCGGTCAGGCGGCCCAACTCGTCGAACCCGATGGCGGCGTTGATGTAGTCACGCAACAGGGTCTTGCCAACGTCCACCTCGCCGCCCAGCAGAGCCCCGATGCCCTCGTTCAACAGGCCTTCCCGGAACTCCGGGTCGCGCCGGGCGCGGGCCAGCACCGTTTCCCTGAAGTCTCGTGTGAGTGGTATTGCGCTATGTCTCCTCTCGCTTGCGCCGTAAGTAAGCCCCCCAAAGATTCTGGGCGGCCTCGATATCCGCCGACTGGCGCCGCTTGGTTCCTCCGCCAAGCAGGATGATCAGGGCCTCACCATCCCTCCCGAAGTAGATCCGGTAGCCGGCCCGGTTCATCCGCTCCATCAAGGACATCCCGACCTGAAGGTCGGGCCACCTGGCTGGCACCTGGCCTGCACTAAATACGGTTCGGGGGTCCAGTCGCTATGTTATTCCGGCGATAAAGCCTGCCCCGTACTCGATGCTGGACCATGTTACCCGGGATGTCGGCATGTATTTGTCTGTGGATTTGCAAGTTGATATGGGGCTTTTGGTGTCACCTCATAAGGAATATTACGGACGTCAAATGCACAGCCTCTATTTACACGACAGATCTCATAATCTGGAGATTTGATGGCTGGAATCCCTCTCGCCGATAGACGGATTAAAACCTTATAGTCGAAGCTTAGTGAGTCCAGGCTATCGGAACGAATATTATGATTGGCTGATAGCACTGTGCGCTCTGAAAAAAGTCCGATCCAACGAGATGCTCCAGCGGGTATAGCCGTACTCGAAACTCCCTCAGATTCTTGCTCATCAGGTCTCCACTCAAGGGCAACTGGCAAATGTATACCGACCGTGGTATCGCAACATATGTAGTCACTCTGTCCGGTTTGACTCCACTCTATTTTCGCCAATTCAACCTTGACATCATACAGATCGTCGTCACTTTTATTTTCGACGGCAAACCCAACACTCACTTCCCTTCTAAGAGAATCGATGACTACGGTACCACCATAAGGCTTTCCAGTGATCCATATGTTTGGTCGGAGGCGCTTCTCGAAAACGTCGATCCTGTTGTTTAGGAGTTCAACTTTATCTTTAAGAGATTGAATATGGCTCTGGCGTTGTTGGTCCAGGTGTCCAGGTGCGCGGACAGACCATTGAAAAATAACTTGCATAATAAAGACTAGAAATGCAGCTAGGATAAGGTGGACAACGTTCCATGCTCCCAATTGCTGAAACCAAACGGGCGACTCCGCGAAGGGCTCGCCGGGGTCGATGAGTGTGTGTATTAGTGTAATGACGGCCATCACGATTGGGACGGCGATCGTATCAATGACCCAACGCCACCATGCCCGCTCATGAAATTGAGCCCGGAATGCCCTCCGAAGCCTTTTACGCCAGTACGGCGTTATTATGTCCATGCGGCTAGATTACTCGATCAAAGGTTGCCTATAGTGGCGGACTGTCGTCGGACGGGCGCTATTTGGATGAGTGGTCTGACTGTCGCTCGCTTTGCTATGGACGGTGTAAGAGTTCCTCGACCAGACGGTCGATCTCTCCGGCTCCCCCGTCTTTGGCCAGAGCCTGGCGGATCAGGCGGCGGGCGGTGATGGAACGGACGCTTTCCTTGAGCTACACGCCCGCGGCGATGCCCTCACGCAAGGAGGCAGCTGGGCAAGGCCGTCGTGCTGACGCGGTTACCCGTTGACGTCAGCTACGACCTGGGCGTGGGGGGCGTAGTCGGACACATCGCTCTCTTCGAGCCGTTCGCGAAGAACCGCAATGTCCGCCTCATCCTCGAGCCGCTGAAGCAACTCGGCGTCCGCCACGGATACCAGAGCCACGACACCCTTGCCGTGGCGCGTGAACACGATCCGCTCGTTGCCGTAGGCGACACGGTTGATATGTTCGGCAAGGTCCCGCCGAGCATCCGAGACGCGCACCTCGATCATTGACCATCCTCCTCTACGGAGACTGCCGCGTACACTTATACACTAACAGACTAAATGTAGTATTTGTACAAGCATCCCGTGAAGCGTGAAATCCGTTGGTACCCAGCGGCGCATGCGGAGCTCAAGCGGTTCCCACCGCGCGACCAGCAGCGCATCGTCACCCGCGTGAGTGGACTGGCTGACGATCCGCGGCCAGCGGGATGCGAGCGCTTGAGCGGCCTGGACGACGCGTGGCGAATTCGGGTCGGTGCGTACCGCGTGCTGTATCAGGTTCGCGCGACCGCGATGCTGGTGGTCATCGGCCGGGTGTCCCAGCGCGGCGCGGCCTACGCACACCTGGAAACGCTGCGTGAGCGATTGCGCCTGCGCGATACGTAATGGGCGCCCCGGGTCAGGGCGCCTGCGCGCTGCCGCTGGTACGCGCGCTCAGAAGCTCCTCAACCAGTCCATCAATCTCCCTCGCCACGCCATTATCGGCCAGCGCCTTGCGGATCTGGCGGCGGGCGGTGGTGAAGTAGACGCCTTGCTCGAGGGGGACACGGGCGGCGACGGACTCGGCGCGCCAGGTGGCCCGACCTTCAGGTCGGGATGTCCCAAGTGGACCCAGTGCCCCTAGGACGAACCGGGCGGTTCGCGAATCGCCCCTACCTCGGATCGCCACGAAAGCGGTTACCTATTGACGTCAGCTGCGAGCTGGGCGTGCGAGACGTACCCGGACACATCGCCGTCTGCGAGCCGCTCGCGGAGGACCGCAATGTCCGCCTCATCCTCGAGCCGCTGGAGCAACTCGGCGTCCGTCACCGATACCAAAGCCACGACACCCTTGCCGTGGCGCGTGAACACGATCCGCTCGTCACCGTAGGCGACGCGGTTGATATGTTCGGCAAGGTCCCGCCGGGCATCCGAGACGCGCGCCTACAGGACAGATCAACCAACTTCGGAAGGCATTCCCCTATTGCCCCAGGACTGCCATCAGTTCGCGCCACTCGGCGCGTGACATGCCGCTGGACTCGCGGTCGACAGGCTCGCCCGCCAGCATCTTGCGCACCACCTGCAAGCCCTTGCGGGAGAGCGCGGCGCCGCCGATCCGGTAGTCCATGAACGCCTCGAAGGTAAGCGGCGCCCAGCGCTCGACCGTGTCCAGCATCACGGCCGCGTAGGCGCGGATCTCGTGCTGCGCGTGATCGTCGTGCCGCAGCCAGAGGAAGTGCAGCAGGTTGAGCAGGTCGATCTTCCAATACCACTGGGTATAGAAGCTGAGCGGCAGATTCATGCGCGCCAGCTCACGAGCCAGCCCCTGGCGGGCCGGCTCGATGACATTGCCCGCGACGTCCTCGTTGAGCATCTCCTGGTAGTGGTCATAGGCCTGTTGGGCGTCGGCGCGCAGGAGGTCCAGCACGCGGGCGGCCTCGGCGCCCTCCAGCAGCTCCCCGCGGCCCTGGCGGTTGGAGGTTGACTGCGCGCCCAGGTGCTCCGGCGCCGGTACGTAGAACTCGCGGTCCAGAATCGAGTAGCGCGCCGAGTACTCATTCACGTTGGCGGTGCGGTGCCGGATCCACTGACGCGCCACGAAGATCGGCAGCTTGACGTGGAACTTGATCTCGCACATCTCGAAGGGCGTGGTGTGCGCGTGGCGCATGAGATAGCGAATCAGCCCGGCGTCCTCGCGCGCCCGTTTGGTGCCGTGGCCGTAGGAGACGCGCGCGGCCTGAACCACGGCCGCGTCGTCGCCCATGTAGTCGATCACGCGCACGAAGCCGTGGTCCAGCACGGGCAACGGCTGGTAGAGAATCTCCTCGAGAGCCGGCACGGTGGCGCGGCGCGTCTGGAACGACCGCGCGCGCAGGGCGTCTATCTCGGCCTGCCGGTCAGGCTGAAGCTTCATGCGCCTCCCGTTCTGACTGCCGCGCCGAGTCTATCCCCCGGAGGGCGGGCAGCGGTCGGCGGCGGATTCCGGCGGCCGCCCGGTTGAGGCGCTAAGGCAGCAGCCCACGCGCGCGCAGGAGCTCCGTGCCCACCGCGCCCAACGTGACTCGCTCGCCGACCGGCGGGTCGGGGTTGTATTCAAAGCGCGCGCGCTGGAAGTACTGCACCGTGCGACCGTTCTCGGACACCTCTTCGGAGATCGGGAAGCCGAACCGGTCGAGCGCGCCCTCGCGCTCCCAGTACTCCAGGAAGGCGAAGTGCACGCTGTGGCCCGTCTCGGGGAAGAAGCGGTGCTGCGGTTTGTTGGGAAATGGCTCGACCCCGGCGAAGGGTCTGCGATCGGCCGTCACCTGGTCGCCCAGCAGCCCCAACTGCGTCTCGTAGCGCGTGCCGGCGTGCTCCGGGTGATACTCGAAGCGCGCGCGCTCAAAGTACTGCACCGTGAACCCGTCTTCGATGACCTCCTCGGTACGAGGCAGACCGAACACCGCCGCGCCGCCGTTGGCGCGGAAGTACTTCAGGAAACCGTGCCGCACGTTGTGGCCAGTCTCCTCGAAGTAGATCGACTGTCCGCCGGGCAAGTTGAGCGGCTCGTGGCGGCGCGTGAGCGGATAGCTGAAGACGACGTTGAAGCGGGTGCTCAGGACCGGTCCGATGGCCGGCGACGTGTACCTGTTGAACCGCAGCACGAACTCCCAGGAGTCCATGCGCAGGCTGCCCTGCCGGCCCTGGATGTGCACGTCCAGCAGGCGTCCGCTGGCGGTGCGCCGCCCGAAGTCCAGCCCGGTCAGTTCACCGAGGCGGATCGGGGGGGCGCCTTCCAGCATCTCCTGCAGCACTATGAGCGGAAACTCCTTCGTCGACCACTCGTTGAGCGGTGAGTCGGCGTCCCAGGGTCGGCCGTTGGGGTCCAGGTCCGGCACTCCGCGCGTGTAGGGCAGCGGATCGTTGCCAAACACGTCCTCATTCGACTCCGTGTGCCCGCCGGCGCTGCTGGAGTAATAAGCGCGCACCGGCTCGCCGCCGTAGGTGATGACCCGGCGCGCGGTGGCCTCCAAGGCCGCGCCAGCCTCGGGCTTCTCGCTGTTTACGCCGAGATAGACCTGAAATTGGGTAGTGTCGTCGACGTCCCAGACCGGATGCGCGGGATTCAAGCTATAGACGGCGAACGTGCGGGCCGCCAGCGCCTGTGCGCGCAAGGCCTCGTGCGGCCAGTTGCTCGGCATCTCCGCCGGCACCACGCCGCGCAGGTAGTCCTCGATGCTCAGCAGATTGACCGTGTCGATCCGGCCCTCATCGTCTATGAGGATGCGGACGGCGCCGCGGTACGTGTCGAAGTAGCGGTTGGGGTCGCCGGGCAGCGGCGCTGTTTCCTTGTAGTAGACCCGCAGGCGTGTGTGCGGCTCGAGAGGCACGACGTCGATAGCGCCGGGAAGGTCGAAGTCGAGCATGTGCTGGCCGGCGGCGTCGAAAAGCCTGACCGTCACGCGCCGCTCGCCGGGGTGCTGGAGCAGCCGTAGTCTGGCGCCCGCGGGCAGCGCCCCGGTCGCGCCGGCTATCGCCCACTGGCCCCCTAGACCGGTGACGTCGCCCGTCAGATTGTTAGAGGGCGGCGCCGAGCCGTCTATCGAGCCGGGCGTGTAGTTGCGGTCGATCAGGACCCGGATCGAGGTCTCATTGGTCGGCGCGTCGCTGATCTCCACGCCGGTGTAATAGGCCCGGATGATCTGCTCGGCCGTCTGACCGGCCAGAGCCCGGCCGCGCGCGCCCCACTGCGACATTCCGACGCCGTGGCCCCAGCCGCGGCCCTCGAATCGGACTATCTGCTCCGGGTGAAACGGAAGGGTGTCGCCGCTGGCGGGCGCGAGCGGGGCGCCTAGCAGGGCCGCGGCAGCCCCGCCAAGCGCGAGCGACCGCAGCAAGGCACGCCGCGACCAGACCCCCATGAATACCGCGCGCGCAATCGAGAGACCGCGCTTGGCGCCGCGCTTGATCACGTTCTTCAGTGTAGATACGTACGTGAGGCCGTCAACGTGCTTGGGGAAGCCACACCGGCGTGATCTACAGCATGCGGCGATACGGGCCGTAAGCGATCGGGACCTCCACCACCACCGGCGCGTCGCGCCGCAGCCCGGCGCTCACCAGCTCGACCGCCTGATCCGGCGTCGCGGCCCGCGCGGCTTCCAGACCGAAGCTGCGCGCCAACCCCACGTAGTCCACGGCGCCGAAGTCATTGGGCGCGGCGTCGATCCGCATGTCGTCCGCCTTCGAGCGTATGAGAGACATGGAGGCGTCGTTGAGCACCAGGTAGACCAGACCCGCGGGCGCCAGGCGGGCCAGCGTCTCCATTTCACCGGCGTACATCAAGAGACTGCCATCGCCCGCGACGGCCAGCACGGGCCGCTCGGGCCGTTCCAGCTTGTATACCAGGGACGACGGCAGCGCCCAGCCCATAGCCGAGAGCCCGTTGGCCACCAGATAGCTATCGGGGCCTGGCGCGTCCCAATACTGGGCCAGATACAGCTTGTGGAAACCTACGTCCGAAATCAGAGCTACCCGCGCGTCGAGCGCGGCCCTCAGCCCCGCGAAGACGTGGTTGATGGCCAGACCGTCGCGCGGCGCCGCGAACGGGGCCTCATTGCCCTCTGAGCGTCCTGTCAGATCCGCGCGCGCCGCCCGTCGTGCCTGCAAGGCGCGCTCCGCACCGGCAACGGATCGGGTGGGCGGCGGCGCGTCGGCCAGCAGTTGCAGGGCCGGCTCGAGCGGCGAGCGGATCGTTCGGCTTGGGAAGGCGCCGTCGTCGTCGGGCCGCTGCGTGAGCCGCACGACCTCGACGTCCGGCCAGGGCCATATGAGGTCCACGCCGTCCAAGCCGACACCCAGGACGAGATCCGCGGCGCGCAGCAGCTCAAAGACGCCGCGCGATCCGTATGAAGCCGCGCTGCCCGCGTGCAGTGGATGGTTGCCCGCGAACCAGCCTTTGGCCTTGATCTGCGTGACCACGGGCATGTCGAAGAGCTCCACCAGCTCGCGAAAAGCCCCGGCCACCGGCGCGCTGCGCGCCTCCAGTCCGATGACGGCAACCGGCCGCTCGGCCACCGCCAGCTCGTCGCGCAGCGCTTCCAGTGCGGCCGCGTCGAGCGCGAGCTGGGCTTCAGGAGCGGGCTCGATCCAATCGCCCTGCGCGGCCGGTTGCGCGGCGATCGAGGCGGGGATCGCCAGGTGCGCCGCGCCGGGCCGCCCCTGCGTGGCGGCAGCCCACGCGGCGGGCGCTATTCGCAGCATGTTCTCCGCATCGATCCGAGCGCTGAACTTGACCACCGCGCCCATCGCTCCGGTGATGTCGATGACCTGATGAGTTTGAGCGGCTCGCTCGGCCGCGCTGACGTCGGCCGTAATACCGATCACAGGGGACCGCTCCAACGTCGCTTGCGCCAGGCCCGCCAGCAGATTGGCGGCGCCCGGACCGAGCGTGCTCAGGCAGAGTCCCGGCCGGCCGGTGAGCTGGCCCTCGGTGTCGGCCATGTAGGCGGCCGGCGCCTCATGATGCGTGGGGATGAACTCGATACCTCGCCGGCGCAAGGCGTCGAGCACCGTGAGCATCTCGCCGCCGGTGACGCCGTAAGCCCGACGCACGCCGCGCGCGGCCAGGAACTCGGCCAGCAGGTCGGCCACCGTCCGCTGTTCGCCCATAGACTCGATGTGGGGTGGAGCCGGCGGCACGAGTTTACGCGGAGCGCGTGCGAGTCCTACCTATAATGAGCGCGCGGGCCGCCGCGCGGCGGTCCCAGTTTTCCCCACACGCATGACGCGGCAGCCTGTCATAACCATCGATGGACCGGTGGGTTCCGGCAAAACCACGGTAGGGCGGCTGCTGGCCGAGCGTCTCGGTTTCGTTTGCTTTGACAGCGGGTTGTTCTACCGCGCCGCCGCGCATGCCTTGCTGGAGAGCGGGGGTGCCGCCGGCTCGAACGACGACGCGGTGGCCGCCGCCCGCGGTCTCCGGCTGGACCTCGAGCCCGATCCGTCGGGGCGCTTCGCGTCACGGGTTTTGGACGCCGGGCATGACGTGACCGAGCAGCTCTATTCGCCTGCGGTGGAAGGCGCGGTCTCCGGCGTCTCGCAAGTGCCGGCCGTTCGTGAGGTGCTGCTGGACGTACAGCGCGCGGTCATTCGGAAGGGCGGGGTGGTCGCAATCGGCCGTGACATCGGGACCGTAGTGTGGCCGGAAGCGAACCTGAAAATCTACCTGGACGCGTCGCTGGAAACGCGCGTGCAGCGCAAGTGGCGTCAGCGCGGCGACAACGGTGAGAGCGTATCGCGCGGCGACGTACGCGCTTTGCTGGAGTCGCGCGATCGCATCGATTCCACTCGTGCCACGGCGCCGCTGCGCGCCGCGGCCGACGCCGTGCACGTGTCCACTGACAATCTCTCTCCGAAAGAGGTCGTCGACCTGATCGCCGACCTGGCCCGGACGCGCTTGCAGGTAGAGGCAGGCTGAGATGTGGCCGCTGCATCCGGCCGACCCCACGCTGCCCGGCAATGTGCCCGTGTACCGCTTGGGGACGTCATTTGGACGGTTCATCCTCTTCCCGCCGCTGTTCCGCTTTGAATTCGAAGGGTTTGAAAACCTGCCCTCTGAGGGCAGGTGCCTGGTGGTGACGAACCACCTCAGCAATTGGGATCCAATCATCGTCGCCACCTACTTGCCGCGCCGTGCCACATTCCCCGCCAAACGCGAGATTTTCGGCGTGCCGGTGCTGGGCTGGCTGTGCCGCGGCTGGGGTCTCATCCCCGTTCGGCGCGACGGCCTGGACATGCCGGCCCTGCGGGTCCTGCTGCGCGTCTGTGCCGCGGAGGGTGCGGTTGGTCTGTTCCCCGAGGGCACCCGAAGCCGCGAGGGAGTTCTGAGCCAGCCGCTCGCCGGCGCCGCCTACCTGGCCGTCAAGACCGGCGCTCCGGTCGTTCCGTTAGCCATCTGGGGAACGGAGAAGTACACCAAGCGAGGTCGGCTTCGACACGGACGTTTTCCGGTACGGCTCCGCATGGGCGCGCCGTTTCGGCTGGCGCCGCCCGCCGGCCCTCTGCGCAGCGACACGCTCGCGGAACGGTCGGACGAGATCATGCGGCGCATCGCCGACCTTATGCCGGTCGAATACCACGGCGCCTACGGCGCGGCCGCCCCGCGCGAGGCGTGAATGACGCCTCACCAGGACGGCCGCAGCAGGCCGCTGCCGATAGTCGCGCTGTTGGGCCGGCCCAACGTAGGCAAATCCACGCTCTTCAATCGCCTCATGGGTCAGCGCATAGCGGTGGTCGAGGACGTCGCGGGCACCACGCGCGACCGCATCTACGGCGAGCTCGAGTGGCGCGGCAGCGCGTTCGCTCTGGTGGATACGGCTGGGATCGCCTGGCATGATCCCGCGCCCGTGGCCGCGGCCGCGGTAGCGCAGGCGGAGCTGGCGGCACGGGAGGCCGATCTCCTGCTCGTGGTCACCGACGTGCGCACTGGGGTCGTGGACCTCGATCAGGCGGTGGCGCGCCGGGTTCTGCGCTCCGGCAGGCCGCACCTCCTCGTTGTCAACAAGGCTGACGACGAGCACCACAGGCAAGCGGCGGGCGCCTTCGTTTCGCTTGGTCTGGGGGCGCCGCAGGCGCTATCGGCGCTGCACGGCACGGCCACCGGCGAGTTGCTCGATGCGGTCGCCGCCCGGCTGCCGTCCATCGCGCACGACGAGCCGTCCGAAGAACACCCGCGCGTCGCCATAGTCGGCCGTCCCAACGCGGGCAAGTCGTCGCTGCTCAATGCCGTGCTGGGCGAGCAAAGAGCCCTGGTGCACGAGTTGCCCGGGACCACGCGTGATTCCGTCGACACGCTCGTCGATTGGGAAGGCGCCAGCTTGTGGCTGGTGGACACCGCCGGCATGCGGAGGCGCGGGCGCGTGCAACCGGGCGTAGAGCAGTACAGCGTTCTCAGGACCGTGCGCTCGACGCAACGTGCGGATGTCGCAATCGTAGTGGTCGACGCGGATGAAGGCGTCACGGCTCAGGATGCGCACATAGCGGGGTTCGTCCTGGACGCCTCCACGGGCGTCGTCGTAGCCGCCAACAAGTGGGATTTGCTGGCGGATGCAGACCGCCGCCGCAAAGTCGAGCAGGATCTCGAGCGGCTGTTTCACTTCCTCCCCGACAGCCCGGTGATCCGCACCTCGGCTCTTTCCGGACGCAACGTGAAACAACTCATCCCGGCCGCGCTGCAAGTCTTCAACGCGCGGCAGAAGCGGATATCGACGTCCCTGCTCAATCGGGTTATGCGGGAATGGACCGGACGGCGCGATCCTCCCAGCCACCACGGGCGGCTGGCGCGGTTCAAGTACGCCACCCAGGTCGGAGTCAATCCGCCGGCCTTCCTCATGTTCTTCAGCGCACCTCACAACGTGCACTCCACCTACCTTCGATACCTCGAGAACGGCCTGCGCCGTACGTTTGGATTCGACGGGACGCCCATCAAGATCCGCTTGCGCGAGTCCTGAGCCGCGTCTCGCGTCGACCTGTTGACAGAATAAGCACTGCCGCTGAAGCTAAACGCGGCTGGTGGAGAGGGTTGATTGGGTGTCCGCGATCGACATTCTGGCCTCCGTCGCCATAGTCGTCGGCGGCTATCTGCTCGGCTCCGTGCCTTTGGGCGCGATCGTTTGCCAGCAGGGTTTCAGAGTCAACATCCTAAATCGAGGCAGTGGGCGCTCGGGCGCGACCAATGTGCTGCGCACCGTTGGTCCCGGCGCGGCGGGCATGGTGCTTCTCGGGGATATCCTGAAGGGCTTCATTCCAGTCTTGCTGGCGCGGCTGCTGCTGGAACAGCTTCCAATCCTGCCGGTCTTGGCCGGTTTAGCCGCCATGGCCGGGCACAACTGGTCGGTCTTCCTTAGATTCCGCGGTGGGCGTGGCGTAGCTACTAGTTTTGGGTGCTTCATGGCCTTGGTGCCCATGACCGCGCTGGTCGGGCTGCCCTTGGGCCTGGGCACAATCGCAGTAGCCCGCTACGTATCGCTCGGATCGCTGGTTGGCGCCTTGGGATTCCTCATCGCCGCCATCATCTTCTACGCTCTGGGGTTCGGCGTGACCGGCTACCACCTCTTCTTTATCGCCGTGATCAACGTTTTCCTGATCACCCAGCACTTGGACAATCTTCAGCGGATCTTTGCCGGTACCGAGCGTCGCTTGGCGCCCTGGCCGCAGCTGATCGGCAGCATAGGCAACCGCGATCGAAGCACCGGTCACTAGCCTACGTTGGGACCACGGGGGCGGCAGTCCGGTCGCATCCTGTCGATAGCGCGCGGACGCTCGCGGGGATTCGTGGAAGTGCGGCTCGACGACGGCCGCTCGGTGGCTCTTCGCGGCGACGTGGCGGCCAAGCACGGTTTGCGCGTTGGTGAGCAGCCGGACAGCGAGGTACTTCAGCGCGCCGCGGCCGAGTCAAACCGGCGCGAAGCCTGGCGCACCGCCACGCGTTACCTGGCGAGCCGCGCACGCTCTGAGCAAGAGGTCCGCGCACGCCTGCAAAGGGCTGGATTCGATGCGCCCGAAACGCAAGCGACCATCGAGCGGCTGCACGCGCTTCGCTACCTGGACGACGCCGCATTCGCGGTCGAATTCATCGAGTCACGTGTAGGCAAGCGCGCTCGCGGCCGTGATCTGGTTGAGCTGGAGCTGCGCGCCAAGGGCGTTGCGGCGGAAACCGCGTCCTCCGCACTCGACCTGGGCTACGGCGACGAGATCGAGGTGGCGCGGCCGCTTGCCGAAGCGCACGCGGAGCGGCTGGGCGACGTCGACTTCGCGACGTTTCGCTGCCGTTTGGGGTCTCTTCTAAGCCGTCGCGGCTTTGCCTACGACACGGCGGACACCCTGGTCCGCGAGCTTTGGGAAGACCGCGGCCGCTCGACGCTCGATTAGACCTGACGGCGAGCCGGGCGCAACTCGGCGCGGGCCTTGGGCAGCGCGGCCGCGATCGCATCGCCGGACACGCCGGCGTCCACGCCGCCGGCCGCAAGCTCGGCCGCGCGCGCGTGCAACCACACGCCCAGCCTGGCGGCATCCCGCGAATCCCTGCCCTGCGCCACCAGCGCGGCAATTGCTCCGGCCAGCACGTCGCCGGTGCCGGCGGTGGCCAGGACCGGATTCGGCCGGGCCAGGACCCATACGCTCCCTTGCGCGCATACGAACGTTGGCGAGCCCTTGGCGACCACGACGGGGCCAGACCCATTGCTCAAGCCGCGAGCCGCGTTCAGTCGCGCACGGCCTGCGGGCGGCGTGGTTTGTCCGGTAAGCCGCGCCAGCTCACCGGGGTGCGGCGTCAGGATCGCGGACGGGCCTAGCCGTCCGATGGCCTCGGGGTTTCCCGCTAGCGCGTTCAAGCCATCGGCGTCCAGCACGGTCGGAACCGCGTGGGCGTGCTCGCGAGTGAGAGATGCGACCAGCGTATCGATTGCGGCGCTGCGTCCTAACCCAGGCCCCACGAGCAGGGCGTCGGGAGCGCGAACGCGGCCGAGAATGTCTTCCGGGGTGGCGGTGACGTGGCCGTCCGCGTCGGATGGCAGTGAGAGGAACGTCGCCGACGGCACGATAGCGGCGGCCGCGGCCACCGCCGGCTCGACTGACGCAACCGTCACCAGGCCGGCGCCGGATGCGATAGCGGCCAGGGCGGCAAGCGCCGTGGCGCCGCGGTAACGCGCCGAGCCGCCCACGATCAGCAGATGGCCGAAAGTCCCCTTATGCGCGCCGCTTGGCCGCTCCGGCACGAGCGCGCGCACCGTGCGGGCGTCGATCAATCTCATCGGCGCCCGCGCGAGGCTATCGGCCGGCAGGCCGATCTCGAGCGCTTCCACCTCGCCCGCGAACTCGATCGCGGGGTGGAGGAGCGTACCCAGCTTCACGGGACCCGTGGTCAGCGTTTGCGTAGCTTGAAAAGCGTGGGCGTCCGCGGCGCCCGAATCGGCGTCAGTGCCCGACGGAATGTCGATCGCGATGCGCGGCTGACCGGGCTTGACCGGCAGCGCTGCCAGCATGGCCTTGATCGAACCTCGCAGCGGCGGTGAGCTGCCTATTCCCAGCAGACCGTCCAGCACGCCGGCGGCGGCGCTCACGTCTCGCCGCAGCGCGTCTGAGTCGCCCGACCAGACCTTCCAGCACGCTCCGGCGTCTACCGCTTCCTTTACCAACGGGTCTCCGGACCGCTCGCGCGACGCCCAGCAGATCGCCGACGCCCCGGCCCGACTCAAATGCGCGGCCGTAATGAGGGCATCGCCGCCGTTATCGCCCGGTCCTATCAAAGCCACCAGCGATCCTGGCGGTGCCAGCTTGCGGCGAATAGCTCCCGCTAGCGCCGCCGCGGCGTTGCGCATGAGACTCGTCTCAGGCGGCGCGCCGGCTTCCAGACTTCGCATGCCGGCTGTGTCCACCACGCGGTCGAAGGCGGGTCCGTCGGCGTTCACGCAGGCGCACGGCGTCATGGCGGTCCGGCGGTAGCTACCACGAACGCAATGGCCACCTCACGGCCGTGCGTCAGGCTGATTGCGAACTCGCGCAGTCCGATCGCCTCGGCGCGTGCCCGCGCGCGGCCATGCAGCCGCACGAGCGGTTTTCCGAGAGGGTCGTTGACCACCTCGATCTCGCGCCATAGCACCCCGCGCATTCCCGTCCCCAAGGCCTTTGAAACGGCCTCCTTGGCGGCGAACCGGGCCGCCAACTCCTCCGGCCGTCCCCTGCAGCGGCGGCGCTCCTCGTCGGTATAGATTCGATTCAGAAAGCGGTCACCGAACCGACGCAGCGCCGCGGCGATCCGGTCGATCTCGATGACATCTACCCCGGTGCTGACGGATGCGGTTGTCACGCCGCTCTAGCGTCCCGGGGATGAGTGGCGGTCCATGGCGGCTCAGTAGCCCGACAGCTCGATTTGGCGCACCGCCGAATCGTATTCCCAGCCACTGCCCAGCACCTCGATGCGCCGCAGAAATACGGGTGTAGGTCGGATTTGCCGCAGGAGGTCGGGCTGCTCGTAGGTAATCCATTCGGCCTGCTCTACGTGCTGACCCAGCTTGACGCTCAGGCCGGCGTCGTTCTGGTAGTAGAAACCCTTGCCCCAGATTTGCTCACGCCCCTGATCGTCGAGGTACGTAATCCGGATCATGAGCGGATACTCAGTGCCCGCGGTGCCGCCGCCCGACAGGCTCTGGTAGTCGGCGCGCACGGCGGCGGAGAGCCGCAGATTGAGGAAGTCGCGCACGTCCCGATCGAGGGTCTGAACGATGCCACTTTCCCCGTGGCGATCGATTGACCCATCTTCGCTGCGCCGGTGGAACCGCACGTGCCCGTCCTCGCGCGTCACCGACCCTGCTACTCCTGCCTCCACCTCGACAAAGCTCTGCCAGACCGTCCCGTCGATGGGCAGCGTCAAGAGCCCGTCTTTCACGAGCGCCTCCTCAAGCGGCAGCGGGGCCTGAATACCAACTTCGAGGCCGAAGCGGGCCCGCTGCCCGGCACTTAGGACGAACGATTGATCGCCCAGCCAGAGGGTTGCCTGCCCGGACCGTACGGCAATCTGCCCAATGCCCGAGCGGTCTAGTTCCAGGCGAAAGCTGCCCGGCGCCAGATCAAGTCGGGCGTCGGCGGCCAGCACCCCGATCGTGCGCTCCGGTTCATGCGGGTGGAGTGCGACGCCGATGTTTGCTCGCCCCCAGAAAAGTCGGAGCTCCGTGCTCTGGACGGCCGGGTTGAAGCGGCCGAACTGCATGCGCTGCACGGCCAGGTCCGAGTGCGTGTACAGGAGCGTCGTGCTGCCGTCGGGCATGGATAGGAAGACCCGCGACCGGTCGTCAGTGCGCAGACGCGTGCCTTCGGCTACCTCGGCCTCGCTGGGGAGGCGCTGCATGTTTGGCGCGGCCGGGGGCTGATAGAGCACGGTGCCCTCGATCACGTCGGCGCGCGTCGGTCGCGACTCCACGATCCCGCCAAGCGCCGCGGTCACGAGCTGGGGCACGAAGATCAGCCCCGCGACGAACAGGGCCAAAGCTGCCAGGAGCGCCGTCCATGCGAGCCGCTGCATGGTGCGGAACTCCGCCTGCGGGCGCTCGGCGACGTCCGCTTGGAGCGGTACGGTGGCGTGATCGAGTCTAGACCGCATCAGGCCATGCTACGCGCGAATCTGAAAATCGCGAAACGCGCCGGTGGGGCGATGCCACACGGTGGTGACCGCCTGCACCTGGGCGCCGGGTGGTCCGGCGCGCAGCCGTCCTGCCAGGGACTCGAGGGCGGCGTGGGGTCCCTCGGCCACGATCTCCACCTGGCGCAGGTCGCTCGAGTTCCGCACGTAACCGCACAGCCCGCGATCGCGCGCTTCGCGCCGTGCGAAGAATCGAAACCCCACGCCCTGAACGCGCCCCTTGACCGCCGCCACCAGCCTGACCGTATCCGCCCGTTCGTCCGTCATCGTCAAAACATAGCGCTCTGCCGGGCCGCGTCGCGCGGCGCCTCCCGGCCCAGGTGGGCATAGGCCCGCGAGGTGGCCACGCGCCCGCGCGGCGTGCGCGCGAGGAATCCGGCCTGCAGCAGGAACGGCTCGTAGTAGGCCTCCAGCGTCGCCGCGTCCTCGGCCAGAGTTGCGGCCAGCGCCTGAAGGCCGGCAGGCCCGCCCTCGAACGAGTCGATGATGACGGCAAGAATGCGGCGGTCCATCGCGTCCAGCCCCTGCGCGTCCACCTCCATGTCCTCGAGCGCCAGACTGGCGATCTCGGCGGTGATGACGCCGTCCGCTTTCACCTCGGCATAGTCGCGCACGCGCCGCAGCAGCCGATTGCACACGCGCGCGGTGCCGCGCGAGCGCTGCGCGATGGCGGCGGCGCCGTCCTGCGTGCAGGCCACCTCCAGGATGCGCGCCGAGCGCGCGACGATCTGCCCGCACTCCTCGGCGGTGTAGAACTCCAGGCGGTAGGCGGCGCCAAATCGATCGCGCAGCGCCGCCGTCAATATCCCCGCGCTGGTTGTCGCGCCAATAACCGTGAACTTTGGCAGCGCCAGCCGATAGGTGCGGGCGTTGGCCTTCCCGCCTCCCACCACGATGTCCAGGGCGTAGTCCTCCATGGCCGGATAGAGGATCTCCTCCACGGTCCGCCCTAGCCGGTGCACCTCGTCGACGAAGAGCACCTCGCCGGCTTCCAGGCTGCTGAGGGTCGAGGCCAGGTCGCCTGGCCGCTCGAGCGCCGGGCCGGACGTGATCCGCAACCGGCCGCCCATCTCCAACGCGATGATGTGGGCCAGGGTGGTCTTGCCGAGTCCGGGCGGCCCGGCCAGAAGGATGTGATCTACCGGCTCGCCGCGCTGCCTGGCCGCTTGAATCATCAGGCGCAGACCGCGTTTGACGACTGCCTGGCCGATGAATTCGTGGTCGGCCAGGTGTTGAGGTCGCAGCGAGTTCTCGACCCGCGTTTCCTCGTCATGCGACTGGGCGGCCACGATACGCTCGGTCATGCGGGTATGCGCCCACCGAGCTCGCGCAGCGCCGCGGCGATGCGGGCTTCGACTGAGAGCTCATCTCCGGCGGTCTGGTTGAGGGCCAAAGTCGCCTCGGCGCGCGTGTATCCGAGGGTTAGCAGCGCTTCCAGTGCTTCCGCCGCGCCATCGCCGGCGCCGGCCGCCAGCGCGGCGCCTTCCTCCGGCACCAGCCGGCCGCGCAGCTCCAGGATGATCCGGCTCGCCAGCTTGCGGCCAATACCTGACACCGCCTCGAACGGCGACGGGTCTTCACTGTCCAGGGCCGCCACGATTCGCGCCGGCGGATGCGTGGATAGCACCCTCACGGCCATACGCGGGCCCACCCCGCTCACCCCCAGCAAGTGCCTGAAGATCTCAAGCTCGTTAAGCGTTTCGAAGCCGGCCAGCAGCAACTCGTCGTTGGCCATGTGCACGTGCGTGTGCAAGGTGACGGCGCTGCCGGGCTGCCGCACTGCCCGCGCGGGCACCGTGACGTGCAGGCCGAGACCGGTACCTTCGACGCGCACGATCATGAAATCGGGACCGCTGCGCAGAACGGCGCCCTCCAGTTGGGAGATCATCGCACCCCTAACGCTCGTTCCAGCTCGCGGTTCTTGAGCGAGTGTGCGTGGCAGATGGCCACCGCCAGCGCATCCGCCGCGTGATCCGGCCTTGGCAGGCGATCCAGCTCGAGGACGCGCTGCACCATCTCTTGCACCGCGCGTTTGTCAGCCGCGCCGTAGCCGGTGACAGCCAGCTTGATCTCCGGAGGCGAGTACTCTTCCACGCTTACACCGTGATCCGCCGCCACCAGGTGCACGACGCCTATCGAGTGTGAGACCTCGGATGCCGACGTAAGCGTGCGGGCATGTCCCAGCCGCTCGACGGCCACGTGCGTGATCGCGTTGGCGGTGAACAGCCCGCTGAGGACGTCGCGTATGCGGCCAAGTCGGAGGCCGAGGGGAGTGCCGGACTCCGTGGTCACGCAGCCAAAGTCGACCGAGCGGAGCTGCTGAGACCCCGCTACGAGCCCGTATCCGCAGCGGGCGGTACCCGGGTCCACCCCGAGCGTCAGCATTCCCTCGGGGGCTCGCTAGCTCGCGAGCTTCGCAAGTAGCGCCTCGCTCAAGTCCAACGTGCTGTGCACCCGCCGCACGTCATCCAGCTCTTCCAGGTGCTCGACCATACGCACTACGCGCTCGGCCTCTTGGTCGTCGACGGTTAGAGGCGTGGCCGGCACCATGGTCATCTCGGCCTCCTCGATTGCGTGGCCCTGCGCTTCGAGATCCCGGCGAACGCGGTCGAGATCGGAGGGCGACGTGTACACGTGCACGGAGTCGTCGAGGTGCTCGACGTCCACCGCCCCGAGGTCGATGGCGGCAAGCTCGATCTCCTCGGCGTCCGCGCCGGCGCTCACTTTTATCATGCCGCGCGAGGCGAACTGCCACGCCACCGACCCGGATTCGGCCAGCGACCCGCCCATTTTGCTGAGCGTGTTGCGTACGCCGGCAACCGACCGGTTGCGATTATCCGTGACCACCTCGATCAGCAAGCCGGCGCCGGACGGCCCGTAGCCCTCGTAGGTCAGCTCCTCGAGACGCGTGGCGGAGTTGCCGGCGCTGCCCAGGCCGCGCTGGATGGCGCGCTCGATGGTGTCTTTGGGCATGTTGGCGGCGCGCGCCTTGCCCAGCGCCTGCTCCAGCCGAAAGTTGCCGTCCGGATCGGGGCCGCCCTGCTGTACGGCCACGACGATCTCCTTGCCGAGCTTGGTGTATGCCTGCCCGCGCTTCGTGTCGTTCGCGGCCTTCTGCCGTTTGATCTGTGACCACTTCGAGTGGCCGGACATGGCGCGCTCCGCGCTCCGGTCTGACGCGGCGTCTTGCAGTATAAGACAGGGTCTATCAGACGCCCCGTTCGCTCACCGCCGCGTCCGGTGGGGCGTCTGCGGATCTGGCCGCCGGCACCGAACTACCCGGCCCACGCTCAGAGGGTTCCGCTTCGGCCGCGGCGCGCAACCGTTTCACGTGCGCGTGCAGCTTCGATTCTTGACCGGCGCCGTGCCCGTCGTAGAAGCGAGCGTCGCGCAAGCGCTCGGGCAAATAGCTTTGCTTTACATAATTATCGGGATAGTCGTGCGGGTACAGGTAGCCCCGCCCGTAGCCGAGTTGCTCCGCGCCTCGAAACGCTGCGTTACGCAGGTGCAAGGGCACGGTCACGTCGGCGCCCGCTTCGATGGCTTCCGTAGCCGAGTCCAGCGCCCGCCCGGCCGCGTTGCTCTTGGGTGCGGCGGCGAGATAGATCGTCGCCTGAGCCAGCGCGAAGCGCGCCTCGGGGAGTCCCAGACGCTCTACCGCCGAGGCTGCGGAAAGCGCCATCGGCAACGCTTGTGGGTCGGCGTTGCCGACGTCCTCGGAGGCAAGGATGACCAGCCGCCGCGCAATGAACTCGGGCGCCTCGCCGGCCCGCAGCATCTTCGCCAGCCAGAGCACGGCCGCGTCCGGATCGGACCCGCGAAGGCTCTTTATGAACGCCGAGATCGTGTCGTAGTGCTCTTCGCCCGCGCGGTCATACTGCACCTGCCGCTCCAGCACGGCGCGTGACACGAGCTCGGCGTCCACCCGTGCGGCGCCTTGCTGCGCGGCGTACGCGGCGCAGGCCTCCAGCCAGTTCAGCGCTACCCGAGCGTCCCCGCCCGAGCCCGCCACGACGGCCTCGATGGCCTGCGGGCTGAATCGGGTCGCCGCGGCGCCCAATCCGCGCTCCGCGTCGTCCAGCGCGCGCTGCACGATCGCGTGAATCTCTTCCCGTCCCAGCGGCTGAAGCCGCAGCACTTGCATGCGCGACAGCAACGGGGCGATCACCGTGAAGTAGGGGTTCTCCGTGGTGGCGCCCCACAGCGCGATCACACCCGTCTCAACGTGCGGCAAGAGCGCGTCCTGCTGGGCCTTGTTGAAGCGGTGAATCTCGTCCAGGAACACCAGGGTGCGCCGCCGGTAGAGCCGCCGCTGCTCCTGCGCTTCTTCAATCGCCGCGCGCACCTCGCGCAGGCCCACGGTGACGGCGCTTAGCTGGGTCGAGTGTCGGCCGGCCACTGCGGCGGCCAGCCCGGCTAGCGTAGTCTTGCCGCTGCCCGGCGGACCCCACAGGATCACGGACCAAACCCGACGTTGCTCCAGCGCCTCCCGCAGGGGCGCCGTGCGGCCCACCAGGTGCTGTTGTCCGACGAACTCGTCGAGGGTGCGCGGCCGCATGCGCGCGGCCAGCGGCATGTCGGCCGCCGTCTGCGCGGCCGCGCCGTGCTCGAACAGGTCCTCTGTCATCGGTCGCCCCGGCCAAACGGCGGCGGACGCCGCCGGGCTGATGAAGGAGCGCCGTCCGGCCGCGTCTTGCGCCTACGGCTGTGGCGCCTCGCCGAGCATGACCTCAACTTTCTGGGGCTCATCATCAGTCGCTGGCCGCAAGTACGTGACCTCTACGGACGCTCCCGGCTTGTACTTTGCCAGAGTGTGCGTCAGGTCGCCCGCGTCGCCGATCTTGTCGCCGCCGATCGCCACGATTATGTCCTGCGCGAGCAGACCGGCCTGCTGCGCGGCGCCGCCGTCGATGATCCGCGCGACGAACACGCCCTCGTTTACGGGCAGCCCCACCTGACGCGCGACGCTGCGCGTGACTGTCGCAGGGGTGATCCCCAGGAACCCGCGCCGAACTTCGCCCTCGGTCACCAGGGCCTCGATGACGGGCCACGCCCTGTCGATCGCGATGGCGAAGCTGATGCCTTGACTTCCGCCGGCTCCGGCCGTGCTTATGCCCACCACTTCGCCGTATCTGTTCAGCAGCGGGCCGCCGCTGTTGCCCGGGTTGATGGAGGCGTCGGTCTGAATCAAGCCACTCAGCGTCAGGCGTTGCAATCCGACGTTTGTGATAGTGCGATCCAGCGCGCTGACGACGCCGGCCGTAACAGTGGGACCGCCGGGCAGGTCCAGCGCGTGCCCGATGGCCACAACCGATTCACCCACCTCCAGCGCATCGGCGCTTCCCAGGACGGCCGGCGGCAGGTCAATCCCCATGACCTGGATTACCGCCAGATCGGTCTGCGGATCCCGGCCCACCAGCTTGGCGTCTTCCGTGCGCCCGTCGGCCAGCGTGATCACGATGCGATCGGCGTTCCCCACGACATGGTTGTTTGTGACGATGCGGCCCTGCGCGTCGATGATGAACCCGGTGGCTACTCCGTGTCCCGGCACCGCCCGGCCGGACGCGTCGACACCCGCCGCCTCCGTCGCGATGTGCACGACCGACGACCGGTAACGCCTGACCAGCTCCGGAATGCTCAGCTCGGTACGCCCGGCGGCTGCCGTCCGCACGTCGCGCCGGGTTGCCGCCCTCGCCAGAGGCGCCGGCGGCGCCGCGCCGGCGCTACTAGTCATGGCCGCGAGCCGCGGCGCCGCCGTGCGGCTCGCTCGTACCTGTGTGATTGCCGAGGCCGCGGGGCTTGGCTCTGTGATCGAGGCCGCCGGGTCGTCGACGACCCGGCCGCAGGCAACGAGCGCCGCGCCCACCGCCAGCCCTAACGCTATTCCAACCGCAACCTTGCGCACGATGCTTGCGGACTCCAAGAGTCGGTCACGTTCTTCATACTCATCGTCGCAGCCGGGCGGTAGGATTTTCTGGTAAGGATGCAACGCTTCTAACCAAACCTTCATGGATGCGCACGTACTGTCGGACCTCGACGAGCTTTTCGAAGCCAGCTCGGTCACGCTTCCCAAAGGTGACTGGCAGGTCGATCCTCCAATCGAGGGCGACTACACCATCCAGGCGCAGTCGGATGGCGCGCGCGGTCAGTACATCAGCATGAGCTACGACGGTGGATTTCAAGCGTTCATCCACATCGATCAATTGGGCGTTCTGCGCTGCCAGCTGCTTCGCTACAACGGAGCGTGGCCGGCCGATGTCGACTACTCGGGCCTGCGCATTCGCTTCCGTCGGATTACGTAACGGCATGCCCCGTCGCACAAGGGCAGGCGCGGTGCCGCGCTCAATGCGCTGGCAATACTCGCCAGGCGGTCCGAGCGCCGCTTGCGGGGCCTCCCGGCGTTCAAGATGAGCTTTTCGGACGCTCCCCTCCCGCCCGCGGGCGCCATCCGCGAAGCGGTGCGCCGCGCGCTGGCGGAGGACGTGAGCACGGGCGACATAACCACGGAAGCGGTCGTTTCGCCTCGTGCGCGCGTGCGCGCCGCTTTCGTATATCGCGAGCCGGCGGTCGTGGCGGGCCTGCCGGTCGTGCGCGAAGTGTTCAGGCAACTCGACGCGGACGCGGGTCTCGACGAGGCTGTGGCCGAGGGCTCTCCGCTGGCGGGGGGACATACCGCCGCCGTAGTCGAGGCCAAGGCCCGTCCCCTCTTGACGGGCGAGCGCGTGGCGCTCAACTTCTTGCAGCGGATGAGCGGGGTCGCCACGCTCACACGCGCTTTCGTCGCTGCCGTGGAGGGGACGGGGACGCGCATTCTCGACACGCGCAAGACCACGCCGGGCCTCCGCGCTCTCGAAAAATACGCCGTGCGTGTGGGTGGCGGGATCAACCACCGCATGGGCCTGTACGACACGATTCAGATCAAAGACAACCACATTGCGGCCGCTGGGGGGCTGGCGGACGCGCTGCGCGGGACAGCGCGGGCGCGAGCCGAGTGCGCAACCATCCAAGTGGAGATCGACCGGCTCGAGCAAGTCGAAGAGGCGATCCGCGGGGGCGCGACTTGGCTCATGTTCGACAACATGACTCCCGTCCAAGTCCGTCAGGCGGTCGCGCTGGCGCGCGGTCGCGTTACCCTCGAGGTCACGGGGGAAGTTACCTTGGACAGCGCGCGCGACTATGCCGAGGCTGGCGTCGACTTCCTGTCGGTCGGCCGGCTGACCCACTCCGCCCGGGCGATAGACATCGGACTGGACGTTGACGGATGGACCTGAAGACGGTCGAATTCGACCGGCAGTACCGCACGCCCAGCTCCGAGGGATACAGCCTGAGAAGCGGCCGGCAGCGGGTCGCGCGGCTCGACGTGCACTTCACCACCCAGTCGGTTTACGGCACCCTCGTGCTCCTGCGGGACCTTGCGGAAGGCGACATCCCGCGCCTGGTCGAGCGCATCAACGAGTCCGTCGTGCTGTCCGCCGAGACCCCGCGCGAGGACTTCTACGTCACGGTCTTTCGAGGTACTGAGGTCGGCTTCTTCAGCGACGACTTCCAGGCGAACCAGGGGCGTGAGGTCGAGATCCGGCCGAGCGCGCGGCTCGACCGTGAACTTATCGACGGGATCGACGACCAGACTTAGAGGCGCTCGTCAGTCGGCGATGAGCGGCCGCATGCGCGGCCACGATTGCTCGTGCTCCAGCAGGCGCCGCTTGACCGCGCCGCCGCGCGAGTAGCCGCCCACGCCGCGGCTGGGCACGACCCGGTGACAGGGGATGAAAATGAGCAGGTTGTTAGCGCTCAGCGCGGTTCCGGCGGCTTGCGTGGCTTGCGGGTTGCCGATCTCTCGCGCCAGCCACGCGTAGGTACGGGTTTCGCCGAAAGGTACGCGGCGCAGCGCTTCCCAGATCTGAGTCTGGAAGCCGGTGCCGGCGCGCTCGTCCAGCGGTGCATCCAGACGCTGCCGGCCGGTGCGCAGGTATTCCCAAAGCTGCTCCAGGCTGTTGCCGGCGATCTGGTAGGCGGTGCGTCCGGCCGGTAGGGCCTGCGAGTGGTCGGCGCGCCGCGCCTTCAGCCGCCGGGTCCCGCGCGCGCGTCTGCCCGCCGCGGCCGACGACTCACGCAGCTCTTCCACGCAGCCGGACTCGGTCTTGTGGGCAAGCGTAGCCGCCACCAATCCAACCTCGGTCGCGGCGGTTCCGCACCACAGCCAGTCATCCACCAGGCGCGCCGCCGTGGCGAACTCGAGGAACTGGTCTGGCATAGGGTCAGGCCGCGCTGAGGCCGGGCACGGGAACCTGGTCGAGTATCTCCTGCACGATACCGCGCGTGTCCGCGTTGCGGATTCGCGCCGCGGGGCTCACGATGATGCGGTGCGAGAGCACCGCCACGGCTAGCTCCTTGACGTCGTCCGGCGCCACGTAGTCCCGGCCCTGCACGGCCGCCAGCGCCTGAGCGCCGCGAAAGAGCGCCAGGCTGCCTCGCGGGCTGGCGCCCAGATACACGTCACCGTGCTCGCGCGTGGCGCGGCTCAGGTCGATCACGTACTCGTGCACCAACCGGTCCACGTAGATGTCCTTTACCGCTTGCTGAGCGCGTATTACGGATTCGCCGTCGGCCACCTGCTCGATCTCGGTCAGGGGATGCACGCGGAGTTGGGACTCCAGCACCGCCAACTCGTCGGAACGCTCCGGGTAACCCAAATCCACCCTTAGGTGAAATCGGTCGAGTTGCGCCTCCGGCAAGGGGAACGTGCCTTCGTACTCAATCGGGTTCTGGGTGGCCATCACGAGCGAGGGTGTCGGCAGCGGGTGCGTGACTCCGTCGACGGTTACTTGACGCTCTTCCATCGCCTCGAGCAGAGCCGATTGCGTCTTGGGCGTGGCGCGGTTCACCTCATCCGCCAGTACGATTTGGCCCATGATAGGTCCGGCACGAAACTCAAACTCATTCGTCTTCTGGTTGTAAATCGTCACGCCGGTCACGTCGCTGGGCAGCAAATCCGGGGTGAACTGCATGCGTTTGAACGAGAGTCCCAGCGAGCGCGCCATGGCCTTTGCAATGGTGGTCTTGCCTACCCCGGGGACATCCTCGATCAGGACGTGCCCGTTGCTCAGCAGCGCTACGGCAACCAGCTCGATTGACGCGCGCTTGCCGAAGATGACCCGGCCTACGTTGGCGATAACGCGCTCGGCGACGTCTCGAACGTCCTGCATGCGACCTCCCAGCTGCGGTAGTGCGCCGCCCGAACCAGCTTCGCACTATACCCAAACAATCGCCCTGCGCTGCCTTGCGCTCTCGGATTGACGTGCTGTCGCGTGCAGGCCAAGCTGACTGCGACGCGCCCGCGGCGCCCGCACCGGCGGGGATAGTTGAGTGGTCCAACGTGGGCTTCCCAAGCCTAAAACGCGGGTTCGATTCCCGTTCCCCGCTCCCATAGCGGCGGCCGGGTCCGTTTGGGGGCCCGGCCCCGTGCGTCCATAGCGCCGGGACCTGTTGGCGCGAACGCCTCGGCTCCGTTCGATTCGCGCGGCGCGGGCGCCCGCTGGCCGCCGGTGAGGGGCGGCGCGCGCTCCGGCGGACCTCACGCCGACGGGTGGCGGGACGAGCCTATGCGGCGACGAGCGCGTGCGTGAGGCTGAGTCTGTCTGTGCCGTGCTTAGGCCGGCCGGCGGTGAGGCGACGCCGCGAGTTCGCGACAGCTACGCGCCCGGCTCCGCCTGAATCCTGGGCAGCACGAACTGCCGCAGCGAATCCCTGCCCAGCACCACCAGCTTGCCGTCGATTTCGCTCACCCAGATTTCCCGGATGTCGGCGAAGAAGTCGTCGGACCCCGCATACTTGAATTGGCGAACGAAGCTGCCTTCCGAACCTTCCCGCTTATCGATCTCCACGATTCGCTTGTTGGGTGCGTCCACCAGGTAGAGGCTGTCCGTATCCGTCTCGGTGAAGATCTTGGTAGGGCGCACGGTGTCTCCATCAAGACCGCTGATCTCAAAAGCGACCTCGCGCCCGGACTGGAACCGCCGCACCTCGCCATTCGCGAACAGCACGTAGATGTCTCCGTCGATCGCGAAGTCGACAGCGGTTGACAGGTCGATTGGATCGCGCGGATCCAAGTAATCCGTTGGCGCCACCTCATAGCCGCCGGCCGTGGCTTGATACTTGAAGATCGAGCTCGCGCCCGGGTCGAGGATGTAGAGGTTGTTGTTGAAGTTGTCGAAGGCTAAGGGCGTGCGCCAATCCTCCGTGCCGGACATGCGCAGCAACCTGGGAGTCTGGTCGGCTTGCAGGCTGAAGACGTTGAACCGGTCGTCGATCACCAGAACGCTCAGAGCGCGATTCACGACAGCGATGGGGTTCCCCACGGTGACTGCACCCACCACGTCGCCTTTGCGCAGCACGGTCGCGCCCTGCTTTGCGGTGGCGAACTCGACCACGCGGCCGGTCACCGCGTCAACCACGTACTTCGCGTCCACGCGTACGTCCAGCGGTGCGGTCGCGCTGCCCACTCCGGCCGTGTCGAACTCACCGATGGTGGCGCTCGGCACTAGCTTGCGCACTCGATTAAGGCGATCTTCCTCGCGTCCGATCTGGCTCAATAGTCGGTTGATGTCCGGCGCCAGCGTCCGGTCCAAATCGGCGCCCAGGGCTTGGTTTGCAAGGTCCTTTGCGTTGCGCAGCGTGAGCAGCGTGGCTGCCCTGTTCTCATCGGGTTCGCGGTCCTGCGCCTCTCGAAAACGTGTCTCGGCTAGATCGAAGAGCTCCAATGCTCGCGATAGAGTGTTTTCGGTCGGCGGCGCTTCGGCGCCGGCGGCGGGCGTCGCATCCCCGGTCTGCGGACTGGCCCCGGGCTCGGATTCCGCGTTGTCACCTGTATTGCGCAGCGCCAGCACCACGCCCATAGTCACCAGCACGACCAACGAGAACGCGAACAGCAGCGTTCCCGGACCCGGCAGCGTGCGGCGCCGGCGGTACAACGATCCGGCGTTCCCCTGCTGGTGCCGAGGCGTCAGGTAGTCCAGCGAGGGGTCCGACGGCGGGGCGTCGTAGGCCGGCGGGCCGGCGCTCGCCGGTTGCCCGGCCGATCCGGTGCGCAGGTTACGCATGGTCGACCAATCTGCCTCTAAGTCGGGCTCCGGCGCGGGTCCCGGTAAGTCCGGCAGCGCGGCCTGGCGCGACCGGCCCGTTACCAGACCTAAAACGGCGCGCGCTACCAGAACGGGGAATATCAGTACCAGAATGATGATCTTCAGCGGCAGCGACGCCAGGCGCCCGACTAGGCCCTTGGGCCGAGTCCCTCCGGGCGCACGCGTCACGGGCGCGCGCCCGGCCGGCCAATCCGGTTCTCGAGCCGGCGGCGCCTCCCGCAACGCGTTCGACGAGCCGGACTGGCCGTTCGTTGACGGCGCTGCCCCTGCGGGCATGCGCCCCGCCCCGGCGCCGCGCGTAATCTCGGTGAGGGGCGCCGCCACGCTGGCGATTCGCAGCACCAGCACCTCGCAGCGCTCCTCGCCTCGCTGCGCCACCAGGGCGCACAGATCGTGCGCGGACTCCTGCGCCGACTGGCGCAGCAACAAACCTCGAATCTCGCGTTCCGTTAGAGCCTGACGCAGATCGGTGGACGCAAGCACGATCACGTCGCCGTCCTGCATCTTGGCCCGAAACAGATCTACTTCCTGTTCCGGGGCGATCTGATCGTCATATGGGCTGCTCACGTAGTCCTCGGGCAAGGCGTTGAGGACGGACTCGCGCAGGATGTAAACCTGGCTTGGGAGCGCCTGGGCGATATACACCTCGTCCTCGACAACCACCGCTCCGGTCGCGCCCAGCGCCGCCGCCGGCTCATCGGGACCGGCGCCCACGGCTACCGCTTGCAGCGCCGTTTGCATGCCGTTCGAGAGCCCCGCGATCACGTTGGTTGGGTCGCTCGAGTGATACGCGGCGGCAACCGTGTCGCAGAAGCTTCGCGAAAGGCGCTCGTTGCGGCTCTCGACCACCACGTAGAGATCGCCCAGCGCGGCACGCTCGGGCGGAGCCTGGGCTACGCGAATGCGGACGCTCTCATGGCGCGGCGCCCCGCCCAGGAGGCTGGCCTGGCCAACGTCCATCACGCGGGGCATGGTTCCCTGATAGTGCGTGTCACGTCATGATTGGGAGGGCGCAGTGAAGCCGCGCGCCTCTCTGAGCGAGACCGCAATCTTATCAATGGGGTAGTCAAACCAGCCTGAGCTTTGCTTCCGCCAGTCTACGTTGAACCACGCTAATCGCTATGCTAGCTTGCGTTGAAGGCTCATTCTCGAACACTGAGACACTGCGTCAGGGGGCGTCGCTGCGGTCACCTATTCCGCCGCTGCGCGGCGCGCGTGCGCGCAGCCGCGGCCCCCGCGTCAACGAAGATATTCGCGTCCGCGAAGTCCGCTTGATCGATGAAGACGGAACGCAAGTAGGCGTTGTACCCACCCAACAAGCCTTGGCCCGCGCGCGCGAGCAGGGGCTGGACCTGATCGAGATCTCGCCCACCGCGGTTCCGCCCGTCACCAAGATCCTGGATTTTGGCAAATTCAAGTACGAGCAAAGCCGCAGGCGTCAAGACTCCAGGAAGAAGCAGAAAGCCGGGACGGTCAAGGAAGTGCGCTTTCGACCCCGCACGAGCGACCACGATCTCGAGTTCCTGGTTCGACGCCTCGGCCGGTTTCTACAGGCGGGAAACAAGGTCAAAGCCACTGTGCGGTTCCGCGGCCGTGAGCGCGCCAACCCTCAACTGGGCGTCAAAGTGCTCGAACGGGTCAAGGCGGACCTCGCCGAGTTTGGCGAGGTCGAGCGAGACGTCACCACCGAGCAGGACGGCCGCGTCATCAGTATCATCATGGCGCCAACCAGCCACTAGGGAGGCTGCGGGGTGCGTGGTCGAATGACCGCAACGCCGACCTTCCTACCCCTACGTCACCGCTGTTGGATGACTGCCTGAGGTATGCACGTGCAGGCCCCGGAGCCATGGCCCAAGCGAACTCACACGTGCGGCGAGCTACGCCCGGCCCACGCCGGGCAACGCGTGGCGCTGAATGGCTGGGTGCACAGGCGCCGCGATCAGGGCGGCTTGATATTCATCGACTTGCGCGATCGGTACGGCATCACGCAGATAGTCGTGAGCCGCGACGCCAGCACCGCCGCTCACGACGCCGCCTCCGGCGTGCGCGGCGAGTTCTGTCTGGCGCTGGGCGGCACTGTGCAGCAGCGCCCGGCGGGCACCGCCAACCCCGACCTGGCCACCGGTGAGATTGAAGTCGCGGCCAACCAAATCGTGCTGCTCGGCGCCGCCAGGCCGGTGCCTTTCGAGATCACCGGCGACGCCGACGTAGACGAGTCGCTGCGCCTGCGGTATCGCTATCTGGACCTCCGCCGCCGCCGCGCCCGCGAGCTCACCACGCTGCGTTTCCAGCTCACCCGCCTCATGCGCGAGTACCTGTGGAAACGCGATTTCCTGGAGCTCGAGACGCCCACTCTGGTCAAGAGCACGCCCGAAGGCGCGCGCGATTTTCTCGTGCCCAGCCGCCACTATCCGGGCAACTTCTACGCCTTGCCGCAGTCGCCCCAGCAGATGAAGCAGCTTCTAATGGTTGCGGGCCTGGACCGCTACTTTCAGCTGGCGCGCTGCTATCGCGACGAGGACCTGCGCGCCGATCGCGTGGCTGAGCACACCCAGCTTGACATTGAGATGGCGTTCGTCGATCGCGACGACGTACTGGGTCTCATCGAGGATCTCTACATACACCTCGTTTCGGAGCTCTCGACCAAGCGCATCAAGCGGACTCCCTTTCCGCGCCTCACCCACGCGGATGCCATGGATCGGTTCGGCAGCGATCGGCCCGATCTGCGGTTCGGGCTGGAGTTCGTGCATTTGTCGGACGCCGTACGCGGCGGCGGCTTTCGCGTATTCGACCAGGCTTTGGATGCGGGCGGTCTGGTGAAAGCACTGGTGGCGCCCGGCTGCGCGTCCTACTCCCGCGCCCAGGTCTACGCGCTTCAGGACGTAGTGGTCGAGGCCGGCGGCAAGGGTCTCGTCACGATCGCGCTGAACCAGGACGGGTCGCTGCGCTCGCCCCTCGTCAATGCTCTCGGCGAAGACCGAACGATCGAGATCGCGCGCGAAGCCGGCGCGGAGCGGGGTGATCTCGTAGGCATCGTCGCCGGGCCGCCGGACACGGTCGCCGCCGCTCTGGGCGCCTTGCGTCTGCGCCTGGGCGACGAGCTCGGCCTGCGAGACCCGGACGAGCTGGCGATGACGTGGATCATTGACTTCCCCCTTTTCGAGCTGGATCACGAGACCGGACGCTTCACCTTCTCGCACAACCCGTTCTGCTCGCCCGCCGACGACTCTTTCGAGCTTCTGTATTCGGATCCCGGCGCCGCCAGGGCCAAGCAGTACGACCTGGTCTGCAACGGGTCCGAAATCGGCGGCGGCAGCATCCGCGCGCACCGCGCGGCCGACCTGCACCGGATATATCAAGTGATGGGCTACACGGACGAGGAGATTCGCGACCAGGTCGGGCACATGCTGGAGGCGTTCGAATACGGCGTGCCCCCGCACGGCGGCATCGCCATGGGGGTAGACCGGCTTGCGATGATCCTCGGCGACACGCCCAACCTGCGGGACGTAATCGTGTTCCCCAAGAGCCAATCCGGGCACGACCTCATGCTTGGCGCGCCGTCGCTGGTGGATGATGGGCAGCTCGCCGAGCTAAATCTCGAGCTTCTGGCCCCAGCGGAAGACGCGGCTTCGCGCAGGGGCTAAGCCCACTCCTCGCACCACGCATTACCGTGATCGCGGGTAGAGGTGTCCGCTGGCGAGCTGTGGTCCGGGCGCTCCCAGTCCCGGCGTGTCAAACGAGCGACGCGACACGGTCGGGTAGCGCCGATCCCGCAATGCCTTGAGCTACGCGAGCCGCGGCTCAAGCCAGCGGCGAATGTCGGCCAGCTCCTCCGGTGTGATCTCATGTCCGGCCGGGTACTCGTGGTAGCTCACGTCGGCGCCGCAGGTGATGAGATCCTCGCGCGATTGATAGCTCGCCGCGAGCGGGATAACCAGGTCCCTGTTTCCATGCGCCATGAAGACCGGAAGACCCGCCAGTTGGTCGGCGTCGGCGCGCGCCGTGGAGTCATCCAGGTATCCGCTCAGCGCCACAACGCCGGCCGTGCGCCTGGGTTTGTGGAGACCCGCCGCCAGAGCCATGACGGCTCCCTGACTGAACCCCAGCAAGACCAACCGGTCCCGATCTATTGGATAGGCCGCTAGCGCCGCATCCAGGAACTCATCGAGTCTCTGCAAGCTGAGCGCAATGCCTGTGCGCTCCGACCCTTCGAATTGCGGCATCTCGTACCAGGCGAAGCCCAGGCCGAACGGTCCGCGCAGCTCGTAGGGCGCCTGCGGGGCGATGGCCAGCAGGTCGTCGCGCCCGAGCTCCGGCGCGAGCGGCAGCAGGTCGCCGGCCGTGGCCCCGCGGCCATGCAGCAGCACTACGGTGGGATAAGCCTCCGCTTGACGCCGCGGCGCGATGACCTCGTGCGCCAGCACGCCGTCTATCTTTGCCGGGAACTGCTTCACGTCCGAGTCGCTCCGCGGGTCAAGGCGTCTCGCTCGATCTCCTCGCCGCCCACGCTGAATCCAAGCATATAGAGGTTGTGATACAGCCCCTCCGCGGCCAGCAGCTCCGAGTGCGAACCGCGCTCCACGATACGTCCTCCGTCCAGCACCAGCACCTCGTCCGCCTCGCGGATGGTGGAAAGACGATGGGCGATGACAAAGGTCGTACGACCCCGCATGACGGTGGCAAGGGCTTTCTGAATCAGGCGCTCCGTCTGCGCGTCCACGCTGCTGGTCGCCTCGTCCAGCACGAGAATCCGCGGATCTACCACCAGGGCGCGCGCAAATGAGATGAGCTGGCGCTGTCCGGCCGACAGCCCGCCGCCGCGCTCCTCGATCTGCGTGTCGTAGGCGAAGGGCAGATGCGCCACAAACTCGTGCAATCCCACGGCGCGCGAGGCGGCGATGATCTCTTCCTCGCCGGCGTCCTTGCGCCCGTAGGCGATGTTTTCGCGAACGCTTCCGCTGAACAGGAACGGCTCTTGCAGGACCAGGGCCATTTGCTTGCGCAGCGAGGCCTGTGTGACGGCGCGCAGATCATGGCCGTCGATCCTCACCGCTCCCGCGCTCACGTCGTAGAAGCGAAACAGCAAGTTGATAATCGTGCTCTTGCCGGCGCCCGTCGCCCCCACTAGGGCGATGGTCTCGCCCGGGCGCGCGTGCAGGCTGACGTCCCGTAGCACCGGGATGCCCTCGCGGTACTCGAAATCGACTTGCTGGAACTCGACTTTGCCGCGCACGTCGGCAAGCGGATAGGCGTCAGGCGCGTCCACGACCTGGGGCTTCGTATCCAGAATCTCGAACAAGCGCTCGCCGGAGGCCAGCGTTCCTTGCAGCGAGTCGTAGCGTCCCGCGAGCTCCTGGATGGGCATGAAGAAACGCTCCACGTACAACACGAAAGCGGTGACCACGCCCAGCTCCACCCCGCCCACGTCGCCGAGCACGAAGTTGCCGCCGAACCACAGCACCAGACCGGTCGCTATCGCCATGAACACCTCGACAGTCGGCATCGCGGCTGACGCGATGGTGAAGGTTCGGCGCTGCGCCTCGGCTTGAGCCCGGTTCACTCCGTCGAACCGCCGCGAGTTCTCCGCCTCGCGCACGAATGCCTGGGTGGTTCGCATGCCCAGAATCGACTCGGCGATCACGCCGTTGAGAGTGGACGCGCGCGCACGCATGAGGCGGTGCGACTTGCGCGCCGCCCGACCCAGCAGTTGCGCGCTCAGGAACAAGGCCGGCGTCACGATCAACGTGATGAGAGTGAGCTGCCAGCTCATCAACGACATAGCTACCAGCAGCCCCACCAGCATCACCAGGTCGGCCAGGGTCCCAACCACTCCTTCGGTCAGCGCCTCGCCAATAGTCTCGATGTCCGAGACCATGCGGCTGATCAGGCGCCCCGTGATCTGGCGGTCGAAGAAGCTCAACGAGAGGCGCTGATAGTGAGTGAAGATCTGCATGCGCATGCGGTGCAGCATGTTCTGCCCCAGGCGCGCGTTATTGAGCTGCTGCCCCGCCAGCGCCAGCCCGTGACCGGCTGTCAGCGCCAGGTAGAGCACCGCCGCGAGCGCCAGCCGGTTCGCGTCGCCTTTCCGGATTCCGTCGTCGATCGCGATTCCGACCAGTGCGGGCAGCGCCATACCCAGGCCGGCCACGGTGAACATTGCCAGCACGGCCAGCACAGTGCGCCGGCGCTCGTGAAACAGATGGCCCAGGAGGCGCCGGATGATCCGGACGTCGAAGCCCTCGAAAGCGGCTTCCTCTTCGGTGAACGTGCCGCGTGCTGCGGCGCCCAGCGCCACGTCTAGGCCTCTCCGGCTTCCGCGGCTTCAACAGAGTCGGCCTCGTCGACCGCGCCGGCGGCCTCGGGGTGGGTTTGCAGCTCGTACGTGTCGCGGTAGAACCCGGGCCGCCCGATCAGCTCCTCGTGCGTACCGCGATCGATCACGCGGCCGCCGTCAAGCACCAGAATCGCGTCGGCGTTCTGCACCGAGCCGATGCGCTGCGACACCACGAAGGTGGTTCGCCCGGCCGCGCGCGCCTGCAATGCGGCTTGCAGCCGGCGCTCCGTTTCGGCGTCCACGCTGGAGGTGGCGTCATCCAGAATCAGCACAGGGGCGTCTAGCAGAAGCGCGCGTGCGATGGTCAGGCGCTGCCGCTGCCCGCCTGAAAGGCCCAGGCCGCGCTCCCCCACTACGGTTTCGAACCCCTCGGGCAGGTTGGTGATGAAGTTGTAAGCCTGCGCGTCGCGCGCCGCCGCCACCACACGCTCGATGCTGGCGTCCGGGTCGCCGTAGGCGATGTTGTTCCGAACGCTGTCGGAGAACAGGAAGGGGTCCTGCGCGACTATCGCCGCCTTCTTGCGCAGCTCGTGCAGATCCAGATCGCGCACGTCCGTACCGTCCACCAGAACCGCGCCGCCGGTCGCGTCATAGAAGCGCGGAATCAAGTTGGCGATGCTCGTTTTTCCCGAGCCGGTAGGACCCACGATTCCGATCGTCGATCCCGCGCGCACGTCGGCCGTGATCTCGTGCAGGGCCGGGGGTCTGCGTCCGTAAGCGAGTGACGCCGCATCGAACCGGATGTTCCCTCCGGGGGTCTGGGGCGCGCGCGGGTTCGGATTGCTCGTCACGCGCACGGGGGTATCGAGCAACTCGAAGAGGCGCTCGCCCGAGGCAACCGCGCGCGCGATCCGCGCCATGATCATCCCGAGCCGTCTGGTCGGAGGGACTAGTCGGGCGAAGTAGTAGTAGAAGCCCACCAGCACGCCTACGCTCAGGGCGCCCTCGATAGCCATGCGCCCGCCGACCCAAAGGACCAGAACAGTCCCCACGCCCGTGAGAGCGATCATTGCCGGCATGAACTTGGCAAGCTCGCGCACGGGCCGGACGGATCGCTCGCGCAGCGACTCGGCTTCCCTGCGAAAGGCGTCGATCTCATGCGGCTCCTCGGCGAACGCCTTGACAACCCGAATCCCGTTGAGGTTCTCGCTCAGAGCTTTCGTGGCTACCGCTTGCTGCTGTTGCGTCGCCAGCCACATGGGCCGTACCCGTAGACTCCAGGCGCCCGCCGTGATCGCCATCAGCGCCAGCACGCCGACTGAGAGAAGCGTCAGGAGGCCGCTCTCACTCGCCATTCCCGACAGGATCACGGCGAATATGACCAGCACGTGCACTATGTCGATGAATCCATTGCCGGCGAACATCCGCACGGCATTCGTGTCGCTGATGGCGCGCGTGATCACGTCACCGCTGTCGACCCGGTCGTAGTAGCCGAAGTGCAGCCGCTGCAGGTGGTTATAAAGATCCTGCCGAAGCCGGTGAGCGATGCGGCTCTCGTAGGTGCGCACCGCCCAGCGAAATGCGAACTGGCTTGCGCCGCGCACGATGATGAGCCCCACCACCAGACCTGCCAGCACGCCGAGATGGCGTGCGTCGCCGCCGTCTATGCCCTCGTCGATCGCGCGCGCCAGGAGCTTCGGAACAATGAAGTCCATCGCCGCCGAGAGCGCCACTCCGGCAAATGCCAGCACGACCCAGCGCCAGTAGGGCAAGGCGTAGGCCAGAATTCGCAGCAGAAGGCCGATCAGCGCGCCTTTTCGGACGGCTTTTCACCGACCGCGTGGATGGGCGGGTCGCCGGGTCTCGCGCCGTCGCTTGTCGTGGTCAAGGACTCGGTTGCGGGGCGTTGACCGGAAGTCCGCTGCTGTGAGGCCAGGTACTCAACCACCGCCCAGCGGGCAAATGTCCAAATGAGGGCGCCGATGGGGATACCGAAGACGATGCCCCAAAACCCGGCTGCCACACCGCCTACGATTACGCTCACGATTACTACAACCGGGTGTACGCCGAGCGCCGTCCCCATCACGCGCGGCTTGATCACGTTCTCGATCACAAGCGAAGTGGCCCCCAACGTGATGCCTACCCAGACGGCCAGGTCGATGCGCACCGTGAGCGCCATGATCACCGGCAGGATGATCCCCACGCCCATGCCCACGAAGGGAATCAGCATCAATATGCCGGTCACCACGCCCACCAGCAGCCCGAAGGGCAGATCGGCCACGAAGTAGGTCACTACGACCACGGAGCCCCAGAGCGTCGAGGCGAATAACTGCCCGCCCACCCACGCTCCGAAAGTGCGCTCGGCGGCGCGCATGCCGCGCTCGAATCGAGCCTCCCAGGCAGGAGGCAGCAGTGCCCGGAAGCGCTGCAAGTTCTGATCCCAGCCCAGCAGGATGTAGAACGAGATGATCAGGGTGAGGATCGCCAGCGCCAGGCCGCCCAGCACTGCGCCGGTAGTGTTGAGGACGTTGGTGGCGATCGCGCCCGCGAAGTTGGCCACCTCTGAACTGAACCCTGTTACCAGCCGCTGCGTGAAGTCAGCCGGCACCCCCAGCTGGGTGAGATGCTCCTCCAGATCGGCCAGCGCGTCGGGGATCTCCGTGGCCCGGTGGGTCAGGTTGTCGGCGGCCGCGCCGATTTGCGCGAAGAGCGGCGGCAGTACGTAGAACGCGGCCAGAGCCGTTAAACCGGCAAAGACCAGATAGACCACGGCGGCCGCAACCCAGCGCGGAACCTTGAGCCGCCGCAGGAAGCGCACCGGCCCCAGGGCCGTGAGGTTGATGATCCAGGCCAGCAACAAGGTCACGACCAGAGCGCCGACCTGTCCCAGCAACTCCCAGAGGAATTGGAGCAGCCACGCAGTTGCCACGCCGATGCCCAGGACGATCAGAACTGTCCGCAGGCGCTGGCTATCCACGGTCGCGGCCGGCTGCCATCACGCGTGGTGCGTGCACAGGTACCGATTCTACTTGGCGCAAACGCGGCATCGCGCATCCCCCGCCCGGCGATCCGACAGGCCGCCCCAATTATGACGCCGTTTCGGGTCTAGAATTGGTCGAAGGTAAGGGCCGGCTATCACCGGCGGCCTTTTCTCTCCGACCTTCGCCCAGTCAGCACTCGCCCAGTGGACGCGATAAACGCAACCATCGAAGGCAAACTCGCCGGGCTGCCCGACTCGCCCGGCGTCTACTCCCTGCTGGACGCGGACGGACGCGTGCTCTACGTGGGCAAGGCGCGCTCGCTGCGCAGTCGCGTGCGCAGCTACTTCCGCAGCGGCGACGGCACGGCCAAGACCCGCTCGCTGGTGGCGCGCACGGCCGACCTGGACGTGATCGTCACCGACTCCGAGGTCGAGGCCCTCCTGCTCGAGAACAACCTCATAAAGGAGCACCGCCCGCGCTTCAACGTCACCTTCCGCGACGACAAGCAGTACATGTACCTGCGGGTCACCACCGGTGAGACCTATCCCCGCGTGGCCGCCACCCGCCGCCTGGTAAAGGACGGCTCGACCTACTTCGGACCCTTCACCAGCGCCAAGTCGTTGCGCCAGACGCTCAAGCTGCTCAACCGTCTCTTCCCCTATCGCACCTGCAACATCGACATGTCGCGCCCCATTCCCCGACCCTGCCTGAAGTACCACATCGACCTGTGCATCGCGCCATGCACGCGCTACTGCACGGTCGCCGAATACGACGCGGCCGTCGAGGGCGCCCTGCGATTCTTGCGGGGCGACTATGAGCACGTTATTCAACGGCTTTCGGAGCAGATGTGGGCGGCCGCCGGCGCGACCGACTATGAGACGGCCGCCAAGCACCGCGATCGCCTGAAAGCGGTCGAGAAGGTGGTGGCGGGCCAGAAGATCACTGATCTGCGCGGCGGCCAGCTCGACGTCATCGCGGCGGCGCGCGACGGACGCGAGGCCTACGCCAGCGTATTCCGCATCCGCGGCGGCAAGATGCTTGGCCGTCAGAGCTACGAGCTGGCCGTCACGGGCGAAGAGACCGACGCCGAGCTGCTGGATGACTTCGTGCGCGAGTACTACGACCGCGCGCCCGAGATACCCAAGCTCGTGCTGCTTCCGGAGTCGCTGCCCGATTCCTCCATGTTGGAAGCCTGGCTGGGCTCGCTGCGTGGATCGACCGTCGAGCTGCGCGTACCGCGCCGCGGCCGGAAGCGGCGGCTGGTCGAAATGGCGGCCCGCAACACGCGTGAGACCTTGCAGCTCCAGCAGACCACCTGGCTCAACAGCGCGCGCAAGCTGCGCCAGGCCTTGCTCGAGATAGGCGCCGCGCTGGATCTGCCGCGTCTGCCCCGCCGTATCGAGTGCTACGACATATCGCACATCCAGGGGTCGCTGGTGGTGGGCTCGCTGGTCGTCTTCGAGGACGGCGCGGCCAGGAAGGGCAAGTACCGGCGCTTCAAGGTTCGCGGCGTGCGGGGCAACGACGATTTCGCCGCTATGCAGGAGGTCTTGCGCCGCCGCTTCAAACGCTACGCGGACGAGCTGGCCAAAGTCCGTGCCGCCGGCGCCGGCGCGCCTTCGCTTGGCTCACGCGCCCTGGCCAGTGTGCCCCTGCGCGATTTCGACCCCGACCTGGAGCTGCCCGGCCGTGCGGAGGAGGTGGCCGGGTCCGACAAGGAGTGGGGCGTCACGCCGGACCTCGTCCTCATCGATGGCGGCAAGGGCCAGCTCAACGCGGCGCGGCAGGTTCTGGATGAGCTCGGTCTGGCCAGGGGCGATCTGCCGCTCGCGGCGGTCGCGAAGAAACGCGAAGAGCTCTTCCGCCCCGGCCTCACCGCCCCGATCCTGATGCCCCACGACGGCAACGGTCTGCACCTCATCCAGCGCATCCGCGACGAGGCGCACCGCTTCGCGGTCAGCTTTCACATCAAGCTGCGCACGCGAAAGGGCCGCCGCTCGATCCTCGACGAGATTCCCACCATCGGCCCCAAGCGCAAGCGCGCCCTCCTGCGCGCGTTCGGCTCGGTGGAGGCCGTCCGCCGCGCCTCGCTCGACGATCTCGCCGCCGTCGACGGCATGACGCGGGCCTCGGCCAAGGCGCTCAAAGAGACGCTCTGAAGCGCGTGACGGCCTCCGGCCGCGAAGTGCCCGCGGCGTTTATCGGTAGGTCGGAGGAGGCTGCTATCAAGAACGTGGTTACCGCGCCCAGGTCGAAATGACCACTACCAGGCGCGGCGGACTATTCGTCCTCGCGCGGGCATCCCGGAATCAAGGCACGCTGCATGACTTTCCATCAACGTGCGCAATGTCCCGTCATGCGTTCGCAAGCTCCGAGAGACCCGTCAGGCGCTTGCCTACCGGTAGCGCACGCGCGCTTCCAGCTTCTCGATGAGGACCGGCTCGAGCGTGGTGCGATCGCGCGCCGTCAAGCGCACTCCGATGAGATTCTCACCCACCGCGAACAGCTCCGGTCGCGCCGCGAAGGCGATCCAGCCACCCGCTATCGAGGGCGCCTCCAGGCGCGCGTTGTTCAGGCGAACCTCGATGTTGTGCTGGATGCCATAGCGGGCCGGTGTGTTCATGAGCGCGCGGTCGGGATGCCCTATCTCGGCCACCTTCACCGTTGGGAAGCGGATGAGGTCCTCGGCTTCCCCGAGCGCATGATCGGAAAGCAGGAGATATATCTTCACCGAGTCGACGTGCTCCGCCTCGGCGGCGAGGTCGTCGCTAACGTAGAGCGGCAGCAGCGTGTCGGCTTTCCCGTCATTGGCCAGCGGCGCCGGCAGCGGAGCGAACATGTTGGTGTTGAAGTACATCCAGCGCGGCGTGGTCCAGTCCTCGGGGTTCGGTACCACGATCGGCCCGTGCCCGCCGCCGCGCCGCTGCACCACGAAGGTCTTGTCCTGGCGCCGCAACTGCTCGGGATCGTGCATCTCTCCGTAGGCCTGGCGCTGCGCGGCGGCGGCCGGGACGTTCATGGGCCGCAGCGCGAGCCGATCGGTGTCCTCCGGCGGCGAGTGCTCCCAGTTGAACGTCTGAATCCCGTCCACGCCTTGCCGCCACCAGTTGGCGAATACGCCGCGATACACCTCGATCGGCGGCCACATGTAGCCGTCCGACGAGTGGTGATCGTCGATCGCCGCGTAGAGCTTGATTGGCGTTCCGGCGGTGATGCGCCGGAACGCGGCCACGTCTACGTCAAACGAGCGGCAGCCCATTACGATCAGGTCCACCAGCACATCCCGTGCCCAGGTCTCGATGTCGATGCCGTCGAAATGACATCCGGGCAGGTTCTCCGGGACGCGCACGGCCAGCATGAGCGGCCGCCCGCGTTTGCGCCCCACCTCCAGCAATAGCGAGCGCAGCTTGCGCATGAAGTCAGTCAGGCGGTGGCGCAGCTCCCACTGGCGGCCCGGCGGCAGGACCGGACACACGCGGGCGAAGTCCAGCGCGATGCCGTCGTAGTCGTAGTCCTCGGCCAGCTCCCGCAGGATCTCCAGCTTGTACTCGTGCACCTCGTCCAGGGCGAAGTTCCAGTAGCCGGTCTCACTCCAGGTGTGAATTAGCCAGTCCGGATGCTCCTCCTTGGCCGGGATTCGACTGATGGGTCCCAGCTCGTTGTCCGAGCCGTTGATCCGGTACAGACAGAAGTTCTCGAAACCGCGGCTTTGGGAAGCTTCCAGGAACCTGTGAGCGATGTTGACTCCGGCCTCCGCCCAGGCCCGATATCCGGGCGTGTCCACCAGCGGCCGGACTTTGCTCGGGTAGATGCACTGGTGGCCTTCGTCCCAGTCCCACCACATGCTGTCCATGTGGACCTTGGGGTCGTCGGCGTAGGTGAATTTCCACTTGATCAGGTCGTCCACTTCGCGCAGTGGAAAGTCGGCGCCGTCACCCATGACGACGTCGAAGTGAACGATCACGCTGCGCGGCCGCTCGATGGCGGCCAGGTGCTCCGGCGTCAGAGTGAATGCGGCGTTGGGGTTGGTCGCCATTTGTGCGCGGCTCCGGACGTGAATGAGCGCGGACCTAAAGTCGCGCGGCCCCAGGCCTCCGTCAAGCGCCCTGCTACGCGCCGGCGGCTAGCGACGCTTCCAGCTCGTCGCGCGTGGGCAGAGCGGGCACGACTCCGGGTGCGGCGACCGTCAGCGCGCCGGCGTGATTCGCGCGCGCTACCGCCGCACGCAGCGGCCGACCCTCAGCCAGACTGGCCGACAGCGCGGCGTTGAAAGAGTCGCCGGCCCCCGTGGTATCGACTACGTCGACGGTCCGGCCGGGGACGCGTTCGCTGCCGTTCCGGGTGGCGATCAAGGCGCCGTCCTCGCCCAGCGTCATGATGACCGAACGTACTCCGATATCGAGCAAGCGCGCCGCCACGTCTTCGTCGGGGCGCGGGTCGTCGGCGTCCAGTCCGGTCAGGATTCTCGCCTCCGACTGGTTCGGCGTCAGCACGTCGACATTGCTCAGGACCTCGGCCGTGAGGGGCTGCGCCGGCGCCGGATTCAGCACCGTGGTGATCCCGGCCTCGCGGCCGATCTGAAGCGCGGCGTCCACCGTCGGGACGGGAGTCTCCAGCTGCGCCTGGAGCACCCGGCTCCGCCGGATTGCCGACCCAAACGCTTCCACGTGCTGGGGGAGCAGCATCGAGTTCGCGCCGGGGTCGATCAGGATCCGGTTGTCTCCCTCGTCGTCCAGGATTATGAACCCGACCATAGTCGGCCGCTCCGAAGACCGGATCACGGCGGAAGCCTCCACGCCCTCGTGGCGCCACAGCTCAAGCGCTTCGTCGCCAAACGCGTCCGTGCCTACGCAGGCCAGCATAGTGACTGGCACACCCAGCCGCGCTATGCCTATCGCCTGGTTGGATCCCTTGCCGCCGGGCCCCGCCGCGTATCCGCTGGCGATCAACGTCTCGCCTTTGGCGGGCAGCCGCGGCGTCTGCATCCACATCCCAACGCCGTAGCTGGCTATAACCGCTACTTGCGGCGCGGACTCCATCAGGCCGCGCGCGCAGGCCGCGCGAACACGCGGCCGTTGCGGGTCACCGACGCCCCATGCGGCGCCGGGTCGGTATCTGGTGCGAGCATCGCTAAAATCTTCTTGGACTCCATGGGGCCGCATACTAGCGCGTCGAGTCGGCTGCCGATCCCGCGCTTCGGGAGCTTACGAGCGGACGGATTGCTACCATCCGCCGGCCGTGCAAAGAAGGTGAAGGCGCGCCCGTGGCCGAGCGCAAGGTACTGCTGACGGGCGCCTCGGGATTCGTGGCCTCGCTGCTGCTTCCCGCTCTGCGTGAGCGCTACGCCTGCACGCTGCTGGACGTCAAGTCCGCGGATGAAAACGGACGCGCGGTATCCGGGGTTGAGCTAGTCGATCTCGAGGCGGCCAGCCTCGAGGACCTGCGGCCCATGGTTGCCGGGCAAGACGCGATCGTGCACCTCGCGGTCGTTCGCCACGGCGAGGGAATGCATCGCTTCGAGGACGAGATGGCCAATCTGCGGATCGCCTACAAGCTGTTCCAGCTCGGCCTGGAGGAGAACGTCCGCCGCGTCGTCATGACAAGCTCCATCCACGCCGCCATCTACTACGAGACGCTAGCCATGCGCCGCGAGGTCGAGTCCGTTGCGCCGACCAACGACATGCGGCCGCTCTCGACCAACTTCTACGGATGGGCCAAGGCGGGCGCCGAGCACCTGGCGTTCGTGTTCGCTTCCGGGAGCCTGGGCCGCAAGCTGGAGACGGTCATGATCCGGCTGGGCTCGCCCCGGCCGGTGCCGTGGGATATCGAGGATGCCGACTACGACGTACGCCGCCAGCTTGCCATCCACATCAGCCGGCGGGACCTCATCCAGCTCATCGTCCGGTCCGTCGAGGAGGGGCCGATCGAGAACGAGTGGGGCATTCCGTGGCAGGTGTTCTATGGGATATCCGATAACACGCGCGCGTTCTGCAGCCTCGCCAATGCCCGCAAGGTCATCGGCTATCGACCCGAGGACGACTCCGAGGTTATCTGGGCCGACCAGATTCACGCCCGGCTGACCTCTCAGGGCGTAACCGGTCGCGTGGGGTCGGGACGCTAGCCCGCGACAAGCGTCCACTCGCGGTCGACCCGGCGCCCTGCGGACATGACGCCGGAACTGCGCCTGAGGCCGGGGTTGAACGGCTATTTCTTACTGTATGCCTAAACCCGCTTGCCGCCGCCAGGCGACGATCTCGGCCGCCGCGATAGCCGCTTCCTTGCCTTTATTGAACTTATCGTCACGTGCCCGTTCTTCCGCATGGATGATGTCAATGACGGGCAGGATCTCGTTGATGATTGGGACGTTGTGCTCCAGGCTCAGTCGCGCAAGACCATGAAACACTTCGCGCGTGATCATCTCGAAGTGGAGAGTATCCCCCTTCAGAATGACACCCAGGCAAATGATCGCGTCGTAGGTTCGGTTGGAGCGTAAGAGAAAGTTAATCGCAAACGGCATTTCCAGTGAGCCGGAAATCTTGTGCTGCTCGATGTCCGTGCAGCCAAGCTGTGCAAGGTAGTCGCGGCAGCCTTGCGATAGACCGTCGATAACATCCGGATACCACTTGGACGTTAGCAGGAGGACTCGCGACTTTGGGATTGACGGAACTCCGGAAATGTCTGCTTCCGTCCTCATTTCGCGTTGTTCCTTCCATGCCCGGTCATCAGTAGTCGAATCCGGCTGCACGTCATTTCGGCGCAGCGTTCGATTCTAGCCTCCGAGACAATCTGTGAAATTGGACCACACGGCGCATATGGGCGAGAGTAGGCCGCCGATCCGCGGGTAGCGTCGCGAGGGGGCGGACAAATCGACCGGCTCCCTACTGTCCGCTCACCCGTACGCGGGCCTGAGGGTAGCGTGTCGGTGGGAAAGCGCTCCGCGCTGATGCGGATAAGCTTTGGTGAGTCCGTTCCGGCCGGCGCGTTGCGCGATTGCAAGCAGGGATGCAGGACGCGGGCGTCACCCCGGCCCCGCCGTCATATAGAGGTAGGCGCGATGTCTGAGCAAGAGAGCTTCGGTATTCCGGGTGTGGCGTTCCCGATCGGCACCGAGTACTACCGGGCGCCCGCCCCGCGGCCGGACGTATGGGACGCGGACTTCGCCCGCATCAGGGCCGCCGGCATGCACGTCGTTCGCGTGTTCAACTACTGGAACTGGTATGAGCCGCGGCCGGGTCAGTATGAGGTGGACGACCTGGACCTGCTGTTCGACCTCGCCGCCAAGCACGATCTGCACGTCTGGCTCGATGTCCCCATCGCTACGCACGGCTCATGCCCCGACTGGTTGATCCGCGACCATCCCGACATGCGGGTGGTCAACTATCTGGGCCAGCCGGTCATGCCGGACGCGCATCGCGCCTATCCGCACGGCGCGATGATCCACTGCTACGACCATCCACTCTGGCGCGAATACTCGGAGCAGCTCTTCGAGAACGTCATCGGCCATTTCAAAGACCATCCCAGCATGCTGGTCTGGGGAATCTGGGACGGCGTCAATCTCTCATCGGCTTGGACGCGCATGGGCGGCGGCTATCCCTGCTACTGCGACAGCACGCTGGCGCGTTACTACGCCTGGCTGCGCGCGCGCTACTCGCTCGACGAGCTCAACGAGCGCGTGCAGCGGCGCTACCGGCGCTGGGAGGACGTGGAGGCGCCGCGCTCCGACCAGAACGTGGTCGAGATGCTGCTGTACAAGCAGTTCCACTACGAGAATCTGGCCGGCCATCTCGCCTGGGCGATGGGCACGGCCAAGCGGATCGATCCCGTGCACGAGATGCGCGCGCACGGGGGCTGGGTGCCAAGGCCGTGGGACGAGCATTGCGCGCCGATCTCGGACAGCTGGGGAATGTCCATGTCGGCCAACAACCTGCTCACTATCGATGATCCGCATCTGATCGCGGACCGCGCCTTCGGCTTCGACTGGTCGCGCGTCCTGGGCAAGAACGGGCGCTGGTGGAACGAGGAGATCTACGCCGGCATGTCGCCTGGCGGCGTGACCTGGAAGCGGCAGTCGGACCCGCGCGAGCAAACCATGCTGCTCTGGATGACTCTGATAGGCGGCGCCGTCGGCTCGATGTTCTGGCAGTACCGCCCCGAGTACATGACCTTCGAGTCGCCCGGCTACAACATGGTGGCGCTGGACGGCGAGCCGACCCCGCGCTTCCGTGAAGTCGTGCGTGTCGTCAAGCAGATCGAGGGTCTCGGTGGACACCTTCCCTTGGAGATACCGGGCGCTGAAGTGGCCGTTGTCTCGCACCAGCAGTCGCAGGAGCTGTTCAGCTACGACGGAGAGCTGGACGTCGCCGGCAAGACCGCCAGCGAGCGTTTCCTGGCCGATCTGCGCGGCGTCTACCGCACGCTCTGGCGGCGCGGCATTGCGGCCGATCCGGTTACCCCCAAAATGGACTGGTCGGGCTATCGGCTCGTGGTCCTGCCCAACACTGCCCTGATGACTGACGAGCTGCGCGAGCGGCTGGAGCGAACCCTGGCGGAAAGTCCCGAGACTCACTTCCTGGCGGAGGGCAGCTTCGGTCTCTACTCCCCCGACGGCCAGTCCAGCTACGCGCCGCCCGAGGGTTTCGCGGAGCGTTTCGGGGTGCGTGTAGCGGACTTCTCCGCCGTTACGGAACGCGAGATCGAGCAGCGCCGCAACGTCGTCGAAACTCCGCATGGCGCGCTCACGATCACGACTCCGTGCGGCTACGCGGTGCTGGAGCCGCTGGGCGATTCGCAAGCCATCGCCAGCTTGGGAGACGAGACTATCGGGATTCGCTCCGGCGATGGCCGCCTGACCTGGTATGGCATGACGCTTTCCGCCGGATTCGCGGATGTCGCCCATCCGGTTGTGGTCGAGGCGCTGCTGGACGAGTTGGGAATCGGCCCCCGCGTGGCCGTGGAGGGCGATCCCATCGTGCCGGTCGTGCGAGGGTCGTCCCAGGGCGGCCGGCTGGTATTCCTGCACAACCTCGGCCGCGAGCAGGCCAGCGCCACGCTGCGTCCAACCTGGTCTGTGACTGAGGCCCGTGATCTCCTGGCGGATGCGCGGCTCGATGTCTCCGACAACGCCTTCCAGGTCGCGCTGGAGCCCTGGAGCGTGGGCGTCGTGCACTGCCCGGAGGCCTGAGGCGGGTCGGGGCGGCTGCCGGCAGGCGCCGTGATGGATCGCGACCCGCTGACGGCACGGGCGCGGCTGGCCGGCGATCCGTTCCGGCCGCGCTATCACTTCGTCCCGCCCGGCGGCTACCTGGGCGATCCCAACGGCACTTTTTTCTGGGAGGGCGAGTACCACCTTTTCTACCAGTACAACCCCTACGAAGCGGTCGACGCCAACATGCACTGGGGCCACGCCAAGAGCACCGATCTGATCCACTGGACGGACCTGCCGATCGCCCTTGCACCCTCACTGGACGGGCCGGACCGCCGCGGCTGCTACAGCGGGCACGCGGTGGAAGGCGCCGACGCGCCCACCTTGCTCTACTACGGCAACCCCGACGGGCACTGCTTGGCCACCAGCAGCGACGGTCTGATCACCTGGGACAAGCACCCGGCAAATTCCGTCATCCCGCACCCCTCCGACCCCGCGGCCGGCTGGCGGCCCTGGGACCCATTCGCCTGGCGTGACGGCGACACCTGGTATGCGCTGTCGGGCGGACGCATCGAAGGCGCCGGCGACACGGCCTTTTTATGCGAGTCCTCGGATCTCATTCACTGGCGTTACTTGCACCCGCTCTACGTGGGCGGGCGCGAGCACCCGCCCGAGTCCGATTGCTCCGTGCCCAACTTCTTTCCACTGGGCGACAAGCACGTGCTGCTCTTCGCCAGTCACGAGCGCGGCGTGCAGTACTACCTGGGGCCCTTCGCGCAGCGCCGCTTTCACCCCGAGCGCCACGCGCGCATGAACTTTGGCGAGTTCGGGCTTGCAACAGGACATCTTTGCGCCGGCATCACATTTCCCGACAGTGCGAACCGGCGCGTCTTCTTCGGCTGGATTCCCGAGGGCCGCTATGAGACCGCGCAGGCGGCCTCGGGCTGGGCGGGCGTGATGACCCTGCCGCGCGTTCTTTCGCTTGGAAGCCACGGCTTGCTGGACATCGAGCCGGCTCCCGAGCTGCACGCGCTGCGCGGAGCATCCCGGCGAATCGATGATCTACGCGTGCCCGCCGGTCGCGTCGTGCCGCTGGAAGGGCTCGGCGGCGGCGGCTTCGAGCTGTCGGCCGTCATCGAACCGTGTCATGCGCGCCGCGTTGGCGTCATGCTCCGCGGCTCGCCGGAGGAGCGCGAGCAGACGCGTATCGTCTACGAGCCCGCCGCCAAGACCCTGGTACTCGACGCCGAGGCCTCCAGCTTGCGCCCGGATGTCGTGGGCCGCGGCGCACAGCGCGCACCGCTGGAGCTGGCAGCCGGCGAGCCGCTTCGGCTACGCCTCTTCTTCGACCGCTCGGTAGTGGAGGTATTCGCCAACGGCAGGCAATGCCTCACCAAGCGCATATATCCCACCCGCCCGGAGAACCTTGGCGTCGCTCTAGTAGCCGAGGGCGGCGACGCGCACGCGGCGTCGATCGAGTCTTGGGAGATGGCGGACGTCTGGTAGCCGCCGGTCGCGCAACGCCATCACGCGCGGCTAGGGATCTCCTCGACGAGGCGCCGACAGACGGCTCCCCAGCGATCCCTGACTGCGCGCCGGTGTATCCCTACGGAAGCGCCGCGATGACTTCCCTGTATTCCTCCTCGTCGAAGGCGCGCAGAGTCTCGGTCCGAACGTTGCCGTGCGCGCCTAGCGACAGTGCCAGCGTGGCGGCTATCTGGTCGTTCGGCGCGGAAGTGATCGCCACGAAGTCGTACTGGCCCATGACCAGATAGAAAGCCTTGAGCTCTCCGCCGGCGGCGCTCAGCGCCGCACGGACGCCGTCCAAGCGGTCTGGACTTTCCTTCATGTTCTCGATGCCCTGCTGGGTGTAAGTTCCGAGCGTGATGTACGTGGGCATACCAGTCTCCTTTCCCTGGGCTATTCACGAACGCATACGAGCGCCGCGATGTCGGACGCTTTCCCCTTCCCTGCCCTTCCGCAATGGCCTCACCGGGCGCGTTGCGGTGGAACTCTGACATTACCAAACTGGAATCGGCGCCTGCCGGCGCCTTAGCTAGTCATGCAATCGGGTACGCTGGCCGCCGATAGTTCGCCGACGCACCGCGGTGGAGTTTCGGGGCTGTTCCTCCGCTGGCATTCACGCGGTCCTTGAGACGCGAACTCATCGGGGCATGACGGCTCTACGACGCCGCGCATCAGGGGAGATTTAGACGATGGCAGGCTCCAACGGAAGCCCGATCGTGACGGTCCGCAGCAGCGCTGTCCGCTCGGCGACGACTGAGCACAGCGTCGCCGTTCCCGCGTACGACCGCGAACGCTTCGAGGACGTTGGCTTCATGACGGCCATGACCCTCGTGCTGCTTGGCAACTACGCGCAGACCGGACATTTCGGCGGTCCGCTTGCTTACACGCCCTACAACGTCGCGCTGCACCTGGCGGGCGGCGACGACGGTGGTCTGCGTTACGACTACCGCAATCCCAAGCACCCGTTCAGCGACCGGTTCATGCTCGCCGGCGGTCACAACATCCCGACCGGCTACGCCCTCTGGATGATTATGGGCGAGGCGCTTGCGCGGAAGCACGCGGCAACCGGCGATGACCGTTACCACGTGGACCCTGAAATCGCCATGCTGCCGATTGACTGTCTGGGATTTCGGCGCGGCGCCGGCGCGCTTGCCACGCTGCTGCGGGAGCATGGTCTCGCCGACGATTCCCGCTTCGCCCAGGCCAAGCTGCGGGGCATCCGCTCCCTGGCCGGCCACTCCGAGACCACCGACCTCACCAATGACGTGAACGGCGGACCCTCGGGCATCGGCATTGCTACCGCGCCCGGAAAAGCCGCGTTCTGGGACTTCGTGGGCGCGCCGCCCTCGCTCAAAGTCATGGCCATGGAGGGCGAGTTCGCGCTTACCTCGGGCCACTCGCAGGAGATGAAAACCCAGGCGGTGGCGCAGCAGGTTGGCAAGCGCCTGCGCGTGCTGCTCTCCTACAACAACGCGGGTATCGATGACCGTCTGCTTGGCGGAGTGGTCCAGTCGCAATACGACGCCTACAGCATCGAGGAGCAATGGAGCGCCTACGGCTGGAATGTCTTCGCGCTGGACAACGGCAACGACTACGACGAGATCCTGGCCGCGTTCAAGACGATGGAGGACTGGGATCCGGCCGACCGCCGGCCCATGATCGTCGTCGGCCGCACCACCAAGGGATGGTGGCCGGCCGCCGAGAATGGCTTGCTTCCCGGCTTCGGCGAGCAGCTTGTCAGCTATCACAGCCACCCGTACGAGCTCAAGATGAACGAGCCCTACTTCGTCGCCCTGGCGGAGACCTTCGAGCGCCACTTCGGAGTGCGCTTCGAGGGGATCCGCGACGGCGCGGTCACCGATGAGCGCGAGCGCCTCATTCAATTCAAGGCCAATATCGATGTAGCGATGTCGGCTCTGGATCGGGGCGGCTTGGGCGACTGGCTGGCCGACCGGCTGGTCGCGATCGGCGACTCAGTGCCGGACGACCTTCCGCTTCGCATCGACGCCGGCCGCGACCCGTTTCAAGACGAGCGGCTCCTGGTGAAGAATCTGCCGGTCGAGCCGCAGCAGCTCGCTGTTACCAATCCGGTCTCCGCCGCGGCGGCCGAGATCGACGTAAGCCTCTTCAAGCAGCCCGGCGAGGTTGCCGGTACGCGCCGCGCCATTTCCGAGATCATCAAGTGGGTGAACTACGTGACGGATGGCCGCCTGATCACAGTGGCCGCCGACCTGTCGAGCTCCATCAACGTTGAAAAAGGCGCCCTCTGGGGCCACTACGATCCAGTCGAGAACCCCGCCGGCACGCGCTTCAAGGCCGCCATTCAAGAGGCGGGCAATGCATCCACCGCTATCGGCCTGGTCAGTCAGAGCGCGTCGCTGGATCCCAAGGTGCACGCGGGCGTGTGGGCGCTGAGCGGATCGTACGGAGCATTCACCCCACTCATGTACCTGCCGGCGCGGGTCTGGAGCCAGCAGAATCAGGACAGCCCCTTCCGTACGGGCGTGCTTCACATCCTGGCAGGCCACTCAGGGCCGGAGACCGCGGCCGACGCGCGTACGCATTTCGGCATCTTCGCGCCGCAGGTGTGGAAGCTGTTCCCGAGGGGGCAGGCTATCCACCTCAGCTTCTGGGACTACAACGACGCGGCGCCCGCCTACTTTGCCGCCGCCGAGGTAGCCGCCCGCACACCCGAGGTCGGGGTCATCGTGATCGAGGTGGCCAGGCCGGACTTCCCGGTTGCGGACCGTTCGAGCTTCGCTGATTCCGATCTCAAGGCCGCCGCCAAAGGCTTCTACGTTATTCGCGACTTCGACCCGCGAGCGCCCAGGCACGGTTACGTCGCGGTGCAGGGTTCCAACTCCACCTTCAACCTCGTGAGCGTGCTCCCGCGGCTGGAAGCAGCCGGGGTAAACGTGAAGGTCGTCGCGGCCGTGAGCGAGGATCTTTTCGAGCGCCAGCCCGAGTCGTACCGGCGCTCGGTGCTCCCCTCCGGAGCGCTCGACGATCTCATGATCGTGAGCACTGGAACGCACCGCATGTGGCCGCTGCGTCAGGTTGGGTCTCTTACCGAGGAGTACTCGCTCACCGCCGACTGGCAAGATCGCTGGCTCACTGGCGGCACCGAGAAAGACGTGATCGCCGAGGCGCACCTCGATCCCGAGTCGATCTTCGCCGGCGTCAAGCGGTTTGCCGACGAGCGCGAGCAGCGTATGGACCGCAGGCGCCAGGGGTTGAGCCAGAGACAGCCCTAACGCCGCTCCTTCTTGCCGGATGGCAAGCCTGCGGCGCTGAGCGTTTGTTTAGACCCTGCCGCTATAGGAGACCTTTGGGTAACCCCTCGTCATTCCCGCGAACGCGGGAATCTAGGCACCGCCCAACCCGGAACCGCGCAGGGCTCTCCTCGGACATCCTTAGCCTGACCGGGTTATGCAAACGTCTCCTATAGCCGGTACGCGCTCTCCCCGTGCTCGGACGCATCGAGGCCGGCCGTCTCGACCTCACGTGGGACCCTGATCCCGATCGTCATCTTGAGCGCCCAGAGGATTGCCGCCGTAGCTACGAACGCCCATCCCCAGGTAGCAAGGATCGAGAGAATCTGAATACCGATCTGCTCGAGCCGCGAGACGCCGGTGAACACCTCGATCCCGCCGAACCCGACGCCCACGAACAGTCCGGTCGCCAAGGCGCCCCAGGTCCCGCCTACCCCGTGCAGGCCCCAAACCGACAGCGAGTCGTCTAGCTTCAGCTTCGGGAGGAACTCGACCGCCAGGTAGCAGAGGAGGCCGGCCACCAGACCGATGAGCACGGCTGGCATCGGGCCCACGTAGCCTGCGGCCGGGGTGATGCCGACCAGCCCGGCCACGGCGCCGGAGGCCGCCCCAACGACCGACGGCTTGTGTCTAACCCATGCCGCGGCCGTCCACCCAAGGATGCCCGCCGCCGCCGCGGTGTTGGTGACCACGAATGCGTTCACCGCGTCCCCGCCGATTGCCATCGCCGAGCCGGCATTGAACCCGAACCAGCCGAACCACAGCAGGCCGGCTCCCAGCACCACCATGGGAATGTTGTGCGGCTCCATCGGCTCCACGCCAAATCCAATGCGTCGGCCAAATATCAAGGCGGCGGCAAGGGCGGCCACTCCGGTGTTGATGTGGACCACGTTGCCGCCGGCGAAGTCCAGCGCGCCCATATCGTCGATCCATCCGCCGCCCCAGACCCAGTGGGCGACGGGGGCGTACACGATGGTGACCCACAGCACCACGAACGGCACGTAAGCGCTGAACTTCATACGTTCGGCAAACGCGCCGGCTATGAGCGCCGGCGCAATGATGGCGAACATGCCCTGGAAGATCATGAACGCCTGATGGGGCACTTTGTCGGCGTGGGGACCGGGCTCCGCGGCGCTGACATTGTTGAGCCCAAGGAACTCGAAGCTTCCGATGAACTTTCCAACGTCGGGGCCAAACGCCAGCGTGTAGCCCCAGAGGACCCACACTATCCCGACGATCCCCATGCTCATCAGACACTGCACCACTGTGGCTGCCGCGTTCTTGCTGCGGGTCAGTCCGCCGTAGAACAGCGCCAGTCCGGGCGTCATGAGTAGAACAAGCGCGGAACACACGAGAACCCACACGGTATCGGCGGAATTCATTGACGCCAGACCTCAACTCTTGCCTGCTCGTCCCACAACCTTGAGCCATGGTGGACTATTGGCATCCAGCCTGTCACGCGCGCGCTGATCTGGCGGGGTCTCGCGGGCCGGGTCATCGGCGCCTGTAATAGGAGGCGGTTACCCGGTTCGGGCTGCATCGGGTTGCGCGTCGCCAGTGCATTGATTCCTGCTCTCGCCGGAACCACAACCATCCCGGCGGCTGACGCGGCGGCCGCGCTCGTGCACACTATCGACATGCTTCGACGCTCGCCCTAGGACCTGCCGGTGGCGCTTCCACAGGACCTCGTTGCCGCTATCGATCTCGGCGGCACTAACGTTCGCGCCGCCGTGGTCGATGCGCGTGGCGCGTTGGCGGGCTTCGTCTCCAATCCGACGGAAGCCGATCGCGGTCCCGAGCACGTGATCCGGCGCGTACTGCACACGCTGGACGCAAGTCTGGCGGCCGCTTCGCACCGGCTGTCAGATATGCGCGCGATTGGGGTTGGAGCGCCGGGCCCCTTGGACTGGCGCACTGGTGTGGTGCATCGCTCGCCCAATCTCCCCGGCTGGAGAAACGTGCCGCTGGCCGCCCTCCTGCGCGATGCCACCGAGCGCCCCGTCTACGTTGACAACGACGCCAACGGCGCGGCGCTCGCCGAGTTCGCTTACGGCGCTAACGCGGGCGTCGACAACATGGCCTACATCACGGTGAGCACCGGCGTCGGCGGCGGGCTCATCCTCAACGGCGAGCTGTGGCACGGCGTCTACGGCAGCGCGGGCGAGATCGGCCACATGACGGTCGACTACAACGGCCCGCAATGCGGCTGCGGTAACGTCGGTGACGTTGAAGCCATCGCGTCAGGACCCCATCTGGCTGCCTGGGTGGCGGCCCAGATCCGCGCCGGACGCGAGACTTCCCTGGCGGATCGCTTGGATCAGACGGGCGCCCTCAGCGGCCGCGACGTGGTGGAAGCCGCCCGCGACGGCGATGAGCTCGCCACCCAGGCGCTGCAACGCGCCGGCCGGGCCGTGGGGTTTGCCGTGGTGAACCTCACACACGTCCTCAATCTGGAGCTGGCGATCGTGGGCGGAGGTATTGCCCGTGCCGGCGAGCTTCTCCTCGACCCCATCCGCCGCACGGTCGAACGGTACGCGCTGCCGGGCACGGCTAGCGACCTGCGGGTCGAGCCGTGGAGTCTCCACGAAGACGTGGGCCTGCTGGGCGCCGCCGCGGCGGCCCGACAGCGCATCGCGCGGGCCCGCGGCTGAAGATGCGCGCCGGATGTTGGCTCGGCCGCCGCCACAACAGATAATCGAATCGGCAGGCGGGGGTAGCTCAGATGGCAGAGCGCTAGCCTTCCAAGCTGGATGTCGCGGGTTCGAGCCCCGTCCCCCGCTCCTAACAGAAGTGGATCGGCCAAATCCGCCGATCGGCCGTGTTTCGCGACATCAAGCCTTCCGCCCGTTCGTATCACGCCCCCCAACGCTTCGTCACGGTCGCTCCACGCTCGCGCGACGGCTCCATGCGTGGCGCGTCGGGGGATGAGCGGCTCGCGATGGGTCGGTACCCAGTTGGTAGAGCAGCGGACTCTTGCTCCGATGGCTTTGGGTTCGAGTCCCACCCGGCCCACAAGGTGCACCAATCTACAGTCGTGGCGGGCCGAATCTGTGAAGTGGGCGACGGAGATCAATGTGTCTCGCCAATGAGAGGTCACGCATGCGCTTCGGAAGCTCACATCGCTCAATTGCGGGCGGTGGACTGGCAGTGCTGCCCCCCAGGGGCAAGAATGACCGCCGAGGTATCTCTCCAGCGGCAAAGTTCCGCAGGCCGGGATACGGCGCTGCCGGGTTCGGAGTTGGAGCGTGCCCAAGGTTCGCGAGGCTATCCGACTGCTGGAGCGGGAAGGCTGGAGACTGTCGCGGGCACGCGGAAGCCACCGGGTGTTCAAGCACCCCGACAAGCGAGGCATCGTGGTTGTCGCCGGGAAGCCGAGCGTCGATATTCCGCACGGAACCTGGAGCAGTATCCTCAAGCAGGCTGGCCTGAAGTGAGGAGCGCGATGAAATACGCCGTCGTGATCGAGCGCGGTCCCACGAGCTATGGGGCGCATGTGCCCGATCTGCCCGGCTGCGTGGCCGCCGGGGAGACCAAGGCAGAGGTGTGCGAGCTGATTCGTGAGGCTATCGAGCTCTACCTGGAGGCGCTAGAGGAAGATGGCCGTCCCATTCCGGCTCCGCAGGCCTACGAACTGATTGAGGTTTAGGCGTCTGAATCGCCAAATCGACGGGGACCGTGCGATCCGAACTACGAGCGAAGGTCTGATAGCTCGGTCCAAAGAGCGCCAGACTCGGATTGCGGAGGTCGTGGGTTCGATGCCCATTCTGTGCCCCACCGACAATCCCGAAGTGACTCGGCCAAGCCAAGAGCTGCATGGGAATCAACGTCAGCGTCGATACGGGACCTCCGCTAACGGCTGCCTGATACTCGGGCGGCAAAGCGCATGGCGCTGCTGATTCTCCGATCCGGGGGCATACGCTCCCTGCGCACCGGCGCCAACTTCGACATCACCGGCGGCCGCGCCAACATCGCGTAATTCACGACGGTCCGCTACGCCGCCGCCGCGTCAATACTTGATGGCTGGTGTTGGGTCACTGGCCGTCGCGGCAACCACGAGGTGCGTGGACACGCCGAGCAACGTTGGCTCCTGTTCGACAGCGCGAATCAGATCAAGTAGCTGCGCTCGCTTCGCAGGATCCGACATGCGCCCTTCGAGATCGGTGGCGATCAGACCTGGTCCCTGCACCGCGTAGAGCCCCAGTTCGTCGAATCCCACCTCAAGGACCTCGCCCTCAAGCTCCTCGGGACGGTGAAAGAACGCCGTGGTGAAATAACCGACCCCTGCTGGATGGCCACGATGCTGCCCCTCCTCAAGATCGCGATGCACGATGGGAATGAAGTTCGGGTCATCGATGTAGCTCTTGATGAGACCGGAGAGTAGTGATGCGAATCGATTGATTGCCTTGGCGACCACCAACCCGCCCGGCTTCAGCACTCGGTGTGCCTCACGTAGCGCCGACAGCCGGTCGTTTCGGTCCGTGAGGTGGTAGAGAGGCCCCATGAGAAGCACCGCGTCCGCACTGCCATCGCCGTGATCGAGCGAGCGCGCGTCGCCCAGGCTCGCGCTTGCCAGAGGGCGATCGGGCTGCGACCCGGAAGCCTCTCGCGCCTGCTTCACATGCTTCTCTACGGGGTCGATGAGGTGGACGTCATAGCCCTGCTCAGCCAGCCAGCACGAATACCTTCCCGGGCCGCCGCCAACGTCAAGCACCACTCTCGGCGGTGCCGGCAGAAACCGCCGGATAAGCTCCTGCATCCGGGCAAACTCGAGTTCCCCACCGGCTTTCGCGAGTCGGCCTGCCTCGTCAATCCTCTCGTAATACGAAAGAATCTCCCGGCCATCCGAAGGGACCTGCCGTCCGGCCATCACCCATGTGCCTCGTCGTGCAAACGTCGCAACCAGCCAGGTTACTCGGCCCAAGCCATTTCAAGGATTCGCCCAGCGTAGGCGTGAGTGCGCGGTTCCTCCTCGCCCTCGCGTGCTACGACAGCCTGCCTGACATCTCACTGGTGATCGTGAACCCGCCCGTCGGCGGCGCCGAGGCGTCGAGCGGCCTACGGGTCAGCGGTTGCTCCCGCACCTTCGAGTCGAACGTCCAGTGGCGGCTGCTCGACCGAACAGGCGCAGTGCCGGCGAGCGGCCACACCTCCGGCGGCGGCATCGACAGGCCTGCCCTCCTTAAAGTTCACCGTCGAGTACGAATCCACCGAGCGGCAGATCGCGCACCTCGAGGTTTTCGAGGAAGACGTCTCCGAAGGCCAGGGCTACCCACCGCCCCGCGCCGTCGTCCCGCTGGTGATCTCCGCCAGCGGGTAAACACTGGGGCCGCTGGAACCTCGCACGCCGCAAATGTCGAGCGATCTCGCGCCCAGCGCGGCGACACCGACTGGAGCCATCGAGGCAGCCACGCGCAAGCCCTCTCACCTGTCGGCCTCTCGGCTGAAACATGCCCACACTCAGTCAACAAGATATGCTCCACGCCCTCTACCCGGCATACCTACCAGAGTCGGAGCACATCCCGTGGAAGTCGACCGGCTGGCGGCGGTGCCCGATGAGTCGAATTGCGAGTGCCTGCTTCGCTAGTATCCGCAGGAATGCTACGTACGACCCATAGGAAGCGCAATTGCCAGGACCGGTAATAGGCCAGCCGTGGACTACGGCAGTTGGGGAGGACTACGTGGTGCTCCCAAGACACCGTGGACGCACAGGGCGGCATTCTGTCTGGACAGTGCCTGTTTCAACCGAGGTAGCATGCTTTGTGCGGGCATGCCGAGAGTCGTGGGGCGTGAGTTGTAGTGAGTTGTGGGGGCACAATAGGACCGACGGCCGCCTAGAGCCCCTGGGACTCAATGGGCATGGGGAATGCCTCTGGTTTGGGAAGTTCGTGCAGGCCGCCCACACTATCCCGTGGCACGGCTACCCCGCGGACTACCGACGAAAAGCGCAGGACCGTCCGCCGGTTAGCGTGCTGCAACAATGGCGGGATCTCGGCATTCTCGCTAAGCACCAGGTAGCTAAAGTCATGAGCGGACGGCCATGCAAGCTCTAAAGGTGATTATTCCAGGCGATTATTGGGATGCGCAGATTTATCGAGGACGCCTTCATCTGTGGACCATGTCCGGCGGCATTACAACCATCCACTGGGATTGCCTAATAGACCAGCTTGCTGAAAGGGCCGTCAGCACACTCGCTGTACGCCTGGGCCTTGCACAAGGAGCCGCCCTCTACGGCAAAGCAACGCATCCACTCCGAGCTGAACCTGAGTTTCGTGATTGGCTCCTTCCTCGCTTTCAATCTCAAGCAAGTCAGCCGATGACGGTCAGTCCGTGCCAACTAACCACATCTACACTCGATCAACAGACCAATCCAATCTCCGATCTCCCAACTGACACTGAAGTTTATCGACGAATGCTCTACGCTGCGACCAACGTCGGCATCTGGGAAGCTTCCGTAGGCAGAACAAAGCATCCAATCAGCACTCGGCCCCGAAAGCTCGCCGATCTCCCAGCCGTTTCACTTCGTGCATACAGCCGCCAGTTAGCCCTCGCAGCGACAGGCGATGGCCTTTTTCAGCTAGGCATCGACGAATATGAAGAAACGATGTATGGCTTAAATAACTTGTCGGAGCGTCATTGCGAAAAGGTTGACTGGGCATTTCGGAGTATTTTTGCGACTTCGACCCTTGGCGGCGGTTATTTGTTCTCACGGTATTGGCAGACAATTTGCCGTGACATTACTGATATAAACGGGGATGACGCCGTCGAAGATCATATTCTCATTGATGGAGGGATTTTTGATGACAATATGATTGACGGATCGTTGAGTCAACCGGATGTCAGCTGGGCTCGATCAGACAGGATTCACACGGCTCAAATGCACCGCCTCACCTCATCGAGCTACGTTCAAAAGCACGTGCCAGGCGGCATTGACAAGGCCTCCGCATCTTTGGGCGAAATAGTCTTGGATAATGAAGGAGGACACCCGGTATCTGGTGGCTCGGCGACATTTGGCGCCATTGTTGAATTTGATGATCGATTAATTGTTGTCTTGAGTGACGAATCCCAGGTCACCATTCACGGCCCCATTACGCGTTGGCGGACATTTCCCCGCTCCGTCAACTACGAGAATCACCTTCATATCATATTTGATGATCACATTGCGATATATGCCTTCTATAGCGACTATTTTGTTGACCAAAGAAAGAAGCGATTCGGCATTGAATATCGAGAGGATGTTCCCAGACATTGACGTGGTAGGATCGCTGCCGTGTGCGAGCTCATCAGCAGCGCCATCCCTTCCTTATGGGCCGTCCTGATCCGACCTACCAGATGACCCGCGCATACCCCAGATGACAGCAGAAAAGCTAAACCTGACGGCTGATGACAGAGAGTTCCAAATGTCCAACCCAAACTTCATCCCGCTTGCGCAAGACTTCGCGATTGCGGCGCGCGTCCCCGATCCCAGGCTCTACTTCTTTCACGACCCGAACCTGGCCCGTCTGGATGACGGCACCCTGATCGTCGCGGCGCCGCAGTGGGGTCGGAGGGGTGCGGACGTGGGACGGTCGCTGCGGATCGTCCACAGCACGGACGACGGCGCCACCTGGACCGACCTGCCGAAGCTGCCATACGAGGAGGTACGGCCCTGTCCTCTTCCCGAGATGTAGCGACGGGTGGCGCTCATCTTGACGGTCGCTGGGGCCACATTTTGGCAGCCCCGAGGACCTGGGCCGGAGTGCGACCGCGGGTGCGTCGTCCGGTGTGCGGGCGGTCATGGTTGTAGTACTGGAGATAGCGCCGGAGATCGGTGCGCAGGGCCGTGAAGCGGGGCACCAAGGCGCGCGCGAAGGTGGGGCGAGAGCACTCCTTGAGGATGGTCTGGTGGACGCGCTCCACGCAGCCGTTGCTTTGGGGCCGACCGGCCCGGATGCGGGTGTGGCGGACGCCGGCGTGGGCAAGCGCCTGGGTGAAGGTGGCGCTGGTGAACTCGCTGGCGAGGTCGGTGCTGTCTGGGAGCCTGCAACTCGGTCGGCGACTCCTGGCCCGCCGCAGGGCTCGATTTGAGGCCAGCCCGGCGCCGCGTGGCGTCGCGGCTGGGACCGGATCGGCCGTGGCCGCGGTGCGAGGCCTTAGTCGGAATGGCGTAACGGAGGCGGTGGATCCGTCACCGCGTACGTGCCCGCCGAGGAAGTGTGGCTCGCCGAGTGGGCGTACAATTGAGGGCGTATTGGACGCAGATTTGCCGAAAGAGCGACTACAAGCCTGCAGGGCTAGCGCGGCCAGAGAAGCGGCGTCGCAGACCTTTTAGAGCGGATTTACCCACGGGTTTCGGACAGAAGATTCCTCCAAGAGAGGTCGACATCGACACAGGTCAACAGGCGGATGGCAGGTCAATTTGTTACGATCGTGGGCTCTACAGATGTCAGTTGTGCTGAACACAAGGCGGACATTTTCCTGAACATCGACAGAGGTAAAGGGGCACTAGGATGAACACCGGGAGACGAGATAGATGAGCGCAAGTCTGAAGTCAGCGGTAATCGTTGCCTGCATCATGCTGATGGCAGTTGCGTTGGTAGGGTGCGATTCGCTTACTACGGGTCCGGAACCCACTACCACACCGGCGTCAGTGGTAGGCACGCCCGCTGCGAGTCCAGCACCCACGGCGACCGCCGTGCCAGTGGACGTCGCGCCCACTGCGAGCCCGGAAACGAGGACCACCGCCGCGCCGGCAGTCGTCACGCCCACGGCAAGTCCGGCACCCACGGCCACCGCCGCGCCGGTAGTAGTCACGCCCACGGCAACTCCCGAAACCACGCCCACGGCTATCGCCACAGCCATATCCGACCCCGACGCTCCGCTGGCCTTCGATCCCTCCGTGGTTCGGGGAACCCTTGCCAACGGCTTGGTCTACTACGTCAAGCACAACGAAGAGCCGCGCGATCGGGCCCACCTGTCGCTGGTTGTGAAGGCTGGCTCGATCCTCGAAGAGGAGGAACAGCGCGGGCTCGCGCATTTCGTCGAACACATGGCGTTCAATGGCACTGAGCGTTTCGCCAAGCAGGCAATCATCGAATACCTCGAGTCGATTGGCAGCACCTTCGGACCCGACCTGAACGCGTCAACGGGTTTCGACTCCACCCAGTACTTCCTCGAGATTCCAACGGACGATCCGGAGATTCTGGAGACGGCGTTTCAGATTCTCAGCGACTGGGCCTACGCCATCACGTTGGATCCCGAAGAAGTGGAGTTGGAGCGTGGCGTCATCCTGGAAGAGTGGCGCTTAAGACGAGGTTTTGGAGCGCGTTTTCAGGACAATTGGTTTCCGCTGATTTTTGGCGACTCTCGCTATAACGAGCGAAGCCCAATTGGGCTGCCCGAAATCATCGAAACCGCTCCCGCACAGCGCCTGCGGGACTTCTACGAGCGCTGGTACCGGCCCGACTTGATGGCCGTTATCGCCGTGGGTGACTTCGACACCGAAGCGATCGAGGCAAAGGTGCGGCAATACTTCGCTCCGCCCCCGGAGGGTGAGGCTGGCCAGGCGAGCGCCGCCGTCGGATCGCCAACCGATCGGCCTCGCTATGGCGTGCCCGAGCACGACGTGCCGCGAGTCAACGTGTTCAGCGATCCCGAGGCGCCAGGCACGCAGATATTCCTGCTCCGAAAGCTCCCGCCCGAAACCGGCCAGGAATTGGCGGTGCTCCGGCGCATCGTGGCGGAGCGGCTGGCATTCATGATGCTCAATGCTCGTCTGTTTGAACGGGGTCAGGTTGATGATCCCCCCTATCTAGGGGCCGGCGGCGTGCGTGGGTCATTCGTCGAGCCGGTGGACCTCGTGCAGTTCGGGGCATGGGTGGAGCAGGACGCCGTCGAGCCAGGGTTTGCGGCCCTGCTCGAGGAGACGCAGCGCGCGCGACAGCATGGATTCACCGAGACCGAGCTGGCTCGAGAGAAGCTCACCTTATTGAGCGAAATTGAGCGTGTGTATAGGGAGCGGGATCAGCGGGAGTCGGCCAATCTGGCCCAGGAGTACGTGGACCACTTTCTGAGCGGGACGCCGGTTCCCGGCATTGAGGCTGAGTGGGATCTGTACCAGGAGTTGCTTCCGCAGATTTCGCTGGCGGAGGTCGACGCCGTGGCAGCTTCCTGGAGCGAGCCTGGGAATACGGTGCTTCTGGTTATGCGGCCCGAAGGAAGTGACGGCAAGTCGGATGATGACTTGGAGTCTGAGTTGCAGGCACAACTCGCGGCAGCCGACACACTTGAAGTTGAACCATACGAGGACGAGGTCGCAGACGTGCCGCTCCTGGCTACCTTGCCGACGCCAGGGACCATCGACAGTGAAGAGCGGATCGAGTCAATCGACGCTCTCAAGTGGACGCTATCCAACGGAATCACCGTTATCGCCAAGCAGACCGACTTCAAGAATGACGAAGTGGTGTTTGGCGCCTTCAGTCCGGGCGGGCACTCGCTGGTTGACGACGCGGACCATGTGTCCGCTGTTTACGCCGCCCAACTGGTTTCCGGCAGCGGCGTCGGGCTGCACGACAACGTGACCCTGGACAAGCTGCTGGCCGGCAAGCGGGTTTCGGTTTCCCCCTATATCGGGGAGCTGTTCGAGGGCTTTAGGGGCCGCACTTCGCCGGAAGACATGGAGACCCTGTTTCAGCTGATAACCCTATATGCAACCGCGCCGAGGCTGGATCCGGTCTACTTCTCGACCTACGAGACAAGTCTGCGCAGCGTCGCCGAGACGCGCGCCGACCAACCGGATGCTGTGTTCTCCGACGCGGTGAGCACCCTGCTGAGCCAGAATCACTTCCGCCGGCGGCCCCTTACGCTCGAGCTTCTGGACGAACTGAGCCTAGAGCGCGCGGAAGCCGTGTACGCCGACCGGTTTGCGGACCTGGGCGACGCAACTTTTGTTTTCGTCGGCGCCTTCGACTGGGACACCCTGCGATCGTTGACCGCCACATATCTGGCCAGTCTGCCGACCACCGGGCGTGCCGAGCAGTGGTGGGACGTGGGCATCGATCCGCCGACGGGGCTGGAGGACCACGTCGTCCGCAGCGGCATCGAGCCACGCAGCACGACGGCGTTGGTGTTTGCCGGCGACATGGAGTGGAGCCGCCAGGAAGCGCTGACGCTGACGGCAGCAGCCGAGATGCTCCAGATCCGCCTGCGCGAGCGATTACGGGAGGAGCTAGGCGGTACCTATAGCGTCGGAGTGAATGGCAGGTCCAGACTGCTGCCGGACCCCGAGTACCAAATCTCTATCTTCTTCGGTAGCGACCCTGCCCGTGCGGAGGAGCTTCTCGAGGAGGTGGCGGAGGAACTGGATTGGCTGCGCGACGGAGGTGAGCAGGAATACCTGGACACGGTCAAGGAGCTTCTGCGTACTCCCCGAGAGGAGCAGCTGCGGGACAACGGCTTCTGGCTCAATCAGATCCAAGCGGCTATGCAGCGGGGTGAGTCGTTCACGGCGATCAGCGGCTTCGATGAATGGCTGGACGCCCTGACCCTGGAGCAAGTCGCGGCCGCGGCTCGGCTCTACCTCACCGACGACAGCTACGTGCGGGTGGTGCTGCTCCCTGAAGAGGGTTAGTCCTCCAAGGAACTCGGTTGCCCCCGGCCGGCAGACAATCAGTCGCCGGTGCTGCCGTGGCGGCGTGATAGAGTACGACCGGTTAGAACAACCGGTCGGTTAGCCAGCCATGCGTGACGTGAAAGCCACCGACGCCAAGGCGCGACTGGCCGAGCTGCTTCGGCAAGTCGAAGGCGGTGAGACGATCGCGATCACCCGCCACGGCAAGACGGTTGCGCACCTGATTCCCGCTCAGACCGGGGCGCTCGCCCGCCGGCGGGAAGCCATGGACCGGTTCATGCGGGCGCGCTCGCAATGGAAGCCAACCGGCATGTCCAGGGACGAGGTCCTCGCCGCGCGCCATGCGGGGCATCGCGTTTGAGCGCGCTCGTTCTCGATGCGTCCGTTGCCGGCAGCTGGCTCCTTGAAGACGAGCTCGATCCACGAGCCGCGCGCGTGGCCGCGCGCGTGCCGGAGGACGGCGCGCTGGTGCCGCAACTCTGGCACCTTGAAGTTCGCGACTCGCTGCTCAGCGCGGAGCTGCGAGGCCGCATTACGGCGCGGGGGCTCAGCGAACGTATGCGCGCGCTGCGGCAACTGCCCGTAGTCACTGACCCCGAGCCAGACCTCGATGCCGTGGTGGCTCTCGCGCGATCCCACCGCTTGTCGATCTACGACGCCGTCTACCTAGAGCTGGCGCGAAGACGCCGAGCGGTCCTCGCCACCCTGGATTCCAGACTCGCCCACGCCGCCGCCGCCGAGGACCTGCCGATCGTCGAGTGAGTCGACCGCGCCGGCGGATATGCGAGACGCGATGCACATTCACGGGCAGGGCGGATGCCTGAAATAGCCCGCGTGCAGCTCGTGCTCCCTGACTAAAGACCGCGACCGTTTCGCCCATCAGGCGCGGTGCCGGGACACGCTGAGCGCGTGACCTGGAGCCGCTCCCGGGCGGCGGCACGAATAACAGCGGCGATCCGATATCCTTCGATTCAACAGCCGATGTTACGCGCAGCATGTGAGGAATCGAGGCTATGACGCCCACGACTGACGAAGCGGCGGGCGACGCGTTGGTGTCCCGGGTGTGGATGGTGCGCGCGGGCGCCCAAGGCGAGGACGAAGCCCTCGCCCTGGAGAACCACGTGGCGATCATTGGGTTCAACGAGATTCCAGGCTTGACAGATGCGGCGGACAACGAGGCGATGCTGGCGCAAGTGCAGCAGGCGTATCCTGATGCGGGGGCCAACAGCCACCGGAACCTAGCGGCGCAGTTGACCGCACTAGTGTTGCGCATGCGCGAGGGTGACATCGTGGCGCTGCCGCTGAAGACCCGGCCGGGCATGGTTGCCCTCGGTCGGGTCACGGGGTCCTACAGCTACCAGGACATCGAGGGTGCCAAGCGCCACACGCGACCGGTTCACTGGATTCGTCCGGACGTTCCCCGGTCTGAGATTCGGCAAGACTTGCTCTACTCGTTGGGTGCCTTCCTCACGGTCTGTCGGATTCAGCGCAACGACGCTGAGCGGCGGATCGCGGCCGTGCTGGCCGGAAAACCCGACCCGGGCATTGAGGCGGCGGAGGATGCCTCGGGTGTCGGCAGAGCCGACGAGGAAGCTGTCCGGGACGACCAAGCGACGCCCAATATCGCCCGGATCGCGCGCGAGCAAATCCTCGACCACATCCGGAATCGCTTCGCCGGACACGAACTGGCGCGGCTGGTCGAGGCAGTGCTGCTGGCAGAGGGATACTCCACCTTGCTCTCTCCGGCTGGACCTGACGGGGGTGTGGATATCCTGGCTGGACGCGGCTCACTAGGATTCGAAGGCCCACGAGTTTGCGTTCAAGTAAAAGCGACGGCGGGCGCTACGGACGTCACGGTTCTCCGTGGCCTGCAGGGCACCATGCAATCGTTCCGGGCCGAACAAGGTCTGCTGGTCAGCTGGGGCGGCTTCACGCGTGCGCTCGAGCAGGAGGCACGACAGGGCTTCTTCACGGTGCGGCTCTGGTACGCGGACGATCTGGTGAAGGCGATCTGCCGCAACTATGAGCGGCTGTCAGAACAGATTCAGGCGGAGATCCCGCTCGAGAGGGTATGGACGCTCGTACGCGACGAAAGCGTCCTGTGAATTCTTGGGCGCGCGAGCGCGGGGCTGAGAGCTGTAGCTGAGCATCCCCGTTGCTCTACTCATTGACGAGGACGCCGAAGTCGAGCGGATCGTGAACAGCGCCGGGTATCGATCTTTTACCAATCCCAGCTCCGTTAGACGCTACGTGGAACTCGAGATTCTTTCGCCGGACGAGGTTGCTGCTTAGGGCACCCACGTAGTCCTATATTCCGGCCCGCAGGGTGACGCCGTAGATTCCCGGCGTTCCCGCTCGCCGTGCATGGTTCGACAGCCTCACCACGAACGGGTAGGGGAAGCACGCCACGGAGGGCGGTTAGCGAACCGCCCCTAATTCGATTGCTACGAACGGAGCTCACGGCGGCGCGCGGCAATGCTGCTTGGTGAACGGCGCGCACTGGACCTGAAGACGGCACGAAGCGCAGTGGTCACGAAGCCTGCCGGGATCCAACAGCCCCGCCGAAACGAATTGCGCGTCGTTGTAACGCCCGGGCCGACTACAGCTCGACACGATATGGAGGCGGCGCTCGTCCTGAGCAGCGCCTGGAGGTCGCCGCGCCGGCTATCCGCTGGCGGCCTACTTCGTGTCCCTGGGCCGAATCTTCGCTCCTGATCGGGCGCCGGACGCCGTGCGTGCTAGCGGCCCAGCTCCTCCAGCAGGACGTGGGCGGCGTTGTGCCCGGGCGCGCCCGTCACCTCGCCTCCTGGGTGCGTACCGGCGCCGCACAGGTAGAGGCCCTCGATGGGTGTCCGGTAGTCAGACCATCCCGGCAGCGGCCGGCGCGACATCATCTGCTGCGGAATGACATCGAGATGCCTTATGTTGCCGTCCGTCAGACCGATGCGCTCTTCGATGTCCTCCGGAGTCAGCAGCGTCCAGTCGATGATCGCGTCCCTGAAGTTCGGGGCGTACTTGCACATCTCGTCGATCAGCCGCTCCCCGAACTGCCGGCGCATCTCCGGCCATGAGCCGTCCCGGATGTGGGGCGGTAGGAAGTAGACCCACATCGACAGTACGTGGTGGCCCTCCGGGGCGACCGTCTTGTCGTACACGGACGGGATCTGGACCTGGATGATCGGCGTTTCGGTAACCCGGCCGTTCTTGGCGTCGTTCCAGCTCCGCTCGGACTGCTCGACCGTGGGACAGAGGCTGACCATGGCCAGGTGCTCCGGGTTGTACCCGGCGCCGAGGTGGCCGGAGAAGTCGGGCAGCTCTCGCAGGGCGCAGAGGAACTTGGCGGAGGCTGACTGCGTCTTCAGCGCTCTGACCTCGTTGACGAACTCCTTGTCGAGATCGGACTCGTCCAGGAGTTTGAGAAAGGTCCGCTTGGGGTCCGCGTTCGACAGGACGACGTCGGCCTCGATCACCTCTCCGTCGACGAGTCGGACGCCGGCGGCCCTGCCGTTGTGCGTCAGGATGCGTCTGACCTCGGCGCCCGTCCTGATCGACGCGCCCGCCGCCTCGGCGGAGCGCGCCAGCGACTGGGTGATGGCGCCCATGCCGCCGCGCACGATCCCGTAGTTCTCGGTGTCCTCCCGGAAGGCGCTGTACCTGTAGAGCGCGGTGATGTACGCGCTGCCCGGCGCGCTTATGTCCCCCATGTCCATCGCGCCGGTACTCACCGCCGCCTTCATCTCGTCCGAGACGAAGTAGCGGTCGATCAGGTCCTTGAACGGGACGGTCAGCAGCGTCGCCAGGAGCTCCTCCTCCCCCTCCTGACGGAACCTATCCGTGAGCTCGGCCAGCGAGGGAGGCGGGCTGAGGTAGTAGTCGCTGAGGATCCCGACGGCGCGGTGCCACAGGTCGGCCCATTCGATCCAGGCGTCGGCGTCCTGCGGCGACAGCTTGCGTATCTCCTCGGCCGTCTTCTCGTCGTCGTGCCAGAGAGTCAACGCCTTTCCGTTGGGGAAGGGGTGGACCCGCGACGGGTCGATGGGGTAGACGTGGAATCCGTGCCCGCGCAGCTCCAGGTCGTCGATCACCTTCTGCTGGAGGATGTGGCAGACGTATGAGCAGGTGGAGATCCTATAGCCCGGGAACCACTCCTCGGTCACCGCCGCGCCGCCCACGACGTCCCTGCGCTCCAGTACCTGGACGTTCAGGCCGGCCCGTGCGAGGTACCCCGCGGCGACGAGGCCGTTGTGCCCGGCGCCAACTATTACGACCCGCGTATTCTCGGCCATGGCAAGCTCCTCCCGCCTGCGTCACGGCGGTATTTGCAAGCTAGGACGCCCGGCGAGCGCGTGTCAACCTAAACCATGGACGATTGTGCAGGTGACTCCGCGGACATGCCTTTCGGCACGGTAGCGCCTAGTGGTAAACCTTGACTCACCACCTAAAGAGAAATAAGAACTGGTTGGTGTCCAATGCGAAGGAGACCTTTGCGTAACCCCCCGTCATTCCCGCGAACGGAGACCTTTGCGTAACCCCTCGTCATTCCCGCGCACGCGGGAATCTAGGCCCCACCCAACCTGGAACCGCACGGGGTCCTTCCCGGACATCCTTAGCCTGACCGGGTTATGCAAACGTCTCCGGAGCGGGTTGTGGCGTTTTGTTGAACCGACAATCCATCACGAACGACGTGCACCTGCGATGAAGCCGGAATTTCCCATCGGAGGTGGCCCCAGACTCAGGGAGCAACCCAAACGAGATGGCGGCATCACAAGCGGGTCTTTAGATGGTCTGTCAATCTCCGGCGTCTCCAAACGAGGGACACGATCTCCCCCTTAGCCAGGCGCCGGAGACGACCGGCCGATACGATCCAGCACTCCCTGAAACAGCGCTCGGGGCGCCGCCGCCGCGGACAACTGAAGGGCTGGCAGCCGCGCGCGGGTCGGTTCATCAACGTGCAATGAATGACTACAATGCGCCCCTGCCTGGCGCGGATACCGGTGACCCGATACATGATGCGAGCGTGGTGGCTGCGGGCGGCTCTGGCGTGCCTGGCGCCGCTCGCCGTGGTGGCGGCTTGCGGCCCTGTCGAGTCCGAAGTTGCCGGTGACACGCCGGCGCCCACGGCCGCGCCTGCTGTAACCCAGCCGAGCGAGCAGCCGGCTCCGACCCCCGAGGCGACCACTGCCGTGGCGCCGGCCCCGACGGCCCGCGTTACCGACCGCGCGGCGACGGCCGCACCCGTGGCAACCAGAGCGGCGCCGACCGCAACCCCGACCAGCAGCCCGTCCCCGCCCGCGCCGCGGGCGCCCACCGAAACCCCGTCGCCCACCCCCACTGCCGAGCCGACCGCCGCCGTAAACCTGTACCTTCCGCCGGCTACGGCCGCAGCCGCCACGCCCACCGCCGTAGCGGAGACCGAGCCGACAGCCCAGGACTTGATGGCCGAGCGGCTGCGCCAGCTTGTCCAGGAGGGCATCCGGCAGGAGTTCCCGATGGCCGAAGCCCAGCCCGTGCACGTGTTCCCTCTGGGTCTGTCCGACGCTGCGGGCGATTTCTGGGGCGCGGTCACGGACGGCCCGCAGCCCTTCCGGTTCACGGCCGACGACGAGGGTGTGAGCTTCTTTCACTTCGCAGCCGCGTACCAGCTCTCCGAGGCGGACGAATGGATCGAGGTCGACCGTCTGGAGATTGAAACTGCCCCGCAGCACACGCGGGTTGAGCTGCCGTCGACGGGATGGGTGACGCCCGGCGGTGCGCGGGTGGCCTGGATCGCGGTGAGCGGCGGCACCGGCGCGCACGCCGGAACGCTGGACATCATTGGGTTCGATGGCCGAACGCTCCACACCGAGCTTTCGTGGTTGAGCGCACGCCCGAACGGGGGCGAGATCGTGGACCTGGACGGCGACGGGGTGGCGGAGGTCGTGGTCGACAACTCGAACCCATACGTCTTCTGCTACGTCTGCGCGGTTGAGCTCAAGCGTGAAGTCCTCTACCGGTGGGATGGATCACAGCTCGCTCCCGTGGAGCTGCGCGCCCCGAGCACGAACGTGCCCGACGACGTCGCCAGTCAGGTCGATCACGTTGTGGCGCTGGCCCAGGCCGATCTCTGGCGGGAGGCGGCGGTGGCGGCGATCGCCGCATCCAGGCAGGCCCCCGAGAGCCCCGATATCCGGTGGCTCTCGATTCTGGTCAACCGGACCGCCACGGCGCGGCTGATCCACGCCGGCACGCCGGCACAGCCGCTGCTGACCATGGTGTTCGCCGGCGAATACGGCCTGGCGGTCGAACTCATGCGCGCGTTCGAACCGGCCCGGGCGTTCGCCCTCGACGGGCCGCTCATCGTCGACACGGAGGCGGAATACGACCTGGCCACCATGGCCACCCAGCTGCTCGACTACACGACGCGGGCGCTGGACGCCGCCCCGGACCGGGCCGAGATCCACGCCGTGCACGCCCTGGGTCTCACGCTGGCCTCTCCCGATGACCTCGCCGAGGCGCGGTCCGCCATGCGGCGGGCCGCGGAGCTCGCGCCCGACGACGCGTTCTACCGGGCCGTGCGCGACTTCCTCGCGGACGCGCAGCAGGCCCCCGGAACACCCCCGGGGCCGCCCGCCGGCCCGGAGCCGATGCTGGCCGGCCCGTCTCCAGCGTACTTTGCCGAGGGCTACCTGCTCGGGAGCGGTGATCGCGGCCGGTCCGTCAAGGCCCTGCATCAGCGGCTGGCGTGCATCCCGGTGCCGGGGTTCAGTGACCCCGGACGGTATTTCGACGTGTATCACGAGGCGACGCGGCGAGCCGTCGTGCAGTTCCAGGCCGACCGTGGGCTCACCCCCACCGGTGTCGTCGACGCGACCACCTGGAACGCGATCGAGGAGGCCAGCGCCGCGTCGCCTTATTGCAGCGTGGAAGCGCCAGCCCCATCTGCCAGCGCCTACAACCGACTCGTCTTCAACCGATTCGCCTTCGACCGACTCGCCGAGGACCCACCAGCCGACAACCCACCGGCGGACGACCCACCCGTCGGCGCTCGGAGCCGGCCCGCCTATGGGGAGGCCGGCCAGCCGGTGGTCTATCTAACCTTCGATGACGGGCCGCACCCGGACTACACCCTGCCAATGCTGGAGATTCTGTCGCGTTACGACGCCGTCGGTACGTTCTTCGCGCTGGGCGTGCAGGTTCAGCGCTTCCCCGACGTGGCGGTCGCGGTGGTCGCGGCTGGGCATCAGATCGAGAGCCACACCGTCAACCATCCGTCGCTCGCCCAGCTCACGCGGGATGCGTTTATCGCCGAAGTGGTCGGCGGGGACGAGGCGATCCGTGCGGCCGTCGGCGACCGCGCCGATCCCCTCGCCTGCTTGCGCCCGCCGTACGGCGCCGTCGACGGCCGCACGGCCCCGCTCGCCGCCGAGCTTGGAAAATCGCTTGTGATGTGGGACGTCGACCCGCAGGACTGGCGGCAGCCGGGCGCGGATCAAATCGCCGCGCACATCCTCTCCCACGCCTATCCCGGAGCGATCATCCTCATGCACGACGGCGGCGGCGGGCGCAGCCAGACCGTCGCCGCGCTCGAAACGGTCCTGGCCGAGCTCTCGACGCGCGGGTACTCGTTTCGCAGCCTCCCCGTCTGCGACCCTGCTGGATAGCCGGCCGGCCGCCTGGATCGATACGACCAAGCGCGATCCCAAGGATGGCCGGGTGTGCCCGGTCGGCTATGAGACCAACTTCAACCGCCACTTTTGCCGGTACCGGAAGCCGCGGCCGCCGGAGGAGATCGAGGCCGATATACGAGCGCCGCGGGACGACATCGTGCGGATGCCGGTGGAGTTGACCGGCACTACACCTGAGGAGTTGAGTCGAACGCTCGACGTGTGATGTGTAAGATCAATACACATACTCATGAGATATACGGACAAAAGTCGTGGCCAGAGTCCAGCTAATTATTCCTGACGAAGACCGTGACCGTTTCGCCCACCAGGCGCGGCGCGAGGGCATGACGTTGAGCGCGTGGCTGCGGACTGCCGCCCGCGAGCGGATGGAAGAGCGGCAGCGGTCGGAACCCTTCGAGTCACCAGCGGACCTCGAAAAGTTCTTCCGCGAGTGCGAGGTCCTGGAAGGGCCGACGATGGAACCGGATTGGAGCGAGCAACTGGTCCTCATCAACGAATCGCGCGGACGCGGCGCATCCACCACGTGATCTTCGTCGACACGAACGTCTTCATGTACGCGGTGGGGCGGCCGCACCCCCTGCGGGGTACCGCCCGGGAGTTCTTCGTTGAGTCCGCCCGGAACCGCAGACCTCTGTGTACGTCGGCGGAGGTTCTGCAGGAGCTGGTGCACGCCTATCTGCCGGTCGGGAGACTGCAAACGCTCGACGCGGCGATGTCGTTGGTCGTCAGGTCCCGCGTGGAAGTGTGGCCGCTGGAGGCCGAGGACGTCGGGTTGGCTCGGCAACTCCATGAGCAGTATCCCGCGCTGGGTGCGCGGGACCTCTGCCACCTTGCGAGCTGCCGCAGGCGCCGCGTACGTGAGCTCAAGACTTTCGATCAAGGCCTCCGCGCCGTCGACAGCCGCGGTCCCCGCCGCTGACAGCCGCCCCGCTGGACTGAAGCAAGGGTCCGTACATCACCAGGCGGGTCTTTCGAGCCTGTGTCTCGAAGCGTCGAGGGTTCGACTCGGAAGTGCTTTGCTTCGCGCAATAGACCGCGCGGCCGGCGTGGGTTGGCGCTAAGGATTGGCTTCATTGGTGGCATGGGAGGCGGCGTGAGCGGGCTGCGCGTACGGCCGCTGCGGGTGATGGGCGCGGTACTGGCGGCGCTAGTCATCGTGGGCTGGGCGCTGGCGGTCTACGGGCCGGGGCGGCGCGCTGTGAATAGAATGTCCCACTGCCTGGCGGAGACACCTGGGGCTGGTACGTAGTGCGAGTGTGGTGGCTGCGGGCGGCTGTAGCGTGCCTGGGGGCGCTCGCGGTGGTGGCCGCCTTCAGCGCTGGCGGGTCCGAGGCGGCCGGCGGCGTGCCGGCGCCCGTGGCTGCTTCCGCAGCGAGCCGGCTGAGTGAGTCTCTGGTTGCGACCCCTTCAAGCATCACCGCTGGGACGTCAAGAGCGATGGAGGTGGATGCCGAGGGGGCGAACACGGACAGGGCCACGGCGGCCTCGGACAGGACCGTGCTGGTGGCGCTCTACGAAGCCACCGAGGGACGGTACTGGGATAGCAACGATAACTGGCTGAGCGAGGCGCCGATCGGTGAATGGTACGGCGTCACCACTGACGCCAACGGACGCGTCACGGAGCTGCGCCTCGAGGGGAACAAGTTAAGCGGGGATATCCCGGCCGAGTTGGGCAACCTCGCCAATCTGCAAAGGCTGAGCCTCGGTTCGAACCAGTTGAGCGGGGAGATACCGGCCGAGTTGGGCAACCTGGCCAACCTGCAAAGCCTGAGCCTCCGTTCGAACGAGTTGAGCGGGGAGATTCCGGCCGAGTTGGGCAAGCTCGCCAATCTGCAAAGGCTGAGCCTCGGTTCGAACGAGTTGAGCGGGGAGATCCCGGCCGAGCTGGGCAACCTTGGAAACCTGAAAGATCTAGACCTCAGTCAGAACCAGTTGAGCGGGGCGATACCGGCCGAGCTGGGCAACCTTGGAAACCTGAAAGATCTAGACCTCAGTCAGAACCAGTTGAGCGGGGCGATACCGGCCGAGCTGGGCAACCTTGGAAACCTGAAAGATCTAGACCTCAGTCAGAACCAGTTGAGCGGGGCGATACCGGCCGAGCTGGGCAACCTCGGCAACCTGGAAGATCTAGGCCTCAGTGGGGACCAGTTGACCGGATGCATCCCGGTGGGACTGCGAGATGCGCTGAGCAATGACCGTGAATTTCGGTATCGGCCCGACTGCGGTCATGGGAGGTTGCTCCAAGTGTTGGGCGCGACGCTGGCGGCGTTCCTGCTGGTAGGCGCTGTTCTGGCTCTACGCCGCCGCCGACGGCGCAAACTGGCTGGGACGGCGTGGATCGATGGGTAGCTCCCAAGGTCATCCGGCGGCAGTACCTGCAAGCGGCTGGCGGCGGGCCGTGGTGCTCGCCGTGGTAGTGCTCGGCGTGTTCATTGCCACCGTCGACCTGCACGACCTAAAGCGAGACTTGTTCAATGCAGTGCTCCAACCCGGTGAGGAGTCAGCGCCCGCCGCGTGGGTGTCTTACTCGGGCTACCAAATCATCTGGATGGTGAGTCTGCCCTTGTGGGGCAGGCTCACGGACCTCTTTGGGCGGCGGCGGGCCTGGCTGGCCGGGATGCTGCTCTTCGTGGCCGGCTCGGCGAGTGCGGCATACAGCGAGGATCTGCTTCAATTCGCGATTTCGCGCTCAATTCAAGGACTGGGAGTGGGCGCTATTTTCGCCGTCGGGCCGGCCCTAATCGGGGACTTGTATGCGCCATCCCAGCGAGCCAAGTGGCTGGGCGTGCTGGCCGCGGTTTTCGGTTTGGGGTTTATTGCCGGGCATGCTGTCATCAGCCTGTTATGGCCGGTGCTGATTAGGGTTGCATGGGCCTGGGATTCGCACTTTTACCTGATTCGCTGGACCCTTTTTCTAAATCTCCTAATCGGCGGACTGGTGATTCTGGCAACATTGCTCTGCCTGCCACGGGCGGAGTCTGGCGTACGGCCTCGCATCGACGTGGCGGGCGCGCTGACGTTGGTCGGAGCCGCGGTGCCGCTGCTCGTCGTGATTCAGATTGGGGGCCGTGCCTTTGACTGGCTGTCGGCGCCCAGCGTCGCGCTGCTCGGCGGAGCGGCCGTCATGCTGGCGGTGCTGCTGATGGTGGAGAGGCGCGCCGCTGATCCCTTCATTAACTTACGATTCCTGAAGAATCGGACCTATCTCGTGGCGGTCCTTCTAGCGGCCATCGTGGGCGCTGTCTTGACCATTGCCGTGCATTACGGTTGGATCGCTTTCGATCTCACTGCGGTCGACAACATATGGTGGAGGAAGTGGAGGTGGCCGCTCACATCGGTGGCGCTCGGTTTTGTCGTGAGCGCATTGGTGGCCGGGCTTATTGTGTCGCTTACCGGCCGCTACAAGGCGCTGATACTGCTGCTGCTGCCGGTTGTGGCGGCGGGCGCGCTGCTGCAGTCTCGGGTGAACTTGGAGTCGACCGAGATCGAAGTCTTACGAAACTTGGCGATAATGGGGCTCGGTCTCGGCGGTCTGTTCGCAGTGCTGATCGTGGTCGCCCAGAACGCCGTTCCATTCCGCAATCTGGGCGAAGTGACGGCCGGGGTGCAGTTTTTCTTCGCGTTTCTGGGAACCGCCGTGGTGACGCGCATAGTTGAATTGCTGCGCAGCGCGTGGTACGGCGCCAACCAGCAGGAGCGGCTCCCCGCCTGGCTCCGTGATGGGCAGGGGCTGGAGCGCTTGGACATGCCGGCCGGGTCGATTCAAATTGACGGTCCGCAGGGCGCGAGCGAGCTACTCCGCGAGGTTGGGAACGTGACCCTGATGGACTCACTCGGCGGAGCTTTTCTGGTGATCGCTCTGCTCGCGGCGGCCGGATTCGTCCTGGCGACGCGGCTGCCCGAGTTGCCGCTGCGCCGCGCGACCGACACCGAGATGGACGATTCAGGCGCCGCCGCTCCCGCCAACGGCGGCCCGTAGATCGCAGCTACTGCGGCGGGTGGCGGCGTCGAGGTCGTCGCCTGGATAGCACGGATTAGCAGCCGCGACCGGATGAAGGTGGCAATTGTCGAGTCGGGCGGCCGGTGGTCGGGGCGGCGAGATTCGAACTCGCGACCTCCTGAACCCCATTCAGGTGCGCTACCAGACTGCGCCACACCCCGGGCCGGCGAGTCTATCAGAGCCTGTTTGGGAGGGACGCGCTGCTCTCAGCGCGCGGCCAGAACGCGCCGCAGCCGGCGGTGCCGCCGCCAGATGGACCACGGCGGCTCAACTGGCTCCAGCCGTGCGCGAAGCTCACGCCAGGACGCCTTGCGACTTGACATAATTTGCTTGCGAGCTTGGATCATCGCGCTCAGACCCGCCAGCGCGGCCAAACGCCCACGCAGGGCGGCCGGGCTGCGCTGCCGCGCCACGGTGACGGGCAGTGAGCCCGCGTCGTACACGAGCATCAACGGCAGGTAGCGGAGCAGCGGCCCGGCCGGGTAGTTCTTCATCACCGTCCAGATCTTGTTGCGTCCCAGCAGGTAGCTCTTGAACGGCGAATCCTCGCGGCCGGTGCGCGAGTGCTCGTGCCGGACCCTTGCCTGCGCCACGTACCAGGCGCGCCAGCCGCGCCATTGCGCGCGCCAGGCCAGATCCACGTCCTCCAGGTATGCGAAGAAGAGCGGGTCGAAACCGCCCAGCTCATCCAGCAGCTCGCGCCGATAGAGCGCGGCGCCCCCGGACGCTCCAAACACTTCCGCGCTCACGTGATCCGCCGCGTCCGCGCCAACCAGCCGGTCCCACGCGATCCCCAGCGCGTCCGTGCAGATTCCCGCGCTGTTGGTGACGTTCGGGTCGTGGGCGAAGACCATGCGGCTTGCGAACATGCCGAACCGCGGTTTCGACTGTGCGGCTTCCACCAGCCGCGCCAGCCAGTCGGGCGACGGAACCGCGTCGTTGTTGATGGTCGCAACCAGCGGCGCGCGCGCGAACCGAAATCCGGCGTTGTTGCCGGCCGCGAACCCCTGATTGCGCGCCAGGCGGGTCAGGCGCGCTTGCGGAAAGGCGGCCGTCACCCATTCGGCCGTGCCGTCGCTGGACCCGTTGTCCACCACGATGATCTCGTGCCGCACGCCCTCTTGCTCGACCAGCGCGGGCAGCGACCGTTCCAGCAGCGAGCGTCCGTTCCAGGTGGTCACCACCACCGATACTTGGGGAGAGTCTATTTCCGGCACTTAGTCAGGTTTGCGGCGCGCGAGCCATCGGCAAGCGCGGTTACGAGTCTGGCACAGAGCCGCCCCGGCGCTCACTGAAGCGCAAGTCCGGCCGCGGCCGGCGACGGGCTAGACTGCCGCCGCGCGGTCGCGCGCTATGCGAGGTTGATTCAGGCGATGGCGTTTCCGCTGCGTTATCTCTCTCCCACCCAGCTCCGCACCTACGCCACGTGTCCCTTGCAGTATCGCCATCGCTACATCGACCGGATGCCCGCGCCCCACGCGCCCGCGACGCTGGTGGGCGTGGCCGTCCACAGCGCCCTTGAGGCCAACTTCCGGCACAAGAAGCGGTATCGAGAGGACCTCCCGGTCTCCGACGCGCGGGAAGTGTTTGAAGACGCTTGGGAAGAGGCCGTTCCAGCCTCGGAGTTCCAAGACGAGGCCGAGAACGATTTCGACCAGGCGCGCGCTGAGGGACTGGAGCTTGTCGACTTCTACCTGCGCGAGGCGGCCCCGCGCGTTATCCCACACCTGATCGAGCACCGTTTCCGGTTCAGCGTGCCCGGTCTGCCGGTTCCCGTAGTCGGCACCGTGGACCTCGTCGACCGCCAGGGGGTGGTGATCGACCACAAGACGTCGCGGCGGCCTTTCGACCCGGACTACCTGGCGAGCGACATGCAGCTCATGTGTTACGCAATTGGCTACGGAACCTTCCGGGCGGGCGCGCGCCTGCAGCCGGGTAAGCTGCCGGCGCCCTATTTCCTACCGGACGTGCGCGTCGACGTGCTCGTCAGGACAACGCCGCCCAAGCTCCAGCAGCTGGTGGCCAAGTACGGCCACGCGGAGCTGGAGCTGTTCATACAAAGTGCGCAGGCAATCGCGCGGGGCATCGCGGCGGGCGCGTTCGAAGCCTTTTGGACTCTCCCGGACGCGCGCCGGGACCCGGCCGTGTGCGCGCGCTGCCGTTACGCCGCGCGCTGCGAGGCTTCCCTACTGAAGCCGGACGACCACGATCGAGAGCAGGAAGAATATGACTGAAGCCGCCACGGTGAGATTGAAGAGCAGGCGGTCCAGCCCGCGACGCTCGCTGAAGAACGAGCTGTCGCTACCGCCCATGGACGATCCCAGGCCCGAGTTTCGGACCTGAAGGAGCACGGCGCCGATCACGAGCACGGCCAGCAGCAGTTGGGCGAGTTGCAGCGCTCCACTCATGCGACCGTCTCCACGCCAACGCCGCGCGCCCGCGCCATCCTGGCGGCCAGGTCGATGGCCGCGTCGAGGCTGTCCTCGCGCGCCCGCCCCTCGCCGGCCCGGCCGAAGGCGGTGCCGTGGTCCACGCTGGTCCGGATTATCGGCAGGCCCAACGACACGTTGACGCCGTCGAAAAACCCCGCGAGCTTCACAGCAACGTGACCCTGATCGTGATACATCGCCACGATGCCATCGTAGCGGCCTTCGATCGCCTTGTTGTAGACGGTATCCCCGGGAATGGGTCCCTCCACCGTCAGCCCATCCGCGCGCGCCGCCTCGATGGCCGGCAGGATCTCGTCCGCGTCTTCATCGCCAAAGAGCCGATCCTCGCCCGCGTGCGGATTCAAGCCGTTGACCGCAATGCGCGGCGCCTCGAAGCCCATGAGCCGCAGCGCCTCGTCGAGAAGCCGGATGCAGTGCAGCACGTTGTCCCGCGTAACCCGCTCGATGGCCTCGCGCAGCGAGACGTGGGTGCTGTTGTGAATGACGCGCAGCTGCGGCGCGGCCAGCAGCATGCGCGCGCCCGGCGAGCTCGTAAGGTGGGCCAGCAACTCCGTGTGCCCGGCGTAGTGATAGCCGGCCTTGTTTATCGCCTCCTTGTGGATGGGCCCGGTGACCAGCGCCTGCGCGCGGCCCTCCATAACGAGGCGCGTCCCCTCGATCACGGCCTCCGCGGAGGCGCGTCCGGCGGCCACGTCGACCTGTTTGAACGGCAGCTTGGAGAGGTCTTCGTCCCAGGGATCGAACACGTCGATGGTGCCGAGCGTGTAGGCGGCCGATTCGGGCTCGGCTGCCGCGACTCTCACGTCCGTGCCCAGAATCTCCGCAATCCGGCGAATCGCCGACACGCTGCCCACGGCGAGCGGCCTGCATATCTCATGCGTGCGCGGCTTTTGCAGTGACCGCACGAGTATCTCGGGGCCGACGCCTGTGGGGTCGCCCATTGTGATAGCGAGCACCGGGCGGTCGTCTGAGAGCGTGGCCTGGGTCAATGCCTGCCTCCTGAGCGTGGGATTCAAGTGTATCTGTCAGTCGTTGCCGGATGTAGGCGGGGGCCGGCGCGATGTGTGCCCGCTCGCGCCAATCTGCTCGAAAGCGGCCGCTATTGCGTGTTCCCCTCCCATGGTGCCGCCTTTGGTCACGACCGGAATCGTTCGAGTCGCGCCGCGCGCCGCGATGCCCCACGGGACCCCCCACTCGACCTCGCCGTGAAGCTCGATGGCGGCGGCCCCCAGCCCCTCGAAAGCGGCGAACGCGGTATCTCCGCCCGTGAGAATCAGGCCCAGGTCGGCGATCTCGCGCTCCAGCAGACGCGCCAGCTGCGTGATCGCGGCGCGCTGTGCGTCGCGCGCCGCGCTATCGGGGTGAGCGTCTGGAATAACCGCGTCGAACGCCACCGTCCGTCCGGCGCGCCAGGCCGGTCGCGCCTGTCGCAGCGCGTCCGATGCGCCGTTGGACCGATTCAGGAGAGGAATCCGCTCGATCTCCAGCTTCCGCTCGGCGTACGTGATTTGACGCGCGGTGTGCTGGTTGGGAGTGCCTACGATCGCGGCCGCGGTGGTGGCCCGGCGCGCTGGCGCCGGCGGCGCCGCCGCCGCCGCGCTGCGCCGCGCCAGGTGCTCGGCCAAACCCGCGGACCCGGCGCACGCGCTCCATGCGCCCGTCGTGTCCAGCGCCGCCGCCACCGTGGCGAGGTCTTCGTCGGTCTCGACGTCTGGGACGAGCACCTGCACTCCCGCTCGGCGGCCGGCATCAAGCGCCTCCGCCAGGCTCTGTTCACCCGCCCGCACGGTATCCAGGGGGATCGTCTGGCTGCGCAGCGACGTGGTCGATTCGATCAGCGACGGGATGTGCGATTCCAGCGCCGGCGCAACCGGATCGCGTCCCGGCGGACCTTCGCTCACGGGCTGCCCCCACAGTCGGTGCACGCCGTTCTTCGTGATCCGACCGCCGGTCGGGTAGGCCGGCGTGTAAACGAGGGCGTCCACGCCCGCGGCGTCGACGACGGCTTCCAGCTCCGGCCCGATGTTGCCGCGCAGCAGCGAGTCCGTTTTCTTGTACAGCCGGCACTCTTTGCTGAAGCCGGAGCTTCTGATCGCGGCTGCGACCTGGGCGCGGGCCTGCTTCGGGTCGCAATGACGGGTCTCGGTGGTGAGCGCTACGGCTTCACCGTGGGAGGGCCATGCGCCCTTCTTAGTAGAGACGATGGTGGGCAGATGGGCTTTGCGAAACTGCAGGGCGGTGTCCAGCGCCCCGCTCAGGTCGTCGGCGATCAACGCCCAGACGGCCATCGCTCAGTTGCGAAGCGGGAGCGTCTCGGGCGCGTGCGTCAGGACTCCCACGCTTGGCGACGCGCCATAGCGCTTGGCCGCGCTGCGAAGCGCTGATTCCACGTCGTCGGCCTTTTCGAAGCCAAGCGCCCGCGCGTCCTGAGCGGATATCCCGTCGGACACCAACACGACGCGCGCATGCTCGCGCACGCGTGCCCATGCAACCGCCAGCGCCGCGGCCACCTGGTCCGCTATCTCGCCGCGTGCGTCGCGCGCCACGATATCGCCGACCGGCCGCGCGGCGTAGCCAAGCAAGTCCTGGTGCGTCACGGCCACGCCTTCGGGGCAGGGCGTTACCAGGATGATGGTGCCGTTGCGCCGCGTCATCATCACCGCTGGGTACAGACTCTTGTGCGCCTGCCAGAACTCGATATCGCAGGGGTGCGATCCGGCGATGACGATGTCGAGCTCGCCCGCCGCGGGCACCCCATAGATGCGCCGGGCATCGTCCACCGCGCGGCGAAAGGCTGGTTTTGTCGCGCCGAAGTGCGCGCTGACCAGCCGTCCATCGCTATTCAGAGTTACGTTGAGCACCTGGCGCATGCCGGCGCGTTCCGCGATGCTCTCCATTTCGCGGCGGACCGTCGAGTCGACCTGTCCGAGCAGCGGCGTGCCCGCTCGTGCGCTGAACATGTGCGTTGCGGCCGTGGTGGAGGCGCCCGAGACGCCTGGCTGGACGATCTTGGCGCCGGCCGAGAACCCGGCTACATGGTGCGGAACCACGCTGCCCGTGCCGATCACCAGGTCCGCTTCCAGCACGTCTCGATTGAGCGAGATCGGAGTACCGTCCGGCGTCCGTCCCAAGTCCTCCAGCGCCACGTTCCTGTGGTCGTGCTGTAGCACCTCCACGTCACGCAGCACGTCTGCCCCCAGCTTGCGTCGAACTTCAGCGCTCGACATTAGGCGGTGAGTGCCCAGGGCAATCATCACGCGCACGCCGTCGGCCGGCAGACCGCCCGCCGCCAGCTCTTCCAGGATTGCCGGCACGATGAGGTGCGCGGGCGTCTCCCTCGTGACGTCATCGACCAGGATCATGGCCGAACGGCTGCCCCGCGCCGCCTCGCGCAGGCGCGGCCCGGCGACCGGGCTCCCTAGCGCCGCGCGGATGGCGGCCGCGGGATCGGGCGCGGGCGCGCTGGACCGCGGCGTGTAGACGCCCACCAGGTTGACGGCGCGCGTCTCGATGGGAAGGTGAGACGCGCCGTAGGGAATCTGAATTATCAATGTCTACTCGCGCAGGCTCGGAGATACCGCCGGCCGCTGTTTCCTAGCTTGAAACCACCGGATTGCTCAGCGTGCCGACACCCTCGATTTCCACCTCGATGGTATCCCCTGGGCTGAGCGGCCCCACGCCGGACGGCGTGCCGGTGAAAATGCAGTCGCCCGGGTACAGGGTGGCGCCCTGCGAGATGTAGGCGATCAGCGAAGCGACGCCGAACAGCAGGTCGGAGGTGCTGCTGTCCTGCACGATCTTTCCATTCAAGCGTGCCTGTATTCCCAGATCCGCGGGATCCAGGCCCGTCGCGATGCTGGGGCCCATGGGAGCGAAGGTATCCATCCCCTTGCCAAGCCACAACGCGCCCTTGGCCATTTCCGCGAACTGAAGACTGCGGGCGCTCACGTCGTTACCGCAGGTGTAGCCCAGCACGTAGTCGAGCGCCTCCTCCTCGCTTACGCTCCGGCACTGTTTGCCGATCACTACGACCAGCTCGGCCTCGTACTCGACTTTCCCTATCGGATCGTCCTTCAAGTCGGGGTCGTTGATCCCGTGCGTGAAGTCTTCTGATTTGGGCAGCACGATGCTCTCGCCCGACCCGATGACGGCGCGCGACGGCTTCTGGAACAGCACCGGCATCTTCGGTGTGGCGTCTGCGCCAGGTCCTTCCAGAATGTGCTTTAGGTAGTTGAGGCCCACCGCCACGATGGTGGGTGGCTCCAACGGCGCCAGGAGCTTCGTGGAGCCCAGGTCGCCAATCTTGCTCCCCACATCGAAGTCGCCGAATACATCCCCCGTGATGGCGGAGATCGAGCCGTCGTCGTCTAGTGATCCGTAGGCGCTTGCACCGTCTGCTTGGTACCGAACGATTCGCACGCTGTCGAGCCTCTAATTTGTTGCGCGATTTGGCAGACGCGGAGAGTACCACAGCGTCTCCGCGGGCCGATCCGCCGCCCTCACGAGGTCTCCACCAGCGCAGTCAGCAGGGCCGCTCGCGCTCCGACCCGCCGTGGGCGTACCACATCGGTACGTGCCTACGGCGCGCAGTGCTTGGAGATCACGGCAAGAACTTCGGAGGGGGCTTCGACGTGCGGCCAATGCCCCACGTCGGGAATCGTTTCGAGCGCCGTGTCGCCGGCCCGCGCCGCAACGATTGCCAGATCGTCCTCTGTTACCGAGGAGTCGGAGGCGCCGCGCACGAGAACGAGGGGAACGTCCAGATCGGTGAGCACATCCAGATACTGCGCGCGCATCAGGCTGTGCAGACAGTTGCGCATGAGATCGGGCGCCACCTGGGCGGCGGCGTCCCGCAGGGCCTCGAAATGCGCGCTGGCCAACTCTTCGGTCAGCTGCGACTGTAGCCAGCTTGCCGCGCGCTCGGCGTCCCAGCCGCTCTCCGTCATGTCCTCCGACAACGCGCCAAGCGCCTTCACGTCGCGCACGAATGCGGCGGCGCCCACCAGCAGCAAGCGCCGCACGTGGCTGGGATAGCGGGCAGCGAAGTCCAGCGCGACCAGGCCCCCGTAGTCATGTCCGACCAGATCAACGGGCGACAGGTCGCCATGCCCGTGCAGGGTGTGATGCACGATCGTGGCCGCTTCATCCACCGCGCCCTGAAAGCTGCCGCGCTCGCTCTCACCGAACCCTGGCAGATCTATGGCCAGCGCCCGGTGCGATGCGGGAACGCCCTCCGCAACCTGGCGCCAGGCCAGAGCGCCCGGTCCCAGGCCGTGCAGGAACACCGCCGTGCGTCGGCCCTCGCCGTAGACCTCCGCGTTGATGAACTGTCGGGAGATCCTGATGCTGGGCATTCTTGTCCGCTGTTCCTCCGCTAGGCGCGCTCGTCAGCGCGTCGGGCTGGGACCTGCGCGACCGCCGCGCCGGCCGCTATTTCACTTTCCACTGCTGCAATGTACGGCAACCCGCGGTATTTGCTGTCCAGGTCGAGGCCATAGCCAGCCACAAACTGGTCCCCGATCTCGAATCCTACGTAGTCAGGCCGCACTGGGGCGACCCGCCGCACCGGCTTATCCAGCAGCGCCGCAACTCGAATGGATGCGGGCGCCTGCGCGCGCACGACCTCCAGGACCCTGTCCAGCGTCCGGCCCGTGTCCACGATGTCCTCCACGATTAGCACGTCGCGCCCACGTAGCTCCAGCTCGACATCCTGGGTCACGCGAACGCGGCCGGTCGACGCCCTGCCCCGGTAGCTCGTGACGCTGAGAAAGTCGATTGTGTGGTCGATGGTGAGCGCGCGCGACAGGTCGGCGGCAAACATCCAGGCTCCCCGCAGGACCACGATCAGCGCCGGGCGTGCTCCCTCGAGATCCGCGCTGATGGCCGCGGCGAGCTCATGCACCCGCGCCCGCAGTTGGCCGGCTGTGATCAGCGTCCGCAGCGGCTCGGGCTGCCGAGCGGGGCGGAGACCCCGCGGCGACGGTGCGGATTCAGGATCGTCCAGTTTTTCTACCGCTGCTTGTCTTGTCCTCGTCGCCCAAGCTGAGCACCTCGGCAATCAGCGCGCCCACAATGGCGCGAGCGCGCTCATAGCGTATGAGTGACGGCAGGATGCGCGTTTCCGCTATCCGCTCGGTGCGGTCCAGCAGGCGCTCGCTGGTGACCTGCCCGCGGCGCAGGGTGCGGCGCACGTTCGCCGTGAACTCCACGATCGCGACCGCGCCGACCACCCCGATCACGAAGACGGCCAATCCGATTACAAGGCCTTCAACGATGAGGACGATTATCGCGACGTCGCGGACGACGTCCATCAGCCCCGCCGACGGCCCCGCCGCCAGCGCCGCCGTCTGCGCGGGCGATCGTAGCGCTCGGCCGTCTTTTCCTCGGCTCGCTCCGCGGCCTCCAGCGCCACGCTGCGGGCTGTGCGAAGACGCTCGGGCAGGGCCTCCAACAGCTGATCGGCCGGCTTTGGCGCAACCAGCGTCCCCAGAGCGCCGCCGACGAAGAACCCCACGGCCGCGCCAATGATGAGCCAGATCACGGCTGACCGCCTGACCACTCAGCCACGGCGCAGCAACCTCGTAAGCCGTCGAGCCAGCTGCATGGAGCGGGGCGTAGAACGCGCGCTTTCCTGAAAAGCCTGCCCAAGTGCATCGGTAGTTGCCCGCACCGTGTCCGCCGTGTCGCGCAGCGACCCGAAAATGGGTGAGATGTCGGACCGGATCGCGGCCAGCAGGCGCCACACCAGCAGTCCGGTCACGATCATGACGAGCGTGGTCATCAGCAGCGCGGCCGCCAGGACCACGACCGCTATGTCGCGAACGCTGCCTAGGTCCATGCGCGTGTCATCTCGCTCGCCGCCAGCGAGGGCGCGTCACGATGCGCCGCAAGAGCTTGCGCCGCGTATCTCGCCAGGCCCTCTCCACCTCTCGGCGGTAGGCCTTGGTGACCCGGTGATTGCTGTAGGTAGCCGTTACGAACGCCCCCGCCACGATCTCGGGAGGGGCTTCCGGCGCGTCCGCGGCAGGTGCGGCCGAAGCTCCCGCAAGCGCCGCACCGGAGCCCGGCGTGGGGAAAAGATCTGCGCTCAACTCGCGGCCCAACTCCCAAGGTGTCAGCGCTGCGCTGGCATTGTAGCCAGCGCGGCGGGCGTCGCGGAGCATGCGAAAGTAGATTCGCTGTATGGCGGCGCTGGGCTCGCGCAGCCGGCTGCGCACCAGCGACACGACCACTACGCCGACAAGCAGGGCCACGAAGACGGCCAGCAGCGCGCTGCCAATGAGCGCCGCCAGCGACAGGTTGTTGATGAAGTCCACAAAGGGGTTGTCCTGAATTGGCGTGGCCGGAGCGAAGACGCCTTCTAGCCCCATCGCGTCCAGCTCTTCCAGCAGCCGGTCCGCATCCATCAAGTCCTCGGCGGATGGATCGCCTAAATCCTCAGGATCGAATCCTCCGGCGCCCCCAAACCCCGCGTCCCTCCCCGCTCCCAGGGCGGCCCGGAACCCCGAGGGCTCGTACGGCACCCATCCATACTCTGGGAAATACACCTCCGTCCATACGTGCGTGTCCGAAGGGTTCACGACGTAGCGTCCGCTGACCGGCTCGAGCGTGCCCGTGGCGTAGCCGGTCGCGACCCGCGCGGGAATGTCCATGGCCCGCAGCAATACGGCCATCGTGGACGCCATCACCGCGGGGTGTCCACGGCGCACGTCAAACAGGAAGAAGTCCGCGGCGTCCCGTTCCTCCGGCAGCCGCGGGACGCTCACCGCGAACGGAAACCTGCGCAGGAAAGCCGCCGTGGCCTCGGCTCGGTCGTGGGAGTTGTCGCCGGATTCAGCGATCCGGCGCGCCAGCTCCAAAACGCGCGCCGTCATCTGCGGGAGCTGGACGTAGCGCTCCACCCAGAGGGGGTACTCCAGCGGCGCCGTGCGCAGCTGCGCGGCGGTGGCCTGCGAGATAGTCGAGTCCACCGAGTAGATCAGCCGCGAACCCACTCGCCGCGTCGCGCGGATCGACGAGTAGTCGTCGATGGGCGCTTCCCGGTCCTCCACCTGCACGAAGTTGCGGATGTTGAGACGCACCGCGTCGCCGGGCGCGTAGAGCAGAGGTGAATTGGATTCGATGATCTCCACGTTCGTGCGCACGGGCAGGCGCGCTCGCAGCTGTATTTCCTCGTTGAGCACTTGCTGAGAGGTGCGCTCCGCGAGCTCTCGGTATGAGCTGCGCCAGCCCTGTCCCGTGTACGTGTCGAACGTCTGGCCGCGCCAGTAGGAAGGCGACGTGGACTCGATGATCAAGCTGCCCGTCTGCCCGAACGGTTGCGGCCCCAGCACGGGCATGCTCTGGCGTCCGGTGAGGGACGTGCCCGAGGGGTTGGAGATGCCTCCAAACATCCGCTGCAGACCGGTCTCCACGTTCCCCCAGCCGTCGCCCAGGTAGGTCCAGAAGGTATCGGCCAGCGGGTTGCTGGCGGTGCGCGGAAGCGCCACCGAAAGAAGCACCACGGCCGCGATCACCACGGCGCTGGGAGTCACCAAACCCTGCGTGTTGGTTACCCGCTGGGCGGCCTGCGCAGCGCTCCATTTGCTCTGGAGACTCCACATTCGCGTGTGCACGGCCAGCGCCAGGGCGGCGAACAGAAAAGCCGCGAACGGCACCCAGGCGGGACCGATGTACGTGACGTTGATGCCGATCGCAAGCGTCGCGGGCATCACCGCCAGCATGACGCTTCGCTGACGGAAGATCGCCAAGCTGGCGAAATACCCCATGCCCCAGGCGGCCATCGTCATCCAGAAGATGAACACCACGTTGTCGCGGCTCACTTGCAGCTCGAAGGCAGCCTGGAACCAGGATTCGAGCCGGAAGTACAAGTCTTGAATCAGCAGCGTGCTCTCGCTTAGGGCGCCCGCCAGCGGCTGCTCGACGTCGAACACGCCGGCCTGGCGCAGCTGCACCCATTCGATCGTGTTGCCGAACAGGGCCACGAAGTTGGGTATGGCGTCGAACGGACCGGGAAACGCCTCGGACGCAACCACATAGGCGACCGCGAGATCGAGCACGGCGCCGATCCCTGCGACCGTGCGCGTGCGGACCCGGCTGCGCGACAGCCAAAACGCCGCCAGCACCCCCAGCCCACCCACCGCGAAGAGCACCTCCGTGCCGGGCGCCCAGCCGGCCGCGTGAATGCTGAAGATCGGCGCCAGCGTTACGACCAGAAGCAAAGCCAGCGGCACCAGATCGCTCCGCGGCGCCATGAGCTGCGCGGTCCTGCGCATGGGCTGGGCGATCGCGGCCATGGGAGCGTGCCTAAGGAGTGCCGGCAGCCATGGGATAGCGCATAGTTCGCTGATACTCGGCCCATTGCGACGCATCCGGGCGGATGGTCGTGAACTCGGCGCCTCGCCCGACCGCGACGAACCCGACCCCGGAGGCGTGCGCTGAACCTTCGAGCACCGCATTGGAGGGAAGCGCGTCGAACGTGGAGGCGTCAATCGCAACGGCTAGCGGAAAGACGGATCTCTGCCCCAGATTGGCCAGACTGGCCACCCACTCCGGGTTCGCCGAGGGCGTGGCCGCGATCAGGCTGACCCCGCGGCCGAAGGCCGGGCCGCTGGCATTCAGGAACTCCGCAAACGGCACACGGCTTTGCGCCCGCACCACCGCCAGCACCTCGAGAATTCGCCAGAGCTGATTGAGGCCCTTCTGCGGTGCGATCAGGTAACGGGTATCCCGCCCCATGGCGGCGAACCCCACGGACTTGTTGTCACGCACCAGCTGGTAGGCCAGCGACGAAGCGATCTTGACCGCGTATTCCTCCGTGGACTCGTCGCCGTAGCCGGCGTGAACGTCCTCGTGCAAGTCAATCGTGATCCAGAGACTGGCCGTCGGCTCCAGGTCGAACTCCTTGACCAGCAGCTCACCGCGCCGCGCGGTCGAGAGCCAGTGGATTCGCTTGAGCGGATCGCCTGGCTGGAACTCGCGAATGCCGGCCGCGTCCGCGGTGATCTGGTGCGTGCGCACCGATGACCGCGACATCCCCACCATCGCGCCGGCCGGGATCTCGATGTCGTGCATGATCGAGATGGGCGGGTACACGACCATCTCGGTCTGCCGCGCGTCGTGAAGCTGGGTGCTGAATATTCCGAAGGGGTCCCCCACCGTGAGGTCGGCGGGGCCCAAGCGGTACAGGCCGCGCCGGCGCGCCACCCCGCGCACGCGCCAGCGCTGTGCGCTCGAGCCCCGGAGCGAAAGCGCCATCGAGGCCGAGTAGCCCGGGAACTCGGAGTGATCGTCGATCTCGACCAGAGGAAGCGGCAAGCGGCCGCTGTTGCCGAGCTCGAACTCCTCGCGAACCTCGTCGCCCACCGTCACGACCTTGGTCTGCAGTTGCCGCCGCAGGGTGATCCTGTTCGCCGCGGCGCGCGTCCAGGCGTACGAAACGACCACAACGGCGGCCAGCGCGTACAGCAGCCAGAACGCTATGGGCGACGTGGTAACGAGAGCCAGGACTACCAGGACGCCGAGCAGCAATACAACGGCCGGCCGCTGCAACGTCACAGAGGGCTTGCTGGTGGTTCGTGCCGCAGCCACGAGGCTCCCACGCACGGCAGTGCCTCGCAGGGGCACCCAACCGCCCGATTTTCGGCCTCACTCTAACATGAGGCGCCCCACAGCCTTCCGTAGCAACGCCGTCACCCCGGCCGACGCCGAGGCCCAGGTCCGCAGGCACCCGCTCCCGTAGGGGCGCTCCTCGTGAGCGCCCTCGGCTACCCCCGGCGGTGTGCGTTTCGCCTTAGTGCCGTCCGCCCTTCTCTAATCGACGTGGCACGTGCCGAGAGTCCAGCACCCTCTCCCTTGGGAGAGGGTTGGGTGAGGGTGTCTTCGCCCCTTTGCCCCTGTCCTCTCACCTCCCCTTCGCGAGGGAACTTACATACGGTAGTGCCCAGGGCGCCCTAGCAGGTATCATCTCCTCACCACGCACGTCATAGATGACCTGGCGGCCTCGGATCGGTCGCTGGCGTGACGTGCGTGGTAACAGGTCATCCGTCTAGCGGTCCCTCCGGGGCCGCCTTGTGTAAGAGGGACCCCATGCCACCACGCCGTCGCTTTGCACTTCTCGTACTCGCGTTGCTGACCGCGCTGACCGTCTCGATCTCGGCTGTGCTCGCCAGCTGGCCAACCACATGCGTAGAGCTGAACGACCTAGCCGAGGCGGCGGCTGGCAACGACCAGAATGTGGGCATCTATCAGCGCGTCTTTGGCGACCAAGCCGAAGCCGCTTGCCGTCACGATCACTGGGACGACGTGCGCGGCACGTTCGCTTGGGCTATCTCGGAGAGCAAGCCGCCAGCACCAGCGCCTGCAACGAGCTTCTATCTTGACCCTGGCCTACAACCGGCCTGGAATCTCGCGGGTCAGGTATTCCCGTCGCTTGCGGATTTCTCCAATACGACTTTGTGGATTCAGTTTGGAGTTCTGGAACCGCATGTTTTCAGTGTGTTCAGCAATTCTGCGTACAGCATCATAATTAACGAGAACCTACGCTATGAACGCCCCGAAGCTCTGGCTGCATTAATAGTACATGAAGTTTGGCATGTTATTGAGGCCTCAAGTAACCCACGCACTTTCAGCCAATGCATTGCAGAGGAAGTCTGGGCGACAATATTTGAGGCTATGACTTGGAGACTACTAGGGCCGCTTACGCCCAGCACGTCTCTTGAGTGGAGCCTGCAAACTAGCAACGATATCGCCGTCAACGGTCAACAAGGCGAATCTGACTTTGACGATGACGTGTCCGACTGGCCTGACATGGTCGCTTTAGTCTACGCACGCGGCTACGCCACAAGTTGCGCCGCCTGAACTAACCCCTTAACGCAAACAGCCGCCGGGGCCTAGCCCCGCGGCTTCTGCTACACTCTAGTTGTATAAGAACCAACTAGGCGACCGGCCTTCGCAAGAGGTCAGCCGCCCCAGCGCCGTAGCTGGAAAAGTCCGGCTACGACTGTGTCAAGGGAATGACAGGTGAACCTACCATTACAGCCTTGGCGTACGCAAGGGCTGCCCGGGCATGTGCGCCGCTTCGAGCACTTCAAAGCACGTCTACGCCTGATGGACGCTCAGGCACGCGCTCGGAACTGGACGCAGACCAAGCTTCCTACGGAAGTCCGGCAAGCCGAGCTGCGCACGGATTCAGTGCCCTACGCTGGACACCTTGCCGCTTGGGCAATCACAGTTTGGTGCGACTCGGAATGCGTCTATCGCGACTCCGTACCGGCCTGAGATGCAATCCCGCTACTTCTGGGCCGCGGTCGCCTTGGTCCTGGGCATGCTGTTCGCCGGTGCCAGCGGTTGCCTGAGTAGCAACGGCGAGCGTGAGTCAGTCCAGGTGCCCGTACAAGCCGCAGTCACTCCGTCACCAGCACCATCACCAGCAACGCCAGCGCTCTTATGGAGAGGTCTCCAACTCAGTGCCGAGAACCGCTGCGCGCTCTACGATGCCGACGATTACCCGTACTCGCAATCGGTGGAGGCCCAGGTGGTGGCGCAGCAAGGCGGGAGCGTCTACGGGCCTTATACGGGGCGCTGGTTCGAGAGCACCGGCGAGACTGACATCGAGCACATCGTCGCGCGCTCGGAGGCCCACGATAGCGGCCTTTGCGCTGCCGACGCGGCGCGCCGCCGTGGGTTCGCAGGCGACCCGCTGAACCTCACCCTAGCCAGTCCCGAAGTCAACCGGAACCAGAAGGGCGCAAAGGATGCTGCCGAATGGCTTCCCGACCTCAATCAGTGCTGGTTCGCCGACCGGATCGTCCAGGTGCGGCGCAAGTACGCGCTCACCATCGACCAGGCTGAGGCCGGCGCGCTGGATCGCGTGCTGGCCGGTTGTACCTCAACGGCGATGATCGTCACCGACAGGCCGCAAGCGTCAACACCAGCGCCGACGGCTACGCCGTTGGCCACAGTCACGGCCGACACTACGCCGGCGACTGGCGATGCCCTGAAGCTCTACGATGACAACGGCAATGGTCGGATCACCTGCGCCGAAGCGCGCAAGCACGGGATCGCGCCCGTGCATCGGGATCACCCGGCCTATGAGTACATGAACGACCGGGACGGCGACGGGGTAGTCTGCGAGTGAATTACACATGCGTTTCAGACCGTGCGATTCTTAGCGTGGTACATTTAGGCCATGGCCAAGAGGCAACCGCGCGAGACGGATCTGCGGATCGAGGCGACGCCGGAACAGCTCGCCAAGGCGATCGTGCGCGGCGGCGCGCCTAAGCGTCCGCGACCAAAGCCCGGTAAGTAAGCCGCTTCCCGACTAGGCCCTGCGCGATGTGGCGCATCTGAGTCAGCGTGTCCGCGGGCCGGTCGTTGTGGCGCCCCTCGAACTCGCGCACGTAGCGATCCAGGTGCTTGCGGCTCATCTTGTGATAGGTGCCGTGGTAGCCGCGCTTGAAGGTTGCCCAGAAGCTCTCGATCCCGTTCGTGTGCGCTTGCCCGTCCACGTACTGGCCGACGGTGTGGTTCAGCGCCGTGTGGTTGGGAAGGCCCCGATATGCCCCGTGCGTGTCGGTGTAGATCGCAGCGCCCAGGCGCATTCGTTGGCCGACGAATCGCTTCAGCGTTTGGCCATGCGTGCTCGGCACTACGGCCGCGCTGATGCGGTTGGTTTCGCGGTCCAGGACCCCGGCCACGATGGCCTTGCCAACTCCACCAATCGCTCGCGGGTTGCGCACGCGAGCATGTTTGTTCGGCTCGCGGCCGCCTAGGTACGTCTCATCGGCCTCAACCGGGCCGCGGAACCGCTCGGCTTCCGTGTCCCATGCCTTGCGGATGCGGTGCGCGAGATGCCAGGCGGACTTCTGGGTGATCCCAAGGTCGCGGTGGAGCTTCATGCTCGACACGCCTTTGAGGTTCGTTGTCAGTAGATACGTGGCCACTGCCCAGGTCTGATAGCCCAGGTTGCTGGCTTCCATCGTCGTACCCGTGCGCACGCTGAAGCGCTTACGGCAGTCGCGGCAGCGATAGGGCATGGTCTTGTGCTTGGCGCCACTCTGGACGCGCTCCGAGCCGCAGTGCGGACAGTGCGGCTCACCATCCCAGCGCGCGTCCGCAAACCACGTCTCAGCGGTCGCGTCGTCTGGGAACAGCTTGAACAGGGCCGCCAGAGTGAGGCCCTTGCGATAGTGCTTGCCCGGTCCCTTTGCCATGAGTGCCCTCCGTTTCAACTACCCTAGTGTAGCACAGTTTGGGCACTACTGTATATAAGCTCCTTCGCGAGGGAGTCGGCTCGGCGGGGCTCAGGCCGCCGAGCCGGTGGGGGGATTGGACGATCGAGCGCGCGCCCTAGGCACCGCCTGGCAGGCCGTCGCGAACAGGCCGAGCACTCCCGGTAGGCGCGTATCATTGGCGTCCCACTAGGTCTGAGGGCTGTGACGCGATGGCCAGACGAGTCGAGGGAGAAGCGGCCGGGATATACAGCGCGGCCCAGCGATGGGTCGACGCCGCCCTGCGCAGCGACGACTCGCTATTCACTCCCGGCCGCCCGATTTGGACGCCGTCCACCATCGACGACTTTATGGATCGGATCGTGGATGAGCCCGCCGCCGGCACATTCATGGACAAGCTCCAGCGGCAACTAAGCGATGCGTCTCCTGAAACGGTCCAGCTGGCCGCCGAAATCCTCTACGTGAACTTTCTGATTGTGCATAAGAGATCGATAGGTACCCAGAGGAAGCGAGAGCAAATCAGCCAGGTCCTCGACTGGACCGGTCACCCAATCCCAATCCCGGAGGACCCCGACAGGGCGCTTGACGGCGGTGTTGTCAATCCCGGACCACTCTTCCATACCAAGCGGCCTTCCCAGCTTCAGTTGATTGGAGAGCTCGCTCGGCGCTGTAAGCGGCTGACTGCGGAGCGGCGTACACAGGCGCTGACCGACCCATGGAAATTCAAGGACATGATGTCCTCGATCGAAGTCCCCAGCGCCCAACTGCAAGCAGCAGCGCTGCTGCATCTGGTTCACCCCGACACGTTCGAGGCTGCCCTTTCGATACCCCACAAAGAGCGCATTGTGAATACCTTTGCCGATCTCTTGGACGGGCCGTCCGTGGACCCCGACCGCGATCTGCTTGCGATCCGTCCGCGTCTGGCCGAGACGTACGGCAAGGACTTCCACTACTACACGGATCAAATGTGGGGTCTCTGGGGTTTCGATATGTCCGCGTGGGATCAGTTCGTTTGGTGGTGCCGACGCTTTGCCGAGGATCCCGAGTTTGACAATTACGAGCGCGACTTCAAGCTCGAAGTTGCAAAAAAACTCCAGCAGGCGCGCGCGGCGCTCGAGTCCGGATCGGACGACTGGCCGGCTGCCCTGCGGCGTGCATTCGGGCCACCCAACAATCTGACCGCTTGGCAGATGCACGACACTTTCCTGAAGTGGTGCGAGGGACATCAATCGGATGCGGAATCCGCGCTCCGCAGCCTGTGGAGCGGTCAAGCCGGTATTGAAGAAGCTGTCAGCGGATTCCTGGCACGAATTCCGGAGGACATACTCAGCGGTGTGGGTACGCGGGTAAATCTTGTGTCCTTCTTAGCGATGGCGATAGATCCGTACGAATATCCCGTGTATCGCTGGACGGTTTTTGATGGCGGATATCGGCTGAGCGGGCATCCGCGGCCGGACGCTGACGCCGATGAGGCTAAGACCTACCGACACGCCCTGGACTTCCTGGACACCCTGGTCGAAGAAGCCTCGTCACGCGGGCTCAAACTGCGAGACCGGCTGGACGCGCAGTCAGTGCTCTGGTCAGTGGTCAAATCTGGTTCTTATGAAGAAGTGCTGCCAGAGGTTGAGCACGCAGCTTTCTTGCGGTACCGATCACAGGCTCCGGTTGAGGACAGTGATGTAGACGATATTGGTCCAAAGACCCAAACGCTTGAGATGCTTGCAGACGAGCTACTCTGGGCCGTCAAACACCTCAGGGATATTGAGCGGCTGCTCGCGGACAAGCGCCAGGTGGTGTTCTACGGCCCGCCGGGTACCGGCAAGACCTACGTTGCCCAGGAGTTCGCGCGGCATTTCGCCGGTGAACGCGGTTCAACCGACCTCGTTCAGTTTCACCCTTCGTACGCTTATGAGGACTTCATCGAAGGTTACCGCCCGGCCCTGATCAACGATCAGCCCAGCTTCGAGCTCAAGGACGGGCCGCTCAAGCGGATCGCGCAGCGTGCGCGTGAGAATCCCAACGCGCGGCACGTGCTGGTGATCGACGAGATCAACCGTGGCAACGTGGCCAAGGTCTTCGGCGAGCTTTACTTCCTGCTGGAGTACCGCGACCGCGAGATGTCGCTCCAGTATTCCGACGATCCGTTCTCGCTTCCCGAGAACCTCTGGTTCATCTCCACAATGAACACGGCCGACCGATCCATCGCGCTGGTGGACGCAGCGCTGCGGCGGCGCTTTTTCTTCGTCCCGTTTTATCCCGCCGAGGCGCCGGTCGAAGGACTCCTCCGCCGCTGGCTCGAAAAGAACAAGCGTGACCTGCTATGGGTCGCTGACGTGGTGGACGAGGCGAACAAGCGCCTCGAGAACCGCGACCTGGCTATCGGTCCCAGCTACTTCATGCGCCCGAACCTGGACGAGGAATGGGTTGAGTTGATCTGGGAGCATTCGATCCTGCCCTATGTAGAGGAGCAGCTTTTCGGGCAAACCGAGCGCATCGAAGAGTTCAACCTTGGGAAGCTCCGTGCCGAGGTCGGGCAATCTCAAGACGGCGGCTCCGATGGAGCACCTTAGCCTCACCGAGTACCAAAAAGAAGAGCGCGTCGGGCTGACCACCGAGCAGCTCGACGCGTTGCAGCGCTTGGACCCGTCGCCGTCGATTGATGCGCGGCCCGCCGTCGGCGATCCGGGCAAGTACGACCTGACCCCAGGCTCGACGGTGGGCATGGTGCGCCTGCCCGACCTCGCGGTCGAGATCGCGCCCAAGGTTTCGATCGCGCGGGTCATGTTCCTGATCTCGTATTCGCTCGGCTCGCTGAGGCTGCTGCGGAACGTGGTCGATCTGGCCGAGCCGCCTGCCGACTTGGTGGAGGCGATGGTCCGCCTGTTCCACGCCGCGGTCCAGCAGGCCATCCATCGCGGTCTCCTGCAGGGCTATCGGACGCGCGACGAGGCGCTCAACGTCGTGCGCGGGCGCATCCGCATCGACGACCAGCTGCGCCGGCGATTTGGCTTGGCGTTCCCGATCGAGGTGCGCTACGACGAGTTCACGCCCGACATCGAGCACAATCGCCTGCTCAAGGCGGCTGTGCGCCGCCTGGTGCGCCTGCCGCTGCGCTCGCCCCCATCTCGTCAGCTGCTGAGCGCCATGCGGGCGGTGTTCGTCAATGTCTCGGACGTCGAGTACCGGCCGCACGCGCTGCCCGACCTGCCGGTCAACCCGCTCAACGCCCACTACCAGCCCGCGCTGGCCCTGGCGCGGCTGATCCTCAGCTCGGGCGCCGTCGAGCTGGCGGCCGGACAGGTCCGCGCTTCGGCGCTGCTGATCGACATGAACAAGGTCTTCGAGGATTTCGTGGTGGTTGCCCTGCGTGAGAAGCTGCGGCTGACGGAACACGCGTTCCCCCAGGAAGCCCGGGGGCGTGATCTCCGGCTCGACGCCGGAAGGCTCGTGCGGCTGTATCCCGACATTTCCTGGTGGGAGGACGGCCGCTGCGAGTTTGTGGGCGACGTGAAATACAAGCGTTCATCCGGGCATGACGCCCGCAACCCAGACCTCTATCAGGCCCTGGCCTACGCCGTGGCAACCGGTCTCCCCAGCGCGCTGCTGATCTACGCGGCCGCCGATGACGCCGATGAAGACGCGGGCACCACCTACCACATCATGGGCGGCAAGCGTCTGGAGGAGCTGGTGCTGGACCTGCGGGGCACGGAGTCCGAGCTGCTCGAAGGCGTAGGGGCCCTTGCTGAGAAGGTCCATGATCACCGCGCGCGGGACAGGCTTGGTCTGGGTCCCGCCCTCGAACTGTCGCTGGCCCGCGCCTAACATTTTGCGCGGTGGATTTGCGTACTGACCCCGCACGTTCGAAAAATGCTGATATACTGAAGGTGTTTAACAGAATCAATCCTAAGTGAGAACAGGGATGGCAATATCGCATTGGCAAGTCTATAATGTAGAGGACAATGTCAGAGCAATTCTCCGCGACCACCCGGTCATAGGAATATACGAATTGGCGAGAGAGTACGACAGTCGATTCCCAGATCTTCGAACACCCACGGAGCTTCACGGACAACATCGCTGGCCGATTGGTGGTCCAGGGTCAGCTCGGACCTACTCTCTAGCACGTTACTTGGCACGCTGGACGCCTCATAAGATCCAGGACATCGAATACGATCCGGATACGAAGACGGTTCATTATCGAGTACCCACGGACAGGCCAGTGCAGCCGGACGGTTAGCGCTCGACGGCGCCGACTAGCGGATATCGACACCGCTCATGGCGGCGTGAAATTGAGCCCCTAGCTAAGTCAGGCGCCGCCCTTCGGGGTCCCGGAAACCCACCCGCGCCAGGGGCTACGTCCGTTCCTGACGCTCCTCGCCGTCTCCCCGCCACACCGGGGTCGAGGAGTTCGCGAGCCAGGCTTGCCAGCGGGCCTCCCAGCCGCAGGCGGATTCCCAGGCGCCCCGCACCGGAGCGCGCCCACGCCGGCCGGAATGCACAGGGCCGGCAGGCGCGGAACCGACCGGATCGATCAGCGCCCCGATCAGCCTGCGCAATCCGGCCCGCCATAGCGACCGCGAGCTTGCCCCGCCGACCCGCGGCCCGGAGGTATCACGCATCGGCCAATTGTGAGACCCGCCGGCACAGATCGTAAAGCCGCGTTTTTCAGGACTTGTGAATTGGTTCACAATCGCCTGGGCGCGACCTGCGTAATGTGGCCAACAGATGTTTGACCTTCTGGCGAGACTCGCAACCAGCTGGCGGTGGGCGATCGGTGTCATCGCCGTCTGGGTCGTGATTGGCGCCGTCATCATCTCCACGGCGCCGCCGCTCTCCGACGTGACGACCAACGACCAGCGGGACTTTCTGCCTGATGGCTCCGAGTCCCTGCGGGCGCTGGAGCTCGTCAGCGAGAAGTTCCCTCGCGGCCAGGGCACCCCCGCGATAGTCGTATTTCACCGGCCGGAGGGCTTGTCGGGCGCGGACCTCGAGGCCGTTGCGCGGGTCAACGAGGCGCTTCAGGCCGCCGACGCGCCGCCCGAAATCATGTCCGTTCTCTCGTTGGACGGATCGCCGGAGCTGGCCAGCACGCTACAGGCGCCGGACGGAAAGACCGTCACGACCATTGTGATTATTGGCGGCTCGCCGGCGGCGGAGCGCTTCGCCGAGGTGATTCGGTGGATCCGCGCCCAAGCACGCGCCGGCGCTCAGGCCACCGGGCTCACCGTGGCCTTGACCGGTCCGGCGGGGATCGTGGCCGACGCGGTGGAAGTGTTCTCGTCTATCGACTTCCGCGTGACCCTGTTCACGGTCTTGCTGGTGCTCGTGCTGCTCTTGCTGATCTATCGCTCGCCGGCCCTGGCGCTCCTGCCGCTGGTGGGGGTGGGGTTGACACTGCTCGTGGCGCAATCGCTGTCGGCCACGCTCGCCGCCAACTTCGGTCTGGCCCTCAACGGCCAGGTCAACGCGCTGATGTCGGTATTGATGTTCGGCGCGGGCACCGACTTCACCCTCTTCGTCGTATCCCGTTACCGCGAAGAGCTCCGGCAACAACCCGACCGCTGGCAGGCCATGCAAGTCACGCTGCGCCGGATAGGGCCGGCGATCGCGTCGAGCGCGGGCACCACCATCGCGGCCATGCTGGCGCTCTTGCTGGCCACGTTCGGGTCGTTTCAGACGATGGGACCGGTGCTGGCGCTGGCGATCTTTCTCATGCTGTTGAGCGGACTCACGTTCATCCCGGCGCTGGCCGTCCTTCTGGGCCGCGCTGCCTTTTGGCCCGGTCGCATGCACGTGAGTGGAACGGAGCGCTCGGTGATCTGGTCGCGCGTGGCCGACCTAGTCGCGCGCCGTCCACGGGTCACGTTTGCGGTTACTTTTGTCCTTCTGGTGGCATTCGCGGCCGGCGCGCCCACCCTCACCCCTAGTTTCAGCTTCATCGACGGATTCCCCGACGAGGCCGAATCCAAGATCGGCGCCAAGATCATGGACGAGAGCTTTGGGGCCGGTGAGCTGGCGCCCACCAACGTCTACGTCAACACCGCGAGCGTTGACGCAAGCCTGGTGGATATCGACCGCTTGACGCAGGTCATCGCTGGAGTTCCGGGCGTCAAGCGCGTGAGCGGCCCGACCCGACCGGCCGGGCAATCACCCGCCGTCGATCCCGCGGTGCTGCAGGAAGCCATCCCGCGGCTGCCTGCGGCCGTCCGCGAAGCGCCGCCGACCGGTCCCGCCGCGGCGCGCCCGCCGGCCAACGTCGATCCGCGGATGCAAGCCGTCATGGATGCCTTCTTCGCGGGACGCCGCTTCATCTCACCGGATGGCACCACGGCGCGACTGGACGTGGTGATGGAAGACGACCCCTACGGCATTCCCGCCTTAGAGCGCGTGGACGATATCCGTTCCGCGGTTCGGACGGCGGCGCCGGGCACGGCGCTGGCGGACGCCGAGCTGCTGGTGGGCGGTCCGACCGCTCTGCAGACCGACGCCTGGGCCGCGGTGAACCGCGACGTGTCGGTAGTGGGCCCGGTCGTCGTGGCGCTGATCTGGGTCATCCTGCTTTTGCTGCTGCGCAGCCTGGTGGCGGCCACGTATCTCCTGGCCAGCGTGCTGTTGAGCTTTCTCGCGGCTCTGGGGATATCGGTCGTGATCTTCCAGAACATCCTTGGGCACCCCGGGGTGGGCTACCAGAACGGCGTCTGGGTGTTCATCTTTCTGGCCGCCCTGGGAGCGGACTACAACATTCTGATCATGACGCGCGTGAAAGAGGAGATTCGCGCGCGCGGACTGGTCGAGGGCATACGCGTCGCCGTGGCGCGGACCGGCGGTGTAATTACATCGGCCGGTCTGATCCTGGCGGGGACTTTCTCGATCCTGACCACTCTGCCGTTGCGCGACATCTTTCAGCTCGGCTTCGCCGTCATGCTGGGCGTTCTGCTCGATACCTTCGTAGTGCGCGCGCTGCTCGTGCCGAGCGTGGTGCTGCTCCTGCGGCGCTGGAATTGGTGGCCCTCGCGGGTCGAGACCGCGCCCGCCAGCGATGCGGACCCGGCCACGGTGACACGCTAACGCGCCCCAACCAAGGACCTGCCAGCGCTACGGATATTCGCGCTCGGAACCGTGGCGATTGCGCGCAACTGCCCGTCAGCGCGAGCGCGAACCCCCGCCGGTCGAGGCTACGGCGTAGCCAGAACCAGCGTTTCTTGCCGTTCCGGGAGACTGGCGGCGTTTAGCTCGATCGAGGGCGACCCCTCGCGCCGGACGCCGGCGCCTTCCAGAAAGCCGCTCTCCTCCAGCGATGCGATCGTCCAGTCGGCGATGCGCGGCGTGCGGTAGTGCATTGGAATGACCAGGCGGGAGTCAAGTCCGTTCACGACCTCGCGCGCCGTTGCCCCATCCACCGTGAAGACGCCGCCCACCGGCACGCACACGACGTCATGCCCGCGGGCCTGCGCGAGCAGATTGATGTCCAGGCGATGACCAAGATCGCCCAGGTGCAGGATTCGCACGCCCGCCGTGCATAGCGACAAAAGCGCCGTGCGGCCCCGCTCCGCGCCTTGCGACTCGTCGTGGTAGGCGCCCCCGATCACCCTCACCTCGACGTCCGCTACTCGAACGGTGGTTGGATGCCAGCCGGCCTGCGTTGCGCCGTTGACCACCTCGGGGGTCCCAGGCGCCAGATCGACGTTGTTGTGATCGAAGTGACCGTGGCTTACCAGCACCAGATCGATCGGTGGTAGATCGGGCGCGGGATACCCCATGTCGGGCTGAAACGGGTCGATCAGCACGCGCGCTCCGCCCGGACTCGTTAGCAGATAGCAAGCGTGCCCCAGCCAGCGCAGCGTCGCGGCGTTGGAAGTTGCCCCCGCCATTCCGTCCTCCTTTAGGAGACCGCCTACAGCTCGCGCCGGCCTTCCAGCGCCTGCGCGATCGTAGCCGCGTCGACGTACTCGATGTCGCCACCGGTCGCGAGCCCGCGCGCAAGCCGCGTGACGCGGATCGGCGTCGCTGCCAGTCGCTGGCGGATTTCCATGGCCGTGGCGTCGCCCTCGATGCTGGCGTTGGTAGCGACGATCACCTCGCCGATCGAGTCCGCCTGCACGCGACTTACCAGCGCCTCTATCGACAGATCATCCGGCCCCACTCCGTCCAGCGGCGAGATCACTCCGTGCAGCACGTGATAGCGCCCTTTGAATCCACCGGATCGCTCGATCGCCAGCAGGTCCAGCGGCTCCTCGACCACGCAAAGAATGGCGGAGTCCCGGCCTTCGTCGGCGCAGATCACGCAGGGGTCCCGGTCGGCGAAGTTCAAGCACTTCTGGCAGCGCACCACTCCGTTTCGTAAATCGAGAATGGCCGCTCCCAAGCCTTGGGATTGAGAGGGCTGAGCGCGCAGCAGAAAGAACGCGAGCCGCTGCGCCGTCTTGGGCCCGATGGTCGGCAGCCGCCCAAGCTCCTCGATGAGTCGACCGATTGAGCGCGGCAGCGGGTCTGGCAAAGCCTACGTAAGTCCCGGGATGTTCAATCCGCCGGTCAGCCCGCTCAGCTTCTGCTTGGCAAGGTCCTGCGATTGCTCGATCCCCTCGTTTACGGCCGCCGTGATCATGTCGGCCAGGAATTCGGGGTCCTCCGGGTCGATCGCCGCCGGGTCGATGCGAATCGACTCGACGTGCTGCTCGCCGGTGACCACCACGGTCACCGCTCCGCCGCCCGAGGTTGCCTCCACGGTGGTCTGACGCAGCTCCTCTTGCACCTTTTCCATCTGCTTCTGCAGCTGCCTCATCATTTTCATCGACATGATCTACACCTTTTCGTCTTCACCGACCGGCTGGGCGCCATATTCGCGCATCGCCACACGGACCACCGGGTCATCCTCGCGTGTTTTGCCGGATGCGGCGCGGCGCGGTTGCGTGCCGCGCTTCCCAAGAACATTGCGAACCTCCAGCGGGCGGCCGAACGTTTGGCTCAGCGCTTGCACCACCACGCGGCGGGCGTCGGGACGCTCCATGAAGTTGAGCTGCATTTCGCCGCGGTAGCTGAGGGTCACCACGTCGTCCGCGAACTCCGCGACCTCCGCTTGCGCGGCGTAGGGCGCGATGAAGCGCGACTCGGCACGCACTCGCTCGATCCACTGCTCGGTACGTTCACGGATCATGTCCACCGACAGGTCGCCGTCCGCTATCGCCGGCGCGGCCTGCTCGGTTTGCTCGGTCTGCTTGGGCGCTTCCTCCTTGGCGACCACAACGGGCGCCCCCGCCGCCTTTTCGGTGTCCGGCTGCCTGGTGGGCGCGGGCGGCTGTGCGGCCTGCGCGGACGCGGGAGCCTCGCTCGGCCGGTGCACGGCCAGCACGGCGCGCGCGAATGCCAGCTCCAGCTCCAGTATCGGATCGCCGCCGCCGCGCGAAGGAGGTTCGGGCGCCGCGAAAATTTCCAGCGCGCGCACGATCTGCCCCAGCTCGAACTGCGCGGTCAGCCTGACCAGCTCGTCCGCCTCGGCCGCGCCCAGCTGCTCCAGCTCGTGCGGCGCCGGATTCGTCTTAGCCAGCAGGAGATCGCGCAAGAGCTCGACTGCCTGATGCCGGAGGGTATTGGGGCTGTTGCCGGCCTGGATGGCCGCATCTATCTGCCGCAGCCCGGCCGCCGCGTCGCCTGCGCCGAGGTGCTGGATCAACCCCAGCACCGCGTCGCGCTCGCTGAGCCCCAGCATGCTGTTGACGGCCTCCACGCTGACCTCTCCCTCGCTGAAGGCCAGCGCCTGATCGAGCAGGCTGATCGCATCGCGCAGACTGCCGCCCGCGTGGCGCGCCAGTATGTTCAGCGCGCGGTCATCGATGGTGGCTTTCTCCGACTCCACGATCTCACGCATGCGTGCGACCAACGCGAGCGGGCCGATGCGTCGAAACGAGAGGTGCTGGCAGCGCGATCGGATGGTGGCGGGCACTCGGTGCGGCTCGGTGGTGGCCAGCACGAACAGAGTGCGCGCCGGCGGCTCCTCCAGCGTCTTCAGAAGCGCGTCCTTGGCCGCCGAGGAGAGCTGATGGACCTCGTCGATGATGTACACCTTGTGGCGTCCGCTGGTGGGCGTGAACTGGGCTTGGTCGCGCAGCTCGCGCACGTCGTCGATCCCCGTGTGTGAGGCGGCGTCGACCTCCACCAGGTCCAGGAAGGTGCCCACCACGATCTGCGTGCAGTGGCGGCAAGCTCCGCACGGCTCGGCTTGAACTCCCTCCAGGCAGTTGACGGCCTTGGCCAGCAATCGCGCGGCCGTGGTCTTGCCCGTTCCGCGCTCGCCCGAGAACAGATAGGCGTGGCTCAGGCGGTTGTGGCTCAGGGCGTTCTGGAGCGTGCGGACCACGTGCTCTTGCCCCACTAGCTCCGCGAAGCGCTGCGGACGGTAGCGGTTGTAGAGCGCCAAGAACGCGGGCGCGTCCCGATTCGTCAGCGATCACCTCATCCCGGACTGCACGCCGGTATTAAGAGGCCGCGCACCTGCCGTCGATCTCTCATACGACGCCTTATCGACCGCCTGCGACTCGGGTCAGGGGAACTCGCGGCGCCCGAAGGGGGCTCCTTACCGCTGCTTCCTCTCGGACCTGACGGGGTTCGAAGTCCTTCGTCGCACGAGGCCCAACCGTCATCGTCGCCGCCGGCCAACAGTCACGCCGTTGACAGCCCTCGGGCAGGCATTCGGCCCGCTATAGCGGATTGCGGTTGCAGGGCACCGCTAGCTCCCCACCTAGCGCGGCCTCTTGGCGATGGTAGGCACTCGCCCGCCGGTGGGTCAATAAGCCACTCGGCGTGAGGAATCGCGCCGCCTACAATCACCGCACGGTCTGCCGAGGGAGTCCCGCATGCCGAACTACCGCATCGAGCTGCGCAGCGATACGCGCACGGTCCCAACCCCCGAGATGCGCGAGGCGATGGCCCGCTGCGCCGTCGGCGACGAGATCAGCCACGACGATCCCACCGTCAACGAGCTTGAGGACTTGGCGGCCGAGCTTTTCGGAAAAGAAGCCGCGCTGCTCGTAACCAGCGGCACGATGGGGAATATCGTCAGCCTGCTCACGCTCTCTGAGCGAGGCCAGGCCGTCATCTGCGATCCGGCCTCGCACGTAGCGATCGGTGAGGCCGGCGGATTCGCCAGCATCGCGGGTTGCGCGCTCATCCCCGTCGTGACCGACGGCGTGCTCAGCGCCGACCTGGTGCGTGCGGTGGTGGAGCCCGTGACTACCCACTCCATGGCGCCGCCGGTCGTTTGGACCGAGAACACTCACAACCGGCGCGGCGGGGTGGCCTGGGGGCCGGACGTGATGACGGAGCTTGCGGCGCTGGCAAGCGAGTTCGATTTGAGCATCCACATCGACGGCGCGCGCATCTTCAATGCCGCCGCCGCGATCGACGCGGGCGTGGACGAGATTGCTCACGGCGCCGACACGGTGCAGTTCTGCCTGTCGAAAGGGCTGGGCGCTCCGTTCGGCTCGATGATTGTCGGCTCCCACGACCTCATCACGCGCGCGCGGCGCGTGCGGCAGATGGTCGGCGGCGGTATGCGCCAGGCCGGCGTCGTGGCGGCCGCCGGCATAGTGGCGCTGCGCTACGGCCCGCGCCTGCTGGCCGGCGATCATAGGCGCGCCCAGCGGATCGGGGAGGTGCTGGAGGACGTGGAGGGGATCAGCCTCGAATACCCGGTGCGCACCAACATGGTGTTCTTGGAGCTGGACCCCGCGGTGCTCGACGCCCACCGTTTTGTCGCCGCGGCCGCGCGGCAGGGAGTCGGCATCGGCGACGCGCGACCGGGCGGCATCGTGCGCCTGGTCACGCATCATCAGATCGACGACGCCGACATCGAGGAAGCCGTCGACGTCCTGCTGGCGGCGGCCGAAGCGGCGCGGGTGAGCTCGAATGGCGAGGCCCCCTGAGGTCTGGCGGCGTCAAGCCTTGTCGCACCAGCCGCCCGCCCAAGACGCTCCCGAGCTAGGCGGCGCGGCATGACACTCGATCTATTCGCGCCCGCGCGTGACGAGGAAGTCGTCGCCGTGGGGCCGCTGCGCGCGCTGCGCTGGACGGCCAGGGACCTGCGGGCGCCGCAACGCTTCTTGCTAGTCCACGATTTCTGGACGGGTGCGCATATCTGGCGGCTCATGGGCCCCTACCTGGCCCGGCACGGATACACCACGGACGCGGTGTGGTTGCGTCACCATCATCCGGGCGCGCATCACGACCTGCTGGGCGATGCGGGAATCGGCGCCTACGCTGACGACGTGGCCGCCGCCGTGGAGGATGTCGGACAGCCCATCGTCGTCGGTCATGGCGTCGGCGGACTTGTGGTGCAACGCGCCGCCGCGCGCCGTAATCCGATCGGCCTGGGTCTGATGGCCAGCCTGGCGCCGGATCTGGTGTCCATGCTCTTGGGCGGGTCCCTGCCCAGGCGGCTCTGGAGGGCCGGCGCATTGCGTCCGTTCGGACCCCCGCTCATTCCTCCGCTCGAGGGTGACCCGGCCGGTGCGCAGTTTGCGTACCTGGACCCGGAATTAGCGCGCGAGCTTGGCGCGCGCGGCGTACCCGCGCCGCGCCGCGCCGCGCGCCAGTTTGCCTTCGGCGGCGCCCGCGTATCGCGCGGCGATATTCGCTGCCCGGTGCTCGTGCTCGGCGGGTCGGAGGATCGCGCAGTCACGCCATTGGTAGCTCACCGGCTGGCCGCGCGCTACCGCGTGGTGGCGCATCTCTATCCGGGCCGCGGTCACATGCTGCAACTGGAGTCGGGATGGGAGTCGATCGCGGACGCCCTCATGCTCTGGGCCGACCGCTTCGTGGAGTGAGGTTGCCGCAGCCGCCGCCCCGCCGCGGCTAGCCCGCGGTTGACGCCAGCACCGACGCGCCGGCGCGCACCTTCTCGGCCGCTTCCACGATCTGGTCCATTCCCTCGTGCGAGTCGAGCAGGATGTTCTGCCCGAGCCAGAGGGTCTCGCCGGAGCACAATTGCTCCGCGTTGGGGCACGCCACGCGGGTGTAATCGAGGTCGGGGATGCCGCCGTTGCGCGGCCACGCGCGCGCAAGCTCGCCGTCGTGGTTTAGAAACAGACCGGTGCGGTGCAGCGGCGTACGGTAGCCGGCCGCGAGCGGGACTCCCTCCGCCTCCATCGCTTCGATGAACCGATCGCGCGGCAGCCCGCCAAAGGATTCCGACCCATAGCGAATGATGTAGAGATGGTGGGCGTTGCGCGTGGCGAAGCCGTCTTCGCGCCGCGGCGTCAGCCCCTCGATGTCCTCCAGCAGCCCCGTGAGGTAGTCCGCGTTGGCGGCCCGGCATTCGGTCTGCCGTTCCAGCCGTTCCAGTTGCCGCCGCAGCAACGCGGCCTGAAAGACAGTGAGCCGCCGGCTCGATCCGGCGAACGGGAAGTCCCAGCCGGGGCCGGCGCGGCTGCTTCCGAGACCAAGCTCACCGCCCCGCAGGAGCATGCCGCCCGCCAACAGGTCGTGGTAGTCGATCGCCGCGCGATACAGGTCGACGTCGTTGGTCAAGATCGCGCCGCCCTCGCCCGCGCTGAGATTCTTGGTGGCCTGGAAACTGAAGCATCCGATATCGCCTACGACCCCCAGGCCCCGGTCCTTCCAGCGCCCGCCGTGCGCGTGCGCGGCGTCCTCGATCACGCGCAGCGAGTGACGCCGCGCAATCTCCAGGATTGGCGCCATGTCGCAGGAGAGTCCTCCGAAGTGAACGGCCATCAGGGCCGAGGTGCGGGGCGTGACGGCGGCCTCGATCAGATCCGGATCGATGTTGTAAGTCTCCGGATCGACATCCACGAACACGGGCACCAGGCCGGCATTCAGAATCGCGGCAGCGCTGGCCATGTAGGTATACGGCGCCAGCACTACCTCCGAGCCGCGCGGAAGCCGCAGCGCCTGCAGGGCGATCTCCAGGGCGCTGGTTCCGCTGTTGAGCGTCACGCAATGCGCCGCGCCCTGATAGGCCGCGAACTCCTTCTCGAACGCGACCACCAGCTCATGGCCCAGCCGCCCCCAGCGTCCCGAGCGCACCACCTCGGCCACCGTTTCGACGTCCGACGCGTCGAACTGGGGCCACTCCGGGTAGGGCTCGCCGCGAACCCGGGGACCGCCAAACAGTGCGAGCTCGCTCATCGGAATCCGCCCCTCAATCGCTTACTCGTGGGATTGGCTGCAAGCGTATCCCCGCCGAGCCGGTCTGTCCGCTCCGCGCGGCGCGGTCGAGCTCGCGCATGCAACGGCGCCGTGCGGTTCCCGGTGGCATGTTGCCTGGCTAGCGTGGCGCGAGGCCGCGGGCGGGCTTGCTAGGGTATCGCCACATCGCAGGCGCTTGCGCCGCCACCCCTGGCTGCCCACATGCCGCACCATCACTTCGAACCCGACACGTACTACATCAACATGGGCTCGCACCCTCCGGTGCTCGCCGTGGACCCCGGGGACACCATCACCACCCGCACCATCGACGCGCGCGGCGGCGACTATCTCGGCAAGACCGTCTCGCCGCCGAGCAACCCGCAGACCGGACCTTTTTTCGTCAACGGCGCCGAGCCCGGCGACTCACTCGTGTTTCGACTCGAATCGCTGCGTCCCAACCGCGCGGATGGATTCACCCGCGCCGTCGTCGCGCCCACGGCGCTGGACCTTGGATTCCAGCCGTCGTTCGACGACGACTTCGAGTTCGCCTTCTGGGACATCGATGTCGAAGCGGAGACCGTGAGGCTGCGCGAGCCGCGCAACGGTCTAAGCGGCGTCACGCTGCCCTTGCGGCCCATGCTGGGCTGCTTCGGCGTGGCCCCGCCCGACGGGCAGGCCATCTCGTGCGCCACCTCCGGGGCCTACGGCGGCAACATGGACTACAACGGCTTTGGCGAAGGCATCAGGGTCGACTTTCCCGTGTTCATGCCGGGCGCGCTGTTCCATCTGGGCGACGGGCACGCGCTGCAAGGCGACGGCGAGATCGACGGCACCGGACTCGAAGTTTCGATGGACGTCACCTTCACGCTCGACCTGATCAAGGGCAAGACCATCGCCTGGCCGCGCGCCGAGAATGACTCGCACATCATGACCGTGGGCAACGTGCGGCCGCTCGATCAAGCCGTTCAGCACGCCACCACCGAGATGATTGCCTGGCTGGTCGGCGACTACGGACTCGGACCCCGTGAGGCGCACATGCTGCTGGGCCGCTGCGTGGAGTACGACCTTGGAAACGTCTACGACCCGGCCTACACCATGGTGTGCAAGGTCAATAAAGCCATTCTTCGCGAGCTCAACGACGCGTCGTGAAAGCCCGGAGAGCCCGGGTGTGACGCCTCCCGACTCGGAGCCGTTCACCCCCGCGGCGGCGCAGCGGGCCTGGAACCAGGCGGCGGACGCTTGGGATGAATTCGTCGACGGCGGCGCTGATTACTACCGCACGGTGGTTCACGGACCGGGATTGCTGGCGGCCTGCGGCGACGTGTGCGGCCGTACCGTTCTCGACCTCGGCTGCGGCGAGGGGTATTTTGCGCGGCTGCTGGCGTCGAACGGCGCGCGCGTCACCGGCATTGACATTGCCGAGCGGCAGATCGCGAGCGCCTGTCGTCACGAAGGTGATGATCCGCCGGGCGTCGACTACCGCGTCCTCGATGCCGTCGAGATCGCGGATCACTGGCCGCGCGCGTCGTTCGACGCGGTCACTGCGTGTATGTCGCTCCATGACATGCCGGATCCGGGCGGGGTGATCGGCGCCGTCCGTCGAGTTTTGCGCTGCCGGGGCCGGTTTGTGTTCTCGGTCCCCCATCCACTTACGGACACTCCGTACCGTGAGTGGAGTCGCGCCGCCGACGGCTCGAAGCGAGCCTTGATGGTCGGTCGGTACTTCGAGTCGGGGCATCGCATGGTTCAGTGGAATATGCAGCGCCTGAAGTATGGCTGGGAGGCGCCCACGTGGCGCTTCACCCTGTCGGAGTGGAGCGACCTGCTCACCGGCGCCGGGTTCCTCATCCGCCGGATGCACGAGCCGCGTCCAACGCGTGAGCAAGCGTCCTGCCAGCCGGAGTTGAATGATGCGTGCGGGCTGCCCTATTTTCTGATCATCGACGCGGTAGCGGCCGGGTCGTGACCGAGACCGCGGCCAGGCGGTCTTTCGCCCCGCGTACGCCGCGGGCGGCGATATAGGCGGGGCGTTCGCTCAGTCTTCGAGGCTGGGCCGGTACTGCAGCGCCTCGGCCACGTGAGCGAGCGCAATCTGACCCACGCCCTCCAGGTCAGCGATAGTGCGCGCCAGCTTCAAGATGCGGTGGTGGCCGCGGCCGCTTAGCCCCATGCGGTCGTGGGCGTTGCGCAGGAGCGCTTCGCCGTCGGCGTCCAACGGACAGATTTCCGGCACCAGACGAGCGCTGAGCTCCGCATTGACGTGCAGGCCGTGCGCTCGCAGACGTTCGTGCTGCCGTTCGCGGGCAGCCTCCACACGCGCCCGCACGATCGCCGAGGTTTCGCCGCTCGGGTCCGCGCGCATCTCCGCATAGGCAACCCGCGGTACGTCCACGTGCAGGTCGATGCGGTCCAGCAAGGGTCCGGATATACGCCGCCGGTAGCGGCGCGCCGCATCGATCGCGCTGACCGGGCCGTCCGTTCCGGCAGGTGCGAATCCGTCAGGGGACGGATTCATAGCGGCCACCAGCATCAGACGCGCGGGCATCCTGACGCTATATCCGGCGCGGGTGATCGCGATGTCCCCGTCTTCCAGCGGCTGCCGCAGGGCCTCCAGGGATTGGCGGCCAAACTCCGGGAACTCGTCCATGAACAGCACGCCGCGGTGCGCCAGACTGATCTCTCCCGGGCGCGGCACCGTTCCCCCGCCCACCAGGCCGACGTGGGTGATGGTGTGGTGCGGCGCGCGGAACGGCCGCTCAACCAGCAGCGGTCGGTCCGTCGGCAGCTGCCCGGCCACGCTGTAGATCTTGGTGACCTCGATGGCCTCATCCAGGTGCAGAGGGGGCAGGATCGACGGCAGGGCGCGCGCCAGCAGGGTCTTGCCGGCGCCGGGCGGGCCGATCATCAGGACGTTGTGCCCGCCCGCGGCCGCCACCTCCAGCGCGCGCTTTACGTGCTCCTGACCGCGTACGTCGGCGAAGTCCACCGGATAGCGGGTGTCCGTCAAGCGGATTTCGGTGAGCGGTTGCGGCTCGATCTCAATCATTCCCCCGAAGTGGGCGATGAGCTGCTGCAGAGAGTCGACCGGGTACACGCGGATCCCCTGGACGATCGCGGCTTCGCGCGCGTCGGCCGCCGGTACGAAGGCGTGATCCAGTCCCGCGTCGCGCCCCACCGCCACCATGGGCAGGATTCCCACGGTGTGCCGCACCCCGCCATCGAGCGAAAGCTCACCCAGGAAGGCCGCGCGCCCGTTCGCGGGCAGATCGATCTGCCCCGAGGCCGCCAGAATCCCCACGGCCATCGAGAGGTCGTGCACCGGGCCTTCCTTGCGCAGGTCGGCCGGGGCGAGGTTGACGGTCAGGCGCCGGTTCGGGAACACCGCCCCGCTGTTGCGAATGGCCGCTTTGGTGCGCTCACGGGCCTCTTGGACCGCGGCGTCCGGCAGACCCACGATCGTGTGCGCGGGTAGTCCCTGCGCAATGTCCACCTCAACGTCCACGACCACGCCTTCGAGGCCGGTCAGCGCGCAACTGCGTACCTTGGCGAGCATGCGCGGATTCTACCGAGGCCATGGGCGTGGGAAACCATCGACCGTTGCACAGCCTCACGACAGCGCCGTCCGCCCCGCGGATCCGTGCATTCGGCGGAGGCGCCGGTGCTCACCTGGAATGCGCGATATTCTGGCCGTACGTTTGGCCTGATCGAGTAAGCCGATGGCCCGGAGCAGCGAGCTGGCCGACGTGCTGATTATTGGCGCGGGAGCGTCCGGCGCCGCGGCGGCCTGGTCGCTTTCGGGCGCGGGCGTCGACGTCGTATGCCTCGAGCAAGGCGACTGGGTGGACCCGGCCGAATACTGGCACGCGCGGCCCGACCATGAGATCGCCCGCCAGACCGATTTCGCCAAGAACCCCAACGTCCGGCGGCGACCGGAGGACTATCCGGTCAATGAGGACGAGACGCCGATCTCGCCGCTCATGTTCAACGCCGTGGGCGGGAGCACGATTCACTGGAGCGGCCACTTCCCGCGCTTTCGGCCCTCGGATTTCCGCGTGCGCACGCTCGACGGCGTGGCCGACGACTGGCCGCTGAGCTACTGGGACCTGGAGCCGTTCTACGACCTGAACGACCGCAACATCGGCGTGGCGGGCCTGAGCGGTGATCCGGCCAACCCGCCGCGTACCGCTCGGCCCCTGCCTCCGATGGGCGTCGATCGTGCGGCCGAGACCTTCATCCGCGGGCTCGACAAGCTGGGCTGGCATTGGTGGCCGTCGGACGTGGCCCTCATCACGCAGCCTTACGGTGAAGGGCGCCAGCCCTGCAACTACTGCGGCCCCTGCGACATCGGCTGCCCGATCGGCGCCATGTCCAGCGCGCACGTGACTTACTGGCCCAAGGCGCTGGCGCAGGGCGCGCGCCTGGTACCGAATGCCCGCGTGCGCGAGATCACGGTGGACGCGAACGGACGCGCCAGCGGCGCGGTCTACTACGACCGTGAGGGGGCGGTTCGGCATCAGGCGGCCCGGGCGGTAGTAGTCGCCTGCAACGGCATCGGCACGCCCAGACTGCTGCTCAACTCGGTCTCCGCGCGGTTTCCCGACGGCCTGGCCAACTCCAGCGGCCTGGTCGGCAAGAACCTCATGTTCCATCCGGTGGCGTGGATCAGCGGGTTGTTCGACGAGCCGGTGAACGGTCACGAGGGTCCCATCGGCTTGCTGCTGCACTGCCAGGAGTTCTACGAAAGCGATCCCAGCCGCGGCTTCGTGCGCGGCCTGCAATTGCAGGCCAACCGCGCCACCGCACCGCTCACAATCGCGAACGGCGGACTTCTGCGCGACCCGATTCCCTGGGGAGCGGGGCATCACAGCGCGATGCGTGAGCGTTTCGGACACAGCCTCACCCTCACGATGATGATCGAGGACCTGCCCGAGCCCGAGAACCAGGTCGTTATCGATCCGGTGTCGACCGACGGCCATGGCATTCCGGCGCCAAAGGTCGTCTACCGGCTCAGCCAAAACAGCCGCCGGGCCCTCGACTACGGCATCGCGCGCTCGTGCGAGCTGTACGAAGCCGCCGGGGCGCGCTCGACGATCGTGGACCCGCTGGTGCGGGAGTCCGGCTGGCACCTCATGGGCACGGCGCGCATGGGTGACGACCCGGCCGCCTCGGTGGTGGACCGGTGGGGCCGCGCCCACGACTGCCCCAATCTCTTCATCATCGACGGCAGCGTGTTCGTGACCTGCGCCTCCATCAACCCCACCAGCACCATTCAGGCCCTGGCGCTGCGAGCGGCCGACTGGATGGCGGCCAATCATCGCGAGATCACGTCCTGATGGCCGTCTTGACCGCCGAGCAGCACGATCTTCTGGAACGCGTGCAGGCACGGCTCATACCGGCTGAAGGCGAGCGCCCCAGCGCGGCCGAGGCGGGCTGCCCCGCGGCGGTTGACGGCTATCTGGCGCTGCGCCCGGAGCTGCGCAGGCCGGTGCTGGGCGCTCTGCAAGCCATCGCGGCCGGAGCGGAGGGCTTCGCGACTCTGGATGAGTCGGCCCAATACGAAAGCCTTCGGCGTGTAGAGGGGACTCACCCGAACGAGTTCGCGGAGCTGGTGCGCCAGACCTATAACGCTTACTACTCGAATCCGGCGGTCTTGGAACGCCTGGGAGCGCCCGGTCCGCCCCAGCCGCACGGCTACGCAACGCCGCCGCCGCTCGATCCCGATCGCCTGGAGGCGGTGCGCCGGCGCGGGAGACTCTGGAAGAGCGGGTAACCCACTCGTCGCGTGGGGCTGGGGTCGGCGCATCGCCGCGCAGACCGTTCAATTTACATAACTGCACATCACACTCAATGCTCCGCGGCGGGCTGGGCACTTCGGAGTGGACGCGCCGCTGGAGACGGCCTCAGTGGAAGCGGGCAGGCATCAACCGGGTCAGGGGGATTGGCGAAGGCGTTCTCTGGCGCGCCGCAGGACGTCCGCCACGAGATCGAGCTCGCGCACCCGCAGCAGGTGCAGCGCCAGAGCGTAGACCGCCAGCGTGCCCGCGCTGGCGAGAACAAGCGTAAGCCAGCTGGCGCGCCCATCCGGCTCGGCGCCGGTCAGAACCTCGCGCAGCACAAGCGCCAGCACCGCCGCGGCGGCCCCGCTGAGGCCGACCTTGAGCGTGAAACGCCATAGCCCCGTCCCGCCGAAGCCGCGCAGGCGCCGCCACAGCAGCCAGCCGAGCACAATCCCGTGAAAGCTGTTCTGGACCGTGTTGGCCGTAACCAGCCCGAACACCCCCGCCGGCGCGACCAGGACGAGCGCCGTGGCCAGGTACACGGCGCCGCCCGCCACGCCGACCAGAACCGGAGTGATCGTGTTCTTGGTTGCGTAGAAGGCGGCGATGAAAATCTGATCGAGGGCGGTGAGCGGCAGTTGCAGGGCATAGATCAACAGCGCCAGCCCGGTCGGCGCGGTGGCGGCGGCCGCGAATGCGCCGTGCTGGTACACAACCCTGATGAAAGCCTCGCTCAGCACGGTGAGGAGCAGCGTGGCGGGCACGATCAGCAGCAGCGCCGTTCTGGCCGCGGCCGAGACGCCGGCCTTGAACTCCACGGCCTCGGGCAGCTCGCGCGGGGTCGCCGGGGCGCTGCGCGACAGCGTGGGCAAAAACGCCAAGGCGATGGCCGAGGCCACCAGTCCTAATGGGAACTGCTGCAGGCGCGTCGCGTAGCGCATGATCGCCAGGTTGCCCTCGCCGGTTCGCGAGGCGAGGTTCGTGTCCACCACCACCAGCACCTGCGCCAGCACGAGCCCGGCCGCCACCGGCGCGTAGAGCCGCAGGGCGCGCCAGAAATCAGGGTTGTCACGCCACTGCGGCCAGCCAATACGCGCCCGGTCGCGCAGGAGCGCGGGAATCTGGATGGCCAGGTGCGCGGCGGCGCCGGCCAGATATCCCAGCGCCACCCCCGGCGATCCCACCAGCGGGGTCAAGCTCAGCGCGACCACGATGAAGGTCGCATTGAGCGAGGCCGTGCTGAAGGCCGGGAATGCAAAGCGGTCCCGCGCGTACAGTCGGGCGGTGGTAACCGCCGCCAGCCCCAGAAACAGCACGGCGGGCAGCGTGATTCGCGTCATGTTGACCGCCAGCGCGTGGGTCTCGTCCGACAACCCGGGCGCGGCGATGCCGATGAACGGCTCGGCCAGTACGGCCAGAACCACCACTACCCCGCCCAGGGCCAGCGCGACGGTCCCCAGCATGGCCGAGAATGTGCGGCGTAGGCGGGTTTCGTCGTGCGCGATGTCGCTGAACACCGGGATGAGCGCCCCGGCCACGGCCCCGCCTATGACGAGGTCGTGGACCAGCTGCGGGATTCGAGTGGCGACTTCCAGGGCGTCCGCGCTTCCGGTCGTGCCCAACAACGCGGCGATCACGGACTCCCGCACGATGCCAAGGACCCGGCTGAGTACGTTGCCGCCGGCGATCAGCAGCGCGGCCAGCGCCACGCTGCGCCCGATTGCGGGCGTCACGGTTGGCGTCGAGCGCCGGCGATGATGCTGGTGGAGGAGCGTCCCTCCATCAGAGGAACGAATCGAACGGCAATCTCCAGACGCCGCAACGTCTCAGCTTCCGGCAGCGCGTGTCCGCCCTGCGAGGGATCGTAATCGGCGCCCTTCACGTAGACGTGCGGCCGCGCGCGCTCGATCAGCTGATCGGCGTGGAGTTCGCCGAAGGGGACAACCGCGTCCACCCAGCGCACGGCGCCGACCAGCGTGACGCGGTCATCGATAGGCAGAACTGGGCGATCCGCGCCCTTGAGCGCCCGCACCGAACCGTCGTCGTTGAGGCCCACGAGCAGGACATCCCCAAAAGCGGCGGCGGCGCGCAGAAAGCCGGCATGGCCGGCGTGCAGCACGTCGAAACAGCCGTTGGTGAGCACCAGCCGGCGCCCGGCTTCGCGCGCGGCCGCGCAGAAACCTTGCAGGTCGGCGTCGGACAGGATCGTCGCGTCAGCCGCGCGGACCATCAGACTCCGCCACCAACTCTTCGGCGCCGGCCACCGCGGCCCCCAGGCGTTGCACGACCACACGCGCCCCGAAGTGCGCCAGCCGGGCGGATTCCAGGTATGTACCGCCGCCCAGTATTCCAAGCGTCATGGCGGCCGCCACGGTGTCCCCGGCGCCCGTGGGGTCGGCCACGCGAGTCGAGGCGTCCACCGGCAGCCATGCCGGGGCGGCGTCGTCCGCGGCCAGAACCATGCCGGCTTCGCCGAGCGTCAGAAGCACGGCTTTGGCGCGCAGCCGTTGCCGCAGCTCCGCGGCCGCCGTGCGTGCGTCGGCAATGCTGGAAAGCTCACGCCCGAGCTCCGACTCGGCCTCGGGCTGGTTGGGCGTCACCAGCGTCACGTCACGGAAGCGCCCCAGGCCGCCGTGCGCATCCACGGTAATCGTCAGAGCATGATCCTGGGCGGCCGCCAGCGCGGCGCGCAGGAGCGCGTCCCCGACCACGCCGTTCTCGTAGTCGGATACCAGGAGCGCTTGCGACTGCGGCAGCGCCGTTTCCAGATAGGCCAGCAGATGCTTTTCGACGTCGGGTCCGAGCGGCTCGCGGTCCACCATGTCGACTCGGGCGATCATGTGCTGAGGCCGCTGGCGATCTCCGCCGGCCCAGACGCGCAGCTTCACCGACGTTTTGCGGCCGGCATCGTGCATCAGGCCGACCGTCTGTATGCCGTGCGCCTTCAGTTGCTCGCGCAGATCGTCGGCCGTGGCATCGGCCCCCACCACGCCGGCCACCATCACCTCGCAACCCATGGCGCGCAGGTTCATTGCCACGTTGGTCGCGCCGCCCGGCACGCGCCGCCGGACTTCCTGCTCGACCACCGGTACGGGCGCCTCGCGGGCTATCGACCGCACCGGACCGATGGCGTGCTCGTCGACCATCATGTCACCCAGCACCAGCACACGCCGACCTTGCGCGGCCCGCACGATCCGGCGCGCTCTCGCGGCGGATAGGCGCGCAGCATCCCGTTCCACCGGCGCGGCTTCTTCTCGGAGCATCACTCCGCTCAGTCCCCGTCCGGCATCGACTCGAGGACGGGCTGCGTCCGCCGGGCGTAGCCAGGCCCATCGTCGGCCGGCGGCTCGCCACCGTGGCTGGGCGATAGCCCCAACTGGGCGTGCACGGCGGCAGCGTACCAGAGGCTAAACCGGCCGCTGCTATCATGACGCCAGCCAAATCCATGATTGGCCATCCGCACTGTGAGGCTCTGGCGGCATTGAACAAGCGCAAGCGCATGGCTTGGCGCAAGCACCGCACTAAGCAGAAGAAGGTTCGTTTGCGCCGCAAGGCGCAACGGGCGCAGGAGCCTGAGCCGCTGCGCGCCGGCAGTCGCGGGCGCAAACGCGGATAGTCAGATAGCCGCGCACCGGCGCCGTCCAGCTTCCCGCCGTTGACCAGCGCGGCCGAGACTCCCGTTCTTCGCTCCGAGCTGGCGAACGGCGCGAGCCTTCTGATCGCGCCGGTTCCGCACAGCCGTTCCGTCACCATCAACGTCGCCTCTCGAATCGGGTCGGGGTTCGAGTCTTTGGCCGATCAGGGCATCTCGCACTTCGCTGAACACATGCTCTTCAAAGGCACGCTGAGCAGGCCCAGCTACACCGACATAGGCGCGGCGATCGAGCGCTTGGGCGGAGCCGTGAACGCCGTCACGGAGCCTGAGATGACGGTGATCTGGTCGCGGGTCGGCAGCCGCCACTTCGGCCAGGCCGTGGAGGTGCTGGCGGACATGGTCGCGCATTCACGCTTCGATCCCGACGAGATCGAGAAAGAGCGCCGCGTGATCCTGGACGAGCTGGGCATGATTAACGATGTTCCGGAAGAAGTTGTGCGGCGGTCGATCCGATCCCGGCTATGGCCCGGCCACGGTGTTGGGCGGGAAGTCGGGGGACTGCCGGAGAACGTCGCCAGGTTCGCGCCCGACCAGTTGCGCGCCCACGCGCGCCGCATGTTTGCCGGTGCCAACCTGGTAGTGAGCGTGGCGGGTGACGTCGATCCCGCCTCCGCGCAAGCCGTGGTAGCCGGCGCGTTCGGTGCGATCCCGCGCGGCCGCAGGGCGGCCTGGCCGGCCTGCGTTTGCAATGGCGCGCCGGAGCCGCGCGTGGCCATCGAGCCGCGCGAGGCCGATCAGGCTTACTTCTCGATTGCCGGACGGGCCTTGAAGCGTGACGACAGCGATCGGTACGCACTCGACGTCGCGTGCGCGGCGCTGGGTGAGGGTATGGGTTCGCGGCTGTTCGCTGAGCTTCGCGAACACCGCGCAATCGCTTACGAGACCTTTGCGTCATTGTTCGTGCTGCGCGATTCCGGTGCCCTCATAATCGAAGGCGCCACCGATCCCGACAGGCTTCACGAAGCCCTGGCGGCCACCCTTGACGTGCTGCAAGATATTCGCGAAAGCGGAATCGACCTCGACGAGCTGGAACGCGCCCGCGAATTCATCAAGGGCGAGATTCTCCTCTCTATGGAAGAAACCAGCGCGGTCGCGGCGTGGTACGTGCGTGAAGAGCTGTTGGAACGAGAGCAGCTGACGCCCGAGGACGTGGTGGCGCGGTTCGACGCCGTCACCGCCGCGGACGTGCACCGCGTAGCGCGCCGCATCCTCAAGGACGATTGGGCGATAGTGGCGGCCTCCGGTCCGATTGACGAAGCCGCCAGCCTGCCGTCGAATCTAAATGGCCGCACCGCAAAGAATGGTTGAGACCATCCCGCCCAGCGCGATTGTCGCCGAAGCCGAACGGGCGCTTGGGGCCGGGGATACGGACACCGCGCGGGCGCTCTCCGAGCACGTTCTCGGCTCGTTCGCGCGGCACGGACGCGCGAGTCTGGTGCGCGCATTGCTCGCCGAGCGGGCCGGCGATAGCGATGCGGCGCTCGACGATCTCAGATTCGTCACCTCGGTGGATCCGTCCAACGCCCAAGCGCGCGCCGCCCAGGCGCGAGTCTTCGCCCGACGCGCCGACCAGGCGCGCGCTCTCGAGATGGCCCGTATGGCCGTGGAGCTGATCCCTGCTGATCCCTCGGTGCTCGAGTCCGCGTTGGAGATCCTCGCGATCGACGCCGATTCCCTGCCGCCCACGCCCGCCGTTATCGCGCGCATCCACCTTGCCAGTGGGTGGTCCGCCCTCGCGGAGCGCCATGCGCGTGTGGCCGTCGCCGAGCAGCCGCAGCGAGTGGACATTCGTCTGACTCTGGCCGAGGCTCTCTGGCGTGAGGGGCGTCTGAGCGCCTGCGAGGATCAGTGCAAAGTGATCTTCGACCAGGCCAACGACTGTGTGCGTGCGGCCGTAATGCGAGCGCACATTCTTTCCGAGCACGGCCGCACCGCGGAGGGGCAGGATTTGCTCTCACGGGTGGGCGAAATCGACCCTGAGTTTGTGGAGGCGCGGCACATGCTGGGCCTGCTCGAGATTCACCGGCTGGTGCTGCCTCCACCGCCGGAGCTTGCATGGCCGGAAGCTATGCGGGGGGTCGAAGAAGAGGTCGAGTCTGCCGACCACGCGTCCCAATCGGTATCCGTCGCGCCCCCCGGCGAGCCGGCGCCCGATCCGGCGGACGATCCGCCCGCGCCAGACCCCGGTGACGACTCCGCGCGGCAGCCGGAACCGCCGGCCGGCGCCGACTCCGGCGCCCCGGCGGGCGAGTTCAGCGCGCTCAGCGGCATCGAGTCCGCGCCGCGCTCGAATCCATCTGAGTCGGAGGCGCCGCGCCCGGCCGCGGGGGAGGCTGCCAGCGACGATGCGCCGCCGAGCTTTCCGCGGCCCGACACGCAGTCTCCGAATGCTAGCGATCTCGCCGGACAGGACTCGCCGTCGAATGGCGATGGCGAGACGCCCCCAGACTCGAGCCTGGCGGCGGAAGAGGAGGACTCGAGCGCCCGTACGGATGAAGGAGCGGCGGGCGGCGGCGCCAGCGTTGAGGCGCCGCTCTCGAAGCTGGGATGGGCGCGTGAGCTGATCGCGCAGCGGCGCTGGCGGGAGGCCGAGCCGCTCGTTGCCGAATTGGTGCGGGAGGCAAGTGAGTCGCCCGACGAGGTCGAGTCCCTGCTTGTCGACAGCGCGGCAATTGCCGAGGCCCCACCCGGCTTTTGGAAGCTGCTAGGGGACTTCTACATGCAATCGAGCCGACCCCAGGCCGCCGCGGAGGCCTATCTCCGCGCCGAGCGTCCCAGGTGAACACCAGGTGAATGAAGCGGAGTCGATGCTCGCGCGGATCCTGGAAATACCCGACGTGAACGGTGCTGTAGTCTGGCGCCTTGGTGAGCCGCCCGTGGGGTCTCTTCCCGAGCCGGCCTCCCCCGTCGCTCCAGGGTTGCTATCCGCGGGCGTCGGCAGTATGGAGCAGGTTGTGGAGACGGTTGGGCTGGGTCAGATTGAAGACCTCTGGTTTCTCACCGATAGTGTGCAGTGCCTCGCCGTGCGGTTGGGGCAATGGCAGGCCGTGATCACGACCAGCGTTAGCACAGACGCGAGCGGTCTGCGGGCCCGCATTGCGGACCTGTTGGAGGCAGGGTGATGGACGTTGCTTTCAGCGCCGCCGCGCGTCGCGGCGGCGGTCTCTAGATCAGGTGGGAATGGAACGCACACTGGTGCTGCTCAAACCCGATGCGCTGCAGAGGGGCATCGGCATGGAGCTGCTGGCCCGCTTTGAGCGCCGCGGACTCCGGTTCAGCGGGCTGAAGCTCATTCAGATCACGGATGAGACGGCGCGCCGTCACTACGCCGTGCACGAGGGCAAGTTCTTCTTCGAGGATCTTGTGCGCCATATCACCAGCGGGCCGATCGTCGCGGCCGCTATCGAGGGCCCGCAGGCCATTCAGGTGGTACGCGCCATGGTGGGTGCCACGCGACCGCACGAAGCGCAGCCCGGAACCATACGCGGAGACCATGGCCTGGAGCCTCTTCTAAATCTGATCCACGCCTCCGACAGCGCCGAGACCGCGCGAATGGAGCTGGCCTTTTTCTTCGAGGACGGCGAGCTGCTGGCCTACGAGCGGGCTGTCGATACCTGGATACATGAGACTTAGCCGGCACCGCGCGCACGCCGGCGAGCCAAGAATCGCGGACTGAGCGCGCCCAATGGCCATCGAGAGGACGATCCACCCATGGCGCATCGTGTGACGCTGATCCCCGGCGACGGCACCGGGCCCGAGGTCATCGCCGCTACGCGGCGCGTTATCGATGCGGCGGATGCCGGAATCGACTGGGACGAGCGCCAAGCCGGCGCCGGTGCGATTGGCGAGTACGGCGCCGTGCTGCCCGGCGAGACGCTGGAGTCGATCCGTCTCAACCGGGTTGCGCTCAAGGGTCCGCTCACCACGCCGGTGGGCAAAGGGTTCCGCAGCGTCAACGTGGCGCTGCGCCAGGAGCTTGGCCTTTACGCGTGCGTGCGCCCCTGCAAGCTCTACCCGGGGGTCAGCGCGCCTTTCCCCAACGTGGACATCGTGGTGGTGCGTGAAAACACCGAAGACCTTTACGCCGGTATCGAGTTTGAAAAGGGCCTGCCGGAGACAGGGCGCCTCATCTCGACCATCGAGGACTTGACAGAGCGCGTGATCAGGGCCGATTCAGGCGTGAGCATCAAGCCGATCTCGGTGGCCGCCACGGCCAACATCGTGCGCTTCGCCTGCGAGTACGCGCGGGCCAATGGACGCTCGAGAGTGACGGCCGTTCACAAGGCCAACATCATGAAGTTCTCCGACGGCCTGTTCCTCGAAACGGCTCGCGAGGTCGCGCAGGAATACCCCGACGTCGAGTTCGAGGACCGGATTGTGGACGCTCTCTCTATGCAGCTGGTCAAGCGGCCGCACGACTTCGACGTACTGGTGCTGCCTAACCTCTACGGCGACATCATCTCGGACCTCTGCGCGGGTCTGGTGGGCGGCCTGGGCGTCGCCCCCGGCGCGAACATCGGGCCAGACGCGGCAGTGTTCGAGCCCACCCACGGCAGCGCTCCCCGCTATGCGGGGCAAAACAAGGTCAATCCGATAGCCGCCATGCTCTCGGCCGTGCTGATGCTGCGCTACCTGGCCGAAAACGCCGCCGCGGACCGTGTCGAGGGCGCCATCGCCGCGGTGATCGCCGAAGGCGAGTCGGTGACCTACGACCTCAAGGCCGACCGCAACGACCCCAGCGCGGCCGGTACCTCGGATGTGGCCGACGCCGTGATCGCGAAGATGGCGGCCTGAGCGTGAAGCTGCACGAGCACGACGCGCGGCGCTTGTTTGCAGAGCACGGGTTGCCCGTGCCTCCCAACGCGCTCGCGGAGTCGCCTGCGCAGGCGGAGGCCGCCGCCCGCGAATTCGCCGTACCGGTTGTAGTCAAGGCGCAAGTCCTGGCGGGAGGGCGCGGCAAGGCCGGCGGAGTCAAGCTCGCGGACGGTTCTTCGCAGACCCGCACGGCCGCCCAAGAGATTCTGGGCATGACTATTGGGGAATCCGTCGTGCGCAAAGTGCTCGTCGCTCCCGCGATAGACATCGCGCGTGAGCTCTATCTCGGCGCGGTGATCGACCGGACGCGCCAGGGCATCGTATTGATGGCGAGCGCCGCGGGCGGGATCGATATCGAGGAGGTCGCGCGCACGATGCCCGGCGCGATCCGACGCGTGATCGTAGATCCGGCTTACGGCGTCCCGGCCTGGCAGGCGCGCGCGCTCGGGTTCTGGCTGGGCCTTGACGGTCCGCAGGTACGCCGGTTCACCGCTGTGGCGCAAGGGCTGGTCCGCACCTTGTTGGACGCGGACGCCACGCTTGCGGAAGTGAACCCACTGGTGGTGGATACCGAGGGCGCACTGCACGCCATCGACGCCAAGATCGATCTGGACGACAGCGCGTTGTTCCGGCATCCGCGGCTGGCCGCCCTGCGTGATCCTGAGGAAGAGAGCGCCGCCGAGAGCCGCGCGCGCGAAGTGGGCGTCAGCTACATCAAGCTGGACGGCACGATCGGTTGCATGGTCAACGGCGCCGGCCTCGCAATGGCCACCATGGACGTGATCAAACACTACGGCGGCGAGCCCGCCAACTTTCTGGACGTAGGCGGCGGCGCCGATAGTGAGAGGGTTGCCACGGCGTTTCGCCTCATTCTCCAGGACCCCAACGTGCGTGCTGTCCTGGTGAACATATTCGGCGGAATCACCCGCGCCGACGACGTGGCGCAGGGGATTCTGGACGCGCAGAGCGCAATGCCGCGCGCGGTTCCCTTGGTGGTGCGTTTAGTGGGGACGAACGAGGAGCGCGGCATCCGCCTTCTTTCCGACGCCGGCCTCAGCGCCGTTCGCTCCATGGAGGAGGCCGCCAGGCTGGCCGTAGCGGCCGCGTGAGCATTCTGCTGGACGCCACCGCCCGCGTGGTTGTGCAGGGCATGACGGGCGGCCAGGGAACCTTCCACACCCAGCGCATGCTCGAGGCCGGCACCAATGTCGTGGCCGGTGTGACGCCCGGTCGCGGCGGCGCCACGGTGCCCGGCCTGGAGCGCGTACCGGTCTTCAATACGGTCGCCGAAGCGGTTGAGGCGCGGGGCGCCAACACGTCCTGCATCTTCGTTCCGGCGCCCTTTGCCGCCGATGCGATTCTGGAGGGCTGCGCGGCGGGGCTCGATTTGATCGTTTGCATCACCGAAGGAATCCCCGCGCTGGACATGGTGCGGGTCATGCCCCGGCTGCGCTCCTCCGGTTCGCGGCTCATCGGCCCCAACTGCCCGGGCCTGGTGACCCCGGCCGCGCCCGCGAAGATCGGGATCATGCCCTGGAGCATCGTGCGCCCCGGCTCGGTGGGCGTGGTGAGCCGCAGCGGAACGCTCACGTACGAGGTAGTGCAGCATTTGAGCGAGCTCGGTGCGGGGCAGTCGACCGCGCTGGGGATTGGCGGCGACCCGATCGTGGGAACCAGCTTCGTCGACGCCTTGGAGCTTTTCGAGGCGGATGCGGAAACGCGCGGAATCGTTCTACTGGGCGAGATCGGCGGCGAGTCGGAAGAGCAGGCGGCCGCCTACATAAGGGAGAATGTCAGCAAACCCATGGCGGCTTTCATTGCGGGGAAGACCGCCCCGCCGGAGCGTCGCATGGGGCATGCGGGCGCCATCGTCTCGGGCTCGGCGGGAACCGCCGCGGCCAAGGAGGCGGCCTTGCGGGAGGCCGGGGTTCTGGTGGGTGACACGCCGCAGGCGGCCGTCGACTTGCTGTCCGCTCGGCTGGCCTAGCGTGCGCGCGGCTCACCGTCGATAATAGACTTGGGACGACCCACACACGCGCCCTGGATAACGTGCGCCGCGCGGCGCAAGCATGAACGCCCGATCTGGAGCTGTCCGCGAGGAGCGGAGATGAACGAGAACGAACTCTCCATCATGATTGGCGGTCCGGCCGGGAGCGGCGTGAACCCGTCTTCAGAGATCTTCATGAAGGCCTGTTCGCGCGCGGGCGTCTTCGTCTTCTCGAACGTCGAGTACCACTCCAACATCCACGGGCGGCACATCTTCTTCCGTATACGCACCGCCGATGAGCCGGTTACTTCCGGTGTGGATCGGGTGGACGTCCTGCTTGCGCTGGACGCCGAGACGCTTCACGGCACCGACCCGCACCAGGACTATCAGTCGCATCGAGGGCATCTGCACGAGGTGGTGCCCGGCGGAGCGATCGTCATTGACGCCAAGGCCGGCATCAGCGAGGAAAACCTGGGGCGCGACGATGTCCGGCTCTTGTCCCTGCCTTACGACGACATCGTGCGCGCGGCCGTGGAAGCGCACGGACTCGAATACAACGCACGCCGCCACGCGGTCATGGCCAACATGGTGCCGCTGGGGGCCTGCTGCGCGCTGCTCGACTTCGACGTCGACCGCGTGCTGCCAATCGTTGCGGAGCGGCTGCCGGAACGGCATCAGCGCCTCGTGCCCCTGAATCGATCGGTGCTCCAGCACGCCTGGCAGGCCGCGCACGACACCCTTGGTGGTCAGGGGTTCCCGCTTTCCCTTCAGGCTCGCGACGACCAGCCGGCCCGCATGCTCATTACCGGCTACGAGGCCATCGGCATCGCCAAACTGAAAGCCGGCTGCGGGTTTCAGACTTACTACCCGATTGCCCCGGCCTCCGATGAGAGCGTGTACCTGGAGACGCTGCAGGCGGAGTGGCCGATCGTGGTGCTCCAGGCTGAGGACGAGATCGCCTCGATGAACATGGCCGTGGGCGCGGCGCACGCGGGAGTTCGCGCGGCCACGTCTACCGCCGGGCCTGGATTCACCCTGATGGCCGAAGGCATTGGGTTTGCCTCGATCACGGAGGCGCCCGGTCCGGTAGTGGTGCTGTACCAGCGCGGCGGCCCCAGCACCGGCCTGCCGACTCGCAACTCGCAGCAGGATCTGCGCTTCGCGCTCCAGCCCGCGCACGGCGAGTTCCCCCATATCGTGGTGGCGCCCGGCGATATCGAAGAGTCGGCCCGTTTCACCCATCTGGCCTTCAACTGGGGCGATCGCTATCAGATGCCGGTGGTGGTCTTGGTAGACAAATTCATCGCCAACTCGCAGTTCACCGTCGACAACCTCGGCCTGGAGGGGCTGCCGGTCGACCGGGGCGCCGTCTGGACGGCCGCGGCAAACGGCGCCGAGCCCTACTGGCGGCATCGGCTCACCGACTCGGGCGTCAGCCCGCGCGCCGTGCCCGGCACCCCTGGCGGTGAGTTCGTGACAACGAGCGATGAGCACACCGAGCGCGGCCGAATCGAAGAGGACGTCGAGAACCGTATCGAGCAGATGGACAAGCGCATGCGCAAGCTTCAGCTGGCCTTGCGTGAGATACCCGCGAGCGATCAGTTCACTCTGCACGGCCCGGAAGACGCCGACCTGACCATCGTGTCATGGGGCTCGACGAGAGGCCCCATCCGCAACGCCATCCGCTCAGTGGCGCGCGCCTCGAACGTGCGCGTGAATAACTTGCAGATACGCTTGATGCGGCCGTTCCCGGCCGACGCCGTTCGCCAAATACTGCGGCGCGCCAATCGCGTGCTGCTGCTCGAGGACAATTACACGGGTCAGCTCGGCCTGCTCATATCCGAACAGACCGGAGTGCAAATTGAGGACAAGGTTTTGAAGTACACGGGCCGCCCGTTCTCGCAGGACGAAGTCGAGCAGGCCATCTGGCAGCGCGCGCCCGCGCCGGAATCCGCCGCGGTGGCGGCGCGAGGCGCCTAGCGTGACCGGCCTGCGATCCCTTACAAGCGCCAAAGGACGAACATGGCCGTAGCAACCCGCCCGACCGCCAAGGATTTCGCCGTCCAGGACTCACACCCCGATTGGTGCGGCGGCTGCGGCGACTTCGGCATCCTCAACGCCGTCAAGCAGGCGCTTGCCCGACGCGGCCGCGCGCCTCATGAGGTCATGGTCGTATCCGGCATCGGCTGCTCCGGCAAGCTGCCGCACTACGTGCGGAGCTATGGGCTCCACACCCTGCACGGACGCGTTCTCAACGTGGCCACGGGCGTGAAGCTGGCGAACCGGAACCTCGAGGTGTTGGCCGTAGGCGGTGATGGCGATGGATACGGCATCGGCGCCGGTTACTTCGTCAACTCGGGCCGTCGCAACGTCGACTTCACCTACCTGGTGCACAACAACGGCGTATACGGCCTCACGAAAGGCCAGGCCTCGCCCACGATGCGCCGCGGGGAGAAAGTCAAGAGCATGCCGGAGCCGGCAATCATCGACGCGGTGAATCCCGTGGGGCTGGCGATTTCTTCCGGGTACACGTTCGTCGCCCGCGGCTACGCGATGGCGCAGCGCGAGCTGGTGGGTCTGATCGTCGAGGCGATGGAGCACCGCGGGACGGCGCTCATCGACATCCTGCAGCCGTGTCCGGTGTACAACGAGCTGCTCACGATCGACTTCTTCAAGGGCGACGATATCGGCCACGCCCGCAGCTACTCGCTGGCCGAAGCGGGCTACGACGGCAAAGTCCACGATCCTAGCAACGTGGATGAAATCGTCGCCAAGCAACAGGCCGCGCTGGCGAAATCGTACGAATGGGGCGACCGCATACCGATGGGCGTGCTCTATCAGATCGACCTGCCGACGTACGAGGACGGCGTGAGTTCCCGGCGGCCTGAGTTTGAGGCGGCCGCGCTGGTCGACAGTGCGCGTCCCGGCCTCGACGTGGGGCCGCTCGAGGACCGTTTCCGCTAGACGAGATCGAAGAACCGGGCGCTAAGTTTCGTCAGGCGTCGGTTCCGCCAGCAGCTCGTTGCCGAGCGGCAGCACCTGTCGATAGCCCGGCTGGCTCTTGGCTGCCGACCAGCTCCGTGCTCGAAGCTGACGCGTAATGAGCGAGTCGGCGCCGGCCAGATAGGTTTCGGCGTCTACCGATCCATCCCGCACGGCGTTGACGGGCGTGTCCGTGACCTGGTGCCATGCCTTGGCGCCGGGGTTGGCCGGGCTTTGCAGCGCGCGGTCGGCGGCGCTGACCCAAACCGATCGGTCCAGCGGCTGGCGATTCGGGTCCAGGAACGCCGGATCGCGTAGAACTTCCCGCCGGAAGGGCACCACGGCGTCATGGCGCGCGAGCGCGCGCTGCGCCTCCGGTCCCAGGAAAAAGCTGGCAAGCCGCCACGCTGCTTCGGGCTCGGGCGTGCGCGCGTCGATCGCCAGGCAGAGCTCCAGCCCGGCGGTCAGCGGGTCGCTGCGCGACCAGGTGGGCAACGGCGCGATTCCCCACCGCACGGCTGGCCGCACGATCGGGGCGAAGTTGCTGGCATCCACGTATAGCGACACCAGCCCCCCGTTGAACGGCCCCGCGAAGCGCTCGGCGATAGCCAGTTCGAATTCGGATTCGACCTGCCAGCCGGTCAGGCGGCGCAGAGCCGCGCTGTGCGTGCTTGTGAGCATCGTGGAGCGGCGTTCGTCGCCGCTGAAGAAACGCCCGGCGGCATCGCCGCCGGTGGCGCTGGCCAGCCACGCGCGCACCGCCCAGGGAACGTAAGCGAGCCCGAAGCGGTCGGTGCGCTCGGCGTCGCTGACGACCAGGCGTCTGGCCGCTTCCTCGAACGCCGCTATGTCCCAGCTGTCATCCCACCCGGTTGGCGGCGCCACCCCCGAGGCTTCCAGATGCGCCTCGTTGTAGAACACTGTCAAATAAGCGGCGCCCAGGCTCAGCGCGCCTACTTCGCCGCCGGGTCCGCGCCGCGCTTCCAGCGCCTGGGGCGCCAGCTCGGCCGCGTCGATGTCGCGCTCGACGAAGCTGTCCAGCGGCAGGAGCAGCCCGCCCGACGTGAAGTCGAAGACGTCCTCCGGCGCGACCCGCGTAACTCCCAGCGGAGTAGGCCCACGCAAGGCCGAACGCGTGGCGTCGGGCGTGATGGCATTGTCCAGGCGCGCCGCCACCTCAACGCCGGGCTCCGCCCGCTGAAAGAACGCCAGGGCCTCCGTGAGCGCTCGCATTTCGCTTTTGGATCCCCACGCGGTGAAGGCGACGGTCGAGTCCGTACGCAGCGGCGCTCTTGGCGGCGCGGTGACCGTAGGCGTTGGAGCCGGCGGGCTTGGCGTGGGCGTGAACGACTCGGCTCTGACGACTTGCACCGGCGGGGGCGTCACCGGCGGAAGGCTCTCACGCACGGCTTCCACGGTGCAGCCCGCGGCCGCCCAAAGCCCCACCACTGGCAGCGATTGCAGGATTCGCCGCCGCGTGCGCAATCCGCCCGCGGCTGGCGTCGCCCATCGCCTAGACATGCCGTGGGTCTTCCATGCCAAACCCGCCGACGGATATGGGCCTCGCGGCAACCCCGGCGAAATAACGCGTCAACGCCGCCTCTCCGCCTGCGCGGCTGATCGGAGCCGGTGTCGACACCTCAATTTGGAAGCATAGCAGCGGCTTGCCGCGCGCCTCATGCGCCGCCCCGTCGAGACCCCAGCCGTCCCACAACCGGGTTAAGCCGATAGATATGCTGGAGATCACTGGGTAGCTCAACTCCCTGGGCGGGAAGGACGCTGGTATCGACCAGGCGCTCTGGCTCCTCGTACTGACCGCGGTGGCGATTCTAGGAGTGCCGTGGTCCGCGCTCCTGTTTCACCGGTTGCCGTCGCGCGGCGTGCTCGTCGCCGCGCCGCTTGGTCTTTTCCTGGCGCACTGGATAGCGTGGCTCGGCCTATTCACTCCGTGGGCGGTCAACGGGCAGCTCTACGCGTGGTCCGCGGCGGGCGTCTTTGCCCTCGTCACCGCTGCGCTGGCCTTCCTTACCAGGCGCCGCCTGGCCGCCGCGTGGCGGCGCCGCGGACTTTGGCTCGCGGGCCTCGTGATTCTCCTGGCCGCGTACGGGCTGGGAGTTGGCCTTCGCTGGTTGAATCCTGAAATCGCCGCGACCGAGAAGCCCATGGATTTGGCTCTGCTCAACGCCTCCATTCGCAGCGGCGCGTATCCGCCCTACGATCCCTGGTTTGCCGGCGAGCCCGTCAACTACTACTACCTCGGATATTCGATTGCCGCGTTCCTGGCCAACCTGACGGGCGCGCCGGGCGAGGTTGCTTACAACCTGTTTCTCGCAACTCTGATGGCCCTCACGGTCACGGCCACCGTTGCCGCGGCGCGCGACCTCGCGGTGCTCCTGGGGGCGGCTCGCCGGCTTTGGCTGGTGGTCGCGCCCTCCGCCCTGATCGGCGCGGTCGCCGGAAATCTCGCCATAGTTCGTGCGGTCTTCGGGGGAGAGTTTCGGGATAAGAACGGCTTTTGGGACGGTATTGGCTGGAATGCGTCTCGCGTCATCCAGAGTCACGGCCCCGACGGACTGACGGACTTCACCATCAACGAGTTCCCGGCTTTTTCCTTTGTGCTCGGTGATCTCCACCCGCACGTCATGGCGCTTCCCTTTGCGATCACGGCCATCGTGCTGGCGATGCAATGGACGGTCGCCTGGTGGACGGGCGACGAGCGCGCCGACGCGGCGGGGCTCGCGCGGGCCGGGCTCAGCGGGATTCTCCTGGGCGGGCTTTACGCGCTCAACGCGTGGGACCTGCCCACCTTCGCGGTGCTGGTCTTCGGAGGCGCCCTGTTCGCTCTGATGTTGACGCCGCGGCCATCGCGCTGGCGCGCCTTCGTGCCCGCACTGGTCGTTGCTGTCGGCGCCATGCTGGGCGCCTGGCTGCCCTACTACCTCCAGTTTCGGGCTATCAGCGACTCGATTGGCGTGGTTACGCAGCGCACACAGGCGCTCGACCTCGCGCAGGCGTTCGGGCTGATGCTGCTGCTGGTCACGGCGGGGATTTGGGCGCTTCTCTGGGATGCGGGACGCCGCGTACGCATGATGCTTGGCGGGCTCGCGCTTGCGGCAGTGCTGGCCGTTTTGGCGCTCGGGGGCGAGGTCATCTGGGCGCTTCTGGCACTGGCGGCCGCCGCTGCGGCCGTCGGTCTCTTGCGCCGCGCGAACGTGGGCGGCGTTACGCTGGCCTGGCTTGCGATCGCCGCCTTCGGTCTGCTGATCGTCGTAGAGCTGCTATTCGTTGACGACTTCTTCGGGCCGCCCAACCAGCGCATGAACACCGTGTTCAAGGTTCACTATCAGGCTTGGGCGGTTCTCGCGGTATTGAGCGGACCCGCGCTGTTCGTGGCGCTGCGGCGCCTTTACGCCGGTGTGGGAGCGCGCTGGGCGGCGGCGCGCGTGGGCTTCGTGGGAATCGGCGCGCTTCTGAGCGTCATGGCGCTCAGCTACCCGATAGTCGCCGTGGTTGCAAAGTCGCAGGCCAGCCCCTCGGGCGGGACTCTGGACGGTCTTGCTTTTGCCCGCGCGGCCAGCGCCGGTGATGTGGCCGTTGCGGAGTGGTTGCGCGAGCGGGCCGCCGCCAGCGCCGTCGTTTTGGAAGCCCCCGGTCAAGCCTACTCAGGCACTTCACGAATCTCCGCCTGGTCGGGCGTGCCCACTGTGATCGGCTGGGGCCAGCATGAGGAGCTGTGGCGCGGCGCCGATCCGCGAATCCCGCAGCGACAGGCCGAAGCCGCGCGCGTATACGCGACTGACGACCCCGCCGAATCGCTCGACATCCTGCGCCGCTACGGGGTCACGCACGTCGTCTACGGGGACATCGAGCGCCGCCGCTTTGGCACTGCAGCGGAGGGTTACCTGCGGTCGTTTCTCACGCAGGTATTCGAGGCCAAGGGCACGCTGCTTTTCGTGGTTCCGCCCTCCGCATGATCGCCCGGCGGAGCCTCGCGCCTAGCATGCGGGGCCGCACGCGCGACTGGCTCGCGGCGCCGGCCCTGGCCGGGGTCAGCCGCGGGGAGCTGCTGCTCTACGGGCTCATTCTGGTCGCCGCCGCGCTGCTGCGGTTCTACGACCTTGGCGCCCGCACGCTCCACCACGATGAGTCCATCCACGCCAAGGAATCGTTCGACATCATCCACGGCAAGGCATACAACTATGATCCCGCCTACCACGGCCCGCTGCTCTACTTCAGCAACGCGCTTCTCTTTCTCATTGTCGGCGCCGAGGACGTCGTGGTGCGCGTGCTGCCGGCCCTGGTTGGAGTTGGGGCGGTTGCCTCCTTGCTGATCTTTCGACCGGAGCTCGGTCGCGTCGGAACGCCCTTGGCCATGGCCGCCATGACCCTGTCCATGGCGTTTCTCTACTACTCCCGCTTCGCACGCAATGACATCTACGTGGCCCTGTTGACCCTCATCATCGTAGGCGCCCTGGTTCGCTATGCGGCCAGGCCGTGCGTGCGCTGGATCTACGTGGCCTGGATCGGCCTGGCGCTCTCCTTCGCCATGAAGGAGAACACCTTCATCCACGGGTTCTTGCTAGTGGTGGTGCTTCTCGTGTTCGGACTCGCGGCCACGTGGTCGCGCCTGCGCCCGTCGGCGCGGGTGTCGCGGAGCGTGCGCGCCATGGACGCGGCCGCGACCCACCTCGTGCGCCACGGCGAGCACTTAGCGTATGGCCTGCTGATCTTTGCGGGGCTGACGTTCCTCTTCTACACCACTTTCCTGACCAACCTGCAGGGGTTCCGGGACGCGTTTGTCGAGTCCGTGAGCTACTGGACTGGGGTGCACGAATCCGAACGGGTTAACCAACCTTGGTTCTACTACCTGATGTTCATGCTGGTTTACGAGCCCTTCGCACTGCTGATCGGCGCCGTGGCGCTGCTTCGCGTCAATACCGCTCGTAGTCCTCTTCCGCTAGTGCTGGCCATCTGGGCCGTCTTGGGCACGGCCATCTACTCCGCGGCGGGCGAGAAGGCCCCCTGGCTCATCCTGCACATGCTCTGGCCCTTCTTGCTGCTGGCGAGCTGGCAGGTCGGGCGCTTGCTCGAGTCGCGCCGGTCACGCCTTTTACGCGTGATAGTGGCGGTATTGGCGGCCCTGCTGCTGGCTTGGACGGTTCGGTTCGCGCTTCCCACGAACTTCGAACGCGGCGAGTCGCCCGTCGACTTCGTGGTGTATGTTCAGTCCACAACCGACGTAATCGAGACGACCCGTATTCTCGACCGCGCGGGGGTGATCAGCGGGGCCGGCCGCGACCTTCGAGTGATTGTGTATGCGGACTATGCCTGGCCCTTTGCCTGGTATCTGCGACGCTACCCCAACGTGCACTACACAGCGAAGATCGAGGCCGACGACTTGCGCGACGCCGCCGCGGTGATCGTCTCGCCCTTCCAAGCTGCTGAGTTCAGGGGGGCGCTCTCCGACCACGTGGCGCGACCGATGGTGCTTCGCGCCTGGTTCCCTGAGTATGCCTATAAGGCTTGGGGCCCTACTTTCCTCTTCGATTTCATCGGCGATCCCGCGGCGCGCACGAACCTGTGGAGCTGGCTTTGGGAGCGCCGCGAGACGCCGGCGCCCACTGGCACCTTCGACTACGTGCTCTACGTGCGGGCCGGTCTGATGGACGCCGTGCCCGTCGGCGAGGCGCTGCCGTGAAAGTGGCGATTGTCGGCGCTGGCATCACCGGGCTCACGCTGGCCCACGAGTTGAGCAAGCGCGGCCACGCGGTCGAAATCTTCGAGGCCGGTCGAGCGCCCGGCGGCGAGCTCGCTACCGTTGAAGTCGGCGGCGAGCCTGTGGAGCGCTTCTACCACCACCTGTTCACGCACGACAGCTTCATGATCGAGCTCGCCCGGGAGCTCGGCATCGAGTCGTCGCTTCAATGGCACGAGCCTGAGATGGGGTTCTACGCCGCCGGGCGTATGTACCCGTTCACTTCGCCCTCGGACCTCCTGCGGTTTTCCTACCTCTCTCTGCCGGCGCGCCTCCGTATGGGCCTTGCGACCCTCTACCTCCAGCGCAAGCGGGATTACGAGGGGCTGGAGGACACCACGGCGGCGGAGCTGATGCCCCGGCTGATGGGCCGCGAGGCTTTCCATAAGGTCTGGGAGAACATGCTGCGCGCCAAGTTCGATTCCCATTGGGATACGGTCTCGATGGCTTGGATGTGGGCGCGCCTGGTCGCGCGCGCGCGCACCCGCACCGCGAATAAGCAGCGCGAGCGGCTTGGCTATTTCAAGGGCAGCTTTCGCGTAATCGTGGACGCGCTCGTCGAGTCCAACCTCCGGCGCGGCGTGGCGATCAGGCTGGCTGAGCCGGTCGAGGTCATCTCGATAGGCGAGCCCGGCGCGCCCGCCTTGCGGGTGAAGGGCGAACCGGTCGACGCGGACGCTGTGGTCGCAACCGTGGGACTTCCCATTATTCGCCGGCTGCTGCCGCCAACACGGCGAGAGTTCACGGAGCATCTGGCCGCCACCGCTTACGTGGGCGCCTGCGTCGCGCTATTGCAGATCTCGCGGCCGCTCTCTCGCTACTACTGGACCAACATCGGCGACCGCGATCTGCCCTTCGCGGCCCTAATCGAGCACACCAACCTGGTGGGCGCGCAGCGCTACGGAGGGCGGCGCCTCCTATACGTCGGCAACTACCTACCTGCCGATCACGAGTTCTTCAGCATCGACGACGACGCTCTCATCGACCGCTTCGCGGCGCCCATCCATAAGGTGTTTCCGTCCTTCCGCCGCGATGACGTGGAGGCTTACTGGGTCTCGCGCGACCCGGTTGCGCAGCCCGTGATCGCGGCTGGCTACCAGCGCCGCAAGCCCGCCTATCGAACGCCGATCGCGGGCTTTTACATCTGCAATACGGCGCAGATCTATCCCGAGGATCGGGGCACGAATCACAACGTGCGCATCGCGCGCGACGCCGTGGCGCAGCTGAACGCCGACGCTCCCTCACTGGTAAGCGCGGCACGCTCCTAACGAGCGTAGGCGCGGCCCGCCTCCTATAGCGAGCGGCTGGCCCGCGCGATTTGCAAGTGCAGTCTAGGGGTGGTTTGGTCGACGAGTCCCATCCGCACCCCAGCTGCGAATGGCTAGAGACCGTCAGGCACGATTCGCAGGCTGCCGCCGTTACCTAGCTCCGGCACCACGATAGAGGCATCCAGCTCGGCGCAGAACCGCACGTCTTCCTGCAACCCCAGGGGCTCGAGCATTCGTGCGCTGCGTGAGACCTTGAGAGCGTCGTAGGGAGTTCGATAGGCCTGCTTGACGATCATGGCCAGCGTGGCCGACTCATCCAATTCCACGTTCGGCCTTACTCGCAGCATGCGTCGCACCATCTCCCCGGCGGTGTAGACGTCGTCAAGCGCAACCTCCCCCGAACGTCCGGCGCACACGATCGAGATCTCGGTCTGCTCCTCCGGCTGCCCGCGGGCGGCTTCCAGCGCTCGCCGTGCGGCGGCGCCCACGTTGCGCAAAGCGGCCACGAAGGTGCGCCGCGAGGCGGACCAGCGGTGCAGGGCGCGGCTGCCGTTCGTGGTGGCGAACACCACCTTGCGACCGTGCAGACTCGTATCCGCAATCTCGCGCGGAGAGTTTCCCAGGTCGAATCCGTCCGGCTTTTCGCCGCCCGATTCCCCACACAGAACGGTGCCCGCGCCCAGCCGCGCGGCGGCCTTGCGCGCGGTCTCGATGTCTTTGGCGACCCACACCTGGGGATCGCCGGACCCGGCCAGCGCGACCAATGTGGTTGAGGCCCGAATCACGTCCACCACCACGCACACGCCCGCGGGGTCGGGCGCCAGCGCTTCCGGTGTCAGCGCGACCGAAACGCGCGTCACACCCGGGCTTGCTGCCATTTACCTGATCTAAAGCGCATATAGGAGGTCAACCCGCGCGCCGCGAAGTCCGCTCCGGAGCCCAGCCAGATGCCCGTCAGCCCGAGATTGAGCGCGATGCCGAATATCAGCGCCACCGGTAATCGCACGATCCACATGGCCAGTATCGCGATAACCATCGTCGCACGCGTGTCGCCGGCGCCCCGCAAGGCGCCCGGGAAGGCTACCGCCGGACCCTGCAGAGGAACCATGAGTCCCATGATGCGCAACGGCAGCTCCGCGGTTTCGATCACCGCGGGATCATCGGTAAAAGCCTGCGCCAGCTGGCCGGGCAGCAGGAAGATCAGCAGTCCGACCAGCGCCGACAGCAGCGTCGCGCCCAGCGCCGCTTCGCGGCCAAATCTGCGCGCCAGCTCGGGCGCGCCGGCCCCAAGGCTCTGACCCACCGCGGTCGATGCCGCCACGCTCATTCCGAAGGATATCGAGAACGAGAGACTCAGCACGGCCGTCGTCACGTTCTGGGCCGCGAAGCTCACGGCCCCAAGCGACAACCCGATGATCGAAAACATCATGACTCCGCCCATGGCTATGCCCTGCTCCGCCGCTGCCGGCAGGCCCACCCGGATCACGCGGCGCAGCGTCGTGCGGTCGACGGCGGTCCCTTGCCAAAGCGCCTCGCGCAGCGCCGAGCGCCACACGACCAGGCCCAGATGCGCCGCCGCCACTACCCGAGCCACGTTGAAAGCGATGGCCAGTCCAACCAGCCCCATCCCCTCGATCCCCAGGCCGCCAAAGACCAGCAAATACCCCAGCGCCCCGTTGGTGAGCATCATCAACAGCGAGGCGACCATCGGTGATCGGGTGTCGCCGGCGCCGCGCAGCACGGCGCTCAGGCTGACCATCAGCGCGTGCACGGGCGCCAACAGCATGCTCGCGCGTATGTACGGCGCTCCCAGGCGGACGATCTCGTCAGGCGCCCCGATCAGCGTCAGCAGCTGCGGCGCCAGGGCCAGCACCACGGCCGTGATCAGCACGGACGCCGCGATCGACGCCGCCAGACCGTGCCACGCGACCTTTCGCGCGTCCGCGTAGTCGCGCGCACCCACCGCGCGCGCCACCTGCGCCAGGGTCCCTATGCTCAGTCCAAGGAACAGCGTGAAGGTGAAGAACATCAGGAAGTTCGAAATGCCCGCCGCGCTCAGAGCCTCGGCGCTCAGGCGTCCGGCCAGCGCCGTGTTGAGCATGAAAATTCCGGTCTGGAGGAAGTTCTCCAGCACTGAGGGCCAGGCCAGCCTGAAGAGGCGCCTGCGCATGCCCCTTATCTCGGCCTGTGATGCGGGCGGCCGTGGAAGTTCTTTAGGCGCGGTGTGCATGGGGAGGGGATTGGGGCGGGAGAGCAAGATTGCGGCGTCTCGGCCGGAAGGCCGCCGCCCGGTCGGATTCTAAGCCGCGCGCCCGGCCGCGTATGTCGTGGACAGGTAATGGGTCACTTTGATCAGCTCCCCCTCCGTCATTCCCGCGCACGGAGACCTTTGCGTAACCCCTCGTCATTCCCGCGCACGCGGGAATCTAGGCCCCACCCAACCTGGAACCGCGCAGGGTTCCCCCGGACATCCTTAGCCTGATCGAGTTATGCAAACGTCTTCGCACGCGGGAATCCAGAGCCCGCCCGCCGGCGGACGAACCGAGCGGGTCGCGAGTCCGCCCGCTGGCGATGTGTCACCCCGCCACGTACGGACATGAAAGTGACCCACTACCCATGGACACCGATTCCACCGCGTCCATACCATGCTCAGAGACCTCTCAACCGATTCGTACGAAGGAACCCGCCGCATGCCGGCCCGTCGTTTGCTCATACTGCTAGGCGCCGCGGCCTTTGCCGTGGCCGGCGGCATATCCTTGCGGCGGCGCGCCGCCGATCGCGGCATGGTGGACTGGCCGCGCGCGAACCTGCTCGCCCGTCTCCTTGCGGGCGAACCTCAGCCGCGGGCTTACGACGACGCGCTGACCGACTCCTATCAGCGCGTGGTCGAGCGGAGTTTCGAGGCGATTGCGGCCTATACGGGATGGGAGATGCCTCCCGGCGACTTGCCCGTGCGGGTGGTCGGTCGCGCCGCCTGGGTGGACGTGAACATTGCGAACTTCCAAACAATGCTGGGCCCGCTGATCGGCGCCTACGGCCGCGTGGAAGCGCGCGCCGGCCTGGCGGCGCAGCTTGTCGGCACCGCCACCCACTACGGAGTCACTGGTCAGATTGGCGTCCTCCTGGGGGTTCTCAGCCGGCGCGTGCTCGGGCAGTACGACATTCCACTCATGGAGCCCGAGCCGGAGAGGGCCTCGATAATCTTCGTGGAGCCCAACATCCGCATGCTCGCGCATCGGCTGGGCATCCGAATCGATGACCTGCGCATGTGGGTGGCTCTGCACGAGAGCACGCACGCGTTCCAGTTCCAGGCGGGCCATCCGCCCTGGCTGCGCGGCTACACCTCGCAGCTCTTGCGGCAGTACATAAGCGAGACCGTGGAAGCGCTGAGTACGAGCGGTCAGCTGCGCGCGCGGCTGCGCCACGGCATCCACAAGCTGCGCCGCGGAGACATGCGTTCCGCCGGCCTGCTGCGCCTGGCGCTCAGCGACGGGCAAGCGGCTGCGATCGGACGTATTCAAGCGCTCATGACGCTGGTGGAGGGCTACAGCAACCACGTCATGCGCGCCACCGGCGAGCGGGTCATTCCCGACTACGCAAGGCTGGCGCGGCGCATGCAGGCGCGCGAACGTTCCCGCGGCTCAGCCTTCCGCGTGCTTGCGCGCATGCTAGGCCTCGAGATGAAGCTTGAGCAATATCGAGTGGGAGAGGCTTTCGTGGATCACGTGGTGACCACGCGCGGTCTCGCCTTCGTGAACCGCGCCTGGGAGGGCCCGGCCAACGTGCCCACGCTCGTCGAGACGCATGACCCCGCCGCCTGGATCCGGCGCCTGGATCTCGACGACTCGACCTGAGCCAAAGTCCCCGGGCGCCCCGCCTACGCCGTGCGCCCGAAGTTCTTAGAGGCGCTCGTGAGGGTCCGCCGAGCAGCCCTCTGCGCAAGGCTTATCTGGCAATCCTCACTACGCCGACCATCTCTTGCCCGCGCACGCTGCGTTCGCCGACTCCGCCGAAGACCGGGACCGTCAAGATGTCGGTTGCTCACTGAGGCATCAAGCGAGCTGTATCTGTCAGCCGTACTGGCGGTCACTCCTTACGAGATAGGGTGCGCTACAGATGGCTTCGGCGGTATCGCTAACCTTGGATCACGTAAGTTCGAGTCCCTAATGGCGGGCCTGAGCGTACTGAACCGCGAACTTTTTGGCGGTAGGTCTCGATATAGAGGCCGGAAACCGGCGAGACGACATAGTCAAAGCTCTGACAGGCTTCCTAGTCGGCCGAGGTTGGCGGTTCGCAAAGCTCGCTAGTGCTTCTCTGGCACAGCATTCGCGCGCCGCTTCGTGTGGGGCTAGCCGGCTTGTTCGGGGTAGAGGGCGATACATGCGTGTGCGGATCAGTGTGGGCAGCCGGTGATTTGCTACGATATTTCCATGCCGAGTTACGGCGTCATTCTCCTGTCTGGCGGACTCGACTCCACCACCGTTGCGGCCTACGCAAAGCACCATGTCGACAATATCTTGGCGATTACGTTCCACTACGGCCAGAGCCACGCCAAGGAAGTTGACTGCGCAGTTCGAATCGCTGGCATCATGGGAATTGAGCACAGGCTCCTGGATATCTCCTTTCTCTCGGACGTCGCCTGGTACTCCGCCCTGACCAATCCAGCCAGCTTCCCGCTTCCGTCGGAGCGATCTCACGAGGAGATTGGGGCCAGCGTCCCGATAACCTACGTGCCCGTGCGCAACACGATCTTCCTGTCGCTATCCGCAGCCTACCTAGAGAGCTGGGTGTTGTACGCAATCGAGGTCGAGGGAGTCGACGCCTCGGATGTAGCGGCGTCCGTGTACATGGCCCCCAACGCGCTTGACTATAGCGGCTACCCCGATTGCCGTCCCGAATTCTACGAGGCTATGCGGCGGACGCTGGAGCTCGGGAGCAAGCTCTGGAGCGAGTACGCAGTGCCGATCGAGATCGAAACCCCGATCATTGACCTCTCAAAGGCCGAGATAGCCTCGCTCGGAAGTAGCCTCGGGGCACCGTTGGAACTCACCTGGAGTTGCTACGATGGCGGCGAGGTGCCTTGCGGCTCCTGCGATAGCTGCATCCTGCGCGCCAAGGGGTTCGCCGAGGCGGGCATTCCCGACCCGTTGCTCGTCAGCCTCGGCAGAGCCTAACCCTGGTTCGCGCGAGCTAGAGATGCTCTGGTCGTTCTCGCCGACTGTTCTGATACAGTCAAGGATAAACTAGACGGTAATTCCTCCCAAGCTTGGCTGCCGCCGAGCAATTCCACCTGAGATCGCAGGCATCACAGGTAGCCTCTCCTGGGTCTTCTGCCGGCTCAGGCCATTGCCTTGATGACCGGCAAGTTTCGATCTGCTGAACGGTTTGTCCAAAGGACTGCAACGCCTGATCGACAGCGGACGGATCCAGATCTACTTCTAGCAGTGCATTTACAGGACGCGTTTGAGGTGCGGGATCGGGAGCGAGCTCGTTCAGGAAATAAAGGATTGCTTTGGTGGGCGTGTGCCCGGTCTTGCGACGATACAGGTCGGCGTAGACCTGCAATTGAAAGACATACCGCTGGTATTCCGGGTCCCTCATTGACGGGCGCTTGGACCCTTTGTAGTCCCATATTTCCACGTGCGACCTGTCTTGGGAATCAGAATGAGCGAGAACGTCAACATTGCCGTGCAGAATGTAATTTTGCTGTTCTGATTGAAGGAGGCACTCCGTATCTAATATCCGGTGATATAGGGCAGGTCCCTCAATTGAATTAAATCTCTGGAGCACTCGCAACGCTTGCTCCCGCACATTACTAACTGCTCGTATCCGGCGTGCCTTCAAAGCGTTCTCAACCTCTCTGAAGTAGCGATTGATATCGGAGTCAGTTGGCATAGATTTTCGTGGGAAGCCGAGTTCACCCCGAAAGTGAGCGTGGGCACGATCGAGCACTTGGTGAACGATCGTGCCATAGAACAATTGAACTACTAGAGCCGGCTCGTAGCGGCGCACCGCGTAGACGCCGTACTGAAGCGAACATTGCTGATAGGCTAGGATGTCCGAGGTTACGCTGTACCGCCGGCGGGCCGGTACAGCTGAAGGGTTCTGAAGGCGTAGCGACTTGAAATGTTCATACATGGAATGCAACCTAGAGCCGAGGGGTATTCTGACGCACCCAGCCACCACCCAGTCCTCCGAACGAAGCCGTCTTGGTAGGCTGGTTTCGCAGCTGGCTGTCGCTTGCCACGAGGACTAGGGAGTGCTTTGCCCGGGAATATGCAACGAAGTGCTGGCGAATATCATCGTGCCATTGAGCATCGATGATGGGGTGCACGATTGCTGGAGTGTTTCTACGGTACTGCCGCAATGCCTCCTCAATGTGATGGGAACTACTGTCCCACACGCTTACACCTAAGTTAGACACAAACACGAAGTCAAACTCCAAGCCCTTAGCTTGATGGACGGTCATTATGGGGAAGTAGCCGGGCGGGCAAGTGATCTCTTCATCCTCGTCATCGTTCAGCCGTTCATGGGCCATGTAGCCGCAGAGGCCGTAATAGAGGATGCCGTACCACCATCCTGGCAATTCGCCTGCTTGTGCTTTGTCGGTTCGCAGTTGGCGTCCATACTGGGCGCAGAACGATTCAAAGAGTCTCGTGAGTTTGCTAAGACGCAGATCTTTTTCCGGATCGGACTGATAGCCGACGAACGGTTGGCGGGACAGGATTCGGTAGAGGATGGTGGGAGTGTCTGCCGTAATAAGTTCGTCGACGCTCTTGGCCGCTATCGCTTTCCGTCCTTTGGTGACGTAATCGGCTAATTCAGGACTGTGTGGGGCTATGGAATCATATTCTTGAACCCAGGTGTTTACCATCGCAGCAGAACGGCCTAAGACCGTTTGGAGATGGCTCAGGTTAGCGTCAACGATCCGTATGAAAGCACCAAGGCACTGGGCCACTTCTGGTTGGTCGAGATAATCATTGGAGCGGGGATTGTATATTGGTATAGTCCGAGCTTCGAGTGCGGTTTGAAAAGGCCCAGCATAATGGGGCGAATTTTTGGCGCTCCGCAACAACAGAACACATTGTGAGTAATCTTGAATGATCCCCGTGGCTAGCAAATCTCCCACCAGAGTGGCAAGGTCAGCTGCACAATCCTTTACCGTTGTCTGTCTAATCAATCCTACTGCGGGATGTGCTCCAGTGTGTCCCAAGGATGATCGAAGTGGCGGCTTATCAGATATGCGTACATTTGGTTCTGCCATTTGAGGAAAAGATGTAATGTAGTTGTTACACCAATCGACGATTCTCTGGTCGGAGCGATGGTTATCCGACAAGTAGACAATCTTTGGGCTCTTGGTCCAGCGGGTCTGGCACATTGATGGGAAGCCTACCATGCACTCGACCGTGCCGCCACGAAATCTGTAGAGCGCTTGATCGTCGTCTCCCACGACCGTGATGTTGTGAGGCAAGGCATCGCAGAGTCGGAAGTAGATAGATTCCTGGATCGGATTCGTATCCTGATACTCGTCCACTAAAACATGAGTCAGGGGCGGACGGACTTGTCCGGAACCCTGTATAAAGATATTGCCTTGGCCAGTTATAAGAAACCTGAGGAAGTGCCGAAGAAGATGTGCGAAGTCGCAGGAGAATGCCCCAGCAAGTTCTTGTTCGTAAATCTTGTACGCTCGATAGAGCGCAGCCCATGCTCCGCCCGCCGTTTCTAGCCTGTCCAAGTCAATCTGATCGTCTATGAGGCGATTAAATAATGTCATCAAGGCCAGGGTCCAATCCCATCTGCTCTTAAGGCGGGTTGGATTTCGCCCGAAGATGTATCCGAACTGACCTTCTATCGCGACCTTTGTCGCGCTGTCAACCTTGCGTTCGACCAAACGATTTATCAACAAGGCAGTTTCCATCTCATCGAGCAAGCGGAGGTTCTGGTACTCGGTATACCGGTACTCTTGGAGGATCCTGTTGCATAGCCCGTGGAGGGTTCCTATCCTTAAGCCGGATGGGTCAATGCCAGAAAGTCTGGGATACTGATTCGATAGCGAAATCAATGCTTCCGACAATCGATCCTCGAGGTTCCTAGCAGCTTTCTCCGTAAATGTAGTCAGTATGATGGAACTTGGGTCCACTCGATCGCAGCAGATGAACTTTAAGCACCGTGCTACTAAGACTTCTGTTTTGCCCGTGCCAGGCCCCGCTGCGATCAAAAGTGGCCCATCACCGTAACCGATCGCTTTTTTCTGGGACTGATCGAGGGCGAAATCGTTCTTGACCTCGATACCGGATATCAGGTCTCCTAGAGTAATGGTCATTTTGTATTCACCAAAACACTGTCAGTGTTCCAGATTTATCTGGTGAAACACCGTTGAGCGTCAACCGTGATCTTGGCAAACGACTACTGCTAGTCATTCTTGTGTATTGTTTACTATTGCGCCATACAGCATAAGTGTATTGTGAGCTCCCCGACGCTTGTTCCTATTGGCCCCACGGAAGATTAGCATGTGTATTCCCAGGGTCCTACAAAAATTGCATTGGCAACTTCGCCAAGGTCGGTCCGTAAGGGTGCGTTTGTACTTTTCCCGCATTGAATCTGTTTCACTAGTCCTAGCGAGATGGCGGTCGTAACTGAGAGCTGCTTTGAGAACGTCATTTATATCGGCTTCGTTATCATCGTATTGTGATAGGAGCCTTAGAACGTCACGCTCTTCGACTTCAAGTTCGTCGAGGCTGATGTCCGTCGTTGTGAGGCGTCGCCGTGTTCGTCCATCAGTTGTCATTGGCACGCGTATTGCGGCATACCATTGGCCATTGGCGGCCAGATAATTCTGGTCCGAACGGAGCCACGCCTTGCGGAAATAGGACGCACTGTCGAAGCTATCTACCTTCAGTCGCCGAAAGAGTGCTTGTAGCTTTGGTCGATAGATCCCGAACAAGTGTATCCAAGGTCGCTCAGGCAGTTCGTCCGCGGCCTGCATGACGGCCTTTACGGTCTCTTCGATTTCCGCATCCCTTTGCGGAACGAGACCTCCAATTGCGAGGTGGCGATAGCCGAATTCGTAGTAGTCTCGAACGGAGTGAGCGTAGTCATCTGGGGTTAGAGCTTGGATCGTGCCGACGGGGGTGAAGCCCGCTTTGTGTTTGGTCGCTGACTCGATGAATGAGTGAGCATTCTTGTGGGTGATCGCCACCCTATCTTGCCGTTCTCGGTCCGAAAGTTCTACTCGCTCACCGTTCTTTCTTATTACGCTAACTGGGATATGGTCGACCGAGGCCCCAAAGTCGAATCCGTATGATTCGTATAGTGCGATGGCTTGCTCTACGGAGATGGTTGGAGCCGTCTCGTTCAAGTAACTGAACGCGCCGCAGTCCCCGAAGAGATACTGATCGCTGGAAAGTCCGAAGTGCTTGCGTAATTGTGGGGGAGAGAGAGCAGTGCTCTCCGTCCCTTCGAGCTGCCGCAGTGGGCCTTTTTGCGAACCCTGCTGGGCGAGGCTGACGAGTATTCCATCGGACATACGGCCGGGGTGCATCAGGACGCTGCAGTGTTTGTCATTCCTTTGCGAACGAGAAGCTCCTGAAAACGAGTCGCCATCGAAATCAAACTCTGGATCCAGCAGGTCATCCCAATCTGGTAGAAAGTACGTGTAGCGACCAGTACCGCCCGGTAGATTTGCGTTGATCCGCCGGGGCGACGACGTGTCTGTTAGGAAGATCTTGATCTGATGAAGTTTGTGCCCGATTCCTCCTGCGAATACCTGTTGTTCGAGGCCGAAAGTCTCTAGTCCAGGTCGGACCGCCGGCAAGTAGTCCTTTCCCAGTGACACGTGAACGGATTGATGGGAAGTCGACCACTTGCTAAGTATTTGCGAGCACTCTGCGGCGCTTGCTTGTGCCGTAGTATGGTCCATCCTTTTGTCATAGTTCCTGATCCCCTTGAGAACACCGAACAGGCCATACTCGGCTGACAGCACGGCAATAGAGAGATCCTCAGGCCACTGGCGAGCCCGTAAAAAATTTCTGACGACTCGGTAGGCCGGACCGTCATATCGATGTAGCGCGGGCAGCAGACCATCGGACTCACGCTTGCGGTCCGCACAGCCAAGGATCAGCAACCTCTTATTCAAGCGACCTTGACTCCGAGCTGTTCTGGTGAAGATGGAATCGCCCGCTGTGGCGTCTACGACTGGAGGAACAGTAGGCAGCTCCCGGCTGGGAGTGAAGAGCGTCGTCCCTTGGGCTATTTGATGCAAGGTTCCTCATCATGCCAATCCAGGCGTTGGGGCGTTAAAAGCGTATCTCGGCCTAGCTCTGATCCACCTGACGAGCGCATAGACGAGGGGCGTATCCACGACTGCGATGCCAACCTTGACCAGATATTGAGTCGCCATCATGCTCCACAGCACACTCACTGGCACTGTACCAGCAAAGGCTATCGAGATAAAGAGCGTAGTGTCGATCGCCTGAGATACCATAGTCGAAGCGTTGTTCCTGAGCCATAGGTGGCGGCCACTCGTGATACGGCGAAGCTGATGGAACACAAGCACGTCGCTGTGCTGGCTCACGAGGTAGGCGATCATTGATCCCAAGACAATCCGTGGCACGGAACCCAGGATAGAATCGTAAGCACCTTGGCCCTCCCAGAAGTCAGCCGCCGGCAAAACCTTAGCTACATAGACCAAGACGACCATCGCAGCGCTCAAGCCAAACCCACACCATACTACCCGGGTGGCAACTCTCCGACCGTAAAGCTCAGATATGGCGTCAGTGACCAGAAAAGTGAATGGATAGGCGATAGTTCCTGCCGGGAGCACCCATTCTCCAAGCGCGATTGGCTTGACAGCTACTATGTTCGCCACCACCAAAAGGGTCACGAAGCTCATCGCTAGTACTGTTAGAACCACGCGCCACCTCCGATGATTGGCTAATGGTAATTTACTATCCTATATTTCTGATATCGTAGCATGGGATGCGTTCAACGGATAGCCTACCTGAACAAATCACAGGCCATGCGGCTGAGCCGCCCGATGGCACCCTGCTCCACCTGACGGGGCTGCTTCATCTGGTGAACAGGGCAGTGGTTGAGAGTGTGCTCATGTCGCGTTCGGTGCTGTGAGGAGAGACGATCGTCCGGTGCGGCAGCGAACACGGTAACGAGGTCGGCAATGGTCTCCTTGGTCAGGATTCGCTCTCTGACCGTCTCGACTATGAACTCCTCCAACCTCGGAGCGCTCGGCTAGCGGGCCTCGCAGTGTAGGGTGCCGCAGACGTAGTAGGCGAGCTGGCCGCTCTTGGCCCTCTGGACAGTGTCCGGCCTGCTGCACACCCCGCAGCGCAGCTCGTACAACGGCATTTCGGCGACGAGTTCACTTTTACATCGTCGACGCGCCGACGGAGCTCCGGCATGAAGTCCCTGGTCAGCTCCCTGAATGTATGGCGTCCACTCATTCGATCAGCCCCGCGATGCGTTAGCTGACGTCCACCGGCCGGTCGGTGCGGCCTGATTCGAGCGCGGCGTCCACGGCGGCGGCGATGTCGCGCCCCGCCTTGGCGTCTAGGATCGTATCGCCGTCGGAATCGATCGCGGCGGCGAAGTGGTCCATCTGCAGCCAGTCGCCGTCCCCGCCAACCGGCCGTCCTATGCGACCGCGGTCCTCGCTGTCGCGCGAGACGACGGTTATTTCCGGCCTGGGCTCGTTGATCACCAGCGCACCCTCCGTTCCCAGGACGCTGATCTTGATGTTCCCGGAAGTCGTGTGGTTGAAGCGTCCAATGCGGCCGATGCATATCGAGCCGAGCATTTCGCGGTCCAGCTCCAGCGTCAGCGATGCCAGGTCCTCGATGTCGTTGTCCACGTGGCGCTGATGGAAGTGCGAGGCGGTGCGCGCGTACACGCGCCGTGGAGTCGCGCCGGTCAAGTGACGGATGTACGCGAGGGGATAAATGCCTTCGACCTTGAGCTCGCCCATCGGCTCGACCCCTATGCCGCCGTCGCCGCCGGTCAGGTGCTCGCCCTTGAGCGCCTCCAGCCAGTTGATCGGGGGGTCCGAGGGGCCGCGTGAGCCTTTCAGCGGCCCGGCGTCCGACGAGAAGTAGAAGTCAACGTGAATAGCGCGCGGAGTACCGACCGCGCCGTCCGCGATCGCCTGTCTCGCGTGTACCAGCGACGGCATGAAGTTCCGATTCCAGAGGAGGAACTTCACGCGGTTGCGGGCCACCGCCTCCACCACCCGGTCGCACTCCGAGACCTTGGTGGACATCGGCTTGTCCTGTACTACGTGCAGCCCGGCGCTGGCCGCGCGCGCGCCCAGGTCGCAGTGGCGCTCGGCTTCGGAGGTCACGCAGGCCACTTGCGCGCCGTAGTCGCGCAGGGCGGCCTCCACGTCCCGCACGTAGGGTATTCCCAGGTCCTCGGCGAACGCCGTGTTGCGGGCGTGAACCCAGTCCGGCATAGCGGGATCGTCGGCCACCACCACCGGCTCGAAGCGCGGGTGGGCGGCCATGCCGAGCGACACGTAGGCGTGCTTGACCACGCTCAGCACCGCGACCCGAAAGACTCCCCCCGGCTCAGACCGGCTCATATACGTCTCCGTGCCGGCGCAGCGCCCGTCCGCTCGCGGCCGATTCCTGCGCCGCCGCCGCCACCCGCAGCGCGGTGCTGCCTTCCTCTGCGCGGCTGGCCGGCTCGCGGCCCTGCGTCACCGCGTCGACGAACTCCTGCAGCTGTGCGCCGACGGCCGTGTCCGCGCCTTGAGTGACGAGCGCGCGCGCGTGCTCGCCTCTGAAATTCAATTGCACGTTTTGATGATCGTCCACGTAAACGGAGCCGGTCGATCCGATCAGGTTGAAAGAGCGATAGCCGTCGCCGGACGGCAGCGTAGTGGTGAAGTCGATTACCGCCATTGTCCCGCCGGGATATCCCAGATGGATCTGCAGATAGCTGGCCGCATTGAGGAAATCGGGCGCGAGCGCGTACACAGTGTCCGGCGGCGCGCCGAAGATCCATCCGACCAGATCGATCTCGTGAACGGCTTCGTTTATGAACGGCCCGCCGCTCCGCGCCGGATCGAGCTGCCAGCTCTGCGCCGGGTGGTCGGCCGCGGCCATCCAGCGGTGCGTGCGGATCAGCCCCGGTATCCCGACCTCGCCGCTTTCGACGCAGTCCTTGACTTCTCGCATGGCCGGCGCGAACCGCATGGAGGCGCCTGCCATGAGCCTCACGCCGGCGGTCCGGCAGGCGTCGATGGCCGCGTCGGCCGTGGACGGCGCCAACCCGATGGGCGCCTCCACCAGCACGTGCTTTCCGGCCCGCGCCGCTTGCTCGGCAAGGGTGGTGTGCGTGTGGTTGGGCGTGCTTATGACTACCGCGTCCACGGCATCCGCGTGGTCCGCCAGGAGCTCGCCCAGCAACGCGCTCGTGAGCTCGGCGCCCAGCTCGCGGCCGCAAGCGGCGGCGCGCTCGTGGTCGGGGTCAACGGCGGCTGCGAACTCGGCCGCGGACACGCGCCCGGCGGCGGCCGCGTAGCGCCGCGCCCAGGCACCGCACCCCACCAGCGCCAGTCTAATCACGCCTTCTCTCCCCGCCGCACGCACGATCCCGGCATTCTAGCCAGTATCGCGCCGTACGCTTGGCGCGCGGCGGCCGGCTCTTTCGTCCCGCGAATCAGATCACGTCCGGCACGGCCGGCGCCGGGCGCGCGCGAAGCTCACGCGTGATGCCCACCGCGTAGTGCACGCCTGACACAACCGTCAGCGTGAACGCGATGACCAAGAGCATCCAGGGAATGTCGCTGCGCTCCCAGACCAGCGCTATGAAGGCGATGTACTGCCACATCATCTTCGCTTTGCCCAGGCGTCCGGCGGACACCGTGACCCCTTGCCCGCCCGCGTAGGCGCGCAGGCCCATCACGATGATCTCGCGCGCCACGAAGCCCATAGCCAGCCATTCGGCCATCCAGCCCAACGCCACCATGGCGAACAGCACGCTGGCCGCCAGCAGCTTGTCGCCCACGAGATCGAAGAAAATGCCGAGCTGCGAGCCCGATCCAAAGCGCCGGGCCACGTACCCGTCGGAGACGTCGGTGATGCCGGCCAGGATGAACGCAATGGCGGCCGTCTGGTTGGAGAACCACCAGTCCGACAGCAGCATCGCGACGATGAGGGGGATGAAGGCTATTCGAACAGCGGTCAGGGCGTTGGGCAGCTGTCTCCGCAAGAGGGTTGAATGGAGCGCTGACCGCGGATTGAGAGCACGCCAGCTCGACTCGCGTGAGCCGCGCTCAGCCGCAACGGCCTGCCCCTGCTTTTCGTCTTGCCCGGCGGAAGACTGGCTCATAGCGGCGCGTCCGCATCTGGATTCATATGCGGGCGCCGACCGCTTGCCGCGCCTGTGCCGAACCGATTCCGCACGCTTTGTCTGAACGCGCCGGCGCCTGGAAAAGAACCGTTGGTCATGAGCGCGCCGCCTTTATAGAGAACCTGCATTCGACCTCACCGCGCGGCAACGGAGTCGCGGCCGCACCCGCCAACCTAAGACATAAGGCTGTGCAGATGCATGCCGCGTCGTCGCGCATGGGCCTTCGATCGAACGGCGGCAATCTACGGCTGGCTGAAGCGAAAGTCCGGTTCGACCCGAACTTGAATGCCGATCTGGCCGGCCGAGCCTGCGAGATTGATCGCGTGTACGAAATCGTCAAGCAGCGGCGCCATCCCGGAGCGCATCACCTCCGTCGCCGTGGCGTCCTCGTCTCCCTGGGCCGCCTCCAGCTCGCGGCGTTCCGCTTCCAGGTATTGCGCAAGGCCGAACTCCAGAAACGTCCCGATACGCGTGTCGGCGTCGACCAGCGGCACGGACTGCAGAAACGTGCGCAGGTCCGTAACGTCGTAGCGGAAATCGACTTCTATGAATTCCTCCGGCTCATCGCCGACAAACGGCGCCAGAGCCGGCGCCGGACGGTCGCTGAGCTTGACGATCTGGCGATCCGCAAGCGGACGCGGCCAGGCCCAGTAAATGCCTACCCGGTCTACAACGCTGGCCGTGCCCTCGTCCTGAAACGACGGGCTGTCGAAGCCGACCGGCAGCTTGAGCACCGCAGCGGCGGATGGAAACGAAAAGGCCTCGTTGGCGCGCACGAGCAACGCTTCATCGTCTCCCAGCCGGAAGACGCCGGCAGCCAGAAAGGCGAACGCGGCCGCGAGAGTTCCGGCCACGAGCGCGGGGATGAACGGCACCGCGAAGCCTCGCCGCCGCGGGATGCCTGGATCGTAGGGCGCCAGGACTTCGATCACCGATATGTGCGGGCGCCGGCCCCGTAGTCCCGGGACGAGCCGCCGCGGCGGCGCCGATGCACGCCCGAGTCGGTCGGCCGCCTCAGCCGCGAACGCCGCCACGGAGGCCACTCGGTGCGTTGCGGCCAGCCGCTGAAGCACCCGGAAACGCGCCGCCGCCCGGCTGGCGCGCTCGCCGCTGACGCGCGTATGGCCGCCAAGGATGCCCGAGAGTTCCCGCAGGACTTCCTCGGATTGGGTCGCGAAGGCGTCGATGTCTCGTTCCACTCGGAACGAGGCGCGGGCGAGCGTCTCCGCCCGTGCAAGCGGCGCCGCGGCCGTGCGCGTGGTTCGACGCGCCCGCTGAACGAGCCAGAGCGACGGAGCGGCGCTTATCACGATGGCCAGGGGCAGGCCCGCGACGGAGCCGCCCACGGAACCGACGAGCGTCCCGAGCGGCTCTCCGATTCCGGGGATGAGTGCGACCCACCGTCCCACCAGCCCCAGCAGCGCCGCGACCAGGAACGGCAGCCCCACCGCGGCGACGTGTACGCCTAGCCGCCGCGCGCTCGCGGCGCGCGCGGCGCGCCGCAGCTGCCGCAGAGCGCGCAGCTCCAATTGAATCGCGAGCGACGGATCCTCGTGGGTGGAGGCGGTTCTCAGAATGCGCTGAGCGGGCGCGTCGCGGCTGACCACGTACTCCGCCAGACGTCGGTCGTGGGCCAGCAAGACACGCTGCTCGTCACCCAGCGGCAGTGCGGTGTACTCGAGGTCTACCGGCTGTCCCGAGTGCGCCTCTCCGGGGGCGGGCGGCAGTTCATCGGAGCGCTGCATCGGCTTGCCTCTAGCGCTCCACTAACCGGAAGCCGCGCAGCGCCTGCATGATCGCCGCGGCCGCGAAGGTCGTGAGCGCCTCCGCCCGGTCGCCTTCCACCGTTCCCAGGCCAAGCCCCGTCAGGCCGAGCGCGGCGCTCTGCGAGGCCATGGCCGCCCCCTGGGTTAGCGGCGGCGTGTACGGCCCGCTCGAAACCGCTACGCCGTCGCCGCTCTGCATGAGCCTCGTAAGCTGCTGCTCCCGCGTGCTGAGCCTGCGCAACCGTAAACCACGCTCGGTCAGCTCTCTGGCCAGCATGCCGGCGCGATACTCCGGCTCCTGGCCGGCCCGCGGCATAGCGTTTGTATGCCACGCCCGGCCCTGCTGTATCAGCAGCAGGTCCGCGCCCGGCGCCGCCCCGCCGCTGTCGCGCAGGTCCAAGGCCATCGTTGGACGAAAGTCCTCGACCGAGCTGGAGAGCCGTGACCACGCGGCCGGCAGGGCGGGGGAGTGGATCATGCCGACTGCTTCCTCCAGATTCCGAAGCGGCGGAAGCGGCCGCACCGACGGCGAGTCGGCCGGTTCGGCCAGGTGGATCAGGAGCGACATCTCGTGCAGCATGCGCGCCCGATCATTCGTTCGCGTGGCGAAGGTGCGCGCCATCGCGCGCCCCGCCCCCAGCACTACGCGGCTCATCACCGCCGGCGACGCATCGATCACCACGCGCACTTCCGCGTCGGGATTGCCTGCCAGCAGACGCGTGATCTGGGCCGCGCCGTGGCCGCCCAGGGGTCCCTCGTAGAGTGTGCTGACGCTGTACAAGCCCTCGAAACCGCGGCGCACCGCTTGCCATGCGTCGGGTTGCAGGATGTCAACCAGGCGCTCTTCGCCCAGCGGGACTTCGAGGCGCCGGATATCGAGCACGCTCACGCCGCCGGCTCCGTGCTTTCGATCTGATCGTCGTCGGCCTGCACCGGCTCCGATCGCGCCGGCTCGGGGGTGGCGGCCGGCAACGCGGCGGGATCGTGCACCGCGTCACGCGGCACCCAGACGCCGGTGTCGCCGCGCAGCGTCTCAGGCGACTCGCTGGCGGCCAAGCGCTCATAGACCAGCGCCGCGTCATCCAGCTCCAGCGCCCGCGCCATCGCCGCCGCGCGACCGTAGGCCTCCAGGTCGCCGGCCGCCGCGTGCACCACGGCCGCGATCTCGGTCAATCCAGCGTGCGGCTCAGCGCTCACCGCCGCCGGCTGGATGGATGGAAACGCGGCGGGTTGGGGCCTTGCGGCCATACCGAGCAGCCGGCTCAGCCAGCGGCGGCCAGCCAGCAACCAGGCGCCCGCCAGTGCCGGCGCCCAGTGGCCGCCCGAGACCGCAATCAGCGCTACTCCCAGACCCAAACTCAGCCATGACCTGCGCAACCGGCCCAACAACTCGTTTTCCGCCGCCGCCGGCGTGTCTAGGGTCTGGCGGCTTGCGTAATCGATGGCGAGCGTCGCGGGCCGCCGGGCTTGCTCGGCCACCAGCGTGGTGTCGTCCGGCGCAATCAGCCCGATGCGCCAGCCGCTGAACTCCGGCATGCGGTTCTTTGCGCCGTGCACGAGCTTCCCGGTGGATAGGTCGCCGCGCAGCACGTATCCCCCACGCACCGGAATCGTCCAGCAAGCGAGTTGAGTCATGGCACGCGCGCGAACAGCTGCGTCGGGGGCGAGTCGGGCATATCTCCCGCCAGCAAACCCCAAACGCGCGCCCGCCAGCCCCGCGGCCGGTCGGTCGCCGCGCCGGTCCGCAGGCGGTGGTAGAAGCGCTCGCCCTCGGTCCAGTGCAGCTCCGTGTGCACCGCCAGCTCGAGCGCCGCGCTCTCGCGCGCCACCTCGCCGCCTTCCACCAGGCGCCAGACGTCGCGCGCAAAGGCCAGGCTCTCCCCCCGCTGACTGACGGCGGGCTTGCTCAGCACAAAGCTCGATTCCAGCACCCTGCGGGCATTCGCGCCCGCGCGCCGGCGGGTGAACGCGCGCAAGGCCGTCAGCGACGCCGCCAGGAAGCCGAACGGCAGCGCCCAGCCCATCAGGAAGCTCACGCGAACCGGGTTGACAATCAGGAACGCAACCAGAAACCCCAGAATGGTCAGCTCGAGCGCCGCCAGAAACATCTGCCGCCGCCAGGCGTACCCATGCTCCGCGGCGCGGGTAGCGTGGGCCAGCAGGTCCGCTTCGAACCGCGAGCGCAATAGCGCGAACTCACCCGGCGAGAGCTTCGTGGGTCCGTAGACGGCCAGCTGAAACGGGCCATCGGCCGGGTCGAGGCGGTGATAGTCGGCCCCCACGAACAGCGCGGCGCCGCTTTCCGTCGGTACGATAAACGTATCGACGACCTGCGGTCTGCGGTCTGATCCGCTGCTGGCGAGCATCGTGTCAGTCCGGATCGGCGTGGGTGGCGGAGCACCGATCGGCGGTACTCTGAGTATATCGCCGGATGAGGGTCCTCCGGTCGTCATCCCACCAGTGCAGCCTCTTAGCAAGCAGCCGAATAACGGGCACGCCGCGCCAGCCGCCGCCGGACCGCACGCCGCGCGGCCCTGCCAGGTGCTGGTCGTGGGCGCCGGTCATGCGGGCTGCGAGGCCGCCCTGGCGGCCGCGCGCATGGGCTGCCGCACCCTGCTCCTCAGCGCCAATCTCGACACCGTCGCGCTGATGCCCTGCAACCCCTCGATCGGTGGACCCGCCAAGGGCAATCTCGTACGCGAGATCGATGCGCTCGGCGGCGAGATGGGCCGCAACACCGACCGGACTTTCATTCAGATTCGCGAGCTCAACACGAGCAAGGGCCCGGCGGTGCGCGCGCTGCGCGCCCAGTCCGACAAGCGCGGCTATGGAGCGGCCATGCGCCGCGTTCTGGAGCTGCAACCCAACCTCACGCTGGCTCAAGGCGAGGTGGAAGGTCTGATTTGGATGCCTGTGACCGAGCGCGGCGAGCGGCGCTGGCGCGTGCGCGGCGTGCGCACGCGCGACGGCCGCCGCTGGGCCGCCGACACGGTTGTAGTCACGACCGGAACCTTCCTCAAAGGCCGTCTCGTCAGGGGCGAGTCGATAAGTCCCGGCGGACGTGCCGGCGAGCCGCCCGCCACCGCTCTGGCGGACGACCTGCGCGGCGCCGGGTTTGCGATGGGCCGGCTGAAAACCGGAACCCCGCCGCGACTGGACGCCCGCACCATCGATTTCAACCGGACGCAGGTCCAGCCCGGATCCTCGAAACCTCTGTACTTCAGCTTCGAGCCGCCCCAAGACGGCGAGGTCCTAAGGGAAGCCCCCGACCCCGTCTACCCATCCGTACCACCGCGCGCCTGGCGTACTCAGATGCCGTGCTACTCGGTACGCACCAACGCGGGCACGCACGAGCTGATCCGGACCAATCTGCATCGGGCGCCCATGTACAACGGCACGATCACCATCAAGGGTCCTCGCTACTGTCCCTCGATCGAGGACAAGATCGTGCGCTTCGCCGACAAGCAATCCCACACCCTCTTTCTGGAGCCGGAGGGATTCACCAGCCGTGAGGTCTACGTCCAGGGCGCCAACACCAGCCTTCCCGCCGATGTCCAGGTCCGCATGATTCGCAGCATTCCGGCTCTGCGGGACGCCGAGCTGGTGCGCTTGGGCTATGCGGTCGAATACGACTTCGTGCAACCCCGCCAGCTGCGCCGCACGCTGGAGACGCGCCTGGCCGACGGGCTCTTTCTGGCCGGACAAATCAATGGCACGACCGGCTACGAGGAGGCCGCCGCGCAGGGCGTCATAGCCGGAATCAACGCGGCTCAGCGCGCGCGCGGCCGGGCGCCGATCACACTGGCGAGGTCGCAGGCCTATATCGGCGTAATGCTTGACGATCTGGTAAGCGGCGACCTCACCGAGCCCTACCGTCTGCATACCTCCCGCGCCGAGCACCGGCTCCTGTTGCGCCACGACACGGCCGACCTGCGGCTCACCGCGCTGGGCCACCGCCTGGGACTCGCGTCCGAGTCGCGTCTGCGGCGAACCGAGGCCAAGCGCGCCGCCGTCGGGTGCATCGAGGCGTGGCTGCGGCGCACGCGCCTGCCCCCAAGTGAAGCGGTGAACGCACGCCTCGCTCGGATCGGCAGCGCGCCCCTCCGCGAAACCACCCGCGCGATCGAGCTGCTGCGCCGTCCCGGCGTCACCTGCGCGCTCATACGGGAGCTGACCGATTCAGCGCCGCTGGCCGCCGATGCCGCCGCACACGTGGAGTTCGAGCTGAAGTACGGCGGCTACGTGCGCCAGCAGATCGCGCAGGTCGAGCGAAGCCGCGCCATGGAGCAGGCGGAGATTCCCGAAGGATTCGAGTACGAGCGCCTGCGTTCCTTGCGTACCGAAGCCCGCGAGCGCCTGGGCCGTTTCCGCCCGTCAACGCTTGGCCAGGCCGCGAGGCTGGAAGGCGTAACACCCTCCGACGTGGCGGCGCTGCTGGTCTATCTCAAGCGCCACGCCGCCTGACCCGACCGCCCCAGGCCCTACGCCGCCCCCGGAAGCGAGCGCTTGCGGCTATGGGAGACTGAATCGGCGCTCCCAGGCCCCCGTAGCTCAGTGGACAGAGCAGCGGCCTTCTAAGCCGTTGGTCGCAGGTTCGAATCCTGCCGGGGGTGCCCACAGTCGGGCGCCTCGCAGACCGGGGGACAGAAATTCTGATCGCCGATCCTGAAGTCGGGAGGGCCAGACTGATCCTACCGAACGTCTTAAGAAAACAATGACGTGTCGACTTTTTTTGGGGAGCACGTGCAAGATATAGTTACGGCTAATCAGTTTTCGGGGACATGACTAAGCGGATCAGCGACGTGGCGTACGTCAGCCAAGGGCTCGCGGTCAGCGGCCGCGGCGCCGGCGCACGCCGGGGGGATTGGGAGTTGCGGCTGGTAGAGAGCGCCGATATCTCCGACGGCTATCTCCAGCTGGACGGCCCGAGGACGATCAGCATCGAACGCAACGCTCGTACCGAGAAACACCCGTTGCGACCGTTCGACGTGCTTGTCACGGCGCGGTCGCACACGGTCAAGTCCGCGCTGGTGCCGCCCGGCGTGTCGCGCACCGTGGCCGGGGTGACGCTGCTGGTGGTACGGCCCCGGAACCCGGGATCGGGCATGGGTCACTGGCTCTGGTACTTCCTCGCCTCGACCCATGGACGCGCGCGCCTCGCCAAACGAGTGACGGTGAGCGCTAGCATCGCCTCCATGTCCGCCAGAAATCTGGGCGAGGTTGAGGTCCCTGTTCCGCCTCCTCGTGAGCTTGACCGCATAGCTCGGCTCGTCGAGGCGTCGGAGGCGGCCCATGCGGCCGCACTGAAGGCCGCCCGGCTGCGCCGTGAAACCCTGCGAGACTCGCTCATCCATCACATCAGCCGCAAGCCCGTATCGGCAACCTGAGGAGGAACAGATGCCGCTTACCAGTCAGGAGCTCGAGTCCAAGCTGTGGCAGGCCGCCGACATCCTGCGCGGGCAGATCGACGCGGCCGACTACAAGAGCTATATCTTCTCGATCCTCTTCCTCAAGCGGCTCTCGGACCGCTTCGACGAGGAGGTCGAGAGCGCCGTGGCCGCGGGCCTGGAGCGCGGCGTTGCGCTGTCCGACCCCGACGAGCACGAGTTCTTCGTCCCCCAATCCGCCCGCTGGCCCGCTCTCACCGCGGCGTCCATGAACCTGGGCGAAGCGCTCAACGTGGCCAGTCACGAGATCGAAGACGCCAACACTCCGCGGCTGGACGGGGTCCTGTCGGGCACCAACTGGAACGATGAGTCCAAGCTGGGCAGCCCGGCCAACCGCGAGCGCATCATCCGCGGCCTGCTCAACCACTTCAGCGCGCTCGACCTGCGCGACGACAATCTGCGGGAGGCCGACGGCGGCGCCGGCAACGTGTTGGGCGACGCCTACGAGTACCTGATCTATCAGTTCGCCGACGACGCCGGCAAGAAGGGCGGCGAGTTCTACACCCCGCGCACGGTGGTGCGCCTGATCGTCGAGCTGCTCCAGCCAAGCGAGGGCATGCGCATCTGCGACCCCACGGCCGGCTCCGGCGGCATGCTCATCTACACCGCGCAGTACGTCCAGGAGCAGGGCGGCGACCGGCGCAACCTGACGCTGCACGGCCAGGAGCGCAACCTGGGCACGCTCGCCATCGGCAAGCTCAACCTGCTGCTCCACGGCCTGCGGGCCGCGCGCCTGGAGGCCGGCGACGTGATTGCCGAGCCGGCTTTGCTGGGCGATGCGGGAGAGCTGCTCGCCTACGACCGCGTGATCGCCAATCCGCCCTTCAGCCTCAAGAGCTGGGGGCACGACTTCGCGCCCAACGACCCGCATCACCGCTTCGACGGCTACGGCGCGATTCCACCCCGTACCAAGGGCGACCTGGCGTTCCTGCTGCACATGCTGGCCGTAACCAACGCCCAGGGGATGGTGGGCGTGGTGATGCCCCACGGCGTCCTGTTCCGCGGCGGCGCCGAGGGCAAGATCCGCCGCGGCATCGTCCAGAGCGACCTATTCGAGGCGGTCATCGGCCTGGCGCCCAATCTCTTCTTCGGCGCCAGCATCCCGGTCGCCATCTGCGTGCTCAACAAGGCCAAACCGGCCGAGCGGCGCGGCCGCGTGCTGTTCGTGGACGCGGCCCAAGAAGGCTGCTTCCGGCAGGGCAAGGCGCGCAACTACCTGGACCCCGAGCACATCGAGAAGATCGCCGCGGCCTACAGTGCGTTCGAGGATGTCGAGCGCTTCGCCCACGTGGCCGACCTCGATGAGGTCGCGGCCAACGACTACAACCTCAACATCAGCCGCTACGTGGACACCACCGAGCCGATCGAGGTGCTCAGCGTCGAGGATGCGCTAGCCCAACTGCGCGAGGCCGAGCGGCGCCGCGACGAGGCGGTGGCGCACATGGACAAGCTGCTGGCGGAGTTGGGATACGTACGATAGGTGTTGATGAAGCGATGCCGACGCTGTTGCGAGAGGGGCCGTTTCGATTCTTCTTCTACCTGGGCGACCGGGGCAACCTCCTCACGTGCACGTGCAGCGCGACAACAACATCGCCAAGTTTTGGATGAACCCCGTGATGCTGGAACGCAGCGGCGGCTTGAGCCGCTCCGAGTTGCGTCGGGTCGAGCGCATCATTGAGGAGAACCAGACGTCGTTCTTAGGAGAGTGGGATGTACGTTTCAACGACTGAGGTCAGTGTTCCGGAGGCCATGACGATTGCGGTGACCGAGGACACTCTTACTGCCGAGCTGTTGGACGGAAGGACGATCGCGACGCCGCTGGCCTGGTATCCCCGATTGGTGCATGGGACGCCGGAGGAGAGAAACAACTGGGAGCTGATCGGCGGCGGGCAAGGGATTCGCTGGCCCGACCTAGACGAGGACATCAGCGTAGAAGGACTACTGGCGGGTCGGAAGTCTGGTGAGAGCCATCGCTCCTTCCAGCAATGGCTTGAGGCGAAGAGGGCGGGCCGTGGACTCACGCTGTATGAACTCAACGACTATGAGAAGGAGCGGCATCCAGGCACTGATGGCCAATAGGACGCGAGTGCCCGACGGGTGGCGGGTGGCAAGGCTTGGAGAGGTGCTAAGGCTTGAGTATGGGACTTCGTTGCCAGAACGGAAGCGTGTCCCTGGCAAGGTGCCTGTCATTGGTTCAGCCGGCGTCGTGGGTTTCCATAACCAATCGACAGTCGAAGGTCCGGGGATCGTCGTGGGGCGCAAGGGCAGCATTGGCACAGTGACGTGGATTGCTGAGGACTTTGCCCCAATTGACACGACTTACTGCGCAGTCCCAGCTAATGAGCTGATTGATGTCCGGTGGGTATACCACTTGTTGGCTCGTGAGGACCTGGCCATGCTCAATCGCGCAACAGGCGTGCCAGGACTGAATCGCGACGATGTCTACGCACTAAGCCGCCTGATTCCACCTTTCACCGAACAGCGCGCCATCGCCGCCGTGCTGGACGCCATCGACGCGGCCATCGAGCGCACCGAGGCGGTGATCAGCGCCACCGAACGCCAGCGCGACGCCCTGCTCCACGAGCTCCTCACCCGCGGCGTCCCCGGCTGGCACACCCAATGGCGCAGCGTGCCCGGCCTGGGAATCATCCCGGCTGACTGGCAAGTCGTGCGTCTGAAGGCGATATGTGAGCGAATCACCAAGGGAACGACGCCAACCACCTTGGGCCACGAGTACGTGCCAGCAGGTGTGCGATTCCTGCGCGTCGAGAACATCGCTGACGGGTTGGTGACAGGTGGAGAACTGCGCTTTATCACCGGTGAAACCCACCAGATGCTTTCGCGATCGATATTACAAGCCGGTGACATCCTCTTGAGCATTGCTGGTGCACTCGGTCGATCAGCTCTGATTACGAGTGAACACCTTCCCGCGAATGTTAATCAGGCTCTCGCAATTGTTCGATTGGCCAAGAATCAGCGGGCTACGCCCGAGTTCGCGGCGCTCATGCTAAGCGGAAAGATGGTACAGAAGCAGGTCGATGATCTTCGCTCAGAGTTGGCGCAGGCGAATATCAACCTTGAGCAAGTAGGATCACTCACCGTTGCCCTCCCATCGCTTTGCGAGCAGCGGGCTATCGCCGAGATCATAGCCGGTGCGAGGGGTGCGATTGAAATGACGTTTCAGGAGCGATTCTCTGTACAATCGCTAAAAGCGTCAATGACGGACACACTGTTGACGGGATCCTTGAGGGTTCCGATAGCGACAGAGGGGGAACGATGACAGATTCCAAGGACACCGCATCGAGCCCGCGTCGAAGTCGCGGTCCATCCAAGACCTATCCGACTGTCACCTTTGAGGACGCGCTATCGATTGCACGCACCATCGCCATGGAAGGCGCAGGAGACCGGATGCGGCGACTAACCCTGTTTGACAGGCTGGGCCGTGCCCCGGAAAGCGGTCCGAGCCGCGAGCTTGTTACGAGTTCAGGACGCTATGGCCTTACATCAGGAGGCTATCAAGCGGATTTCGTGGAACTCACACCAGAGGGTAGATCTATCGTCGATGAATCGATTGAACGGCAGGCGAAGCTACGGATGGAATTCGAGCATGCGATTGGTCGGATCGATTCGTTCAACCAGCTGTACGGCCGGCTAAAGAACCAGCGAGTCCCTGCCGACGATGTGCTGAAAGATGAACTGGGTCTGGTAGGGGTTCCCGATGGATACCGTGCGGAAGCTGGGAATATCTTTGTGGCAAATGCACGCTACCTTGGGATCATCCAACAGGTAAGTGGAAGTGAGCGGCTTATAACGATCGGCCATGCCCTAGAAAACATGCCAGACGGTGCGAAATCACAAATCCCGGATGATGTTCAGCCAAGCGCGGACCCATCGCCTCAAGGCAACGATTTGCTAAATTCGGCTACTACGGTATCTGGAGCGACTGCTGACCCATCTGTACACATTGACATTCAGATTCATATTGATTCTAGCGCTACAGCCGATCAAATTGACCAAATCTTTCGAAACATGGCACGACATCTGTACGGTCGGAAGGATGAATGACGCTTGGCTAACCGTGGAGGTTATCGTGACTGGCTCAAGGCAGCCAACCATGTTCAAATGGATGCAGACGAGGCAGGCTTGGGGAGAACGCCATCAAGGCGGGATCGTGCTCACTCCGACGAGCGAACCGTCCTTGACCGATTTGACGATGTGGTGACAAGCGAGGCGCTTCGTTCAGTGAGCCGCCAATTGTTTGCTGATGGTCACTATGCACGGGCTGTTGAAGAAGCTTTGAAATGCATGAACAATGAAGTCAAGCAAAAGTCGGGTATATCGGGTCAGGATGGTGCGAGTCTTATGCGAAAAGCATTTAGTGTTAATTCACCCACTCTTTGTATGAATGATTTTCAGTCGAACTCTGACCGTGACGAACAGCTTGGCTACATGGATATCTATGCCGGGGCGATGACGGGCATTAGGAATCCGCGTGCGCATGAGCACGGGCTCGAGGATGATTCTGACGTTGCACTTGAGCTTCTGACGCTGGCGAATCACCTAATGCGTCGGCTTGACGGTGCAAGTCGAGCCATCAGCAAGGCCACAGGGTCGAATAGGTCGTGAGCCAGCCCGCGAAGCTCAACGCGCTCCATCACGTCGAGAACCCGGCGCGGGAGTTGCTGGAGAAGCTGGGGTGGACGTACGTCCCACCGGAAACGCTGGCAGCGGAGCACGGGGGCGAACACGAGGATGCCAGCCTGCCAGTCGTAGTCAATGTGCCTGTCTCGACGGAGTGACGCCATGACCAGAGCGGAAGTGCTGGAGATGCTCCGAGCCCACCGGCCGGTGCTTGCGGAGCGATTCGGCGTCACGGAGCTCGCCCTGTTCGGCTCCTATGCCCGGGATGAAGCTACCGACCGGAGCGACGTGGACATCCTGGTGCGGTTCGACGCTCCCCCGAACTGGCGAACCTACTTCGGCGCCCAGTTCTACCTGGAAGACCTGCTGCAACGACCGGTGGAACTGGCGACCCGGGAGGACGTTCGGGCCGAAATGCGTCCGCACGTCGAACGGGAGGCCGTGGATGTGTGAGACCTATGAAGAAAGTCGACGCTGGAATCTTTACGTTCAGGACATGATCGAGTTCGCCGAGAAAGTCCTGTCATATACGGATGGACTGGATCAGGATGCCTTCGCAGCCGACGGTCTCATCCACGACGCCACGTTGCGCAACATCCAACTGATCGGTGAGGCGGCAACCCATATCCCATCCGACGCGCGTGAGGCATACCCCATGATTCCCTGGCGCGCAATCATCGGGGTCCGCAATCGCTTGGCGCACTCCTACCTGCACATCAGTGACGTCATCATCTGGTCGATGATTCAAGATGCGATCCCAAACCTGCTGCCGCAGCTGCGAAAGATGTTGGAGGACTCCCGCGGTGAGAGCCCGTGACCACTCCCGGCAAGCTCAACGAGCTCCATCACGCCGAGAATCCGGCCCGCGAGTTGCTGGAACGTCTCGGTTGGACCTACGTGCAGCGTGACGTGCTGGCGGCGGAGCGCAACGATGAGCGTGAGGTGCTGCTGAAGGCACGGCTCAGGCGCGCCTTGCTGCGGCTCAACGAGTGGATGACCGAGGAGCAAGCCGAGCGGGTGATCTTCGAGCTGCAGCGGGTCGACGCCACCGGCATGGCTCGCAACCAGGCCGTTCACGAGTACCTGACCTACGGCATGCCGCTCAGCGTCGACGTGCCGGGCGGCCGGCACCCGCGCACCGTCCGCTTCTTCGATTTCGACCACCCCGCGAACGGACTCAACGAGTTCGTCGTCACCACCCAGTTCCGCGTGCGGCGCGGCAACGAGCGCGGCGGTTCGCGCAACGACGAGCGCGCCGTCATTCCCGACCTGGTGCTCTTCGTCAACGGCCTGCCGCTGGTGGTAATGGAGGCCAAGTCGCCGTCCATGCTCGACGTGTGGAAGTCCAAGGCCGTGCGCCAGCTGCGCCGTTACCAGGAGGCCGGGCCGGAGTGGCACGGGACCGGCGCGCCCGAGCTCTTCCACTACAACCTGCTCTGCGTCGCTCACTGCGGCGCCGCCGCGGCCTACGCCGCGCTGGGCGCGCCCGAGAACGCCTACGTCGAGTGGAAGTCGGTGCTGCTCCACTCGGAGGATGAAGCGCGCCGGCTCTTTGGGGTGGAGCCGCGCGGGCAGGCGCAGCTGATCGTGGGGCTGCTGGCGCCGGCCACGCTGCTGGACATCCTGCGCGACTACGTGATCTACGAACCGGAGCGCGGCCGTCTGGTCAAGAAGCTGCCGCGCTACCAGCAGCACCGCGCCGTGCGCGCGGCGCTGGCGCGCATACTGCAAGGCCGCAAACCGGAGGATCGCGGCGGCGTGGTCTGGCACACGCAGGGCTCCGGCAAGTCGCTGACGATGCTCTGGCTGGCCACCAAGCTGCGCCGCGAGCCGCGCCTGGGCAACCCGACCATCGTGGTGGTCACCGACCGCCGGCAGCTCGACCGTCAGATCAGCAACACCTTCGAGCGCTGCGGCTTCCCGGCGCCGGAGCAGGCGGCGAGCAGCCGCGACCTGCGCCGGCTCCTCACCGCCGGGGCCAGCCGCACGGTGATGAGCACCATCCAGAAATTCGAGGAGGCGCTGACGGCCCCCGAGGGGCGGATGGACGCGCTCGATGCCTCTGAGAACGTGATCGTGATGGTGGACGAGGCGCACCGCACCCAGTACGGGGTTCTGGCGAGTCGGATGCGAAAGGCGCTGCCCAACGCCGTCCTGATCGGCTTTACCGGCACGCCCATCGACAAGAGCTTCCGCCGCCTGGACATGGGGGGCTTCGGCTCGCTGATCGACTCCTACACGATCCCGCAGTCGGTGGCCGACGGCGCTACGGTGCCGATCTGGTACGAGGCGCGCCTGCCCGAGCTCGCCATCGAGGGTCCCGAGACTCTCGACCGGCTCTTCGACGCCATGTTCGGCGACGAGTCCGACGAGGCGCAGGCGGCGATACGGCGGCGCTACGCGAACAAAGAGACCGTTTCCGAGGCGGCTCAGCGGATCGAGATGATCGCCCTCGACATCGCCGAACACTTCAAGACCAAGGTGCGGCCCAACGGATTCAAGGCGCAAGTAGTTGCGCCCAGCCGGTCCGCCGCGCTGCGCTACGCCGAGCATCTGGGCAACTTCGGCCTGAGCGCCTACCCCATCATCACCACGGATCCCAACGACGGACCGGAGTTCGCGGCGGCGCGCGGCCTCGATCAGGAGCAGGTTATCGGCGCGTTCCTCGACCCGGAGGGCGAGCCGGAGGTGCTGGTGGTGGTGGACATGCTGCTGACCGGGTTCGACGCGCCCGTGGAGCAAGTGCTCTACCTCGATCGCGCCCTGCGCGAGCATAGCCTGCTCCAGGCCATCGCCCGCGTGAACCGGCGCTTCGCCCACCGGCAGGAGAGCGTCGACACCGAGAAAACGTACGGCCTGGTGGTGGATTACCACGGTGTCTCGCGCGACCTCGAGGAGGCTCTCTCCACGTTCGAGTGGCCCGACGTGCAGGGCGCTATGAGCGAGCTCGAAGCCGACCCGGCGCCGGTCGTCCAGGCGGCGGCCGTTCAAGCGGAGGCGCACTTCAAGGGTCGCGACCTGGGTGACACCTGGGCGTGCGTGGCCGTCTTCGCGCCGGACGCCTCGACGGAGGGCGACTTCAAGGCCGACCTCTTCGAGCGGTTCGACGCGAGCTACCGCCAGTTCTCCCGCCTGATGGACCGTTTCCTTCCAGATCCGCGCGCGCTGCCTTACGTGGACCGCCTGGCCCGGCTTACGGAGATACGCGCCTACGTCCGCGCCCAGTTCCTCCGCGAGGACGCGGACGTGAGCTGGACCGAGATCGGCGCGAAGGTGAAGAAGCTACTCGACGAGCGCATCGGCGCCCAGGTGCGGGAGCTGATGAGGCCGGTTTCCATACTCGACCAGGACTTCGAGCAGAAGATCGCGGGACTTCCGCACGACGAGGCGCGCGCCTCGATCATGGAGCACGCCATCCGGGCGCAGATACATGAGCGCCTGGCCGACAACCCCGTGTTCTTCGAAAAGCTCTCCGAGCAGCTCTCGCGCATCATCGAGGACCTGCGGAAGCGTCTGATCGACGCCGCCGAGGCCTGCCGGCGCCTGGCGGCGCTGCGCCATCAGATTCAGGGCGAAGCCGACATCGCCGCCGAGCAGGGTCTCTCGCCGGTGTCGTTCGCCATCTACGGGTTGCTCGACGGCAGTCCGCGAGAGCCAGGCGCAGACACGGTTCTGCGTGAGGAACCGCCTCCATACCGGGTGCGCTTCGACGACGGTACCAAGGAGACCTCGCGCAGGATCGAGCGGCTGCTGGACCGTCACCGCGCGGTGGTCGATTGGCAGTCGAACCTGGAGGTCCAGCGTGAGATGCGCCGTGACATCAAGCGCGAGCTGCGGCGGACCGGCGCTTACACGGAAGAGCGCCTGGATGAGCTCGCCAACAAGATTGTGGAGCTGGCCCGGTGGAGGCATGGGCGGTGACCGAACGGGACCGCATCCGCTTCGGCTCCACCCCCATCGAGTACGAGGTACGCCGCAGCGCTCGCCGCAAGAAGACGGTCCAGATCACGGTGTACGGCGGCGGTGTGCAGGTGGCCGCGCCCGCGGATACGCCGCCCAGCGAGCTGCGGGCTATCGTTCGCAAGCGGGCGCGCTGGATCCTCAGCCACGCGTCGAGCACGGCTCTGGAGGCCGTCCCGAAGCAATTCGTCAGCGGCGAGACGCTGCCATACCTGGGCCGCAACGTCCGCATTGTCGTCGAGTCCGCGGACGTGCGCTCGCCAGAGGTCCGATTCGCTCACTGGCGGTTCCGAGTCGTCGTGCCACGGCGTCTCGACGGCGGTAAACGCTACGAACGAGTTCGGCGCGCCATCGTCAAGTGGTATCGGATCCGCGCCGAGCAGCGGCTGTCCGCGGGTGTCGACCGCTGGTGGCCCCGGCTCGGTCGCGGAGAAAGGCCGCGAGTGCTCATACGCGACCAACGCCAGCGCTGGGGAAGCTGCGCCCCCGATGGAACGCTGCGCTTCAACTGGCGCGCCATGATGCTGGAGCCTTCGCTCATCGAGTACATCGTCGTGCACGAGCTGGCCCACCTTACGGTCAAGAACCACTCAGCCGAATTCTGGGGGCTGGTGTCCAACGCGTTGCCAGACGTGCAACAACGGCGTGAGCGCCTGCGTGACGCCGGGCGCGCGCTTCCCCTTTAGCGCGGCGTTCCTTACATAGCAGGCATTTTGGAATCCGGCACAAGTCGGGCAAGGGTCTTCAGCTAGTCCATCGCTGCATGACTTGCGGGGTAGCTCGCGCCAATCGGGTCGCCCGTGACACCGTGCAGCCCGACGATTTGGAAGCCTTGCTTCGTTTACCCGCAGTCTGATGTATGTCTCACGCGACAGGGGCCTGGCCGGCTGAGTAGGGCGCACGGGAGGGTGCTGTAGGACCAGGCCCCGCGGCCGCGAGTCGGTGTATCTTGCGCCGGCGAAGAGGACGATCCGCCTCCGTGCCGCGCGCCCGCCGGCGGACGCGTACGCTAGATGGGCGGGTGCATGGCCAGAGCGAGGGACACTTCGATGTCCCAGACGGCCTGCGCGACTGCCTGGCCGATCAGGTCGAGCTTGCGCACTTGCTCGATGCGCGCGTTCGCGTGCTCCAGTTCCCGCCTGGAAAGCAACTCTCTGAACAGGCCGCAGGCTTCAGCCAGGCAGACGATCACGATGTCGCGCGGGTCGGGAATCTCGTCGCTGAACAGCACCCCCATAATCCGCAGCTTCACTTCCCGGTCGGCCTTGCCGTCCACGACCGGGTAGCGCCGCGACTGGAACACCCACAGAAAGCGTTCATCCCGGCGCTGCAGAATGCCGCGCTCGACGAGACGCTCGAGCACTTGATCGCGAATCCGGTCGGCGTCTTGGGCCGTGTGCTGTATCCAGTAACGGCTATCGTGCGGCTCGGTCGCCTGCGCGATGCTGGCGAGGGTCGGGTCGAGAAGGTCGTCGCCGACGGGGCTGGAATCGACCAGTACGAGCTGTTCCAGGTCGGTGTCGATCCGGTTCTCTAACGCCAGGTCCATCAACACCGCGCCCGCCAGGGCGCACTGCAGCGACCACTCAGGGACGCGCACGAACTCCCCGCCGTCGTCGTCGAGAAGCAGCAGCATGATCTCTTCGGCGAATCTAAGCACCGGCCTGCCTCCTTCTCTTACCGTCATGAATCTGGCGCGCGCGCCGCCAGCATACCCGCCCCAACTGTGCGATGACGATGGCGTCCTCCCACGCGGCCAGGCGTTCAAATACGACCCGCCGGCCGCGTGCTACGTGGGCGGGCCGGGGTACAACGTCAGCCTGTGCGGCGGCTAGGGAGATAAGGGCGCAAAGCGGTATACGACGGGGAGGTCCGCAATATTGGTGACGCTCGAATCGGTGTGATGCGATATCTGAATGCTGCCGACGCCGCAGTCGCCGAACTCGTCGCAGGAGATGACCCCGATCACACCCCTGAAGCCGGTGGTGCCGGAAAGGGCCTCTCGGAGTTTGGCCCGATCGATGTGCAGGCTGTCCCCGTCGGCGATCGCCACTTCCTCAATGGCCCGCAGCAGCATCGTGGCCGCGTCGTAGGCGTGGTGCATGTAGGCGGCCGAAGGCGCCTCGCCGTACTGCTCTCGATAGTGGGCCACGAGGGAATCGCCGCTCCGGCCGGTCGCCTCGTTGGTGTTGCCGGCGAAGTTCGAGTCCGGGCCGGGCAGGTAGACGCCCTCCGACTCGGGTATGGCGAGGAACTCGGAGACGAGCAGGGCCGCGCCGCCGATCAGGGCGATGCCCTCAAGTCCGGCAATCTGGCCTATCTGCCGGACGATGGCGGTGCCTTCTGCCTGGAAGAGCGGGAAGAACAGGCCGTCCGGGCTGCCGGCCGCGATCTCGCTGAGGACGCGGGACATGTCCGTATCGCCCCTGCTAACCGAGGCGACCGTGACCGAGCCGCCAAGCTGCTCGAACGCGGCGGTGAATGCGCCGGTGAGCCCGGTGGTGTAGGGGTCGCCGTCGTGGATAGCGGCCATCTTGCGCAGGCCGAGCTCCGTGTACGTGAACTGCGCCACCGCGCGCGCCTGGTGCAGGTCGTTGTTGGCGGTTCGGTAGTAGCCCTCGTGATAGTTGCCGCCGGCGTTGCCGCGCAGATCCGAGGTCAGCGATGGGGAGGTGGTGGAGGGAGCGATCATTACCAGGCCGGCCTCGCTGAGGATTGGCGAAGCCGCCGCGGCGGCGACGGAGCAGGACGGCCCTATGACGCCGATGACTTGGGGCTCGCCGGCCACCTCATTGGCTGCGGCGGCGCCGCCTTCCGCCGTGCAGAGAGAGTCCAGGCCGGCGCCCATCGAGACGTCGTGTCCTTTTATAGGGCCATAGTCCGCCAGCGCCAGCGCCACGCCGCGTTGGCTCGGCGTGCCCAAGTCGCCAAGCCCGGTGAGAACCTGCATTGAGCGTATCTGGATGGCCTCGCCGGGGGCCACCCGCACGGCGCCGAGGGGGCCGGCTTCGAAATCCGGCTCGCCGCACGCAGCGGCCGCCAGAACGAGCGCCGCCAGCGGGGCGATCCAAAGCATCCGCCGCAGGCCCACCCGCCGGGCCGGTGCCGCGCCGGCGGGCAGAGCCAGACCCGCCGAATCTTCCGGGTGGTCGTAGACGTGCTGTTCATCATGCTCATGGGCACGATGAGAACTCATCTGCGCAAGGATCCTCCCCGCGCGTGAGCTAAGCCGAGACGGCCTCTTCCCGACCTAGGTCGAAGGGGTTTTGCACCCTCGCTCACTTGGGTAACCGCTGGAAGCGCCGCCGGAGATTGGCTCCGACGCCTGCCCGTTTGCCCATGCGGCACCAACATAGCAGGTGGCTAAAATATCGGGGTGGGGGTCAGACCCGGAACAGCAAAGGCTTACGCGCCGCACGGTGCCTACGCTGCAGCCCAAGCTCGAAAGGGTCTTGGTACGAGGTAATCACGCCAGCGGGATAAGGCTTCTGGTGTTCAGGCCGCCGATGGCAACTACGCCTATCGAGTTTACGCCTCCGATGGCAACCACACCGACCGCATTCACACCGCCTATCGCAACCAGGCCAATTGAGTTTATGGGGCTGAACGTGACAAGTCCGATTGCGTTTAGGCCGCCCAGGCCAGTAAGACCAATCGCGTTTATGGCCCCTGCCGCCACGCCACCAATCGCGTTTTGGCTACCCACCGCGACTAGGCCGATCGCGTTCTTATCCCTGGCGATCGAGTCCGCCATTTTCGTCCCTCCACTATGACGCTAGCCAGGCTGGCGCGAAGCCCGCGTCAACTCTAACCCCTATTCCAGTGAGCTCGCCTTGACCGGTTCCAAAGCCGGTCCGGGGCAACACTAGCACCTGGGGCCTGAGAGAGCCGTAGCGGCGTCTTAGAGCCTGTGGTGAAGGCAAGCTGATCGGCGGTATACGCTATCCGCGTCGAGCCGCACTGCTTTCAAGCGATACAATCCAGCGCGGTATCCATTCGGTCAAGCACCTTAAAGACGCCGGTAGGCTGTGAGTGAGCACTGTGCATATGCTCGAAACGAATGCCGGTAGGCCTGCGCGCCGAGGAGCTCTCCATGAAGCTGACTGAAGAGCAGGTTGACCACTTCAAGCGCGAGGGCTACCTAGTGGCCCCCAATTTGCTCGTCCCCGACGAAGATCTGCAGCCCGTCATGGACGAGTATGCGGACGTTCTCGACCAGGTGAGCCGGAGGATGCACGCGGCCGGCGAGATCGGGCGCACGCACGCCGATCTGCCCTTCGGCGAGCGAGCGATCTCGCTCGTCAGAGACACCGGATATCTCGATCCCGATCCGTTCGACATCTACCTTCCCATTCTTCCCGGGAGTAAGCTGAAACCCGACTCGCAGGCCCACTTCGGCCCGGCCGTTTTCGGCCTGTTGCGCAACGAGCGTCTGCTTGACGGCGTCGAGTCGCTCATCGGACCCGAAATCTATTCCAATCCGGTGCAGCACGTGCGCATCAAGGTTCCCGAGCGCCTGCTCAAGCGCGGACGGGTCACGGGAATGAACGCCACGACCCAGTGGCATCAGGACAATGGCGTCGTCACCGAAGAAGCCGATGAGAGCGACATGCTGACGGTCTGGTTGCCGCTGACCGATGCCAGCGAGCGCCACGGATGCTTGAAGGTGGTGCCGCGCAGCCACGCCGAAGGACTGCGGCTCCATTGCCCGCAGAACGGGTCAATGCATATTCCCGCCGCACTGGTACCCGAGAACCGTGTCCGGCCGGTGCCGTTGTCGCGCGGCGACGTGCTGTTCATGCATCGCCGCTGCATGCATGCGTCGCTCACCAACGTCAGCGACGAGATTCGCTGGAGTCTCGATATCCGCTACAACCCCATCGGCCAGCCTACCGGGCGGAGCTTCTTGCCGGGATTCGTCGCGCGCAGCCGGGCCAATCCGGAATCCGAGCTGCACGATCCCACCGCCTGGCGGCAACTCTGGCTCGACGCGCGCGACAGCTTGCTTGCTTCCGCCCCGGCGGGTGGCGTCCCGACGGCGCGCTGGAGCGGCGAGCACGCGCTGTGCGCCTAGGCGCGAACTCCCGCGGCGCAGTCGGTTGGGGCAGTAATCTGAGCGAAGACCCGCGCTATGCCGAGGCGCTGGAAACGCCTCAACGGCGAGGACGGGCAGGATAGGTCCGGTTCAGTAGAGCCGGCGGCGGTTGGCCTCGTCCTCGGAGTCGTCGATCTCCTTTGCGTCCGCGCCCTTGATCTGGTCCGCCAGCACTTGCCCGTAGGTGGGGTAGCTGGAGCGCTCGATCTGGACTGCGGGGTCCCAAATTCGGGATCGAATCAAGGCCCTGCCGCAATGCAGGAACGCCTCCTCGACGGTGACGCGCAGACCGGAGAGCGGAGGCTTGCCTCCCACAGCCATAGGCGCCAGCAGCCCCGCGTCGTCCACGATTTCCGCCGTGCCGCTCACTCGCAGCGTCTCGTTCATGCCCGGCACCAGGAAGAGCAGCCCTACGCGCGGATGCTCGGCGATGTTGCGCAGCGAGTCGATCTGGTTATTACCCGGGCGGTCGGGGATCAGCAGCGTCTGGTCGTCCAGTACCGCAACGAACCCCGGCGGGTCGCCTCTGGGGGAGGTATCCGCGCGGCCGTCGGCGTCGACAGAGCTGAGGATGCAAAGGGGAGACAGTGCAATGAAGTCGCGGCAGTGAACGTCCAGGTGGCCGAGCACTTTCTGTTCCGCCCGCGTGTTCGGCTCGGGGTAGACCGTGCGCAGCTCCGCCTCGCTCGTTAAGGCTGCTTTCATGCTGCCGCTCAAGGGTCTTTGGTTGGAGCGTAGCTGAAGGGGTCAACCGCAACTAGACACGCTTATGTGGGGCAGCGGGTCCTTTTGATCAGCGTCCTTTCCGTCTCCCCGGCGAATAGCTGGCCCTGTATTTGAGACGGGGTGGGGGTCCAGTCCCACAGCCCCGTCTGGGCAAAGCGCCGCGGCGAGGGTCCTAATTCCTATCCCCGCGAGAGGGTCTACGTACCCGCCGTCGTTGCCGGGAGCCGTCTAGTTGGCCGCAGGCGCCGCGAAGGCGTACACGCTGCCGTTCAGAGCGCCCAGGTACACCACTCCGCCCGTAACGGTGTAGGACCGGATACCCGAGAAATAGCCCTTTTGGAAGCTCCAGATTTCTGCCCCGGTTATGGCATCCAGCGCGCGCAGGTAGCCGTCGCTCGACTCGACGTACAAGACGCCGTCGGCCACCGTGGGCGACTCGAGTACCCGGCCCGTCGTTTGCTGACTCCAAAGCGGCTCACCGCTGGCGGCGTCCAGCGCGTGGAACGAGCCGACTTCCGACCCTACGTACACCATGCCTCCAGCGGCCAGGGGCGTGGTGTTGATGAAGCCGTCCGCCTGGTAGGACCAGAGGACGTCTCCCGTTGCGGTGTCGAGAGCGTACAGGTAGTCGTCGGGGGAGAAGTAGTAAACCCCGTCCGCAATGACAGCCGGGACGTCCCTGGCGGGGAACCTCTCCGTCCCGTAGCTCCAGACCAGCGCCCCGGACGACTCCTCCAGCGCGTAGGCGATATTCACGGCCGTCAGGTACACCATTCCACCGATCACCGTGGGCGGCGACTCCGACCGGATGCCGGTATCGAAGCTCCAAGCCAGCTCTCCGGTCGCCGCGTTGAGGGCGTGGAACTCGCCGAAGTCGCCCGGCACGTAGACCTTGTCGTCGGCAGCGTCCAGAGCGAACTGGGAACCGAACGGATACGGGACTCCGGCCACCCACAGCCGCTCTCCGGACATCGCCTCGAGCGCGTGGAGTTTGTAATCCCCATCATCCGCCCGCGCGGCGAGGTAGACGACCCCGCCGCTCACGGGAGGCGAGTACTGCACCCAGTCGGCGGTGTCGTAGCTCCACAGCGGCTCTCCCGTGGACGCGTCCAGCGCGTATATGTGGTTGTCGTTGGACCCTACGTAAACCACTCCGCCGTTCACGGTTGGAGTCGACCTGATCACGTCTGCCGTCTCAAAGCGCCACAGCAACTCTCCCGTGACCGCGTCCAGCGCGTACACGTGCTTGTCGTCTGAACCGGCGTAAACCACCCCGTCCGCCACCGTGGGCGCTACAACCACCAGGCCGCCGGTGGGGTATTGCCAGAGCGCGGACACCTCAGCCGGCGGCGGCCCGCTGGGACCGGCCTCGCCGGACAGAATCACTTGGGGAACACAGCTCAGCAGGCCGAGGGTGAACTCCTGCGCCTTCGCAACGTCGGCCGGGCTGGCGTCCGGGAGGGAGCCGGAAACGAGACCGGCTATGTCGGTATCGGCTAACAGCTCGCGCAGGCAGCTTTCGTTCTCCTCGGCCATTCCCCCTATCTGCGCGATCTGCGCGACGAGGGCGGCGACAAATACCTGGGCGGCCGTTTGCGGAGCGAGACAGCCGAATATGGACGCCTCCCACTCGCGTGTTTCGGGACCGGGCATGGCACGCTGCCCCAGCACCGACTCCAGCAGCTCGCCGCCCAACTCGTTTTGAATGCAAGACTGCTCGGAGGCGCTGAACGTATCGAACAGCTCCCGCCAGAGTGTGTCGCTATCGATATCGAAATCGCGTTCGGCGGAAGCGCCGGGCGGCGACGGCGTTGCGGTCGAAGCAGCGGGTGACGGCACCGGAGTCGGGGTAGCAGGAGGGGGCGTCGGCGTAGGGTCTAGCGACGGTACCGGAGTCGAAGGCGGGGGTGACGGCGTCGGCGTGGGTGGGATGGCGGTAGGCTCAGCGGTCACCGCGGCAGCGGGCGCGGCCGTCGGTGCCGATTCCGCCGCGGTGACTACGGCGGTGGGCGTCGCATCCGCGGGCGATGACTCGTCGCCGCATGCCGACAGCAAAGCGGCGGCCAGCAGACTTACCATCCCTAGCCACGCCATCCGTCGACCGGACTCTCGCAACACAGCTCTTACTCGCAAAGTGCGCGCCAACTGCTTGACTCCTTCGTAGTCTCACGGCCGCCGAATTCGCCAACACCCCGCACGCAGGCTAGGACGGAGGAACCTACGGCGCCAGTCTGAATCTCAGCACCAGGGTCTTCAGACTCCGTGCAGTTTTGTGGGCCTTACGGCACTCTATACCGTACCATTCTCGAATTGATGGCTGCGTTTCCGCCATAACCCCGTGGCTCTGACGCGGAAACGATCGAACCTGGCGAGGTCGAATGGGATACGTTAGGAGAGGTCCAACTCGAACTGATGCAAATCCTTGATGATGCTTTGCTCCCTCTATGACCGGCTGCTAGATAGGAAACAGGATAGGCCGGTTCCATCGATAACAAGACGAGTCGTCCGCGAGGTACGACTTTCCCTTCGACTTGACGGGCGCGGATGTTGGGTGTGGAGCCAAGTTCCGCGGTCACCGCTGGGACAGCCGGTCCGTGCGGCCTTGGGCCAAACAGTGATATAAAATATGGTTTCGCAATGGCTAGCCGTTCTGGAGGGCCACGATGCTGACAAAGAGACAGGTTGCCCACTTCAGGGCTTTTGGCTTCGTCGTGTTGAGAGGCCTTTTCTCGCCGGACGAGATGGCTGACATTAGTCGTAACTTCGACGACGTGATGGCCGAGGAGATGGAGAGAGCACCCTTTTCGCGGCGTAAATCGAAGACCGTTCTTTGGTTCCTCGAGCGTCGGCCTTACCTGACCGGACTGGCCGAGGACGACCGTATCTACAACGTCGTCGAACAACTTCTGGGGACGAGGCCCTTTTGGGTCCTCTCCGACGGCAGTCTGTACGTTGGCGATACCGAGTGGCACGGCGGCGACGGCAAGGCTCCGGTCCTGGACCATGTCAAGGTCGTTATCTACCCCGATCCGCTGACCAGGGACAATGGCTGTCTTCGAGTCATCCCCGGATCACACTTGCTGGAGTACCAGCGGCATCTCAACGTCCTCCGGGAGCAGTTCGACGACCCGAGCATACGCCCGTTCGGAGTCACCGGCGCCGAGGTGCCGGCTTACCCTCTGGAGTCAGAGCCCGGCGACGTGGTCTTCGCTAGTGAGAACCTCTGGCACGCCTCGTTTGGTGGGGCCGCGGGCCGGCGGATGTTCAACATGAACTACTACGAAAACCCGGAGAGCCCAGAGCAGATTCAGTATGTCCGTGACGAAGGCAGGGTGAGCACCGCTATGTTCAATCCACACGAGGCTTTCCTAAATAGCGAACGGCCGCGCATTCGCGGCATGGTCCAGAGATACGTTGAGCTTGGGCTGGATTCGGGGTGATGATGCATTAGGTGTCGGGTCAACAGCCGGTGCAAAACGGAAAAGGCAGCCGTGCTAAAAGTATAGAATCCAAACATCGACATCGGAATCGTCTGCAGCGACTTCGAAGCATCGCGGCATTTCTTCAAGGACACACTGGGCCTCGAGATCGAGGCTGAGATACTGGTACCCGCGGTGCCGGCCATCAGATTCGCACTGGCGCCGAGGCGATTTCGACACGTCCGGTTGAGAGCGGGGATACGCTGATCGAGCTAATCGAGATCGAGTCGCCGCCGCCATCTCATGTCACCAGACCCCGGCGGCGGCTACCCGGCAACTGGACCATGTCTTCGCGTCCGAGGGCGTCGCGGCGTCCCTGCGCGTGCGCGCTCTCAACGCACCGGAGGAGTGTGGTCCGAGCGGCCACTGCATCCTGCAAATCGAGGTCGCATGAGGCGGCATCGCAAGCAGGTCTGCTAAAGCGGCTCATTAGAGCGCCAGCGTGAACCTCAGCACGATATGACTAACTGATGCAGTGCGACGCTAGCGGGGGCCGTCAACGTTCACCGTGACGATGTCTACGCCGTGATACTTCTGGTGGCGCACCGACGACGCGTAATGGCGCAGCAGGCGGAACGAGATTTCGCGGCTGTCGGGTATGTCCGGCAAATGTTTCCACGGTGGACCAAGGGATACTGTACTAGGAGCGTTTGAGTGGGGTGCTGCGCTTCAGGCGCCTGTGGCGCCGCTGGGCACGTATCTCCCGCATGCAGCGACATCAATGATTGGACCGACTTGGGGTCGTGGAGGGGCGGGGGCGTGGACCCCAAGATCATCGGCGTGCCGTGACCACGCCAAACTTCATGCCGGGCGACTCGTCCGAGCCGCCTCCCGATGAATCCGCCGGGCGGCCTCTTGTTGCCGAGAGCGTTTGGGCCTCGGCTCCAGGCGCGCGGTCGACTATCTTGGCGGTGCGGTTCCGGGGAGACGCGAGGTCACTTTGGGCGGAGGCGAAGGCTTTTCAGAGTCGTGAGGGCTAAAGAACGCGGGGTGACGACAGTAGGCGATCGGCGATTTTCTGAATGACCTCCCAATCCTGGATAGTAGGATCAAATTTTCTGTCTATCTACAAAGTCCACCCCTGAAATTCCTCGGAATAGCTACGGATCTCCAGATTGCCGATCTCTGTAGCAAGACTTTTTGTCATTTCATCGTTGGAAAGAAGGTTGACCAGACCGGTGCCATGATCTTCGCCTTTCAAGGTTACGTCGACGACCTTCCCGAACAGCGGGACCGACTTTTCCCTTACGGTCCTGATCGTGATTGTTTCGCGATCTGAGATCAGTCTCTCATCCGGTATGCAAAAGTTGATCCACCACTTGGGAGGGCTATCCTTAGATCGGTCCTTCTTGACGACGTTTATCCATCGGATTGGTCCTTCCGATAAATCTATGACGCCCAGCGACCGCTGATACCACGAATTGTGTACTTTTTCTTCGTCTCGCCCGCGTTCAGCCATTTTTGCCTGAACACCCAGTGAGTTCAGCACATGAGAGAAGTCGTCTCTGGCCTTGTCGCGTGATTTGTCTTTTATTTGTTGTCTCCCGCGCTGGCTGGTTGCTTCAAGACACACCAGGCGCTCCGTCTCGTTGCGGAACTCGGATGGACAAGATGGATTGATTCGTGGCGTTCCAGGTGCTTACGAATTCGCCTGGGGCTCCTAGTCGCATCGTTGGTTGTCCACCAAACCGAGTCAACGTCAATCCACATAGTAGAGCGTACGCGGATCGGGCGCGAATCGGTCCATGAGGCGCAAGAACCGGTGGCAGTCTGTCGCGCTGCCGGACATGACACCTCACCGAAACGTTGTGCAGAAGGGTTTACCCCGCTTGCCCTCCCCTCCGATTGCATCGGCCAGCCCAAGCTGCTTTAGCACCATAAACAAGAAGGTGCAGTTGCATGAGTGTCCAGCTGGCCGAGCCGAGGAACTAAACACTTCCGGCGCGTACTCTTTCAAGTCACGGGAGCTTACGCAGGTGCCGCTGAAATAGGTGTAGGACAAGAACAGGTCGTCAATCGCTACTCGGATCGTGGACGCTCCTCTGATATACAAGACACGTCCCGTTGAGTAACCCTTGATTCTGGTGGTTCCTCCCCCGGGATTGACTAGGACTTTGCCAGGTGGAAGATATTTGACCATCTGTCTATGAAATTCACCAATCGTAGTCATAACCCCTTCTTACCATGGCGGTACGATGGAGAACTGCCGTGCCATCTTCCGGTAGCTCGACGATACATTATACGTCGTTGGCGCCGAATCTGGAATACTAGCTTTCGACGGTTCTGTCCATGCTCTTTACCATATGGTCGACCGCCTGGGAGCGTCTGGAGCCGCCCTCTTCCACTAACCCTTTCACTTATCCTCTGGAACACATCCGACTTCGCGGGCCTACGGCGCCAGACGGGAGTTTAGCACGAAGGTTCTTGATTTTGTCTAATTTAGTGGACCAAATGGACGTGAAGGCAGCGCGATCGAGTTGTAAGGGGAATGGACCCGCGATAAGTGAAAGTTGAACGACCCGACTGGAGCGTGGAACCCTCCTTTGATCGGTCAGCTTAGCCGTCGGTGAACTTTGCCGCTTCCTCCGAACCGCCTGTAGCATCCCCTTCGCTGTAAGAGTGAGCTCCTGCTCCCGCAAGGGCGCCTCCCTGGACGATCAGGTACTCCTCCCTGATCGTCCGTCCGTCCAACCAGCATTCCAGAATCTCACGGACTCCCGCTGAGTAGCGGGCTTGGGCCGAAAGGGAAGTGCCCGAGGTGTGGGGAGTCATGGCGTGGTTGGGCATGGTTCTCCAGGGGTGATCGTTGGGAGCCGGCTGAGGGAACCAGACGTCGCCCGCATACCCTCCCAGCTGGCCGCTTTCCAAAGCTCTGACGATGGCGTCCCGGTCACAGATTTTGCCGCGTGCGGTGTTGACGATGTAGGACCCGCGCTTCATCTTGCTAATCAGAGCATCGTTGAACATATTCTCAGTCTCGGGATGGAGAGGACAATGGATGCTGACCACATCACACACACTGACCAATGACTCAATGGTTTCATGGAACGTTAGCCCCAGCTCTTGCTCGACATCGGTGGTAAGACGATGTCTGTCGGTGTAGTGGAGCGTAACGTCGAAAGGCTTCATTCGTCTCAGGACCGCTAAGCCAATCCTGCCGGCCGCCACTACGCCCACGTCCATTCCCTCGATGTCATAGGACCTGGAAACGGCGTCCGCAATGTTCCAACCGCCCTTGACCACCCAACCGTACTGAGGAATGTAGTTCCTTACCAGCGCCAGCATCTGCATGACCGCGTGCTCCGCGACGCTTATGCTGTTGCACCAGGTCACTTCACACACGGTGATGTTCCTGCCGATGGCCGCTTGAAGGTCGACATGGTCCGACCCAATGCCAGCGGTTATGGCTAATTTGAGTTTCGGCGCCTTTTCAATCCGTTCGGCGGTGAGATACCCGGGCCAGAAGGGTTGGGAGATGACGATATCGGCATCGATCAGCTCTTTTTCGAAAACGGACTCGGGTCCATCCTTGTCCGCTGTTACAACGAACTGATGTCCCCGTTTGGCCAGAAATCGCTCCAGCCCAAGTCCGCCCGAAACAGATCCCAGAAGATGGCCTGGGGTGAAGTCAATGGACGCGGGTGAAGGCAAAGGCTGGCCGTCCGGATACCGGGTGAGGTTGGGTATCTCTTCGCGGGCATAGTTCGGAGGAAATCCAGCGACTGGATCGGAATAAAGAACACAGAGCACTTTCTGAGCAGAAGGGGAACTCATGGTAACCTCCTAGTTGCATCTCCGCGTGTTGTGTATCGAATTGACCTGCCCTGGAATTTGGTGACACCTGCACCGCCGGTCCGGCAACTTCGGGCACCGCTGTTAGAACGACCGTCCATGAGTGGCCATCTTCCGAACTTGACGCATCGTTTGCGGCGTAATTTGGCGATGCACATATCAGGGGAGCAACCGGAGTCTCGGCATGATGGTTCTTGATTTTGCGTAGCTTGGTGGACCGAATGGGATTCGAACCCACGACCTCCGCAGTGCGAGTGCGGCGCTCTTCCAGCTGAGCTATCGGCCCGCGGGGCCGAGCTAGTCCTAACCGGCTACGCGTACACGCCTGCGCCCGTGCACGCGCTCGAACACCACGGCGCCGGCCGCCAGCGCGAACAGAGTATGGTCGCGGCCAACGCCAACGTTTCTGCCTGGCAATATGCGCGTGCCCCGCTGGCGCACGATCACCTCGCCTGTCTTGACCTGAGCGCCGTCGTGCCGCTTGACGCCCAGCATCTTGGGATTGCTGTCGCGCCCGTTGCGGCTGCTGCCGAGACCCTTCTTGTGCGCCATCCATGCCTCTCTTCGCTGCGTCCACGCACCGGTTCGTCCGCGTGCGCGGGGAAATCGACCCAATCAGCCGGCGCCGTCACTCGCGGCGCGCGACCGCCGGCCCGGCTCATCCTAGTCAATTCTACCCACGAATCGGCGCGTGCCGACGATTCGATCGGTCAGGGCGCGGGGTTTTTGTCCCTTGGCGGCGCTCTCGGCCGTCGCCGCGACTCCGCGGCCTGTTGCTAAACGGCGGGTTCCGCCCCGGCCGTTTCCGTGGGCTCGGTCCCGGCGCTATCTTCCGTAAGCTCAACCTGTGGCGCCGCGGACAAGTCCTGGCTGACTCCGTCGATTGAGTCGATTCGCACCCGGCTCAGACGCTGTCGGTGCCCCATGCGCCGGCGCCGGCGCTTCTTCGGCTTATAGGTGAATATCCGGATCTTGCGGCCCTTGATCTCCCCGAGCAGCGTGGCCTGTACCGCCGTGCCGTCCACAGTGGGCGCGCCCACCTGCACGTCCTCGTTGTTCTCGACTAGCAGCACGCGGTCGAACGTCACCGGCCCCGGCGGGCTGTCGAGAATCTCTACGTCGATAACGTCGCCGGGCGCGACGCGATACTGCCTGGCTCCGCTAACGATAACTGCCGACGGCATACCGCTCCTTACTAAGGGATGCGTGAGGAAGGCCGGTCCGCCAGCGCAAGCAGGCGCACCGCGGAAACCCCCATAGTACCAACCGCGCCCGCGGCGATTGCTTCCGGCTGGCAGGTCGCGGCGATGGAGGTTGACGCCTCGCGACCAAGCGGGCCATCCTGCCGCAGCGTGCGCGTTCGACCTTGAGGACTCCGATGAACTACCGCCCTCTCGGCACTCCTGAGTTGCAGGTGTCCGCGATCGGCTTCGGCGGCTGGCCGATGTCCGGTCTTTTCTACGGCCCGGCACAGGACGACGCGGCGCTCAGGGCGCTCCAGCGGGCGCTCGACGTAGGTATCAACCTCTTCGACACCGCCGCCGGTTATGGCGTGGGCCACTCCGAGCAGCTCATGGGGAAGGCGCTCGCAGGCCACCGTGACAACGTCATCATCGTGACCAAGGGCGGCAACATCTACGACCCGGAGATCAAGTACTACGCGCGCGACTCCCGGTACGAGACGATCCTTGCCAACTGCGACGAGAGCCTCCGCAATCTTGGCACCGACTACGTCGATCTCTACCTGGTCCACTGGCCGGACTACGACACGCCGATCGAGGAGCCCATGCGCGCGTTCGACGCGCTGCGCGCGCAAGGCAAGATTCGCTTCGGCGGCGTTTCCAACTTCACCCCCGACCTGCTGGAGGGCGCCCTGGCCGCGCACCCGATCGTGGCCGACCAGCTGGGCTATCACATGCTCGACCGCCGCCATGCCGAGGCGATCATTCCCTACTGCCGCGAGCATGGTTTGGGAGTCATGGCCTATGGCTCGCTGGCCCACGGCATGCTGACCGGCGCCTTCACCGCCGAGACCCGGTTCGACGACGACGACTGGCGAATCCGCACGGGCCACGCGTTCGGGCTGCCGCTGTTCCTAGGCGATCACTTCGCGGCGAACGTCGCCGCCGTGGACCGGCTCAAGCCGCTGGCGCGGCGTGCGGGCGTGACGCTCCCGCAGCTGGCGCTGCGCTGGGTGCTGCGGGAGCCGGCCGTAACCACCGCGCTGGTGGGCTGCCGCAATCCCGAAGAAGTAGACGCGGCCGTGGCTGCCCTCGAGGCCGACATTCCGGACGACGCCATGCGCGAAGCCGACGCCATCACCGCCGAGGCCTACCAGCGCATGCTGCTGGAAGTCTTGCCCTGGGAGACCGTCGGGCCTGTCCGGCGCACCCAAGACTCGCCGTAGGGCTGATCCTCTCTCAGCCGGGCTCGTGAATCACGGCGCCCAGCGGGCGCGCCCCGGCCTCGCGCAGCACGGCCGCCGCCCTCACGGCGTCGTCGCGATGTGAGCGGCCGTGCTGCACCACCAGCAGCGTGCCGTCGCTTAGTGCCGCCACCGCCCGTGCTTCCGGCACCTCCAGCAGCGGCGGGCATGCTACGACCACCACGTCGAACTGACGCTTGTAGTCCCGCAACTCACGCGTGAACGACTCCGCGACCAGCAGCGCCGGCTCGCCGGAACTTACCGCCGCGGCAGTCACGATCGTGAGCCCTGCTATTGGGTCCCCGGAGTCGACGCTGGCGCGCAGGTGCGCGCCAGGCGTGGTATCCGCGTCGAGCGCCAGCACGCCGCGCCCGGTCTGTGCCAGCGCGGCCGCCAGGTGCGCGGCCACGTGCCGCTGGTCTTCGCTGGCGTGTGGGCTGGTGACGGCTATCAAGGGACGCTCAACGCCGGATAGCGCGATCACCACGTTTGCGCGCAGCTCGCGGATCCCGGCCGCCAATCTCCCGGCGGCCGGCACGTGTGCTTCCAGCGGTTCCCCAGGCATGTTGTCAGGTCTCCGCGGCAGACCGGGCTTCCGGCCTCTTCAAGACCAGCCAGGCGGTGCCGGCGCCCAGCAGCGCGCCGATCAGCGCCGCGATTGGCAGCGCGATCTCGAGCCGCGGCCACACCGGCGCCGATTGCGGGCGAGCCGGATCGATCACCGCGACCTCCAGTCCTTTCTCGCGGTCATTGACACGCTCGGGCGTGGCGACTTCGTCAACCAGGAGCTCGGCCAGCGCGTTGGCCACCGAGGCCGCCCGCGCGCCGTCGCTGTCTTCCGATTGAATCGTAACCAGCAGGCGGTCGGCGTCGCCGTCGGTGCGCACGTTCCGCACGATCTGCGCGGCGCTCAGTCCGCCTCTATGCTCGGGTGTCAACCGTTCCGCATAAGCTTCGGAGTCCACCCAGACGGCGTAGTTGCGCACGAGCCGCGCGGCAGCCTCGGCCGCGCCCAGGTCCGCGATGCGCGGCCGGATCGAGACCTGTGTCTGCGCTCGGTAAACAGGCGTGGCTACCAACGCCACAATGAGCGCTACCACCACCGCCAGACCGGCCGCGGCCGACCCGACAACTATCGTCAGCCGCTGAGAAGCCCACAGCTCACCCACGATGCTGCGCCGGCTCACTTGACGGTACCGATCACCGGCATCTCCAGCAGCTCGGCCACGTCGCTGGCATGCAGCCGGTTTACGCGCCAATCGACTACAAGCGCGATGGTGACCGAGATGAAGAGTGCCGCCAGTATCCGAACCGCGACGTCCAGCACCACTACGGCCGCGGGCGGCCGTCTCGGCTTATCGGTCTTGTCTATCAGTTGCAGCGTGCCGATCTCGGCAAGCGCCGGGTACAGCGAGGTTTGCTCTTTGAGCAAGATGGCGACCAGGGTGTCAACCACCGCCTGACCGGAGTCTTGATCAGGCCAGGCCAACTCTATTCGCAGCCCGCGCGCCAGCGGAAACACCTCCAGCGTCTGATGAACCTGATCGAAGTCGGGCGTGCGCTCGGCTGGCTCCATGCGCTCGAATGCGTCGCGCAGGATCTCGCGGCCGCTGGCGAGGCGTACCAGATCTTCGATCACCACCGCCGAAGCCTGGGCGCGGCTGTTCTCAATGCCGAATTGCCGGTTCTCGCTGTCCGGGGGCAGGTTTAGCACCAGCAGCACCTCCGCCTCGGATCGGAACGCCACCGGACCAAACACCTGCCACAGTATTGCGCCCAGCGCCGTCAAAAGCGTTACGGCAGAGATGAAAACCCACCAGCGCGCCAGGATCCGCCCCACGCGTGTTAGAGACATCTAGACCCGCTCCCCCGGCGGTGTGCGGTTCCGCGCCATGGTTTGCTCGACCAGGCGGCCGAGATTGACGCGGAACCGCTCACGGTCGAATTCTGCGGCGTGAGATGTAAGCCGCTCGGTGTCGAATGTCTGCCGCTCCACGCGACCCAGCGCGCGGCTCAGGCTCGTGACGCTAGGTTTATCAAAAAGCACGCCGGTCTCGCCGTTCTTCACAGTGTCAAGCGCGCCGCCGCCGGCGAATGCCACCACCGGCCTCCCCGCAGCCTGGGCCTCGACGGGCGTGATGCCGAAGTCCTCTTCGCCGGGGAAGATCAGAGCCCGGCAGCGCGCCATGAAGTGGCGTACTTGCGCGTTCGGCAGCCTACCAAGAAAGCGGACCGAGGGCCCCGCCTTAGCGCGCAGCCTGGGCATGTCGCGACCCTCGCCGATCACGACCAGTTTCCGGTCGGTGGCTGTGCAAGCCTGCACAGCCAGATCGATGCGTTTGTAGGGGATCAAGCGCGACACGACCAGGTAATAGTCTTCCAACTCGGTTGTGGGAGTGAAATCCCTGGTGCTCACCGGCGGATAGATCACGGGCGCGCCGCGACCGTAGCAGCGCCGGATGCGATCGGCCACTGCGGTCGAGATCGCCACGAATTGAGTGACGCGTTGCGCCGCCGCGTGATCCCAGCGGCGCATCCAGCCGAGTAGCGGCCGCAGGGCCGGCAGCAGCCAGCGCGGATAGCCTTCCCGCTCCAGATAGTCCTCCGGCGTCCAAATAAAGCGCGTGGGCGTGAGGCAGTAGCACACGTGCACGGTGTCACGGGGTACACGTATTCCCTTGCAGAACGCGCTGGCGTTGCTGATCACCAGGTCGACGTCGCGCACGCGCAGGGTTTGAAAGGCCAACGGATAGAGGGCCAGCAGCGCCTGGTGACGCCTGCGCCAGCCTGGCAGCCGTTGCATCCAGCTCGTGCGAATCTCCATCTGCCGAAACTCATCGTCGACCAGACCAGGCGCGTAGAACGTCGTATACACCGGCGCGGACGGATACAGCGCATGGAGCTCCGCCAGCACTCGCTCAGCGCCGCCCTGCTGGTTCAGCCAATCGTGAACCAGCGCGACCTTCACTGTGGCGCCTGCCGTAGGCCGCGGACGCTCAGTAGGCGCCCCGCCCGCCCACTACAACCGGAATCGTCATCAGCAGAATCTTCAGGTCGAGACCCAGCGACCAGTGCGTCACGTAGTAGGTATCGAGCATCACCATCTCTACGAAAGCAACGTCGCTGCGGCCGCTCACCTGCCAGAGGCCGGTCAGACCGGGTAGAACCCGCAACCGGTGCCTCGCCCAGTCGTCGTATTGCTCCACCTCGGCGGGCACCTGGGCGCGCGGTCCCACCAGGCTCATGCTCCCCGCCAGCACGTTCAGCAGCTGTGGCAACTCGTCCAAGCTGAACCGCCGCAGCACCCGGCCCACGCGCGTGCGGCGCGCGTCGTCCGGAACCTTGAACAGCATGGGATGCTCGTCGCCGTCGAATAGCTCGGACTTGCGGACTTCGGCGTCGGCAACCATCGAGCGGAACTTCAGTAGTGTGAATCGGCATCCCCCCTTGCCTATGCGAGTGTGCTTGAAGAGCACCGGACCCGGGGAATCGAGCTTGACCGCCAGGGCAATCACGATCCAGAGGGGACCTGTGACTGCCAATCCCGTCAGGCTTACCAGAATGTCCAAGAGCCGTTTCTGTATGTACTTGAAGCCCCCGATCTGGTCGTCGCTAAGCGTGATCAAGGGAATCCCGGCCAGCGGATGGATTTCCATGCGCCCGAATTGGGCCTCAAGCAGGTCTGGTGCCACCCGGAAGCGCACTCCGTGAGTGCGGCAGCGCTCCAGCACGCGCCCCAGCCCTTGTTGATCGGAGGACGGCAGCGCCACGTATACCTCATCGATCGCTCTCGTCTGGATGATCGCCTCGAGGTCGCGCAGGTCCCCTAAGCGTTGGAACCGCCCGAAGCCCGCCTCGGCGGCCTCTGGGCCGGTCTCCAGGTAACCCACTACGCGATTGCCGGCGCTCGGGCTGGCGCTGAGCTGCTGCATAAGGAACTTGGCCACCACGCCGCTGCCCACCACCAGGACGCGCTGATTGTCGAAGCCGGCGCGGCGCACGGCATCCAGCGCCAATCTCCGCGCAAGCAGCCAGATCGACGCCAGCCCTGCTCCCAGCACGCCCAGATAGAGAAACATCAAGCGCGAGAAGAACAGCGGGCGCGCCGCGAAGAACACGGTTATCACGGCCGCGGTACCGATCAATACCCCCACGCCGATGCGCACGCCGTCGTCGAACAAGGAAACAGTGCGGCGGCGCTGATAGCGGCCCAGGACGTAGAAGCTGGCCACCGTCATGCCGATGAACAGCCCCGCCACAATCCAATAGGAGTCGAGCGGCGCGAGTTGAAACTCGTTGAGCTCTGGTCCTAAACGCCAGACGTAGCGCACTGTGTAGGCGAGCAGGAACGCGCCAAGCAGGGCCGCCAGATCCCCTGCAAGCACGATCCAGGGCGATACCACCAGCCGCGCGGCGGCGCTGGATCTCGCCGGCCAGCCGGTCGGCGGCGCGGCTTGCTCTAGTACCGGCTCAGGACGCGTTGATAGACGCTGAGACATCTCTGAGCTGCTGTCGTCCACTGAAACCTTCGTGCGCGCTCTAGCCCCTGCGCGCGCATGTGGACGCGCCGCTCGGGTGAGGCCAGCACCTGCGCCATGCTGGCGGCGAGCTGTTCGTCGTTGCGCGGGTCGACAGTCGCTCCCGCCTCTCCTACGACCTCCGGCAAACAGGATTGATTGGACGTAACGACCGGAGTCCCGCTGGCCATGGCCTCCAGCACGGGTATGCCGAAACCCTCGTAGCTCGAGGGGTAAACGACCAGATCGGCGGCAGTGTACCAGAAGGGGAGGGCCTCCTGCTTGACATAACCCAGCCTGCGAATGTCTGCCCCGAACCCGCCCTCGGCAATCTCCTCATCAAGCCGCACGCCGCCCCAACCATCCCCGCCGGCGATCACCAGCTCGCCATTGAAGGCGGCTTCGCGCCGCAAACGAGCGAATGCGCGTACTACGACGTCGACGTTCTTGCGCGGCTCGATGGTCCCCACGAACAACACGAACGGCCGTTCGAGCCTGTGCGTTGCGCGGAACCTTGCGACTTCGCCGTCGGGACGCGGGTGGAACTCGGGATCCGCGCCCGGGTACACCACCGTCACCTTGCTCGCGTTCACGCCCAGCCGGGCGATGAGGTCGGCCTTGGTCGCCTGAGAATCTGCCAGCACCGCCCGCGCGCGCCGCACCGACAGCCACGTGGCCAGGCTGAGGTACCAACGCCGCCGCCACGGATGAGCGGTGGGCAGCTTCAAGAAGGACAGGTCGTGCACGGTCACGACGTGCCGCGTCGGAGCCGCCAGCGGCGCCACGTTCAGAAACGAGTGCAGCACGTGAAGGCGCGCGGCCGCCACGCGCCACGGCGCCACGAGTTGCTCCCACGCCACCCGCACGGGCGTCCGGGACGTAGGCAGGCGAGTGCGCTCTATCGCCGCATTCGGCCGCAGCGTGAAGGGTGGCTCGCGTACCGATTCATTCACGAAGATGTGAAAGCGGTGCTCCGGACGGGCCGCCAGGATTGCGTCGATGAGGCGCGCCGTGTAGCGGCTCACGCCAGCGTTGCGGAACGTCGCACCCGTGTACGCGACCAATGCGTTCAGTCCAATGCAGGCCGCCCGGTTGTCAGTCTCCGGCGGTCGGGCCTGCATCATCGGCGAGTATAGACGTGACCTCCGGCGGAATCTCCGCCCGATGCCAGCACGGCCGGCCGACCACACTCAAACCTAAATACGTGTCAGTCGTTGCCCTCTGCTCAAGATGCCGGCGAATCCGGGGCGGCGTCAGCCGCCGTGTGTCGCCGTGCGTGGCGGCCCGCGGCCGCGATCGCCGAGCCGAACGCCGCGCCTCCCAAGAAGATCAAAGCGCTGTAGTACAGCCAGATCAGCAGCACCACCACGGTGGAGATCGGTCCGTAGACCAGGTTGAACGACGCTATGTTGGCTGAGTACCACACGAACGCGTTCTTCCCAAGCTCGAACCCGGCGGCGGTCAGCAGCCCTCCCGCCAGCGCCGGCCGCCAGCCCAGCCGCTGGGCCGGCACGACGTGGAAGAAAGTTCCGGCGATGGCTGCCACGAAAACGATTGGAATCAGCACGCCGACTCCGCGCAAGGCCCACGTGAGCCAGACGAAGGGGGAATCCTGACCGAACGGATCAGCTTGCTGCATTGCCTGCAGCAGTGCCGTGATCGTCACAGAGAGGGCCAGCAAGGCGCCGGCGGACAAGGCGATGCTCAAGTCCACCGCCCGGCTATGCACGAAGGTGCGTTGCCGCGTTGCCGCGGTGGCCGCGTTGAGCCCCCGTCGCAGCGCGCCGAACAGATTGCTTCCCGTCCAGAGCAAGCCCAGCAGCGAGATAAGGCCGGCCTGCGCGCGCAGATCGGTGACCGAGGTGATGGCGTCGTTCAACACCGAGTTCGCTCCGGGCGCCAGGAAGGTCGTCAGGTCCAGCACTTGCTCCACCAGCACGTCCGGGTCCAGGAAGAACGACGCCGAAGCGAGCAGGAAAGTGACGAGCGGAATCAGGGAAACGACGGCTTGAAAGCTGATCGCCGCCGCGTGGGTGGGCAAATGCTGAGCGCCGAACCGATGCGCCGTGAGCACGATCACGCCCAAAAAGCGGTGCCGCTCGATCCAATCCACGGCGCGCTGCGCGGACTCGGCCGCGACGCTGGCCTTCGCCGTGGCGGTGTTCACACCCCGGCGGGCGCGCGTGGGGAGCCGCAGTCGCCGCCGCGTTTCCCGATCGCCGCTCACGCCCGACCCTCGCTCGCTCGCCTGGGTTGCTCGCGGCGCTCCGGGCGCCGGCAGTGCGCGAGTCTAACTACGCAAGCCTGGCCACGATGACGGTGTGAGCGCCGCCGGGTACCTGCCAGCCGCCCGTGTATCTGTCCGCACCTACCGACCAATGCCGCGTATCGATCCGCCGGCCGTCAAAAAAGGCAATCGTTTCATTCCAGCCCGCGGGCAGCCGCACGGCTACCGCTCCGGTCAACTCCATGCTGGTCTCGTACTCCAGGAAAATAAACGATTCGAACGCCTCTTGTGCGAGATGCAAGGCGCCGCCCTCAGGATGTACGGCGTCTATCGATCCGCTGCGCCCGCCCAGACGCGGCACGATCGTGAATCCGTCGGTGTCCAGCCGCACGCCGAAGAGGCCACGGATCACCGCCTGCGCCACCGTGCCCGCCGCGCCCGAAAAGTCAGCCGAGCCTTGGCTCGACTGGGAGGGGATGTGAAACCATTCGTACACCCCCTCGGCGGCGTCCCACGCGTGCGCGACTGCTCGCAAATGTCCGATCGCCCGCTCGGCCTGCCCGTGCTCGAACTCGCTCACAATCTGCAAGCCGCCCCACCAGTCCCACACGGCGCCGTTCTGATAAGAGCCGGCCGGCATCGCCCGGCTCTTGAAGAAGTCCGACGGGTAGGCGGGATGCAGCGTGAGTCCGGCCCGATCGGTGCCGGCGGCCGCGGCCGCCCTGCCGATGGCGTCAAAGATTGGCGGCACCTGCTCGGGCAGGACCAATCCGGCATAGATCGCCAAAACACTGCTTATCGGCACTATTTCCGTCTCGTCGAAAGGGTCCTGCCAGTCGGTTATGTGCTTGTGTACGAGAAAGTGCCCTCGCGCCGGCTGCCAGAGATTCGCGAGCGCTCCTTCGCGCACGGCCGCTGCAACTGTGCGCCGGGCCTCGGCTTCTTCCCCACGGCCCGCCGCGTCCAGCATGCCCGCCAGATCGTGCAGCGCGCGGTAGTACCAGGCTTGGTCGAAGGGGGACAAGGTGATGTCGTCACCGCTCGCCAAGTCGGTCGGTTCGGGGCCCGCCTCCCGTTTCACGTCGCCCCAATCCGTGGTGTGTCCGCGGTAAATCAGCTCCGTGTCGCCCCAGCGGCGTGTCCGCCGCAGGTAGTCCAGGCAGTCCCCCATACGATCGAGCACGGTCCGGCCCGCGATGTCCGCGGCCAGCCACTCGACCCCTCCAAAAGCTTTGAAGTAGGCGTAGGCCGCCTGCACGAGAGAAGTCTCTTCGTCGCTGACGACCGTCGCCTTGTCGAGTCTGCCGCTCGGTTCCAGCACCGCCGAGATCGCGCCGACCGTCGCCGGATTGGCCGCGAAGAATGTCTGTGAGCGTAGAAACGCTTCCACCGACTCGCGCATGAACTTCGGCGGGAGGAAGAAGGCCAGCGCCGGCTGGATCGTGGCCGTATCTCGGATGAATACGGCTGGATAGGATCGGCCCGCCGCGTTGCCGGAAACAGGGTGGCCCTGAATTGCGAACTCGCGGGCGGTCGCCTTTAGGGTCGCCCGAATGTGGGGCAGCAGCGCGGCGATCTCCGGCAGGCCCGTAACGTCCCAAGCGGTCTCCGCCTGGGGCGGCTGGGCGGCGCCAAAGACGGGTTGAGCCGGCAACACCGCGGCCATTGCCGCGGCCGCTTGCAGGAACCGCCGCCGACCGGTTGTGACTTCCAAGCCGTTTGCGTCGGCGTTTGAAATCGTTCGCACTGGCACGCGCCAATGTCCGTAGTAACGCGTGGGGCTGTCAAGTGTGCCGCTACCGGCCGCTGCCGTTCGCGCGGTCTTGCCGGCACGGCCCCTGCGTCACAACAAGTCATCGCCGCCGTTCCACACCTGTAGCGTGAGACCGGCCCGGTGCTAGGCTTTTCGACGGTGAATCCAGTTCTGATCCGGCGCGGTGGAAACCGCGCCGTCTTTGCGCTAGCGGCTGCGCTCGTCGCGGCCCTCATCGCCGCTACGGCGGCGGCACCGGCGCGGGCTGACGCGACCGCGCGCGTCTGCGGACCCGGCTTCGATACTCCCAACGGGCGTTTTTTCGCGCAGCCCGACGATCCCTCCGGCCTGGGCTTCACAGTGGCGGACGAATCCACGGCGGCGTTTTGGACCGCCTACCAGACGCTCGGCGGCCCCGAGGCGTTCGGCCGGCCGCTCTCCCGCCCGGTCACGCTCCACGGATTTGCCGTGCAGGCGTTCGAGCGCGGGCTGCTTCAGTGGGACCCCGCCGGCGCGCGCGCGAACGTCGCCAACACTATGGACTTGTTGCACGACACGGGGTTCGACAGCTGGCTGCTGGAGGTCCATGGCGTGCCAAACCACCAGACCATCGCGCACAAACCCGGTACCGCTTTCAGCCAGGTAGTTGAGCGTCACCTGGCCATTCTCGATGGCGCGGATTCCGAGATTCGCGCCGCGTTTCTGGCTACGCCTGATTGGCAGACCCGGCTGGGACTCCCGATCAGCTACCGGGACTTTGGAGACTCTCGCGTCCTGCGCGCCCAGCGCGCCGTGCTGCGCCGTGCAGTGGGCGGCGATGTCCAGTTCGACCGGATTGGGTCGTTCCTGATCGAGGCCGGTGTGGTGCCGGCCGAGGCGGCGACTGCATTCGCGCCGGACCCACCCGCCGACCTCACCGGCCTGATGGCCGCCCAGCCCGGTCCGGCCTTGCAAGGCGCGACCGTTGCCTTGTCGCTCGCGGCCGGCTACGCCGGTTTGACTTTTACCTGGGATGACCGGCCGCTTCCGCTGGTATGCAGCAACGGCGGCTGGCACACGCTGGTCGGCCTTGCTGCCGGCGCGCCGCCGGGCGACCGCACGTTTCAGGTAGCGATTGGCGACGCCGCGGCAACCAGCACGGTCACCATCTCCGCGGGCGAGTTTCCCTCTGCCACCATTCAGTTCCCGCCCGACCGCGAGAATCTGCTCAACCCCGACGTCGCCGCTAAGGAGCTCGAGTTCTTCCACTCCGTTGTGTCGAAGGTAAGCGGGCCGCCGCGCTGGTCCGGCACATTCCGCGCGCCCGCCGACGGACCGCCGACCTCCGGCTATGGCGAGCGGCGCACGCTGGAGCCGGGCTCGATCACGTCGGTGCACCAGGGCGCCGACATCGGCGCGCCGCTCGACACCCCGGTTCTGGCGCCTAACCGCGCCACCGTGGCCTGGGCCGGGGCGCTCGAGATTCGCGGCAACACCGTCATCCTCGACCACGGTTTCGGCGTATTCACAGCCTTCTATCACCTCAATCGGATCGACGTCGCGGCCGGTGATGAGGTCGAGCCAGATCAGGTTGTCGGCGCAGTCGGCTCGACCGGCCGCGTCACCGGCGTCCACCTGCATTGGGAAGTGCTGGTACACGGCGTCGCCGTGGATCCCGCCGAGTGGCTCGGCCGCGAGTTCGCGGCCGTCACGCATTGGACGCACTTCCTGGCGGCCGAGGCGGGTACTGATCCGCCGCAAGCGGTCGATTCCCCTACGCCGACGACTTCCGGGGGATCAAACGGCGATCAGACCCAAACCCCTGCCGGCGGCGGCAATCTCATGATCGAAACCGGCGTCCCACCGGCCGAGGGACCGGCCGGCTGAGGCGCTTTTACTAGGCTGGCGGTGACGCGGGGATACGCACGCGGCTAACCGGGCGTCCCATAGCGAAAGTCCCAGTCGCCCAGCACGCGAATCTTGCTCTTTTCGGCTTCCAGGCTTGGCTCACCCGCCTCCGCCCACGCTTGCAGCTCGTCGACGTGGCCCAGCCGCCGCAGCGCCGTGAACGAGTCATGGCCGGCCGAGTTCGCGCAGTCCCAGATGAACAGCCGGTCGATCCCGGTGGCGTAGATCGCGGCCGCCCGCCGGCGATACTCGTCGGGCGGCATGCCGCGCGGGAAGAGGTTGGCGGCCAACACGCAGGGCGTTCCGGCCACCACGTCGCGATGGAAGCGCAGCTGCGGCTCGGGGTCGGGCCACGCCTCCACCCGGCTGTTTAGCTCCGGCGCCGAGGTATAGGCGACCAGCGTGTCGACCAGCCCTTCCCGCACCCACGCGCGCGCGTCGAGCCCCCAGCGCAGGTTCTCCTCCTCATTCCCGAAGATGACCGCCGAAACCCCGATCCGCTTGCGGCGGCCCTGTGCCTGCGTGGCGGCGTCCATGGCCGCTCGCACCTCGCGCATGAGCTGCGTCATCGTGTCCGCCCGGTGCGCCCGCCAGCGCGGGTCGTCTTGCGGCAGCGCGTGCGGATCTTCGCCGTATGCCTCTTTGAAGCTGTCCACCAGCGGCGTCTCGTACTCCAGGAAGGGGGGACGGCGGTTGAACAGCAGACATACACCGTCGATCGGCCTTGCGGCCATCTCGGCCAGCAGCGACACCGCGTAGGCGCGGAATCCGGGATAGGCGAACGACAGCCGCGGCGTGGTATTGCCCGCCCGATCGCGCCCGCGCCACTCGGGATGTTGCTTGAAGGCGCTCGCGCCGTGGTTGAAATAGTCCAACGGCGGCGGGTAGTGAAAGCCGGACACGCGCCAGCTGGCGTGAAACTCCAGCCCAAGCTCGTGGGCGTGATCTATGACTACGTCGAACGGGTCGACCCCGATCGCGCGGAACATGCGCCAGCTCTCGATTTGGTTGCGGTATATGGAATGTCCGTAGTCGTCCAGCCCGTCCAGCGTGATCTGGCGCCCGCGCTGGGTGAAGTAGTTGAGCAGATCGCCTCCGCCGGCCTCCCAGTAGATGCGTGCGAAGTCGGAGTCGCGGAACCCCTCCAGCATGCGGCGCATGTGCTCGGCTGTGTGCGGGCGCGAGTGCCCCATGCAACCGTGCGCGTCGTTGTGGGCGTAGAGGCGCCGGGTATCGCTGCCCGACCGATCACTCCGCACCGCCGCCACCTCCGCCGCGCTCAGCGGAACCAGCTTGATGTAGGCCGCGCGGGCAGGCGGGCAATTGAACGGTCCGCCGGCGTCGCCGGGTCGCGCGGGAACGGATACTTGACCGAACGAGAGGTCCTGATCGGTCAGGTCGGCGATCTTCCAAAACAGCTCGGTGGTCCACTCCCCGAACCCGGGCGCGGGTGGATTTGGCGGCACGTTCAACACGGTGAAGGCCGGATCGCCGCTCAGTCGAACGAGGAGCTCCATCTCCCAGGGCGAGAACTCGCTGTCGGCCGGCATGACCCCGATCGAGACCGCGTGCCAGCCGCGAACGCCCAGGTTGTAAGTGGCCGCCGGCGCGGCGGTTCCCGCGCTGGCGTAGAGCATCGCGCCGGCGTGGGCGTCCGTCTCGTAAGGCAGAAGCCGCCAGCGGCCGTGCCTGGCCTCCGGCGCCAGCGCGTCAGCCGGTTGGCACTGATCCAGATCGGTCAGATAGATGGGCCTACCGCTCAACCACCGGTCGCCGTAGCAGTCCGTTGGGTCCGCGCTCATCTTGTCGCCTCCCGTAAGTTCGGTGGGCTCTTCTCAGCCGGGCATGCGCTGGATGGCGGCAGCCTATCGGATGATCCGCCTCGCGCGCGGACGCTCACCGAGAAGCCTTCCTCAATGTGGTGGGCGGCCCGCCCGACGGCGCCGTAGACCGACCGGCGGCTCGGCGCGCCGTCCGTATGTCCTCTCGAGACGGCCTGAGGCCGCCTACCAGGGCTGCGAGCCGTAGTCGGACAGCCGCACCTCCCGCCCGGTGATGCTGGATTCCTCGCCCGCGACCAGAATCTCCATGATGTGCCGTCCGTATCGGCTGCTGGTGAGCGGCCGCAGCCCGCTGGCTATGGCCCGCACGAAGTCCCGATACTGCTCCCCGAAGGCGTCGCGTTCTTCCGGCACGATCGTGCGCCACGCGCCATCCTGGCCCACGCGCACGGTGCCGTCAGGCGCCTCGTTCGTGCCAAATACCACCACCAGGCGGCCCTGCGTGCCGTGCACCTCGATGCTGCCCGGAGTCTCGACGCCGCGCGAGGTGCCCAGCGTTACGACGATCCCCGAGACGCCGTTCGCGTAGTCGATCATCGCGGTCGCGGTGTCGTCGGCGGCCTGGAAGTGCATGTAGGCACGGATTCTTGCCTTCACCGCCACGGCCTTGGCGCCGATCAGGCGCGTGACCCAGTCCACCGCGTGCACGCCGGCCCCCAGCCACCAGCCGCCGCCCATCGCGCGTGAGCGCATGTAGGGCGGGCGTTGATGTTCCTCCCAGGGAGCGCTCACGAACGCTGTGGCCTGAATGACGGGACCGATCTCGTTGCTGTCCAGGAACTGCAAGGCGGCGCGCAGGGGCGGGTGGAAACGGCCGGTAAGCCCTATCTGCAGGATCTTCCCGCTGCGGCGCTCGGCCTCGACCATCTCATCGCACTCATCCAGGGTCACGGCCATAGGCTTTTCGAGCAGCACGTGCTTGCCGGCGTTCAGCGCGTCGATGGTGAGCGGCGCGTGCAGGTAGTGCGGCACGGCGATCGTCACCGCCTCGACCGCCGGGTCGTCCAGCAGCTTGCGATGGTGGTCGTAAACCTTGGGCAGGCCCCACTCGCGCCGGCGGGTCTCACGCTGACTCTCGACCGGATCGGCGCCCGCCACGCAGCGGGCCATACCCTCCTGCTCCATTACCTGCAAACCCCGCAGGTGTGCGGAGGAAATATTGCCTAGGCCGATCAACCCAACTCCCAGCACCGCGCGCTCCCCGTCAGGTGCCGCCTCTCGTGGGCCGCATCATGCCAGCAAGCGGCGCAGAACGCGCGGCCGCGTCTTTGGGGTCCTGTGTCGGGTGTTGAGGGTTCGTCTCATAAATGCTCTATTACGCGCAATAGACTAAGGAGAGGCCCGGTTGGCAGCATGGGCAGGCAGCCATTGATTGCACCGGCCGTCGTGGAAGCCTGCGCGGGGCGCGATGCGCCCTCACCGCGTTCCCTGCCGGCCATCGAGACACGGTTGCGCCGAGTCGGCGTGCCAATCGGGCCGGTACCGTGCCGGGCTCTTCCACGCGTTTGGACCGTTGGTGCGGCGGGTGTGGGTGGTGCCCACTATCCAGTTCGACGGGGCCTGGAGGAGACCAATTGCGAGTAAGCCCTGGCAACGAAACGGGTCGGTGGTGGTGGTTGGTACCTAGGGCTCCGGATGCCAGCCGCGGCTTTGCGACCGGGGATGTGGGAGATCTTGGCTGTAGTATCCTGTAGGGGTACGTGCAGGCTTGAAGTGCGCCACCGACCGCCCATGGATTCCGCTACGTTCGGCTTTAATGATATTGCAATCCTCGGATTGGTCGCGAGTTTAATTTCAATCGTCGTCGGATTATCAGCTCTTCTGTTCGCGTTTTATGCTTACAATAAATCGAGCGAAATCAACAAGGGAACAGAGACAGCGCTTCAAGATATTCGTGCAAAATCAGAGGAGATACGTGAGTGGACGCTCCGTGTCGCTGACCGCGCCATTGACTTCTGGACCAATCTTCCTCTTGCTGGTGTTCAATCCGGACCTGCTGGTCCAGACTCGACGGTACAGAAGCCGGTGGCCTCCTCGGGGAATGGGCCAGCTCGGCCACAGGCCGGGCCTGACGAGCGCGTAGATGATGACGAAGGCAGAGGACGACAGGACGAGGTTGCCGATCTCAGGCGCCGCGTCAATTTAGAGAGGAGTAGAGGCCGCTCGCTAAGAGCAAACCTGAATGAGTCAATCAACGAACTCGAGAACCTCCGAAAGAGCGTTGCGATACGCAACGAGGCAGAAGGGAGTGATGATCATTCACTCCCTGAGGGTCCATCCGACGGAGAGATTGATCGCCAGTTCCTGTCTGTGTGGAACGGCCCACTCGATGGTCGCGACCAACGAGTATTCGCGTGGCTAGTCAACAACGGGCCTGCTTCAATAGCAGCAGTAGCCATCGCGAATCCGATTGGTGATGGATCTGGTGTTGAATACGAAATAGATGCACTGGTAAAACGCGCGCTTAGCGTCGCATCAAGTACGATGTTTAACGAAGATTTGTACACTGTTATCGACAGCGCACGAAAGGCATACGCGCGACTTTTTGAGGTGCAGAAGCTGGTAGTTAAGGAGGCCGCACCGGGGCTGCCCGATCAGGATCAGTTGCCTTTCTGATTGATCAGAGGGAATGTGCCCACCGAGTATCGAACGCCGCGTCAGGTGGCTGGGGCCGAGACGCGAAGAGCGGTAGTGAGGTGGTTAAGTTCGTCTACTGAGAGCTTCTGAACCACACAGCGCACGGCCTCAGGATCGTTGTAGTAGGGGCCCCGGTTCAGTTTGGCCGATGGATTCCGATGTCGAACGGCAGCTTCTTTGGGGCCCTCGTGACTGCCTAGATGAACTCGCGCGCCGGCGGTGCGGCGCGGGATGCTCTATCCTGTGTCGTTGGCTGATACGGTGGTGCGAATAAAGCGAATCGAGTAGTGCGTATCGTCGAGATAAGCGTCTGACGACCACGCGGGGACGGCCCCCAGGCCCGCGACCCGAACGCGTGTTGACGCCGGGACCTCAACGACCGCACAGCTCATGCCCGCCACCGGCAACCCGCCGCACATGCCGCCGGCCGCGAGCAGGTCGGCACGCAGGTGCATGCCCCACAGACCGTCCACGCGGAACCGCACCGGCAGCGCGGCCTCAACCTCGCCGTCGTGGCGGAAGCCTTCAACCGGCTCGCACTCGACGAGCACCGACCCCGGCGTCGTGCAGGCGCTGCCGATTACGGCCACGCCGAACTTGAGTACGCGCACGGCCATCGGCAGCTGAGACGGGGTCACCACCGGTTGCAGCCCGAGCCGCGAGACGGGACTGAACCTGTCGAGCAAGAGCCTGACGGGGACCATCCCGGCGGAACTGGGGCAGCCGTCCAAGCTTAGGAATCTATACCTCGCCGACAACCAACTGACGGGCTGCATCCCGACGGGGGTTTGGATGGGGGATCGAGAGCGCCTCGAGTTGCCGGATTGCGGGTAGGCAGAGCGATGAACCTTAGGAGCAGGATTCAACGAGCGACGGCTGGCATCAAGCCACCCGGGCGGGGACGCGGTTCGTTGATCGCCGGGCGATTCGCTCCTCTGGCGCTGGTCTCGCTGTTGCTAGTGGCGGCGGGCGCGCGGTTCGTCGGATCTCGTCAGTAGGGCGGCTCGAGGCCGGCGAACATTGGAAAGTGACGGACGTTGGTCGTCAGTATCTCCGCCTCCAGTGCGAGCGCCGTACCGGCGATGAGGTAGTCGGCGTCGTCGATCCCCTGATGTGACACGCGGCAGCGGCGCGCAAGAGCGCCCGCGCCGCGCACCACGGCCTCGTCGATCGGAACCCAGGTGATCGCCGCGAAGAACTGCTCCAGGGCGTCTCGCTCCTCGTCGCGCACGCCCGCCAGCAGCTCGAAGCGCACGACCTCGCTGGCGGCCACCGTCTCGCCCTGAGTGATAAGGCCTCGCAACAGCGCGCTGGCAGCCTCCACGCCGCGCAGATGGTCTATCGCTACCGAGGTATCCAGCAGCTTCACTACAGGCCGAGCTTGCCCAGGCGCTCGTTGAGGTCGCCCCTGACGGTGTCGACGTACTCGGCGCCCGTGAGGCGGCGGCTGCTCCATAGGCCGGCGCTGGCGTCGAGCGCTAGCAGCTTGTCCGCCGTAGAGCCGGCGCCGAACATGCGCCGCACGGCGCGCCGGATCAACTCCGAACGCGAGGCGCCGGTGGCGCGGGCGGCCTGATCCAGGAGCGCCAGCTCCTCATCGCCAAGATAGACCTGCGTTCGTCCCATGGCGCTACTATACACCATAAGGTGTCCTTACATCCTCCGCCAGGTCGGGGGCCTTTCCGATCAGCTGCCGTACGGTCATCTATATGTTGCCCACGCCTCGCAAACTGGTCAGTGAGTGAGGGCCGCGGCGGCCTTGCCGACGCGGCCGGGGCAGGGGCGTATTAGACTCCCGCCAAGATCGACGCCGGTGGAACGCGCGGAGGCCCGATGGCGCCGCCGTGCCGCATGGGGAGGCTGCCGGATGAGTGTGCAAGGGCTTGAGAATCTGGCCGACCGTTCCTTCAGCGCCGATCCCGTCTACTTGACCGACTTGGAGCGCTGCCGACCCGCTGACGCGCTCTCGCGTGACACCGGCTACGGCCGCTGGCGCGTCTTGCCCTATCAGACCGACATGCTTGCGGGCAGCATGCTGGCGGCGGGCACCGAGACCGCGGCGCCCGAGGTTGTCTACCCGCTGGAGCGCTCCGGCTGGCACGCGATCTCGATTGGCATATTCGGCGGCTATGAGGAGCCCAATCGCATCCTCCTCAAGCTCAGCGGCGAAGAGATATTTTCGATCCTGCGAGCGCAGCGACACGAGTCCACGCCGTGGTATCGCCAGTATCACGGCGAGCCGGTCTGGGAGCTTTTCTGGAAGGTGGCCGACCTTACCGACCAGCATTTACACCTGCGCCAGCACACCTGGCGCGTGCGCCTGGGCGACACGCCTGACGCGTTCGAGTCGGCCGAGGCCATGGTGGCCTACGTCAAGCTGGTGCCCCTCTCCGACGCCGAGCTGCGCGCGCACCAGCAAGATCTGCGCCGCACCGACACCCGCAGATTGTTCACCCACAACGACGCCGGCATTATTGGCGAGGGTCCCACCACGCCGGACCAGCTCCGCAGCTACCTCGATCTCTATCGCGACACTGATTTCTCACGCATCTACTGGGAGGCCGGTTCCGGCGACCGCCTGAACTACTTCAGCGACATCGGGACGAGCCCGCCCTACGCGCGCGAAGAAAACCTGACGCGCGCGCACGAGCGGGCCAGCAACTTCAGTTGGAGCGCCTTTCGTAGCCAGGGCATCGACCCGTTCGACGTCGTGCGGGAGCACGCGCATGCCATCGGCATGGAGTTTCACGCCGGCTATCGGGTGTCGGGCTTCCACTATCCGCCGCCCTACGACCACTTCAATCAGGGGCCGTCCTTCTTCCGCTACCACCCCGAGCTGCGCGGCACCGGCCGGAACGGCCAGCCGTCGCCGCGCATTTCCTACGCGTTTCCCCAGACGCGCCGCTTTGTGCTGTCGCTGCTGCGCGAGATCGCCCGGCGCCCGGTGGACGGCATCAGCCTCCAGTTCAACCGGCGCCTGCCGGTGATCGAGTACGAGCCGCCGGTGGTGGAGAGCTTCAAGGCGGAATATGGCGAGGACCCCTTCGCTCTCGACGCGCGCGACGCCCGCTGGCTGGCGCACCGCGCGTCCTTCATGACCGACTTCCTGCGTGAGGTGCGGGCTGCGCTGGACGATGCCGCGGCGGCGCAGGGCCGCGCTAGGCCCATCGGAATATCGGCGATCGTGACCAGCGGCGAGGCGGAGAACCTGTTTTACGGACTTGATCTGCGCGCCTGGGTCGAGCAGGGATTGATCGATACGCTCATTCCCTATAGCTCCAACCCCAACTTCAATAGCAACGACCCAGCCTGGACCGACGTGCGCGACGCGGAGTTCTTCATCGCGCTGACCAAGAGCACGAACACAAAGCTCGCGCTGAACCTGATGCCGCGCCAGATGAGCGCGGCCGAGTACCGCCGCCGGGCGGCCGCGCTCTACGCGGCTGGCGCCGACCACTTGTTCTTCTGGGACGGCGGCCTGGAGCGGGCGCAGACTACCGGCGCCTCGCACGTTGTCAGGAGGCTTGGTCACCGCGATGAGGTCCGGGCCTGGGTCGAGGCCGGTGAGCCTGACCTGGAAGCCCCCCAAACGGAGCTCCTCAATCTCGGCGGCTGGGATTTCTCCTACGTCAGCCCCGGATAGCCATCGCTGACGGCAAGCGAATCCGCCGCGAAACCCGGCCAAGCCCTCTCACGCTCTGTCCATTGCCGGCGAGAGTCCGAGGTGCGCAACGTGCGCGCCCGACTCGTCAAGATATGGCCACGCACGGTGAAACGGCGGCCGCCAAGATTAACGAGGCTGGAGCGTCTTATTGACGCACGGGCCTTACGGAAGCGGCCCTTCCGACCTGGTGACGCCGTCTGTAGTGACGACCGAATGTCAGGTGCGGGGGTAGCAGGTCCCTTTGATCGCCGGGCATCTATGACGGCGCGCGGCGATCCGCTCCATCCTTGACCCCGGCTTGCCTGGACGGGAGCACCTAAACAACTTCAACCAGCGCCGCCTCAGAGATATTGACCTGTCGCTCGCCACGTTCCAGATCCTCGAAGACGGCCCGCGCCCGCTCATCCGAACGGGCGCCGTTCGGATCGATCCAGCGGAAGGTTGACGGCTTCGCCAGTATCGGCCGAGATGTAGGCCGCCTGCATGATCTCCACGCAGCGCAGACCGTCCTCGCCGGTGAGCACCGGCGGCTCATCTCGCAATATCCAGCCCGCGAAGCTGCGCCACTCTCTATCGAACGCCTCGTCGAAACCGTAGTCGTCGAACTGCCGGATTCGCGGGGTCTGGCCGCGTATCTGCGCGCGCACCTCGATGCGGCGCGGGTCGTATTCGATCGCGCCGTGCTCGCACACGATCTGAAAGCTGAACGAGCCGCGATAGGTGGCCATGGGGAATAGCGCCGAGACTTGCATGGACCCGATGGCCCCGCTCGCGAATCGCATGGTGACCGAGATCGAGTCCTCCTGCTCCGCCAGCTCTGGATGCAGCTTGGGTCCTATGACGGCCTGCACGCTCGCCACTTCACCCAGCAGATGCCGAAGCGTGTCCACGTCGTGAACTCCCGCCCAGTAGAGCAAACCACCGCACAGCGCGCGCCTATTCCACCAGCCGGTCTGGCGTTCCGCGAAGTAGCCAGCCACATTCACCGCAATAGGACGCCCGAACTCACCGCCCTCGAGTAGCCGTTTCATCTCGGCGAAGGCGGGCCGGAGCCTGCGCTTGTGACCCACCATCAGCTTTACGCCGGCGGCTGAGGCGGCCGCGATCATTTCGTGACAGTCGGCCACGGTGATGGCCATCGTCTTCTCACAGAAGACGTGGCGGCCGGCGCGCGCGGCGGCCACCACGATGTCGCGGTGAGTGCCGTGGGGCGTCACCACGGCCACGGCGTCGCAGTGGCACTCGGCTAGCAGCCTGCCGTGATCGGTCCACGCGGGCACGCCGTGTTCGTGCGCCAATCGCCGGGCCCGCTCGGGATCGAAGTCCGCCACGCCCGCCAGCTCCAGCTCCGGCAGGCGGTTGATGATCTCGGTTACATTGCCGCCAAAGTCTCCCGCGCCTATCAACGCCACGCGCACGCGACCGGTCTGCTCGTCTCTCCGCCTGGGAGTTGTGATGCCGACTTCCCCTTCGCTGACCTAGCTGTGCGCGCGGCGGCTCGCACCCGGCGCCGCGCGTAGTGGCGGCCTCGGCCGCGCCGACGCCGACGCCGAAACCTTACGAACCCGGTATAACCGGGCCGGCTGTGGCGCCGGTGTAGTATGCCCCCGGAACTCAGGCGCCGGTTCAGACCCGCGCCAACGACGTAGTCGGATGGATGGAAATGGAGACTACCGCGACGAGCGCCATGGATGATCTGCTCGCGACCGCGCGGCGAGTCCTCACCGGCGGATCGCTCGTCTACGGGCAGCTTCCGAGCGAGGTCAACCTGGTCATCGAATCCGGCAGCGGGAGTCACCTGCGAGCGGTCGATGGGCGCGACTACATCGACTACGTGCTCGGCTCCGGGCCGATGCTTCTGGGCCACGCCAATCCGGAGATCGTCGCCGCGGTGCAGGCGCAGCTAACCAAAGGCACCAGCTACTACTTCGTCAATGAACCGGCCATTCGCCTGGCCGAGCGCCTTGTCGAGGCGATTCCGTGCGCCGAGCAAGTGCGCTTCATGGGCTCGGGAACCGACGCGACTTTCATGGCGCTGCGCTGCGCACGCGCCCACACGGGACGCTCCAAGATACTGAAGCTCGAGGGCGGCTGGCACGGCATGCACGACTATTCGTTGTGGGGCACCATCCCGAGCGAGCCCAGCGACTACCCACACGCCGAGCCCGACTCGGCCGGCATCCCGCCCGTGCTGGGCGACCAGGTGCTGGTGGCGCCGTTCAACGATGCGGACACGGTCGTGGCGATCATGGACGAGTACGCCAGTGAGCTGGCTGCCGTCATAGTCGAGCCGCTCGAGCGCGTCCTTCGCCCGCGGCCGGGCTTCCTCCAGGCCGTGCGCGAGGCCGCCAGCCGGCACGGCATCGTGATGATCTTCGACGAGGTCGTCACGGGGTTCCGCATAGCCTGGGGCGGCGCGCAGGAGCGCTACGGCGTCGTCCCCGACCTGGCCTGCTACGGCAAGGCGATGGCCGGCGGTTTCCCTCTGTCGGCCGTCGCGGGCCGCGCGGACGTTATGGACGCCTTCGGCGGGACCCCACGGCCCTTGGGCGAGGTCGCCTGGTCCAGCGGGACGTTCAACGGGAACCCGGTCGCCGCCACGGCGGGACTGGCGGCCCTCGATGTGCTCGGCCGCGGCGGAACCTACGAGCGCCTCCGGGCTGTGGGATCGCGCTTGCGCGCAGGCATCGAGGAGTCCGGCCGCCGACACGGATTCCCGGCCCGCGCGCTGGGCGAGGACGCCGTGTTCGGGGTGCGGTTTATCGAAGACGAGGACATCACCTCGTGGGCGGACCTTCTGGCCCACGACCGCGACCTCGGGCTCCGCTGGGCCGTGGAATGCGTCAAGCGCGGCATCTTGATCGTTCCCAACGAGAAGTTCTACGTCTCGACCGCGCACGACGACGATGACGTCGTGCGCACCCTGGAGATTTGCGACGCCGCCTTCAAAGCCTGCGCGGCGTGACCGCTAAGACCCGCGGGGGATGACCGTGGTCATGGGCCGTTTCCGTACCCCGGTTGCGAGGTTCGCGTGCCGTTGATGACCGGCTCGGACGCCGTCGTGCGGTCGCTGCAGGCCGAGGGCGTCGATCTCGTGTTCGGAATCCCGGGCTATCACACCGAGCACCTCTATGGCCGCTTGATGCGGCAGGACCGTATTCGTCACATCCTGGTGCGGCACGAGCAGGGCGCCGGCTTTATGGCTATCGGCGTGGCGCGCGTCACCGGCGAGCCCGCCACCATATTCAGCACCGCGGGTCCCGGGGCGCTCAACGCCGCCACCGCGCTGGGCGAGGCCTACGGCGATTCGACGCCTATTCTCAACATCGCCGCGGAGGACCTGTCGACCTGCCTTTACCAGGACCGCGGGATCGTGCACGAAAGCAAGCATCAGATCGGTGTCCTCGAACGGCTAAGCCAGTGGAGCCGGCAGGTGCACGCGCCAGGGGACATCCCGGGAGCGATCCGGGAAGGCCGGCGCCGGATGCACGTCAATCGCCCGCGGCCGGTAAGCGTCGAGATTCCCATCGACGTGTTTCAGGCGGAGGGGGAGGTTGTGCTGCCGGAGCGCGAATCGTTCCAGCGGCCGGCTGGCGACGCACAAGACCTGGAGCGGGCGGCGCGGATCCTGGGCGGCGCCCAACGGCCTCTCATCTGGGCCGGAGGCGGCGTGATCGCGGCGGGCGCCTGGCGAGAGCTACAGGCGCTGGCCGAGCGGCTGGACGCGCCCGTCATCACGACGTCGAGTGGTCGCGGCGCCATCTCCGAAGAGCACCCACTGACCGTGGGCTGCCTCGCCCTGCATCGCCCCGTGCAGGCGCTGATCGAACGGGCCGACGCAGTGCTGGCGGTGGGCACGCGCTTCGCGTATCTGTCGACCGGAAAGTGGTCGCTGTCCATGCCACGGCGGTTGATCCAGATCGACATCGATCCGGCCGGGTTCGGCAAGAACTTCCCGATCGAGCTGGGGATTCATGCGGACGCTAGGGGCGCGCTCGCGGCGCTTCTGTCGGGACTCGACGGCGCCGACGTGCCCGATCACGATGACTGGGTCGACGACGCCCGCGCGGCGAGGGCCGCCGTGCGCTCCGAGCTCGCCCGGCGCGCGCCGCTCGAGTGGGGTCTCATGCATACCGTTCGCGACGCCCTGCCGCGCGAGACGGTCGTTGCGGTCGACCCCCACCTTTGGGGCTATTGGGCGCGCTCCCACTTCCCGATCTACGAGCCGCGCACCTGGTTGCACGATCTAGGCTTCGGAACGCTCGGATACGCCTATCCCGTCGCCCTGGGCGCCAAGCTGGCGCGGCCCGACAGTCCGGTGGTGGCCTGCACCGGCGACGGCGGCTTCCTGTTCACGGCGCAGGAGCTGGCCACCGCGGTCAAGTACGGACTCAACGTGCCCGTGGTGATCTTCAACGACGATGCCTACGGCGCGATCAAGGAGGACTTCGTACGCGACTTCGGCCGTGCCTACGAAGTCGATCTAGTCAATCCGGATTTCGTCAAGTTCGCGGAGTCGTTCGGCGCGGTGGGGCTGCGCGCCACGCCTGAGACCCTGGGCGAGACCCTGCGGCACGCCCTGACCCTCGACAAGCCGTCGCTGATCGACGTTCCGGTCAAGCTGCGCCGGCCTCTCATCGTGAGCTGACGATCGCCGGCTGCCGGTTAGAGCGCCGCGGCCGACCGGCGCTATCCGCCCACTACCTCCACCCCGATAACCGCTCGCTTGATCGCTTGCACGGCCAGGCCGTGGGTGCCGAAATCCCGCGTGAAATCCGAATGCGAGTGGACCACGTGCAGCATGCCGTCGCGCACCATGGTGCTGGTGTACGAGCAGCCGGGACCCGTGTGGAACGCGAAGGGGTATTCCCAGTGCTCCCCGGTTCCGTCCAGACTTAACATAACGTAGGTAACTTGCGGGTGGCCGTAAGCGCCGCGGCCCGAAGCGCAGGCCAGCACGCCGTTGGGCAGCAGGTGAAGCCGCGGCTTCACGCCCGGCCAGCCGGTTGTGGTCGGCGCGCTCCAGCTGCGGCCGCCGTCGAGCACGACCAGTCCCGGGAAGTTCAAAATGGTGTCCGGCGACTCCATCCAGGTGTCCGTACGCTCGTGTCGCACTACGACCGTGCGCGAGCCGTTGGAATAGGTGGTCTCCCGAATCACGATTGCCCCGAATCTGATCGCCCCGGTGCCGTCGCAGCCTAGCTTGTCTGGGCCTTCAGTTTGGCGGCGCCCTTGATTTGGCGCCCGTGGGCCTCTGGCCCGCGGCGTGGATGAATCGCTAGAATCATCCCGCTGTCATTTCGTTCGGTCGGCGCTGCGTGCGGTGGGTCCGCACCCGGACCCGCCGCGCCACTAGTAGCCGACCGTAGAGCCGCGATTCGAGGTGAGCACGAATGCAGACGCACGACTGTGAGCCCACGCTCACCGACACGCAGGTTCTGGGCTTCTGCCGCAAGGGTTTTCTGGTGCTACCGGAGGTAGTGTCCGAAGAGATCAATCAGCGGACCGTCGACTACATCAACAGCTATACCAACGAAGGCGCCCACGAACCGACCGAGATCCTTACCGAGGACTGGTTTGTCGACGGCGTAATCCTGAATCCGCAAGCGGCTGGCGCCGTGCGCTCCCTGCTAGGCCGCCACTTCGCGATGCCCGCGCTGATGAGCAATCACCGCAGCGCTCAGCCCGCCACTCCGCAGACCTGGCACCGTGACGGCGGATCGCTGGACGAGCGCGAGCTGCACTACCTGCAAGTCTTCTACTACCCGCAGGACACCCCGCTCGAAATGGGCCCCACGGAGATATTGCCGGGGTCCCACTTCATCTCCATGCGCGAGCGCCATATGGGTCACTACGGGCAGATTCGCGGCGCCGAATACACCGTCGCGCCCGCCGGCACCATATTCCTCACCGTCTACGGTGTCTGGCACCGGCGCGCGCGCCGCACCGCCCCCGCGGAGGCGGGCCTGCGCCACCTGCTCAAGTACAACTACTGGCGCACCTCGCCGCCCGCGCGCGACTGGATAATCGAGCCCGATTTTGACCTCGCCCGCGTCGACTACGGCGTTCGCGACGATCTCTCCGAGCCCTACCACTCCGAGTTCATGTGGGATTCGCACCAGGTGGCCGAGATGATGTTCTGGCTGTGCGGCCGCAAGGACGAGTTCAACGTGATGGGCGGACAGGGCTGGCCGGACGGAGCCAGGCCCAAGCGCTTAGGCAACGAAAGTGCGTTCGGGTTTCCCGGCGAGATCACCGATAAGCGCTTCTATCGCCGCCGTGAAACAACCGTGGGCGGCGACGGCGCGCCCGTAATGCGAGAGGCCGCCGGCGGGTAGGGGCGGCCCTCGTGGCCGCCCTCCGGGTAGGAAACCAAGGTAGGGCCGGCACTCGCATTCGTCCTCTCCTATGGGAGAGAGTTGGGTGCGGGCGCCTCTTCCGTGCTTGCAACGAGCCGCGGCGAGGGGTCCGACTCCCTCTCCCCGCCGAGGGAGAGGGCTGGGGTGAGGGGGTCCCCAGGTGCAGCCCGGCCGCATGGGTGCGGCGAGCCCGTTGCACGCGGGCGGTGCCCGCGGAACCGAAAGGGAGCAACCTCCGCAAGGGGTCGAGAAGGACCTCACCGCTCCGGTCGCCGGCGGGTAGGGGCGGCCCTTGTGGCCGCCCGCTCCGGACACCGTGGCGGAGTATTCTTTGCGGGCGACCGGCGCGCGCCGCGGAGCCACCATCTTTGCCCAACGGCGACATCGACTATCACGCCGCCAGGCTGACCGGCGACGGATGGACTGTCATCCCTAACGCCATCGGGCCGGCCGAGCTGGGCACTCTGCGGCGGGCCATCGACGAGACGCTCTCCGCCGAAGAGGCGATCGGCCGCCGTCTGGGCACGCAGACCGACGACCTGCGCGTGGTCTTCGACGCCCATACCAAGCACCCCTTCTTTCACGGTCTGCTCGCGCGCAATCCACTGCCGCTGGCCGTGGCGCGCCACCTGCTCGGCGCGGACGCCTACTGCCACGACCTGGTGATCCGCCTGCCCATGCCCACCGGCCGCAAGGACCCCACCAAGTTCGGCGGGCATCTGCACGTGGATTGGGAGGCGTTCAACGTCACCCCCTTCATCGGCGGCCGGCACTACCTCATGGCCATTCAGTGCGTTTGGTGCGTAACTGAGTTCACGGCGCAGAACGGGGCCACCTTCGTATGGCCGGGCTCGCAACGGTCGCTCGAGATTCCACCGCGCGACTCCATCAACCTCCCGCCCGGTTGGATGCGGGCGGAAGCGCCGGCCGGCGCCGTGGTCATGTGGGACTCGGCGCTCTGGCACACCTCGGGCGTGAATCACGCGGACGCCCCGCGCTACTCCGCCGTCTCCTACTTCCAGCGCGGTTGGATTCGCGGCTCATGCGACCCCATGCACAAATGGCCGCCGACGATGCGAGCAAAGCTGAGCGACGAGGAAAAGCGTGACTGGGGCCTGTCAGTGCCGCCGCCCGACAACACCCACATCCGCGCCATGCCCCCCGAGCAACTGGCCGCGCTCACACCGGCCGAGAAGGCCGTGCTCAACATCCCCGTCGACTGAGCGGGTTCCGGCACACGCCGGCCGTCACATAGGATGAATTGCAACAGCCACGATCGTGCATCCCCTAGCTGTAGTTCCCACTCACGTTGTTGACAAAGTGAAGGCCGCTCCGTTCGATGGGGGTTCGTTCCAGAGCCCTATCGAAGGAGGGCCTTCATGGCACATCGTAGCGCTCGGTTGACGGTTGGCGGCCGCTTGTTGCTGATTGAACGGATCGTGGTCGAGGGCTGGTCGGTGGCGCAGGCCATCCACGCGCGGGTCATGGCGGGCTCTAAGCCACGCGCTCTGGGCGCCTAATGGATCGCAAGGCCGTGTGGGTCGGAGCCGATCCGGGTGGAAAGAACAACTTTGGCATTGCGGAGCTTTCCGCGGACGGCGTGGCGAGGACCGCCTGCTGCTCCTGCGCCGCCGAGGCGGCCGCCTGGATCGAGGGCACGCCGCTGGGCGCGGGCATCGACGCCCCGATGTGGTGGTCGGCGGCGCCGAAGGGCGACCGAAAAGCCGACCTTTGGCTTCGCTGCAAGTACGGAAGTGAACCGCCCGGCAAGGTCCTGGCGATCAACTCCTTATGGGGATCTGTACTTGCCCAGGGGGCCATGTTGGCCGTTGAGTTGCGCAAGAAGTTTGCCGAGCTGCCCATAACGGAAGCTCATCCCGGCCTGTTCCTGAAAGCCCGGCGCCTGAGTTTCGACGAGCTGAAACGACACTACGGCATCCGTGCGGACTCACGGATCACGAATCACGAGCGGGATGCCGTAATCGCCGCCCTTGCCGCGCGGGAAGGGTTCACGGGCAGATGGCTGCGAGATCTCGCGCTGGATCGGCTCCCGGCCGAACAAGACCCCGCGGCGTACTGGCTCGCTCCAGTCCACTACTGGTGGTTTGAGTAGCAGCCGTGGCCAAGCCGGACGCAGGTGGACACCTCTACCTCTATCATCGCTGCCTAGTGCTAAATCCACAGACGCCCAGGCCAGCAACACCCATGTCACGGCCGCCTAACTGCCACCCGCCTGCTGTCCGGCCAGGGAGTGGTCGGATGATCTATTTGCTACGGCAACCAGCCTACCCCGGCCACGCCGCCCATTACAGAACTATGCGCTAGGCCCTCGTTCCCGCCTATGCCGATGCATATCCGCGCCATCTAGCTGCGAACAGCTTGACCTTAGTCAAGCTTGGATACGTCCTATGGTCCAGCACCGTAGAACCACCGCGATATAATAGGGTCAGCAATTGCCGCAACTACCGGGTCGGATTCGTTCACGAACGCAAGACGAACGTGATACAGCGCTGGATCGACACCTCCACAATAGCCGCAATAGTCATCTGATTCAGGACGGTTAATCCATATATTTCCACGCGTGATAAGTTGATAATCACTGACAAAAGACGTAATGATGCGATATAATTTTCGGAACGCTTTATGAAATCTATCATCACCTAAATTATTGTATAGGTCAAGAAATAAGCTGGCACCAAGAGAATATGGACAGCCTTCAAGGAGGTCTTGCTCGTCAGAAATATCGGCAATTCTGTTCACCGAACATCGTGCAAGCTTAGTATTTAATCCTTCGGCACTTATGTAGCCTGTACGCACCTCTATAAAAGTAGATGCTCCCTCGTAGATCCAGGCTGTTCCCCTATGCCAATAATGATGTGCTAATTCATGAATAAGAGTAGATTTAGTATAATCATCCACATGCTCACTACGGAAGTCAATACTCCTGAAACGGACGATCGGAAGATTCGATGAGGTGTACATACCTTCTCGTACAAGAACGACCGTTTTAGTCGGATATGCCTCCCCCATTGTGTCTTCAATTAAACGAACCGAGTCCTCCAATATATCCATAGTTCGTGTGGATGCAAATCCATCCCTGACAATCATTAAAAGCGTGGGTCCAGCTCGGGGGAGAAAGATCTGACGCTTCTCGAGGGTAATGCCTCGACTGCTGGGTTCAACAAGATATTGGTCGAATTGTTTCGGATTATTAATATCTGTAATGCTGTCAATATATTCCTGATCACCTCCATGAATACGGAGAATAAGTGCGTGTTCGTCCGTAAGACCACCTTTCGAGGCGAGATATGATATGATTCCTTGTAGGGCCTGCAAGTCGTCGCCATATATAAGTGTCAAAGCAGAAAACACATGTGGTTCAAAGCCTTCTATCGTATCCATATACGGCATCGCCATGAGTTGTGCTATTATTTCTCCAAGTCTCTGCGGATTGCCAGGGAATAAGGTTAACGAGTACAGAGTATTATAGGTGCGATCGAGAAATCGGAGTTCATCCTGGCTCAGTCCGTCTCTAAGCCATAGCTCTTTGAGCAGCACCTCGATATATGCGGGCCATATGAAGGTACTGTCACAAAGTATCCTGAAAGCGAGGAGTTCGAATTTGTCGACTCCATCTTGCATCCAGGTCAAATTTGTAATTTCTGTGAGGAGCTCAATTGCTGTCAGGGTGAAAGTGGTTGGTTTACTGTAAATCGGCCTCTCGATTATGCTGGATGTCGACGGCAGCTTCATATCACGTATGAGATACCAAAATATGTCTGGAGAGGCTTTTGCAATGCTTTCTAACCGGTCGATCACATCTTGCTCTAATGGAGTGATTTCTGTTGAGACCCATGGTAATGAATAGATCATAGTTGTTACTTTTGTGGCTAGTACCTCTGGGCTGACCTCTGTCTGCGGTTCCTTGGCTTGATCAGGAATAATGACGTTGGTGAGCTCCTTCACCTTGTCGGGCACGTTCTGGAGCGAAACTGACCCGACCGATGTTCCTGGCGCGGACACGTTCCAAATCTCGAACACAGTGCGCTGGGCCCGCAGCAGTTGCAGCCCTTGTGGATGGCCGTTGACCTCACGCTCCTCATAGCGGATTGGCAGTCCGTAAAGGTCGAGCCAGTTCGGTTTAGCCAGATACGCGGCTTTGATCGCTGAGTTTGCCTCGAGTATGGCCAGATGGTTTCGTGTCATGACTGCGAAGTCCGTTACCCCCTGGTTGGCCGCCAGGACCTGGTGACGAGGTACGTTGGGGAGTTCTACGTCTGGGTACTTGGCGGCCAGGACGTCGAGCGTGTTGTACCAGTTCATGCGGTTCTCGCCCGGCGACCACTGCAGAATTACTTTCTGGAACGCTTGCAAGGTGAACGGTCCGTCGACCCAGCGCTGGCTGATTGGGTAGCCCACCGCGTCGAGGTCCCGGTCCTTCACGAAGTCCCACATCGGAACGTCGTAGGCATTGGTCACGGCGAACCCGTCATTTGGATCCGGTGTATCGTTGCCGGTAATCGTAAAGAGGCACCCATCGGGCAGAGCGATGCCCTCGCACCCGATCGCGTAGGCTGGAGCGGCGAGGGTCGCGGCGAGTGCCACCGTCATCACGCCGAGGACCAACTGACGTATGGCTCGCACGGTGAGGCCCTTCCGCCGTGGCGGCGATGATCGGCAGTATACGCCGCTCACCGGCGAAAGACCTAGGCAGCCGCCACGCGTTGCGGCCACTCCGCGAGTGCATGGAAGCGTTGGGACAAGCTGCGGTGAGGGCGTCCGGTTGCCTGCTTAACGCTGTCGATGCTGGCGTAATGCAGTCATGTCGGTGCAGATCACCATAAGAGATGTACCCGAGGACGTTCGCAACGAGCCAGCGGCGCGGGCGGCTCTGCGGCGCCAGTCCATGCAGGAGTTCCTGCGAGGCGAGCTGGAACGGATCGCGTCGCGGCCCTCCGTAGACGCGCGGCTGGAGGGAGTGCGACGCCGCAAGGAAGCGGCCGGAACGCGCGTGCAACCTGCCAGCATCCTGCGCGCCCGCGACGCCGATCGGACGTGACGGCGGTCCTCGATGCGCCCGTGCTCGTGGCGGCCCTCGTGGACTCGGGGCGCGAGGGGCGGTGGGCCGAATCGGCAGTGGCGGCCGGCGCCCCGGCCGGCCCGGAGTTGGCCTTGGCCGAGGCCAGCAACATCCTGCGGCGCCTGGAGCGGGCCGGCCAGATCTCCAGACTGGAAGCCACTAGCGCCCACCGCGACTTGCTGAGTCTCGATCTGGAGCTATTTCCCTTCGGCCCCTGCGCCGAGCGCGTCTGGGCGTTGCGCGACAACCTGACCAGCTACGACGCCTGGTACGTGGCGCTGGCCGAGATGCTGGATTGCCCGCTGGTGACGCTCGACCGAAAGATCACCCGCGCCAGCGGCCCCACCTGCGACATCATCACTCCGCCGCGGTCGTAGGCGAAGGCAACAAGTGTTCCCCAGTGCGTGCCGGAAACCTACCAGGGCGGCGTTAAGCCCAACTCCTGGGCGATTTCGTCCAGCTCGGCCTGATGCTCCGGTCCGACGGGGATTCCCTCCGTTCGATAGGCTCGTTCGCGCTCGGCCTCCGGTGCGCCGGCTAGCTGGGATTTAGCGAAACCCTCCAGCGGCGCGAGCTTGCCCACGCGCCGCGCGAACTCGTCCATTTCCTGGCGGAACTCGGCGGGATCGATGAAGAGCTCGATCTGTACCATCAGCACCAGAGCCGCCTGGTCGGCCGCGGCGAATGCCGGCGTGTTGCGCGTGGGGTCGGGCGAGACGCCGGCCAGCACCCCGCCCCAGGCTTGCGCGATGGTTCCGAGACCTATGCAGCGGAACACGGTGCCGGGCACCCAGCGCGCGATTTCGGGCCAGCGCGGCGAGACGCGCAGGTCGTAGACGGGCGAGAAGTCCACCACCAGCGGGTCTTCCCGGCCGGCCGGTGCGCTGAAGCAGATGGGGGAGCCGATGGCCGGGCTGTACACGGGACCGCCCGGCGGCAGCTCGGTCGGAGTGCCCGACGTCACGAAGCTGAGCAGGTCGTGCTCCAGAGTCATGCGCGCGTAGAGTCCGGCCGCGCCGATGTGACCGTGGTTGCGCGACTGCATGACCGCCATGCCGCGCTCGCGCGCTTTGCGCACGGCCAGCCGCGTGCCCTGCGCCGCCGGAAAGTACCCCGGACCGCCGTCGCCGTCGATCACCACACTCACGTCAGACTCCCTTACGACTCGCACGTTGGGCGAGGTGTTCAACAGTCCCTGGCGCAGGTCGCGCGCGTAGCCCGCGATCAGGCGGCTGCCGTGGCTGTGGACGCCGCGCAGGTCGTTGGAGACCAGGTAACCGGACAGCTCGGCGGCGCGGTGACCGGCCAGACCGGCTTGCCTGGCGGCCGACTCCACGAAGGCCCGCAGGTCCTCGTGCGTTACCCGAATGAAGGTGGCCGGGGGCAGGTTCAGTTTGTAGGGCTCCGTCGGGGCGCTCATCTAGCTAGTCGCTACTAAAGGAAAGGCCGCACCCGGCGTTTCCCGATCGATCGGATACGCGGGCAGATCGTAGTGCCCCGGCCGCGCATGGCGCACCCATATGTCTCCGCGTTGGAGATTCGCTATGGTTGCAAGCCGCCTGGCCCGGCCAGATTGTGCCCAAGACACACACCCATGGGAACGCCACTCTCGTACGTGCAGGACATCAACGCGCCGATCGACGTCGTGTTCGAGCTGGTGGAGGACGAGGACAACCTCAAGCTCTGGATGGATGGGCTCGAGGAGACCATCTACTCCACGGCGCCCGACCCGGCCGATCCGGTCGGGACGCGCTTCACGCGGCGCATCCGCGAGGGCGGCCGCGTGACCGAATATGAATGCGAGCTGGTCGCCTACGAGAAGCCTACGCACGTGGCGGTCACCTTGGGGAGCAGCAGGTTCAGCATGCGGTCCGACTACCGTTTGCAGGCTATCCCCAAGGGCACGCGCGTCACTTACTCCGGGGAGACCCTCTCGTCATCGCGGCTGGTGCTTCTCATCGGATGGCTGTTCGGGTGGTTTACGCGGCGCATCCTCAAGAACCAGATGACCAAGCTCAAGCGGGTGGCCGAGGAACGGGCGCACAGCGCTATGGTCGAGCCCGATTCCGAAGCTGCCGACTAGCCGTTGAGGCGCTGACCAGTCATTCGGGGCTTGACCCGGAATCCAGACGGGACCCCGGCCGCGGAGTTTCCCGCGTTGAGTGAACTACTGACCCCGGCCCCGTATCGAGCACGGGACGGGCTTTCCGCCGGGGTGAGGGAGGGCGGCGAGGTGACGGAGGGCGGGTTTGAAACCCGCCGTTACGCTGGACACATGATTGGTAGTAACGGCAGAGAGGCTGTGCGCCCCGATCGGCGCTACGCGTCCGGGAAGAGAGGCGTCCGGCCGAACGCGCGCGCCTCGGCCGACGAGCCGCTCAGCACGTAGTCGAGGTCGCTGCTGACCGTAACGAACAGCGCGCCCGTGTCGATCCATCTGCGCGCGCTCGCCAGGCCGCCCCCCGCGATTCCGGGCGCCTTTCCGTGCTTGCGGCAGACCTCGAAGATGTGCATCACGGCTTCGACGTGACGCGGCGAGCCTGGCTCGTGCCCGATCGAGCGCCCCAGATCGGTCGGACCAACCCAGCAAGCGTCCACGCTCTCCACCGCCATGATCGCGTCGGCGTTCTCAAGCCCGTCGGCCGATTCGATCTGCACGGCCAGCAAGACCTCGTCGTTGGCGCGTTCGATGTAGTCGGGTCCGTAGACGACCGCACCGCCGTAGCCGCCCGAGCGTCCGCCCAGCGGTGGGAAACGGGCGGCGAACTGCGCCTGCTCGGCCTCCTCAGCCGTATGCACCATCGGGATGATCACGCCATGCGCGCCGTCGTCCAGCACGTGGCCGATGGCGTAGTAGTCGTTCTGATTCACGCGCGCGATGGGCGTTGCGCCGCCGCTGCGCACGGCCGCGAACGCCTGCGTGAAGGTGTGCCGGTGCCAGGCCGTGTGCTGGCCGTCGATGTGCACCCAGTCGAAGCCCTGGCGCGCCAGCACCTCCGCCAGCAGGGGAAGACCGGTGGCGCACTCGGCGCCCAGTGCTACTTCGCCGCGCTGCAAGCGCGCCTTGACTGCGTTATTGAACATCCGTCGATCCTCTCATGCCTTAGCGGCTAATCGCACGCGGCCGCGGCTTGCAAGTGCGATTGGGCAGTCCTTCTCTCCGAGCAGGCTGCGGAGACCCTGTGAGCGCGCCCGACACTGCTTCTTGGGAGCAGGGCGGTCCTAGTACGGTGGTTCGCGGATTTGCTTCCAGTCTTCGTACTTGTCCAGGTTGAAGTCCGGGTCGCTCATGTAGGCGAAAGTCTTGGCCTCCTTTGTCCGCACCAGCTCGCAGGCTTCCGCAATCTCTTCGGCCAGGCTGACCGGAACGCGCGTCACACCGTCGCCGTCGCCGACCAGGATGTCGCCCGCATTGACCCGCAGGCCGGCAACGGTCACCGGACTGTTCACGCGCACGTAGCTGGACGCCCCGTGCCCGGGCACACGCGCCACGGCCCACAGCGCGCAGCCGGCCCGTGCAACGCCGGGTACGTCGCGCACCGCCCCGTCGACTACGGCGCCCTGGCAGCCGATTGCGCGCATCCGGTACGCCATTTCGTCGCCCACAGTGGCGCCGCGGTGCGGGTCCGTATCGATATCCTTCACCACTGCGATAGTCGGAACGCCCGCGTAGGCCACCGCGTCGAAGAACTCGTCCGTGTCGAGGGCGTCCTCGCGGAGCGTCTGAGGCGCCACTTCCAGCGTCACGGCGTAGCCGACGCGCGTGCCCAGCTCCGGGGTCATGTACCGCAGGCTTGGACCCGAGTAGACCTCCTCGGCCGGCACGTGCCCGCGAACCAGCACGTCGGCATTCTGAATGAGCGCCGACTCGTAGGTGGCCAGTCTTGCCAGCAGGTCGGGATCAACCGTCTCGAAAGCCACGTTCGCGCCTCGGATTTCGCAAGCTCCCGTAGCATGCCTGAGGCGCGCGCGGGTGTCACGCGGCCGCCGCGACTGCGTGCGTGGATCAGATTTCCCGGCGCAAGCGCCCGTCGGGGCAACCCTTGTGGTTGCCCGTGACGGCTCCGGCATGGGATCGGCCGGCCCCCCGGCTGATACGATGATCCGCCCCTGGCAGCGAGGATATTAGACCTGTGTCAGACACAAACCCCCCGGTTCTGATGATGTGCTGCACGATGTCCAGCATGGGTGAGTTTCGTACCGCTCACGGCGAGGCTTCTTTGGATGACAAGCTGGCCGCCATCAAGCAGGCGGGGTTTGTAGGCGTCCTGAACCGGACGCCGCCGATCACGCGCGAGCTTCTGGACCGCCACGGACTTCGGTACTGCGCCCACGCCGACATCGCGACGATGGAAAGGGCGCGCCCGGAGCTGGAGAAGGTCAAGGCCGAGGGCGTCGATCGCGTCAACGTGCAGCTTGGCGATCACGACACGCCCATCCCGTTCGCCGTCGACCTGGCGCGCCACGCAATGGCTACGGCCGACGAGCTGGGCGTGAACGCCGCGGTGGAGCTGCATCGCGATACCGCCACCGAGACGCCCGAGAAGATGTTCGCGATCGCCGACGGATTCGAGAAGGCCGCGGGCAAGCTGCTGCCGATCACTTGGGATTTCTCGCACTTCGCGGTCATCAAGTCGCTGGCGCCGCCCTTCTACGACCGCCTCATGGAGCGTGAGGACCTGGTGGTCCACTCCGATCACATCCACTTCCGCCCTTTCAACGGTCACCACGCGCAGATTCGAGCCATCGACCATGACGGCGCTCTGACGCACGAGTTCAAGGACTACCTGGAGTTCGTGGATGGTCTTCTGGCTACCTGGTTGGCGCACTCGGGTCCCGGGCGCGAGCTTTGGGGCTGTCCCGAGACGCTGGGCGGCGGCTACGGACTAGTCGGCGACCCCGACATGTTCATCCAGGCACGGGCCATTCGCGACGAGGTCCAGAGTATCTGGGACCAGCACCTGGCGAGTTGGAGTCCGCCGGCGTAAAGGTTCGAATCACTGCGCGCGCCTGGACGGCCGCCACGCCATGCGCATGTAGATGTCGCCAGCTCGCAGCTCGTCCAGCATTTGGTGGAGACGCCGGATTTTGGTTTCGTCGCGCTTTGCCCGTCCGATCCAGCCCAGGTAGTCGTTGCGTTGATAGGGCGGTCTGTTCTCGAACGCTCCCATCAAGCCGTGCTCTATCAGAGCGGCTTTCACTAAAGGCGGCATCGGGTTCGCCGGGCGCCTGAGCGTCATCGGGCGAGTATGAACCTGCGCGGGGACGCTGCGAGTGTGAGCGCAAGGGCCGCGTTGCGCAATCGAGACGGCTGAACCGCGCAGCCTTGGCGTGCTTGCGTGTCTAGTTAGATCACGGGATCGGCCCGACGCATGCAAGGAGCGCGCGCAGCGGGCCGCATCCAGGGAGCGTCAAGACCGCGTGAACGCCGGCAGGCTCAACGAGTTCCACCACGCCGGGGATCCGGCCGAAGAATTGCTAGAACGGCTCGGATGGACGCAGGTCCCGTGGGAAACGACGGCGCGATTTCGGGCGCCGCGGCAGAACGATGGTGTGGCGGATATCCCGGTGCCGGTAGCAACCGTGTGCTGTTTGGTCGAAGGAACCTCGACTCTGTTCGCACGAGAGAAGGGAACCCTGGATAGCGGCTCAGCCCGCAACTGGGATGGCGAGATCCGTATTGGGGAGCGGCGAACGCTGTGATGCGACAGCAGCCCCCGCTCGTCTTGGGTGAGTTGGATGAAGCGCTGCGCAGCCCAACTGCGAGCGTATAGTCAGCAGCCTGCCGGGACGCGAACCGCGGCTCCGGCGTCTCCGTATAGTCTAGACGGCAGGCGCAGCGTCTGGAACCGTAACCAGAGGTGGCATCGTGAAGCGGCGGTTCGTTGCACCCGTCCTTGCCGGATTGCTGCTCGTCCTTCTTGCCGCGCCAGCGGCGTCAGCCGAATGCAAATTCGTTCTCGGCTTCGCCACGCTCAAGACGCTGATTGACGCCGCCGAGGGGCCTGACACGGTTGGCGTCTGCTTGGAGAACGAACAGTTCCACCCTGCCCAGGGCGAGGCACGGCAGCAGACCACCAGTGGCCTGCTGGTGTGGCGCAAGGCCGACAACTGGACAGCATTCACCGACGGGCATCGCACGTGGATCAATGGGCCTGAGGGGCTCCAATCCCGTCTCAACACCGAGTTGTTTGATTGGGAACGCATTGACCAGCTCCGAAGAAATGCCGCGGCGTTCGAGTACACCATTGGCACACCCGGCGGGTCGCTGACGGTCGCGACCATTTCCGAGCCGCTCACCTTCAACCTGGCCATCGCCAACGACGCCTCGTCATCGGGCATCTTGAGCTACCTTTTCGATGGCCTCACCGAAACATCGTGGCTGACGGACCAGGTGGAGCCGTCGCTGGCGGAGTCTTGGAAGCGTTCGGATGACGGCCTGACCTGGACCTTCCATCTCCGTCAAGACGTCACGTGGCATGACGGGCAGGGCTTCACGGCCCACGACGTGGATTTCACCTTTAACCGGATCATCTACAACGACGACATCCCCTCCAGCAGCCGCTCATCCTTCAACTTCCGGTTTCTGGACGAGGCCAGCGGCGCTTGGCAAGAAGCGCAGATGGCGGTCACGGCGCTGGACGACTACACGGTCCAATGTGTTCTCCCGGTGCCCTTCGCCCCCTTCCTGCGCTCCATGGGCACCGCGATCTACCCGAAGCACATTCTCGAGCGGCACGTGGACGACGGCACGTTCGCCGCGACGTGGGACATCGACACCGACCCGGCCGAGATCATCGGCACCGGGCCCTTCACCATCGAAAGCTACGCCCCTGGCACCCATTTGGTCCTGCGGCGCAACCCGAGTTACTGGCTCAAGGACGACGCGGGCAACAGCCTGCCCTACCTGGATCAGGTCGTACACGTGATCGTCCCGGATCTGGATACTGAGCTCGAAAAGTTCCTAGCAGGTGAGGCGGACGTTCACGGGGTGTTAGGCGAGGAGTTCGCCAACCTCGAGCCGCTGCAGGATGAAGGCAACTTCACGATCCACAAGCGCGGTCCAGCTTTCGGAACCACGTTCCTGGGATTCAACATGAACCCGGGAGCCAACCCCGAAACCGGCACCGCCTACGTTGTCCCGAAGAAGCTCAAGTGGTTCCAAAACGTGCAATTCCGTCGGGCCGTGGCGCACAGCATCGACAAGGACACGATCATCAACGACGTGCTGCACGGCCTCGGCTATCCGCAGTGGTCCTCCATCAGCCCGGCCGCGGGCGACTTCCACAACCCCAACGTCCGCCGGTACCCCTACGACATCGACAAGGCCAACCAGATCCTGGACGACCTTGGTTGGGTGGACACAGACGGGGACGGAATTCGCGAGGACGACGCCGGCAACACGATTGCCTTCAAGCTGGTGACCAACACGGGCAATTCCGTGCGTGGAGCGGCCGGCACGATCATCAACCAGGGGCTTGCCCTAATCGGCATCCAGACGGACTATCAGCTGATCGAGTTCGGCGAGCTCGTCACCCAGCTGGTCAGCTCCTATGACTGGGAGGCCATGATCATCGGCTTCACCGGTGGATCGGATCCCTACGGCGGCATCGGTTTCTGGCACACCAGCGAGGACCTGCACCTGTGGTATCCGAATCAGCCGCAGGCGGCCACGGCATGGGAAGCCGAGATCGACGAGCTGTACATCAAGGGCAGTCAGGAGCTCGACCGTGACAAGCGCGTGGAGCACTACCACCGCGCCCAGGAGATCGCCGCCGAAAATGTGCCGGTCATCTACACCACGCTCTCCGAACGGTTGACGGCCGTCCGCAACGTTTTTGGCAACGTGACGCCCACCCTGTATTCGCTCTGGGATATCCGCTATCTATACCGGACGGATCAATAGCGTAAATTGCCGCTAAGCCCCCGAACCGGGGCAGCGGCGGTGCGTTCAAGGTAGCCGCGCAGCCGCCCTCGGCCTGCGCGGCTGACGGCTATTCGCGCAACACGGACTGCGCCGAGGCACCGATGACATCCGTGGGCGGTCGCTCAGACCGTGATCCAAGTTGGTGGCGAGGGCCGGAATCGAACCGGCGACACATGGATTTTCAGTCCACTGCTCTACCGACTGAGCTACCTCGCCCGAAGCGGGCGGTACCCGGAGGACACCTCCCGGTGGGCGATGCAGGGCTCGAACCTGCGACCTCTACGGTGTAAACGTAGCGCTCTCCCAGCTGAGCTAACCGCCCCGCGTACCTCGCGGCCTCCATTATGGATTAGCGGCGCAACCCCCGGTCGATATTGCCGGTCGCCCCATCCCTCCGCCAGGAGAGCCAGGTGGCGGGGTTCTCGCGCCTGCCCCAAGCTCTCCATCAGGCTGGCTCTGTGCGCACCCGCATGCACCGGGTTACGGTCTGCCTACCCGGCCGAATCGGCTGCCGCGCTCTCCGCACCCCCTCACCCGTCCCCTCTCCCTCAAGAGAGCGGGGTCGCGTCACACGCATTTTCGCCGCCGCATCAAGGGGCGAGGGCTACCCGGCGGCGTCGCATGCCGCCAATCCTACGCCACGCGCCCAACGTCGCGGACCGTCCGCGGTCGTGCCGGCGACCGGGGACTTGCGCGGGTGTTAGCCGCCTAGCGAAGGCGTGCCCAAGATGACCGGGAGCCCGGTGTCCGGATTGGTGGGCACGTAGACCACGCTGCCGGAATCCAAGTCACGCAGCGCCGTGATGTACTTGTCTTGCAGCACCGCGGCGGTAAGCGACTCATTGACGATCCTGTTGGCGTCGGCAATACCCTGGGCCTCTTCGCGTTTGCGCTGGGCTTCCTGAACGGCCTCCTCGACTCGGAACCGGCGCTCCTGAATCGCTTGCTCGGCCGCCAGCTTGGCCTCGATGGCCTGTGTGATTACGGCCGGCAGGCCGACATCGCGCAGCAGGACATTCTCTACGATGATGCGGTCGCCAAAGGTTTCCTGAATGGCTACCAGAATCTGGTTCGACACCTGTGTGCGGGCCGTGGTGTAGAGGGCTTCGGCGCTGAACTGCGCCACCACGTCGCGGATGGCGTCGCGAATGGACGGGCGTACCAGGATCTCTTGATAGATGCCTTCGGGACCAAGTGTGCGGCGCACGTCGGGCGCTTGGCTGAAGTCGAGCTTGTAGAGGGTGGTCATGTCGATCCCAACCGTCAGACCCTCGGCCGTGAGGGTCCGCACGGTTTGGTCAGACTGGGTGAGTTCTTCCGCGGTCGTGCTCATAGTGATCTGCTGTGTGCGCACGCTGAACGTGTCGAGCGTCTGCCAGGGGGCTTTCACGAGCAAGCCGGCGGCGCGAGGCGAAGGGTCAACCACCCCGAAGGTGCTGATCACGCCAACCTCACCAACGTTCACCACTCGAATGCTGAAAAGCCCGAGAATGATGACCGCCGCTATTAAGACGACGATGATTCCGATTGCGGTGCTTCCGTAGCGCGATTGCGGCATGGGTCTCTCATCTCCGAATTGCGGGGGACGCTCGCCGAGCGGTCAGCCCGACACGCTGAATAGGTCTGGGTCTCTAGGTCTTGATAACATTCTGGCCACAGCGCCACAAGGCGGAAACTTGCAAGACGATGCCCGGTTCTCAGCCGCGGCCATTGTGCAAAGGGCTTGAGGAGGCAGCGCGGGTGAGCGGACGGAGGGCGCGCTCCAGGCGCGAGATTCTAGTGGGGATAGCCGCCGGCGGGCTCTTGGCGGCCTGCGGCGAGGCTGCCAAGCCTGCGGCGTCGCAGACACCAGTTCCGACGGCGCCTGCTACTCCCGAGCCCACCGCCACAACCACTGCCGCACAGGCTCCCGTGACCGCTTCGCCGCCAGCTGTCGTAAGGCAGACAGCCGGCGCGTCGGCCGCACCCACAAGCCCGCCGGACATCGATGATGGGCTGCGCCGGCTGGACGCTTACGGCTTCCAGGCCCATCTCTACAACCAGAACCGTCGTCTTCTAACCGACCGGACCATCGAGGCGGGTTTCGGCTGGCTCAAGCAGCAGGTTGAGTGGAGCCAGACCGAGCCGATCGAAAAGAACGGATTCGATTGGCGCGAGCTCGACAAAGTAGTAAGGGCGGTCAACCAAGCCGGTCTCAAGCTTCTCTTGAGTGTGGTGCGGGCGCCTGCCTGGGCACTGGGGGACAGGCAGCACGGACCGCCGGCCGACCCGCTGGATTTCGAGGACTTCATGCACTTGATGGCCACTCGTTACCGCGGCCGCGTGCAGGCCTATGAGCTTTGGAACGAAGCCAACCTCTCGCGTGAGTGGGGCTACGGCCGTATCGACGCGGGCGAGTTCGTAGAGCTGCTCCTGGCCGGCCACTCAGGCGTCAAGTCGGCTGATCCGGACGCGGTGACGGTGGGGGGCGCGCTGACCCCGGCCGGCGACGTGGACCTTCCCGACCAGCGCGAGCAGGCCGTGGACGACGCGCGATTCCTGCGGCAGATGTACGAGTATCGAGACGGCATCGTGCGCGACGGATTCGACGCTTGGGGCGTGCATCCGGGCGGTTTCAACAACGCGCCCGACCAGCCAATCGGCGCTCCGCGCGGCGCGGGATGGAACGGGCATGGCAGCTTCTACTTCCAGCGATTCACTGAGCATCGCAGCCTGATGGAAGAGTTCGGTGACGGACACAAGGACATCTGGCTGACCGAGATGGGCTGGTCCACCGCAAACATGCATCCGGCCTACGGATACGGCCACGACAACAGCGACGAAGACCAGGCGCAGTTCCTGGTGGACGCACTTCGGCTCGTGCGTGAGCGCTTCGCGTACATCACCCACGCCTTCGTCTGGAATCTGAACTTCCAGGCCGTCGTGCCGCCGGAAGACGAGAAATATCCATTCGGCGTATTGCACGCCGACGGAGCGCCGCGTCCGTCGTACGAGGCGCTCAAGGCCATGCCGAAGGGCGTACGCAGCTAGGCGACTCCCGCCGTGACGGGCGCGCCCCCGCCAGGGTGCCGCAAGTTAATCGAGAGTTCGCCGCCCATCACGGTGGGCAGTGTGCGGGGTCCGCGCGCCGCCTGGTCAACTCGGCCGCGCTGGTTCGATTCAACTCAGCCGCAAGCGCGATCGCCATCCGGGGCGGCTGCGGCCGGATGTCCGTTCAGCCTGTGACTATTTCTCGAAGTACTTGGCGTTCAGCTCCGTGTACTCCTGCCATTCGTCGGGTACGTCAAAGTCCGGAAATATGGCCGTGACCGGGCAGACCGGCTCGCAAGCGCCGCAATCGATGCATTCCACCGGATCGATGTAGAGCATGTCCTCGGTCTCGTGTTCCGGGGTATCAGGCACGGGATGAATGCAGTCCACCGGGCATACGTCGACGCACGAAGCGTCCTTGGTGCCTATGCATGGCTGGCAGATTACGTACGTCATTAACCGCGTCTCCCTCGGCTAGGGTTCTCAAATGCAAACACGAGCAGGGCGTGCCGCCCAAACCAACATCCTAGCCTAGACCCGCTGATGCCACTCACCAAGGGCGGAACCGGGCGCTCCCCATGCAGGCAATTACGCCGCGTGTGCGCAATGGCGGCCGGCTTGATGCGCTGAGCGAGGTGATATGGCGGCGGTGTTGCTGCGAGCGCATGGACCCATTTTGGAGTGCTGCGCGCCGCCAGGCGCCGCGCAGCGTCAGAGCTCTCAGTACTCCGCGCCGCTCCAGCGCACGAGCCCGGTGTCGAGGGCGTGCATGAGGTCGTCGTGGCGGGGAACCACGCGCACGGCCAGACCCACCTGGCCGCTGCGTCCCAGGTGCACGCGCGTCTGGAACCAGTGCGAGCCATCGGGCTCGGCGACGTCAGGTTCAGCGTCGATCGCTTGCCCCGCATCGAGCGAGCCGTGGGGGTCGACGCGTCCCACGCACACCTGGACGGCCAGGTCGTGCGGGGCCAGCCCTCCCAACGCCACACGCGCTCGTATTGGCACCTTAGCGCCCACATCGTGCTCCACCTGTCCATCGCACTCGACTTGAACCACGCGCACGTCTTCCCAACGTTCTCGCATCACCGACAGCCAGCCCGCCAACTCGGAGGCCCTCGCGCCGTGCGACGCCGCCAGCCGCCGCCCCAGTTGATGCGCCTGGTGGTAATAGCGCTCCGTGTATTCGCGCACCATGCGTCCGGCGCTGAGTCGGGTGGCGGCCAGAATCATGGCGGCTCTTGCCATGCGCACCCACTCCGCCGGGAAACCTTCCGCACCAACGTCGTAAAAGGCCGGCACGACCGATCGTTCCAGCAGGTAGTACAGGGCCGACGCGTCGCTGGCGTCGCGCTGCTCCGTATGGTCGTCTGTGTCGCCGCGTCCGATCGCCCACCCGACCGCGGGGCGATAGGCCTCCGCCCACCAGCCATCGAGCACGCTCAGATTGAGCACCCCGTTAGCGGCGGCTTTCATCCCGCTGGTGCCGCTGGCTTCCTGCGGCGGGATGGGCGTGTTGAGCCACACGTCGCATCCCTGCACCAGATCGCGTGAAAGGCTCATGTCATAGTCCTCGATGAACACCACACGGCCCTGGAGGTCGCTGTCCGATCCCAGCGCGGTCAGCTCGTACACGAGGTCCTTGGCCAGCTGATCACGCGGATGGGCCTTGCCGGCGAAGATCACTTGTACCGGGCGCTGCGTATTGGTCAGCAGGCGGCGGAGCCGATCCAGGTCGTGCAGCAGCAAGGTTGGACGCTTGTAGAGCGCAATGCGCCGCGCGAAACCGATGGTCAGCACGTCGGCGTGCAGCCCCGCGGCGGCTTCCGCCGATTCGTCGCGCGAGCCCCAGCGGCGCGCGGCTTGCTGCGCAAGACGCCGCCGTACATTCGTTATAAGGCGCTCACGCCGCCGGACATGCACACGCCATAGCTCGTCGCCGGGAATCGCTTCTATGCCCGCCGCGATAGCGTCCGGATTCGTTCGCTCCGCCCAGTCGGGCCCGACGTAGCGCTCGAACAGCTCCGCCAGCTCACGCGAGACCCATGAGCGGAGGTGGATTCCGTTGGTGACGTGACCGATCGGGACCTCGTGCACGGGCACCTGCGGCCACAACCGCCGCCACATTTTGCGGCTCACGGCGCCGTGCAAATCCGAGACCCCATTGCGAGATGCCGCCTCACGCATGGCGAGCACGGTCATGCCGAATGGCTCGTCGCTGTTATCGGGCTCGGTGCGGCCCAGGCGCATCAGGTTCTCGGGGGTCAGGCCGATTTCCCGCAGATAGCGGGCAAGGTGTTGGTCGATCTGCTCCGCGCTGAACTCGTCGTGGCCCGCGGGCACCGGAGTGTGCGTGGTGAATACGGTGGTGGCGCTCACGATGTGCCGGACGGCCGGGCCGGAAAGCCCCGAAGAGTCGGCCAGCGCGCGCAAGCGCTCCAGCACCAGGAAGGCGCTGTGACCCTCGTTCATGTGCGCCACGCTGGGCCTCATGTCGAGCGCCTCGAGGGCTCGCATGCCGCCGATTCCCAGCAGCATTTCCTGGCGCAGCCGCACGTCGGCGTCGCCCTGGTAGAGCTTGGCCGTGAGCTCGCGGTCGGCGGGCGAGTTGGCGGGCAGATCGGCGTCCAGGAAGATGATGGGAACCCGGCCGACGTCCATGCGCCAAAGCCGCGCGGACACGTCGTGATCGTTGAGAGCGACCTGGATGGTTACCGGTTCGCCCGCGGCGTCGAGCTGCGGCCTTACGGGCAGTCCGTAGAAGTCATTGTCGGGAAATCGCTCGCGCTGCTGCCCGGCGGGATCGATAACCTGCCGGAAATAGCCCTGCCGGTACAGCATTCCGACCCCCACGACGGGAACGCCCAAATCGCTGGCGGCCTTTATGTGATCGCCGGCCAGCACACCCAGCCCGCCGGAGTAGAGGGGCACCGACTCGGTGACCCCGTACTCCATGGAGAAGTAAGCCACGCGCAGCGTGTCGGCGCCGCCAAAGCTGCGCTCGAACCAACTCGGCGTGTGCATGTAGCGGTCGAACTGCTCCGTAACGCGCTGCAGATCGGCCACGAATGCCGGGTCGGAGGCGCGGGCGGCGAGCTGATCCGAGCGCACGGCCGCGAGCAATGCCACCGGGTTGCGCTGCGTGGCTTGCCAGATGTCCGGGTCGATGCGCCGGAACACGTCCTGGGCGGAGGGGTTCCAGGACCACCAAAGGTTGTAGGCCAGGTTGTGAAGTCCGCGCAGCGCTTCCGGCAGCGCCGGACGGACGGTCAGGACCCGGTCAGGCCGGATGCGTGCGCACATGTTTGGCCGTGCGTGGCCGCCGACGCGAGCTCACGACGACGCTCTCACCGTCCCGCCGGCGGCAAGCGCCGCGACGCCGACACGCGCGTGCGCGGCGCGGTCAATCTCGCATGACCCAGAGACTGGCGGCCACGGTGTCGTCCACTACGATGGTTACACCGTCGGCGGCGATGACGAAGTGACCTGCCGGAGTCTGTTCAACGACACTGACTACTCGACCCGGAACGAGCTGTTTGCTTTCGAAGTAGCGCAGCAGCTCAGAGTCGTCCTCGGCGGGTTCCGACAATCGGACTACGCGAAGCTCCATGCCCGGCTCCGCCCGATTCAGCGTGAACATGGTGCTCACGTCCGTTTCGGGATAGTTGCCCGGGATGGGAAGCCCGTGCGGACAGGTCGGTGGATGGCCCAGCGACTCGGAAATACGCTCGGTGAGATCCTCCGATACAGAGTGCTCAAGGCGGTCGGCCTCTTCGTGCACATCCGCCCAGCCGAGTCCCAGCGTCGAGATCAGCCAGTGCTCGATGAGACGATGGCGGCGTGCCAGCCGTTCCGACCTGCGCTCTCCGGCGAGCGTCAAGTAGACCTCGTGGTTATCGCTAATCCAGATATGGCCGTCGCGCCCGAGGCGGTCGAGAGTCGCGGACACGGTGGGCGCGGCGACGTGCAATCTCTCCGCCAGCCGGGCGTTGATGACCGGCGCGCCCTCGGCGCGCAATCCGTAGATGGCGAGCAGATAGTCTTCTGTGGTTTTAGTCAGCGCCATCATGCTGGCATTCTGCCACGGCGCCCCGCTCCCGTGGGCCGGCCGCGGGTCCGCTAGCCCCTGCGCCATCGCGCTATTGCGCCAAGGCGACTGTTTTCCCAAGCGTCAGCCGCTTCTCCCTTTGCCGTCCACCGGGCGCAATCTACGTGGCGGCCGCGCACGCATGACCGCCTGCCGGTCGGTACGGACCAATAGAACCAACTCTGATATGCGTAGGCGTGCTCTAGGACGGCCGGGCGGTGCCGCGGGTCGTTGGAGCGGCCACCGGACCGCGAGGGTCGCGGCCCGGCGCGATTCCCTGGCGCAGGAACGCTTGCACGTGACCCGACAGCTGGGCGCGCACCCGATTGCCCCGCGGCAGATCGAAGTCGGGTCCTACGCGGCAGTCGATGATGAGGCCCGAATCGAACCCGACCGTCACGACCTGGTCGTGCCCGTAGAACTGGCGGAAGCGCACCACGGCCTGGCCGTTAGGGTCGGGCGTGAGCCGTAAGGACTCCGGCCGCACGAGCACGTCTACCCGACCGATCATCGGCTCGGGAATAGCTACGGTGCCGAGCTCGCAGACAACGGCGCGGCCGATCCCCTGGCCTGGGATCACGTTGGCTTCACCAACGAATTCGGCCACCGCCAGCGCCGCGGGCCGGCGGTAGATCTCGTCAGGCGGCCCCGTCTGCAATATGCGCCCCTCGATCATGACTGCCACCTCGTCCGCGAGGCTCAGCGCCTCCTCCTGATCGTGGGTCACGAAGACCGCGGTGGCGTTGGCGCGCCGCAGGATGTCGCGCACCTCGGTGCGAAGCTCGACCCGCAGCGAGGCGTCGAGATTCGAGAAGGGCTCGTCCAGGAGTATCAGCCGGGGGTTGGGCGCGAGCGCGCGAGCTAGGGCCACACGCTGCTGTTGGCCGCCCGAGAGCTCGTTAGGCATGCGCTGACCCAGCCCCTGCAGGCCCACCTGAGACAGCATGTCGTCGATGCGCGCATCATTACCGCCGCCCCTCCGCAGTCCGAATCCCACGTTGGCGCGCACGTCCAAGTGAGGAAAGAGCGCAAAGTCCTGAAATACCAGGCCGACCTTGCGTCGTTCGGGCGGAACTCGTTTGGCCTGCGAGAAGACCACGCGGCCGTTGATGTGGACAGTGCCGTCGTCAGGCGTCTCGAGACCGGCAATGGCGCGCAGCAGGGTCGTCTTGCCGCATCCGCTGGGGCCCAGCAGGGCCAGCAGGGCGCCGGTGCGGACCTCCACCGTAGCCTTGTCGAGCGCTTGGACGTCTCCAAATCGCTTGCTGATCTGGGCGCACTGCAGAGCGACTCCCACCGAGTCGTCGTAGCCTGTTCGCAACTGCATATTCGGCGGCACTTACACTCCGTGCTAGACCATGCTAAGTCGAAGAGTTCCGCGCAGCTAGCGCTAGTGTGCCTGCTGGGACGCTCGAATGTGCGGTCGGATGCGTCGTCGCGGAGTCACTGGAGCCGTCCGAGGGCAAGGCCGATGTTCGCGGCGGCGGGGATTGACTTGACATAAGAACAAGGGCCGCTCGCCCTGCTCCGGGTCCTCTGCGGGCCAGTCCACCACGAGACCGAGGAGGCCGACGCCACCCGTTGCTTCTCCTGACTGGGCGCTTTGCCCTAGGAGGAAATAGGCAGCGGCATCGCCGGTCGGGAGCTTGGCTAGCTGGGCCCGCCGTTGGTAATGCGACCGTCGCGCATCGCCACGATTCGGCCGCACGCCTCGCCGACGCGCGAGTCGTGGCTCACCAGCACGATGGTTTGATTCCGTTCGGCGTTGAACCGGCGCAGGAGATCCAGAACCTCGGTGGTGCTCGTGGAGTCCAGATTGCCGGTGGGCTCGTCGGCTAGCAGCAGGTCCGGCTCCGTCACGAGTGCTCGCGCAATGGCTACGCGTTGCTGCCGACCTCCCGACACCTCCATTGGCCTGTGACTGCCCCGAACGGCGTGTCCTGAACAAACTATGCACGGCCAGAAGGGCTCCAGCGTCGTCAGCAGGCTTTGCCTGCGGTAAATGGTGCCGAGGGCGGGATTCGAACCCGCACGAGCTGAAGCTCACAGCCTTCTGAGGACTGCGTGTCTACCAGTTTCACCACCTCGGCGGGCCGGTAGCGGAGGCAGGATTCGAACCTGCGACCAAGGGCTTATGAGTCCCCTGCTCTACCCCTGAGCTACTCCGCCCCACCGCCTCGACCGGCGGGCCTGAGTTTACTGTACGCGGTGCCGCCTCCAACGCTCCCAGTGTTTCGCTCCGCCTCCAGCCGGGCGGTGACAGTGCATCCGGCTTCACGCGGCAGCTTCCCTATGTAGAAAGCCATGCCGTGCGCGCCCGAGCACCGGGTCGGCGCTCAGGTTCCCGCCTAGGCCCTGATCGCCGTCCCTTGTGAATACGATTCGAGCGCGGCGACTCGCCTGCGTCGCCTTGGGAGAGAAAAGGCGCCAGCGCGTGGCCGGGGTCGGAGCAGCGCGGGCGCCCGCGCGAGGAGCGAGAGGGCCGCGATCTGTGCGGGGCCGGACCGCGTCCCTTTGTGTCCCGTTTTTGCCATCTCGTAGCTAGGACCTGTAGCCCCGTGCTGAGACTGGGGTTATTTCGAGGAGATACTAGATATCAAGAGTGGACGAGCTCCACATCCCGCTAGTCACTTTCGTAAATATTGAGATTCCCCTGTTGCAGGCGTCCAGCTGTCCGGGGGGAATTCGTGGTCCGACGCGCAGACTATGCCGGCGGAGAGGCCTACCTCTCCGATGTCGCCCCTGTGTCCCCATGGCTGCGCGGATTGTTTGACAGGCGGCAAAAAAACCGGCCATCATCACGTATGGAGCATCAATCGGAGGGATGAGGTAATCGTGTCTCCAAAGAGGAAATGGGCGGCCTCCTTAGGTTTGCTCGCGATTCTTGCACTGGTGGCCATGGCGTGCGGCGCCAGCGAACAAGACACATCGGCGCCCTTCAGAATTGGCGTGATGGAATCGGTCACTGGCCCTGGTGAGACCTACGGCAACGTGGCCGTGCAGGCCAAGCAGATGGCCGTGGACGAGATCAACGCCGCGGGCGGCATCAACGGCCGTACGCTGGAGCTAATCGTCGAAGACTCGAAATGCAACGCCCAGGACTCGATTACAGCCTACAAGAAGCTAACCGAGGTGGACGGGGTGAAGATCATCCTGGGGACCTCCTGCAGCGGCGCCATGCTCGGTGCCGCGCCCCTGGCCGAAGGGGACGAGGTGGTCCTCTTCTCCGGGCTGGCGACCAACCCGGACATCGCCACCGCGGGGGATTACATCTTCCGGACTTCGATGAGTGACGCCCAGCTGGGCGTCGACACCGGCAACGTGCTCTGGGACGATGGGGTTCGCAAGTTGGCGACCATCACCGAGTCAACCGACTACGCCGAGGGCGTGCGGCGGACAAGCGTTGCGCAGTTCGAGAAGCGCGGCGGCGAGGTCGTAGGCGAGGAGCGGTACGCTTCCGACATTACCGACTTCAGGAGCCAGCTCACGAAGCTGCTCGGTGCGGAGCCCGACGCGCTCCACGTTGCCGCCCAGTCCGAGTTCACCGGCGGCACCATCGTCAAGCAGGCCCGCGAGCTGGGCTATGAGGGCCCTATCTACTCCGACATCGTGCCTGTCGGCACGACGGCCCTCGAGATCGCCGGCGATGCCGCTGCGGGCGTGAAGGCCATCGTGGCGGACATCGATCCCGCCAATAGCAAAGGCCAAGACGTTCTCGCCAATTTCAGGGAGCGCTATGACTACCTCACGCTGCCCTGGTACGTCGGTTCGGCCTACGACGATGTCTACATAACCGCGGAGTGCCTCAAGAAGACCAACGACGACCAGGATGCCGACGGCTTCAGGGACTGCCTGTATGAGATCACCTGGAGCGGTGCTATCGGAGACAACTACAGCTTCGACGAGGACGGCGAGGTTGTCGGTCTTACCAACGTGGTCATAGAGGTTCTGCCGACAGCCGAGAGGACCGAGGAAAACCAAGGCTACAAGGTATTGGGCCCCGCGCCGAGCGGGTAACGCTATAGCAGCTGCCACGATGCTCGTGGGGTTGGTCCGGATGCTCCGGGCCAACCCCACTTCACCTTCAAACAAGAAAACGAGCCTTTTGCGGTCCTCAACGTGGAAGCTGAGGGCTCGAGCAGCAGGCGCGAACGTCAATGGGAGCTGACCTACTGAAGCTGTCTTCGAGTGTCCGCTTTCTCAGATATCGTGATCAGCATGGCAGGCTACTAGCGACCGGAATAACCGTAGCAGTCGCGGCTTATATCATCTGGAAAATCGGCCAGTCCCCCGACCAGGCCCTGCAGTTTGCCTTCAATGGTCTATCCGTCGGCGCCGTGTATGCCCTGCTTGCCATGGGGTTCACGATCGTCTACAGCACCGTCTGGTTCTTCGATATGTACTACGGTGCGGCTGCTGCAATGGGCGCCTACGGCGTGTTCTATATGCGGTCCCAAGACGTCCTGGGCGGGCAGTACGACGTCCAAAATCATTACGTCAATATCTTGTTCGCTGTTGTGACTGCCGGAGTAGTCGCCTGGGCTCTTTACGTGGGTCCCTGTGTACGACTAAGAAGCCGCTTCAGCCCTGCCGCCATTCGTGCCTCCACAGCCCTATTGGCCGCGGGCGCCGGGGTCTATATCGGAATTGTTCTCGCCTTTTCGAACGAACTGAACGTCGTGCTTAGTCCCGCGATTGGTGTAGTAACAGCGGTGGCGGCGGGCCTGGTGCTCCTTCGGGTCTATCGGCGCATGTTTGCAAGCGTCAGTCTGGTGCCGCTTGCCGTCGCCGCGATCGCGGCGGCGGCCGTGGGCGCATACTGCGGTCTCCTAGTAGCCAACACCCCCGAGTCAAGCCTCTACTTGAGCTGGGGAGTCTCATGCCTGCTGGCCGGCGTCGTTGGCCTGGCCCTCTACAGGGGCCTGTACATGTACATGCGCGAACGCGCCAGGTCGCCCCTTATCATGCTTGTCGCGTCGCTTGGCGTGCTGTTGGCTATCACCGCCCTAAACACCATCGTATTTAGCAGCGCTCCGCGTCCGCTTCCAGAGGCCTTTGGCAGCGATCCCTGGACGATTGGCGGGGCCAATATCAAATGGTTCAACATCTTCACCATCGGCGTGTCCCTCGTCGGTTTCTTAGGCCTGCTCCTTCTCCTGAAGAGGACCTCCTTCGGAAAGGCGGTACGGGCCATCGGTGACGACGAGCAGGTATCGAAAGTGGTAGGGATAAACACCACGGTCGTCATCGCCATAGTGTTCTTCATAGCGGCGGCCTACGCGGCCCTTGCGGGTCTGCTGAGCGGCCACGATACGGCTATCCAGCCCAGGATGGGCCTCCTGTTGTTGTTGAAGGGCTGGATAGCTTCCGTGGTCGGAGGCATTGGGAACCTCTACGGCGCCATCGTTGGCGGGTTTGTGCTCGGCATGATCGAGCAGTTCGGCATCTGGGATCTGGCCGGCGAATGGCGGGACGCCATCTCCTTCATACTGTTGATCCTCTTCCTGTCCTTCTGGCCCAAGGGCCTGATACCGCGAAAATAGGCTTGCCCGGTGAGCTCACAGGTCTACATAACTTTCAAGAGACTGGCGCGCGATCCCAGAGGACTGTTGGGTTTCGCCAAGGGCAACATGGAGCTGTGGGCAAACCTGTTCGTGATCGTATGGGCCGCGGCGTTCATGCTGTGGCAGGGCGTCGGATTCGCCATCACCCTGGTCACCGTCTTCGCCATCTGGTCGATATTGTCAGTGAGTCTGAATCTGGTATTGGGATTCACCGGCTTGTTGTCGGTGGGACATATCGGCTTCTTCGGCATCGGCGCCTACGCGACGGCGATCCTGACCTCCGATCCCGCGTACGAGCAGTTGCGTACGGAAGCCATCCCCACGTTCGGCTGGCCCTTCTTCGCCGCGCTACCTGTGAGCGTGCTCGTGGCCGGACTGGTAGCCATGGCCGTGGGGGTGGCTTTCAACCGATTCCGAGACGACATCTACGTCCTGGTCTCCTTCGGATTTGCCATTATCGTCTTCAACGTGTTTTTGAATTGGCGAAGTCTTACCAGAGGCGCCTTCGGTATTCATGAAGTAGCCAGGCCCGAAATAGGCGGGTGGGTGCTGGATGGTGAGTTCGAGTTCATGCTTTTCGTCCTTGCTTTCCTTGCGCTCATCATGCTGATCGCTTGGTTCATAGTGACCTCGTCGTTTGGGCGCGTGCTTACCGCCATTCGCGAGGATGAGGAGGCCATTGAGGTCTTTGGCTACCGGGCAACCCACTACAAGCTTGCCGTATGGGTCATATCGGCCATGATGGCGGGACTTGCCGGCGGCCTTTTCAGCAGCTGGACCAGCTTCATCGATCCCAACTCCTTCATCTTGCTGGAGTCGATCCTCCTGGTAGCCATAGTGATCCTCGGGGGCCTGGCGACTATCTGGGGTTCCCTTCTCGGCGCGATGGCGTTCGTTCTGCTCGAAGAGGGGATGCGCTTTCTGCCGTTCGTGCCGCTCGAGTTCATCGGCCAGGCCCGCCAGGCTGTCCTTGGGATACTGTTGGTGCTGCTGATGCTATTCAGGCCGCAAGGTCTGGTTGGGAGGTACAAGCTCTGAGTACTGAGGTTGATCCCCGCGTCTTCGCGCTGGAGACGAAGGAGATATCAAAGAATTTCGGTGCGGTTAGAGCCGTGGACCAGCTCTCTATGTCCATCTTCCGCGAATGGATAACCTGCATCGTAGGGCCAAATGGATCTGGGAAGTCCACTCTCGTGAACCTGATAAGCGGGATGCTGCCCTTCGACGGAGGCCTTGTAGTTATCGACGGCGTCGGCCTCCGTGTCTTGAAGGCACACGAGACGCCGGACCACGGTATCACGAGAACCTTCCAGGAGGTGAGGCTCTTCGACCAAATCAGCGTATGGGATAACATCATGGTGGTCTTGACGGATCGCCGCTTATTTCCCTCACTCCTAGAACGAATAAAACCACGCTATAAAGAGAAAGCCCAGAGAATTTTGCAGAGTGTAGGCATGTGGGAGAAGCGGGATACGATGGCCGAAGATCTGTCATACGGTCAGCGGAAGCTACTGGAGATCGGGCGTGCGATGGCGTTGGACGTGGACATTTATCTGTTCGACGAACCCTTCGCCGGTCTCTTTCCCCGGATGCTGGAACAAGTAAAGGCCATATTGAAAGACATGCGGGAGCAGGGGCGCACCATCGTGTTTGTCTCCCATAACATGGACATCGCTCGAGAGCTGTCGGACCATATCTTCGTCCTTGACAGCGGCACCCTCCTCGCCGTGGGGGAGGTCGACGAAGTGCTAGGCAGATCGAGCGTGGTAGATGCCTACCTGGGCAACTAGCATGAATGCCAGGCTGGGATGACACTCCTCGAGATGGTCGATATCTCCGTGCGCTACGGGGCGGTGAGGGCCCTGGATGGAGTATCGCTGTCGGTTCGCAAGGGTGAGGCCGTGGCGGTCATGGGTCCCAACGGAGCCGGCAAGTCCACCGTCCTCAAAGCCATCATGGGGATGGCGCCGGTGGTTGCCGGAGAGGTCTACTGGCGCCGCGCGCCGTTAGCGGCGGCCACCCACGAGATTGTGAAGCAGGGCATTGCCTTCGTCCCTCAGGGTAGACGCGTGTTCACCCATCTCACCATCGAGGAGAACCTGGAGATGGGCTGTCTGTATCTGAACGACAAGGCGGAGAAGGAGCGCCGTCTGGACTCGGTCATGGAGCTCTTCCCGATCCTGCATCAGAAGCGCCGCGACCTGGCTAGCCAGATGTCCGGCGGGCAGCAGCAGATGCTGGCTTTGGGCCGGGGGCTAATGGCCGCCCCGGAAGTGCTGCTGCTCGATGAACCGACGCTGGGACTGGCGCCCATCGTGGTGAAAGAGGTGTTTCAGAAGGTCTCCGATATCAATGAGAGACTCGCGACCACAATCTTGATCGTCGAGCACAACATCAAGGGCGCGCTGGACATAGTCGACCGGGCCTACATCCTTGACAAGGGCCGCGTCGTGCACGACGGCACCCCTGAATCGATCGGCGAAACCGACATACTCACCCAGGTCTTTCTGGGCAAAGTTAGTTCGGGACAAGCAGCCGACGCGGAGTAGACGAAGAACGCCACGCGACTCCCGCGAGAAGCCGCTGTTCTCGCCGCATGGGACCTGCTGGCAGCGCTAGCCCGCCGGGACGCTACCCGCTGTTTGGGACCTTTAGCACTTGGTGCCGACCGCGCTGGACATAGGCGGTCGGAGCGCCGGTCTTAACGGACCACGGACCCGCCGCGCGGACAGTGCGTCACGCTGCCGCCGAAAGTCAGGCGGGAGAGACTTCGTTAAGCCTGCCCGAGGCGCAGTCGTAAACGAAACCGCGAACCTGGTCCTTGTGGGGGATGAACGGGCTGGCTTGGATGCGGGCGATGGACTGCCGCACGTCCTGCTCGAGGTCCCCGAACGCTTCCAGCGCGAACGTCGGACGAAGCCCGGTGTCGCCTTCGATGGCGTCCTTAACGTCGTCATCGCGGAAGGTCAACATTCCGCAGTCGGTGTGGTGGATGAGCAATATCTCACGGGTGCCCAGCAGGCGCTGGGAGATCACGAGTGAGCGAATCGCGTCGTCGCTGACGACGCCGCCCGCGTTGCGTATTACGTGTGCGTCGCCTTCATCCAGCCCCAGGATTTTGTGAGTATCCAGGCGCGCGTCCATGCAAGCCACGACTGCCAGGTTACGGGCCGGGGGCAGCGGCAGATCACCCTTGTCAAAGCCGGCGGCGTAGCTTGCGTTGCTCTCCAAGGCGTCGTCGATCGCGGTCATCAGAACCTCCTTATGGGAACAAGAGCACAGGATAACGCGCACGAGGCGGAGAGATACTGAAACGGTGGGCCTACCCAGGGGGTGAGCTAAACAGCTTTCCGGCCGGGACAGGGCCGGCCTGGCGCCCGCGTGCATCGCCGCCGACGGCCGGCGCTAACTCTCGAGTATCCGCTTCGCGGCCTCTCTCGCTTCGTCCAGGTTCGCGGCGAAGTGATCCGCGGGAACCCGCCGCAGAACGTTGAGCGCCTTGAGGCTGGCGGCGGGCGAACCCGCGAGACCCATCACTATGCACTCGATGTTCTCCGCTACAGCCGTATCGATCAGCTGCTCCACCACCAGTGCGGCGCTGTCGTCCACGTAGACGGTATCGGAGAAATCAAGGATCACCACCTCATGATCACGGATGTCCACGCCGATCGTGCCGATCAGCTTGTTGGACGATGCGACCGTGAAGCTCCCCCTCAGCGCCACCAGACCAACGCGGGCCGCGAAGCTGTCGGCCCGGTCCTCTTCTCCCCGGCTGGGAAGGAAGCTCTGGTAGTCCCAGTTGGAGGCCGGGACCTCGCGTAGGTCACTGAAAGCGATTTGGTTCCGGCCACCGCGCATGCTGGCGGCTCCGAGCTGACCCTGGTACCGCGTTTGAGTTGGAGGGCCCGCCGCACGACATGTCGATGCCGATAACCCTGGTGGGGAGGAAAACGGAGCCGCTTGGAGCGTCTACGTCTACCCGCGTCTGAAAGATGGGCCGCTCTTCGGCGGCCGCGACGCCCTCGCTACTCTCGGCGATGGTTGCGAAGGAGCACTGAGGAAGAAAGCCGTCCCCGCCGAGCCGCGCGCGAATGTCGCACATATTCGTCGTATCCAGGCTTGCCTCGTTGGAGGCTATGCGCTACTCGGTCACGCCGCTCAGATCCGCGTACATGCCGGCGCCCATGGCGATCATGAGCGCGATTCCCACGACCTGAATCCAGCGGGCCTTCGCGTCCCTCAGCGCCCGGCGCAGCCTCAGGACCAGCACTCCGGCCCCCTTACCAGTGCAGCTCCGCGAGAGGTGTCTTTCCGCCCGGCGGGGGGCCGTCGCCGACGATGTGGCCGCTGCTCATCTCGACAACCCTGTCGGCGATGCGCGATATCTCCCGGTTGTGGGTGACCACCAGGACGGCGCGGTCGGCGGAGGCCTGCTCGATCAGCAGCTCGAGAATCTGCGCCCCCGTCATGAAGTCCAGCTCCCCCGTCGGCTCATCCGCCAGCAGGACGGGATTCCCGGTGGCCAGGGCCCTGGCGATCGCCACGCGCTGTTGCTCGCCGCCGGAGAGCTCGTGGGGGAAGTGAGAGGTCCGGTGGCCGAGACCCACGGCCCCTAGCACCGACTCGGGAGACGTGCCGCCGCGCTTCCCCGCGACGTCCACCCCGAACTCGACGTTCTCCAGGGCGGTCAGCCCTGGGAACAGGTTGAAGCTCTGGAAGATGAAGCTGACGGTCTCGCGCCTGAGGCCGAAAAGCTCCGAGCGGGAGGAAGCGGTAACGTCGCGCCCGCCCACCGAGACGCTCCCCGACGTAGGCGTGTCCAGGGCGCCGATGATGTTCAGCAGAGTCGTCTTGCCGCTCCCGGAAGGTCCGAGAACCACGACGAACTCGCCGTCCGAAACGTGCAGGTCCACAGCGTCCAGCGCCCGCACTTCGACGGGTCCGATCTGGTAGTGCTTGGAAACTCCAATGAGATCTATCAAAACCTCGGCTACTCCCCGGCCCGTGCGTCCAGGCGATCCGGTCCAGACGCGCGCAGGAACCGGGCGGACTGGTGACTTTACCGTATCGCAAAGTCCGGGCTGTACGCCCTGGCGGTAAAGCGTCCAGGTCTTCCGGTGCGCTTCACTTCACGGTTCCTCACAGCGCTCCGCCGTTCAGGCAGCACCAAGCATGCCTCGGACGGCACGGCGATTGACTCACTCCCCGGTCTTCAGGTACTCGCGAGTCACGGCTAGCGGACGGAACCCCATTGCGGCGTACATGCGCTTAGGCGTGTCTGTGGAGTCGGCTTCGAGTGCGACAGGCCCTGCCCCTCTTTCCCGGCAGTCGGCCACGCAGTGATGGATGAGTGCGGTCGCGAGGCCCTGACGGCGATAGCTCGGGTGCGTATACAGGTCGTCCACCAAGCCCCGCCCTACGCCGGGAGACCGATCGGAGTGCCCAACTGAACCTCGCGCGAAGGCTCCTATTTTTGTAGTTTGGTGGGCCTACCTGGATTCGAACCAGGGACCGACCGGTTATGAGCCGGCTGCTCTGACCGCTGAGCTATAGGCCCAGGCACGATCACGTCAGGCGGTCCCGACCGGATTCGAACCGGCGATCTTCTCCTTGACAGGGAGATATGCTAGGCCGCTGCACTACGGGACCATGGGCAACCCCAAGCATCATACCAACGGGCGCCAGTTCATCTCGCCCCGGTGTACTGCCGAAGTGTGGGAAGTCCGGTGGAGAATTCGCCGCGCAAGGGGCAAAAGCGGCCGATACGGCCGCCACGTGTAATCGCCCCTCAAGCGCGGCCTGGGAAGGTGCAAGTCGCCCCGAATCCTTCCTCAGGTAGGTGCCTTCACGCCCTTGCAAAATAGCTGCGCTCGTCGTAATAAGACTCGCCCGGCAGCTTCACACCGCCTGCCCAGACCACGTGGTGGGTGGTCTCAACCTCCCCCGACGGGGTCGTGTTTCGCTCCGCGAACTGAGCGAGCCTGACGTCGTCAGGAGATGGAAGAGATCGGCCGCTCCAAGCCCAGATGTCGCACTGGAACCGCAGCCACTCGTAGATGCTGGGGTAGTAACGTTTCGTCACGATCTCGGCCGCCACCCTGATGCTGACACCGTTCCGCTCCATGGCAACCCGCGCCTGATCCAAAGTCCGTATCAACTGGTTACGCGGCAGACCCGATCCAAACAGCTCCGCGGCCTCCTGGTGATGAAGATTGCCGATCATCTCGCAGAACAGAAGGCCGTCGTCCTTCAGCACCCTCAGCGCCGCCTGGATGCCGTAGCTGTCATAACCGATAGGTCCGCGCTGGGTGAATGCGAAGTCGAAGGACTCCGACTCCAACTCGCGGGCATCCTCCAGGAAATCGAGCAATCGGAACCCGACGTTCCTACAGCCCGTCTTCCGCAGCGCGTCCTCAGCCAAGTCGATGTGCACTGGGTCATTGTCGACTCCCAGAGCCGATGCGAACCGCTGGCTGTTCTCGAGGAGAGTCGCACCGTTGCCGCACCCGATGTCGAGGACATGCATATCCCGACGAAGCTGCGAGGCGATGAACTCAGGCGCGCTGGGTCTGAGGCGGTCGTCTGTGCGGCACTTCGCGCGCTGCGAGCTGTAGTAAGAGTGGGCCGCCTCTAGAATCACTCTCAGGCGACCTTGATCCAACTGCATGTTCAAGGAGCTCACATTGCTGAAGTGCCAAGGCGAGCCTCAGCGCGAAGGTGCTTGATTTGTCCAGTGTGGTGGGCCGGGTAGGATTCGAACCTACGTAGCCGTAATGGCGCCGGATTTACAGTCCGGTGGTATTAGCCGCTCACCCACCGACCCATGAGAGCCGCGTCCGCCCCGTCACCCCTCTGTGGACGCGGCTGGCGCTCGCCCGCGATTGGAAGCGCCGCACGCGTTCATCATATCAAGGAGTCAGGGTCGCCCCGCGCGGCGGTTGCGGGCGCCGGCGACGCTGGGACACCTGTCGGGCGCGCCCCGCGGCGCCCATAATTGCGCGACGCCATGGATTGGATAACGGCGCAGGCCGACCCGTCGCAGTCCTATTTTGTTCCGCCGCATCCGATAGCGGTGGCCGCGGTGGTTGGGTTGGGCCTGTTCTGGGCTCGCGTGGGACCGCGCCTGGCCGCTGGGCGGCCAGGCGCCTGGTTTGGCTTCGTGGCGGGCGCGGCCGCCTACGCGCCAGCTCAGCTCTGGGTGCGCGGCGAGCCCACCCGGGCGGTCGCCGACATTCTGCAAACCAACATCGGCGTGGAGCGCCTCCAGCACGCCCAGCCCGCCCTGGGCATCGTGGAGGCCTTGATCGCCGGCTACGCCGACGAGTTCGTGAAGCTGCTTCTGATGTTGGTGGTGATCTTCGCCATGGGGTACCCGCGCGATCCGGCTTCCGCGGCCACGGCAGGTCTCGCCCCCGCGGCTGGATTCGGCCTCTTCGCGGCCAACCACGCGCTCACGGCGGTGTTGACAGGCGCGTCGCTCGACGCCTCACTGGCTTACCCGTTCATCCATCAGGCGGCCTGGGTGGCGCTGCACTTCGGCACCGGCTACCTGTTGGCCAAGGGATGGCTCCGCGGACGCCTCAGCGCCTACCTGCTCTACGCCGGACTGCTGCACGCCGCGGCGGCGTACACCGCGACGCTGGACTCGCTGGGATGGCATCCGCTGATTACGACCCTCATACTCGCCGCGGTCGCGCTGGCCACCTTCACGGGCGGCGCCGGCGCCATCCCCAGACGGCGCTGAGCGGAGCTTTCCAGCCGCACCGCGCGGCCGCGGTGCCCAGCAAACCGAATCCCGCCACAACGAGCGACGCCACTCCCAGCCAGTCGCCGCTGGCCGTGTAGGGAGTGCCGGGCGTGGTGAGCGGCAGGCGGTCCACAATCAATGCAACTGTCTTGCGATCCGGCGGCGTTAGGACACGCAGGTCCCCGTTTGCGCCTACGACCGCCGAGCCCGAGCGCCAGTCCGCCTTGACCACGCCGATGCGGTGCTCCGCGGCGCGCAGCCGCAGGTGAGCCAGCTGGGTGTGCGCGTAGGCCGGCCAATCGTGCGTGGGCACCGCGACCAGCTGCGCTCCCCTCTCGGCCAGCCGGCGCAGCGTGTCGGTATAGCTGCCGTCCGGCCCGGCCGCCAGCCCCACGCCGGCACTATCCACCGCGTACACGGGGTGCAGCCCGGCCGTGATGCTGCGCTCGCCGATGACGTATACGGGATGGTCCTTGGTGGTCGGCGCCGAGATCGATCCGTCGGGTCTCACCAGCACCAGCTCGTTGCGGGTTCTGTCGCGGTCGATGCGGATGAAGTAGGGCCAGACTATCGTGGCGCCGCTGGCGCGGCTGACCGCCCGCACGGCGTCCATCTGCCGCTTCGCGGAAGGAGAATGCGGGTCCACCCAGCCGGAGGCCTCGGGCCATACCACCAGCCTTGCGCCCGCCTTTGCGGCGGCGATGGTCGGACCCGCGTGCAGCTCGGTGATGACGTTCGTGAGCGGCGCGTAGATCGCGCGCTCGATAAGCGGGCGGGTGGCGGGATGATCGGGCACGTGTTCGCCCGGCTGTACCGCGGCGACGGTTAGCGCGCCGGTTTCAGCGGAGGTCGGTAACGCCGCGAGAACCAGGCCAAGCGCCCAGGCGCCGGCCACGCTCGCGGCCGAGACCGCAATGGCGCGCCGCATGCCCCCCGCGCGGCCCAGCAGAACCAGCGCCAGCCCGGCGATCGCGTAGTTGGTGGCGATGGTGATCGCCGTCACCGGCCACATTCCCGCCAGCGGCAGATAAGCACGCAGCGGCGCCACCTCGATTTGAGCCGCCGCGGTCATACCCCATTGATTGCCGAACGTCGTGATCAGCCTCAGATACTCCAACCCGGTCCAGGTGAGCGCGGGCAGCCACACGAAACCCCAACCGCCCAGGCGCGCGTGCAAGGCGGGCATCTGTCCGGGCAGGCTGAGCGATCCAGCCAGCGCGCCAACCAGCAAGCCGACCACCAGCGAGATCCCGACCCATGTCCAACCGGTGACTACCTCGGGCGGATTCACACTGAGAGCCAGGAATAGGAAGAGCACACCCATGGCCAGGCCGCTCAGCGCGCGCGAGGCGCGGCCGCCCGAGGCCAGGGCAAAGTGCGCCAGAACCACGGGAACCCAGCCCACGAAGGCCAGGGCGGTCCAGCTGAGTGGGGGGAAGGCGGCGAACATCAGCAAACCCGAGACGACCGCCGCCAGGCCGGCCGCGGCGACTCGAGCGCGCGCCGGCGCGCGCCTCGCTTCCGCAGCCCCGCCTACTTGAGTCCCCACCTATACGCCGCCGATCCGCCTGCGAGCGCTCTCTCGCGGCCGGTTCGCACCTGGCCGCGATGATGCACTTTTCCCACCAAGGTCCCACAAGCGGCCGCGTGCTACGAATCGCTTAGGATGCTCTGCAATGGACTACGGGACGCCACTTCCGCCCTCGTGAGCGGGTCGTCACACGAGCGCAGGTTCCACCAGCTGGCCACGGCGGCAGTGTTGGGACTCGGCCTCTTCATGGCGTGGGCGGCCGCGGCCCCCTGGATCGTTACGCTCGGCGCCGCGCTGACTCTGGCGGGCGCCGTGAGCGTGCGCCTGAGCCTTACGCGCGCCCTGCACCGCTGGCTGGTGGCGCCGCTCGCGGAAAAGCCTGCTGAGCCGGAGGACCAGCATGACTACGCCGCGGCGGACGCCGCCATTGGGACCACGGCTTTCGCCGGTGCGGTGCTTGCGATCGCCGGCGCTTACCCGGCGGGTTGGGTGCTGATCGGCATCGCCATGGCGTCGCTGCTGCTCGACGCGCTGCTGGATTGGAGCCCGTTTCGGGCCGTCATCGTGTCGGCGCGCCGTAGGCGGCGAGGCTGACCGGAGGTGCCATCTGGTGAAGAGGGCGCCTCCTTTGATGACCTAGAGCTGCTCAAGCGCCGCGTCGCGACCCTCTTCGTGACTGACGGCGACGGGGCGCTGATGCGCCAAAATGAGTTTGACGGAGGACCACCGCCCAGGCTCTATCTGGGGCGCACCACGAGCGGCGCAGTCTGTCGATTCCGCTCGGGCTTGTCCGCGCGATACATAGATCCGATCCGGCGGCTTGTAGCCAGCGAACCGACCGGGCAGTTGACGCCATATCCCCGCTATGCGCGGCAATTAACGGAGCTGCTGTCCGAAGATGAACCGCCAAGCGTTTGGGCCGGACCGGCCTACCGGTTTGGATCGTTACCGGAAGTTTCCGGGTTGCACGTCGTGACCCCCGAGCACGCGGACTTGCTCCTCGAGGGGTTCTCCGACCTCATCCCCGAGCTGCATCTCATCCAACCGTGCATCGTCAAAAGGGTCCGGGGATCGGTTGTCTCGGCGTGTTGGAGCTCGCGCCGGTCGGCCGATTTCGCCGAGGCGGGCGTCCATACGCTTCCAGACCACTGGAACCGGGGGTACGCTTCGGCGGCTTGCGCGGGCTGGGCGAATGCCGTGCGCGCCGCGGGGCTGGCGCCGCTCTACAGCACGTCCTGGGACAACGCGGCCTCGCGCGCGTTGGCGGCCCGTCTGGGCCTTAGTCAGTACGGCGTCGACTACTCGCTGATGTGAGTGGCAGCCGTGTCCGACAGCGGTAGAGCCAGCTCGCCTACGCTTCGGCCCAATCAGCCACCAGCGGAAAGGCGTGATCCGGCAGACCGTCGCCCGGATTCAGTCCCAGGCCGTCGATCACCGGGTGCGGCAGGTGCGGGTCGTAGACGGCTGAAGCGTCAACCATCGCTATGCGCTGCGCCACGCGCCACTGGTCGGTCGTGTTGGGGCCGGCCATGTGAAACGCGTATCCGTGATGGAAAGTGCAGTCGCCCGCCTGCAGGGGGATCGTGAGCCGCGGCAGCCAGCCGATTTCAGGCAGGCCGTGCAGCCATCTGCGCGCGGCGTCCGGCTGGCGGCCGTGCGCCACGTCCTTGGGCAACGCGGTCCAGCGCTGACTGCCCAGCGCGAAGGTCATGCAGCCCATCTCCACCGAAGTGTCCTGCAGCGCCACCCAGGCGCTGAGCGAGTTCCCGGCCTCGCCCAGCGGCCACAGCGGCACGTCCTGGTGCGGACGCGTGGGTCCCTCATTTTTCGGCGGCTTGGCGATGATGTCGTCGTGCCATAGCCGCAACGGAACCCCGGCGAGCTGCTGGGCCGCCGCGCCGATCCGGAGATGCATGGTGAGGGCGCGCAGCGTCGGGTTGGACTTCCAGACCTGCGGGCGCTGCTCGTTGACGCCGCTGATGTCCAGCTCGCTGACCGGCCCGGCGTTCAGCAGCTTCATGGCCTCGGCGCGGAACCGCTCGGCTGCGCCGCGACTGATCACACCGCGCACTTTCACGGCGCCGAACGCCCGATAGAAGCTCACGTCTTCCCGCGAGGTTCCGGCCGCGGCCATATGTTTTCCTCCGGAGCCGTCTGGGCTCAGCGCTGGGCGGTGGTTCTAGTAAAGGACGCCGCCGGCGCCGCGCGCCAACCCCAGCAAAGCCGCCCAAACTGCCGATGGCTGGCGCATTCTGCCAGCGAGACAAGCGCCTTGCTAACCTGCGCCTGAGCGGCGAGGTTGCGCGCCCGGCCCCGACCAGCTGCGGCACCGAGGAAGCTCCATGCATGCTCGACAGTTGATCAACAGCGCGCAAGGCGTCGTGACGCTTGGTGCGGTCGAGTTGGCCGATCCGGGTCCCGGCGAGATTCTGGTCAAGGCGCGCGCGTCGGCCGTGTCGCCCGGCACCGAACGGGCCGCTTGCCTGGGCCTGCCTGGCACGGCACGGCGCTGGCCGGTCGCACTCGGATACAGCAGCGTCGGCGAGGTCGTGGGCGCGGGGCCTGGGGTGGAGATCGCGCCGGGAACGCGCGTTCTCATGGGCACGTCACACGCCTCCGCCGTAGTGGTGGCGGCGGATCGAGTGGCGCCGGCGCCTGAGGGCGTAGACGACGAGACGGCGGCCTTTCACCGTGTGCTGCGTATAGCGCTGCAAGGCGTTCGCAAGGCGCGTATCGAGCTCGGCGAGGCGGTCCTGGTGCTGGGCGGCGGACTGATCGGCCAGCTGGCGGCTCAGTTTGCCCATGCGGCCGGCGCCGGGCGCGTGCTGCTGGCGGATCTCGCGGGCCCCCGCCGCGATCTCGCCGCCAGGGCGGGATTCAGCGAGCCCGTCGATCCGATGAGTGAAGCTGATCGCGAGACGATCGCGGCGGCCGGTCCGGCCGGCGGTCCGCAAGTCGTGATCGAAGCCACGGGCGTACCCGACGTCACCGCCGAGGCCTTGCGGTTCGCCGGGCCGCTCGGCCGCGTGGTGCTGCTGGGCAGCAGCCGCGGCCTGGCGCGGGAGGTCGACTTCTATCGAGACGTGCACGTGAAGGGTTTGACCATTCTTGGTGCCCACAACTCGGTGCGCGCGCAAGCCGCCAAGAGAGGCGCCGACATCGACGCCATGATGCGCTGGCCCCATGGCGTGGAGGATTTTCCGGGGATTTGGACCAGCCGGAGCGACAACGCGGCGGCCTTTGGATTGCTGCAATCCGGCCGCATCGATCTGGACGCGCTGATCACCCACCGGGCCGACGCGGACGACTTCGATGAGATTTACGACCCGCTGCTTGCCAATGACCCACACATTCTGGGCGCCGTCATCCGCTGGCCCGCTTAGCGCTTGACGACCGGGAGCAGGATCTGAGGCTTTGGCTGCGCCAATGCCACCGGCTTTCACACGCTTAGCTCACGGGCTTCCACCGGCGAGTCGGCGGGTGTACGCTCGGCGCCACCAGCCTGGAGGTAATCGAGTGGCCGCCATTCAGGACGCCGATCGGCGCACGCGGGCCGAGCTGGCGGACGGTCTGCGGCAGCTTGGTCTGCCCGTGGGCGGGCTTGTCATGATCCACGCCTCGCTGCGCAGCCTCGGACCGGTGCACGGCGGCGCGGGAGCGGTTGTGGACGCTTTGCTGGACGCATTAGGACCGCGGGGCACGCTTGTCATACCCGTGTTCAGGCACGCTCCCACCGATCCCCAGGACGTTTTCGACCCCAAGCAAACCCCCGGCGTTACCGGCGCCATCTCGGAGGCCGGCTGGCGCAGGCCCGACGCGATTCGCAGCATTCACCTCACCCAGACCCTCGCCGCAATTGGGCCGCGGGCCGCCGAGGTCGTCTACGCGAGCGGCGACGACGGCTGGGACGCTGAGGGTCCCATGCATTCGATCTGGAATCTCGACGGCTCCTACCTGCTTCTGGGAGTTCCCTACCAGAACCTGACCGCCGGCCATTCGTTCGAGTTCAAGTTCGGCAAGCACCGCAAGCCGCGCATCATCAGCGGGCGGGTGCGCCGAGCGGATGGCAGCATCCAGCCCATAACGAGCCGAGGGCACGGTCCGGACCCCGATTTCCCCGGCATGCCCGAGCGCAGCTATGACTTCAACCGCCTGGGACAAGCCCTCGAGGATCGCGGCGGCGTGGCTCGCGGGGCCGTGGGCAATGCCATCGCACGCCTCTTTAGCGCGCGCGCTATCCACGATCTGGCCGCCGAGCTGTACGCGGCCGATCCCGAGCTCTTTTTCAAGGTGGACGGCGAAGTCACTCCGCTGACTTATGGAGTGACCTGGCGCCTGCCCAGCGGCCCTAAGGCCGGCGAGATGATCTGTGTCGTAGATCCGCGGCGGGTCTATAGCCCCGAATAGACTGTTCGGGAAGTCACCGGCTGCTTGCGTAGGTCGAAGCGGATTGACCGGCTGCCGGCGCCGTCCCACCGGAGTGCCTCGGGCGGTCTCGTACGCTAGCCGCTGGAGAGGTGCGCCCGGCGTTCCCGATAGCCCTCCAGCCTGGTCCGGAACGCGGCGGTATCCAGGACATCCCGGTTGACCACGTTCGGGGGAACCCGGCCGTGCGCGACTTCGATCGCTCCGGCGACGGCCTGCGCCGTGCAGCCCGTTAGCAGGTCGTCGGTTTCGCCCAGGCTGTGCGGTGTCACGATGGCGTTTGGGAGATCCCGAACCGGATCGTCGTGCGGCGGCGGTTCCGGGTCCACCACGTCCAACCCGGCGCCCGCGATGGTCCCCGACCTCAGCGCCTGCAAGAGCGCGCCTTGGTCGACGATTCCGCCGCGGGCCGTGTTGATGAGATAGGCGCTGGGCTTCATCAAGCGCAGCTCGGCCTCGCCTATCAGACCGCGCGTATCGTCGGTCAGCGGCGTGTGAATGGACACGAAGTCCGACTCCCGAAGCAGGGTGGGCAGGTCCACGTAGGTCACGTTCAGCGAGTCGCGCAACGCGCCCTCGGCGTAAGGGTCGTAGGCCAGGTACCGCATCCCTAACGGCGCGGCCATGCGAAGCGTCTCCGCGCCGATGTTGCCCGCGCCGACCAGACCTAGCGTTCGGCCCGGCAGCCCCGTGCCCACGTCGGCTTTGCCGCCGCGCCAGCCGCCGGAACGCACCGCTCTGTCTTTCTCGAGCAAGCGTGTGCTGAGCGCCAGCAACAGGGCCAGGGTGGCCTGCGCCATGGGCCGCCGCACGCCGTCGGGGGAGTTGAACACCACCGCGCCGGCCTCGGTGCAGGCGGCCAGGTCCACGTGGTCGAACCCCACGCCCAGAAGGGCGACAGCGCCCAGCCGGTCGGAACTGGCAAACGTTTCGCGTGTTATCGGGAAACCCGCGATCAGGACCGCGTCGTAGCCGGCCAGGTGCTCGTCGTAGTGTTCGTATTCGACTCCTGGAGTGTCGTCCAACACGTCTAGCTCGCCGGCGCCTATCGAAAAATCCGCTTCTTGGTCGATGAACGTCTTTGGGACTCCCACTTGAAAGCTATTGGCGGTCATTTGGGCGGCGCACCTCCTTCAACCGCACGGGGCCGGATCGTCGCAGGTTCCGGCGTCCCCGTGCCGTGAGGCATAGTGTCGCACCAACGCGGCGCCGTTCGGCTAGCCTCCCGGAGAATCGCCATGGACGCATCGATCTCGCGGCCTTCCCTGACTCACCGGTGCAATCCAGTGACGCGCGCCTTGCGTGAGGGTCGGGTATGCCTTGGCTCACTGAGCCTGTCCTTCCCCGGCGCCGCGGTGGCGCAGATATTCGCCCGCGCCGGATTCAGCTGGTACTACCTCGACATGGAGCACGCGCAGATCGACTACGAGGATGTCGCGCGGCTCTCGCTGGCGTCCAAGCTGGCCGGAATCGTGCCCATCGCCGGTCCCAGCAGCCTGGCCGATCACCTTGTCGCGCGTCCGCTCGACGCGGGGGCGATGGGCGTGCTCGCGCCCCACGTCGAGACACCCGAGCAAACCGAAGACGTGGTGCGTTGGGCCAGATATCCGCCGGTTGGAGCTCGGGGGCTCTACTACCCCGGCCTTCACGGCGGTTTCGAGGTCCCCGACGCCCAGGAGTGGATCGAGAATCAGAACCGCGAGGTGCTGGTAGCGGTCAAGGTAGAGAGTGGGCGCGGGATCGAGAACATCGAGGAGATCGCCTCGGTGCCGGGGCTGGACGCCATTCTGATTGGCCCCACCGACCTTTCGGCAACGCTCGGCATTCCCGGCCAGACGGGACACCCGGAGGTGATCGACGCCATCGAGCGGACGCTGGCCGCCGCCAAAGCGAGCGGGATTTCCGCCGGGCCAACCGTGGGGGACGCCCAGGAAGCCGCCCGCTGGGTTGATAAGGGCGCGACTTTCCTGAACTTCGGGTTCGACGGTGAGCTGCTCCTGCGCGCCTGCACGGCGCACGTCAGCGCCGCGCGCGATTTGCTCGGTACCAAGTTGCTCTAGCCGTTGCCGCCGCGCGGGGCTTGAAGATCAGCCGAGACGACGCCTTACGCCTCGGTTGGCCGAGATGGGGCCGCGGCGCGGGCCGGCTCACTGCGGCGCTCGGCGTTCAACGCCCTACCCGTGCAACTGAATGTCGAAAACTGCGCGGCGGATGCGTTGCGATTGCAGCTCGTGAGTGCCCATCTCGCGCGTGAAGTCCGAGTGCGAGTAGATCACGTGCAGCTTGCCGCCGCGCAGCATGGTGGACGTGTAAGAGCATCCCGGCCCGGTGTGAAACGCGAAGGGCTGCTCCCAGTGCTCGCCCGTGCCGTCCAGGCTGAGCATCAGGTGCGTGATCTGGGGATGCCCGTAAGCGCCGCGGCCACTGGTGCATGCCAGGACGCCGTTGGGTAGCACGCGCAGGCGCGGTTTGACGCCCGGCCAGCCCGTCGATACGGGCGTGCTCCAGCTCTGGCCCCCGTCGGTCGAGCGTGACTGGAACAGGGGCGAGTGGGAGCCGGTGTTGATTACACAGAGCAGGTCGCCGCTTGGGAGCAGCGCCACATCCGGCTCGGCAAATCCCTTGTCCAAGGGACGATCGCCGGGACCCCAGGTCGGCTCACTGTCCCAGGGGTATAGCGCGGCCGCGAAACGCCAGGTTCGGCCGCGGTCGCCGGACCGGATGACGGCGACCGAGCGTCGGTGCTCGAAGCGCGCGCTGCCGTCCTTGTTCGGGTCGGGAAAGCGGTGCAGCGGGCCGGTATGCACCATCAGCGCGGTAACCAGATCGCCGTTGTCCATCTCGATCAGCGAGGCGTAGTTCTCGTAGGTCGCGTTGGTCCAGGGACGGCTCTCGACCTCGAAGGTGCGGCGCTCGAGTGGAGTTCCGTCACGCGTCCAGCGCCGCCAAACGAAGTGCGCGGAGGGCATCTGCAGAACCACGTTCATGGTTCCCTGCGAACGCTGCCAGTTGCGCCTCACAATCTCCACGGTGTACGGGTCGATCCTGGCGATGCTGCCGTCTCGCAGATAGCCGAGGATGCCGGACGCGAAATCCAGGTAGTTCTTCCCGGTCACCGGGTGGTTTTCCTTGAGCGAAAACGCTGGCGGCGTTTCCGACCAGGTGGCGCCCGCGTCCTCCGAGATGTATCCGTGCAGCGGCTCACCGCCGGGATCGGTATGCCGGGCGCGATGGACGGTCATGTACAGCCGGTCGCCGTCGAGCTCCACCAGCCCCGGGAAGTTGACGATCGTGCCGCGCTCCTCCAGCCAGGTATCGACTCGCTCCAGGGATACGACGACCCGCCGGCCGGCGCGCGTGTAGACAGCCTGCGTGATCATGGTCCCTCCAACGACGGCAAGTCGGCGCCCGTTGCCGGGCGGCTATGTGCTGTGCGGGATGTTATCGCGTCGACCTACGCCCGGGTTCGGTGCTGAACCCTGGTTGCGAGCACTCCAAGGCGGCGGACTCTCGGGAATACGCGCCCCCGCTCGCCGTGCTTGTGTGACCATGCGCTTGCCGCTGACTGCGAGGATCACGAGATGGCAATAAAGCTCGCCTGCGCCGACTTCACCTGGCCGTTGCTGTCGCACCACCACACGCTCCAGATGGTTCAAATGCTGGGATTCGAGGGGGTGGACATCGGGCTCTTTGGCAATCGTTCGCACATCCGGCCCGAGGTGGTGTGTCAGGACGTGCCCATGTGGGCCGGAATCATCGGGGAGCGCCTGGATCGGTACGGCCTGGAACCGGCCGACATCTTCTTTATCGCCTCCACGGAAGCTGACCGCGCCGCCGCCAACGATCCCGACCCTGTGCACCAGGAGGAGTACCGCGCGCTATTCCACGCCGCGCTCGAGTTCACGCGGCGGCTGGGCGGCCGGGGCATGACCGTCACGGGGGGCATCGTGTTCGACGGCGAGACGCCCGAGAGCTCCTTGCGCAACACCTCCGAAGCTTTCAAGTGGCGCGTCGACGAGGCGGCCAAGCACGACATCCGGCTCTCCTTCGAGCCCGGCGCCGGCTCCAACACCGACACGCCGGCCAAAGTGCTCCGGCTGCTCGAGCTCACGCCCGGTCTTACGCTCACGCTCGACTACGGGCACTTCGTATACGTAGGCATTCCCGACGCGGAGATCGAGCCGCTGATAGAGCACGCGCGCCACTTCCACTGCCGCGGCGCCGCCAAGAACCGCATGCAGACCCGCTTCCACGAGAACGCCATCGACTTCCGCCGGGTCCTGGAGCGGATGCAAGAAGTCGGCTACCCGGGCTATTTCGCCATCGAGTACGTGTGGATCGACCTGTGGGACTGCAACCGCGTGGACAACACCATGGAGACCATTCAGTTTCGCGACTTCGCGCGCGCCGTGCTCGAAGGCCGCGAGTACGTGCCTCACGAGCCAAACATCTGAATTAAGGCCGCGGGCGCGTGTCGAAGGGCGGTGTCAGCCGTGCGCCGCCTCCTGCGCGATGGCCTCCAGCTTGCCGCTCTCCGCGCTGCGGTAGGCCGCCTCGGTAATCTCAACCGTGCGCGCGCCCAGCTCGCCCGGCGAGCAGTTGCGGATCCCGCGGCCCTGCGCGATATCCACCAACGCGTGCACCGGCCCGTCGCAGTCGTACAGCCCCGCGTCCTTCTCCAGGGAAGCGCGCACGTTGTCGTGCGCGCCGCGATAGCGCCAGATGAGCTCGCGGTGCAAGTCCGCCAGCAGCTGCCCCCGCGATCCGATCGCGTGGACCTGCAACATGTGCTTCATGTTGCCCTGCCCCATGTGGGCCGAACCGCCCGAGACCGTGCCCACGGCGTCGTTGGTGTAACGCACGCTGACGGCGTCGTGCATCTCCACCGGCGTGCCGCCCGGCGACCCCATGAAGGCGAACACATCCGCGCCGCGCAACTCGGTGAGCCACAGTCCCAGGCCGATCCCGTGCGAGAGCTGTGCCTGCGCGTAGCCGCCGCCCGAGATCGCGGGGTCCGAGGCCGTCTCGGCGCGTGTAAAGAGCTCCTCCGGCGTGTCGCTCGCGTCTTCTTTGATCTCGCCCCCACGCGTATCGGGCTGGTACGCGAAGGTCTCACCGGCCATTACGTGCCGGGTGGTGGATGACATCAGGATCACGAGCTGCTCGACCTCTCCGATCCCGCCGTCGGATTCCATCAGCCGCTTGGCCTCCCGCACGATCGGCTTGTAGTGCCAGCCCAGCGAAAGGACCAGATGCCGATCCATTCGCTGCGCCGTCCGCACCAGATCCCAGGCTTCGCTGGCATGGATGGTGAAGGGCTTCTCCACCAGCACGTGCGCCCCGGCCTCGAGCGCCGCCTTGGCGTGCGCGTGGTGCCAGCGCACCGGTCCGGCTACCACGCAGATATCGATGCCGGCCGCGGCCACGTCTTGATAGTCGGCGCTTGCCGTCTGGAAGCCGAATTGCTCGCGGATCTTCTCGCGCAGGACCGGATCGCGCCGGTTGACGGCTACGAACTCCACCTCGTCGCGGCGCTGGGCAAGGTTTGGAAGATGAGACGCCACCGTCCACGCACCGGCCCCCATTACGCCTAGCCGCAGCTTGCCCATGTATCTGCTCCGCCTCTCTAGTTGCGCGCACCCTTATACCCGCCGGAGACCGGCTCGCGCGAACCGACTCGTGCATGGGAGCCGCGCCCGCACGGCCTCCCGCACGCGCCGAATCGCGATTGCAGCCCGAACCGTACCGCTGCGCCCGGACCGTATCCCGGCGCAAATTCCGTCTCGACGCCATCTGGCCGCGTCAAATCCTCGCTACCATGCCGTCCGGTCTGGACCGAGCTCACCCAAGGGCCGCCGCGGCCCTCCTTGGAGGCTGTGACGGTGGACGTGCTGCCGGCCGAGCATGAACTGCATACACACATCCACCGCTTGACATATCAAGGCTTCACGGTTGTCACTGAGGCGATTCCGCCCGACCTGCTGCGCGCTATCCGTGCTCGGTTCGACGCGCTCATCGAGGACCACGCGAATGTCCCAACGGCCGTGGTCGACCAGAGCTACTCGTCGCGGCCCGGCGGCGGCTCGATTGACGTAAATCGTCTCTTCGAGCTCGATCCGGTCTTCGAGGACCTGATGGACCTGCCGACGGTCTTTCCGATCGTGGCGGCCGTGATGGAAAACGACGTGGCGCTGCTCAGCAGCGCCATGGGCAACTATCGGGCGCCTCATTCAAGCGCGGCTACCCGCTGGCACCGCGACGGCGGCGGCTACATGCGCCTGACCTACGTCCTGGAGGATCTGAGCAAAATGGGCGGCGCCACGGCCATCATGCCGGGAACCCATCGCGCGCCGCACGGGCCGCCCGCCTGGGCCAACGACGCCGCGGGCTTTCCGCGCGAACTGCCCGGCATGGTCTCCGTGGGCGCGCCGGCCGGCGCCTGTCTGATCAACAACACGGATATCTGGCACACCAGCACGCCCAACCGGACCGACCGCGCGCGCAAAATCATCTGGGTCGTATACATGCGCTCCCATCAGCAGGTCACGGGCCACGAGGACCTGCTCAGCACGCCCGAGTTCGTTCAGCGCCAGACCGATCCCCGCCGCCGCGCCCTGCTGGGCGCCGGTCCCCTCGCGGAGGCAGACACCACGTAGGGGTTCCCAGGCCGCCGGCGGTGGGACGGGTGCGAGCAACCACGAGGGTTGCGCCGTCATGGACTTGCTAGGTCTGCGTCAGCTCCAGCACGTGGACTCCTGCGTCCAGCTCGATGCGGACGCTGTCCGCGTCCGCCCTCGCCCGCTTGCGCGCCGGCCCGTCGGCATCGTCCAGACCCACCGAGTCGCCGTCCACGCTCAGCGTCGCGGCCCGGCCGGCGTCACGATCGAGAATCGCGTCGGCCGTCACGCCCGCCGGAATCCGCAGCTTGAGCTCCAGCGTGCCGTTGTTCTTGCGCCAATCGATCTCGATGTCGCCCTGCGGAGCGGGGAATACGCCGCCGGCCGAATCCAGCCCGCGCGTACGTGGACGTATCTCGCAGCGTTCGAATCCCGGCAGCGTGGGCAGCACGCCCAACACTCGGGTCGAGAGCACGTAGCCGGTGAGATCCGCGCCGCTGTGCACTAGGCTGCGCACGCCGGCCGGCTGGACGCTGCCACGCTGATCACGATGCAAGTAGTCGTCGTCCGTCTTGAGGGAGCGACCGGCCGTAAAGGGCTGCCAGCCTTCCCACATCGTGGGGTTGTCGGTTGCCTCCATCATCTGCGCGTAGCGCGTGTTAATGCGCCGCACCGCGCCGTGCGCTCCGCCCACCAGCAGCGCGTCCGCCACGTACCCGTAGAACAAAGGCGAACAGCTGACCAGGTCGGGATGCGGTTCGGCCAGGTGCTCGGCGATGCCGGCAACCTGGTCGTCGGTCGCCACTGCATAGAGGATCGCGTAAGCGTTGCCCAGGTCACTCACCACACCCGTGCGTCCACCCTGGTAGACGGCGTCGTTGTAAAGCCCGCGCTCCGCTTCCCAGCACCCCTCCCGCAGCGCCGCGCGCACCTCCGCGTGGATGGTCTGCCAGCGCTCCGCGTCGCTCGCCTGACCAACCTGAAGGGCCAGCCACGCCGCGTCTTCGAGACCCTTGAGGTAGACGCAGTTCATGATCAGGCTGGCGCCGCGAAAGTCGTTGGGCGCCCAGTCGATCAGTATCCCGTGCGGCACGTCGCGCAGCAGGCCGCTGGAGTCGCGATAGGGCGCGAACCAATCCAGTTGCCGTTGCACGCTGGGGTACAGCTCTTCCAGCACCCAGCGGCGTCCCGTGAACAGATAGTGCTCGCGCACGCGGGTGCTCCACTGCGGCATGAACACCATGTTGCAGTGGGTTGGCGGCACGTCCGGCGGGTAAACCATGGACAGCTTGCCGTCACCGCGGTCGCTCAGCGGGACGAGTCTTAGGAACCGGTCGCTCAGCGGGATATCGCCCCACGCGGCGTATACCACGTGCACCCCGTGGCTGCCGTCGCCGGTGCCCCAGGGCGCCCGCTCGCGGTAGGCGTCGCACACGATGCTGTCTTCCATGTGCAGGTCGTTGGTGTCCACACAGGCCTGCCAGACCTGCGTGAGCACCGGGTCGGAGCACTGGAACCGCCCGCGCTGCGCGGTCGGGTAGCGGTAGGTGTTCACGCTGATCGATTCGATCTGCACGGGGTCGTAGGTGCTGCGGACCGTCAGGTGCAGGTAGCGGAACTGCTTGTAATCCGCTACCTCCCAGGTTTGCTCGCCGTCGCGCGCGATGTAGCGGTCGCCGTAGCGCAGGGCGGCCGGAATGCGGCCGTTGATCAGCTGCTGCCCATAGGTCATGTCCAGTATCGCGCCCTGTTTCGATCGCAGCCGCACGCGCGGGAACCCGAACACCTGACGCCCGAAGTCGAGGATGAGGTAGGGCGTGCGGATGCCGTGCTCATGCGCGAAGCGCCCTTGCAGCTCGGCCACTGAGCCGTCCCCCGCCAGCACGGCCGCGGCGTTCTCGGCGCGCGCGTGCTCGAGCGAGAAGTGCGGCTCGTCGTTGAGCAGCTCGGGTATATCGGTCTGTCCGGGTCTACCTAGATCGATCACCTCGCCGACTGTTACCAAACGCGCGGCCAGGGCCTCTTCCTCGCGTATCGATGGGATCTCGCGTTCCTCCAGCAGGAACCACTGAACCTGCTCGAGCGGGATCACCCAGGCAGGCGTCCAGGCCGAGTCGTCGAAATCGACCGCCATCCAGTCGGTCGGGTCGGCGTTGGCGTCGTAGACCTCGGTGTTGCCCACCAGGTACACGATGTGCTCGACGTCGCGGCGCCAGGCCTTCGCGGGGGCGAGGCGCCAGGCCTCGTCGGTGCCGATGGTCTGCGTAACGCCCTGGGCATCCGTCACCTCGATCTCCGCCCACAGACCGGCCCGCTCGCCCACCGTGTAGCCGTTGCCGCTCAGGCTGCCCCAGCCCCCTTCCCACTGCGCCGGCGTGCCGTAGTGGTAGGCGCGCACGGCCACGACGTTGCGGCCGCTCGTCAGCAGATCGGTCACGTCGTGCGTGTCGTAGCTTTTGCGGCGTGGATCGCTGCGCGCCGGACCCCGGTCCACGTACGCGCCGTTCACGTACAGCAGGTAGCGGTCCGCCGCCGTGATGCGCATCCGCGCCGTCCGCGGCGGACCCTCGAGATCGAAGCTCCGACGCGCATACAAGTAGTAGTGGAATGGCTTGGCCTCGCCCTCGGTCCAGATGAAGTTACCCACGGCGTGCCGCACGGGCGTGATCGCCGGCGCCTGATCGTTGCTCATGGCCGTCTTTCCCGCGCCGCGGCTTGCCGCCGCGCGACATCAACAACTCGGACGCGTACCGTAGCACCGCGCCGTCCTGGCCACCATGCGTGCGCACTCGCCGTCCAGGCGACTTACCCGTTCACGAATCGCGGGCTGGCAGGGCCGCCCGGTGTCGCTTCATCAGCCGAGACGGTGAGCGCTAGATGTTTCGCATTTCGTACGGGACGCCGAGAAAATAGTCTTGGTCTCCAATGATCGACCTGATCGCATACCCGTCGCTCCTCCCGGGGAAATAGATCAGGAGCTGTGCCTTGCCCGGGCAGCGGGCCGTCCTACTGAAGACAACTGCCTGAACGTAATACGCCCCCGGCCGGGAGAGCGCGCACCCGTGGTGATCACCCTGGCCGGATGCGGGTCATGTCCCAGCTCTTGAGCGATAGCAGGCGCGCCCCGGGAAGCGCCGGCTCCGGCGCGCCGGTCTCGACCCATGCCCGGATTTCGTCCACGTGGCCCAGTCGGCGTAGGGCATTCCACTGGGCGCCGCCGTTAGCCCGCCCGCCCGGACCGGCGCAGTCCCAAAAGAAGAGGTTCTCAATGCCCTGCTCGTACAGCTCGAACGCGCGCCGGCGCAGCCGCGCGGGCGGCATGAAGCGCGGCATCACGTTGAGCGCCAAACCGCAATCCGAGCCGCGCGTGAGCGCCAGCCAGGGCGCCACGGTTTGCGGCGCGGTCCAGGCCTCCGACTCTGATTCGAGCTCCGGCGCCGAGCTGTAGGGAATCAGCAGGTCGACCAGGCCTTCGCGGATCCAGGCGGAAAGATCAAGCCCGTAGTACAGGCTTTCTTCCGGCGTGCTCATCACGACCGCCGACAGCTCGATCCGCTTGCGTCCTTCCTCCTTCGCGACGCGGTCCAGCCCCGCGCGCAGCGCGCGCATGAACGGGGTCAGGAAGGTCGCGCGGTAGGTCAGCCAGCGCTGATCGTGCGGAGGCAGCTCGCGGGAGTCCTCCCCGAATTCCCGCTGGAACCCCTCCACGATGGGTGGCTCGTACTCGAGCAGACCGCCGCGGCGGTTATAGAGCACGCACACGCCATCGATCGGCCTGCGCGCGGCGTCGAGCACCAGGCGGGCCGCGAATTCACGCGTTTCCGAGTACGCGAATGAGGTACGCGGACCCACGCGGCCGTCCCGTCCTACCGTGCGGAACTCGGGATGCCGCTCACCCCAGCCGCCCAGCGTCGCGTGGTCGTTGGAGGGCGGGCGGTTGAGAAAGCTGCCCGGCCGGTAGCAAGCGTGGAACTCCAGCCCAAGCTCGTGCGCGTAGTCCAGCGCCACCTCGAAGGGATCGACTCCTTGCGCACGAAACGCCCGCCAGCTCTCCGCGTGCAGGCGGTCGCCCGGCCGCTCGAAGTCGCCGATGTTTTCGAAAGTGGGTACACGCCCGACCTCACTGAGGAAGTACGCCTCATCGCCCGTCCCGCACTCCCAGTAGATGCGTGCGAAGTCCGAGTCGCGGTATGGCTCGATCTCGCGTCGAATCTCCTCCGCCGTGGTTGGTCGGTACAGGTAGTGAGGGCCGTGTGCGTCGTTGTGGCCGAACAGGCGGCGGGTGTCGGTGCGCGCCCGGTCGGCCTGCAGCGCCCGCGCTTCGGCATCGGTCAGCGGCACCAGCTTGATGTAGCTCACGCGCGCCTTCTGGCACTGCACGGCTGACGGATGGTCGCCCGGGCCCGTGCGCGTGGTCGCCTGGCCGAATACGATCTGCTCTCCGCTGAGATCGGCGACTTTCCAGAACAGCTCGTCATGCCGCCGGTTGCCCCAGGACCCGCCTGCCGCCAGCGTGAGCACGCTAAACACTTTGTCGCCGCTCAGCCTCAGGCGCAGCGTCTGGGCCGGCTCGCGCTCGTAGCGGTGCACGCCGATGGATATGGCATGCCAGCCGCTTACGCTGAGCGGGTAGGTCACGTCGGGAGCGTCGGTTTCAAGCGAGGCCGTGATCATCGTCCCGTTGAAGCCGTCGCTCTCGTAGTCAAGCATTCGCCAGCGCCGACGCTCGCGGTCACGCGTGAGCGCCGACGCCGGCTGGCACTTGTGAAGGTCCGTCAGGTAGATCGCGCGCGCGTCCGCGGCGCCGAATCCCCAATCGGGCAATCTACCGTCGCGCTCGTCCGGCATGTTCCGTGTTCTCCAGCCAGCCGCACCCCCGTGCGCTGACGACCTGACCGTGCGTTCGGTGCGGATGCGTCATGCGGCTTACAGGCACTATCGCACCGGCTCGAGGCCGGCGGGCGTGATCCGCAGCAACTGGGCGCGTACGCGCGGGTCGGAGTACTTGCCGTCGTAGGCGTAAAGCACCACGTCGGTTTCGGTCTCCATTGCGAACCCATTGGCGTAGAACGGCGTGTCGATGCGCGTGCAGCCCCACGTCATACCGTCGTCCAGGCTCACCTGCGCCGAGATGCCGGGATGCCGTCCCGCGATGAACAGCGCTCCGCTGGAGGTTGAGGTCATCGCGTCGGTGCAGGCGTACATCGCAAAGTGCCCGCGCGCGGACGGTGTCCAGCTAAGCCCGCCGTCGTGCGACCAGCTTTCCCACATCCAGGGCGAGGTCTCCGGCCGGATCAGCGCGATGAGGCTGCCGTCGCGCGTCACGGCGGCCGATGTCTCGGAGGCGGTCTCCTTGGCGTCCATTTGGAACTGAGGGCTGATATTGGGGCCGTCTACCCTGATCGTCGGCGACCACGTCGCGCCATCGTCTTCCGACCTTATGCAAAAGCTGAACGACTCCGGCGTGGGCGCGCCCAGAAACCGCTTTCCCTCGGCCTCGGACCCGCCGTGCATGCTCGCTCCCGCGCCTACGGTGTAGCCAAAGCGCAGCAGCGTGCCGTCGGGCAGTGTTATCAGCTTGCCGGCGTAGGCGTGCGCGATGTCCAGCTCGGGCGGGAGCTCCAATCGGCCCGTTTGCACGACTTCCGTCCAGGTCCGGCCGTCGTCCCGTGAGTAAGCCAATCCGAGCTCGAACGGCGGGTCCGTCTGCATGACGTGCATGGCCAGCGTGCCGTCGTTGGCGGCGTGCAGCGCTCCGTTTCCGAGCTCGCGGGGGAGCCGTTCCGGATCCGACCAACTGCGGCCGTTGTCGCCAGAGCGCAGGAGCGCGTGCGCGTCGGCGCCGCTGGCGTGAGCCCTCGCGAACGCCAGCTTCAGCAGCAGCTCGCCGTGGGGCGCGCGCGCCGCGCCCGAGACGTACTGGAAGCGGCCAAGCTCCGACCGCGGGCACGGATAGGACCAGTTGGCGGCGGGAGCGACCGTGGCGTCCCAGGCAGGTGCGCTGGCTTTGCGCCCCCGCAGGCGCACTGAACGAAAGCTGTTCCCGCTTCCCACCCGCGCCGTGCGGTCGCCGAACTCCGGCATCGAGGCGTCCGGGTCGCGTCCGTTGTAAGTCTCCAGACCGACGTAGCCGGCCGCCTCGTACGTCCCGTCGCGCAGCGTGAGGGCCGGCCGCCCGTCCACCCAGAGCCGGAACTCGTCGCCCCGCACCGTCAGACGCGCGCTGTGCCACAAATCCATCTCGCTGAGCACGCCCGGAACTATGGCCGTCTTCAGTACCCGCAGCCAGCCGGACCCGTCCGCCTTGGAGATGGCGGCCCAGAAGTGCTCGGAGCGGAACTGCTGGCCCGTGCAGGGGAAGTGCGCCAGGTAGTAGTGGCCGGCGTCTCGGGCCCTGAACGCAAAGCCGGAGTCCGATCCCTGGATGTCCCAGCGAAAGTCGAACTCGGCCTCGAAGTCCGCGTAGGCGGCTTGCGTGAAGATCGCCAGATTGTCGTCGGCCGGCTCGGCCGCGTTGGTGATTACGCCCTGCGCGTCCTGCCGCCAGGGAGCGGTGCTAAAGGCCCACTGCGCCGGATCCCGCATGGTTAGGGTGGTGAACTGATCGTCCATCGGCATTACCTCAACGGATCCGCGCAGCGCATTCTCTATTATGGACGCCCGTCGACTTGAGCGGCCCACGTGCGGACGCCACGGAAAGGTATTGGGTCTGGTGACCGCCGGGCGCCTCCGCCCCATCGCCATCTGTGTATTCCGACACAACGATCGAATCCTGGTCGATAAGGGACACGACGTAGTCAAGGGCAATAGCTACTACCGGCCGCTGGGCGGTGCGATCGAGTTCGGGGAGCGCGCTGACGACGCGCTGCGGCGCGAGATATGTGAGGAGATCGGGGCCGCGATCACCGGCCTGCGGCTGCTCGGGATACTCGAGAACTTCTTCACTTTCGAAGGTCAACCCGGCCACGAGCATGTCTGGGTGTACGACGCGCTTTTCGTGGACGAGAGTCTGTACGACCGCGAGCGGATCACCGGCAGCGAAATCAGCGGTTCGTTGATCTCCGCCGAGTGGCTGTCGCTGGAGGAGCTTCGGGGGCTGAGGCTGTATCCCGAAGGGATATACGACTTTCTGAACCAGGTGGAGTGAGTAGCGCGCTGCCCGGCCGGTCGCGCGGCGCCCTTCCAGCGGGGTCTCCGCTTCGCCAAGCCGCCGACTCGTTGACGGCCGTTCGCGAACCGCGCAGAATCCTGCGACTGGCGCCCAACCTGAGAAGCTTCGGTATATGCCACGGACCCGTTGCGCCGAACGCGCTCCGTGAGGAGGATCTGGCGGTTGTTGCGTGGACTGATTCGACGCCTGCGCGAGCGGCGGCCGCATGCTGAACGCGCCGCGGCCGCGCACCATCAGTTCGACGAGCTGGCGCGCAAGCTGGGACTCACGCCCGAGCAGTTGCAGGGCGCGCGGCCCAACGGGCTGATCTTCAATATCGCCGGCTGTGTGGGTCCGGTGCGCGCGGCTCGACAACCGCGCGCCTGGGGTTCGGTCGACCCCGCGGCCTCGGGTGGCGGGAGCGCGACGGGCGGCCCCTCATGGTCGGTATGGGCGTGAGCGGGCGCATGCCGGCCGGGCCGGTGCCCGCACAGCGCACCGCCGGTCGCTTCATCTGGCTGGAGGGCGAAGCCAAGCCGCCCAACTTCTATCTATACGCGCGGCGATCATTCGAGCTTGCGGAGCCGCCCTCCCGCGCGGACATTCACATCACCGCCTCGGACCGCTATCTCCTTTACATAAACGGCGTGCAGGTCGGGCGCGGACCGGCCCGCGCCGATCCCCGACGCAAGTCCTACGACTCATACGACCTGCGCGAACTGCTCGCGCCTGGTCGCAACGTCATAGCCGTGCGCGCCTATCACTCCGCGCCGGTGGGCGGCCCCTATGGATGGGGAAGCTGGTGCGGCGGCGGCTACAGCGTGGGCGAGCGCGCCGGACTTTGGGCACAGGTCGAGCTGGAGATGCCCGACGGCGAAAGCGCGATAGTCGCTACGGACTCGGCCTGGCGCGTGCGGCCCGCGCTGGCCTGGGACCGCAATGCGCAGCTGATCAACAATCTGGTTGGCTGGAACGAGGTTTACGACGCCGCGGCCGACCCCTGCGACTGGATGGCGCCCGACTTCGACGACTCCGGCTGGGAGTCCGCTTGGGAGGTTCCGGGCGAGGAATACGAGTGGTTCCTGCTCGAGCCGCGGCTGGCCCCCTATCCGCGTGAAGAGGAGCACTTCCCGCGGCGGCTGGTTCACGTCGGCGAGGTCATCGATCTGGGTAGATCCGGCCAGACCGACATCCACCAGCTGCTGAGCACGGAGCCTCAGTTCCCGCTCGAGCACGCGCGGGCCGAGAACGCCGAGGCTGTGCTGGTGGGCGACGGTTCCGCGGCGGAGCTACAAGGTTGCTTCGCGCACGAGCAAGGCATCCGAGCGCCTTTCCTGATCGTGGATTTCGGGCGCCAGCTGGTGGGGTTCCCACGCGTCCGGCTGGAGGCCCAGAGCGGGGCTATTCTCGACTTGACCTACGGCCAGCAGCTGATCAACGGACGCATTCCCGCCGCGCTCGAGTACGGCGACCGCTACATCGCCCGCGACGGCGAGCAGACCTGGCAGGTCGCCGAGTACAAGCAGTTCCGCTATCTGCACCTGGGCGTGCGCAGCACCTATGCGCCGGTGCGCATCCGCTCGATCTCAGTCAACGAATACCGCTTCCCGCACGATCCGCGCGGCCGGTTCGAGTGCTCCGACGAGCTCATCACAAGCCTGTGGCAGGCCTGCCTGGACACCAACGCGCTGCACATGGAGGACACCATCGTGTGCGACGCCTACCGCGAGCGCGTCTGCTGGTGCACCGGCGACGGCAGCCACGGCGTACACATGGTCTATGCGGCTTGGGGCGATACCACGTTGAGCGACCAGTTCCTGCGCCTGGCGCCGTTCAGCGACCGCGGCGACGGCATGCTGCAGATGGCCTATCCGCCCGAAAACCCCGGCCGCTACGTCCATCCCCAGTTCCTGCTTCAGTGGCCCACGCGCGTGCGCGAGCACTATCTCTTCACAGGCCGCCGCGCGGTTCTGGAGGAGCTCTACCCCAGCGTGCGGCGCCAGATCGACTGGTACGCGCCGCACCTCGACGCCGGCGGGCTGCTGCGCGATCTGCCGCGCAAGAACGTCATCGAGTGGACTCCCAACGACTCGCGCGGCACCAACTTCCATACCAACGTGCTGTACGTCGCGGGACTGGAGGACGCCGCCTGGCTGGCCGACCACGTAGGTGAGACGGCCGACGCGGAGCGCTGGCGCTCCAGCGCCGCGGCCGTGCGCGCCACGCTCCAGCGCATGTTCTGGAACGACTCCGTGGGCCTCTACGAGGACGCCCACTACCAGGGCCGGCTGACCGGGGTCGTGAGCGAGCTGGGCAACGCGTACGCGCTTCTCTACGACATCGCCACGCCGGACCAGCGCAGCCGGATCGGCCCGCACTTCGAGCGACGCAACCCCGACCTGGTGCCCGCCACGCCGCTCTTCTACGGATACGTCGCGGCCGGGTTGCTGCGAGCCGGCTTCGACAAGGCGGCCGTGGGGCTGATGCGCGATCGGTTTCGGCGCATGCTCGAAGTCACCGACAACCCCACGATTTGGGAAGGCTGGGGGCCTTTCACGGGCGGCGACCTCATCCGAGACGATGCCGGCTATGAGCGCCGCGAAACCACCACGCGCTTGCGGCCGGCCGGCGTGCGCAGCCACGTCCACTCGGGCGGCGGGCTGGTCGGCTACGCGCTCGCTACTCGAGTTCTCGGGATTCGTCCCGCGGAGCCCGGCTTCGCCGCTTGCGTGATCCATCCCCGCCCGGGTGACCTGGAGTGGGCCAAGGGCGTAATGCCGTCCCCCCACGGCGACATCGGCGTCCACTGGACCAGGCGCAACGGCGGGCTGACCGTGAAAGCGGAGGTGCCGGACGGCGTGCGGGCGGAGATCCTGCTGGATAGCGATCCCCATGCGCGCCGCACGCTAAGCCTGAACGGCGAGGCTGTCTCGATAGACGCGGCCTCCGGTTCCTCGCGTTCCGATGTTGCGGTCGAACCAGGGCGCGTGCGTGTGCGCGTAGGCGCCGGCTCGCATCGGTGCGAGTTGGGCGCCGCGCAACCCTGATTCACGCCAGCCGGCGCACGCTTGCTCGGTTCCGCGGAGATGCCGCTGATCCGAGCCGACAGCGCCGGGCGGACCTGATGGGCTGCGTAGGATATGGCACCTTGTCCTGCGCGATGGCTGGCTGAAAGCGGTGTTGGCTGTGGATATCGAGGCGCTGTTCAAGCAGACCATGGCGTCGCTCGCCTCGGGCGTCACGGTGGTCGCGGGCGTGGACCCCCAGGGAGAGCCGCGCGGCCTGACGGTCACGTCGATAGCCTCCTACTCAGCCGCCCCGCCGTCCGTAATCGTCTGCGTCGAAGCGACCTCCAGCAGCTACCGCGCACTCACCGAGGGTGAGCACTTTGTGGTGAATCTCTTGCAGGGCGACCAGTCGGAAGTCGCGACTCTGTTCGCCTCCAAGGCGCCCGATAAGTTCGCGCGCTGCGCCTGGAACCCATCGGGAGAGGGGGTCCCGATCCTGGAAGGCGCTCTGGCTCATCTGGTTTGTCGGCGCTCCTTCACCGCCGAGCACGGTGATCACGCCGTAGTCATAGGCGACATCGTCGACGGCCGCGTGGATGATTCACAGCCGCTCATATATTGGAGGCGCGGGTTCTACTCAGGTCTCGGCGCGGACGCGGACGCCGCGGCGCGCAGCGGCAGCAAGGGTTCCTGACCCTCGCCGTCACCCCGGCAGAAAGCCTGCCCCACTCCGTCGCCCCCGCGGACGCGGGGGCCAGTATTCGCGTCATTCCGGTCCCTCCCGCCGATCCCGCTGGTACCGCTCAGTTGCCCATGCCCCTCAGCGCCCTGTCCAAGGTGAACTCCGGCGAGTCGATTACCGCCATGGCGGCGCGCTCGGTCTCGCGCACTTTGGCCACCTGGTCCGGCAGCGCCTCCGCGATTTCAAGCGGCACGTTGAGCAGGCCGTTCACGTCGGCGTGTATCAGCTCGCCGGTTCGGACCGGCATGCCGTCGATCTCTATTGGATTGCCGATCTCCACGTAGCGGGGATTCCCGTGCGAGACCGAAGTTCCCCCGGCGAAGCAGGCGAACTCCAGCGCGCGCACCTCGTGCGTGTCGCGCACCGCCCCGTCGGTGATGAAAGCGACGGCGCCCAGCCGCCGGAACAGTTTGGCGGCGTACTCACCGAACATGGCCGCGCGCGCCGGCCTGGGGCCGACGTCCTGCACGATCACCACAGCCGGCTTCGGAGCCGCTTCGAGGATCTCGCAAAAGGAGCGCAGTCCGCGCCCAACGTCCACCGGCCCCGGACCGGTGCTGTCCAACGTGGCGGTAACCGCGTAGCCGAGCGTGACGCCGAGCTCCGGAAAGAGACAGCGCACCCGCGAACCGGCGAATCCCTCGCGGTGATCGCGCACGTTCAGCTCCTCGATCGCATTGGAAACCGTTGGGCTGTCCACGGCGCGTAGCGCCTCCAGCGTGTCTGCGGGAATGGTGTGAGTCACTGTCCGACGCCTTCCGCTGCGCGGCTAAACAGGCGCGATGCTATTCGGGTTGTTTTTGCGATGTCAAAGATTCGGCGCGGACCGTCTACACGTCTCCATTCGCCCATGCTTTGATCAGGTGGTGGGCGATCGCCACCGGGGCGGGCACACGCAGTTCGGGATTCCGCTCCAGCAGCGCCAGCCGGACCGCCTCGCGGCTGAACCACTTGACGTCGCTCATCTCCTCGGGGTCCGGATTGATCTCGGTAGTTTGCGCGTCTGCGTGACAGCCGATCATCAAGGAGGACGGAAAAGGCCACGGCTGCGACGAGTGATATCGGACCCGCCCGACTTTCACGCCTGCCTCTTCCGCGACCTCGCGCCGTACGGCTTCCTCGATCGATTCGCCCTGGTCCACGAATCCGGCCAGCGCTGAGTACATCCGCATGCGCGAAAGCCTGCCGCGTGATTGACCCAGCAGGCAGCGGTCGCCGTCCCCCACCACCACTATCACGACCGGATCAGTGCGCGGAAAATGCTCGCTGCCGCACGATGGGCATTTGCGCACCTGGCCGCCGCGGATCTGCTCCGTGCCGTGACCGCACACGCCGCAGTAACCGTGGCGTGCATGCCAGTCCACCTGAGCCCGCGCCTGCGCCGCAATGGCCGCCTCGGCCGGGCCGAGCAGTGCGGCCGCTGCGCGAACCTCCTCGAACCGGACCTCGGGGTCCTGATCGAGCGCGGACGCCCCATCGTCCAACTCGGAGACATCGATCGCGAAGTGCGAGACCCCGTCTCGTATCCCCAGCAAGACCGGTTCCGCCCTGACCCCGGCGTTGCGCAGCCGCTTGACGTCAAGCCATGCCAGCCGTGCCCTGTGCGCGCCGCCGATCGGAACGTTCAGCCGCCACAGAGGAAGGAACTTGCTGCGCTCGTGGCCGGCCTGCGCTATTAGCCAGGCGGGGTCGCGCCGCTGGCGGTCACCGCGATCCAGCGGATTGCCGGCAAAGACGTGATGATCTTCCACGCGCGGATTGTCGCGCAGAGCCCCAGAGGATGCCGAACCTTCGCTGGGCGTTCGCGGTCAGGACCGCGAACGCCCGAAAAAGCTCGTTGGAGTAGCGGCTAGGCCTCCGGAACGGCCATATCGGCCAGGAGCTCATCCGAGATGATCTTGCCCAGCATGAACTGCTTCCGGTCGGCGTACCAGAAGACGCGCTGGCCGTTGTGCTCGGTCAGACTGGCGTACATGGCCAGCCAGAAGAGCGCCGTTACGCCGGCCGTTACTCGCTGCGTGTCCATCAGGAGCTTGGGCGCGCTGAACCAGATCGGCTGATACGCGCCGGGCCTGAACTCTCCCACTGTGACGAACAGTGGTCGGCGGCCGTCCATGTCCCAAGGACCCGTCGCGCCGTAGCCGTGGCCGTCGTGGTTGTGGAAGAAGAGCAGGTAGCGCCCGTCCCGCAGTCGGTAGATGGGGTCGGGTGACTTGGGGTGCAGCACCTCCGCGCCGCAGTCGCGGTAGCGCAGCACCTCGGGCGGGCGCCAGCTGTGGCCGTCGTCGTCGGACACCGTGTACCAGATGCGTCCGGTGACCGTGCGCATGTTCATCCAGAGCCGGCCGTCCGGCAGCAAGGCGATGGCGGGCTCCTCGGCCAGGCTGTAGCCGCGCGAGGCGTCCGGCTCGATGCCGCAGGAAACGCGGATCGTGCCTTCCTCGTCCGGCAGCCAGGTGATTTTCAGGTCCTCGGGCTCTGGCCCGTCGTCGATGTTGTCGAAACGCATCAGCTCGCAGGAGGTGTCGCTGTGAAAGCGATTGCCTCCTACCGGCCGCGGAAACACCATGTCGCTGCTCCACCGGCTCAAGCCCACGATCATGCGGTCCTGCGCGTCGCGGATCGGCTGCTGCCAGACCACGCAGTCCGGAGACACCTTGGGATCGGGGTGATCGAAGCGGGTGCGGCGCCAGCGAATCTCCACGTCCGAGTCGATCCAGCTGCGGCCGTCGTCGTCCGAGTACTTCACGTGCAGCGGACTGCTGTAGAGCGAGCCCTTTTCACCGAAGCCCAGGTACTGGTTGTAGAGGCAGTAGATGCGCCCGGAGCGGCTCACCAGGGGAAAGCCCAGCGTGGGGCACATTTTGGGCGCCGAGGGTTCGGCCAAGGCCTCGATGGGCGACCAGGTCCTCCCGTGATCGGCGCTGCGCGCGTAGACGAGGCGCGCGTCAGGCGCGCTCTCGTGGCTGGCCTGTGTCCAAATCGTCATCAGGTCGCCGCCCGGCGTGTAGAACACGTGAAAGTGATCGCCGTACTCGTCGCGGGCGCCCGGTTGGGGCGGCAGGTACACCGCGTAGTCCGGGTTCGTGCGCTGCCAGTCGTCCGTGTAGCACGGAGGTGAGTTCATAGTGGGACTCCCGTGGCTGCTTCTTGGTTCTGAATATACGTACGCCTGCGCCTAGCGCGTGCGCGACGCCCCGAACAGCTCCTCGAGCATCGCGCGCACCTGGTCCAGCGTGTCCGGCGCGGGCGGCGGAAAGGAGTGACCCAGCAGGTTGTTGGGGTATAGACCCTGGAGCTGGATGGCCGATTTCATGACGCCCAGCCAGTTCACGTTCATAGCCCACTGCATGAATGGTTCCTCGTACCGGAAGACAAGCTGCCAGGCTTCGTCCACCCGGTCGGCCGCCACGTGATCGTAGAACTCGAGCGCGATGTCCGGTCGAAACGGCGCGATCGGGCACAGGTATCCGGGCGAGCCGAGGGGGTAGCCAAACATGAAGTTGCGCATCTGACCGCCGCTGATCACGCCAAACTGCTTGCCCTGCGTACCGCGGATCAGGTCGTAGTAGTCGGAGAAGGGGTGCCCGTCGTTCTTCATTCCAATCATGTAGGGACGGTCGGCCAGCTCGATGGCGGCGGACAGCGGGAACTGCTCCGGCGCCCCGGCCAGCAGAAGCAACGGGATGCCGGCCGCACCCTCCAACAGGTCCACGTAGCGGACTACTACCTCATGCGCCAGGCCGGGGTGAAACTGAAGCTTCACGGCGTCCGCACCCACCGAGTCGGAGTGGGCTAGGAAATCGCGCGTCTGCTCCGGCTTCCAGTAGCCGTTCGACGTGATGAAGAGCGAGCGCCCCTGGTTGACGTCGGCGATCTCGGCGGTTAGCTGCCAGATCTCTTCGTCGCTGAGGCTGGCGTACTCGCTGCTTCCCGAGGTGAGCAGCACGATCCGCGTGCCCTCGGCGCACAGCCAGTCCACGTAGGCCCGCACTGCGTCGAAGTTGACCCTGCCGTCCTCGTTGAAGCTGATGTTCAGGGGGACTATGGGTCCCTTCATGCGCTCGTAGACCTCGGTGAAGCGATCCATGGCGGCAGTCCGTATTCTGGTGGGGGGCTGGGGCGGCAGAAGCTAGTCGGCGGCTTGGGGCGTGTCAAGGCGCGGCCGGGCGTCTGCGCAGGGCTGGCCTGTGCCGTATCCTCCGCCATCCGTTGCCGGTCCTTATGGGGAGTGGGTCGGGACGCCTGCCCGAATGGCGCCCGGCCGGAAGGTGGCCAACATGAGCGACTATGTGCTGCCGGCGGTCAAGTCGGTTCGGCACTGGGCCGGTCAGTGGATCTGGGTAAAGGGCGAGGCCAAGCCGCGGCACTTCTATCTATACGCCCGCCGCGCCTTCGAGCTGGCGGGCCCGGTCCGATCGGCGCTTCTGCGCGTGACCGCGGCCGACCGCTACGTACTTTACATAAACGGCGTATACGTGGGGCGCGGTCCGGCGCGCAGCGATCCGCGCCGCAAGAGCTACGACACTTACCAGGTGGCTCAGCATCTGGCGCCTGGCGCCAACGTGGTGGCCATCCGCGCCTATCACTACGGCACCCCGGCGCGTGGGGGCGAGGGCTGGGGCGGCTGGAGCGGCAACGCCTACAGCGTGGGCGAGCGGGCCGGTCTATGGGCGCAGCTCGACCTGGAGCTGGCGGACGGTCAGTCCGGCGTCATCGCCACCGATCAGGCCTGGCGCGTCCAGCCGGCGCGGTCCTGGCGGCGGGACGTAGAGCTAGTCAATAGCCTGGTCGGCTGGACCGAGGTCTACGACGCCTCGGCCGATCCCGTGGACTGGTTCGCGCCCGATTTCGACGATTCGGCCTGGCGGTGCGCGTGGGTACTCCCACCCGACGAGATGGAGTGGACGCTGCTGGAAGAGCGCGAGACTCCTCTGCTGGAAGAGCGCGAGGCCTTCCCCAGCCGGCTCGTCACGGTCGGTGAGGTGATCGATCTGGGCAACCGGCGGCAGTCCGACATCCCGGGTCTGCTTGACACCGAGCCGCACTTCCCGCTCGAGCACGCGCGCGCCGAGAACGCCGCGGCCGTGCTGGTCGGGGACGGTTCGGCGGCGCAGCTGCAAGGGCGCTTCGCGCACGAGCACGGCATCCGCGCCCCCTACCTCATCCTTGACTTCGGGCGTCAGTTGTTCGGGTTCCCACGCGTGCGGCTGCGCGCCAAAAAGGGCGCGATTTTGGACATGACCTACGCCCAGCAGCTCATCGGGGGGCGCATTCCGGCCGCCCTGCGCTACGGCGACCGCTATATCGCGCGCGACGGCGAGCAGACCTGGGAGGTGGCGGAATACAAGCAGTTCCGCTACCTGCACCTGACCGTCCGCAGCACCTTCGATCCCGTCGAGGTGGAGTCCATCTCGATCAACGAGTACCTCTATCCGGTTGAACGGCGCGGGCGCTTCGAGTCTTCCGACCCGCTTCTGAACAGTCTCTGGCGGGCCTGCGCCGACACGGCCTACCTCAACTTCGAGGACACGCTGGTGCACGAGGGCTACCGCGAGCGGGCGATCTTCAACACCGGCGACGGCAGTCACATCATGCACATGGCCTTCGCCGGCTTCGGCGCCCTGCCCTTGACCGATCGCTTCCTGCGCTTAGTGCCGTTCAGCGGGCGCGGCGACGGCATGCTCCAGATGGTCTACCCGCCCGAGAATCCGCAGCGCTACGTGGTCTCGTCGTTCCTGCTGCAATGGAGCTCGCGCGTTCGCGAGCACTACCTCTTCACCGGCCGCGAGCCGGTCCTGCGCGAGCTCTACAGGAGCGTGCCGCCCCAGATCGATTGGTACGAGCCGCATCGCGACACGATGGGGCTGCTGCGCGACCTGCCCTTGCAAAACACAATCGACTGGACTCCCAACGACCTGCGCGGCGCCAGCTTCATCTTCAACGCTCTGTACGTGAAGGGGCTGGAGGACGCCGCCTGGCTGGCCGATCGCGTCGGGGACCCCGCCGACGCCGTGCGCTGGCGCCGCATCGCAAGTGAAGTGCGCGCGACAGCGCGCCGCGAGTTCTGGGACGAGCAGCAGGAACTGTTCGCGGACTCTCATTTCGAGGGAGGCCCGACCGGAGTATTCAGCGACCTTGCCAACGCCTACGCGATCCTCTACGGCATCGCCGCCCCGGAGCAGAGCGACCGTATAGCTAGCCGTCTGACGCGGGGCGTGCCCGGACTGGTGGAAGCGACCCCGCTGTTCTACGGCTTCGTGTTCGATGCTCTGATGAGTGCCGGGTATTGCGCCGAAGCGCTCGAGCTCACGCGCCGCCGCTTCCGCCCCATGCTCGAGGCCGCCGACCCGCCCACTATCTGGGAGCTGTGGCACCCGTTTACGGGCGGGCATCGCATCGTGGACAGCTCCGGCCGCGAGCGGATCGACCAGGAGAACCGCGTGCGCCCCATGCCCGTACGCAGTCTCGCCCACACCGGCGGCGTGCTGGCCGGATACGTTCTTTCAACCCGTGTCTTGGGAGTCATGCCCACCGCGCCCGGCTTCGCGCAGTGCCGCATTCACCCGCGGCTGGGCGATCTCGCCTGGGCGCGCGGGTGCTTTCCGTCGTGCCGCGGCGACATCCTGGTGGAGTGCCGCCGTGGGGGAGAGCACACCCGCCTCGAGATCGAGATCCCACAAGGTGTCGAGGCGGAGGTGGTGCTCGACCGCCAGCCGGGGCGGGACGCGGTGCTTGTCCACAACGGCCGGACGGTCGATCTACGTGATTCGGGCGCGGCCGCCGAGCAAGGCGTCACAGTTGCGACCGCGACCGTGCACGTTCGCGCCGGCGCTGGAACGCACGCGCTCCACCTGAACGGCGGCTCCTAAGCGCGCCGCGGCGGCCGGCGGACGAACCGCGCGGGCCGCGAGTCCGCTCGCTGGCGATGTGTCGCCGCGCACGGACATCAAAGTGACCCACTACCATCTGTTTGACATAACTTCCTCAGCAGGCGACAAGCGGGTCGCCCGAATGTTCGATTCAAGCCATCACTGCCGCGTTCGCGATCTGAATCAGGCGGCGGCGCGCTTGGGGAGGAAGAGCGGCGTTGCCGATTTGCTACCGTCAATAGAGTGACCGGGTTCGCTCTGCCGCGATCATCGGATGGTCCGCGCGTTAGTGCTTGCGGGCCTCACGGTGGTGCGTTGTCGCTGGACGCGTCACCGTGTGCGACCGCACGGACGCTTCGGCGCCGCGTTCCCGGCTAAGGTTGTTGGAGTTCAGTAGGTAACTCACTAGCGAGAAATGCCGCGACCTTCGATGATGGGGAGTACGGAAAAGGAGACGACGGTGCCGTCGCGCATCGTTGCTGGCGAAACTACGCAACATGGACGCTGACACTGACGCCGGCGGGTCGATTGGCGAGCTCGCCTCGGCCCTCTATCGTTTGCTGCCGGCATCCGGCGACCGCTCATTCTGGTCGGTAGCCGATCACTTGGGCCTGTCGAGGTACTGGAACAGCCCCGACAAGGCGCGCGCGCTCCGCCAGCTGATCGAGGGCGCCCGGCGCGAGCGCGCGTTCGGTGAATTCATCGAGTCCGCCGTGATCGCCGGTATTGCGCAGTGCCGGGAGGACGGCGTGCCCGTGACGCAAGACGAGCTTTCCAAGATCGTGCGTGCCACCGAGGCTCTGGGAGTGTCGGTTCCGAGCTTGCGCGACCCGTTGATCCTGCATCAATCGCGCCCCGAGCCGGAGAGCCGGCGCGAAGAGCCCCGCGTCGATCCGGAGGCCGAAGAGCGGCGCCGCCGCGTGCTGCGCGCGCACGCCGAGCTTTACTCGAACATCTTCACCGGCAGCGCCGATGAGCGCCTGCTCAAGCTCGCGAATGTTCTCGGCGGTCTAGCGATGGCCAATGGGGCTCGAGTGGAGCAACCGCCGCGGCCGCAAAATGACTCCGTGCACGCAACCGTGCGCATGGGCAGCCAGGAGTACGCCATCGAGGCTCGCTGGTCGCCCGAGCAAGTTGAGGAGGGGCTGGACGCCCTTGCCCAGCGCGTCCTCGGCTCCAATGAGCGGCGCGCAATTCTGGTGATTGTGGACGGCTTTCCCGACGATCTCGTGCTGGACGCCGACAAAGACCGCTGGACAACGTTGCTCGATGGCCACGACCTCACCCTGCTGCTCGAGGATCGCTGGACGCTGCAGGACGCGCTCAAGTTCAAGGACGTGCAGCAGCGGGAGACCGGCGCCCACGTGCCGTTGCCGCTCGCGCTGCCGGCCGAGGAGGCGCCCGCGCCTGCGCCCGCACCTGTGGCGGAGGAGGCGGAGGAAGCCGAGCCGCAGGAGCCGAGCGACCTTCCGGTGCCCGGAGGAGAACAGGTCATCCCGCCCAACCCGATGGACTTCGACCGCTCCATCGACGACGAGCTCGAGTCAGCCGAGTCCGAAGAGCGGCGCCTTCGTCTCATTCGACGTTCGCTGCTTGCCGTGGTGGTCGTCGGCATCGGTATTGCTCTACTAGTAATGCGCGGCATTCAGGGCGCTGAGCAGGCCGACCTCGAGGCTGCGGAGCGCGCGCTCACTGGCGCCGTCCAGGCTCGCACCAACGCGCTGCGCAATCTGGACGCGGGCGGCCTGGAGCGCTATTTCAGCTCGGCGCAAGCTTCACAGATCGCCGATCTCGTCGAGCGCCTGCGCGCCCAGGGCGTCTACTTGACCAGCTCGGACGAGGTCGAAGTGATGCAGGCAAGCATGGAAGAGGGCCTGGCCTTCATCGCGGTGCAGGAGACTGTCCGCACTGAAGTGAGGCGCACCGGTACCGGCGAGATAGTCCAGAGTCAGCCGGCCCAAACTCAGACTATCGGCTTCGTGCTGGAGAAAGGCACGGATGGCCGCTGGCGGGTAATCGACCTGCGCGTGCTGGGCTAGCCTAACGCTTGCGGTACGCGATGCGAAGGGGCCCTCCCTTTGCTGGCACCGCCAGTCCCACAGGTCCTCGTCGCCGTGGGCCAATACGGCCTCAGATCAAGGAACCTTAATCCTGCGCCCAGCTACGCATCTCCTCCCCAAGGCCGTCGTTGGCAGATGGACATCCTCGGCATATGGTTTCCCATGTGAAGACAACTCCAAACATTGACGCGACCGTGATGCAGCGTGTGCGCGAGGAGGCGGCGCGTCGCGGGACCACCATCTCGGCCTTGGTCGAGGCCGGCCTCCGGAGGCTTCTCGAGGTCGAGCCGGCGGCTGCGAACGAATACAACCAGTTGAGCGGCGAGATCCCGGCGGAGTTGGGGCAACTCAAAAACATAGATGGGGCGGGGCTCAGCGGAAACCAATTCGTGGGCTGCATTCCGAGAGGCGTTCGGGCAGGCGACCTCGAGGACCTCGGTTTACCGAATTGCGAGGATGCGGAGTGAGGCACGCGCCGCGTGGGATGCGACAAGCGGCGGCCGGCATCAGGCCGCGCGCCCGGTAGGCGCAGGCCGCTTACGGCTGATCGAGGCAGGCGTCCAGGGCCGCGCGCTGCTCCGGCGTTAGCTCCCAGCCCACCGAGGCGGCCAGCTCGGGCACGCGCTCGAGCCGGTCGGTCTTGGGAATGGCGATCACGCGCTCCTGGCCGACCAGCCAGTTCAACATGACCTGCGCGGCTGACTTTCCGGTGACGCGGCTGACCTCCGCGAGCACGCGCGATCCGGGTCGGTCCTGGAATTGCCCCTCCGCCAGCGGCGTGTGGGCTATCAGAGTCACGCCGCTGGCCCGGCAGAGCTCGAGTACGTTTACGGCCGCCGCCCGCTCGAACAGGTTGTAGCAAACCTGGTTGGACACGATGGGGTGGGTGCGCGCGGCGTCCTGCGCCTCCTTGAGCTGGTCGGCCGAGAAGTTGCTGACGCCGATGTAGCGGATGAGTCCCTCATCCACCAGCCGCTCCAACGCGCCCATGGTTTCGGCAATCGGAATCGCCGGACTTGGCCCGTGGATCTGATAGAGGTCGATGACGTCCACGCGCATACGGCGCGCGCTGGCGCGCGCGTGCACCGCGATGTCCGCCGCCCGCAGGTTGGACGACGAAATCTTGGAGGCGATGACCGCCCGGTCTCGATAGTCGGCAAGCTCGGCGCCAACCAGCGATTCGGCGCGCCCCGGCTCGTCGCCCAGCGCGTTGTAGGACTCCGCGGTGTCGATCAGCCGCAGACCGGCCTCGATCCCGCGCGCCAGCACCCCGACGCCGCCAAAGTAGCGGGCCGTTCCCAGGCCGATCTTGGGAACCATGGTTTGCGTGTTGCCTAGCTGGACTTCTTCCATGACGACTCCTAGCCGATGGCGTTGATGATGTTGACGTACACGCGCCTGTGCTCCCATGGCGGACTCTCCCGGCCCGGACGTAGGCTTCCGAATCCTCGCGCCCGCACCGTCAGACCCTTGCGGCTGCCCTGGTCCCGCGGCAGGCGGGACGCTAATCCCCGCCCCATGGGCCCCGCTCTACGTTACGAGTTGGCGTTAGCCGTCCGTCTACCCCGCCTCCGAGACGAACACGGGCCGGGTGTGATATCCGGTCGCGCCGTCCGGCCGCGGGTATTCGATGTCGCTGGTCTGTGTGGTTCCGGTGCTGTCGGTTGCGCGCACGCGGACGATATGGACGCCGGCGGTGGCGTTCCAGTCATAGACCCACTGACGCCAGGTGTTCTTGCTGATGGGCTCCGAGAGTTGGGCTTCGCCCCACGGCCCCTCACCCACCTGCACCTCGACCTTCTCGATCCCGCGGTTTTGCGCCCACGCCACGCCCGCGATGGGGCGGGGTCCCGGCCTGACCACCTGACCCTCGGCCGGCACGTCGATGCGCGACTGCGTCTTGATCGGCGCCTGTTTGGCCCAACCCTTCGGGATCCAGTACGCGTCGAACGCGTCCCAGGTGGTCAGCTCGATCTCCGCGAGCCATTTGGTGGCGGAGACATATCCGTACAGTCCGGCCACGACGAGCCGCGCCGGGAATCCGTGATCGAACGGGAGCGGCTCGCCGTTCATTCCCACGGCAACCAGCGCCTGACGGCCATCGAAAGCCACCTCGGTCGGAAATCCGACCGTGAACCCGTCCACCGAGCGGCCGACGATCTGGGTGGCGCCGTCCTTCACGCCGGCTCGATTCAGAACGTCCGCGAGCGGCGTGCCCAACCACTTGGCGTTGCCGATCAGGTTTCCGCCAACCTGGTTGGATACGCAGGCCAGCGTGACGAACTCCTCCCGCATCGGCTGCCCGAGCAGCTGAGCGAAGTTGAGCTCATATGGCCGATCCACCATCCCGGTGATCTTGAGCCGCCATTCATCGAGGTCGACGCGCGGCGTCACGAGCGCGGTGTCGATGCGATAGAAGATGTCGTTCGGCGTGACGATAGAGCTGATCCCTGGGACGTCGAGCGACGCCGCCGCGGTCAGCGGCTCCGCCGGCGTTTCCGGGTCGGGCAGCTCCACCTCGTCGCGCCCCGAGGCAACCATGGCCGCCCGCTCGAGCAGCACACGTCCTCCCACTGCTGATGCAACGGCCAGCGACGTAAGCGCTCCCGCGGCACCGAGAAAGGCCCGCCGCCCCGGCGCCGGCGCCTCGCTTGTTCCGGCCAGCCCGGGCCGCAACATGATGCGGAGCGCGGCGATCCCCGCATAGGTCGCAACGGCCGCCGCGATCACGGCCAGCCCCGGCGTCGCAAGCGGGTCGCGCGTCGCGGCATATGCGCCCAGAACACCAAAGGCCACGAAGCCGATCACGCCGATCATGGGCCGCGCGAGCGCAGCCACTCCTATCACGGCCCCGACGCCTCCCGAGACGACCACGATCCCAATCACAAGCGCCAGCTTGTCGTTGGTACCGAAGACACCGATTGCGAAGTCTTCCAATGCCCCGGGAGAGATGTCGATGATCAGACTCCCAACCGACACCACCAGTGAAGGAGCCCCGCCTATGAGTCCCGCCAGAAGCTCGCCCACGGCGAGCGCAAAGAGCGCCGCGAGCAGTCCCGCCACGGCCGCGCGGCCTTGTGCGCCTGTGAACTTCATGCCTGATAACGGGATCCTGTTAGTCATCCGTACTCGCCCCCTCTATCCGGCGCGGACGCCTCCAGCCATTGTGCGTGGTTGTGCGGGCGTATTTCTGTTGGAGATCGCACACTTACAGGATACGGCTTCGGGATCTCCTCGGATCGCCCCCGGAGATTCGCTCCGCGTGCCTGCCGGCCGCGCGGAGCGTGGGCGCGGTCCGACCTCAGCCCGATCGCGATCCTATACCCAGCCGTTCGCATACGGCGTCCAGCTCGCGCAGGCTGATCGCGTCTGGCCGTGACGGCCCGGGTGCGCGCGAGCGGGCGGTTCGTATAACCCCCCCGCGCCGCAGTATCTCCTTGTGGTCCAGGCCCGGCACGCGCAGCAGCGGCGCGATCTGCCGCTCCCACACTTCCCGCGCGGCGGCGTGATCGCCGGCCTGCCAGCGATCCCATGCATCGACGAAGGCGCCTACGCGGCTGGGCCAGGGCATGGTGCCCTGCGCCCCACGCGCAAGCTCGGGGATCAGGTGGTCGCCGCTCGCGCCGCCGAAAACGGTCACCAGGTCGCCCGCGTGCTCTATGGCTTCCCCCACGCGCTGGGGCGGCGGCGCGTTCTCGACTTTGGCGTAGCGCACGTTCGCGGTTTCCCGGGCAATCCGATGCAGCAGCGGCCCGCCCACCGCCACCGCGGCCTCCTGCACGAACACGGGGGTCCGCACGGCGGACGATATGGCGGCAAAGAACTCGCGTTTACCGTCGTTCGACGCTCCCGCCGGCGCCTGGCACATCACGGCGGTAGCGCCCAGGTCTTCCATCTCGCAAGCGAAGCCGGCGGCGGTCACATTGGCTGCCGCGAAGATGCTGGCCACCACCGGAACGCGATCCGCCGCCTGCTCGACCACCACCCGGGTGAGCCGCGCGCGCTCCGCGTCGGTCAGCTTTGGAATCTCGGACGCATAGGCGATTCCCAGGCCGTGCGCTCCGGCCTCGATGCACCAGTCGACCTCGCTGCGCAGGCTGTCCTCGTCGATCCGATCCCGCTCGTCGAACGGGGTGACGAGGATCGGAAACACCCCGCGCATCGGCTGCTCGCTCATGTTCAAGTCTCCCTTAGCCGGGCGCGATCGTCGTCATGTCCCAACCGCCCAGGCTGAGCAACGGAACCCGCGGGCTGGCCAGGTCGGGTTCGCCGGCCTGGCGCCAGGCTTCGATCTCCTCGCGGTGACCCAGCCGGCGCAGCGCGTTCCAGGCCGCCTGGTAGTTTGCTCGAAAGACCGGTCCCGCACAGTCCCACACGAAGAAATGCTCCACTCCGGCTTCATACAGCATGTGCGCCATTCGCCGGTAGTCGGCGGCGCTCAAGTCGCGCGGCATGAGGTTGATCGCCAGCGTGCAATCGGTTCCGCGCGTCATACGCACGAACGGCTCGACCTGCGAAGGGTCGGACCAGGTGTCGCTCTCCACCGGCAAGGCCAGCGGCGCCGGGCTGTACGGGATGAGAGTGTCGATCAGGCCCTCGCGCGCCCAGGTCTCGACGTCCAAACCGAAGAACCGGTTGTCCTCCTCGGTGCCCAGCACACAGGCTGAGACCTGGATGCGCGCGTTACGGCCCTGCTCCTCGGCCACTTCGTCCATGCCGCGTCGGACCGCGCGCATGAACTCGGTCAAAACGCCGCCGCGGTAGGCCAGCCAGTCGGGGTCCGTCTCTTCCAGGTCGCGCGGATCTCTGCCGTAGTCGGCTTTGAAGCCCTCGATCAAGGGCGCTTCGTGATCCAGGTACGGCGGCCGGCGGTTGTAGAGCAGGCATATCCCGTCGATCGGATAGCTCGCCACCTCGCGCAGGACCGCCAGCGCGAACTCGCGCACCTCGGGGAAAGCGTAAGAAAGCCGCGGCAGCCTGCGGCCGTCCCGTGTCAGCGCGTGCAAGTCGGGACGCCTCTCGTACAGCCCGCCGCCGAAGAACCCGTCGAAAGTGGTGGGCGGATAGGTCCAGGCGGCATTGCGCCAGCTGGCGTGAAACTCCAGGCCAAGCTCATGCACGTAATCGAGCGCCGCGCGCAGAGGGTCGATGTTGCGCCCGCGAAGCTCGCGCCAGCCCTCCACGAATATGCGCTCTCCCACCCGAGAGTAGTCCCGCACGCTCAGATCGGCCGGCGTCCTTCCCACCCTGGTCGGGTAGTACAGCAGGTCGCCCTCTCCGACTTCCCAATAGATGCGTGCGAAGTCACCGTCGCGATACGGCTCGATCTCGCGGCGGATGCCCTCGGCATCGGTGACTCGAAACGAAAAGGGAAAGAACGCGTCGTTATGCGCAAAGATGCGTCTTGCGGAGTCACGCGCGCGGTCGGCCCGCAGCTCGCGAGTCTCGGCGTCGGACAGCGGCACCAGCTTGACATAAGCTATCTTGGCCGCATCGCAATGAAACGCTCCGGGACCCTCGCCCTCCGCCACTCGCTGCGCCGCTTGGGCGAATAACAGCCGCTGACCGGACAGGTCGGCCACCTTCCAGAAGAGCTCCTCGAGATTCTGCCGCCGGTGGTGGCCGTCGAGCGGCCGGTTGGGATCCGGCACCAGCACCGAGAACGTGCGGTCGCCGCTCAGACGCACCAGCACGCGGCCCAGTTCGTGCTCTGAACGTCCGGTGGGGTGAATGCCGATCGAGATCGCGTGCCAGCCGCGCGCGTCCAGCGGGTAGGTCACCTCGGGGGCGCGCGTCTCCGGCCCCGCGAACAAGAGCGCGCCCGAGAACCCCTCCGTCTCGTAACTCAAGGCCTGCCATCGGCCGGGAAGCGATTCCCGCGCGAGCGCGTCCGCGGGCGCACAGCGGTCCAGATCGGCAAGGTAGATCGGCGCCGCCTCGAAACCGCGGTCCGCGTAGTAGTCGTTCATGCGAATAGCTGCCCGCCTCAGCTTCGGCAGAACGCGCCATCCTCGCGCCGCCGCGGGAGGAACGCAACCGCGCGACTCCGCGCCGCGGCTCCCCGCCGGCCTGGTTTCAATCCTCGTCCGGCTCCAGGACCGGATGAAACGATTTGATAAGCTGATTAAGCCGGGAAGGGATAGGGGAGTGTCCAAGGTATATATCGACGCTCTAGTCCACATAGTTAGAAGTCAAGCTGGGAGGCTAGCATGAGTCGAGCCGCTGTTTTTATAGACGGAGGTTATCTGGAGATTCTCCAGAAATACGAGCAACAGTCTCGTGTTGATCTGCTGAGGCTTGTAGAGGAATCCAAAAGCAGCTTGAATCTGGACGGCTGCGAGCTCGTGCGATCCTACTACTACTGCTGTCCCTCCTATGTGAGCGACCCTCCCACCGAGGATGAGCTCGACCGAAGGTCTAAGTACAGGCGGTTTGAGGATGCCGTTCGATACCTACCTCGTTTTGAGGTTCGCACGGGTACCCTCAGAAAGATCGCCACCGGCGAAAACAGCGAGCCCGTTTTCGAGCAAAAGCAGGTGGACCTGCTGCTAGGTCTCGATCTGGCGATCATGTCTATAAAGCACCTCATCGATCACGCTGTTCTCGTCGCCGGTGATGAGGACTTCGTTCCAGCCCTGGAGGTGGCCAAGGCGGAGGGCGTTACCATCCACCTCGTCCACGGACCAAAGCTCGGGAGGCACGGGCACCCAACGTATTCGGCGGAGCTATTCAGAGCAGCAGACGTGCGAATCGAGCTGTTCAAGGACATTCCTCTAAGCAGTATCATCCGACGAGGTGACCTTAGGTCTTTTTGAGAGGTACAAGAAGTCACCTGGTTATAAGTGCGTTGACCGCGTGTGAATACCCGGTGGTGCTCCTGGACGGCCAGCGCCGCCACGTCTGAGTTGCGCGGCCCGGCCATGTCGCGCGTTGCTTAGCGCGCGGCGGCTTCGGGTAGGTGCTCGCGCAGCCAGTCGCGCAGGGGCAGCTCGTCGTTGATCGTGTAGGCGGGTTTGTTGGTCGCCATCTCGTACCCCAGAAGCTGGCGGCGAATCGGGTCGGCGCGGTCGAGCACTGAGTCCGGAATTGCCGTTTCGTCCTTGGCTCGCCGGCGGATCCAGCGGTAGCCGTAGCCATAGAACAGCACCTTGCGCGTGATGTCGGAGTGGTTGGGGCTGCCGTCGTGCCACAGACGCCGATCGAACAGCACGGCCGCGCCCGCCGGGGCGCAAACTTGAAGCGCGCCCTCGGGCTGGCCTCTGCCGCCGGCGGGCAATTCGACCGAAGACCTGCGCTGGCTCCCCGGTATGACCCACAGGTTGCCCCTGCCCGGCCGTGAGAGGTCGGTGAGGTAGTAGGCCACCTTGAGCGAGATGCGCGGCTGCTCCTCTATCTCGCGCATGTTGGTGCCGATCCAACCGGAATCCTGGTGCCAGTTGCGTGTCGCGTCCGCCGGCTCGCCTGGCCCTTCCTCCGGCGGCGTGATGTTGAGGTGCGTGCTGTAGAGGAAGATGTTCGAGCCCAAAAGCCCCCACACCTTGGGGAACGTACGCGGATGGTCGATCAGGTCCACGAAGGCCTGGTCCATGCCGTGAAATCCGATGTGGAGCAGGCGGTCCTGAATCCCGGCGTACGAATCCGGGGGCACGAACTGGCCGTCCGCGTGCAGCCGGTCGACGATCCGCGTGAGCCGTTCGACCTGCCGCGCGCTCAGCGCGTCTTCGATAACCAGGTAGCCCGCACGCTCGAACTGCGCGCGCTCCTCGGGACTGATGACGTGTTGCAGGCAGCTAGGATCCATCAGCGTGGCAGTGCCGCGTCAACCCATGCGACGCCGCAGTCTCAGGGTTAGAACACGTATGACGGTACACGCCGAGCTGGCGGGCCGCCAAAAAAGCGCTCCGCGCGAACTGAGCGCCGGTTTGCCGCGCTATCGGTTGTCGTCCCCGTGGTTGACACGCCGTCGCTGTCGCGCCAACTTTGAGCCGCCGGTATGACGGTGGAGGCGACCCCAATGGACCCAGCGGCACGAGCGACAGGGCGAGTGGAGCTTTCGGACGATCACCTGGCCGCACTGGATCGGCACCGGCGCGTGGTAGTCAACTTCGACGCTATCCATGGCGATCTCTCGTTTACCGAGCGACCGCTTGCCGCCACGGTCGAGCGGCGGCTCTCGTTCGCGGACGATCCCGATACTCGCATAGACAGCATTTGGTGGAATTGGGGCGAGGGCAACATCGCGCCCTATCCGAGCGACATCCTGCCCTTGTACGACCATCCCGGGTATCGCCAATGGGTGGACGACGGCATAGACGTCGTGCGCGTGTTTCAGGAGGAAACCCGGGCGCGCGGTATCGAGGTCTTCTTCTCGCACCGCATGAACGGCGGCGACAACGACCTGTACGGGCCCGTGCCCAAAATCCCGCTCAAGGAAGCTCATCCTGACTGGTTGTTCCACCTGCCCTGGGGTAAGAACGGTTACTGGAACTTCGCACTGCCGGAAGTGCACGCGCACGTAGGGCGGTTGCTGCGCGAAGTCGCCGAGAAATACGACTTCGACGGTATCGAGTTGGATTACGCCCGCGGCGTCGTTCTGCCCCCCGGTCGGCGGTGGCGCAACCGGCACCGCCTGACCGCGTTCATGCGCTCTATCCGCGCAATGCTGCAAGAAGTGGCGCGGGCGCGCGGCCGCCCCTTTCTATTGGCGGCCCGCGTGCCCGAGAACTTGCCGGGCTGCCACTTCGATGGGCTGGACGTCGAAACCTGGGCGCGCGAGCAGCTGGTGGACATATTCGCCTTGGGCTGCCGGTCGCTCGAGGTGGACATACCGGCATTCCGCCGCATTACGGCCGGCACGCCGATCAAGCTCTACCCGTCCCTCGACGATCATCACAGCTCGGACGGCTACCGCTACCCCCCGATCGAGGTCTTTCGCGGAGTGTTCTCCAACTGGTTCCGGCAAGGCGCGGACGGTGTTCAGACCTTCAACTTCGCTTACACGATGAATGCGAACCTGAGCCACGGGGGCGGCGGCGTTCTGGCGCCTGCGGAGGTGCACCTTCAGGCCTACCGCGAGCTGGCCGATCCAGAAACGCTCGGTCAGCGAGACAAGACCTTCGTGGTGCAGCGCCGCGGCGGCGGTCATGGTCCGGCTGTAGTCCCCAATCCGGAGGACTGGTATACGCCGCGCTACAAGTACGCAAACACCAACATGCTCGCGCAGCTCCCGGCGCCGCTTACCAACGACGGCAAGAGCGACGCGCTGGTGACCCTATTCGTGGGCGACGACCTCGATGCGCAAGCGGCGCGGCTCGCGGGGCTTCGTCTGCGCGTGCTGCTCAACGATCCGGCCGCGGCGGACCTGCCGGACGATCAGAAGATCGAGACGGCGCTGACACGCAAGTTCGGGAGGGACCGCTTGTACAACAGCCCCCCGCGACGCGGCGTGGAAGAGCACCTGCAAGTGCGGCTGAACGGCGCTCTCCTGCCGCCGCCCGAGGTTTCGGATGGTTGGCTGGTCTTCGAGCCGGCGCCGGATCTCTTCGCGCTCGGCCCGAACCTGGTGGGGATTCTCCTCAGCAGCGAAGCTCCCGCCGATCCCCCCATGACAGTCGAAAAGCTTGAGTTAGACGTGGCTTACCGCTGACTAGGAGCGTGGCGCGCACCGAACCGGGAGGCTATGGCGCCACGCCCACCAGGACGAGCGGCACCGGCGGCACACCGCGACCCTCTCGTATCAGATTATAAAGCTCGCCCTCGTAGTAAGAGGGGCCTGACGACATCTCAGATTGCAGCTCTTTCATGGGCAACACCTCCACGCCCACGTCGATCACGTCCCCGACGTAGAAGGCGAGGTGCTTGACGAACAGGTCATATGCAACGAAGGCGTACTTGCCGAACTGGACCTCGACAGCAATCCGGTTCTTGACGAAGTCAGTCTGGTTGTACGAGTAGATTGGTGTCTGGCCCGCCTGCTCGATGGCGGTCTTCTGCTCATCCGCGGACATCTGCATCGTTCGTCGAACGAGCCTGTGGTCTCCGGTGACCCAGTAAGCCGTCCGGCGCTGCGCCCAGTCGCTTTTGGCTGCGAAGCCGTCGGTGACGGCTTTGTTCATGTCGATCGGCGAGTAGAGGCGCTTGCCAGTCATCCCCCTCTCCCGAGACGTTTGCATAACCCGGTCAGGCCAAGGATGTCCGGGGAGAACCCCGCTCGGTTCCAGGTTGGGTGGGGGCTGGATTCCCGCGTGCGGAGACCTTTGAATAATTGGGGATGGAGCGCGTGGGGAGGGGCATCGGCAACGCCTGGAGGCCGGCGCGGCGTCCGGTCGGGCGGGCCGGCACGAGATCCCGTGCCGCGGGACCCCGCGCGAGGCGCACTGGTCCCGCGGTCAGCCCGCGGCCCAGGCCAAAGTGTCCGCTTTGCGCAGGTTGTAGGCCATGAGCTTGAACCACAGCTCCACGGTGTTGCGCCCCAGCCCGCGGTAGCGCACCCGCTGGTAGCCATAGCTGCGCTTGAGGGTGCCGAAGACCTTCTCCACCAGCGCCCGGCGGGGCGCGATGAGGGCGTTGCGTCGCTGCTGCCAGGAGGGGAGGGCCTGCTGATGCTTGTGGGAGCGGTGCATGATCCGGTCGTTGATCCCCTGGGCCTGCAGCCACCGGCGCCGGCGCCTGGACTCGTAGGCCCGATCGCCGTACACCGCCCGCTCATCCCCGCTCACCAAGGCGTCGGCCACCTCGCTCTCGTAAACGTTGGCGGGGGTCAACACGGCCCGCCGCACCAGGCCCGTGTCCTCGTCCACCCCCAGATGCACCTTGTAGCCGAAGTGGGAGCGGGTGCCCCGCCCCCGCTGGGTCCACGCCGCCTCCGGGTCGGTGGTGCTCGGCGCCCCGCGCCCCGCCGCCAGCGGCGGCCGCCGCACCTGCGCCGCCACCAGCGTGGCATCCAGCAGCGTGCCGTGCTTCATCACCAGGCCCTGTGCGTCCAGTTGCGCCGCCAGTTCCGTAAACAACGGCGCGCTGAGCCCGTCGACCTCCAACGCCTGACGAAAGCGGCTGATGGTCGAATGGTCCGGCGTGGCGTCCTGCAGGCCCAGCCCCACGAAGCGGCGAAATGAGAGTCGGTCGCCCAGCGCCTCTTCCATCTGCGGGTCCGAGAGGCTGTACCACTGCTGGAGCAGCAGCACCTTCACCATCAGCAGCGGGGGATAGCTGGGCCGCCCGCGGGCGGCGGCGTGCACGCCGGCCACGACCTGCCCGAGCCGCTCCCAGTCCACCGCGTCGTCGATCCGCTCCAGCCGCTGGTTCTGGCCCAGCGTCTCCGACACCAACGCTTCCGCGAGCGACGGCCGGCCCATGTCCCGGTGCATACGACTTCTCCCCCATCATCCGCCTGGCGACGCCCAATACTCCGCTCCGCCCCCGGATTTACGCAAAGGTCTCCGTGCGCGGGAATGACGGGGGGTTACGCAAAGGTCTCTCTCCCGCGACACCTTGGTCTTGCACGCCTCCGCATCCACCGCCTCGATTACTTCTACGATCTCGTCCCAGACTCCGGGCTCGTGAACGAGAAGGAACTCGTGGCCGTTCAGATGCGAGTACTGAGCGGCAATCCTCAACGTTGTCCGCCGTACGGCAGTGCGGGGTCGTAGACCGGACGGTCCATCGGTCGGGTTCGCAGCGTTCCCGCCAGAAGCGCTTGCAGTCGGTCCCGGGCTATCTCGACGTAAGCAGGCTCAACGTCGCAGCCGAAGCCGTAGCGACCGTGCTTGACCGACGCTATCACCGTGGTGCCAACGCCCATGTACGGATCGAACACCGAATCGCCGGGATCGGTCATCGAAAGTACCAGTCGCTCGATCAGCTCGACCGGAAACTGGCACGGGTGAATTGTCTTTTCGACGTGGTTGCTCTTTACGTTCGGGAGGGTCCACACGTCGCCAGGGTTCTTGCCGAGAGGGTTGCCGGAGAGCTTTCCGCGATTCGGCCCCTTGTAGTGTCTTTTGCCCGGATACTTCGCCGGGACTCGGATCGGGTCGAGGCTGAACGTGTAGTCGCCGCCCTTGGTGAACCAAAGAATCGTTTCATGCCGGCCGGACAGCCGTTTCGAGCAGTGCAGGCCATGCTCGAAGTGCCACACGATTCTGTTTCTGAGCTTGAGACCGTGAGCCTTGAAGTGGTTGTAAAGGACGATATCGAGCGGGAAGACCTCACCCTTTGAACGTGGTTGCCTACCTGCCAGCAAATCGATCCCTGTGGATGCAGCAGCCGCACGCACTCCGCGATCGCCTGCGCCTGCCCTTCCACATACTCCTCCAGAGACAATCTGGATTCGTACGACTTCCAGATGTTGTATGGCGGCGACGTGGCGATGAGCTTCATGCTTTCGTCGCTCAGCCCGCTCATGAAGGCCAGGTTGTCCACGCAGGCCATCGTGGCCTCGGCGCCATTTTGCGCATGGACGCCAGCGGGAACCTGAAAGGTCAGTTGTTGTGCCGAAGCTGTCCTGGCTGTTCGTGAATCAGCGTCACGAGCCGCCATCACGACTGCCTGCCTTCCCACTCGCCGACAGCTACGCCCTCACCGACGTTCAATCGTACCGTTTGCAGCCGCTCCTCTTCAGATCAAGATCGGTCCGATCTCGCTGCTAGCGCCGGAAGAAGAATCTCTCGGCGGTGCCCACCATGAGCTCGTACCTGTCGTTTGCGCTCAGAAAGCCGGCGAGATCGCGGATCGGCGCCACCGACCCCGCGTAGTCGTGCGGCGGCACGACTTGCAGTGGGCTGTCCGACTCCCACATGCAGCGCGCCGGGCCGAAGGCGTCAATCACGCGGCGGATCAGCGGAAGCAAATCGGTGTAGGGCGCTTTGCGTTTGCCCAGTCCGTAGAACGCCCCGATCTTGACCATCACGCGCGGGCGCCGGCTCAGTGCGCACAGCGCCCGTACGTCGTCCTCGTCGATGCGACCGCCGCCGCCTATTCGGCCTATGTGGTCCACGATCACCGGCGTATCCGGATGGAGCGCGCACATGCGGTCGATCTCGGGTATGTCGGGCGGGTTCATTAGAAAGCTGAGCGCCAGGTTGTGCCGCGCGCCGGCCGCGAACATCTCGGTATAGCTGGATTGATCCATCCACCGGCCCGAGCCGCCCGGCAGCGGCTCCAGCGCCCGCCCGCGCAGTCGAAAGGCGTACATGCCCTGCTCGGCCAGCGCCCGCATTGCGCGCTCCGGCGCCGCCAGCGCCACGTCTGTGATAGCCGGGACGATTCCGGTGCCCACGAAGTGAGCCGGATCGGCCGCGATCGCGTCCGCGATATACGAATGGTCCAGGCCGTACCAGGTCATCTGCACGAGATTGAAGCGCGTCACCCCCGAGCCGCGCCCGTGCTCGGCAAGCTCTTCAGTCGTGAAGCTGGGGACGATAAAGTCCTCCAGAGTGAAGCCGGCCGCGAGGGGATATCTGTCCACGTCGCGGGTCCAGACGTGCACGTGCGCGTCGACGATGTCGGTCAGACTTGGGCCAGGATCGTTGCTCATTGACGGTGCGCCGGGCGGCTTAGGCGATCATACTCCGCTCGGCGTGCGGGCCGCGTCAACCGGCCGCGCGACTGAGCCGCTCCGCTGCGGCATCATGCGCACGACAGATCCGGCAAGGCTTGATGCATGTCCCTAAGTGTTCCGCGAGTAGTGATTCCGGCCCCCGGCCGCGTCGAGCTGGAGACCATGGAGGTGGCGGACCCCGGTCCTGGAGAGATCCGCGCGCGTGCCGCCAAGACCCTCATAAGCGCCGGCACGGAGCGCAACGTGCTGGAAGGTGATCGGGGCGCCGCCGGCGCCCGTCATACAACCGAACCGCTGCGGCCCGGCTATTCCTGGACCGGCGTGGTGGACGCCGTGGGACCCGACGTGGAGGGATTCGCGGTCGGCGACCGCGTCGTGACCAGCCTGGGACACCAGGGCGCCGGGATAGTCGGGCTTCCGACGGAGTACGTGGTGGGAATACCTTTCGTGGCGCCGATTCCTGACGACGTCAGCGACGAGGCCGCGGCTTTCGTCGCGCTCAGCGACGTCGCACTGCATGGCGTGCGCCGTGGGGCGCCCTCGATCGGCGATCCGGTGGCGATCTTTGGCGAGGGGGTCGTGGGGCAGCTTGTAACCCAATTCGCGCGTATGACCGGCGCCTATCCCGTCATAGCGGTCGATCTGGTAGACGAGCGACTCGAGGCCGCGCGCGAGAGCGGCGCCAGCCACGTTGTCAACGCCGGCAGAGAAGACGCGGTGGAAGCCATCCGCGCGATTACAGAGGGCGAAGGCGCGCGCGTGGTTTTCATGACCGCTCCCGCGCCGGCCTTGCTGCCGGACTGCATGCGGGCGTGCGCGCACGGCGGCACCGTAGCGGTCACCGCCAGCCATCGCGGCCGGGTGGAGATCACTCTGCAGGATGATCTCCTACGACGCGAGATCAACGTGACCGGCACCTACCAGGCGGGCTATCCGCGCCTGCCCTATCACGGCTTCCACTGGACGCGCGGCGAGAACCGCCGCTACGCGCTGGAGCTAATGCAGCGCAATGAGCTGCGCGTCGCCCACTTGATCTCGCATCGGGTACCGTACGATCAGGCCCCGGCGATGTACGAGATGATTGCGCGCGGCCCCCAGGGCTGGCTGGGTATCGTGCTCGACTGGCACGGCGCGCCAGCGGCGTCTTGAGGTGAAACCATGAGCAAGCCACAGTTTTTCTTTCGCGGCACCTGAAACTCGTGCCGGCGGGCCCGGGCGGCCCTGCGAGATACGAATGTCGAGTTTGAGGCGCGTGACTATGCGCGCAAGCCGCTAGAGCGCGGCGAGTTGAAGCTTCTCGCTGGCGACGGTCATCCGCGCGACCTCATCAACCCGGCCAGCCGCGCTTTCCGCGCCCTGGATCTGGCGTTGGACCAGATTTCGGGCGAGCGGGCCATCGACCTGATGATGTCCGACAACTCGATCCTGCGCCGGCCGATCCTGCTCATGGGCGACCGCCGCATCATGGGTTTCGACGCGGAGGAGTATCGCAAGCTCGAAAGCTAGCGTTGCGGCAACCGCGATTCGGTCCCATCCGCGTGCGAGGCCTCGCTATCGTCCGCGCTCCGCGCCTTCATACGTGCGGGTCGAGGCTTTGTCGTCCGCGCGAAGTGCTCCGGAGTCGTGACGGGGTAGACCGTCTCGGCCGCGAGCGGCACGGGGTTCTTGAGCAAATCCCCGTCGGCCGTGCTGTTGCGCAGCACGTGCGCCGCGGCCATGGTGAATAGTCCGTCGCCGCCGCCCGGCGCGGCGTTCAGCTCGAAGTACTTGGGCACCATGAGCGCCATGCTCTCCATCTTGCGATCTTTGCTCGCCTCGGGGTCTTGCCGATAGCGCCCGATGAACACGTCGCACAGCATCGGCGCCCCTTGGGTGGTCTCCGCTCGCCCGTACGCGCGGCAAACGAAGGGCCGCACGGGATAGATCTCGCAGCGATTGTCGTCGCCGAGGAACGGACAGCGGGTAGATTCAGCGTGAAATCCGATCTTGATCGCGTTCGTGAGAGCACGCGGATGCTTGCCCCGCATGCCCAGCCAGCGCTTGAGAGGGTTCCCGGGCGTGTTGAGCTGAGTGTGCACCCTCCGCACCACGGTTTGACGCTGGGCCTTTGTCATATTCGCGCGCATCCAGGCGTGGATGGGGGCCCACTCCGGCTCGCCCACCATCACCTGCGTCTTGCAGCAGCGGGCGCACCCCTGCTGGCAGACGAGCAATGGATTCTCGCGCACGACCAGCTCCGACCAGCCCTCCATGGCCGTGTAGAACTCCTCGAGACTACGCGCCGCCTCGACCATGCGCGCGTGAAACGCATGCAGGTCGATGTTCTCGGTGGAGGCTGAGTCAGCCACGCGACCAACTTTTCAGATTCGGCATCCTCATTGGGTTAGGCGGCGCTCCCGTGCCGGACGATAGGACGCCGCCCAAGTCGCGAGAGGCCACGGCGCCGGATTTCCGGGCAACGACTTATCTTCCCACCGGGTTGCCCCGGCAGTATTGTCGGCGCTGACGAGCTTAACGACTGTGTTCGGAATGGGAACAGGTGTGGCCTCGTCGCTCCAGTCACCCGGAAATCCGACGCCGCGGCCCCGACCTTCCGTGAATCCGTCTGCAAAGCAGCAAGGTTGCCGATCTAACGGCAATCAAGCCCTCGACCATTAGTACGGCTCTGCTGAACGGCTCGCGCCGCTTACACATACCGCCTATCAACCAGCTGATCTCGCTGGGGTCTTACTCGGTTGACCCGATGGGAGGCCTAGTCTTGGGGTGGGCTTCGCACTTAGATGCTTTCAGCGCTTATCCTGAACGAACATAGCTACCGAGCAATGCCGCTGGCGCGACAACTCGTGCACTAGAGGTTCGCCCATCCGGCTCCTCTCGTACTTCGGACAGACCCCCTCAAGCCTCCTGCGCCCGCGGCGGATAGAGTCCGAACTGTCTCACGACGTTCTGAACCCAGCTCGCGTGCCATTTTAATGGGCGAACAGCCCAACCCTTGGGACCTTCTTCGGCCCCAGGATATGACGAGCCGACATCGAGGTGCCGAACCGCGCCGTCTATATGAACTATTGGGCGCGACTAGCCTGTTATCCCCGGCGTAGCTTATATCCGATGACCACGGCCCTTCCACACGGAACCGTAGGGTCGCTAAGCCCGACTTTCGTCTCTGCTCGGCGTGTGTGCCTCGCAGTCAAGCTCCCTTGTGCCTTTGCACTCTACGGCTGATTGCCATCCAGCCTGAGGGAACCTTTGGGCGCCTCCGTTACATTTTAGGAGGCGACCGCCCCAGTCAAACTGCCTACCAGAGACGGTCCCCGCGCCGGTTAACGGTCGCGGGTTAGGATCGCAACTGTACAAGGGTGGTATCCCAAGGTTGGCTCCACCGAAGCTAGCGCCCCAGTTTCGTCGCCTCCCACCTATCCTTCACATGCAAAGCCGCGATGCAATCCCAAGCTGCAGTAAAGCTGCACGGGGTCTTATTGTCCTGCCGCGGGTCGCCCGCATCCTCACGGGCATTGCAATTTCGCCGGGTGGTCTGCCGAGACAGCGCTCAAGTCGTTGCGCCATTCGTGCGGGTCGGAACTTACCCGACAAGGAATTTCGCTACCTTAGGACCGTTAGAGTTACGGCCGCCGTTCACCGGGGCTTCAGTTTCGGGCTTGCACCCGTCTCCTTAACCTTCCGGCACTGGGCAGGCGTCAGTCCCTATACATCACCTTACGGTTTCGCAGGGACCTGTGTTTTTGTTAAACAGTCGCTCGAGCCTGTTCACTGCGGCCCCTTCGGGCTCCGGCGCGCGTGTCGCCATCACCCTACCGGGGCGCCCCTTCTCCCGAAGTTACGGGGCGAGATTGCCGAGTTCCTTAGCAGACCGTGTCCCGATCCCCTTCCGGCTTTCACCGGCGCCCACCAGTGTCGATTTGCGGTACGGACACCAGCTCAGCTGGCTACGAGGCTTTTCTTGCCGGGTCGGCTCAATCGAGTTGCCCGCGGTTGCCCTTGGACTTCCCATCGCGTCTCGAGCCTGGTGCCGTGGATTTGCCTGCGGCACCGCCCTACACGCTTGGACGCGCATAGCCATAAGCGCGCTCGATCTACCGTCCCGGGTCCCCTCTTCGCTCATGACGCTGAACAGGTGGTACGGGAATATCAGCCCGTTGTCCTTCGCCTACGCCTCTCGGCCTCGGCTTAGGCCCGACTAACCCTGAGCGGAATAACCGTGCTCAGGAAACCTTAGGCTTACGGGGTGCAGGATTCTCACCTGCATTGACGCTACTCATGCCGGCATTCGCACTTCGACGGGCTCCAGCTGTGCTCACGCTCAACCTTCACTGCCCGTCGAACGCTCCCCTACCGCCGACGACCGAGGTCGCCGGCCCGTGGCTTCGGTGTCTCGCTTGAGCCCCGTTACATTTTCGGCGCAGGATCCCTGGACCAGTGAGCTGTTACGCATTCTTTAAATGATGGCTGCTTCTAAGCCAACATCCTGGCTGTCTCAGCGACCCCACATCCTTTCCCACTTAGCGAGAACTTAGGGACCTTAGCCGACGATCTGGGTTGTTTCCCTCTTGACGATGGAGATTAGCCCCCACCGTCTAACTGCCGGGTGTATGTCGCAGCATTCGGAGTTTGATAGGAATTGGTACCCGCTAGGGCCCGCCTCCGGTCAGTGCTCTACCTCCACGACACCATGCCCGACGCTAGCCCTAGAGCTATTTCGGGGAGAACCAGCTATCTCCAGGTTCGATTGGCATTTCACCGCTACCCACAGCTCATCCCCCAGAATTGCCACTCTGGTGGGTTCGGGCCTCCACGGAATGTTACTTCCGCTTCACCCTGGCCAAGGGTAGATCACCTGGTTTCGGGTCTACTCAACGCGACTGGACGCCCTATTCAGACTCGGTTTCCCTACGGCTCCGGACCTGAGGCCCTTAGCCTTGCCGCGCAAAGTAACTCGCCGGCTCATACTCCAAAAGGCACGCCATCACGCATTCCGCTGTATCCGAAGCGCTTTCCTGTGGTTTGCTGCCGGTTGAGTGATCCGAAGATCACCGCCCCAGCCTCTCCCCACGGGATCGCGCCTCACAGCGGCATAGCGCTCTGACTGTCTGTAGGCATTCGGTTTCAGGTTCTATTTCACTCCCCTCCCGGGGTACTTTTCACCTTTCCCTCACGGTACTCGTGCACTATCGGTCGCCAAGAGTGTTTAGCCTTGGAAGGTGGTCCTCCCAGGTTCCCACAGGGTTTCTCGTGTCCCGTGGTACTCAGGAACACCGGTCCCAGTCCGACGGCTTTCGCGTACCGGGCTCTCACCGTCTATGGCGCGCCGTTCCAGGCGCTTCCGCTAACCGTCGGTTTGGTAACTGGGTAACGCTCCCACGAACGCTCACCGGGTCCTACAACCCCCAGCCTGCAACGGCGTGGGCCTATCACACATGCTGGGTTTGGGCTGATCCCCTTTCGCTCGCCACTACTCAGGGAATCTCCGTTGATGTCTCTTCCTCGGGGTACTTAGATGTTTCAGTTCCCCCGCTTGCCGCTGCATCACTACTACAACCCGAAGGTCTTCATGATGCAGTGACGGGGCATTACCCCCGCCGGGTTTCCCCATTCGGGAATCCACGGATCAAAGCCTGCTCGCGACTCCCCGTGGCTTATCGCAGCCTACTGCGCCCTTCATCGGCTCTTGGCGCCAAGGCATTCACCGAACGCCCGTAGTAGCTTGGTCTTCGTTAGATCGGCAAAATTGCTGCCTTGCGGACGGTATTCACTTGTCAAGGTACGCCGGCTTGCGCGCATTGCGCGCAGCACCGCCCCACGAATTCGAGGGGTACGAGATAGTTATACCGCCCCCGCACCGAACAGTCAACGAACGCGCCCGCCCCGCGGGTGGGGGGATGGCCGACTTGCCTGTATGTCCCGGTCAGGCGACTTGCCCTCCGCAAGCGTCCACGTGCCAGAATGCCCTCCTTGGCCACTCACGAGCGCGAGCGTTCCCCATGCCCTTGACCATCGGCCACGTGGCCCTCGTCGTACAGGACCTCGACCTCATGCGGGACTTCTATAAGCGGGTAGTGGGCCTCACCGAGCGGCGCCGCACCCTTCTGGAAGGACCCCACATCGACGGCCTGACCGGGCTCTCCGGGGTTAAGCTTGAGGCCGTCTTCCTCGGCACCGCGCGCAGTCCCGAGGCCGTCGAGATGCTGAAATACCACCACCACCCTTCGCCGCCCGTCCGCAAAGGCCCCTCGACCGGCGGTTTCAACCACCTTCAGTTCGTGGTTGAGGACCTGGACGTAGTGCTCGCGGCGCTGCGCGCGGAGGGACTCGATTTCTGGGGCGAGCCGCGCGACTGGCCGGGGATCTGGCGGCGCGTGCTTTACGCCAAGGACCCCGAAGGCAACGTGATCGAGTTCAACGAGCGCCGCGCCGAGGTCGAATACACCTGGCTCGACTCCTAGACGCGATCATCCGCGGCGCCTCCCGCCGCCCGGCCTGAGCGTCTAGGATGTTCCGCGCAGCGCGGCCCAAAGAAGCTCTTGCGACGCGTTGATGTCCTGAGCCGCCATAGCCTGGGCCAGCCTGTCCCGGTCCAGTGCATCCAGCACGCGCACCATGAACTGGACGTTGCGCACCAGCTGCACGGCGTTCTGGCGCGCGTCTTCGCGGAACCAAAAGGCGTCGATGCCCAGGAAGTTGCTGTAGTTCACCTCGCGCAGCCAGTAGAGAAACTCCAGGCACTCCCAGAAGTGATGGCTCCCGAAAACGGTTCCCACGTCGATGGGGGGCTTGGTGTCGTTGAGGTGCACGTGGTACAGGAGCCCGCGCCGCCCGGTTTCCCAGGCCATTTGACCCAGGTTCTCACCCGCCAGGATCGTGTGGGCGATCTCGAGCTGCACGCCCAGGTTGGGTCGCGCTACTTCTGTTATGAGGTCTAACGACGCCGCGATCGACCCGATGTTGGTCCAGCCTTTGGGCGTATGCGACCGGCACTCCAGCGCCATATTCACCTCGCCCGCGCGTTCACAGATTTCCTGCAGCGCCTCGACCGTGTACTTGCGCGCGCTGCGGTAGTCCTGCTGAAAGGGGTAGTCGGCGCCGTCCAGAGCCGTGAACACGTAGACCCGATTGCCGCCCAGCGCGCGCGCCACCTCGACCGCCCGCATGCTCAGCTCGATGGCCGCGCGCCGTTCCGACTCCTCGCCGGCGGTGAATAGCGCCTGTGCGAAGGTGCCTCGAACCGAAGGCTCGGCGGGATAGACGTTCGCGCACACCAGTCCGCGCTCGTCCAGCCTTCGCCGCACGTGCGCGGCGTTTTCCAGGGTGACGGTGGTGTCTCCGAAGAACTCGACTCCCTCTACGTCCGGGACGCCGTCCATATCCTCGAAGGCACGATCGATCTCGTCATTCGTGGGCCTGTCGACGAAGGCCGTCGGGAAATGTCTATATAGCCCATCAGAGAACCGCGGTCGCCACGCTTGGTCCGTCATGTCATTCCACCGTTCTACCCATGTCCGGGGGCACGCGTAAGCGCTTGCCCCACTTTGCAATTTGCTGGCCATCGGGCCGCGCAGCCAAGATTGTGCCCCAAACGTTATCGCCGGACCTGCGGCGATGTCCTGCGAGCTTCAGTCCAGGGGGGCGTGTGATGACCGATTCAAACCATCCAGTCGTGCTTGTGACCGAGTTGATGGAATCCTCCGGGATCGAACTTATCGAGCGATTCGCCACCGTGCTGCGTCCGCCGGCGCGCGACGAGGCGTCCATCCTGAAACTCGCGCCGCGGATCACGGCGGCTGTCGTGCGGGTGGCGCCTATCACCGCGGCGGTGATCGACGCCGCGCCGCACCTGCGCCTGGTGCAAAAGCACGGCGTGGGCACGGACAATATCGACATCCCGCACGCTACCACGCGCGGCATTCCTGTCTGCTCTACCCCTGAGGCCAACTATCTGGCGGTCGCGGAGCACGCCGTGGCGGCAGCGCTGGCGGTCGTCAAGCGGCTCCCCTACCAGGACGGATTGGTACGCGGCCGCCGCTGGCGCGAGGAGATCGACCCGGCGCTCCCGGAGCTCGACGGACTCGCCATCGGAGTGGTCGGCGCCGGTCGCGCCGGACGGCGCGTGCTAACGACCATGATGCGCGGCTTCGGCATGCGCGGTCTGGCCTACGACGCATTTGTCGAGGACGCGCGCATTCGCGAAACCGGCGCCGAGCCGTGCGGCTCGCTGCGGGCGTTGCTGGAGCAATCCGACGTTGTTTCCCTGCACGTTCCTCTCACCGGCACGACTCGCAACCTTATAGATGCGGAGTCGCTTGGCTGGATGCGGCCGAGCGCGGTGCTGGTCAACACCTGCCGCGGCGGCGTGGTGGACGAAGCGGCGCTTGCCGACGCGCTGCGGGCGGGCCGGCTGGCCGGCGCCGCCATCGACGTGTTCGAGCGGGAGCCGGCCGTCGACACGCCGCTGCTCGATGCTCCGAACGTGCTGCTCACGCCGCACAACGCGGGCATCACAGGCGGGTCGAACCGCCGGATGAGCATTCACTCAGCCCAGGAAGTCCAGCGGGTCCTGAGCGGCCGGAATCCGCTGTGGTGCCTCAACCCTGAAGTTCTCACGCCCGCGCCGGGCTGAACGCGACCGAGTCAGCGGCCGCCCCATGCTTGTGTGAACCGGGGCGGACGACCCCGCCAAGCGCGTCGGCCGCCCCAACAGCCGCCGGCTCAGAGCGCGCGCCTGGCCAGAAACTCGACAACCGTGCGATTGAAGCTTTCGGGCGCCTCCAGCATCGGAAAGTGTCCGGTGGAGTCCAGCAACTTCAGCTCCGCGCCCGGGATCAGCCGGCTCAGCTCCAGCGACTCGGACGGCACGGCCGAGCGGTCGGCCGCGGCGCTCACGACGAGAGTTGGAACCGAGACGTTGGGAAGCTCCGCGCGAACGTCGAAGTCTCTGTACGAGCGCACCAGGCTCAGCGCCACGGACTCGCTGGTTCGCAGCATCTCCGACTTGATCCAGGCGGCCAGGCCGGGACCGGCCCGAGGTCCCAGCCAGCCGCCGAAAACCGCGTCGAACGCCGCGCGAAACCCACCGTCGCGCGCGTTCTTCTCGATCTGCTTGGACAACAAGCGGTCTTTCTGGTCGGCCGCGATGGTGGTCGCGAGCACGAGGCCGGACAGCCGGCCGCCATGGCGCGCGGCCAGCTGCTGCGCCACCATCCCACCCATCGAGTGGCCGACCAAGACCAGGGGCGCCAGGCCGAGCTTGTCGATCGTGCCGCGGATGTCGTCCACCAACTGCTCGAGCAGTGGCGCGCTTCGATCTCCAGATGATTCACCGTGGCCCCGAAAGTCCACCGCCACGACCCGATGCGTTTGCGCCAGTGCGGGAATCTGCCGTCGCCAGAACCCGCGGTTGCACATCCAGCCGTGCAATAGAAGCACGGCCGGTCCCTCGCCCGCCTCCGTGAAGGCGAGCGTCGCATCGGTCATGTCGAGCCGACGTTCGATGGAGCGCGGCATGCCGTGCTACCTGTTGGGGCGGGGCGGCGGCGTGGGACCCGACCTGCTCCCCGGCATGTGCGGCCCCTGGCCGGGCCGCGGCGCGCGGCGGTTCCGGGGCACCTTTGTCTAGGACGGCAGCCAGGCGCCGTCGAGCATCTCGTCCGAGATGCGCTTGCCGAGCAGATACTGCGCGCGGTCGCAGTACCACCACACGCGCTCGCCCCCGTATTCGGTGAAGCTGCCGTAGTTGGCCATGCCGCCGGGACGACCGGTCAGCACGGATTTGGCGTAGTTGTTGTCCACCAGCATGTGTGGACGGCCGAAGGCCAGCGGCTGGCCTTCCGGATTGTCGATCTCGCGGCCAACGCTGATGTAGACGGGCCGCCGCGATTCACCAGAGCCCGGGCCGTTACCGCCATGCGCGGTGCCGTCGTTGTTGTGGAAGAAGAGCAGAAACCGCCCATCTTGCATTTTGTAAAGAGGACAGGGCGCCGAGGGATGCGGCACCCGTGGTCCGTCCGGCGTGAAGCGCAGGACCTTGGGGTCGCGCCAGGACTCGCCGTGGTCCTCGGATACCGAGTACCAGATGAAACCGGTCATGGTCCGCATCAGGCAGACGATCCGGCCGTCCGACAGGCACTGAATGGTCGGCTCCATGGCTGTGCTCAGGAGCTCATTGCGCGGCTGCGGTATGCGCAGCCCCATGTCGCCTTCCGGCCAGGCCGTGATGCTCAGCTTGGAGGGGTCGGTCTCCGTCAGGATGTTGTCAAACCGAAGAAACCAGGACTCGTGGTGCCGCTCGTTGAAGCCGATCTCAGGCGTGACCGTCTCGAACCGCGACTCGAACGCGTTGCCCGCCCAGCGCGTGATCGGGCAGAGCACCTGCCCGCGCCGGTTGACGATGGGCGGTTGCCAGCCGGGAGTTACGAAGCTGCTGAACATCCCCTCGTCCGGGTCGTCTATGGCCGCGCGCCGGATGGGGCGCTCGTAGCGCTCGCTCCACGAAATGCCGTCGTCGTCGGAATACCGCCAGGCGAGCACGCCGGTCATGCCGCGGTCGAAGTCAACCGGTCCGGGGTTTTTGTGATAGATGGAGTAAATGCGGCCCGAGTGAGGAACGATCACCGGGAAAGACCAGGAGGCGATGTTCTCCGCGCCTGAGTCCGGTCCGTCCAGCACCGTCGGGCGGCTCCAGGTGCGCCCGCGATCCGGGCTGCGCGCCACCACTACTCGCTGGTCGGTTCCGTGCAGGTAGTCGCCGGCCTGCGTCCAGTTGGCTAGAAACGTGCCCGCCGTCGTGACCGTCACAAGGAAATGCGTGTTGAAGCGGTCCCAGGCGTATTCGTGCACCGGACTGGCCGGATGCTCGGGCGTGTCGCCGTCTATCGGGATGTAAACGACGTAATCGGGTCCGCTGCACGTGGCGTCGCGCCAGCGCTCGGCGGCCGTTGCTAGTTGCTGCATCTACACGCTCCCATTGCAATTACGGCGGTCGACCGACTCCACCTCCGCTATTCCAACGCCGCGGCCAACTGAGCGCCGGCCGCGCTCTTCAAGATGCGATGGTCGATCCCCACGTCGATCATCCTGAACCCCTGTGCGATCACCCGGCGCGCCGTGGCTACGTTCGGCACGGGCGTTCCCGCCGGCTTGCCGTTCGCTTGCGCTGAGGCCAGAAGCTGCGCGATGGCCTCCGTGTGCTCGGGAAAGTTGAACGCGTCGGCGCGCGTGCGGCCCATCGAGATGGCCAGGTCGGAAGGGCCTATGAACAGCACGTCCATGCCTTCCACCGCCATGATCTCGCGGCTGTTGCGCACGCCTTCCATATCTTCGATCTGCGGGCAGATCAGCAGGTTGTCGTTGATCTGCGCGTAGTAGTCGTCCGCAATGGCGGCGCGGCCCACGCCGCTGGAACGGTGTCCCGCCGGCGGATACCGCACCGACTGCGCGATCGCCTCGGCCTCCGCGCGCGTGCTCACGTGGGGGAGCACAAGACCCATCGCCCCGGCGTCGAGCAGCCGCCCCAAGAGGGCGGGATCGTGCGACCAGGGGCGCACCAGCGGAACGCAGCCGCGCGACTCGATGGCGCGTATTCCTTCGACTATCGCGCCGAAATCCCAGGGACCGTGTTCCGCGTCTATCACCAGCCAATCGAACCCAACCGAGGCCATTATCTCGGCCACCATCGGCGAGGCCAGGCCCAGGAACGAGCCGGGCGTGACCTCACCGCGCAAGAGCTTGGCGCGCGCCGGATTAGGGAATTGCAGCGCTCGACTCCTCCCCGCATAGCGCGGTCGTCTGAAAGCGTGAGTCAACCGCGCAGTGTCGCGCATTCTGCCTGAGCGTGAGACCGGCGATCCGCCGCCGGAACACGGCCGGCGCGGCCTGCCTGGTCCCTGTTAGCACGTCTACGCGCGCCGGCCGATTCCCAGCCGCTCGCAAACCGCGTCCAGCTCGCTGCGCGCTTGCGGGTCGGGCGCGGGCGGGCCGGGGCTGCGCCAGCGGGAGCTGGCGATCACGCCTTCGCGCCGCAGGATCTCCTTGTGGTCCAGCCCGCGAGTCGTCAGGAGCGGCGCGATCTCCGCGTCGAAAGTCGCCTGGGCCGCGTCTGCATCCCCCTCGCGCCACTGGTTCCAGACTTTCACGAACGCGTGCGGGCGGCTGGGCCAGGGCGTCGTGCCGCGCGCGCCTCTGCGCAGCTCCTCCATGAAGAAGCGCCCGCTCGCGCCGCCCAGGATGGTGACGAGCTCACCCGCCTCGCGCACCGCCGCTTCCACGCGCTCGACCGGCGGGTCGGCGTCCACTTTGGCGAAGCGCACGTGCCCGATCTCCTCCGCAAGCTCCCGCATCAGCGGCGCGGGGATCGCGCGGTCGCCGGAGCTCTGCAGGAAAATGGGTAGGTCCGCGGCCTGGGCGATAGCCTCATAGAAAGTCCGAACAACGTCTGCGCCCAGATCCGGCTGCGGAGGCATGGCCATCACCGCGGACGCCCCCAGGCGGCGCGCATCCTCCGCGTAGGCGCAGGCCAGCTTGATACCGGGGGCGCTGACGTTGACCACCACGGGCGCGCGTCCGTCCGCGTGCTCGCTCACGGTCGTGACGACTTCGGCGCGCTCGCCTTCAGTCATCTTGTCGATCTCGCCGGGGTACGAGATTCCCAAGCCGTGCACTCCGGCTTCTATGTTGTAGTCGACCAGCCGGCGCAGGCTCTGCTCGTCGATCCGCTCGCGCTCGTCGAACGGTGTGACCAGGATCGCGAATATGCCGCCCGCCCGCTGGTCCATCACGCGCGGCGCCTCCGGCGTGGCCGGTCGGGCATGGGCCGCCATGACCGGCTCACCACGTCCAGCGGCCTTTCAGCTCTTTGTTTAGGACCGCGTCTTCCGGCCAGCGGCTGTTGTAGAGATCGATGACGACTTGGGCGGCCTCGATGTCCATGTCGCGCGAAGCCAGCCAGTCGTCGCCCGCGATGTGCGCGCTTACCACCACGTTGTCGAGTCCGAACAGCGGATTGTCGGCGCCGACTGGCTCCGTTTCGTAGGCGTCGATCCCGGCCCCGGCCAGTTGGCCCGACGCGAGCGCCTCCGCCAGGTCCTCTTCCACCACGATGGCGCCGCGCGCGGTGTTGATAAGCACGGCGTCCGGCTTCATCGCCGCCAGCGCGTCTTTGTCGATCATGCCCCGGGTCTCATCGGATAGCGGACAGTGCACGCTCACGATGTCCGCGCGCGCCAGCAGCTCATCGAGGGACACGCGCTCGATTCCCTGCCGCGCGGCGTAGTCGGGGTCCGCATAGGGGTCGCTTGCGATCACCCGCATGCGCATGGCCAGCGCGCGCTCGGCCGTGCTGCGGCCTATGCGGCCAAGCCCCACGATTCCCAGGGTGCTGCCGCGCAGAGGCGTTATCCGGCGCCGCGGCCAGAGTCCCGCACGCGTGTCGCGGTCTCCGAGCACGATCGACTTCGTGACCGCCAGCATCAGCGCCAGCGTGTGCTCCGCCACCGCTTCGTGGTTGGCGTTGGGCGTGATGGCCACCACCACGCCGCGCGCGCTGGCCGCCGCCATGTCCACCCGGTCATACCCGACGCCGCGCCGGGCTATCACCCGCAGATCCGGGCAATTCGCCAGCACCTCGTCCGTGTAGCGCTCGCCCCAGGCCAGAATCGCGGCGGCGCCCCGCAGCGCCTCGCTGAACTCCGCCGCGCCGCTCAAACCGCGCGACATCCGTTCGTCGCGCTGAGGTCGAATCTCGAAGCCGGCCTCCCGCAGCATCGCGAAGTGCGGCTCCGATTCGTCCACGTCACCGTGAACACTCAATACCACTACCGGCATCGTGACCCCTTATGCGCACGGACACGGCGCGCCGCGCCCGGTCTCGAGAACGTCTCGACGGCATAATGCGCGGCCACAACGCGCTGCTGTCAAGCCAGCCGCCGGTCCATTCCGGTCATAAACGAGGCCTTCCATGCCAATTGCAGAGCTGTCGCGTGAGCACGTGGCCGCGGTCAATCGCCGCCGCCGCATCGTGGTTCGCTACGACATCACCGGCAACCCGGCCGACTTTGCCACCGACGTCCTGCTGGGTAAGCGCCTGGAGGCCTGGTGGGACGCCCAGATGAGCCTGCAAGACATGGCAGGCAGCCAGACCGACACCATCATCTGGTGGTCGGAGGGCGGCAGCGAAGCGCCTTTCGACAGCGCCGTCCGGCCCGTCGCGCCCTGGTTCGTGAAGTGGGTTGAGGCGGGTTTGGACATGCCCGCCATGGCATTGCAGCAGGCCAGGCGCCGTGGTCTGGAAGCCTTCTATCAGTACGCCATGAATGGATTCGACGTGGGCTGGGACGGCGCCAAGACCGTGCCCTTCACCATCCCCGTGAAGGCCGATCACCCCGATTGGGTCCTCTGGCCCTACGGGCCTGTCGAGTCCGGCTACTGGAACTACGCGCAGCCCGGCGTGCGCGCCTACGTGCTGGAAATCCTGCGCGAGATAACCCAGCGCTATGACTTCGACGGGATCAACCTGGACTTCGCCCGCATGGACGTGCTGCTGCCGGCCGGCCGGCAGTGGGAGCTGCGCGACCACCTCACCGAGCTCATGCGCTCCATACGCGGCATGTTGCTGGACCACGAGCATGCGCGCGGCCGGCCCTTCCTCTTGAGCGCCCAGATTCCCGCCGACCTCGTCGGCTGCCACTACACCGGCATGGAGATCGAGCGCTGGACCGACGAGCGCCTGGTGGACATGCTCATCCTGGGTTGCCGCTCGTTCGAGGCGGACGTGGAGGCGTTCCGCCGGTTGACCGCTGGCGCCGGAGTCAAGCTCTATCCGTGCATCGACGCGCATCACGCCAGCGACGGCTACGTGCACCCCTCCCTCGAGATCATGCGGGGCGCGGCCGGAAGCTGGTTTCAGCAGGGCGCCGACGGCGTCTGCACGTTCAATTTCCCCGACCGCACGCCCCAATCCGCCCGACGCGCGGGCACGTTCCACGAGAACATGAACGAGTCTTACTGGAGCGAGTCGATCCAGTCGTACCGCGAGATCGGCAGCCCCGAGACGCTCGCAGGGACCGACAAAGTCTTCATCACGGAGCGCCGGGGCGGCGGCCACTGGATGATCCCGGACCCGGAAGACTGGTCGACGCCGCGCGCCATGTACCTCAACGCCAACGCACTGGCGCAGCTTCCCAAACGGCTGCCCGATCTGCCGGCGCCCAGCGCCGCGAGTGACGCGCGGCTTCGGCGCGGACCTCCGGGACAAAACGACTGGCGTGACGGAAAGGCCGACACGTTCCTCTTCGTGCGGGTGGGCGACGACCTGAACGCCGCCGCGCAGTCGATCGACCAGATCACCATCAGACTCTTGATCTCGGATCCCGCCGCCGCCGACCTGGCCGGGGCGGAACGGCTGGCGCCGGTGCTCATTTCCACCAAGTACCGCGATCACTACAACACGCCGCCCGGCAAGGAAATCGTGGACCGCATCGAGCTTCGGCTCAACAACCTGCTGCTGCCGGCGCCAACGGTTGAGGATGGCTGGCTCGTCTTCGCGGCTGAACCCAAGCAGTTCGCGCTGGGCAAGAACCTCGTCGGGGTTTGGGTGGACGGTCTTACGCTCGATACGCCGACCCCGATGACGATCGAGAAGCTCGAGGTTCACGTTCGCTACAAATGAGCGAGCGGCGGCCGCTCGCGGGCATGCCGTGCGCGGGCACGGCGCGCGTGCCAGAATCGCGCTTCAACGCTGGCGTTTGGAGGTTCCCCATGCCTGCTGTCGACCACGAGCAATTCACGCGCGACGGCTTCTTCCTCGTGCCCGAGGCCATTCCGCCGGATGAGCTGGAGTCGCTGCGCGCCAGCTACGACGTCATTCTCGAGCGGCAGAAGGAGATTTGGCGCAACGAGCGCGGACCGGACGATCCCCCCGGCGGTCATTGGGATATCGCTCCGCAGCCGCGCATCGGGAACACCGAGCAGCTCATCGACACCGCCACGGCCAACGCCGTCGAGGTCTGGCTGTCCGACACCACCCGCGGCGTGGCGGAGCAGCTGCTGAGCCAGCCCGTGGCCGGGATTTCCCAGATGATGGTGATGTGCAACCCAACCCGAGAACACGGTCCGGCCAATTGGCATCGCGACGTGCACCCCATCGACATGGGGCCGATGCGATGCATGCAGGAAAGTCTCATCGAGAACGGTCCCAACTACCTTCAGTGGAATATCCCCCTCTACGACGACGACGTGTTTTGGGTGGTCCCGGGAAGCCACCTCCGGCTCAACACCGACGCCGAGAACCGGCAGCTCAGCGAGAACCCGCGCGTGCCGCTCCCCGGCGGCGTTCAAGTCAAGCTCAAGGCCGGCGACGGCCTGGTTTACACCAACTACCTGCTGCACTGGGGCAGCAACTACACCGCGCGGACGGTGCGCCGCACTCTGCATGGCGGACACACAACCTATCCCTGCTGGGACGACATCGGCTTCAAACAGCACCTCTCGCCCGAGTCGGGCCGCCTGTTCGAATCGTGGTCCGAGCGCACCGACAAGCTGCGCGACGCGACCGAGAGCTGCTTGCGCGCCGTTCAGGAAAGAGACCGCACGGCCTTTCTCGACGGACTCGAGATCATTCACCCCGGCGCCGGACCGGCCGGCCGGCTCCAGATCGCCATCTGGCTGTGCAAGGCGGCCATGAACTGCTATCTGCTGAAACGGCCCGACTTTGACAGCCTCCCCGAAACCGCGCGCCCCGACCTGCACTACGTGCACCCGATCACCCTCAACTGGGGGCCGTCCTTCGCCGAGCGATTCACCAAAACCGAGGCCGAGGCGATTTGGGGTGGATTCGCGGAGCTGGAGCGGCGTCTGAGGGCCGCCGACGGCGAGGACTATGTGCCCGGCTATCAGTCAGGCCCGATCGTCTACTACCTGGACAGGATGCAAGAGGAGTTCGACCTGGAAGGCTTCTTCGCTTCCTGGGAGCGGGCCGCGTAGAGAAACGCGGCGCCTTTTCGTCCGGGGCGGCGCTTATTGCGTCCAGGTATCGGGCCGGTCTAGTGCTCCACGCCCAGCTCGTGCATGCGGCGGTGAATGGCCTCGCGCGCCTGAACGAACGGCCGTTCCAGGTAGGCCAGGTGGTCGTCTTCGCCGTGATGGTGACTGATCGTCTCGTTGGCGTACTGCGGGCTGCGCTGGCGTACGTACTGCCGGGAACCTTCTATCAGAGTGAGCATGTACTGCGCCGTGCCCTGGTTCCACATCGACCAGTCCTCGTCGCCCACGGCGACGTACACAGGGGACGTGTGCGCAAACCGCTCCCGGTCCCAGCCATCCAGATGGTGAGGCGCGTCATAGTAGGCCGGTCCGCCGCAGCGGGCGGCCACCCAGCTGTGGGCGGAAACCTGGACTTTGGCGTTTAGCCGCAGGCGCCGCGCCCCCTTTCGCTCCACCGTCTCGGCCACCACGCGGCCCTCTTGCACGATTTGCAGGCTGTGAATGGGATGGATCGACTCCGCCCACGCCTCTACTTCAAGGGTGCCGCCGGCCTTAATACGCAGCGTGTCGCCGATCTCGCGGCCCTCCAGGCGCAAGCCGATGATCGGCCCGCTGCTCATGAAGGTCCGTCCCGCCGCCAGGTGCTTGCACCACGTGTCGTAGTCGAACGGCTCGTCGTCCGGAATGCGCACGTAGGTGCGATAGATCCCCACCGGCGTGTCCGGCGCCATCTTGTCGGTGCCGCCCACCAGCGGCAGACGGTAGCCGCAGTTGAGATAGCGGTAGTACTCGCGATGATCGAACTCGACCTGACGGCACATCTCCACCGCGTCCACGCGCCCGCTGGCCACCAGCGTGGCCGGCTCTCCGTTGGGCCAGGGGAAATGGGGGAGCACCACCAACCCGCCCTGCTCGCGAGCCGCGTCCGACCAATGCGAGAGCGTCGTCTCGAGCGAGCCGCCCAGCTCGGCTTCGGCCGGTCCGTCGCTGCACCACGGCATCACCGGCCGCTTGAGACCCAGCAGGCTCAGATGCCCCAGGAAGTGCTGCCGGTTCTCCTGCGACACGTACACGATCGTCTGACCGTCGTCCGAGACCCGCGGCCGGCCGATGAAGTCGTCCGTGTTGGTGAACAGATGCCCCCATTGCGACTGGAGCACGTTGGCGACGTTGAGGTCCTCGCCGGCCGACTCCACGATCGCGCCGTCGCCGGCCAGGAAATGCACGTGCGTGTCGCCGCTGTACCAGCCCTGCCGGTTCATGGACGTCCAGCGCTTGAGGCGCAGCTCCAGCTCGCGTTGCCCCCGCTTGATCTCGACCGCGGTTCGCAGCGGCTCGTACTCGAAGCCGCGCGCAACGTCCACGTACACCCGCCCGCGCGGCAGCCAGCCCTGGCAGGCGCCATCCGTGTAGGCGTAGGTGACCTGATCCATGCGCACGTCGCCGAAGAGGTCCTTGTACCAGGTGTCGAGACCGGAGAAGAGGTGTGGATGGTGACCGTAGGGCTGGTAGGGCACCCCCTCCGGTGAGCGGAAGTGAATGCGGCACGGAATCGGCTTGCCCGTCTCGTCGTCGACCACCCGCGTGTGGACCCAGTTGCGGCCGTCCTCTACCAGGCGCAGCCTCAGACGGGGCGACGCCGCCACGGTCTCGCGCGTCTCCAAATCTCCGAAACGGGCCGTTCCCAGCGCCTCGCCGCCCTGTCTGACCGTCACGTTCGCGGAGGGCGTGGCGGCGACCTCGCTGTAGGCAGGACTGCTGGTGGTGTTGTTCGGCTCCCCGTAGCCCTTGGCCTCTGCGTTCAGAAACAGCTCGGGTCTCTTTGGCAGCGGCTGTGCGTAGGTGGCGGTGCCGCGATCGACTTCGACGTCCAGATCGAACGGTTTCCCGGCGTCACCCGGATCGGGCAGCTCGATCAGGACGGGACGACGCGGCGTGCGGCGCAGAGGGTCTTCGTCTACGAACCCCGCGCTAATCCCGCCCAACACAAAGCGCTGCCGCGCGGGCGTGATCTCCACGTGGCTCAGCGGGATATCCGGTTGGGGATTCGTCCACGGCCACAGGAAGAAGGCCCTCACCTGCCCCGCGCTAGCCTCCGTGATGCGCCGTGACGAGTCGTCGTAGGATCCCGCGTAGCGCGGCTGCAGCCCGTCGTCGCCGTCGCGCAGCGCCAGATAAGGCTCGCCCGGCCGCATCATCCGCTGGTGCGACAGCCAGCCGATCTCGAACCGTTCGCGCACCTTCACTGTGACTTTAGAGCCGTCGGCGAAGTGGAACAGGTAGCGCGCCACCACGTTGCCGGGCGAGCCGTGCTGAGGGACTTCCGAATCGAGCAGCACCTGGGCAAATGTGAGTGAGTGAACCGTCCGCCCGACATCCAAGCGCGCGGCCGCCGTATGCCCGCCCGGCCCAAAGAGCGCGATGCTCTGGTCTCCGGGGTTCCCGATCAGGAAGGGCAGTCCCCGTAAGGTCTGCCGTCCCAGCAGAGCGGCCGCCGCCGGCCCCGCCGCACTGGCGTTGGCATTGCACAGCTCTCGTAGGTCAATCGCCTCGTATGCACTCATGGAAACCCTCGCCGGTCTAACCGCGCGGCCCGGAAGATCGTCACCGTGGCGCTGTTTCGCGTCAAGCTGGCAGGAAAGCCTCGGAAGCGCACCCATACGGCCTTGGAGGGAATAAGGCAGTTCGGGAGGTATTCAGGCAAGCCCCGGCGCTGCACCGGTCGGCGCCAGCGCTAGTAGATCGAGGGGTGTGCCCCGGCATCCGGCCGGCCGCGCGCACGTTGCCTAACTCATCGGCCAACGCGAAGGGGCGTAGCCGAAACCGGTGCAAAAGGTCGTCATGGGCCGTGAGCGGCGTCTCGCTTGCATCTCATCGCTTGCTCTCGACGAGATGCAGCGCGCCCCGCTGCCCGGCGTCAGCCCAAACCAACTCCAGGCGTCGCGTCTACTCCGGAAGAGGAGACCTTTGCATAACCCCAGGGACGGGGCGGAAAATTAGGTGCCGCCATCCTGACGATTGTGGAGCGGGTTGAATGCACCGAAACATGGGCCGGCCGTCGCTCGCGGAAGCGGTGGTGTCGGAGACGCTGGGCCAGAACCAGCGGCTGGAGCGGATCGACGACGCCGTGGACTGGGAGCGGCTCGGGCAGGTCGTGGCGGGCGTGCACGCCGCCCCGCGCGGGCGGCCCAGCTATCCGCCGCTGCTGATGGTCAAGGTGCTGCTGCTCCAGCAGTGGTACAGCCTCTCGGACCCGCAGCTGGAAGAGGCGCTGGGCGACCGGCTCTCCTTCCGGCGCTTTGTGGGGCTGGGCCTGCAGGACGCCACGCCGGACCATTCGACCATCAGCCGCTTTCGCCACGCGTTGGAGGTCGACGGGCTCAGCGCGCCGTTGTTTACGGAGCTGGCGGCGCAACTGGACGCGCAGGGCCTGGTGCTGAAGCAGGGCACGCTGCTGGACGCCACCCTGGTGGCGTCGCAGGTGCGGCGCCCGCCGCTGGCGGCGGGGCGCGGGGCGCCGAGTGCCACCGATCCAGAGGCGGCGTGGACCCAACGGGGGCGGGGCGGCCGCTCCCACTTTGGCTACAAGGTGCATCTGGGGGTGGATGCGGACACGGGCCTGGTGCGGCGGGCGGCGTTGACCCCCGCCAACGTCTCCGAGAGCGAGGTGGCCGACGCCTTGGTGAGCGGGGACGAGCGGGCGGTGTACGGCGATCGGGCCTACGAGTCCAGGCGCCGGCGCCGGTGGCTGCAGGCCCAGGGGATCAACGACCGGATCATGCACCGCTCCCACAAACACCAACGGGCGCTCCCCGTCTGGCAGCAGCGACGCAACGCCCTCATCGCGCCCCGCCGGGCGCTGGTGGAGAAGGTCTTCGGCACCCTCAAGCGCAGCTATGGCTACCAGCGGGTGCGCTACCGCGGGCTGGGGCGCAACACCGTGGAGCTGTGGTTCAAGCTCATGGCCTACAACCTGCGCAAAGCGGACACCCTGGCCTGGGCCACGGGCTGACCGCGGGACCAGTGCGCCGCGCGCGGGGTCCCGCGGCACGGGATCTCGTGCCGGCCCGACCGACCGGACGCCGCGCCGGCCTCCAGGCGTTGCCGATGCCCCTCCCCACGCGCTCCATCCCCAATTATTCAAAGGTCTCGGAAGAGGAAGAACCAGCCCGCGTGGAGCATTCCCTGGCCCCCGCATGTTCACGGTTCGACAGGCCCGCCGCGAACGGGTGGGAGGTGCCGCTATCCCGCGGCCCAGGGGTCGATCACGTCGATCCCGCAGCCTTCAAAGTCGTGGGCGTCTCGTGTGGCTACGGCCGCCCCAGCGGCGCGGGCGATCGCCGCGATCTGGCAATCGGCGTGGGTGATGGCATGCCCCGCGGCCCGGCGTGCGGCGGCGATGAAGGCGTAGACCCGCGCGGCCTCCCGGTCGAAAGGGAGAATGCGTCCTGCGAAGTCTTCCCGTAGCATTCCCTCGATCCCGGCCCGCAGCCGCTCGCGGCGTTGACCCGCCGGAAGAATCTGAACGCCGTACCGCAACTCAGCCTCACTAATGGTCGAGAGGTACAGGCGTGGAGCCGCTTGCCGGGCAACCCAGGCAAGGACGCTACCCACGGGGTTGGGGCGCATCAACTCCGATACCACGTTGGTGTCAAGTACGATCATGGCGGCCAACTCAGTCGAACTGGGGCGGTTCGCGCGGCGGCTCACGGTCCGGCAGGTCAAGCTCGACGCCACCGAGAGGCGCGAACCGGGCGCGAATGGAGCGGGCGAGATCACTGCCCGTTGAGGACTCTTGGTGCAGCGCCGCGCGCAGGATGTCCCTTGCTTCCTGCTCCATGGACCTGCCATTTTCGGCTGCCCGGACGCGCAGACGCCGCTTCAACCCGTCGTCCAGGTTGCGCACGGTGATACTGGCCATGATTGAGCCTCAACATGCATTATCACGCGATTATACGATGATTGCATTGCAATCATCACGGAGTCCACAACTAGGGGCGTGCCGACCATGTCTCGCCTCCCGGTCGGCGAACTCCTCGCAAAGCCAATAGCTCAAGCCAGGCAGGTCTGTATACGCCGCTCAGTAGCTGCCAACAACCGGCCAAGACAGTGGAGGTCGAACAGGCGGCAGACACCTGGACGCCATGCCGCCGGCGTGGAAGTGGGCAACGTAGCCTCTACTGGGACGGCCTTGGCACGGGCGCCTGACCCGGCCTGTGCAACCTACCGATTTGCGACTGCGGCCGGTCCTTACATCCTGCCTAGGTTTCGCTGTGCGTGGCCTGCACCGGCGCGCCGTCGGACCTGGCGTGATCGCGCAGCCCTTGCAGCAAAGTGTTCCAACCCAGCACCGCGCACTTGATGCGCACCGGGAACTGCCGCACGCCCTCCAGGGCCACGCCGTCGCCGATACGCTCCATGTCCGGCGTCTCGCCTTCGAGCATCATGCCGCGAAAGTGCTGCACGATCTCCGCGACCTCCGAGACCGACTTTCCGCTCACCACCTCGGTCATGATCGAAGCCGATGCCTGGCTGATCGAGCACCCGTGGCCTTCGAACCTGGCCTCGCGGACCACTCCCTCCTCCACCTCGAGCGAGAGCATGATCTCGTCGCCGCAGAGGGGATTGGCGCCTTCCACCATCACGTTGGCGCCATCCACCGTGCCCCGATTACGCGGTCGCCGGAAGTGGTCCATCACCACCTCGCGGTAGAGGTCGTCAAGCGCCATTTGCGAAGAACGCCCTGGCTTTCTCGATCCCGGTCGCCAGCCGGTCCACCTCATCCGGTGTGTTGTACAGATAGAAACTCGCGCGCGCCGTGGCGGCCACGCCCAGCTTGCGCATCAGCGGCTGCGCGCAGTGATGCCCCGCGCGGACCGCGACGCCCTCGCCGTCCAGCACCGTGCCCACGTCATGCGGGTGGATGGACTCCAGATTGAACGAGATCACGCCTCCCCGCTCGGACACGTCGGACGGCCCGTAAAGCGTCACTCCCTCCAGGTCGCTCAGCACGTCCAGCGCATACCTGGTCAGCTCCAGCTCGTGCGCGCGCACGGCGTCCATGCCTAGTGCCGTCAGGTAGTCCACGGCGCACCCAAAGCCGATCACCCCGGCGATATTGGGGGTGCCGGCCTCGAACTTGGCCGGCGGATCGGCCCAGCTGGATGACTCCAGCTCTACCACGCTGATCATGCCGCCGCCGCCCAGCATCGGTTCCATGGCGCGCAGCGTGGCCTCTTTCGCGTAGAGCGCGCCGATCCCGGTTGGCCCCAGCATCTTGTGACCCGAGAAAGCGTAGAAGTCAACGTCCAGCGCCTGCACGTCCACCGCCGCGTGCGGGGCGGCCTGAGCGCCGTCCAGCAGCACCGGTACGCCGTGCTGGTGGGCTATGCGTACCAGCTCCGCCGCCGGCGTAATCACCCCCAGCACGTTGGACATGTGCGTGACCGCCACCAGCCTGGTGCGCGCCGTGAACATATCCCGATAGGCCTCGAGGTCCAGGCGGCCCCGCGGATCGATGGGGATGAAGCGCAGCCTGGCCCCGCGCCTCCGCGCCAGCAATTGCCATGGCACGAGGTTGCTGTGGTGCTCCATCTCGGTCAGCAGGATCTCGTCGCCCTCGTCGAGGTTCTGGTCGCCCCAGCCGCGCGCTACCAGATTGATCGACTCCGTGGCGCCCTGTGTGAACACGATCTCGTGCGCGTGCGCCGCGTTTAGGAACCGCGCCACCAGCGCGCGCGCGTCCTCATAGGCCGCGCTCGCCTTTTCGCTCAGGGTGTGAATGCCGCGATGGATGTTGGCGTTGTAGGCCTGGTAGTACTCGCGCACCGTGTCGATTACTACCTGGGGTTTCTGCGAGGTCGCCGCGTTGTCCAGATAGACGAGCGGGCTGCCGTGCACCTGTTGCCGTAGCACCGGGAAATCGGCGCGCACTTGCGCCACGTCGAGCGGCGCCGCGGAGTCGAGGGTGCTCGTGTCGCTGCTCATCAGGCGCGCACGTCAGTTGTCGACAAGGATCATGATTCTGCCATTCTCGATTTTGCTCTCGTAGGTGCGGACCGGGCGGATTGCCGGCAGCGTCTTGGGCCGCCCGCTGGTCAGATCGAAGTGCGACGAGTGGCGGGGACAGCGAACCGTCCTGGCGGCAACGTTCAGTTCACCCTCCGACAGGTGAGCATGATCGTGCGTGCACAGATCGTCCATCGCGTAGATCTGGCCGGCGACGTTATATAGGCCGATGCGTACGCCGCCGATCTCGGTGGCGCCTGCCCGGCCGGGTGGGATCTTGTCCGCTTCACCGGCATCGACGAATGGCACTGGCGTCAGCGCGCCGTCGGGTCTGTCGCCGTGCGCTTGGCGTGCACGAGCTCGCGAACGACGGCGCGAGTGCCCGAGTCTGGCATACGCTCCAGCACCGGTTCCAAATACCCGTCCACGATGAGTCCCCGCGCTTGCTCGGTGGTCAGTCCGCGCGACCTCAGGTAGTGGAGCTGGCCGCGATCCACGGTCGAAGTGGTGGCCCCGTGCGTACAGCGCACATCGTCGGCCATGATCTCCAGTTGCGGGATCGAGTCGGCCCGTGGACCGCTTTCCAGCAGCAGATTGCGGTTGCTCTGATAGGCGTTCGAGCGCTGCGCGTGCGGCGCCACGATGATCGTCCCGGCGTACACCGAGCGCGACGCGCCCGCCAGCACGCCGGCATACATCAGATCGCTCACGGAATCGGAGGCCAGGTGGTCCTGCAGCGTGTGGTGATCCACGAACTGGTCCCCGGTCATCCGAGCGATGCCGTTCATGCGCACGCTGCCGCCCGGACCCGCCATCGTCGCCTCCACCTTGGCTTTGTGAAAGCGGCCGCCTAAGACTACGTTGGTAGCGCTGAGCGTGGCGTCCCGCTCGACCACCGCCCGTTGGGAAAGAAACCCACCGACATGCGCTCCCCAGGACTCCACGTGGGTGTAGCTCAGGGAGGCGCCGTGATCCACCAATAGCTCGGAGACGCCGTTCGCTAAGCGCAGGGCGCCCTCCGGAGGAGAAGTCCACCACTCGATCACCGAAGCCCGCGCGCCCGCGCCGACATGCACCAGGAGACGCGGATGGACCTGCGCGCCGTCGCCGCTGACGACGTAAAGGATCGGCTGTTCAAGATCGACGCCGGGCGGCACGTGCACCAGCGCGCCCCCGCCCCAAAGCGCCGCGTTCAAGGCCTGGAGCTTGCCGCGGTCGGGTGTGACCGCGCGCGTTGCCAGGAGCTCGCGCACGAGCTCGGGCCGCTCCCGCGCCGCCTCGCTCAGCCCCATCGCCACGACGCCGTTCACCTCATGGGGCGGCTGAATGCAGTCGGACGAGCCATCCAGCTGAGCGACGGTCGCGTACGGGTTCAGAGCGTCGAGTCGCTCCCGCGCCGCCGGCGGAGCCGCCGGCCGGCTCGTTGCCGCCGGCGCAACCTGGTCCCAGCGCAGCCAGCGGATGTCGGTGCGCCGCCACTCCTCGTCCCGCTGAGTCGGCTCGGGTGTGGCGGCGTAGACTTCCCACGCCTCACGTCGCTGCGCTCGCAGCCAGTCCGGCTCGTTGTTGCCGGCCGCGATCCGCTCGGGGTACACCGTGCTCGAGCCGGCCGTGAAGCTCTCAATCGTCACAAGCGACCTCAGAGCCTGCCCGCGGCCGGCACGAGGAGCGACCGTCGGACCGCCCTGTCCACTCGCGTTCTCGGCCGGCCGACTTCATACGACGCGGATATAGAGAACCGGGGCCGGACCGCCGCACCGCGAAAGAATGAACCCTTTGAAACAGCACCGGTCGCGTCGGCGCGCGACTACGGCGGACTAGCGCGCGTCGCACTCCCTAGCCGATCGAGCCTTCCATCTGCAACTCGATGAGGCGGTTCATCTCGACCGCGTATTCCATCGGGAGCTCCTTGACGATGGGCTCGATGAACCCGCTCACGACCATCGCCATGGCCTGCTCCTCGTTCAGCCCGCGGCTCATCAGGTAGTAGAGCTGCTGCTGACCGACCTTGCTGACCGTCGCTTCGTGCTGGATCGCTACGTCGCTTTCCTCGATGTCCATGTAGGGATAGGTGTCGGAGCGCGACTGGTCGTCGATCAGCAGCGCGTCGCACTGCACGTTCGACTTGCAGCCGGTGGCGTCCGGCAGCACGTTGACATAGCCGCGGTATCCGGCCCGGCCGCCGTTGCGGCTGATCGACTTCGAGGTAATCAACGAGCTGGTATCGGGCGCGGCGTGCACCATCTTGGCGCCCGCGTCCTGGTGTTGCCCCTTGCTGGCGAACGCGATCGAGAGCACTTCGCCGTGGGCGCCCGGTTCCATCAGGTACACCGACGGGTACTTCATGGTGACCTTGCTGCCCAGGTTGCCGTCGATCCATTCCATCGTGGCGTCCCGGTAGGCCACCGCGCGTTTCGTGACCAGGTTGTACACGTCGGTCGACCAGTTCTGAATGGTCGTGTAGCGGCAGCGCGCACCTTCCTTGATCACGATCTCGACCACCGCCGCGTGCAAAGAATCGCTGGCGTAGATAGGCGCCGTACAACCCTCCACGTAGTGCACGTAGGCGCCCGGCTCCACCACTATCAAGGTTCGCTCGAACTGCCCCATATTCTCGGAGTTGATGCGGAAGTAGGCCTGCAGGGGCACTTCCACGTTCACACCCTCCGGCACGTAGACGAAGCTCCCGCCGCTCCAGACCGCGCTGTTGAGGGCCGCGAACTTGTTGTCGCCGTTGGGGATGATCGTGCCGAAGTACTCGCGCACGATGTCGGGGTGCTCGCGCAGGCCGGAATCCATGTCCAGGAAGATGACGCCCTGCTTCTCCAGGTCCTCCTGGATGCTGTGGTAGACGACCTCCGAGTCGTACTGCGCGCCCACGCCGGCCAGGAACTTGCGCTCGGCTTCAGGGATGCCCAGCTTGTCGAAGGTGGCCTTGATGTCTTCGGGAACGTCGTCCCAGGACCGCGCCTGGCGGTCTTGCGGCCGGATGTAGTAGTGGATGTTGTCGAAGTCGATCGCGCTGAGGTCAGCGCCCCACTCCGGCATCGCTTTACGCAGAAACTGGTCATAGGATTCGAGCCGGAAGTCCAACATCCACTCCGGCTCGTCTTTCTGGCGCGAGATCTCCTTGACGATTTCAGGGTTCAGACCCCTGGGAGACTTGTAGACCGGCTTTATGTCGTCGTGGAAGCCGAACTTGTAGGTGTCGAGTCCGAGGTCGACCGTGTCTTTCACCGCCACGCCTTAGGCCTCCTGTAACTCCGCAACCGCGGGTGCAAACGATTCATAGCCCTCCGCCTCAAGCTGCAACGCAAGCTCCTTGCCTCCGGATGCAGCCACGCGACCGTCGATCAATACGTGTACGTGATCGGGAACGATGTAGTTGAGCAGACGCTGGTAGTGCGTGATCACGAGAACTCCCAGATCCGGCCCGCGCATCCGGTTCACACCGTCAGCTACGACCCGCAGCGCGTCGATGTCCAATCCCGAGTCCGTCTCGTCCAGTATCGCAATCTCGGGTTCCAGCACGGCCAGCTGCAGTATCTCATTGCGCTTCTTCTCGCCACCTGAGAATCCCTCGTTCAGGTAGCGCTGCGCAAACTTCCTATCCATCTGCAGCGCCTGCATCTTGCCCTGCAGGAGCCGGTGGAACTCCATGACCGAGATCTCATTCTCACGCCGCGCGTTGAGAGCCAGCCTTAGGAAGCTCGCCACCCGCACCCCGGGAATCTCGGAAGGGTACTGAAACGCGAGGAACAACCCTAGGCGCGCGCGCGCGTCCGTCTCCAACGTCAAGACGTCCCGACCTTTGAATTCCACCCGCCCCTCGCTCACCGCGTAGCTCGGGTGGCCCATCAGAGCGTTCGCCAACGTGCTCTTGCCGGAGCCGTTGGGCCCCATGAGCGCGTGGACTTCGCCCTTTGGAACCGTAAGGTTCACACCTTTGAGAATTGGCGTGTCGTCCACGCTGACGTGGAGGTTGTCGATTATCAGCGCGTCGCGCGTGTCGGCGTTGTCCATCAGCTTGCTGTCTAGTCTGGCCTCGGGGCGCTTGCGATCGGTCCGCCGGCCGATCAAAGACGCGTCATGAACAGGCGGGGCGCCGCGGCCATGAGGGCATTACGGCGGCAATGGCGCCCGCTATTTCGGTTACTCGAACCTAGCACTGCAAAATTGGCTTCTGCAACTTTATCCAGGTCAATCTACTAGAACTCCCCAGGGCGTCCCGCCGCCTCGCGCGGGAGACGCGGAGCTTGCGGCGGCTTGATTGCCTTCCACAGCAGACACGCCGCATCGTAGGCTTAGGCGATCGGATTTGCCCTATGGGACCGGCTGAGCTCCGGGCTAAGGGCGCGGCGCCCCGGCTCAACGCCGGGATCACGCATAAGAGGAGTCGGATGTCACGCAGCGCCAGACGCGAACGGGCCGAATGGCAGGAGCAGCTCGCCAAGGGCATACGCGACGTGCGCAGTATTCCTGGCCTCAGCGAGGAGCAGTACGAGCAGTTGGAGGCCGTGGACGAGGAGTACCCGTTCTTCACCACGCCGTACTACCTGAGTCTGATCGAGCAGTTCGACGCCAGCGACCCGATCTATCTCCAGCAGATACCCGACGCCCGTGAGTTCGAGAATCCCGACCTCCTCGAGGACGATCCGCTCGACGAGGAAGTCGACATGCCGGTCAAGCATCTCACGCACCGCTATCCCGACCGCGTCCTATTCGTAGTCACGCACACCTGCGCCATGTACTGCCGCTTTTGCACGCGCAAGCGCAAGGTGGGCAAGTTCCCGGTGCCGCCGCCCGATGAGCTGCAGGCCGCCATCGACTACATCGCGCAGCATTCCGAAATACGTGACGTCCTGCTCAGCGGCGGCGACCCTTTCACCCTCACGGACGTGTCGCTGGAATGGGTCATCAGCCGTCTGCGGGCTATTCCGCACGTCGAGATCATTCGCGTTGGGACCAAGATCCCCTGCGTCAACCCGGACCGCATAACCCCGCAGCTATGCGCGATGCTCGCCAAGTACCACCCCTTCTACGTCAACACCCACTTCAATCACCCGCGCGAGCTCACGCCGCAGGCCGTGCGCGCTTGCGGGATGCTGGTCGATCACGGCATTCCGGTCGGTTGCCAAACCGTCCTGCTGCGCGGCGTGAACGACGATCCCGAGGTCATGAAGGAGCTCATTCACGCGCTGCTGAAGGCGCGCGTGAAGCCCTACTACATCTACCAGGCCGACCTGGTGAAGGGCACCGACTACTTCCGCACGTCCGTCCAGAAGGGACTGGAGATCATGGAGTCGCTGCAGGGGCACACCACCGGCTTCGGCGTCCCGACCTACGTCATCGACGCGCCCGGCGGAGGTGGAAAGATTCCCGTCACCCCACAGAGGATTGTGGAGCTCAGCGACGAGAAGATCGTGCTGCGTAATTTCGAAGGCGGGGTGTACGAGTACCCCACCCAGGGCTACTCGAAGGACGACTCCGACGGTGCCGCCGGCAACGGCCGCGCCAACGGCGCGCCGGCCCTCGACCTCAGCGACGAGCTGATTCCCTAGCGGTAGCTTCGGGCCGCGTCAGCCGCCGCGGTCCCGTTCTTCCGCCGAGTCCAACCAGGGGAGCGCTGTGAAAGCTCAGGCGCTCCAGCGTTAGCTACGCAGATCCCGCAGCCGTTCCGACAGATCCCCCTGCGCGACTGGCTGCGGCTCCATGAGCCGCGCGTCGCGCAAGACTCCCGCGACCGGCTGCTGGTCGAGCACCAGCTGCGGATCGCCCGCCTCGTCGTTTATCAGCTCGCTCAGCAAACGCTCGACGAGCTCCGACCGGATGCCCGCGTGGTCGGGGTCGGACCAGAGGTTGTTCAGGTCCTCGGGATCGTCTCGAACGCTGTACAGCTCGCCGTACCCGGTGGTGCCGTAGTGCAGCAGCTTCCAATCGTCGGTCAGTAGCATCTTGACCCGCTGCACGATGGGCTCGGAATGCACGCGCTTGCCGGCCGCAAGCTTCAGGCGCCCTCCGGCGAACACGTTTATTCGCTCCACGATCACCGCGTCACGATGCGTGCGGGATTGGCCGCGCAGCAGCGGGGCGAAGCTGCGGCCCTCCATACCCACCAGCGGCGGCGCGCCGGCCAGGTCCAGGAACGTGGGCACGAGATCGAGCTGCGTCATGACGCCCTTGTGAACACCGCCCGCCGGCACGCTGGGCGCGTGGCGCCACAGCAGCGGAACGCGGTTGACGCATTCGTACGACATCATTGGCTTGGCCGCGATTCCGTGGTCGCCCAGCCCCTCACCGTGGTCCGACGTGAAGACCACGTGCGTGTCATCGCTGAGACCCAGGCGCTCCAGCTCGGCCAGCACCCGGCCGATCTGGTCGTCGATGAAGGTGGTCAGTCCGTAGTAGTGCGCCACGATCTCGCGGTGGTGGTCGCCGCTCCAGCCGCTTGTCGTGTCGTAGCCCTGATAGGGCAGGCCGTCGCGCGCATAGCGGTATTGCGGAGGTTTGCCGCTCACGTCCTCACGCGGTACGGCGGCGGGCATGTCGGCGGGGTCGTACATGTCGCAATAGGGCCGCGGCGGCGCAAACGGTTGGTGCGGATCGGAGAAGGACATCCAGAGAAAGAACGGCCTCTCGGCGCCATGTGCGCGCAGCCAGTCGATGGTGCGGTCGGCCGTGCGGTGCGTGTAGTGCCACTCGGCCGGTATGGCGTTCTTCCAGCTGTGGTAGGCGCCTGTGCGGGGCGCCAGCGCGCTTTGGGGCCTCCAGAGCTCTAGCCCCGCCGGGTGATTCCGCTCCAGCCAGACTCGCCAGTGGCCCATGGGGTAGGCGTGCGGGCCCAGGAACTCGACATGGTCGAAGCCGTAGTAAGGCCCGTACCAGAGCCCGTCCGCAGGGTCGACCGGCGCGCCCGGAGGCGGTTGATCGGGAAGCGCGTCCTCGTACCAGGCGCTCTTGAAGTGCGCCTTGCCGATCAGCGCGGTGGCGTAGCCGGCCTGGCGCAACGAGTCGCCCACTACGGGCACTGCCTCGCTGAGGTTGATGTTGTCGTGAACGTGATGCCCGCGCTGGCTGCGTCCCGTCAGCATGCTCGCGCGCGCCGGCGCGCAGATCGCGTTCGTCGGGTAAGCGCGATCGAATCTGACGCCCTCGTTGGCGATGCCGTCCATCACCGGCGTCCGTATTTTTGGATTGTGAATGCCCAGACAATCCCAGCGCTGCTGGTCCGTGGTGATGAAGAGAAAGCTTGGCCGAGGTTTGCTCATTGATGCCCTGTACGCAGGTTCGAACCCGGCACTCTACGGCAGCCAGGACGACGCTGGCGACAAACCGACCCGGTGGGACCAGCGAGCCGCAGGCTCTAATTGCGCCGCCTGCCGTCCGCGTGACAGTCCTCATCTACTTCGGCGATAGGGCATGTAGGGACGCCGCATTCAGGAGACGTTTGCAAAACGCCCTCTCCCTCTGGAGACCTTTGCATAACCCCAGGGACGGGGCGGAAAATTAGGTGCCGCCATCCTGACGATTGTGGAGCGGGTTGAATGCACCGGGACATGGGCCGGCCGTCGCTCGCGGAAGCGTTGGTGTCGGAGACGCTGGGCCAGAACCAGCGGCTGGAGCGGATCGACGACGCGGTGGACTGGGAGCGGCTCGGGCAGGTCGTGGCCGGCGTGCACGCCGCCGCCCGCGGGCGGCCCAGCTATCCCCCGCTGCTGATGGTGAAGGTGCTGCTGCTCCAGCAGTGGTACAGCCTCTCGGACCCGCAGCTGGAAGAGGCGCTGGGCGACCGGCTCTCCTTCCGGCGCTTTGTGGGGCTGGGCCTGCAGGACGCCACGCCGGACCATTCGACCATCAGCCGCTTTCGCCACGCGTTGGAGGTCGACGGGCTCAGCGCGCCGTTGTTTACGGAGCTGGCGGCGCAACTGGACGCGCAGGGCCTGGTGCTGAAGCAGGGCACGCTGCTGGACGCCACCCTGGTGGCGTCGCAGGTGCGGCGCCCGCCGCTGGCGGCGGGGCGCGGGGCGCCGAGTGCCACCGATCCAGAGGCGGCGTGGACCCAACGGGGGCGGGGCGGCCGCTCCCACTTTGGCTACAAGGTGCATCTGGGGGTGGATGCGGACACGGGCCTGGTGCGGCGGGCGGCGTTGACCCCCGCCAACGTCTCCGAGAGCGAGGTGGCCGACGCCTTGGTGAGCGGGGACGAGCGGGCGGTGTACGGCGATCGGGCCTACGAGTCCAGGCGCCGGCGCCGGTGGCTGCAGGCCCAGGGGATCAACGACCGGATCATGCACCGCTCCCACAAACACCAACGGGCGCTCCCCGTCTGGCAGCAGCGACGCAACGCCCTCATCGCGCCCCGCCGGGCGCTGGTGGAGAAGGTCTTCGGCACCCTCAAGCGCAGCTATGGCTACCAGCGGGTGCGCTACCGCGGGCTGGGGCGCAACACCGTGGAGCTGTGGTTCAAGCTCATGGCCTACAACCTGCGCAAAGCGGACACCCTGGCCTGGGCCACGGGCTGACCGCGGGACCAGTGCGCCGCGCGCGGGGTCCCGCGGCACGGGATCTCGTGCCGGCCCGACCGACCGGACGCCGCGCCGGCCTCCAGGCGTTGCCGATGCCCCTCCCCACGCGCTCCATCCCCAATTATTCAAAGGTCTCCAGGCGGGAGAGGGCTGGGGTGAGGGCGTCTTCCAGCTTCAGGGGAGGCCCTGGATACCGGCTTTCGCCGGTATGACGAAAGTTATGCGAAGGTCTCCATTCGGCGGGACGCTACACATCGCCGTGCTCGTCGACTGCTCGCTCAACGCTAGTGGCTGCGTGCTATCGAGGGCTGTAGGGTTTGGCTCGGTCGAGGTGGCGTGCGGGGCAGTCGAGCAGGCCCTAGGGGGTGTGAACGTGAGATTCGTACAGGGCGTTGTCGGATTTATAGGTAAGCTCATAAAACTGCTCGTAAAGCTGCTCGCGTTGATCCTGCGGCTGCTACTCGCCCTTGTCCGCGCGATTGGCCGCTTCTTCGACGTATGAGGAGTGACCAGGCGACTGAGACTTGAGCCGGCGACTCGGCCAGCCGCCATTTCGACGCATGTCGTGGGATTCAGTTGAGTACCCGGTAGTTCAAGGACGAGTGTACTCCGAACGTTCGACCTAGCCGCTGCCCGACGTCGGTATGGTTCGTGCGCGGCGTCTCGCCGTCGCCGCAGTGAGGCGGGTTATGGGACGGGGGGCGTTTGTATGGAGCGTTCGATCAGCGACGCGGCCGTGCGGGCCAAGACCGGCAAGGTCTGGGACGAATGGTTCCAAATCCTCGACGCGGCCGGCGCCGCGGCGCTGAATCACACCCAGATCGCCGCCCGCCTGCATGAAGAGCACGGCGTGTCGGGATGGTGGAGCCAGATGGTCACCGTCGAGTACGAGCGCGCCCGCGGGCTGCGTGCGAAGAATCAGACCGCGCGCGGGTTCGAGGTCAACGTAAGCAAGACCCTCCCCGTGGACTTGCACACGCTCTACTCCGCCTGGAACGGCCCCGACACGCGTTCGCCCTGGTTGGGCGGCGCCGACTTCGACGTGCGGGTCGCCCGTGCCGGCAAGTCGCTGCGGGTCAACTGGGACGGCCAGTCGGCAAATCTGAGCGTGCACTTCTACGCCAAGACGGGCGGGAAGAGCCAGGTAGTCGTTCAACACACCAAGCTCGCCAGCAAGGCGGAAGTCGAAAAGAACCGGGCGCAGTGGAAGGCCGCGTTCGAGCGGTTGTCCCAGAGGCTGGCTTAGCCGCCCAAGCCGCCGCCGGACGGCCCGACCGCGCCGTTACCCCGACAGGTTCGGCGATTCTCGACTGTGCGCTCTACGGGTGGGCGCCCAGACCGGCGCGCTCAGGCCAGGCCGTTTATCCGCCCGTCCGCGTCCACGTCGATATTCTCGGCGTTGGGCCGCGCGGGAAGTCCGGGCATGGTCAGCACGTCACCCGTGTAGACGATCACGAAACCGGCGCCGGCCGACACCGCCGCGTCGCGCACCGCTATGCGGAACCCTTTGGGCCTTCCCAGCTTCGAAGGATCGTCGGAAAGCGAGTACTGGGTCTTGGCCATGCACACGGGCAAGCCGCGGCCCAGGCCGCGATCGAGCCGCCGCAGGCGGCGCCGCGCGGAGTCGGCGAAGTCCACGCCATCGGCGCCATACACCTCGCGCGCGACGATCTCTATCTTCTCCGTCAGGCTCATATCGCTCGGGTAGAGCCACTTGGGTTCCGCGTTGCTACGGTCCGCCACCTCGACCACCTTCTGTGCCAGCTCAGCCGCGCCCGCGCCTCCGTCGCTGAAAGCCGTGTTTACCGCGGCCGGCGTACCCAGCGCCCGCGCGGCCTCGACTATGGCGTCAACCTCGGCGTCGCTGTCGGAGGCGAACCGGTTGATGGACACGATCGGCGTGACGCCGAGCCGCCTGAGGATGCCTACGTGCGCCTCCAGGTTGGGTATTCCGCGGCCCACCGCCTCCACGTCGGGAGTGTCGAGCTGGTCGGCCGCGGCGCCGCCGTGCAGCTTCAGCGCGCGCACGGTCGCCACCAGCACGGCCGCGGAAGGCCAAATCCGACCGCTGCGGCACTTGACGTTTATGAACTTCTCGGCGCCCAGGTCCGAGCCGAAACCCGCCTCCGTGACCACGTAGTCGGCCAGCTTGAGGCCCAGGCGCGTCGCGATCAGCGTGTTGCACCCGTGCGCGATGTTTGCGAACGGGCCGCCGTGGATCAGCGCGGGGCCGCCCTCCAGGTCCTGAACCAAATTCGGCAGCATGGCGTCGCGCAGCAGCGCGGCCGCGGCCCCCTGGGCGCCCAGATCCGCGCTGCGCGCGTACCCCCCGCCGCCCTTGGGCGCCACCACGATGCTCCCCAGCCGCTGCTTGAGATCGGCCAGATCGCGCGCGAGGCAGAGAACCGCCATGACTTCCGAGGCCGGCGTAATGTCGAACCCGCTCTCGCGCGGCACGCCCCCGCGGCGTCCTCCCAGTCCGGTCACGATCGTGTGCAGGGAGCGATCGTTCATGTCGATCACGCGGCGCCAGAGCACCCGCCGCGGATCGATCCGCAGCGCGTTGCCGCGGTGCAGATGGTTGTCCAGCATGGCCGCGATCAGATTGTGCGCCGCCGTGATCGCCGCGAAGTCGCCGGTGAAGTGGAGATTGATGTCCTCCATCGGCACCACCTGGGCGTGGCCGCCGCCCGCCGCGCCGCCCTTGGCGCCGAACACGGGTCCCAGGGAAGGCTCGCGGATGGCCGTCACGGACCGGTGTCCGAGCCGCTGAAGCGCCTGCCCAAGCCCGATGGTAGTGGTGGTCTTGCCCTCTCCCGCCGCGGTGGGGGTGACGGCGGTTACCAGCACCAACTTGCCGTCCGGCAGCGGGCCGCGGGCTGCTATCGCCTCGCGTGTGATCTTTGCCTTGTGCGGGCCGAACGCAATTAACTCGTCGGGCCGCAGATCGAGCTTGGCCGCAACGTCGGCTATGGGCAGCAGCCGCGTTTGGCGGGCGATCTCGAGATCGGAAGTCATGCGCGTGCTTGCTCCACCAGCCGGACCAGGTTCTGGAGCAGACAGTATGTCGTTAACGGGCCGACGCCGCCGGGGACAGGCGAAAGGGCCGACGCGACCCCGGCGGCCGCCGAGTCCACGTCGCCGTACACCGTGCCGCCCTCGTAGTTGGTGCCCACGTCGACTACCACCGCGCCCGATTTGACATAACTGTCATCCACCAGATGTTTGCGTCCCACCGCGGCCACCAAAATGTCGCCCTGCCGCGCAACGCCGGGCAGGGCGCGGGTGCGTGAGTGGCACAGCGTCACCGTGGCGTGGCGGCCGAGCAGCAGGACGGCCACCGGCTTGCCCACGATGTTGCTGCGCCCCACCACGACGGCGTGACGCCCCTCCAAGTCGACTGCATAGAAATCGAGCAGACGCTCCACCGCGGTGGCGGTGGCGGGCGCCAGGCGCGTGGAGCCGCGAAACAGCTCGCCCAGCGCAGTGCTGGTGACCCGGTCGACGTCCTTGCCGGGGGGGATAGCCTCGGTGACGGCCTTGGCATCGACGCCGTCCGGCAGCGGCATTTGCACGATCAGGCCGTCGACGGCGTCCGATTGCCCCAGGGCCGCGACCCGCTCGACCACTTCTTGCGTGTTAGCGCCGCCATCCAGCGCTTCAACACTCCCCACAACTCCGACATTTCGACACGAGCGCAGGATTCGGCGCGTATACGCGGCGGCCGCTTCGTCATCGCCGACGTGCAGCACGGACAGCGTGAGGGGCCGTCGCGGGGAGGCCAGGCTCTCTACCCGGCCGCGCAGCTCTTTGCGCAGCTCCCGCGCGGGCTCGCGGCCGGTTAACTGACGAGCCTGGCTCATGCCCGGTCCTTGCCCAGCACACGATCGACGGGCGCATCAGCCAGGTCACGTGCGGCCAGGATGACGGCCAGCTCGCTTTCGAGCTCGCCGGCCACGGCCGGGTCGGTGATGAGGCCGCGATTCGCGTCGATATTCATCTCGCAGATGCGTATGGCCGCGCGCGCCAGCGCAGCGCCCGCCCCGGCGTCGCTGATCACGTTGGGATTTCCCGTCTCCACCGTCATGCCGGCCAGCTCGATCAGCTCGGCGGCCAGGCTGCCCACGCGCAGCGGGACGCGCGACGCCATCACGGCGCTCTCGGAGAGCGCCGCTCCGCGGGCGGCCTTGTCGGCCCGATTCGCGCGCGGCATGCCGAAGGCCCGCATGACCGCGCCGTAGGCGTCGGCGTCGGCTTGCACGAGACCGAGCGCCTCCGCGCGCAGTTGGTCGGCCCGCGCGGCGGTTCGCCGCATCGAGTCCTCGACATCGGCAAACTTGCGCCGACCGACCGTCAGACGAGCAGTCATGGCCACCAGCGCGGCGCCGAGCGCAACCGCCAGCGCGGCCGCGCCGCCTCCGCCGGGCGCCGGCTGCTCGGACGCGAGAGCGTCCAGGAACTCATGAAGCGTGGTTTGCTTTGTGAGCACGGCGTTCACGGCCGCATCAGCGAGCAAGTGCCGTTATCGAGGTTTCGACCCGCGGCGCCAGCGCGGGCACGGGCTGCGGGCGCGGCAGGGCTAGCTCGGCGCGCTCCACCAGACGGGGCACCGCCGACTCCCAATCGATCGCCATGATGTGCACGCCGCGAACGCCATCGATCTCCCGCACGCGCTGAATGATATCGAGGCAGATCTGCATGCCCTCGCGGCGCGGCCTGGCGGCGCCGCGCATTCTTTCGATTATCGCGTCCGGGACTTCCATGCCGGCGATTTTGTAGCGCATGAACTCGGCCATGCGGACCGACTTCAACGGCCCCACGCCGGCCAGGACGTGCAGGCGCTTGTGAACGCCCTCGTCACGCAGGCGCGCCATCCACTCGGCGAAGCGGTCGACATTGAAGATCATCTGGGTCAGCGCGAACTCCTGCCCGGCGTCGGCCTTCTTGATCATGCGCAACGGCCGCCATCCGTAGGGGGGCGCGAACGGGTTTGCGGCGCCGCCGATGAAGTAGCCAAAGCTACCGTCCATCGGGTCGCCGGCCGCGTTCAGCCGCTCGTCGCGCAGGCGCCGCAACATGCGCACGAGCTGCACGCCCTGCAGGTCGAACACGGGCTTCGCGGTGGGGTGATCGCCCAGTACAAGCGAATCTCCGCTGATTGACATAAAGTTACGAATCCCGAACGCCTGCGCGGCAATCACGTCCGATTGAATCCCCAGTCGGTTCCGATCCCGGCACGAGAGCTGCATGATCGGTTCCACACCGGCGCCCTTGCACAGCAGCGCCGCGCCCCAATGCGACATCTTGAGCGCGGCGCCTTGGTTGTCGGTGCAGCTGGCGGCGTCCACGTAGCCGCGCAGCACTCCCGCTTTTTCGATTACGTCGGAGGCGGAAGGGCCGCGCGGAGGTCCGAGCTCGCACGTGACCGCAAAGTGGCCGCCGTCCAGCACGGCCTGCAGGTTGCTGTAAGGCGGACCGGACACACACGCCGGGGGTGAGTCGCCTGTCACTGCGTCACAATCGATAGAGGCGCGCCAGATGACGCGCCCGTCAATGGTATCGCGAGCCCATGACGGAAGTTTCGGGACGGCCGCGTGACGCGCCTTTGCTCGTCATCGCCGGACCCACCGCCGCCGGCAAGACCGCCGCCGCGCTCGAGTTGGCGCGGCATGCGCCAATTGCGGTCGTTTCGGCCGACTCGCGCCAGGTCTATCGGCGTATGGACGTCGGGACCGCCAAGCCCGCCCTCGCGGAGCGGTCGCGGGTTCCGCATTACGGGATCGACGTGGTAGACCCGGACGAATCTTTCAGCGCCTATGACTTCGTGCGGCTGGCGCGGCTGGCTATGCGGGAGATTCGTGCGCGGGGTCAGGTGCCGGTAGTCGTCGGCGGCAGCGGCTTCTACATCAAGGCTGTCATCGAGGGGTCGCCGTTGGGCGGCGTTCCACCCGATCCGGCGCTGCGGGCCGAGCTGGAGCAGTTGGCCGCTACGAGAGGCCCTGGCGCCCTGGTCGAGTATCTGCGGCGGGTGGACCCGGACCGCGCCGCGGTCGTCGACAACAAGAATCCGCGCAGGCTGATCCGTGCCATCGAGATCGCGCGGGTTGGCCGAAAGCCCGGATCAGACTCGCAGCCCAGGCGACTCGCGGTTCGAATTCTTGGAATCAGCGTGACTGCCGAAGAGCTCGCGCGGCGCATCGCCAAACGAGTTGACCACATGTACGCGGGTGGACTGCTGGAGGAGGCAGAGAGGTTACTGGCGATGGGCTACGACCCGGCCCTGCCCGCCCTCAGCGGGATCGGATACGGCGAAGCCATCGCCCATCTGCGCAATGGTTCGCCGATCCAGCAGGCGCGCGAACGCACGGCGGCGCGCACACGCCAGTTCGCGCGCCGCCAACGCACCTGGTTCCGGCGGCAGCTTCCCGTGAACTGGCTCCCAGGGAGCGAGGTCGTGCCGGCGGCGCTGGCATATCTGGAGGGCCCGGAATCGGAGTAGTCGAACGGCCACGAGTCTCGAGTTCACCAAGATGCGCGGCGCCGGCAGCGACTTCGTCCTGCTCGACGGGCGCGCGGCCTTGCCAGCCGACATCGGGCCGCTGCCCGCCAAGCTGGCGGATCTCCCACGCTTGAACCACGCCGGGCGGGTCCAGGTCCTCCGCGCCATCGAGGTAGGCTAACGTCACGGCGCGCCTCGCGGGGTCTTGACCCGCCGCCGCGCCCACGCCAGCACTACGCTGGCGCCCACCGCCATCGTGCCTGCGAGCAAGTTGAACAGGATGTCTTGTGGGTCGAAGACGCGGCTGGGCAGAAACGCCTGGATGCCCTCGTCGAGCGAGCCCAGCGCGGCCGTCGCCAGGATGGCGAGCAGGGGCGGCAGTGGGACGCGGCGGCCCTGGCTGGCGCGCTCGGCGAGCGCTGCGTAGATGAAGACGCCCACCACGCCGTACTCGATGAGGTGCGTGCGCTCCTCCAGACTCACCATCCGGAGGAACACCATCAGGTAGGCGGCCGCGACACCCAGCGCGACGGCGATCTCCGCCCCGCCCGGCCGCTTCTTCAGCCCCTGCGTGACGATGGTCGCGCCCACGAGGAGCATGCTGAGCACGAAGGCGACGAGGTCGAAGGAGGCGTCTAGCGGACCGTGCTCGCGCAGCGCCCCGGCCAGTGTCCGCGCGAGACCGAGGGTGGAGTAGATCGCCGCCACGACGGCCAGTGTCCACAGCCAGAGACGCCGCTCCCGATCGGAGGAGAAGAGGGCCATGGCCGGCACTATAGAGGGCCGGGACGCGGCAAAGGCGCGGCCGGCCGGCCGCGCCCTCGAGCCGGCGCCCCGAGCGGGACCGGTCACGAACCGGTCGGTAGAAGCCTTCGGTGCGGATGGGGCGCGGCGCTCCCGCGTGCAATCTTCACGTCACCTAGTAGGCTGGAGACGCACGAGCTGAATCCCGCATGCCGGAGCCTCCCGGGCGTCAATCCGAGCGTCCCCGGCACCCGCGAAAGCTACGCCGAGAGATGAGTCTCCCCTTCACCAAACTGCACGGCGCCGGCAACGATTTCGTGCTGCTCGACGGCCGCGGCGATCTGCCGCCCGAGCTAGGCGCGCTCGCTCGCGCCCTGGGCGATCGCCACACCGGCGTTGGGTTTGACCAGCTCCTTGTGGTCCGCGACGGCAGCACCCACCGGTACTGCATGGAGATTTGGAATGCCGACGGGTCGCGCGCCGAGATGTGCGGCAACGGTATTCGTTGCTTCGCCAAGTGGCTTTTCGACCGCGCGGAAATCGCAACCGGACCCATCACTATCGAGACGCTCGGCGGCCCGCGCTGGGTCGACGTGGACGGATATCGCGACGACGGTTTCAAGGTCGCCGTGGGAATGGGCCGCCCGTCGTTCGACCCGGCCGCGTTGCCCATGTCCCCCGGACCGGATAGCTCGAGTTCCGCCCATCTGGTGGCCAACGGTTGCGCTGTTGACGTCGTGGGCGTGTCGGTTGGCAATCCACACGCGGTTGCGTTCGTGGAGGACGTGAACGAGTTCCCGCTCGAATCCGTAGGCCCGACCATCGAGCATCATCCGGTTTTCCCGCAGCGTGTGAACTTCGAGATTGCGCAGGTAACCGGGCCGGACGCGCTGAGAGTGCGCGTGTGGGAGCGCGGCGCCGGCCTCACGCTGGCGTGCGGCACGGGCGCGGCGGCAACCGCCGCGGTCGCCATTGCGGAGGAAAAGGTCGTCTCAGGTCAGGTGGAGCTGGACATGCCCGGCGGCCGGCTGTGGGTGACCTGGCCGGGCGAAGGTTCGGAAGCCGTTTTGCATGGCCCCGCCGCCACGGTGTTCAGCGGCGCGTGGATGGGCGGATAGGCGTGGTCAAGTGACGACCGGCTCGGGAATCCGCTTCGCCGACCGCATCTCGCATCTGCCGCCTTATCTGTTCGCCGAACTGGACAAGCTGCGGGACCGCAAGCGCGCCGAGGGCGTGGACGTGATAAGTCTGGGGATTGGCGATCCCGACCTGCCCACGCCGCAACCGATCGTGGCGGCGCTCGAGCGCGCCGCGCGGGACTCCGCCAATCATCGCTATCCCGAGTACTACGGCCTGGATGAGCTGCGCGCGGCCGTCACGGCCTGGTATGCCCGGCGGTTCGACGTCGAGCTGGATCCGTCAACCGAGGTCGTTCCGCTGATCGGCTCCAAGGAGGGCATCGCCCATCTCCCGCTCGCGCTTGTGAATCCGGGCGACCTGGTGCTGATAACGGACCCCGGCTATCCCGTGTACACCATTGGAACCATGCTGGCGGGCGGCGCGGCGCACTACCTGCCGCTGAGCGCCGCCAACGGATGGCTCCCGGACCTCGAGGCCATTCCCGCCGAGGCGCTGCGCAAGGCTCAGCTGCTTTGGCTGTGCTATCCGAGCAACCCCACCGCCGCGGTGGCGCCCTACGAGTTCTTCGAGCGGGCGGTGGCCTTTGCACGCGCCAACGGACTTCTCATAGCGCAGGACGCCGCCTACTCGGAAGTCACCTACGACGGCTATCGGTGCCGCAGCATTCTCGAAGTTCCCGGCGCAAGCGAGGTGACGGTGGAGTTCCATTCGCTCTCCAAGACCTACAACATGACCGGCTGGCGCATCGGCTGGATGGCCGGAAACGAGCAGGTGGTGGAGGCCTTGGGGCGCGTGAAGACCAACGTGGACTCGGGCATATTCCAGGCCGTGCAGTACGCGGGAATCGCGGCCCTGGACACGCCGCAGGAGTGGATCGACGAGCGCAACTCGCACATGCAGCGGCGGCGCGATCAGGTGATATCGTCCCTGCGCGCTGTCGGGCTGGACCCGGAGGTCCCGCGGGCCAGCTTGTACCTCTGGTGCCCGACTCCGCGCGGCCACACTTCAGTCGACTTTGCCCACAGGCTCATAGAAGAAACCGGCGTGATCGTGACGCCGGGCGTGGGATTCGGTTCCGCCGGGGAGGGCTATTTCCGAATCTCACTCACCACGCCCGACGATCGACTCGGGGAGGCGCTAGATCGCATCGCTGCACTCAGATTCTGAGAGCGAGCCGCGCGTCGCCGACACCGAGCTGGGCGGACGGCTTTGGCAGGCGCCCTCGGAGCGGGCCTTCCTGATTGGGTTGGAAGGGCTGCGGGAGTTCGGTGACTGGCCCGCGGAGGACTCGCTGCAAGAGCTGGCCAGTCTGGTTCGGACGGCTGGCGCCGCGGTCGGCGGAAGTCTCGTCCTGCGCCTGCGCCAGGCCAATCCGGCCACCTTGGTTGGATCGGGACAGTTGGCGCGCGCGATCCAGACGGCCAAGTCCGAGCAGGCGGGCGTGCTGGTCTTCGACGCCGAGCTGGCGCCGCGGCAGCAACGCAACATCGAGCGCGCCTTCGGAGGCAAGGTGCTGGATCGCACGGCCGTAATCCTGGATATCTTCGCGGCGCGCGCCAGCAGCGTGGAAGGGCGTCTTCAAGTCGAACGCGCCCAGTTGGAGTACTTGCTTCCGAGACTCTCGGACCTCTGGGTGCAGTTCTCGCGTCAACGCGGCGGGATCGGACCGTTCCGCGGGCCGGGCGAGACGCAGATCGAAACCGACCGGCGGCTGTACCGTGACCGCATGGCTGAGCTGAATCGCCGGCTGGACGGCGTGCGGCGCGAGCGGGCCGCGCGGCGCCGGCGAAGACGCGAGGCGGGGCTGGTCACCGCGGCGCTGGTGGGTTACACCAACGCGGGAAAGAGCAGCCTCCTGAACGCGCTTACCGACGCGGACGTAGCCGCCGAGGACAAGCTGTTCGTCACGCTCGATCCGACCACCCGCAAGATGAGCCTGCCGGACGGCGGCGCAGTGCTATTGACCGACACGGTAGGGTTCATTCAGAGGCTTCCTACCCGTCTCATCCAGGCTTTTCGCGCAACGCTGGAGGAGTCATTGGAGGCACAGTTGCTTGTGCACGTGATCGACATGGCGTCACCTCACTTCACGCGCCAGGCCGATATCGTCGAGAAGACGCTGGAAGAGATCGGCGTGGGGCCGCGGCCGGTCGTGAGCGCGCTCAACAAGGCGGACATCGCACCCGTACGCGATCTAGATCCGTTTCCCAACGCGGTGGCCGTCTCGGCGCTCACCGGCGCCGGATTGGACCAGCTGCGCGCGCGCCTGGCCGAGATTGTGCAAGTGCTGGGCGTTGACGTGGCGGTGAGAATCCCCTACGGGGCCGGAGACCTGGTCAACCTGTTCCACCAGCAGGGGGCCGTGCGCCGCGAGGTTCACGAGTCGGGCGGAACCAGGATCGAGGGCACGCTGCCGCCCGCGCTGCTGCGCCGCTACCGGGAATACGTGGTCGAGTCGGGCTAAGCGGCGAGTGGAATCCGGTAGACGCGCGCCAGGCGCGCCGCCCGTCAAGTGATCGCCTCAGCGTTGCCGTTGCCAAACCGCCACGACGCCGCCGAGCACCATCGCGGTCCACACCAGCACCGCGGGCACCACCCACGCGCCCAGGCCGACCAGCGCGGTCCAGGCGCCCACCACCCCGATTCCGAACACAAGCGCAACCGCTGACGCAAGCAGCAGCAGGGTTGGCCGCATGGGGCCTGCGCGCAGCCATTCGGCACGCCCGGTACGAGCCGCATTGCATGCGCGGCACACCCGCCAGCCAGGCGGGTTGCGCGTGCGGCAGGCGCGGCACTGCCACCCGCCGCGAGCGTCGGCCGCGGCTTCTTCGGGAGGCGCTGATGGAACGGATCGTTGACGAAGGCGCATGGGACGTCCCCAAGCTACGCGCCGGCGGCCCGGCGGCGCGCCGCTAGTGCGGCTTCCTCGACCGGCACGCTGAATCGGTCGAACACCTCGCGAAGCTTTTCGGTCTCGTAGTGGGCGTAGATCCGCTTGGTCGTCTCGGGAGAGGCATGGCCCAGGATGTCCTGCACTTCGGAGAGATTCGCGCCTCGATTCAGCAGCGAAGTGGCTTTGAAGTGGCGGAAGTCGTGGGTCGAGGCGGGCACGCCGGCCAGCTCCGCATAGCGCTTCACGATCTTCCATATCGACTGCGGCGACAACCGCAGACGCTCGCCGGCCCGGCCGGGATTGCGCGCCGCGCCGCGGTGACGAATGAACAGCGGCGCGTACGCGTCACGCCGCTGGGAGAGATAGCGGCGCACGCCGTGCCGCGTGTCCTCGTCGAAGAAGATGACCCGCTCGCGCCCACCCTTGCCGGTGACCAGCGCCTGGGCGGCATGCCCTTCGTCCAGGTCGCGCCGGTCCAGCCTGGCCACCTCGGCGCGGCGCATCCCGGTGCAGAAAAGCACTTGCAGCACGGCGGCGTCACGCATGGCACGCAGTCGGGCCAAGGGGTCTTCTTCATCGGTCAGGACCTGGGGCAGCTCTGACTTTACATAATCCACGATGAGCGCCAGCCCGTTGTCAATTCTCGGCGTGCGGTAGAAGGCCTTGGTCTGCACCGCGCGCAGCCGCTCGGCGGCGCGTTCCATCGAGACGCCCGTGATCTGTCCCTGCCGCATCGCGTAACGCATGAACGCGCGCGCGGCCGCCGTGTAGGTGGTGACAGTGGCTTGCCGCTCCCGTCCGAACTCGTCCACCAGGGACAGGTAGAAGGCTTCCAGCACGCCCTCATCGAGACGCTCGGTGCTGAGCGGAGCGGCGCCGGCCGCGGACTCGTCGAGCCAACCAACGAAACGGCGCACCCCGGTTGCGTAAGTGGCGCGCGTGCGCGGCGACTTGGCCCGCAATGAGCTCAGGAAAGCGTCCGCCGAGTCGACGAGCGAGGTTGCCATGGCGCTCCATCTCTACATAACGCATTCACCGTTGTCAACGCCATTCACCACGGGAACGCGTATGGCTTTACATAATAATAATCAAAGCAGGGCTTGCGAAGTCACCGGGCCGGGGACGCCCGCGAAATGGCGGCCGCCGTGTGAAAGGGCGGCCTCGCGACCGCTCTAGTGCGCTCGCAAGAGCCCGCCGGCCTCCAGCACGCGCCAGAAAGCGTGGTCCGCGTGGTGCAGGATGGTGTTCTCCAGGCTGCGCTTTATGAGCTCACCCTCGGCGGAATGGGCGCCGGCCATGTGCGCGACCGCTTCCGGCAGACCCACGCTGAGGCAGATGTGAACGCCGTAAGCCGGGTGGCGAATAGAGGGATGCCCCACCGCGCCGGGCGCGTCGCTCCAGCGCTGCTGATTGCGCGGATCGAACTCCCAGGGCTTGCCCACGTCGTGGCAGAGAGCGCCCGCGATCAGTACGTCGCGGTCGACCGTGAGGTCCTCGAAGTTTTCGCACAACTCGTCGGCGATACCCAGCGCCAGGCGCGTCACGCCGCGGATGTGGTCGGCCTGGGTGCCGTGCTCGAGGGCGGGCGTGCCCGGATTGCCGGACGGCGGGATCTCGGCAATCCGGTTGAAGCTGCTGCCCGCCAGCGCTCGGGCCCAGGCCTCGACAACCCGGTCGCGCAGCTCAGGATCAGAGATCTGCTCGACCTCGGGAAGCTCGCGGCGAACGCTCGCGCGCAATTCGTCGTTGACAGGCTCGCTCACGCCCATGCTCCGCTCCCGTCGAATACTAGCTAGACGTCATCAGCGCGGAACCAGTTTGGCAGGGCGAACGAGAACGCAAGTAGATATAATGGTTATTAGGTCTACTTCAAATGCGGCGCCCTGGGTTTGTCCTAACGCCTCTTCCAGCGGTTCGGATCCATCCGCCGAGCTGACGCGTGTCCCGGCCGTCGCGATGCAGCGTAAGCGTCCCAGTCACGCATCGTCGTGCGCTCCTCGTAGTCCCAGCGCGCATAGAGCGTCCTGACTATCGCCACGATCGCCAGAATAGGCAGCCGCAGGATGCCGACAAGCAGCCTGACCACTGCCCTAAGCACTTGCATTAGCGATCTCCCGGCCGCGCGCTGCCGTACGCAATCTCTCTACGCGATGGGTGCCCCAAGCCTACACCGGCTGTCCGCAACGCGCTCCGAAGGCCGGACCGCGGCACTGCTTCAGCGCGGCTACTGGTGACGGAAACGGCACGCCAGCAGTAATATTATGTAAAGTGGAATATCCGTATCGTGCATCGCAAAGACTGCGGATAGACAGACGCCTGCGACCAGACGATTACGTGATGCGTGCTTATGTCAAGACACCAGCCGTGGTCGGACTGGTGGATTCGTCACCGGGCAGCCGGCTGCGCTAACCCTTCGGTAGCGATCGTCGAACTCCGCGCTCCGGTCGTCTTCCACGAACGTAAAGTGGACGCCCGGCTCGAATACTGGGTGGTTGCCCAACAGGAAGTCTTGCTGATAGCGATCCACCTCGGTGTACTCGGCCGTGCGGCCGTCGCTCCAGCTGATGGTGTAGATAGAGCGCTCGGCCGGCTGGGGGCCTGGATCGGAAGCGGGCAAGCGTTCCAAGGCGCCCTCGTCGATCTCTATGCCTAGGCCCGGCGCCTCCGGCACGCGCACGTAGCCGCGCTCGATCCGCAGCGGCGCGGCCAGCAGGTCGTCCACGTAGGTGTTGAGACAAGTAACCGTAGGCCAGCGGGCGGCTGTGAAGGCCGCGCACTGATGCGCGGCGAAAGCGGTCGTGATTCCGGTACCCACCAGCTGCAGCCAGCAGGGCATGTTGGCCTCGGCCGCCAGCCACGTCTGGTTCCGGTTCGATTGAGCGCCCTGGCCGATCACAAAGCCGTCGCAAACGCCCTCCCGCACGGCGGTGAGGAAGGGCGGCGTCCCGAAGTGCATGGCGATGGGACGCGTGAGCCTGGCGCGCAGCGACTTGTTGCCGCCCACGTCCGTCTGCGGGATGGGCGTCTCGAATATGCGGACCTTGTCGAATCTCTCGAGTTGCTCCAACACCGGCGCGGCGCTACCGGGATCGAGCAGCCAGCTATTGAAGTCCAGGTCGAACGTGGCGTGCTCCGGAGTAGAGCGGCTCACCGCCTGTATCTGTCTGACCGGATCGAACCAGGGGCGCGCCTTGAGCTTGAAGGCCGTATAGCCGGACGCCACCGCCTCCTCGGCCTCGGCCGCCCAGTCCTCCGGCGGCATGTCGACGCACCACCACGCGATGGGGCACCAGTCGCGGACTTTCTCTCCGAATAGTCGATAGGCGGGTACGTCGAGCGCTTTGCCGGTGACGTCGAACAAGGCCTGCTGGAGCCCGGCGCCGAGCGAGTCGTCCCAAAGGAGCTCCGCGGGGCTGCGTCCCATCACGCGCTCGATTGCCTGATCGGTGACGTTGGGGCTGCCCCAGGTGTAGCTGGGGATGGTCTCGCCCCAACCCACCAGCCCGTCGTCGGTGCTCACCTTGCACACCTCGCTGAACGACCAGCAGCCGGGCACGCGCCGCATGTGGCGTCCGGCCCGCGGCCTGTGCCCGGCGTTCACAAGCATTCGCTCGACGGCCGTGATGCGCATGGAGCCTCGGGCAGGGTCCGGGCGCGCGCAGTGTTGCACGACGGCGGCGGGCGCGCCCACCGCGGGGTCTCCCCTTTTACAATCCCTGGCTATGGGTTGTGAGGAAGGCGGCGGCTGCCAATTCAGCCGGCGGCGGTTCATGGCCGGCGCGGCGGCTCTCGGCGCCAGCTGGCTGGTGCCCGCGCCAGCGCGGGCCGCACCCGCGACGCCGCCATTTCGGCTGCCTTTCGCGGACCCGCCGTCGCTGGGCTCGTGGTTCGTCACGCAGTGGTACGGCAACACCGCGTTTGCGTACCGCATGCGCGAGGTGTTCTACGCGTCCGGCCAGGGGCTTCACTTCGGCATCGACTTCGCGACGCCCTGCCACACTCCGGTGCTGGCCATCGGCGAAGGCGCCGTGTGGGAGACCGGCGGCGTACGGCGCGCCTGGCCCAACCACGTGGTAGTCGAGCACTCCGATGGCGTCTTCTCGCTCTACGGTCACCTGGCCGAGCCCACGCACCTGCGCGTCGGCGACACCGTGGAAAAAGGCGAGGTGGTGGGGCTGAGCGGCGATTCGCAGACCTATGCCTGCAACGGGGCGCCCCATCTGCATCTGGAGGTCCGCTATGAGGGGATGCTGACCGCAACCAATCCCGTCCACTGGATCGCCGCCGATTGGCCCGCTTTGACCCTGGGAATATCCGAGTCCCCTTTTCAAGTCGATCTCGATGAGCCGGTCCGCTGGCAATCGCTCTACGACCAGCCCGACGTGCGCTTCTGGCGCCCGCAACTCAACGCGTATCAGCGAACATGGCCGCCGGCATAGACCCCAAGTCGGTTCGGCTGACCGCGCTTTCGGACGGTCCGCTAACCGCGGGCTGGTTCTGGTCCGCGCGGGGCGGGGAGATATGGTTCTACGACAACCCGCCGGACGGTCCATCCGGCACCTGGGCCGTCGACGTGGTCACACGCCACCGCCGGCACATAAGCGCTCTGTGGGGCCGCTACTCACCCTCGCGCCGCTACGTTTTTACACGTGAAGCGGGGTCGCTTGGCACCACGGTTCACGATCACGGCGCGTCCAGCCGGTGGTACCTAAACGACACCGGTGACGGGCTCGTGGTCAACCCGACCGAGTCCGCGGCGGCGTTTGGCGTTCGGGGCTGGGGGGTCTACGACGCTCCTTGGTTACGGCCCGCCGACATCTACCGCATGGGACTCGACGGCGGCGACCGCACGGCCATCGCTCGCATCGTTGGCCGAGTGTTGGGTTGGCGGTCCGATGGCCGGGTGCTTGTAGCCGGCAGGAACGACCTGAATGAACCCGTGGTGGTGCGCGCGGTCGACGAATCGGGTGAGGTGCTCTCCCAGTGGACTCTGGGCGCGCGGGTACGGGACCTGCGCCTATCGCCTGACGGGCGCTTCCTGGCCTTCGCGGTAGTGCACGCCGAGCCGGGCGCGGGCGGCCAGTTCGGAATCGACCTCTTCAGCGGCCGGCGCTGGCGTCTGCCGGGACCGGCCAGCGTCCGCTGGATGCCCGACGGCTCCGGCCTGCTGTTGATTCCGGCCAGGCGCGCCCTGCCGCGGTCTTTTGTGGTGCAACAGCTGGACTTCTCTTCCAGAGGCGTCGCGCGGGCGCTTACGGATCCTCGTCGACATCCCATCGATCTCGAATCATTTGACTGGGAGATCAGTCCCAGCGCCGCTGCCCTGGCGTTCCGCGGCGCGCGCGACCTGCGCTTGCACCTCTTGACCTGGAGACATCCTCGGACGCCGGATCACTATCCGGGCGTCGGGCCGCTCTGATCCCGCGGCGCCGGCGTCCAGCGCACGTCCGGTTTTCGGTTAGCGGTCACCTCATCCAGCCGGCGCACCGGCGCCCGGGTTGGCGCGTCGTGCAGCGCCTGTGGATTGGACTCCACCTCGCCGGCGATCCGCACCATGGCGTCCGCGAATCGGTCCAACGACTCGCGCGATTCCGTCTCGGTGGGCTCGATCATGAGCGCTTCGTCCACGATAAGGGGGAAGTAAACCGTGGGGGGGTGCAGGCCGAAGTCGATGAGGCGCTTTGCGATGTCCAGTGTCCTCACGCCCGCGCGGGCCTGGCGCGCGCCGGACAGCACCACCTCATGCATGCAGGCGCGGTCGTAAGGGAGGTCGTAGTACGGCGAAAGACGGGTTCGCAGGTAGTTGGCGTTGATGACGGCGTCGTCGGCGACGGCGCGCAACCCGGCGGCGCCCAAGCTGCGTATGTAGGTATAAGCCCGCACCAGGTTGCCGAAGTTTCCCAGGTGGCTGTGGACCCGCCCTATGCTGTCCGGTCCCGCGGGCGCGAGCCGGAAGCCGTGCTCGCAATCATGTACGACTCGCGGTCCCGGCAAGTACGGCGCCAGGTGCTCCTGCACAGCCAGAGCGCCGGCGCCTGGCCCACCGCCCCCGTGTGGGGTGCTGAACGTTTTATGTAAATTCAAGTGCATCACGTCGATACCCAGGTCGCCCGGTCGGACCCGTCCCAGCATCGCGTTCATGTTGGCGCCGTCGCAGTAGACCTGCGCACCGGCCGCGTGGACTTTTTCCGTCACCTGCAAGATGCGCCGCTCGAAGAGACCCAGGGTGCTGGGCAGGGTGATCATGAGCGCCGCCACGTCGTCGTCGAGCCTGGCGTCGAGATCGTCGGCGTCCACGTCGCCGTCCGGTCCGGTGGCGAGGTGCACGACTTTCAGTCCGGCCATGGCGGCCGTGGCGGGATTGGTGCCGTGCGCGGAGTCGGGCACCAGCACGGTCGGTCGCGCCTGCGCGTGTTTCCGGTGGTACGCCCGGATGCTGAGAATGCCGGCCAACTCGCACTGTGAGCCGGCGGCCGGCTGAGTGGACACCGCCGCGAACCCGGTGATCTCGGCGAGCATGCCCTCGAGCTCGTGGATCAGCTCCAGGGCGCCCTGGGCGGCGGCGGCGGTCTGGTAAGGGTGCAAGTTCACCAGGCCGGGCAGCCGCGCCGCTACCTCGTTGACCTTCGGGTTGTACTTCATGGTGCACGAACCCAGTGGGTAGATGTCTGTATCGACGCCGTGGTTGCGGTTGGAAAGCCGCAGGAAGTGGCGCATGACCTCGTTTTCGGCCAGCTCTGGCAGATCCAGGTCGCCGCGCAACTCGGCCGCGGGCAGCCTGGCGGCCGGTTCCACGGGATCGAACTGCGGCAGCGGCGGCGCAACTCCGCGGCGGCCCCGGCTGGAGCGCTCGAATATCAGCGGCTCGTTATCCATCAAACTCCTGGCGCCAGGCGCGGGCGAGCGCTTCGACGTCAGCCGCCGTCGTCATCTCCGTCGCGCACACGAGCAGGAAGTCCGGCAGGTTCTCGGCCAGCGCGGCGATGGCTACCCCCGCCATTACGTTGCGGCGCGAGAGCCGGTCGACGGCCTCGGCGGCGGGAACCGGCGGGCGGATCAGAAACTCGTTGAAGAAGGGCGCTCCCGCCACCACCGAGGCGCCCGCCGCCGCGAGCGCGTCGGCGCAGCGATGGGCGGCGGACAATGACCGCTCGGCCATCTTGCGCAAGCCTTCCCGGCCCAACGCGCACAACGAAATAGTGGCGCCCAAGGCAATGAGCGCCTGGTTGGTGGTTATGTTGGAGGTGGCGCGCTCGCGTCGAATGTGCTGCTCGCGAGTTTGCAGCGTGAGCACAAACCCCTCCTGTCCATCCAGATCGGTGGTACGGCCGGCAATCCGGCCGGGCATGCGCCGGATGTACTGGCGGCGCGTGGCGAACATGCCGGCCCCCGGTCCCCCGTAGGCCGGCGGTCCGACCAAGGACCGCAACTCGCCAACCACCACGTCGGCCCCGAGCTCCCCGGGCGGGCGCAGCAGCGCCAGTGACACCGGGTCGGAGACGGCCACGATCACCAGGGCGCCATGAGCGCGCGCGGCCTCGATGACCGGAGAGGGGTCGGTTACCCAACCCAGGAAGTTGGGACGCTGCAGGACCACGCAGCTCGTACGGTCGTCAATAGCCCGCGCCACGGCCTCCACGTCAGGCCGCACGCCACCGCCGCCCTCGCGCCAGTCCCTCACCTCGTGAATCTCCACTTCGAGCGCCTGCGTGTAGGCGGCGACCACTTGGCGATAGGCCGGATGGACGGTGCTGGGCAGCACTACGCGGGGCCGGCGGGTGAGGCCGCGGCACATGAGCACTGCTTCGGCCAGGGCCGAGGCGCCGTCGTAGAGCGAGGCGTTCGACACCTCCATCCCGGTCAGATTGCAGATCAGCGTCTGGAACTCGTAGGTCGCCTGCAGGGTGCCCTGGGAGATCTCGGCCTGGTAGGGCGTATAAGCCGTGTACCACTCCGAGCGCAGCAGCAACTGGTCCACCAGGGCCGGTACGAAGTGGCGATAGAAGCCGGCGCCGAGAAAGCCCGGCAAGTCATCTAATGATTGATTGGCCCCTGCGAGCGCTCCAACCCGCCGCAGCACGTCCGTCTCGGGCAGGGCGGGTGGGAGATCGAGGACCGGATCGCGATGCTCGGCCGGGACGTCGTCGAACAGATCGTCAACCGAGGAGACGCCGATCACCTTGAGCATGACCTCCCGGTCGGCGTCGCTGTTAGGCCCGTAGCTCATTCACCAGCTGTTCGTAAGCGCTCGCCGCCAGGAGCGAGTCGAGCTGGTCGGCGTCGTCCGCGCGCAGCCTCACCATCCAGCCGTCGGTGTACGGGGAGGAGTTCACCAGCTCAGGCTGCGTCTCGAGGGCGGCGTTGACGGCCGTAACCTCACCCGCGAGGGGCAAGTAGAGCGGCGAAACCGCTTTCACCGACTCGACCGTGCCGAACTCAACGTTTGTGTCGAAGTGATCCCCAACTTGCGGCAGCTCCACGAAAACGACGTCACCCAGCTCTTCTTGGGCGTAGTGGGTGACGCCCACCACTATCTCGCCGCCATCGCGCCGAGCCCATTCGTGCTCACGTGAATAGCGCAGGTTCGCGGGGTACATCGCTGGCCGCTCCCTCGGCCTAGGAGTGTGCTGACGGACGAGCGGCAAGCGTATAGGCGCAAGCCGCCACCTAGAATAGCCCAGCCGATTCCCGGTCGCCTGACGCGGTGGAAGTGAGCCGGCAAGCATCCGCGCGGATTGTGTTCATGGGCGACGGCGCAAGATCGTCGCTTTCAAAAGAGGGCCGGCGCGCCGTCGCCCGAGCGGAGACCCTGGCCGCCTGGGTCCCCTGTACGGCCGCGGCGTGCGGCCGCCAGGTCGCTCGACTCGCCGCGCCTCCCGACCCGGAGGCTTGGAATACGCAGCTGGCGGGCCAACGCGGCGACGGGCTGGTGTATCTGGCGCCGGGATGGAGCACGGCTGACGATCCGGGCGTGACCGCCTTGCAAGCCTCGCTAGCCGAGCTTCCCTGTATCGCGCCCGCGCGGCCTCCTGATTGGATTGACGGCGACGGGCCTGCGCTGATCGGCTCGGCGGTGGAAGACTGGCGCCCGGACCCGGCCAAGACCGCGATAGTCCGCGGGATCGCAGGCCGGCACGCACTCGATGAATGGCTGGATCTGGTCAAAGCCGAGTTCGGAGCTTCCGCTCGCCCTGAGCTGTGCAGCTGGAACTCGAGGGCATGGACCGACGCGGCTGCGCGGCGTGACGCCGCCGCCTTCCCGCTCACCTTGCGCGTCATACCCACCCGAGACTCCACTTTGCGGTCCACCGAGCGCTTGCGCGACGTAATCGCCTCGCTGCGCGGCCCGGCCGGCTGCCCCTGGGACCGCGAGCAGACGCATGAGTCGCTGCGGCGCTTTCTCATCGAAGAAGCGCATGAAGCCGTCAGCGCGATCGAGACCGGTCGCCCGCGCGACCTTGCCGATGAGCTTGGCGACGTGCTGCTGCAAGTCGCGCTGCATGCCGAGATAGCGCGCCAGGCCGGCGACTTTGGCTGGGCCGAGATCGTACAGGCGATCGCCGGCAAGATGATCCGGCGCCACCCTCACGTCTTCGGCGAAGGCGCTGCCGAGAACGCGGACCACGTGCGCCTCATCTGGGACGATCTCAAGCGCGCAGAGCGGGGCCACGATTCCGCGCCGCTGGCGGGCCTGCCCGATTCGCTGCCCAGCCTGGCCTACGCGCAGGCGGCCGCGCGCCGGGCCAAGCGGAACGCGGCCGATTTGGGCTTGCCATCCGATCCGACGGCCGCCATACAGGGCGCTCTTGACAACGGCGCAACCGCGCTCGACCGGGAACGCCTCGGGGACGGACTGCTCGCGCTCGCCGCGCTGGCCGAAGAGGCGGGCGTCGACCTGGAGACCACCCTGCGCGACGCCAACCGGCGCCTGCGCGCGCGCCTCGCTGCGGCGGGCCAGCGATCCTGAGAGCGGTGTTTGCCATATGCCATATTATGTAAAGCTAAAGCCGTGACCGAGCCAAATGCAACCCTTACGGCGGTCCCGGGCGTGGCGGTCGGCCATTGGACGGACCTGGAGGGCGCAACCGGATGCACCGTAGTCCTCTTCGACCCGGCGGCCGTCGCGGGAGTCGACGTGCGCGGGTCCGCGCCCGGCACCCGCGAGACCGACGCGCTGGCGGTTACCGGCGCCGTTACCACCGCTGACTCGATTCTCCTGACCGGAGGCAGCGCCTTCGGGCTGGCCGCCGCGGATGGCGTCATGCAATGGCTGGAGGAGCATGGCCGCGGCTATCCTACTCCGGCCGGGCCGGTTCCGATCGTGCCGGCGGCCGTCATCTTCGATCTGATGCTGGGCAGCGCCGCCAGCAGGCCCGACGCCCGGGCGGGGTACCTGGCTGCGGAAGCGGCCGGCTCCGCCCCGGTGGCGACCGGCAACGTGGGCGCGGGCACCGGCGCCGTGGTCGGTCACAAGCGCCGGGGCACCAAAGGCGGCCTTGGATCGGCCCTGATGCGCCGGCGCGCCGTAGTGGTGGGGGCGCTTGCCGTGGTCAACCCGGTTGGAAACGTCCATGACCCCGTGAGCGGCCGCGCCATCGCCGGAACCCGCGCGCCCGCGGGCGGCATCGCCCCGTACGCGGGTCAGGTTGAAGCCGGTCATAACACGATGCTGGGCGTGGTCGCGACCAACGCGCTGCTGGAGCGGCCGCAAGTAACCAAAGTCGCCCAAATGGCACACGATGGGATTGCACGGGTTATCCGGCCGGCGCATACCGCAAGCGACGGGGACACGGTATTCGCCGCATCCGTGCCGGCCGCGCCGGTTGAGACGGACGTGACCCTGGTGGGGCACTTGGCCTCGCTCGCTCTCGAGAGGGCCGTCTTGAGCGGTGTGCGGGACGCTGCGGCGACCTTCGGACTGCCCTCGTCCGCGGATCTGGAAGCCGACGGTGCATGAGGCGCATAGTTGCCTTCATCACCGATTTCGGCGCCGACGATCCTTACGCCGGACAGATGGAGGCGGTGGTAGCTTCGCTGGCGCCCGATGCCCGAGTGGTGCACGTAACGCACGGGATCCCTCCGCAGCGGGTGGAATTGGGCGCGCACGTGGTGGCTGCCACCGCGCCTTTGCTGCCCAGAGGCGCGGTGCTGGCAGCCGTGGTGGACCCGGGCGTCGGCACGGGCCGGCGCGGAATCATTCTGCGCTGCGCCGATCGCTGGCTGGTAGGGCCGGACAACGGACTGCTCACGGCCGGTCCGGCGCCCGCCGGCGCCTGGGAGCTCGACCGTCCGGAGTACTGGCGGCCCGAGCCGGCCGCAACCTTCCACGGGCGCGACGTATTTGCGCCCGTGGCCGCGCACCTGGCCTCCTACCTGCGTCCGGACGAAATGGCGAGCGTAATCTCCGATCCTGTTCCGGCTCGCGCCCGCCTGGCGCAAGCGGAGGCGGGAGAGATCAACGGCAAGGTCGTGCACGTGGACCGATTCGGCAATCTAATCACCAACGTTCCCGGGCGCCTGACTCCGCCGGGGGCGGACGCCCGGATCGAGATCGCGGGCGCCCACATTGAAGGTGTCCGGCGCGCTTACGGCCAGGGAGATGGGCTGCTGGCGCTGGTTGGAAGCTGGAACCTCCTGGAGGTGGCCGTGCGCAACGGCTCGGCCGCGGACGTCCTGGGCGCCGGCGTGGGGGCTTCGGTCCGTGTGCACCTGCCCACGGCTTCCACCTGATCGCGCGGCGCCTGGCGCGCCGGCCGCGGTCACCGTCAACGCGGTCGGCCATGACGCCCGCGATCGCGGGGTCGGCTCGGGCGTCGGTCGATAGGCAAGTCGCATGATCGCGCGGGCGCTCCGGTATGCTCGCTTCAATCCCGTCTAAGCCCCTTAGCGAAACTTGGCGCCGTGCCGCAACACCCCGCCCCTAATGACGCCGCGTGCGATGGATCACGCAACCGATGCTGCTGAGACTGGCGCAAGAGCCGCAGCTCTTTCTCGTCGTGTTGGTGGCGTTCGTGGTGGCCATAACGATCCACGAGGCCAGTCATGCGCTTGCGGCCACCTGGCTGGGCGACGATTTGCCGCGTTCGCAGGGTCGTCTGACCTTGAATCCGCTGCGGCACCTGGACCCGTTAGGGACGATCATGATCGCCGTCGCATCCTTCGGCTGGGGCCGCCCGGTTCTGGTGAACCCTTACCGTATGCGCTTCGGCGTCAACCGCAGCATGGCGCTGGTGGCCGCCGCGGGACCGGCCTCGAACGTCATTTTCGCGCTGCTTCTCACCCCCCTGGCGCGGGACTTGTTCGCCGGCGACCCATCTGCGCTGGACTTCTGGACAAATGCGGTGTGGCTGGTCATGCGGATGAACGTAGTCCTCGCCGTGTTCAACCTCTTGCCGATCCCGCCGCTGGACGGCTTCAACGTGCTGGTGGGCGTGGTTCCCAGCGAGATGGCCGCGCGACTCAACGAGTTGCGACGCTACGGCCCGGTGGCCCTGATCGTGGTGTTTCTCCTGATTGCGGTGGTCCCGCAACTGAGCGTTATCATCAGCGTGCCGGCTGACTGGGTGACCTACTTGCTGCTTGGCATTTAGCTATCGGATACGGCAGGCAATTGCCACCTTCGACCGCCGCGCGCCCCGCCAGCGCGCCAGCCGCGCAACCGCTCTCCTGAGCCCTCGCGAGCGCGCGCTGTTCGATCGGATGCTGCCATGCGATCAGCGCCACGCGCTGGCGGTGTACGACGCCGCGCGGACCGCGGCGCCGGACGACGAGCCGCTCTGGAAGGCGGCCCTGTTGCACGACGTGGGAAAAGGGCGGCCTTCGCTGGCGGAGCGCACCGCCAAGACGCTGATTGTCGCCTTAGCGCCTTGGATCGCCATTCGCTGGCAGCGCCGGCCAGTTACGTCGCTGAGAGGGCGTCTTGCCCGGCAGGCAGCCGATACGGCGGCCAGCGCGCGCTTCGCGGAGCTGGCGGGATCGGACCCCGCCGTGATCGAGATCCTCGCCTCGTACGGGTACCGCGAGCACGCGGGCGGGCGGCTGCTGGCCGAGCTCGATCGCACGCTATGAGCCTGGCCTGGCGACCCGCGGGTCAGATCAGCTCTCTGGGCGAGTTCCAGATCGACCTCACCGACTTTCAAGGCCCGCTAGATCTGCTGCTCCACCTGATCGACAAGCAAGGGCTGGACATCACGGGCGTCTCAGTTCTTGCCGTCACCGACCAGTTCGTCGCTTACGTGCGGGGATTAGAGGCCGATTTCGCCGACGCGGCGTCGGAGTTTCTGCTAGTCGGCTCGCAGCTCGCTCTGCTCAAGTCGCGCGCCTTGCTGCCCCAGGTTGACGAAGAGGACGCGGAGCAGGAATCGCTCGAAGACTTGGCCGCGCGACTACGCATATACGCCGGCTTCAAGTCGGTGGCAAGCGACCTGGACGCGCGGCTGCGTTCCGGCGCCAGCTCGTTCATCCGCCTGGCGGCGCCCATGATCGTGCATCCACCCCTGACGCCGGGCGCCGGCGACGTGGCGGCGCTGGTTGAGGCGATGAATGACCTTTTTGCGACCGGAGATAGCGAGGACCTGGCGCCGACCGTCCCGGTGGCGCGCCACAGCGTGGTCGAGAAGATCGAGGATCTGTCCAGGCGCGTCCGGCAGGCCGGCCAGTTGAGCTTTACGCAGATAGCGGCCGAGTGCCGCGACCATGGTGAGCTGGTAGTCACCTTCCTCGCCTTGCTGCACCTGGCGCACCGGCGCCAGATCGCGGTAGTTCAGGACGTCGCTTTCGGCCCGATCACCCTGAAGTCGCTGGGTGACCATGCCGGCTGAGCCTAGGACCGACACCGGCGCGGCGGCGGACGAGCCCGCGCATCTGGCGGAGCTTGCGGGCGACCTGGGTCTGCGCCACACGCTTGAAGCGCTCTTGTTCGTGGCGGACCGCGCAATCACGGCCGACGAGATTCAAGCCGTCACGGGAGCGCCGCTGCCGGACATTGACGCCGCGCTGACCGAGCTGCGCGAAGCGTATTCGGATCGCGGTATTCGAATCGTCGAGCATCGCGGCAGCTACCGAATGGTCTCGGCGCCGGAAGCCGCCGCGCACTGCCGGCGCCTGCTCGGTATGGAAGCGCGTCCGCATCTGTCCCGGGCAGCGCTGGAAGTCCTCGGAATCGTCGCCTACAAGCAGCCCGTCACGCGCGCCCAGATCGAAGCGGTGCGCGGGGTTGACTCCGACAGCTCCCTGGCAACCCTGCTGGCGCGCGGGCTAATCGAGGAAGTAGCGCGGCTGGACACGCCGGGGCGGCCGGTGCAGTTCGGCACGACTGACCTGTTCCTGGCGCATTTCGGGATCACGTCCCTCGACACTCTTCCCGAGATCGAGTTCCCGCAGGTAGATGACGGCGGCGCTACCAGCCGCGGCCAATAGCCGCTTGCTTCAATCGCGGACTTGGAACGGGCCGGCTAACGCTTCGTGAACTGCTTGGCCTTGCGCGCGCGCACCAGTCCCGGCTTCTTCCGCTCCTTGGCGCGCGGATCGCGCGTGAGCATGCCACCTTGCCGCAACGCAGCGCGGTTATCCGGATCCAGCTCGCAGAGAGCGCGCGCCAGACCCAGGCGGATAGCACCGGCCTGACCGCGATGCCCGCCGCCCTTAACTAGAACGGAGACGGACACCTCGCTGTCCTCGAGCATGCGCAGGGGTTCCAGCGCGTGGAACCGGTCGGCCGCGACTGAGAGAAACTCTTCCACGGGCAGGCCGTTCACGACGAAGGGGCCCCGGCCTGGAAAGACTCGCACCTGCGCTACCGACTCCTTGCGCCGTCCGAGTCCCTTGTAGTACTTGCCTTCTAGCGCCACGCTCATTTCACGGTCACCGGCCGTTGTGCAGCATGCGGGTGCTGCTCACCTGAATAGACACGAAGCCTCCCATAACAGGCGCGTCCCAAAGTGTTCTTCGGCAGCATGCCGCGCACGGCACTCTGAACTACGCGCTCAGGGTACTTCGCCATTAGATCATCCAGTCGAGTTTGGCGCAATCCGCCCGGATAGCCCGAGTGCCGGTAGTAGAACTTCTGCTCGAGCTTGGCGCCGGTTACCCGTACTTCAGCGGCGTTGATCACGATCACCCCGTCCCCGCAATCGAGGTTGGGAGCAAATTCGGGTTTGTTCTTGCCGCGCAATATCTGCGCGATCTGCGAAGCCAGACGGCCCAGCACGCGGTCCTTGGCGTCTACCACGACCCACCGCGTAGCGGCGCGCGCGCCTTTTCGCGGACTCATCGCGCCGCTGCCTGACTACGCGTGGGCGCCGAGACGGCTTCCTCGTCGCCGGGGTACGCGACGTGCGTGAGAGTCAGGCCGTGCGCGGGCGCCGCCGGTCCCGCACCGGCTCGATTGCCACCCTGCAGAAAGCGCTCCACTTTCACGGCTGGAAGATCGCCCAACCCCACCCGGACCAAGGTTCCGACGATCCGCCGCACCATCCGGTGCAGAAACGCGTTGCCGGCGATGCGTATGAAGACGGAGCCGCCCTCCGACCACACCACGGCCGCCCTGATGCTGCGCGTTGTGCGCGGCTGGTGTCCCACGCTGAACGCCGCGAAGTCGTGAACGCCAATCAGGTGATCGGCGGCCTCTTGCATTGCGGCGAGGTCGAGCTGTCGGGCTACGTGCCAGGCGCGCTCGCGATCGAGCGGAGATCGCTGCGGCCGCTGCAGGATGCGGTATTGGTAAACCCGCTCACGCGCCAGTCTGGTGGCGTGGAAGGCGTCTTCCACGGTCGCCATTGAGCGCAGGACTACATCCGCCGGCAGCCGCGCGTTGACCGCGCGCATCAGAATCGGATCTTCGAGACCCGTGCTGACGCGAAAGCTGACGACCTGTCCCCGCGCGTGCACGCCGGCGTCGGTTCGGCCCGCTCCGGTGACTTTGACCGGCGCGCCCACGACCGAGGCGACCGCCTCCTCAAGGGTTCCCTGCACGGTGCGGGCACACAGCTGCTGCTGGAATCCGGCGAACCCTGTCCCGTCGTATTCGACCGTGGCGCGGATCGTTCGCATTGCGTCTAGACCAGCTCCACGCGAACCAGGGGAGCGCCGTCTCCCAGACGGTGGCCAAGGCGGCGCATACGCGTATATCCACCCGGCCGGGCAGCGTACTGCGGCCCCAGCTCATCGAAGAGACGGGTGATCGCGTCGGCGTCGGGCATACGGGAAATAGCCTGCCGGCGCGCGTGCAAATCACCGCGCTTCGCCAGCGTGATAAGCCTTTCCACTTGCGGGCGCAGCTCCTTGGCGCGGCCGACGGTGGTATCGATGTGGCTATGCAACAGAAGCGAGCGCGCCAGTCCGCGGAGCAACGCGCGCCGCTGTGTGGGTGTGCGGCCGAGATGACGGCCCCTGCGCCGATGCCGCACGGCTAGTCGGTCTCCTCGCTGTGCTCGCCCGCTACCAGCGAAAGACCGCGCGACTCAAGCGCGTCGCGAATCTCGTCCACCAGCCGGACGCCCATTCCGCGCAGCCCGAATAGATCATCCTCGGTCATGCGCGCGAGCTCCTGGACCGTCTCCAACCCATGGCGCTTGAGGCAGTTGAGAGCGCGGTTTGACAGCTTGAGGTCCTCGAGCGGATCGCCGCCCACGTCGATCTCGGCGGACACCTGCGTGGCAGGCGCCATAGTGTCCGGATCACCCACGCCGGCGATTAGCCCGAACATCTCGACCAGCTGCCCGGCGGCGCCCGAGAGCGCTTCCTGCGGGTCGGTGGTGCCGTCGGTCCAAACCTTGATCACAAGCCGGTCGAACTCGGTTTCCTGCCCAACGCGGGCATGCTCTACGTGATATTCGACCTTAGCGACGGGACTGAACACCGTGTCGAGAGGAATGACCCCGATCGGCAAGCCGCTGTGCTCCTCGGCGCCGACGTAACCCACGCCGCGCTCGACCGTGAACTCGGCGCGCAGCGTTCCGTCCTCGGCCAGCGTGCCGAGATAGTGGTCCGGATTGGCGATTTCGACCCCGCTTGGGCATTCGATGTCCGCGGCTGTTATCTCCGCCGGCCCGGTCTTGTCGAGATAGCAGACGGCGCCGTCGGACTGGAACGATCGCAGGCGAACTCGCTTGACGTTGAGCAGGAACTCCAGCGTGTCCTCGCGCATGAAGTCGAGTGTGCTGAACTCGTGGAGAACGCCGTCGACACGCGCTGTGGCAATGGCCGCTCCAGGCAATGAGGACAGCAGAATGCGGCGCAGCGGCGTGCCCAGGGTATGGCCAAAGCCGCGCCGCAGCGGTTCGATGTGGAAATGCCCGTAGTTCTCCGTGAGCTCGACCGTCTGGACGGACGGCTGCACGTCTTCGACGGCGGGTGCGCTTTCGATGGACTCAAGAATCACGCTCGATCCCTCACTTGTTTCGCCTGGCGGCCATTCTTGGCGGCCGGGTCTAGCGGGAGTAGTACTCGACGATCAGTTGCTCGTTGACGGTGGTTTCGATCTGATCACGCTCTGGAATTGCGCTAACCGTTCCACTGAACTCTTCCGGAACGACCGCCAGCCAGCCCGGCCTCCCCATAGCCTCGGCACGATCCAGCGCGTTCTTCACACAGTCTAGGTTGCGGCTCTTCTCACGCACTGTCACGGAGTCTCCTGGCTTCAGGTTGGCCGAAGGAACTGTGTGCTTGCGGCCGTTGAGCAGAAAATGGCCATGCGTAATCAGCTGCCGGGCCTGCTGGCGGCTGAGCGCGTAGCCCATTCGGTAGACCACGCTATCCATGCGCAGCTCGAGCATCTGCAGGAAACGGTCCCCGCGCGAGCCGCTGCCGCGGGCCGCTGCCTTGAAGTAGCGGCGGAACTGCTTTTCGAGCACGCCATAAGTGCGGCGGGCCTTCTGCTTCTCGCGAAGCTGTATGGCGTACTCGGTCGGTCTGCGGCGGCTCATTGTCTGCATACCGGGGCCGCCGCGATCGCCGCGCCGCTCGATTGCGCACTTGGGCGTATGACAGCGATCGCCCTTGAGAAAGAGCTTTTCGCCTTCGCGTCGGCAGTGGCGGCAGACCGGTCCGGTGTATCGAGCCATCGCGTCCTGTTCTCCTATACGCGGCGCCGCTTGGGCGGCCGCGGCCCATTGTGAGGGATCGGCGTCACGTCCGAAATACTCGCCACCACCAAGCCGGACGCCTGCATTGCACGAATTGCGGAGTCACGGCCGGATCCTGGCCCGCGAACGAAGACGTCAATCTCGCGCATGCCTACGTCCATAGCACGCCGTGCGGCTTGATCGCCGGCCTGCTGCGCCGCGAACGGCGTGCCTTTGCGGGACCCACGGATCCCCGTGGTACCGCCGCTCACGCTCGTTATGGTGCTGCCTTGCGGATCCGTGATGGTGATGATCGTGTTGTTGAAGGTCGAGTGGATGTGCGCCGCGCCTTTGGGTACGGGCGTACGGTCACGCCGCCGACTTCTGCTGGATCGCTCTGCCACGCGCTAGCCTCGCTTGACTATCCGCTTGCGAATGCCCACGGTGCGGCGCCCGCCTTTGCGGGCTCGCGCGTTGGTGCGCGTGCGCTGGCCGCGGACCGGCATGCTGGCGCGGTGGCGCATGCCGCGGTAACTGCTGATGTCGCGTAGCCGCGCGATATTTGTCTGCACCTCGCGGCGCAGTTCGCCTTCAACCCGATAGTGTCGATCGATCTGATCGCGTATGCGTCCCAGCTGCGCCTCGGTCAGGTCGCGAACGCGCGTGCTCCCCGTTACGTCAGCGTCCGTGAGCAGCTTCTTGCTGAGGGCGCGGCCTAGTCCAAATATGTAGGTCAACGCGATCGACACCGGCTTGTCGCGTGGAATGTCAACGCCGGCTATGCGGGCCACTAGATTTCTCGCTCCCTAACCCTGCCGCTGCTTATGCTTGGGGTTGTCACAAATCACCAGCACCACGCCCCGCCGCCGGACCACCCGGCACTTGTCGCAGCGCGGTTTCACCGAGGCCGAGACCTTCATGATAAGCCCTAGACCGTTTCCGTTCGTTCAGCGCGCAGCCGCCACGTGATGCGCCCACGCGTGAGATCGTAAGGCGATAGCTCAAGTTTCACACGATCACCAACGCCGCAGCGAATGAACCGCATCCGCATGCGTCCCGACAGATGCGCCAGAATCCCTTCCGGCGCCTGGCCGGAGCGTCCCGTCGCGATCCGAAGAGGTTTTCCGTCCGGCCCCAGCGGCCGAACCAGGAACATTGTATTGGGTAGTATCTCAATAATCTCGCCCTCGAGCTCGATGACGGGAGGTTTTTCCTTGTTGGTACCCGAGTCGGTCCCGCCTCCCCGTTCCCGCGCGCCGCCGCGCCTGCCTCTGCCGGCCAAGTTACGCCCCCTGCTCTCGCGTCAGAACCAACGCGCCATCATCCGTCACCGCGACCGTGTGCTCGAAGTGAGCCGACAGCCCACCGTCGGCCGTGCGGGCGGTCCATCCGTCGTCGTCGAAGGAAACGTCCGCACTGCCGGTGTTCACCATCGGCTCGATGGCGAGCGTCAACCCCGGCGCGAGCCTGGACCCCATGCCTGGCTGACCGAAGTTCGGCACCTGGGGCGGCTCATGCATTGAGCGCCCGATCCCATGCCCTACGAATCTGCGTACCACCGCCAATCCCGCCGCCTCCACGATTCTCTGCACCGCGGCGCCGATGTCGCCCACGTGCCCGCCCGGTTTAACGGCGGCCAGCGCGGCGTCCAAGGCGTTGCGCGTCGCTGCTATGAGTTGAGTTGCCTGCGCTGACACGCGGCCGACCGGGAGGGTGACCGCAGAGTCGGAGTGCCAGCCATCAAGGATGACACCGCAATCGATGCCAATGATATCGCCTTCCGCGAGCGGATCGCTAGTGGGAATTCCGTGCACTATCACGTCGTTGATGGACGCACAGATCGACGCCGGAAACGCCTCGACGCTCGCGGCCCCGGAAGGCACGCCGAGAAACGATGGTACGCCGCCGTGATCGCGAATGTGACTCTCCGCCAAATCGTTGATTTCTTGTGTTGAGATACCTGGTCGGATCGTGGCTTTCAGCTCCATCAATGTCTTGGCTAGCAGACGACCGGAGGCTCGCATTCCCTCGATCTCGGCGGCCGTCTTGCTGCGAATTGAGCCGGATTGCATCATGTGATTTGCGAGTAGGCGGACCAGATTCGGTCAGCCACGTCGTCCATGTCGCCCGCACCGTCCACCTCGACCAGGAGACGGCGCCTGCGATAGTAGTCGATGAGAGAGTCGGTATGCCGGTGGTAGACCTGCAGCCGGTTTCGCGCCGTGCCGAGCGAGTCGTCGCCCCTGCCTCGCCCGGTGAGCCGCGACAAGGCGACGCTGTCCGACACTGAAATCAGCAGCGCGGCGGTCACGGATCGGTTCAATTCGGTCATGAAGGCGTCCAGAGCGAGCGCCTGCCGACGCGTGCGTGGGAAGCCATCGAGGCACAGGCTGGCGTCGGCGTTGGCGGCGATGAACTCCTCCACAAGCTCGTTGACCAATTCGTCGGGAACCAGTTCGCCGGACGTGAGGTACTGCTCGGCGCGCTGGCCAGCCGGTGTTTCGGCCGCGACGGCCTGCCGAAACAGATCGCCGGTCGACACGTGCCAGAGCCCGGCGCGTTCGGCCAGCAGCGCTCCCTGCGTGCCCTTTCCCGCGCCCGGCGGTCCCAGGAGCACGATGACTGCTGGCTTTCCGTGCACGCGACTATCGGATGAAGCCTTGATAGTTGCGCATCATCAACTGGGCCTCGAGCTGCTTCAACGTGTCCAGTACTACACCGACGACGATCAGCATACCCGTGCTGCTCAGCGCTATTGCCTGCACGTTCGTAATAATCTGCGCGAGAAACGGCATGACGGCAATGATGCCGAGGAATAGCGCCCCCGCGAGCGTGATGCGGTTGACGACGCGCGTCAGGTACTCATCGGTTGGACGTCCGGGTCGTATTCCGGGTATGAAGCCTCCGTTTTTCTGGAGATTCTCCGCAAGATTCTGCTGCCGGAACATAACAAGAGTGTAGAAGTAAGTAAAACCAATAACTAGAATGAACGTGAACATCCAGTAGACAAAGTTTTCTGGACTGAATGCGTTTGTTATGCCGCGCGCGATATTAGCCAGCCACGGCACGTCGGTCGTCTCGAAATAGCTCGACACGGTTGCCGGCAGCAGCATCAGAGAGAACGCGAAGATCAGCGGGATCATCCCGGCCGAGTTCACGCGCAGCGGAATGTGCGTGCTCTGACCGCCGTACATTCGCGTGCCGCGTATCCGTTTCGCGTACTGAACGGGGATCCTCCGCTGAGCTTCGTGAACGAACACGATAGCGGCGATCATCAGCAACCCGATCGTCACTACGGCCACGAAGCCGGCAATGTTCTCGCCGGCAAACAAGGCCTGTCCGAGGGCCTGCGGCGCGCCCGCCACGATTCCGGCGAAAATAATTATTGAAACGCCGTTGCCGATGCCTTGCTCCGTGATCAGCTCCCCCAGCCAGAGGAGAAACATGCTCCCGGCCGTCATCACGACAAGCATCACGAATATGTCGAAAACTCCAAGCGTAGGGGAGATTATGTCTTGCTGTGACTGACGCAGGATTTGGATCTGGCTGAAGCCCTGTAGCATGGCCAGCGGGATCGTGGCCAGCCGGGTCCATTGCGCGATACGCCGGCGTCCCGACTCGCCCTCGCGTGCGAGCTCTCGGAGCCGCGGCACGAGCGGCACGATGAGGTTGAACGCGATGGAAGCCGTGACGTATGGATAGACTCCCAGCGCCACCACCGAGAAGTTCTCCAGCGCGCCGCCCGAGAGCAGATTCATGAATCCGAGCAGCTGATTGCCCGCGAAAAACTCGCGCAGCAGGCTGGTATCCACACCCGGCATTGGGATGTGCGCCACCAGCCGAAAGAGGATGAGCAGCCCGACGGTGAACAGAATCTTGCGGCGCACGTCCGGCAGCCGGAGCGCGGTAACCGCGGTTTGGATCACCCGGCGATCTCCTCAATCGACCCGCCGGCCTCTTGAATCTTGGATTTAGCCTTCCCTGAGAACTTGGGTGCGCGCACGGTCAACGCGTGCTCGAGCTCTCCGTCACCGAGCACCTTGTATAGGCCTGTGTCGATTAGCCGACGAGCCCGCAGCTCAGCCGGGCCCACGACGGCATCGGCTGGAAAGACTCCCAGCTGACCCACGTTAACGACCTGATACTCCACTCGAAACCGCGCGTTCGTGAACCCGCGCCGGGCCGGCGACCGCATCGCCAGCGGCGTCTGACCGCCTTCGAATCCGAGCCGCGGCCCTCCGCCGCTGCGCGCGCCCTGGCCGAACATTCCGCGGCCGGAGGTCTTACCGTGAGTGGAGCCCTCGCCGCGTCCCAGGCGTTTGCGTTTGCGCTGCCGACGCGACTTGGCGGTGATCTCGTGCGGCTTCATGAATCGGCCTGCTTGTCGCCCTCCGCCTCATCGATCATCCGGGACTCCACCAGGTGCCGCACGTGGGCCACCATGCCTCGTATCGCGGGTGAGTCGGACCGCTCCGAGGTTGCGCCGATTCGGCCCAGACCGAGAGCGGTCAGAGTGGCCCGCTGCCGGACGCTCGATCCTATGGCGCTGCGCACCTGACGCAGGCGCACGCTACTCATCGCTTGCGGCCGCCACGCCCTTGCGTCGCTCCGCGACCGCCGCCTCCGGAATACGCAGGGACTCCAGTCCGCTGAGGGTTGCCCGCACGACGTTGACGGCGTTCGACGAGCCGATGATCTTCGTGAGGATATTGCGCACGCCCGCCAGTTCGAGCACCGCGCGAACGGCGCCGCCGGCGATCACTCCGGTACCCGATCCCGCCGGCCGCATGATCACCTTCGAGGCTCGATATGACGACTCGACGAGATGGGGGATCGAGCCGGATTCCGTAAGCGGTACGGTCAGCAACGAGCGGCGCGCGCGCTCCTGACCCTTGCGTATGGCCTCGGCGACCTCACGAGCGCGGCCAATCCCCACCCCGACTTGTCCGTTGCGGTCCCCGACGACGACGATGGCGTTGAATCCGAAGCGCCGCCCGCCTTTGACTACTTTGGCGACGCGCGAGATGCGCACCACGCGGTCTTCCAAACGAAGCTGCTCGCCATCGAGTGGTACGGGGGCGACCGGGAGCCGGGCGCGCGCGTCGGTTCGAGCACTCAAAACGCCAGACCTCCTTCGCGAGCCGCCGATGCCACGGCGGCGACGCGGCCATGGTATTGGAACCCGCCGCGATCGAAAACAACGCTTCCAATGCTGCGCGCGCCGGCGCGCTCGGCAATCCGGCGGCCCACCTCGCGAGCGTGCGTGCTCTTATTCCCGGACGGCATCCCATTCTCGAGCGAACAGGCGGCCGCCAGGGTAAGTCCGCTGTCGTCGTCGATCACTTGCGCGTATACGTGCTTGACGCTTCGGAAGACGGCCAGCCGCGGTCGCGTCGCCGTGCCGTGCACGCGGCGGCGTACGCGCCGGTGGCGCTGGCGGCGCGCGGCGGCTCTAGTTTTGCGTCTCATGCCGGTAAGCCCACTCACTCAGTTCGCTATGCGCCCACCACGGTGGCAGCAGTCTTGCCAGGCTTGCGCCGTACGTACTCGCCCTCGTATCGGATCCCCTTGCCCTTGTAAGCATCGGGTGGCCGCACTTTACGCAGGTCAGCCGCCACCTGCCCAACGAGCTCTTTGTCGATGCCGCGCACGATGACGTGTGTGGCATCGGGGACCTCGATGTCGATTCCTTCCGGAGCCGGATAACGCTGCGGATGCGAAAACCCCAACTGCAGGTCCAGCACCCTGCCCTGAAGCGTGGCACGGAACCCCGTGCCTTCGATTGCAAGTCGTTTCTCGTAGCCGTTGGTCACGCCTTCCACCATATTGGCGAGCAGCTGACGCGTGAGTCCGTGCAGCGCCCGATGGTAGCGGCTGTCGCCTGGGCGGCTCACCCGAACCACGCCGTCTGTGCAATCGACGGTTATGTCAACATGCAAGCGTCGTTCCAGCGTCCCTTTGGGGCCCGTAACCGTGACCTGGTTGCCGTCGGCAAGGCTCAAGCTCACACCCTCGGGGAGCGCGATCGGCATTAGACCAATTCGTGACATCGGCGCTACCAGACGAAGCAGAGCACTTCGCCGCCAAGGCGCCGCTGATGGGCCTCACGGCCCGTCATGACGCCCTGCGACGTGGATATCAGCGCCACGCCGATCCCCCCCATGATGCGGGGAATCTCACGCGCGCGGCTGTAAATCCTCAAACCCGGACGGCTGACTCGCTTGGATCCGCCTAGCGCGGGACGATTGGCGTCCAGGTAACGCAACTCGATGTCGAGCCAGGCGCGCGGGCCTTCTTCGACAACCTCGAATCCCTGAATGAAGCCTTCGTCGCGAAGTATTTGAGCCATATTCTGCTTGAGCGTTGAGCACGGCACCCGCACGCGCGGATGCCGCGCCATAACGGCATTCCGCAGGCGCGTCAGCATGTCGGCAATTGGGTCGGTCATTACGAGTGCTACCAGCTAGATTTGGTGATGCCGGGTATCTCGCCGCGCACTGCCATGGCGCGGAAGCAGATACGGCACATGCCGAATTGGCGAATGTACGCCCGCGGCCGGCCGCACTGCATGCAGCGGTTGCGGTAACGCACTTTGAACTTCAGCTTGCGACGGCGCAGCGACCGCTCATCGAAGTTCGGGCTCAGGAACTCCTTTCGCTCGCGCCGCCATTTCTCAATCTTGGATGACTTAGCCATGTCCCTAGCCTACGCCGCCTCGGCTCGCTCGAACGGAAACCTGAACAACTCGAGCAAGCGTCGGGCCTCGGAGTCGGTCTTGGCGGTGGTCACGATCGTTATTTGAAACCCGCGAATCTCCCTCACCTGGTCGTAGTCGATCTCGGGAAACACGAGCTGTTCGGTAAGTCCGAGGCTGTAGTTACCGCGGCCGTCGAAGGCGCTCAAAGACAGGCCGCGAAAATCGCGCACGCGCGGAATCGCGAGCGTGAGCAACCGGTCCAGGAACTCGTACATACGGCGTCCGCGCAGTGTTGCCTTGACCCCGATCCGCTGGCCCTTGCGCAGCCGAAAGGCGGCCACGCTCTTGCGCGCCCGCGTAACCACCGGCCGCTGGCCGGTCATCACGCTCACGTCGCGCACGGTGTGCTCTACGATCGCGTCGTTCGTGACGGCCTCCCCTATGCCCACGTTTACCAGAATCTTCTCCAGTGTCGGAACCGCGTGGATGTTCCGATAGCCCCGCTCCGCCATGAGCTTTGGACGGATCGTGTCGCGATAGCTCTCAAGAAATCGTGCCATCACACATCCAGGTTCTCATCGCACTGTTTGCAGTAGCGGTGCTTGGAATCATCGCTCCCAAACCGGAACGCGACATGCGTGCGCTCGCCGCAATGCGGACAAACGAGCATCACGTTGGACGCGTCGAACGGCGCGTTGAACTCTATGATACCCGCGCGCTGGCCCATGGCGCGGGGACGGGTGTGGCGCTTTCGGACATTGGTCCCCTCCACCACAACGCGGCCGGTCTCAGGAACCATGCGCTCCACCTCGCCGCGGCGCCCGCGGTCGCGGCCGGTGACGACTTCGACCGTGTCGCCTTTGCGGATGCGGAATCGACGCTTGGTCACGGCTAGATGACCTCGGGCGCGAGCGAAACTATTCGCATGAAATGCCGGTCACGCAGCTCGCGTCCGATCGGCCCAAAAATGCGGGTGCCGCGCGGCGCCAGCCCTTCCAGAATCACCGCCGCGTTGTCGTCGAACTTGATTCGCGAACCGTCGCTGCGCCGATACTCCTTGGCTACCCGCACGACGACCGCACGCACTACGCTGCCCTTGGGCAGCGCGCTATTGGGTACCGCCTGCTTGACGCTGACGACGATAACGTCGCCCACGCGGGCGTAACGCCGCGCCGAACCGCCCAGCACCCGCAGGCACATCACCTCGCGGGCGCCGCTGTTATCGGCGACTCTAAGTCTGGTCTGGTTCTGAATCACCCTCGTCGTCTTCCTCGACGGCCGCGAAGACCGCCTGCTCCTCTTCGACAGTCAGTGAGGGGCGTTGCACTACGTTGACGATGCGCCAACGCTTGTGCCTGCTCAGCGGCCGCGTGGACTCGATTTCCACGGTGTCGCCTATTTCACAGATATCGCCCGGGTCGTGCGCCATGAGCTTGCGGCGGGTGCGCACGGCCTTCTTGTAAACGCGGTGCCTCCGCTCGGATTCAATGCTGACGACGATTGTCTTGGCGGCCGCATTGCCGACCACCCGACCCACCAGCCGCGCCCGTTGTGTTGAGGACATCCTAATCAGCTCCCCCCTGCGGGGCGTCTACGGGCGCGAGCTCGCGCTCGCGCTGCACGGTCAGCATGCGCGCCACGTCGCGGCGCACCTCGCTCAGACGGGACGTGTCACTGAGTTGCAGCGTGGCATGCTGCATTCGCAGCCGAAAGAGCTCTTCCTTGGTCTCCAAGATCCGCCGCGCGAGCTCGGCATCGTCCAGCTCACGCAACTCGCGCGCCTTAGCCAACGACAACCTCCAGATCGCGAACGATCGTGCGTGTTCTGACGGACATCTTGTGCGCGGCCAGCCGCATGGCCTCACGGGCGGTGTCGGGATCAACTCCGGTGATCTCGAAGAGCACCCGGCCGGGCCGCACGACCGCGACCCAGCTCTCGACATTGCCCTTGCCGCTGCCCATGCGCGTCTCGGCGGGCTTGGCCGTGACGGGCTTGTCGGGAAACACACGAATCCACATCTGGCCGCCGCGACTCACGTGATGCGAAATGGCGCGCCGCGCGGCCTCGATCTCGCGGCTGTCGACCCAACCCGCGGTGACCGCTTGCAGACCCACGTCGCCGAACGCGAGCCGGTTGCCGCGCGACGCGCGGCCGCGCCGGCGGCCCCGATGCTGCTTGCGGAACTTGGTTCGCCGCGGCGTCAACATGGGCTTATGCGCCGCGCGCGGCCCGCCGCCCGCCGCGGCCCGGCGCCTCGACCGCCTGACTCAACAGCTCCGGCTCATCGGTGCGCGCCGCGCCGCGGTGAATCCACGCCTTGACACCTATGCGGCCGTACTGCGTACGCGCCTCGGTGAAGCCGAAATCCACGTCTGCGTCGAGCGTCTGCAGGGGAACGGTCCCCAGAAGCTCGAATTCGGTGCGGGCCATCTCGCGGCCGCCCAGCCGCCCGCTGACCATGATCTTTATGCCCATGGCGCCGGCGCGCATACTTCGTTCGGCCGTCATCTTGATGGCGCGTCGGAATGAGACGCGGCGCTCCAACTGCTCGGCCACGTTTCGCGCCACCAGAAAGGCCTCCAGCTCAGGCTGGGAGATCTCGCGAACGTCCAGAACCGTCCGCTTGCCCGTGCGGAGCTCGATCATGCGTTGCAGCGCCTCGCGGTTGGTACCGCCGCGCCCGATCACGATGCCCGGCCGAGCGGTGTGCACGAGCACGCGCACCTGGCTCACCTGCCGTTCGATCTCGATGAGGGAGACACCGGCGCCAATCCCGCGCCGGCGCGGCCCGCGCCGCTGCTCACGCTGCTCACGCTGTCCCGGATTTTCCAGGAACCGACGTACCATTGCCCGGATCGTGACGTCCTCTTGCAGAAGATCGGTATAGTCCCGTTCGGCGTACCAGGTGCTGGACCAGCGCTTGGTGTAGCCCAGCCGGTAGCCGATGGGATGGACTTTGCGACCCATGGCTAGGCGGCCTGGTCGTCGACTACCACGGTGATGTGGCTGGAGCGTCGGCGGAAGGGATTCACGCGTCCGCGGCCCTTGGGCCGCCATCTGCGCAGCGAGGGACCCTGATCGACAAGCACTGTCTTGACCACCAGCTGGTCGCGGTCGAGGCCGTAGTTGTTCTCTGCGTTGGCGGCCGCCGACTTGATCACCTTGGCAATCTCGTAGGCGGCTCGGTGCGGCATGAAGGCCAGCGCGGCGAGGGCTTCCTCCGCCGGGAGGCCGCTCAGATCACCGGCTACCGACTGCACGTGACGCGGAGCGATCCGAACGTATTTGGCCGTGGCGGACACTTGCATGCTGCTAATCAACTCGCTTGACTGGAGGCGCGCCCACTGCCGTGGCCGCGAAAGGTACGCGTCGGCGCGAACTCGCCGAGTCGGTGACCAACCATGTTCTCGGTGATGTAGATCGGCACGTGTCTGCGTCCGTCGTGAACCGCGATGGTGAGGCCCACCATCTCCGGGTGCACCACGCTTGACCGGCTCCACGTACGGATAACCTGCTTTTGACGGCTGCGCGCGGCCGCCGCCACGCGCTTCTCGAGCTTGGGATCGAGATACCAGCCTTTCTTGGAGCTTCTGGACATGCAGACCTACTTCTTGTGGCGTCGGCGAATGATGTGACGATCGGACGGCCGCCGCCCAACGCGCGTGCGGTATCCGAGCGCCGGCTTACCCCACGGCGTCTTAGGGCCTGGAAGACCGATGGGCGCCTTGCCCTCACCGCCGCCATGCGGATGGTCGCGCGGCGTCATGGCGGATCCACGCACCCGCGGGCGGCGCCTTCGCCAGCGTATGCGCCCCGCTTTCCCGGCGGCCTGATTGCTGTGATCGATGTTGCCGACACGGCCCACCGTGGCCATGCAGGCAAGCGCGACTTGCCGCATCTCGCCCGAAGGCAAACGCAGGGTCGCCATACCCCGGTCCTTGGCAAGCAGCTGACAGCTCATACCGGCGGAGCGCACGAGCTGCGCCCCGGTCCCGGGCCGCATCTCTATCGCGTGCACCTCGGTTCCGGCCGGGACGTTCTCCAGCGGCATGGCGTTGCCGGTGCGCGGCTCGGCTTCGGGGCCTGAGATGATCCGGCGGCCGGCGCGCAAACCATCCGGCGCCAGTATGTAGCGCTTCTCTCCGTCCACGTAGTGCAGCAGGGCGATGTGGGCCGATCGGTTGGGGTCGTACTCGATGCTCGCCACCACGGCCGGCACGCCATGCTTGTTACGAAGCCAGTCGATCTTGCGATAGCGCCGCTTGGCGCCTCCGCCACGGTGCCGCACTGTCATGCGGCCCTGGTTGTTGCGGCCCGCGTGCTCTTTCAACGGACGCAATAGCGGCTCGTGGGGCTTCGCGCCGGTCAACTCCTCGAAGTCGGTCGACACGTAACCGCGCCTGCCGGGCGAGGTGGGGTCGTAAGTGCGCAATCCCATCAGCCTATGTTCCCGGGAAGATATTGATGGTGTGGCCCTCCTGCAGGCTGACCACGGCCTTGCGGCGGTCGGCGCGGCGGCCGACGAAACGGCCGAATCGCCGCGGCTTGCCGCGCAAGTTCAGAACGTTGACTCGCGCGACCGCCACGTGGAACAGGGCCTCGACCGCGCGCGCCACGTCATGTTTGCTAGCCGCCGCATGAACCTCGAAGACGTATTGCCCGCGCTCACCCAGAGCAGTCGACTTCTCGGTTACCAGTGGCCGCACCAGCACGTCAGCCGGATCCATGAGCGCTCCTGCTTCGAAGGTACTCCAGCGCCGCGGGCGTGGTGACCATAGTGTCGACACTGGCAACCGCGTGGACCGTCAGCGAGTCGGCGCGGACTACCTCCACGCCGCGAATGTTGCGATTCAGGGTACGCAGCTCGGCGGACGGCTCGATGTCCACCAACAGGACTCGGCCCGTCAGCCCGTGCCTGTCCAGCCACTCCGCGCGCTCGCGCGTCTTGGCGGCCTCGCCCCAGGACTGCGCGACCTGTATGCGCCGGGACGCGGCCTTTGCGGCCAGCGCGGCGCGCAGCGCCCCACGGCGCTCGCGCCGGCTCATGCGCCGCCGCACGCGCCGCGGCCGTGGACCGTGGGCGACCCCGCCTCCCACGCGCTGGATCGCCGACGAGGAGCCCGCGCGCGCGCGCCCCGTGCCCTTCTGTCGATACAGCTTGGCGGTGCTAGCGGCCACCTCGCCGCGAGTCTTTGTCGACTGGGTGGCCTGACGTGAGTTCTGCGCATGGTTGCGCAGAGCCCTATGCAATATCTCGAGATTCTCAGGCGGGTCACCGAAAGCGTCGGGCGCCACCTCTTCCAACGGCTCCGTACCCCGCTGGCCCATCACTCGCCGCCCGTCTTCGAGCCGGTCGCCGGCCGCACGCGAACCAGGCCATTGCGAACGCCCGGTACGGCCCCGCCTACCAAGAGCAGATCGCGTTCCTCATCTACTTCGACGACTGCGAGGTTGCGTACAGTCACGCGGGCGTTGCCCATGCGCCCGGCCATGCGTACTCCCTTGAAGACCCGGCTGGGATCGGTTCCCGCGCCGATCGCGCCCGGCGCCCGCAGGCGGTCGCTCTGACCGTGCGTGCGCGGGCCGCCGCGGAACCCGTGGCGCTTCACTACGCCAGCGAACCCCTTGCCCTTCGAGGTGGCTGTCACGTCCACTCGATCCCCGGCCGCGAACGAGTCCACCCGAACCTCGTCGCCGACCTCGAGATCGGGCGTGTCGGCCACGCGGAACTCAGCCAGAACGCGATACGGGGGCAGATCCCCGAGATGACCGCGCTCCGGGCGGTTCGCCGCTTTGCCGGCGTCAAACCCCAGCTGCACGGCTTGATAGCCGTCGCGCTCACGCGTGCGAACCTGGGTGACCTGGCAGGGACCCACTTGAATCACCGTGACGCCGACAGCGGCGCCCATCTCGTCGAAGACGTGGGTCATGCCGATTTTGCGTCCCAGTATCCCTATGCGCATCGCTATGACTTCAGCTCGATGTCCACGCCGGCGGCGAGCTGTAGGCGCAGTAGCTCGTCCATGGTTTGCTGAGTCGGGTCAAATACGTCGATCAATCGTTTGTGAGTACGAATCTCGAATTGTTCACGCGAGTCCTTGTCGATGAACGGCGAGCGGATCACGGTCCATTTTTTCTTGTCGGTCGGCAGGGGGATAGGGCCGCGGATCTCGGCGCCAGTCCGATCCGCAGTCTCGATGATACGGCGCGCGGCCTCATCCAAGACCTTATGGTCGTAAGACTTCAGACGGATTCGGATGCGCTGCCGCGGCGCCTGTCGCCGGGCGCGTGTTCGTTGCGCACGCCCGGCTTGGCGCTCGGAGGGTGCATTTGGCTCCGCGCGCGCCCTTGCCACTTGGACTACTTCACGATCCTAGTGACGATGCCGGCGCCGACGGTCACGCCGCCTTCGCGAATCGCAAAGTGCACACCGTCCTCGAGCGCGATGGGCGCATGCAAGTTGACGTCCATCTCAATGTTGTCCCCCGGCACAACCATCTCGGTCCCGCCCGGCAGCGTGATCTCGCCGGTGACGTCGGTGGTTCGAATGTAGAACTGCGGCCGGTATCCGGTGAAGAACGGCGTGTGCCTGCCGCCTTCGTCCTTGGTCAGCACATACACCTGCGCCTTGAATTCGGTATGGGGCGTAATGGAACCGGGCGCCGCCAGCACCATGCCGCGCTCCACGTCGTCGCGCTCGATGCCGCGCAGCAGACAGCCAACGTTGTCGCCCGCCACTCCCTGATCGAGAGTCTTGCGGAACATCTCCACGCCAGTGACCACGCGCCGGTCGGTCTCGTTCTGAATGCCGACGATATCCACTTCCTCACCGCTGTTGATGACGCCCCGCTCGATACGGCCCGTGACGACCGTGCCGCGCCCCTTGATACCGAAGACGTCCTCGATCGGCATCAGGAAAGGCTGGTCGGTTGGGCGCGTAGGCTCTGGAATATAGGCGTCAACCTGTTCGAGCAGTTCCAGGATCGGCGCGTATTCCGCGGCTCCGGGATCGGTGCTCTGGGACTCGAGAGCGTGCAGTGCGCTGCCGCGAATGATGGGAACGTCGTCGCCCGGAAACTCGTATTTGTTGAGCAGGTCGCGCAGCTCGAGCTCGACAAGCTCCACGAGCTCCTCGTCGTCAGCCAGATCAACCTTGTTGAGGAAAACCAGCATGGCCGGCACCTCGACCTGCCGCGCCAGCAGGACATGCTCGAAGGTCTGCGGCATCGGGCCGTCGGGCGCACTGACGACCAAGATCGCGCCGTCCATCTGAGCGGCGCCGGTGATCATGTTCTTGATGTAGTCGCGGTGTCCGGGGGCGTCGATGTGCGCGTAGTGCCGGTTGTCCGTCTCGTACTCGATGTGCGTGATCTGGATAGTGATACCGCGTTCCTTCTCTTCGGGAGCGCGGTCAATCTCGTCAAACGCCGCGAACGTCGCCTGATTGCGGAACGACAGAACCTTTGTTATGGCGGCCGTCAACGTGGTCTTGCCATGATCGACGTGGCCGATCGTGCCGACGTTTACGTGCGGCTTCGTTCGCTCGAAACTCTGTCGTCCCATGCTGCTCGTGCTCCCACCCAGGCGCTATACGGCGCGACTGGCTACCACTTGACTCCCGCTAGCACAGCCCCGCCTTTGCCGACGCCGCGTAGCGCGCAAATTCCATCGTGAACTGCCCGCGACCTTGTGTCGCGGACCGCAACTCATTAGCGTACCCGAACATCGTCGCCAGCGGTACCTCCACGTCGATGACGTGGGCGCCGCCGCGAATCTCGACGGCGTTTATGGTGCCGCGCTTGGCACCGAGACCGCCCAGCACATCTCCCACATATTCCTCGGGCACGACGATCTGGACCGCCATTACCGGCTCGACCACGTAGGTTCGGGCTTTGTCGATTGCGTCGCGAACGGCCATCGCTGCGGCCATCTCGAACGCAAGCTCGGATGAATCGACCTCGTGGTAGGCGCCGTCTACGGCGGTGACGCGCACGTCGGTCACTTGATAGCCGTTCGGTCCGCTGGTGAGCGCGCGCCGCAGGCCTTGCTCTACGGCCGGGAGAAAGCTGGCTGGGATGGAGCCACCTCTGATCCTTGTGGCCGCCTCCACGCCGTCGCCGGCTTCCAGCGGCTCCAACTCCACGGACACGTCGCCATACTGTCCCCGTCCGCCCGTCTGCCGAATGAAGCGACCGCGGCCGCTTGCCGACCGCCTGGGCCGCTCACGGTAGGACACCTGCGGTCGGCCGATGTTGGCGGCTACGCGGTACTCGCGCAGCAGGCGATCGACGATCACTTCGAGGTGCAGCTCGCCCATTCCGGCGACGAGCGTCTGGCCGGTTTCCTCGTTGCTGGATACGCGGAACGTGGGGTCCTCTTCGCCAAGTCGCTGCAAGGCCGCGATTATGCGGTCCTGATCCGCGCGGCTGCGGGGCTCGATGGCGATGGTCACGACGGGTTCGGGAAACGCAATGGACTCCAACAGAATGGGATGCCGCGGATCTGTGAACGTATCTCCCGTGGAGGCGCTGCGCAGCCCTACGGCGGCCAGGATGTCGCCCACCTGGATGGACGATTGGATCTCTTCACGCTTGTCCGCATGCATACGGAGAACACGCGTCAGACGTTCGGTTTTCGCCCGCGCGGCGTTCAATATGCTGGCGCCGGGCTCGACCTTCCCGGAATAGACGCGAAAGTAAGCGAGCTTGCCGGCGTGCGGATCGGCCACGATCTTGAAAGCGAGCGCGGCGAACGGCGCCTGCTCGGACGGTTCACGCTGCTCGCGGCCGTCGCTGCGGGGATTCATCCCGCTCACCGGCGGAACGTCTAACGGCGATGGCAGGAACTGGGTGATCGCGTCGAGCAAAGGCTCCACGCCGCAGTTGCGCAGCGAGGAGCCCATGAGAACCGGCACGGCTTGTGAGGAAACCGTGACCCGACGCAGCGTGGCGCGCGCTTCTTCCGCGCTGATCTCGGCGCCCTCGAGGTACAGCGCGGCGAACTCATCGTCGCATTCGGCCAGCCCCTCGTGCAGTTGCTCTCGTGCCGCCAGCGCGGCTTGCTCCAGGTCCGGCGGGATCGGTTCGCTCTGGGGCGGCTCGCCGGTGCTGCCCTGCCAGCGCAGGGCGCGCATGCTCGTCAGGTCGACGACGCCCTGGAAGTCGCGCTCCTGTCCCAGCGGAATCTGGATCGGGAGGGGATTCGATCCGAGGCGCTCGCGGATTTGTTGCACGGTGCCGTCGATATCCGCGCCGAGCCGGTCCATCTTGTTGATGAAGGCCACGCGCGGGACGTTGTAACGGTCGGCCTGGCGCCAAACGGTTTCCGATTGGGGCTCGACGCCGTTCACGGCGTCGAAGACCACCACCCCGCCATCGAGCACGCGCAACGAGCGCTCGACCTCGGCTGTGAAATCCACGTGACCGGGCGTATCAATGATGTTGATGCGGTGGTCGTTCCAATAGCAGGTGGTGGCGGCCGCGACGATGGTGATTCCACGCTCCCGCTCCTGCGCCATCCAGTCCATCTGCGTGGTGCCTTCGTCGATGTGGCCCATTCGATGGATACGCCCGGTGTAGTAGAGAACACGCTCAGTGGTGGTGGTCTTGCCGGCATCGATGTGAGCGATGATGCCGATATTGCGCGTCTTGCTGACGTCCGATGGCATGAGTGGGAAACCGGGCGCAGTTAGAAGGCGTAGATGGCGAAGGCGCGATTGGCTTCGGCCATGCGCTGCACGTCTTCGCGCCGCCGCACGGCGCCGCCTTGCCCGGCGGCCGCTTCGATCAGCTCTGCCGCAAGCCTCTCCCGCATGGATCGTCCCGCGCGGCTGCGGGCGGAGTCCACCAGCCAGCGCACCGCTAGCGCGTAACGCCGATCGCCGCGTATCTCCACAGGCACCTGATAGGTGGCCCCGCCAACGCGTCGCGGCTTCACCTCGACCTGCGGAATGACGTTCCGCACCGCACTCTCGAACGTGTCCAGCGCAAGCGCCCCGGTGCGCTCCTCGATGTCCTCAAACGCCGCGTAGACAATCCGGGTCGCCAGCGACTTCTTGCCGTTTCGCATCAGCTTGTTGATGAAGCGCTGCACGGTTCGATTGTTGAACTTGGGATCCGGCGATACGATGCGCCGCTCGGGCCGCTTACGCCGCGGCATCGCACTTCTCCCGACGCGCCGTCAGTCGTGCCGCGTCTCCATTCATCGCCTGAGTCATCATCGAATCACGCATCGTGACAAGCACGAAATAAAGCGAGCTTATGCGCCTCGCTTCGTACCGTACTTGGAGCGCCCCTGCTTTCGGTTTTCGACGCCCGTCGCATCCAACGGACCCCGCACAACGTGGTAGCGAACGCCTGGTAGATCTTTGACGCGGCCGCCGCGTATCAGCACGACGGAGTGCTCCTGCAGCCGGTGCCCTTCGCCTGGGATGTAGGCCGTGACCTCCATGCCGTTCGAGAGGCGCACGCGCGCGACCTTGCGAAGCGCCGAGTTGGGCTTCCTGGGCGTAACCGTGCGAACCAGGGTGCATACGCCGCGTTTTTGCGGCGAGCCGCCCGATCGAATCATACGGCGGCGCAACCCGTTGTAGGCAAAGTGCAGCGCCGGCGCCTTGATTTTCTTGCGCGTCTTACGACGGCCTCTACGCACTAATTGGTTGATCGTTGGCACTATGCACCTACGTCACAAGGGGTAATAAAGGATATGCCGCCGCCCACACACCGGCGCATTACGCTATCACCGTTCATAGACCTCGTCAACGTCGACGGGTCGCTCATCCGTGCGCACCGAGATCAAGGGCTTGTCTCCACACTCGTCTCATCGATGGGCTCATCGTCGACCGGCGCAAGGAAATCGGTAAACGCCTCGCTCTGTGGCTTCTCGCCAACACTCGCCAGGAGATCCTCTTCGCCATCTCCGGCTCCTTCACCGTTCGCTTCGTCGACCGGCTCGAGGGCGCCGCCGTCCATCATTACTCCATCGAGCAGCGCCGAGTCCGTCTGCTGAGATTCGTCGCCGTCGCCCTCCGGAAGCCCGGCCGGCGCCTCCGGCAACCCCAGCGCCTCGGCCTGATAGCGCTGCCAGCCGGTGCCGGCGGGAATGAGCTTGCCGATGATTACGTTTTCCTTGAGACCGTAGAGTTGGTCCACGCGGCCCTCGACCACGGCTTCGGTCAGCACGCGCGTCGTGTCTTGGAAGGAGGCGGCCGCCAGGAAGCTGTCGTTGTTGAGCGACGCCTTCGTGACGCCCAGCAGCACCCAATGGCCCGTGGCCGGCTGCCTACCCTGGCTCTGCAGTAGAGTGTTGCTGGCCTCGAATGCATGCTGGTCAACCAGAGTGCCGGGCAAGAAGTCTGAATCCCCGGCATCGTCGATCACTACGCGGCGCAGCATCTGCCGCACGATGACTTCGATGTGCTTGTCGTTCACGGTCACGCCGACCATGTTGTAGACCTGTTGAACCTCCGCCACGACGTAGCGCTCGAGCGCGCCGCGCCCACGTAAACGCAGAATGTCCTGCGGGTTCAGCGGGCCTTCGGTGAGCTGGTCGCCGCGTCTGACCAGATCACCGTTGGTGACTCGCAGGCCCGCCGCCAGGGACACGCGGTATTCCACGGCGTCCTCGACCTGCGAACGCAGTACAAGCTGCCCGTCCTCGATCACAACCGTGCCGCCGGCCTCCGCGCGAATACCTACGTCGGCCAGCTTTGCCAGCGCGCGCTTGCTGATCGTGTTGGACTTGCTGCGCTCTTTGCGCGCCAGCAGGTCCTTCGCGTCGGCGTGGGGCACCGCCAGCGTGGCGCCGTCTTCGACTTCCGCGCCGTCTTCGATGATCGGCGTCATATCCTCGCCGAGCTGGTGCTGGAACTCGCGCACCTCAGCGGAGACGACTCGAAGGCGGTACTGGTCCTCTTCCTGCAGGATCTCGACGGTGCCGTCGAGATCGCTCACGATCGCCACCCCCTTGGGCACCCTTGCCTCAAAGAGCTCCTCAACGCGCGGAAGTCCCTGCACGATGTCCGTGCCGGAGGCGATGCCGCCCAGGTGAAACGTGCGCATAGTGAGCTGGGTGGCAGGTTCACCCATCGACTGCGCGGCAATGATGCCCACCGCCGCGCCTTCCTTGACCGGCTCATGCCGGGCAAGGTCCATGCCATAGCACGCTTGGCAGACTCCGCGCTCATTGAGGCAGTGGGTGACGGAGCGCACGTGAATGGACTCGACCTTGACTTCGTCGATAAGGCCGGCCGCTTCACGGTCGATTATCGCGCCGCCGGGCACGATGACTTCGCCCGTGTGCGGATGGGCCACCGCGTCGACTACGAACCGGCCGAAGCTGCGAACGCCAACCGACTCGATAACCTCGTCGGCTGCGCCCGCACGCACCCATGTTCCTTCCGTGGCGCCGCAGTCTTGTCCCATCACGATCACGTCCTGCGCCACGTCGACGAGCCGTCGGGTGAGGTAACCGCTGTCGGCGGTGCGCAGCGCCGTGTCGGCCAGACCCTTGCGCGCACCGTGCGTGGAGATGAAGTACTCCAGCACGCTGAGTCCCTCGCGGAAGTTGGCTCGCACGGGCATCTCGATGATCCGGCCAGCCGGATCGGACATAAGACCGCGCATTCCCGCGATCTGCCGAATCTGGTCGAAGTTGCCCTTGGCGGCGCCGGAGTTCCCCATCATGTAGACGGGGCTCATCTTGTCCAGATACTCGGCGACGGAGTTGGAGACCGTATCCATGCCGTCCGTCCAAGCCTTGACGGTGAGCGCGTAGCGCTCCTCGTCCGTAATGAGACCCTGCGTGAAGTTCTCCTCGATCGACTCCACCAGTGCGTTGGTCTTTACCAGGACTTCCTCTTTGACCTTCGGAATCACGAGGTCCTGCACGGCCATGGTCACGCCCGACTGGGTTGCCCAGCGCATGCCGAGCTCCTTGATCTTGTCGGCGACTTCGCAGGTGGTCTCGACGCCGGACGAGTAGAAAACGGCCGCCACGATTCGCTTGAGGTCTCCCTTGTCGAGACGCTCGTTCACGAAACGCAACTCCTTGGGAAGCGCCGCATTGAAGATCACCCGTCCCGCGGTGGTCTCGAGAAACGGAGGGTCGGGGAGAGCCGCATCCTCGATCGGCAGGTCCTCGGCGGTCATGCGCACTCTGATCAGCGCCTGCAGGTCCACGGTGCCGTGCTCATAGGCCGAGATGGCGTCGTCGAAGTCGGCGAACGCCTTGCCCTCGCCGCGCGCGCCCTCTTTGAGCTCCATGAGGTAGTAGCAGCCCAGGACCATGTCCTTCGATGGACTGATCACCGGCGACCCGTCCGCCGGCGACAGGATGTTGCGCGTGCTCTTCATCAGATAGCGCGCCTCGTCCTGCGCGGCGCGGCTCAGCGGCACGTGGACGGCCATTTGATCGCCGTCGAAGTCCGCGTTGAAGGCCGTGCAAACGAGTGGGTGGATTTGAATCGCGCTGCCTTTGACCAACACGATGTCGAATGACTGAATTCCCAGCCGGTGGAGCGTGGGGGCGCGATTGAGCAGCACGGGATGGTCGCGGGTCACTTCTTCCAGGACGTCCCAGACGATCGGCTCCGGATGCTCCACCATCCGCTTGGCGCTCTTGATGTTGCTGGCGTGGCCGTAGTCGACCAGCTCGCGCATGACGAAGGGTTTGAACAGCTCGAGCGCCATCTTGGTGGGCAGTCCGCATTGATTCAGCTTGAGATGCGGACCCACCACGATCACCGACCGCCCCGAGTAGTCCACCCGCTTGCCGAGCAGGTTCTGTCTGAAGCGCCCTTGCTTGCCGCGCAGGAGGCCGCTGAGTGACTTGTAGGGATGATTGGCGGTCCCGGTCACGGCGCGGCCGCGCCGGCCGTTGTCGATGAGCGCGTCGACGGCCTCCTGCAGCATGCGCTTCTCGTTGCGCACGATGATCTCGGGTGCGCCCAGCTCCATCAGACGCTTGAGACGGTTGTTCCGATTGATGACGCGCCGGTACAGGTCGTTGAGATCGCTGGCGGCGAAACGCCCGCCATCCAGCTGAACCATCGGGCGCAGGTCGGGAGGCAGCGCGGGCAGCACGCTCATGATCATCCAGTCGGGACGGTTGCCGGACCGCCGAAAGGCCTCCACTACCTTGAGGCGCTTGATCGCCTTCTTGCGCCGTTGAATGGAGGGCGACTCGATCTCGGCGCGCAGCTGTTCGGCAAGCTGATCCAGATCGACTTCCTCGATCATCTTGACCACTGCCTCGGCGCCGATGCCGGCCTCGAAAACGTCCCCACAGGTGACCCGAAGCTGTTGATAGCGCGGCTCCGACAGCAGCTGATACAGCTCCAGCGTGGCCAGGTCCTCGGCGCGCTGGCGGTAGGTTTCGCGCGCGTCGGCCAGGTCTCGATTCTTCTGTTCCTCGACTCGGGCCGCGCTCTGCTCAGCCTCGCGCCTCTGGGTTGCCTTGGTTGCGTGGAACCGCTCCGTTGCCGCGGCTTTATCGGACTCGGCCTTGCCTGTCAGCTCGCTCCTGGCGGCCGCGAGAGATTCGTCCAGAGTCTTGAACGTCTCAGCCGTGATCGGCGCTCCGCTCTCGACCAGTGGATCGTCAGCCCAGCTGACTCGGACGTGCTCGAGGGACTTGGTGCCTTCCATAGCGGCCAATCGCTTGCGGATGCTTGCGGCCTCGGCGACGACGGGTCCGATCTGCTCATCGACTTCGTCTTGCAGGCGGGCATGCTCACCCGCAAGCTGATTGTCCAGCTGGGCGATCTGATCATCGGCTTGTACGGCCAGGCCGGCCAGTTGCTCCTCGGCGTCGTCCTCTATTTCTTCAAGCCTCTCGGCCAGGTCTTGATCGAGGCGTTGGATGGCGGCGTCACGCGCTTCCTCGTCCAGTTCGATGATGATGAAGGACGCGAAATAGACGATCTTTTCAAGGTCACGTGGATTGACGTCCACGATCTGTCCGATCCGACTGGGAGTGCCCTTCAGATACCAGATGTGCGTAACCGGGGCCGCCAGCTCGATGTGCCCCATGCGTTCGCGCCGAACGCGCGATCGGGTCACCTCGACGCCGCACTTATCGCAGATGATTCCGCGGTAGCGGATCTTCTTGTACTTCCCGCAGGCGCACTCCCAGTCTTTCGTGGGTCCGAATATGCGCTCGCAGAAGAGACCGTCGCGCTCCGGCTTGAGCGTGCGGTAGTTGATCGTCTCGGGCTTGGTGACCTCTCCGTAGGACCACGATCGAATCTGATCCGGCGAGGCCAGTCGAACCCGAATGGCGCTGAACTTGTTGACTTCAAGCATGCCTGTGCGGCCTCCTAAAGCCGGTACTCACGGCCCTGAATGTTGATTCCATCGAGGTCGGGCAGCATGTCGTGCGTGTGCTCGGTCACCAGCTGCACTTCCTCCTCCGCCTCGTCGAGGATGTCGACCGATACGCCGAGGGCTTGCAGCTCCTTGATGAGAACACGGAATGACTCGGGGATGCCCGGTTCGAGGATCGTCTCGCCTTTGACTATTGCTTCATACGTCTTCACGCGCCCCAGAATGTCGTCGGATTTGACGGTCAGCATCTCCTGAAGCGTGTGCGCGGCGCCGTAGGCTTCGAGCGCCCAGACTTCCATCTCGCCGAATCGCTGCCCGCCCATCTGCGCCTTGCCGCCAAGCGGCTGCTGCGTGATGAGTGAGTAGGGGCCGGTTGAGCGCGCGTGGATCTTGTCGTCCACCATGTGGCCCAGCTTCATCATGTAGATCACGCCCACTACGACGCCCTGATCGAACGGTTCGCCGGAACGGCCGTCGTAGAGCTGGGCCTTGCCCGACTCGGGCAGCCCCGCTTCCGTCAGCGCGGCGATGATGTCTCCCTCCCCGGCGCCGTCGAATACGGGGGTTACCGCCTGAAAGCCGAGTTGCCGGGCGGCCCAGCCAAGATGCGTCTCGAGCGTTTGCCCGACGTTCATGCGCGAGGCCACGCCCAGCGGATTGAGGATGATGTCGACCGGCGTCCCGTCCTCCAGGCAGGGCATGTCCTCGTCCGGCAGGATCATGGAGATCACGCCCTTGTTGCCGTGGCGCCCGGCCATCTTGTCGCCGACCATCAGCTTTCGCTTGGAGGCCACGCTCACTCGCACCATCTCGACCACGCCGGCTTGCAGGTCGGCGCCGTCAGCCGCCGTGAAGCGCTTCACGTCTATGACGCGCCCGTGCTCACCCGACGGCATGTGCTTGGAAGAGTCCTTCACCTCGCGCGCGTCGCGGCCAAAGATGGCGCGCAGGAGGCGGTCCTCGCCGCTGAGCTCGGTCTCGCCTTTGGGCGTGATCTTGCCTACCAGGATGTCGTCGGGGCTGACCTCCGCGCCGGCGTACACCACGCCGGTGTCGTCGAGATTTCGCAGCGCTTCCTCACTCTGATTGGGAATGTCGCGCGTGATCTCTTCGGAGCCGAGCTTCGTCTCCCGCGCTTCCACTTCGTATTTCTCGATATGAATCGACGTAAAGAGGTCGTCACGCACGAGCCGCTCACTCACCACGATCGCGTCCTCGTAGTTGCCGCCCTCCCAGAACATGAAAGCCACGAGAATGTTGCGGCCCATGGAGAGCATGCCGCCGTCCGTGGCCATGCTCTCGGCCACGACGTCGCCCTTCTTGACCTTGTCACCCACGCTGACCACGGGACGCTGGCTTATGCACGTGGCCGTGTTGGAGCGGGCGAATTTGCGCAGGGAGTAGATGCGCTGTTTCTTTCCGGGTTGGGCTATCACGATGCGGTTTGAAGTGACCTGACGCACGATGCCGCTGGCTTCGGCCATGAGCATGTGGCCGGAATCGCGCGCGGCCTGCGACTCGATCCCGGTCGCGACCAGCGGCGCTTCCGGTCGTACCAGCGGCACGGCCTGCCGCTGCATGTTCGCGCCCATCAGAGCGCGGTTCGCGTCGTCGTGCTCCAGAAACGGAATCATGGCCGCCGGAATGCTGACGATCTGCTGGGGTGAAGCGTCGGCGAAGTCCACCTCGTCCGGCGCGACTTCGTGAATGGTGGGACCGCGGCGCGCGGAGACCCGCGGCCCGGCGATCTCGTTGAGCTCGTTGAGCTCAGCCGTGGCCTGCGTGATGGTGTACCGCTCTTCGGCATCGGCCGTGAGGTAGACAATCTCGTCGGTCACGTGGGGGCGCACTTTTATCTCCAGCCTGCTTGCGCCCTTGAGCTTTGCCAGCCGCTCCGCGATTTCCTGAGTGATCAGCTCCCCTTCGCGCAGGATGACCTCGCCGTTGCTAGGGTGCGCGAACTCGCCGGTGACGGTTCGCCCGACAGCCAGCTGCCGCTCGGAGCACCTGACGGTGCGCCGCACGCGCCGGTAAGGGGTTTCGATAAATCCGTAGCGGTTTACGCGCGCGTAGCTGGCGAGGGTGTTGATCAGGCCGATGCTGGGCCCTTCGGGTGTCTCGATCGGACAAACCCGACCGTAGTGGCTGTAGTGGACGTCCCGCACGTCGAAGCCCGCACGTTCACGCGAGAGGCCGCCCGGACCCATGGCGCTCAAGCGCCGCTTGTGGCCGAGCTCCGCCAGAGGATTTGCCTGGTCCATGAACTGCGAGAGCTGGCTGCCCCCGAAGAACTCCTTGATCGCGGCCGTAACCGGCCGGGTGTTTATCAGTCCGGCCGGAGTCGCCTCCGCCGCGTCCTGGATGCTCATGCGCTCTTTGATGACGCGCTCCATGCGCAGCAGGCCCACCCGAAACTGCTCCGCCAACAGTTCACCCACGGCGCGCACGCGGCGGTTGCCGAGGTGGTCGATGTGATCGGGAATGCCTTGTGCGACGTTGAGCCGCACGATCTCACGCACGATGGCGATGAGGTCGTCCGGAGTCAGCGTGCGATGGGTAGCTCCGATGTCCATGCCAAGACGCTTGTTGAGCTTGTAGCGCCCCACCGGTCCCAGGTCGTAGCGGCGAATCGTGAAAAAGGTCTGGTCGATAAGGGAGCGTGCGTTGTCGACCGTGGCCGGGTCGCCCGGACGCAGCCGGTGGTAGAGCTCGATCAGCCCGTCTTCGTGACTCAGCGCCAGATCGCGCCGCGTGGACTCGTCGCCGATCGTCCTGCGGATCTGGGGATGGTCGGGGTCTGTATCAACATCGGCGAACACCTTGAGAATGGCCTCGTCGGAGCCAAGCTCGGGCGAGATCGCGCGCAGGAATGTCGTGACCGGAAGCTTGCGCTTGCGGTCGATCTTGACCCCAACCAGGTCCTGCCCGCTGGTTTCGAACTCGAGCCAGGCCCCGCGCTTTGGGATCAGCTTGGCGCCGAAGCGGCGCCTCCCGGTTGCGGGGTCTTCTTCGGCCGAGAAGTAGACGCCTGGCGACCGCACCAGCTGGCTGACGACCACGCGCTCCGCGCCGTTGTAGATGAAGGTGCCCTGCCGTGTCATGAGCGGGAAGTCGCCCATGTACACGGTCATTTCCTTGATCTCGCTGGTCTGTTTGTTGTGCAGTCTGGATTTCACCCGCAGCGCCGCCTGGAACGTCCGGTCTTGCTCGCGGCACGCTTCCTCGGTGTATTTGGGGGGATCGAATGGATCCTCCGGTACCTCGAAGTGCAGCTCGAGGTTCTTGCCGGTGAAGTCCTGGATGGGAGATATCTCTTCGAACAGCTCGCGCAGGTGCTCACGCTTGAAGCGGTCAAACGACTCGATCTGCTGCTCCACCAGGTGTGGCAGCGCCATGGCGCTGGGCGTTTTGCCGTAGTAGCGAACCGGCAGCTTGCCGTGAGTGCCGTTCTCTGACATTAGGCTTCTGCTCCTAACAACGAGTAGCTGGCCGCTCCGGCCGCGGGCGCCGGCGCGACTTAGTGAACACCCCGGGATGGCGCAGACGATCCGCGGATCGGTTGCCTGAGCGGAGCTGCGCTGCGCCGCAACTCACGGCGGCGCGCGGCACTCGCCGACGCGTGCGCCACGAAATCGTCAATATCAATCTGTCGACCGAGTTATTTTAATTAGACGAAAAATACCCACCTAGACCGGCGAACCCCGGCTAAGCGGATACCTATTGAAATATGCGCGTTTGTGCGATGGATATGCGCCCCACGACGACGCCAGATTCTAGCATTGCCACGCCCGCGGTCAACTCGGTGAGCCCGACGCGGGGACCGCGTCAACCCAAGGAGCCGCGGAGCTGCCGCCCGCCCACGACGTGCAGGTGAAGGTGCTGCACGCTCTGTGCGCCATCGCGACCGTGGTTGGTCACGATTCGGTAGCCGGTCCCGCTGATTCCCTGGTCCGCGGCAATCCGCACGGCCGCCGTGAGCAGCCGGCCGGCCAGGTCGGCATCCTCACCCAGGTCGGCCGCGGACGCGACATGGCGCCGCGGAATCACCAGGACGTGCACGGGCGCCTGCGGCTGGATGTCGTTGAAGGCCACGATCTCGCTGTCCTCGTAGATGAAGTCGGAGGGCACCTCGCCCCGCGCGACCAGGCAGAAAATGCACTCGCTCTCGGTGCTCTCACCCATGCGCGCCCGCCTCCACCGTGGCCGCCGAGGGCGATCCTTCGCCGGCGGGCTCGCGCCTCGCCTCCCTATTGTTAACCGCCGTGATGCACGCCCAGTCGTCGGCGCGCCGCAGGCGGTCGACCGCTAGCCCGCATCGACTGGCCGCCGCCGCTACTTCCGACTCGCGCTCGCGTGCGATTCCTCCGAGGATCACGCGCGCACCGCGCCGGGTCGCCCGACGGTACAGGTGCATCTGATCGAGATGCACGTCCGCAACGATGTTGGCCGCCAGGACGTCGGCCCCCTGCGCGACGGGCGGCAGCCGGCCGGGCAAAATCTCAACGACTTCTTGCAGGTCATTGAGCGCCACATTCGCCAGCGCGGTGCGCACGGCGTCCACGTCGACGTCGTAGGCCGTGACGCGCCGCGCTCCGCAGGCAGCCGCAAGAATGGCCAGGATGCCCGATCCGGTCCCCACGTCCAGAACGTGCTCCGCGCCCCGCGCGGCTTCTTCCAGCGCTTCGGCCGCAAGCTGAGTGCTGGCATGCAAGCCAGTCCCAAACGCCATGCCCGGGTCCAGGCGTATCACGGTGCGATCGCTGACGGGCGGCGCCGACCAGGACGGCGTCACGAGGAATCGGCGCCCGAGAGCGAGTGGTTTATAGAACTCGCGCCACGCGCTGAGGTACTCAGCGGGAGTGATCCAGCGCTCCGCGGCCTGGCGCAGGGAACTCGATCCCAGTGAACCCAGATGCCAAAGGGCGGTCTGAATGTCCTGCCGCGCCTGCGCGCACTCAGTCCCCTCGGGAAGGTAAGCGCGCACGACAGTGCGCCCCGGCGACCCATCCGGCTCGCTCGCAAGCTCTTCCACCGCGACGGCGCGCCCGGCCCGCCGGGCCATCGTCATGCGCACGTCGTCTATCTCGTGCTGGTCAACCCTGACGGCGATCTCCAGCCAGCGCTCACTCATCTAAACGCGGCGCGCACTTTTTCGGACAGCGAGCGGGGGTCCTCCTCGGCGCCGGGCGGCAGAACCTCGCGCAGATGTTCTATGAGGCTTCGCTGTTCGCGGCTCAGCTTGCCAGGAATCACAACCCGTACCCGGATGTGGTGGTCGCCGCGCCGTCCGCCGCGATAGTGGGGCACGCCCTTGCCGCGCAGAGTGACGACCGCGCCGGGCTGCATACCGCTGGGGACCTCCACGGCTTCCGGCCCGTCAACGGTCTCGACTTCTACGGAGACGCCCAGTGCGGCCTCGGCGACGTTGACGATCAATTCGCTGACGATGTCATCGCCGTCCCGCTCCAGTCGAGGATGAGGCTTGACGTTAATCGTGAGGTAGAGGTCGCCAGGCGGGCCGCCGCGGGGGCCGTGATCGCCCTCACCCGGCAAACGCAGCTCCGTTCCGGCCTGAAGACCGGCGGGGATCTTCACGCTCCGTCGCAGAGCGCGCCGCTCGAGCCCGGTAGTTCGACAGGTGGGACACGGATCCGGGATTTCCTGCCCGGTACCGCCGCAGCGCTCGCAGGTCGCAATGTTGACAAACTGCCCGAACACCGATCGTTGGGCGCGCTGGACTTGCCCGGACCCCTTGCACAACCGACATGTGACAGGCTTGGTGCCCACCGCCGCGCCGGCGCCGCCGCATGAGCCACAGGGCTCCAAGCGCTGATAGTCGACCTCGGCGTCAGCACCGAATACCGACTCGCTGAACTCCAGCTCGACGCTGGCGCGCAAGTCGGCGCCCCGCTCGGCCGCTGGCCGGCCGCGTGGTCTTGCACCGCCAAAGAAGGCGTCGAAGACGTCGCCAAAGCCGCCGAAATCCTGATAGTCGACGCCGAAGGGCGAGGCTGGGCCGTCCGGGCCGTGCAGGTCATACATGCGCCTCTTCTCGGAGTTCCGCAGGACTTCATAGGCCTCGTTTATGGCCTTGAACTTCACTTCCGCGTCGTCGCCGGTGTTGACGTCCGGATGAAACTTGCGAGCTAGCGCGCGGTACGCACGGCGAATCTCGTCAGCGCTCGCGTCGCGCGCGACGCCGAGCACGTCGTAGTAGTCGGTACGACGGCTCATTGTCGGCTATCCGACTGTCCGGGGGGCCTGCGCCGCGATGACGCTCTATGCATCGGCAGCGTCGCCCGGCGTGGTTTCTTCGTCTTCCTCCGCGGCGTCCGAGCCGACCTCTTCAGCCTCCGCCCGGGTCCCGGCGCGAACGAGCGCCGGCCTAAGCACGCGGTCGTGCATACGGTAGCCCGACTGGAGCTCCTCCAGTACCACTACCGGGCCGTCACCGTCCTCCGACATGACAACTTCGTGGATTGATATGTCCAACGAGTCTCCAGACTCGCACTCTATCCGAGTCACTCCCTGGGCTTCGAGAACCGCGCGCAGCTGCGCGTGCACGATTACGATGCCGTCGATCCAGGAGAGGCGGCGAAGCTCGGCGGGCAGCGCAACGAACGCGCGGTCCAAACCGTCGAGCACGCGCAGCACGTCCAGCAGCACCGCCTGAGTGGCGTATTTGGCCAGCTCCTGCGATTCGAGCTCGGTTCGGCGGCGGTAGTTGGCGAAATCGGCCTGCGTCCGCGTCAACCTATCGAGTATCTCGGCATGCCGCGTGCGAGCCTGCTCCAGCTCGGCGCGGACCTCCGCGAGCTCGTCGTCAGTCTCGCGCGGTTCCGGTGGAGCGTCCGCCGCTCTGGCGGCGGCTCGTTTGTCGGTCACCTTGAACGCGGGCGCGTCGGCCGCCGAAGCGCTCGATTCACCGCCACCACCGGCCGTGCCGGACTCATCGGGTTCGCGATTGCTATGTGAGCGTGCGGGCATGGTCCTTCGTCAGTGTGGCTGGCGCTTGCTTTCCAATTATCGAACGTTCGCCGCGTATCCGGGTGATAGGACGCTCAGGCCGCGCGGCTCGCCACCAAACTGGTGAGCGCGCTCGCCACCGTTTCCACCGTCGCAATTGCGCGGCGGTAGTGCAAGCGCTGGGGACCCACGACGGCAATCATCCCCGCTCCGTGGTCGGGATTGCCGTACGTGGCGGAAACGGTGCTGAGCCCGGCCATGACTTGATCGTCCTGCTCACCGCCAATGTAGACGATCACCTCGCCGCTGGCCCGCGCCGAGCTGCCCAGGCGGCGCGCCAGGGTTCCGGCGTCCAGCAGGTCGAGAAGCTCCCTTACCCGCGCAACGCTTCGGAACTCCGGCTGGCCCAGAATGGCGGATACGCCGGCCACCTGCGCCGACTCCGCGCTCGCCCGCTCCATGGACAAGAGAGTCGCGGCTATGGCGCTCCTGAGCACTTGCTCGCGCGACGAGCCCTGCGGCGGCAGCGACCTGATCCGGCGATGCGTGGCGCCGCGCAGAGTCCTGCGCAAGCGGCGCGCGGCACGGTTGAGCCAGGAGGTCGATGGGACAGGCTCCAGCCGCACGGTCCGTCTCGCCAGCATGTCGCCTTGAGCGAGTACTTCGACCTCAACGTCGCCTGCGCGCGTGGCCGTCAGACGAATGTCGCGCAAGCGCTGCTGGGGGCGTCGCGGAGGACTTGCCAGGGCAACCGCGCCGACCATGCGCGTCATGAGCGCCAAGGCAAGCGCGAGCCACTGCGAGCCATCCCGTTCTATCTGATGAAACTGATGGAAAATAGTGCGCCGCTCGGCCGACAGTAGAAGCGCGGGACCCATCAGCTGGTCCACGAAGCGGCGATATCCGTGGGCCGAGGGCACTCTACCGGCCGACGTGTGGGGCTGCGTGATCAGACCGGCGGATTCCAGAGCCGACATGTCGTTTCTTACCGTGGCGCTGCTGGCCGGAATCCCGGAGCGCGCCACCACGGCTGAGGAAGCCACCGGCTGCGCGGAACGCACGTACTCTTCGACGATTGCTTTGAGCACTGCCAGCCGGCGCTGCTCAGTGGCTATCGGTGCGGTCCGCGCTTCCGGTTCCGAAACCTCACCCAACAGCGCCACCCCAGTCGCGCGAGTGCTAGCCCGCTTAGCAGTTCGTGGACACGACGGCCAATTGAAGGTAGCAAAAGTCTGCTAGCGTGTCCTGTTCCCGAGACGTAGCGACGGGTAGCACTCATCTCGACGGCCGCTGCGGCCACATGTTGGCAGCTCCCAAGACTTCGGCGGGGGGTGCGGCTCTGGGTCAGGTGCCGGGTGTGGGCGCGTACGTGGTTGTAGTACCGGAGATAGCGCCGCAGTGAACGTGGCGCTGGTGAACTCACCGGCGTTGTCGGTGCTGACGGGGTCGAGTTGCCGGCCGCGAAGGGCCAGTTCGCGGGCGCCCTGCTCGACCAAGGCGGCCGTGTAGCGGAGCGTGGCCCAAGAGCAGCTGGACGCGACATCGATGGCGGTGTCTTGCCGGGTGGGCCCGTGGGAGCCGGCCAGTTGACCGACGTCGAAGCAGTCCAGCTGCACCAGGTCGCTGGGGTGCCCCGCCTCGATGCGCCATACGGGCGCGGCGATCTGGGGCCGCCGCTCGGGCGGGGCCTGGGAGCCCGCGATGCGGCCGGGCCGCTTGGCGCGCGGCCGTGGGGCGTCCAGGCCCCAGCGCTGCACGGCCTTGCGCCGGCGGTCATAGGTCGAGGGATGCAAGCGCAGGGTCCGGCCGGCGGCGCGCACGTTGCCCAACTCGTCGGCGAGTGCGAACAGCCGGAGCCCGAACCGCTGCAATACGTGACAATGGGTCATGAACGGCGCGTCGGTTCCATCGCATCGCTTGGTCCCGACGAGATGCCGCGTGCACCGCTCCCTGGCGGCAGCCCAACCCGGCCCCAGGTGTCACATCTATTCGGGAAGGGGACAGCCTAGTGACCGCAGCGCGTCTGCTCCGACGCCCAGCGAGTCCCGTTCTCCGAACGCTCGCCGCTCGATGCATCAAACTCGGAGCTGCGGCCGTCCTATATGCCGTCGCCGCGCTGATGACGCTGCCGCCGGCCGCCGGGGATCAGTTCCACTACGGCCACATAGACAACCTGATGGTCCTCTACATGCTCGAATGGACGCGTTACGCCATCTTCGCGGAGCCGCATCGGTTGTTCGAAGGATTGGCCCACTTCGGCATGGGCGATTCGCTCTTCTACCACCACCTGCTGCTGGGCGGGTTGCCGATCTACGCACCGGTCGCCACGATCTTCGGACCGGGCGTTGGGCTCAATGTCCTGACGATCGCCAGTCCATTCCTCAACGCCTCGGCGGCCGCGGCGGCGGCCTGGTTTCTCGTGGGTCGCTGGTGGCCGGCCGTAGTCGCCGGGTTCATATTCGCTTACGCTCCGTTCCCAAGAGAGTATCTGCAATTCCATAGCCTGCTCATGTTCTGGTGGACGCCGTTGGCTGTGGCGCTCTGGTTCTGGTTCGTGCGGCGTCCGGCCTGGTGGAAGCTGAGCGGGGCTTGGCTTTGCGTATTCATCCAGTTCGCCACGAGCGTATACCTGGGCTTCATCGCCCTGCCCATGCTCCTGGCGCTGATGGGCGCGGCCATGCTGAGTCGGCGCCGCCCGCGACTCGACCGACGGCTCGTGGCCAGGGCGGTGGCCGCGACGCTGGCCGCCGCCCTGCCGTTTGTCCCGCTGCTCATGGGGTACGTGGGGTTTTGGCTCGATAATCAGGAAGTGCGGACCCTTGAGGAAGCGCGTCGGCTGAGTGCCCGCTTGCCGGCATACCTACCCTGGGTGACGCAGTCCCTCTGGTGGCGTCAGGTCATCGGGTCGAGAGTCCCAGGCTTCACACCCTCCTTCTTCCTCGGCATCATGCCCACTGCACTGGCCGCGCTGGGATTGATTGCGGGCGCCGCGCCGGCGCGGATGCGGGCAACGGCCGCCGCCCTGGGAATCAGCGGCGTGCTGTTTTTCGTGCTGTCGCTGGGACCAGAATTGTGGTGGCAGGGCGAGCTCACCGGCGTTGCGCTCCCGTTCGCGGCGGCGCACGCGTTGATTCCGGGATTCGCCTCCTTGGGCAATCCAACGTTCGCGGCCGGCGGGGTCATGCTGGCCATGGCGCTCCTGGCGGCCATTGCCATTGAGCAGTGCTACCGCTGGCGCCGGACGGGCGGCTCGCGGGCCCACGTCATTGCGGCGCTGCTGTTGGTCCTGCTCGCCGCTGAGTTCGCGCGGGCGCCGGTCCACCTAGCTTCGATCCCCTATGACACCAGGCTGCAAGCGGCGCTGGCGGAGTCGCCCGACGGACCGGTGACCTTCATTCCGGCTGGCGCGGAATTCACGTCACCCGTCCCGTACATTGAGCGGGTCTGGTGGTCGCTCAACGGCGGACGTCAGCCGGTCGTCGGCGGCTACACCGGGTCTTACGCTCCGCGCGGCACGGCGTATCTGCAGCGGTTGATCGACGGGAGTGACGTAAATACCAGACCCCAGGTCCTGGATGCACTGCTGGCGTTCGGTGCGCGCACGGTCGTCCTGGATCGGAAGTTTCTGACGGACCGACAGGTCGAGGCTTGGCAAGCCGCGGCGCGCGAGGTTCGGCCATCGACCACGCCGCTTGATACTGGGCGCTTCGTCGTGCTCCATCTTGGGTCCCTGGGCGTCCCAGTAACTACAGGCTGGTCCGAGGTCGAAACTCACCTCGTGCTGCGCTCCGGGCTAGCTGACTCGCCTACCGTGATCCCGGTCACGATTCAAAACCGCGCCTCGCTTGCCTGGCGCCCGCCTCCGGGCCGTCGGACCCGGACTGCCGAACTAGTCTGGGAAGCTTCCGATGGCGCCACGGCCACTCGGCAGCCAGTTCGCTTGCGGCCGCCGCCGATCATTCCCGCCGGCGCAACGGCACAAGTCTTGGAGCCGCTCACCACGCGCTCGCCGACGGCGCCGGGCCGCTACCGTTTGTGGCTTGTGGTGGACAGCGAGCGTATCGCAAGCACGGACATCGAGATTCGGGCGCAGCCGACCACTAGCGATCGTCCGCCACACAAGGCGGACCTGCATGTTCTATCGCCGCAGGTATGTATAAACCCAGGAGACGGCGCCTACTTGCTCGTCCGGGCCGTCAACACCGGCTCGCAAGACTGGCGAGGCTTCCATAGGCTCGCCACGCGCTGGTCTGTGCCGGACGACCGCTTCGTGCCGCAAGACATGACCACCCTGGAAGATCGACTATTCGTGCCGTATGACGCACCGACGACAGCTTGGACCAGCGTCGCACCCGGGTCCGGGTTCGTCTTTGAAGGCGTCGTAAGAGCGCCATCCGCACCTGGCTTGTATACGCTAACGCTGGGCATGGTGGAAGAAAACGTGGGCTGGTTCAACGAAATCGAGGTTCCGGCAATAGTCGTGGATGAGAGTGACCAAGCCGCCTGTGCATCTCTGGGCACGACCGGGACTTCAGGCCGTCGCGCTTGACGCAACTAGCCGAGCGCTGGAAGCGCGGCATGTTCGTGGCCTTGCTGCGGGAGGTGGTGCAGCACCCAATCGATGACGTGTGCTGCTTGCTGTACAACCGGCGCCCGGGCCTGGACAACAGTGTGGCAGGACAACGGCGCACCGGGAGGTTGTCGCGACGGCTGTGGATTCGTCGCTGGCGCTTGAATGACAGGAGGGACGCTTGAAATTACCGGGGGCGGTCAGGCGCAGGGTTGTCCGACGGGAGGCCACGTGCCCCGCTCTCGGGCGTCAACCCAATCCGACGCCAAGTGTCGCGTCTACTCGGGAATAGGACACGCTAGTAGCAGCAATGCGCCGGCCCTCAGGCGGGTTAAGGCAGGTTGCGCGGCTCGCCCGGCGAGACCACGAAGTCGGCGCTCACCACCGCCTCCGCTCCCACCAGCACCTCCACGCGCCACTGGCCCACGGGCGCGCTGTCCGGCAGGTAGAAGTAGAAACCGAACGGCGCCCGCGTGTAAGCGGGCTGTGGATCGGTGAGGAAGGCCCCCTGCTCTCGGTCGCCCGCGTACCAGCGGATGCCCAGCCGCGACCCCTCCACGACGTCGGCAAAGAGCACCGCGACGTTGACGCGCTCGCTCGGATGGAACTCGAGCGTGGGATCGACCGGTCCTTGGCGCGAGTCCAGGCGCAGGGACAGAGACACCGATTGAACGACCGCCGATTCGGATTGCGCGATCGCGATCGTGGGCACCGACGTGACCGTTTCCTCAACCGATTTGGTGGGCTGGGCCGGCGCGCCGGTGGGTGCTCGGATATGCCAGATGAGCCCTCGCGATTCGAGCAGGTAGCCGCTTCCATCCGCCCCCAGGGCGATGTCTACGGCCGTGAAGAACGGCACCTCGCGAGCGGGACCGCCAGGCTGCCCCTGACCGGTAAGGTCTCCCGCGATGAGAGTGGCCGTTCCGGCCGGGTCGAGCCTGGTGATGGTGCCCGCCCCGCTCTCAACTATGTAGGCGTTGCCGTCGCCGTCCGCGGCTAGCCCGATCGGGGCCTCGATATTCGTCTCGGTAGCCGCGCCTTCCTCTGCCGCGGATGGGTTTTCCGACCCCGCGACTGTGACGATTTGGCCGTCCGGTGAAACGCGGCGTATCACGCCGTTCTGCAGCTGCGAGATCAACGCATACCCGTCGGCCGTAATCGCAACCCGCTGCGGGAATCCGACCCGGGCGGCCACGGCCGGTCCGCCGTCACCGTCGCGCCCGAACTCGCCCGAACCGGCCAGGGTGGAGACAGTTCCGTCCGAATCAACCCGGCGTACCCGGTGGGCGGGCGCGTCGGCGATCAACAGCGCGCCGCCGGAATCCAGCTCCAGGCCGGTTGGCTCGGTGAGCTGCGCCTGGTGCGCCGGTCCGCCATCGCCGCCGGAACCCGGCTGCGGGCCGCCTACGGCCGTCGTGATGATTCCGCGTAGGTCGATCCGGCGCACCCGGAAGTTGCCGGCGTCGGCCACGAAGACGACGCCCGTAGAGTCCACCACCACGTCCAGGGGGCGGTTGAGGTTAGCCTCGACGGCCAGTCCTCCGTCGCCCGAGAAGCCGCCCGCGCCGGTGCCGCCGATAGTGCTCACCGTGCCGTCGAGCTCGATCCGTCGAATTCGATGATTGCCGGTGTCGGCCACGATGATCCGGCCTTGACCGTCCAGCGCGATACCGCGCGGCGCGGCGAACAGCGCGTCGCGCCGGTCGCCGCCGTCGCCGCCATAGCCCGGCTCACCGCTACCGGCATAGATTTCGGCAATAGGACTATTGGCCACGGGCGGTCCGAGCGGCAGCGGGGACGCCGGCGCCAGGTACGCGCCCGGCCTCGACGGGCCCGGCTCCGCGGCGGGCAGCGGCGCCAGGGCGCGCAGACGCCGCGACAGCTGCTCGACCAGCAGGAGCCTGCCGTCGTGCGCCACTGCGATGTCGACCGGGAGGCGCAGGCGCGTCGCAGTGGCAAGCCCGCCGGATTCAACGTGTCCGCCCGGCAGCCCGGCGATCGTTTCGATGCGCCCGTCGGGCGTGATGCGCCGGATGCGCCGATTGTTCCAATCGGCCACGAACACATTGCCCGCGCTGTCCGACGCTACCGCCTGCGGACCGTGCAGCTCCGCTGCCAGGGCCAGGCCCCCGTCGCCCCGCCCGCCCGGGGCGCCCGTGCCCGCCAGCGCGGTGATCAACCCGTCAGGCGACACGCGCCGAATCCGATTGCCGGCCAGCTCCGCGATCAGCAGGTTGCCGGCGCGGTCGACTTCCACGTCGCCCGGCTGGTCCAGCTGCGCGCTGGCCGCCGGGCCGCCGTCGCCGGCGCCGCCGGCGATTCCGGTGCCGGCCACGGTGGTGAGAGTGCCGTCGGTGGCGATCCGTCGAACGCGATGGGCGGCGCGCTCGGCGACGAACAGATTCCCGTCGCCGTCGATCGCCATACCGGCGTTGCCGGCGGTGCGTCCGAAGGCCGCCGGACCACCGTCCCCCTCGAAGCCCGGCTGGCCATCGCCCAGGATCGTCCCGATCACACCGTCCGCGCCGACGCGGCGTACCCGGTGAGGCTCGGCGATGAATAGCGAGCCCACCCCGTCCACCGTGATTCGAGTGGGCGCCGTGAGCTGGGCGGAAAGCGCCGGGCCTCCATCACCGCCAAACCCCGGCAGACCTGTTCCGGCCAGCGTCTCGATGATGCCGTCGGGCCGAATTCGGCGAACTTTACTGGCTTCCGAATCGGATAGGAAGATCGAGCCGGATGCGTCGGCGTCTACCCCCGCGATGCTGCGGAACAGCGCCACCAGGGCTGAGCCGCCGTCGCCGGAGTCTCCCGCTTCGCCCGCGCCGGCCACGTCCGTAACCACCGCGGGCAGCGCCACCGGCGGCGGCACAAGGGTCGGAGTTGGAGGCGTGTAGGGCGGCGCTTGGGCGTCCGGGCCCCGCGGAAGACCGCCGGATTGGTCGTCCGGGCCGGCCCCGAACACATCGCATCCGCTGGCCGCCGCCGACAGGGCCAGAAGCCCCAGCATCCGCCGCCGGCTGAGCGCCGCGCGCCATTGGGTAGGGCGCTTAGAGCGCATCGCCGCGCAGAACCATGAACATAGTGCGGAACAGGATCCGCAGATCGAAGAGCAGGGACCAGTTTTCCACGTAATAGAGATCGTAGCGGGTGCGCTCCATTATCGAGGAATCGCCCCGCAGTCCGTTGACTTGCGCCCAACCGGTTATCCCGGACCTTTCTCGGTGGCGAACCATGTAGCGCGAATACTCTTGTTCGAACGCCTGCACGTAGGCGGGGCGCTCGGGACGAGGACCCACCAGGCTCATGTCTCCCTTGAGAACATTGATGAGCTGGGGCAGCTCATCCAGCCAGAACCGGCGCAATACGCGGCCTACCAGCGTGATGCGCGGGTCATTGACGACTGTCCAGGTTTCACCGTACTGCTCAGCCTCGTCAATCATGGTGCGGAACTTGACGATGGGAAAACGACGCCCATCGCGTCCCACCCGATCCTGCACGTAGAACACCGGACCGCGCGAGCTGAAGCGAATCACGGCGGCTATCAGGAGCAGCGGCGCGGAGAGCAGAATCAGACCCGCGGCAGCCACGCTGAGGTCGAGTGAGCGTTTGGCAAACCTGCTCAAGCCGCGCAGCCGCACTTCGTTGAGGGCGATCAGCGGCAGTCCGCGTACTCCGCCCTGGGTCACCGGCGAGACCATTAGCTGGAATAAGTCCGGTAACAGCCAGACATCGGCGTAGGAAGCCTCGGTCTGCTCCAAAATGTCCAGAAGCGCCTCGTGTGAGAGCGACGGGACCGCGATGACGACTTTGTCCACGTCGTGCTCGGCGATAAGGGCGGAGATCGAGGCCACCTGCCCGAGTACGGGCGCCTCGCCGGCGCCGTCCGGGCGGCTTTCCGCGAAGCCGTCCACCGCTCCCACGATCTGGAATCGTTGTCCCGGCTCGGCCTGCATTCGTCTCACGACCTCACGGCCCTCGGCGCCCGCGCCGACCACGAGCACCCGCTCGACCCCGAATCCTCTGCGATTCAGGATGCGCAATCCGTAGGCCAGGAACGAACGGACGGCCACCACCGCGAGGATTCCGAACAGCCACATGTAGACCACGAAGAGCCGCGCGAATTCGAGCCGGTCGGGAAATGCGAAGAACGTGGCGGCGACTGTGAGCAGGGCGCCAACGGTAACCGTGCCTGTCACGCGCGCGAGCAGGTCCACGGTGCCGCTGGTTCGATGCCGCGTGTACATACCGAACACGAGTCCGCTGAGCAGGGTTGCGACCACGAACGAGATGACTACAGGTGCGAAGAAAGTGAACCGGTTGGCGGCAAGGCTTGGATCGGGTACCACGCGAAAGCGCAGCAGAAACGCTACGAGGGTGGAGGCGGCCAGCGCCGCGGCGTCGCCGCACAAGGTCCCCGTGGCAACCATGTTCACCCAGTTGCGCCGTGTCCAGATCATGGCGGTGGCCGCCCGTCACCCATCTGCAAGCAGCCGCCGCGTGAGGCGCAGCAGCAGCGCGCCGGCACCCAGAATCAAGACGGCGGTCGAGACGGCAAGCCGCACAACCGCGGGATCGGAACGCCTATGACGGTGATAGAAGCGCCACATCGCTCTATAGAACTCGAACCGAGTGCGCAGCTCGCGCTGCCGCGACGAACGCCGCTTGAGATGCAGAACGGTGACATCGGGCGAATATACAGTGCTCCAGCCCTGGCGGCGCGCGCGCGCCGCCAGGTCGAGGTCTTCGCCATACATGAAGTACCCCGCGTCGAAACCACGCAGTGCTCGAAACGTCTCGCCGCGCACCAGCATGCAGGCGCCCGAGACTGCTTCGACTCGCGGATCGTCGGAAGCCGACACGGGTAAGTTGTAAGCGAGACGACGACCAAACGGTATGACGCGCGCTAGCCGCAGCAGCCGCAGGACCGCCGACAGGGGTGTGGGGATGGTCCGTCGGGCCGCCGGATCCAGGGAGCCATCGGGCAGAACCAGCCGCGGGCCGACGATGCCGACGGAGTCGTCGGACTCCAGCCGTGCGACCAGAGCGTCGATCGAACCGGGCGTGAGCTCCGTGTCCGGGTTCAGGAAGAGGACGTGCCGTCCGCACGCGCGCCGCCAGGCAAGGTTGTTGCCGCCCGCGTAGCCAAGCGAGCGCGAGCCGCGCAAGGCTCGAACGCCGTCGCACGAAGCCAGAGCGCCCCAGGTTCCGTCGCCGCCGCCGTTGTCCACTACCAGGACTTCGGCGGACACCTGTCTCGTCGCTGCCAGCACGGTCGCAAGGCACTTGAGCAGGAATTCGCGGGCGTTGAAGGTGACGATGACTATCGATACGTCCGGTGAGCTGGCGGGGCTGCCGGTCATGGACGGATCAGCGCCTGCCTGAGCGGCGCAGGCCGTCGACGAATCCCGCCATCTTGGCCAGATCGCCGACAACCCGGAGCAGCGGCAGCAGCGCCGCGGCCCGCAGCGGTTGCGACGCGGGCGCCCGCGCCAGCATCAGCGGAAGCCGCGCAAAAGGCCGCCGCAGGTAGACGGCGCCCATGAGGGCCACAGCGGTCATACGCCAGGGAGACGGACGGCGCAGCAGCGCGGCGGCGGCCAGGTAGGTGCAGAATCGGATGGCGTGGCGCCCCAGCAACATCCGCCCCCGTCCATCCCCGCGCGCGTAGTTGAAGTATTGCCGGTAGAACTCCCCAATGGATGAGCGCGGGCGGATTCGCACGCCGGCCCCGGGCGCGTGCACGAACCAACCCCCGCGGCTCCAGACCTGCCGGTCCAGCCAGAGGTCCTCGCCGTGGTCGAGCCATTCCGGGTAGCCGCCCGCGCGCTTGAGCCAGTCTCGCCGCATGAGAACCGACCCGCTGCTTGGCGGATAGGAAGCCTGGTCGATCTCGCCGGGCGCGGGAAGCGCCACGGCGCCCAGCGCGGCTTCGAAAGTAGTCCGCGGCGCCGCCAGAACGAACCCGTAGGCCCCGGCCGCCAGGGGGTGCGAGTCCAGCGCTTGAACGAGCGCCGCCAGCCAGCCGGCCGGTCTGGTCAAGCCCGCGTCGGTGATCGCGATCAGGTCAGCCGTACAGGCCGCGACGGCCGCGTTGCGCCCGGCCGCGATGTTGCTCCCGGGCGCCTCGATCACTGCCGCGTTGGGCCGGCCGGCCAGCGCGCGCTGGAGCCGCTCCTGGGTGCCATCGCGGGACCCACCGTCCACGATCACGATCTCGTCGGGCGTCAGGGTCTGGGCCAGCAGGCTCTCGACCAGCGCCGCGGCGTCGGCGGCCTCGTTCTTGACGGTTACGCAGACCGCTACGCTCATCGCTGGCGCTCGACCCGGCTGACGGCGTGGTGACTGGCATAGATATCCACGATGCGCCGGCCGATCGTCTCCGCATCGTGAACGGCGCGGACGTAAGCATGCCCGGCGGCGCCAAGGACGCGCCGCCGCGACTCGTCGCCCAGCAGCTCGACGACCCGCCGCGCGAACAGGTCCGCCGAGTCGGCGGCCAGCAGCCCTTCACGCCCGGCCTCGGGCAGTCCCGCCAGTCCCGAACTTCGCACCACAACCGGCCGTCCGGCCGCGTAGGCCTGCAGGACCTTGTAGGGCGCTCCGGCGCCCACATCTACCGGCGACACGGCGATCCAGGCGCGCGCGTATTCGGAGGCCATGTCGCTCACGACACCGCCCAGGCTCGTACGGGCCGGCGCGATGGGTCGCAGCATCTCCGACCCAGGTCCCGTGATTCGCAAGCTGGCGTCGGGAACCTCGCGCAGAACGGACGGCCAAACCGATCCGAATAGCCAGGCCGCGCCGCGCCGGTTGGGCCGATAGAGGAAGTTGGCGGCCAGCAGCACAGTCGGGTTCGAAGCGAGACCGCGGCGTCCGGGAAAGCGCGCGGCCACGCGTACGGGGTGCGGGAGGGTCTCGATAGCGGCCGCTCCGTCCAGCCGCCGCAGACCCGCGGCGTCGTCTTCGGTGGACGCCAGGGTGAGGTCCGACGACTTCACGACGTCGCGCTCGACGTCCCTTAGCAGCTTGGACTGGCGCCGCGAGTACACGGCCCGCAGACCCGTCTCCGACGCGGCCAGGTCGCTTTGCAGACGCCACTCCAGGTTGTGCGCGTCATAGACGATCCGCGGGCGGCCGGAGGTCCCCGCGAAAACGGCGCACGCGTCGGGAACGACCCAGGCGAGCTGCAGTCCCTCGATCTGCAGCACGTCGTAGCGGCCGTCCGCGATATGGTCGATCACGGCCGCGCGCGCCTCGCGCGAGCCGTGTCGAAACACGAGGTCGGGGGTGCGGCCGGCTGCCAGATTAGCGAGACGCGCGAGCCCGCCGCCGGCCGTCATGGGGATCGAGCCGGAGCGCCGCACGCCCGGGATTGAATCGCCCGCGCCGGCCCGCGGCGGCACCAAGGTCAGCGTGTCCACCTCGTAACGGCTGGCGAGCGCGGAGATCAGGTGGCTGTTGCGCAGGGCCGCGCCGTGTTGCGGCGGCCACGCGGGCTGGGGAGTGACGACCATGATTCTCACGCGATTTGAGCGTATATCTCGGCGGTTGACGCGGCCGCACGCGCCCAGCTGAAGTCGGCTGCGCGCGCGCGGCCCCGTTGGACAAGTGTCTCTTGCAGACCGCGGTCGTCAACCAACCGGTCGACCGCGGCCGCGATGCTGTCCACATCGCCGGGATCCACGGTCAGCGCCGCTCCCGCGGTTACCTCCGGCAGTGCGCCGGAATCCGAGACTACGCAAGGCACGCCGGCGTTCATTGCCTCGAGCGCCGGCAGGCCAAACCCCTCCTCCAAGGAGGCGAGCAGCACGAACGATGCACGACGCAGAAGCCCGGCCAGCAGCGCGTCGCTTGCTTGGCCAATGAACCGGATTCGCCGGTTCGGATCGATCGCACGCACGGCCCGCACGATCTCGGTGCCGCGGTAACCGATCGCTCCAACAACCAGCAGCCGAGAGTCCCTCGACGCGCGCGTGTGCAGGAATGCCTCGGCTACCCGCGGCAGGTTCTTACGCGGCTGAATGGTTCCGACAATCAGGCCGTAGGGCGGCGGGGCGTCGTCGGGACCGGAGTCGTGCGGCGCGTCCAGGGTGGTCGCGGGCGCCTCTGGAACGACGGTCACGCGGGCCGGATCGGCCAGCCCTCTCGCCACGATCTCCCGCCGCCCCCACTCGGAAACGGCGATCACGCGCTCGGCCCGTAGGAGTGTTTTGACGGCCTTGGTATAGAACGCCCGACTGGTGGGATGGTGCGTGTCCGGGCGCGTCAGGAACGATACGTCGTGGACGGTCGCCACCGCCGGGACCCGCACGCCGGGCGGGACGCCGTGGTCGGGGAAATGAGCCACGCGGGCGCCGCGCAGCTCGGCCCGCATGGTGAGCGGTTCCAGCGCGTGCCGCGCCGGCGTAGCGGCGCGGCGTACCGGCAGAGAAGCACTCTGCGCGCGGCCGTCGCGCGCGTCCATCAATATGGTCGTGCGCCCGCCGGTGGGGTCGCCAAGCTCGGCCAGCGCGCGCTGAAGCTCCCAGATGTAGCGCCCGATCCCGGCGCGGTCGCGGTAGAGCATGCGCCCATCGAGAATGAAGTCCATGCTAAGCGGCCCGGGGGGGCGCCGCGCGCGCGCCGACGGCCAAGGCTACTACCAGCCCTACCAGCATCAGCAGGTGGGGGAAGCTGGCGACGTGGTGGTCGAACAGACCGGCGACCGCAACCGCGAGCAGGCTCGCAAAGGCCGTGCGTGCCAGATCGTCACGGGCAGCCACCCGCGCCGATCCGATCAACGCCCCGGCAAGCACGCTGAGGCTGGCGGCGGCGGCGAGCAAACCGGCCCGCTCAGCGATCCAGAGCCACGCGTTCGACACTCCCGCGAATACGTCCGGATGCGGTGGGTCTCCAAAGCCGACCCCCAGCCAGGGATAGCGGCCTATCACCGTTAACGCGTTTCGGAACTCGTCCAGGCGCAGCGCGCTCGAGGGGTCGGCGCCCACGAATCCGGCGCGCAGGTGTGTCAACCCGGGCACGGGCAAGGGAAGCAATATCAGCAGCGCGCCCGCCAGCGCCATGAAGACCGCCAGGCGCCAGTGGCGCCACACGAGCCATCCGGCCACCGCCGCTCCGGCCGCGAGCCATCCACCTCGCGATAGTGACAAGCCCAGCGCGACCAGCACCAGGACCAGGGCCAGCATCCCGGCGCGGCGTGGACGGGCGCCGGAAAACGTCCAGGCCAGGACGAAAGGCAGCGCGGCCGCCAGCGTTACCCCCAGGACGTTGGGGTCCACCAGTGTTCCGGTGGCGCGCGCCGTGATCTGATCCGGTAAGTAGCGCCTGATCTCCTCGGCGGGATAGCCGGCCGGAGCCAGCGCCGCCAGAAAGCCGGCGCCGCGTTCGGCCGCCAGATGCAGCCCGATCGCCAGGACCGATTGCAGCGCGACCGCAAGCGTCACGAGCGCGGGCGCAACTCGCCATATCCGATCCCGGCGCCAGCATGCCAGCAGCCAGAGGGGAGCGGTTGCGGCCAGCATCAGCTTCACTCCGTACTGCACGGCTTCTACATCGCCCGAGCCCGGCCAGGCCGCCAGGATCGCGGCGGCCGTCAGCACGACCTGCGTGCCGAGTCCGATCCAGAGCCAGCCGGGCGCGCGAATCCGCCGGCCGGCCAGGACTCGAACCGCCGTGCCCGCGATCACGGCCGCCAGGAGCGCGTCAACGACCGGCGGCTGCGCTCCGATGCGAACCGGAACGACCAGAAAAGGCGCCAGCAGGCCGGCGGCCGCGAGCAACGCGAGACCCACGGGCGGCCGCGCTACGCCGGCCAGCACGCCGATCACCACCAGGCCGCCGGCCAGCGCGGCGGGGGCAGCTTGGGTGGCGGCTAGCAGACCCGCCGTGCCCGCGGCCGCGGCGCCGACGGCCAGCACCGCGGCCGGCCTCGCGCGCGCCAGATCTGCGAAAGGTGCGTTGCCGGTCATCAGCGGGCCCTCATCAGGTCGGTTTCAGCAAGGAGCGGATATACGCTTCCGAAACGCGCCGCGCGCGGCGCCGCCGGCGCCCTTTGCGCCACGCGCGCCAGAGGAGCGGAAGCGCGGCCGCCTGCCCGCGCAGAGTGGCACGGGCCGCCGCCCCGCGGACGTTGCACAGCGCGTCGACGCTGATCCCGATCTGCCGAATGAGGACCCGCGGCCAAACCGCCCGCCAAACGAAGGCGGGCAGATTCATCGCGGCGACCAGCAAGCGGTTGCGGCCGACCAGATAGCTTGCCAGCGGTCCTCCGGCCGTCGCGCTGAGACGGTGGCGCACTCGCGCGTCGGGTACGTAGAGGCACTTGACGCCAGCCAGCTGGGCGCGCCAGCTCAGGTCCACGTCCTCGCAGTACATACCAAGGTCCTCGTCGAAGCCGCCGACCGAATCGAAAACGGAGCGTCGATAGGCGGCCGCCGCGGCCGAGGCGCCGAACACGTCGATCGCAACGTCGAAACGTGCATCATCGCGCTGCCATACGCCTCGATTGCCCGGCATACCGGCGCGGGTGTAGAAGTCGCCCGCCGCGTGCAGCCGGTCGGGCGTGTCGAACAGCCGTATCCTGGAGGCCAGAATCCCGACGCCGGGGTGCGTTTCGAAAGCCGCGTCAAGCGCCGCCAGCCAGTCGGGATCGGGTATCGCGTCGTTGTTGAGCAGCGCCACGCGCTCGCCGCGAGCGGCCTCCAAACCTCGGTTCAGCGCGTGCGCCAGGCCCCGGCGGCGCCGCAGGGCGACGAGCCGCACGTACGGCTTCGCTTCGGCTAACCACTCCAACGTGCCGTCGTCCGACGCGTCGTCGACCACGACCGTCTCGAACTGACGGAGTGTCTGGCGCTCGAGCCCGTCCAGCGCCTCATCGAGCAACGCGCGCCCGTTCCAGGTGGCTACGATCACGCTCCAGCGCGGCCCGGCGGCCGCGGCGGACATCCGCTCACTCACGCTGCGCGCGCAACTCGCGAATCAAGTCGCTCAGCGCGGCGTTCCAGGGCCGCATGCTGATCCCCAGGCTGCGCGCCATCTCGTTCGCAAGCTCGCTGTTGGCGGGTATCGCGGCGGGACGCTCGAACTCCTCCGCGCTGATCTCGCTGAGCCGCGCGGCGGGCGCGTCAAGCTCGCGCAGGATGGACGAGGCCCATCCGTACCAGCTCGTCGCTCCTTCATTCACCAGGTGGTGGGTTCCGTAGGCGCCGGTCTCGCTGAGCTGAACGATCGCCGCCGCCAGGTCCCCCGCATGCGTCGGGTTCGCGATCTGGTCGCCCACGTAGCGCATTTCAGTCTCCTGCTGCGCGCGCCGCATGAAGGAGGTCACGAAGTTCCGGCCCCAACGGCTGTATAGCCAGGCCGTGCGGACGATGTATAAGCGTTCGAGCGCCTGCCGCGCCGCGAGCTCGCCGTGGTACTTGCTCTGTCCGTAGGCGTTGATCGGCCGCGGGCTGTCGTACTCCAGATAAGGCCCCAGCTTGTCGCCGGCGAACACGTAGTTGGTGCTGACGTACACCATCTCGGCGCCCACGCGGGCGGCCGCGCGGGCGAGATTCCAAGTGCCCACCACGTTCACCCGATACGCGTCGAGACGCCGTTCCTCGCACGCGTCGACGGCCGTGAGAGCGCCAGCGTGGATTATGAGATCCGGCTTGAGGGCGTCCACCGCGCGGTCGACCGCGGCCGCACCGGCCACATCCAGCTGCGCGTGGGCAGGCGCCTCTGTGTTGGCTTCGTCCAGGCGGCGCACAAGCTCGGCGGCGAGCTGCCCTCCACCGCCCGTCACAAGCGTGCGGCGCGCCATGCTTACAGCTCCCGCTCGCCGTCGCCCGGCTCAGCGTCGTCGGCGAAGACCGCGCGTACCGAGATCGCCGCCGCTCCCAGCGCGACCAGGGACAAGCCGAAGTATTGCCACGCGTGCAACTCGCGTCCCACGGAAGCCGCGAAGACCAACCCGACGAGCGCCGCCGTCAGGATGATCCACGCAAAGATTCGGGGATGCTCCGAGATGGCCCCGCGCATTGATCTAGGCAAAGTCAGCAGCGGCCCGAATGGGCGCCGGGCGATACGCGATATCATAGCAACCGGCGATTGTCACCCGGTTGTAGCCACATCACCGGACGCACAGGTGTCCAGCGGACCTATCGGTCAACATCAATTCTTCATTTGGACCATTGGATGCCAAATGAACAAGGCCGACAGCGAGCGCATCGCGCGCGAGCTGATCGCGGCTGGCCACCGGCAAGTCGACAGCATGGCCGAGGCGACTGCCGTAGTGCTCAACGGATGCGCGGTCCGCGATAACTCCGACCGCAAGGTCTGGGGCACGCTGGGGCGCTTGAAGAGCGTCAAGAAACGCCGCCCGCATCTGCTGGTGGGCCTCACGGGCTGCACCGTGCACGCCGGGCGCGACGAGCTCGACCCGCATCTGGGTCCGGTTGACGTGCTGTTCGACACCCTCAACACCGAGCCGATGCTGGCCGCGATGGGGCGCAAGGCGCCGGCCGATCTGCCCCTCTACGAGGACAATGAGGCTCTTCCGGCGCCCGGCGCCGGCGCGGTCTCACGCTTCGTCAACGTCATCTACGGCTGCGACAAGCGCTGCACTTACTGCATCGTGCCGTTTCGGCGCGGCGCGCAGCGCAGCCGCCCGCCAGCCGAGATTCTCGACGAGGTGCGCCGCTGCCGCGACGAGGGCGCGCGCGAGATCGTGCTGCTCGGACAGATCGTGAACGCTTACGGGCTCGATCTTGACGGAACCACGCTGGCCGACCTGCTCTACCAGGTCGACAAGACCTCCGGCATTGAGCGGATCCGGTTCACCACGGCGCACCCTCAGTACGTCACGCCCGAGCTGGCCCAGGCGATGCGGGGCCTGCCGTCGGTCTGCGAGGAGCTCAACCTGCCCGTTCAAGCCGGTGACGACATGGTTCTGAAACGCATGGCGCGCGGCTACAACGTGGCCCAGTACCGCCAGAAGATCGAGCTGTTGCGGGAGACGGTGCCGGGAATCGCCCTTTCCACCGACGTTATCGTGGGCTTCTGCGGAGAGCGCGAGCGACAGTTCGGCAAGACGCTGCGGCTGCTCGCGGAGCTCCGCTTCGATCAGGTGCACGTTGCGGCCTTCAGCGCGCGCGCGGGCACGGCGGCGGCGGGCTGGCCGGATGACGTCGACCAGACCGAGAAGCTGGCGCGGCTGCACCGCGTGGAGCGGCTGCAGACCGGTATCGCCAGTGAGATCAACAGCCGGTACGTGGGGTCCTTTCAGGATGTGCTCTTGGAGGAGTTGGTGGCGGGCAAAGGCGCGCGCGCCGTCGGTCGCTGGCGCGGCCGCACGCGCACGAACAAGATCGTGTTCTGCGAGACGGCGCCAGGACTTGAGCGGGGAGCGTTGATACCGGCTCAGATCGCCGCGGCGACGCCGTGGTCCCTGCGCGGCGTGGCGCCGGCGGCAGCTTAGCGCCGTGATCAGCGGCGCCGGCCGCAAGCGCTGGCCCCGGCGAGTGTTCCTGGCCGTTGCCGCGCTTGGACCGCTCAGCGCGGCCTGCGGGCCTGACGCCGCGCGTGTCGCGGCGCCGATCCGGAGACCCTACTGGGAGCCGGCGCTTACGGCGGCCACGCGCGCGCTGGCGGTGCTGCGGACCGTCGAGGCCAACGCGCTGGCCTTTGCGCGCGCGCGTTTGACGGCCGACCGATTCGTCACCGCCCTGCGAACTCAGTTCGACGCGATCGCGGAGCTCGCCGAGCTGGTGATTCCGCTGAAACCGGCGGCCGACGCTCTTACGCCCCACGCTCACCTGGTTGCGGCGATCGACGCGCTGACCGAGGTCATACCGACGGTGCGCGCCTACGAGTCCACGGATCAACTGGAGCAGTTGGTGCACGTCACGACCCTGGCGGCGCGCACACGCAGCGCGCTCACGGCTCTCACCGAGACGCTGGGCCCCGGCCGCGCCAGCGACGGCCTGCGGGAGATCATCGAGGACCTTGGGGAGTTCGAGCTCGAGATTCGGCGCGTTCCCATGCTCGCCGTGTTTGTTGGACCGTTCGACGATGAGGCGCAGGCAAGGTCCGAGCTCAGTCGATTCATGGATGGCGCGCGCTTTTCGCGCGTGTTCCAGAGCTGGGTGGAGGTTGCACGCTACGCCGACGCGGCGGCGGCCGAGAGCGCCGACGCCGATTGGCGCGCGCGCGGTTTTCAGACGCGCGTGGAGCGGGTGGCCGACGTGGCCTTCGAGGTCAACGTCGTTCGTGCGGCCCGGCCGCGCAGCTGGACCGAGGTCGCCTGGCTGCATCACCTCGACTTCGACGCCACGCACATCGCCAGCTCCGACCTTGGCGAGCGGATCGTCGCGGTTGGGCGCTCGGGCAAGGTTGCGGCCTTTGACGCGTCGGGGGCGTCCCTCTGGCGCCGCGACCTGGGCATACCGCTCGCCCGCGCGTCGGTCCACCCGAGCGGCGAGCCAATCGCCGTGCACGGGTTCGACCTGCAACTCCTGAACGCGGACGGCGAGCCGCTTTGGCCGGTCCCGTTCCGGCCTGACAACCAGCTGCTCGAGCAGGTGCTCTTCGACAGCCTGGGCACCCGCCTGGTCGTGCGCAGCACCAACGCCAGTGGATTGGGTCACGTCTTTGCGTTCAATCAAAGTGGTCAGGAGTGGGGCCCGACGCGGGAATACATCGGGGCCGCCTGGGTCGACTATCACCCCGCAACGGGGACCGTAGGCGTGGGCTCGTCGAAGCTGGGCGAGAATCAAGTGGTGCTGATTCAGCCCAACGGCAACCTGGACCAGCGGTTCGGTGTGGAGGGCAACGTGTTCCAGGTGCTGTTCACCCGCTCGGGCGAGGAGACCATCGCCCTCACCTCGGCGGGCATGCAGGCCTTCGACAGCTCAACAGGCGACCCTCTGTGGCATTTGCGTTTCCCCGCCCGCACGGCCGCCCGCATGCCGCTGTCGGACACCGTGGTCCTGGGCGGCGAGGCGGGTGTCGGCGCATTCGGGGCGGACGGTCGCGAGATGTGGTTCCTGCCCGGGCTTGTGACCGAGGAGGTGCTCACGACGCGGGACTATGTGGTCGCCCGGGTAGACGAATCGACCCTCTCGATCATCCGCTCCGACGGCACTCTCCTGGGTCAGGTCGCCACGCTGGCGCCCATCCGAAGCCTGGCGGTGGCGCCGGGTCAGAACCTCGTGATCGCCGCCACCACCGAGCGCAACATCCAGGCCTGGCAGCCGCCGCACCGCCAGCTCGAGGGGAGCGGGTAGGACCCCCGACCGCAGGAGCGGCAGCAATTCGGGCGCCCCTTGTGGGCGCCCCTACGCCGCCCTCCGCCGAGCCCGGCTCCGGCGCTAAGGGTCGCAGCCGGGCGGACGGACCACGAACGCAGCTGGCTCAACACGAGCCTTGCAAACGCGATCGAGAGCCCGTTATACCTCCGCGACGGTCGACGTTTCGGCTGGGGTCTCTACTGCCTGCTGGCAGGGATCAGCTCGCGTCGCCGCCCTCGCCGCGACCGGTGCCGCCCGTCAAGCCGGACGCCATCTCCCGCACGGGCTCGATGAACCGCGAGAACTCCATGGGGAATATGAACTTGGTGGAGGCGCTGTTGCCGACTTCCTTGAGCGTTTCGAAGTACTGCAGGGTCATCGTCTTGGGATCGACTCCCTGCGCTACCTGGAAGATCCGGTCGAGCGCCTCGCTGAACCCTTGAGCCCGCAGAACGGCCGCCTGCTGGTCGCCTTCCGCGCTGAGGATCTCGGCCTGCCGTCCGCCTTCGGCCTTGAGGATGGCCGCCTGCTTCTCGCCCTCGGCTACCGTGATGCTCGCCTGCTTGGTTCCGTCGGCTTCCAGGATCACGGCGCGGCGCACTCGCTCGGCCGACATTTGCCGGTTCATGGCTTCCTGGATTTCGCGCGGCGGGTCGATCTCGCGGATCTCGACGTTGGTCACCTTGATGCCCCATCTGGCTGTCTCGGCATCGAGTTTCTCGCGAATCGACTCGTTGATCCGCTCTCGCTGGGACAGCACGTCGTCGAGGGCGATGTCGCCCACCACTGCGCGCAAGGTGGTGGTGGCTAGCCCCACTACGGCCATGTGGTAGTTGGCAACTTCCAGCACTGCTTTCGCGGCTTCATTTAGGTCAACTCGCAGGTAGACCAGGAAGTCGATGTCTATGGACGCGTTGTCCCTGGTGATGTTGGTCTGCTTGGGGATGTCGAGCACCTCGGTACGCGTGTCGATCCGGCTGATTTGATGAATGATCGGTATGGCAAGCACGATGCCCGGCCCCAGCATGCCCTGAAAACGGCCGAATCTGAATCTCGCCATGCGCTCGTAATCCCTCACGAAGTTGATGATGGCCATTTGCGTCTCCTTTTTTGCCTATCGCCGCCGCCCGGCAGGCCGCGAGCTAAGTCCCCTTAGAATCTTCCGGCTCGGGCTCCACCTTCAGCGTAACGCCTTCTAGTCCCCTGACAACAACTCTGCTGCCTTTGCGAGCCGGCCGGCCCGGCGGGGCCTGAGCTCTCCAGAACTCACCGGCCGCGTGCACTTCGCCGACCGGGTCCAGCCGTTTCGTGACTCGCACCTGCCGTCCGATGAGCTGATCGCTGGCGGCCGGGCTGCGGTAGGGCGTGGGCCGCCCGAATCTGGCCAGGTAGAAGAAAAGCAGCACCAGGGCGGCCAGGGCGCCGCCGACCGACGCGAGGACGATTCGGCTGACCTCTATGACCGGGCGGATCACGTCGGGAGCGTCGCCGCCGATCGGCTGGAACAGGAAGAGCCCGCCAAGAACCAGGGCGACCACTCCGCCGACGGCCAGAACTCCACTCGAGGTGACCAGCGTTTCGAGGATAAACAGAAAGACGGCGAAGGCGATCAGCGCAATCCCAACGGGCTCGATGGGCAGCGTCCCGAGTGCGACGAGCGCGAACAGCAGCATGATCACGCCGGCTACGCCGGGCAGGATCAGGCCGGGGTTGATCAGCTCTATGAGCAGCGCGGTCGTGGCTAGGCTGAGCAGTATGAACGCGATATTCGGGTTGGCGAGCTTGTGCAGGATGCCGTCGATCGGGTTCATGTCCGAACGCGTGGTTGCGCCCTCGGATGTCCGCAGAGTCCGCGGGCCGCTCTTGACCTGCACGCCGGTCCCGTCGATCCGCTCCAGGAGCTCGCGCAGATCGCCGGCCAAGAGGTCTACCACGCCCAACTCTTCCGCCCCCTCCGCGCGCACCGATACCGCTTCGCGCACCGCTTGCTCGGCCCAATCGGCGTTGCGCGCGCGCAAGTCGGCCAGGCTGCGCAGGTAGGCCACGGCGTCGTTGGTGGCCTTGGCCATAAGCGTGTCGGAAGCGCCCTCCCCGCCCGGGTCGAGAGCTACCGGCGAGGCCGCGCCGATGTTGGTTCCCGGCGCCATCGCGCTCACGTGCGCGGCATAGGCGATAAAGACTCCGGCCGAGGCGGCGCGAGCGCCCGGCGGGGACACGTAGACGATCACGGGCACCTCGCTGGCCAGGATCGCCTGCACGATCTCGCGCATGGCGGTGTCCAGACCGCCCGGCGTGTCGAGCTCGATCACCAGCGCCTCGAAGCCGCCTTCGCGGGCTTCTTCGATGGCGCGCCGCACGTGCCGCGCCAGCACGCCGTCGATGACGCCGTCCACCTTGGTGACGAGTACCTCGCGGCCCTCGGCGGCCTGCGCGCCGGCTGGTAGGAGCTGGCTGGCCAGGATCACCGCAATGAAGATGAGGCGTAAGCGGCGCATGGCGGTGACGCTCCCAAGGGCTGCGCGCCCAAGTCTACGCCCACTGACGGAGCGGCCTCGGTACGATTCGCTCCTGTCGGAGGCGTCCCACCCTTTGTGGGCGACGCGCGTGAGTGCTTAGGCCGGCCGGGCCAACGCGTGCGGCGTCGAGCCTAGGGCGCCGCCGCCAGCGAACGGACCGTCTTGGCCACCTCCGCGACCGCCGCGTCCAGGAACGCCCGTCCCAGCTCCGCGCTGGCTTGCGAGGCATCGTCGCTTACGCCGGTGCCGCGCGCCGCGTCGGGCGACCCATGGCGCTCCGCTAGCACGGGGATGTTCTCGCGGCGCACCAGGCTGGAGTCCAGGTGCATTATCAGGGACGCCTCGAAGTCGCCCGCGTGGCCGGGAACGCCGACTGGCGCCGGTGTGGGCACCGCCTCCAGCGCCTCGCGCGCAATGTCCCAGTAGCTGTCGGCGGCAACCTGCACGCCGCCGTGATCGAGCATGAAGTCGTGCGCCACCTGTTTGATTACGTACTGGTTGCCGCCGTGGCCATTGAGGATGAGCACGCGCCGGAATCCCGCCAGCGCGAGGCTCTCGAGCAGGTCGTGCAGCACGTCGGCAAACACCGTGCTCTTCAGTGACATCACCCCCGGCCAGGGGCGGTGATGGTGCGAAGCGGCGTAGTGCACCGGGGGGCAGACAAACACTCGCAGATCCTCGCCGACAGCCGCGGCCGCGCCGCGCGCGACCGCCATGCAGCACATCGTGTCGGTGCCGACCGGGCAGTGCGGGCCATGCTGCTCGATCGACGCGGTCGGGAGGATCGCTACGCTGGACGGCGCCAGCGCGCCGATCTCGTCGCGGGTCATGCGTTCGAAGTCGATCCGGGCCATTCCGCACCCCTCCTGTCGGTTGGCATCGGGACGCATGCTGCGTCAGTCCGACGGGGTGCGCAAATGCGCCGCACGCGCGCGAAATGCTTGCTTGAGTCAGGCGGCTCCACGCGGAAGAAATAATCACTCCGGCGGTTGGCGCCTCGCATGTACGGGGAGGCTGTGAGAGGGCGCCGACTGCCTGGATTGGCCGGGCGGGTTGCCGTTGGCGATCCCCGTGGACGGCGAAACTCCCATCGGTTCCCCGCGCGCTGCAGTTCAAGTCCTCGCCCAGGTCCTCGGGCGCCGGCCTGAGTCCAGGTGCCCCGTTTCCGCCACGAACGACCCGGGATGCCGGCAGTGCCCTGAACAAGCTCCCCCGGGGCTGACGCTGCATACAGACCCTGTCTGCGGGTTAGGCGCGCTTGACGGTTTCCACCTCACGCGTGTGCGCCTGGCCGTCCTGGGCGCTCTCGGGAGTCTCCGCTGGGCGGGTGCGAAACTCGAACTCGCCGTCCTTCACGTCTACCTCGACCGTGCAGCCGGCCTGACAGGCCCCCTCCAAGAGCATTCCGGCGATGCGGTTCTCGATCTCGCGCTGCATGGTGCGGCGCAGGGGGCGCGCGCCGTAGTCGGGATTCCAGCCCAGCGCCAGGACGCGGTCCTTGGCAGCGGTGGTGAGCTCCACGGCGATGCCCTGGGCCGCCAGACGCTCGCGCAGCTGCGCGGCCATCAGGTCCACGATCTGGCGCAGCTGCGGTTGAGTGAGAGAGTGGAAGATGATTATCTCGTCCACCCGGTTGAGGAACTCGGGTCGGAAGGACCTGCGCAGCTCGGTCATCAGGCGCTGGCGCATCTCGCGGTGATCGCGTGACGCGCGCGCCGGCTCGTCCGCGCCGGGCGATTCCTGCCGGAAGCCCAGCGCGTTCTCACGCCGGATGTGCTGCACGCCCACGTTGGAGGTCATGATCACGATGGTGTTGCTGAAGTCCACCGCGCGCCCATGGCCGTCGGTCAGCCGCCCGTCGTCGAGCACCTGCAGGAGCACGTTGAACACCTCGGGGTGGGCCTTCTCGATTTCATCGAAGAGCACCACCTGGTAGGGACGCCGCCGCACCTGCTCGGTCAGCTGGGCCGCGTCGTCGTAGCCGACGTAGCCGGGCGGCGCGCCGATCAGGCGGCTGACCGTGTGCCGCTCGCCGTATTCGGACATGTCCACCCGCAGCAGGGCGGTCTCGTCGTCGAACATGAACGCCGCCAGGGAGCGGGCCAGCTCGGTCTTGCCGACTCCCGTGGGGCCCAGGAAGATGAAGGAGCCCATCGGTCGGCGCGGGTCGCCTATGCCGGACCGTGAGCGCCGAATCGCGTCCGAGACCGCGGTGACGGCCTCGTTCTGATCGATCATGCGCCGGTGCAACTCATCCTCCATGCGCAGCAGCCGCCGCGCCTCCTCCTCGAACATGCGCGTTACCGGCACCCCTGTGATGCCCGAAACGACTTCCGCGACGTCCTCCTCGCCGACCGTCTGGTCGAGCTGGTGCTCCGCCATCCAGCTCTTGCGCGCGCTGTCCAGCTTCGACTCGAGCTGCAGGATCTCGGACTTGACGTTGGCGGCGCGCTCATATTCACGCTGCTGCCAGGCCTCTTCCTCGACGCCGCGCAGACGTTCGATCTCGTCGGCCGCCTCACGCAGCTCCGCGGGCATGTCCTGCAGGCTGACGCGCACCTTCGCGGCCGCCTCGTCCATCAGGTCGATGGCCTTGTCGGGCAGATGGCGCTCGGTCAGGTAGCGACCCGCCAGATGAGCGGCTTGCCGGAGGGCCTCGTCGGTGATCTTAAGTTCGTGATGCTCTTCGTATTTGAGCCGCAGACCCCGCAGCACGGCGATCGTGTCTTCGATCGACGGTTCGTCGACGTAGACCGGCTGGAAGCGCCGCGCCAGCGCCTTGTCCTTCTCGACGTGCCGGCGGAACTCGTCGAGCGTGGTGGCGCCGACGGCCTGCAGCTCGCCGCGCGCCAGCGCCGGCTTCAACATCGTGGCGGCGTCGATCGCGCCCTCCGCGCCGCCCGCTCCGACGGCCTGGTGGAGCTCGTCGAAGAAGAGGATGATCTGTCCCTCCGAAGCCCGCACCTCGTTGATCACGGCTTTCAGACGCTCCTCGAACTCACCGCGGAACTTCGAGCCGGCCAGCATGGCGCCCATGTCGATGGCCAGCACGCGCCGATTGCGCAGCAGGTCCGGCACTTCGCCGGCCGCGATGCGCCGCGCCAAACCTTCCACGATGGCGGTTTTGCCGACCCCCGGCTCGCCGATCAGCGCGGGGTTGTTCTTGGTGCGCCTGGCGAGCACCTGGACGACCCGCCGGATCTCGGCGTCACGCCCGATCACCGGGTCCAGCTTGTCCTGCTCGGCCAGCGCGGTGAGGTCCACGCTATATTTCTGGAGGACCTCGTAGCGGCTCTCGGCGGTGGGGCTGGACGACCGCTGCACGCCGCGAATCTCGCGCAGGGCGCGGAAAATGCCCTCAGCGTCGGCGCCCATTCTGCGCAGCGTGCGGCCGGCGCCCGCGTCGCGCGACTTGGCCAGGGCCAGCAGCAGATGCTCGTTGCCAACGTACTCATCGTGCAGGTGGTTGGCCTCTTCGCGCGCGGCCTCGATCAGCGCCAGCGTCTGCGGGGTGACAAAGACCTGGCCTTGCGCCATGCCGCCCTGGCCGGATTCCGAAGTTACGCGCGGCCGCGCGCCCAGCAGCCGCTGGACCTCGGCTTCCGCCGTGGCGGGGGACACCCGCAGCCGCTGCAGCACGCGCACCGCCAGCCCGTCGGGTTCCCGCAGCAGCGCGAGCAGGATGTGCTCCGCGTCAAGCTGGTTGTGGTTGTTATCGAGCATGATCGACTGGGCGCGGCGAATAGTCTCCTGCGCACGCTCAGTGAATTTCTCGAAGTCCATCATGTAGGCACCGCCGCCTTTCGCCGTCGCGGGCTAGCTGGTTGCGCGCAGCAGCGCACTGCGCAGCCGTGCGATTTCCTGCTCGTAGCGCTCCCGCATCACTTCCGTCTCGCGCGCGTGGTGCAAGCGCTGACGTTCATAGCGATCGCGCATGTTCAAGATCACCTCCACGCCGGCCAGGTTCACGCCCAGCTCGGTGGTGAGGCGCTGGATCAGCTGCACGCGCTCGATGTCGGCCTGCGAAAAGCGGCGCACGTTGCCGCGCGACCGCTGCGGACGCACCAGACCGATGCGCTCGTAGTGGCGCAAGGTCTGCGGGTGCATTTGGGTCATCTCGGCCACCACTCCGATGAAGAAGGCCGGGCGCGTGCGCATCTCTTCGGTGGGCCGACGCGGCTCGTCCAGGTCCCGTCGCGCCATCTCAGCGCTCCTTCACCGCGGACCGCGGGCGTTCGCCGCGAATCTCGGCCAGCTCGCGGAAGAGGGCCTGTTCGCGCTCATTCAGGTTGCGCGGCAGCCGCACTTTGACTCGAATCAACAGGTCGCCGCGCCGCTTGCTGCGCAGGTTGGGCAAGCCCTGCTCGCGCAGCCGCAATACGGTGCCGTTGCGCGTCTCGGGCGGCACCCGCATGCGTAGCTCCTTGCCTAAGAGGCCGGGCACCGAAATCTCGGCGCCCAGCATGGCCTCGCTGAGCCCGATCTCCAGGTCGGCCCGCACGTCTTCGCCGTTCCGCTCAACGCCTTTGGGCAGCACCGTGCGCACGCGCAGAAAGAGGTCTCCGCGTGAGCCGTCGGGCCGTACGGCGCCTTCCCCGGCGATCCGCAGCCGTTGGCCGTCGCGCGCTCCGATCGGGATGGAAACCTCGATTCGGCGGGTTCGCGAGCGGCCGTCGGCGCCCGGGATCTGCGTGGTCAGTAAGCGTTTGCCGCCGTTTGCGACCTCGTGCAGCGCCACTTCGAGCGGCCGCTCGACGTCAGCCGACACGGCCGCGGCCGGCCGTCCCCTTCCGGCGCCGAACAGCGCTTCGAAGAAGTCGCTGAAGCCCGCCCCGCCGCCAAAGAAGTCGGTAAAGCCGCCGGGGCCGGCCTGCCGATAGGCGCCGGCGCGCCGAAACGCCTCGTCGTAGGACCCCGTCTGCCGCCAGTTGCGGCCGAACGCGTCGTAACGCTTGCGCTTCGCGGGGTCGCTGAGGACGTCGTAGGCCTCGTTTATCTCCTTGAAGCGCTCGGCCGCTTGCGCGTCGTCCGGGTTGACGTCCGGATGGTGCTTGCGGGCCAGGCGGCGGTAGGCGCGCTTGAGCTCATCCGGCGAGGCCGCGCGCTCTACTCCGAGTATCTTGTAGTAGTCCCTGTAGTCCATTCAGCTCAGCCGCCTACTCGGACGGTGCCACCGCGACCAGAACGCGCGCGGCGCGCAGCACTTCATCCCCCCACCAGTAACCGCGCTGCACCTCCTCGACGACAGACCCCTCCTCGAGCCCGGCGCTGGACACCGTGCCGACGGCCTCGTGCAGACGTGGATCGAAGGTCCCGGCGCTCTCGAGCGGGCGGATCCCGTGGCTGCGCAGCGCGCCGTGCACGCGCGCCAGGGTCAACTCGACGCCCGCGCGCAAGGAGCCGCCCTGGTCGCCGCACCTGGCGGCGGCCAGCGCCCGATCGAGGTCGTCCACCATGCCCAGAACGCTCAGCAGGATCTCGCGGCGGGCCTGTCGGGCCAGGTCCTGCGTGGTCCGCTCCAGCCGCTTTCGGTAGTTGTCGGTATCGGCCCGCAGGCGCAAAAGCTGGCCGCGCAGCGACTCTATTTCAGCGCGCAGCTCGGCGGCTTCATCGCCGGCGGGAGCGGGCCCGTCCGCGCACGCGCCCCCATCGAGTTCCAAATCCGTGCGGTTGCCCTCGTGGCCCATCTCTCACCCCACCCCGGAAAACCGGCTACTTGTCATCGGCGGCCTTGAACTCGGCGTCGACGACCTCGTCATCGTCAGCCGGCTGCTCGGCCGGCGCGGCGCCGTCAGTGGAGCCGTCCGCCGCCGCTTGCTGTTGGGCCGCGTACATCTGCTCGCCGATCTTCTGGGAGGCCGTCTGGAGCACCTCGAGCGCACCGCGAAGCTTGCCGGTATCACCCTCCTGCAGGGCTTCGCGCACGTCGGCGATAGCCTTCTCGGCCGCCTCCTTGTCGGCGGGCGGCAACGTCTCGCCGCTCTCCTGCAACAGGCGCTCTGTCTGGTAGGACAGGCTGTCGGCGTTATTGCGCAGCTCCGCTTCCTCGAGGGCGCGCCGATCGTCGTCGGCGTGACGCTCGGCCTCGTTGACCAGCGCGTCCACTTCATCGCCGGAGAGGTTGGTGCTGGCCGTGATGGTGATCTTCTGCTCCTTGCCGGTAGCCAGGTCCTTGGCCGAAACGTTGACTATGCCGTTCGCGTCGATGTCAAACGTCACCTCGATCTGGGGCACGCCGCGAGGGGCGGGTGGAATGCCCTCCAGGCGGAAGCGGCCCAGGGTCATGTTGTCGCGCGACATCGGCCGCTCGCCTTGCAGCACGTGGATGTCCACCGCCGTCTGGCCGTCCTCGGCGGTGGAGAAGATCTCCGATTTGCTGGTGGGGATGGTGGTGTTGCGCTCCAGCAGCTTGGTCATCACGCCGCCCAGCGTCTCGACGCCCAGCGAGAGCGGCGTCACGTCCAGCAGGACCACGTCTTCCACCTCGCCGCCCAGGACCCCGGCCTGGATCGCCGCGCCGATGCCGACGACTTCGTCGGGGTTGACGCTCTGGTTCGGCTCTTTGCCGGTCAACCGGGTCACGAGCTCCTGGATCGCGGGCATGCGCGTCGAGCCGCCCACCAGCACGACCTCGTCGATCTGATTGGCCTGGATGGCCGCGTCGCTGAGCGCCTGGTTGAAGGGCGCCACGCAGCGCTCGCTGAGTGCGGCGGTGAGCTCCTCGAACTTGGCCCGGGTCAGGGTCACGTCCAGGTGCTTGGGGCCGTTCTGATCGGCCGTGATGAAGGGCAGGCTGATCTGAGCCTGCGGCACGTTGGAGAGCTCCTGCTTGGCCTTCTCGGACGCCTCCACCAAGCGCTGCAGCGCCTGTGGGTCCTTGCGAAGGTCGATGCCCTCTTGGGTCTCGAAGTCGTCGGCCACGAAATCCACTATCCGGTGGTCGTAGTCGTCGCCGCCCAGATGCGTGTCGCCGTTGGTGGCCTTGACCTCGAACACACCGTCGCCCACCTCGAGAATGGTGACGTCGAAGGTGCCGCCGCCCAGGTCCCAGACCAGAATGGTCTCGGCGCCCTTCTTTTCCAGACCGTAGGCAAGGGACGCGGCGGTGGGCTCGTTGATGATGCGGCGCACGTTCAATCCGGCGATCTCGCCGGCGTTGCGCGTGGCTTGCCGCTGCGAGTCGTTGAAGTAGGCCGGCACGGTGATCACGGCGTCGCTGAGAGCCTCGCCCAGATAGCGCTCGGCATCGGCCTTGAGCTTCTGCAAGATCATCGAGGAGACCTCTTCCGGAGTGATCTCACGGCCGGTCTCCGGAATCTTGATTCGCGCCTCGGCCGCCTTGCCCTCGACGACGTCGAAGGTGACTATGCGGCGCTCGGCGGCCACGTCGTCGAACCTGCGTCCGATGAAGCGCTTGGACGAATAGATGGTGTTCTGGGGGTTCATGACGGCCTGACGGCGCGCCAGCTGTCCGACCAGACGCTGCCCACCCTTGGCAAACGCCACCACCGAGGACGTGAGACGGCTCCCCTCCGCGTTGGTGATGACCGCCGGCTTGCCGCCCTCCATCACCGCCACCACCGAGTTGGTGGTGCCGAGGTCGATTCCAATGATCTTCTTCGCCATAGTGACCGGTGCCTCCTAGGCCGTAGGCGCCGCGCGGCGCGGCGACGCTGCGCCGGCCCCGCGTGCGCGTTCCAACAACGTGCTTGCCAGAACCGCGTCCATGTCAGTAACCCACACGAAGCGCATCTGCCGCCGCACCTTGGCGGGAATGTCGACCAGATCCGCTTTGTTGGCGCTGGGCGCCACGACCGTGCGCAGTCCGGCGCGGTGGGCCGCCAGCACCTTCTCCTTGAGGCCGCCGATCGGGAGCACGCGCCCGCGCAGGGTGACCTCGCCGGTGAGCGCGACGTCGCGCCGCACCGGCCGCCCGGAGACCGCCGAGACGATCGCGGCGCTCATGGTGATGCCGGCCGACGGCCCGTCCTTGGGCACGTTGCCGGCCGGAACGTGCACGTGCAGGTCGCGCTCGCCGAACTGGTCCGGGTTGACCCCGAAGCGCCGGGCGCGCGCACGCACGTAGGAGAGCGCGGCGCGGGCCGACTCGCTCATCACGTCGCCCAGTTGGCCGGTCAAGCGCACCTCGCCGCGCCCGGCCACCCAGGTGGCCTCCACGTCGAGCACTTCGCCGCCCACCGGCGTTACCGCCAGGCCGGTGGCGACGCCGACCAGCGGCGAGCGATCATCGTCTTCGGGCCGGTAGCGGGGCGGGCCCAGCATGGCGCGGATCTGCCGGGGCGCCACGCGCCGCGGGGCGCGCCCGCCGCCGGCCACGAGGCGCGCGATCTTGCGGCAGGCACCGGCCAGCTCACGTTCCAGGTTGCGCACGCCCGCCTCGCGCGTGTAGTGCCGGATGACTTCCCGAATGGCGAGCTTGCTGATGCGCGTGCCGTGCCCGGCCAGGCCATGGGCCTTCAGCAGGCGGGCCAGCAAATACCCCTCGGCGATGTGAACTTTCTCATCCTCGGTGTAGCCGGAGAGCTCGATCACTTCCATGCGGTCGCGCAGCACCGCGGGGATCGGCTCCACCTCGTTGGCGGTGGTGATGAACAGCACGCGCGATAGGTCGAACGGAACTTCCAGGTAGTGATCCGAGAAGCTGCGATTGTGCTCGGGGTCGAGAACCTCGAGCAGGGCCGAGGACGGGTCGCCGCGGAAATCGCGCCCGATCTTGTCCACCTCGTCCAGAAGCATCACCGGGTTGCGCGTGCCGGAGCGCCGCATGGCCTGCACGATGCGCCCCGGCAAGGCGCCCACGTAGGTGCGCCGGTGCCCGCGGATCTCGGCTTCGTCGCGCACGCCGCCCAGGGAGATGCGCACGAACTCGCGGCCCAGCGCGCGCGCCACCGAGCGCCCCAGGCTGGTCTTGCCGACGCCGGGCGGCCCTACCAGACACAGGATCGGCGTGCGGAACGACGACGCGACCATGCGTACGGCCAGAAACTCGAGCATTCGCTGCTTGACCCGCTGCAGGCCGTAGTGATCGCGGTCCAACACGCGCCGGGTCCGCGCCAGACTCGTCGAGTCGCGCGACTCGCGCGTCCAGGGCAGCCCCAGCAGCCAGTCGAGGTATCCGCGAATCACCCCGATCTCGGGCGAGGTGGGCGGGGTGCCTTCCAGCCGGTTGATCTCCTGCAGAGCCTTGGCCGCCACGGCCTCCGGCAAACCGGCCGCCTGCACGCGCTGGCGCAGCTCGTCGCTGTCGTCGATCTGAGGGTTGGAGATGCCCAGCTCGCGCTGCACCGCCTTGAGCTGCTCGCGCAGGTAGAAGTCGCGCTGGACCTTCTCGATGCCCTCCTGGATCTCACCTTGGATCTTGCTTTTTATGTCAAGTATCTGGGCCTGCCGCGTGAGGTAGCGGGCGATCTTGCGCAGGCGCCGCACCGAATCGAAGGTTTCCAGCACCTCCTGACGCTCGTGCATGGACATGTCCGAGGAGAAGCAGATGTAGTCGGACAGCCAGCTTGGATCGGATACGCGGCGCGTCATGGAAACCACGTCGGGCGGAAACTGGTTGGTCTCCTCGGCGATAGCCTGCACCTGCGCGACCACGACGCGGCGCAGCGCCTCGAGCTCCAGCGATGGCTCGCTCTCGGATTCCACCGGCTCCACGTGGGCCAGCAGATAGCCCTCCACCTCGTCTATCGCGCGGATTTGGGCGCGATGCTGACCCTGCAAGAGAACTTGTGCGCTGCCGTCGGGCATGCGCAGCTTGCGAATGATCTTGGCCACCGTGCCGACTTCGTACAGGTCGCGCGCGCGCACGGTCTTACGCGGGCGGCGCTGCGCCACCAGAACCACGCGGTCACCGGACTCCTCGCCGGCCGCCACGGCCGCCAGCGAGGTATCGCGGCTGGCCTGCAGCGGCATGGCCATTTCAGGGAAAGCCACCCAGTCGAGCAGCGGAACCAGCGGAATCGCGTCCGAGCCGGTGGCCACGCGCACGGTCGCGGGCGCACGGCGGGCAGACGCCTCCGGCTGGCCGTGCGCACGGGCGGCGGCTTGCTCGCGTTCCGGCGTATCTTCGTACGGTTGTTCCATTGGTCGCCCAATCCTAAAGATTGAGTGTGAAGCTGTCAATCTTGCTAAGTCCGGACTGCCTAAGAATCAGCGCGTGCCGCGACCGCGGCGCGGCCGAGGCGCGCAGCCCATGATCGCTGAAGCGGTATTACACTCGACGCCCGTGCACCCTCGCGCGCCTAAGTCCCGCCTGTTGAGTCGACGCGGGGCGCTCGCGTCGGGATTTGCGAGCGCGCTCGTGCTGGCCGGCTGCGGTGCCCAGAAACCGCCCCCTCCGCAGCCTTCCGCGGGGGTTGAGGTGCCCCCGCCCGCCCCGCCCGCGCCGCAGGCGCGCTCCCTGCGGCTGATGGGATGGCCGTTCCGCCCCGATCTGCTGCGCGAACGCCTGGCCGTATTCGAGGACGAGCACCCCGGACTGGCGATCACGCACGAGCGCGCGCTGCGCGACTACGGCACCCGCGCGTCGCAGGCCTTGGCGGCGTCGCCGTCGGTGGACATGGTGCAAGTCCGGGAGGGTCTGGCCGGGGTTTGGGGCGATAGCGGGGCGCTGCGCGCGCTCGGCGACACCATCCAGTGGAGCGGTCCGCTGGACGACATGTGGCCGCACGCGCGCGCGGCCGTGACTCACGGCGGCCAGGTCATGGGTCTGCCCTACTACTCGGACGTCATGGTGCTGGCATACAACCGGTCGTTGCTGGAGCGCGTGGGCGCGCCGGTTCCCGCCACGCTCGAGCAGCTGTCGGACGTTTGCCTGGCGGCGGCCCGCCAGCGCGTGGTGGAGTTCCCGATATCGCTCAACCTGTCGCCCAAAGCCTTCGCAAACCTGCCCTGGTGGGCGCTGGTATACGCCGGGGGCGGCTCGCTGCAGGGTTCGGACGGCCCCGACCCGGCCGCGGTCGCTGTGCTCGAATGGCTGCGCGGCGCAATCGCCATCGACCGCGTGGTGGACCCGGCCTTCCTCGAATCCACCTATGCGGCGCTGGCGCTGCAGAAGCACCTGTTCGCGATCGTAGGCGGCTTCACGATGAAGCGTTTGCACGACGCGGCGCCGGGAATTTTCGCGATGGCGCCGGTCCCAGGCATCATCGAGCCCGCGGGCACGGTGGGCTGGACGCCTTTCTACGCCGTCGGCGCCAACTCTGAGCACCCCGAGCTGGCCACCGAGCTGGCACGGTTTCTGGGCGGACGCGACGCCGGCGGCGCATACGGCAGCGCTCGGTTCTGGCTGCGCCACGAGGGTCTTCTTCCCGCCTACCCCGAGGTTCTGCGCGACCAGCAGCTGGTTGGCGAGATCTCCCCGTGGCTCGACCTGGAGCAGCTGGACCGCATCGTGCCGAGCGCGCGGCCGCTGGAGGGCGCCTGGGCGCCCTGGTTCCTCGCCTGGGAGCACGAAATGCAAGTGCTGATCCAGCGCGCCATATTCGGCCATGAAGAGCCCGAGGCGGCGCTCGCGGCCGTGCGCGAGCGCGCCGCGGCTTTGAGCGCGCCCTAGCCGCTCAGGCCGGCGCCTGCGCCACCGCGTGGGCTACCGGGCAGGTTTCGCAGCGCTTGTCCTTGCACCAGTGGCGGAACACGCGCAGAAGACCCTGCTGCGCACACGCCCGCCCCAGCCCGCGGCGGCCGACGCCGAGCGTGGCCGCCATATAGCGGGTTTGCTCGTTCCACCCGCCCGCCCCGAGGTCGGCTCGGATCGAGTCGCTGGCGGCGGCGAGCGCAGGCCGGCCCTGCCGCCGGGCCACCGCCGTCGCGAACGGCAGAACCGCATTGACGATGATCTCCAACGCGCGGGCGCGCCCTACCAGATGCGGCGCCGGCCTTCCGGCGGGCCGCTGGAAGTCGTAGTGGCGACTCCAGAAAGCGTCCGGCGGCTCCTCAACCGTGAACCAGTCTCGCAGGGCGTTACGGTCGCGCCGCCCGGCGGCCAGCTCGATCTCGGCCAGCAGCGCTTCGGCAAACGAGGCCGGGCCGCCGCGCGGGCGCGTGAATATGCGCGCGGCCGCGGCGATTCGACGCGGCGGCCAGTTGGCCGGCCTCACCGTCCGGAACTGCCAGGCGTCCGGCGCGGCTGCGCGGATCGATCCCAAGCCGCGCCAAAGCTCGTCGAGCAGCAGCGCGTGGCCACCCGCCGGCAAGCCGCCGCGCTGCCTGGGCAACAGGCCGGCCGCACCCATCAGCAGCGCCTCCGCCGGCAGGCTCCGATCGGCCTCGCCGCGCGCCTCGATCCGCTCGAGCAGCGCGAGCGGCACGGCCCCCGCCAGCTGGCGAAATGCGCGCGCGTTGGCCCGATAGCCCAGCGCCCGCAGCACGGCCGCGTACAAGGCCTGATCGGCGCCGAGCGCCTCGATGTCGCCCTCCAGCGCGTCGGCGCGCTCCGCATGCCGCAGCAGCCCCTGGCGGCCGATCGCGCGCAGCACCGCGGGCGCCCGCGCGGCCGGCACGGCGCCCTCTCTACGACATGCGTAGACGCGGGCGGGAGGCGCCGCCGGCCGGGAATCGGAGAGCCCGTCAAACCGCTCCGCTACCGTGACGCGGGGCGGCAGACGCCGATCGATTTCCTTCAGCGGCCGCCAGACCACGTGCAGGGCGACGTCCGCGTAGGCGGGGTCGCGGTGATGGCCATGGCGCAGCCAGCCGCCCTCGTCGAGGTGAATCTCGATGTTGCAGCGGAGCGTCGGCCCGTGATCGAAGCTCACGATGGCGTCTATCAGATCGGGCCCCGGCAGCCCCACGCGACGGCCGGGGTAGACGATCTCCAGCCGCCGGCCGCGCGAGTCACGCCACGGGCCGCGGCGCGTGGCGTGCGCCAGCCACAGCTCAACCAGCGCCGCTTCGCTCTCTGGCGCACTCATAGGGCATTGCGGCGGCGCGCGCCGCCACGGAGAGACAATCCCTGCATAGAGTGCACCAGTCGGCCCGCCAGTTCGAATCTTCGCATGGCTGGAATGATTGCTCCCGGCCATGTGCGCGAGCTTAGCCGCCAGGCGGCGGCGCCCCAGACTGTTGACGCCGTCGGCGTTCTGCCGCAGACTGCTGGCGCGATGATAAAGACTTGGAACCGCGGCCTCACCGGCTCGGCCCTCCTGACGGGGGCCTATTTCGCGTTTGCGGCGCCGGCGTCGCCAGCGGGTTCTCCCATGTAGGCAGCACCCGCGAAGATGCCGGCAGCAGAGGTCCCGACCTCTGCTTTTTTCTTGTTCAGGGCTTTGCCCGCTCGACCGACGTCGATCGAGTCCCCATAAGGAGTGCTCAGCCGTGATTATCGTGATGCGCGACGGCGTGCCGAAGGGCCAGGTGGAGGCGATCAAGCAGCGCGTCCACGCCGAGGGTCTGGAGACGCGCATTCTGCAGGGCGTCGAGAAGACCGTGATCGCCGTGATCGGCCGGCGCCCGCCCGATCTCCTCGACCAGATCGAACGCATGCCCGGCGTGGAGGCGGCCATGCCGGTGGGCTCGGCCTACAAGCTGGCGGCGCGGCGCGAAGGAGAGCCGCGCGCGACCATACGCGTCGGCGGTCACACCATTGGGGACGGCTCGGTCACCGTGATGGCCGGCCCCTGCACGGTGGAGAGCCGTGAGCAGCTTGTCAGCACCGCGCAGCACGTGGCCGCGCAGGGCACCCACATTCTGCGCGGCGGGGCCTTCAAGCCGCGCAGCTCGCCCTACAGCTTCCAGGGGCTCGGAATCGAGGGCCTGAAGCTGCTCGACGAAGCGCGCGTGATGACGGGCTTGCCGGTAATCACCGAGCTGCTCGACCCCCGGCACCTCGATACCGTCTTGCAATACGCCGACCTGATCCAGATCGGCACGCGCAACGCGCAGAACTACGCGCTCCTGCACGAAGTGGGCAAGACCGACAGGCCGGTACTGCTCAAGCGCGGCATGGGCAACACGATCGAAGAGTGGATCATGTGCGCCGAATACATCATGGCGGCGGGCAACCCCAACGTGATGCTGTGCGAGCGCGGCATCCGCACGTTCGAGACCGCCTCCCGCTTCACACTCGACCTGAACGCGGTCCCGCTGCTGCGCAAGCTCACGCAGCTGCCCGTCATCGTTGACCCGTCGCAGGGCACCGGGAAGTGGTACATGGTCGAGTCCATGGCGCTGGCGGCGGTGGCGGCCGGCGCCGACGGGCTGCTGGTCGAGGTGCACCCGGCGCCCGACCTGGCGCTGATCGACGGCGCCCAGAGCCTGAGCCACGAGAACTTCGCGGCGCTGATGGAGAAGCTGACCGCGGTGGCCGCGGCGCTCGGACGAGCCGTTCGAACGCCCGCGCCCGTGAGCTAGCCGGTCCCGCCGATGGCGGCGTTTACAACCACGCGGGTGGTGCGGCCGGCCAGGCGCCTGCGCGGCGAGCTCCGTGTTCCGGGCGACAAGTCGATCACGCACCGGGCCGTGCTGCTGGGCGCGATCGGATGCGGCGATTCCCGCTTCCGAGCACCCGGCGTCGGCGCCGACACCCGCGCCAGCCTCAGCCTCGTGCGCGAGCTGGGCGTCGGCTGGCAGCTCAGCGCAAACGAGCTGGTGGTGGGCGGCCGGGGGCTGGCGGGTCTCAGCGCGCCGGCCGACCCGCTGGACTGCGGGAACAGCGGCACTACCATGCGGCTCGCGGCCGGTCTGCTGGCGGGGCAGCCCTTCCGCTCGACGCTGACCGGCGACGCCTCCCTGCGAAGCAGACCGATGGACCGCGTAATCGCGCCGCTGCGGGCCATGGGCGCCGACGTTCAGGGAGAGTGCAACGACACGCGCGCGCCGCTCCGGTTTGGCCCGGCCGCGCTGCGCGGCATCGCCTATGAGTTGCCCGTGGCCAGCGCGCAGGTGAAGTCAGCCTTGCTGCTGGCAGCCATTCAGTCCGAGGGCGCCACGCTGATCCGGCAGCCCGCGCCCTCGCGCGACCACACGGAACGCATGCTGCGGCGTCAGGGCGCGCGGCTGGACTTGGACGGGTTGGACATTCACTGTGAGGCGGGCGGCGGGCTGGCGCCGCTAGATCTGGTAATCCCCGGCGACCTCTCGTCGGCCGCGTACTGGCTGGCCGCGGCCGCCCTGCACCCCGACGCGGAGGTGGTGGTGCGCGGCGTCGGCCTCAACCCGACCCGCAGCGGGATCCTGGACGTGCTGCGGCGCATGGGAGCGGACCTCAGCATAGAAGTCGAGTGCGAAGAGCCCGAGCCCAGCGGTACGCTCAGGGTGCGTTCATCCAATCTGCGCGCCGACCGAGTGGACGGAGCGATGATTCCACGCCTGATCGACGAGGCGCCGCTGGTAGCTTTGCTGGGAACCCACGCGCAAGGAACCACGCGCATCGCGGACGCCGCCGAGCTTGCCGTGAAAGAATCCAACCGGATTGCCGTCACGGCGGCGGTGTTGAGCACGCTCGGCGCCGAGATCGAAGCCTGTCCGGACGGCCTTGTCGTCGCCGGCGCGGGAGGAACTCACGCCGGCGAGGTAGACGCCGCCGGAGACCACCGCACGGCCATGCTGCTGGCCGTCGCGGGGCTGACCGGCGAGGGCCCGGTGACGATCCACGGGGCCGACGCCGTGGAGGTCTCCTATCCTTCCTTCTGGGACGACCTCGAGACGCTCAGCGCATGAGTGCGCGGCTGCGCTTCGGCGTGATCGGCTGGCCGCTTGCGCATACCATCTCGCCGGCCTTTCAGAAGCCGGCCCTGGCCGCGCTCGGCGTCGACGCGGACTATGTGGCCGCTCCCACGCCGCCCGAGGATCTGGGCGGGCGGCTGGCTGCGATGCGCCGCGGAGAATGGGACGGGTTAAACGTGACTATCCCGCACAAGGTGGCGGTGGCGGGGTTGGTGCAGCACATGAGCCGGGCGGCGCGCCGCCTGGGGGCCGTCAACACCGTGATCCGGCGTGACGGGCGGCTGGTTGGCGACAACACCGATCTAGAGGGCTTCATCACTGCGTTGCGAGAATATGGGGACATGGATCCTGGGAATGCGGCGGTGGTCATGCTGGGGGCCGGCGGGGCGGCGCGCGCGGCCGCCTGGGCCTTGCTCGACGCGGGCGCGGCGCAGCTGACGATTGCCAATCGCAGCGCGCAGCGCGCCCGGAGTCTGGCTGCGCACCTCGCAAGCTGCACCGGGACAAGGGTCGGCGGATACGGGTTGGACGACCCGCGGCTGGCGCCCGCCGTGGCGGGCGCCCGGCTGCTGGTCAACACGACCAGCGTCGGCATGGCGGGCGGCCCGGCGCCTGAGCTCTCACCCGTCCCGGCCGGCTGCCTGCACGCGCGGCTGTGCGTTTTCGACATCGTCTATCGCCCCGCGACGACCCCTCTGCTGGCGGCCGCTAAGGCGGCCGGCTGCGTCACGCTTGGGGGGCTCGAGATGCTGGTGCTGCAAGGCGCCGCCAGCCTGACCCGCTGGCTGGGCCGACCGGCGCCGGTCAACGTGATGATGGACGCCGCGCGCGCCGCTCTGGCGGCGCCCGCGCCCGTCTTGGAAGAGGGCTGAATCGGTGAGCCGCCTGCGCTTCCTGACCGCCGGCGAATCGCACGGTCCCGGGCTGACCGTGATCGTGGAAGGCCTGCCGTTCGGTCTGCCGCTGTCCGTGCGGGACCTCAACCCGCAGTTGGCGCGCCGCCAGGCGGGCTATGGCCGCGGCGGCCGCATGAAGATCGAAAAGGACCAGGCCATCATTCGCAGCGGTGTGCGGCACGGCCGCACGCTGGGGAGTCCGGTCACTCTCCTCATCGAGAATCGCGACTGGGAAAACTGGCGCGACAAGATGGCTATCGAGCCTTTGGAGGGCGGCGTGCCGGCCGTAACCAAACCGCGCCCCGGCCATGCCGACCTGGCCGGGATGGTGAAGTACGGCACCGATGATTTGCGCAACATCCTGGAGCGCTCGAGCGCGCGTGAGACCACGGCGCGCGTGGCGGCCGGATCGGTGGCGCGCCGCTTGCTGGCCGAGCTCGGCATCCAGATCCGCAGCCGCAGCGCCCAGATAGGCCCCATCGACGACGCGCCCGACCTGGACCCGCAGCGTCCCGAGGCGTGGCCCTGGGACGCCGTGGAGGCGTCGCCGGTGCGCGCCGTCACGCCCGCGCGGGCGCGCCTGATGGTGGAGCAGATCGACCAGGCGCGCGCGGCCGGTTCAACCCTGGGCGGCGTTTTCGAGGTGATCGCCTGGGGGTTGCCCATCGGGCTGGGCAGTCACGTGCACTGGGACCGCAAGCTGGACGGCCGCCTGGCCCAGGCGATCGTTAGCATCAACGCGGTCAAGGGCGTCGAAATCGGCCCCGCGTTCGCGAACACGGCGCGCCGCGGCCATGCCGTCCACGACGAGATCGACCGTTCGCAGGAGCGCGGCTGGACGCGCCTGAGCAACCGCGCCGGTGGCACCGAGGGCGGTATGACCAGCGGTCAGCCGCTGGTCGTGCGCGGCGCGCTCAAGCCCATCTCCACCATGCGCCGACCGCTGCGCACGATCGACGTGAAGACCGGTGAGCGCACCAGCGCGCACTTCGAGCGATCCGACGTGTGCGTGGTGCCCGCGGCCGGCGTGATCGGCGAGGCCATGGTCGCGCTGGTGCTGGCCGACGCCGTGCTGGAGAAGTTCGGCGGCGACAACATGGCCGATCTGGTGGACGCGGTGCACCGCGCCGGCCGAACGGCCGAGCCCGGCTCGGGATGACGGGTCCGGCGGTTCGCGATCGGGTCTTCCTGGTTGGGCTGAGCGGGGCGGGCAAGTCGGGGCTGGCGCGCGCCGTCGCGGTGCGCCTGGGTTGGTCGGCGCTGGACTGCGACGACGAGATCGCGCGCCGCGCCGGTATGTCGATCCCGCGCATCTTTAGCCGGCGGGGCGAGAGCGCGTTCCGCGCCCTGGAGCGCGAGGTGGTGCACACGTTCGCCGCCTGCCCCGGGCGCGTGGTCGCCCTGGGCGCCGGTGCGTTCGAGGATTCGGGCACGCGCGCGCTGCTTCTGCACAGCGGCCTGGTGGTGTGGCTGAAGGTGCGCCCGGCGACGGCCCTGAAACGCCTTGCGCCGGCGCTGGCCGGCGAGCCGCGCCCCATGCTGGGCAACGAGCCGGAGACGCGCCTGCGTGAGCTGCTGGAGGCGCGCTCACCCGCCTACGCGCAAGCCCACCTGCACGTGGATACCGACGACCGCGCGCCGCGGGAACTGGCCGGCCGCGTGGCGGCGGCGCTGCGCTGCGCGCCGCGCGAGCGGGCGCTCTGATGGCCACGCTGGACCGGGTCGTGATCGGGCGCGGCGCCCTGCAACGGCTCCCGGCCGAATGGGCGCGGGCCGGCTTGCCGGCGCGCGCGTTTCTGATCGCGGACGCCACCGTCATGGAGATTCACGGCGAGCGAGCGCTCGGCCATCTGCGCGCCGGCGGCGTGGAAACCAGGCAGCGCACGTTTCCGGCGGGCGAATCCAGCAAATCGGTCGAGACGGCGACCAGCTTGTGGAACTGGCTGATCGAGTCCGGCGCGGAGCGCAGCGATCCGATCGTAGCTCTGGGCGGCGGCGTGGCGGGCGACCTGGTGGGCTTCGTAGCCGCCACCTACGCGCGCGGGGCGCCCCTCGTGCAGATTCCCACGACGCTGCTGGCGCAGGTCGACAGCAGCGTCGGAGGCAAGGTGGCGGTGGACCTGCCGGGCGCCAAGAACCTCGTGGGAGCGTTCTGGCCCGCGCGGCTCACGTTGATCGATCCGGACCTACTCAGCAGCCTGCCGCAGGCGCAGCTGGTGGCCGACTGCGCCGAAGTCATCAAGACCGCCATGATTTTCGACGCGGCAATGTTCGATCTCATCGAAGCGCAGGCCGAGCGTCTGGACGATCCGGACTTCCGCGCGCAACTGATCGACCGCTGCGTGCGCTGGAAGGCCAGGGTCGTCGACCAGGATCCGCATGAACGCGGCGCGCGCGCGATCCTCAACTACGGCCACACCATCGCGCACGGACTCGAGGCGGCGGCCGGATACGGCCGTTACCGTCACGGCGAAGCAGTGGCGATAGGCATGGTCGGCGCGGCCGAAATCGCGGTCCGCAGCGGGCGGCTGGACCGGCGGGACGCGGACCGACAAAATCGGCTGCTGGCGCGCCTGGGGCTGCCGCGCGTCTACGAACACGCCGAACCGGCGGCGATCCTGGAACGCATGCGGCGCGACAAGAAGGTCCGAGACGGGTCCATCAAATGGGTGCTGCCGGACCGTGTGGGGGCGGCTTCGATCGGAGTTGAGGTGGATATTGCGACCGTGGTCGACGTGCTGAGCGGGCTTCGCTCGGACGCCAGGTAGCGCAATCCGGCGCCCATGTGTTTTCCGTCGGCGGCCGTGCTTCTAGAATCCCCCATGCGGTTGGCTCGCTCAAACGCCCCCGGCGCGGCCTGACGTGGAGGTCCTGGCTACCGTACTGACGGTCATCCTGGCGCTGCTGGCCGCGTTTATGGCGGCGCTCTGGGCGGCCGGCGCCATATGGGCTTTTCAGGACATCAGGGCGCGCACGCAAGACATCTACGTACAGCTCTTCGCGACGCTGCTGGTGCTCGTGTTCGGGCCGTTCGGCGCCCTGCTGTACCTGATCCTGCGGCCGCGCGAGACGCTGGACGACTCCTATCTGCGCGTCCTGCAGGAAGAAGCGATCTTGCGCGAGATGGGCGGCGGCGATCCGCCGGCGGCCGGGCTGCACACCATAAACGGCAAAGCGCCCACGCTGGGCCGCAACGTCTTCGTGGCGCCCGGCGCACAGCTCATCGGCGACGTGCGCCTGGGGGACGGCGTGAGCGTCTGGTACAACGCGGTCATTCGCGCCGACATCGCGCCGGTCATCGTTGGTCCGGGAACCAACATCCAGGACGGTTCGGTGCTGCACGTGGACGTCGCCACGCCGTTGATCATCGGCGCCAACGTGTCGATCGGGCACATGGCCACCGTGCACGGCTGCACGGTCGAGGACGAGTGCCTGATCGGCATCCACGCCACCGTGCTCAGCCATGCGCGCATTCGGCGCCATTCGGTCGTGGGGGCGGCGGCGCTGGTCCCCGAGGGTCGCGACTACCCGGAGCGGTCGCTGCTGGTTGGAGTCCCCGCCAGGGCGGCGCGCCAGGTCACCCAGGAGGAAGTCGCACACATGATCGTGGAGCGCGCGGCCGAGTATCGGGGCTACGCCGCCAGCGAGCTGCGCGCCCGCGCCGACGGCGCGGCTCCGCCGCCGGCCGGACCAGAGACGGTTGCGACCCAGCCCTGACCGGCGGCGGCGCGCGTGAGCCCGCCGCCCCAACCGGCGCGGCCGGGCTACAGCCTGCGCATTCGCGACATGGCGGCCGGCCAGCGGCCGCGCGAGCGCCTGGAACGCCACGGCGCCAGCTCGCTCAACGAGGCCGAGCTCTTGGCCATCGTGCTGCGCACGGGATCACAGCGCGGCAGCGCCATCGAGCTTGCCCAGGCCCTGGTCAACGGCTTCGGCGGCCTGCGCGGTCTGGCGGACGCGAGCTTCACCGAGATTCGCGCTCAGCACGGTGTGGGAGTGGCCAAAGCCGCGCAGATCAAGGCCGCGCTGGAGCTGGCGCGGCGCCTGCAGATGGAAGCGCTGGACACCAGACCGCAGGTGCGCAGTCCGCAGGACGCCGCGCGCATCCTGGCGCCGCGCATGAGCGGGCTCGGCGACGAAACGCTGCAAGTAATGCTGCTGGATGCGCGCCACCGCGTGATCGAGATCAGTCAGGTGGCGCAGGGCTCGGTGAATACCGTGGGCGCACGCATGGCGGACATCTTCCGCGAGGCGGTGCGCCTGAACTCTCCGGCCGTGATACTGGCTCACAACCACCCCTCGGGGGACGCCACGCCTTCCCAGGAGGACGCCGCGCTAACCCGCAGCGCGGCCGAGGCCGGCAAGATCCTGGGCGTGGAGGTGCTGGACCACGTAGTGGTGGCCCGCGGGCCTTCGAATTTCGTCAGCCTGCGCGAGCAGGGGATCGAGTGGTAGGGGCCGCGGCACGGACTTCGCCCCACGCGTCGTCCCGACCTGAAATCCGGCGCGTCATGCATTGGTCGGCGCTGGCATCTACTCCACGGGAACCGGCTCGCCCGTGGGAAAGGCCGGCCGCCAGTATTGGAGCGGGAAGGAAACTCACAGCGCTCACGGGACGCGCCCCTGCGAGGCGTCGAGCTAAAGCGCCGGCGGCATAGCCCCCGCTACTCGCTGGGCGCCACGAACAACAAGCCTTCAATGTCCAGCCGAAGTATGCCAACGTCGGGATCGACGTCGTAAGCGAGGATGAAGTTGGCGTTTTCGGACGGGAGGAGCTGAGTCGGAACCATCAACGGACGGCCCTCGGAGGCATCCTCCGAAGGCGCAACGTTCAACTCGGACATTGCGTCGTCGCTTGCCCCGATCCGGCGGTCGTCAAGCGTCAGCAGAACTATCTCCTCCGGTGAGACCACGAGGTTGCTGTTGCTCTGATTGCTGAATCCAAGCCGCACAATGTGGAACACGCCGTTCCGCGGCTGCAGCCCATCGCCGATGGTCTCCGCGCTCTCGAACGCTATGAACCGAACCTCGAGCCCCGAGTCGGCGTTGGTGTACTGACCCACGCCAGGCAGTCCAGCCATGATTCCCTCCGCGCCTTCAATCTCGTCGAACGCCGGCAGTGCAAAGCGCGCACCCTCGAAGTCAAGCGTGAGGCCGACGAGATCGGGGTTGATGTCGAAAACCGCGATCACTTGCGTGGTGAATCCCCTCTCGGGAATAGATTGCGTGCCGGAGAGGGCCCGTGCCCGGCTGCCGGGAGGCGGCATAGTAGAGAGTGCCATGCTGCCTCGGGCATCGATGGCGATCTTCGCGCCTTCCGCCGTGACGAGGAATATCCGCTCACTCTCGATTATCTGTGGTCCATCCGTACTGTTGGTCAATTGCACGGTGGCGAACATGAAGATGCCGTTTAGCGGGCGCTCCGAAATTACGGCCCCGCCCCCATGTATTTGCCCGATGCCTTGACTAGGGTCCCAGCCCACAAGAATCGCGTCGAGACCTGACGTGGTCTGCGTGGCCTCGCCCACGGTTGGGAGCACCGGGGCGGCGGTGGCTTCAAGCGCGGGAGTCTCGCCGGCGGCTTCGGCCGGGGCTTCATCTTCGGCTTCGGGGGCTTGGGTCACGGCGACTGTCTCGCCTCGTGCGGCGGCGTCCGACTCCGCCTGCGCCGATAACCGTCCGCTCACACTGCGCATCAGCGCCTCTTCGCCGGGCGCGAGCGAGATCCGCAACGCAGCCAGCAACACGCCGACGGCGATGATGGAGATGAGAACGACTTGAACGCTTCCCGGTAAGTTGCGAACGCTTGAAATGGCCCCAGTCATCGTGCTCCCTCGTAATGCCTCCGGCCGCGCGACGCCGCGACGCTGATGGAGTTCGTCTCCGCTCAGGGCATCCCAATCAGTTTGAAGTGCGAGGGGGCGCCGCGTCAACCTCGTAATGGGAGCAGGCGTCCCAATATTTCCCGCACTCCTGTCACCCGGCGTGCGGCGCCGCGCCGGGGCGGCGGCGGCACTATCCCCGCGCCGCGTTGTGTTTGCGTGGAAGCGGACTAAGCTGGGCGGCGCCCAGCCGGGCCTGAGCCCGCGCGCAAAGGACACAGACCGTGCCCGTACAAGGCGACTACGACTGCTTTAGCGAAGACTGGCGGCGCACCAATCCGGACCTGGTTCTGTATCTGCCCGAGGAACCGTCCTTCTGGATCGAGGCGGTCGACCACGTGCTGGTCGACGTCACGCCAGGCGGTGATCTGCTGGCGATCTTTGCGCTGGCCAGCGAGCCGCACGGAGCGGACTACCGGGTGGCGTACACGCGCAGCGGCGACGGCGGCCTCACCTGGGCGCCGGTGGGAACCATAGACGGCGCGGGGGCCAAGCCGGGACAAGTGAGCTGCTTCGGCTTCCCCGTTATCAGTCGGCGCGGCCGCATCTACTGCTACTACAACCAGGGCCGGGCCATCGGGGACAGCTACCAGACCTGCTTTCTGCGCTGCAAGTACTCCGACGACGACGGCCGAACCTGGATCGACGGCGAAGTCACGATCCCCTACCGGCCCAGCGTCAACGACCATCCCGACCGGAGCATAGGCGCGAACTGCGTGATCTGGCAGAAGCCGATCCGCGACGCTCAAGGCCGCCACGTCATCGGTTTCACGCGCTGGACCAACTCGTTCGTCAAGACGGCGCACAAGGAAGACGAGTACATGATGTCGCGCCGGGACAGTCACGCCGAGTTCCTGCGCTTCGAGAACATCGACGACTCCCCGCACCCGCGCGACGTGCGGCTGACTTGGCTGCAGAACGACGAGACGGCCATCGGCGTGCCGGTGCCCTATGAGCCGGAGGCCTCACGGGGATACTCCTACTGCGAGGAGCCCAGCGCGGTACTGCTGCCCGACGGCCGGCTGTTCAACGTGGCGCGGACGGCCACCGGGCAGATCTGGTACACGGTGTCCGAGGACGACGGCGTGACCTGGGGACCCACCGAGCCGTTGCGCTACCGCGACGATGGCGCGCCGGTGCTCAACCCGGTCTCACCCTGCCCGATTTTCGGCCTGGAGGACGGGCGTTTCCTGCTCATGCTGCAAAACCACGACGGGCATGGCTACGGCGGGCGCGACGCGCGCGACTTCAACGCCAGGCGTCCGCAGTTCATGGCCGTGGGGGAGTACCGCCCAGGCGCCCACCAACCGATCTGGTTCAGCAAACCCGTGCTGCTGTTCGACACCGAGAACATCGGCGTTTACCCCTACTACATGAAGTGGCTCTCGATGTACGCGAGCGTCACCGAGCAGGCCGGCCAGCGGATTCTCTGGTACGCCGACCGGAAGATCTTCGGCCTCGGCCGCTACATAACCGACGAGATGCTGGCGCCGCTAACGGTGCCGTCGCAGCCATAGGCCGCCTCGGCCTGTTCGCGCGAGTTGAGAGCCTCGCCACCCGGTGGGGTATGCGGATGCGCCCCAGCGGGATGAGGCGCGCGTGACCTAGGCAGCCCTCGACCGAACACTGACGGCCGGCTGGGCGCTCAGGTGCGGGAGCACGGCTTAGGGCACGAGCTCGCGGGCGCCGAAGTCGACGAGGCTCTCGACGACCAACGGGCCCCAAGCTCCAAGCTCGGGGGGAGGGCGAGCGCGGCTGGCGGCGAGTCGACTCCAACAGCGGTGTAGGCTGAGCCTGCCCGACTTCGTGAGGCTAGGCGGCCGATGTCTCCGCAAACCGCTACGGCGCCCGACTCCGAGTTACTCGCGAATCTGTTCCCCATCGGCACGACGCGCGACGCCCGCGGGCTGCTGACCATCGGCGGAGCCGCCGTCGACGAGTTGGCGGCCGACCACGCCACGCCCCTCTACGTATATGACGAGGCCACCATACGCGCGCAGTGCCGCGGCTATACCAGGGCGCTGGCGTCTGTCTACCCCCATTCGCTCGTGGTTTACGCCGGCAAGGCCTACGTCGATCCCGAGTTTCTGCGTGTCGTGGCCAGCGAAGGTCTGGGACTCGACGCCGTCTCGTCGGGCGAGCTGCGCGTGGCGCAGCTCGGCGGGATGCCGCTGAACCGCACGATCTTCCACGGGAACAACAAGCTGCCCGGCGAGATCGAGTTCGCCCTGGAAGCGGGGGTGGGAAGAGTCGTCATCGACAGCCTGGACGAGCTGGACTTGATAGTGCGGATCGCGGCCAAGCGGGGACGCGCCGCGCCGGTGATGTTGCGCGTTACACCCGGCGTCCAGGCACATACGCACGAGTACATCCGCACCGGCGCCGTGGATAGCAAGTTCGGTTTAGGGATCGAGTCGGGCGCGGCGGAGGAGGGGCTGGCCCGCGCCATGGCTGCGCCCGAGCTCGACCTGACCGGCGTGCACGCGCACATCGGATCGCAGATCTTCGAGGTGGCGCCCTATACGGAGGCCGTGGAGATAGTGCTCGACTTCGTGCAACGCGCCGCGCGCAGGCACGGATTCGAACTGCGCGACTTCAGCCCGGGCGGCGGCGTGGGCGCGCGCTACACGCTGGAGGACGACCCGCCGGACCCCGCCCGGGTGGTCGAGGCGGTGGCCGACCCGCTAGTCGGGCGCGGGTTTGAACCGGCGCCGCGTCTGCTGCTCGAGCCGGGGCGCTCGATCGCGGCTCGAGCCGGAGTGGCGGTCTATCGAGTGGGGTCGATCAAGGAGATTCCCGGAGTCCGCACCTACGTCGCGGTGGACGGGGGCATGGCCGACAATATCCGTCCGGCCCTCTACGAAGCGGCCTACTGCGCGGTGGTGGCGAACCGTAAGGCTGAGGGGGAGCCGCGCGCCGTGACGGTCGCCGGGCGCTACTGCGAGTCCGGCGACGTGCTGCTGCGCGACGCGGCGCTCCCTCCCCTCCAGCTCGGCGACCTGCTGGCCGTTCCGGCGGCCGGCGCCTATCACATGAGCATGGGCAGCAACTACAACATGGTGGGGCGCCCGGCCGTGGTGATGGTGCGCGGCGGCTCCGCGCGGGTAACGCGACGCCGCGAGACCGACGACGACCTCATGCTGGTGTTTCCCTGAGAGATTCGGCCGCGCGCCGTCCGGGAGCAGACCAATCGGGGGCGACCATCGCGCCGGTCCCTACGGCCGGCTTTAGCGCGGCGGGGGATCTGCGGCCAGCGTCGAGCGCAGCGCGTCGATGACCCGCTCGGCCTCCTCAGCGGGGATCGGATCGAGCTCGCCCGCGGCGACGCCCCGGTAGAGATCGGCCACTCCCCAACCAATTGAGTTGCCGGGCATCTGTGCATAGCGCGGCGCCAAATGCGCGTGCATGTGCGGCACGCTCTCGCCGTAGGCGACGGTGTAGATGCGCAGCGCGCCGGTGGCCGCCTCCAGCGCCTTCGATATGTGCCGCAGGGCAGGCCCGAAGTTGGCGGCTTCTTCATCCGTGAAATGCGCCGGGCCTTGCACGTGACGCTGCGTGTGCATCATCAGCCAGCCCGCCACCGGATAGGGCGGGGGCGTGTGACGCACGAGCCACAGGTCGTTCTCGAACACCACTGCCTGGGCTTCTTCCTCACCCGCGTTGGTGCGACAGATGTCGCAGGTCGGGTCGTAGGACGCGTGCTTCATGTGGAGCTATTCCTAATCGAGCTCAGGAGATCCATTCGCTTCGCATCTTGCCACGACGGCGTCCCTACACCGCAAACGTGTGCGCCGGATCGACGCGGCCGCGCGCGATTGCGCTCCGCTCACCCGTGCGCACCACCAGCACGCCGTCCTCAACCCGGATGGGGAACAAATCCATCGGGCGGTTCGCCGGCCCGGTGAGGTTGGCGCCGTCCAAAGCGAAGCGCGAGCTGTGACACCTGCACTCGAAGACACCCGCCTGCGGCGGAGATATGGGACAGCCGCGGTGCGGACAGCGTTGATACAAGGCCACGAAACCATCCGCCAGCCGCACCAGGTAGAAGCGGCCCTGCGCCCACCTGCGAACGTCCCCGGTCGAGTACAGCGACGGCGATCCGACGGCAATGTCGCCTCCGAACTCACCGCGCCCCGGCGGCGGGCTCACGACACGCCATACCACGCCGGCGCCCACGGCCGCGGCCAGCATGGCGGCCGGCACCGCCAGCGCGCGGCGCAGCACACCGCGGCGCTCCCGCGGCGGCGCGCCGGAAGACGGCGGGACCCGGCTAATCGCCGTCCGGCTCACTGCGGACGCCCAAGAGGCGCAACGCGGCCCAATGCGCGCGCCATTCGTCGCGGTCGTCCAGAGGCTCTAGCACGAATCCCGGCGCGGCGCGCTCCAAGGCCATGCTCAGCAGGTGATCGGCCAGATGCGGATTCTTAGGAAGTACCGCCCCGTGCAAATAGGTCCCGATGGCGCGTCCGCTCAGCGCGCCTTCGGTGCCGTCGCTGGTGTTGTTGCCATGTCCTTTGATCACCTGCGCCAGCGGCTCGCTTCCACCGCCCAGGTAGGTGCGCCCGCCGTGGTTCTCGAATCCGACAAGATAGGCGCCGCGCCAGCGGCAGGCGATGTTTCCGATGCAGCGCGGCACGCGCTCGCCCGGATGCTCGGTCACCGCGTCGAAGACTCCCAGACCGGCTAGCACGGCGCCGCTGGCGGCCCGGTATTCACGCGCCATGAGCTGATATCCGCCGCATACCGCCAGCATCGCCGCGCCATCGCCCAGATCGCGCAAGATCGCGTCGGCGTTTTCATGCGTCAGGCCGCGGCTCGCGAGCTGCTGCTCACGATCCTGTCCGCCGCCGATGACGTACAGATCGTAGCGGCTCGCAACCCGATCGCCCCAGCCTATACGGTCTACCCGCAGATCGATCCCGCGCCAGCGCGCTCGCTGGCGCAGACAGATCACGTTCCCGCGGTCGGCGTACAAGTTCATCAAGTCCGGGTACAGATAGGCCAAACGGACGGTCGGTCCGGTCGTGTTCACGGCGCCTCCCGCCAATATGGGGCGGCCCACCCGCGCCGCGCACACTCGGCCCGGACTTCCAGCATGGCGGTGTAGGTGGCCAGGACCGCGAGCGGCCCGTCCGACGCTGAGAGGGCGGCGTCCAGCGGCGCCGCGATGCCCGGGATCACGCGCAACTCGCCATTGGCCGGGCGCACGCCGGCGTATTTGAGCCGCAGCGCCAGGTCCTTGGCGCGCCGCCCGCCCACGGTAATCCGGCTCGACCGCAGCCGCTCGAATTCAACGTCCCAAATCCAGGACACGTCCCGACCGTCGGCGATGCCGTCGTTGAGCAGCAGGAGGGTATCGCGCGGCTTCGGTTCGGAGGCAAGTATCTCCAGAGTCTGATTGGCGCCGGCCGGGTTCTTGACCAGCAGCAAGATAATTTCTCCGTCGTGAGTCGCTATGGCTTCGGCGCGGCCGAAAGCGGGGCCGTGGCGCGCCACGGTCTCCGCGGCGCTGCGCCACTCGACGCCCAGCTCCGCGGCCGCGGCCACGGCCGCGGCCAGGTTGTAGGCGTTGTACACGCCCGGAAGCGCCGTGTCGACGGTGACACTTTCTCCATTCGCCTGCATGGTGACGTGAGAGCCCCTTAGCCCCTCGGTCAGCACCTTCGTGACGCGCAGTGAGGGCGGCGGACGCCGCACGTGCCCGCGCGGGCAGCAGTACGCGCCCAGGTGAGCGTAGGCGATGGAGTCATAGCTGAGCGGCGTCTCGCAAATCGAGCAACGACGCGCGTCCGCCCACTCCTCCGGCTGCGACCGCGCGGATGCGGCGTCGACGCCGAAATAAGCCTTCTTGCCGGCGTGCTCCTGCGCGACGCTGACGATGGTTGGGTCGTCCGCGTTCGCGGCCACGATGGTGGGGGAGATACCGGCCAGCACCCGCCGCCATTCGGAGGCCGTGCGCTCCACCTCGCCGTAGCGGTCGAGCTGATCGCGGAAGAGGTTGAGCAGCACGATCACGCTGGGCCGCAGACGCTCCGCCAGCGAGACGAAGGCCCACTCGTCCAGCTCGAATACGCCCGTGGAGCGGGAGGCCGCGCGCAGGCGGCCGTCCCAGCCGGCGTGCTTGAGCACGGTCGAGGCGAGCCCGCGCTCCAGGTTGGATCCGGTCGAGTTCGTGACGACGCGGCGGCCGGCCGCCTGCAACGCCGCGGCCAGCAGCGCCGTGGTGGTGGTCTTGCCGTTGGTGCCGGTGACCAGCACGAGCGAGTCCAGCTCGCGCAGCGCGTCCACCGCGTAGTTGGGAAACACGCGCGTGGCCAGGAGTCCGCCGATGGCCGTGCCGCCGCCGCGGCCCAAGAGCCGCGAGGCGCCGTTGGAGAAGCGTCCTATCGCCGTCGCCAGCCGTCTGCGCATGCGTCGGTGCCATAGCCGGTTCGATCACCGTTTGATTCTGCGCCGTGACCGGACGCCGCGCTACCCTCAACCACCGTGCAGCCGCCCGCGCCCGACGACCTGCCGTCCTCGATCGAGGACGCCGCCGCCATCGTTCGCGAGGCCCGCGCGCAGGCGACCCCCATCCGTTTCTGCGGCGCCCAAAGCCTGTGGGCCGGGAGCGTCCCCCCGCCGGCCGGCGCGCGTATCGTCTCGCTGCACGGACTCGATCAGATCGAGCTCGACGCGGCCGACCTGGTGGCGCGGGTGGGCGGCGGACTCGCAATCGAGCGGCTGCGCGGCGCGCTGGCGCGCCTGGGGCTGGTGTGGCCGGTCGAGCGCCTGGAGCCGGGCGGGACGGTCGGCGGATTGATCGCATCGGGCCGCGGAAGCGCGCTGCATCCGGGCGACGCGCCCGCGCGACGTTGGATTCTGGGCGCCCAAGTCTTGACGGGCAACGGAGAGCTCGTGACCGTGGGCGGCGCCACCGTGAAGAACTCGTCCGGCTACGGCCTGACTCACGCCATGTGGGGCTCGGCCGGGCGGCTGGGCGGTCTGGTTGGGATAACCCTGCGACTGCGTCACCCCACGGACTCAGACGCAAACTCTGGAAAGGCCTTCGCGTCGACCGGAAACGCCGTGTTCGCGGCGGCCGTACAGGTTCGATGCGACGAGTTGCCCGCCGGTTTCTCCGACCAGGATCTGGCCCGCGCGACCGGCGCCGCGCTGCGCCTGATCAGCGGTGACGGCACACGCGCGATCATCGGCTTCGATCAGACCGATGCGGCTGAGAAGGCCGTGGCGGACCTCGCTTCATGCGGCTGCCAGGCCGCAATCGACTATCCGCCGTCGGCCGCCGCGCCTACCCAAGCGCCGACCAACACCATGTGGCGGGTGCTTCGTTCGGCTATGGACCCGGCCGGCGTGCTCGTCTAAGGGTCCGCGCGCTCAGCTTGCCCGCCACCCCTATAATTGGCGGTCGCGGGGCGTAGCGCAGCCTGGTAGCGCGCATCGTTCGGGACGATGAGGTCGGCGGTTCGAATCCGCCCGCCCCGACCATCGCCAAGAGCCGCCGGAACTCCCATAAGGGTCCGGCCGGCAAGCCCTTGGCTCAGCTTGCGCCGGGGCGGCGCGCATCGGCAGCCGGCCGGTTCCACCGCAACCGGCTTGCTACGCCCGGTCACATGCGCGCGCCGGCGCTCTCTTCCTCCTGCTGGACCGCGAAGATCGACTGATAGCCGCCGGACCAGTCGGGCGGCACCAGACACGGGCGCGGATCGTGATGGGCGTGCCGCGCGGCCTGCCCGCGCACGATCGCACCGGCGAAACGGGTGTTCAGCGGGTTGAACGTGTACGGGAACGCATCGGCCGATGAGTAGACGTTGAGCAAGAGCGGCCGCCCCAGATCGGAGCTGTTGGGCTGGGACCCGTGGATCGTTCGGCAGTTGTGGATCGTAATCGAGCCCGCCGGACCGTCCAGATACCTGGCCCGCCCGGGGTCGGCCCGCGCCGCGTCCTCATCCGAAAGCGCCCCCACCCACTCTCGATCCAGGTTGTACTGGTCGAACAGGTCGCCCTTGTGCGTGCCGGGAATGCATCCCAGCGGTCCCTGCGACAGATCGCAGTCGTAGAGGTAGGTGCCGATGGTCGCGGGACTGTAGTTCGTGTGCGGCCAGAACTGAATGTCCTGGTGCCACTTGACCTCTTCGCCGCCCTTGGCCCACTTGAAGTTGAGCTTGGAGTGATGAAACTTCACGTCGGGTCCAACCAGGTCGGCCGCAACGTCGGTAATCACCGAGTCCGAGGCGTATTGCCAGTAGACCGGGTGTTGCTCCACCGGGCTGGAGAGGCGGCGCAGGCGCGGATTGTCAGCCGAATGGTCCGGCTCGAGGTCCCACACGGAGTCCGGCTCGCTGATCGCACGGCTGCGCTGCACGAACTCGTCGGTGACCGCGCGCAGGCGCTCTACCCACTCATCCGGCACGATCCGCTCGACCAGCAGGTAGCCGTTCTCGAAGTACGACTCGCGCTGCGCCTGTGTGAGGACACGCGGCGAATGCGACAGGATCTCTTCGGGCGTCATGATCGTCCCCCTACCAGCGACTGCCTGGCGTCAACGCCGACCGCACTTACGCGCCCAGCATATCGAAGCGAGCTGACGCGGAAAACCGCGCATGCGCATCCACGGCGCCTGACTCGTCCGATGCTCACGCCGCCGAAGGCGGCCGGAAAGGATTGTTTGGAGCCCGCGCCGTGGCAGACAATGCGGGAGCCCTTGCCAGGCTTAGCGGGCGCTCGCGCCCGAGGACGAGGCCCGAACGCGGGCGTGCCGCGCCGCAAGGGGCCGCGCGCCCGCGCTCCAGGAGGATCGCTCGCATGAGCCAGCCGGCCGTGTTAGTCGAAGGACTCGAAAAGACCTACAAGGGCGGCACGCGCGCCGTGGACGGGATCGACTTCAGCGTGAGCGCGGGCGAGTTCTTCGGCTTCCTGGGGCCGAACGGCGCGGGCAAGACTACGACCATCAAGGTCCTCGCCACCCTGCTGCCCAAGTCCGCCGGCCGGGCGGTGGTGGCGGGCTACGACGTCACGCGCGATCCGAAGGCGGTGCGCCGCTCGATCGGCTTCGCGATGCAGGAGGTCGGACTGGACGATCTCTCCACCGGACAGAACTTCCTGTTCCTGCAAGGCGTGCTCTACGGGATGTCGCGGGCCGACGCGCGCCGGCGCGCGCAAGAGCTGCTCGAGCTCGTCGGCCTAAGCGCGGTTGCCAAGCGGCGGGTGGGCACTTACTCGGGCGGGATGCGCCGCCGCATCGACCTGGCCGGCGCGCTGATGCACAACCCGCGCATCCTCTTCCTGGATGAACCGACCACCGGGCTGGACCCGCAGAGCCGCCTGGCGATCTGGGACCACCTGCGCCAGCTCAATGAGCAGGGCGTGACGATCCTGCTAACGACGCAGCTGATGGAAGAAGCCGACCGGCTCTGCGGCCGCATCGCCATCATCGACAACGGCCGGATCGTGGCCGCGGGCTCGCCGGGCAGCCTGAAGTCGCAAGTGGGTGGAGACGTGGTCCACGTCCGGCTGGGCGCCGACGACGACCGCAACGGCCGGCGCGCCGCCGCCGAGTCCGCCCTGGCCGAGCTTGCCTGGGTGAAGTCGGTTACGGCGACGGCCGACGGGGTGAGCGTGCAGGTGCAAGACGGCAACTCGGCCGCCCCCGAGATCATGCGACTTCTGCACGGACGCGCCATCCCGGTGGCGACCCTGGCCGTCGCCAGCCCCACGCTCGACGACGTGTTCCTGCGGCACACGGGACGGCAGATTCGCGACGCCGAGGCGACCGGAGACGAGGAGCGGCGTCTCTGGGGACCCTGGCTGGGAGTCAACACGGAGTAAGTTATGTCAATAGCGCGCGAGGCCTACTTCATCTACGCACGGAGCCTGCGGACCTGGCTGGCGGAGCCCTGGACGCTCACGGCGGCCGTGGCCTCGTCGGCGTTCATGTTCCTGTTCTTCGGCACGCCGCTGGGCAGCGTCACCCTGCTGCCGGGCTTCCCGTCCCAGGACTACCAGGCTTACCTGACCGGGATGGTGCTGGTGATGGCGGTGGTGTTCAGCGGCAGCGACATGGCCATGTCGGTGCTGACCGACATGAAGTCGGGCTATTTCAACAAGCTGCTGCTGGCGCCGGTCAACCGCTTCTCGATCCTGCTCGGCACCATGCTGGTGGGAGGCACGCGCGCGCTCGCGCAGGTGCTCGCCATCACGCTAATAGCCCTGGCGATCGGGGTTCGGTTCGAGGGCGGCGTCCTGGGCGGGATCGTGATCGTGGCGGCCACCACGATCTTCGGCGTCGCCATGGCCTGCGTGGGCCTGATCCTGGCGCTGCGCACCCGCAGCATTCAGATCACTCTGAACAGCTGGCTGCTCTTCATGCCGCTGGCGTTCCTGACCTCGGCCTTCATGCCAAGGGAGATGCTGGCCGGCTGGTTCCGGGCGGCCGTGACGTTCAACCCGGTCGAGTACGTGATGGCGGCGGTCAGAGCGATCATCATCGAAGGCTGGGCCTGGGGCGAGATCCTCCCAGGCCTGTGGGCGCTGCTGGCCATGACGGTGGTTGTGCTGGCGGTTACGACCCTCGTCTACCGGCGCGCGACGGCCTAAGCCGCCAGGGCGGGCGCCGAGGCTTTGTCAGACCAGTCTGACTAGTTATGATGTTTCGCATGGGCATCACCTATTCCACCTACGAGGCCAAGGCGCGCTTCTCCGAGGTCCTGCGGCAGGTGCGCGAGGGCAAGACGGTCACGATCTCGTACCGTGGCGAGCCGGTGGCGGAGATCAGGTCGATCCGAAAGAATCCGGCCACGCTTCACGAGCGCCTCGACGACCTCGCGCGGAGCGGGGTTCTGGTCCGCTCGCACGAGCCGCGGAAGCCGCTCACGGCGGCGGCGCATCGAGCGGGCGCGCTGGCCCGCTTCCTGGCTGAGCGCGACGGGTGAGCGCCGCCTACGTCGATACCTCCGCACTCGTCGCCATTGCCTTCGACGACGCAGGCGGCGACCGGCTCGCCACGCGCCTGGACGAATTTACGCACCTGCTGTCCTCCAATCTGCTCGAAGCGGAGCTGCGAGCGGCCTTCGCGCGCGAGCGCCACCCATTCGCGGCAGACCTCGTCGCAGGCATCCAGTGGGTCCTGCCCGACCGGCCGCTGGCGCCCGAGCTTGCCCGGGCACTGCAGGCCGGCTACCTGCGGGGCGCCGACCTATGGCACGTCGCCACGGCCCTCTACGTCGTCGAGAAGCCCGCTGACATTGCGTTCGTAACGCTCGACGCCCGGCAGCAAGCCGTGGCGGCATCGCTCGGCTTCCAGCCCTAACCGGACTAGCCGGATCTCGCGCCAGACCCGCCACGAGCAGGGATGCACGAGGGCGTTCGCGAGCTTGCGCCCGGCTTTCCGGCCTACGCCGCTTGCCACACGGCTACCCTGTAGGACCGTGACGAGCGCAGACGCCAAGCCGTGAACCGCCCCGCCGCGACGGTCGATACCTACCCGCTGGCGCCGCGCCGCGCCCGCGCACCCCGTGTCGGCACACCCAAAGCGCTCAAGCCGAGCTGCTGAGCAACCAACGTGCCCGGTCAGCTCTTCACCCAGTACTTCCTAACGGACGGCATCAAGGCCACCTTTGAGTGGCGCGAGAGCGCCGCCCGGCCCGAGGCGTTCGCCGCATTCAAGGACGCCGTGCTGAGCCGCTACGAGACGCTAAGCGGCTATCAGGAGCCGGCCGAAGCCGTCACCGAGCAGGAGCTGATCCGTCCGGTCCTGGAGCTGCTGGGCTGGACCGACTACCTGCCGCAGCAGGGCGCGGCGCGCAACGAAGACATCCCCGACCTCCTGCTGTTCGCCGACGCGGATTCCAAGGCGCGCGCGGCCGCGCGAAGCGACCCTGACGACCGCTACCGCGACGCCCTGGTAGTCGGCGAAAGCAAACGGTTCGGCCGTCCGCTCGACACCCGCGGCGGCGACGGCCGCGCCCGAACCGCCACGCCGCACGGCCAGGTTCTGCGCTACCTCTCGACCGCGGAGGGCATCACGGACGGACGCCTGCGCTGGGGCATCCTGACCGACGGCCGCGTCTGGCGCCTCTACGACCACCGTACGCGCCCCCGCGCGACCGCCTACTACCAAGCCGACCTGGCGGAGATGCTCGAGCCCGGCAACCAGGACGCCCTGCGCAGCTTCTATCTGCTGTTCCGGCGTGACTCCTTCGTGCTCCAGCAGGGCGCGGCGGCCACCTTCCTGGAAGCGGCGCTGGCCGAAGGCCGCCGCTATGAGCAGCAGGTCGCGCAGGACCTATCGACCGTGGTGTTCGAGCGCGCCTTTCCAAACCTGGTCCGGACGCTGGCGGACACCAGCGGCGCGCAGTTGCCGGACGTTCGGCAGGCGGCCCTGGTGCTGCTCTACCGCCTGCTCTTCGTGCTCTATGCGGAAGATCGCGGCCTGCTGCCGGTCAACGACTCCCGCTACGACGACTACGGCCTGCGCAAGCGCGTGCGCGACGACATCGCGCGCCGGATGGCCGACGGCGACGCCTTCTCGACCCACGCCGCGAGCTACTACGACCACTTGATGACGCTCTGCAAGCTCATCGACAAGGGCGACGCCTCTATCGGCCTGCCGCCCTACAACGGCGGACTGTTCGCGCCGGAGGCCGCGCCGCTGCTGGAATCGGCCCGTCTGCCCGACGCCGCCATGGCGCCGATCGTCCATGACCTGAGCCACACCGAAACGGCCGGTGGACGGCACTTCGTCAACTACCGCGACATGTCGGTCCAGCAGCTCGGCTCCATCTACGAGCGTCTGCTGGAACGGGCGCCGGTGCGCGACGAGCGGGGCGCGATCGTCATCCGCCCCAATCCCTACGCACGCAAGGACAGCGGCAGCTTCTACACCCCGCAGGAGCTGGTCGACCTGATCGTGGAGCGGACGCTGAATCCGCTGGCGGAAGAGCGCCTGAAGGCGTTCGAGGACAAGGCCAAGGCGCTCGCGAGCGACCACCGCCCCAAGACCGACCGCGAGGCCGAGCTGCGCAGGCTGGACCCGGCCGAGGCCGTGCTCGATCTCAAGGTGCTCGACCCGGCCATGGGCAGCGGTCACTTCCTCGTCACCGCCGTCGACTTCCTGTCCGACTACATCGCCGACCTGGTCGAGTACGCGCCGGTGGTCCCGGAGTGGCTGGACGGCGCGTACGAGTCGCCGCTGGTGGCGCGCGTGGCGGCGATCCGGCGGGACCTGCTCGCACGCGCCCGGCAGTCGGGCTGGGTCATGGACGAGGCGCAGCTCAGCGACCAGACCATCATCCGCCGCATGGTGCTCAAGCGCTGCATTTACGGGGTCGACAAGAACCCCATGGCGGTCGAGCTGGCCAAGGTGTCGCTGTGGCTGCACAGCTTCACCGTGGGCGCGCCGCTCTCGTTCCTCGATCACCATTTGCGCCGCGGCGACTCGCTGCTCGGGCTGCGGATGCGAGACGCGCGGGAAGACCTGGAACGGCTTGGCGGAGGCGGTGGGCTGGTTTCCATGGGCGCCATCGCCGGCGCCGAGGCGGCGGCCGGCGGCATGCAGCGCATCGAGGAGCTGTCGGACGCCGACGTGGCCGAGGTGGAAGAGTCGGCCGCGCTGTTTCAGGGCGTCGAGAAGACCACCGCGGACCTCCGTAGCCTGCTCGACTTCCTCTGCGGCCTGCGCTGGCTGACCGCGGCGATGAAGCAAAGAGAGCGCACCAGCTTCGAGGCGCCCCTGTTCGACGCCCTGGGACAGCAGCCAGACAGCGCCTACAAGCTCCTGTCCAAGGGCCCCGACGCCATGGATTCCAAAACGCCTGCCCCCACCCCCTCCGTAACTCCCGCGGACGCGGGAGCCCAGTCCCCTTCCTCCGCAAGGTTCGAGGAGCTATGGCGGGGGGCCAATTCCATCGCCCATCGCGAGGGCTTCCTGCATTGGGAGGCCGCCTTTCCGGGCGTGTGGCACGGGTGGCAGAACTTCCGGCCCGCGGGCGGCTTCGACGCCGTGATCGGCAATCCACCCTGGGACCGCATCAAGCTGCAGGAGGTCGAGTGGTTCGCGATCCGCGACCCCGCGATCGCCCGCGCGCCGACCGCGGCCACGCGCAAGGCCGCCATCCAAAAGCTCCGCGCCCAGGCCGAGAGTCCAACTCCCTCTCCACTTGAGGGAGAGGGCTGGGGTGAGGGGTCTCGTCCCACCTCCATCCCCCCGGCGGACGCCCCCTCCGTCACACCGGCGCACGCCGGGGTCCAGTCCCCCTCCGTCACTCCCGCGGACGCGGGAGTCCAGGAATCACCACCAGGCCAAGCCCCCGCTCGTGGTGAGCCTGTCGAACCACGCCCACCCCCTGGATTCCGGGTCAAGCCCGGAATGACGTCTGGGGACCTCGTCGCCGACTACGACACCGCCAAGCAACGCGCCGACACCCTCGGCCGGCTGGTCCGCGCGTCCGGTCAATACCCCCTGCTGGGCGGCGGCGACATCAACCTCTACTCCCTGTTCGTCGAGCGCGCCCTGGGCCTTATCAAGCCCGACGGCTTCGTGGGCCTTCTCACGCCCTCCGGCATCTACGCCGACAAGACCGCCGCCCAGTTCTTCCAGTCCGTCTCCACCGGCGGACGGGTGGCCGGCCTGTTCGACTTCGAGAACAAGAAGATCTTCTTCAAGGACATCCACGCCTCCTTCAAGTTCTGCGCGCTCATCGTGGGCGGCGACAAGCGGCGCTTCGGCCAGACCAAGTGCGCCTTCTTCCTGCATGACGCGGCGACCATCGACGATCCCGACCGCTGCTTCCCGCTGGCGCCCAAGGACTTCGCGCGCGTGAATCCCAACACCGGCACCGCGCCCGTCTTCCGCACGCGCCGCGACGCCGAGATCACCCGCGGCATCTACGAGCGGCACCCGGTCCTGGTGGACCGCTCAAGCGGAGAAGAGCGCCGCGCTTGGCCGGTGCGCTACCGAACGATGTTCCACATGACCAACGACTCGCACCTCTTCCGCACCGCGGCACAACTCGAGGACCAGGGCTGCTACCCGGTCCAGGGCAACCGCTGGAAAAAGGGCAAAGAGACATACGTGCCGCTGTACGAGGGCAAGATGGTGCAGGCGTTCGATCACCGCGCCGCCAGCGTGGTGGTCAATCCCGAGAACCTCAACCGCCCCGCTCAGCCGCGCGAAACCACGCCCGAGCAACACGCCGATCCCAACTGGCTGCCCGATCCGCAGTTTTGGGTAGACAAACAGAAGGTTGAGTGGTCACAGGGCCTGCAATGGGCGGTTGCGTTCAAGGACGTTACAGCGCCGACGAACGTCCGAACCATGATCGCGTCGATTGTGCCGCGCTCAGGCCTTGGCAATACGTTGCCGCTGCTAGCGCTTGACGCCGCTGACGTTCGCGTTCATCGGGAAAACGCCTGGCTCTGGACCGCCTGCCTGAATTCGTTCGTATTCGACTATGTAGCCAGGCAGAAAGTGCAGGGACAGCACTTGAACTGGTTCATCGTCGAGCAGCTGCCGGTCGTCGCAAACGACGCCTACGACCGCCGCTTCGGCGACATGACCGCCGCCGAGCTGGTGCGGGACCACGTGCTGCGGCTCACCTACACCGCCCACGACATGGCGCCATTCGCCCGCGATCTGGGCTACGGCGGCCCGCCCTTCGTCTGGGACGAAGAGGAACGCCGCCACCTCCGCGCCCGCCTCGACGCCCTCTACTTCCACCTCTACGGCCTCGACCGGGACGACGCCGGCTACATCCTGGACACCTTCCCCATCGTCCGCCGCGAAGACCAGGCCCAGTTCAACCGCTACCGCACCAAAGACCTTATCCTTGCCTACATGAACGCCCTGGCAGCCGGAGACACCGACGCCCGGATGGCGCTGTAGACGCCCATGCGTGTTGTCGAAGATCCGCTCAACAGGACCACCATCGACGCCATCACGCGACTCATCGTGGAGCGCTTCGAGCCGGAGCAAATCATCCTCTTCGGCAGTTGCGCGCGGGGCGACACCGACGAGAATAGCGACCTCGACCTGCTGGTCGTCCTGCGCCACAACGACGAGCAGGGCCGCGAGGGCTACGCCATCCGCCTCGCCATCGCCGAGAACTTCGTGCTGCCCGTCGACGTCCTGATCCGATCGGCCCATGTGGTCGACAAGTATCGCCGGGACCCCAACTCAATGATCAGCCGCATGCTCGAAGACTCGGAAGTCCTCCATGACCGACGCGCTGCCTGAACAGGCCTGGTTCGCCAAAGCCGACGAAGACCTGAAAATGGCCCGCCTCGACGACGAAGCCCAGTTCGACGGCCGCCACCGCACCAAAGAGCCTTTCCTTGCCTCTATGAACGCTCTAACCGCAGGGCACATCGATACACGGATCGCCAAATGACATCATCGGACCATGCACTCATCGAAGGCTTGCTTCACGAGGAGGAAGGTCCCGCTCTGGACTTCAAGCGTGACCAATATCCGTTTGATGGACAGGACGACCAAACCAAGAGCGAACTCCTAAAAGATATTCTTGCATTTACAAATTCATGGCGTCGCACGACCGCTTACATACTAGTCGGAGTCCGGGAGGTAAAAGGATATCGCTGTGATGCTATTGGCGTATCGAAACACTTAGACGACGCGCATCTTCAGCAATTTGTAAGTTCGAAGACCAACAGACCAGTTATCTTTCAATATCGCCAAATCCACTTCGATGGAGTTGAAATTGGCATGCTGGAGATACCCGAACAAGAGCGCCCAATATTTCTCAATCGACGATTTGGCAACCTAGCGGAAGACACTGTCTACATAAGACGTGGCAGCTCCACGGCCGTGGCTCGACCGGACGAAGTTTCCCAAATGGGCACTGTGCCACCCGGAGCTACGAGCCCTGAACGACCCGACATTGTCGTCGAGTGGGCTAACATTGCGACGAAGGAGGATCTTTCAACGTCACATTCCGTCACGTCCTCAATACTCGATCCCAAGCTCCCCGACCACACTTTTGGCGTTCCGGGACAAGGGCTAGGATTTGGAGTGTCGGCGCTCACATTCGGCGGGCCCCGTAGCTTGTACTCCGAAGAGATCATCGCTTATGCCGCAGAAATATCATTTACCAGTCCAGTTGGGCTGAAATTCACAAATCAAGGCTCATCTGCCGGTAAGAACGTGATCTTCGTTGGATCCATTACAAAGCATGAAGGACTGGAGGTCAGGGATGACTTGTATGAGCCGTCGGCATTCCACAGTATAACTCCACCGTCTCCCTCAGCTTTCCAATCCAGGTTGCCACCTGATGAGGCGGTGGTAAGGTTGCGCAACTACAGTGATAGATGGGAGCTGAATGTTGAGATTGGAGACATTCGTCCAGGCGACGAAATATGGTCAGATGACTTTATCTTCATAGGCTCATCGATTCCCAACACAATGGTATTGGAAGCCGAGATTCGGGCTGAGAACATACCGGAACCAGTGGTTCATCGTTTGGAAATTCACTTAGAAGTCGAGCATCGTGAAATGCGGCGTGAAGATGTTGAACCGTACCTGGATGACGAATACAGAAAGCTCCTAGAACGTGGGGAAGGATCCCCGTGAGGCAGGCAGCACGCCACCTGAAATATGTAGCCTCGGCCGGTACCACGCTGCACGCAGCGCGGGCCACCGGACGGTCCCATCGTGGAGGAACCGAGTGACAGCTAGGAGCCTTGAAGTCGAGTTCCATCGGGCCATGCTGAACATCTATGACGCCGCTGCCAAACTCGGCTATCGGCCCAAGTATTTCTTGCGCATGGTCGGCGAACATGGCGGGGTGGCGGCAGCGAAGCGGTTGCTGAGCGCACCTGAGGCGCAGTCGGGCTTGACCACGCTCTGGGAGCTTGAACGCCTGGACATCTCGATTGAGGCGCTGGTGGTGCAGGAGCGGTGGCAGCCGCTCTTCAGCGATGCGGAGCGCCAGGCGGCGCGGGATCGACTGAGGGCCTATGGCTATGAGTCGTCTTCCGGGAATACACGGCCCTCGGGCGGTGGTGGGCAGCTGTAGATTCCTCGCTGCGCTTCGGAATGACGGTGGGAGTCTGACAGCCTGGGATTCTCATCCGCGGCGGGTCCCACGCTGCACACAGCGCGGGTCACCGGACGAGGGCGGGCCACCGGGCGTCGGCGACCCCGAGACCCTCGCGGCGGTATAGAACAGAGGGGCGGTTCGCGAACCGCCCCTACTGTCCGTTGCAATTCTCTGCGACGTATGATCGGCGCATTCAAACTCTCTCCACGGAGATGTAGGCGTTGCCATCAACACGCAGGCTATGACGTACGACCCCAGGATCCACCGCCGCCGGTCAATTCGGTTGAAGGGGTACGACTACTCTCAGGCTGGGGCGTACTTCGTCACGGTCGTCGTGCGGGACCGGTCGTGTCTGTTTGGCAGTGTAGTAGACGGGGCAATCCAGCTGAACGACACGGGGCGGTTGGTAAGGGATTCGTGGGAATGGCTGGCCGTGCGATATCCCTACGTGACGTTGGACGAATACGTTGTGATGCCGAACCACCTACACGGCATTGTCGTCATCGCCGATCCGGGTAGGGGCGGTTCGCGAACCGCCCTTGCACCGATCCATCGAAAACCACTGGGACGCATGATTAGAGCCTTCAAGACCGTTTCGACAAAGCGTTCGAACCGCGAGCGTGGAACCGCTGGCGTCTCGATCTGGCAACGGAACTATTACGAACACGTTGTTCGAGACGACGATGAACTGGCCAATATTCGCGAATACATCGTCAACAATCCGATCCAGTGGGAGTTGGATCGATACAACCCCGAAGCCCAGGAGGGGCGCACGCCGCTTCCGTGAGGCGCCGGGGCCGTGCCGGATTCGCCGGGCGCGGCGATGTGATGGGTGGCATCGCGGATGTTGGCGGCCGAGCCACACGCGGCATGCGGCACTGGGCAGCGGCAGCCCGAGGCAATGGCGGACGGCCCGGGAGGGCGGTTCGCGAACCGCCCCTACATCGAATCCATGTGACGTATGATCGGCGCGGTCGGATCCCCTCCGCGAGAATGTAGGCAGTGTCATCGGACAAGCCGGCTGACACATACGATCCCAGGATCCACCGTCGTCGTTCAGTACGGCTCCAGGGATATGACTACTCGCAGGCCGGGGCCTATTTCGTGACCGTTGTCGTCCGCGACCGGTCATGTTTGTTCGGGACTGTCGTGGACGGGGCAATCGAGCTGAACGACAAAGGACATTTGGTTAGAGACTCGTGGGAATGGCTGGCGGCGCGACATCCCTACGTGACATTGGACGAATACGTCGTGATGCCAAATCATCTGCACGGCATCATCACAATTGACGATCAGAGTAGGGGCGCCCGGTGGCCCGACCTTGAGGTCGGGATCGGACTCTCAGGCAGGCGTCCGCGTCCTGCCCCGGACGCGTGAGGGACAACTTCCCAAAGCGCAAGACGCTTCGACGCCACCACGTGCGCGGGGCTATGCGATGAGCCTAGGGAGTATCCGTTCGGAAGCGCGTGCGGCGGCCGGGGTACGCGTGCGAGCGCTGAGTCCCGATCTGAAGGTCGGGCCACCGGGCGCGGGGCGCCGCTGGTGGGTAAGCTCCGCACACGCGGTCCGGGTGGGCCGGGGAGATTCAGCGAGGCGGAGCAATGCCGGTAGAAGGCGACTACGAGTGCTATAGCGACGACTGGCAGCGCAGCAATCCCGACCTGGTGCTCAACCTCCCCACGCAGCCGCCGCACTACTCGGAGCACCAGGACCACGTCCTGGTCGACTACACGCCCGGCGGCGACCTGCTGGCCATCTGGACAATGGCCTTCGAGGCGTCCGGCGACGACATGGATGTGTTCTTCGCGCGCAGCTCGGATCACGGCCGTAGCTGGACCGCGCCCGCTCACATACACGAGCCGGGCCCGCAAGCGGGCCATATCAGCAGCTTCGGCTTCCCGGTGATGTCCAAGTCGGGCCGCATCTACGTTTACTACAACCGCTCGAAGGGGATCGGGCAGAACATCTTCAACTCGGTGCTGCGCTGCCGCTACTCGGACGACGACGGGCATACCTGGATGGACGGCGGGGTGGAGTTCGAGTACCGCCGCGGCAAGTGGGACAACCCGGACCCCAAAGTGCCGCCCATGGGGATCGTCTGGCAGAAACCGATCCGCGACGCCATGGATCGGCACGTCGTAGCCCTGACCCGCACGACGGCGCAGGCCGTGAAGCCGCAAACGGACGCCAGTCACATGGGCGGCGGGCCGAACTTCGGCGAATGCCGCAGCCAGTTTCTGCGCTTCGACAATATCGACGAAGGACCCGATCCCAAGGACGTCAAGGTCACCTGGCTGCCGGACGACGAGGACCTGGTCTGGGTGCCGGTCACCTTCGAGCCGCAGGCCTCGCAGGGCTTCACGTTCTGCCAGGAGCCGGGCCTGGTGCTGCTGCCGGACGGGCGGCTGTTCACCGAGATGCGCACCGCCAACGGGCAGCTCTGGTACACGGTCTCGGACGACCACGGGCACAGCTGGCGGCCCACCGAGATTCTGCGCTACCGGGACGACGGCGAGGCGATGCTGAATCCAATCGCGCCCTCACCCATGTACGCCCTGGAGGACGGGCGCTATCTGGTCTTCCTGCAGAATCACGACGGCTTCGGGTTCGGCGGCAGAGGTCCGCTGAACCTGAACAGCCGGCGTCCGCAGTTCCTGTCGGTGGGTGAGTTCCGGCCGAATGCGCATCAGCCGGTCTGGTTCAGCCAGCCGCTGCTGCTGTTCGACACGGACAACGTGGGTGTGTATCCGCTGTACATGCGCTGGCTGTCGATGTACGCGAGCCTGACGGAGCGCGACGGCCATCGGATCTTCTGGTACACGGACCGCAAGATCTTCGCGCTGGGCCGCTACATTACCGATGAGATGCTGGCGCCCTTGACGGTGCCGTCGTAGCCCTTCAGCCCGCCGGCTCGACTACGACGGCGCCGACGGGCCGGGCGCGTCGGGAACCGAGCGGTAGTCGGTGGCCGAGGCGCGCAGGAGCGACCGCACCAGCCGGGAGCGGTCGGTGTCGTCGTCGGGGGGAAGCTGCACGATCACCTCCGCGAACAGATCCAAGGCCTCGCGGTAGCGCCGTATGACTCGCGTCAAGCGCTGGTGATGCTGCTCGGCGGCATTGGGCGGGCGGATCGCGCGCAGGTCGCGCTCCGCCGCGACGACCACGCCGGCCACCGCGTTGAAGGCGACGGTCTGGCGCTCGATGCTGATGAGTCCCAGGGCGTGGCGCGCCCGCTCGGTCTCGGCGAATCCGACCGCGCCCTCGAGCCGGCGCCGCACACGGGCCACGTCGGAAACGTATTTGACAACCGCGTCCGCGCCGGGCTCGATCTCAGCCGGCCGGTTTGCCGCAAAGGCGGCTCGGCGGCGTTCCAGGCGCAAGACGGCTTCCAGCTCCGGTCCGTTGGACGCGGGAGTGGCCTCGACGCGGACGCGCGGTGCCTGGGCGCCGCCCGGCGTGGCTTCCGAGACCGGCGCGGCGGTCCCGGAAGCGGCCGTTGATCCGGGCGCCAGCGACGCCAGCGAGAGGAGCACCACCCCGGCCACCGCCGCGGCGAACAGCGCCGCGGCCACGATCGGGGTCCAGCGCGTCGGTGCGCGTGTTTTTACTTCGACCAGGTCGTCCGCGCTCATGCCGGACGGTCTCCGCCCGCCGCGGATCCGGAGACGGGCGTGCCGCTCCACAAGTGGAGACGTTTGCATAACCCGATCAGGCTAAGGATGTCCGGGGAGAACCCTGCGCGGTTCCAGGTTGGCTGGGGGCTAGATTCCCGCGTGCGCGGGAATGACGAGGGGTTATTCAAAGGTCTCAAGTGCGAGCGGCGGCTTGCGGCGGCACGTATGGGCGGCGCGTGTGCTCGCGTGGTTTCGGCGTCGATGAGCCGGCTCTCGAATACGCGGCCGCGGCGGCCCCGGTCAGCGCCCTTGCGGCGCCGACCTTCAGGCCGTGGCCGCGACTCCGGAGGCCGCGACACCCGGCGCCGCGGCCTCGAGGCGGGCGACGAACTTCTCGGCTTCCATGGCGGCCTGGCAACCCTCGCCGGCGGCCGTGATGGCTTGCCGGAAATAGTGGTCCTGAGCCTCGCCCGCGACGAATATCCCTTCGACGCTGGTGTGCGTCCGTCCATCGGCGACCAGGTAGCCCTCATCGACCATCTCGAGCTTCTCGTTGAAGATTGCCGTATTGGGGTCATGGCCGATGAAAACGAAGGCGCCCGCGGCGGCGAAATCGCGCTCCTCACCAGTTAGAACGTCGCGAATCCGCAGGCTCTCAACCACACCGTTGCCTTCGATGGCGGTTACGACGCTGTTCCAGAGGAACTCGATCTTCTCCTCAGCCATGGCGCGCCCGGTCAGGTAAGCGCCGGCGCGAAGCGCATCCCGTCGGTGGATGACGGTGACTTTGGACGCGAAGCGCGTGAGGAAGAGGGCCTCCTGCAGGGCGCTGTCGCCGCCGCCGATAACGGCCAGAGACTCGTTCTGAAAGAAAGCGCCGTCGCAGGTGGCGCAATACGAGACGCCGCGTCCCCAGAACTCCCGCTCGCCGGGAACCTCCAGCTGCCTGGGGCTGGCGCCGGTGGCGATGATGACGGTGCGCGCCTCATACGACTGCGCGGCTCCCGTGAGCTTGAACGGCGGACCGTCGACGTCGATGTCGGTAATTTGATCCATCACGAACTCGGCGCCGAAGCGCTCGGCCTGATTCCGCATGCGCATGGTCAGCTCGGGACCGGTGATCTCCTCGAAGCCCGGGTAGTTCTCGACGTCGTTGGTGGTGGCGATCTGACCGCCGAACGCGTCGCCGGTGAAGACGATCGTGGAGATGTTGGCGCGCGCGCCGTAGATAGCCGCCGTCAGTCCGGCGGGACCCGACCCCAGAATCGCCACGTCGTACATCGCCCGATCCTTCCGCAAAGCGCTGCTGACACTAACGCGCTACCCAGGTTCAGCCTATTATCGTCGCACGGACGCCGCCGTTGTTCTATGAGAGTCGTTACACGAACGGTCCAGCACAGCTCCGCCGGGTGACCCGCCGCAAGCCGTCGAGAGAAAATCTGTCCAGGCGCTCCTTCCTGCGGGCCAGCGTGGGCGCCGTGAGCGTGCTGGCGCTGGCCGCCTGCGACGGGTCCGCGCCGAGCGAGCCCGCGGCGGCCAGCCAGGTTCCAGCGGCCACGCCCACCGCCGCGCGCTTAACTCCAATCCCGACCGCCTCACCGCGGCCCACACCGCCGCGAACCGCAGCGCCTGCCTCGACGCCGACCCCCACGGCCAGCCCCACGCCCACTCTCAGCCCCTCGCCGTCACCCACCACCACCGCTATAGCCACCCCCACGGCCACGCCGGAGCTGGTGAAGACACCGGTCACGGCCGGCCTCATTTCCCTGCCGGCGGCCGCCGAGCCTTGGAGCGGCGCGCTGGCGGGTCTTGCCGAGCGCCACCCCGAGATCGAGGTCACACCGATTCCATTCAGCGGCGGGCAGGCGCTGGCGGACTGGCTCGAAAACAGCGCCGAGCCCCTGCCGGACGTTCTGGTGGGAGCGGCGGGCGCGGATGTCGCGAGGCTGGCGGCAAGCGAGGCGCTCGCGCCTCTGGACCAAAGCATTGCGGACCCCTCGGAATTCGTGGGCGAGGCACTGGCGCCCGGCCGCTATGGCGGCGCCCTGCTCGGCCTGCCCATCAGCGGCTATGCGGTCCATCTTTATGTAAACCCGGTCGTGGTGGAGCAGGCTGGCGTGACGCTGGAGGGGCCGACCTATCTCGACCTGCTGGACGACGCGCGGCGGCTCACCGACCCGGAAACCGGCAGATTCGGCTGGGGGGTCGTCCCCGATCTGCCCGAGCTGGAGACAGTGGCGGGATCGGCTTCAGGGGGCATCTGGTCGGAGGACGGGTCCAGCACGCGTATAGATTCGCAGGCGTTCGTGGCGGCGTGGCAATGGTTCGCCGACCTGGCCCACAAGGAACACGTATCGCCGCATCCCGGCGCTTGGGACAGCATATTCGGGATGCCGGCGGCAGTCCTCTCGGGGCGCATAGCCATGACGCTGCAATCGGGTTGGGCGCTGGGGGGGGTCAGCCCTGAAAAGTCCTTACCGGGCGCGTGGGCCATAGCGGCGCTGCCGGCCTGGGAAGGCGTCGCGCGCCACGTTCCCTTCAACGCCGCCTACGCGAGCGTGACGCGGACCGCCGGCAACCCCGAGGCGGCCGCGCAGGTCGCCCGCTACTTTGCCACCGAGGGGGTAGACCCTCAGTTTCAGGACGGGATTCCAGCCTGGAGACCCGCACTGCAGACGGCGGCGACCACGCTCGGGATGCACCCGGCCGTACTTACGGAAGCGCTCGGCGCGTGGCGGCGGCCCGCCCTGGACGTCCCGCACGCGGCCGCGGCGGCGGCCGAGGTCTACCCCGCGCTGCGCGCCGTGGTGGAGCAGGGTCAACCCGCCGCGGACCACGCTCCCCGGCTGGCCGCGCGCCTGGCCGAGATCGCGCGGCAGGAGTGACAGAGCCTTTCGCTATGGTGGATCATCTACCGACGGCGCAGTTGCCGCCGCTACGATCCGGCAGGTCCTCTCCACCGCACGCAACGATGTGCGCAGGCGCTGAGTTTCCTCCGGCGACCGGGCGGTCGGGAGCGCCGAAGCGGCGCCTGAGCCTGGCGTGCAGGTGGGAAGGGAGGGTCGCAGTGGTGCAGCCCGGTTGCGGGACAGGTAAGGAAGGCGAACCGTGTCCGCGATAGCGATTCCCTGGGATCCGACGCTGCTTCAGCTGGGTGGATTCCGGCTGACGTGGCACTCGATATTCGCGGTGATCGGCATTCTGGTCGGGGTTTACACGGCGCGCCGGCTGGGGCGGCGCACCAGGCTGACCGACGACCAGGTCATCACGCTGGCCATGTGGTCGATCGTCGCCGGGATCGTCATGGCGCGCTTCCTATACGTGATTGACGAGTGGCCGAGATTCGCGCCCAACCCCACGCGCATATTCTTGCTCAACGATGGCGGCATAACCGTCTGGGGCGCCGTGATCGGCGGATCGCTGGCGGTGGGCCTGGTGGCCTGGTGGCGGCGCTGGCCGGTGCGCGACGCGCTCGACATGGGAGCGCCGGGGCTCATATTGGGCATGGGCATCGGCCGCATCGGGGACCTGATCAATGGCGAGCATCACGCGCTCGCCACCGATCTGCCCTGGGCCGTGCTCTATACCCACCCGCAGGCGGTCGGGCAGCCCTTCCCGGTGCATCCCGCCACCACCTACGAGCTGCTGGCGGACCTGGCTATTTTCGGCGTGGCGCTTTGGCTGGCGCGCCGCCATATGGGAACCGCTTACCTGTTTTGGCTGGTGGTGGGGGGTTATAGCGCAATGCGCTTCGGGCTGCAGTTCCTGCGCCTCGACCAGCCGGAGCACTTCCTCGGTCTGCAACAGTCACAGATCATCGGAGTGCTGGGCATGCTCTTGACGGCCGTCTGGCTGGTTCGCCGCGGCCTGCGCAAGCTCAAACCAAGGCCGGCCGGTCCGGCGCCGCCGCACCGGTCGCGCGGCTCGTCATAAGCGCGGGCGTCCGCACCGCGATGGCGTTGCGCGAGTCGGCGGCATCGTCGACCATTGGCGCGTGACCCAACTCAAGACGTCGTCGCCTGGCGCCGCCGTGTTTCCGTTCGCCGCGCTCGTGGGACAAGAGCGCATGAAGCTGGCGCTCATCGCGAACGCGATCAACCCGGCCATCGGCGGCGTGCTCATCCGCGGCGAACGGGGCACGGCCAAGTCGACGGCCGTGCGCGGCCTGGCCGCGATGCTGCCCCAAATCAGCGTCGCCGCCTGCCGGTTCGGCTGCGACGCCCATTCCGACAATCTCTGTGAGCAATGCCGCGCACGGGCGGACGCCGAACAACCCATCCCCACGACCGACCAGCAGGTCCGCGTAGTCGACCTGCCGGTCTCGGCCACCGAGGACCGCGTGGTCGGGTCTATGGACCTGGAGCTGGCGCTGCAGGAAGGCCGGCGCGAGTTCGAACCCGGCCTGCTGGCCGAGGCGCACCGCGGAATCCTCTACGTGGACGAGGTGAATCTGCTCGACGATCATCTGGTCGACACGCTCTTGGACAGCGCGGCTTCCGGCATCAACCGAGTGGAGCGCGAGGGCGTCGCCTACCAGCATCCGGCCGAGTTCATCCTGGTCGGCACCATGAACCCGGAAGAAGGCGACCTGCGGCCGCAGCTGCTCGACCGATTCGGTCTCGCGGCCGAGATCGTGGGAGACCGGGCACCCAAGGCGCGGGCCGAGATAGTGCGGCGGCGGGTGGCGTTCGAGCGAGACCCGCGGGCCTTTCTGGCCGAGTGGGGCGAGGCCGGAACGGCCTTGCGTCAGCGCATCGTCGACGCGCGCGAGCTGCTCCCCTCAGTAGGCATATCCGAGGATCTGCTCGGGCTCATCGCGCACATCGCCGTCTCCCTACAGGTCGACGGCCACCGGGCCGACATAGTGATGTACAAGACGGCCCTTACCCTGGCGGCCTGGGAAGGACGTCCCACCGCTTCACTTGAGGACGTCCGCCGCGCGGCCGAGTTGGCGCTGCCGCACCGGCGCCGGCGCGATCCGTTCACTCCGCCGGGTCTGGACGACAAAGAGCTCGGCGAAGCGATCGGCGCGTTCACGGCTCGGCAGCCGGATAGCGCCAGCGTTTCGAGCGACGGCGCGCGGCAGGATTCGTCGGGAGTTGCCGAGGATGCAAGCGCGTCGAGCGGGAACGATCAGGACGGCGGGCATTTGGGCGCGCCGGAAGACGGCAGCGAAGTGCCCGGCGCCGACACCCACCCCTCCCCCAGCGTCGCCGCGCCCGAGCGGCAGGTAATGCGCAAGCCGCGCGGCGGAAGGCGCACGACCACCGAAGTCAAGGGCCGGCGCGGCCGCTCGGTCCGCAGCCGCCAGATGGTCGAGGACGACCCGCCCGACATCGCCCTGCTGGATACGCTGCGGGCCGCGGCCCTGCGCGGCGGCGCCACCGGGCAACCCAACATCACGCCGCCCGACTACCGCGTCAATCGACGCACGCGCAAGGTCGGCAACATGATGCTGTTCGTGGTGGACGGGTCCGGCAGCATGGCCGCTCAAAAGCGCATGGCGTTGACCAAATCGGCGGTCCTCTCGCTGCTCTCCGACGCCTACAAGCGGCGCGACAAAGTGGGCGTGATCACCTTCCGCAAGACCGAAGCCGCCGAGACCGTGCCGCCCACCTCCAGCATGGACCTGGCGCACAGGCACATGCGTGAGCTGCTGACGGGCGGACGAACCCCACTGGCGCACGGACTGGAGCTGGCCCGCAACGTGATCGGGCGCGAGCGGATGCGCGATCCGGAGCTGCGGCCCATCGTGATCCTGCTGACGGACGGCGTGGCGAACGTGGGGCTCACGACCGGCTCCGATCCCATGCGCGACGCGCTGCGCTCAGCGCGCTCGCTGGCGCGCGACTCGGTGCCTGCGCTCGTGATCGACGCCGACCGGCGGCGCAGCCGGGCCAGTCTGCTGCCCGACTTGGCACGCCAGATGGCCGCCACGCACGTACGTCTGGACGCGCTCGCCGCCGGTCAGCTCACGCGCATGATCCGGCTCGCCACCGCGTAGGCGCCCCGGCGGCGCGAATCGCGCCAACCGCGCGGCGCCGTCACGAGAACCAGGAGCGGAGACTCGATCTATGACCGGAGCCGTCTACCAACAATCGGCATCGGTGTACGACGCGATCTACGCCGAACTGCCGGACTACGCGGCCGACGTAGAGCTGGTGCATCAGCTAATCCAAGCGCGCCGGCCCGGAAGCTCGTCGCTCCTCGACGTGGCCTGCGGCACGGGACGCCATCTGGAACTTCTGCGCGGCCGCTATGACGTGGCCGGCCTGGACGCGAGCGAGCAGATGCTGGCGATCGCGCGCACGCGGCTGCCAGGCGTACCGCTGTACCGCGCGGACATGGCGGAGTTCCAGCTTGGGCGAACCTTCCACGCTGTCACCTGTCTCTTCAGCTCGATCGGATACGTGCGCACGGTCGACCGGCTGCGTATGGCCGCCGAGAGGTTCGCCGCACACCTCCAGCCGGGCGGCGTACTCATCGTCGAGCCCTGGCTTACCCCGGACGTCTTTGAGGACGGTCGAGTAGGCGTGGACGTGTGTACCAGCCACGAACGCCGCAAGGTGGCGCGCATGATCGTGGGCCGGCGGCGCGGCGACCTGAGCACGCTCGAGAGCCGGCTGCTCATCGGCACCCCGGACGGCATCGAGGAGATCGCGGAGCTTCACGAGCTCGGTCTGTTCACGATCAGGCAATACGCCCAGGCGTTCGAATCCGCCGGAATCGCGCTGCAGCATGATCCGAACGGCCTCACGGCCAATCGTGGACTCTTAATTGGGGTCAAGTCGGCGTGAGCGCCGCCGCGCCTCGCCGGATGGCGGTGGTAGGGCCACCGGGAAGCGGTAAGTCGACCGTCGCCAAGCGCGCCGCGAAAATCCTGGGCGTGCGTTTTATCGAGCTTGACGCGCTGTTCTGGACCCGCCCCGATTGGCGCCAGCCTCCCGTTGACGAGTTTCGCGCCAGCGTGGATGAGGCCACGTGCAGCGACGGCTGGGTAACCGCCGGCAACTACAGCGAGACATACGACATCGTCTGGGGCCGCGCGGACACGGTGGTATGGCTCGACCTGCCGCTGCGGATCGCGCTCTGGCGGGTGTGCTGGCGCACTATTAGCCGCGTCCGCAGCCGTGAGTTGCTTTGGGGCGTTAACCGCGAGCGCAGCTGGAGAGGGTTGCTGGGTGCGGACTCGCTGCCCCTTTACACCGTCAGAAGCCACCGTCGGCGCCGCCGCTCCTTCGCGCGACTGGCCGCCTCGGACGAGTACGCAACTACGACCTTCGTGCGTCTCTGTGGTAAGAGTTCGATTGATGGTTGGCTGGCGCGGCTGCAGCGGGAGGCAGGGAACGGGCGCCCGCCGAACCCTTCGTCAGAGTCCAAACGCTAGCTGCGACGGCGCCGGAGACGGACCGATCGGCGCGGGTCTGTCGGTTTGGACGGGATAGCGCGCCCGCGCGTTGGCTAGTTTCGTTTGAACCGCGCCTTGCAAGCTGTCGGCCGCGTAGACGGCCTGACCGGGATACAGGTCGGCGTAGAGAGGCTCCAGCTGCGGGAAGCGGCGGCGCAGCCGGGCCATGAACCAGCGCTTGGGCTCCGGCTTCAGGTGAAGCAGCCCCGCCCCCACGTAGCGCGCGCCGTGGTCGTTGGATGCCCGCACGAGCGCGTCGATGCTGGCCGCCGAATCGGTCAGCCCAGGTAGGACAGGCGCCATGTTGACGCCTACGTCGAGCCCCAGACCGGACAAGTCGGCCACGGCCGCCAGCCGTTCTTGCGGTGAGGGCGCGCCCGGCTCGATCAGGCGGGCGAGATGCGGATCCAGGATGGGGATGGAGACGGTCAGGCTGAGACCGGCCACGCGGGCCTGCTCGAGCAACAGCTCGCGGTCGCGCCGCACCATGGTCGACTTGGTGATGAGGCTCACCGGCGTGCGCGCGCGGATGAACTCGCGCAAACAGGCCTGCGTGAGCCGCAGGTGGCCCTCGACCGGCTGGTAGGGATCGGTTGCGGCGCCCACGGCCACCAGCTCGCGCGGCCAACGCGGAGCGCTCAACTGCTCGCGCAGCCGCTCGGCCACGTTGACCTTGGCGAAGATGATGCGCTCGAAGTCGCGTCCGCCGTTCAGATCGAAATAGGTATGCGTCTCACGCGCGTAGCAGTAGGTGCAGGCATGACTGCATCCGCGATAGGGGTTGAGGCTCCATTTGAAGTGCATGCCCTTGACGCGGTTGAGCGCGCTGCGGCAGGTGATGCGGCGTATGTCGAGGCGCATCACCGGGACCTTCCATGACCGCTGCCGCGCCTAGATAATACCGGACAAATACCGAACAACAAGGCCGGTCGGCGGCTCCTTCCGAGCGCCTCAAGCGGTCCCGCCGCCGGAGTGCGCGGCTAGAATTGGGACGCTCCACCTGTTGTCGTGAAGCGCGGCGTACCAGAAGCAACGATCCGCCATGACCACTGCTGATGCCGAGGCGACGGTGGCTCCGCCCGAGCGCCTGCGCCCGCACGACGTAACGCTGGCCGGTCCGCGCGTCGTGCTGCGCCCCATGACCGAGACCGACTGGGACGTTCTGCTCGCCTGGAACAACGACCCCGAGGTTCTGTACTACTCGGAAAGCGATCACGCCCGGTCGTGCTGCCTCGGCGAGGTTCAGAGGATCTACCGCTCGATCTCGCGGCACGCGTTCTGCTTCATCATCGAGCACGCCGGGCGGGCCATCGGCGAGTGCTGGCTGCAGGAGATGAACATGCCGCGCGTTCTGGAACGCTACCCGGGCAAGGACCTGCGGCGCATCGACATCGCGATCGGCGAGCGGAGCTTGTGGGGCCGCGGTCTCGGCACGGAGGCGCTGCGGCTGCTAGTCGACTTCGGCTTCGAGCGGGAGCGCTGCCACGCGATCTTCGGCTGCGGGGTGGCGGACTACAACCCGCGCAGCCGGCGGATGTTCGAGAAGCTGGGGTTCGTGACCGACGCCGAGATCTCCCTGCCCGCGGGCGCGAAGGCCGCGGTGGAATACGACCTCGTGCTCACGCGCGAGCGATACGAAAGGTCCGGGCGCGAAAAAGCCGTTGCCGCGCGGCGCGCCACTTAGATCACGGGTATCCCACGAGCACCGTTCACAGCCGCCGCGGCGACCTAAACGCTTCCGCCGATACGCTCAGCTCACCGCCGCGCGCGCGGGCGCAGGCGGCGCTCAACCTAGGCGCGGCGCCGCCAGTGTCCGTTGACATAGGGCGCCCAGGTTGGGTCCATGCGGCCCGAGGTCATCTGAAAGATCGTGTGGTACATCGCCGAGCGCGGGCGCCGCGGTGGACGGTGCAGACGCATGTCGGCCTCGCGCGGCGTGCGCCCGGCCTTGCGCAGGTTGCAGTGCAGGCAGGCCGTCACGAGGTTCTCCCAGCGGCGCTTGCCGCCCATGCGGCGCGGTATCACGTGGTCCACGGTGAGATTGCTGCCGTTGGCGCCGCAGTACTGACAGGTGTGGTCATCGCGCACGAAGACCTCGCGCCGGCTCAGCTTCACCTGCGGACGCGGCCGCCGCACGTGATAGAGCATGCGAATGACGGCGGGCCGGGGAAAGATCTGCCGCGGGCTGCGGATGCCCTGCTCATGTTGGACGATCGCCTCGGCCTTGCCCTTGATGAGCAGGCCCACCGCCCGCCGGGTTCTGCAAACGTGCAGCGGCTCGTAGTTCTGGTTTAGCAGGAGAACCGCGCCGCTCACCGATTGTCGGGCACCCGCGTGAAAACGATATCTATATGCTACAAGCCGGATGTCGGGTCTTGCTTGCCGCCGCCAGCGTGTGAGTCGCCGGGTCGAGACACAGCCCCGGACCGGGCTCTCACGCCCGGGCGCGCCGGCTAGAGACGCCAAGGCGGGTCGGGGGAGGTGCACGCTTGAGCTCGGCAGACTCGCCGGATAGCCCCCTGCACTTCTACCTAGTGCGCTTCGCGAAAAGCGGGCCGGCGCGCTACATCTCTCAACACGACGTGCGTCGGGCCTGGGAACGCGCCAACCGCCGAGCGCGCTTGCCGCTGGCCTACAGCCGCGGGTTCAGCCCCAAGCCGCGCCTGAGCTTCGGGCCGCCGCTGCAGACGGGCACCGAGGGACTGCGTGAGTACATGATCATGGCCCTGCAGGAGGCGCTCTGCGCGGAGGAAGTGCGCTTGCGCCTGAGCGCCGCGGCCATCGATGGACTGCCGGTCGTCGCGGTGACGCCGTCCCGCCGGTCCAAGGCGCGCCCGCTGTGGGCGGACTATCACTTGCACGTTTCAGGGCCGCCCAGCGGCTTTACCGAACGAGTAGCGGGCCTGCGCGGTGACGAGCCGGTGATGGTCCCGCGCGGCGGCGCCGGTGTTGTGCGGGACATCCGGCCGGGCGTGCTCGACATCGAGCTGGCGGAGGAGGACCGTCTGAACGCGCGCTTGAGTCTTGATCCGGAAGGCATGGTGACCCCGCGAGATCTGAGCGCAGCGCTGGGGACGGAGTTCGCGCGCATAACCCGTCGAGACATTGAGCTCGCCGCCGACGCCTGACGAGCTCGCCCGGGCCGGGAAGGTCCTGGAAGCGGCGGGGATCGACCCGCACGCGGCGCAGACAGCCGTGCGCGGCGGCGGGAATGTGCTGCGTCTGGACGCCGCCGGCCGCCGGCTTGCCTGCAAGCTGTTCTTGGGACCGTCCGCGCTGGAACGCTTGGATACAGAGGCGGCGCTGTACGCGCAGCTGCATCCGCGCGGAGCGCCGGTTCCGCGCCTGGTGAAGCAAGAACCCGGCGCGCTGGCGCTCCTTCGCGAGTGGGCGCCAGGGGAGCCGTTGGACGCCGCACTGCGAGCGGGGCGAGCCGGGCACATGGCGGAGTCCGTGTTGGCGGCCTGGCGGCGATTGCTTGCGACGCTCGCGCCCTGGACCGAGGCGCTCGCGTCCGCGCGCCTGGAGCGCGCCCAAAGTCTCCGTCTCAGCGAGCTGGAAGCCGTCAGTCGGACAATAGCGGAAGCGTCGGTCTCGGTGCGGCCCTTCCTGATTCCGCCCAGCGCCCGCAGTCACCTGTGCGGACTGCCCGAACTAATCGCGCGGACGCGCGTGTGCACGGTCCCGCTGGATCTGGCGCCATCGAACGTGATCCTGAACGCGCGCGGCGCCATCTTTGTCGATCTGGAGATCGTCGGGCTCGACTTTCCGGCCATGTCGCTGTGCAAGACGCTGATGCTCGGGTGCGGCCCGGCGGCCGGACGTACACCCGCTTCGCTGCTGGACGGCGCCTGGCCGGAGGCGGATGGGGTCGAGCGCAGCGCATTGGAGGCCGCGTACACGCTCGTGGCGCTGGCCGACGCCGCTGGCGTATGGCGCCGCGACCGAGCTCCTTGCGCCGAGGCTCTCGATCTGGTGCGCCGAGCTCCCGGCTATTCCGAAGTCACCCGTGGCATTAGAGATGCGCTGAAGTAGACTGAGGCATTGGCGCTTCTGAGGCATAAGTGGACCACCATGACTGAGGAATTCAAGCCCCGCGCCCGCGATCTCGTGATCGGCGGCATTCCCTGGATAGCGCGCATGTCGGACAAGGCGCGCGCGAAGGCCGACGGCTCGATCGGCGACTACTGCTATCCGTGCCCTATCGACCAGCGCGTGCTGGGCGAGCTGGGCATATCGGCCGCCGAGTTCCTGCGCATCGCCACCGGGTCGGACTCCGACGGCAAGCTGGTCGAGGAAGTCAACTCGGCCCGCCAACCGCAGAGCTGAGCGGAATCCAGCTTTAGAGCCCTCGATCGCCGGGTCGGCCTGAGCGCCGGCAATCGGCACCCCAGGGTACTGTCACATAGGCGGGAACCCCAGAGCGCCGTGAGAACGCGCCGCCCGGTTTGCGCGGCGGCAGGCCGCGGGTGGGCCCGGCGCGTCCAATACGCTGGCGCAAATGGTCCCGGCAGGCGCCGCGTCGATCCGGACAGAAGAGGTGCTAGCCTCGACGCACCAGAGGACTAGACCCGGAGGCGTCTATGCCGCGAGTTCTGGCGGCCATGAGCGGCGGCGTTGACAGCTCGGTGGCTGCCGCGCTGCTGGCGCAGCGCGGCTTCGAGGTCATCGGCGTAACTCTCAATCAATGGCCCAAGTCGCTCATGGCCAACGCCACGGGGCGAAGCGGATGCTGCACTCCGCGAACCATCGACGACGCGCGCCGCGTCTGCCGAACTCTCGGCGTGGCGCACTACGTCATCGATTACCGCAAGGAGTTCGAGCGCGCGGTGATCTCTCCCTGGACGCGAAGTTACCTGGCGGGGGAAACGCCCAATCCGTGCGTGATGTGCAATCGTGCCGTGCGCTTCGGCGAGCTGCTCTTCAAGGCCGCTGAGCTGGGCGCGGATTTCATCGCCACCGGTCACTATGCGCGCATTGCGAGGGATCAGGCCAGCGGGCGATACCGGCTGCTGACCGCTATCGACAAAAAAAAGGACCAGAGCTACGTCCTGCACGTGCTGGGTCAGCGGCAGCTGGAGCGCGTGATGTTCCCGTTGGGTGAGCTGACAAAGCCGCGCGTGCGCGACCTTGCGAGGGGCATGGGGCTCTCGGTTGCAGACAAGCCGGAGAGCCAGGAAATCTGCTTCGTGCCGGACAACGACTACGTCAGCGTGGTGCGCAAGCGCGGCTCCAGCGGTCCCGGCGTGATCGAAGACTCGGAAGGACGGGCGCTGGGCCGGCACGACGGGATCGAGGCGTTCACCGTGGGGCAGCGCCGCCGTCTGGGGATCGACGGAAGCGGCGGAGCGCGTTACGTGCGGCGCATCGACCCCGCCCGCAACGCGGTGGTGGTGGGCGAACGCGAGCAGGCGTTCGCCACCCACGTGCGCGTGCGCGACGTGCACTGGGTGGCCGGTGACGGTGGGCGGCCGCCTGACAGACTGAGCGTGAAGACCCGCTACCGCATTGCGCCGGAGCGCGCGCGCTTCGCGCAGCGCGGAGCGCGTGAAGTCACACTGGCCTTCGACGCTCCCACCTGGGCGCCGGCGCCCGGCCAGTCGGCGGTCTTCTACGCCGGAGACGAAGTGCTGGGGGGCGGCGCTATCGCGGAGACGTGGTCCGCATGACCGATACCGCGCCAACGGACGAAGACGTCTACTGTCCGCGCTGCTTTCAGGTCGTGGACAATCGGCGCGTGTGGTGCCGGCACTGCGGCCAGTTCATCCACGCCAACACCACGGGCAACTCGAAGGAGTGGGACACGCGCGAGCCGCGCTGGTGGCAGACGTACGTATCCGTCAGCCTGCCGGTCAACCGCCCCGATGACGAAGGCGAGACCTCGGCTGCCGGTGACGAGGAAGCGGCGGTATCAAGCGACCCTGGCACGCCGGCCGACGCGGACGCGGAGGCCGGAGGCGCTAGCCCGCAAGCCGATAGCGAACGAGCTTGAGGAGCGCCTTAGGGCCGTCGGACCACCACCGGAGCTTTTTCATTTCGCGCGGCGCGTAGCTGATCGGCGCCTGAGCGATTCGCTCGCCGCCGCGGATGAAGCGGGCGGTCAGCTCGACTTCTATATCGAACGCCTGCGACTGAAGCTCCACGCCCTCTAAGACCTCGCGCCGCCACATCTTGTAGCAGGTCTCCATGTCGCGGATGGCGACCCCGTAAAAAAGATTCGTGACAAGCGTCAGAAAGCCGTTGCCCAACCGGTAGAGCCGCGACTGGCGGGAGAGGTCTCGATAGCCGTAGACCACGCGTGCTTCGCCGGCCAGGATCGGCGCCAGCAGCCGCGCAAAGTCCTGCGGGTCGTACTCGAGATCCGCGTCCTGAATCACCACCACGTCGCCCGTCGCATAGGCGAGACCGGTTCGAATGGCGGCGCCTTTGCCACGGTTGTCGGCGTGTTCGATCAGACGCACGTCCGGCACTCGGGACGCCTTGATCTCAGCCACCGTGGCGTCGCTGGACCGATCGTCCACGACGATGATCTCGGTCTCCAGCTCCACGGCCGCGACTCGCTCCAGCACCGCGGCGATGGTGAGCGCCTCATTGAAGGCGGGCACGATGACGGAGACTTTCATCGCAGAGCGATCCAAAGCCGCGCGATGTCGACAAACGAATGCGCCACGACCGCGGGGCTGTTCCCTGATTGCTTGCCCGCCCTGCGCGCGAAGTGGCGCACGCCCACCTGACCGAAAGTGTGGCCGGCCCGCACGGCGCGGGCGATCAGCTCAGCCGAGATCGCCGCGCCGCGGCCGGCTTCCAGCGCCGCCGCGCTGACGGCCGATCGTCGGAAGAGCTTGAAGCCGCAATCCAAGTCTCGAACGCGCAGGTTCAGGGCCAGGCGCACGAACGTCTCCCAGAGCCGTGCGTTGATCCGGCGGTAGAGCGGATCGGCCCGCCGTAGTCGATATCCCAAGACGAATCCGTGATCGCCCAGCGCGGCCAGCACGGCGGGCAAATCCTCCAGCGTGAACTGCCCGTCGCCGTCCGTGTAGCAGACCAGGTCCTTCGAGGCCGACGCAAAGCCTGTCCTGAGCGCGTGTCCGTAGCCGCGGTTGCCGGCATGGGAGACCACGCGGACACGGCTGTCGGTCTTGGCGATGGCCTCGGCACGCTCGGCCGTGCCGTCCGTCGATCCGTCATCCACCACGATGATCTCGAAGTCGGCCGCCATGCTGGTCAGATGCGTAACCGCCCCCCGAACGACGGCGTCGACGTTGGCGGCCTCGTTGTGGCAGGGAAAGAAGAGCGAGATCGAGACGCCCGCGTGTGCGGATTCGGCGGCGGCTTGCGTCATCAGTGCTTCGGCGTTAGCCCTATCGCATGCAGCGACCGTCTACAACCCCGCACGCCCGCTGCGTGCCGGTAGCGCGATCTTCAAGCGGCGGAAACTAGCACAGTACTCCGGCCCAGTGGCCCGCACACCTAGAATGGTGCATGAGTCCCGAAAGCACCGGAGGATGGGGCTATCGCGTGACCTACGACGCACGGCGCGCCCTGGAGCTTCTCCGACTCGGCACTGAGCAGCGGCACGCGCGTTTTCGCGAGGGGCAGGAAGAAGCCATCCGGCACGTCGTTGACGGGGCCGGGCCGCTCCTGATCGTAGAGCGTACCGGCTGGGGCAAGAGCTTCGTCTACTTTATCGCGGCCAAGCTGCTGCGCGAGGCCGGGCACGGACCGGCGCTCCTCATCTCGCCGCTGCTGGCGCTGATGCGCAACCAGATCGAGGCGGCGGAGCGCATGGGCGTCCGCGCGGAAACGATCAACTCCGACAACGTGGCTAAGTGGCGCGAGGTCGAGGATCGTATCCGGCGCGACCAGATCGACATGCTGCTCATCTCACCCGAGCGGCTGGCCAACGAGCGGTTCGTCACGGAAGTGCTCGCGCCCATCGCGGGCCAGATCGCCCTGCTGGTGATCGACGAGGCGCATTGCATTTCGGATTGGGGGCACGACTTTCGACCGGATTACCGGCGCATCGAACGGATCGTGAGAACTCTCCCGCCGAACCTGCGGCTGCTGGCCACCACGGCCACCGCCAACAACCGGGTGCTGCAGGATCTACGGGGCGTGCTTGGCCCCGATGGCACAGTGCGGCGGGGTGACCTGAACCGGCCTTCGTTGTTGCTGCAGACCGTGCGTCTACCCAGTCAGGCCGAGCGGTTGGCCTGGCTGGCGGAGCGGCTGAGCGAAGTCGGCGGAAGCGGGATCATCTACACGCTCACAGTGCGGGACGCGGAGCAGGTAGCGGAATGGCTGCAAGCGCGCGGATTCAACGTTGAGGCGTACACCGGCCAGACCGGTGAGCGCCGGCCGGAACTGGAGCAGGCGCTGCTGGCGAACCGCGTCAAGGCGCTCGTGGCAACCACGGCGCTCGGTATGGGCTTTGACAAGCCCGATCTATCCTTCGTGTTTCACTACCAAGCGCCGGGATCGGTGACTCACTACTACCAGCAGGTGGGGCGCGCCGGGCGGGCGCTGGACTTCAGCTACGGCGCGCTGCTCAGCGGCCGCGAGGAAACGGATATCACGAGCCACTTTATCAACACGGCGTTCCCATCGCGTGAGGAAGTCGAGAAGGTGTTGGCCGAGTTGGACAGAGCGCCCCAAGGCCTCTCAGTCCCTGAGTTGATGCAGCAGGTGAACATGCACTGGCGGCGCATCGAGAATGCGACCAAACTGCTATCGCTCGAATCCCCCGCGCCTATCGCGCTTGAGGGCGACAAATGGCAACTAGTTGCTGCGGAACTGAAGGGAGTGTTCTGGCAGCGGGTCGAGCGCCTTACGGCGCTGCGTCGGCGGGAGCAGGCGCAGATGCAAGAGTACGTGGACCTGCCCGGAGGGCATATGGAGTTCTTGATCCGCGCGTTGGACGGCAATCCGGCAACCATCACGCGGCCTCAGGTCAGGCCGCTCCCGACGACCGCCGAAACTGGGTTGGTGCGAGAAGCGGTGGCATTCCTTCGCCGCACCAGTCTCCCGATTGAGCCGCGCAAACGATGGCCGGCCGGCGGCCAGCCCCACCTAAGGCAGCGCCTGAAGATTCCCGAGAACCTCCAGGCGTCGCCTGGGCGGGCGCTGTGCGTGTGGAGAGACGCCGGCTGGGGTGGCCTAGTGCACCAAGGAAAATACCCCGACGGTCGCTTCGCGGATGACTTGGTGGACGCCTGCGCGGAGTTGGTGCGGGAGTGGAACCCGACACCGCCGCCTACCTGGGTGACTGCCATCCCGTCGCTGCGCCGTCCTGAACTCGTGCCCGACTTCGCAGAGCGGCTAGCGCAGGCGCTGAGCCTCCCGTTTCGTGTGGTGTTGCAGCGAATCAAAGAGCATGCGGAACAGAAAGATATGCAAAACAGTGCTTACCAAGCTAGGAACGTCTGGGAGTCGTTGGTCGTTCACGGCAATCCTCCGTTCGACCCGGTGCTACTCGTCGACGATGTCATCGACTCACGCTGGACTACGACCGTGGCGGCGTACAAGCTCCGTTCCAGCGGTAGCGGTGAGGTCTTTCCACTGGCGCTGAGCTACGCGGGCCGCACCGCGTGATTACCGAGCTCTCGGATAACACGCGGGCCATCCTGCTGCTGACCGCGCCGCTCATCATCGGACGACGCATACCGGCGGCCCACGTGTTGGGGACGGGTGAGTACACAAAGCTAGCCGAATTCCTACGAGAGCCATCCGATCTGCTGAGCCCCGACGCCCCCGATATCCTGAACGACGACGGGCTGCCGGTCGAAGCCGACCGGCTCAAGCGCCTTCTGGCGCGGGGCTTCCAGCTCGCTCAGGCAGTCGAACGTTGGCAACGCCACGCGATCTGGGTGCTGAGCCGCGCCGATGACGGGTACCCCCAACGACTCAAAAAGCGTCTCGAAGACGCAGCGCCCCCAATCCTATATGGATGCGGCGAGCCGAGACTTCTGGGGTTGGGGGGCCTGGCGGTCGTCGGCTCCCGCCGCGTAAACGACAAACTTCGGAATGACGCGCTTGAGATCGGTAAGCTTGCCGCCAGCGCCGAGTGGACGCTTGTTTCCGGCGGTGCCCGCGGCATCGATCAAGCGGCGATGCGAGGCGCGCTTGACGAAGGGGGACGGGTCGCGGGTGTATTGAGCAACGACCTCCAGCGGATGGCGCTGCAACGCGACCACCGCGACTACCTGATGAACGAACGGCTGGTTCTGATCTCGCCGTACGACCCCGCGGCCGGCTTCAACGTAGGCCACGCCATGCAGCGCAACAAGCTGATCTACGCGCTGTCTGACGCCGCGCTCGTGGTGAGCTCGGATCACGGGAAGGGCGGAACATGGGCGGGCGCGGTCGAGCAGCTCGACAAGCTAAAGCTCGTGCCCGTCTATGTTCGACCGGATTCAAATGAGGCGCTCCAAGCTCTCATGCGCAAAGGCGCCCGCCTGTGGCCGGATCCCCAAACGCCGGAAGAGTTTTGGAAGGTGCTCCAACCACCCACGCCAGCCGCGAAACTCCTTGACACGGTGGCTGAGCTGTTGACCGAGATGACCGCGCCCGCTCCTAAGTCGTTGGACGAGATCAAGGGCGACCTTGACATCCCCAGGGCCCAGGCGCAGAGGTGGTTGAACGAGTTGGTCAAGCGTGGCGTGCTGGGGAAGCGGCCGGAGCCCGTCCGCTACAATCCGACGGCGAATCACGCGCCGACACGGTCGGCGGCTTCACCAACAACACCGGCCGAGAAGCTCCTTGACAGATTTGCCGAGCTGGTGATCGAGATGACCACTCCTGATCCCAAATCGCTGGACGAGATCGAGAGCGTTTTCAAGGTCTCTAAGCCCCTCGCAAGAAAGTGGTTGAAGCGTCTGGTCGAAAACGGCGTGCTAAATAAGCAGCCCCAGCCCGTCCTCTACCAACCGGCATCTAATGCTGCGTCGACACTGTTAGCCGCCTCATTGACGACGCCCGCCAAGAGACTCCTCGACGCGGTGGCGGAGCTGGTGACCGAAATGACCACGCCCGCCCCCAAATCGTTGGACGAGATCAAGGTCGAGCTTGGAGTCACCAGTGCCGTCGCACGGAAGTGGTTGAAGCGTCTGGAGGACGACGGCAGGCTGGAGAAGCGTTGGATCAAAGAGGGTGGACCGGAGAAGCAACGCCCTTCTGTCCGCTACGGGCCTGTTACGCAGACGCCGCTGTTCGGACTGCGCGACTGAGAGCACGCTCCTGCACGTGCGGGCCCGGTCCCCAGTGGCCCGACCTTCAGGTTGGGACCGCACCGAGCACTTCTTCGCCGACGCAACGCACGCCGAACGCGCCTTGGACTCGGTCTGGAGAGTCCAAACCGACGCGCAGGCGCACGTAATCGGGTTCGTCATCATGCCCGACCATTTGCGTCCGCTCATACAGCTGCTTGGGGACACGCAGGTTCAGGGCCGATGACCCGCTTCAAGTGGAACGCGGGCGAGCCGGTCCGCGAGCGGCGCGGGGCTCGATCCAGACCTGAAGGTCGGGCCACCGATCCATCGGGCTGAAAGCTCACCCGATCCCGACCTGAAGGTCGGGGCACCGGGTAGTGGTCAAGTCTGATCTCGGAGCGAGTTCAGCGGGCTGAAGTTCCGCTAGACAAGCCCAGGATCGATGCCACTCAGGCAGGAATGAAGAAGCCCAGCCGCTAGTCGCATCCGGTCGCTGCCTGAGGGCAGTGCCACGCTAGTGTGCGAATGATCCTCGCATTTGGGGTCGTGGAATACGCAGATGCTGATCCGATCCTCGGCAGCCCGAACTCGGACGCAGGAAACCCGGAGGGTGGCAAACCGGCCCCTTGGCCTGAGCGTGTAGTTCTTGTCCTGGAAAACCCTCCGGATTTTGTCGATCGAACCGGCGCTGGGATGCTCTAGCCAATTGACCGACAGGGAATCTTCGTCTTCCCTCAACTCGAAGGCACTGATCATGGGCTTTTCCGTCGGGCATGTGCCTGGTCGGCAATACCGCACAACATGATGATCGTCAGGTATTGGGAGCCGCTTCATCGGCTAGGAGGTCTGCGCGACTTCCTGCAGAAACGATTCGCACTCCGCGTACGGGATGGTGCCGCTATCGACGGATGTCTCACCCGTGATAAAGAACCACACGCGCCCGTCTGGCTGGAACACGAGGTTGAGCATTTCGCCGGTCGCCTCGCTATCCCACCTGGCATGCACGGAGCCATCGAGAGCTGGCCCCAACACCACTGACGGGTAGCGCGAGTCAAGTATTCCTCGGATGACTACGGAGACCGCATGGCTGAGGGCGACATCGTCAAACCACAGGTCACCGCCATCATCCTTGGCCTCTCGGTCAATCTCAACCAGCTGTTCGGCGACGGCGATCTTTTGGGCTTGGCGCAGTTTCCCAACTGCCACCTGGACTGACGATCTCAACTTTGGGCTGGGGACAGGCGTTCCCACCGGTGCGTTGGTGACACGGATGCGAGTGCGCCATTGCTGCAGATCGTTAACCAGGGTGCTCACAGCGTCCCACTTGGCATCGCCTCGGTTTGCAGCCCAACACTCGGTCCCAAGAATACGAGTCCACTGATCGTGTCCAGGTCCAACCAAGTACGCCTGGTAAGTCTCGGGCCACGCCGGCCATGCCTGGCTGATGATCACGAATTCGCCGCGGGCTGCATCCGAAGGCAGACTATTGGTGCCCGACGCAGCCGGCTGCATGCGATACGAGCGGAGCTTGACCTCGTTGGGCAGCGTGGGACTAGCGAGTGCCATCGATGGCCTTGATTAACTCTCTCGCATGATCCACAACGCCGGTAAGGTGATCAAGAATGTCGGATTCCACAGAGGGTACGTCAGTATCAGCGAAGTCGTGATTGAGCGCTACGAATAGCTTGGGCGCCTCTTGGTCGTTGAAGCGCGGCTCGACGCGCAGATTCCACGCTGGCCATTTGGGTGAGATGCCGCTCATGTTGGCGGACGCGCCCGTAATCTCCGAGTCCGTGGCGTCAAACAGGGTCGGCCGGATTATGCGCCGGGCCAGATAGCGAAATGCTGGCTCAGTTGACGGCGAGACGAGCAGCACCGCGTTGAATCCAAAATTCCCTTGAGGCTCGATCGCAGGGTCTGTATAGCTGATGGCGGCATGGATAACACCAGCCAGCTGGTGCAGATCGTCTGGACCCTGGGGGTACTCCTTCGTGACTGCGCTGCTGGTTTTTGTGAGGTTGAGACTGATTCGTTCGCGTGGCAGGACAAGCCGTTGCGTTTCGAGCGGAGACTGGTTCGCAGGGGCTGCGGGAATCGTCAATGCTACCTCATTCACGACGTCGGATTGGATGCTTTGCTTAAAGGCAGCGACGTTCTCGGGCGCCGAGAGTAGCGCCCGACCGACGAGGACGAAGCTGGCCTCGATTTGCTCGATGTCCATGCCTACCCCCCGTAAAGGCGCGAATTGTACAGGATGATCGCACAAGCACGAGAACCTGGGCGGTGGTGTTAAGTCCGATAGAGGGCCGCTGCGCCTAGAACATCTCCGCCTGGACGTAGCGCGACGGGGCTGGGATGAGAATTGCCAGGACGGTCATCCCGGCGACCAGGAAAGCCCGCAGCTGACGGAGTCCCTGGGCTAGCCAGTGGTAGAAGGTGTCTGCTATACTCATGTCGTTGCCTTTCGAGGCGCAGCGGTGGCCCGGCCTGTGCAAAAGCAAGGCCCGCTGCAAATGGCCTGCCTAGTGCTGTGAACACTGGGCAGAGTCGGAACAATCGACCGCCGAGTTTATCACCGCCTGCGGGCGGTGATCGGCGTTAAGGGTCAGGCGTGCTAATCTCCCGCCCAGCACCAGGATCGCGAAGCTTTGGCGCGGGCGGCGCTCCGCACTTCTGTTCAGGGCCTGACCGCCCGACGCCGAGTTAGCGCGATCTCCCAGCGGCCTCAGTGTGCCGTTGGAGTTCCTGGTGCTACGGGAGATCGCCCAACGGTCCCGCTGGGGCCGCTGTTCGTAGAAGGCGGGAACTGTGCGCCGGATCCTTGCGGCCATCGTCGCCGCGACCCTTATGACCGCCGGGCTCGCCGTCGGGGTAGCAGCCGACATTCACGATCAAGGATGGCCGACCACCTGCGTTGATCTGAACGACATTGTCGAAGGCCACCTCGGCAACGACCACAACGTCGGCATCTACCAGCGGGTCTTCGGCTACCAAGCGGAAATCGCCTGCCAGACCGATCATAGAAGCGACGTGCGCGAGACGTTCGCGTGGGCGTTTCGCGACTCTGATCCGCCGGTGGTGGACGAGTTTGGCTCCATGGGGCTGTTCGGTCAGTGCCGAAATCCATCCGGAGCCTACGTTCGCATCATCAACGTCACCGAGGGGCTGTGGTCGTGTTACGGCATTGTCTTTCACGGCTCGGTCTACGTGGGAACCGTTAAGCTCGCAGAGTCGGACGGCATCGGCCTCTCTGTCACCCTCCGGCTCAATCCGGGGACGCCCCTCCTTGTGCACGGGTTGTATTTCCTCGGTGGCCCCGAGTACGACAAGATCCGAACATTCCACAAGGAGAAAGGCACCGGCGCGCTGTCCAGCGAATACTGGACCTGGTAGGCCGCGAGCGCGGCTCAGAACTATACAGCGCTAGGGCGGGTGGTCTCGGGGCGCCGCTCGGCTCGCTCTACAGGCGCCTCGACTGTCTTTTCCGCAGTGGCTGCCGCTACGATCCGGAAGGCCATCTGGTTCACGTCCGGCAGGTCACAGTGGTCCGCGGGTTCGGGCAGCTCGCGAGGTCGGTCTGGCTTCGGGCTGGGTGCCATGTTGGGCATTTTCCGCTCCTTCCGAGCCGGGTTACAGTAGCGGGGACGCCACCCACGGTCAAGTGCGGTATACTGTCCTAACAGGTTTGGCTTCCCCCAGAACAGTCCGTGTACCGCCTCGATCCTGCCCAGCGTGCGCGCATTCTATCAGCACTTAGCGAAGGCTCCTCGATTGCCTCTGTGTGCCGTGACGGCTCCGTCTCCAAGCCTACCGTACTTCGGCTCCTGACCGATATCGGGCCTGTCGTGGCGAAGTTTCAGGGCCGGGCCTTGCGGGACCTGCCATGCCGGCGGATCCAGGTGGATGAGATCTGGGCCTATGTCGGCATGAAGGCCCGGCAGGTCCCGGAAGAGCGGCGCGGTGAGTCTGGCATCGGGGACGTCTACACGTTTACGGCTCTCTGCCCGGACACCAAGCTGGTCCCGACCTGGCTGGTGGGGCCGCGGGACGCGGAGACGGCACGACGATTCCTGCTGGATGTCTCGCGGCGCATGAGCGGCCGTATCCAGCTGACCTCGGACGGGGCCATGTTCTACCGGGAGGCCGTGTGGGAGGCGTTCGCCGGGCTCGTGGACTACGCGCAGCTCCAGAAGCTGTATGCCTCGCCCATGGAGGCGGAGCGCCGGTACAGTCCGCCCGTGTGTGTCGGGGCCCGTCCGGTGGTCGTGCATGGCGAGCCCGACCCCGATCACATCAGCACCTCGCATGTGGAGCGTCAGAACCTGACCATGCGGATGAGCATGCGGAGGTTCACGCGGCTGACAAACGCGTTCTCCAAGAAGGTCCTGAACCTGAGCTGCGCGGTCGCGCTGCACTACATGGTCTACAACTTCGTCCGGCCGCACGGCACGCTCACGCAGGCTGCGTACGGGAAACCGACGACGCCGGCGATGGCTGCCGGGATCGAGACCAGGCCCTGGACGTTCGGCGAGATCGTGGCCCTGCTGGAAGCGCAGGAGGAGTCAGCGGTCGATGTCTCCAAGCGCCGGAGGGACCTGGGGGCGCACCGGGTGCATGGGTGAGCCAGGGGCGCGATATCCTGGACGACCGAGTTGGTCGGAGGAGCTGGCATGACTGAAGAGCACGAGGACAAAGCCAAGGCGAAAGACAGGCCGATGAGCGTCTGGGCGTGGATCAACCAGCAGTTCACGGAGGACCCGCGGTATCAGCCGACTCGCGACGAGCTGTATCGCGCCGAGACGTATGCCGAGAAGAAGGCTCTCGAAGAGCGGTACCGGGAAGGGCTCGACGGGTACTGAGCAGCCGCTCCGGAAGTTCATAGGGTCATAGTTGACCAGTACCGGGCACCGGGAGCTATTGACATCGCGCAACGCGCGTTCCTAAGATTGTTACGGATACGAAAAAGGCTTTGACCGGGACGAGTACGTTCCGCGAACCACGGCAGAGAGCCGGACCCAGTGCTGCAAGTCCGGTCGTGGGGAGGGGGCGGAATGGACCCGCGAGCTGCGGTCCGAAAGGCTGACGCCGAGTAGGCGCCGACGGACGCCCGCCGTTATCGCAGGGCAGGGTATCGAGTTTCGACTCCGTACCCGTGAGGGGCGCCTTTGGCGCCTAAATAAGGGTGGCACCGCGAAGGCCGTGGACCTCTCGCCCCTAGGCGAGAGGTCTTTTGCTTTTTAGGGCCGGTCGAAGAGGAGCACGAATGTCCGTGCAGGAGCAGGTAGCCGTAATGCCGCCGGGCGGCCAAGAAGCCTGGGCTCTTGGCGAGCTAGGCAAGTACCGTGCCGTGCCCGTCTTCCGGGAGCTACCCGCGGACCTGGAGACGCCGGTATCGGTGTATTTGAAGCTGCGCGGCGGCGCGGCGTCTTTCCTGCTGGAGAGCGTCGAGGGCGGCGACCAGCTGGGCCGTTACTCATTCATCGGGGCCGAACCGCGCGCCATGTTGCGGTTTCGCGACGGCCGCGCCTCGCTGCGCCCGCGCGAGGGACCGGTTGAGGAGCACAGCTACGGCGATCCGCTCGAACTCGTCGCGCGGGCCGTGCACGCGCTAGCGGTCACGCCCAATCCGGAACTGCCGCGCTTTCAAGGCGGGGCGGTTGGGTTCCTTGGCTACGAGGCCGCGGCCTGCTTCGAGCGGCTCCCGGTGCCCGCGCCGGACACGGTGGGAGCGCCCGACGGAATGTTCATGTACTGCGATGAGCTGGCGGTCTTCGATCACGTGCGGCAGGTCATCAGCATCGTCAGTCTGGCGGTTCCGCACCCCGATGGACCCGCGGCCGCGTATAACGCGGCAGAACAGCGCCTGGAGCGGCTCGCGCGGCGGGTCGCCGGCGCCGTTCCCGACCTTGAGCCGCCGGCCGGCTCAAACGGCGCGTCAGAGGTGTCGGCGAGCGTCAGCCAGGCGGAGTTCGAACAGCTCGTGGAGCGTGCCAAGGCTTACATCCGGGCAGGCGACATCATCCAGGTCGTGCCCTCGCTGCGCTTGAGCCGGCCGCTGCCGGTTCCGGCTTTCGACGTGTACCGGGCTTTGCGCCGCGTCAATCCGTCGCCCTACATGTACTTTCTGGACCTTGGCGAGATGCAGATCGCCGGCGCGTCGCCGGAGATGCTCGTGCAGTGCGTTGCGGGCGTGGTGCGCACGCGGCCTCTCGCCGGCACGCGACCGCGCGGCGGCAGCCAGGCCGAGGACCGCAAGCTGGCGCAAGACCTGCTGGCCGATCCCAAAGAGCGAGCCGAGCACGTCATGCTGCTCGATCTGGGCCGCAACGACATCGGACGGATCGCAAGCCCCGGCTCGGTCAGCGTTGACAATCTGATGTCCATCGAGCGGTTCTCGCATGTAATGCACATCGTCAGCGACGTGAGCGGCGCCCTGCGCGGCGGTCTGCGCGGAGTGGACGCGCTGCGCGCCTGCTTTCCGGCCGGGACGCTCACCGGCGCACCCAAGATTCGTGCCATGGAGATCATCGCCGAGCTCGAGAACCTGCGGCGCGGACCCTACGGGGGCGCGGTGGGCTACCTCAGCTACTCGGGCGATCTGGATACCGCGATAGCCATCAGGACAATGGTGGCGCGCGACGGGGTCGCGCACGTGCAGGCCGGAGCGGGCATCGTGGCGGACTCGGTGCCGTCCACCGAGTACCAGGAGTGTCTCAACAAGGCGCGGGCGGTTATGCACGCCATCGAGCTCGCCGAAGAGGGCCGCGATGCTGCTCGTGCTGGATAACTACGACTCGTTCACTTACAACCTCGTTCAGTACTTGAGCGTGCTGACGGACTCGATCGAGGTGCACAGGAACGACGCGCTAACGGTGGCGGAAGTAGCGGCCAAGCGGCCCCGAGCCGTGGTCATCTCGCCGGGACCCTGCACGCCGGCCGAGGCCGGTATATCGGTGGAGGTGGTGAAGCAGCTAGGCGCCGAGACGCCGATTCTGGGGGTCTGTCTGGGACATCAGGCGATCGGCGCCGCTTTTGGAGGAGATATCGTACGCGCCCCCGAGCTCATGCACGGCAAGACCTCACCAATACAGCACGACTGCCAGTCTGTCTTCGAAGGTCTGCCCAACCCCTTCGAAGCGACCCGCTATCACTCCCTTATAGTTGAGCGGACCACCCTGCCCGCGGAGCTGCTGGTCACGGCGGAAACGTCGGATGGCCTCATCATGGGTTTGCGGCATGCCAGTCACCCCGTTTACGGGGTACAGTTTCACCCGGAGTCGATTCTCACGGCGTCCGGCCCCGATTTGCTGCGAAACTTTTTGCAGCTAGCCGGCATCTCGATCTCCCAATGATCGCCGAAGCCATTCGCACGGTCGTCAGCGGCGAATCCCTCACGCAAGAGCAAGCCGGCCAGGTTATGGAGGAGATTCTCACCGCGCAGGTCACGCCCGCGCAGTTCGGCGCCTTCGTGACCGCGCTGGCGCTGAAAGGCGAGAGCGCGGACGAGATCGCGGGTTTCGGCGAGGTCATGCGCCGGCACGCGACCCGCGTGAACCTCGATGGCGTAAACCCGATTGACACCTGCGGAACCGGCGGTTCGAAGGCCGGCTGGTTCAACGTCTCAACCACCGCCGCCTTAGTGGCGGCCGGAGCGGGCGCCAAAGTCGCCAAGCACGGCAACCGCAGCATGAGCGGGGCGAGCGGCAGCGCCGACGTGCTGGAGGCGCTGGGCGTCAACCTGGCCGTTTCGCCCGACGTGGCGGCGCGTTGCGTGCGCGAAGCCGGGGTGGGGTTCATGTTCGCGCAGGCGTTCCATCCGGCCATGAAGTTCGCCGCGCCGCTGCGCCGCGAAATCGGCATCCGCACGGTCTTCAACATCCTGGGTCCGCTGACCAACCCGGCCGGCGCCCGGCGCCAACTGCTGGGCGTGGCCGACTGGGGGACTGCGCCTCTGATCGCCGAAGCACTCGGCAAGATGAAATCCGAGCATGCGCTGGTGGTGCATGGGCACAGCGGCGTCGACGAGATCTCCTTGACGGGGCCTACACAGATCGCCGAGCTGTCGGGAGGCCGGGTACGTACTTACGAGATCGGCCCGGGCGATTTGGGTCTGAATCCAGCAAACGCCGAGGAGTTCGCCGGCGGGACGCCGCGGCAGAACGCCGAGATCACCCGCGCGATTCTGCAAGGCGCCGAACGCGGGCCGCGGCGCGACCTGGTGCTGGCCAACTCGGCCGGGGCCTTGCTCGTAGCGGGCATTGCGTCCGACTGGAAGGACGGCGTACGCCGGGCCGCTCGATCCATCGACGACGGAGCGGCCCTCGATAGCCTCGATCGGCTTGTGGAGATCACGAACAACACGGCGACGAACTAATGATTCTCGACGAGATCGTGGCGCGCAAGCGCGCGGACGTTGCCGCGCGTGAAGCCAGCGTGTCGGCCGCGGCGCTCGAAGAGCTCGCGTCCGAGTCCGCCCCGCGCCGCTCGCTGTGGGAAGCGCTCGACCTGGATGGGGTGGGCGTGATCGCCGAGATCAAGCGCGCGTCGCCGGTGGCCGGGACCTTCGCCGAGGACCTCGACCCGGCGGAGTGGGCAAAGCTCTACGAGGACAATGGAGCGGTGGCGATCTCGGTGCTCACCGACGCACCTTATTTCAAGGGTTCGCTGGATGACCTGAAGAAGGCGCGGGAGGCCTGCAATCTGCCCGTGATCCGGAAGGACTTTCTCCTCGGTCCCTACCAGATTCTCGAGGCGGCCGCCGCGGGCGCCGACGCCGTCCTGTTGATTGTCGGCCTCACCGAGGAGCAAGACCTGGCGCGTGATCTCGGGCTGGCGCGCGACTTCGGCATGCGGGCGCTGGTGGAGGTGCACGCAGAAGACGACATCGATATTGCCCTCAATGCCGGCGCGCGTATTCTTGGCATCAACAATCGTGACCTGCGCTCGTTCAAGACCGACCTGGCCGTAACCGAGCGCCTGTGCGCAATGATTCCGAGCGACATCACTATCGTGAGCGAGAGCGGCGTGCGCACGGCGGCGGATGTTCGCCGCCTGACCGCCTCGGGGGTCAGCGGAGTCTTGGTTGGCGAGTCCATCATGACAGCCGACAATCCGGCCGCGCGGGTTGCGGAGCTGGTGCGGGCGGGAGAGGCGTAGGTGCTTATCAAGATCTGCGGACTGCTCGAGCCGGCTGATGCCGAGGCCGCTTGCGCGGCCGGGGTCGACCTGCTCGGCGTCATCTTCGCGCCCGCGCGGCGGCAACGCACGGCCGCGCAGGCGCGCCGGATCTTCGCCGCGGCGCCCGCTCACGTGGAGCGGGTGGGCGTATTCGTGGACGCGCCGCTGGCCGAGGTCGAGGATGCCGTCAAAGAGTGCGAGCTGGATCGAGTGCAGCTGGGCGGGCGTGAGACTCCGGACTACTGCGCCGCCTTGGAAGCGCGCGCCGTCAAGACGCTGCGGCTCCCGCGTGACCGCGACGCACTTGACGCGTTCGACGTTCCGCTCTTCCATCTCGACGCGGCGGATACGGTGCAGGCCGGCGGAACGGGCCAGACCTGGGACTACACGCTTGCGCGCTCAGTGACTGAACGCCGCGCGGCCTTGCTGTCGGGCGGTCTCACGCCCGACAACGTGGCCGCCGCCATCGCGGCCGCGCGGCCCTACGGCGTGGACGTGAGCAGCGGCGTCGAAACGGGCGGTCAAAAGGATCCCGACAAGATATTTGCTTTCGTGGCTAACGCGCGGGCGGCGGGAGCTGCTCCACGATGAGCGCCCGTCTGCTGGCCCGCGCTGCTCGCACCCTGCTGCCCGCGGCCGCCTCGGCCTTGATTGCGGCTGCCTGCTCGCAAGGATTGGTTGTGGAGGATGAGCCGGGGACGCGCCCGCTTACCAGCGTCTCGATATTGTTCGACGACTCGCCCGGCGCTGAGTTCAAGGTGGGGCCGTCCGAGCAAGAGCAGCCCGCTCCAAGCCGCGCGACAGAGCCGCCGCCGGCACAGACAAGCCCGCTGGCCGGTCCCGCGCAACCGCAGATCGACACTTCGCTCATCAGCGAGAATCCCGTGGCGTCCGCGATCGCCGTTCCTGCCGCCACCTTGGACCCGGGCCTCCTGATCGTGGGCGAGTCAAGCGACCCGGCGCCGTTCGTCGCGCCCGAGCTGATCCGCGACGCGGGACTCGAAAGCTACTTCGTTTCGGGCAGCGAACGGCAGGTCAGCGATCCCAGCGCGGCCGATGGGCCGCGTCCTATTCGCGTCTTCCAGGAAGTCTTCGTGCACACCGACTCGGAGCAGGCGCAGACGTTCTATGAGCTGCTGCGCAATCAATCGGCGCCAAGCCGAGCCGATGCGGCGGTGGATGGCTTTCGATCCGTGTACCCCGACCTCGAGCCGACCTTCCGCGCCACCGACCAGTTCGGATACGCGTCGCAAACGCAGCTCATCGAGGTTCGCATCGATCCGCGCGTAGAGGACGAGGAGCGGGCGCTGGGGCCGGGCGACCCGCACATCTACTACCTGGCCCTGCAGGAAGGCCGCGTGACCGCGCTGTTCGAGATCACTTACCTCGCCCAGCAGAATCCGGCGGCTGTGGCGCTGATGGTCGAGCGGCTGGTTCAGCGCATCCCCCCGGAGCTGCGTGAAGGGGAGACGCCGTGAGCGCGGTCCAGCCGGCCGCGCTTCCAGACGCCCAGGGATTCTTCGGTCGCTACGGCGGGCAGTACGTGCCGGAGACCCTCGTGCCGGCGCTCAGCGAGCTCGAGGAGGCGTTTCAGGAGCTGCGGGACGACCCTGACTTCAACCGCGAGCTAGCCGATCTACTGCATCACTACGCCGGACGCCCTACCCCGATCTACCACGCCGCGCGGCTCTCCCGCGAGTTGGGCGGGGCGCAGATCTATCTGAAGCGTGAAGACCTGGCCCACACGGGGGCGCACAAGATCAATAACACGCTGGGACAAGGGCTGCTGGCCAAGCGCGGCGGCAAGCGCCGCGTCATAGCCGAGACCGGCGCGGGTCAGCACGGCGTGGCCTCGGCCACGGTGTGCGCCATGCTGGGGCTCGATTGCGTGGTTTACATGGGCGCGAAGGACGTCGAGAGGCAAGCCCTGAACGTGTTCCGCATGCGCGCCCTGGGTGCGCGGATAGTTCCCGTCACGTCGGGCAGCCGCACGCTCAAGGACGCTATCAACGAGGCCTTGCGCGACTGGGTGACCAACGTCTCCACCACCTTCTACCTGTTTGGCTCCACCACCGGGCCGCATCCGTATCCGCTGATCGTGCGCGAGTTCCAGAAGGTCATCGGCGCGGAGGCGCGCGAGCAGATGCTCGATCTCACCGGCAGACTGCCGGATAAGATCGTGGCTTGCGTGAACGGCGGCAGCAACGCCATAGGCATCTTCTACCCGTTCATCGAGGATGCCGGCGTGGGGTTGATAGGGGTCGAGGCCGGCGGCCGCGGTATAGCAACGCACCAGCACGCCGCCACCTTGGCGCAAGGCGCCGTGGGCATACTGCACGGCGCCCGCAGCTACTTGCTTCAATCCGATGACGGTCAGATCGTCGAAACACACAGCATCGCGGCGGGACTGGACTATCCGGGCGTAGGGCCGGAGCACGCCTATCTCTCCGAGACGGGCCGGGCTTCCTACGTGGCCGTAACGGACGACGCGGCGTTGGACGCGCTGCTCACCCTTTCGCGCTCGGAGGGCATCATTCCGGCGCTCGAGCCAGCCCACGCGGTAGCCCACGCGATCGATTTGGCGCCGTCCATGCCGGCCGACGCATTGATCCTGATCAATCTGTCCGGGCGCGGCGACAAGGACATTCAGACCGTCGCCGACTCGCTCGGCACGGAACTGTGAACCGAATCGACGCCGTATTCAGCGAAGCGCGCGCGCAGCGGCGGCTGGTCCTGGCGCCGTTCGTGACGGTCGGCTACCCGAGTCTCGAGACGTCGGTGGAGCTGGCGCAGGCGTACATAGCGGCGGGCGCGGACGCGCTCGAGCTGGGAGTCCCTTTCAGCGACCCCATAGCCGACGGCCCGACCATCCAGCGCGCCTCACAGCACGCCCTGGAGCAGGGCGTGAGGCTGGACGACTGCCTGCGCAGCGTCGAGCGAATCCGCGCCCAGACCGACGCCGCGCTGATCCTGATGGGCTACGCCAACCCATTCATGCAGCGCGGCTACGAGTGCCTGGCCGAGGAGCTGGCGCAAGCGGGCGGCGACGGCCTGATCGTCCCGGACATGCTGCCCGAGTTTGCCGCCGAGCTGACCGATGCATGCCAGGCGCGCGACCTGCGCTTCATCACGCTCATGGCGCCCACCACCCCGGACGCGCGCATGAAGAAGATCGCATCCTCGTCGTCAGGCTTCATCTACTGCGTGAGCCTCACCGGCGTGACTGGCGCGCGCGCGAATCTGAGCGAGGGCCTGCCGCCATTTCTAAGGCGCGTGCGGGCGGCCACCGATCTGCCGCGCGCGGTGGGCTTTGGTGTCTCCACGCACGAGCACGTGGCGGCATTGCGCCAGCACGCGGAAGGCGCCATCGTCGCCAGCGCGCTGATCGACATAGTCGACCGGGCGCCGCGCGGCCAGGCCGTGTCCGCCGCGGCCGCGCACGTGAAGCGCATGAGCGAGGCCGCGCGCTGCGACTCCTAGTCGGAATCCTGGCCGCGGGCGCGGTGGCCTGGATGCTGGTGGCCGTGCACACCGCCTGGCGCCTGACCCATCCGAAGCGACACTGGCGGCCGCACGGATGGCGCCCCGCGCCGCTACCGCTGCAAGCCGTGAGCTTTACGACCGCCGACGGTCTGCGCCTGCGCGGTTGGGTTGCCAGCCGTCCCGACGCTCCCGCCGTGGCCGTTTGCGTGCACGGATGGTCGGCAAACCACACCGAGATGGAGTGGCAGGCGAAGCGCCTGTATGACGCCGGGTTCGCGGTGCTCCTGTACGACCAGCGCGCCTGCGGCGACTCGGAGGGCTCAACGACCTCGGTCGGCGTCCTGGAGACCCTCGATCTTCGCGCCGCCCTGCACTTCGGGCGGACGCACCCCGCTCTGCAAGGCATGCCCATAGTGGTGCTGGCCAACTCCATGGGCGCCGCGGTTGCCCTTACGGTCGCGGCCGAAGATACGTCCATCCGGGCGGTCTTCAGCGACGCGGCCTTCACCTCGCTGGAGAGCGGCGTGGCCTGGGGGTTTCGCGCCGCCACGCGCGTCCCCGCCGGGCCCTTCCAGAAGATCGTCGTGTGGTTGTCGCAGCTGATCTGCGGAGCGCGCATGAGCGATCTTGACGTGGTAGGCGCGGTGGGGCGTATCGCCCCACGCCCGGTGTGCTTCGCGCATGGACTGGAGGACCGTCACGTATCTCCCGACGACGCGCGCTCGCTTTGGGCCGAGGCCGGGCAGCCAAAGGAGCTATGGCTCGTTGCGGGGGCCGGGCACGTGGTGGGCGCGCACGTCGACCCGGAAGAGTACGCCGCCCGCGTGGCCCGGTTCTTCACCGCCGCCCTAAGCGCCGATCCGGGAGCGGCCGGCCGCTAACCGCAGCCGCGCCGAGCTTTCTCGTGCGCCGCGCCCCGGCTCTTGCAGCGTGGGGCCTGTGCGGAGCCGATGCGCACGGTCTCCACTGCCGGCAACGGTCGTCAAAGCCACCTGGGTCCTGCCTGCCTGTACGCGTAGGCAAGTAGACTCGCCGAGGAGGGGTGCCCGAGCGGCTTAAGGGGCCCGTCTCGAAAACGGGTAGGCGCGATGAGTGTCACGTGGGTTCGAATCCCACCCCCTCCGCCCGGCGGTCGACAGCCCCTCCCAAGCCCGCGCGGCGCGATACACCGCGGCGTCGTGGGACACCGGCCGGACCGTTGCTAGGATGCGAGACGGGAGAGGTCGCCTAGAGGCTTAGGGCGCACGCCTGGAAAGCGTGTAGGGGGCAACCCCACGTGGGTTCGAATCCCACCCTCTCCGCCGCGCCCGCGTGCCCCAATGTCTCCAGTGGCGCTGGCGGACAACCGGCCGCCGGGGGTCGTGCTCAAAGTCGGTGCGCGGAGCGGCCGGACCCTGATGTCCGATCATCTCGCCCCTGCTCACGAACCCGGAAGCGTTGACGGTCTATCGCCAGCCCGGTCTGGCGGGGATATCCGGCGCGACCCTAGTTGTACCTCCCATGAGCCTGGTTGACAGATGAGAGCCTCCATACTCGGTGCGGGGAATTGCTAGACCCAACCGAGAGGAGGCTCTAGTGGCTCATGGTAGACGGCACCCGAACGTGTATGGGCGCCAAGTGCTCGTGAAACGGGTCGTGCATTACGTATCGTCCGTGACACCGGCCCGCGGAGGCGGGAAGAACTCCGTCCCCAAACCTGGTACCCCCGGTAGGACTCGAACCTACAACCAACGGATTAAGAGTCCAGTCCCGCGGAGTTTTCCCGGCCTCTTCCAGCGGCTGCCAGCGCTCGCCACTCCTGTAATCCGCTAAACCGAATGCCCCTCCGGGGCTACCGGAGTGAAGCAAGGCGGGCCCGAATGTTGGCAGGATGTTGGCAGGCCGAAGGCAATGGAACGGGAAGCCGCAGGTGGGATCCGGCGCGCCCGTGCGCCCCATTTAGGTAAGTCTGGGACCCCGGCCGCTCGGCCCCGGGCCGGCGATTTGACAGGTTTGGCGGGCGGGACGGTCGAACTCGCCCCGGCGAGGGCACCTAGCAACCCCGGTTCCTGGCTGGTCCGAGCGTCAATGTGGGTGCGCATCGTTGCTGCTGATAGTCGCGATCCGCTGCTGCCACACGGCGGCGATGGCAAGAGGAGCCTGTAGCTGCCGATGTCGCGGGGCGTGGAGTCGTGTACACCACCGGCGACGACCTGCTGATCTTCTAAGTTCTGAGCTGGGATTCGAACCCTGTTAGGTCCACCAGGTGCACCAATCTACATTCGTTGCGGACCGAATCTGTCAAGTGGGCGACGGAGATCAATGTGTCTCGCCAATGAGAGGTCACGCATGCGCTTCGGAAGCTCACATCGCTCAATTGCGGGCGGTGGGCTGGCAGCACTGACCACTAGAGGCGAGAATTACTGACTAGGGTATTCCTCGTGCGGCAAAGTTCCGCGGGCCGGGATACGGCGCTGCCGGGTTCGGAGTTGGAGCGTGCCCAAGGTTCGCGAGGCTATCCGACGGCTGGAGCGGGAAGGCTGGAGACTGTCGCGGACACGCGGAAGCCACCGGGTGTTCAAGCACCCCGACAAGCGCGGGATCGTGGTTGTCGCCGGGAAGCCGAGCGTCGATATTCCGCAGGGAACCTGGAACAGTATCCTCAAGCAGGCTGGTCTGAAGTGAGGAGCGCGATGAAATACGCCGTCGTGATCGAGCGCGGTCCGACGAGCTATGGTGCGCATGTGCCCGATCTGCCCGGCTGCGTGGCCGCCGGGGAGACCAAGGCAGAGGTGTGCGAGCTGATTCGTGAGGCTATCGAGCTCTACCTGGAGGCGCTGGAGGAAGATGGCCGTCCCATTCCGGCTCCGCAGGCCTACGAACTGATTGAGGTTTAGGCGTTTGGAACGCCAAATCGACGGGGACCGTGCGATCCGAACGACGGGCGAAGGTCTGATAGCTCGGCCCAAAGAGCGCCGCACTCGGATTGCCGAGGTCGTGGGTTCGATGCCCATTCGGTCCAGCACCAGCAATCCCGCAGTGGAACGGCCGCGCCAAGAACCGGATGGCATCAAAGTCAGCATTGATACGGGACTGCCCCTACGAGCTGCCTGCTATTCCGGCGGATAAGCCTATGGCTTTGGTGAATCAATTCTGCGTCCAGCGGGCTTACGGCCAAGTCACGCGCGTTGTCGTTTGAACCTATATGGAAGGTGGCGGTAGGTGGAGTCCACCACAATCTCTCAACCCGATGGAGGGCGCCCAAAAAGACTCAGCAGGGGATCGGCAATATAGAGAAGGTGCCTATCGCGAGCGTCTGGCCACACGAGGCCAAGGACTTTACCCCCTGGCTGGCGGAGAATCTGCCGCTGCTTGGCGATGAACTCGGCATGGACCTGGAACTGGAGGGGACAGAGGTCCCTGTTGGAAACTTCTCCCTCGACATACTCGCCAGAGATGCCAACAGTGAAGCAATCGTGGCTATCGAAAACCAGATCGCCAACGCGGACCATATACATTTGGGCCAGCTGCTGACGTATTCAGCGGGCACGAATGCCAGCGTCGTGGTGTGGATAGCTACCAAGTTCCGAGACGAACACCGGGCGGCACTGGATTGGCTCAACGAGGGCATCAAAGACTCGCTTAGATTCTTTGACGTGGAGATACAGGCGGTGAGAATAGGCGATTCACTCCCTGCACCACTCTTCCGTTTGTCGGCTGCCCCTAACGCATGGTCGAAGGATGTCGAGGAGAGTCAGGTCGAAGTGACTCCAACGCAAGAGAAGTACATCCGCTTCTGGCGCCCACTGCAAGAGGACTTACGTAGGACGTACGGATGGAACGTTGGGACGCACAACAAGGGGTCATACTACAAGGTTGGTTCTGGTCTAGGCGATGCTAGATTCGGGCGCACCATGCGGTTCACTTCGGAAGACGAAGCGAGAGTTGAACTGGTTATCAAGAGTCCAGACGGGTCTTGGAACAAATCTGAGTTTGAGCTACTGAAGGAGCATAGGGCACAGATCGAAGATGCACTCGGGCCGATGAGTTGGGAACTTTTAGATGACGCGAAAAGGAACAGGGTGGCAGTATCTCGACCCGGGCACATAGACGATTCTGAGGAAGAACTGAACCAAATCAGGACATGGATGACCGAACACGTCACCAAATTCCGAACCACGTTCCGTCCATATTTGGAGGATGTCCTGGAGAGGATGGAAGGGAATGGGGGGCAGGAAGAGAGCTAGCCGTTTGCCATCAACCCGACCCTCACCTGCGGAGCGGCGGGCAAGCCCTTCGTGGTGCGGATTAGCTGCTGGTTCTCCGAATAGAAGCAGTATTACCGTATGGCAGCCCGTGCGCACAACATAACAAAGGGCAGCCGCGCCGGCTACCGCATGGAGACTGCGGAGACGCCGGAGCCAGTGGCAAGAGTGGTTCTCCGGGGCGCGTGAAGCGATCAAGGCAAACTTGTGCGCTTACGGAATCCTGCCTTCCGGCTCGTGCGGTGCGTTGGCACCCTGACGCCATACCGACCGCCCAGCCATCGGATACAGATACCCCGAGCCGCCACGATGCCAATCTTCGGGCGGTCACACGCACGCCGTGCACCGGGTCGCGGCCGCCGGTCATTCGCAGCCTACTACCGATGGGTCGACGACGCTCTGCGCCACCGTGCGGACGGCTATCGCTTGCTCGACTCAGCACTCGTCGGATTGCCGGGAGTGTAACGCCTGGCGCGTCAACGCTTCCGACGAAGTGCCTTCGCCGATGTGCATGCGGCCCGGGCGCTCCTCCAGCAGGCCACCGAGCGGGCGTCGGAGATCCTAACGCCGCGGCAAGTCTTGGCGCTGCAGCTCTACTGCGAGGGCCAGCCCATGGCTTCCATCGCTGCGCGCATCGGTCTTCGCAGCCGCCAGCATCTGTGGGCCGCCTATCGGCGACCTGCGGTGGAGGCGGTGACGCGGGAGTTCCTGGCGCTGGCCCGGGCGGAATTTCCTACGACATAACCTAGAATTCCGATGCCATCGTTCCCTGAAGGGGGCAACGGCCTGTAGATCGGCTCCAGCGCCGTAACAGGTTTGGCGTCGCTCAAAACCGGCGCTTGTCCACGCGGTCCCTCTAAACCGATGGTCGTGGGATCGAATCCTGCCGGGGGTGCCGCTGACCAGGAGGGGCGAGCGCGCCTGCCGGCCTACTCCGGGAAGTGGCAGGCGACGCGCGCGCCGTCAAGCGGATCGAGCTGAGGGACCACGGTGCGGCATTTGTCCTGCGCCTTCCAGCAACGTGGGTGGAAGGGGCATCCGGGCGGGATGTCCGCCGCGCTGGGCACTTCGCCGGCAAGCTCTATGGGGACGTCCGTCCGCCGCTGGGTGCTGGGAACAGCGGAGAGCAGCGCGACGGTGTATGGGTGGCGCGGATGCTCGAACACCTTCCCGACCGGGCCAGATTCAACGATTCTGCCCAAGTACATGACGGCGACTCGATCGCACAAGTAGCGCACGACCGCCAAATCGTGCGAAACGAACAGCATCGCCAGATGCCGGCGCTCGCGGATGCGCTCCAGCAGCCGCAGGATCTGCGCCTGCACTGAGACATCGAGCGCGGAGAGCGGCTCGTCGGCGACGAGAACCGCTGGCTCCAGGGCAATGGCGCGAGCCAGCGCCACCCGCTGTTGCTGTCCGCCGCTGAGCTGCCCGGGATACCGGCTGCCGAGATCGCTCGGCAGCCCGACTTCCTCGATCACCTGGCTGACGTAGTCGTTGACCATGCGGGGACCCACCACCCCGCCGGCCTTGACTGGCAATCCCACGATGTCACGCACGCGGCGCCTCGGGTTCAGCGATCCGGTCGCGTCCTGGAACACCATCTGGATCGACCGTCTGTCCTCGTGGTTGGCGGTTCTGGAGCGAGCGTGAATGTCGCGACCGCGAAACAGCACGCGGCCTTCGGTTGCCGTCTCGAGTCGAACGATGATGCGGCCTAGCGTGGTCTTGCCGCAGCCGCTTTCGCCGACCAAGCCCAGGGTCTCTTCGGCGTGGATGTCGAGGCTAACTCCCGCCACGGCGCGCAGACTGCGCGCCGCCCCGAAGAAGCCCCGATGTGGGAGGTCGAAGACCTTGACCACGTCTTGAACCTGGAGCAAGGGCGTGGGACTGGCGGCCATCAGTACAGGTGGCAGCGAACCGCATGCCCAGGCTCCACGCTGCGGGGCTCGGGGTCCTCGATCGGGCATCGGTCGAAGCGCTGAGCGCAGCGGGGCTCGAAGTCGCCGCCGCCGCCTTCGACCGTCAGGTCCGGCGGGAACCCCTCCAGCGGAATGAGATCGCGGAGCTCGCCCTTGACTTCAGGCACGCAGGCGAGGAGCGCCTGCGTATACGGGTGGAGGGGCCTGGCGAACACATCGTCGGTGGCGCCTATTTCGGCGATCTTGCCCGCGTACATCACCAGCGTTTGGTGGCAGTTTTCCACCACGAGGCCCATGTTGTGGGTGATGAACAAGACAGCCATCCCGAGCTCGCCACTCAAGCGATGCAGCAGTCTGATTATCTGAGCCTGGATCGTGACCTCGGCGCCCGCCTTCACGTCGGCGCCAAGCTCCGCGGCCACTTCGGCCAGCGCTTGCGTGACCGGCGCCGCGGCGACGTAGCCGCCTAGCTGTACTGACCACAGAGCAACTGTGTTGGGACGTCAAGGGTTAGGCCATAGTGGGATTCCAGATGGTCTGGTGTTTGCACAAGGCGTTGCAGAGGACGAGCAGCTTGCGCATGCAGGCGGCGAGCAGGCGCTGATAGCAGGCCCGGAGGTGGGGGTTGACGCGAGTGGCCGTCAGAGCGGACATGTAGAGCGCGGCGCGGACCTGGGCGCGCCCGCCCCAGCAGCTCCGGCGCCCGCGCCAGGCGCCGCTGTCGCGATTGAAGGGCGCCACCCCGACCAGGGCGGCCACTTGCTGGCGGGCGCAGGCGCCCAGTTCGGGCACTTCGGCCAGCAAGGTGGCGGCGGTCACGGGCCCGATCCCGGGGATGCTCTGCAGCCAGGCGGCGCGCGTCCGCAGCGTGGGCTCCGCCTGCACCAGGGCCGCCAGCTGGCGGTCCACCTGCGGCGAGGGCCGCGGTCCGCGCGGCCCCGAGGAGATCGAAGCCCAGGTCCAGGTGGGCGCGGTCGTGGCGGCGCCGCTGCTGCTCGGCCACGTGGTCCGCGACCAGTTGGCGCCGGCGGCGGCTGAGGATCTGGAGGTCCTGGACGGCGGCGCTGGGTTGGGGCCGCACCGCGGCCGCGAAACGCGCCAGCACGCGCGCGTCCAGCCGGTCGGTCTTGGCCAGGATGCCGTGGGCGCGGGCGAAGTCGCGGGTCTGGCGGGGATTGACCAGGACGACCGGCAGGCAGGCCGCGGCCAGGGTGGCTACCACGGTCCGCTCAAGGCCCCCGCTGGCTTCCAGCACGATGCGAGTCGGCCGCAGCGCCTGGAGCTGCCCCTGCAAGCGCCGCAGGCCGCCGCGTGCGCGCGGGACTGTCCAGATCGCCCCCGTGGGCTGCACGGCTACGTCCAACCGGGCCTTCGCCACATCGATCCCCACTGCCACGTCCGCTGGTGCCGCCATTGGGTACCCTCCGGCAACGCTGGCCACACGCCCTGCCTTGCAGATTTGGGCTCGTGCTGACGGCCCCGGCAACTGTTCAGGCTCTGAGCCAGCGTCAGGGCCGGGACGGCCCTGTTCTCTAGCGGTCTCCTACGACCAAGGAGTGATCGGTCTGTCCCGGCCCGTTCACTGTGACCCTGCGAATCCAAGGCGCGGGAACATACAAGGTGTGAGACACGGCTGACGGGCGGGAGGCCGTCCAGGGAGCCGTGGGGGCGACGACGGTTATACCACCGCAGCCAGCCGGGGAGGGCGCGCGTGCGGTGGGCGCTCGACGGGTAGGCGAAAGCATAGGCCCAGCGGTGCAGCAGGAGCTGGATGAAGCGTTCGGCCTTGCCATTGGTGCGGGGTGTGTACGGACGCGTGCGCAGGTGCCGCAGCCCGCGCGCGGCGCAGTGCCGTCGCCACGCGTGCGCGCGATAGGCGGGCCCGTTATCCGTCATCACGGCTCGCACCGCGATCCCCTGCCCGCGGAACCAAACCAGCGCCCGGTCCAGGAAGGCCAGGGCATCACCCTGGCGGTCACTGGGCCGCACCTCGGCGTAGGCCAGCCGCGAGTGGTCGTCGACGGCCACATGCACGTGCTGCCAGCCAGCGCGCGGGCTGCGCTGGATGCCGTCGCGGTAGATGCGCTTGCCGACCTGCCAGAAGCGCCCCAGCTTCTTGGTGTCGAGGTGCAGCAGCTCCCCGGGGGAGGCGCGCTCACAGCGCACGACCGGGGGCCGTGGGACGCGCGGGCGCCGCGAGTGCCCCAGCCGTCGCAGCACCTTGCCCACGGTCGCGGCGGGGCGCCCCAGCAGGGCGCCGAGCGTGACGGGCCCCGCGCCGCTGCGCTGGCGCGCCGCCAGGATCTCCGCCTCCGCACCCGCGTCGAGGCGCCGGGGCTGGTGCTTGGGCGTGGACGGGCGCTCCTGCAGCCCCACCCAGCCCGCCGTCACATAGCGCCGCCACCAGCGATAGCCCGTCGCGCGGCTCGCGCCCACCGCCTGGGCCGCGACGCCCGGACTCATGCCGGCCACCATCGCGGCGACCGCGCGGCACTGTGACTCGAACGAATAGCGCATCCGCTGCGGGCCTTGCGTGGCATCATCCATCGGGGCCTCCGGCGAGACGTTGGCGTGTGGTAACTCCAAGTCTCGTTGGCGGTCCCGCTACTGTCAGGTGTCTCGCAGGTGTGTAGTCAGTACAACTAGGGATGATCTGCATAAGTCTGGCGGCCGCGGCAGAGCCTATGCTCGTGGGCAACCGGCGCCCGGTGAGGAAACGCGATGCAGCCACAGCGATCATTCGCCGATGTGGAGTACGACGGGCAGAAGCGCCAGACGCGACGGGCGCAGTTTCTGCAGCAGATGGACGGCTTGATTCCGTGGCAGCGGCTGGAAGCACGCCTTCGCCCGATCTATTCCCACCGGCGCGCGCGGGCGGCCGCCCTATCCGCTGGCCATGATGCTGCGGATTCACTGTGTGCAGCTGTTCTATAACCTCAGCGACCCGGCGATGGAGGACGCGATCTACGACAGCGCGGCGGTGCAGCGCTTCGTGGGCCTCACCGCGCGGGACCCGCGGCCCGCTGAGACGACGATCCTCAACTTCCGGCACCTGCTGGAGCAGCACGACCTGGGCGCGGCGCTGCTGGCCGAGATCACCCGGCATCTGGCGTCACGGGGCGTGCGGCTGCGAGAGGGCACGATCGTGGACGCGACCATCATCGACGCCCCAGCGTCGACGCAGAACCACGCCCAGCAGCGGGACCCGGAGATGCATCAGGTGTAAGAAGGGGCAGCAGTGGTACTTCGGGATGAAGGCCCACATTGGGGTAGACGCCCAGACGGGCCTGGTGCACAGCGTGGCGACGACCGCGGCGAACGTGACGCAGGTGCCGGCGTTGCTCCATGGTGGCGAGACGCGGGTGTGGGGGGACGCGGGCTATCAGGGCGTGGGGCGGCGCCCGGAGCACCGGGGCCGGGCCATGGACTGGCAGGTGGCCCTGCGGGCCGGGCGCCGACGGCAGCTGGAGCCGGGCAGCGCGGCCGCGCGCATGGAGCGGCGCAAGGCGGCGCTGCGGGCGAAGGTCGAGCATCCCTTTCTGTACGTGAAGCGCCACTTTGGCTACGCGACGGTGCGGTATCGGGGCCTGGCGAAGAACCGGAACCGACTCTGCCTGTTGTTTGGGCTGGCGAACCTGTTGATCGCCGAGCGCTCAGCGACGGCGTAAGCGGGAGTACTGCGCCCCGCCTTGGGGCGCGGACCGGCCAAGCCACAGGCGACAGAGCGGATCGGCCCGGATCGCCGCCCCATGCGCCGATCACTGCACGCCACAAGCGCCCGGGCGCTCAGTGGTCCTAGTTGTCCAGAGCTTTCCTAGATCTTCGAGGATGTAGCCGGAATCCACGTTCGTGAACTGGGGATACAGGCGCTGCAGGTCGTCCCCGTCCAGCCACTGCGGCTGATAGCCAAGCTCGAGCAGACCCTCGTAGCCTTCGATGAACGGCGCATAGTCGGGCTGGGCCTGCAAGGCGAGGGCGCCCTGTTCCCGATAGAAGCTGGTATCCATCCGGCGATCGAACTCCTTCCAGAGTTCCACGGCGGCGGCAACCATCTCGGTATACAGCGTCTGGCCGCGGTACTGGTAGCGCACCATCCGGGACTCGTCGGGCAGACGCCGCCCGCACGTGGGCGGGGCTGTACGTGTCCAGCAACGCCACGCGCTTGCCCGCCCGGCTGAGCCAGTAGGCCGTGGCGCTGCCCATCACGCCAGCGCCCACGATCACAACGTCGTACATGACTGGCACCAGTTAGTTTTGCGTGGTCCAGGGATTGATCACGTCGACGCCGCAGTCTTCAAAGGCGTTGACGTCTCGCGTGGCGACTGCTGCTCCCACGGAACGGGCGATGGCCGCGATCTGGCAGTCGGCGTGATTGATGGAGTGCCCGGGTGACCCTGCGCGCGGCGGCAATCACGGCGTACGCCCGCGCGGCATCCCTGTCGAAGGGCAGGATACGTCCCAAGAAGTCTTGCCGGAGCATTCCCTCGATCTCGGCTCGCAGCCGCTCGCGGCGTTGGCCCTGGGGGAGAATCTCCACCCCGTAGCGCAACTCAGCCTCGCTGATGGTCGTTAGGTATAGCGCTGAGGCGGGTTGCCGGGCCACCCATGCAATGACATGACCGACGGGACTGGGCCGCATCAATTCCGAGACAACGTTGGTGTCGAGCACGATCATCACCCGCGGCTCAGTCGAATTGGGGCGGTTTTCGTACCGGCTCGCGGGGCAGCAGGTCGAGCTCGACACCGCCGAGGGGCGCGAAGCGGTCGCGAATAGCGCTGGCGAGGTCTGTGCCCGGCAAGGATTCTTGGTCCAGCGCTGCCCTCAATATGTCCCGGGCCTCCTGCTCCATGGACTTGCCATGCTCGGCTGCCCGGATGCGCAGACGGCGCTTCAACCCGTCGTCCAGGTTGCGCACGGTGATACTGGCCATCATCGGACCTCCATCTTCATCTTCACGCTGTTGTATCACGATTGCGTTGCAATCATTGCATCGCCGATTTCCTAGGTCAGGCTGACAATTTCTCCCTGTCCCGCGAGCGCCCCGCGGCAGCCGACTATCCGGGGCTGACGTAGATCGTGGAGGCAGGGCAACCCGTTGGATCCATCGCGATTGCCACGGCCGCTGCTGACGACCGTACGATACGGGCGGTGCAGTCCGTCAGATGTCACAGAGCTTGGCGCGAGAGCCATCTTTGCGGGATCGGTCGGCGATCTGACGGCACCTCAGGTACGGAAACGGGACTGTGACGCCTGCACGACGAATGTTCGGGCGCCGACCCTGGGCACGGCTCTCCCCGCCGGTGCTAGTGGCCGGAATAGCCCTGGTGGTCATTGCGGCGGTCTATGCCCGCAGCCTGGACAACTATTTCCAATCAGACGACTTCGACTGGCTGTACGCCTACGGCCTGCACGCGGCGGAGACGGGCACGGTGCAAGCGGTGTTTGCACCGCCGGACCCGGCCGCCGTCGATCCGGCGGATCCATTCAGTTGGAATTACCGTCCGACTACCGCCCTCCTCGTCAACGTGCTGTTCCGCCTGTTCGGGGTAGGCGCGCCGGCCGGGTATCACGCGATTCTGATCGCGGGGCATCTGGCGGCATCAGCGCTGGCTGGCGCGCTGGCCGGCCGCCTCACGCGCCGTGCTTGGGCTGGCACGGCTGTGGTGGCGGTGTTCGGGCTGCATTTCGCGAATGTCGAGACGGTGGCGTGGTTCGGCTCGATCGCTGAAGTCGTAGCCGGCGTGCTTGGGCTGGCGGCAGTCCTTGCGTTTCTCCAATTCCGTGAAACAGGCCGCGCCCGCTGGGCGTGGACCGCGATAGTGGCGTTCGGCCTGGCGCTAGGCGCCAACCCCACCGCGGCGCCGATCATCGGAGCGTTCGTGCTGCTGGACATCTGGCGCTTCGCGCGTGGCGCCGGCCGCAGTTGGTCTGCGCATTGGATCTACCTGCCGCTGATGGCGCTGGCGGGCGCATACCTCGGCATCGAGGCCGCTGCCCTGAGCGTGGCGGCCGGAAGCGGCGGCTACGGGTACGGAATCGGCCCGCAGATGCTGTTGAATGCCCTGTGGTACCCGGTTGTTCTCATTGCGCCGTTTACCGAGCCGCAATTGTTCGATGTCCACCGCGCGTTGCTGTCTGCGTTGGAGGGGGCTGGATCACTCGCTGATGTAGCGGCGACCACGCAATTCGTGCCGGCACTGGTCGCACATCTCGCTGTCATCGGCGCGGCTGGTTGGATCGCCGTGCGCGGTCCGGGATGGGCTCGAGTGGCGGCCGGCGCCGCGCTGGGCCTTCAAGCGCCGTTCGTGCTGCTCGGCGGGACGATGTTTCACTTTGCCTATCTGCCTGCTGCTTTTCTTCTGACCCTCGGCGTCGCCGCCCTGGTGGGCATTGCGCGCGCGGTCGCCGGGCCGCTTCCATGGTCTCGGGCGGCGGCCGCCGGGCCGTTGGTCATTGCCGCGGGTCTTTTGGCCTGGCAGACACATGGCCGGCTCGACGACTGGGAATTCGCGGCCGGCCTCAGTCATCGGCTGGTGCAGAGCGCCCACGCCGAGTTGGGCGATTTGCCAGCGGGGTCGACCGTCATTGCCGGGGAACTGCCCAACACCGTCAACGGCGCCTATGTATTTCGCGAGGGCTTTCCGGCAGCGCTCCGGGTCACGTACGGCCGTTCCGATCTCACGGTCCAGACCTTCAGCCGGCCGGTCGTCATGCGCTTGATGTCAGAGTCCGACGCCAGCGACGGGCGGTATTTCCTAACCTACGAACCGTCCGCCATGGCGCTTCGGCTGGAGACTCGCCGATAGCTGGAGCCGCGACGTCGAATGTGGCGGCAGGCTCATCCGGGCCTGAACTCGAGCACGGTGACCACCGTCTTGGCCCCGGGACGTTCGAATGCGGCGACCGGCGTGAATTCCGGGTTTAGGCCGGAGGAACTGCGCTCCGTCGTCCTGATTGCCGTTGATTAGCGCGTATACGGGGACGTTGTGCCCCCGCCAGGCATCGGCAACACCGCCGGCGGGGTGGCGAATGCGGGTCTCGACGTGCACGGCTAGGTCTGTTCGTTTCCGAAGCGCAAGGGCGGCAAGGTCTCTGGGCGCGCCGAGCACATGGTTGGTGAGCACGATGGCGGGTCCAGGCTCTGCGGCTGTTGTGTCGGCGATCCACTGGAGGGCATCTACCTGTCCGAAGCCCGCTGACCATTCTTCGATGTACTGGGCACGGTCGTCGTCGGGCAGAGCGGCGCTGGTCGGCACCGCGACGAGCAACGATGCCGGAATAGCGAGCGAGAGCACGACGGCAGCCGAGGCGCCAACCATCCATGCGGACGCCAAACGTCCGCGGTCGGCGCGGCGAAGCCTGAGGCCGATCACCGCAATCGCTCGTGCCGTCAACAGGGCGAACGGCACGAGCGTGAGCAGCACGTAGCGGGAATACAGCGTCGATCCGAGAAAGACGTGGAATCCTAGCCAAAACACCAGCACGACCCAGAGCCACCAGTCCTCACGCCGGCGCGTCACGAATGGGAGTATGAGCGCGACGGCGCCGGCAACAATTGCAGCGCCCGGCAGATAGGCAAGCGCCCACCAGCCCATTTGGGCAAAGTTCTCGGCCCACTGATCCACTGGGATTGCTAAAAGCCGGTCGGGAGAGAGCACAGACCCCTGCGCGCGCTGCAACACCTGCGCGGACGTCGGAGCCGACAGAAATGCGATGTACGCGACGATCGGGGGCACAGTGCAGAGCCCCAGCGTCGCCATCCGGCGCCTGGGTGTGACCTGGCTGGCGAGCATGATCCCGGCAATAGGGACGATCAGCAGCAGAGCGCCGTTGAGCTTGATCCAGAAGGCGAGCGCGACGACAGCGCCGGCGCCGAGCGCGCTGGGCAGATGACCGCGAACCGCGGGTACCGAGAGCCACCAGGTAAGTGCAGCCAGCATCACGATCGGCACGTCCACCAAGGCCAGCCGGCTTGCGAAGATGAGGGCCGGCGAGACCGCGACGATGGTTGCGGCGACCGCTGCCGGCCATGCCCCGATGAGCCTTCGACCAGCGTGGTAGACAAAAGCCACGGTCAGCACACCGCTGATGGCGACGACGAGGCGTCCGGCGAGGATCGGGTCGTCCAGCCAGGCGTGCACGACCGCTGTTGCCCAGATGAACACCGGGGTCTTCCAATCCTCGGTCATCGAAAGCCACAGCGTGTCCGGCGACGGCGATTCGGCAAGGCGGGCCGCCCAGCGGACGTTGACGGCTTCGTCGATGAATGGGGGGAAGGCGTCAAGCCGCACGAGCAGCATGACGGCGCTCACCGCGACTGCGGCAATACCGACAGTTTGGGGCGTGATCGCGCTCCACTGATCAGGATGCAGGAACCTGCGCAGTCGCGGCCGTGCCAGGTTCACGTCATCGGCCCCGCGTGCTGTCCATCGGCAACGTCGGCATCCTAGCGTCGTGCGAGGCTGTTTCGTTTCGATCGTTGGCGGCTGGTCCGCTCGGCCGCGATGCTCGAAGTGTGACGAGAGGGCGCGTCACTCTCACGCGGCGAGCCGATGCACGAACGTTCACACCTACAGCGGCGTGATGATACCGGCACATTCCGATGCCCTCGCGGCGCTTCTAGTGGCGTGGCGTTGCACGTCTTCGAGGTCATGCACGAACCGCGACCGGTGCCGCAGGAGTTCAAGCGGTTGATCGTCGTCGTCGTGGGGACTCTGGCCGCCTTTGCGACGACCTATGGGTCAAGACCGTACGATACGCACGCTGAAGCCTGACTGAGCGCCTGCGTGCGCGGCCTGCCGTCGCGCGCCGCCGTCTGGAGACGATGTTCACGATGATCACTCCACCCGTCCCTGTTGCCATCGACCACGACCGCTTGCTCAAAATCTTTGTCGACATCCTCAGCGTCGATAGCTACTGGGGCAACGAGGACCGGGTGGTAGCGATTCTCCAGCCGATGCTGGAGGACGTCGGGGTGGTCTGCACGCGCGACGAGATCGGCAAATGGCCGGCGAAGGGCAAGCAGTCGCGGCCGATCATGCTCAATGCCCACATGGACACGGTGCAGCCCACGCCCCGCATGCGGCCGGTCGTCAAGGCGGACGGCGTCTACTCCGACGGCTCCAGCGTGCTGGGGGCGGACGACAAGGCCGGCGTGGCCGCGATCGTCGAGGCGGTGCTCGCCGTCCATGACGCGGGGGTGGATCACGGGCCGATCGAGCTGGTCTTCACGGTGGGCGAGGACGTCGGGCAATTCGGCGCCGACGCCTTTGATCCGAACGATATCGACGCGCGCGTGGCCTTCGTCCTGGATGCCGGCGGCCCCGTTGGAGATCTCGTCACGCGCCAGGCCGCCTCCTACGGCTTCGAAGCAATCTTCCACGGGAAGGCCGCGCACGCCGGCATCGCGCCGGAGACCGGGATCAACGCCATTGCCATGCAAGCGCGCGCGGTGGACAACATGCCGCTGGGCCGGGTCGATGACGTCACGGTCGCCAACGTCGGCGTCGTGTCAGGCGGCCAGGCGGCCAACATCGTGCCCCCGGAGGTCAAGCTCGTGGGTCAGGCGCGAAGCCTGGACCAGGAGGCCCTCGAACGGCAGATAGCCGCCATGCGCGGGGCCTGCGAGGACGCCGCGGCGGCGTTTGGCGGACGGGTCGACTACACGCAGCGAGGCCGGTTCAAGGCCACGCAATTCGACGCCGACCATCCGGCAATTCAGCTGGCCGACCGTGCCATCGCCGCGGCCGGTCTGGAGCCGCGTCACATCTCGACCCACGGCGGCAGCGATGCGCAAAACTTCAACGAAAAGGGCATTGCGACCGCGATTCTGGCGGTCGGCTACATCGACGTGCACTCCACCGCCGAATTCATGCCGCACGAGGAACTCCGGCGCCTCACCGACGTGACCGTGCAGCTCATTCTGAATGCCTAGCAAGCTGCGGCAGGTCCTGGCTCTACAGCTGTACTATGAGGGCGAACCCATGGCTGGCATCGCGGCCCGTCTGGGCCTGCGTAGCCGCCAGCATGTCTGGGCCGCCTATCGTCGCCCGGCGGTCGAGACCGTGACACGCGAGTTCCTGGCCCTAGCGCACGGCGAATTTCGGTCGAAAGAGCTTAGAATCTCAGTGCCATTGCTCCTAGAAGGGGACAACGGCCTGTAGATCGGCCCGAGCGCGGTTACAGGTTTGGGAAGGATCTGCGTCGGCACAAGCCCTCCACGGTTCTTCTAAGTACTCGGCAGGGTAGTTCGAGTCCCGCTCGGCCCACCATTTCCGGCCGTGACGTACTGTATTGCGAACTACGACGGACGCCGCTTTCCGGGCGGAGCCACCGAACGGCGTGTCAGGCGCGAGGACCCGGTTCGCGATCATGTCCCGGCTGCCCGGAGCTCCATCGAATCCAGGCAGTACTTGCACCCCGCCGGGAAAGGCTCACACGGCGTCGGTCAGTACCGAGGGTAAGCAGCGGTCACGTCACTCTACCACTCGCCAATTATTCAGCCAATGATGCTGCCTACCGCGCCGACCACTTCGCCCACGCTACCGAGGGCATCCGCCACGTCACCCCCGACTACAGCAATCGTCGAGAATACGGCGTCGACTCTCAGAACGACTCCATCGACGACCAGTTCGGTGAGGTTGCAAACAAGGTCTAGGGGATCGCGTGCGGAGCCGGCGGCCGCAGGTCGATCCGGATCTCGGCGATGCCGCGACGCTTTAGCGCGGCCAGCATGTGCTCCTGCCTCGGCTGACCGAACGCCAGTCGATAGAGCGCCAGCGACTCCTGCAGCCGGGCCCATCGATCCTCATCGCGACTCAGGGGAAGAGCCATGATTCGCCGGTGGAGCTGGGCATCGCCCGGGTATATCCAGCAGGGGGTAAGGTCGCCCAGACCGTGGTCATCCTCCGCCCCGGCGGCCTCGAAGACCGCGGTCCAGGGGTCTCCGACTCCTGGAGCCAGCGCTGCCGATCGGTGAGCGGCCGCGAAGTTCTCGCGGATCGCGTGACCCTTGTAGCGATCCACCCGGCCCTCACGCTGCTCGAAGTCGGCCGGGTTGGCGGGAAGGTCCCAATGGACGACCGAATGGCACCACCAGTGGAAGTCGATTCCCTCCTGGCCGACGGAGGTGGTCGCGAGCACGAACGGCCAGAACGGCGAATTGAAGGCTGCTCTGACCTCAGGGAGTCTGGCTTCATCCTGGCTGTGGCGCGTGGTGCCAAAGCGCAGCGCGTACCTGCTCGGGAACGCGATTCCCTCGCCGTCGAAATGATCGATGTCGGTTGCTCGGTAGACCGACTCCCTGAGGGCAATCGCGCGCCGTGCGGTTGCGGCAAGCGAGGTCAGCCCCTCATCGGTCGTCGTGTTGGCACCTGATTCCCCAGCGAGGTGGTGGATGTACTCGTCGATACAATAGCGAGCGACCCTGCCCCAATACGCACCATCGTCCTCGCGCGTGCTGCATCGAGCCCGCGTACACGCTGTCGAGGAGCAGCATCGCATCGGGCCGGGCGAACAGACTCCGCAGACGGGACGCGAGGATCGCCGCCGCACGCCACCGGCCCAACTCGGTCACCCGGTCGTCCGCTCGCCGCAGCCGGTTGAGTGCTCGCCACGCGATGTTCCCCAGCGCCCCTACACCGAGAAGCGCGCTGGTCGCGGGCAGGTCTGCTGGCCGTTCCGACTCCGGTGTCCAGCCGGCGAGGGCCCTGAGCAATTGCTCCACATGCGCGTCCAGTGCGCGCGGCACGTCCCACCAGCGTGTGCTCGGGAGAAGCTCCCGCCAGTGCCTCGGCCAGGGTGCTTCGTGGCGCGTCGAGGAGCGCGGATGCAAGGGCACCGCCCTGCTCGGCGACTCGGCGTGGTCACGGGCAGCGTCCAGCGGGTCGGTGCGCGAGGCAAGCGCTGGCTGCGGCCAGAACAACGCGAGCACCGACATCGAAGCAGGCCGCTCATCTGCCATCCGATAGTCGAGGCGACTCGAGATCGCCGCTCGGGCCGCGGGCGTATTCGCGAAGTGCATGGCTCCCGCGACGATCCGCCGCTGGACCTCGCAGCTCAGGAGGGAAGCGATGGCCGACGGAGCGGCCACCCAGCTTGAGAAGATGAGCTGCTTGGTGATCGCGGTCGATTCGACCGACTTGTACGGGCCGCCGAGCAAATGATAGGGAAGGGATGGCGGCATCCAGAGCAATCGCCACCCGCCCGAATCGAGCGTCTGCGCGGACAGCGCGCGCATGCGAGCGTTCGCCCACTCGAGCGGCCGGAATCACACAACGTCGGACTTCGCGATCCGCTGCGCGCCACGAAACAGCGGCATCAGTCAAGCCCGGCGATCCGGGACCTTCATCGCGCCGCGCACATGCTCCCCAACGCGATACCCGCTCAGGAAGTTGAGGAAGTAGGGTGACGAAGCCCGCAAAATCCTCCGCCCGGACACGGCACGGACCTGTGGTCGTATCGAAGGTGGTGCTGCGCCGGGTGCCGGTGGGCCGCTCGGTTCGAGCGATCCACCTCCGCAGCTAGGCTTGCGCGCGATCCTGGATCGCCGCCGTCGGCTCGCCCGAGAGTGCCGCCCGCCGCAGTGCCTCCGAGCGGTTGGGGATCAGGCCCAGTCGGCGCTCTTCGCCGTCCGCCTCGACCACCGCCAGAGCGATCGAGTCCTGGTGCACATCCATCCCCAGGTATCGCGTACCCTTCTGCATAGGATCCGCTCGCTCGTATGTAAATCTGCACGGGTGCCAAACCCGGCCTGAGCAACCTACGGCTTTGCGACCGCGACCGGTCCTTCCATCTTGTCTAGCCGGTGCGCGGAGGATTACCAGTATTGCGCGTCTGTGGGCAGGCGCTTGCCACGAGGAGGGCCGGGATAAGCGTGATCAGCGTCAGCGCCATAGGCAGACCCACGGCAAGCACCGACCAGCGCCAGTCGGAGGTTACGGTGCGCCATATCGCACGTAGCTTGCTGCGCGTGGGTTCGGGGGCACTGTAGGCCACGAACTCAAGGTTCTGGCCCGTCCAGGCCAGCTCCTCGTTTATCCAAAGCCGCCCGGACTCGTACTGATTTGTGTTGGTGGCACCAAGCAAGAGATGGGCCTCGCGCTCGACATCGGCCACCAGTTGCACCGCCACGGGGCGAACTTCAACTTCCGCGAGCGGCGGGAAGTCAATACTCTCCCGCCTTGTATTTTCCCCGGCGGGAATCCGCAGCCGCCCCTCCCGCAGTATGAGACCGGAGCCTCCCACTTCAGCTTCCACGACGCGCCATATCACGTACCCCGCACGACCGTAGGGGTCGCGATTCGAGATAAGCAGATCAAGGCGCGCAAGGGGCGCGGCGAGCACGCCCAGTTCTTGGCGAACCGTGCCCGCATCGTTCAGGCCCACGTGAAACCTTCCGATATGGGAGGAGGGACGCGCATCAGCAAGCGGCACGCGAAAGATGAAGGCAATGGTCAGACCACCGAACACGGCCACGGCAATGATAGATCCGACCACAGGCAGGGACGGGCGAATGCCACGAAACAGATGCGGCCGTGTATGGGCGACCACCCCCCGAGAAAGCGCGGTGGTCGCCGCGTAGGCGATGAGCAGAGCGCCGCTGAACTCCAGGGTCTCTTCCAGCACGACCTCCAGAACTTCGGCACGACCTGTGAACACAAACGGATAACTCACCTCGTGCACAAGGGAGAGCAGCCAGGCGAGGAAGCCGAGAATCAGCGGTACACGGACTGCCCTGGAGCGCATACCTTTGTGGATAAAGAACCACATCGCAACGACGAACGCCATAATCAGCGGGGTCAGCAACACGGGCCAGAGAAACGGGTTGTAGGTCATGCCGAGCACTTGGCTCCCGAGAGCCAGCGTGGCTTCGACGTGGAAGTCGGAGACTTCCTCCCAGGCTAGATACGCTGCTGTTGCCGCCAGTGCGGCCCAGCCGATGACGTTGATCCAGCCGGCCGCCCTACGAGCACTGATTGCAGCAGCAACAAACGCGAGGCATGCCACCGTGGACAAGGCGGCCGCTGACACTGCATTCGCAGCGCTGCCTTCCAGATCGGGGTTCAGGTGCCACGGGATGGCGGTGGGGTGCAGTCGCTCCGGGAGCGCCAGACTGGCGAGATGCGGCACCACGACACCGCCCCACCAGAACGCCACCGCGCCCAAAAGCAGAAGCCTTCCAGCCCATACCACTAACCGCCACGCCCGATCTTGGGCGAGGGGGAGGATTGGGCAGCTCATGTCCGGCTGCGATGGCACGTCGTCAGTGCTCGGACGGGCCGCATGGATGACAAGGGTACCGCGAGTGGCATCACGGCACCCGTGGCGCGCTGACGCCAACTAGTACTTGTGCGTTCGTATCCTGGAAGGATCCGCTAACGGGATCAGTCTGACCTACAGCCGGGCTTGACGGTCGAACCCCCGCACAGCGGCTCGCTGTCAACAACCTACGTGGGAAGTACAGCTGATATGGATTGACCGGCTGTCAAATGGCCCCGGCGGTGATCGTGGCGACCGGGACCTGAGGCGGGGAGCGATGGACGAGCGAGGGTGCTGCGACGACGTGTCGCTCTGATATCCGCGGGTTGCCTGGGGCCTGGCCGCATGACCGTGCTTCGCTGGGAGGGGACGCCGTCTAGGGTCGCGGGTTGACGGCGCGAGACGCCGCTGCTGAACTCGCTCGGCGTGAGTCCGAGGTACCACATCAGCTGCGGAGCGCTGCCGAAGCGCGTGATATCGGCGAGTTCGGCCAGCCCCCGTCATCGCCAGCACGGTTTCGACCCCGCGGAAGCAGCGCAGCGGGCCCACCGCCTCGCCGTAGTCGTCGCTGGCCGCGCACGCGGTGAGCTGCTGCTCCAGCGTATGCAGTCGCTCCTCCACGCCCTCGAGCGCGCGCGGATAGTCGTCGAAGTTGGCCTGCGCCGCGGGGTGGGCAATGCGCAGAGTTAGGAGCCAGGAGCGGTGCGCGTGCGTCCAGCGCCGGCCAGCGTAGGCGATGCCGTGCTGCAGCAACAGTCTCGCGAGTGGGTGGCGCGCCTGTGGGCGCGCCTGCGCCGTACTGCTGCGGTTCACCAGCCCCGCCGCGGCCGCCGCCCGCCAGCGTGCCCACCACTTGTAGGTCGTCGGCCGGCTGATCCCTTGCACGCTTGCAGCCTGCGCCACTAACCAGCCCTGTATCACGATCCGTTCAATCAGCAACAAGCGTCCGCCGACCGTCAACCTAGCGCTACGATGTGCCATGAAGGCCCACATTGGGGTGGACGCGCGACGGGCCTGGTGCATAGCGTGGTGACGACTGCGGCGAACGTGGCGGATGTGACGCAGGTGCTGCAGATACTTCACGGTGGCGAGACACGGGTGTGGGGAGACGCGGGGTATCGGGGCGTGGACCGGCGCCCGGAGCACCGGGGCCGGGCGATGGACTGGCAGGTGGCCCTGCGGGCTGGACAGCGGCGACACTTGGCACCGGGCAGCGAGGCCGCGCAGGTGGAGCGGCGCAAAGCGGCGATGCGGGCGAAGGTCGAGCATCCCTATCTGTATGTGAAACGCCAGTTTGGCTACTCGACGATGCAGTACGGGGGCTTGGCGAAGAACCGGAATCGGCTCTGTCTGTTGTTTGGGCTGGCGAATCTGCTGCTGGCCGAGCGCCAGGCGACAGTGTGAGCGGGAGCCCTGCGCCCTCAATGGGTCCGAACGCAGCCCGAACCGCTGCTTGAGGGACGGGCCGGCCCCGAGTGCCGCTCCATGCGTCGATCGCGGCACCTCACGAACGCCCTGTCAATCAGTTGCGCCGGTTGTTCAGAGCTTTCCTAGCATGCGCCAGACGACAGGCGCGGCCGTTCGGACTCCGGCACGCGCAGACGCCGTGTGGGCATCAGCGGGCCTGAGCTACCACAACCAAGGATTGCCCAAACGGAGGCGCAACAACGGACTCCAGGCGTCGTAGTACAGGCACAGCGATGCGGTCAAAGAGACGAGCCTGGGCATTCACCGACCCTGCGTTCAGATCACTTGTCCGCAGGATCGAGCCGTTGACGTACCAGGCAATCGCGCCGATGGCATTCACGTAACGAACTCGTCGGATCGTAAAGCCCGCGGCTCGCAGCAGGGACGTCAGTCCGGCGCGCGAATAGCGCCGATGATGGCCAGCCGTTTGGTCAAGCGAGCCATACAGACGCGCATGCGCCGGCACGATAAGCAGGACGTGGCCGCCAGTGGGGCGGAGGATGGCGTGCATGTTGGCAATAGCCAGCATGTCGTGCTCAATGTGCTCCAGCACATTCGAACTCACAATCGTGTCAAAGCCCTGCTGCTCCAGATTCGTCACCGCCGCCGGATCGACGATGTCAACAACGAGGGTGTCCAGGCGCGCATCGCCCATACGCCGGACGGCCACATCAAGCGCCGCGCGCGACTCGTCGAGAGCGGTTACCGAGGCTTGAGCGATGAGAAACTGCGTCAGGTTGCCGCTGCCAGCGCCAACTTCAAGAACCCGCGCCCCTACAAAGTCTTCGATATGGCTAAACATCCAGGCGTGATACTTGGACGCGTGCATCAGCGCGCGCGTCATCGTTTCGAGGCCGGGCGGAGCGCCTGGATCATGATCCGACGTGGGGACTCGTGTATTGCCCGCTATGTTCATGCAGCTTCCAGCCAGCGTTTGCGCCATAACCGAGACATGAGGATGGTCCAGACATTCATGGCACCGTCGCAAGCACGCCGCGAATGTTGGTTGAGCAACCCCGCAACCTCAGGCGCGTGCACTATACCCGCGCGCCGTAGCCAGCATCGTCACGGCATCAGTGCGCTAGGCCGCGCGCCCTACGCGCAAGCGGGACGCGCTGCAGATGTGACCGAACTTCGAGGTTCCAGATCGGCTCACGCGCCGATTACGACAACACCGCCAGCAAAAATCCCGCGTTGGCGGCGGCCGCGAAGGCGAGACCCGATCCGAAGACCACCGTGCGCAGGCGGTCCTTACGAATCGCGGCCAGCGCCGCGACCGCAGCGATCAGCGGAATCGACACGATAAACGTGTCACGCAGACTCGCGAACCAGCCCAGCCCACCCGATATTGATAGAGCAAGTCCAGAACCGACGGCGGGCATTACGAGGCCAGCCGCCGCGAACGGGAGGATCGATCGCGCTGCCGCGCGGTCGCGCCAGACACGCACACCGACCATGGCGGCCGCGGGAACTAGAACCATCGACGACCAGAGCCCAAGGGTGAACGGATCGATCCAAGTCTTCCGCACCAGCATGCGTGAGAGTGCCACCCACAGCCAGTCGGATGACGTGAGGAGCGTCCACTCGGGCCAGGCCGCCGAGGTCGCGCGTCGCCATAGGCCGCCTTCGCGGACTATGGCGACGTAGCCCGCGTCGCGGTACGCCTGGGTGTAAATCCCGACTCCGAGCAGGTCACCGGTTAGAAGACCGTTGCGGATCATCCACCATCCATTGACCGCCAACGCAAACGCCGCGATGACGCCTAGACGAGAAGCCACGGCTCGAATGCTGAGGCGCGCCGCGAACATGGCCACTGGAACCAACAGCAGCACGGGGTACGCGCTGGCACGCGTCCCCACCACGAAGGCCGTACTCGCAACTACTGCCAGCGTCGCTCCACGCGACCAGCCACGCCGAGCGGCCCAGGTGGTTGTCGCCGCGGTCAGCCCCACGCTGGCGAACGCCCAGATGCTGGCTGTCATGCTGGCACCCATCGAGTGCAGTCCGGGCATCAGCGTCAGCCCGACCGTCACGGCCGCAGGCCCGTCCCAGGTGGATCCGTGCGCCTGGAGGTTGCGTGTGGCGATACCGGCGCTGATCACGGTAACCACCGCCAGAACCGCCGAAAACGCCCGCGAGATTCCTAGGACCCCCGCCGACGTTGGGTCGGTTTGCGCGATGGCCGTCGCGCCCGCCACAAACAGGTAGGGCAGCGGCGAAAAATGGTGGTATGCGGCTTGCAATGTCTGGCGGTCAAGGATGATGTCAGGGAAAAGCTCGGCCGGCGGAAGGCCGTTGAACTCCCGGATGTGGACAACTGTCCTTAGATGCGCGGCTTCGTCAAAGTCAAAAAGGGATGGCTGCGTGGCGGCCCGAACGCCCAGATAGACCGCGCACAGCGCTGCCACAAGCAAAAAAGCACGGCCGCTCATTGCTCAGCGCAGGGTCACGGCAGGGTCGAAGTCCGGCCCCGGGAATATGCTCAACGGCGTGCGATCGATCACGATGATTGCGACAGCCACTGCGGCAACCAGTCCAACGACCAGCGCCGCCCGCGTTCGCCCCGCGCGGGCCGACAAGCGCGCGGCCAGTGTCGCAGCCAACGCGATTGGGATCACCGCGGCGATGGCGCGTAAGGGCAAGGTATCACCGTTGATTTGGCGCCATACTTCTGACCAGGCTTGGGTCCGAGATACCGCCTGTACAACCTCGAACATGACATCTTGGCCCTCGGCCAGGGGTTCGCCGCCGAGGAACGCTCGCCCGTGTCGGTACGTTTCGCCCCTGGCCATCCCTACCTGGATAGGCTTGGACTCGGCCGTCGGTGCGATGCGGAGAATCACTTTGCCGTCGGGGCCGAGCTCGCTTTCTTGCAGGGATGGGGCAACACGAACGACTAGCTGTCGCGGTTCCGGAGGCACGTCAACAATAGCCGAACGCAAGCTCGGACCGTGCGGGCCGGCAAGCAGTTCGATCCGGGCGCTAGCGCGTGTTCCCACGTATGCAGCGCCGAGCCAGATTCGAATCCCAACGTCACGCTCCGTTAGGAGCAATTCCTGGTCGATAACAATTTCAGATACGATGGGCCCGGCGTAGAACGCGGGTTCGGCGAGGACAGCCGGAATCAGCGCATAGCTCCGCGTGTCATGCGCAGGCTGGATGACGCCGAACGGCCGTAGGATTACCAGCAACACGATGGCCGCGATGGCTCCGACCACCGCGGCCGCGACTACCCATGCCCATCGGCTTGGCATGCGTTCCCGCCTGATTCCGAACGCCCTCTCCGTCGTTCTGGCGCAGGCCAGAATCCATGCCACGCGATCGGCTGCGCGGTGCCAAGTCCAGAGAGTACCCTCTTCATCAGGTCGATTGTTGGATGTGGCCGTACCGCAACCCGCCAAACGGAGAGCACGGCGGCCATCGCCAGGGTCAAGAACCGTCGCAGCCTCGGCTCCCCAGCGCCTCCGGGACCGGCTCACCTGGGTCCCACCGGATTCGCCGCATCGAGTCTCCGTACGCTTTTTGCCTTCGCACGCCAAGTGGCGCCTATGGGCTGAAGCACGCGATCCCAGGGTAAACCGTGTGGTCCTCTTCAAGCTCAGCGGAGGATGACTTTGGGTTGACTCCCAAGTTGAGCCGTGCGCACACCATGTGGTGCACAGATATCTGCGGTGCCGCTAGCCTGTACAGCGCCGCCGGCACGCGAGTGCCGCTCCAAATCCTCAAGGAGTAGTGCGCTGCTACCCAGACCACCGGCGTTCGCGTCATCGTGACGGGGAATCCCGACTGCTTCCCGCACATCGCCGAGGTCCCGGATCTGACGTGTGCCGCGGATTGAGGCCCCACCTCTTGCGCCCGGATGCTACGGACCGGAGGGGAGCGAGTCCGCCGATGCGTGACGGCCCTATCGCGCAGCGTCTAGGCCGATGCGTCTGGATCCCTCGGCGTCACCCTGGCCCGGCGTGCTCGCGTCCGTTGGCGTCTGCCTCTGGATCGCGGCCATCGGCGCGCCTCTCGCCTACACCGCATTTCCGAACCGTCCGCGTCTCGTCTGGCCGTTCTACGCGCCGATCGTTGGCGTCGTGGTGGTGTTGCTGGTCACGAACCTTGCCGCCTATGTGATTCCAGGCGCCCCCTCCGCCTGGTTTGGGTTGATCGGTTCATCGGCAGCGGCCGCGGTCATCGCCTGGCGCGCCGGGGTGCCTGGCCGCGTGTCCCGTCAATCGGCGCTTGTGCTGCTGACGCTGGCCTTGATGGCCGTGGGCGTCTTTGTTCTGGCCTTTTCGAACTGGATGCATGTGAGCAACCCCGATGCCATCTATCACTACGCGCTGGCCCAGCGCCTGGCCCGCGGGGAGTTTCCGCAGGTAACGCCTTACGGGGTCGATGCGGGGATCGGCTATCACTACGGGCACAACCTGCTCATGGCCAGCATCATCAGCGTGGCTAATGTCCAGCCCTGGGCGGCGTTTGACGCCCTCCACCCGTTTCTTGTCGTCGTGCTCGTCCTCGCCGTCGTCGGGTTCGCGTATGACACGGGCGCGCCGCTGCCACTGGCGCTAGGGATCGGCGCCACCGTCGGGTATTTCGAGGGGGACGTGCTGTTCGGCTACCGCACGGGCTATTTTGAGGACCTGGCATTCCTCCAGGCACCGCTGGCACCCGCTTTCGCGTTCCCGTGGCTTTTCCTACCGCAATGGTCTCTGGCCGCTGGCTTCATTGTTCTCATCGCCGCCGCGCTCCATGCGGGCGTAGCCAACCGGCAGGCGGCGGTTCTGGCCGCCGCAGCCGGGGTGCTCGCGCTGGCCGCGGCGCTAGCCGCGAGCGCGTTGCTCGTCGTGCTGGCCGGTGGACCGATCTCAGATGAGCTATTCGGCCGGGGCGGCACCACCGGGATGGCGCGCTTGGCCTGGGAGCCAGAGATCGAACAATGGCTGCCATTCCGGCAGGCGGGGCCGGCAGTGGTCGCGGTTGGGATCATTCCTCTGACAATGATCGGCGTCATCGCGGCCTACAGGCGGCGGAGCTGGGGGCTGGGGTTTCTGGCGGCGGCCGGGGGCCTAGGGCTGCTGGAGGGTGAGCTGCTGCAGCCGCCGCTCGCGGCGCATGACTGGCGCATTTTCAGGCTCGCCCTCGCCGTCGCGATGATCGGTGCCTTTGCAGGCGTGGGCGCGCTGGTAGGAGGGCTGCGGGAAGGGGGGCGAAAATTCCTGGCAACCGTGGCGGTTGGGCTGCTGGTCTTGCTGCCAACCAGTTTGCCCCGCGCGACCTCTGGCGTGCACCTTATGCTCAAAGACCTTGAGACCAGCGACCCGTCGGCGGAGGACTCGGGGCACCACTACCGGGATCACACGACATTCGGTGCGGAGCTCGCAGCGAACTGGGAGTTCTACGCCTGGCTGGAGCGCTCCCTGCCGACCGACGCGCGCCTACTCACGCCAGGAGCGCATCTCGGTGCGTCGGCGGCGGGCGTCGCGTCACCCCGGTCCGGCCGCGATCTGCAAGTGATTACGCCCTGGATCGCCACGTGGGTATACGAAGACGCCCTGCACTTCCTGCATCGGGACGACTTGGCGGACATGGGCATCACCCATCTGCACGTCACGGATCGTCTGGCGGCGAGGCTGGCACCGGCCGCGCGGAGCCTGCTGGACGATCCCAGCCATTTCAAGCTGCTGGTCGACATGGACACGTCCGCTGGCGGACGGCATCGCGTTTTCGAGGTTTTTGCCCGGCGCCGGCACGACCGAGGTCGCGCCGGCCAGCTACCGCTTCTTACGCCAGATAGTGCCACCGAACGCGCCCATTGCTACGTTGGGGTCCGTAGCTTGGACTGAGCGCATAGCGCTCTTCAGCGCGTTCGCCGATCACGACGTTCTCGAATCCTCGTATTTGACGGGCTTCGACCGCGCGACCCGGATTCCCCGCACCGGGATCCTTGAAGACCTGCCAGAGCGCGGCGTGGTGGTTATGCCCGAGCCGCTGGAGCCGACCGCGCTTGGCGTGCCGCGCGATGCGGCGCTCTGGACCGGTCACGGCAATCGCGCCTACGATCTTGCAGTTGCCTGGTCGCCCGTGTGGCGCATCGGGCATGGCGTAGCCGGACTACCCGAACCGCTGCGGCCCGTCTGCGAATCAGCGGCGAATGGACAGCTCGACTTGAGGGTTCTCGGCGAGCCGGGGACCACGGTCGTGGCAGGCTTGACCGAACTCATGCTCACTGGCCTCCCACAGGAAATCCAGTTCTCGGTCACGGATTGCAGCGCGCTCACCCTGGGCGTGGACGCCGACGTTGCTCCGTTTGCTCAGATCCGACCGCATCAGCCAGTCAGACCCATGGACCGCGACTCACCAATCGCCGGACTCGGCTTCGACGTAGGCGTGGACGACGATCAAGCAATTATCAACGTCTGGTATCGGAACCCTCACGGCGTCCTCTTCGTGACAGGTACCGAGCTTCGCCTGTACGAGGCCAGTCCACTAGGAGTGGGCCTGCCGCAGGACAACCGGAACCCGCGCACATCCTCGCTTCTCTGGTGGAGCGGTCCGGTGGTCCTGTGCGCGCCAGAGCAGAAGTCCCGCATAGTTTTTGACGCCCGGCGGCTTGAACTCAATGGCGAGCGGAGCGGCGGCTCGGTATCCAACCTCATGCCTGGCCGGACCTATCTGCTCGTGCCTACCATCGCGGGGGCGGACTCGCGGTACGGCGGCCTCGTGGAGATCCAGCACATCGTGCCGCTGGTGCGTATCGTGCTCAGTGACGCTGGCGTTGCCTACGAGGTATTCTCCGGGATCGTCACCCTCGAACACCATAGACTTGGCACCATCCTGCGCCGGACGGGATATGACGGCGGGCTGTCCAAGAACCCCGATCTCGCACCCCGCTAGATCGCGGCTGGCGATCTCGGCGCAGCTCCAGACACTGCCTGGTCCGTCAGCACCGCCGCGACCGCGTGGTGTGTGGGCACAGGGCTTGGTGCTGATGGCCACCAGAAGCGTGGGGACTCGGCTGGGAATGGGTGGTGCCTTGCGGGTCGTTCGCGCAGTTCAGCGACGAAACGGCTTGCGAATCCGTACTCGGCCGTCCTGTGTGGAATGGTTGCCGCCCTGGGAGTGGCGCAACTGGTCCGGACCGCGAGTCCCTATCGGGACTCGCGGTTGCCGTGGGTGCTCGGATGGCTCGGTGTGGCAACGCTTGCCGCATTCGTGGCTTTCGAGGAAGTTGCTGATGTGAAGGACACGGCCGGGTGGTGGGCGGCGTCGGATGGGCTGCCGACGCTTTACCGCGGAGACCTGCCGCCGCAGCTCCTCTGGCTGGCGGCGGTTGCGCCATGGACCGTACCGAGTTTAATGGAGACGAAATGTTGCGAGTCCCAGCCTGCAGTTGGTCGTTGTCACGATACCAATTGGCCTCGAATTCGGCGGGTGGAACGTAGCCGAGCAGGCCGCAGAGCCGCCGCTTGTTGAACCAGTCGATCCACTTCAGCGTGGCCACTTCGAGGTCTGCGATGCCGCTCCAGGGGCCGGCGGCGGTGGACCAGTTCAGCCTTCTAAAGACCAATCGCCGACTCTGCGAGGGCTTTGTCGCAGGAGTCGCCGCGGCTGCCCACCGAGGCCAGGGCACCGGCGTGAGCAAGCCGCTCGGTGTAGCGCAGGGAGAAATAGTGCCCCCCGCGATCGCTGTGGTGGACCAGTCCTACATGGGGTCTGGGTCGGGCCCAGAGGGCCTGCTCCAGCGCATCGAGGGCGAGATCGGTACGCAAGAAACGGGAGCCCTGCCAACCGACGATGAAGCGGGAGCAGGCATCGATAATGAACGCGACATAGGCGTAGCCCGCCGCGGTGCGCACGTAGGAGAGATCGGCCACCCAGAGTTGGTTGGGGGCGGCGGGAAGGCTCACCGGGCGCAGTCTGGGGCGGCTCATCAAATAGCGCTGGCGCGGTCCCCGTGTTCGTAGACGCACGGCCGCGCGGAACGCATACGCGCCTGTGCGCATGCGCCGTAGCCATGCGCAGTGGTTCCGAGCCCTCCGCCCCGGCTTTGGGTGGGGCGCACAACGTGCTGCCGGCCCGCGTCGAGCGTCGGCAGCTTCGTGGAGCTCCGCCACCCTGCCCGTCCGTCAACAGCCGCGCCGAGGTGTACGATTCAGGGTGCGGTGCGGACGACCCAGGCCGCACGCACCTGATAGCTGAGCGATGCGTACGAGGGGTCCCTGCCATATCGGTTCGATTGGCTTGGTAAGTGCGCGCCATAGGCTTGCGTACGCCCTCCGATCAGTAGCGTCACCCTGGCCGATGAGCCCACGTACCCGCGCACGGCTGCTTGCGGCGTTCGTAGCGGTGCATGTGGCGTTCGCGGTGCCGTGGGCACTTGTCGCGGACTGGGGGTGGCCCCTCCAGATGTCCCCCGACACTGAGGGAGGCGCGGCGAATCTTTACTCCGGAGTCCTCTGGGGAACCGTCGGCGCTCTTGGAGCCGCGCAGTTGCTCCGTCCGACGAATTTCACCAAGGGACCTCGGTGGCTCTGGGTGGTGGGGTGGCTCAGCTTGGCCACACTGGCGGGATTCGTGGCTTTCGAGGAATTCGCCGAGCTGAAGGGCACGCCCCAGGTGCATGCGCTCATGGCACGCCTGAATCTTGGGGTACATCTTGGCGGGATGGTCCTACTGGTGTCGCTTGCTGCGCCTCTGGCGACGGCTGCGGGATGGGTCTTCTATGCATCGCTGCGCGGTCGCCCGCGGTTGGCTTTGCTGACCCTTCTGGCAGGAGCCTACGCGGTGAGCGCGGTGCTCCGCGACACATTCGACAACACTCACGGCACGCTGGACGCCTATTTGCGGAGTAGCCCTAAACCAGACCCGGTGATCGGTCCGCTTCTTGAGGAAGGCGCGGAGGTAATGGCTGCGGCCATCCTGGCTGTGGTCCTTGTCGAGATGTTAGCGGCGGGGCATAGGTCGACCGCTGATGGCCGGAAACACAACGGCATACGCGTTGGTCGTTGGGCCATGCTTGGGGTTGCTGTGGCATTGCTGGCGGCCAGCGTTTTTGCGCTAGCCATGGAGTACCAGCAAGAGGACGAACGGTGGGTGCGAGGCAGCCCTCGTTTCTATGCGGGTCCCGTCTCGCGGGTTGAGCAGCGGTTTCGCGTGAACCGAGACAACTTGGCACGCATTTCAGTCTGGGCCTTCGGGGAGGGCGGCGCAGGTGCTACCGCCGAGATTTTCGCGCGCCTAACGCCCACAGGATCGGACCGGCCAATCCGGGAGAGCCGGGCCGAAGTGCGTCACGAACGATGGAGCCATAAGACCGTTGATTTTCATTTCGAGCCGGTTCCCGACAGCGGTGGGAAGTCGTATACCCTAGCCATCGGCGTCCTGAGCGGTCCGGAGCCCCACGTCTATCTTGGCGTGACCGGGAGTGATACGAACCCTGAGGATGAAGTCGTGATCAACGGGGTGCCGTCGCGTTACGGGAACGGACTGGCGATGCGGACCTATTGGGTGGGCCGGGGCAATCGCGCCCTTGAAGCAGCGGTGACGTCGCACCCCAGCTTGTTGTTTCCGCTTGGTGACCTTGTGGTGACCGTCTTCCTCTGGGTGGTTGCGATCGTGGCCACGTGGGGTGGAGCGTCGGGCCGCCTGCCGCGGTTCTGGCGCGGCTTTGTTTGGGACACGGTCCGCAAAAGCGGGCTGATCACGGCAGGCATTGCCGCCGTCAGCATCGTCTTGTGTCCTGTGCTTGCAGCCACGCCGCGCGCTTGATCGGGGCAGCCGGTGCGCATTTCCACGAGTCGCTGGCTGGGCGCGGCGGCGTTTCAGCGGGACGATCGTTCTCCGAGGGGCCGGACGCCTGGGCCGCGGGTCAGGCTGATCGCGTCACCCGGTCCTGCCTGGGATACGAACGCGCAAGTGCTCGTTGGCGTCGGCGCGACGCGGGCACCGTGAAACCACTGACTGTACGCTCGGCGTCCCATGCGATTTGTCCAAGCTCTGACGACGCGCCAGCGCCGACCCACGTGTGCCGGTAGGGACCAAGGCCGTGCGTAGCCCGGCGGCACGCGCGCGGCTGTTTACAGCGTTCCTGGCCGCGAACCTGGTGATGGTTGTGCCGCAGGCGGCTATCGCGGCCGGCTGGGGTTGGATCGTACCTGGCGACTGGATCTGGCAACTGACCTTCGACTACGAGGGATTGGCGGCGAACGTATACCTAGGGGCGCTCTGGGGTGCTGTCGCGGTGCTTGCATCTGCGCAACTCTTCCGTTTCCCACCTGCCAGCAGTGCGCGGTGGCTGTGGGTGCTCGGCTGGCTCGGTGCGACGGTGTTCGCCGCGCTCGTCGCTGTCGAGGAAGTAGCCAGTCTGAAGGATGACGTGATCGGGGCACTTGCAACTTCAACGGTTCTGGCTGGGCTGAAGCTGGATGAGCTGCCGCTAGGCAGCCGCTGGCTGGCTGTGGTTGCCCCGCTCGCCATCCCCTGGCTGGCACCCGCGGGCTGGGTCTTCTACACGTCGCAGCGTGGGCATCCAGTACGGGCGCTGCTGACGGCGCTGGCGGTGGCGCTGGGGGTGGGAGCGGTGATCCGAGACATGTTTGTCACGTCCTATGGCACCACATTCTTCTGGGAGCTCCTGATCGAGGAAGGCTCGGAGGTGATGGCTGGCGCCATCCTCGCCGTCATCCTCGTCGAGATGCTGGCGACACAGCCGGGAACACTCTCTGACGACCGTACGCGCGGCGTGCATGGGAGATACGGCCCAGCGATTGCGATGACCGTGACGGCAGCGTTGCTGGCCACCAGCATCTTTGCGCTATTCGCGGAGTTCCAGCGACACGACGAAGGCTGGGTGCGGGGCGGTCCGCGTGTCTACACGGGTCCCGTCGCGCTGATCGAGCAGTCGTTTCAGGCGGACCGCGATTACCTGACGCGCATTGAGGTCTGGGCCTTTGTGGACGGTGGCCAGGGTGCAACCGCCGAGATTTTTGCGCGTCTGACTCCCGCAGGCTCGGACCGGCCCATCCGGGAGAGCCGGGCGTACGTGCGGCACGAACGTTTCAGCCACGCGACGGTCGACTTTGAATTCGAGCCGATTCCCGATAGCGGTGGAACGTCCTATGACCTGGCTATCGGCGTCCTGAGCGGCCCGGAGCCGTACGTGTTTCTTGGCCTGACGAGCGGTGACCTCAACCCCGGGAGTGAAGTCGTGATCAGCGGGGCGCCGAGCCGCTACGAGAACAAGTTGGCCATGGGGACGTATTGGGTCGGCCGGGGAGGTCGCGTTCTCGAGGATCTACTCACGCGAGATCCACCATTGCTATTTCTGACCACTGACGTGGTCGCAACCGTATTCCTGTGGGTCTTTGCGGTGGTCGCCGCCGGGCGCGGGCTGTCGGGCTGCAAGCCGCGGTTCTGGCGTGCGTTTGTCCGGGGCGCGGCGCAAACCAGCGTGCTCGTCACGGCCGGCCTCGCCACGATAGCCATCGCCTTGCTCACGGTGCTCTCGAGCACGCCGCACGGTTGACCGAGGCGGCCGGTGCGCATTTCCACGAGTCGCTGGCTGGGCGCGGTGGCGTTTCAGCGGGGTGGTCGCTATCCAGGAGCCGGACCTCTGGGCCGCAGGTCAGACTGATCGCATCACCGGCTCCTTCCGGGACCCGAACGCGCAAGTGCTTGTAGGCATCGGCGCACCGCGGGCGGTACGAGACCCCTCGCTGTACGCTGGGCGATCCATGCGATCGGCCCAAGTCCCCACGACATCTCAGCGCCGCGTGACATGCGCTGGCCAATGCCCCCATCACTCAAGGGCCAGCCTGGTGGCTGGCGGTGTGGACTAGACGGCTGCTGCTTCTGGGCGTGGTGGTGGGCGATTCGAAGGGGACCAGCCTCGCGGCAGCGCGCTTGCTATCAGGAGGGACGGGACCAGCGTGATCAGCGTCAGCGAGATCGCCGCATCTACGGCCAGCACTGGCCAGCGCCAGTCGGACGTCATGAGGCGCCATATCGCCTCGAACTTGCGTGGCGTTGGCGCGGCCGCACTATAGGCCACGAACTCGAGGTTCCGGTTCGGCCACGCCAGCGTGTCGTTGATCCAGAGCCTCCCGCTCGGGTATCGGTTCGTCTGTGTTGCGCCTATCCTGAGTTCGGCCCCCGGATGTATGTCCGCTACAACCCATACGTCCAGCGGCCGGCCTTCGACCTCGGCCAGCGTCGAAACGTACACGCTCCGCCACTGCGGGCGGGTTCCCGCCGGAACCTCCACCCGTCCTCCAGACAGGAGTGGGCCCGACGTTCCCGCGGCGACGACGCGGACTGCCACGCTCCCCGACCGCCCGTTCGGATCACGGTTGGCCAGACGGAGCGCGAAGACCCCCAGGGGGGGCACAGGCATGCGAAATTCTTGGACGAGGGCTTCCCGCTCGCGAAGGCTTATCTCGAAGGTGTCGGTATAAACAGGCGTGCGTGCATCGACGACCGGCACGCGGAACACGAACGCGACGACCACGCCGCCAAGGACGGCGACCCCAATGACTGCAGCGATCACCAGCTTGCGTAGATAGCGGCCGCTGGGCATGCCGGCCAGCGGCCGAAATGTCATGTCGCACCGTAGGGCGATGGCCGCGCTCAGGCTGATGAGCAAGGCTCCGCTGAACTCCAGGGTCTCCTCTAGCAGGACCTCCAGCGCGTGGCCACGACCCTCGAAGACAAACGGGTCACTCGCCTCATGTGCAACGGCGAGCAGCCAGGCGATGAGGCCAAGGACAAACGGCGTACGGACTGCCGGAGCGCGCAACTCCTTGCGGATTAGGACTCCCATCGCCAACCCGAACACGACTATCAGTGGGCTCAGCAGTGGCACCCAAAGATTCGGTCCTACTTCCTGAAGGAGCTCCGTGCCGAATACTGACAGCTCGACGGCGGTCAAGCCCGTAGCGTGGAAGTCAGATATCTCCTCCGATGCCAGATACGCTGCCGTCACGGCCAAGGCGGCCCAGCCGCCCACGGCCATCCAGCCGGCTGCCCGGCGGCGGCTGACGACGGCGTTCAACAGCGCAAGGAGCGCCACGGTCAGCAGGGCGCCAGCCGAGACCGTGTTGGCAATAGTCCCTTCGAATTCAGGATTCAAATGACGCGGGATGGAGTCCGGTGGAAGCCGGGCGGGAGACACCATGCTGAGTACGTGCGGGACCACGATGCCGCCCCACCAAAAGAGCACGCTTCCCACGAGCAGCAGCCGTCCGGCCCACGACAGACCGGCCAAGCGTCTCATGCCTCGACCAGCGCTAGCTGTGATTCCCACGAGCCTTGTTGATAGTTGAACGCCTCCATACTCGGTGCGGGGCATTGGCGAACCCAGCCGAGAGGAGGCTCACGTGTCTGATGGTAGACGGTGTCTGAACACGGACGGACGCCAGGTCTTCGTGGAACGCTTCGTTCATCACGGATGGTTCGTGACGGCAGCCGCGGAGGCGCCGCAAGTCTCGCGGCAGACGGCCTATCACTGGCTGCGACGCTACCGCAACCAGGGGGTGGCTGGCTTGGTCGACCGCATGCACTGCCGTGCCGGGGGGGGAGCCGGGTTGGGGTCCGCATCGCTTAGCCTGGCACCTGGCCTGCCACGTTCCACCATCTACGGCGTACTGCGCTGCCATCAGGTACCCACTTGGCCGATCTCGACCGTCCCACTCAGCGCCCGGTGCGCTATCAGAGCGCCCAAGCTGGCGAACTGCTGCACCTCGATGTCAAGAAGCTGGCCCGCATCCCACCAGGCAGAGGGCACCGCGTGCGAGGCCGCCCGCCAGCCCGACAGCGGCTACGACTTCCTGCATGTGGCTGTGGATGACTGCTCCCGCGTCGCCCTCGTCCAGGCTTATCCCGATGAGCAGGGCGCCACCACCGCCCGCTTCCTCGCACACGCCGCGTCTTTCGTGCGGCGACAGGGCGTCGCCATCCAAGCAGTCATGACCGATCGCGCCTTGGTCTACACCGACTCGCGCGTCTTCCGCACCACCCGGGACCGCCTAGGCATCCACCACCTCGTCGCGCGCGCCTATCGGCCCCAGACCAACGGCAAGGCCGAGCGCTTAGTCAACACCCTGCTCAGCGAGTGGGCCTACGCCCGCTTGTAGCGCTCCAACGCCGACCGCCCTCCCGCAATGGCTCCACCACTACAATCACCACCGTCCCCACACTGGGCTTGACTACCGAACCACCGCACAGGGACTCGTTGTCAACAACCTACGTCGGAACTACAGCTAGCGGGAAGTGCCGCGACTCGTCGACGAGTCAGACCTGCGTGCGGTTCGCGAGCGCTAGAACGAACACGCCGATTGAGGCGATTGCGAGCGCGAGCAAGGCGGAGATGGAGCGGCGCGAGAGTCGCGCGAGCGCCCTGCTGCGCCAGGCAACGAGGACCGACAGGACTGCGGGCACCATCAGGCCGGCCCAGGCGGCCGGGGTGCCTGAGATCGCATAGGCGGCCAGGTTCGTAGTGAGAAGGACCGCGGCGATTCCTACAACGGGCGCGAAGAAGGGCCAAACCATGCGCGCGTGCGCGCCGAAAGCCGCGTGGGCGATAGGCGGGCCGATGGCGGTGATCCAGGTGCAGACGCCCACGGCGGCGAGGACGGCCAGCCGTGGCGAGATCATGTCACTTACGCGAAGCTGGTATGCAAGATATTCGAGCTCTACTGCCGCGCGCCAGCGTCTGTAGTTGCGCGTGGATTAAGGTCTCGCAGCGATCGTAAACAGATATCGATCCAGCCTGGCGCTTTGCCTTATTTAGAGTAGGGACAGCCTTGATCAGCGGCGCAGCGAACCACTCGCTAAGCGGGAGCGGCCACGATGCCGCCGGCAATTCCAGTCCAATTGCCCATCGCTCTGTTCGGCCTAGCGGGTGCCGCAGTGGTCATCGGCCGCCTGCGCGAAGGCCGCTGCTCACCCGCGCAGTGGTTGGCGCTCGCATGCTTCGGGGCGTGGTCCACCGGGGCCGGATTCGATGTGGTGTGGCCGCTGCTTGCGCGGGCCGGCGCGGATATCGACTTGCGCCACTTGGTGGTCAACCTGCTCAGAGTTGGGGCCGTGCTGGCGGTGTCGCTCCTTATGACGACATTCGGGATTCGTGAGCGTCTGCGGCCGGTGATGGTGGTCGCGGCCATCGCAGCGGGCCTGATCGTGTGGTGGGTACCGGGGCATGGCGCGATCTTGCAGCGCGCGGCGCAGGCTGATTGGGACAGCCGGGTCGGGATGGGGCTCTATCTGGGCTACATCGCTGGAACGGTCGGTTGCCTGCTGGAGCTGGGGCGCGCCCGCTATCGCACGGACCTGCACCTGGCGAAGCAATTGCAACTGCGGCTGCTGCAAGCGATGGCCATAGCCGCCCTCGCGTATGTGCTGACTAAGGCTCTGCTTTTCGTCGGGGTGCAGGCCGGGTGGACCGGATTCAGCGTCGAAACCGCCGCGGTCGTCCTGCCGGTCCTGCTGTTGGTCTTCTCCGCCACCCTCTGGCTTGCCCTGGCGCCACCCAACGCGCTGGTGCGGCTGGCGGCTCGCATCGAACAGGCCAACACGCGCGCCTTCGCCACCTACTTCGCCCTTCAGACCAAGGACGACCTCGTGCGTGGACACGACTTGGGTCGGCGGAGCGCTTTGATCTCCCTCGCCGAGCAGATGGCTAGGGAGCAAGGCTTTGGTTTCGACGATCTCGCGCGCCTGCGCTTGGCCGCGGTCTTGTTGCATACGAATCTTGATCTCCGCCCCACCGGATCGGTTGATCTCTCTGACTGGCGAACCCGGACAAGCACCGTGCGCCGGACGGGCGCTGAAGGCCTGCACACTGCGATTGCGGGCATGGTATGGGTCCCTGAGGATGTGCTCCGCATACTGGGCGAGACGGAGTCCCCCGCGCCCTTAGGCCGCGCGACGCGATCTCTCAAGGTCATTGACGCCTTCGTAGAGGCTGCGTATCGGTCGGGCTATCCCAACGGACCAGCTGGCGACGCCGTGCGTGCTCTCGGAGATCTCGAGCATCGATTCGCGGGATGGCCGGAGTTGAAAGCTCTTAGGAGAGTGATTCACCAGGATGGAGCAATCTAGTCAGGGGTTGCCACGCAAAATGCGACCGCACGAACATGGGCAGGCCGCTGCGCGGGGGATGTGTTGGACTGAGCCAGCGAGGACCCGCCGACCATTGGAGCTACGCACGAGGGCACGAGACCCCGTCCGTACGTGTCGAGGCTGCGCTACGCAAGCGGCAGGCACCGGGAGCCCGGTGGTGAGGCGGCTGACTGAACTAAATGGGAGCGTGCTTGGCTAAGGTCCGCGACATGGCGGTTGGGCAAAAGCGACTAGCACCCGGCACTGACGCCCGAATAGTCTCCTTTGATCCTCTGATTCGCTCCGGACCTCCCTTCGATTCGAGGAGATTTACCGTCCTGGCCCAACCACTACGAGCCTGCCGCCATTCACAACCACACGATCCCGTACCTTGCTGAGCTGCTAGCCGTCCAACCTGCAAGGACTGTCCCTCGGCAGCAACCTCTTGACGGGCTGCAGCCCACCGCGTGATGTTCTGGACAGCGATCTCCGTAGCCTTGCGCTGCTGGGTGGCGCGCGTGAGATTCAATGAGTGGCTACCTGCATTGAGCTGCCTGCCCCGGCGCTGGCCCAGGAGCAGGGCACCACGCTCGCAGTCACCGCTTTCTACGCCAGTGCGGCTGAACTAGACGACTACCAGGCCAACGCGCTGATGGACTGGTTCGTGAACGAGCAGATCAAGGGAGAGGACACGCTCCGCACCCTGCACAGTCAAGTCAGGATCGCGGGTAACGAGGGTGCCGACTTGCCGATCCTTGATCGTGAGTTGGCAGCCCGGTAGTCGGCACCTCCGGTTCCGCCTCTGACCTGCTGGCCGCTCGCCCCCGCGCGATCACCGCACGGTCCACCCGCAGCCGTCGACTTGACAGGTCCTTCGATATCAGGTGTCCAGGAGCAACGTGGTCATGTGGTGCGTAGCCGCAAACGAAGCCAGCGCATCCGAGTCGCACTAGTGCGCTGGGATGTAGCTATGTGCCAGCGTGCGGCTGAGAGCAATCCGAACCGACGCCCGGCCTCCAGGGCGAGATATGGTTGCGTAGTAAAGCTTGATGGTGCCCGATTTGGACTGATCCAAACTTGATAGATCTGACCGATTATCCGTTGGGGTTGGACCGAGCCTGACCGAACACGACGGCAAACATGGGCAATTCCACAGCCGGGTCGACCTCTCTGGTGTGGCGCCCGTTAGCAATCCCTGGATGTCTGCATCGACGAAAAAGCAGGTTCGTAGGTCTATACGCAATCGCACAACCCGCGACATGAGAAGGTCGGGCCGTCCTCGGGGAGGCTACGCCGCAGATCGTCTCTGTCGTCGTTCGGATAGCCGCACCATCACCGCGACCGTGTGCCGTTACGTCTATGTCGCGGATCGCCACCCCATACAGAAGATTCGTGACAAGCGTCAGAAAGCCGTTGCCCAACCGGTAGAGCCGCGACTAGCGGGAGAGGTCTCGATAGCCGTAGACCACGCGTGCTTCGCCGGCCAGGATCGGCGCCAGCAGCTGCGCAAAGTCCTGCGGGTCGTACTCGAGGTCGGCGTCCTGGATCACTACCACGCCGCCCGTCGCGTAGGCCAGACCGGTTCGAATGGCGGCGCCTTTGCCACGGTTGTCGGCGTGTTCGATCAGACGCACGTCCGGCACTCGGGACGCCTTGATCTCGGCCACCGTGGCGTCGCTGGACCGATCGTCCACGACGATGATCTCGGTCTCCAGTTCCACGGCCGCGACTCGCTCCAGCACCGCGGCGATGGTGAGCGCCTCATTGAAGGCGGGAACGATGACCGAGACCTTTATCGCAGAGCGATCCAAAGCCGCGCGATATCGACAAACGAGTGCGCCACGACCGCGGGGCTGTTCCCTGATTGCTTGCCCGCCCTGCGCGCGAAGTGGCGCACGCCCACCTGACTGAAAGTGTGACCGGCCCGCACGGCGCGGGCGATCAGCTCAGCCGAGATCGCCGCGCCGCGGCCGGCTTCCAGCGCCGCCGGGCTGACGGCTGAGCGCCGGAAGAGCTTGAAGCCGCAATCCAAGTCTCGAACGCGCAGACCCAGGGCCAGGCGCACGAACGTCTCCCAGAGCCGCGCGTTGATCCGGCGGTAGATCGGATCGGCTCGCCGTAGTCGATATCCCAAAACGAACCCGTGATCGCCCAGTGCGGCCAGCACGGCGGGCAAATCCTCCAGCGTGAACTGCCCGTCGCCGTCCGTGTAGCAGATCAGATCCATAGACGCGAATGCAAATCCGGTTCTGAGAGCGTGTCCATAGCCGAGGTTGTCGGCATGGGAGATCACGCGGACGCGGCTGTCGGTTTTGGCGATGGCCTCCACGCGCTCGGCCGTGCCGTCCGTCGATCCGTCGTTCACGACGATGATCTCGAAGTCGGCCCCCATGCCGGTCAGATGCGCGAGCGCCTCTCGAACGACGCCGTCGACGTTGGCGGCCTCGTCGTGGCATGGAAAGAAGACCGAGATCGAGACGCCCGCGTGTGCGGATTCGGCGGCCTGAGTCATCAGTGCTTTGGCGTCAGCCTCATAGCGCGAAGCGACGGTCTGTAACCCCGCACGCCTGCTGCATGCGGTGGGCGCAATCTTCGAGCGGCGGAGCCTAGCACAGTGCTCCAGGACAGCCGGTGCCAGGGTCCGCAGCGGCAATCATCCTGCCGTCGGTCCGCGTGTCTACACTTATCCAAAGAGTTTCGATTTCGCTCCACACGCGCCTCAACATACTCACCGATCAGAACGCGGCAAGCATCAGTAGTGTCCAACTGGACAACGGTCTTTAGGACCCAGGGACGATCGTGGTCTGCCGCACTCACATCAACGCAAAAAGGGCGCGATGTACGAGGCTGAGGGAGATACTGGAAAAAGGGCCACCGAGCCGTCCTGTTGGGGTGTCTAGAACCAATCGGAGAGCACAGTGGCTGACTCCGCAACGGATCCTTTGGCCTGGTTTCGCAAACAGATGGAGACGATCGATCCCGATCTACTCGGCAGCATGGTGCAAACGTTCGCCGAAGCGCGCCACCGGGCGTCCTACCCCGCATGCAAGCCTGCGCCGCCGCAACGCGCGCAGCAGACACAGCTTGAGGCGCTGGGATACAACCGCGGGACCGGTCCATATGACCATACCCAACTGCAAAAGCGGAGATACTTACCCGACTGGCTGGTGGGGGCACGCCGACGCCCATCCTAGCTTGGCCGTCCGTAGCCGCCCAGACTGTTGAGGGGCCATTGGATTGATCCCAGCGTGGCTGGGGTTTGTGTGTCAGCCGCGCCGTGTGGGGTCCTGCTTCGTGCTGGCCACGTAGGCAGCCTCCGTTGGGAATAGCGGCGACCACAGGGACGCAGCCGCCCCTTCGTTACTCGACCAGCTCGCGGGGTCGGTAGAAGTCGCGAAGACGCGAGCGCAGGATTGCCGGTACTTCGCCTGCCGCGGTGTGATCGGCACCCTGAACGAACGCCCGCAGCCGCTCGGGCTGCCGGGCGAACTGGACCAAGGCGGCGCCCAGCGCTTCGGCGGCCAACTCGTCGTCGGACCACGGGAGTTCAGTCCCGGCAAGCACATCTTCTGCCGAAAGACTGCGGTGATTGAGCAGGAGGTGGGCGCATTCGTGGCAGATGACGGCCAGCTGCATGCGCTCGGAGGCGCCAGCTGGATAGAAGACCACGTGCGAGCCGTTTGTGGTAATTCGCGCGCCGGAGATGCCTCCCGCCGGTAGCCGGGCGTCGGGCACGGCCGAGACGGAGATACCGAGGCGGGATTCGAGGCGCTCGAGCAAGAGGCCGCGGTCGAAGCGGCGGCCGCTGAGCCCCAGTTTGCGCAGAAAGGTTCGTGCCTCCTGTAGGACGTTCACGCCGGGTCGTTGCGCTGACGCGTGATCCGCTGCGCGAGACGAATCATGTCGAGCAGGAGCTGTCGACCTTCGGGACCAAGCCGCTCGGCCGATCGGAGGGTGAGCTCGATCTCGGATGTCGGTGCTTGGCGCTCAGCGTCCTCGCCGTCCTGCGCCTCGAAGAAGTAGGCCGGTGAGACTCGAAAAAAGCGGGCGAGGGCGGCGATGACCTTGCGACTGGGGTTGTCCTGACGCCCGGCAAGCATGTTGCGGAGGTATGTGAGCGACAGGCTGGTCCCGTCCGCGACCTCCTCGACGGTGTAAGCGACGCCGTCCGCCTTGGGGACCGTGGCGAGCAGGTACCGCATGCGCAACGCCATATCGACCAGGTGAGCGCCCGCTGCATCACGATGATGATCTTTAGTCATGATTGTATTGACAGGCCTTACGCTCATCACTACGATGATCGGCCACCATCATAGTGATTACACCCACGATGTCAATCCGGCCGCAGTCATGGTCACAAGGCCCGGCACGACGTGATCCTTCGGTCACCGTGGGCGCAATAGCCGGAGACGCCGGCCGCGGCCAGCGCCGTGTGCGAGCGCTCGTGCTGGCCGCAGAACCAACCACGTCTGAGGGCGTCCTGAGCCGACTCAAGGGACATCCCGCGATTGAGGTGCTCGGGGTCGTGCACCACGCCGACCAAGCGGTCGTGGAGTGTGCCCGGCGAGGCATCGACGTCGTGGTCGCGGTGTCCGCGGCGCCGGCGGGAAGTGCGCGGCTACTGCGGAGGGCCGCATCGATCCGTGCCACCTGCCCGGCGACGCGGGTTGTGGTGGCCCTCGGCGGCCCGCAACGCGTGCTCGAGACGCTCCTGGCGAGGCCGGACGGCTTGCTCGCCGCAGCGGCCCCATCACACGAAGTGCGCGCGGTCGTCGGCACGGCGGCGGCGGGGCATCTAGTCATCGGGCGGTCCCTGCGCGAGGAGTTTTTCCGCGTCTGCGTGCCTGCCAGCGAGGTGACCGAGACGCCGACGGACGACCTCACACCACGTGAAGTGCAGGTCATTGCCGCGGTTGCGCGAGGTCTGACCTCGCGTGAGATTGCGGATGAGCGAAGCCTCGCCGTGAACACCGTGGACAAGGCCCTGAGCACGATCTACCGCAAGCTCGGCGCCCGGAATCGAGTCGAGGCCTGTCTGATCGCCGCTCGGCGGGGACTGTTGCGGTGAGACGCGACGCAGCCACTCCAATACTCAGCTTCGTCGTGCGCTCTTTCCCCAGTTTCACGAGCAGCTGCAACTGGCTCGCCCATCGCATAGCCAATCAATCAACGGGTGCAAACTTCTAAGGAGATTACGGAAACCTGTATTCCGGGGGACTCCAATCGCACCTACGGTGATCACAGCGCGTCTATTGCGCGCATTCTCAGGCCGGCGGCGGCGTCGAACCTCCCCGACGCCGCCGCCCCAGGCCAGCGAAGGAGCCCGGCACCGTCGAGACCGAACAGGGGACCAGCCAGCCGATGCGGGTGCATGTGTGTCTGCTGCGTGCCGCTGAGATTCAGGAGCTGCGAGCCGCAATATCCCAGCACCCGGATGGTCAGATCGTGCTGGCGGGCCTCTCCACCAACGGCGCGGACGCTGCCGCCCAAGTGGCGGCGAGCCGGCCCGACGTGGTGATCGTTGGTTCAGAACTCTTTGATGAGCGCGACGCCAGAGGCTTGCCGGCCTTCCTGACTGATCTCCACGCGCATGACCAGCGCACGATCGTCCTAATTGAGGTATGGGACCGGGAAATGGGCGACGAACTCGAGCGCCTGCCCGTAGTGGCGGACATCTACCCCAGGCCGATTGACGCCGACCAAGTAGTGGCGCGCGCTTGGGCGATCGGTCGCGCGGTCCGTGCGGCGCGGCGACGCGCTAGGCAGCAGGAAGCGGCGGCCGCCGAGCGGCTGGCCGAGCGCCTGACTGTCCCGCCGGCCGGTCGGTCGATCGTATGCCTGACGGCGCGCAAGGGTGGGATCGGAAAGGACACCCTCGCGTCCAACCTGGCCTGGGCCGTCGCGGAGCGCAACGTGCCGACCCTGCTTGTCGGGGGCGACCCCAAGGACGACCTGGCCGCCTACTGTGGGGCCGACGCGGCCCCCGGCCTGGCGGCGTTCCTGCGCCAGCCCAATCGCGAGGGATTCCAGGCTGGACTGCAGAAGTTCCGCAATTTCCACCTGATGGTGGGACTGGCCGATGACCATCTTGCCGTGCAGTGGAACGCGCGCTTCGATCTTGACGAGCCAAATTTGATCCGCGAGCTGCTCGTGACGGCGCGCGACTTCCCGTATGGCGCCGTCGTGGTGACCCTGCCGACCGAGTACGGGCACTGGCGCTTGCAGCCGCTGGCGCGGGCGGATCGGATCCTCTACGTGGTTACGCCGGCCCAGGCGGACGTGGTCAACGCCATCCGCGATATCACGACGATTCGACGTGACGCGGGGCACGAATTCATGCCCGAGGACAGGCTCTTTCTGCTGCTCAACCGGGTCCGTCCCGGCGACCGCCGCCGGGTAAAAGAGGTTGCCAGCCTGATTGCGGAAGGTGTGGGGTTCGACATCCCGGTCATCGGCGCGGTCCCGGACGCCCATCCATTCGTGGGGGTGGCGCAGAGCCGCGGCGAACTGCCGCACAGCTGGATGATCGACGAGCTGGAGGGATTCCGCACGGCCATTGACGAACTCACCGAGCGGCTGGGATTGGTGCCGCCCCGGCCATCCAGCCGAGGCGGTACACGCTGGTCCCCGCGGTCCGCAGTCAGACGCGTCCTGCGGGGATGGAGCAGGGCGCCCGCCAACCCGGCGGCGCCCGCGCTTGAGATCGCGTGCGAGGTGCTGCCGTGACGCTGGGTCGTCGCCTGCTGCTGGCAGTCGTCCTGGTGGTGCTGCTGGCGGCGCCCGCGGCCCCGGTGTTCGCCCAAACCGACCCCATCACCTTTGCCGTCGAATCCATCAAGGGCTTCCTGGCCGCCATCGCGAGCTTGGTGGTGGCGGCCGCGATTGGCTGGAAGGCCATCTCCGCCTGGACCTCGAACAGCGTGGAGGCCCAGGTCGACGCCCGCCGCTTCGCCCTGCAGGCGCTGTTGGTCTATGGGCTGGTGATGGCGTTCAACTTCGGCCTGCTGCAGGGCGCGGTGGATTTCCTCGTGAACACCATGGGCGGCGAGACATGACGCCAGTGTCGGCCCTGCGCTTCGTCATCCCGGAGGATCTGGAGCACGTGCAGGCCCGCTGGCCGCTGGGTGGCCTTCGCCTTACCAGTCGCGAACTGCTCTGGATGCTGGTCCTGGGCGCGCTTGAGGTGGCACTGATGGCAACACTGATCCCATTGCTCGGTCTGGGTCCGCTCACGGGGTTTGCGCTGGCGCTTCCTGCGCTTGTGGGATGGTCGTTCATGCGGGTCCGCGTCGACGATGCGCCGCTTGACCAGCACCTGATGGCACTGGTTCGGTTCTGGCTGGGCCCGCGCCTGCTCGATCGGCGCCACCCGCCACTGCGAGCCGTGCAGCGGGTGCGACTACCCGATCCGCTGTACCGCCTGGACCTGCAGAAGCCGAGTCCAGCTACCGTCGTCCGGCATGTCTGGGGGTTTCGTGTCGTCCAGTAATCCGAGCACCGACGACGTAGAGGTCTTCGGAGCCGACGAGGACGAGCGTCGCCGCGACTGCGGCGGGAACGAGCCTCCGCCGCTGCCGCTGGGCGTGCACGAGATCTGGCAGGACGGCATTCAGCGGGTCGATGGAGCGCTCGTGGCCGCCCTCGACGTAAGGCCGCTCAATCTCGACCTGCTGGCCGAGCGTCAGCTGGGAGAAGCCGTGGCGGCACTGGAGCAACTGCTTTCGAGCCTGCCATATCCGGTGCAGATCCTGCTGCGCAACCGCGCTTTCGATCCCGCGGCCCATCTGTCCGACGTGGCTCGCCGATGGACCCCGGGATGGTGCGACAAGATCGACCGTCGCCGCCGTCTGCTGGGCGCTCCCGGACGCGCTTCGGAATCCGATGCTGGTCAGCCTGTGACCTACACCGATGCCGTGCGCGCAGCCCACGGCAAATGGCATCTGCGTGAGGTTCGCTGCGTCGTGCTGCTGGCCGTCGAGGCGCCGAAGCGCCGGGGACCTTGGTTGTTGCTGCGTCCGACCGCGGGCGACCAACCGGCGGACCCCAAGGCACTCGATGGGAGGGTGCGGCTGATCCGTGAGGGCCTCGCGCGCGCTGGGATGACGAGCCGGCGTCTGCGGGGCCTTGACCTGGTCGAGCTGGTCGAGGGACTGTTCCGGCCGGCCGGTGGGCAGGTACGGATGCTGGCGGAAGCCCTCGATAGGGACGGACTCGGACCACGGGTGCGATATAGGATTGAGGCGCCCCCGCTCACCCGTGTCGGATTCGACCTAGCCGATCCGTTCCCGGAGTGGATCGCGTGTCTGCCGGACCATTTGGTCATCCAAGGTCCCGGCCCGCGCTCGCGACGGCTGCGCACGCTGGCGTTGCGGCGCTATCCCCGGGAGGTCGGGGCCGGCTGGCTGCGCTGGTTTGCGGCGCTGAAGCACGACCTCGACCTCGCGCTTTTCATCACTCCGGTCGATGAGGGTGAGGTGCGCCGGCGCCTATCCAACGCCGAACGGGAACTGCGCAGTGAGGTCGCCTTGGGTGAGGACGCGAACCCCGGCGCCGTGCGCTCCTCCCGCCAGCAGCTGGAGGACCTGGAGGATGTGCACGAGGCATTCCGGGCCCGCCAGCGCTACGTGCGCACCTCACTCGTGATCGGCATCAGCGCCGACACCGCGGCGAACCTCGACCAGGCGACCCTCGATGTCGAGGCGGAGCTGGCCGGCCACGGCATGCTTGCCTCACGAGTAGTCGGCTACCAGCAGGACGGCCTGCACAGCCTGCTCCCGATTGCCGACGACCGGCTGGGTCGCTGGCGCGGACTGACCACAGGCCCGCTCGCGGCGGCCATCCCGTTTCATGCGCCGGGCCTCGCAGAGCCCGGCGGCGTCTTCCTGGGCACGACCGTGGGGCGCGGTTGCGGGAACGCGCCGGTCATCATCGACCCGTTCGGTGAGCGGCGCGAGAACCCGCATCTGGCGGTGTTGGGTCAGAGCGGCGGCGGCAAGAGTCATTGCGCCAAGCAGATCGCGTTCGGGATGTGGCTCTCGGGGGCCAGCCTTGCCGTGCTCGACCCCAAGGACGAGTACGGCGCCCTCGCGCGGGTTTGCGATGGCCAGGTACTGCGCCCGTCGATGGGATCGACGCAGGCGATAAACGTCTGGGATCTGAGCGGCGTGGCCGACGCCCGTGGCTTTGCGCGCGTGGCGAGCGGTCTGCGCGGCTTCTGGCGGCTGGCGCTGGGCGACCTGAGTGCGCAGCAGCGCACCATCATCGACAACACCATCGAACCTACCTACCGCCGGCGGAACATCGATGCGGCCGATCCCGCCACCTACGGGAGGCCGCCGCCGATTACGGACGACTTCGCCTATGTGATCAAGTCCCGCTATGGCCGCGACGCCATGTACGGCTCGGCCGCGCGCGACTTGGCAGAGCGGTTGCGTCGCTTCACGAGCGGACAGCTGGGGCAGCTTTTCAACCAACCCACCAACGCCGACCTGCGCAACGATTGCACCGTCTTCGCCCTGCGCGACCTGCGCGCCGATCAGGCCGACATCCTGCCGCTGGTCTACTACGTAATCCTGCTCCATCTCCGCAATTGGATGGACACGGAGCCGCGACGGCGCGTCATCGTGGTTGACGAGGCCTGGACGCTGCTGAGTTCCGACCAGGGCTCCGACTTCCTGCTCGAGCTGGCCAAGACGGCGCGCGCCTTGCAGACGATGCTGCTGCTGGTGTCGCAGGACGTCTCCGACCTGGTTGAGGATACGAAGGCCCGCGCGGTCCTGGCGAACTGCGCGGCTACCCTGCTGTTTGGCCAGCACCCGGCGCACGAACGAGCACTGCGTGAGGCCTTTGCCCTTGGTCCTGAGGACCTGGCCTTCCTGGCGCAGGCGCGGCGCGGCCAGGGGCTCGTGATCGCCGGCTCGGGGGAACGAGTGGCGCTGGATACGCCGGCGTTCAAACCTGGCGCCGTGCGGGCCGCTGGTAAGGCGGAGCCAGCGTCAGAGATCCACCGGTAGCGGCGCACGTGCGGATCTGGCTCGTCGCGATGATGATGGGACTTGCCGCGATGCTCGCCGTCGGCCTACCACCGCAGTCAGTGTCGGCGGACTCGCCTGATACCGCCGACGAGGCCATTTCCGGTGACATCACACCGCCCGAACTGGCCGGCAGCATCGCGGACGACTTGGCCGATCCCTTGGCTGACAGGCTGGCCACGGTGCTGCGTCAGACCCTTGAGTCGCTTTTCCCGCCCGTGTGGCGCGAGCCCGAATCGGCTGCCGCCGCGGCGAGTCTGGGAGCCACCACCTCACTAACGCACGCGCTGCACCAGCCTCTGGCCTGGGCCTGGCAGTGGATGCTGACCGTGCCGGACAGCATCCAGCCGAGCCCGGGCGGCGCGATGGATCGGGCGTTCGCGGCCGTGCCCGGCGGAGCGGCCGTCAAGGATTTGTTCGTCCCGTCCAAGGCCAACCAAGCGCTGTACTCCATGTGGGAACGCACCCGCGACCTGGCGCTCAACGCGCGGACGCCGCTGATCTCGCTGGTGGTCGCGATCTTCGTGGGCTTCGCGCTCTATAAGGTGTTCATGGGCGCGGCGGTCGATATCCGCGCGTTCGCCGGGCAGACGGTTATCGCGGTGGGGTTTGCCCTTGCGAGCTACGTCATAGTTGAGGCGCTGCTGCAGCTCGACAATTTGCTGGTCCAGGCGTTCGTGGAACTCGGCGGCGAATCAATCGACGCCGACAGCCCCCTCGAGCTCTTCCAGCGCTGGGACTGGGGCTCCCCGGTCGGAAGCGGACTGCTTGAGGGTCTCTGGCTCAACCTGTTTCGCACGTTGCTCTACCTAGTCCTCTTGCTCGAGGTGGTGCTGCTCGCCGCCAAATTCGCCCTGCGGCTCATCTGGATATGGGTGCTGGTGGTGGCGGCGCCGCTGGTGATGGTGCTCAGCCTGCTGCCATTCGCGCGCGGGCTCATGGACGCCTGGGTGAAGCGCATCGCGCAGGTGGTGTTTGAAAAGGCGGCTATCGTGTTCGGACTGGTGGTCGTGTTCGGCATCATCGCGGCTCAGCCGCCCAGCTTACTGTCGATTGCTCTGCTCATCGTCAGCCTTTTTGTGGTGCTGCAATTCCCGCGCTGGCTCATGGCGGGCCTGGCGCAGTTGCCGACCATCACACCGCAGTCCGTGTGGGGACGCGGCGTCCACCACTACCTGGCCGCCCGCAATCTGGTGCGGGACGCTCGAGCGTCCCGTGGGGCTGGCAGTGCGCTGCGTGGGCTCGGCCGCTGAGGATGCCGGGCTAGAACGAACCGATGTCCGCACCCGCGCTCGGCGTCGCGCTCAGGCGCGCGCTCGGTGTCGGGCTACGGATTGCCGCCGACGCCCTGGCGCGGCACGTCAGTGAGCAGGGGCGGGATTCGCATCCGGCCGTTTCGTGGGTCGTCGGCAGCGCCGTATTCATTGGAGTCTTTCCGGCCTTGGCGGCGCTCATGGCCGGTCTGCTGCTCCAAGTGGTCGTATTCGGACCGCTCACGGCCGGCGCGGAGTCGATCGACCGCGGCGCCACCGGCTGGGCGCGGCAAGTTGAGATTGAGCCATCGATGGTTGGCGTCGAGGCGCCCGTTGCCTGGAGTTGGCCGGTCGCCGGGCGCATCACCACGGCCTACGGAGACTGCACTGTCGCCATGTGTCCCCACTGGGGCGTCGATATCGCGGCTCCGGCGGGCACCCCGGTGCGTGCCGCGGCCAACGGCATAGTGGCCGCGATCGGCTGGGATCCCGATGGCTACGGGCACTACGTCATCCTGGCCCACGGTGAAGACTGGCAGACCCTCTACGCACATCTGCGGCCGGAAGCTGCGACCCGTGTTGGTCTCGCGGTCGGAGGCGCTGTTGGGCGGGGTGACCCGATCGGTGCGGTGGGAAGCACGGGGGCTTCGACGGGTCCGCATTTGCATTTCGAACTGCGGCGCGGAGGGATGTTTGTAGACCCGATGACAGCCTTGGGAGGCATATAAGCGGCATCGGCATTTGCTGATGCGCTGAGTTTCCGATCTGGGTGAGGGCGCCGTGACCGCATCCCAACTGTCACCGAACGTTCACGTGACCATAGCCCTGTCAGAGCCAATGCACTTCGCATGCGGCAGGAGAGCCGCTTCCGGCGCATCTCGCGGCGGCCGATCTTATTGCGCGTTACGCCAGGGTGTCTGGCGCATGGTCAAAATATGCATACTGTATCTACCCTAAGACCCAGAAGAGCGTCAACGTCAAGAATGACGAGACCTGCCGGCTGGCGCGCGAACGGGCACGGCGCACTGGTGAGACCATGACCCGTGCGATTTACGGTTGCTCTGGAGGAACGTCTGCTAGGCGAGCGACGCCGACATTTGCGGACCGCCACGAGGCGCAGCCCGTGCCGCCAAGTATCCCGGACTGCTAGTCGCTGACTTCTTGCTTATGGTGCATGGAATCTATGTAACCATCAACGCCATCGAGGCCGCCGCATGGGCAGTCCTGGTACTGATTGCGTGGCGTGCCTATCGACACTGGCGCAAGCACTAGGCGCTACCCTGCCGGCCTAAGCCCATAACGACTCATCGCGTTCCCTTTTCCTCGTTGGAACAGCAGGCGATTCCCACTATGAATCAGTCCAAACAATTGGAGGTGCTGTGACTGCTGCACGCCCACCGCCGCGTCGGTAGGGTCATAGGGATCATTTCGCACCAATCACCTCGACGTGCGTTAGGAATGCTCTGAAAAAGGCCGATGGTTGCGGCAGGGCCTATGCTCACGAGCGAGGGACACCTGGTGAGAGCCACAATGCCGCCGCAACGCTCATTTGCCGACGTGGAGTATGACGGACAGCCGCGCCAGACGCGGCGGGAGCGCTTTCTGCAGCGCATGGACGCGCTGATGCCGTGGGCGCGGCTCGAAGCACGCATCCGCCCGGTCTACCCCACCGGCGAGCGCGGCCGGCCCCCCTGCCCGCTGGCCCTGCTGCTGCGGATCCACTGCGTGCAACTGTTCTACAACCTCAGCGATCCGGCGATGGAAGACGCGCTCTACGACAGCGTGGCGGTGCAGCGCTTCGTGGGGCTGACGGCGCGGGGGCCGCGGCCCGATGAGACGACGATCCTCCATTTCCGGCACCTGCTGGAACGGCACCACCTGGGCGAGGGCCTGCTGGCGGAGATCACCCACCACCTGGCGGCGCAGGGCCTGCGGCTGCGGGAAGGCACGATCGTGGACGCGACCATCCGCGACGCGCCGGCGTCGACGAAGAACCGCGCCCAGGCGCGCGACCCGGAGATGCATCAGGTGAAGAAGGGGAACCAGTGGTATTTCGGGATGAAGGCGCACATCGGGGTGGACGCGGCCACGGGGCTGGTGCACAGCGTCGCGACGACGGCGGCCAACGTGGCGGATATCACGCAAGTGCCGCGGCTCCTCCACGGCGCCGAGACGCGCGTGTGGGGCGACGCAGGCTACGCGGGCGTGGCCCGGCGCCCCGAGCACTGGGGCCGGCGGGTCGACTGGCAGGTGGCGCTGCGGCCGGGGCAGCGGCGACGCTTGGCACCCGGCAGCGCCGCCGCCCAGGCAGAGCAGCGCAAGGCCTCCATCCGGGCGAAAGTCGAGCATCCGTTCCTGTATGTGAAGCGCCACTTCGGCTGCACGCAGGTGCGATATCGCGGGTTGGCCAAGAACCGGACCCGGCTCTGCTTGTTGCTGGGGTTCGCCAATCTGCTACGGGCGGAGCGCGCCGCGCCGGCCTAAGTGGGCGAGCTGCGCCCCGCGCGGGGGCGCGCGCGGCCTGCCCCGCCACTTGCCGGCGGCCCCAGCCCGAAACGCCGTAAACCCGACGCCCCAAGGCGCCTTGCCGCTGCTCCGGACCGCTGGCGCCCCGGTTATTCAGAGCTTTCTTAGAGATGCATGGTGGTGTGGAGCGTGACCCCGAGCGGCGCCCACCTGCTTCGGTAGCGCCGCGGCACGGTGTGGAGTGCCACATCGGAAAGTCTGAGGATTTCAGAAGCGGCATCGTGGCAGACGAATACATCCGACGGACCCACGGCGAGTCAGGCGGCCTGCCTGCTCGAATACGGGGACGACGGGTGGCCACGCAGGCGATAGAGAGCGCGACGCGTCGCGGGCGGCCAGAAGATTACGGAAACCTGTATTCCGCGCCGATCAGCACCTATCTAAGGTGGCTGCACGCCGATGGATTGGACGTCGGGAGCGACTTCCCGTCCATTGCAATCCGACGTGTTTGGAACCGACGAAAGGCGGGAGTGCGGTGTCGCGAGCCGTGGCGCGTCTGCGAGCAATCGAGGAAGAACGCGACAAGCTGGCTGAGCTGCTGGCGCAGCGGTTCGTCGCGATCGGCACGGCGGCGGAGGCGCAGCGCGACCTTGCGGAGGCGCGGGGCCGGATCGTAGAGCTGCGCCGGGAGGCCGACGACCTGCGCGCACGTCTCGACCGTGCCCGCCAAGAGCACCGGCGCCTTGAGCAATTGCTCCGGCGCACGCAGGACGTGGCGCGCGGCTACGCCGAGCAGCTGGACGCCGCCGAACGCCGACGGCGGTCCTCCGGCTGGCGGCCCCGTTTCTTCGCGGCGGTTGCCGGCCTGCACGTCCCCCGCGCCCCAATCGAGAAATCCCAGCCGGGGCCGACGGCGTGACGAGCGACAAGGGTCCCTACACGCTGGGCGCCTATCTGCGACCGGCGCTGCACTGGGTCTTGCCGCTGCGCGACGACCTGGCCGACAGCCCGGCGCTTGGGCTGGACCGGGTTTTTGACGGGTTGGCACCCGACGAACAAGTGGCGATTCGAAGCATTGCCGAGCCGGCAAGCAGCCGTCGGCGCCGGCAGGCGTGGACGGCGGTCGAGGAGCTGAGCGCTGGCCGGCAGCCACACGATCGCGGACTCCCGCGCGACATGGTTCGCGGTGTCGGCGGGGCCTTGCGTGAGATGCTCGCGTTCGGCATGACCGGCCAGGCGTACGAGCCGCGAGCGCGCGGCGTCACACGCCAGCAGGCCGCCGCAGCCAGCGCCGCCGATGCAAAGGCGCGAAGCCGCCTCATTGACCTCCAGCTGCAGATCCTGGTGCGGGCGCGTGACAAGGCGCGTGCTCGGGCGCGCCTTGCGGCCGCCCTGGCAGCTTTCGAGCTCTGCGCCGGGCCGTTCAACTGGCTGGTGATGCGTAAACCATGGCGACGACGGATGTTCGCACGCGAGTTTGAGCGGGAGCAGCCGTGGCCGAGCGCCACGTTCAGCGTGAGCGCGGAGGAGGCCATCGCGCTGACCGGACGCCCCCGGCGCGATTTCGATGGGCTCAACACACGTCGCGTCTGGACGCGTGTACGCGCCCGCACTGGATGGGTGCCCCGAGACGAAGACCTGTTCCTGGGACAGACGCCCGATGAGTGAGCGCCCGCCCGATAGGACGTTCGGACTCCGCCCGGCTGATGCGCTCAAGCATCTGCTGGTGGTGGGCCCCACCGGCGTGGGCAAGAGTACCTTTCTGTACTGGTTAGCCCTCTCCGCCATCCGGCAGGGACACGGCATCCTGCTGCTTGATCCCAAGGGTGACCTCGTGCGGGCTCTGCTGGCCGCGATTCCCGCGGACCGCGAGCACGACGTCGTCGCCCTCGACTTCGCCGACACCGCCTGGCCGGTAGGTCTCAATCCGCTGGACGTGCGGGATGCGGAGGAGGGCGATCGAGTCGCGATGGCCGTGTTCTCAATGGTGCGCGAGCTGGTGCGCGGCGAGGACTTCCTGTGGGGCACGTCCATGTCGCAGGCCTTCGCCTACGGCTTCCGCACACTGGCCGCCAACCCGCAGGTGAAGCCCACCATGCTGGACCTGGAGCGGCTCTTCTTCGACCGCGACTGGCGCGAGGATCTGGTGGCGAATGTCACCGATCCCTTCGTCCGCTCGTATTGGCACAACCAGGTGGACCGGGTATCGGAGCGCCAGTTCGAGATGACCTTCGGGGGCGCGCTGCGGCGGCTGGCGATGCTGGTGCAGGACCCGCGGGTGCGCAACATCCTGGTGCAGCCGCGCTCGGCGGTGCGCTGGGACGCGGTGCTGCAGCGCGGCGAGATCGTGCTGGCCAATCTGGACCAGGCCGACAACGCGCTGGGGCAGGCGGGCTCGCGGCTGCTGGGCAGCATCCTGGTGACGCAGTTCTGGCAGGCGGTGCTGCGCCGGCCTTCGGGGCAACGACAGCCGTACTTCGCGGTCATCGACGAGTTCCAGGAGTTCCTGGACACCGGGCGTGATATGGGCGCGTTCTTTGAACGCTCGCGCAGCTACGGCGTGGGACTGGCGGTGGCCACCCAGAACCCCAGCCATCGCAAGCTCAGGGAGATCCTCACCAGCGTGCTGCTCAACACCCGCACGCACGTGGTGTTCGGGGGGCTGCGCGAGCAGGCGCGGCTCTTCGCGATGGAGATGGCGCCGACCTTCAGCCCGGCTGAACTGGATGACCTGCCCGCCTACCACATGGCCGTGAAGACCCTGGTAGACAACCGGCCGGCGCTGCCGTTCGAGGCGTCCGTGCCGCCGATCCCGCAGGGCGACCCGGCGCGTGGTGTGAGGATCCAGATAGCCAACCGGCAGTCGTGTGGTAAGCCGCGAGCGGCGATCGAGTCCATGGTGGCCGCGCGCTACGGCCAGCCGATCAATAGCGGCCCGCCCAGAGAGAGCGGGGAGCAGGGTCACGGCGAGTCAGGTGCCGGGACGGACGGCACGCAGGGTCTGACCAACCTGGCGGCCCGCCCGAACGCCGCGGGCGCCACTCCCGGGAGCGCTGCGTGACCGCGTGGCGGGGACGTTCGGACCGTCGCGACCCAGGTCGTTTCCCGCGTCGCATATGTCGCCCCCACCGTCGCAAACATGTCGCTACATCCCAAGCTGAATTGAATCTGAGACGCATCCACAAATCGAACAATGCTCCGACAAAAGCACCACCGTCGCCTGGTGGACCTATTAGCGTTCCGACGGGTCTCTCAACGTGACCGCGGCCCCGCGTCAACTGCAAGTGCTGCGCCTGCTGCGGGCCCACCGGTTCATGGACGCGGCGCAAGTGCAGCAGGTGGTCTTCGCACCAGTCACGCTGCGGTCCTGCCAGCGCTGCCTGACGACGCTGCACCGCAAGGGACTGGTGGTGCGCGTGCAACCTGCGCGCGGGGGCTGGGGCTCGGGTAGCAGCGGCTACATCTACGGCCTCTCGGAGCAGGGAGCGGAGGTGCTGGGGCAGCACGACGACGCCCCGCGCGAGCGGACACCGCACGTAGTGGATGCGGAGCGGTTCAGCGGTCAACTGGCACAGCATCAGCTGGCGGTGAACCGCTGCTTCATCGCGCTCTGGCAGGCGCTGGAAGCGGCCGAGGGCCATGCGCTGTTGCGCTGGAACTCGGACCCGCACCTGCGTATGCGCTACCGAGCGGGAGGCGGCTGGCAGGTGATACATCCGGACGGACTGGCACAGGTGCGCAGCCCGGCGGGTGAGCACTGGTTGTTCTTCGAGATCGACCGTGGCACCAAGGAGATCCGGCGCTACGAGCTGAAGGTGCGCCGCTACGTGCGGTTCTGGCGCTCGGGAGCGTGGAAATCGGAGTTCCCGGTCTTCCCGGAGTTGCGCATCAGCACGACGCACCGGGCACGTGTGGCGCGCCTGCGTGATGCAGCCGAGGAGGGCGTGCGCGGGTTTGTGGAGCTGGACAGCCGAGCGGTGAGCGAGGCGCTGCAGATCGCGGTGGCCTGGGAGCCGGCGTACCTGTCCAACCCGTTGGGACCTGTATGGGAACCCGCGTTTGGCGAGGGCGCTATTCAACAGGACCTTTTGCGCGTGACGTCAACCACCCGCGCCAATCGAAAGGAGACCCAGCCAGAGACAAGCAGGTAGTGCGGGGGCGGGGAGCGAGGTGTGGTTGCCGGCTCCCCGCCCGCGCTGGATTCGACCCGCGAAGACCGGCCGCGATTCTCGCGGCGGGGGTCTTCGCCGACCTTCGTACATCGTACGACTGCGAGGAGAACTGATGGTTTTGCGAATCAAGGACCGGCTGCTGGCCGGTCTGGGGGCGGCCGTGACCGACGAGCGCGGCAACGCCACCGAATACATCGTCATCGCGGGGATCAGCGTGGCCGTCTTCGGGGTAGCGATCGTGGCCTGGAACAACGGCCTGGCGACCTATCTCGAGGGTGTGCTCGGCGATCTGACGGGGCTGTAGGCCATGCGGCCGTTTCGCCGGCAGCGACGTTGTCTAGTTGGCGGATGGGCAGTGCTCGGGCGGGAGCGCGGTTCCGTGGGCGCGGAGGCGGTGCTGGCGATGCTGGTGGTTGTGCCGGTGCTGCTGGCGGTCATCGTCTTCGCCCAAACGCTTGACGCCTGGCAGGCCCAGAACCACGTGGCGGCCGCGGCGGCCCGCCTGGCGGCGCAGGAGGGCGGTGACAGCGCCGCCCTCCGCGCCCGGGTGGCGGCGGAACTGCAGGCCGCCGGCCTGGAACCCGATCAAGTCGTCCTCACGATCGAGCCTGCCACGGTGGACTGGCGCGAGCCGGTCACCGTTGAGCTGCGGAGCGTCCGACGCGTACGGATCCCGTTCCTGCTGGAGTTGGACGTGCCTCTGCGCTCACGCTTCAACGCCCGCGGGGAAGTGAACCGATGAGCGCGTGGCCGCGGCGCGCCGTAGGCGACGAATCCGGCGCGGTCTCCGCGATGGCGCTGTCGCTGCTGAGTCTCTTACTTCTTATGGGGGCGCTGGTCATCGACATCAGCGCCATCCGGGCCCAGCGTCTGCGGTTCGGGGATGTCCTTGAGCAGGCCGCCGTGGTGGCCTCAGGCCATATCGATGCCGGGCGTCTGGCATCCACCGGCGAGATCCGGCTGCCGGACTCGGCGATGGCCGTCGCCCGCGAGTATCTGCAGCGGAACCTGCAGCCGCTTGATAGACAGATCGCGGGGTCGTCGGCCGCCGCAGTTGCGGCAGCGGCCGAGGTCGCCGTGACCCAGCCCGGCGGGACCGATCCGATACATGACCGGGCGGTCACCGCCCCAACAGTGTCGATACGGGCCGAGATCCCGGTACGCACCGGGCTGCTCAGGCTCGCGGGACTGCCCGGCACCTACGCGCTACGGCTTAGTGCCAGCGCTGCGACAAGGAGATAACGACATGCGAAGTCCGAGGTATAGATCGCTCGTGGGGCAGCACGTCAGGTTGCCGCTGACCATCGCGGCGGCAGTCGTCGTCGCCGTGGTCGGCATAGGCCTTGCCGCCGGCTACCTGCTGGGTGCCAGGGATCCAACCCCGATCGAACCCGCCATGCCGGCAGCGGCTGCCGTAACCCCCTATCCCGCGTCCGCCGGCGTCGCCGTCACGGCCCTAGCCATCGCGTCTGGGGGCGTGGACGAACCCGTGCCGCTCGCCGTCGGCGAGAGCGCGCGGTTCAGCGTGAGGGTGGCGCTGGACGATGGCACCTCGCGCGACGACGCCCCGGTTCGGTGGTTCTCAAGCGACGGGCGGGTACTGGCGGTCGATCCAGCCGGCGTTGCCACCGGCCTGGCGCTCGGTCGGGCCAGGGTGCACGCCGTCCTGCCGCCCTTCGACGCGTCGGCCGCGGTGGTCGTCGGTGGCGCGGGCGCTATAGCGCACAGCACAGGCGACGCTCAGCCGGACCCGGACGACCTAGTGCGACTTGAGCAGCGGCTGCTCGACTGGATCGGGTGGACCAGGGCGCGTCAGGGGCTGCCGGAGGTCGCCGTCGACGAAAAGCGGCGCGGAGCGCTCCGTGCTCTCACCGCGCATGCGCTCCGGCAGGGTGGGATCGACCACGTCGATCCACAGTCCCGCCAGTACCGCGCGGCCGCGCGCGACGGTTGGGAGGTCCGGCTGCTACCTGTGGGCGCGCCGTCCGGATGGACCGGAGCCGCGTTTGACGATCTGTCTGCGCTGGTCGGCCAGGAGGCGTTGTCGCTGCTGACCGACCCGGCCGCGGCGCAGGTTGCGGTCGGTCTGGTGTTCGATGGGCGCGCGTCCGACCAGCTCTGGGCGGGCGTGGCCGTGCTGCTCGAGGCGCCGTAACCCATGCCACGCGTGGCATGGATGCTGGTGGTGTTCACCTCCCTCCTGGCGGCTATTGGGATCGTCACGACCGCACGGGCGAACCATGGAATCTGGGAAACCGAGACCGTCTGGGTCGAGCCCGTGATCGAGACGCGCACTGTCTGGGTGCCCGGCTATGAGGAGGATTACACGGTCTGGCTGCCGGGTCGCTATGAGACCCAGACCCGTGTGATTGAAGTGCAGGAGTGGCAAGCGAGCCTGGTGTGGGTGCCGTCCGGCCACTGGGAGGAACGCCGGCACTGGGTGGAGAGCGGCTATTGGGAGGAGTCGTGGGATCCGTTCGACTGGGTACCCCATGGGACCTGGGTCGACACGTCGCACTGGGAGATCGACCAGGTTTGGGTCGACACCTCGCAGTGGGAGGACCACGGCGCCTGGGTAACCGTGCAGCGCGAGGAGGTCACGACGGTGTGGGTCCCCGGCAGCTGGACGACCATGCGCCGCTGGGTCGCGGGCTACTACGAGACCACGGAGGTAGTCGTGGTCCCGGGGCACTACGACACGCAGAATACCTGGGTCACCCTCCCGCATCCGGCGCCCACGCCCAATCCGCCGCCGGCCTCGCCCCCTGCACAGACACCGGAGACCGGCGGCGACTGCGCAGTGCCGGCCGGTATCTACAAGGTGACGGACTACTACGCGGGGACTGACGTGGAACAAACGGATGAATCCATTCACTACCTCACCGTGACCGATGACCGGCCCAATGACCTCTACGCCGTCGACCTCGGCAGCTACGGCAAAGGCGTGGCCGGCCCCTACGACGGAGCGGCCTTCAACGGACGCCACCGGGATGTCAACGGCGACCTGCTGGCCGGCACCTTCTATCAGAACTACCGCAAGCTTGATGGATGCTACGTCCCAACCAGCATCGTCTTCTTCCAGGACGATCGGGTGCTGCTGACCACTGGCGCGCTTCCCGGCGTGACCCCGGTGCCCAGTACCACCCCGACTCCAACAGAGGTCCCCACAAGCACGCCAACGGCGACCTCCACAAGCACGCCGGAGGTCACTCCGACAACAACCTCGGTAACCGACGTATCACCATCCCCGGCTTCAGATCCGGATGCTCCGGTCCCGCCCTCCCAGCCCCCACCGGGCGGTCTCGTGCCTAGTCCCAAGCCAACGTCGCAGCCAACCGGGGGCCCGGCGCCCACGCCGACATCCGGTCCCGTGCCAACCTCTACGCCGGTGGCACACGATCCGCCCGCGGGGACGATCCGGGTGGCGCCCGTGCTGGCGGGCTCGGCCGTTGCCGGTGACACCGAGGGATTCCTCGCCATCGAGGTGCTGCGCGGCGCGCCGATCGACCTCTGGGTACGGGCGGCGGTCGATCCGCCGTCCTCGGACCCAGGGGCGACCACGGCGCTGCAGCAGTGGACCTTTTTGCGCGGGGCGAACGACCGGCCGGGCGGCACGCGGCCCGGCGACATCGGGCGCCCGGACGAGACCCTCCGTATGCAATGGAACGACGTGACGCCCATTGTCGACGGTCATTTCCATCCTTATGACCTCCACCTCCGTGCCCGGATCCGCGTTACCTACAGCGACCGCACGCTGCAGGACTTCGAGCTGGAGGGATCGATCGCGGTCACCGTGCGCTATCAGGGCGCCACCAGCTGGGTGGACCGCCGATGAGACGCCACTGGCTGCTCGCCCTTGCCGTGCTACTGGGTCTCTTCGCCGGCGTCCTGGTCTACCGCAATATCCAACTGGCGCCGGTAGTGGTGGCGGCGCGACCGCTGGCGTTGGGCGACCTTCTGGTGCCGGACGCGCTGACGCTGCGTGACGTCAACCCCGCATCGCTGCCGGAAGGAGCGGTCACGTCTTTGGAGGCGGCGGTCGGGGCCTTCGCCACCGGCCCTATTCCTACCGGTCAATACATCGTGGCCGGGCAGCTGGCCGGATCGCGCCGCGCGGCGCTGCTGGCGCACGCGGGGCCCATCCCGCCCGGGCACGCCCTTGTCGCAATCCCTATCGACGCCACGCGCGCGCTGGGCGGCGTGGTCCCACCGTCACAGGTCGTTGATGTCCTGGTCGTCGGCCCCGACCCAACGGCTGTCCAAACGCTCCCTGCGACTGCTCCGCCGATAGTGGAGATCCTCGGACGCGGCGTCCTGCTGGTGGAGTTGCGCACCGACCGAGGCGAGCCGCTGCTCGCGCCGTCGGGTGATGGCGGCCTCGACCGTGGGCCGAAAGGACGCATCGGCGCCGCTGTGCTGGCCGTGCCCTCGGCGGACGTCCCGCGCTACGTCGTGCGCATCCCGTCGGGGACCTTCGTGCTCAGCCAACGCCTTGACGAACCCGCCAGCGCCTCCATCGACAGCGGTCGCCAGATCAGTGCGGACACCAAATGAGTGACGCGCCCGTCGCACCCTCCGCGGACCGCAGAGCGTCCATCGGTATGGAGGCCCTCCTTGCGGACGAGGCGTTCCTGACGGGGGTGCGGGAACGTCTGGTCACGGCGCTCGAGCCGCACGTGCTGGACCCCTTCAGCCCCGCGCGCGACCGTTCCTCGCGCATCGGCTCGGTGATCCGGACCCATCTCGCCGAGGTTTTTCCCCGAGCGGTGCCCGATCCGGCTCTGGTCCGGCGGCTGCGTGACGAGCTGGCCGGTCTCGGGCCACTCGCGGCGCTGATGGTGGACCCGGACGTGACCGACGTGCTGGTCAACGGTCCGGCGGACGTCTGGGTGGAGCGCAGTGGCCGGCTCGAGTCGACGTCGGCGCGTTTTCGCGACGTCCAGCACCTGTCGGCGCTGATGGAGAAGATCGCTGCGCTGGTAGGACGCCATCTGTCCCTGGAGAGTCCCTGTGTGGACGCTCGCATGGCCGATGGCAGCCGGGCCAATCTGGTGATCGCGCCGGTAGGTGGACCCTGCCTCTCAATCCGTAAGCACCGGCGCGTGCGGCTGGCCCTGCGTTCTGACAGACCGGCTGCCGGGGGCCAGCCCGTCGCGGATGCGCCGCCGGCCGACTGGGTCGCCGCCGGCGGTCTGAGCTCGGACATGGCGGTCTTCCTCGCCACCGCGGTGCGCGCGCGCCTGAACCTTCTGATCGCCGGTGCCACCGGCGCCGGCAAGACGACGCTGCTGGCCAGCCTGCTGGCGGCGGTACCGGCCGGCGAGCGCGTGGTGATCATCGAAGACACTACTGAGCTGGCCGTACCCGATCAGCGGCACACGGTTCGCCTGCAGTGTGTACATGGCCACCGACCCGTCGACTATCAGGACCGCACCGTCTCGGTGGCCGACCTCGTCGCGAACGCCCTGCGCATGCGACCCGATCGCTTGGTGGTCGGCGAGATCCGCAGCCCGCGCGAGGCCTATGTGTGTCTGGAGGCGCTCAACACCGGACACGCCGGCTCGGGGACCACGATCCACGCCAATGGGGCGGCCGACGCGCTGGGCCGGTTGGAGACGCTGGTGCGCCGGGAGTATCGCGACGTCAGCCTGCGGGAACTGCGCGAGCCGATCGCGCGCGCCTTCGACCTCGTTATCCACGTGGGCCGGCTCGCGGATGGGCGTCGCGCGGTGCTCGAGATCATGGAACTGGCCGGCATGGAGTCCGAGGGCGCCTACGACCTGCGGCCCGTCTTCGCCGCTGAGCGTGCGGCGGGCGATGACGCGGTGAGCTTCCGTGGTGCCGACGGCTACGAGCCGGGGGCCAAGGTGAGGGCAAAGCTGCACCTCCAGGGCGCGGTGCTTTGAATCCCGCCATCGCGGCAGCCGTGTTCGCGACAGCGGGCGTCGTCGCGTTGGCGCTGGCCCTGGCGCCGGCAGCTACGCGACCTGTGGCGCCTGAGCACGCCTGGCTGCATCGCCGTCTGGTCGGTCTGAGCGCTCAGCTACGCGAAGCCGGAGTCTTGATCTCGCCACGTACATTCCTGCTGCTCAATGGCGTGGCCGTAGCGCTGGGTGTGGTGGTCGGTGGGGCCTTCGCACCGCCTTTTGCGCTCATGGGCGCGGCGGCCGGCGCGATCACCCCGGCTGTGCTGCTTCGCGCCGCCGTGACGCGGGCCCAGGCACGTGCCGATCGCGAGGCGCTCGCGCTGTTGCGCCTGGTGGCCGCGCACCTCCGGACCGACGCCACCTACCTCGACGCGCTGCGGGCCGCGGCCGAGGGCGTGTCCACACCGCAGGTCCGAGACGAGCTTGCCTGGATCGCCAATCGCTTCCGGCTGGACCGGCCACTCCACCGCTCGCTGGTGGAGGCTGCCGCGCGCACACCTGGTCGCCATCTGCGGCTGGCCTACCGCGTGCTGGCCCGCGCGATCGAGCACGGCGTGTCAGGGCGGCGCGCGGTCGTGGCTCTGGAGGGGCTCGAGGCCACGATCGCGGCCAATTTGCGCGCGCGCGAGGACCTGCGGGCCAAGACCCGCGGGATCCGTATCCAAATCGTCGTGGTGGCGCTGGCCATCCCGGCCATACATCTGTACCTGCGGGGGACAAACCCGGAATCCTTCACGGTAATGGACGAGCCATTGGGGCAGTTTGCGCTCCTGCCCGGAGCGGTCCTGCTGGAAGTGGCGGGGCTGCTCCTCTGGCGGCGGTTCACGCGGGCGCGGCTATGAGCAGCACAACGGCGCTCACGGCGCTGGTGGCCGCCGGTGCCGTGGCCCTCATGGCTTTCGTCACGATCGAGCAGGTCGGGGATCTCCTTGGTGGCGCTCGCCACCGGCGGGTGATGCGCCTGACAGGGGCGCACCCCCGCGCGGCGGCAGGTCCGACGACGGGGTTGCTGGGCGTCCTGGCGGCACGCCTCGAGGTGCTCGGTCGGCGACTGGGGCTCCATAAGCGCCTCGTGACCGCGCAGGACCTGCGCGATGCGGGCCTCGAGGCGGCGTGGATCACCCCGCGGACCGTGGCTGCGATCAAGCTGGCGGTGGGTGCCGGCATCGGCCTGGCGCTGGCGCTGCTCACGCCCTGGGTGCCCGCCATGATGGTGGGCGCCCCCATCGGCGGACTGCTGGGATTCGTGGCGCCCTCACTGGTTATCGACGCGCGCAAGTCTGCCCACAGGGCGCGGATTTTGGCCGAGGTGCCGGACGTCATCGCCGAGTTGCGGGGACTGATCGGCGCCGGGATGGGCGTCGAGCGCGCACTGCACGTAGTGGTGACGGACGATGCATCCGGCGCTGGGTCGACCGCGCTGGTACGCGAGATCCGGCGCACCATGGCTGCCTATGGCTTGGGCGTGCCGCTTACCGTGGCCCTGCAGGAGGCGTCCGACCGCTTGGGCGCCCCCGAGTTCGAGGCCTTCGTGCTGGCGCTCAAGCAGGCGCGGCGCTTGGGCGCGGAGCTCGACGCCGTCCTCGACCAGCACGAGGTGGGGTTGCGGGCGCAGCGGCGCAGCGACATCGATGCCGAGGTGGCCTCTCAGGAGGCCAAGGCGCAGATGGTCATCGCGGTCTGCTTCCTGCCCGCGTTCATGCTTCTCATCTTTATCCCCATGCTCCTAAGCATCATGCAGGGACTCTTTGGATGACGCCCGGACTGCTGGTCGCCCTGGGCGTCACGCTCGCGGCCTCGGTTACCGACATCCGTGAACGGCGGATCCCCAACAAGCTCATACTCGTCGGACTGGTCATCGCCGCGGCCATCGCGGTCACGAGCGGACAGTGGCTGGACGCGCTGGCCGGGAGTCTGCTGGGCATGGCGATCCTGGCATTGCCACGACTGGTGTCACGCGATGCGGTCGGACTGGGTGATGTCAAGCTGGTGGGCGTCGTGGGGATGGGCGTCGGCGTGACGGGCGTCGCCGTGGTCACCGGCCTGGCGGTCGCGGTGGCAACGGCCACAATTGTGTTCCTGTGGTTGGGACGGCGAACGCTCCACCGTCGGCGGCTGCCGTTTGCCCCGTTCTTGGCCGTCGGCGCGTCAGGCGCGCTTGCCATCAACGCATGGGCGGCGCTGGCGTGATCTAGGCTCGAGGTCGCTCGGTATTGTTGGCCTGAATCCGCTGATGGGGCGCTGTCTCGGCTTAGCGAGCGACTGCGCTGAGATCGATCGTGGCTTACGGCGCATTGCCATACATGACCGCCTGCCACCAGGCATAGAGCGGGTCGTGCTCGCTGGGGTGCGCGGCATTGGCCTTGTCGAACGCCAGCGGCTCGACCTGGAGCCACCGGTGCCGGCTGGCCACATAGCGCGTACTGGAGGAAGCGCTGAGCTAGTTAGATACAAAGTCATTCCATAGCCGCGCGATGATCTCCCGGAAGAGTTCCCGCTCCTGGGCGTCCAGGCACTGGTTGGCCCAGGTGCTGCAGGGCATCGGGTTCAGGCTATCTTCGCGAGTGCCGACGCGTACGTACTTGCGGACAGTGTTGCGGGAGAGGCCCAACGTCACGGCGATCCCCCGCAGCGACAGCCCCTGGAGCCTGGCCTTCTGCAGCGCCTTCCACAGCGCCCGCTGTTGCAGCGTCGACCTCCGGGGCGGCGTGGCCGGAGCTTTATGAGCTCCTCCGGCGCAGCTTTCGGCAGCGCCGGAGGCGGCCACCACGCCGGCACGGACTGATTCGAGGGATGCCAGCCTCTCCAGCCGGGGCCTCCCGGAGTGGTGGTTTGCTCAGGCCGTTGACCAGAGGGTTTGGACCGGGGCCGCGAGGCCAAGAGCCATTCCAGGCCCGGGCGCCAGCAACCAGAGCGTAACCTGCGCCAGCTTCGGTGCGGGCGCCGCTAACCGGCGGCGCCGCGCTGAGAGTCAGCCGGTGGGACCGACCGGGTCCGGGTAGGTGTACCAGTCGTTGCCGCCGGACCTGGTGGAGGCGATCCGGACGCCGCCAACCGCCAAGACCCAGCGATCGTTGTTGTAGTCGTTGCTGATCGCGATGCCGCTCACGTCCTGGATCGCTAGGTTCACGACGGTTCGCGACCACGTGCCGGGCCCGCCAATGTCTTGAACTGTGTCGAGCCGGTTCGTGCCCCGAGTTCGGAAGACCCCAGCCTTGCTAGTGCCGGCAAAGATGGTGCCGTCTCGCGCGACGTTCGGCGAGATCGCGAGCACGTTGATTCTTCCCGGCCGGTTATCGGGGCCTTTTTTAGGGGCTTTTCTAGGATTGGCCAGTACTTGTTGGTAGGTCTTGCCTTGGTCGGTAGAGCGATAGATGCCGTGGCTCTCGGACCCGAGCCAGATCTGCTGCTGGCTGCGCCAGGCGGGGTGGATGGCCACCGCGGAGATCCTGAACCCCGCGGGCAATACTTTCCTGCCGCTCGTGAGCGAGTTGAAACCGGCGCCGCGGTCGGCGCTCTCGTACAGGGCTGTGGACGTCCACGCGAATAGATGTATCCCGCCGCCGCGCTTCTCAGCGGCCGCCATGCCGAGGTAGGTAGCCGGCCGCGGCAGGGCTTGGTGGCTGTGCGGGACCGCACTCCAGTTGACGCCGCGGTCGCTCGAGCGATACAGGCCAGCGGCATCCAGGACCGCATAGACGGCGCCGTCCTCCGCGAAGTGCGGCGAAATAACCAGGCCGCCCACGCGTCCGGCGGGGAGGCCCGCGACCGGCGCCCAACTGACGCCGCCGTCGATGGAGCGAGCGACGCCTTCGTTGGTCGCCACCAGCACCAGCCCGTCCTCGTGGATCGTTGGCGACGGCGCTATCGCGTTGATCGCCAGATTCGGAAGACCCTGATTAACGGGCGTGAAACTCGCGCCGCCGTTGGTCGACCTGAGGACGCCGCCGGTGGCCGTCCCGATCCAGACTCTCTGGTCCAGCGATACGAGCGGCGCCACGATGTTCCACACGCTGCCGATGGGCGCCGCCTGCGGCACGGCGGGCCCCGGTTCCGGCTCCGCGGGCGGATCGGGGCTCGGCGCCGGCGTCACGACCACCGTTGCCACGGCGTCTCCCGCGGCGTGCGGCGTCGTGGCCTCCTCTGGGATCAAACCCGCGTCCTTGTAGTGATCACCCCCGTTGGCGGTCACCACCTGGCCGGGCGAGGCAAAGTCCGTCTCGATCATCCACTGTTGCAACACCGCTCGCTGGGCCCGCAGGACGCGCAGATCGCCGAAGTCCTGATAGGCGACGGGCAGGCCGTAGTCGTCCAGCCAGGCGGGGTTGCTGTACCAGACCGCCTTGATGGCCTCGTTCTCGTCCAGCAGGACCAGATGGTTCGCCATGACGACGCTGAAGGGCTGGCCGTCGTCCGCGGGGAAGGCGCGCGGCTTGGGAATGATGCTCTGGCTGAGCAGGGCGTCATCCAGACCAGCCCGGCTTAGCTCGTCAAATATGTTCAGCCGAAAGAGGCCTCGCCCGGGCTGCCATTGGAAGATCGTCTTCTGAAACGCTTGGAGCGTGAACGGGCCGTCCCTCCAGCGGCGTGACACCGGGTATCCGAGCTGCGCGACGCCGCCGGCCTTCTCGAATTCGGTCCAGAACGGGATTTCGTCCGCGTCGGTCACGGAGAAGCCAAGGCCCTCGCCGGGGCCGGCCTGGCTGAAGAACCAGCCGCCGTCAACGGGCTCGTCGGGGGCTTGCGCCGAAACGGAAATCACCGTGAGCGCGCCCAAGGCGAGAAGCAGCGTCGCAAGCGCGGTCAGACGCCGCATGGTGATAAGCGCCCGCCTGGTAAGGGCATCCATTCTTGCAAGCCCTCTGGCCGTCTTCAACCCCGGAATCGCGCGCCGGCCAGATGAAGCAAGGGGCTGAAGGACCCGCTCGGCAGACAGGCCACCGCTCGTTTGCGGGGTGGCGGCGGCTGGCGAAGTGAGAAATGTGGCGGACCGCATCCGTCGCGCTCCTCCGTCCCGAGAACAGCCCTTGATACGGCCGGGCGGAGCGACGGCACGAAACCGGTGCGGGGCGCCCCCTGGCAGCGGCGACCGATGCGCCGGGGTCAAAAAGTTTACGGAAACCTGGATTCCCGCGCCCCCGTGCTTGGTGCATGCCGGGTTCGTCGCCGGAGCCGCTCAACATATATATCCGCAGCGCTCCCGCGGCAGGGATAGCGCGACCGGACCGAAGGGAAGTAGCCCCGGTCACGGATTCGATAGCCGGCGGATTGATGCGCCGGCGGGCCTCGATGCCCCGAACGGGAGGAGGAGGAGCGTCGTGATGCGAGGAGCGTGGCCGGAGATTGGAGGCCGCCGCGAGGACAGAGCCCGCTGGCACCGCTGAAAGTCTGGGCTGAACTTGCCTAGACAAGATGGAAGGACCGGCCGCAGTCGCAAAGCCGTAGGTTGCGCGGGCCGGGTTAGGTGCCTGTGCAGAGCTACATACGACGGAGCCGGTCCAATGCGCCCGGGTACGCGATACGTGGGGATGGATGTGCACAAGGACTCGATCGCGGTGGCGGTGGTCGAGGCGGATGGGGCGGAGCTGCAGCTGGGGCTGATCCCCAACCACCCGGAGGCGCTGCGCAAGCTGGTGCGGCGGGTGGGGCCAGCGGCCTTCGCCTATGAGGCAGGGCCTTGCAGCTACGCGGTGTACCAGCAGGTGCAAGCGTTGGGCCACCCCTGCATGGTGGCAGCGCCGGGACTGGTGCCGCGGAAGCCGGGGGACCGGGTCAAGACGGACCGACGGGCTGCGCGCAAGCTGGCACGCAGCCTGCGGGCCGGCGATCTCACCGCGGTGTGGGTGCCGGACGCCGCCCATGAGGCGCTGCGGGATCTGGTCCGCGCGCATGGCGCCGCGCGGACCGATCGGCTACGGCACCGGCTGACGAAGTTCCTGTTGCGCCTGGATGTGCGCCCGCCCGCCGGGGTCCGCCCCTGGCGGCAGCCTTACCGTGCCTGGCTGGCCGTGCTGCGGCTGCCGCGCGCGGCAAACCGTCCCAAAAGGCCGTCGTGGCGGTCGCCCGCGAGCTGCTGGGCTTCATTTGGGCCGTGGCCCGCGCCGGCTTAACCGCCAGCCGCCGTGCGACCCCTGGGACTTCCTGTGAACGACCCGTCGAGCAGCGGCGGGGCTGGCCCGCGGTCTGGAGCACCCTTGCCGGACCGCTTGCGCCAAGGGCTCCGCTCCCAACACGCGATCCTAGACCGAGGCAGCTCCCGACGATCCCCTGTCATGCGGTCCGGGCTTCGGCCCCAACCCGCGAATATCAGTCTGACTCACCGTCGGCGCCGCCGGTCCCGCCTCTGCTCCGCGGGCCGCTCGCCCCCCCGCGCCATCCCCGCACGGTTCACCCGCAGCCGTCGCCTTGACCGGTCCTTCCATATCAGGTTGTTCTAATTCAGGGACCTTTGCAAAACGCTGGCAGTGCTTGTGGACGCTGGTCTGGTGGTGAGGCGCAGGGGTTTGGGCGGGCTTCCGGGCTGGTCAGGACAGCTCGGCAACAGCGGAGATCCCCCTTGCGGCCCCGGATTCAGAGCGCGCGGCCGGGCACACGCTCCGCGCGCAACTCACGCCCGGCTAGACCGTAGCCGCTCCGCCCGCCGCAGGTTGTAGGCCATGCACTTCCATCACATCTCCGTCGCGTTCCATTCCGGGCCCCGGTAGCGCACCCGCTCGTAGCGGTACACCCGCTTGAGCGTGCCGAACACACCCTCCACCGGCCTCCGGATACGGTCTATCAGGTGGTTGTGGCGCTGCTGCCAGTAGGGCAGCGCCGGATGGTGCTTGTCCGCTCGACGCATTGTGCGGTCCTGGATCCCCACCGACGCCAGCCACGCGCTTCTGCGCTCGGACTGGTAGGCGCGGTCTCCGTAGAATGCCCCCTCATCGCCACTGACTAGGGCGTCTGCCACCTCGCTCTCGTAGACCTTCGCCGAGGTCATCGCCGCCTGCCGGATGAGGCCGGAGCCGGCGTCTACCCCAATGTGTACCTTGTAGCCAAAGTGGTACTTCTGCTCCCGCCGGGTCCGTTCCGCATCGGGGTGCATGCTTGCGCCCGTACCAGGGTCGTGTCCGCCAGCGTCCCCGCTTTGACCAGCAACCCCTGCTCTTCCAACTGGCGGTTTACCTCAGTCATTAGCCGCACGAAGCGGCGGAACGAGACCCGATCCCACAGCGCCTCTCCCATCTCCGGGTCCGACGCGCTGTACCACTGCTGTAGCAGCGCCACCTGCACCATCGTCAGCGGGGATAGCCCGGTCGGCCTTCCGGTGCCGACCGCAACTCCTCCACGACCTCCCCGATCCGCCCCCAGTCCAGCGTCTCGTCGATCCGCCGCAGGCGCTCGTTGCGCCCCGGCTGGTCTGGTCGCAATGTATCCACAAACGACGGCGGTCTAGTCTGCCGATGCATCGCAATACCCCCCGAACGGTCTGCCTCGCACCATGCCCAGTACTCAGCGTTTTTCAAAGGTCCCTCTTCCGGATGTAGACGCGACACCTGGAGTCGGTTTGGACTGATGCAGGTGAGCGGTGCACGCTTCATATCGTTGGGAGCAACCAATGAGACGAAGGAGATACACCGCTCATGACCCATGATGGCGTTTTGCACCGGTTCCGGCTACGCCTGTCCGCGCTGGCCGACGAGTTGGGCAACGTGCGCGCGGCCTGCCGGATGCTGGGGGTACACCCCTCGACCTACTACAGCTGGCGCCGCCCGGTGCAGCGCTGGGGCTTGGACGCTTTGCGCCCGCGTGAGCGCCGTCCTCCGCAGCTGCCCAACCGCACGCCGCCCTGGCTGGAGCAGCATCTACTGGCGCTGAGCTTGGGGCATCCCGGCTGGGGGCCGGACCGGCTGGCGGTCGAGCTGCGGCGCCCGCGTTGGGGCGGGCACCGGATCAGCCCCCACGGGGTCTGGCGCGTGCTGCGCCGCGCGGGCCTCAACACGCGCGCGCCAAACGCCTGGGCCTGATCGCGGGCTACCAGGCCCCGCCGGAGCCGCGGCCCCAGGTCCCCGAGCCAGTCCGCCACATCGAGGCCGAGCAGCCGGGCGAGCTGGTGCAGTTGGACTGCTTCTAAGTCGGCCAGCTGGCCGACTCCAGCGGGTGCACCTGGCGCGCCATGGTTGGAGGCTCCAGCGGGTCGGCACCGACAACGCCAGCGAGTTCAGCAGCGCCACTTTCACCAACGCCCTGCACCAGGCCGGCGTGCGCCACACCCGCATCGCGGCCGGCCGCCTCCAAAGCAACGGCTGCGGCGAGCGCGTACACCATACCGTCCTGGAGGAGTGCTACCGCCCCACCTTCGCGCGCGCCTTGATCCCCCGTTTCACGGCCTTGCGCACCGATCTGGAGCGCTATCTCCAGTACTACAACTACGACCGCGCGCACACCGGGCGCTGCCAAAATATGACCACCGCGGACGCTGGGATGAGCGTCACTACGTAGCTGCATCTCGGGATCAGGACAGTCTACCCGCCGGAGCGGTCGACAATGAAAGTGCTGAGAGCGCGATGTCAGGTGCAACCTATATTCGATCTCGCAGCGTGAGGCATCGCCAGGCAGCATACGGGCCTACGCCTGATCGCGGCGATTTAACACGGCCCCGATGACGAATCCACCAGCACACCGGTCCTAACAGTCCACTGGCGATCCAGCTTACATTCCAGTTCATAGGCATACGGAACTCAAGTTGCAACTCGTTATGTTGCACATCCCTGTAAGGCATGCCACCTACATCGCGCTAGCACATGCGCAATGCTCTCGAGTATGGCGATGCGGTCTCACAGGCCTTGACGGCCGTATCCGCGCCTTTCTTTTGCTGTAGACACAACGCGACTGTTGCCAGCTGGTTACGGATGCACGACTTATAGCCGGGCGGTTCACACCAGCTTTGGGGTCAGAGTAGTCGCCGGTTCGTGCGCTATCAGAAAAGCAGCGTACGCGGAACCGGCAGGCGGTGGAAAACTTGGGCGGTTTGGGCTTCTGGACACTGGTTGTCCACCTGCGGCACGAATGGCGGCCGCACGGTTGGCGGCTTGCCGCCTTCATCCCAGTGATGGAGATCCATGTTTCTGGCGCCGACGAGGTGTCATATTGAGTCTACGAAGACCCTCTCACCGTCAGGTCCCTTCTGTAAGACCGCCATGGCGCCGCGCCCGGGTCGATGCGGGCGTGCTGTGAAGGCTTGTCCATCTGCGTGCTGGCCGCGTGAGCACCTGCCAAAATGTGACGGGTCGAAAGCTCGGACCCACTGGTTGAAGCTGGGTCGCGGAGGGGGTGTCAATGACCGTTGATCCGGCGGTGATCCCGGGCCTCCTGCTTCTGGCGGCGGAGTTCGTGGCGCTGGCTGCCGTCGGCTACGTCGTGGTGCGGGTGGCGCTGCGGCAGACCGACGACCGCATGGCGCTGGCCCAAGGCCTCGTGGTCGGTCTTGCGCTCTGGGGCCTGATTACAAACTTTGTGCTCTACGCCGTGCCGGGGATGGCCGGCGCGGCGGTGGGCTGGGGCGTCACGCTGGTCCTCGGCGGGGTCCTGGCTTGGCGCGCGCCTCACTTAATGGCCGTGCCCCCGCGCGTGGCGGCCGGTTTCATGGGTGCTTTCCTGGTGCTGTTTTGGCTGGCCCTCGCCAGTCGCCAACTGCTGACGTTTCCCGATGCGGCGATCCACCTGGGTATCGCCCGGATGTTGCGAGAGGGTGGGTTTCCGCCGGAGTTGCCCTGGAATCCGGGCATGGCTGCGCCATACCACTACGGCATCGATCTACTGATCGGGCTGCTGACGCCGCCGGTCGGGCCCGATTTGGCATTCGTAACGGAGCTGCTCGGGGCCTATGCCTGGACGAGCTTCGTGCTGGTGGTTATCACGGGGCTCTTGCGGCGCGCGTCTGGTTTCGCCGTGCTGGTTACCGTTCCGCTCCTGCTCACGGCAGGCGCTCTTACGCTCGAATTTAGGCTGGCGCCGCATGTTCTGCAACTTCCCGTGCCTGAGGGAATTCCAACCGCTGGAATCCGCGCCTCGCTCACGGACATCTATCTCCCGTTCGTTCAGGTGCCGTTGCCCAGTGCGAAGTACTTGGGACTTCCAGATATCTGGAAGCCGTCGTTCAAGCTAGCATACGCCCTGGCCTTCGTGGTGCTGGCGCACGCCGCGCGTACCGGGCGTCGATCCCGGCTCGAATCCCTGACGCTCGCGGGACTGGTCGGATTCGTCGGTCTCCTCGCGTCCACGCTCGCCCCGGTGCTGCTCGTCGTGTGGGCCGGCCTGGAGGGCGTGAACTTCCTGCACTCCAGGCGTGCCGGTTCCGTGCCTCGGGCTGCGAAGCTCTGGTCAGGAGCGGGGCTGGCGCTGGCCGCGCTCCTGCTCATCGTCGGCAGTGGCCGGATCGCGGGAATCCTGGATGGCCAGGTGGGGTCGGGCTTATCGTTCGAGTGGATCCACGACCTGGGCAGCCGGCGACTGCTGGGATCGTTCGACCCGCGGTCGGGCGGTGTCGGCGTGCTCGGCATCGGCCCGGTGCTCGTTGCTGGCGTCGCCACTCTGCTGGCTCGGCGCGACCGCCTGGTGCTGGCGCTGGCGATGGGCGCCGGCGTGCTGCTGCTTGCCAGGCTGGTGCTGAGCTATGAGCCCTTTCAGGCGGACCTCACCCGGTTGGATGGGCATGCCCGCAACCTCTCGCTGCTGGCGTTGCTGCTCGCGCTCAGTGCCTGCCTCACGGGCCTGCGGCCCGCACGCTGGCGCTACGCTGCCGGCGGGCTGCTCGTGACCCTGATCACCTGGCCAACGGTTGCTGAACCGGTCCGCAACCTCAGCCAGGCCATTGGGCATGGGGTCGTTGTGGCAAACGCGCAGACGGCGCCGCGGGAACCGGATAAGAGATTTTACGCACGATATCGGCTTGACCCGCTCCCGGCCGACGGTGTCGCGGCATACGTCCGCAACCAAACCGCGGTTGACGCGCGCGTGCTCTCACCCCATGCGGCCCGGCTAACGTTCGCCACCGGCCGCCCAAACGCATCCGGGTTTGCCGAGCACCTGCACCTTTTCGCGATGGAGGGACCCGGATACCGGGACGCCATCCACTATCTCGAGCCGGCGGCCTTTCGGCGTCGCGGCATTGCCTACGTGCATGCCACGGACGCCTGGGTGGCCGGGCTTCCCGACCGGGCCGCGGGCTGGCTCGTGGACTCCCGTTACTTCGAGCTCCTCGTCCGCGACGGAGCTGAGGCGCTCTATCGCGTGCGGCGGGAATTCCTGCGGCTCGACGCGCCACCGGCGCCCGCCTCGTTCGAGGCGCTGCGGCAGGCCGTGCCTGCATCCACCGCGGTATATCTGCCCCCAGTGTTCGGGTCGCTGCCCATGCTGCGCGTCGCGGCATCCTTGCCTCATGCTCGATTGCTTGGCTACGTGGACCCGGCGGTGGCGCATGTGTTGACATCCATTCCGATCGAACCACTCAGCCGGCATATGCCCAACCTTGTGGTCATGCCCGCGCAGCTCGAGCCCTGGATGTTTCCGCCCGCCGGTCGCCAACCCATCTGGTGGAACGATGAGGTCGCCGTGTATGCACCCAACGGTGCTGTGGCGCCGATCATGTCGCCGCCCCAGCGGGAGGAGCCGCTGGCCGTCAGCGTGCAGGTGTCCGACGTGCGCACGGCGGACGGGCGCATCACGTTCACCACGACCTTGGATGATGACGCGCCGGGACAGTGGACTGGCCAGGATTGGGTGCTGTTTGCCGTAGACCGGTCACCCTGGGCACTCCCGCTCGAATTCCATCCCGACGGGTGGACACCCGTGGCTGATGCGTGGTTCGCCGGCCAGATGGTGTCTGGTCGGGGAACGACAACCTATGCCTATGCCTTGAATGTCCGGTCGTCCAGTCTCGAAGTTCGGGGCACCGACGGTGGCTACACCGCCGCAACGGCGTCATCTGCCGGCCGAGTGAGACCCGGTGCCTGGATGCTGGCGCTGCGGCTCGTCCGTGGCGACGATCGCGGCACGTACGTTGCGCAAGAGGAGGCAGCGTTCATCCCGGCTATGCAGGTCGAAGTATCGGAGGCTGGCGATGTGTCTGCTCACGTCTACGAGTAAGTACGCGGAGGGTTGCTCTCCAAGACTCTCCCGGCGCCTTACTTGCGTCGCCAGTGACGGGCGCGGTGCTCAGGCTTGCCGACATGCCACGTGGCGGCATGTGTACCCAGCAGCGTGTGGTGGCTCAGGCGCTCGAACGCGTGGAATGGGGTGGATGAATGACCGTTGACCCAACGATCATCCCGGGTTTCTTGATTCTGGTGCTGGAGCTCTTGGCGCTGGCGGCGGTCGGGTTTGTCGTCGTCCGCGTCGCGCTCCGTCAGTCCGATGATCGTATGGCGCTGGCCCAGGGCCTGGTGGTGGGTCCCGCGCTCTGGGTCCTCATCGTCAACTTCATGCTTCACCTGTGGCCGGGGCTTACCGGGGCCATCATGGGCTGGGCGGTCACGCTGGCGCTCGGCGCCGGTCTGGTCTGGCGCGCTTCCCACCCCATCCGGCCACGGCCGCGCGTCGTGGCGTGGCTGGGGATCGCAGTTCTGGTGCTCTGGCTCTTGGCCCTGGCAAGCCGCCAGCTCCTGGCAATTCCCGACATTCCGAACCACCTGGGGCTGGCCGCCTCGATCCGCGCGGGCGGGTTTCCCCCGGCCTTCTTCTGGACCCCCAGCGTCCTGGCCAACTATCACCACGGCCAAGACCTGCTGATCGGGCTGCTGGCGCCGCCGGTCGGGCCTGATCTGGCCTTCACGACGGAGCTGCTCGATGCTTGGTATTGGGCGAGCTTTGTTCTGGTCGTGGTAACCGCCCTCCTGCGGCGTGCGTCGGCCTTCGCTGTCCTGATTGCCGCCCCGCTCCTGCTCAGCGCCGGCGCTTGGTCGTTCACCAGCACGCTCGTCGACATCGTGCAGATTCCGGTCCCGGCCGGGCTGCCGGCGGCTGGACTCCGCGCCTCACTGGCCGAAATCTACTGGCCCTCGGTGCAACTTCCCTGGACTACCCCATATGGCGGGCTGCCGGATATTTGGCTGCTGGCCTATCCGGTGTCGTACGCGCTGACGTTCGTGGTGCTGGAGCGCGCAGCGAGGGCCGAGCACCGGTCGTGGCTTGCCTACCTGACGCTCGCGGGATTGGTGGGATGCGTGGGTCTCCTCTCAACCACGCTCGCCCCGCTGCTGCTCGCCGTGTGGGCTGGCCTGGAAGTCGTGCATCTGGTGCAGGCAAGGCGTGCTGGCCCGGTGGGCCGCGGGGCGCTGCTTCGGGCGGGCGCGGGGCTGGCGCTGGCCGCAGCCCTCATGAGCGTCGGCGGCGGAGCGCTCGCAACCTTTATGGCGGGGTCGGTGCAATACGGCCTGTCGCTCCGGTGGAGCGACGACCCGGGAGCCTTGCAACCACTGACATCGTTCGACCCGCGGCCCGGCGGAGTCGGGCTCTTGGGGCTCGGCCCCCTCGTCATCGCCGGCGTTGCCGTGTTGCTCGCCTGGCGCGACCGCCTGGTGCTGACGTTGGCGCTGGGTGCCGGCGCGCTGCTGCTGGCCGCGCTGGCGCTGTTTCATGAGTCCCTTCCAGGAACCCTGACCCGTCTGATGGGACACGCGCGGAACTTCGCCCTGTTGGCGTTGCTGCTGGCGCTCACCGTGCGCCTGGCCAATCTGCGGCCCCCGCGCTGGCGCTACGCCGCCGGCGCCGTGCTCCTGGTCGTGGTCACCTGGCCGACAGTCGCGGTGCCTGTCCGCAACCTCGGCCTGGCGATTGGACAAGGCGTAGACCTGGCCAATGCCCAGCCGCTGCAGTACGAACCCGGCGAACGTCACCCCCATCAAGGGCGAACGGCGATGCCGTTCGTATCCGATCGCGTGGCCGCTTACATTCGGGACCATACGCCGGTTGATGCCCGCGTGCTCCCGACCACACCGGATGACGGGGCCATCGCATACGCCACCGGCCGCCCGAACGCCGCTGGGTTTACCGGGCTCGTCCATACGCTTGCCTTCAACGGACCCGAGTATCTCGACGTCCTCGACTATCTCGAGCCGGCAGCCCTCCGGAGGCTCGGCATCGCCTACCTGCATGCGACGGACGTCTGGGTGGCGGGCCTTCCTGACCGGTCCGCGCGCTGGCTGGACGATCCCAGGTTCTTCGAGCTCCTGATCCGCGATGGCAGCGAGGCGCTCTACCGCGTGCGCCCGGAGTTTCTACGGCTCGATGCCGCGCCGGCGCCCGCGTCGTTCGAGGCGCTGCGGCAGGCTGTTCCCGCATCCGCCACGGTGTATCTGCCGGCGCCGTTTCAGACGGTGGACGTACTTCGCGCGGCGTCCGCGCTGTCGCATGCCCGGATGCTCGGCAAGGTTGACCCGACGTTTATCCATCTGCTGACCCCGTGGCCGGCCGAGCCACTTGACGGGCGCACGCCAGACTTGGTGATCGCGTCGCCCAAGCTCCTGCCGTGGATGTTTCCGCCTGCTGGACGCCAACCCATCTGGTGGAACGACGAAGTCGCCGTCTACGCACCGCACGGCGCCGTGGCGCCGATCATGCCGCCGCCACCGGAGCTCGAGACATTTCCCTTCAGCGTCCGGTTGTCCAATGCGCACACTCAGGATAGACGCCTAACCTTCACCGCAACCTTCGACGACCGCGCGCCAGAGCGGTGGTCAGGGCAGGAGTGGGTCCTGGTGGCTGGGGATGCGTCGCCCTGGGCCATCCCGGTCCAATATCGGACCGGCCGCCCCACGCCCGAGAGCGCGATATGGTTTGCGGGCCAGGTGGCGCCTGGGTTGGGAACGACGACGCACCAGTACGAGTTCGATGCGCAAGTGTCGAGCCTGGCGGTGCGGGATGATAGCGGGGCGGTGATGAAGGTCGTGTCGTCGACGGGCGAGATGGGCCCGGGCGGCTGGACGCTGGCAGTCCGGCTGCAGCACCAATGGAAGCCGCAGTACTGGCGCGAAGCGGCCTTCATCCCGGTGCTGCAGATTGAGGTCTCTGAAGTTGGCGAGGTGACGTATAGGGTCTACCAAGACCCGCTCACCGTCAGTCCTGTTCCCTAGGCCTCAGCGGCGCTGCGCCCAGCGAGCTGACAATCGTGTTGGATATACCTGCCTGCCAGCGCCTCAATACGTGACGGATCGAACACCCATACCCGTCGGTTGCGTGTGTCGCGTGGAGGTGGCGTGAATGACCGTTGACCCGGCGGTCCTTCCCGGCCTCCTACTCCTGGCGGCGGAGCTCATCGTGCTCGCCGCCATCGGCTTTGTCGTGGTGCGCGTGGCGCTGCGGCAAGACGACGACCGCGCGGCGCTGGCGCAGGGCTTGGTGGTCGGATTTGCGCTCTGGGGTGTGGTCGTCAACCTGGTCATGCACTTGTGGCCGGGATTGGCGGGCGCGCTTGCGGGCTGGGAGATCCTCCTGGCGATCGGCGCGGGGCTGGCCTGGCGCGCGCCGCACCGTATCCAGCCGCGGCGGCGCGTCGCGGCGGGGATGGGGCTTGCGATGCTAGTGCTCCTGCCCATCGCGCTCGCCAGCCGCCAACTCCTGTCGGTTCCCGACGCGGCAATCCACCTGGGGATGGCCGCCTCGATTCGCGCCGGCGGGTTCCCACCGGAGTTCCACTGGCTCCCCGGCATGCCGGCGCCTCATCACTACGGCACGGACCGGCTGGTCGGACTCTTGACGCCGCCGGTCGGGCCTGATCCGGCCTCCGTGACCGAGCTGCTGGGCGCCTATGCCTGGACGAGCTTCGTGCCGGTGGTGGCGACGGCGCTACCGCCGCAAAGAGGTTGGACCAGCGCGTTCACCCTCACGCCGCTTCCGCTCACCACCAGCGACAGGACGCCCACTCTTCCAGCCCCAACCAGTGCTCCAGGAAAGCTCTGGACAACTAGGACCACTGAGCGCCCGGGCGCTTGTGGCGTGCAGTGATCGGCGCATGGGGCGGCGATCCGGGCCGATCCGCTCTGTCGCCTGTGGCTTGGCCGGTCCGCGCCCCAAGGCGGGGCGCAGTACTCCCGCTTACGCCGTCGCTGAGCGCTCGGCGATCAACAGGTTCGCCAGCCCAAACAACAGGCAGAGTCGGTTCCGGTTCTTCGCCAGGCCCCGATACCGCACCGTCGCGTAGCCAAAGTGGCGCTTCACGTACAGAAAGGGATGCTCGACCTTCGCCCGCAGCGCCGCCTTGCGCCGCTCCATGCGCGCGGCCGCGCTGCCCGGCTCCAGCTGCCGTCGGCGCCCGGCCCGCAGGGCCACCTGCCAGTCCATGGCCCGGCCCCGGTGCTCCGGGCGCCGCCCCACGCCCTGATAGCCCGCGTCCCCCCACACCCGCGTCTCGCCACCATGGAGCAACGCCGGCACCTGCGTCACGTTCGCCGCGGTCGTCGCCACGCTGTGCACCAGGCCCGTCTGGGCGTCTACCCCAATGTGGGCCTTCATCCCGAAGTACCACTGCTGCCCCTTCTTACACCTGATGCATCTCCGGGTCCCGCTGCTGGGCGTGGTTCTGCGTCGACGCTGGGGCGTCGATGATGGTCGCGTCCACGATCGTGCCCTCTCGCAGCCGCACGCCCCGTGACGCCAGATGCCGGGTGATCTCGGCCAGCAGCGCCGCGCCCAGGTCGTGCTGCTCCAGCAGGTGCCGGAAGTTGAGGATCGTCGTCTCAGCGGGCCGCGGGTCCCGCGCGGTGAGGCCCACGAAGCGCTGCACCGCCGCGCTGTCGTAGATCGCGTCCTCCATCGCCGGGTCGCTGAGGTTATAGAACAGCTGCACACAGTGAATCCGCAGCATCATGGCCAGCGGATAGGGCGGCCGCCCGCGCGCGCCGGTGGGAATAGATCGGGCGAAGGCGTGCTTCCAGCCGCTGCCACGGAATCAAGCCGTCCATCTGCTGCAGAAACTGCGCCCGTCGCGTCTGGCGCTTCTGCCCGTCGTACTCCACATCGGCGAATGATCGCTGTGGCTGCATCGCGTTTCCTCACCGGGCGCCGGTTGCCCACGAGCATAGGCTCTGCCGCGGCCGCCAGACTTATGCAGATCATCCTTAGACGTTACCGTACCGGCCGGGATTTCAGCCGCCGAGCTTCGCGTCCCATCACGGATGTCGAATGGCCTCAATTTCGATCCCCACGGCCACACACTACACGGGACTTTCAAATACCTCGACCGACAATTCACACTCGCGTGGGTACTGAGTCCGCACCAATCGCCGCGACGCTCCGCACGGAAGAACAGCCGGACATGGCCGAGCCGATCTTCTGGTGTTAGCGGCGCGTCGCCATAGCAGCATCCATCCCTTCGCAAAAGAAATACGCATCCTCATAAGCGGCTAATAACTGATCGATTAACCATAACTGCAATAAACAGCTACTATGAACACGAACCCCCCACACAAAGAGGAACCACTAACTTGGAAGTCCAAGGGTCTCCACCCACAATCATCAGTAACATCAATCCAGACAGAAGCAAACACAACATCACAATCAACAGATACCTTCTAGCCCCTACCGACGAACGCGCCGCCAGTACGCCACTCGTGACAAGAAACGCGGACGTGATTCCACCAACAATCACCATGATAGTAATCACAAGCCAAGGCTCCGGGCCTGCGGACCGTCGCGCCGCCGCCACCACAGGCATAGTAGCTGCTTCGAACCACGCAAGAGGCTTCGGCCACATCGGACTTCGGTAGAGCTTAAATCGCAAGTCCTGTCCATCTATTTCCCTCCGATCACGATCTAAAAGCTCACCCAAAGGATAGATATCTTGCCGATAATATGCATAGTAAAGATGAGTATAAGGATTGCTGAGAATCGATTCCATACGTAGATACAATCGCTCTCCACTGACGATTAGATGCGGATCGAATACAAGTCGGGTCTCTAACTCCGAACCCGATTCGCGAAACACCACAATCCCGGATACAATGGCAGTCCTTGGACTAACGCCACGACTCAGCTCAAACTTAACACGGATATACTCAGCAAAGGGAACCTCAGTTCTTATCCAAACATCGATTCTCGAAAGACGATCAGACGGCGCTACAAACGTCTGGCCTTTGACACCACTCAGAACTTCCCCGAATGTATGTCTGTATTCAAGAGCACTTTCAAATACCAGTATGTACACAGGTTGCGCTACAATTACAACAATCGAACCGATGCTTAACATTGAAACAAGGACCACCGCAACATAGAAACACCAGCTCCGTATGCAAGAACTAACATGCACACTTTTAGTACAGAACATCTGGAACGACAGTCCGAACAAAATACATGCTATTCGCAGCAAGCATAATGGGCACACTCATAACCACCACCGCTTCAGCCCAACCACGCCAGGCAATAAAACTCGATAGGCCAGCAATCATAAGGACGACAAACGGCACGAAGGCCGGAAACACATACCGGCCATTCAACGCGACATCCACCGTGTAGCTGCTCCAAAAGCTAACAGCCCACAAGCCCACATGCAACAAACCCATAACAAGGATAAGAGGAGTAGATTCCGGCACGAAGCGAGTGTATAGCGTGAGAATCACACGGGTTGCAAAACCTATGGTTGCCGTAACGATCAACGCGCCAAACGAAAGGTACGCTGCACCCGGTAACTTCAGTTTCTCCAATCCATATCCAGCCCAAAATGTCGCGAAGTTTTCAGCGATCCAATTCGTTTCCTGTACAAATTCAATCGGATTCAGACCACGAGCTCGGGGAGGGATAGGCGCTCCACCACTCGCGTCGACTGCGGCTTGTGTAAATGCCACGCCAATTGGATCTCCATAAAGGATCCAGTTTCTGATATACCACCAGCAGGATATTGCAGCTGCAAGTCCTAGGACTGAAATCGTCACTTGTAGCAAGCGGGCTGGTTGTCGCCAGAGCTTCCATAGAATGACGGCTGCGACTGCTGGGAATACAACGAACCCCGTGTATTTGTGTAGGCCAACCACGCCAAGCGCTACACCGAGCAGGACGATATCACGAGATGCGAAATGTGATTGCGAAGCTCGAACCATCGAATAGATAGCAAAAGTGCTCGCAGCGATAGATGGGGTATCGTTCGTATAATATGAGTGAACAAGCGTAAACATTGGTACCGTTGCCATTACAGCTACGCCCCAGACTGGTGCGGCGTTCATATCGTGAAACAGGCGGCGGAACGTAAGAAATCCTAGCCATAGCGTGATCGGGTAGAGAGCAACGCCGAACACCCGCGCGATATGGATGTTGAAATCAGAATCATTTGAGCTAATGATGCTGATGATTGCGGCTACCGGAATGGCAAACGCATTAGGTGTTATCTCGTGAGCCACTTGTGCGCGTACGGGTCCGCCCGCAAAGGCACCAGGACTGTACCCCTCGAACTTTGCAAGGCCGCCAGCAGCAACCATCTTTCTGACAATATTGAAATGACTAATTTCATCCGGACCGCCTGATCCCGGGGATCGCACAAATGACCAGAGCAGCGCGTTGAGCGTTGCCAGCAGGATCAATGCGATGACCAAGCGTCGCTGTGTCTGCACAGAAACTAAGCTCGAGTACATCAGTCGCCCTGCGGACACAAGCTAGGAGAATGGTTTTCTGCAGTTGCGGTCATAGTTGATTACTTGGTGTTATGTGCTACATCACAGCGGTTTTCAGCCCAATCCAACCTATCCGCAGCGTGGGCTGACAATGCATTGTAGCAGGATACATCAAAGCCCATGTTCTGCAGAGCGTAAATTCACACATGCGACGCGTACACCTTGCCCGTGGCCATGACGCTATGGCCGCGGACTTACAGTCCCGCAAGGAAGTGCCCATCGTAGAACACATGGCTCGCGACAATTGCAGCCACGATTACCACGCCAGTCCAACGCTCGGAGACGTGTGCATGGCGACCACTGCGCTTACGGGCGGCGCAACAACTAGATTGCCGGACCGCCAATGGGCATGGTGCGAGCCGGTTCGATCCGGACTGACGCCACGGCGGCTACCGCCAGCCAGATGAGCCATTGGCTGAGAGGGAAGTACTGAACGCGAAGTGATGTCGCCGGAAAATACGCGTGCGAAGTACCGGCGGTGGCGTCCGTGATGCGCAATTTACCTAAGGGAACCTCTGAACAAGTCCTGAAGCGTCCCCTATGGGATAGATCGGATCTGAGGCCTTCTCACCCCGGGGGACGCGTCCGTGGACAGCGCACGTTTGCCGACCTGTCCTTTGATAGCAAGAAACGCACCACCCACCACGAACGCTTCCTCGCGCGTATGGACGGGCTGATTCCGTGGGAGCGGCTGGAGAAGCGGATCCGTCGCTTCTATCCCACGGCTGGTCGTAGTCGTCATCCCTATCCCCTAGGAAAGCTCTGGACAACTAGGACCACTGAGCGCCCGGGCGCTTGTGGCGTGCAGTGATCGGCGCATGGGGCGGCGATCCGGGCCGATCCGCTCTGTCGCCTGTGGCTTGGCCGGTCCGCGCCCCAAGGCGGGGCGCAGTACTCCCGCTTACGCCGTCGCTGAGCGCTCGGCGATCAACAGGTTCGCCAGCCCAAACAACAGGCAGAGTCGGTTCCGGTTCTTCGCCAGGCCCCGATACCGCACCGTCGCGTAGCCAAAGTGGCGCTTCACGTACAGAAAGGGATGCTCGACCTTCGCCCGCAGCGCCGCCTTGCGCCGCTCCATGCGCGCGGCCGCGCTGCCCGGCTCCAGCTGCCGTCGGCGCCCGGCCCGCAGGGCCACCTGCCAGTCCATGGCCCGGCCCCGGTGCTCCGGGCGCCGCCCCACGCCCTGATAGCCCGCGTCCCCCCACACCCGCGTCTCGCCACCATGGAGCAACGCCGGCACCTGCGTCACGTTCGCCGCGGTCGTCGCCACGCTGTGCACCAGGCCCGTCTGGGCGTCTACCCCAATGTGGGCCTTCATCCCGAAGTACCACTGCTGCCCCTTCTTACACCTGATGCATCTCCGGGTCCCGCTGCTGGGCGTGGTTCTGCGTCGACGCTGGGGCGTCGATGATGGTCGCGTCCACGATCGTGCCCTCTCGCAGCCGCACGCCCCGTGACGCCAGATGCCGGGTGATCTCGGCCAGCAGCGCCGCGCCCAGGTCGTGCTGCTCCAGCAGGTGCCGGAAGTTGAGGATCGTCGTCTCAGCGGGCCGCGGGTCCCGCGCGGTGAGGCCCACGAAGCGCTGCACCGCCGCGCTGTCGTAGATCGCGTCCTCCATCGCCGGGTCGCTGAGGTTATAGAACAGCTGCACACAGTGAATCCGCAGCATCATGGCCAGCGGATAGGGCGGCCGCCCGCGCGCGCCGGTGGGAATAGATCGGGCGAAGGCGTGCTTCCAGCCGCTGCCACGGAATCAAGCCGTCCATCTGCTGCAGAAACTGCGCCCGTCGCGTCTGGCGCTTCTGCCCGTCGTACTCCACATCGGCGAATGATCGCTGTGGCTGCATCGCGTTTCCTCACCGGGCGCCGGTTGCCCACGAGCATAGGCTCTGCCGCGGCCGCCAGACTTATGCAGATCATCCCTAGCGGCGATGCTGCGGATTCACTGCGTGCAATTGATTTACAACCTCTCTGATCCGGCCATGGAGGACACGCTCTACGACGGTGAGGAGGTGCGCCGGTTCGTGGGTCTGAGGATTGAGGAGGCTCTGCCTGACGAGACCGCCATCCTCAACTTCCGCCATCTCTTGGAACAGCACAATCTGGGAACGGCGCTGTTCGCGGAGGGCACCGCTCAGCTGGCGTGCGCCTGCGGGACGGAACCATCGTCGATGCCACGATCATCGAGGCGCCGGAATCGACGAGGAACCGCGCGCGGCGACGCGACCCCGAGATGCATCAGACGCGGAAGGGCAAGCAATGGCACTTCGGCATGAAGTTGCATACCGGGGTGGACGCGGCCAGCGGCATGGTTCACCGGCTGGTGACCACGCCCGCCAACGTGCATGACCTGACGGTGGCCCACGAGTTGCTCCATGGAGGGGAGACGACAGTCTGGGGCGATGCCGGATATCTGGGGGTCAGCAATCGACCGGAGAACCAGGATTGCGCGGTGGACTGGAGGTGGCCATGCGTCCGGGACGTCGGCGGACACTAGTCAAGGGCAGCGAAGCGGCACGGACGGAGCAGCGCAAGGCATCAATCCGAGCCAAGGTGGAGCACCCTTAGCCTGGACGTGAAGCGGATACTCGGCTACGCCAAGGTGCGCTACCGGGGCCTGCACAAGAACACGCAGCGGCTCGCGGTCCTACGGGGCTTCTCCAAATCTGATGCGGTCAGAGGATCAGTGCGCCCCAGCGGCGACAGGTGGTCCTAGATCTGAGTCCACCAGGGCGTTGGGACAGCCCGCGACCCCGCCAATTACGTGACGAAAACCATGCATCGGGGGCCATCCGGCACACTGAGCCCTACCGAATCGGGTTGTTCAGAACCTTCCCTAAGGTGATCGTGCATGACGGGCCGTCACTGGTGATCCACCAGAGACCCTGGCTCGTAGGAGACGACTCCGCCACCGCACACGGTTTCCAGGGCACAGCTTCCTGTCCTCACTGGAGTAGAACGCACTCACGAACCCACCTACCGCTTGGAATGCCGAGCGGCGCACGATTAAGCTCGTCGACAGATGACTATTCACGGTGCGCCCACGACTTGGAACGCACCGAAATCGGGCGGGGCTCGAACAGGCGTCGAAGTCAAGGAACGCTACAAGCCGCCGTAGGCCACAGCCGCAACCATATCGCCCTTCTGCGCCGGACCGAGCCGGGCTCCGTTGATGCAGAGCGTCGAACCCAGGGAGCATTGCGGCGCCTCCCCAAGAACAATGATCATCTCCCACGGCGGATGCACCAGGATTGTAATCGAGGCGGGAACTTCGATTAGGTGGTCGGTCTCCAGCGCCGTGATGATGATCGAAACGTGCCCGGGCGAGGCCACACGCGTGGATGCCTGAACTCACTCCCGCACGGCCTGTTGCACGCCCGCCTGCAACGCCTGGCGTTGATTACGGTCCGCAGCTTCGTCGGTGTCCGACGGCTCACGGGAACAGTAAATCAGAGTCAGTGCTGGAGGTGCCGCAGTGCGGGTCGAGCCTCACGCCAATCGACTAGCATTGCGGAGGCTTTCCCACACCCCGAAACGCTCGCGTGAGAGTTGGCATTGGTTTCCCGCTGCTTGTGAGCGCTAAGAGCGTCCCGCTTCACAGTCAGAGCTGCCAGTAGCAAGGTTCTTGATGAGCCGGAGCAAGGACAGAGGAATCGTGGACGCCCCGAATCTATTCGTCGGCGACAACGCCACCGGGTGGATTCACATTTCAAGTGCAACAGATGATTCCAGAAGACCTCGGCGGGGGTCTGGTAGCTGAGGCATTTGCGCGGCGTGTTGTTGTAGGCCTGGACGAGCTGGGTGAAGCGAGCGTCGGGCAAGGTGGCCAGATCGGTCTTGCGCGGCAGGGTGCGGCGGAGCGCCATGAAGGAAGCGGGACTGCTGCCTTTGCGGCTGCGCCGGCCGCGTTTGGCCTTGGCCTTGGGGGAGAAAGTGGCGCCAGGCGTAGTCCTTCGTGCGCCTGATCTGGGCGGCAATGAATCGATAGATGGACTCGTAGGAAATGAGGGGCCGGGCGGCTTGGCGGGCCAGGCGACCGGCCACCTGCTCGGGCGACCAGCCCTGCTGGAGGCTGGCGAGGACGCGCGTGCGCAGGGCCGGATCAAGGTCGAGCCGGGGGCCGCGCCAGCGGCGCGCGCGGGCTTGCTGGTCGGCATAGCGCGGTTGGTAGCCCTACGTGCGCGACCCATTGCGCTTAAACTCCCGAGCCAGCGTCGATGGCGCGCGATCCAGACTTGCAGCGATTTGCTGGATCGAGTGGCCGACGGCGTAGCGTCGGGCCAGTTCACAGCGGTCTTCAATGGCAAGGTGCGTGTAGTGACGTTCCATGGCAACACCCTAATGAGGCGTTGCACTTCGTTTGTGAATCTAGGCCGTCCTCTCTCCTGTTTTGCCGGCGCTCGCGGCCACACCGCTGCAACGCCACGGCCACCAGGATATCTGGCTGAACGGAATTGCAGAGGGCTGAGACTGGGAGACGGACGCCGCAAGGTCGAGCACGCGCCGCCCGCTCCGACGATGATAGAGACGAAAGCTCCAGCGCACTGACGGCACGATTTCCAGGGGTGAGAATCACGTTGGTCGGTGACCGTGTTACGGTGCTTCTGGAAAAACCGCTTCTATGTCTGGCTCGTTGACTATGTTATCCGAGAAGACCGGCTTGACTTCGCCATGCTGAACCTCACGGACTTCCTGGACGGCGCGATGATCTGGGAGGGGGGGTCCGGCGACATGTCTGTGCGGAGATAGTCAACTCCGGGAAAGAGCCGACTCCTCCAGTCTGGGAGGATATTCGTCCGCAAATCGACCGTCGGCTGACAAAGTAGGAACTCAATGCCTATCGGAGGGGGAATTTCCTGGAGAAATGCAGTCATGGCTGGACCATGGGATCCGGCAGCGCCGACTGCTGGTGGCGGCGGCGGGTGCTGCTCGTGGACCAGCATGCTGCCAACCTGGTCGGTCAGGCCGGTTGACGACTACCTGGACGAACTCGAGCAGCTAGTCGATCTCGGCGTCGAAGAGGTGTTCGACGACACGGGCACCTTTCCCGCCGGACGCTGGCTGACCGACTTCTGCACCGGATACCGCGAGCGCGGCCTGGACAAAGTCCTGATGATGGGCTGCAACATGCGGGCCGACGCCCTCTCACAGGCCGAGTACGAGATGCTGAGCGCCAGCAATTTCCGGTTCATCCTGTACGGCATCGAGTCGGCCAATCAGCGCACCCTCGATCTCCTGAACAAGGGCACGACGGTTCGCCAGCAGTGGGAATCCGTCAAATGGGCCAGCGAGGCCGGGCTGGAACCGCACGTGACGTGCATGGTCGGCTACCCGTGGGAGACGTTCGACGAGGCCAAGCGGACCATCGACTTCACGCGCGAGACCTTTGACCGCGGCTGGATCAACACCCTGCAGGGCACCATCGTGATGCCATACCCGGGCACCCAGCTCTACGCCCAGGCGCGTGAGAACGACTGGCTCCGGTTTGATGGCCCGGAGCACTGGGAACGATTTGACATGCGGGAACCCGTGCTGCGCTCGCCAATCCCGACGCCGGAGATCATGGGATTGGTGCAGTCGCTCTATACCAGCTTCCTGACGCCGCGGTACGTGGCGCGCAAGCTGCTGCACGCCGGGAAGAGCCGCGATCACTTCCGGTACTACGTGGTCCGGGGATCGCGCTACATCGTGGGCCACATGCTCGACTTCCGGAAGGGGCAGCTGGACGACGGTCCGGTTGACACCGGCGTTGCCGAGCTTCCCGCGAAGCTTTATACGGCCGGCGGCACAACGGCGCCGATCGACACAAGCCTGCTTGAGCCGTCGGCACCCGAGGCCGCGCCGGCCATTGCCGGCTAGCTGTTCGATCCCGACGACGTAGGGCTCGGGTTCATACGCACGGCGCAGCCCTGAGCAAGCCAACTCCCGGGCTACGCCGGGCCGTCGCAGCGCTCCTAGGCCGCCATGCGACGCCCGCGGCAGACCCTGGATCGTCGGGGCCGCGTGCGGTCGCTCGCGACACCGTGGTGCTCGGCGCCCTGAACCTCCTCGCCAGCCTGACGTCCTTCGGCTTCCAGTGGGCCATGGCGCGCATGCTGGCGCCGGCTGCCTACGCCGACCTGTTCGCGGTGTTGGCGCTGTTCGCCATCCTGGCGGTGCCGTCGCAGCTCTTGCTGCCGATTGGCACGCGCATGACAGGCCTTGCCGTCGTTGCGAAGGGGCGCCCCGCCGCCATCGAGGTCCTGCGGCGCGCGCTCATCCGAGGCGGGATCGTTGGCCTGGTGGCATGGATCGTCGTCGCTGCGATGAGTGGCCTCATTGAGTTGCTCATTGGGACCGACGACCGCACGGCGATCATCTGGCTTGGCGGCGCGGTTGCCATCGCCTTTGTGTTTCCCTTTACCAAGGCGCTGCTGACAGGTCTGCGCGCGTTCCTCCTGCTTGGCACCTCGAACTTGCTAGACGGCGCGCTCCGCGCCTTAATTGGCGTTGGGCTGGTTGCGCTTGGCTTTGGGGTGGCCGGGGGAATAGCCGCATCTGCACTCTCGGGACTCTTGGGCGTCTTGGCCGTGGTGCTCGCCGCGCCTTACATCGCTCGGGCGACCAGCGAGGCGCCGGTTGACACTCCCCCGGATGCAAGCGGCATGTCCGCGCATGTGCGGGTTGGGCTGCTGAGCCTGTCGCTGGCGATCCTCATGAACGTTGACATTCTGGTCGTGCGCCACTTCTTCGATGACGCCAGCGCGTCGCTGTACGCTGCGTCGGCGCTCGTCGGGCGCATCGTCCTCTTTGCGGCAGCGCCGGCTGCGCAGGTCGTGCTCCCGCACATCATTCGGCATGTGGCTGCCGGCGAGCCGCTGACGCGCACCTTCGCGGTCACCGCCGCGTTCACCGTCCTCATCAGCGGCGGCGCCGCGCTGATCATCGTCATCGTGCCGGAGCTGGTCTTCCAGATCATCTTCGCGGACCGCTACATCCCGGTACCTCACCTGGTCTGGGCCTACACCATCGCCGGGTCGCTGCTCGCGCTCTTGACCCTCTTGACCTACTTCCACATCGGGGCCGGTACGCTTCGCGTATGGGTCTTGTTGATGCCGCTGAGCATCGCGTGCGCCGTCACGCTGTGGGTTCGCCATGAGAGTCTCGCCTCAGTGGCGTGGACGCTCGACGCCTTCCTGGGCGCCGGAGTGCTCATCATGCTTGGCTGGGCCGCCAGGGTGCTTCGGAAGGATCGCGCCCGCGCGGAGCAGCGCATGGAGGACCTCGAAGCCGTCCGCGCGCGCTCCGGCACGTGACGCATCTGACCGGCGGGCGATGAGCGCAGCGGTCAGGTGAGCGCCACCTCGAAACTCGCCGCGCCGCGCCGCAATGTCTGGCTGCCACCGGGACGTCTGAGCGGGCTTATCAGAGGTATTCGGCGATGGATCGCGCGCCACCCCGATGCGACGGCCTACCTAGCCATCGTCGGCCTCGTTGTCATCTGGCACCGGGGCCTCATCTTCGATCCTGGCTACCTCGGACTGCGCGACGACTGGCCGGTCCCGCCGGTGGATTGGCAGAACGCGCAGATCGCAACCGACCACATGTCGTCGTGGCGCCCGAACTTATTCGGCGCCGCGGAAACCGAACGCACGATGAGCATCTACCGGCTGTATATCTGGGGATTGCTGGCCGAGCTCGTGGGCGTCGACGGCTGGCTGCACTCGCGTTTTCCCATCGCCATGATCGGCTTGGCCGGCGTTCTTGCCTATCAGGCCGCCAAAGCCTTCAGCCTCGTCCGACCGGCGGCTTTTGCAGCCGCGGTCGTTTACATGACGACGCCGTTGTTCCTGGACGTGTTTGTGACTGGCTACATGCCCATGTTCATCGGCATCGCGTTGCTCCCCAAGGCGGTGCAAGTCGCGCACGAAGCGTTCGAGCGGCCGCTCGGTGTTCGCGGCTTCGCTCGCGGTTTCGTCTGGATCGGACTGAGCGCCAGCACGATTCATCTGTCCGTGATGATGCTCGCCGTCGTGGGTTCCTACGCCATCTTTCGGACCTGTACCGCATCCGGCTCGCGGCGGCAACGCGTGCGGCGCCTCGGGTGCGTCGCCGCGATGGCAACCAGCGTGGCGTTGCTGCATCCCCCGATTGCCTTTGTCGCCTGGCAACTGCTGACGATCCCGGCGGCGGCAGAAGTGCTGGGCGCATGGACCCGGGAAGCGGGCGTTCAATGGATCAAGGACGTGGCCCCAACGCTGGCCGAGTCGCTGACGCTGACCGGGTTGCCCTACAACTACAGTACGGCAACCTCGATACCCGGCGGGTCGGCGCCCGTTTTTCCGGTGATCGCCCGTGGCTTGCTCGCGGGAATCGGCCTCGTGGCACCGATCCTCATGCGCGGCCGTGCACGACAGCTCGCTGTCGTGCTTCTGCTCGGGTTCTTGGCCTTCACCCTGCTTGGGAAGGGTTCCAATGAGCCGCTGAGCGTTGTTCAAGAGGTCGTAGACGCAACGCTCCTGGGCACCGTGTTTCGGAACGTCCGCTACTGGAACATTCCGGCCGGCCTGCTGTTGGCATTGCTGATCGGACATGTCGTCGCCTATCTCGTGGCGCGGCCGCCGGGTATGCAGCGCACCGCCGCGAGCGCATCCGTTGCCGGCGTGATCGCCCTCAGCGCGCTGCCGTTCTGGAGCGGGGACCTCGCCGGCCACCTGCCGCCCTACACCATCGATGCCGACACGGTGACCGTGATGGCGAGCGTGACCGACCTGCCGCACACGGATCGGATGGTCCACGTGCCGATGCTTGGGCCTAGCCGATACGCCAGCCGAACGGGTCGAACGTCGGCCCCGGGAAACAATCCCTTCGTCCTGCAGTCGCCCAAGCCAACCCTCTGGGTTTCGCCGCAAACCACGTTGAACGCTCCCTACTTCGCTGTGCTCCATCACGGGCTCTATGGCCCCAGTCGGTACCCCGTTGACCGGCTGCTCGCTTTCGGCCGCGTTCGGCACGTCTTGCTCGACCCTCATTGGGAGAGCGTATACGCGGCCTTCATCCTCCCAAGCGGAGAGCCCTGGGTGCGATCGCAAGAGTCACATCCGCGACCACAAATCGCGCTGGCCAGCCAGCCCGGCCTGCGCCGGCTGGATAAATTGTCCGCCGGTGAGGTGGATCTCTACCAGGTCAGGACGGATCCGTCCCAGCGGCTTTCGGTTCCGGCCCGCGTCATCGTCGGGTTGCCGTCACTGCGCCCGCTCGTAACGGCCTGGTTCGCCTTCGACGACGCGGGCTCGGTCACCCTCACGAGCGGTCAAGCCGGGGTAGCCGGAATTGAGGGCGCGCCCGGAGTCGCCGTGCAACATGGCTCGGAAATCTGGCTCGGTGCGGACCCAACCGACCTCGTCGCGAGCTTTCTGCCCCCGGGATTGATGGTCGCTCCGGCAGATCAGGTTTTTCCCAGAATTCCAGATGCTTCGTTGGACTGGGTGGCGACGTACAAGAACGCTTGGTGGTATGTCGATCCCGAAATTGCGGACCTCACGCGCAGCATTGTGACCAAGGCCGGCGGCGCCGCGTTCTCGATCACCGTCGACACGCAGCGGGCCACCCGTGAACTCTGGGTGCGCCACTTCGTCGGTCCCGAGGGCAGTTCGCTCACGGTCATGCTTGACGGTCACGACGCCGGGAGCATTCAGACGCGCGACGAGGCTTCCTACGGCTACCGCTGGACACGGATCGCGGTGCCGACGGACAGGGCGGGCGCCCACACTATCCGCGTGCATGCCGACGGTCCCGGACTCAACGCGGTCTCGCAGATAGGGCTGCTGACCACGGAACAGATTGAGGCGGCAGAGGTTCAGGCTGAGCAGGCGCTGGCGCGACTTCCCGTTTACACCGTGCTCCCGGATCTTGGCGTAACGGACGGTGACCGTGCTTTCCATCTACCGCTTCCCGGTGAGTACACCGTGCAACTGGCGGCCAAACCGGGTCAGAACCCGACAGTGAGAATAGATGGTGTACAGGTCCAGCTTCAGCGAATCGGCGTCAAGTTGGACTCCGACATCCTGGCGGGAACTGTGCAGCTTGAGGCTGGAACGCACCACCTGGAGCTCCGGACCGGACCGCGCCCGGATCCCGTGACCGTCAGCGTGACCCACCGGCCGCCTGGATCAACCACGTTTCAGCCCTGCGACGCTCGCGTTTGCGAGGGCGCGGTCCGAATTGAAGCCGTCGTACCCGCCGACGGGCGAACGGTCACATTCACGAGCCGCGTCACAACCGGGGGAGAGGACAGCGTCGAATTGACCGGCGCCCAGGTGCATCCGCCCGTGACGCACGCGATCCAAACGGTGCCGGCCGAGCAGCGGGTGAAGATCGTGCAGGTCGATATTCCGCTCGACCCCGGGTCGGATGTCGCCGCGCTTGACGTGCAGCACCTGCGTCCCGGGCGACTGGGTCTGGCATTTGAGTTGCTCGACGTCGGCGTGTCGCGGTTACCTCACGGCGTGTCGGTTGTCCTCGCGCGCGAATCCCAACGGTCTGCCCCGGCCGACGCCACTCTAACGCCGACGAGCGACACGCCCACGCTTGCCGCAGCCGTGTACCACGGCGAGCCGGGTGAGCGACTGGTACGGCTGGACATTCGCTTCGATCCGCGCTGGACGCTCAAGATCAACGACCGAGTGGTCGACGAGCAGCGGCATGTGATCCTGGATGGGCATTTCAATGGGTGGGCAGTGCGTCTTGCTCCGGGCGATGTGCTCACGGCCACTTTCACGCCGCAGACGGCGTACTTTTGGATCCAGGTAGTGAATCTGGGATTGCTCGCTGGAATGGTTCTGGTGGGATGGGCGCCGGTCCCTCGCCTGTGGAGACGGAGGCGATAGTCCCGCACCGCCGACCTGTGGTTCCGCTGGCGTGGATGCTTCTGGTGGCGCTTAGCGTCGCCGCCATGCTGGGCGTCACCACCGCGCCGATCCCCGTTTCCGGCACAGTCGGCGAGGTCTTTGGCATTGGTCCTTTGTCCCAGGGGTGGAGCATCCGCCAGGACATCCGTCCGATTCGCGCACCGGAGTTGTTCGTCGCCATTCGGGCGCGCCCGAGTCATCCCGACGCTCAATCGCCGGAGCTCGAGGTCCGCCTTGAGCGGGACGACGTTGTGCTGTGGGCTGACCGGCTGTCGCTCACCAGCCCACACTTCGCGGAGTACGTGGCCGCATTCCCCGTGGAAACCAACGGCGAGGACTACACCTTGGCCGTGCGTGTGATCGAGGCGCATGGAGGCGCGGTCGCGCTGCAGGGCGTGAACATTGGTGAGTCCACCACGAGCGCTCGGCTCTCGATCATGGGACGGCCCGAGCCCGGGTTTCTCGCCATGCAGCACTTCTTGTTTCAGCGGGCGCCGCCTCTGCCGTACCTCGAATCGATCATGTCGTCGCTGCGGTCCAGGGGACAGCTTCCCGCCGCCGGTGGTATCGCCGCCTTGGCCGTGCTGGCCATCATCACGGCAATCGGTCCGCTGTGGCGAGCCTATGGCTGGCGCATGGCGGTGACCGTAGCCGCAGTGTGGGCCCTCGCCTGGATCGTCTGGATTCTGGTCGCGCTGCCTCACCTCAGCCCGGCACCAAGCGGAGGCTTCCAGGTCGGCGTCACGAGCGGCTTGCCGCCGCGTGCCATTGTCGTGGTGCTCTTCTTCCCCATCCTGGCCAGCGTCGGATCCGTCGCGGTCCTTGGCAGGCTGTCAGGGAAGCTGGACGGCTGGCGCTACTTGGCCAAGGGGATCAAGCAGGCGGCGATCGTCTCTGGCCGCCACTGGCGCTTGGCGCCTATTCCGTGTTGCGGCGCGGCCGCCGTGGCGGTGACGATCGATGCCATTCCGGTAGCGACAGCCTTGGCCTTGGCAGCGATTGGGGTGGCGTTGCTGGAAATCATCCCGGCGACCGCGAGCACGCGGAAGGAGTGATCTGGCTATGCAAGACCGAACTGGTCCACCGCTGCGAAATCAAGACTGGGCTCGTCGACCGCCAACTAACCACGTTGGCTTGACAATCACGGTGGATCCTCGGCCCACGCAACGACGTTCTGCACGCCGGGAACGCTACCCCGCAGTATCGTGGGGAGCCGGAGGCCGTGATTCACAATCCGAGGCCGCCCTCAGGCGCAGCACAATTGAAGAGCAGGGAGACGATGCCGCCTAGGACGATTGGGACACGTGCAATGAGCGAGGCGCGGTGCTCATGGTGACCCGCGTTGTCCGTTGGGTCGCGCCCTATCGGGCTTGGATCGTGCGCCGCCGGCTGTTGCGTTGGATAGCGCGGCGCATCCTCATGTTCCATGGCGAGGGGAGCGTCACGTCGATCCGCTTGGGCGAAGCACGGGGATTGCGCTGGCGGCGTTCCAAACGCCACTCCGTGCTTCATGCGCCGATTGAGTACTGGCTCGGGACGTATGAGCCGCTGGTCCAGAAGACGATTGCCGAAGCGCTCTCGCCTGGCGATACGTTCTTTGACGTTGGCGCTGCTTGTGGCTTCCACACGCTCATCGGGGCTCGCGCCGTCGGCGGAACTGGACGAGTTATCGCCATCGAGGCGGACCCCGCCAACGCCGCCGACCTGGAAGCGCAAGTTGAACTGAATCGGTTTGACAATGTCGAGGTCGTCCGAAAGGTGGTGGCTGCCGACCTTTCGGAACTCTGGTCCCGGACGGATGGCGGCCCTGTGACTCCGACAACGATCGACCAACTTACCCATGACTTCCAACCGCCGACGCTGATCAAGATCGATGTGGAGGGGCTCGAGCTTGAGGTCCTGCGGGGCGCACAGGCCACGATCCGCAAGCACCGTCCGACCTTGGTGATCGAAGCGCACTTCCGTGAGTTGGCCACTGCCGTCACCGCAAGGCTGGCGACGCTGGGATATCGCTGCGAAACCTTCTCGGCTACCTATGGCCACGAAGTCCATGTTGTGGCGAAGCCTGCGTGAGAACCCGCCTTGAATTGTAGTCGAATATGCACCGTTCTTCGCCAGCACTGTTTCTATGTAGTAGTAACCTGGAATCGATATCTTCGTGGCTTTGCGCACGCACAACATGATTCGGTTCGTTGCAATAGTACGGGTAAATAATTTCCTTATAAAGCGGTCTACCGGACGCAAGATGAAGTCAAGGATTGAAAAACGAACCTGGTATTGAGCCGTATGCATTATCCGCGATTTACGATTCGAAACGACCTGATTGAATTCATCAAATGAGTCGAACTCATGCACATGACTGGATTCGAGGACGATTTTGCCAGTTGCGTCACGCAAGTAGTACAGGCGGTGTCGCGCACGACGCACGGACGAGACAAGCGGCAGCCCACCTGTCTTGAGCAGCGCATATAAGTAATAACATGAATTCTTCAGGGTCACGGATGTGCTCAAGGACCTGGCGGCACGATATCAGATCAGAGCTTTCCGGAAGAAACGGAGCTCGTGCCGCGTCGCCGCGCACGACGCAACTCCGAGGCGCATTCCTGGACGTCAATTGGGCTCTGGACGCCGAGAGTTCCAAGCCGTACCCAAAACCATTTCTGTAGCTTCCAATGTGCCACAAGAACGTACCGCCACCTGATCCGACGTCTAGGATGCGATCGCCGTGGTTCACTCGGCTGCGGATGAACTTCCAGCTCGACCTATGCAGGACAACGCTGATATAGGTGTCCGGATGGATATCATGCTCATGCGTGAGCTGGCGAGATCCTTCATTGAAACTAATACGTAGTCGTCCAATCGCCAATATCAATGGCAACGATGAGAGTGCCAGCCGACGATACCATGCGCCTAAACGGTGGAGAGCTGGCGAGGTTGTTCAACGGAATATCTGACGAGCAGTGCATGTATTCTGCTAGATTCACGGGCTTGACGGAAAGTCTTGGGCCGGAATGATGCGGATCCTCCTGATCGCCAACGGCATTGTGGACGCCGAGGCCGGGGTGTCCGGCGGCGAGGTCCGGCTCGTCGAGATCGCGCGGCACTGGGTTCGGGCCGGCCACGACGTCCACCTGATGAGCGGGCCGGGCGGCGTGGACCTGTGCAGCCGGTTGGACCTGGCGGTGACGCCGCACATCGTTGGGGGAGTGACCGCACATGGCCGATGGTCATTCGCCGCGCGCACGGTCATTTCGTGTCTCCGGCTGCCTCGGTCGCTGTTGCACCTCCACCCGGACGTGATCGTGAGCGCCAACGAGCAGCTCTATGACGTGCTGCCCGGCGCAATCCTCAAGCTCAGGCGTCCTCGGCGCACCCGCTGGGCGGTCGTCGTGCACTGGCTCCCGCCCTGGCGTTTCTGGCAGCGGGGGGCGTCACACTGGCTGCATACGCTGGCCCTGCTGATCTCGGAGCGGGCGTCGCTGGGACTCGCGGCCCTGCTCGCTGATCGGGCCCTGGCCGTTTCCACAAGCACTGCCCGCCAGCTGCAGCGGGTGCACTTTCCGATGCGGCGCGTGTCCGCCGTGGCGTGCGGCGTCGATCTCGCTACCACGCGCGCACTCGCCGGCACGCCGCGGGCACCGCGATACGACGCGGTGTTCATGAAGCGCATTCAGGCCGTGAAAGGCATCTTCGATCTCATCGACGCTTGGGCGCTCGTCGTGGCGGCGCAGCCGGCGGCGAAGCTCGCGATCATCGGTGGCGGCATGGATGCCGCAGCTGCGCGGCAACGCGTACGCGCTCGCGGTCTCGACGACAACGTCGACCTTTTGGGTGCGATCTTTGACGCTGCGACGAAGTTCAGCCTCGTCGGCGCGTCAAGGATGTTCGTTCTCCCCTCGCACGAAGAGAATTGGGCGATTGTCATCGGCGAAGCGATGGCGCTGGGTGTCCCCGTGGTCGCCTATGACCTTCCCGAACTCAAGGAGGTGTGGGGCGAGGCCTTTCGCGCCGTTCCAAAGGGCAACGTCCGAGCGCTTGCCAGCGAAATCCTGGCCCTCCTGGCCGATGAGCAAGACCGTCGTGAGCTCACCAAGCGAGGCTTGGACCGCGTGAGCACTCTCGACTGGTCCGTCATCGCGGAGCACGAGCTTGCGGCCATCACGGAGTCCGGTGCCCTTTCCTCACTGCCGCAAGACTGAGGGGCCTGCCGAGACGCGCGCCGCTGCGTGTCATGCCGCCTTGCGGACCGCGCGAATGGCGAGGTTCAGGCACGGTCTTTGGGGGTTTCGCAGGCTATCGTTGCGACGATCGACGAACTGCATGAGGCGCATTCCCCAGGTGATGGGGTTCAGCCCAAGGCGCCGATGGGGCGTGTGCGCATACTCGAACTTTTCCATCGAGCGGTAGACACTCGATGACGCCGGCAGACGGCTGTACATATGCTTGCCGCTCCAGAGCAGCATGTGGTTGAAGGGCAGGCACCAACGGGTCAAGCCCTCGAATCGCGTCACGTCCAGCCGCTGCTCGCCGGCAACGAGCTGGTGAAACTGCTCCGGGCGGTACAGCCGCAGGTGCATCGCCCACAGCCCACCCCAGAAGCCCGAGTCCGGGCTGAAATGCCCCAGGCCCAGCCGCTCACGCAACCAATTCGCCGGGTCCCACAGACCCGGATAGTTGGCGCAGGGCACGGTGAGCGCCGCGATCCCGCCGGGTTTGAGCACCCGAGCGATCTCACTCACGACCCCGGCGTCATCAGGCACGTGCTCCAGCACTTCCGAGCAAACCACGGCGTCAAAGATCCCGTCGGGAAACGGCAACCGCAGACCATCGCCCAAGAGCGAAACTGACCGGGATGTCTCCATGCCGCGTGTGAGCCCCAGGCGCAGGATCACCTCGTCGGCCTCAAGGGCCGCCACCCGGCATCCAAAGGACCCCTGCAACGCCAGCTGGACGAATCCCTCGCCTGATCCCAGGTCCAGGATGAGGTGCTCCGGTCGAGGCGCCAGATACTCGGCGATGGACAGAATGCGCCGGCGATACGAGAGGTCCCCGACGTTTGCCAGAATCCGATTGAGCCGCTCCCACGACGATTGCGGCGTGTCGGTGTCGCTAGGCAATCGACACGCCGCCGGGAACATCCGCACAGGCGGACGCCGCTAGGGCGGTGCGGAGATGGTCAACAATGGACTGGCCCGCCGTGCCGTCGCCAAACGGATTCGGCCAAGGCGCACGCCCCAGAAGCTCGTCCAGAGCTGCAAGGACCTGGAATACGTCGCGGTTCGTTACCCGCGCGGCGCCAACCTCCACGGCTTCGGGCCGCTCGGTGGTCGACCGCAGCACGATGCACGGTGTCTGGAGCACGCAAGCCTCTTCCTGAATGCCGCCGGAGTCAGTCAGCACAACGGCCGCGGTCCGCATCAGGCGCAGGGTCTGGAGATAGCCGAGCGGCGGCCGAACCTGCCACGCCTGCAAAATGCGGCGATCGCTCGCTTCCAGCCGACTCTCGGTGCGAGGGTGGATTGGAAATACAATCGCCAGGCCGCGTGTACGGCGAACGGCTTCGATCGCCTGCAGGACTTCCTGGCGTGCGCCTGCATCGTCCACATTGGCTGGCCGGTGGAGCGTGACCAGCGCAAAACCACCTGGCTCAACGTCGAAGCCGTCAAGCCCACCATCATTCTCAAGCCGGTGCATTACGTGCATCAGCGCATCCACCACCGTGTTGCCGGTTACGATAACGCGATCGCCGGGAATTCCCTCACGCGCCAGATTCGACGCCGAGGTCTCCGTTGGGGCATAGAGCCACTCGGCCAGGTGGTCGATCACAATCCGATTGAGCTCCTCGGGCATCGTGCGATCGCCGCTGCGCAGACCTGCCTCAACGTGGCCGACCGGGATCGCGCGCTTGGCCGCCCACAGGGCGCCGGCCAGAGCTGAGTTGGTGTCGCCTTGTACCACCACGGCGACAGGCGGGTCCCGGCCTAGCGCCGACTCAAGACCTGTCAGGATGTTTGCGGTCTGCGTGGCATGATCTGCCGATCCGATATCAATCTCCACGGCTGGTGCTGGAATCTCCAGTTCAACCCGAATGTCGCGGTCCATCTCCGAGTCGTAATGCTGCCCCGTGTGAATGAGGCGGAGGCTGAGGCCAGCCGTCTGAGCGGCGGGGAACAGCGACCAGACCTTGATGAGTTCCGGCCGCGTTCCCACGCACACCGCAACATATGGCTTCTCGCAGCGCATTCGTGTCGGCCGTCGCCACCTAGTCTCGCCGTGGAGTGATGGACAGGATCATATCGGAGAGATTCCGTGCGCTGTGGCGGCCGGCAAGCCAGCCGCACACGTTGAGGACGCTGGCGGGGACGCTGCCGCTTAAGCATTGGACGCTGGAGCGCGATGCGCCGTGGGTGGCGCTTGGGCTGCTGGTGACCGTGGCGGCGGCCTTTCGCGTCGTGGCGACCCCTGGCGAAATGGTCCAGGGCGACCTTGGCAGTCCATTCGCGATTGAGTTCTGGACCCGGATGTACACCAATGCCTGGGATACGTCGTACGGCAGTGCGATGGTCCCGGTCCAGCGCACGTATACCTACATGCCCTGGGGCCTTGTGATCCAGGCACTTGAGCTTTCCCCGGAAGCGGCCGGCAAGTTTCACTGGCTGAGCTGGCACCTCTTGGGGTTCCTGGCTGGCTACGTGGGCGCGCGGTTGCTGGCCGGGCCGGAGATTCGCGCCGCGCATCCGGTCGCCGTCCGCATCGGCCTGGTGCTGGCGGGGCTGTTTTGGGTCCTCAATCCTTGGACGCTGGCGCGGTGGGAGCAACTGGGCGTTCACGTCAGCACCGTGATGCTCCCGCTGGTGCTGGGCCTGGTCGTGTCGGCGATGCGCGCGCCCGACTTCCGCGCCCGTGCGCAACGTGCCCTGGCCGCGGCGGCAGTGCTGGCGTTTGCGGTGTCGACCTCGCCGCACTACATGGCGATTGGCCTGCTCCTGGGCCTCGGGTGGTTCGCCTACGCCGCCGTGACGGCACGCGGCCAGTGGCGCCCGGCGGCGGCTGCGGCCGCGATGTTCCTAAGCGGCTACCTGGTATTAGCCGCCTTTATCCTCGTTCCGTTCATAGTCACGGCAATCGCCGGGTCGCCCACGGGGCCCAGATACGCGCTCGGCATCGATGTCGAGCCGGTGCTCGGTAGCCACCAATCCATCATCAACACCCTCACGCTGACGGGGCATACCTTCTTCGGCCCGGCCCTCAAGCCCGAGCCGACGGCCCTACCCGGGTGGCGCTTGGTCGCCTTGCTCCCGGCCGCACTGCTGGTGCTGGCGTTCTGGCGGCAACCTGGTCAGCGCCGCGTTCTCGGATTTGCCGCCATCGTCGGCAGCGTCACAGCGCTCATTCAGGTTTCCAGCTACGCCGACGCGACGCGCCCCGCCTATCTCGCCTTTGTCGACAACGCGCCATTTGGATGGGCGCTCAGGGAACCCGACAAGCTCTCGGGCGCGCTCGCGCTCGCCTACCTGCCGGGACTCGCCCTGGCGCCAGCGACGTTTGCCCGCTACGCGCCCCGCGGCCTCCCGGCCGTCGGAACCATCCAATCCGGCGCGCTTGGGCTTCTGCTGGCGGCCTTCATGCTGCCGGGCATCCATCGGATGCTCTGGAACGATCAGGCGCTGAGCCTTGTACCAGAGCGATTTCCCGCCTCGTTTCGCACGGTGCCAGCGGAGATCGATCGGCGCAACGCGGCCGGGGCGTCGCGCACCCTGCTCGCCGCCTGGCCCTTGCGCTTCCCCGCATGGTCGTCCCACCGCGTCCTGGACCAGATCGAGGGGCTTGCGCTGACCACACCCTACGCGGCACGAGGCTCAACCATCGGCGGTCGACTCGTGGCGATGCTGGCGGCCGATGACCCCAACCTGGTCGATGCCCTCCGCGCCTACGGGGTGCGGCGGGTGCTCGTTCCCACGGGCACGACGCGTGGTCAAGACGTAGCCCAGCAATTGCGCCAGACCGACGGCCTAGCCCTGGAATTGACGGCGGACTACCACGAGGTATTTCGGACGGTTGATCCCGCCTACCCCTGGGTGTACGAGGAGGGCCCCGCCGGGCCTGTTGCGCTACCGTGGAAGCGCGAAGGCATGCACCGGCTTGTCATCGACCTGCCGGCAACCGGGGAGCATGCGCGCGAAATTGTCACGCAGGAACACTGGGACCCGCTCTGGACCGCCGACGCGCCCTATGTCGCCACGGTCGAACCATCCGAGCTGGGGCTGCTGCGCGTCCGAACGGAGCCCGGAGCCTCCGGACGGCTGGTGCTTGAATTCGGCCTGCACCGCGCGCTCGTCGCGGGGCACGCGATCGCGTGGACGGGGCTGGCCGCATGGGGCGTATGGATGCTGTGGCCGTATCGGCCGCGACGAGATCGGGGACGCCTGTGAAGATCGCGGCCTGGCTCGCCGCCGTGCTTCTGGCGCTTGCGCTGGGAGCGGCGGTCGGGATGGGATGGAAACCGCTGGTCACTGCCCAGAACCCGGTATCAGCGAGCTTTGAGTTTGGCCCCCTCGCGGGATCGGTCACGCAGTCGATTGCCTTCCCAGGCGGTCCGGTGGACACCGTGACAATCTGGGCGCGGCGTGGCGGCGGGCCTGCGGCCCACGCAGAACTACATGTGCTCCGTTCGGAGGGCGGCCCACCGATCCGATCCGCGCGCTTCGAAGCGCCGCAAAGCGCCGAACTTCGAGCGGTGCCAGTAACGTTTGCCCCGATTGACCTGCCGGCAGGGCCCCTGGCGCTTAGCGTCGTGGCGCCCGAGGACAGTCCCGCGGCGCTGTATGTTGGTGCGACGAGGAGCAACGCCTACACGGGCGGGCAGCTCATCGACCACCTTGGCCAGTCCCCGGTCGACGTCGATCTGGCGTTCGCGGCGAACGGCCACGCGGGCGCACTCACCCGTCTTCGAGCCCAGGCAAGCCGGTCCCCCGTCTACCTGGCCATCGGGGTCACCTTTGCCCTGTTGGCGGGCGCGGTGGTCGGAAGCGCCGCGTGGTCCTCGCTGGACCGCGAGCGGTTTGGACGGCCGGCGGCAGTGGCGGTCAGCGGGGGGATCACCGCAGCCATGATCCTGGGCCTGCTGCATGGACCGGCCACACTTACGTGATGCCTACTGGGACAGCTCACGACGGTCGGCAGCCCGAGGACCGGCGCGTGCTGCTATTGACTCCGTTCGCCTCGCCCAATCGCGGAGGGGCGGAGACGCACATTGACGCGCTCATTGCCGCCCTGGCCCGGCGAAACATCTGGGTGACGCTGCTGACGCACCAACCGCTCGTAGCCCCGGTGAAGGCTCCGGCGCGCGAACGGCTCGCGAATGGCGAGGTGATCCGTATTCCGTGGTTTGGGCGAGGTTGGCACCCGCGCATCGAACGGTTCGCACCGCTTGCGTTCGCCTACCTCGTCCCCGGCCTGTTGGCGGGAGCCCTTTACCACCGGTTTGCCGAGAAGACCAATTTCGACGTCATCCACGCGCATGGGTTGGCGGCCGCGGTGGCGGCCGTGGGAATGCGCTGGACCGGCGCACGACAGCCAATTGTCGTCAGCATGCATGCGATTTACGACTTGAGGCAGCGCCGCCTGCTCGCGCACGCCGTGCGCTTCCTGCTGCGGCGCGTGGATAGGGTGCTGGCTGTCAGCGAGGCATCGCGGCAGGAACTTCTGGCGCTGGGCTTGGACCCAGCCCGGGTCATCGTCTATCGACACTGGATCGATCTCAGCATATTTCGGCCGCGCAGCCAAGCGCAGGCCCGCGCGCAGCTGGGGTGGCACGCGTCGGCGCCCACATGCTTGTTCGTCGGCCGACTGCTCCGCAAGAAAGGCATCGGCATCATCCTCGACCTTGCCCGGCGGCTCCCTGACGTGCGCTTCAAGATGCTTGGCGCTGAAGGCGATATGGAGGACGAGGTCACCCAGGCTGCCGCAGCGGCCGAGAACGTCGACCTCATGCGGGACCCGTCCGGCCCCGCATCCGCGCGCCTAGAGACCATAGCTACGATCTATGCGGCCGCCGACCTCTTGCTGGTGCCGTCGCAATACGCGGAGGGGTCTCCCATGGTCCTGCTTGAGAGCAGCGCCGCCGGCACGCCGGTCCTCGCCAGCAATTTGGGCGGTCTGCGGGAAGCCGTCACCCCTGAAACTGGCCGGCTCGTCGAGCCGACCGCCGAGGCGTTCAGCGCAGCGCTGCAGGCCATGCTTGCTGATCGCGCTGAATTGGCCGCGCTCCGCAAGCGAACGCGCGCCTATGCCGAGCGCCGATACTCCGAGCGCAACGTCGACTTGATCGTTCGGCACTACGGATTCGACGTGGATATCGGTCAACCGTGACGCATCCGCGCTCAAGCTTCCCCTAGTACGAAAACCTGGTCGCGGGGTCCCTCCCCATTCAGCGCCACTACGGCTATCGGCACGAAGAACATCGGGCGCCCATCCGTCGAGAATCGCAGCGTCAGGACATAGGAGCCGGCTGGAAGCGCGCCGGCCGCGTCGCCCACGGCGCTCCAAGCGCCATCGGCGCCTTGGTGTTCCAGTCGACGGCGTGACGCGTCGAACCGAATCGCGATGCGCTGTCCTGGATTCTGGGGCGCGAGTTGCCCCGGAAACCATCGCTGGCCTCGCTCAAGGACGGCGGGAATACCAGTGCTCGGCTCTGTCTCCCGATAGAGCACCCAGTCGGTTCCGGTCCAGGAATCACTCCACCCGGGCAGCGAAGTGATCTGGATGCCAGACGCGTCGAGCAGTGAGCGACCGTCCACATGGATCGGCGCCGCCGCCGTGGGGCCCGGAATCGGAATCGTCAGGTCGTAGAGCCGCACGTCCCCGCCTGCCCACGCTGGCGCTCGGTGGGCCGGATCGAGCGGCGATGGATAGAGCGAGTCAGGCAGCGCGATCAGGTCCACCGCTTCTCCTGTCGGCGGTCGGATTTGGACATCGCGACGGAAGTGGCCTGGGTCGCCCCATTCGCCATAGAGACCGTCGCTTGAGCGGAGGGTGTAGTAGAGCGGTAGGCGCTCGAGCGGGTGCGTGGCCGACGAGATGAGCACCCGACGGCCCGCCGCCAGCTGGGCAAACGCACGGAAGCTTGAAGGCGCTGGGGCTGGACCGACCCGCGCCTGCGGAACGACCGCGTAGAGCGCGTCTGACTGCGGGGCCGACGCCTGAAAGACCGGCCGGAATTCTGACGGCGAGGCGAGACGGCGCCGCGCCTCGCCGGACATGGCGCTGAGCATTGCAGCGTCGACATGAACGTAGTCGATACCCAGTTCGGTCAACGCGGCGCGGTCGAGGAATCGCAGGGCGTCCTGGTACTAGGGTCCAGGCAGCCCTAGGTAGTGTGGCCATTCGGCATATCCCTGGGGGGCCATCCGCCCCGTCCCGGCCGTGACGAGCTTGACGCGACGCGTGAGAATCCGTTCGTGCGGCGCCACGGTCGCGGAAATGGCATCGAGCAGCGGTCGATACTTCGCGATCTCAGCATCCGCCTGAGATCGCCTTGAGAAGGATGGGGCGTCCTTGGTTGGGCGCGTTCCGGCGACGTAGAGTCGCGGGCCGTCCGCTATCGCCTCGGCGATTCGGCCGATCGAGTCCGCAGTCGTCGGCCACACGACCAGCCCTGCCAGGAGCAGGCCGCCGCCGTGTAACGCGGCTCGCTGCCGCAGTCGGGCCGATGCGGCGGCAAGCCCAATCGCCATGGCGATCATCGCCAAATTCAGGGCATGGCCTTCGAGACGGGCAATGTCCGCTGGCGAGGCTGGAAAGCGAAGCAGCGCAAATCCCGCGAACAGCGCCAGCGCCATCACGACAATGACCGCCAGGGATACGGACTTGGCCGCATAGGAGGCGGCCGCGCTCAGGATCAGAATGGCGACGACGCCGACGGTGAGCGCTCCAAGTCCGCCGCCGATGGCCCGGACCCCGCCGATCCACGCCAGCTCCGGTGCCGGGACACGCAGGTTGGCGACGTCAACACCTCCTGGGGCGTGAAGCAGTAAGTCAGTGAGCACGCCCCCCTGAACCACCGCCAGCCCAGTTCCGCTAGCCAACGCCATCAGGAGTGGGATCTGGCGTCGCCAATCACGTCGATCCCGCAGAACGCTCACGGCTGCGTATCCCCCGAGTGCCAGAAGCACGGCGACGAATACGGTCTCGTCAATGGCCGAGAGGGCGGAGATAAGCAGGGCAAGAACCAGGGCGCCGGTGAGACGGTGTCGCGCTCGTGACATGGCCAGCAAGGCCAGGGTCATGGCCAGGCCATGCGACCAGATGAAATGTGGATTGATGATGTTGGGCGGCGCCGCCGCCAACGGCGTCGTCGCCGCAGAACCAATGTCGGGCACATATAGCGATCCAAGGGCCGCCCGGAGCCCGGCCCCAGGCAGCCCGACGGGTATCGGCATCTGCACGGCCGCGGGCCGATCGACGAACACCACCAGCGTCCAAAGCCCCGGCGACAGGAGCAGCGGCAGCACGATAGCCATCGTGAGCCGGCTGGCCCCCAGGTCCGCCACCGCGGCTACCACCAGCACGGCCAGCGCCGCGGCAACGAACGCGCCCAGGATCTCCGTCGTGAGCGCCAGCCCCGGACCCAAGCCGACGTTGAGTGCTCCGATCACCAGTTCCGGCAAGAAGTGATAGATCGCCGGCACGTCCGGCATCCAAGGGAACTGCGGCGGGAATGTGCCCGCCAGCAGGGAAGCGCTGAGCGGCGCGTGAACCATCGCGTCGGGAATCCAATACTGCTGGCGCGCTGCCAGGGCAATGACGAAGACAACGAGCCACAACACTCCGAACCGCCACCCCGGCAGCAGGGTCTTGGGCGGTAGACGATGTCGCCGTGCCACCCCAACTGCCAGGGCGAGAACAACCGCCCAGCCGATCGCAACGCCTACCGCCCCGGGGGTCAGGTACATGCCAAACGCGGTCACCGCGCCAAATAACGCCGGTCCGGTCAGCAGGCCGGCCGCACGCGCCACGTCGGGCGCGAGATGCGGCCAGACGCTGCGAATGATGCCTGTGCCCGCGGCCGACAGCATGAGCAGCTGACCCAGCACCCAGCCGGTTCCGGCCACCGATCCGGGATCAGGGATTAGGCCAACCTCGCGGAACGCTGGACCGCCCCGGGCGCGCGGCGTTGCGGCATACTATCGGCTATGGATGTCCCCGGGGTATCAATCGTAATCCCAACGCTCAACTGCGCAAGCGGCCTTGAGGTAGCGCTTCGATCCATTCGCGCGCAGCACTACCCGGCGGACCGCGTGGAGATCATCGTAGCCGACGGCGGATCGACCGACGCTACGCGGGAGACCGCCGAAACCTGGGGCTGCACGCTCGTTGACAACGATCTCGTGACGGGTGAAGCCGGCAAGGCTGCCGGTCTTGCACAGGCAACGCACGAGATTGTCGGCTTCGTGGATTCTGATAACGAGTTGACGACGCCGGAATTCCTGCGCGCCGTAGCCGACGCCTTTGCTGATCCGCGGATCGAGGCCGCCGAGCCGATCCGATTCGATGCTCTTGATGAGATGAGCACGGCCGACCGGTACTTTGCACGACTTGGGATGAATGATCCCCTCGTCTTATTTCTCGGTACATACGACCGTATATGCTTAGTTACCGGAAAGTGGACTGGTGTGGAGCATGAAGTATATGAGGAAACCCAAACGCACCTGAAGATTCGGTTCCGTCGAGCGCGGTTGCCGACGTTGGGAGCGAACGGATTCTTCACGCGGCGGCAAATCGCGCGCGACGCCGTTCGCGAAGGCTATCTGTTCGATGTAGATATCCTCCAAGCTAGCACGCCCGACCCGTTCGTACATGTCGCGAAACTCAAGCTGGGAATCGCGCACCACTATGCGCAAACGCTCCGTCAATTCGCGCGCAAGCAGCAGCGTCGAGCCGAAGATTTCATCTATTTCAATGCGGCGGGAATGCGGGCGAGCTCGCCGCCGCGGCGTGGCATTCTGGTATTCACGGTTGCCACGCTGACGATCATTCCCCTGCTCGTGCAGGCGGCGGCCGGCTGGGTGCGCCGTCCCGACCGTGCCTGGCTGCTCCACGTCCCGGCCTGCTGGATCACGCTCGTCACGTACGGCGTCGTGACGCTGCGGCACGCGCTGGCGTCGGTGAGACCGCACAGTCGCGCCGGGTGGGGACAGTAGCGCGGCGCTAGGTCAGCCAGGGCGCAAGATGCTCGAAGCCAAGCCGCGCCAGCGCGAGGCCGGCCGCGAGCACCAGTACGCTGATTGCCATGAGCACGTGCCGGGACCGGTGCGGAACCAGCGGCCGCACCCAGGCCAGCGCCAGGCCCGTAACCACGATCGCGGTCGCCAGCACGAACGCAGCGCCGACCGCGTGCGCGCGCAGCACCTCGACCCCCAGGGCCGTTGGGGTGACGCGCCGCCACGTCCGCATCACCAGGTCAACCGTGCCCGCGCCGGAATCGCCGCCGCGCGCGGCCCGACCCTCTGGATATGGATCGGTCCGGTTGGCCTGGAGGACGAGCGGGGTGGGCGACTCGGACGGATTGATCACCTGGACCTGGAGCAACCGCCCGCTCGTGTCCACCGTCCCCGGAAGTCCGAGCCGGATCACGCCGTCGCCGGCAACCTGTACGCCGGACTCGACCAGCAATGGCGCGGCGGGATCGCCGACGTCGCGCACGCGAACGATGACGGCGTCAGGCCACGGGCTGACCGCACGCACCTCGAGTGCACGCAGCGGCGTACCCGGGGCTGTGAACGTCTGTTCGAGACTGCCCCCGGCGAAGGCGGGGCCGAAGTCCAGGTTGAACGCGTACGTCGGGAACGTTGGCCACTCGCGTTCGGCGCCGGCCAGCGCCAGGGCCGCCGCCAGGGCCGCGACTACACTCACGGCCGCCAGTCCACCGGGCATCCCCCAAAATCGCCGCGTCATCATCGGCAGTGACCGACCGCCGAGGCGGTAACCCGACGCTGCCGCCGGTCGTTCAGCGGCTCGTCAAACGGTTGGCAAGCCCCTGGCCGCTGGCGTTCGCCGCCGGCGCGATCATCGTCGCGTCCGTGTTCTGGGCCGTGATCGCCACGCCCGGCGACTTGCAGCAGCGTGATCTCTACCCCTCGCTCGTTCTCGATCGTGTCGTCGAGCACAGCGTCTACCCCCTGTGGTCGCCACGCGGGACGGTCAACATTGCCGGCACCGGACGCCTGCCGATCACGCTCGTTCTCGTTGGCGCCGCCAAGGCGCTCGGCCTCGATGGCGCCACCTACGCGCGCCTGATCGTGCTGTGGATCGCGGGCGTCGGATACGTCAGCGCCTTCGCCGCCTTTGCCTTGTTCGCCCGCTGGCGACCCTCGGTTCCTCGCACCAGCGCAGCCCTAGGTGCCATGGTCGCGGGGGTCGCCTTCGTGGTCAATCCCTGGGCCATCGCGCGGCTTGAGCACAGCTGGCTCTTGGCCCAATGGGCGATGGCGCCCCTCGTGCTGGCGCTCTTTCTCGAGGGCACGCGCACGACTCGACGGCGCTGGACCGTTGCCTCGGCGCTCGCATTCGCACTCCTTGGCGCCGCACAGCCGCACTACCTGGTCTTCACCGCTCTCATGGTTGTTGCCTGGACCATTGGCACGATGGTGCAGTGCCCCGTCCAGCGCCGCCGGGCGTTGATCGATGGCCTCGTGTGGGCGGCGGCGTTAGTCCCGCTCTTGGCCTACCAGATCGCACCGTTCGTGGCCGTCAAGCTCTCCGGCGGCAGCCCGGACCCGGCTTACACCCTCACGGATCAGACGCGCACCGTGCTTTCGCGCTTCCAGGACCTCCCGACCACGCTGCAGGGAGCGGCCAACGCCAACTGGCACGAGCTCCTGGTTCCTACGGGCGCCGAGCGGCTGCCCTGGGAACTTGCCGGGTGGGCGGTGGCGGTGCTGCCGCTCGCGGCCGTCGCGCTGCGTCGCTGGGGTCCCCCGGCGCTATTCCTGGCCGTCGGGGGATACGCGGCGGCGCTGGTCGCGGCCGCTTCAGCCTGGACGCCTACGGCCGATATCTACCAGACCGCTGTGAACTCCGTGCCTGGCCTGTGGGTCTTTCGTGAGCCGGACCGCGTCGTCGGCCTGCTGATCGTGGCGCAGGCATTTGGCGCCGGTTTTGTAATCGCTGATCTCCTGGGCCGAGTTGCGGCAGGCTGGCGGACACGGCGGGCGCTGGGTCCCGCGCTCCTGGCCGGTTACCTCGGCCTCGCGCTGGGCGTCCACGCCATCCCCGCCATACCGCTGTTGTGGAGCGCCGATGGATCCGGATACGTCCCCCGCCCGCTGCCGGGGGACTATCGCAGCGTGCTGGACGCTACCGACACGGCAGCCGGGCCGGAGGGCCGGACGCTGGTGGTGTCCTCCGACGAACGGCACCCACCCTGGGACGCGGCGCGCACCGTGCGCCTCATGGAAGCTGCAAGCCTGGCGAATCCATCCCTGACCGGCGACACCCGCTCGCCGGTTCCGCCGGCGCCCGTCGCGGGACGCTGGTTCGAGTTCATCTACGGCATTGAGCCGTCCGCGGCTCGGCAGGCCGCGCAACGCGCCGGATTCAGCCACATGGTGGTGACACGCGACCATCCCGACGGCGACGAGCTCGCCGCGGTGCTGGCGGCGATGCCCGAGGCCGAAGTGCTGGAGAGCGGCTCAAACGCCCTGGCGCTTGAGCTTGGCGCGGCTGCGCCGCTGCTCGAATCCACGAACGCCGTCTGGGTCGACGGGCTGGAGGCCGCCCCCGACGACGCGGCGGGCATCCTAGCCAACCACCGCGCGCGGCCCGCGTTGCCCGAGTCGGTCTCACCGCCACAGCCAACGGCGGACGCTGTCTTCGCCATCGACGACGACGTTGCCCTGCTGCCGGTTACCGGCTGGTTCGGCCTCCACGGATCACTGGGCGGGTGGACCCGCAGCGGCGCGTACGCCGACGAGCGGCAGGCATGGCTCAAGCAGCTTGCGCGCGCGGATCTCGAGGATTGGGCGTCGGACTACGGCCTCGGTCTGGCCTTCGCCAAGCCGGACGGGGAGCGTGAAGCGCTGGCGATCGACACCCCCGGCCACCAGGATCGCGAGGTCTGGCTGCGCGTGTTCACCAGCCCCCACTCGACCTGGATCGACGTTGCCACGCGTCAAGGCAGCACGCGCCTCACGACCAACTCCGCGACGACCGGCTGGCGCTGGATGCCGGTCGGACCCGCGGCGGAAGCAGGCGTCAGCGTGACCGCCGGTCCGGGACTGGAGGCGGTCAGCACGCTGGCCTTGACGCCGACGGAGTGGCTCCCCACGGCCACGCAAGACCCGACACCGCTTGTCCGGCCGCGCATCGCCGTCACCGTGCGCGAGTCGACCCGGATCGAGGCAACGGCGGGCGGCGCCGACGGCTGGTCGTTCATCGTCCTCCGCCGGGCCTACGATCCCGCCTGGCTCGCCTGGGTGGACGGGCGAGCGTTCGCGCCGGTGCTGGCGGACGGCCTCTGGAACGGCTACCTGCTGCCCGTGGCCGACGGCGCCGTGCTCAGCTTCGAATTCGCTCCCCAGCGCTGGTACGACATCGGCATTGCCATTTCAATTGGCACGACCTTGGGCTTGGTTGCCGGTCTCATCCTCGCCAGTCGAGGAGTCCGCTTCCCCGGGTCCGCGCGCTTCATGGGCAGGGCTAACGACGTACGGCCGGATCGGGCTCGGACACCGCATTGATCGCGGGAAACGATGCAGCCGCTGCAGGCAGACCTCGCAGGCGCGGCGGCTGGCGTGCGCCTCTGGCGGAACAACCTGGCGCACAGCCGCGGCAATCCCCGCGAGTTGCGCGCAAACTCCCGCCGTATCTGATTTCGATCTACTCTAACCAGGCGCGGCAGCACCGAGCGCAGGGATTTCTGCCTGCGGTGTCCGGCACAGTTATCCTCGAGTCGGGCCTCCAGCACGACTGCGGGTGCGGGCTGGTCGAGCGTAGTGGCGAGCGAAAAACCCTCATCACCTGAGTCTATTCATCTACGGATCCGCGACTAAAACAGCCCCTAGAGATTTTGTGAGACCTTTTAGACATAGGTACGATTCTCTGAGATCATCATATACTATATCAATATTATCTATAATTTTTCTTACAAATATATGCCGTGCTATAATTGTTGATGCTGGCAAGCCTGTGAGACATTAGAAGAGGGCAATGTGGATTCACCCTATCCTGCCGTGGCCGTGCGCGTCTGGGGGGACTGGGCGTGCTTCACGCGCCCTGAGATGAAAGTCGAGCGGGTCAGCTACCCGCTCATGACCCCGTCCGCGGCGCGCGGCGTGCTGGAGGCCATTTTCTGGAAACCCCAATTCACCTGGCGCGTGGAACGCATCGAAGTGCTCAAGGCCATTCGGTATCAGTCCATCCTGCGCAACGAGGTCAGAAGCCGGGCCAATGAGCGCACGGCCCGTCGGTGGGCGCGCCAGGGCGGCGGGTATGCCGCGGAGATGGACCGCACCCAACGCCACACGCTGGCGCTGCGGGACGTGGCATACGTCATACATGCGCAGGCGGACGTCAACCCCTGCGTCGGCGACGACCCAGCCAAGTTCCGTGACCAGTTCCGTCGGCGCGTGGCCAGGGGCCGCTGCTTTGCGCAGCCTTATCTCGGCTGCCGGGAGTTTGCCGCGGGCTTCGCTGCGCCAGACGGCCGTGAGCGACCCATCGACCGGACCGAGGACCTAGGTCTGATGCTGCTCGACCTGGAATACCAGGGCGACGGCTCGGGCCGCGGGACGCCACGGTTCTTCAACGCGCGTCTGGAAGGCGGCGTACTGAATGTGCCACCGCTTCCGCCACGAGGGGATGCCTGAATGCTGCTGCAGCGGCTTTGTGACTACGCCCGCCGACTGGACCTGCCACCCCCGCTTTATAGCGAGAGGCCGGTGCGCTATATCGTCGAACTGGATGCGTCCGGACGGCTGTTGCGTCGGCAGCCCACGGACACCGCCGACCCGGCGGAGCGACGCACCCGCGGCGGCGTGCGTCGGCTGGCTCCCGCGGTCCAGCGGTCATCGGGCATTAGGCCGCTGCTGCTGGTCGACAACGCTGAATACACCTTCGGCCTAGCGCGTGACCCGCACAAACAGTCCCGCGTGGACATGGCGCACGCCGCCTATCTGGACCTCGTGAGCCGCTGTGCGGCGGACACTGGCGACCCCGCTGTGCAGGCCGTGGTCGACTTCCTGAACGAGGATCCACTGGAACAGTTGGACTTGACCGATGACTTCGACCGCGGAGCCAATATCGCGTTTCAGGTCGGCGAAAGCTTCGCAACCGACGCGCCCGCCGTGCAGAAGTTCTGGGCAAGCGAGCACGATCCTGCCCGCGCCAAAGATGCAGTCATTGGGCAGTGTTTAGTGTGCGGACACGAGCGGCCCTTGCACAGACGCCTGCCGGCCAAGCTCAAGCGGGTTCCGGGCGGGCAGACCTCGGGCACGGCGCTGATTTCCGCAAACGCTGAGGCTTTTTCGTCCTACGGGCTCGACGCCTCGCTGATCGCGCCCACCTGCGGCGAGTGCGCCGAGCTATTCACCACCGGCCTCAACCACCTGCTGGCTCATAAATCGCAATGCGTGGTTCTGGGCGGCGCAGCCTTCGTGTACTGGACGCGCGAACCCGTGCCCGAGCTGGACCCCGCGGTCACCTTGACCCAGTCGGATCCCGGACAGGTGCGAGCGCTGCTTACATCCGTGTACAGGAGCCGCGAACCGGCACCGTTCAACGACACCCCCTTCTACGCGCTGTCGCTGTCTGGCAGCGGCGGGCGGGCGGTGGTCCGTGACTGGATGGACACGACCGTGGGCGAGGTCCGCAGGCACCTCGCACGCTGGTTTGCGCAGCAGCGGATCGTCGGGCGCAGCGGTGAACCGCCGGCGCCTTTAGGGCTGTATCCATTGGCGGCAGCCACCGTGCGGGACGCCAATCAGGATCTGTCGCCGCTGACCCCACGCGCTCTGTTACGCGCGGCCCTCGACGGCGCGCCGCTGCCACCGAGCCTGCTGAGCGAGGCAGTGCGCCACAACCGCGCCGAACAGGATGTCACTCGCCCGCGGGCGGCGCTCATCAAAGCCGTCATATGGAGCCAACGGCTCACAGAAGTGGAGGACGCCATGGTCCGGTTGGATCCCGATAGTCCGAACCCCGCCTATCGCTGTGGGCGGCTGCTGGCTGTGCTGGAGTCAGTGCAATACCAGGCGCTTGGTATCACCGCGGTCACCGACCGGTTTTACGGGGCTGCCTCTTCGGCCCCGGCCTCGGTATTCGGCCGCCTGCTGCGGGGGGTGCAGCCACATCTAGCGAAGCTGGAGCGGGACCGGCCCGGCGCCTACCACGCGCTTCAGCAAAGGCTGGAAGGCGTGATGGCCGGGCTGGAGGGATTCCCGAAGACACTCGCCATGGAAGACCAGGGGCTTTTCGCCCTGGGGTTTTACCACCAGCGGGCGCACGACCGCGCTCAGGCGCGCGCCCGACGCGCAGGCATTGATCCCGACACCGGCGAGATGAACGCCGTGGAACAGGAGAACTGACGTGAGCCAGTCAATCACTACCGATGTCAACCGCCGGCACGATTTCGTGCTCCTCTTCGATGTTTCTGATGGCAACCCCAATGGCGATCCCGACGCCGGAAACCTGCCGCGGGTGGACCCCGAAACTATGCAAGGTCTGGTGACCGACGTCTCGCTCAAACGCAAGGTGCGCGATTGGGTAGACGCTGCCCGCGGCGAAGAGTCCCGGTTCAAGATATATGTGCAAAAAGACGGCGAGGCGCTGAACGCCAAGCACCGCCGGGCCTATGAGGCGCTGGGACTGCAGTCCACCGGCAGCAAACAGGACCGCGGTGAGGTGGACCAGGCCCGCGCCTGGATGTGTGAACACTTCTACGACATCCGGCTGTTTGGGGCCGTCATGAGCACCAGTATCAACTGCGGCCAGGTGCGCGGACCTATGCAGTTCACCTTTGCCCGCTCGCAAGATCCCATCGTGCCGCTCGACCTATCGATCACCCGCGTGGCGGTCACGCGCGAGGAGGACGCCAAAGTAGTCGCGGCCGAAGACAATTCGGATAGGGCCACGGGCGGTAAGCAGACTGAGATGGGGCGCAAAGCGCTGGTTCCATATGGGCTCTACCGTGCCCACGGGTTCTTCAATGCGCACTTTGCGTCCCAGACGGGCGTTGACGCCCACGACCTGGCGCTGTTCTGGCAGGCCCTGCAGATGATGTGGGACCTCGATCGCTCATCCTCCCGCGGCCTCATGGCCTGCCGTGGCCTTTATGTCTTCAGCCACGCCAGCAAGCTGGGCGACGCTCCGGCGCACACCCTGTTTGAACGGGTCCGAGTGGCACGCCGCGATGGTGTTGAGGCACCTCGCGTTTTCACCGACTACGCCGTGGAGGCGGACGACGCCGGATTGCCCGCCTGTGTGACGCTAATGCGGCTGGTCGGGTAGGCCGCGCTCGGTGGGCTTGCGCGTGAGCGAGCGCATGAACGCGGCGGTGGACGACCGACCTGAGGTCCTGGTCTCGGCGATCGAGCACTACGCGTATTGCCCGCAGCAGTGCGCGCTGATACACGTGGAACAGACGTTCGCTGAGAACATTTTCACGATGCGCGGACGGCTGGCCCAAGAGCGGGCGGACCCGGGTGAGACCATCAGAGGACGGCGTGCGCGTGGTTCGCAACGCGCACGTCTGGTGCGAGTCGCTGGGCCTCCGCGGCCGCGGTCCAGCTGCGGCCCGCCAGGCCGTATCCCATCGAGCACAAATCCGGCCAGCGCCGTGTTCGTCCCGCGGAACTGCAACTCTACGCCCAGGCAATATGGCTGGAGGAGATGTTGGGCGTCGAGGCTCCGCGCGGCGTGGTCTATCTGGTGTGCACGCGGCGGCGCGAAGAGGTCGTGATCGGCGTCGGGCTGCGCGCCGAGACCCGATGCACAATCGAGGCGGACCCGGGTGGTGCAGAAGGCGCGGGAGGCGGTGTCATGGTGTTGGAAAAAGGCGTGAGCCTGGGTGAGGAAGTAGGTACTGGTGGAGCCTTGCTCATCGGGGTAGGCCAGGAGGAATGCGACGCGGGAGCAGTCATCCACATCCACATGCAGGAAGTCGTAGCCGCAGCCGGGCCAGCCTGTGCCACGGCGGACAGGCTGGCGGGGCGCGTCGGCACGACCTCGCAGGCGGTGTCCCCCGCCCGGTGGGATGCGGGCCAGCTTCTTGACATCGAGGTGCAGCAGTTCGCCAGCTTGGGCGCTCTGATAGCGCACCGGGCGCTGAGTGGGTCGGTCGAGGTCGGCCAAGCTGGGCACCCGATGGCGGCGCAGCACGCCGTAGATGGTGGAGCGTGGCAGGCCTAGGTGCCAGGCCGAGTGATGCGGACCCCAGCCCCGCTGCTGGCGCGCCTGCAAGATCCGCTGCTCCACCTGGCGCGGCAGTGCGTGCGGTCGCCGCTGGCCGATGGGCGGTCAGTCGGTCAAGCTCACCCGCGCTTCGGCGCGGTAGCGTCCCAGCCAGCGGTAGGCCGTCTGCCGCGAGACCCGCTGCGCCTCCGCGGCTGCCGTTGCGGACCATCCGTGATGCACGAAGCGTTCCACGAGGACCTGGTGCCTATCCGTGTTCAGACACTGTCTACCATCGGACACGTGAGCCTCCTCTCGGTTGGGTCCGTCAGTACCCCACACCGGATAAGGAGGCGCTCAACTACCAACAAGACACCCCAAGTGCGTAACGTGTCAAGCCGCGAGCGGTTCGTGGTGCTAGTGGTGCCCCCAGGCCGTGGCCTCGCCGTAGCGGGTACGCGTCTGGAGGCAGCCGTGCAGGTACCCGACGAGGCGGTTGCCGGGGGCACGGAGCGCCTAGTGGTGGAGATCGCCCGCCGCTCGTCGCTGGTGGTAGAACGCGCGACACCCGAGGCTTGATCGCAGCGCGCACAGCGCCCCCTGGTCAATGGCGTCGGCGAGCCGCCGGTTGCGGATGAAGCGCGCCTTTACGGTCCGCCGGTGCCCGGATGCTACGGTCAGGGGAGACGTGCCAGAGTAGTTGCGCCGGGCCTTCGCGGAGGCGTAGCGGTCGGGGTCATCCCCGAACTCGACGAGCACCCGGGTGCCGAGGACGACGGCGAGGCCAGGTAGGGAACGGTAGATGTTGGCGTCTGGGTGCGTCTCAAAATAGACGGCCAATTCGGCTTCGACGTCCGCAAGCTGGCGATTGATCGCGCCAATCTGGCCAACGGCGGCGCGGATGCTCGCGGCGAACGCGCGGCTGACGGCGGGCGGTGCTTCGAGGTGCGGGATTCGCAGCGCGGCGCGGGACTGCGGCGTGGTCAGCCGGGCCGCCGCGCGCGGGTCGGGCGCCCGGGCCAGCACCCCCACCGCATCCCCGTGGGCCAATTCGGGGAACGCGTCGAGGGCGGCTGGGAAATACTCCCGGAGGCTGCTCCGGAGCCGGTTGGTCTGCCGGGTCCGATCCCAGATCAGTTGCTGATGGGTACGGGCGAGTATCCGCACGGCGTCGCTGTCGCCGCCGACCGGCCGGTGGTTGCGCCGGTCGATGCGGACCAAGTCGGCGAGCACCTTCGCGTCGCCGGCGTCGGATTTGGCGCCGCTGACGTGATGCCGGTCCCGGTAGCGCGCCGCCGAGCGGGGGGTGAGGGCATAGACGCGGTAGCCGGCCGCGCGCAAGGCTGAGACCTATAGCCCGCGGTCGGTTTCGACCCCGATGACGACGCCGCTCGTGTCCGCGGCGTGCTCCGCGAGCAGGGCGTGCAGCGTGGCGATGCCCGCCAGGCCTTCCGGCACCCGTTGGGCGGCGAGTTGCTCGCCCGCCGCGTTCGTGAGGTGGACATCGCGATGGGTCTCAGCCCAGTCATCGCCCACGTACAGGACCATCGTGCCCTGCCTCCTCGGGTACGTGCGGCTGCCTCTTCCCCTGCTGCGATGGTCCCCGCGACAACCTAATGGACCAGTGCTCACGGGCACGACACCCCAGGAGTGCTGTGGCCCAGCCAGCCAGACCAGTCGGGGCTCGGTCTCGTTGTCGAGATCCGAAGGTCGCGGACTCATGGAGAGCTCACCAACTGGCGGGTCTGGAATCAGTGTCCCGGATGGTGCCGAGCTACCGGTCGAGTCCCGTTAGGCTCGTGGGAAGTACATCCAGTTAGCTGCGGACCGGCTGGTGCCGAGCCGGATCAACCGGCGGCAGCTCGGCGCCGATGACTTTGAGAGACTCTCCGCGAGCACGGTGCATCTGAACGATACAGGCCGGCGTACCGGTATTGCCGCCTATCAGAGGCGGAAGAAAGTTGAGGTACCGCACCGGGTGCCCAAGCGCAAGGTCCCGTTGGGGCTAGCGCCCCATGCCCAAACACGCCTGCTGGCCCGCCATCTGCGAGGCGACCTCCGCGACTACTCGCCTTTTCCGGCCGCCGGAAGGGACATGGAGTTGCTGGTTAAGACGATGTAGCGACGGACACGCCGGCTGGTCGGCGGCGCCTGCGACGGGTGATGCGCGTGTGCCAGGCCTATGGGCAGCGCGTGCAGAAATCTATATTCGAATGCGTGCTCAACCCGATACAGCTGGAAACAGTCAAGGACGGGCAGGCGGCGGAAATCGATCTCGAGCGCAACAGCCTGAGGCTCTATCGTCTGCGCGAGCCCCACGCCCAGCACCGGGAGATTCTGGGCCAGCGGCTGCCCCACGACATCGGTGAACCGCTCGCGATGTGAATGCCGCGAATCTCCAGAGGTGCCTCGAAACTGATGGGGTTCGCACAGAAAACGTGCGTCGGGTACGTCTCGTGCGCGGGTCCGAACCCAATTTCGACACTCCAGCACCGCAGAGCCCCGCTCTGCGACGCTCAAAGAGCGTCTCACGGGGCACATTACGCCTCTGGCGGACTATTGCACCCGGTCTCCGGACCGCGTGAGGATTGAGGCACGATGCGCACATCAAGGCGCGCAACGGGCGCGGGTTGCACCGGGCCTTCGGACCGGCTGAGGATTGAAACCTGTAGATGTCCGTGGTGATGTAGCATGCCTGTAGTTGCACCGGGTCTTCGGACCGGGTGAGGATTGAAACGGCTAATATTTCGCTAGACGCGTGACGCAGCCCAGTTGCACCCGGTCTTCGGACCGGGTGAGGATTGAAACGGCTAATATTTCGCTAGACGCGTGACGCAGCCCAGTTGCACCCGGTCTTCGGACCGGAGGAAGAACGACTTCTACGACAAGCTGCTCAGCAAACTCACGGCTACGCTCCAGCGATTCGCTCGGTGCGCCGTGCCATACCTACATGTCGGAGTTGATTGGCGTCTGCGGGAAACAAATGCGACTCATCGTCTTAAGGTTCTTGAACCTGATGGACGCGCAGCTTGCTGAATTGCCTAAGGCTGGGTCTGCACCGTAGCGCATCAGATCGTCGGCGACTCCGGCCAGCCGCCGCGTGCCTGATGGCCTCAGGACATACGCCTCGTGCCTGCACCTAGCAGCGGCAGGCTTTGCTTCATCGCGAACCGGACCGAACCGCCCACCGCATTCTCCCCGATCCGGCACCAAACTACAGCCACGCGCGCTGGAATGACACTTGATCAGGCCCATAACGTGTACAGCATCGCCACGCGACGCGCCCATATCGGCTCCAGGCTGACGGTAAGGCGGAACTCGACCAAGACCCTACTGGACGAACGGGCCTACGCCCGTCAGCATCCCTCCGACACCGCCCGGATCCACACCTCGCCACCCGGAGACCTTTGCATAACCTCCTTGGTTGTTCACACTCGGGACGGAGAGCAGGTTTTGGGGAGGGTTGGCCATGCACCGCACAGTGAGTGAGCGGTCGTTGGTTGAGGCGCTGCTGCCGGAGCGGCTGGGGCGGAACGAGAGGCTGGACGAGGTGGTTGACTGGAAGTAGCTGGCTGAGCTGGTGGCTGGCATCCACTCGTCTGTCTCAGGCCGTCCCAGCTACCCGCCGCTGGTGATGCTGCTGCAGCAGCGGTACGGGGCATCCAACGAAGCGATGGAGGAAGCCCTGTGGGATCGGGTCTCGTTCAAGCGGTTCGTGGGGCTTGGGCTGGAGGACGACGCGCCTGACCACTCGACGATCAGCCGCTTTCGCAAGGAAGTGACGGAGCGCGGGCTGGCCGGTCGGCTGTTGCAGGAGTTGAACCGCCAGTTGGAGGCGCACCGCTTGCTGGTGAAGAAGGGCACGCTGATAGACGCGATCCTGGTGGAGGCGCAGGCGTGGCGGCCGTCGATGAGGGAGAGGCCTGGGGCAAGGAACGGAACGGACCCGTAGGCTGGATGGACGCGCCAAGGGGGCAAATCGCACTTCGGTTACAAGTCGCACATCGGGGTGGATGCGGGTTCGGGGCTGATACGCGAGGCGGCGCTGACGCCCGCCAAGGTGAACGAGACGCAGGTGGCGGACGAGTTGGTGAGCGGAGATGAGGAGGCGGTCTATGCAGACAAGGCCTACGAGTCGAAGGAGCGACGGCTGCGGGCGCAGGGCATCAACGACTGGATCATGCACCGTTCGCCCAAGCACCAGGCGCAACTGCCGGCGCCGGAACCCGCTGATCGCCCGCGCGCGGGCGCCGGTGGAGAGGGTGTTTGGCACGCTGAAGCGATCCTACGGCTATCGCGCGTGCGCCACGAGACGGCGGGTCGCGGGACAACCATCTCGGCCTTGGTCGAGGCTGGCTTTCGGCAGATTCTTGAGATCGAGCCAGCGGCTGCGATCGAACCGTTGTCGGAACTCCCGCGCTGGCGCAGCGGGGGCGCCCGTGTGGACGTAGCCAACCGCTCGGAGCTCGCCGCAGCGATGCACGAAGAATGAATGCTCGTCCTCGACACCAACGTCCTGCTATTCGCGGCTGACGAAAGCTCCGACTTTCATCTCGTCTGTCGCCAGCGGATCGAACACTAGCGGCGCGACCCGTCCCCGGTCTTCCTCACGTGGAACATCTGCTACGAGTTCCTGCGCGTCAGCACGCACCCGCGCCTTTTCCGCTCGCCCTGGACGGCTGGGCAGTTCGTCGACGCCTTGCTGGCCTCACCAGGGGTTGCCCTGCTCGTCGCCACGACCCGCCATGCGGCGGTGCTGGCGCAGACCCTGGCCGAGAATCCCCGAGGCCCGCGGGAACTTGATACATGACCTTCACACCGCGGTCGTGATGCCGGAGCACGGGGTCAGTCGCATCTGCACGCGCGACACTGACTTCCACCGCTTCCCGTTCCTCGAGCCCGTGGATCCGCTGCGATGCTGATAGTCAAGGGCAGGGCCGAGTACAGAGGCGCCTGCCGTCTGCGGTTCGGATGCGCAGCGTCGCCTGATCGAACGAATCAACCGCGTCATCCTTGCCCCTGTCGTGACAACGCCGAGCATCCGGGCGTTGTCTAACACGGGGCCGGTGCTGGGGTGTCGTCCAGACGTCGCCTCCGCCGCAACCCTCCTCTTCCTGTTCAGACCGGGAAGATGTTCCATCGATGTTCGGGGACACGCCGACAACCTCCAGCGATGAAGCGGGGGACACGGATATTCCGATTGAGAAGCGAGCAGTGAGCGACCAGCGGGCTGAGGTTGTGACGCTGGCCACGCAGCCGGGGGCGGGCGGCGGCGGGGTGTCGCCGCTTGGGGAGCGCGCTGGTCAGGGCGTACCAATGGCGGCACCGCCATACGGCGTCAGGGGCCGCGGGCTTGCAATGCCACTCGTGGCGGCCGTGACGGAGTTCGGGGCGGACGGCCCCGCAGTCGAGGAGACGGTGCTCACCCTGCGAGCGCGGCGTCGGGCCTGGGGCGTGCGCAAGCTGCGCGCCCTGCTGGTCCGCGAGCGCATCCAGCCGCTGGCGGCGGGGTCTCCACCATCGCCGCGATCCTGCGCCGCCACGTGGCCCTGAACCACGCGCACCGGGCTGGTCAGCCGCGGCGGCTCCATCTCGCCGTCTGGCAGGCCACGTTCGATGCCTGGCACTACCAGTGCAATCACCTGCGCCCCCACGAGAGCCTGGGCCTGGCCGCGCCCGCCAGTCGCTACTACGTGAGTACCCGACCCACCTGCCACCGCCCTACAGCCTTGACGATCGGGTCTGGGAGCACGATCGCGTCGTGGTCGAGCGCGCGCCGCGTGCGCCGGTCGTCCCTGGACACCGACGTTTACGGAAACCTGGATTCCCGTCCGCTTGCGGGTGGTGCAGGCTGAGTTCGTCGCCGGAGCCGCTCGACATATATAACCGCAGCGCTCCCGCGGCAGAGACAGAGCGACCGGGGCGAAGGGAAGTAGCCCGGGTCAGGGAGTAGACAGTCGGCGGATAGAAGCGCCGGCGGGAAGGCCACCGGAGGGGTGGCGCCAAAGGCCCGCCGGCGCAGGGAGGCGGCGGGCCTCGAAGCCCCGGAGAGGGGCGGAGGAGGAGCGTCGTGATGGGAGTAGCTTGGCGCCTGCCGGCCTGGCTGGCGAGGCGCGGGAGAGAGCGTGGCGGGAGCATGGAGGCCGCCGGCGGGACAAAGCCCGCGATGGTGCGGCTGGCGCCTGCCGCGGGCGGCGAGAGGCCGGGAGCAGCCCGGGAGCGGCGGGTGCCGTATGGAGAGCGCCTGGCGCGCAACCGGCAGCTGACGCTTCTGGCTGAGCTGCTGGGAGAAGACTGGCGGCGTGAGTTGCCGGAGCGGTTCGGGGTTGAGGCTGGTGAGCTGACGCGGCGGCAGGCGGCGGCCGCGATCCGGCGTTTGACGGGTGGAGCGCGACCCGCGCACGTGGCGCGCGGCACCTGGCACCGGGTGGCGGTGGACCCGGACTGGATCGACCGTCCGCGCGGAAGGGGCCGGCGTAGGGCAGGTCGGACTGGGACGACTATGGTCGCCGCATCGCCAGAGCCTGGTACCGGTGGAGTGCTGCCCATCCAGGTGAAGGCGCTGCGGCTGCTGGGCGAGCGGCTGGGAGTGGACGTGGCGGCGGCGGCGGCGGCGCAGTACGGCCGCGAGCTGGGCGGGCTGGACCGTGGCACCGCGGCGGCCTGGATCGCGGAGCTCACGCACCAGGTGCTGCTGATGCGGCGGAGCGCAGCGGCCGCCGGCTAGCTCTCACAAAACAATCGTGACGCCCCGGACGGGGCGCCGCCCGCGCGGGCGGCTCCGTCCCCGGGGCCGCTCCCGCGTGTGCGTACACGACACGGCAAGACGGGAGGTACCCATGTCACGCCGTCTCAACGTCAACGCCTGGGAGATCCAGGATCAATTGCTGCACCCCAAGTCGACCGCGTCGCCGTTCGCGTGGCTGCGCGCCGGCGAGCCATTGCCGGCGCAGGCGCGGCGCAGCGGCGGGGCCTCCGCCTGCCGCATCCCGCTGGTGGAGGCAGTCGTGGCGGGACTGCGCGGGGACGTGCTGGAAGCGCGCACGCGGCTGCGGGATCGCGAGGGAGTGTGGCTGCGGCGGCGCCCCCGGCGCCACACGCGCGGGGAGCGAGTGCTGAGCATGGCCGGCCACAGCGTGTGCGGCTTGCGCCGGGTGGACGCGGACCTGGGACTGCTGGCGCTGCTGGAGGCCTTCTGCCGCCGTGAGGTCGCCACCGACCTGCTGGACGCCTGGGGCGATTTGCTGGCGGCCTGGCAGGCCGGCGAGCGGCAGCTGGACCAGGCGATGGCGGTACCGCTGGCGCGTACGGCCGACGAGCTCTGGCACTGGCTGCGCTACCGGGAGCGGGAGGCGCAGGCGGACGGCGACCGGCTGTTCTACCTGGTGATCGAAGTCGAGTGCAAGGAGCGGCCCGACCCGACCTCGGAAGACCTGGCGCCGCTGCTGACCGACCTGGAGGCGTTCACCGTCTATCGCGAGACCGGTCTGGTGGCGCCCAGCCGTCTGCCCGAGGCGATGACGCAGCGGGTGGAAGGCGCAAGCTTCCAGGGGCCGCAGCTGGGGCAGCTGGTGATGGCGGTAGAGCGGGGCATGCACGCCATGCTGGTGGGCCCGCGCGGGACCGGCAAGTCACTGTGCGCGACCGAAGCGGCGCACTTCGCGCACCGGGAGCTGCTGACGGTAGAAGGGCACGAATCGATGCAGCCGGTGGACCTGCTGGGGGGCTACGTGCCGGACCAATCCAGCACGGCGGATCAGTACGTGCAGCAGGCGGAGCTGGCCTGCCGCCTGGCCACGGGCGAGGAAGCGGGGTCGGGAGACCAGGCGGCGCGCTACGCCTGGGCGGACGGTCCGCTGACGCGCGCCATGCGGGAGGGCCGGGTGCTGCTGGTGGACGAGGCCAACCGGATGCCTGGCAAGACGCTGAACGTGCTGCTGGGAACGATCTCGCGGCGCGCGCTGGTGCTGACCGAGCACGGATCGAGGGAAGTGCGGGCCGGGGAAGGGTTCACAGTGCTGCTGGCCATGAACCAGGGGCAGGGGTACCTGGTGAACCAGATAGACGCGGCGCTGGCGGACCGGTTCCCGGTGACGCTGGAGTTCGACTACCTGGGCGTGGGAGAAGAGGCGCGGCTGCTGCGGCGGCGCACGGGAGTGCCGGCGGCGGTGGCCGAGTGGATGGCGCGGGTGGCGCAGGAGACGCGCGCGCTGCGCAGCAGCCGGCAGCTGCCGGCCGACATGACGCCGCGGGGGCTGCTGGCCTGGGGCGAGCTGGCGCGGCAGCCGCTGCGGGGGCGCGGCGACCCCGGAAAGATCCTGGCGGAGGCGGCCCAGATGTCCTGGCTGCCGGGAGTGGCGGGGCGCGACGCGGACGGGCGCGTGGTGAGCGAGACGCGCGAGCTGCTGCTGCAGATGGTGGCCAACCACCGTCCGGCGGGCGTCTGAGGCACTGGCGACCACTCACTCCCCAGGCGCCGCGGGGCCAGCGCGGCCCCGGTATTGAGGAAGTCCTGGAGGCCCGCGCGGCGTGCCGCCGCGCGGGCCTCACCCTTTACATCTGGAGGAAATCGGATGTCGGTACGTTGGTACGAGTGGCCGAGCGTAGAGCGGCGGCTGGTGGTGTACGCGAAGTCGTTTCTGGGACCGCACGCCTTCAGCGTGCGGCTGGAGAACGACCCATGGATCTGCGCCGCGGGGTACTGCGACTTCGGGCGCAACGAGATCGTCGTGAACCCGGCGATCAGTGAAGGGGACGTGCAGGCGCAGTACCTGTTGACGCGGGGGCTGCTGGCGCACGAAGTGGGGCATGCCCGCTACACCACGCCGCGGGAAGGCGCGGCGCGCATCGTGCAGCAGCTGACCAACATCCTGGAGGACGAGCGGATCGAGCGGATCATGGGCGGGCAGTTCTGGTCGGTGCGGGCGGCGCTGACGGCGACGACCCGGCATGCCTATTGGCGAGCCGTGCCGCTGGGACAGCCGCGCGGGGAGCTGCGTGACCCCGACGACCCGCGCTGGGTGGTGCTGGCGGCGCTGCAGAGGCGCTGGGCGCTGCGGCTGGGGGAGCCCATGAAGGGCCGTCTGACGGAGCTGAACCGGGCGCGCTGGCGGCGCGCGGAGCCGCTGGTGGAAGAGGCCTGGAGGGCGCCTGACACCGCGCGCGTGTACGAGCTGGCGGAGCAAATCGTGGCCATGCTGGGGCTGCTGCAGCCGTTGCCCGAGAGTCTGCCGATGCCGGTCGCACCGAGCCGCGGGCTACGCTCCGACACCGCCGAGCCGCGGCCCCGCGAAGGCGCGGGCTGGACGGGCGCGGATGAGCAAGAGGCGGGGGACGACGATCTCCCGGCGGAGTTGGCGACCGCCGGATTCATCAGGGACCGACAGCTGGCGCCGCCCGGTCCGCTGCTGCGGGCGGCGGAGCCGCTGGCGGCGGAACTCGTCGCGCGGCTCGCGCTGCCGGAGGTAGCGCGCACGCCGGAGTGGACCGATCGGCACGGGCGGCTGAGCCTGCGGGCGGCGATCCGCAGCCACGACGCCACGCCCTTTGTGGTGCCGACGGAACCGGAGCCCGACCCGGAGTCGGTGGCGGTGGGGGTGCTCCTGGACCGCTCGGGATCAATGGAGGGCCCGCGCATGGCGGCGGCGCAGACGGCGGCGGCGACGCTGCACCTGGCCTGTGCCGAGCTGGACATCTGGCATGCGGTGATCGCGTTTGAGGGAGCGGAGTCGGTGGTGCGGACCGGCGACGCGTCGGAGCGGGCGCTGGCGCGGCTGGCGGGGCTGTTGCCCAACACCGGCAGCTGCATGGCCCCGGCGTATGCGGCGCTCCTGGGGGAGATGACCGCGCGGTCCGAGGCACTGAAGGTGCTGGTGATCATCCACGACGGCGAGCCGCACGATCCCCCGGCCGTGCGGCATCTGAACGCCTGCGCGGACGCCGCGCGGATTGAGGTGCTGGGACTCGGCCTGGAGTTGGAGGCCACGAACCGGCGGGAGATGCGCCATCTCTTCGGCGAGCGATTCATCGACTGCCCGACCCCGGCGGCCCTCGCGCCCACGCTGGCCGGAGTGGTCAACACCCTGCGGCGGCGCTGAGCCGTGCGGAAGCGGTACGGACAGGCGCCTGTGGCCCTGCCGGACGGCACGGGATCCGGCGGGACCGGCCGCACGGGCTGCTGTCGAGCCGACGTTCCTCGGTAGCGCTGGCTTCCCGAACGGCCATCGGCGGCCGATCGCAGGGCCCTGAGAGCGCGACCCCGTCACGGTCGCACGGCTTGCCCAATCCGCGACGGGACTGCCAGTCCCGAGCCGGAAGGGTGCAGCATCTAGGGCCGCGTGCATCGCACGGTCGCGCAGTGGCGATGTGCCGCGACACCCACGTTTGACGCCGCTGACCTATCTCGTTCCGTGGCGCGCCGCCGGAGGCGTCCGGCAGCGAGACCGTGCCCGTCGAGACCTTACGGCCCACGGCCGCGTTGCGACCCGTACAGCCCGGCCCCACCTCTGTTTTCAACTGCTAGCCAAGGAGGCTGACATGACCGAGACCATGCAACCCACCCGGGACGAGACCCTGCTGGACGCGCTTAGATCCAACCTGCGCCTGCTGCATGAGCTTTCGATGCGCTACGGCGTCGAGATCCAGCCAGCAGGCGCTGCGGACGACCGGCCCACCATCCGCTGCCCCGATGACGTGCGGCAGCTCGTGTCGCCGGAGATGGCCGGACTGGCCCAGGAGCAGGTGCGGGTGCTGCTGCTCAACAGCCGGAACCACGTGGTCGGCCAACGAGTGATCTACCAGGGCAACGTGAACTCCGCAATGGTCCGGCCGGCTGAAGTGTTGCGGCCGGCAGTGGCCGCGGCAATCCCACACGTCATCATCTGCCACAACCACCCCAGCGGGGATCCGACGCCCAGCGCGGAGGACACCGCACTGACCAGACAGCTGGTGGAGGCGGCGGACCTGCTAGGAATTCAGATTGTGGACCACGTGATCATCGGCGGGGACGGGGCCGTGAGCCTGAAGGAGCATGGTCTGATGCCCTGACGGCTCAGTTCCGGGTGGCGGCGGGCTCACCGGGCACCCGGTCCGACGACTGGGCGCAGCGGTTGCGGAGTTGGTCGGCCTAAGCTGCGCGACTTGCGTGGGTCCGCCAGCTGCACTATCGGCAGGGACCTCAGTCATGAACGCGGTCGTTTGGTACCCCAGTCTTGCTGGGGGTCCCGCTACCGTCAGGTATCTCGCAGGTGTGTCGTCAGTCCGACTAGGCGCAAGCCTGGCTCGGGCATCACTACATCGATCGCTCAAGCGTCGGCACACCCCCACAGGACCGCGCCGCAATCACGGCCGGACCCCGTTGGCTGGCGGCGCTAGCAGCCGCCGATGAGCCTAAGCGCGTGCCGTCTCGCGGCGAAAAGCCGCAGCAAGCCGCAGTCTGCGGGCGAGACGGCAGTCCCGAGCTTGGCGCCAACTGAATTTACGGAATTCTGCATTGGCGGACGCCGTCACTGAGCGGATCGTGGAAGCGTGCTCAGGTCGCATCCCAATCCCAACTCAGCGATCCCGCGAGGCTCTGTCAGACCGCGAGGATCGCCCGGTCCTCTGAGACCTTCTGACGCATCGGCGGTCGGACTCCGCCACGCGGGCTGGATCGCACCAGGATGACACCAGCCCGCTCGCGTGCCACCGCTGCGGATCGCGCCCTGCGCATGCTCACCGTCAGGCAGGTGGCCGAGCTCTGGCAACTCGATGAGGGACGCGTCCGCCGCATGTGCCATGCCGGGCTGATCCGGCATATCCGCATCGGCCGGTGGATCCGCATCCCCAGCCACACGCTACAGGAAGACCTCAACGCGCTGCTCGACGCCGGGCAGTCCGCGTCGAGCAGCCACCAGGACCAGAAATGGAACGCATGACCCATGGCTCACATTCGCAAGCGCGGCCCCCGCCGCTGGGAGGTTTCCGTGCACCTCGGCGGCGGCAAGCGCCGGTGGCTCTCGGTTCGTGGAACCAAGCGGCAGGCCGAACGGGCCGCCGCCCGCCTAGAGGAGGACGTGCAAACGGGCGCCCTCGTCGAACCGACGGCGGCCACCGTCGGAAACTACCTTGAGCAGTGGCTCGAAACCCAGGTACGTCTCCAGAACGCCCCACGCACGTACCAGGACTACCGCTATCACGTGCAGCGGTTCCTCCAGCCGAGGCTGGGGCACCTCAAGCTCACCCAGCTGCGGCCCCTCCACCTCCAGGGGCTCTACGTCACACTGCGGCAGCAGGGCCTCACGCGGACCGTGGACTACGTACACCAAGTGATGCGCAAAGCCCTTAACGACGCGGTCAAACTTCAACTGCTGGCGCGCAACCCGGCCCTCGCGGCTCGGCCCCCGCGGTCTCGGACCCAGCCCGTGGACATCCCCAGCGTGGAGGTAGTCCGGGCCGCGCTGGCCGCCATCCGCGGCACCGACCTCGAGTTGCCGGTACGCCTGGCCGTGACAACGGGCGTGCGGCCTGGCGAACTGGTGGCGCTGCGCTGGCGCGACCTTGATCTCGAAGTCGGCAGGGCGCGCATCCGCCAGTCGCTACAGCGCATCAAGGGGCAGGGGTTGGTCTTTGCGCCGACCAAGACCCATCGCAGCACGCGCACCATCGCCCTCGACGCCACCGTAGTCCAGCAGCTCACCAAGCACCGCAGCAGCCAGGCGGCTCGCAGACGGGAGCTGGGCCCGCTCTACCTCGGCCACGACCTCGTCTTCGCCCAGGCCGACGGCCGCCCCATTGAGCCCAGTGTCATGCTCGCCCGCTTTCAGCGAGCGCTCCACCGGGCTGATCTACCGTCGCTGCGCATCAAGGATCTCCGCCATGTGCACGCCAGCATCATGCTAAGTGAAGGCGTGCATCCGCGGGTGGTGCAGGAGCAGCTGGGCCACGCGAGCATCACGCTCACGCTCGACACCTACTCGCACGTCACGCCTGGAATTCAATCGGAGGCCGTGCAGCGTGTTGGCAGAGTCTTGGACGCACGTGGACACCGCGGCGAGGTCGCCTAGACCGGCTCCGGTGGGGCCCAAACGGCCGATAGAAACGTTGGCAGACGTTGGCAAAACGTTGGCAAAAGCCTCAAAACGGGACGTTTGAAGGCGAGAAAAACCAGCTCCCAAACCTGGTACCCCCGGTAGGACTCGAACCTACAACCAACGGATTAAGAGTCCGCTGCTCTGCCAAATTGAGCTACGGAGGCGTGCTCCGCAGCGAGTCTACGTTCAGCGCTGCCGCCGCTCAACGGTATCGTCTCCCACATGCAGAACCCTTTGTCCCGATGTAGCGTTGTGACGAAGGGACCAGGTGGCTCTGCGAGGAAAGAGGCGAATCAATGCGGTGGCCCTATCCGGCCCGTGCGTCCGCTCTGGTGGTGGGGTTGCTGGTGGCGCTCGGTCTGGGCGGCGCCAGCCTCGGACTGACTCTGTACGACCGGCTGACGATGCCCACGGCGCCCGAGCACGAGCTCGCTCCCGGCACCTCGGTGGCTTTCGTCGGCCAGCCGCGCGATGCCTACGGCTCACCCTTCGGATCTCCCCGCCTGCGCGAGCCTGAGCGCGAGCGCCTGACCGAGCGCATCGGCCGCGTCAGCCGCGTCATAAGCGGCCTGATCGGACCGGGGTTGATCCGATCCGCGGTTGACATAGACGTTGGGCCGTTCGATTCGCGCGTGATCGCAGGCCGCGTAATCGAGCTCCGTTCAGACAGCGTGCTGGTTGAGACCGAGGACGGCGAACGGCGCTGGGTGCACGGAATCGGGGGTGCGCACGAGCGGCTCCAGCCGGCCCTGCAATCAGGCGATGAAGTCGTCTTGACCGTCCGGTCGGGTCCCGACGGGCGCCTCGAGTTCCGGGGTTTCAGTGCCGGCATCGAGCGGGGCGAGGCCCAATCAGAGTATTTCGCCTTCCCGGTGATCGCCCTTGGCACCGTCACCGCACTAACCGATGATTCGATCTCCGTCGCCACGATCCGCGGCAATGACGTGACCATTCGTCTGCGGGAGGGCATCTCCGCCGGCAACGCCGAGGTCGGCGGCGGCGTGATCGTGATGGCCTACGAAACCGAGGACGGGCTGGAAGCGTGGGAGGTTCAATCGCTGGGGCGGTTGGGGGATCTGTCGAGCTGGTTGCCGCGCGAGCGGTCCCTGGCGGTAGATCGATAGCTGGGATCCTGGCGGCTGGCCGACCGCTCCTGGCACGATCGCTGCTGAGGTGAATATGCTCGGCTCGATGCGACACCACCTGGACACTCTGCGGAGCCTGGTGAGGCATGTCGTCGTCAATGCGGCTGTTGGGTTCGGACCGCTTTACGCCGGCAGCCTGGCGGTAGGAGGGTTTCGCCAGCCGGACGACCTGATCTGGCACAGCGACACCGAGCCGTGGCTCCCCTGGCTGGCGCTCGTGATTCTGGGCTACTTCTTTGGCTGGACGATCACGGCGCTCTCGCTCGACCACGAGGACTTCTGGCGAGTGCCGGGGCGGGTGCGCGCATTTCGCGCGCTGGCGCGGACCGAGGGTCCGGATGGTCCAGTGGCGGCCTTCGCTGCATCCAAGGGCGGCTCCCTGGCGGTCGAGCTCGCCTGGCCGCGGCTGCAAAGACTCGGACTGGATTTGAGCGGCTTGGGTTTCTTGCGGCACTTCTACGCGACGCTGCGCGGCTGGTGGCTGGCGGCAATGACAGCGCTGCTCTTCATCCTCGTTCACATCGTCCGGCAAGGCTTCGCGGGCGACGCGGAGATCGGCGGAAGCGCGGTATCCGCGGTGGGAGTCGCGGCCGCGGCGGCGCTGGCCGCGCTCGGCTCCCACGTCGTGGGACGAGCCCTGGCGGCGCGTCTGGCGACGGCCTTTCGGCCCCGACCGCCCGAGCGCCCTCAGCCGTCCGGCATCACGCCGGAGAATTGACCTCAGAGCGGAGAGCATCCGTAGTTCGATAGAAGCCGTGTCGGCCGCCAGGCGCGGCTCGCATGGGTCGGATAGCGGTGCAAGCGGCGCGGACAGAATGCCCGCCGCTCAGAACTCCAGCCCGGCGTAGAGTGGGTGCGTCAGGTAGCGCTCGCCAGTGTCGGGCAGGATAGTCACGATCAGCTTGCCCGCGTTCTCCGAGCGCCGGGCCACTTGCAGCGCCGCCCACACGTTGGCGCCGGCTGAAACGCCCACCAGCAGCCCCTCTTCGCGCGCGAGCTGGCGGGCGGTCTCCTCGGCGGCGTTGTCGTCCACCAGCAGCACTTCGTCCATGAGGTCGCGCTCGAATACCTCAGGCACGAAGTTGGCGCCGATTCCTTCGATACGGTGCGGACCCGGTGTTCCCTCGCTGATCATCGGGTTGCGGCTGGGCTCGACGGCTACGAACCGAATACTCGCTTTGCGCGCCTTGAGCGCGCGCGCGGTGCCCGTGATCGTGCCGCCGGTGCCCACGCCGGCCACCATCACGTCTATCCGGCCCTCCGTATCGCGCCAGATCTCTTCCGCCGTAGTGCGCTCATGCACGGCGGGGTTGCTCGGATTCTCGAACTGCTGGGGCATCCAGGCGCCGGGCGTCTCGGCGACGATCTGGCGCGCCCGCTCAATGGCGCCGGACATGCCTTGAGCGCCGGGCGTCAACACAACCTCGGCGCCCAGGGCGCGTAGAAGATTGCGCCGTTCCAGCGTCATCGTCTCGGGCATTGTGATCACGGTTCGATAGCCACGCGCCGCGCCCACGACCGCGAGCGCGATGCCAGTGTTGCCGCTGGTGGGCTCGACTATCACCGAGCTGCCCCTGATCAAGAGACCGTCGCGCTCGGCGTCGGCAATCATGGCCAAGCCGATCCGGTCCTTCACGCTGCCGCCGGGATTCGTGAACTCGCACTTGGCTACGATCTGCGCCGCCATGCCTTCGGCGACGCGGTTCAACCGCACCATAGGCGTGTTTCCTATCAGCGCGGATACGTCGGACGCTATGCGCGGGAGCTCGCGCATGGGTTGGTTCAACAGTCACGCTTTCCGTTAGCGCCCCGCGACACGATGGAGCGCGGAGGGCATTCTGACGCAAACTGGCCAGGGACCGCGTCGATGATAAGCTTTTCGGTACTTTTTCCGGGCCTGCCGCGCCTTTGCTGACGCCCGAATTATGGCGATCGCTCGCCAGGCCAGCCTCCACCAAGCTCGTTCTGCTGGTGTTTGACGGCTTGGGAGGGCTCCCGCGCAACGCGCAGGGCGATACCGAGCTCGAGCATGCCGAGTGCCCGAATCTCGACCGGTTGGCGGCCGGCGGGATCACCGGCCTCCATCAACCGGTCGGCTGGGGCGTCACGCCGGGCAGCGGACCGGGGCACCTGGCACTCTTCGGATACGACCCGGTCGAGCATCAGATTGGCCGCGGCGCGCTCTCGGCGCTGGGCGTGAACGTGCCGCTGGCGCCCGGGGACATCGCGATCCGGCTCAACTTCTCGGCCATCGACGAGTCTGGGAACATCGACGATAGACGGGCCGGCCGTATTTCAACCGTAGTGAACCGCGCGCTGATCGAACGCTTGCGCGATATCACGGTCAGCGGCGTCTCGATAACCTTCGCGGCCGAGCGCGAGCACCGAGCGATCCTGGTTCTGCGCGGCGAGGGCCTCGATCCGCGCGTTAGCGCAACCGACCCACAGAGGGACGGCGTTCCACCCCTTGCACCCCTGGCGCTGCATCCCGCCGCGGCACGGACGGCCGATGTCCTGACGAAGATCCTGGCGCGAGTGCGCGAAGCGCTGGCCGATCAGTCGCCCGCCAACTTCCTGCTGATGCGCGGTTACGGAACCGCGCCCATGCTTCCCAGCCTGGCGGACCGACACGGACTCCGCGCCGCGTGCCTGGCGGTCTATCCGATGTACCGCGGACTGGGTAAGGCGGTCGGCATGACCATCATCGATACCGGTGAGAGCTTTCGCGAGCAGCTCAACTGCCTGCGCGAGTGCTGGCAGGACTTCGACTTCTTCTTCATCCACGTCAAGGCCACCGACACGCGCGGCGAGGACGGAGACTTCGAGGGAAAGGCCTCCCTGATCAGCGAGGTCGACAGCCACGTCCCCAGCTTGACCGATCTCGCTCCGGACGTGCTGGTGGTGACGGGCGACCATTCAACGCCGGCTACCATGCGATCCCATTCCTGGCACCCCGTGCCGTTTCTGCTCAGCAGTCCTCAGGCGATGCGCGATCAGGTCACGACGTTCGGCGAGCGCGCGTGCGCCCGCGGCGGGCTGGGGATCTTCCCGGCTACCGCGATCATGCCCTTGATGCTGGCTCACGGGGACCGGCTGCAACGGTTCGGCGCCTGATCGTGAGGGAGCGGCGCCCGGCGCTTCGTGACATCCCCAGCATCGACCGGGTGGCCCTGCGCGCCCGCGAGCAGGCCGGCGACATCCCGCGCCGCCTGCTGGTAACGGCGGCCCGCGCCGAGATAGAAGGCGTTCGGTCGCGGGCGGCGGCGGGAACGGCCGCGCCAGAGCTGGACGCTCTGTCCGCGTCCGTCGTATTGCGCGCGCGCCTGCTGCTGGGCGGAGCGCCGCGGGCGGTGGTCAACGCGACCGGAGTGATCGTGCATACCAATCTGGGCCGGGCGCCGTTGAGCGATCTCGCGCTGGAAGCCGTGGCGGCGGCGGCGCGGGGCTACTCGGATCTCGAGTTCGACCTGGAGTCGGGCGCGCGCGGCGCACGCTCGATGCACGTCGAAAAGAGGTTGACCGAGCTCACCGGCGCGGAGTCGGCCCTGGTCCTCAACAACAACGCCGGCGCGGTCTTTCTCGCGTTGGAGACCCACGCCTGCGGGTGCGAGGTGCTGGTAAGCCGCGGTGAAGCGGTCGAGATCGGCGGGGGGTTCCGCATTCCCGACGTCCTACGGGAAAGCGGCGCCTCGCTTCGCGACGTGGGGACTACCAACCGCACGCGTCTGGATGACTACGCCGGCGTCATTGGGGAGCGTACGGCCGCGATTCTGCGCGTGCATCGCAGCAACTTCGCGCAGATCGGGTTCACCGAGTCGCCGCCGCTGCGCGACCTGGCCGGACTCGCCCACGCACATGGGCTCCTGCTCATCGACGACCTCGGGTCGGGATCGCTGATCGACACGGCGCAGTTCGGGCTGGAGCGCGAGCCGCTGGTGCAGGAGTCGCTGAGGGCGGGCGCCGATCTGGTGGCCTTTTCCGGCGACAAGCTGCTTGGCGGCCCACAGGCCGGGATTCTGGCCGGACGGGCCGCCGCGATCGGCGCCGTGGCGACTCGTCCACTGGCACGCGCGCTGCGATCCGACAAGATGACCATTGCCGCCTTGAGCGCGACCCTGGGGCACTATCTGGCCGGCGACGCGACCGCGCAAATCCCCGTCTGGCAGATGATTACCACCCCGGCCGAGCAAGTGCGCGACCGCGCGTGCCGCCTGTCTGAGGGGCTTCCCTGGTGCGAGGTGGTCCAGTCAAACGCAACCGTGGGCGGAGGGTCGCTGCCCGGACAGACGCTGCCAAGCTACGCGATCAGGCTCTCGGCGGAGGTTGGGGCCGCGGAGGACCTCGCGGCGCGGCTGCGCGCCGCCGAGCGCCCCGTGATCGGGCGCGTGCACGAGGACCTTGTCTGGCTTGACCTGCGCACAGTGCTGGAACGCGACGAGCCATACCTGCGTGCCGCGTTGCACCGTCTCCGGGCCGCCTGACGGCGCGCCTGTACGGGTAGAATCTCCCGCTCACCCGCCCCGCTGGTCGGTGGTCGATGCCTGAGCTTTCACCTGCCGAACGCGCCGAGGCGTTTCAACGCGCCACGCAACGAGTGCGAGCGCGCCTGGGGCTCGTCGGACACTTGGCGCTGTTCCTCGTGGTGGGCCTGCTGCTCCTCGTCGTCAACCTTGCGGCGACGCCCGGAGCAATCTGGTTTTTCTGGCCTCTGCTGTTCTGGCTGGTGGCCCTGGCGACGCATACCGCGGTCGTGCTCGGACCAGGGGCGCGGCTCATGGAACGCTGGCGTGAGCGCGAATACGCGCGCGAGATTGAGCGAAAACGCGCTGAGCGGACGGACTGCGACTCGGATCGCGAACACGCGTCGTGAGCACAGCCCGCAGGTTTGGAGTCCGCGGCTGGCAGCGTCTCGAAGGCGTGTACCCGCCACGGACCAAGCCGGCCGAGATGCTCGGCCACTACGCAACCCTGGCCAGCGTTGTGGAAGTCGAGAGCACGTTCAGCGGAATCCCCAAACCTGAACGGCTGGCCGCCTGGGCCGATCAGACGCCGCCGGAGTTCCGCTTCGACGTGCTCGCGTTTGGCGGCCTGACACTCCATCAGAGACGGCCCGGTCATAGCGGCGCCGTCGCCGGAATGAGCTGGACCGAGACCGCCGTGGAGCCTCCGGACGCGATTTTCGATGACTTCAGGTCATCGGTGGCGCCCCTGCTGTCGGCCGGTCGTCTGGGCACGGTCATAGCCCAGTTTCCTCCCTGGTTCGAATGCGGAGAGGCGGGCTTCACCTACCTGGAACGTTTTCGAGAACGGCTGCCCGATATTCCAATCGCGGTGGAGTTCCGGCATCCGACCTGGCAGACCCCAAGCCAGCAAGATCAGACCCTCGAGAGCCTGATCGAGCTCGAAATCGGCCTGGTAGTGCCGGATTTCCCACCGGACGACCCCGACTGGACGCCGCCGCTCGCGACGGCCACGGTTGAAGACCTCGCCGTGGTGCGGCTGCACGGGCGTGACGCCGCTCGCTGGCCGCGCACGCACGCGGCGCCGGTGGAGCCGCTCGAATACTCCTACAGCGACGCCGATCTGCACGAGTGGGTCGAGCGGGTGCGCTCGCTTCAGCGCGACGTGGACGAGGTTCACGTGCTGTTCGGAACCGCGCCGCGGGCGGAGGCGCTCGAGGCTGCGAACCGCCTCAGCAGCGCGGTAACGGAGACCGAGGAAGCGGAAGCGCGCTGGGGCTACGTTCCCTAGCTCGCGTCCGCCTGGCGGGCGCTGGGATTGGGCGCGAAATCAGCTCTTGCATGGCTCCTGCGGGCCGTGCTCAGACCGAACGGCGGACGCTTGGTTTTCGGCGCGCCGGGCGGGGTCTGGCGCCCGCGCCGCCACGGCTGCACTATGAGCCGAAAGAGCGGTTGTAACCAACCCCGGAAGACAGGTCCATGCGCCACTCGGAGCGCCGCGTACTGAGCCTCGTGGAACTGGACGAAGCGGCCGCGAGACGTTTGCGCGAGCGCGCCCGACTGGACCTGCGGCCCTGGACCGAGACGCGCGAGCTGGCCGATCCATCCGAGCTCGGCGGCGAGATCCGCACGCACGGCCACGACGCGGTTCTGGTCGAGGCGGACTTCGTATTGAGCGAGACTTTCGAGGCCGCGCCCGGGCTGCGTTTCGTGGGCGTCTGTCGCGGCGACTACGGACACGTCGACGTGGAGGCGGCTACGAAAGCGGGCGTGGCGGTGGCTCACACACCCGGCCGCAACGCCGCTGCCGTGGCGGAGCTCACGCTGGGTCTGATCCTGGCCCTGCTGCGCCGGGTCCCGGAAGCGGCGTCCTACGTTGCCAGCGGACGCTGGGACGACCCGGTCGAGCCGTACATCGGGCTGCGCGGGATCGAGCTTGGCGGCCAGGTTGCCGGCGTCATCGGGCTGGGCGCCATTGGACGCCGCACGGCGGGGCTGCTTGCTCCCTTCGGCTGCCGGATATTGGCCACCGATCCGGCGCTCGATTCGTCACGGATTCGCGCGCTTGGCTGCGAGCCGGTTGAGCTTGACCGCCTTATCGAAACGGCGACTATCGTGATAGTCCACTGCCCGCCGGTCGAATCGACCATGGGCCTGATTGACGCCAAGGCCATCGCGCGCATGCCGGCCGGAGCACGTCTGATCGTGACAACCGGCGAGGGCGTAGTGGATGAAGGGTCGGTTGCCGAGGCGCTGCGCGCGGGCCATCTTGCCGGCGCGGCCTTCGACATCTTCGACACTCACCCGATCCGTCCCGACCATCCGCTGCTGGCCGCGCCAAACACGATTCTGCTGCCGCACGTCGGCGGCGCGACCGATGGCACGGTCTCCCGCTACTCGGAGTCGATCGTAGACGACTATCTGCGCTTTCTGGCGGGCCACCAGCCGCGCCACCTGGTGAACCCGGAGGTATGGCCCCATCGGCGCTGAAGCCGTCTATCTGGGAGTCGACATCGGCTCGTCCGGCGTGCGAGCAGCCGCGCTGACGGCGCGGGGACACATCTCGGCACAAGCCGCGCACAGGCGCGAGGCGGCTCCGCTGTCGCTCGCTCACATGCAGCGCGACCTGGACCTGGAGGCGATCTGGAATCTTGTCGTGCGGTCCATTCGAGAGGTCCGCGCCGCGCTGGGCGATGACGGCTATGCCATTCGCGGGCTCGGCGTGGCCGCGAATCGCCAGACCCTCATCGTGGAAGACGCCGGCGGCGGCGTCCTGCTCGCTTCGGGCAACGACGACTTGCGCGCGTCCATGCAAGGCGCGGCCCTGGACGAAACGAACGGCGGGGCGGTGTTTCACGCCACCGGTCACGCGCCGGCGATGATCTTCTGGCCGGGCAAGCTGGCTTGGATAGACGCGTTCGCGCCGGAGATTCGAGACCGCGCCGCGCGCGTTCTATCCCTTGAGAGTTGGATCGTGCAACGGATGAGCGGACACGCCTGCCTGAGCGTCTGCTCGGCCGCGGAGACCGGCGCACGGCACCTGCGCGACGAGCGCTGGGTAACTGAGCACCTGCCCGGCTGGGCGCATCCACTGCTTCCCGAGATCGCATCCACCCCGAGCGCCGGGCCGATTACGACCGCGCGCGCCGGTGAAATCGGTCTCCCGCTCGACTGCTCTATCGCACTCGGACAGCCCGACACGCAGACCGGCGAGCTCGCCGCGCGCGGGTCGCGCGGCGCCGTCAGCGACTTCGCCGCGCTGGGCTGGAGCGCCACGGTGGTGCGGCCAGCCGACGGCGCGTGCATAGCCCCCGGAGTCTGGCAAACTCGATCTATTGGAGGCGGGCGCCTGGCCGAGAGCAACGCGGGTGAAGCGGCGAGCGGCTACGGATGGCTGCGGCGCCGCAGTCCCACCGGCGAGCTGACGGAGCACGTGACAGGCTCGCGTTGCGCCGCTGATGAAGGAGTCTTCGCGCCGACCGGCTTGCGCGTGATGGACGTTTCCGAGCCGGGCCTTGGCTTTGCCGCCATGCTCGCGCCTGTTCCCTTCGCCGCCGGAACGCCGGACCTGGACGTTTTGGGCACGGCCGTGCTCGAGGACGTCGGGTTTGCCGTGCGGGCCAACCGTGAGCAGCTCGGTCCCGGCCCCGCGGCGCAGGCGCCGGTGCGACTGGCGGGCGGCTACCTGGCGCCGACGGCGGCGCCGCAACTGCTGGCCGACGTGTTAGGCGCGCCGGTCGACGCCTACGCGCGCGTTCCGGTGACCGCGTTAGGCGCGGCGATGTGCGCCGCGGCCGCCTCGGGCGACATGTCGCTCTCAGACGCGCAGGCGGCGCTAGCGCCGACGCCCACGGCCATCGAGCCCGACGCCGCGCGAGCGCGCGCCTATGCGGAGCACTACGCGCGCTGGACGGAGCTGCGGCGTGTTATCGAGGGCTTTTTTCAGGAGCATCTGTGATGAAGGGATGCGCGCGCCGCGCCATTCTGAGCGCGGCGCAGGCCATGCACCGCGAGGGTTTGGTGGTCGGCGCCGCGGGCAACGTGAGCGCACGCGCCGCTGAGCCGGAAGCCTTCTACATCACCCCTACGCGCGTGCCCTACGCGGAGATGAGGCCGGACGACATTGTGAAGATCACCTACGAGGGAGACCCAATCGAGGGCGAGCGCGTTCCCTCGGTGGAGTCGCTGGTGCACGCGGCCGTCTATCGCGCGCGGCCGGACGCCGGCGCCTTAGTGCACGCGCACCCTGTTTTCGCCAGCGTGCTTGCCGTGCGGCACGAGCGCATACCTCCCATGCTGGACGAGCAGGTGGTCTACATCGGCGGCGGCGTGGAGCTCAGCCCATACGCATCCTCCGGCTCCGAAGAACTCGCGGCCAACGCCGTGGACGCGCTCGGTCCGCGCAACGCAGTCCTGCTGGCCAACCACGGCACGCTGGCCGTTGGCGACGATCCCGAGCATGCGCTGGAGGTCACTCGCCTGGTCGAGCGCCTGGCGCAGATCTGGTATCTGGCATCCGCCCGTCCTGGCGCGCATGGTCTTCCCGGCGATATCGTTGCGGCCGAGGTCGAGTTGTTTCGCATGATGCAGGCAGCCAGAAATCAATGACGCCGCTCAAGGTTCCCGAGTTCCTCCTGCGCCGGCTCTACGTGAAGGGCAGCTTGCGGCGAACATCGGACGGGTTTCAGCTCGAGCTCAAGAACACCTTGGGCTCCGGCTACGCGCGGCGGCTGGCGCCGCTCAGCGTGAACGGGCATGAGCTCGACATCGAAAGCTGCTGGTTTGAAGCGGAGGGCGAGGAGCACTCGTTTTCCGAGGTCACACCCGAAACGCCGTTCAGTCTTGCGATGCACCGAACGTCGGTGCTGCGGGCGCGCGGCTACGAGCTGCCGAGCGGTCCGGTTTCGCTGCGGATCGGATTCGAGGTTCAAGGCCTGGGCGACATCTCTTTCGAGGTGTCCGATACCGCCGCCGAATAGACGGTGTGCGCTGCTTCATAACCGGCGCTAGCGGCCAGCTGGGAAGCGCGCTGGTCCGCGCCCTGCACGAGGGCGGCCACGAGCTCACGGCACTGGTGGTGGCGAACGATCCGTGGGCCGACGCCGCCTTCGCGGGGATTGATGTCACCCGCGTCGTCGGCGACATCCTTCGGCCCGACTCGTTTCCGGACGAACGCTTCGACTGGGTGTTCCACTTAGCCGCCGATCAATCGTTCTGGCGCGGACACGCGCGGCGCCAGCGCGCCCTCAACGTCGACGGCGTGCGCAATGTCGTGACTTGGGCTCGGTCTCATCCTCCGCAGCGGTTCGTGCACGTGAGCTCTTTGCTGGCGGTGGGCGTATCGGAGAGGCCCGACCACTGGTTGAATGAGGACTCGCCGTTCAATGGCGGCGAGCTTGGGCTGATGTACGCGCGGAACAAGCGGGCCGGCGAGCAGATAGTTCTGGAGGCGGCGGCGGAAGGTCTTGCGGCCGTGGTCGCCAATCCGGGAACCGTGCTGGGGCCCTGGGACCGCGGCCGCCATGCCGCGCGCCTGCTCGACGGGCTCGTGCGGGGAGCGCTGCGCGGAACTCCCGGCGGCGGCATAAACGTGGTGGACACACGCGACGCGGCGGTTGGGCTCATAGCGGCTGCGCGGCTGGGCCGGGTAGGCCAGCGCTATCTACTGACCGGCCACAACGTCACGTACGCACAGCTGGCCGCCAGCGTGTGCCGTACCGCGGGCGTGGGACCGCCGCGGCTTCGCTACCCCGGTTGGGCGCTGCGCCTGATCGCCAGCGTGCTCGATCCGGTCGGCCGCATCTCGCGGCGGCCTCCCCGGGTCACGCCGGATGATGTGACCGTGGGCACCCGCTATCTGTACTGCGACAGCGGCAAAGCGCACCGCGAGCTAGGGTTCTCCGTGCGTGAGCTGGACGAAACCCTGACGGACACAATTCGCTGGTACCAGGCGAGCGGGGTCTGGACTTAGGAAATCCGCGGTCCGGATGCTCGGTCGGGCGGAACTGCGAGAGCGACTTTGGCCAAGCAGCTCCGACGGCGGCCGCGAGTCACCAGGCGGCGGAGTCAACGAATACCATTTCGCGCCTCTCGGTGGAGTACACCACCACCATCTCGGCGGCCCGATCGCCCACGTTGCGGGCCTGATGCGGCGCACTCCGGGGGATGTGGATAACGGACCCGGTATCGAGCGTGACGATCTGACCCCCCAGCTCGTGCTCGATGCTTCCGCTCACCACGTACAGCAGCTCGTGACAGTTGGGGTGGAGATGCCTGGAGTTCGCTTCACCGGCCGCGAGGATCACGCGGCCCAAAGTCATTTCCGATCCGGGCGTCAGGTCTGCATTGGACAGCCACTCGATCGAACCCCAGGGAAAATCCTCCAGGCGCCCCGATCCACGCCGCGTTGCCTGGATCGGTCGTGGTTCGCAGTCCATCGGTCCAGCCTTTCAATCGCGAGAGCGTGCGTCTTTGGCGGTATCGAATCGGAGACCCGGGCCGCCCGTCGGCGGTCCATCCAGACACGCCGCTACAGGCGCGCTCACATGGTTGCACGGATGGGTCTCGGGCGTGCCTTTCGAGCATTTGGCCAACTCCGGCCGGCGCGGCCCTCAGTGGCCAGTCGAGCTCTTACAGCCGGTCGTTCCCGGTGACTCACAACCACGGCTGATAAGCTAGGCGCGCAGTTTGCCTCCCATGCCCTGTGGGTGATTGCATGGCCGCCCAAAGCCGTTCGACCCCGCCCCGGCCGAAGCTCCTGCAGTTCGCGGCGATCAACACGTTTCGCGAGTTTCCCAGCGTCCGGCGCGAGTGGACGCTCGACCGCAAGCTTGCGGCCATCAAGGCCGGAGGGTTCATTGGCGTGGTGAGCCGGGCGCCGCCGATAACGCGCGAGGCGCTCCAGTCTCACGGTCTGCGCCTGTGGGCCACGGCCGACATAGTGGAAGCCAGCGAGATCGTGCCCTCGTTCACCAATTTGAAGCAGATCGGGGCCGAGAAGATCAACGTGCAGATGGCCGACCACGACACACCCACGCGCAGCGCGCTGGCGCTGGCGCGGCGGGTCATGCGAGTCGCGCGCGAGCTCGAGCTCGACGTGGCAATCGAGTTCCATCGCGACACCGCCACCGAAACGCCGGAGAAGATGTTCGCCTTGGCCGACGCGTACGCAAAGGCCGAGGGCGAGCGCCTCAACATCACCTGGGACTTCTCGCATTTCGGAGTCATAAAGCATCTCAGCGCGCCCTTCTACGAGCGGATCATGGAGCGGCCGGATCTGGTCTTGCCTACCGATGTCTTCCACTTCCGGCCCTTCAACGGGCACCACGCGCAGATCCCGGTCATAGACGCCCGCGGGCGCCGGACCCCGGAGTACCGGGACTGGTTGGAGTTCACCGACGGCCTGATAGAAGCGTGGCTGCGCGAAGCGCCGCCGGGGCGTGAGATGTGGACCTGTCCCGAGATGATTCCGGGCGGATACGGTCTTTCGGTCGACCCGCCGCTATTCGAGCAGGCGGTGATGATTCGCCGCGACGTTCAGCGCATTTGGAACCGGCGCGTGCGCGATTGGCGGCCTCCCCAGCGCTCCGGCGCCGCCGCCGCGAGCCGCTAGACTTCTGTCGTACCGCGCGATCCGGCCGCGGACAAACGCTCGGAAAAGCGTCGCTGCGGGCTAAGGTTGGAAGGATGAGTCGGCACGCCATGAACGGCCGCGCTGTAAACGAACACGACCGATGACGACGCAGGCACGCGCCCGCCGGCCTCCCTGGCTGCGCGTTCGCGCGCCGACGGGCGAACGGTACCAATCCATCAAGCGGCTCATGCGCCAGAGCGCCCTGCACACCGTGTGCGAGGAGGCGCACTGCCCCAACATCGGCGAGTGCTGGAACAGCGGCCACGCGACCTTCATGATCCTGGGCGACACGTGCACGCGCGCCTGTGGGTTCTGCGCCGTCACGAGCGGCCGGCCGGATGGACTGGACGTGCTGGAGCCGTTGCGGCTGGCGGCAACCGTGGAGGCGATCGGCCTGGACTACTCGGTGATCACCTCGGTCAATCGAGACGATTTGGAAGACGGCGGCGCGGGCATATTCGCGGCGTGCATCAGAGCGGTCCGAGACCGCACGCCGGAATGCCAGGTGGAAGTGCTGATTCCGGACTTCATGGGCAACTGGGAAGCCCTGCGAACGGTTGTGGAAGCGCGGCCGGCGGTGCTCAACCACAACATCGAGACCGTGCCGCGCCTGTACGCACGCGCGCGCCCCAAAGCCCGCTACGAGCGCTCGCTCGAGCTAATCGAGCGTGTCAAGCGCATCGATCCCGACATGCCCACCAAGTCCGGGCTGATGGTTGGCCTGGGCGAGACGATGGACGAGCTGGAGGGCACGATCGGCGATCTCCACGCGCATTCGTGCGACCTCTTGACGATCGGTCAGTACCTGCAACCGACGCTCAGGCACCTTCCGATAGCCCGCTTCTATCACCCCGACGAGTTCCTGCATCTGAAGCGAGTTGCCCTGAACCTCGGCTTCGCGCACGTCGAGTCCGGACCGCTGGTGCGCAGCTCCTACCGCGCCGGCGAGCAGGCCCGCAACGCTGGCCGGAACAACCCGTTGCGGCGGGCCTCATAGTCCGAACCGCGCCGGCCGGGCTGGCTTGATCTCACGGCGATGATGCGGTTGACGCTTGTCGTTACTTAAGCTGGTCTAGGGTGATGGACCCTTCCTAAGGCATGATGCCGTCACCGCATGGGGCTACGGCTTGTCCGCGGTTCCGAGCTAATTGCGCGATCCGACAGTGGATTTTGAGGCGCCCGTACAATCGATCGGCTCATGTTTGCAAGCAGCGACATCCCGCGGTCTGAGCGCCAAACCGCCTGTCCGGCCGCACTGTGAGCGCCGGTAGCGACGGCGCTCAGGCGGCGCACGGCCGCTCGGGCGGCGTACCGAACGGGGCGGCGCTCGACGCGCTGGAAACGCGCGACTGGATCGAGTCGCTCGAAGACGTGCTGCAGGCGCGCGGCGCGGCCCGGGCGGGCGACCTGCTGCGCCACCTGCAGATCCGCGCGCAGCGAGCCGGAACACCGCTGCCGGTCACGGCACGCACCCCCTACGTCAATACGATTCCACCGGAGCGGCAGCCGGAGTATCCGGGCGACCGCGAGATCGAGCGCCGCATAAAGAGCATCATCCGCTGGAACGCGATGGCCATGGTCGTGGAAGCCAACCGGAAATCGGATGGGATCGGCGGGCACATTTCCACCTACGCCTCGGCCGCCACGCTCTACGAGGTGGCCTTCAACCACTTTCTGCGCGGCCCGGGCGATCCGAGCGGCGGCGATCTGGTCTATTTTCAGGGCCACGCCGCGCCGGGCATCTACGCGCGGGCCTACGTGGAGGGGCGGCTGAGCCCCGCGCGGCTGCACAACTTCCGGCGCGAGCTGGCGCCCGAGGGCGGTCTCTCCTCCTACCCGCACGCGTGGCTGATGCCCGATTTCTGGCAGTTCCCCACCGTCTCGATGGGGCTGGGCGGCCTGATGTCGATCTATCAGGCCCGCTTCATGCGCTATCTGGAGGACCGCGGACTCAGGCAACCGGCAGGCACGCGCGTGTGGGCGTTCCTGGGCGACGGCGAGTTCGACGCGCCGGAAACCACGGCGGCAATTTCGCTGGCCGCGCGCGACGGCCTGGACAACCTGACCTGGGTGGTCAACTGCAACCTACAGCGCCTGGACGGACCGGTGCGCGGCAACGGCAACATCATTCAAGAGCTCGAGGGCCTCTTCCGCGGGGCCGGCTGGCACGTGATAAAGGTCATTTGGGGCGGCGACTGGGACGTGCTTTTCGCCAACGACCGCGAGGGCCTTCTGACCCGCCGCGCGACCGAGGTCCCGGACGGCGAGTACCAAAAGTACAGCGTGGCCGGCGGCGCCTATATACGCAAGAACTTCTATGGGGCCGACGAGCGCCTGCTGTCCATGGTGGCGCACCTCAGCGACGACCAGCTTTGGCGCCTGCGTCTGGGCGGTCACGACCCGATGAAGGTCTACACCGCCTATCACGCCGCCATGGTGAATCGAGGCGCGCCAACCATCGTCCTGGCCCGCACAATCAAAGGCTTCGGGCTGGGAGAGGCGGGCGAAGGCCGCAACGTCACTCACCAGCAGAAGAAGCTCAACGAAGACGAGCTGCTGCAGTTCCGGGACCGGTTTCAGATTCCAATATCCGACGAGGAAGTGGCTCAGGCGCCGCTATACCGCCCCACCCAAGACAGCCCCGAAGGCCGCTACATACGCGATCGACGCGCCGCGCTGGGCGGCTTCGTGCCTACCCGCACCACAGCCAAGAGCCAGCTGGCGGCGCCGCCCGACGACCTGTTCGAGGAGTTCCACAGGGGAACCGGCGAGCGCAGCGCCTCAACCACGATGGCCTTCGTGCGGATGCTCACCAAGCTCCTGCGCGACCCCGATCTGGGCCGCTTCACCGTGCCCATCGTGCCGGACGAGGCTCGCACCTTCGGTATGGAGGCGCTCTTTCGGCAGGTGGGAATCTACTCCCACGTGGGTCAGAACTATGAGCCGGTCGACTCCGACACGTTGCTCTACTACAAGGAATCCAAGGACGGCCAGATTCTCGAGGAAGGCATCACGGAAGCGGGCGCGCTGGCGTCGTTCATCGCGGCCGGCACGTCCCACTCGAACTACGGGATCGCCACCATTCCCTTCTACATCTACTACTCGATGTTCGGATACCAACGCGTCGGCGATCTGATTTGGGCGGCCGGCGACGCGCGTGCGCGCGGTTTCCTGGTGGGAGCGACGGCGGGCCGAACGACGCTTTCCGGGGAGGGCTTGCAGCATCAGGACGGTCACAGCCACGTGCTGTTTTCGGTCGTGCCCAACTGCCACGCCTACGACCCCGCTTTCGCGTATGAGATCGCCGTCATCGTGCGGGAGGGCATCCGTCGAATGCACGAGGCGGGCGAGGACGTGTTCTTCTATCTGACGGTCGGTAACGAGTCTTATCGGCACCTCCCGATTCCGCCTGACGAGGGTGTGAGGGAAGGCATCATTCGTGGAATGTACCGGCTGCGCGCCGCCGAGCCGCCGCAGCGGCGAGGACGCGTAAGCCTGCTGGGCAGCGGCGCCATTCTCAACCAGGTGCTGGAAGCGCAGCAGATGCTCGGCCGGAGGTACGGCGTCGCCGCCGACGTTTGGTCGGTCACCAGCTATACCGAGTTGCGCCGCGACGCGCTGGACGCCGAGCGCTGGAACATGCTGCACCCCCACGAGCCGCCGCGCGTTCCCTACCTGACGCAGTGCTTCGCCGATTCACCGGCGGTCTTCGTGGCGGCCTCCGACTACGTGAAATCACTGCCCGACTCGATCGCGAAGTGGCTGCCGGGCCGGCTCACGTCGTTGGGTACCGACGGTTTCGGCCGCAGCGACACGCGTGAGGCGCTGCGTGACTTCTTCGAGGTTGACGCGCGCTACATTACTCTGGCGACGCTGCACGCGCTGGCGCGCGACGGCGAGATCGATCGCGAGCTTGTGAGCGAAGCGATCGAGGACCTGGATATCCGCACGGACAAGCCGAATCCGCGTTTGAGCTAGGCAAGCCTTTCCACCAGTCCCGAGGAGCCACAGCATGGCGACCGAGTTCAAGCTTCCCGACTTGGGCGAGGGGATCGAGGAAGTGGACATTCTCGGCGTGCTGGTGGCCGCGGGCGACTCGATCGAGCGAGACCAGCCGGTGGTCGAAATCGAAAGCGAAAAGGCCACGCTGGAGGTTCCTTCGGAGGCGTCCGGCACCGTCGCGCGGGTGCATGTCAAACCGGGCGAAACGATCCGCGTGGGCGCCCCGCTGCTCAGCGTCGACGAGGACCAGAGCGCGGCTCCCGCGGAGACGCCGTCCGAGTCAGTGCAGGTCAGAGACTCGCCTGTGCGGCCGGAGCGGCCAGCGGCGCCGCCCGCCGCGGTCATGCCGCCGCTCGTCCTCCCCGAGCCTACGGCCGAGCAAATCCCGCATTTGGCGCCATTAAGCGACGGCGCGGCATTGCCCGTGCCCGCCGCGCCCTCCGTGCGCAAGCTTGCGCGCGAGCTGAGCGTGGACATCCGCGCGGTGCGGGGCTCCGGGCCGGGCGGCCGGATCTCGACCGACGACGTCAAAGCGCACGTGCGCGCGGGCGCCCGGCGGGCGCCCGCCGCGACCGAGCCTCAGCCCCTTCCGGATTTCAGCGCGTTTGGCGAGGTAGAGACCGAACCCCTATCGCGGCTGCGCCGGACCCTAGCAGCGAACATTGGCCGGTCGTGGTCGACCATCCCTCACGTCACGCTCTTCAATCGCGCCGACGTCACCGACGTGGAAGCGCTGCGGCGGCGCTACGCGGGCCGCGCCGAGGCGGCCGGCGGCAAGTTGACGATAACGGCGATCGTGCTGCGGGTCGCCGCCGCGGGGCTGAAAGTCTTCCCACGGCTGAACGCCAGCATCGACCTGAGCCGCCGCCAGATGGTCCTCAAGCGCTACTACCACATCGGCGTCGCGGCCGATACGGAACGCGGCCTGGTGGTGCCCGTTGTGCGTGACGTGGACACCAAGAGCGTCATCGAGCTCTCGGTTGAGCTGGTTGCGCTGGCCGAGAAAGCGCGCGCGGGCGCATTGACCCTGGAGCAGATGCAGGGCGCCTCTTTCACCATCACCAACCTGGGTGGTCTGGGAACCAGTAACTTCACGCCGATCATTAATCCGCCGGAGGTGGCCATCCTCGGTATAGGCCGCGCGGAAACCAGGCCGGTCTATATCGATGGGGAGCTGCGGCCGCGACTGCTCATGCCGCTGGCGCTCTCCTTCGATCATCGCGCGATTGACGGGGCCGACGGCGCGCGGTTCCTGAGCTGGATCGTCGCGGCGCTGCGCGATCCGCTAACGCTCGAGATGGGCGCGTGAGCGCGCCGGCAACGCCGGGGCCGGGCGCTTGAGCCGCGCGAGCGACCGCCTCCGGTTGGTCGTGATAGGCGCCGGTCCGGGCGGCTATCCGGCGGCGTTTCTGGCGGCCCAGCATGGCCTGGACGTGACCCTGGTCGATCCCGAGCCGAATCCGGGCGGCGTGTGTCTCTACCGCGGTTGCATTCCGTCCAAAGCCCTGCTGCACGTGGCCGCGCTATTGCATGAAACGCGCGCCGCCTCCGCCTGGGGACTGTCATTCGGAGAGCCTTCCATGAACCTGGCCAAGCTGCGCGAATGGAAGGATTCGGTGGTCGCCAGACTGACGCGCGGCCTGGACGGGATGCGCAGAGCGCACGGGGTCGAGCACGTGCGCGGGCGCGGCACGTTTCTCGACGCGCATCGTTTGCAGATCGAGCAGGACGGGGGAGATCAGTCCACCCTCGACTTCGACTACGCCGTAGTGGCCACCGGTTCGCGCCCAGCGGTGCCGCCGGCTCTGGAAGTGGACTCGCCGCTGGTCATGGACTCCACGGCCGCGCTCGAGCTAGACGATATTCCCGAGCATCTGCTCGTTGTCGGCGGCGGCTACATCGGCCTCGAGCTGGGCAGCGTCTACGCGGCCTTGGGCGCCCACGTCACGGTTGTGGAAATGACGCCGGGGCTGCTGCCGGGCGTGGACCGCGACCTGGTGGAGATCGTGCAGCGGCGCCTGCGCGGCGACTTCGAGGAGATTCTGCTCAACACGCGGGTCGTGAGCATGCGCGGCCGGGAGCGCGGCGTGGAGGTGGAGCTGTCCGGATCGGCCGCCACGCCCGCGGCGCGCACGTTCGACAAGGTGCTGGTTGCGGTCGGGCGGCGTCCGAACTCGGACCTCGTGGGGCTGGAGAATACGGCCGTCGGCTTGGACCGCGGCGGGTTCATCGTCACCGATGGGCAGCGCCGCACGACCGAAGCGTCGATCTTCGCGGTGGGCGACGTTGCCGGCGAGCCGATGCTGGCGCATAAGGCGACCCACGAAGCGCGGGTGGCGGTGGAGGCGATGGCCGGGCGCCCCACGGTCTTCGAGCCCCAGGCGATTCCGGCCGTAGTGTTCACGGACCCCGAGATTGCGTGGTGCGGCGTGACCGAGACGATGGCCAAGGACCTGGCTATCCCGGTGGAGATCGCACAGTTCCCGTGGGCGGCCTCGGGACGCGCGGCCACGCTGGGCCGCGGCGACGGCCTCACCAAGCTGGTGCTGGAGCCGCGCACCGCGCGTATCCTCGGCGTCGGACTGGCCGGACCGCGCGCGGGCGATCTGATAGCGGAAGGCGTGCTGGCGGTGGAGTCCGGCGCGCTTGCTTCCGATCTGCAGCTCAGCATCCATCCGCATCCCACGCTCTCCGAGACGCTGATGGAGGCGTCCGACGTCTTCTTTGGGCACAGCCCCAGCTACATCGCACGGCCGCGCGACCGGCGGTCTATCCAGTAGCTAGCATTCAGGCCGTGCGCGCCACACCGCGCTTCGACCGCGCTAACTGAACAAAGGCTAGTGTCCCGACCTTATTAGGTCGGGACCGTACGACCACGCTAAACCCGTCCCACGGTGAGCGGGGTCTGGATTCCCGCTTGGCGCGGGAGTGACGGAAGCGGCGCTAGGGAGTTACGCAAGGGTCTCCAACGGGAGTATGGTCAACCTTCCGTTTGATCAACCGGAACGGCGACCCTCCAGCTGAGCGGGCCACCGGGTCGATCGACCGTCCGGTCCCCTCTCCCTCTGTCCGGTCCCCTCTCCCTCTGTCCGGTCCCCTCTCCCAGGGGAGAGGGAGAGGGATTAGGAATAGGGCTTTTGGGCGTCCGTGAGCTTGACTTGAAAGCAGTCTTCTCTCCTAGGAAGACCTTTGCATGATCGGGCCGATCGCACAGGAAAGGCGTGGTCACACTCGCCCGTACGTCTTCGGCCTTCTGGATTCCCGCGTGCGCGGGAATGACCGAGGGATAGCTGATCAAAGTGACTCACTACCCGCCGCTTTGGCATCCGGCCGCGCCCTGTCTGAGAATCGGACGCCGTACGTTCGGCTCAGTTGGAACACGTGACCGGCGCGGACGCGCCGGCGTTGCATGGGAGGATTCTTTGGCGCCGCAACCTGTACGGGTACTAGGAATCTCCGGGAGCCTGCGCCGCGGCTCCTACAACACGGGTCTCTTGCGGGCCGCGGCGGACTTGCTGCCGGAAGGCATGTCGCTCGAGCTTTTCGATCTGCGCGAGGTCCCGCTGTTCGACGCCGATCTGGAGTCCGACGGTTTCCCGCCGCCGGTGCAGCGTCTGCGCGAGCGAATCGGCGCGGCTGACGGCCTGCTGATCGCCGCGCCCGAATACAACTACTCGGTTTCGGGCGTCCTCAAGAACGCTATCGATTGGGCCTCGCGGCCGCCCGCGTCGCCGCTGGACGGCAAGCCGCTGGCCATGATGGGGGCGGGCGGGCGCTCTGGGACGCTTCGTGCGCAAATGCACCTGCGGGAGATCGCGCTGCACAACAGCATGCGCGTGCTGATCGATCCCGAGGTCTTCGTGCCGTTCGCACGGCGCAAATTCAACGACGAAGGCGAGCTGACCGACCCCAAGATCAGGGAACGTATCAGCGAAATGCTCATGGCCTTCCGCGATTGGATCGCGCATAGCGCCGCCGACCCAACCTTGCGCTACGCGTAGCCGCCGGGCGGCTTAGCGCCGGCGCCAGGCCGTTCGAAGCTCCGGCTCACCCGTGAGCGGCCGCCGGTCTATCAGCGCAGCGTGGTCCTTCCCGCGAAGGACGGGACCTTCAAGCGCGTGGCGGGCCGATGCAGGTCGTAGAGGTCCACCGGCTCGTAGGGATGATCGAGCGCGGCCTCTTCGTGGAACTCCACGCCAAGTCCGGGCCGATCGGGGATTTCCAGCCACCCGTCTTCGACCTTCATCGGATTCGAGCACACCTCGAACCGCCAGGACTCCGGCGGGAAGTGCTCGAGCGTTAGGAAGTTGGTGATGCAGGCGGCCAGCTGCACCGCGGCGGCGTACGACACCTCGCCGTTGGGGTTGTGCGGGGCGACCGGGACATAGTGGGCGTCCGCGATGGCCGCGATCTTGCGCGCCTCCAGCATCCCGCCGCAATGCGACATGTCCGGTTGGACGACGTCGGCGCCCCCACGCGCCAGCAGCTGCTGGAAGCTGAAGATGGTGAAGAGGCGCTCGCCGGTGGCAATCGGGATATTGGTCTTGCTCCGCACGTCGGCCATGGCGTCCAGGTTCTCGTGCGGCACCGGCTCCTCCAAGAAGCCGATGTCGAATTGCTCCACCGCGCGCGCGGCCCGCACGGCGTTGCCGGCGGTATTGAAAATCCCGTTGCAGTCGATGTAGAGGTCCACGTTAGGTCCCGCCGCCTCGCGCACCGCCCCCACGGCCTCCACGCCGGAGTGCAGAATGTGGTTGTCGAGACGGTAGAAGTCGATGCCGGGCCGGCCGCTCCAGGGGTTGAATTTCAAGCCTTGCACGCCGAGATCGAGCACGGCCCTGGCCGCCTCGGCGAACTGCGCGGGACTCATGCCCGGGCGGTACCAGGCGTTTGCGTACAGCTTGACGCGCTCGCGCGTTCGCCCGCCCAGGAGCTCGTAGACGGGCACGCCCAGCGCCTTGCCCTTCAGGTCCCACAGCGCCGTCTCGACCCCGCTGATCGCGCTCATCAGCACCGCGCCGCCGGCGTAGAAGGCCCTCCGGTACATCTCCTGATAGTGCTTCTCGATCGCGAAGGGGTCCTGCCCGACCAGGTAGCGTTTCAGCTCCTCGACCGCGGTCGCGACCGTTGCGGACTTGCCTTCGAGGGTGCCTTCGCCAACGCCGTGCAGGCCCTCGTCGGTCTCGACCTTGACGATCAGCCAGTTGCGCCACGACCCGCCGACCAGAAACGTCTTGACGTCCTCTATGCGCATGGGGCGGGTCTCAGGTCGCCGACCGTGCGGCGGCCTTGCCTACTCCGCGGATCGCCACGTTCAATCCCGGACTATCGCCGCCGGCGGTCAGGGTCCCGATGTTCTTGGGCGTCTGATTCAACTTGTCACTTCACAGTTCGAAGAGGGTGCGGCGAGAATCCGTATGGTGCGCGCTGACTGCGATCCAAGTATCGCAGCGCCGGCGCAATCGACCCACACGCAACCACCGCACGTCCTTCCTGGCGCGGTCCGAAGCCGAGGATGGTCCCAGCCGTGCGCCGGAGCCCCGGCGAGCGCACGCTCGCGGCGCTGAGGTCGGCCATCGATAACTGGTTTGGGGGTCGGCGCCTGTATTTCCGGCCCCACCGTGTCCCAGGTACCGCAGCCGTCGCGCAATGCGGTACTCTCCCGCCGCCCTTACTCCCCAGGATGTGCAATGGTCGGCAACCAGGCAGTCCTCGAGTGCCGTGATCTCCGCAAGACGTTCGGCGAGCTCACGGCTGTCGACGGGGTGAGCTTCCACATCGCGCCGGGCGAGACCTACGGGCTGCTGGGACCAAACGGCGCGGGGAAGACGACCACCATTTCGATGGCCGTTGGCCTGGCGCGCCGCGACGGCGGCGACGTCCTCGTGGAGGGCGATCCTCTCGACCCCGGCAGCGTCGAGCTCAAGGGTCGGATCGGACTCGTGCCGCAGGAAGTGGCGATCTATCCGGACCTGACGGCGCGTGAGAATCTGCGGTTCTTCGGGCGGCTCTACGGAATGCCGCGCGCCGCGCTGAACCGCCGCATCGACGATGTGCTGCAAATCATCGGGCTGGCGGATCGCGCGGACGAGCGCACGGACCAGTTCTCAGGCGGCATGAAGCGGCGCCTCAACATTGGTATCGGCCTGTTGCACACGCCGCGCCTGCTAGTTCTCGACGAGCCGACAGTCGGTGTCGACCCACAGAGCCGCAATGCCATTCTGGAGAGCGTCGAGCGGCTGAGCGGCGAGGGCACGGCAGTGCTCTACACGACGCACTACATGGAGGAGGCCGAACGGCTCTGTGACCGCATCGGCATCATTGATCAGGGACAGATCAAGGCCGAGGGCACGCGTCGTGAGCTCGTGCAGATCGTGGGCGAGCACGATCGCCTGCGCCTGCGTGCGACCGGTCCGCTGCAGGCCGGCGCCGAAGCGATCCGCGGCATGGCCGGCGTGCGCGAGGTGGACGTGGCCGACGGCGCCATCGACGTGTTGATCGAGAGCGCGGGCGACTCGCTGGTATCAATTCTGTCCGCGCTCGGCGACGCCGGTGTGACGACCTCGCACGTTGACATCGACGAGCCCAACCTCGAGGCGGTGTTCTTGCACCTGACCGGCCGCTCGCTGCGCGACTAGCCGTGCGCGCGGCGCTGGCCATTGCGGCCAAGGATGTCCGGCAGCGCGTACGCGACCGCTCGCTCTACATCTTTGCCTTTGCGGCGCCGCTCGGGCTTGCCGCCATCTTCAGCTTCGTATTCAACCCCATTCGTGAGCTTGACTTCGCGGCGACGTACGCGGTGGTGGATGAGGACGGGGGACCGATCGCCAGAGGGCTCGTCGACGGCGTGCTCGGGGGATTGGCGGCGGACAGCAACGTCGAGCTGATCGACTTGGCGAGTGAAGCGGAGGCCGCGCGACTGCTCGAGGGCGACTCCGACGTTCCGGCCGATGCGCCTGATATCGACGCGGCCATCATCATTCCCAGGGGCTTCTCCGCGCGGGTGCAGGCTGGTCAAGCGTCGGAGCTGCGCGTGCTTGGCAACGCGGCGGCCACGACCGCGTCCGCGCTCGCGGTTGCCGTGGTCGAGTCGTACGCGCATGAGCTGGAGTACCTCCAGGGGGCGGTCGCCACGCTGGCGGCGCTCGATCCCGCGCGATTGGCCGACGCCGACGCGGTGGTGGCGCGCGCGGCGGCAATGGCCGGCCCGGTCACCGTTCGGGACGTGTCGGCCAGCACCAAGCAGCTCGACTACATAACGTTCTATGCCGCCGGAGTCGCGATTTTCTTCCTGTTCTTTACCGCGCAGTTCGGTGTCAACGGTTTGTTGGAGGAGCGGCACGCCGGCACGCTGAGCCGGTTGCTGGCGGCGCCGATCCGCAAGTGGTCGATCGTGCTCGGCAAGGCGATCACCGCGTTCGCGCTGGGTCTCGTCAGCATGCTGGTCCTGGTGGTGGCGACGAGCCTTCTGTTCGGCGCGGACTGGGGCAATCCAGGCGGCGTGGCGTTGCTGGTGATCGCGGGCACGGCCGCGGCCATCGGCGTCACGTCGGTCGTCGGAGCGCTGGCGCGCACGGCCGAACAGGCGGCAGTGTTCACGTCGATCATCGCGGTGGTGCTGGGGATTCTGGGCGGCACGTTCTTCCCCGTGAGCCAGGCCGGGGGCTTTCTCGCCAGCCTGCGATTCATCACGCCGCATGGCTGGTTCATGCAGGGTCTCGGCGACCTGGCCGGCGGCTCGGTCGTCGACGTGATTCCGGCGGCGGCCGCGATGATCGGGTTCGCCGCGGTGAGCTCGGCCCTCGCGCTGGTGCTGCTGCGGCGGGGCCTCAATCCATGAAGCCGCTAGCGATCGCCGCGATGAACCTGCGCCGCTTCATGCGCGAGCGCGCGAACATCTTCTTCGTGTTCATCTTCCCGATGCTGCTGATCCTCGTGCTCGGGTCGGTGTTCGGGGGCGGGTTCGACACGCGCCTGGGCGTCGTCGCTCTCGGGTCCGGCGAGCTCACCAGCGCGACCGTCGACAGCCTGGAGGCGCGGGACGAGTTCGTCGTGCAGCGGCAGGACGACCGCGAAACCGTAATACGGGCCGTCGAGCGCGGCGAGCTCGAGGCGGCGTTGATCATCCCGGCCGGCTACGACGACGCCGTGCGCGCGGGCGGCGGCGTGGAGATCGACTTCGTCGCCCGCCCCGGTCAGCAGGCCTCGAACATTCGCCGGACCATCGAGGCGGTGCTCGCGGATCGGATGGCGCTGCCGCGCGTCGCCGCGTTCGTCGCCGCCGAAGGCGCGGGCACGTTCGACGAGGCGCTCGCCCGCGCCGAGGCGGCGGCGCAGGCCGGTGGCGTGCAGGTCACGACCACGGTCGCGGGCGAGCCCATCGTGTTCGATCAGCTCGGGCAGTTCGACCTGGGCGCGCAACAGCAGCTGGTCCTGTTCATGTTCCTCACCTCGCTGGCCGGGTCGGCCGCGCTGATTCAGACGCGGCGAATCGGCGTGGCGCGGCGCATGTTCGCCACGCCCACGCCGGTGCGATCCATCCTGCTCGGAGAGGGTCTTGGGCGGTTCGGCGTCGCGCTCGTGCAGGGCGTCTTCATCATGGTGGGGACGCTGCTGATGTTCGGCGTGCGCTGGGGCGACCCGCTGAGCGCGATCGTGATCCTGCTCGTCTTCGCGCTCGTGGGGAGCGGCGCGGCGATGCTGATGGGGGCGCTGTTTCACAACGATCAGCAGGCCGCGCCCGTCGGGGTGTTCCTGGGGCTGGGGACCGCGGCGCTCGGCGGCAGCATGATGCCGCTGCAGGTGATGGAGCTCTTCGCGCCGACGGTGTGGACGGTCGCCCACGTGACGCCGCATGCCTGGGCCTTGGAGGCGTTCGAGGACCTAGTGGTGAACGGCGCCGGCCTCGGCGACGTGCTGCCCTATATCGGCATCCTGCTAGCGTATGCGGCCGGCTTCTACGCGCTGGCCGTCTGGCGGCTGCGAGCCGTCCTCACCCGCTAGCGAACCACGCCGCCCGGACAAGATGGAAGGACCGGCCCCGGTCGCAAAGCCGCAGGTCGCGCGGGCCGGGTCAGGCGCCCGTGCAGAGCTCCATACGGCGACGCCAGTGCAATGCGCCAGGGTAGGCAATACGTGGGGCTGGATGCGCACAAGGACTTGCCCAGGGCCGGCGGCCTTCGCCAATGAGGCAGGGCTGTGCGTCTATGCGGTGTACCGCCAGATGCGGGCGCTGGGACAGGCGTGCCTGGTGGCAGCGCCGATCTCGGCGCCGCACACGCCGGGAATCGGATCAAGACCGACCGGCGGAACGCGCGCGGACTGCGGGCCGGCGATCTGACCGCAGTGTGGGTGCCGGACGAGGCCCGTGAGACGCTGCGGGATCTAGTGCGGGCGGGGCCGCCGTGCCGGATGCCCGCACGAGCGTCTGAAGCAGAAAGCCCACGGCCACCGTGCCCAACAGCGCCCAGCGAAGCGTGAAGCGGTCGAAGGTCGTGACGAGCCAGCCGGATTGCAGCGACTCCGTTGCGAACGGGCCGCTGTAGAACACGACGAAGGTCAGCGCCACGTTGATGAGCGCGAACGAGGCGAGCGCCAGGCCGAGTCGCCGCCGCGTGAGCGCGAGCCCGCCGACGCCGATCGCGAGCAGTGGGAAGGCCAGGCCCCACGAACCGTAGTTCAGCACCTTCGCGCCAAAATGCGATCCGATCACCCGCAAGCGGTCAAAGTCCACCGTGCCGGCGATGATGTCCAAGGGGAGTGCCGTCGCGCGGGCCGAGTACGGCTCCTGGAGGTTGAGTGCGGCGGTGAATACGAGTTGCCAGGGCGTCCACGCCACCGCGAAGGCTCCGATCACCAGCAGCGGCGCGGTGATGCGTGCGCGTCCGCGCGCGAACGCGAGCGCCACGGGAATCGCCGCGACCAGCAGCAGCGGCGCCTCGAGCCTAAGCAGAGCCGTCGCCGCGGTGGCCAGCGCGGCCAGTCGCAATGATGCGGCCGCGCCCGCCGCGACGAACTCGAGCAGGTAGACCGTGCCCGTGGTGGCGACGGCCGCAAAGGGCACGTCCGCATAGGCGGTGGACGCGAAGCTCATCAGGGTAGGCGTAGCGATCACGGCCAGCGCCGTGATGACTCCCACCCACGGCGCTCCCGCACGACCGACCGCTCCCGACACAACTCCGGCGAGCGCCGCGACGTATAGCGGCGCGACGAGCTTGGACGCGGCCTCACCACCCAGTTCCAGCGCGGCGGCGTGCATGCTCGGGAGCCCGAGTGGATAGCCCGGGAACAAACCGGCGCGCACGCCGTCGAGCGACCGCTCTACAAGCAGACCCTGCCCTTTCGCCACCCAAATGCTCTGTGAGTCCCAGAGGACGACCGGCCAGCTCAGTGCGAACGCGGTGATGCTGGCCAGCGCGGCTGCCAGCGCGGCGTCGCCCACCCAGCCTCGATGTGAGCGCACACGGGCTCGCAGGTTGTGCCACGCGCCGGCCGAGAGGAGCGCACGACGCTCGACTACCGCGAACACCACGGCGCCGATGCCGCCGGCCGCCAGCCAGCTTCCCGAGCCCGGTGGAACGCCGGCAGCGAACGCAATCTGCAGCGCCCACATGGCAGCGCCTACGCCCGTGATGAATCCCACGCCGATTGCCTCGCGCAAGGTGACGTGGGGCGCCAGGCACCGGACCGCGGCAAAACCGCCCAGCGTCAGCCCGGCCGCAGCCAGCACAAACAAGGCCATCTAGGGATCCCGCGCCCGATATAGCTTCAAGGTCGACCCAACCGAGCCAACGATGTCGCCGCCATAGGCGGTCTCGGTGTCCATGACCAGCACGTAGTCAGCCTCCCGCGAGTTGACGTCGTATGGCCAGGCCTGGACCAGGATGCGGGGGTACAGGTGCAGGCGACCGGTCTCCGCAACCGCGCGCCCCTCGGAGGTGAGGGGAACAGCGATCGTGGAGCCGGGCTCGGTGTGTCGTTCGATCAAGCGAATCGCGGCCAGGCGGTCGCCCATGACGGAGGAACGTCGCTCTTCAGCCGTTGCGTCAATCGGCCGCGGCGCCACTGGGACGCCCGTGGGACCGCCTTGATTTTGCGCGACGCGGGCAGCCGCGATGCCCACGTGCGCGAGCAGCAGCGCTGCTAGGCTGAGCGCCGCAAGCCTCCTCACGGGCACGCGCGGCACGCGCCTATCCCGAGCGAGCATGTCCGATCGGCCACTACCGGGGTCGGCCTAGCCGTCCGCGCATCGCGCTCCTATCGCTGCTGCTTACGGTGGGCCTCGCGCTGGGCGGATACGGCCTGGCGCGGCTCATCGGTGGACCGCCACCGGTGGAGCTGGGGGGTGGATCGAACTTCCAAGCGGGTCCTCTGCATGACGGAGGTGCCGCCACGCAATGGTTCAAGGCGCGAACGGACACAATTCGCGCCGTAGCGTTCCGTCCCGGGAGAAGCTCTTCCCCGTCCGATCTCACGATCGTCGTGCGGCTGATCGACTCACGTCGGCGGATTCTGGCCGAGGCAAAGGGATTGCTGCGGGACACCGATGCCGACGGTTGGCTTCGAATCGAGCTGCCCACAGTCCCGCTGATCCTCGATGCCGAATATGGCGCACAACTCTCGGCGGCGAGCGGGGATCGTGGGTTCCTGCACATTGAAGCCTCGAACTTCCAGCCTATCGGTCCGGGTCTGGAAGTCAATCAGGTGCACGAGGCCGGGCTGTCCGCACGGCTGCGAGTCTATGGTCCGGCCGGCCTTCGTGCGAGCGCCCGTCTGCTCGCGTCCGCGGCAGGGGAAACGCCCTCCGCCGCGATCGCTGCGGGAACGGCGGTGGTTCTCGCCCTCGTAAGCACCTTCGTTTGGACCCGGCGCATCTCCAACGGGCTAGGCGGACCAGCGGATGTGCTCGGGACCACCACCGCGACGATCGCGAGTGCGGGGATCGCCCTGGCCGCCGCCGGCTGGGCGCTCGGCTAGGCGGGATGGAAGAACCGGCCGCAGTCGCAAAGCCGCAGGTTGCGCGGGCCGGCTCAAGCGCCCGCGCAGAGCTACATACGACGGCGCCGGTCCAATGCGCCAGGGTAGGCAACACGTGGGGATGGATGCGCACAAGGACTCGATCGCGGTGGCGGTGGTCGGGGCTGCCGGCGAAGAGCGCCGAGTGAGGCTGATCCCCAACCATCCGGAGGCGTTGCCGGATCTGGTCCGCGCATGGATCGGCCGCGGCAGCACCGCCAACTGAGGGCCACGGTGTGACGCCCGCTTGACCGATAAGGGCCTAACATCCCACGGACCGCATCCCGGCGGGGGGCCACGAATTGGACGCTGCGGCCCGTACAATCTCGCGACGGTGGATTTCTCCAAAGCCAGGGGCTGTGTGCGCGCATCCAGGATGATCAGATGGGCGGGTTCGGCTTTGCCGGCGCTCCTGCTCGTGGGGCTGCTAAGCGCTTGCGAGGTGTTCGTGGAGTCGCCCGACAACGCGCCGGCTCTCATTGAGGCGGCGCCAGCCTATGTAGACCAACCCTCGGCGCCGGTCGTGAGGGGTTCCATCGAGGAAGCCATCCGAATGACCGGCCGGGTGGCCGCGAGCGTCACCGAGGAGCTGTTTTTCAGCGCCGAGGGACAGATCCGGTACATGCACGTAAGAGTGGGAGATCGGGTGGAGGCGGACGACGTGCTGGCCGAGCTCGACACCGGCGGGCTGGAGGAACGGATCGTGCAAGCCGAGGCGGCCTTCCGGCTGGCGGAGCGTCGGGTGAGCGCGGCCGAATCTTCGCTGGCCGACCGGCGCGCGGGAGCGCTGCATACCTTCCTGCTCGCCCAGGCTGAAGTGCTCAAGTGGGAGCGTGAGCTGCAGCGGCTCAGAGCCACGCTGCCGTCGCGGCGAGCGGCGGCGCGGGCGCTGGCCGCGTTGCGTGAAGCGGAGCTGGCCGCCGCGCGGGCCGACAGCGAGCGTCTGAGCTCGGACGGCGCGCCGAGCGCTGCCATCTCCAAAGCCGAGCTGGCCGAGGCGCGCTCCGAGCTGGCGCTGATCGAGGCTCAGCAGGCGCTGGAGGAACTCGGCGGCGGCGAGCCGGGCGAAGGCGTCGAGCTCGCGACGGACGCGGAGACGGAAGCCGCCGGGATCTCCCTGGAGGCGGCGGTGGTGCGGCGTGACAGCGCCAGGCAGCAGCTGGACGCGATTGACGCGGAGACGAGCACACTGAGTCTCGACCTGACGCTTCTACGTCAGACTGCCGGCAAAGCCGAAGCGGAGCTGGACGACCTGCGCAGCCAGACTTTCGACCATCAGATCACCGCTCCGTTCGACGGCGTCGTAACTTATGTCGACCGCGAAGCGGGCAGCCTGGCGGCGCCGTTCCAGAGGATGATCGTGTTAGCCGACCCCAGCGTCCTGGTCGTCGAAGCCGACGTGGACGACGCCGCGCGCCGCAGGCTGTCGATCGGACAGACCGTGGACGTCGCGGTGGACGGTCTGGCCGGCGCGCCCTTGACGGGCACGGTGATCGCCGCGCCTCGCTCGATCTTGGACCGCCCAATCGCCACGATTGAAGTCACGTGGGACCGCGTCAACCCGGCCATCGGCACCGGCGCCCAGCTCAAGATCTCGCTGCAAACCAGGGGCGACGTACTGAAGGCGCCGCTTTCCGCCGTTCATGAAGTGCGGGAGCGCACCTTCGTCGACGTAGTGCAGGACGGGCGGCGCCGCAGCCTTCTCATCGTGACGGGGATTCGGAGCGATGAGGAGGTTGAAGTCATGGAAGGCCTGGAAGAAGGCATGCACGTGCTCCTGGCGCCCTAGCGAGCCGTCAGCCGCCAATGGATGCTGGGCACGGCACTTCCTTGGACTCCATTTCAAGCCGCCCTCTCACCGGCCCAACCGGATCACCGTCCTCCAGAGGGCGGGGCGCAGTCGGTCAACCTCGGCCGATCTTGCGCCCTGCTCGAAGCGCGGCCCCGTCCCGTTTCCAACTAGCTGACGGACAGCGCCGGTCGCGCCGCGCGCGCGCCGGTCCGTTCGGAAGGCCTTCACCAGTTTGATCATGCGTGCGGTCGGTCAACTGGCATTCGCGGCGCGGCGGCTGCTCAGCACGGGCCCGCTGGCGGCCAGCATGGCGCTCGGGATGGTGGTCACCGTGGTCCTAGTCGTGGCGGTTCCCCTGTACGCCGAAGGCGTGGCCAGTCACACGCTCCAGCAGGAGCTCAGCCGCGGAGCGCGCTATCGGGGAAGCGGGCTGGTCCTGCGCCACTACACCGCGCGCATTCTGGGCGAGGAGCCGCCTACTCGTGAAGCCCTGCTGGAGGCGGACCGGTTTCTTGGCGGCGGCATTGGTCCATTCCTCGGGATACCCCCGCGCTACCTGGTTCGTCTGCTGAAGACCGATCCGATGGCGGTCTTGCTGGCCGGTTCGCCAGGCGCCTCGGCGGACGGTGCGGGCGATATTCCTCGCGGAGAGCTGGCCGCGCTGACCGGAGTCTCGAGCGAGGTCGAAATCCTGGCAGGCGTTGCGCCCAGCGCCGCGGTTGCGACATACCGCGACGAGTCGGGAGAGGAGCTTCCTCTCATAGAGGCCATGCTGACGCAGCCATCGCTGCGGGCACTGGGACTCACGCTAGGCGATCGGGTCGTGCTCGAGTACACCGACCCCTTCACCGACGAGACGCTGCACGTCGCGGCGGTGGACATCGTGGGCCGGTTCGCCGTGCGCGACACCGACTCGCTTTACTGGTTCATACGGCCGGACACGCTGGACCGCGGCGCGCTGCTGATCGACCCGGCCGTGTTCGCCGACACCCTGCTCGTACGCACCCCCACGATCTACCGGCATGCCGCCTGGTACACCAGCTTCGATCCCAAAATGTTCAACGCGTCCAACTACGGCACCGTGGCGGACCGACTGGACCAGCTTCCGGCAGCCGCCGACGCGGTGCTCCCCGAGGTAACCATTGAATCGACCCTGAACCGCACGCTGGAGCGCTTCGATCAACGAGTTTTCGTTCTCACGGTGATGTTCCTGGTGCTGAGCGCGCCTATCGTGGTGATCGTGCTGTACTTCATGCGGCTGGCAGTCGTGATGGTGGTAGAGCGCCAGCGGAGCGATATCGCGATCCTCAAGAGCCGTGGCGCCAGCACGTGGCAGGTCATTCGGGAGTACCTGCTCGAAGGCTTGCTGCTGGGCGCGATAGCCCTGGCGGTGGGGCCCCCGCTGGCCCTGGGCTGGACTCAGCTCATGGGCAAGACGCTCAGCTTCCTCGTCTTCACAAACAGAGCGAATCTGCCCATAAGCTTGGGGGGGGCGCACTACCTCTACGCGGCCGGGGCGGTGGCCCTCGCCGTCGCCGCCACGCTGGCGTCGGTAATCGGCGCGTCGCGGCAGTCAATCGTGGCGCAGCGGCAAGAGGCGTCGCGGGTGCGACGGCGGCCGTTCTATCAGCGCTATTTTCTCGACATTGCGCTCCTCGTCGGAGCGGTCTACGGCTACTTCTTCCTGCAAGCGCGCGACACGCGGCTGATCGTCGAGAGCGAGACCGAGCTCTTCAGCGACGCGCAGCTAGTGGTGATCCCGGTGCTGTTCATCATCGCGGTCGCGCAAGTGATACTGCGGCTTTTTCCGGCAATCGTGCGTGTGATGGGATGGCTATCGGCACGCGCCGCGGGCGTCGGCACCTATCTGAGTCTGCGCCGCCTGGGGCGCGACCCGGGACTCTACACCTCGCTAGTGCTTCTGCTCACCATGACGTTCGCCCTGGGCAGCTTCAGCGCTTCACTGGCAGCGACCCTGGACCGCAACATCAGCGATCGCAGCTACTTTCAGGTAGGCGCAGACGCTCGGTTTCAGGAACGAGGAGAGTTCGACGCAAGGCAGAAACGCCAGTTCATGACCTCGGTGGATCGTCACTACGACCTCATGGACGGAGAGGGGCGGCCCGTGTTCGACCGAGTAGCCCGCCTCTGGAGCGCGGGCGGCAACCTCTTCGCCAGCGGCAACAGGCGAATCGACGGTCCGCTTACGGTTTACGGCGTCGACCCGACGCCCTTTGCCCAAACGGCGTGGTGGCGCGCGGACTTTGCCGAGGCGCCGCTCAACAGTCTGATGAACACTCTCATCCGCGATCATCGAGGCGTGCTGCTAGAGCGGGCGGCCTTCAAGGATCAGCTCGGCCTGCGCATCGGCGATCCGGTGCAAATACGGCTGCAGGGCCGGCCGGTGGACTTCTACGTGGCGGGATGGATCGACGCGTTTCCAACGCACTATCCGGAAGAAGGCGCGTTCGGCGTGGCGGATCTGGGCTACCTGCACCGCACCCTGGGAGAATCAGCCTGGGACGTGCTCGCACAAGTGCGGTCCGAGCGATCGGTGGCCACAATGGTGCTCGATTTGCAGCTGCTGTTCATCGCGGTTACGCGGGCGCATGACGCCCGCTTCGCGATTGCGGACGCCCGCAACGATCCGGGCCAGATAGGCATCTTCGGCATCCTGACCATGGGGTTTCTGGTTTCGGCCGGCCTGACCGTGGTGGGCTTTCTGGTCAACTCGGTGATCCTGTTGCGCCGGCGTATGCAAGAGTTCGGCGTGCTGCGCGCCATGGGCCTCTCTCCGCGCCAGATGCTCGTGTTAGTCACGCTTGAGAACACCTTCGTGATGGCGCTGGCGGTAGTCGCCGGGACGGCTCTGGGAGTGGTAACGAGCACGCTGTTCGTGCCGTTCTTTCAGCTCAGCGCGGATCGGCAGGGCAGCATGCCGCCATTCGTGGTTGTGACGGCGTGGGGCGATATCGCGAAGGTGCTGGTGATCTTCGCCGTGCTGACTATGCTGGCCGTGCCGGCTTCGATGGCGATTCTGCGGCGGGTGCGAATTCATGAAGCCCTCAAGTTCGGCGAGGAGACCGGATGACGATTGATACGGCCAAGCCGCACGTTGTCTGCGAGAACCTGGTCAAGATCTACAAGATCGCCGACCTGGAAGTCGTGGCCCTGCAAGGGCTGAACCTGAGCGTGAATCAGGGCGAGTTGCTGGGCATAGTCGGCAATAGCGGGAGCGGCAAGACGACCGTCCTCAATATCGTGGGCGGTTTGGACCGGCCTTCGGCGGGCGCGTGCAGCGTCGGGGGCATAGATCTGGTCAGCGCGTCGGATGGGGAGCTGGCCCACTTCAAACGGGAGGACGTGGGGTTCGTCTGGCAGCAGAGCTCACGCAACCTGGTCCCGTATTTGAGCGCGGTCGACAACGTAGAGCTTCCCATGCTCTTCAGCGCGGTGCCGGCGGGCGCGCGCCGGGCGCGCGCCCGGGAGCTGCTGGACACGGTGGGGCTGACGGAACGGATGCAGCACAAGCCGAGTGCGCTCTCCGGCGGCGAGCAGCAGCGCGTGGCTATCGCCGTCGCGCTCGCCAACGACCCCGATCTGCTCCTGGCGGACGAGCCGACCGGCGAGGTGGACAACGAGACCGCCGCGACGATCTACCAGGCCCTGCGGCGCCTGAACCAGGAGCGCGAGCTCACGGTGATTATCGTGACGCACGATCGCAACATCACCCAGGTAGTGGACCGCGTGGTGGCGATTCGCGACGGCCGCACCAGCACCGAAACCGTGCGTAGAGTCGGCGCCTTCAGCGCGGACGCCGCGGCGCATGAGGAATTCGTGATCGTGGACGAGGTGGGGCGGCTGCAGATCCCGGCCGGTTACATCGAAGAGCTGGGCATCGAAGGTCGAGTCACCGTGGAGGTCGAGGACGGCGGCCTGGTTGTGCGGCCGGCGCCGGCCGCGGGCGGTGAAGCCAAGCAGTCAAGCAGACCCGGGCTATTGCCCTGGCGAAGGAGCTAGCTCATGGCCCCGACCATGCCCGCGGCCGGCGACCGACCTGAGGGACCAGGGCAGCCGCTCGTTCGCGCGCAGCGTATCTCGCGCCACTACGGCGCGGGCGACGCTGCGATCAAGGCGGTAAACGAGGCGAGCTGGGAGCTGCACGCCGGCAAGCTCTACGCGCTGCGCGGCCGCTCCGGATCCGGCAAGACCACGCTGCTGAATCTAATCGGCGCGCTCGATAAGCCCACCGAGGGCGAGGTCTTCTTCGCTGACCGCCAGCTCGATCGGATGTCCGAGCATGAGCTGACCGAGCTGCGCAGACACCGGATGGGGTTCATCTTTCAATCGTTCGCGCTGCTCCCCGTGCTGTCGGCCTACGAGAACGTTGAGCTGGTGTTGCGGATTGCCGGCAAGCCGCCCCGCGAGCGCCAAGAACGAGCGCGCGAGGTCCTGCGCATGGTGGGGCTGGCGCCGCGCATGCGGCACCGGCCGTTCGAGCTCAGCGGCGGCGAGCAGCAGCGCGTGGCCATCGCGCGCGCCATCGCGAACCGACCCTCACTGCTGATTGCCGACGAACCGACCGCGGAGCTGGACAGCGTGACGGGTCTCGAGATCATGATGCTGTTTCGCCACGTGGTGGACGCCGAAGGCGTCACGGCGGTGATCGCCACGCACGATCCGGCGCTGGGCCAGATCGCGGACGAGACTTACGTGATGGCGGACGGCCGTCTGCGCCGCACCGACGAGCCGCTGGATTTCGATTTGCCCGAGCTGGTGCAGCACATCGAAATCGTCGGCCCTGCCAGGCCGTCGACCGAAAGGCCGGACTAGCCGGTCTTATTCGGGCCACCGGGCCGCGGGTGGCTCAGGCGGGGTCGGCGGCCTCCGCCATTTCCACTTGCAGCTTGCCGATCTCCTCGCTGAGGACCGGCAGCATTTCGTCTTCGTCAACCGTGCGCAGGATTTCGCCCTTGCGGAAGATCACCCCGCGTCCGCGTCCTCCGGCAACACCGATGTCCGCGTCCATGGCCTCGCCCGGCCCGTTGACGACGCAGCCCATCACGGCCACCTTCATGGGCTCCTTCACGGTCTTCATGACCGCTTCCACGCTGTCGGTGAGACCGAACAGATCGATCTCGCAGCGCCCGCAAGACGGACAGGAGACCATGGTGGGGCCGACGGTCTTGAGGCCGAGCACCTTGAGAATCTCGTTGGCCACGAACACCTCTTCGACCGGATCGGTGGTGAGCGAGACCCGCATGGTGTCGCCGTAGCCATCCCACAGCAGCGCGCCCAGTCCGACCGCGGAGCGGATGATGCCGGTGCGCGGCGGCCCCGCCTCGGTGATCCCGATGTGGAAGGGATACATCACGTGCTGGGCCAGCATCTTGTAGGCGTCGATGGTCACGTCCACGTCGAAGGACTTGAGCGACACCTTGATCTGATTGAAGTCCATGTCTTCGAGGATCTTTATGTGCTCGAGCGCGTCTTCCACCATGGCCTCCGACAGCTCATGTCCCTCGGGCCGGCGGTCGATCTTCTTCGACCAGGCCTCCTGGATGGAGCCGGCGTTGACCCCGATGCGGATGGGGATCTCACGCGCCTTGCAGGCTCTAACCACGGCCTCGACCTTCTCGCGGCCGCCGATATTGCCGGGGTTGATGCGCAGGCAGTCCACGCCAGCCTCGGCCGCCATGAGCGCGAGGCGGTGGTCGAAATGGATGTCGGCTACCAGCGGGGCGTCCGTGCCGCGCCGGATATCGGTCAACGCGGCGGCGGCGTACTTGTCGGGAACGGCCACGCGCACGATGTCGCAGCCGGCTTCCATGAGCTGATTGATCTGGTCGAGGGTGGCGCGCACGTCGCGGGTATCGGTGATGGTCATCGATTGCACGGCGACCGGTGCGCCGCCGCCGATCAGCACGTCGCGTACTTTGATCTGAAATGATCCCCGCCGTTTGATCACGCGGCCGCCCTCCTCAGACTTGAACCGTAAGAGCCTGATTCTAGGACTCCGTTATAGCCTAGCGTGATCGCAAACCGCGCACCAGACTTGGCGGCGCGCGTCCCGCCCCGTTCCACTCCGTCAGCTCCCCAGGAGTCGCTGCACATCCCCGACCGTGATGACTACCACGAGGGTGAGCAGCAGCAGGATGCCGACCAGGTGGAAGGCGGCCTCGCGGCGGGCGGCCAGGCGGCGCCCGGTCAGCCACTCGAATCCCACAAACACCAAGCGGCCACCGTCCAGACCCGGCCAGGGCAGCAGATTGATCAACCCGATCTGCGCGGTCAGAAACGCGGCCAGATAGAACACCACTTCCGGGCCCTGGCGGGCCGCCTGGCCCACCGTGTCCACGATGCCGACAATCGACGAGACCTGGAGCTGCCGGCCGCCTGACAACGCCTCCCCGACAGCCATCGGCAAGAGCAAAAGCGCATCGACGGTGCGTTGCAAGGCGCGCGGAACCGCCAGCGTAAGCGGCGCCGGTTCGAAGAATGGCGCCACCCGGACTCCCAGGGCGCCTTCGCCGGGCGGCGGGTTGGCGCGCGGCGCGGCGCGTAGCGTGCGTTCGGATTCGCCGCGGCGCACTCGGATGGTCACGTCGCGTTCCAAATAAGCTCCGATGGCCGGTGACAGATCCGCCGGGCTCGAAATCGTGCGCTCGCCAATCTGGACCAGCCGGTCGCCGGCGGCCAGGCCGGCGCGGGCGGCGGGAGAATCGGGGGCGACGGCCGTCACTTCAACACCGGCCACGTCCGAAAGGAGCGACGCGGCCATGAATAGAAGCGGCGCCAACGCGAAGTTCATCAGCGGGCCCGCCAGCAGGATGATCGCGCGCTGCCAGGGCGGCCGGCCGCTGAAGCCGGGCGGCGCTTCCCGCGAGGCCGAGCGGCCGGCGCGATCGGCGCCCGCGGGGTCGCTCACTTGCGTCCCTAGCAGCTCATCGTCCTCACCGCTCATGCGCACGTAGCCGCCCAGCGGAATCGCGTTGATCGCCAGACGGGTGGCGCCGAGGCGCAGCCAGGCTTCGCGCGACGCCAGCCCCTCCGGTTCAGACTCCGTGGTGAAGCTGAGCTCGGCCACGACCATCTCATAGCGCATCAGTTGCAGCAGACGGCCCGGAGCGGCCGGATCCATCGCCACGATTGGGATCGAGACCGGCCAGTCGCCGCCGTCCATTTCGGATGGGCGGTCGCCGGTCACAACGATCAGCGCGCGCGCGCCGGCAGCGGCCGCCGCGCGCGCAAGCGTGTACGTGGAAGCGCCCATCCGGTCTGTCACGGCAATCGCCTTGCTCACGTCCAGATCTTGGTCGTCAGCGCTAACTCGCCGCAGGGGGCCGCTGATCCGGCCGCGCGCCTCGCCGGCGAGAAGCCGTACGCGCACGACCCTTCCGCCGATCAGGCGCGACCAGATGGTGGGTGGGAAGCCGATCGCGAAATCGCGCACGTGCACGCCAAAGCGCCGCGCGGCGGCAAAGTGGCCAAGCTCGTGCACGAACACGATGACGGTGAAGAGAGCGAGGGCTATGGGTATCACCACCACCGCGCTGACTTCGCTTTGCAGTAGCGCGGCTAGTGGATTCACGTCAGGGCGGCCACCTGTTCGCGGACCAGCCGCATGCCTTCACGGTGCGCCGCCAGAGCCTGATCGAGCGATTCGAGCGGTTGCGGCCGCGCCTTATCCAGGGCCGTTCTCACGGCGTCGGTCATCCCTCCAAAGTCGACCGTACCGGCCAGCAGCAGCTCAACCGCCGCCTCGTCGGCGCCGCACAGAATCGCGGGCGCGGTGCCGCCCGCAAGGCCGGCGTCGACGGCCGTCTGCAGAAGCGGAAACCGCTCATGGTCCGGCGCCTCGAAGGTGAGCCCGTTCAGCGCGGAGAAGTCCAGCGTCGAGTGCGCGCTGTTCAGACGCTCCGGGTAGCCCAAGGCGTATTGAATCGGCAGACGCATGTCCGGCGTTCCAAGCTGTGCCTTCAGCGATCCGTCATGGAATTCAACCATCGAATGGACGATCGATTCAGGGTGAACGATCACGTCCACGCGATTGTAGGGAAGCCCAAAAAGCCAGTGCGCCTCGATGACCTCCAGACCCTTGTTCATCAGGCTCGCGGAGTCGATCGTCACTTTCGGACCCATCTCCCAGTTAGGGTGGCGCAGCGCCGCGCGCGCGGAGGCGCGCCGGATGGCGGCAGCGGGAAGCTGCCTGAAAGGCCCACCCGAGGCGGTGAGAATGAGCCTCCGAATCGCGCCGTCATCCTCCCCGGCCAGGCACTGCCATAGCGCGCTGTGCTCACTGTCGATGGGCAGGATGCGCGCCCCGTTCGCGTCCGCCAGATCGCGAAAGAGACGGCCCCCCATGACCAGCAGCTCCTTGCTGGCCAGCGCCACCGTGTTGCCGGCGCGCAAGGCCGCCTCGGTCGGCCGGAATCCCGCCTCGCCGACGGTAGCCACCACCACGACATCGGCCCGCGGCAGGCCGGCCAGCGCGGCCATGCCCTCCGGATAGGGCAGGCGCTCGCAGCCCTCCGGCCACTCGCTATCCACGCTCTCGTCGTTCTGAATGCACGCGGCCGGCGGCGCAAACTCGCGGATCTGCCGGATCAGCAGGTCACGGCTGGAGCGGCAGGCCAGCCCGATGATCTCGAATCGATCCGGATGCGCACGCACGACCTCGAGCGTTTGGGTCCCAATCGAGCCGGTAGACCCAAGCACGACGATGCGTTTGCGCTGTCCAGTCATGGGCGAGGCACGTCCGCTACGCGACAACCCGCGCTAACACGAACACCGCGGGGACGACGAACAGCAAGCTGTCTATACGGTCCAACATACCACCGTGCCCAGGCACCGCCGTGCCGGAGTTCTTGTGCCCGGTGTCACGCTTGAGCATCGACTCAACCAGATCACCGGCCTGGGCCGCGGCCGCCCAGGCCAGGCCGAGCGGGACCACCTGCCACCACTCGAGCGGGAGAAACGGCACGAAAGCGGCGGTGGCACCGACGGCGCCCACAGCTCCCCCGGCCACGCCCTCCCAGGTCTTGCGGGGCGAGACGTGCGTCATAAAGCCATGTCTGCCCAGGTTCCGGCCAACGAAGTAGGCCCCGCTGTCGTAAGCCCATGTGATCGCGAACGCCAGCAGCACCCAGAGCACGCCATCGGGCAGCTGGTGCAACAGCAGGATCGGGCCTAACAGCCCACCCACGTACACGGCGCTCAGCACGCCGATGCCCCAGCTCACGAAGCGGCCGTGGCGGCGCGGGTGCCACAGCTGCCGCAGCAGAGCGGCCGCGGCGACGACGCCGATTGCCAGATCCACCCAGCCGCGATGAGGCTCGTCGACGATCCAGCGCACCACCAGGAGGGTCGCCAGGATCGCTCCGGCGCCGCGCGACGCGCGCAGGCCGCTGGCGGCGTACATGGTGCCGATCTCGAACGCGGCGATCGCGGCGGCTAAGGCCGCGACCACGCCAAGCGCGATTGGATGCCAAAAGGTAAGCGCGACCGCCGCGGGCGCCAGGACTATCGCGCTGGCGACACGAGTGCCCAGAGAGATCTACCTCAGCGCCGGGCCGGGCGCGGCTGCCGGTGCACGCCCGAACTTGCGGTCCCGGCTGCGAAACGCTTCCAGCGCCTTCTCGAACTCCTCGCGCGAGAAGCTGGGCCATAGCGTCGGCGTGAAGTAGTACTCGGCGTAGGCCGCCTGCCAAATCAGGAAGTTGCTCAGACGCTGCTCGCCCGCGGTTCGGATAACCAGGTCGGGGTCGGGCTGATCGCGCGTGTAGAGATAGGCGGCGAGCGTGTCCTCGGTCACTTCCTCCGGCTCGAGGCCATCGCGGATCAGAGCCTGCACCGCGCGCAGAATCTCGGCGCGGCCGCCGTAGTTGAAGGCGATGTTGAGCGTTATGGCGTCGTGGTGAGCCGTTTGCCGCACGATGCTCTGCACCGCCACGCGGTCCACCAGCGGCAATGTCTCCACCTGCCCGAGGACACGAATGCGCACACGCTTGTCGATGATCGTCTCGCGCTCCGCCTCCAGCCGCTCGGGGATGAGGCTCATCAAGAAGTCGACTTCTTCGAGCGGCCGGTCCCAGTTCTCGGTCGAGAACGCGAAGATGGTGAGATAGGCGATGCCGTGGTCGACGCAGGCCTCGGTGATAGCGCGCACGCGCAGCGCGCCTTCACGATGTCCGGCGGAGCGGGCGAGACCGCGGCTGGCCGCCCAGCGCCCGTTGCCATCCATGATGATCGCTACGTGGCGGGGGTTGCGCCCGGGCGCGTTAGGGGAGGAATCGGCGAGGGAGGTCAGACCTGCATCACCTCGACTTCCTTCTCCTTACCCAGAGCATCAATCGATTCGATGTGCTCATCCGTGACGGCTTGCAGGCTCTGCTCCGATCTCCGCAGCTCGTCTCGCGAGGCTTCGCCCTCCTTCACCAGCGCACGCAAGTCCTCGTGGACGCCGCGCCGCACGTTACGCACGGCCACGCGTGACTCCTCTACGCGCGCGCGTACGATCCTCACCAGATCGCGGCGCCGATCCTCGCTGAGTGGAGGAATGGGAAGGTGAATCACGTTGCCGTCGTTGGATGGGGTGATCCCCAGGTCGGACTTGATGATGGCGCGCTCTATGTCGGGCATGGCGGCCTTGTCCCAGGGATGAATCACGAGAAGACGCGCCTCCGGCACTGAGATTCCGGCTATCTGCTTGAGCGCGGTCGGATTCCCGTAATAGTCGACCTGCATATCCTCAACCAGAGCCGTGGACGCACGCCCGGTCCTTATTCCCGACAGGTCATGGCGCAGGTGCTCCACGGCCTGGCCCATGCGCCGGCCGCCGTCATCCAGAAACTCTTCAATCATGACTAAGCCGCCACGAGCGTGCCTACGCGCTCTCCGCTAAGTATGCGCACCAGGCTTTCCGGGTCCTCCAGCCGAAACACGATGATGGGGAGATTATTGTCCATGCACAGACTGAAGGCCGTGGCGTCCATGATGCGCAACCCGCGGTTGAGAGCGTCCAGGTAGGTGAGGCGCTCGATACGCTGCGCGTCAGGATTGAGCTCGGGATCGTCGGTGTATGCGCCGTCCACCTTTGTCGCTTTGAGGAAGGCCTCGGCGCCGATCTCCATCGCGCGCAGCGCCCCGGCCGTGTCGGTGGTGAAGAATGGGTTGCCAGTGCCGGCGGCAAAGATAACCACGCGGCCATCCTCCAGGTGGGCCATGGCTTTGCGGCGGATGTAGGGCTCCGCGACCTCGCGCATCTCGATAGCCGTCTGCACGCGGGTAGCGACTCCCTGGCTTTCGATCGCTTCCTGCAGCGCCAGCGCGTTCATCACAGTGGCGAGCATTCCGATGTAATCGGCAGTGGCGCGGTCCATGCCCGCGATGTCGCCGCCGCGCCAGAAGTTGCCGCCGCCTATCACGATGGCCAGCTCGACGTTGAGCTCGGTGGCCTCCACGATCCGCGCCGCAAGCTGACGCACCTGATCGGGGTCGACTCCCGATCGGCGATCGCCGGCAAGGGACTCGCCGCCGATCTTGAGGAGCACTCGCCGGTACGTCGGCGCCGGAATGAGCCCTGCTCCTCTCTCTGGCGCGGTTGACTCGATCAACCCGCCCGGATGTACCGGTTAAATCTCGAAGCGGCAGAACCGACCGACTCGAATGTTCTCTCCCATCCGCGCGATCGTTTGACTGACTACCTGCGCAACCGTGAGCGAAGCGTCCCGGAACCAGGGTTGGGTAAGAAGCGCCGGCCCGTCTCCGTCCTCGTCTTCGCCGATGCGCTCAGGGGCCATGGCCGCCACGTGCATAGCGAGGTCGCGCGCCAGGCCCTTGAAATCCTGGGTTCGGGCCACAAAATCCGTCTCGCAATTCAACTCCACCATCGCGCCCAACGGCCGGCCCGGATGGACGTACGCCTCAACCACACCTTCGCCGGTCGTACGCCCGGATTTGCTGGCGGAGAGCTCCAAGCCACGCTCGCGCAGCAGCTGCCGGGCGGTATCCATCGCACCGTCGGAGTCCTCCAGCGCCCGTTTCACGTCCATAACTCCGGCGCCGGTCTCCCGGCGCAGCGCCCGAATGTCGTCGATCGAGACTTTAGGCATCGCTCGAGTCCTTGCGAGACGTTTCGCTCGCCGCGCCACCCTCGCCCGAGCTCCTGTTCGCGCCGCGCGCGGGCCTGGCTTGGGCCGCGGCCGATTTAGCGCCGGGCTTGCGGCGCGCGCGCCGCACAGCCGGCGCGCCGGGCGCCGCCGCCGGCCGCGCCGGACGCGGGCGGCGAGCCTGGGCGTCTTCGCTCGGCGTCACGGCGGACTCGCCGCCCGCCTTGGACGCCGCCTGCTGGGCCGCCGCCTCGAGCATGGCGGCTTCGATATCGGCCGTCGACTCCCCTGCCCGGGTGGCCATGGACGCAGCCGCCACCGCCGCCTCGGCTTCACGCGCCCGGTCCCTCAGCCGTTGAGCCTCCTGCTTTTCGAACTCCTCGCGCCCGGCTAGAACCGCGTCGGCCACCAAAGTCGTCACGGCTCGAATTGAGCGGATCGCATCGTCGTTGCCGGGGATCACGTAGTCGATCACTTCCGGGTCGCAGTTGGTGTCGACCAGAGCGACGACCGGTATATCCAGCCGGCGAGCCTCGGCCACGGCGTTCTTTTCACGCTTGGGGTCGATCACGAAGATCGCGGCGGGCAAGCGCGACATCGCGCCGATGCCGCCCATGCGTTTTTGCAAGCGGTTCAACTCAACCGTGAGCGCCTGAGCGGCCTTTTTCGTCAGGCGCTCGAACTCGCCCGCCTGCTGACGCGCCTGCAGATCGCGCATCTGCGTCAGCCTGGCGCGAAGCGTCTCGAAGTTGGTAAGCGTTCCGCCGAGCCAGCGATGATTCACGAAATGCTGCCCGCAGCGTTCCGCGTGCTCCTGCACGATCTCCTGTGCCTGGCGCTTGGTTCCGATGAGGATGACTTCGCCGCCGCGCGCGGACACCGAGCGCAAGAAAGCTCCGGCACGATCGAGCGCGCGGACGGTGTGTTGCAGGTCTATTACGTGGATGCCGTTGCGGGCCGCAAAGATGAACGGACGCATCTTGGGATTCCAGCGCGGCGTGCGATGACCGAAATGGACGCCGGCATCCAGCAACTCGCGCATCGTGACCACGGACATCAAGGCAATCCTTTCTGCAAGGCCCTCCGCCGCCGTCGCTTCCGGGCGGGACCGCGAGTGCGGCAGGACCTACCGGATCGGGTGGCGTGTGAATTCGGTCGGATAGCTCCGAAACCGTGCCCGATGGTATCGCAGCGCCCCTGGCGCGCGCGAGAGCGCCGCGGCCGGCTACTCCACCGGCGCGGCGCCGCCCGACGGCGCCTTGTCCCGCTTTCCGGCGCTCCCGCCGTTCCGCGCCGCTTCCTGGCCTCCCGACGGCTGCGACCAGGTCGCGTAGTCACATTCCGGGTACCGGCTGCATCCCCAGAACAAGCGCCCACGGCGGGTGCGTTTCTCTACAACCTCGCCCTCGCCGCAGGTCGGGCAGGTCACGCCCGTTCCGACGATCACGCGCTCGATATAGCGGCACTTAGGGAACCCGCTGCATCCGATGAAACGGCCAAAGCGCCCTTCTTTGTGTACGAGCGGCTGGCCGCACTGGGGGCAATCACGTCCCGCCGGCTCGGGCGGCGGCCGCTCCACACGCTCGATATAGCGGCACTCGGGGAACCCGCTGCACCCGATGAAAGGGCCGAAGCGTCCTCTTTTGTGTACGAGCGGCTGGCCGCACTCGGGGCAATCACGCCCCACGGGCTCGGGCGTCACGTGCAGCGTCTGCTCGGCCGCTTCGAGCGTTTCCGCGAACGGACCGTAGAACTCGCGCAGCAACGGGACCCAGCCAAGCTCACCGCGCGAGACGGAATCCAGCTTCTCCTCCATCTGCGCCGTAAAGCCGTAGTCCATGATCGTGGGGAAGTGCTGAATAAGCAGGTCGGCAACGGTTCGTCCCAGCTCGGTGGACTCGAGGCGGCGGCGCGTGAGCTCGGCATAGCCGCGTTCCAGCAGCGTGGCCACGGTGGGGGCGTAGGTGCTGGGCCGTCCGATGCCCGCCTCCTCCAGGGCACGCACGAGCGTCGCCTCGGAATAGCGCGGCGGCGGCTCGGTGAAGTGCTGCTCGGGATCGAGCGTTACCAGAGCCATTGAGTCGTCCTTGGCCAGTGAGTCGATCAACTCCGCCGCCGCAGTCACCTCGGGAGCGTCGGTCTGGTCGGGACGGAGGACCGCTCTGAACCCGGGAAACGTGGTCACGGTGGCGGTGGCGTTGAATCGGTAGGCCAGGTCTTCCCCGTCCCGCGACGGCCGTATCGGGGCCGTAACCCGCCGCTGCCGCGCCGGTGACATCTGGCTGGCCACGAACCGGCGCCAGATGAGGTCGTAGAGGCGCAACTGATCCGCGTTCAGGCGCTCGCGGACGGCCTCGGGCGTGCGCTCGACTCCGGTGGGTCGAATCGCCTCATGCGCCTCCTGCGCGTTCTTCACGCGGCTGCGGTAGGTGGGCGCGCGGCTGGGCAGGTACTCGGCCGAGAACTGCGAGCCGATCCAGCGGCGCGCGGCGGCCTGGGCTTCCTGCGAGACGGAGGTCGAGTCGGTTCGCATATAGGTGATCAGGCCCACTGGCCCGGACCCCGTGTCGACGCCCTCGTAGAGCTGCTGCGCGATGGCCATGGTTCGCCGCGGCGACATTCCCAGGCGGGCCGAGGCGGCCTGTTGCAGTGTGCTGGTGGTGAAAGGCGGCGAGGGCCGGCGCGTAATCTCGCCCGCGCGTCTCGCCTCTACCCGATAGTCCGCGGCCAGCAGCGCTGCCGATAGAGTCTCAACGGCCTCCTGCGCGGAAAGATCGAGCTCGCCGTCAACGGCTTCCAGCTTCCCGCGGACGGTGGGGGATTCGGTCCCCGCGCGAGCAAAGAGGCCATCCAGGGTCCAGTACTCGCGCGGCTCGAAGGCTTCGATCTCGCGGTCTCGCTCCACCACCAGGCGCAACGCCACCGACTGCACCCGGCCGGCGCTGGTGCCGCGGCGGACTCGCCGATTGAGCAGAGGGCTGATTCGGTAGCCCACCAGCCGGTCCAGCACGCGGCGTGCCTGCTGGGCGTCGACGAGATCCTGATCGATCTGGCGGTGAGTGCGAATCGCGTCCGTAACGGCGGCTTTGGTGATCTCGTGAAACGCGACTCGCTTGACCGGCCGGCCGTCGAGCTTGGCGGCGCTGCGCAGGTGCCACGCAATGGCCTCGCCTTCGCGGTCGGGATCGGTGGCCAGCATGACTTCCTTCGCGCCCTGGGCCGCCTTGCGGATGGTGGTGACGACTTTGGACTTGTCGCGCGGCACCACGTACTTGGGCGCGAAGTCGTTCTCCACGTCCACGCCAAGCCCGCTCTTGGGAAGATCGCGGACGTGACCCACGGACGCCATGACGTTGTAGCCGCGGCCCAGGAACTTGCGCAGAGTGGCCGCCTTGGCGCCGGACTCCACGATCACGAGCGTTTTCTGGGACTTGCGCGCGGCCATCAGACGGCCTGCCTGTTTTTTGACTCCGACACTACTCGTTCCGCCTTGTTTTCACGCTTAAGTTGCAAGCGCGTCAGGATAGCGCGGGCACGCCCGCCTCCCAGCGCACCAGCCCATCGAGGAGCGCCAGCAGCTTCTCACGCCACGCCGGGTCGTGCTCGAAGTCCGGCCACACAAGCCCCGCGTGTCCCTGGCGCATGCGCCGGCCGACCGTTCGCGCGATGGTGGCGGGGCTCGCGCGATAGTCCGAGGGAAGCTTGACGATCAGCTCGCGCCCATAGGTCGTGACGGCGGGCAATCCCAAGGCGTGCGCGCGGGCTTTGACGCGCAGCAGGTAGGCGAGGTTCTCGACCGGCGCCGGGAACTCGCCGAACCTATCTCGAATGTCGGCGATGGCCTCCTCCACCTCGCCGATCCGGCGCAGCCTGGCCAATCGCTGATACTCGCGAACCTTGGTGGCGTAGCTGCCCATGTAGCCGTCGGGAAGATACGCGTCGAGGGGCAGGTCGATCACGGTTGCCGGCGCCGCGACGGGCTCCGGATCATTGCCGCGCAGACGCTCGACGGCCTCGGCCAGCATGCGCGTATACAGATCGAACCCCACCGTGCTCACGTGACCGTGCTGCTCGGCGCCAAGCAGATTGCCGGCGCCGCGTATTTCAAGATCCCGCATGGCGATGCGAAATCCGGCACCCAGCTCGGACGCTTCCAGAATCGTCTGCAGCCGCTTCTGCGCCTCTTCGGTGAGCATGTGCCGCTTGTTGTAGAGAAAGTAAGCGTAAGCCTGCACGGCGGCGCGGCCCACCCTTCCGCGCAACTGGTAGAGCTGCGCGAGACCGAAGCGCCAGGCGTCGTTGACGATGATCGTGTTCACGTTGGGGATGTCCAGGCCGTTCTCGATGATGGCCGTGGCCACCAGGACCTGGCCGTCGCCGCGTGCAAACCTGTACATGACGTCTTCCAGCTCCGCGGCGGGCGTCTGGCCATGGGCCACCAGCACCTCGCAGTCCGGGACGAGTTCACGCACCCGCTGTGCCCAGGAGTGAATCGTCTGGATGCGGTTGTGGAGGAAAAAGACCTGGCCGCCGCGTTCGAGCTCGGAGCGGATCGCGCGGCGCACGATTTCGTCGTCGTAGGTCGTTACGTAAGTCTTCACGGCCAGGCGCTGTTCAGGCGGCGACTCGATGACGCTGATCTCGCGCAACCCGGCCAGCGCCATGTGCAGCGTGCGCGGGATCGGCGTGGCGGTGAGAGTGAGCACGTCCACGTTCTTGCGCAGCGCCTTCAGCTGCTCTTTTTGCGTAACTCCGAAACGTTGCTCCTCATCCACCACCACCAGCCCCAGATCCGCGTACTGCACGTCGGTCTGAAGCAGGCGATGAGTCCCCACCACTATGTTCACGTCGCCCGACTTCAAACCGGCCAGCACCTCGTCCTGGGCCTGCTTTGTGCGAAACCGGCTGAGCAACTCGACCCGCACGGGGAACTTGTCCGTGCGCGAGTGAAAGGTGTCGAAGTGCTGCTGGGCGAGGACGGTGGTGGGCACTAGCACGGCGACCTGCCTGCCGTCGAGAGCCGCCTTGAAGGCCGCTCGCAGGGCCACTTCGGTCTTGCCATAGCCCACGTCTCCGGCCACCAGGCGGTCCATGGGCCGTTCTCGCTCCATATCGGATTTCACGTCGGCGATCGCCTCGAGCTGATCCGGGGTTTCGATGAACGGGAATGCCTCCTCGAAGTCGCGTTGCCAGCTCGCGTCGACGCCGAACGCGTGTCCGACGGCGATCTCGCGAACCGCGTAGATGTCCAGCAACTCCGCCGCGATCTCCTCGGCCTTGCGTTGGGCGCGCTGCTTGGCGCGATTCCACTCGGCGGTTCCCAGCCGGCTGAGCTTGGGCGGCCGGTCGGACATCCCGACGTACTTCTGCACCCGCCCAATCTGATCCACCGGAACGTACAGCCGGTCGTCGCCGGCGTAGGCCAGCAGCAAATACTCGCGCTCGCCGCCCGTCTCCTTGAGCTGCGTGATGCCCTCGAAGCGGGCGATGCCGTGCTCCACGTGCACGACGTAGTCGCTCTTTTCCAGGTCCGCCAGAAACGCGCGGTCCGCGCGCGTCTGGCGCCTTGCCCGCCGGATGCGGGTGCGCCCGAAAACCTCGGCGTCGGTCAGCAGCGTCAGTCGACTGTTGGCGTGCCGCCAGCCCTCGGAGAGCGTGCCGGGCACGACTGTGATCGAGCCCTCCGGCGGCAGCTCGTCCAGACACGCGGCGGTCGCGCTGGGCAGTCCTTGCTCCTCCAGGAGATGGTGCAGGCGGCGCCCCTGGTAGCTCACTATCACGACGCGCCGTCCATCCCGGCGAAGCTGATCCAGATCGTCGGCCAGGCGCCGCAGCCGTCCCGCGTAGGCGGGCACGGCCTCGAATCCCTGCGCGACGACGCGCGTTCCCCGCTCCATATCGGGCAGTCCCGGAACGAACGTCAGCCGCACCTCTGCCCGCTCGCACGCGGCCAGAATCTCGGCGCCCGGAATGAGCGGCGACGCGAAGGCTTCCGGCAGCTCGCCGCTAGCCAGCAGACGGGCGCGGTTGCGGGCCGCGTGCTTCTCCGCGTCGCCCACGGCCCAGGCGGTCTGTCCCAGCTCGTCGACCACTCGCAGCGCATTCGGCGCAAAGTCGAACAGGCTGGCCGCGCTGGGCATGAGGCTCATGGTGTAGAAGGCCGCGTCGTCGAAATACTCGTTGCCGTCCAGGTGCTCCAGGTGGCGTTGCCAGGTCTGGCGGTCCTCGGGCCGCAGACTGGCGAGCTCGATCTCGCGAAGCTGTCCGGCCAGCTGGCGGCCCATCCAAATGGGGACCTCGGTGGCGGGCGTAAGCGTGACCAGTGGGCTCGGTCCGAGCGAGCGCTGGGTGGCGGGGTCGAAGCTCCGCACCGATTCGATCTCGTCGCCCAGGAAATCGACGCGCACGGGCGCCTGCGCGTCGGGCGAGAACACGTCCACGATGCCGCCGCGCCGCGCGAACTCACCGGGACGCTCCACCAGCGGCGTGCGCTCGAAGCCCAGTGCGACCAGCCGCGTGGTCATCGTGGCGGGATCCACCTCCACTCCCGGCGCCAGCGTCAGGAAGCGCGAGCGAAACTCCGCGGGAGGCAAGAGGCGGCGCATGAGAGCGCTCGCCGAGGCCGTGATCACCGGCGCCGCCCCGACCCGGTCGGAGCTCGCCCGCGTGAGATGGGCCAGCGCCGCCACGCGCTGCGCGAGCACCTCGTTGCTGATCGCCAGCATCGAATAGGCCGGCTGGTCCGGGTCCGCGAAGTGGACGACCGGGTGCTCCGGCGCCCAGGCCGCCACCTCTTGAGCCAGGTCGCGCGCGCGCGCGTCATCGGCCGATATGACGATGACGGGACGGTTGCCGCGCCGCGCCAGAAGCGCCACCACGGCCGGCTTGAGCGCGTCGCGCACTTCAATGGTGAGGGGCCGCTCGGACTCGGAGACCGCCGCCGCTAAGGCGGGGTCCCGCTCAAGCGTTCGGAGAAGTCCGCTGAGATGCATTTACGCGATTGAACTCCTGCATTACCTCGTTGATGTCCCGCAAAACCAGGCCGCGCACGGCCGCGGCGGCGTGCTCGACTGCCATTTCGATTACGGGGCGTTCCGCCGCGGTGAACGAACCGAGCACATGGTCGGCCGCGTCCATCCCGGCGGGAGGGCGGCCGACTCCGATCTTCACCCGCAGGAAAGCGTCGCCGCCGAGCGCGTCGGTGATCGACCGCACCCCGCGGTGCCCGCCGGACGATCCACCCCGGCGCACACGCAGCTTTCCGAACTCCAGGTCGATGTCGTCGTGCACGACTATCAGCCGCGTTAGATCGAGACCGTAAGAGCTGGACACGCCACGCACCACGGCGCCGGAACGATTGACGAACGTCCGCGGCTTGACGACCACCGCCACGCATCCATCGATCTGTGCGAGCGCTTCCACTGCGCCGGCGGGGTGCCGTCTCCATCGTGCCGGCGGCGCCGCCACGATGCGTTCGCACACGTCGAAACCAACGTTATGTCGAGTTCCAGCGTATTCTGCGCCCGGATTGCCGAGTCCTACCACCAGCCAGCCGGCCTGGCCGAGCGCGGGCGGGTGGCGGCGCATTGACCGAAGCCAGGATCGCAACTCTGCCACCGCTCGAGGGCTGATAGGTCAGGCCACCGAGACTGCCGCAAGAGTCTCGCGCGCAAACTGAAAGCCGCCGACTGCCGCGTCCCACTCCGCGAGGCTGAGCGTGCCGGGGCGCCGTGACGGGTCGATTCCCATTTCAGTGAGGATTGCGGCGGCGCGCGCCCGCTCAAGCCGCAGACCCGCCGCAAGCGAGTTGTGCAGCTGCTTGCGAGGCTGTCCAAACGCCAGCCGCGCGAGCCATATGCGTCGCTCGACCCGTTCGCGTCCAGACGCGTCCAGCCGGAGCGGATCGAGGCGCACGAGGCTCGATTCCACCATGGGACGCGGGCGGAAGGCCTCGCGCGGCACGTCCAAGAGCTTTCTGACCGCGGCTTTCGATTGCACGATCACGCTCAGCAGGGCCATACGCGCCGGGGTCTCGACCATTCGCTTAGCGACCTCGCGCTGGAGGAGGACGGTGACGCTGAGCGGTGGTTGCTCGGCGCCCAGCAGGTCCACCACGATCCGCGTGCCCACGCTGTAAGGAAGGTTGGCCACGACGTGGTACGGCCCGCCGGCAAGCTCGCCAAACCGCACGCGGCGCGCGTCGGCGTTTACGATCGTCAGATTGGGATCTGAGCCCAAGCGGTGCCGCAGCCGGTTTGTCAGCTCCGGTTCTACCTCGATTGCGCTCACGCGGAATTCGCGCCGCAGCAGCTCCCCGGTGAGATTCCCCGTTCCGGCGCCTATCTCCACCACGTTTGCGCCCGGCGGCAATCCGGCGGCGTCCGCGATGCGCCGCAACACGGAGCGGTCGACGAGAAAGTTTTGACCTCGCCGGCGGGACGGCCGGAATCCGAGGTTGCGCTCAGGGGTCACGGTCCCAGTATCACATCGCTCAGCCAGCCGCCCGAGGCACGCGTTCAAGTGGCCAGGTAGCCGCCATCCGCGTAGAGCGTCGTGCCTGTGATGGAGGCCGCCCGGTCGGAGAGCAGAAAGGCGATGCAAGCCGCGATTTCGGCCGGTTGGGCGTAGCGTCCCAGCGGAACGCGGGAACGCCGCTGGGCCAGCAGCTCGGGGTTGCCGCGCGTCTCGGCGGTCATGCGCGTGGCGGTGAGACCCGCTCCAACGCAGTTAACCCGAATGCCGTGGGGCGCCAGCTCCCGGGCGATGGCCCCGGTCATGGCGCGCACGGCGCCCTTGGCGGCGCAGTAGTGCATTTGCTCCGGTTCGGCGGTCTCCGCGCGGATCGATGAGACGTTCACGATCGCGCCGTTGGCTCCACGCCCGATGATGTCGCGCGCCACGGCCTGGGTCAGGAAGGCCGGTCCGCGTACATGCGTGGCCAGCATGCGCCGCCACGCCTCGGTGTCGAGGCGCTCCACGGATAGACGCTCGACGTAGCCGGCGTTGTTTACCAACGCGTCCACGCCGCCGTGCGCCGCCGCTACCGCCTCAACCAGGGACCGCCCGGCCGCAACCTCGCTCACGTCCAGCTCGCGGGCCTCCACGGCGAGGTCCCGGACACCCAGCGCTCGGACTGCCGCCTCAAGCGCCGGCATGTCGATGTCGGTGGCGACGACCCGGTACCCGTCGCCGCTCAACCGATCGACGCACGCACGGCCGATGCCGTGCGCCGCGCCGGTCACGATGGCGACCCGCGCCATCAGTGGGTGAGCTCGCCGCCGTCCACCAGCAGCGTCGCGCCGCTGACGTACGCAGCGTCCGGCGAGGCTAGAAAAACCACGGCGGCGGCCACGTCGGCCGCAGGCCGTCCAAGGGGCATGCGCGGGAGACTGTCGGCGAGATCGTCCGGCTGATCGGGCGCGGTCTGCGCGAGCGGAGTCATGGCGCCGCCGGGCGCGATAGCGCACACGCGAATACCGTGCGGCGCCAGCTCGACGGCGGCCGCCTTGGTCAGCATGCGAATCCCGCCGGCGGCGGCGCAGCCAGCAGCGTGCCCGGAAGTCCCCACCTCTTCATATATCGAAGACAAGTTGATGATGCAGCCGGAGCGCGCCGCTTTCATGGGCGCGGCGGCCGCGCGTATCCCGTGAAATACACCCGTCAGGTTGGTCTCGACGTGCGCGTCGTACCCCTCTTCCGTGAGGTCGAGAAACCGCTCGCCGGGCGCGGCGCCGGCGCTGTTCACCATCACGTCCAGGCGCCCCCAGCGATCCAGGAGGGTGCGCACGGCCGTGTTCATGGATTCGTAGTCGCGAACGTCGGCCGGAATGACCAGCGCCTCGGCGCCCGACTCCTCCATGCGTTGACGGGTAGCGGCGCACGCGGCCGGGTTCGAGTCGACGAGACCGACGCGCGCGCCTTCAAGGGCAAAATGCGAGCCGATGGCAGGCCCGAATCCAACACCCGCACCTGTGACGAGCGCGACCGTGCCGCGCGGCAGCATGTTCGTGTACCTGTCGTGGGGCCGACAGCGGAGCCTAGCAGAGGGTATTTTGCTCGCAGTCCCGGCCCGCCGAGAGGCGCCGCGTTGCCGGGCCTAGCACTCTTGCGGGCGCGCCTCGAAGAACCGCAGGGCGGCTCGCACCGCTTTGCCGCGATGGCTGATCCGATTCTTCTCCGCCGCCGTGAATTCGGCCATGGTGCGGTCGGCGGCGGCGACCAGGAAGATAGGGTCATAGCCAAAGCCGCGGGATCCGCGCGGCGCCAGGGCGATCCGACCCTCGCAGACAGCCACAGCCTCGAAGGCGATCGCTCCGTCCGGGTCGGACACGGCGACGGCGCAGCGGTAGCGGGCCGTGCGCGCCTCCGGTTCGGTCCCAGCCAGCAGCTCGAGCAAGCGCTGGTTGCGGTCCGCGTCGGTCGCGCCGGGCCCGAGAAATCGACTCGAATGGACGCCGGGATCACCGCGCAGCGCATCTACCTCGAGGCCGGAATCGTCCGCCAGCACCCAGCCCGCGCCTGCCGAAGCGAACGCCCGCGCCTTGATGCGCGCGTTCGCGGCAAAGGTCAGGCCGGTTTCACGCACCTGCGGCACGGGTACCCGCGGCGCAAGCAGACGGACCCGCGACCCCGCGATGATGGCCCGTATCTCGGCAAGCTTGTGCGCGTTGGCACTCGCTAGCCGAACGCAAAGCGTCGATGCTGATTGCGAGGGCGACATCAAGCAAGGAAGCGGAGCGTCTTCCGCTTCGAATAAGCACGCCGGCGGTCTATGTTCGGAATTAGTTCGGCATTCGGTTCGGATCGTCCATAATAGAGCCGGTCGGTTTGAGCGTGCCCGCCTCATCGTGACCCGAGAGCAATTTTGAGCAACCCAGGGGATTCCAGGGCGGTCGCGCAGTTTCACCCTGTCGTGCGCATGTGGTTCGAGCGGCGCTTCAGGGCGCCAACCGACGCGCAGGCGGCCGGCTGGCCGCACATTCGCCAGGGCAGCGACACGCTGTTGGCGGCGCCGACCGGCTCAGGGAAGACGCTGGCCGCGTTCATGATCGGGATCGACACGCTGGTGCGGCGGGCCGAGCAGGGACCGCTGCCGGACGAGACCACCATCGTCTACGTGTCGCCGCTGAAGGCGCTTGGGAACGACATCCAGCGCAACCTGGATGAGCCGCTGGCCGAAATCGGCGCCGTCGCGCGCGAGCTGGGCGCGGCGCCTCCCCCGATCCGCACCAGCGTGCGCAGTGGGGACACGCCGGCGGGGCGCCGCCAGTCCATGGTTCAGCACCCTCCCCACATCTTGATCACGACACCCGAGTCGCTCTACCTGATGCTCACGGCCGAGCGCAGCCGCGCCACGCTGCGCAACGTGCGGACGGTGATAGTCGACGAGATTCACGCCCTGGCGCGTGACCGCCGCGGCAGCCACCTGGCGCTCAGCCTTGCACGTTTGGACCACGTGGCCGCGCAGCGACCCCAACGGGTCGGCCTGTCGGCCACGCAGCGCCCCATCCAGGAGTTCGCGCGCCTCTTGGTCGGCGCGGACGGCGCCGCTCCCCAGGAGACGACCGCGTGTCGGATCGTCGATCTGGGCCACCAGCGTGACTTGGAGCTGGCGATCGAGGTGCCGCCCTCCGACCTGGGGGCCGTCGCGCCGCGTGAGCAATGGGGAGATATCTACGACCGCCTGGCCGTCCTGATCGGCGCACACCGCACGACCCTGGTCTTCGTGAACACCAGGTCGCTGGCCGAGCGCGTCTCCCACCACCTGGCCGAGCGGCTTGGCGACGAAGTAGTAGCCAGCCATCACGGGAGTCTCTCGAAGGAGCGGCGTCTCCAGGTCGAGCGGCGGCTCAAATCGGGCGCCCTGCGCGCCCTGGTGGCCACGGCTTCACTGGAGCTCGGGATCGACATAGGCAGCATCGATCTCGTGTGTCAGATCGGGTCGCCGCGCAGCATCGCGACGTTCCTGCAGCGCATCGGCCGCTCGGGCCACGCGCTGGGTCTGCGGCCGCATGGACGCATCTTTCCAACCACACGAGATGAATTAGTGGAGGCCGCGGCGCTGGTGCGCGCGGCGCGCTCCGGCCAGCTCGACCGGGTCGGTCAACCGGTCGCCCCGCTGGACGTCTTAGCCCAGCAGATCGTGGCCGAGTGCGCATGCGAGCCCTGGGAGGAGACCGCGCTGTACGAGTGCTTCCGCCGCGCCGCGCCGTACGCCGCGCTGGAGCGAGAGGCGTACGACGAGGTGCTGCGGTTCCTGGCGACCGGAATCGGGGAGGGCGCGGGGCGGGCGGCGCCACTTCTGCACCACGATCGCATCAACGGTTTGCTGCGGGGACGACGAGGCGCGCGCATGGCGGCCCTTACCAACGGCGGCACGATCCCCGAGATGGGCGACTACCGGGTCGTGGCCGAGCCCGAAGAGGTAGTGGTCGGGTCCGTCAACGAAGACTTCGCAATGGAGAGCATGGCGGGCGACATCTTCCTGCTGGGAAGCACCTCGTGGCAGATACGCCGCGTCAGCCAGAGCACCGTGCGCGTGGTCGACGCGCACGGCGCGCCGCCAACCATTCCGTTCTGGCTCGGCGAGGCGCCGGGCCGAACCATCGAGCTGTCGGCCGAGGTGGGGCGCCTGCGCCGTCAGATCGGCGCCGGCTTGGATGCACGCGCCGAGCTTGAGGCTCGCCTGCGCGAGGAGTGCGGGCTGTCCGACCTCGGGGCGCAGCAGGTTGTCGATTATGTCAAGTCAACCCGCGACGGACTCGGCCTGATTCCTTCCGATCAGGACGTCGTCTTCGAACGATTCTTCGATGAATCCGGCGGCATGCAACTCGTCGTTCACGCGCCGTTCGGACAGCGCATCAACCGGGCCTGGGGGCTGGCTTTGCGCAAGCGGTTCTGCGTGCGCTTTGACTTCGAGCTGCAGGCGGCCGCGAACGACGATGCGATCCTGCTTTCGCTGGGTCCCCAGCACTCGTTCCCACTCGACGAGGTGTTCGGCTACGTCTCGACGCGCCAGGCACGGCGCCTGGTGGAGCAATCGGTGCTGTACACGCCGATGTTCCCGACCCGCTGGCGCTGGAACGCGACCCGCGCGCTGGCGGTCCGCCGTCAGAACGGGGCTAAGCGAGTTCCGCCGTACGTGCAGCGCCTGCGCTCGGACGACCTTCTAGCGGCCGTCTTTCCTGAGCACGTCGGGTGCCAGGAGAACGTGACCGGCCCGCTTGAAGTCCCCGACCACGCGCTGGTTCGGCAAGCCCTGGAGGACTGCCTGACCGAGGCAATGGACGTGCCCGGGTTGATCGACGTGCTGGAGCGCATCGAGGAGGGCGCCGTCCGGCTGCACGCCCGCGACACCACCGAGCCCTCGCCCATGGCGCACGAGATAGTGAGCGGCAAGCCCTACACCTATCTTGACGACGCGCCGATCGAAGAGCGGCGCACGCGCGCCGTGGCTCTGCGGCGCACGCTGCCGGAGGACGCGCGCGAGCTGGCGGCGCTGGACCCAGACGCAATTGCGCGCGTGCGCGAAGAAGCCCGGCCTGATCCGCGCGACGCGGAAGAGCTCCACGAGGCCCTCATGAGCTTTGTAGCTATTGCGGCGCCGTACGCGCGCGTGTGGGCGCACTGGCTGGACGAGCTGGCAAGCGCCGGACGGGCGGCCCGGCTCGACCTTCCTGATGGACCCATTTGGTTCGCCGCCGAGAACGTTCGGCTGGTTCACGAGCTCTTCCCCGAAGCCCAGGCTCCCGCACTCGATCTGCCCCCAGGCGCCGCGCAGGTGGTCGAGGACCGCGAAGAAGCCAGGCGCCTGCTCCTGCGCGGTCACAGTGAGGTCTCCGGTCCCGTCACTGCGGAGGAGCTCGCGCGGCGCACTGGGATCATGCCGGCGGATGTCGCAGGCGGCCTCCAGCAACTGGAGGCGGGCGGGTTCCTGCTGCGCGGCAAGTTCAGCCCGGGAGCATCGACGCCGGAGTATTGCGATCGGCGCCTGCTCGCCCGCATTCACCGCTACACGCTCGAGCGACTTCGGCGCGAGATCGATCCCGTTTCAGCACAGGATCTCATGCGCTTCCTGCTGCGCTGGCAGCACCTGGCGCCCACATCTCGGCTGGAGGGACGCGGCCAGCTGCGCACCGCGATAGAGCAGCTGCAAGGATTCGAGGCGCCCGCGGCCGCTTGGGAGGAAGAGCTGCTGCGACCGCGCATGGTCGAATACAGGTCCAACTGGCTGGACGAGCTGTGTCTATCGGGCGAGGCGGCGTGGGGGCGGCTCACGCCGCGGCGCGCTCCCGCGAACGGTAACGGCCGAGCGGCGGCGGCGACGCGCGCTACGCCCATCACACTCGCGAACCGCGGCCAGATGCCCGCTCTGGTGGCGGCCGTACGCGGCGCCGGGCAGCCGACGCGCGACGTGCCGCAGGCCGGTGCGGCCGGCGAGATCCTCGAAGTGCTGCGCCACCGGGGCGCGCTGTTCGTCGATGAGATTGCCCGCGTGACCGGGCGTCTGCCAGCCGACGTCGAGAGCGGTCTGCGCGAATTGATCGGCTGGGGCTACGTCACGTCCGACGGCTTTCAGGGACTTCGCGCGCTCGTCACACCCGCGCGGCGCACTGCTGCCCGCCGGGGCGGCAGTCGGCGGTTCCCGCAGACGACGGTCCCGGCCGGACGCTGGGACGCGCTGGTCGAGCCGGATCCGGGCGGCATGGACGAGGAAGGGCAGGCGGAAACCATCGTCGCGGTTCTTCTGCAGCGGTACGGCGTGGTTTTCCGAGACCTGGTGCGGCACGAGAGCTTCACCGTCCCGTGGCGCTACCTGTTGCGGGCGCTGCGGAGGTTAGAGGCCCGCGGCGTGGTTCGCGGCGGTCGCTTCGTAAGCGGTTTCGCGGGTGAGCAGTACGCGCTGCCGGAAGCCGTGAGCGGATTGCGGCGCACGCGCCGCCAACCCACGTCGGGCGAGCGCCTGCGCATCAGCGCCACGGACCCCTTGAACCTGACCGGCACCGTGCTGCCCGGTCCGCGCATCCCAGCCCAGGCGGGTTGCTGGATCGAGCTGGTCGACGGCGTGCCGAGCCATGCGGACCGGGAAACGCCGCGCGAACAGCTTGCGGCCATTTCATAAGACGCGGACGAGGCCGGCAAGCGCGTCGAAAGTATGCAGGCCCGCAGCCATGGGTGATACTAATGTGGGCCTTTTTCGGTTGATTCAGAGCGGGCCGCGCGCCGGCCGCCGTATTGCAAGCTTGCTGGCGGCACGCGCCGGCGAGCAAAGGCAGTGAGTGTGAGGATGGCGGAATTGAACGTCGACCAAGCCTTCAAAGATCTGGGCAACGCCGTCATCAAAGGGGACGCCGAGACCGTCGTCACGGTGGTCAACCAGTGCCTCGAGAACGACGTGCCGGCCGGGTCCATCATCAACCAAGGCCTGATTCCGGGCATGGACGTGGTGGGCGAGCTCTTTCGCACCAACCAGTACTACGTTCCGGAGGTGCTCATTTCGGCCCGCGCGATGAAGGGGGGCATGGCCATTCTGCGTCCGCTGCTCGCGGAGTCGGGTATTCAACCGGTCGGGAAGGTCGTGATCGGAACGGTCAGGGGGGACCTGCACGACATCGGAAAGAACCTGGTCGCGATGATGCTCGAGGGCGCCGGATTCGACGTCATCGACACCGGGATCGACACCCACCCCGACGAGTACATACAGAGCGCGGTGAAAAACGCCTCCGACGTGATCGGCATGTCGGCCCTGCTCACCACCACGATGACCAACATGCGCAGCACCATCGAGGCGGTGGAGGCCGCGGGTCTGCGTGACGACGTCAAGTGCATTATCGGAGGCGCGCCGGTCACGCAGCGTTACGCGGACGAGATCGACGCCGATGGCTACGCGCCGGACGCGGCGTCCGCAGTGGTACTCGCGAAAAGAATGATCGGCATGGCGGTCCAAGAGACCCCGGAGCAACGGGCCAGCGCCGCTTACCTGGCGGCGCGCGACGCCGTTCAAGTCGCTATCCGCGAGACCCCCGGTTCGGACACCCACCGCAAGGGGCTGGCAGAAGCTCGCGGTCTGGCCGAGCGCGCGCGCATGGACGGGTACGACGAGACCCAGATCGAGCGTTTGCTGGCCGAGATCGCGCGCGAGCTACAGCGCGGCGGCTAGGCCCGGGGCCGCCCGCAGGTTGCTCCGTGAGCACACGGCGCACGCCTCATGACGAGAGCGGGGCGGCGGAGCGAAGAAGGCCCAGGCGCCGGGCGTTCAGCTCCAGCAGGGCCGCCGCGTCGCCGTCGCTGGAAAGCGCGGAGCTCGAATGCCGCAGCGCTCGGCGCTGGCTGATGAGCGGGTAGTCGCTTCCAAAGAGAATTCGCTCGGGCGCGAGCTGCGCCATGATTCGGAAGACATCCGGTCTATACAGGAGATGGCTGGCGGCCGAGTCGTAGTAGAGATTGCGGGCGACCTCTTGCACTTCCGGCATCAGCTCGTAGAAGGCCGCGCCGCCGCCCCAGTGCGAGAGGACGATCGGCACTTCGCCGCCGGCCGCCTCGATCAGCGGCCAGATCAGCTCGGGCGTGGTGGAGTCCTTGCCCGGATAGTAGTGTCCGGCCGGCTCGGTGACGTGCAGATTGAGAATCAGGCCGAGCTCGCGCACGCTATCGACGAAGGCGCGCACGGCGCCCAGATCACGCAGATTCCAGCCCTGGCCCTCCGGGAACAGCTCGCCCACGCCCACCGCTCCGCGGCGGCGGCACCGCTCCATTTCAACGATGCTGAACTCCAGATCGGATGGAACCACGACGCAGAAGGGCACGAATAGACCCGGATTGCGCGCCGCCTCCTCCAGGATGTAGTCGTTGTTGAGCACGCACAGACTGGCGTCGCGCCAGGCGAATCCGAACGTGACGCTGGTGGCGACCCCGGACCGCTCCATGCTCGCGCGCAGGTCATCGCCGGTTGCCAGGCGCCGCCGCTCGTTCGTGTAGAGGCGCCGGAACCAGAGGTCGGAGTCGAGATAGGTGGAACGGTCCTTCACAACCTCCGGCGGCACGATGTGGGTGTGGGCGTCAACGATCATCGGGGAGGCAGAGTCGGCTGGACGGTGCCGAGCGACCTGGCTGCGGCCGTTATGGCGTCCGCCTGCGCCGCCATCTCCAGGTCCGCGCCCAGCTCGACAATGGTCGTGCGGCTCACGAGCTCCGGGGGCCACGCGCGCCTCAAGCAAGGACCTAGCTCATCGTCAAGCGCCAGTACCCAGTGACCGCCGGTCCAGCGTCCGTTGACTTGTGGAAAAGGCGACAGACGGGTCACACCCACCGCGGTGCAACCGAGCCGGCCGGCCGCCATTCGCACGGCGGGAATAACCGGCCCCGCTGCCACGAGGGCGGGGCCGGGGTGCGGTCCCGGCCAGGCGCGAACACCCTCCGGCACGGCGGCGCTCGCGTCGGCGTCCAGGTCATCGGGCGCGGACGGCAACCTTACCAGCGTCCAACCGCCCGTCGCCCGGGCGCGCGCCAGCAGACCTTCGACGTCGGATACGGCCGCCGGCACGGTGACCGCGAGGCCCTCGACGGCGCAAGCGATGCGGAGGTCTATCGGGTCGCGCACCAACCCTTCGTCCGCATGCACCAGCAACGTGACGGGAACCGGCTTAGCGGCGCACTCAGCCGCCACGGCGGACAGCGCCACCACCAGCCGCGAAGCGCGAACCGCGACCGTTGGCAACAGCCCCTGCGCGGCCACGCTGGCCGCAAACGCCACGGCGTGCGTCTCTCCCTGGGGAACCTCGAAATAGCGTTCCGGGAACTCTTCACCGACACGCGCCATGCGGGCGGCGCCGCTGGCGTCGGTCGTGAGGGCCACCACGCGATCGTCGCGGCGCATCGCCTCCCGCACCGACGTCTCGGCCGCAGCAAGCCAATCGTAAGCGGGATGGCCTCGGCCGGACTGGCCGGCGGAACGCCGCCGCGCCAACGTGCGGCCGCTCTCGGCGGCTACGTGGATAACGACGGGGCGCCGCATCGCCACGGCCAGCGCGACGATCTCACACATGGCGCTGAGGTTGTGACCGTCAACCGGCCCGAGATAAATGAACCCGAGCAACTCCTCCCACATCTCGGTGGGAACAAGCAACTCGCGGACGGAGTTCTTGAGCCGCCGCGCGACCTCCACGGCTTGCTCACCGGCCGGGATACGGCCCAGCGCCTGCTCGATAGTAGCTTTGGCGTCCGCATAGCGGGCATGCCCGCGAATCCGCGCCAGGTAGCGGCCCATCACGCCGACGCCGCGGCCGCGCGCGGATTGCGCGTCGAGCAGTACAAGCACCAAGGGCAGCTGCAGGTGACCCGCGTGATTGACCGCCTCGAACGCGAGTCCGGTGCTCAAGCTCATGCCGTCGATCACGCACACGACGGGCTCGCGAGCGTTGCGTAACGTCTGCGCGGCCGCGGCGCCGACGGCGTCCGAAAGCGCCCTTCCGGGCGGCCCGTTGATCTGTGTGAGATCAACCGAACCATCCATCAGCATTGCGAAGGGACGGGCGTGATCGGCGCTGTCCCAGAACACATTGCCGGCCGGGTCGGACACGGCGCCTTGAATGGCGACGGCCAGCTCCACGGCGCCCAGCGCCGCACTGGCGCCGGGGGAACCATCACGAAGAATCGTCTCGCGCAGCCGCTCGGCTAGCTCGGCCGGGGCGGGCTGAAGGTTCGACTGTGGGGACGGGTCGTCGAGAACCGATGCCATTTGGTCAGCCACCCGCACGCCGGCGAGACGCTTCCGGGAGTACTCGCGCCGCTGTCCCGCCTACCTCACGCAGTCGACGGTCGCGAGGCAATTATACTCTGGCCGCCATGCGAGCATTCATCGCCGTCACCATCCCAGCAGAGTTGCGCGCGGCGCTGGCGGCCGAGGGGGCCGCGCTGGCGCGCCAGGCGCGCGACATCCGACCGGTGCCGGCCGACAGCCTGCATTTGACTCTGGCCTTCCTGGGCGAGACGCCGGCGCACATGGTGGACAGTCTTCGCTCGGGCATGGAAGCCGCGGCCGGGCGCCACCGCCCGTTTGCGATCGGGTTCGGTGGCGGCGGCACATTTCCCCGCCGCGGCGAGGCGCGTGTCGCGTGGGCCGGCATCACCGGCCAGCTTGACGTGATCGAGGCGTTGCAAGCCTCCGTCACGCGTGAAATGCGGGAGCTTGGGCTCCGCGTCGACAACCGCCCGTTCAGCGCTCACGTGACGCTGGCGCGCGTGAATCGCCGCGCCACGCCGTCGGCGCGGATTGCCATCTCCCGCCGCGCGGAGGGGCTGGAGCTGGATCGGCTGGGACAGTTCGCAGTCACCGCGATCACCCTGGTGGAAAGCGACCTGACGCCGGCCGGCGCGGTGTATCGCGAATTGCTTCAGGTCGAGCTGGGCATCAGCGTTCAGACGGAAGGGCCTGGCCGGCGGTTCGGGCTCTTTGGCGCGCCGGGCGGCTGACCAGGCCTATACGCCGCTCTGCGGAGTCAGCCCCAACCGCCGCCGCCCGGGGACTCCACGGCAACGGCGTCACCCGACTGCAGCTCCAAGGTCGCCTTGCCGGGCACGGTTCGCCAGCGTTTCCCCGACCGAACGCGGTTGCGCCCCTTGCGACCCGGCGACCCGCCGCGCAGCCCCCAGGGCGCGCAGACGCGGCGTTCCGACACGAAGGTGACGGTGCACGGCGCCAGGAGCTCGAGCTCACGCCGCACCCCGTTGCCGCCTCGGTGTTTCCCACGCCCACCCGAGCCGGCGCGCAGCTCGTAGCGCAACGCCCGCAAGGGGTAGGAGATCTCAAGCGCCTCGATGGGCGTGTTGAGGGTGTTGGTCATCGCGACGTGAGTGCCGCTCGCGCCCGGCCGCCCGGGGCCGGCGCCGGCGCCTCCCGCAATCGTCTCGTAGTAGGTGAACGGCGAGTCGCGGCGCGGATCGTAGCCCCCGATCACGAGATTGTTCATGGTTCCCTGACTCGCGGCGGGCGTCACCTCCGGCACCGCCTTGGCGAGCGCGCCCCAAAGGACATCGACCACGCGCTGCGAGGTCTCCACGTTGCCGGCCGCCACGGCGTGGGGTCGCGGCGGATTGAGAACACATCCGGCCGGCACGTGAATCTCGACCGCACGAAAGGTGCCGTCGTTGGCCGGCACGTCCGCGCCTATCAGACAACGGACGACGTAGATCACGGCCGAGTGGGTGACCGCTTCGGGCGCGTTGAGCGCGCCTCGCACCGCGGGACCCGTGCCGCTGAAGTCCACGTGCAGCTGATCGCGTGCGGCCGTGACGGCTACGCGAATCGGCACTGGCGCGCCGCCAACGCCATCGTCATCCAGGTGGTCCTCGAACGCATACCTGCCTGGCGGTATGGCGCGCAGGCGCGCCCGCGCAAGGCGCTCGGCGTAGCTCAGCAGATCGTCGGCCATGCGGGTTAGCTCGGCGGCGCCGTAGCGCTCGGCGAACAGCGCCAGGCGCTCCTCGCCTACCTGGTGGGAAGCGAGTTGCGCTTCCAGGTCGCCGCGGCGTTCGACCGGCGTCCGCACGTTGCGGCAGATTATTTCGACGAGCTGCTCATCGCGCCGTCCCCCCTCCACCAGCAGCGTTGGCGGGATCACCAGGCCCTCGTGATATATCTCGGTCGAGATCGGCATCGAACCAGGGCTGATTCCGCCGACATCGGCATGGTGCGCGCGTGTGGCCACCCAGCCCCACGGCGCGCGACGCACGCCCCGGCCCGTGAACACCGGCGAGACCGTGGTGATGTCGGGCAGGTGGGTACCGCCGAGATAGGGATCATTGACGATCACGACGTCGCCCTGAGCGGGCCGCTGGCCGGCGTAGAGCTCTATCGCGGCGCGCACGGACATCGGCATCGAACCCAGGTGAACCGGCACGTGGGCGGCCTGCGCGACCATGCGCCCCGAGCGATCGAAGACCGCGCAGGAGTAGTCGCGCCGCTCCTTGATGTTTGGGGAATACGCGCTGCGCTGGACCGTGACGCCCATCTCCTCGGCGACCGAAGCGAAAAGGTGTCGAAAGACTTCCAGCTCGAAATGCCTGGCGCGCTGTGTGGACATTCGCCGACGGCCCTCAGGATGACCCGATGCGCGGATCAAACCGTACCAGAAGGCCGGTTGTATACTGCCTTTAAGGAGCCTAAGCGCCTGAGGGATAGGCGGCTATGCCCGAGAAGTGGCAGGACGAAGTTCGCGAGATTCTGCAGCGGGCCGACCGCGTCGACCCGCGCTCGCGGCGGCCGGACCAGACGCCCAACGCTTCGCCGGATCCCGCGCGGGGGGCAAATCCGCTCAACTGGTTGAGCGGGCTGGGCGATTGGACCCGCCGCCGGCTTTCCTCGACTAACGAGATGCTCGTGACAGCGGCCTCGCTGGTCGTGATTGCCCTCATTCTGTCCGTGGTTCTGCGCCAGATCGCCGCGGTTCTTGCGATCGTGGGCGCCGGCTTGTTCGCGGTGGCGTTCCTACGCGCCGTGCTGGAGCGGCGCGGAACGCGCCAGGGCGGCTCGGCGGCTTCCACGATGTGGCGCGGTCAGGTGATCGACCTTCGCGCCGACCAGTCGACCCTCGGCGAGCGCTTCCGCTCGCTGTGGCGGCGACGCTGAAATCCTTCGCCGCAAGCCCGTTCCCGCAATACCAGCGCTAGCGCCTGAAGCGGCCGCATACTCGCCGCACCGGCGCGGCAAGATCGCCGACGGGAAGTCACGCGGCCAGTCCTGATACCGGCTACGATAGCCCCGCTCTCACACCCCCGGGTTCGTCTCGCCACATGAGTGTCGCCGACGTAAGGCGCGGCCAAACCATTGACGCAACGTTTGTGGTGGCAGACTGCGAGACGCGGACGACAAGGGGCGGCGATCCGTTTCTGCGGCTGACGCTGCGGGACGCCTCGGGCAACTCGATAGACGCACGCTATTTCGGGGTTCCAACGGAGGTCGCGGCCGAGGTCGAGGCCGGCGCCACCTATGACGTTCGAGGCCAGGGCGACGAGTGGCAGGGCCGGCGGCAGATCAAGGTCAGCGAGATGCACCGGACCGAGGAGCAGTGGGACGCCACCGCGCTGCTTCCCCAGAGTGAGAAGTCGTCCGAGCAGCTACAGAGCGTGATCGAAGCGGCGGCCGCCAACATCCGCGATGCGGAGATCCGCGCGGTCGTGGAGGCGCTGCTCGAGGACGATCGAATCGCCGAGCGCTTTTCCAAGTGGCCGGCCGCCAAGACGCGCCACCACGCCTGGATCGGCGGTCTGGCCGAGCACGTGGGCGAGATGCTGGCGATTGCGGAGCGGGTTGCGGAGGTGTTCCCGTCCCTCAACAGGGATCTCCTGACGGCCGGCGTGATCGCGCACGACATAGGCAAGATCCTGGAACTCGACCTCACCGCTGACATCAGCTACTCGAACGCCGGCAATCTGGAAGGCCACATGGTTCAGGGGACGCGCCTGCTGGATGACGCGCTGACGGCCACCGGATGCAGTGAGGAAACCGCGATGCTGCTGCGCCATCTCGTGCTCAGCCACCAGGGAACGCGCGAGTTCGCGGCGGTCGTGGAGCCGATGACCGCCGAAGCCATAGCCCTGCACTACATCGACCAGCTGTCATCACAGGTGCGGCCGGCGCTCGAAGACCTGGCGGCGGCGCGCCGGCGCGGTACTAAGAGCGCCACTTTTCGCGGCCCAACCAGCATGCGGACGCTCTACGCTCCGAGCGGCGAGAGCACCGGCCGCTCGGAACCCCTGGACGCTTTGGGCGACTTGCCCTTCTAAAGCGCCGCCAAACGCTCCTCGATCTGCCCGATTGTCTCGGTAATCGCTCTCGATTTGTCCCGTTCCCTGGCCACCACGGCGGCGGGCGCCTTTGCCACGAAGTTGGGATTGTCGAGAAGCGCTTGAGCTCGCGCGAGCTCGGATCGCGCGGATTCGAGCTCGCTGGCGAGCCGGTCGCGCTCGGCCGTGACGTCCACCATCCCCGCCAGCGGCAGGACGATTTCCACGCCGCCCGCTCGGATCGTGAGGGCTTCCTCGGTCGGCGCGGCGCCCGGTGCGTGAAAGGTCAATGGGTCCACGCGCGCAAGCCGCCGGATGAACGCGCTCTCAGCCTCGAGGTGCGAGGCGCCGTCACGAGCCACCACACGGGCTTCGATCATGCGGCCGGGAGCGGCGCCGGCCTCGCGGCGGACGTTTCGAACCGCCTGCACGATCTCGATGAGAGCCTGCACCGTGGAAATGGCCTGCTCGTCGGGCGCCCCCACCGGGTCGGCGATCGGCGTGACGATCAAGTGCTCCGGCCCGCCCGGCGCGCCGCCCGCGGCTCGGAAGTGATGCCAGATCTCCTCAGTCACGTACGGCATGAACGGGTGCAGCAGCCGCAGCGAGCCGTCGAGCACCTGCGTAAGCGTCGCGGCGACACGCCGCACCTCCCGATCACTGCCCCCGTAAAGCCGGATCTTGGCCGCTTCCACATACCAGTCGAAGAACTCACTCCACAGAAAGTCGTGCAGGGCGCGTCCGGCCTCGCCGAATTGAAAGCTCTCCATGCAGCGAACGACGTGAGCGTGCACCTGGCCGAACCGACTGGTGATCCAGCGATCCACCAAGCTCGGCGGCGCCATTGGTGCGCCGGCGTGCGGCGCACGCTCGCGGGCGCCGATCACGAATTTGGCGCCATTCCACAGCTTGTTGGCGAAGCGTCCGCTGGCTTCGAGTCGCTTGAAGTCCAGCCGGACGTCGGCGCCGGCGGCGCCGGCCATGAGAATCATGAAGCGGTAGGCGTCCGACCCGTACTTTTCTAGGAGGCCGGCCGGGTTGTCGCCCGGGCGCGGCTTGGAGCTGCTGACTTTGCTGCCGTCGAGGTGCCGCATGATGCCGTTGAGATAGACGGCCCGGAACGGCACGTCGCCGGTGAACTCCAGTCCGAGCATCACCATGCGGGCCACCCAAAAGAACAGGATGTCGTAGCCCGTTTCCAGCACACTGGTTGGATAGAAGCGGCGCAGGTCCTCAGTGTCGGCGGGCCATCCGAGCGTCGAGAACGGCCACAGGCCAGAGCTGAACCACGTGTCCAGCACGTCTGGATCCTGCTCGATGCGCGCACCGCCGCAGGAACTGCATTCAGTAGGGTCCTCGCGCTCCACCAGGACCGCATCGCAATCCCGGCAATACCAGACGGGGATGCGGTGCCCGAGCCAAAGCTGCCGCGAGACGCACCAGGGCTGGATCTCGTCCATCCAACGCAGGAACTCCCGCTTGAAACGATTTGGGTAGAACCTGATCCGGTCCGCGCGCACCGCGGCCGCGGCGCGCTCCGCCATGGGTTTTACGTTGACGAACCACTGCTCGGAAACAAGCGGCTCCACCACGGTTCCGTCACGCGAGCAGTGGCCGAGCGAATGCACGTGCGGCGCCGCGTGCGAGACGAGGCCTTCAGACTCCAGATACTCGAGGTAGGCCGCCCGCGCCTCGAAACGGTCCCGACCCTGCCAGCGGCCCGCGTTGCGGTTGAGTGTCCCGTCGGTCTCCATAATATTCACCGTCGGCAGGCCATGCCGCTGCCCGATGGCCCAGTCGTTGGGATCGTGGCCGGGCGTGACCTTGACGGCGCCGGTGCCGAATTCGGGGTCGACGAGCGCGTCCGCGATGACGGGAATCTCGCGGCCAATGCCCGGGACCAGAGCGAGCTCGCCCACCAGGCTTTGGTAGCGGTCATCGTCCGGATGCACCGCAATAGCGGTGTCGCCGAGCATGGTCTCCGGACGCGTGGTGGCAACGGTCAATTGCGCGCCCGACTTGAGCGGGTAACAGATGTGCCATAGGCGCCCTTCGACGTCCTCGTGCTCTACCTCCAGGTCACTGATCGCCGACTGGTCGGCGGGGCACCAGTTGACCATGTACGACCCGCGGTAGACCAGGCCTTTGGCATGCAGACGAACGAATGCCTCACGCACGGCCAGCGAGAGGTCCTCGTCCAGGGTGAAGCGTTCACGAGTCCAGTCCAGCGACGCTCCCAAACGACGCAGCTGCCCGTTTATGGCCGGCCCGACTTCCTCTTTCCAACGCCAGAAGCGCTCGACGAACGCTTCGCGCCCGATCGCATGCCGCGAGGTCCCCTCCGCCGCCAGGATCCTCTCAAGCACGTTCTGCGTGGCTATGGCCGCATGGTCCGTGCCCGGAATCCACAAGGCCGCGTGCCCGCGCATGCGGCGCCACCGGATCATGAGGTCCTGGTACGCCACGAACATCACGTGGCCGTTGTGCAGCTCGCCGGTTATGTTGGGCGGCGGGATAGCGACTACGAACGGATCGCGCGCGGCGTCCTCGGCCGGCTGAAAGTAGCCGTGCTCGTTCCAGACGCGGTACCAGCGGGCTTCCACCCGAGCGTGGTCGTGCTGACCCCGCATAGCGTCGAGCACCGACGTTCCGCGGGCACTGCTCATCGCTGCACGTATTCCTTTCGAAGTCGGGCGCTGCGTGCGCCGGTTGTCCAGACCGGGACCCAAGCGGACGCTTGCAAGCGACATCCGGCGCGTACCGCTCATGTTAGGCCCGTGATCGGCTGGCAGCACGCGCACGCGAGCGTCCCGACCCGCAAGAGTCGGAGACCCTCGAGCCATTTTGCCTTGACCGCGATTTGGGACTTGACAATAATCCTTCGTGCGCGATTCGCCGGGGGGCGTTGGCGGGCGCGCGGAGTGCGTTGCGATTACCCTTTGGGAGCAGCGAGCACGGACCAAGAAGACGCCCTCTGGCTGGCGCAGCAGATCTACGAGCTGGGCGGTATCGAGTTCGGCAGCTTCACGCTGGGCCGCTCAACAGTTAACTCGCCGGTCTTCGTCAACCCCAAGCGGCTGATCGCGATCCCCGCCGCGCTGCGAGTCGCGGCGCAGGTGATCCGGCAGCAAGCCCAGATCGCCATCACACGACGGCACCATCCCGCGCAGCCGTTCGAGCTCGTGACCGGCGTGCCGATGGGCGGCCTGCACCTCGCCACGGCCTATTCGCTGTCCTCCGACACGCCGCTCATCTACGTGCGGCCCGGCGGTGCGGGCGCATGCGAGATCGAAGGTCAATATCTGCCCGGACAGCACGTCCTGGTGATCGACGACCTCATCACCACCGGCGGATCGGTTGTGCAAACGGCCCAGGCTCTTCGTCGAGCCGGCTTGACCGTACGTGAGGTAGTCGTGCTCGTGGACCGCGACCAAGGGGCCGCCCGCAAGCTGGGTCCGCTCGGGCTCCAGCTGATGCCGATCCTTTCGCTGCGGGCCATGCTGAACTACTACATGAGCAATCAGTGGATTGGGGAAGCGGACTACCAGCGCAGTCTCGACTATATAGAGGCCAATCAGGCATGAGGCGGCGGAGGTCGACTTTGCGCAACCCGGCGCGCTCGAGCCTGCGCGTAGCGGGCTGGCACCAGGACTCGCTGCCAGAGAGCGGGGCCGACCCGCGCGGCAACGGCCGCATTCCCGCACCCTTGTACCATCACCGCCTGCGCGAGCGGGCCGACTCCACCAGCACCCGCCGTGGGCGCGAACGGCAGTTCCGCAGCCTTGCGCAAGCCAGCCTGATCATCCTTGGGATGATTGCGGGCGCGCTGATAGTCGTGCGCGCCCTCAGCGCGGTCGAGCCGCCGCTCCCGGACAGCGGCGGGGTCGTGAACCTGCTGCGTGCCGAGCCGGTGGATGCGCCGTTGAGCGCCCCATTCCAAGCCACGACCGCGGGCGCGGCCTTTGTGGACAACCCATTCGGACAGTTGATCCAAGGACCGCCTATTCGCGCCGCGGCCGCGATCATGGTTGACCTGAACGAGCGAACCATCCTGTACGGCCTGCACCCCCATCAGCGGCGCGCCCCGGCAAGTTTGACCAAGATCGCCACCGCGGTGGTCGCGGTGGAGCAAGCGCCGTTGCAGACGCGAATTCAGGTGCCGGCGGAGGCGACCGCGCAACCCGAGAATCGGGTGGGACTGCAGACCAATGAGGTCTTGAGCCTGCAAGACTTGCTCTACGCGATGTGGCTGCCCTCAGGGAACGACGCGGCGACGGCTCTGGCGGACGGTATCGGAGGCGAGTCTTACACCGTCGCGCAGATGAACAGTCTGGCGGAGCGACTGGAGCTGCGTAACACCCACTTTGCCAACCCCGCGGGATACGACGCCGAGGGCCAGCACACCACGCCCTACGATCTGGCCGTGCTCGCGGCGGACGCCATGGAACGCTTCCCGCTACTCGCACGCATCGCCGCCACCAAGAGCTACGTCATTCCCGCCGGGATTGCCAACCGCAGCTACAGCGTCACGAATCTGAACGGGCTGCTTTGGTCGTACCCCGGCGCCCTGGGCGGCAAGACCGGTCGGACCGAGGCGGCCGGCGGCAACCTGATCGCTTCGGCCGAGCGCGATGGGCGGCGCCTCCTGGTGGTTGTGATGGGCAGTCCTGATCGCGCGGGAGACGCGGAGCTGCTGCTCGACCAGGGGTTCAAAGCGTTGGCCGCGCAGGGATAGCCGGTCGCCGCGGTGGAAGCCATGCGCAGGTGGAGGGTGTGAGATAAGTGCGGATTATTGCCCACCGCAACGTTAAATCACGTATCGTGTGGGGGACGGAAATCACTCGCGCAACGGCCGAGCGCGCCTGCGTCGGGCCAACGAGGCCCGAGCGCGTGCCGGTACTCGTGACGCTGGATAGTGGGATGCGGCTCGATTACTCGCGGATGAGCCGCGCGAAGGAGTAGGAGCAAATGTTTGGCTCGTTTGGCCTTCCAGAACTACTGGTCATTCTGGTGATCGTCATTGCGCTGTTTGGCGCGGGGCGCATTTCCGGTGTCGGCCGGGCGCTAGGTCAAAGCGTACGCGGCTTCCGTGAAGAGGTCAGAACCGACGACGAAGAGGACGAAAGCAAGGGCGAGGACGGCGCCGAGAGTGACGCGGCGGCGGCCGAATCGGTAGCGGCGGCCGAATCGACTGCGAGCAGCGAGGCGCCGAGCCAAGTCTCCAGCGAGAAGAAGGAAGAGGGCAGCGCCTAGCGCGTTGACCCGCGTTCGTCCCCGCAGGGAGAGCTGGGAACACGGCGGCCTAGGAGGCGAGAACGCGCGCTATCGGAGGCTCAACGCCTCATACGGGTAGGCGGCAGATCGTCTGGGCCATCAGCATAGTCGCAGCCCTGCTTGTCGGCGCCGCGGCGCACATCTGCACGACACAACCGGCCGGCGCTCTCTCGGACCGGCTGCCCGAGACGATCCGCGTACAGCTCTCGATCACGGCGAGTTTGCTGCGCATAGAGCCGGGGCCCGGCGCATCGGTCCAAATTGGAGGCGAGGAGGCCGCGCCTCATTCAGCCGCCCCCGTGGTGGTGGTGGGATCGGGTCTGCGCTATCTGTCCGCGCCGCTCGATCGCATCCCGCCCGAAATGACGGACCTGGGCATCGGGGGGCCCGCCGCGGAGTCTAGGGTCCGGCGCTTTCTGGTAGGCCCCTATGGCGGAGACAACCATGATCTGCGCCATCGCCGTCTCCTGCGTACCGAGCTGGGAGTGGCACCGGCACTCACGGAGCCGCGCAACGGGGCGCAGATCGGCCGCTGGGCTAAGTGGAGCGAATCCGCGGCGCTGTCCATCGTCCCGACCGACCTGGCTGCCATAACGACTCTGAATGGACGCCCGTATCGGGGCGCGTTCGCGATATCGCTTACGCGAGATCGCCTGACCGTCATCAACACGGTGCGGCTGGCCGACTACCTGGCGTCGGTCGTCGGCGCCGAGATGCCGGCGGGCTGGGAGCTTGAAGCTCTCAAGGCGCAAGCCGTGGCAGCTCGCACCTACGCCTTGCGCAACCTGCAACCCTCCGCCAACTTCGACATTTGCGACGACCAGCGTTGTCAGGCATACAACGGAGTCGGCACCGAGTCTCCGCAGACCCGCGACGCCGTGGCGGCCACTGGCGGAGTTGTGGCTATCTTCGACGATGAGCTCATTCAGGCGTTCTACTCCGCCAACGCGGGCGATTTCACCGAAAGCGCGGAAAATGTCTGGGGCCTGCCAGAGCCCTACCTTCGCGCGGTCGCATCGCCGGGGGACGCCGCGGCCCTGAGCGTGGGGTGGGGTTCGGCCGGCTACCGCTGGCGCCGCGAGATGCACCCCGCCGAGTTTCAGGCGATCCGGCCGGTGCGCGAGGCGGGGATTGGCGAAGCGCTGGAGCTGCGCGTGACGCGGACGGCGGATTCAGGACGCCCCCTCACAGTGCGCGTTCTGGGCAGCGACGGCGTCCTGGACCTGACGGGCGATGAGATTCGCACCGCGTTTCGGCTGCCCAGCGCTTTCATGCAGATATCGGTGGCGCCGCCGCGCAAGCTCGAACTCATCAATCCCACCACCCGGCGGACCGGCGCGCTGATCGAGGACCGCTATGAGCAAGTGGAGCGGCGCCGCAGCGTGGCGTTCATGGTCGCGCCGCCCGACATCCGGCTTTACAACGGCGCGGTGGTCGTTGCCGAGTTCGAGCGACCGGAGACCATCGTGTTCGACGGTCGCGGCTTCGGCCACGGCGTGGGCATGAGCCAGTGGGGCGCGCAGGGCATGGCTCTCGACGGGCACGCGTACGACGAGATCCTGAAGTACTACTACCAGGGGATCGAGCTGCGCGTGCTCGGCAGCGGGTGAGGCGGCGAGGCTAATCGGCGATCCTCGCCGCGCTCGAGCGCGACGGCGTGTTCAGTCCCTTATGCGGCTAACGGCTCGCGATGATCGCCTCGCGCAGAATGTCTACGGCCCGGTCCATCTCCTCGTGCGAGACCACAAACGGCGGCGAGAGCTGAAGCATGTCGCCGAGCAAGGCGCGTGTGAGCAAACCGCGCTCGCGGGCGGCGCTCACAACCGCGGCGGCCCGGCCCCGCTCGCTCGGGAAGGGGGATTTCGTGGCACGGTCCTCCACGAGCTCCACGGCCGCCATCAATCCGGCCGACCGCACGTCCCCAACCTCCGGCAGCGAGCGCAGCTCCTCCAACCGCGCGACCAGATAGCGTCCCTTCTCCGCTACCGCGTCGACCAGCCCCTCACCCTCCAGCACGTCAAGGTTGGCCAGGGCCACGGCGCAGGCGACCGGATGTCCCGAGTAAGTGAAGCCATGCATCAGCGGCGGGTCGCCCGGCGCGCTCTGCAGCGTCGCGCGAACATGCTCACGCAGCATCGCCCCGCCGAGGGGCACGTAGCCGCTCGTAACGCCTTTGGCGAAGGTCATGATGTCCGGGATCACCCCGTCCCGCTGCACGCCGAACCAGTGTCCGGTGCGTCCGAAGCCGGTGATCACCTCATCCGCGATGAACAGCACGCCATAGCGCTCGCAGACCTCAGCCACCGCGCGCAGATAGCCGTCGGGAGGAACCACCACGCCGCCGGTGCCGAGCACCGGCTCGGCGATGAACGCGGCCACGCGCTCCGATCCGAGCTCCTCGATACGCTCGGCCAGCGCGTCGCCGCTCTCGACGCTATCCGCGTCATGGCCCGCCAGCGGCCCCTCGCCGTAGCGATAGCGATAAGGCGCCGGCACCTTGGCGAAGTCCGGGGCCAGCGGTCCGAAATCACCGTGGTACTCATCCAGGCCGGTGGCCGAGGCCGCGCCCAGCGAAAGCCCGTGGTAGCCGCGATAGTGCGACAGAATCACCGTTTTGGACGGCATGCCCCGCAGCCGCCAGTAGTAGCGGGCGAGCTTGAAAGCCGACTCGTTGGCTTCGCCCCCGCCGGAGGCAAAAAACGCGGCTGTGAGATCTCCGGGCGCCAGCTCCGCCAGCCGCCTGGCCAGCTCGATCACGGGGGCGCTGGCGAAGCTCGAAAAGGTCTGGCTGTAGGCCAGACGCTCCATCTGCTCGGCGGCCGCTCGCGCCAGCTCGCGGCGGCCATGCCCCACGTTGACGCACCAAAGCCCGGCGGTGCCGTCGATTACCTCGCGACCGTCGGCCAGCGTCAGAATGGCGCCGCGCCCGGACACAACGATTATGGGGCCGCTTTGGCTGTGTGCGCGCTGGCGCGTGATTGGGTGGACCATGTGGGCTACGTCGGCGGCGGCGAGCGCCTCGGTTTGCAACCGGTCCATAGTGAAAGCCTAAAAAGAGGGTGGCGGACCGACGGCGCCGGGGGCGCTACCATGCTCGCGCTCAACCAGACGCTGGCGGCCGGCGGAAGGCGGGGCATGCTACCACTTGGGCTCGGCAGGGCTGGCCAAGGTCCCCGCTCGCGGGTGTGGATGTCTAAGTCAGGCCGCAAATCGACGTGAAGGGCAGTGCCATGAAGCTAGTCGGCTACGCATCTCGGATCAGCGCCGCGCCAGGCGACACGGTTCGCTTCATGGTGAGCTGCGAACACTCCAGCTACGACGCGGAGCTCGTGCGCCTCATTCACGGCGACGAGAACCCCGTGGGTCCGGGATACAAAGAGGGCGCCGTCGAGTCAGCCATAAACGCTACATACGCAGGCCGGCCGCAAAAGATCTTCAGCGGCTCGTACGTGCGTATCCCGGCGGCGGAGCATTTTGCGGGCTTGGAAAGCTTCACCATCACCGCAAAGGTGCTCGCAACCACGCCCACGGTTCGGACGCAGGGTCTGGTCACCCTCTGGTCCGCTGCCAGCCAGGCCGGCACCGGCCTTTTCCTTGAAGATTCCGGCCAGGTCGCGCTGTGGATCGGCGATGGCGACGGCTACGTGGCGAAAGTGAGCAGCGGAGTTCCCATCCGCGCTCACGAGTGGTTCTTCGTCGCGGCCTCTTATGACGCCGCCACGGGCGTCGCAACTCTCCATCAGCAGCCCGTTCTACAGTGGCCGGTGGAAACGGCTGAAGCCGTGGCCAGTCACGCCCTGGACGTGCGCCCGAACTTCCTACCCGAGACGCCGCTGATAATGGGCGCTTACTACAAGGGCGGCGCGGTCCACAGGCATCCCGTCGAAGGGCACTTCAACGGACGGATCGATGGGCCCCGCTTGTACAGCCGCGCGCTCAGCCCCGGCGAGCTTGCGGCGCTGCGAAAAGTAGACGGCGACACCCCGACTGACGCGCTCGTGGCCGCGTGGGACTTCGGCCGCGACATATCGTCAGCCGCGGTCAGCGACACGTCTCCGAACGGGTTGCACGGCCACACGGTGAACCTGCCGACGCGGGCGGTCACGGGGCACAACTACACAGGCCACGAGACCGATTGGAGGAACGCTCCCGACGAGTACGCCGCCATCCATTTTCACGACGACGACCTCGAGGACGCCGGCTGGGAGACCGATTTCGAGCTGACGGTGCCGGCCGATCTCCCCAGCGGAATCTACGCGGCCAGGCTGACGGCGAATGGCGACGAGGAGCACCTGCCCTTCTTCGTGCGGCCGGCGCTCGGCTCGGCCACGGCGCCTATCGCGATTCTCGCCTCGACCGTTTCCCACCAGTGCTACGCGAACTTCCGGGACATCGGCGGCGGTCACTGGGACTCGCGGGTTTTACCCAACGCTGATCCGGGCCTGCACGCCGAGCAGTATCAGTACATCTACGACAACGGATTACCGGGCCTCTACGACCTGCATTCGGACGGTTCGGGTACCACTCACGTTTCGTACCTGCGGCCCATCCTCAACATGCGCCCCAAGTTCCGCTATCGAGTGTGGAGCGCGCCGTCACGCTTTCCAGCCGACTTGTATATGGTTGACTGGCTGGAGGAGAAGGGCTTTCAGGCGGACGTGATAACCGATCACGACCTGCACGCCGACGGCGCCGAGCTGCTCGAGCCCTATCGTGTGGTAATCACCGGCGGCCACCCCGAATACTGGACCGAGCCGATGCTGGACGCCGCCCAGACCTACCTGAATCAGGGCGGGAGGCTGATGTACCTGGGCGGCAATGGGCTCTATGGCGTGACTTCGATCGACCCCGAACACCCGCACGTGATCGAGGTTCGGCGCTGGGGCACGAGCTGGCCATTCGAATTGCCGCCGGGCGAGCGGCATCACAGCACAACCGGCGAGCTGGGTGGTACCTGGAGGCACCGCGGGCGCGCGCCGCAATCCATCGTGGGCCTGGGCTGCTCCTCGGCTGGGTTCGATCGTGGAACCCACTATGTGCGCCAGCCGGACAGCTTCGACCCGCGCGCCGCGTTCATCTTCGAAGGAATCGGCGACGACGAGAAGATCGGCGATATTCCGTCCCTCGTAGTAGTCCATGGAGCGGCGGGCTACGAGATAGATCGCTTTGATTTCGGTCTCGGCTCGCCCCCTCACGCGCTGCTCTTGGCCTCATCGGTCGACCACTCGGAGTTTTATAAGGCGATGATCGATGAACAGCTGGAGTACAAGCAGGGCATCGACGGCGTAATGCCTCTCAGCCCGACGGAGCCGGGCGTCATACACCCCTTCGTCCGCTGCGACATAACGTTCTTCGAAACGCCCGGCGGCGGCGGCGTGTTTTCCACCGGGTCAATCGTGTGGCGCGCCTGCATCTCGTACAACGGCTACGACAACAACGTCTCTCGAATGACCGAGAACGTGCTGCGTCGCTTCGTTTCTCCCGAGCCTTTCGTGGCGCCATAGACCCGCGAAAGGCAGTCGCCTTGTGCGAATCGATCGGCGGACTGGAGCGAACCACGGGAAGTCGTCTGGCCGTCCATCAGCCAAGCCGAGCGGCAACGCATACACTGCCGGACGCACGGATCTAATCAGGCGGTGACGGTTATCGGCAACCTGGACATCCAGCTTGGTCTTCTGACGCGCCTTTTCACGGCCACGGACGGACGGCCGCACGAGTCGGCGCCTGATTCGACCTCCGACGCTCCGGCCTGGATGCGCAGCAGCGTTACGAGAGCGCAATTCGAAGGTGGACTCGACCTGGCGGCCGAAATCGGGGCCGGCGCGGTCGAGATATCCCAAGCCGGTCAGCTCTCGGGCGCCGAATGTCTGCTTGGCAACCCTTCCGCGCACGCGTACCTGCGCGCAGCGCTGGACCGCCGCGGCCTGCAAATCGCGGCCCTCAACTGCTCGGGATTGCCGCTGCACCCCGTAAACGGAGTGCACTTCGAACAGGTTATTCGAACGACCCTGCGCCTGGCCGAGAGCCTGAGTGTGAAGACGATCGTCGCCATGTCGGGCGCCGGCGGCGACGGCGCCGGTGACTCGACGGTCAACTGGGTGGTCTACCCCTGGCCGGAGGAGTCGCTGGATCTGCTCGAGCGCCAGTGGGAGCGCGCCGTCGAGCTGTGGCGGACGTTGGCGGCACTGGCCGGCGACCATGGGGTTGAACGGATTGCGCTCGAGCTGCATCCGGGAAACCTCGTCTACAACACGCCCACACTGCGGCGTATGCGCGAAGCGGTGGGCCCTATCATCGGGGCCAACCTGGACCCAAGCCATCTGTTTTGGCAGCAGATGGATCCGGCCGCCGTGACTCGCGCCCTGGGTCCCGCCGTTCATCACGTGCATCTCAAGGACACCGAGATGATCGAGGCGGAAATGGCCACGGTCGGGGTATTGGACCAGCGGCCCTTCGGCCGCCCCGACCAGCGCGCCTGGAGGCAGCGGACCATCGGCCGCGGACACGACGCCGCGTTTTGGTCGGGTTTTCTCCGAGCGCTCGACGAATCCGCTTACCAGGGCGCCGTGTGCATAGAGAATGAGGACCCGTTTCAGTCGTATGTGGACGGGGTGCGCGAAGCAGGCGCGTTTCTCAAACCTCTGCTGTCAGCGCAAGGATGAATCAGCGGTGAACCTCGAAGAAGTCGCGAAGCTCGACCTGACTCCCGAAATCCTGGCCAGGCCCTTGCCGACGGACCTGCGCGTAGGGTTGGTGGGCGCCGGCCGCGTGGTGCAGAACAGCGTGTTGCCAGCCTACCAAGCGGGCGGATTTATGCCTGTGGCCGCAGCCGACCCCGACCCCGAAGCACGCGCGGCTGTGAGCACAAGATGGGGCGTGCCGCGGGTATTCGCGGACTACCGCGAGATGCTCGACGAGGTCGAGTTGGACGTCGTGGACCTGAACATCATGTGGAACGACGGTCTGTCGGAGACCCGTCTCGCCGTCGTGCGGAGCGCTGCCGAGCGAGGTTTGCACGTGATCATGGCCAAGCCGCTGGCGGACACCTGGGAGAACTGCCTGGCAATCGTCGAGGCGGCACGGTCCAGCGGAATCAAGCTTGCCGTGGATCAAGACAAGCGCTACGCGCCGGCCTACCACGGGTGCGGCGTGCTGATCCGGTCAGGCGCCGTTGGCAAGCTGATCTCAGCCTCGTATCACTACTATTCGGCCGTCGGCCGTCAGCACACTAACTGGTTTGACGGCGCACACGACAACGCCGTGCACGCCATCGACGTTCTGCGCACGTGGTTCCAGGCCGAACCAACCGAGGTCTTTGCGCACTGGAGCCGCCGCGTGGACGGCATCGGTTCGGTCTACACGGCGACGCTGATGTTCGACAGCGGAGCGAACGCAACCATTCTCTTCGACTTCGCTACGCGACACCGGCGCCAGATGGAGTTCGTGGCGGTGGGCGAGACGGCCAGCGTGGACGGCCGCCAGGACGTGGACCTTCCCGGGCCGGCGCGTCTGCGGCATGCGAGCCTGCGCTACGCGCCCCACCAAACGCGCGCGCTCACACTCGAGCTCCCGCTGACCTACGCAGCCTCGCCTACGACGTTTCTTGCCAGCCGGGCTGATTTCTTCGAGGCGATAACGCGGGACCGTGAGCCGGCGGTGAGCGGCGAAGACAACCTGAACACCATGCGCGTGCTGTTTGCACTGGAGAGATCAATCCGTGAGAGACAGGTGGTTCGCCTGGCTACGCAGCCCTAAGGCAGCGAGGAGACACACATGGAGGTGATGCCGCGTGTCTGACGTGGAGGTTCGCCGTCTTCCCATCCAGCATCTCGAGCGCAAGCGCTTCGAGCCGTTCGGCGCGGTCATAGGGCCGGAGACGGCGGACTCACCGAACCTAAACCGGGCGCCGGGCCACCTGGGCTTTCTGTGGGTGCAAAAGGCTTTGGAGTTTCCCAAGCAGGCCTACATGTGCACCTTGCGCTACTACCAGCGGGGAACGCGCGTTGAGTTTCTGCAAAAGCACCCCGACAGCACCGTTACGTTCATCCCGCTGGGCGGCCGCGCGAGCGCGATCGTGGTGGCGCCCGACGACGGACACGACCATCCTGACATCGGCCGCGCCGCCGCGTTTCTGCTCGACGGATCCAAGGGAGTCGTAATGCACCGCGGCACGTGGATGCGCTACGCGTATCCACTGGGAGAGTTCGCGGACTTCGCGTACGTGACCCAGCGAGTAGACCCGGCAACCGCGAACACGACGGATGACACCGTCCGAGTCAACCTTGACACACAGTTCGGGTTCGTTTTCGACCTGGTGTTCGAAGTCCCGCGGGGCCCGTCCTTCGAGCACGGTCCCAGCGGCGCGATTACCGCCGGACCGCCCCGCAATCCTCCCTACGAATAGCTCACGCGGCGAACAACCGGCAGTGGGAGCGTCCCGCAGCGCGCGATCGCATGGCAGGATGATGGCCCGATTTCCCGAACCTCGGGTGGAAAGGTTGTCGTATCCATGAAATACGGCGTCAGCTTCTGGATCTGGGAAGGGCCGTTTCGCACTCGTGAGCACATGTGGTTTCCCGCGCGGGCCAAGGCGCTCGGAGCCGACGCTATTGAGATTCCTTTCGAGGAAGGTACCGAGATCGACCCCAGCGCCTTGCGCGCGGCGCTGGACGGCGAGGGTCTGGAGTTCTACTCAGGCTCCGCCTGCGGCCCGGGTCCCGGATTCTTCGACGCCGACGAGAGTGAGCGGCGGCGCTGCGAGGACTTCTTGAAGGGGCGTCTCGACTTCATGGCTGAAGCCGGGGGCCGCACGTTGATCACGCTGATCGGCGGTTTGGGCGAAGCGCGCCGCGTACCGCCGCGGGAATATCCAGGCCTCTACGACCGCGCGGCGGACGCCTTTCGACCGGTTGCGGAGCGGGCCGCGGAAGCCGGAATACAGGTCGCGATCGAAGTCATCAACCGTTACGAATCCAACATGCTTACGAGCACCCGCGAGGCGCTTGACTTTCTCGACCGGCTCGACCACCCGACAGTGGGAATCCTGCTGGACACCTTCCACATGAACATCGAGGAGACCAGCCCGGCGGAGGCAATTCGACTGTCCGGCGACAGGCTCGTGCATTTGCACTGCACCGAGAACGATCGCGGCATCCCCGGTCGAGGGACCGTCGGCTGGAAGGATATCGGCGAAGCTCTGCGCGCCATTCGCTATGCGGGGCCGGCAGTCATCGAGGTGATGAACTACGCGACGCCAATCGGCGACGCCGTCAATATCTGGAGTCCCTGGGAGATGCCGCCGGACGAGGGAGCGCGCAGCGGGCTGGCGTTTCTCAAGGAGACGTTTGCAGGCTAGAGCTTCCCGGGGCAGCGGACCGGTCTCGACAGGATGAGGCCGCCGCAAGCGGGATGGGTGTGTCCGGCCCACCAGCTTTTTCTACACTGCGCGCGCCGGTGCATCCGATGGTGATAGCGAGTCGCCGAAGGCTGGCCGACGGCGGTGCCAGCGCAAAGATTCGTGAGAGCGATTGGGCGTCCAGGCTCGGCTAATTATGTCAAGTGCATCGTCCCTTATGCGCCGAACGGGCCTCGGTAGCCGCAACGACTGAGGCCGGGGGCTTGCGCCCCCGGCCTCAGACCTGGGTGCGGATTTACACCCGTCCAGGTGTCTCTTGGCCTACCAGCTACCCGAGGTAGGTTCGCTTGTCCCAGCGCGGGTCGAGATAGACCTGCTCGAGCGGCTCGCGAACCGGCAATGCGTAGTGATGGCGGTAGAACGCACCCTGCATGCGGCGGTGGTAGAGGTTGCGGATAGAACCGGTGTTCACCGCGCCCGTCACCATCGTCTCCGGAGCGTGCAGGTACCTGGAGATCGCCAGCCACCTCTCTATCAGATCCTCGTTGGTAGTGGCTGCCAGGGCGTTCTCGTACATCGCATCCAACTCTGGGATGCAGATGTTCGAGTGGTTGTAGCCGCCACTGTCGAGGAAGGCGCCGCAGCGCAGGCGCAGCCATGAGTCGCCTACGTCCTGCGTGCCGCCCAGGTTGGCCGTGATCATGTCGTGTCGGCGGTCCCCGTAGATCACGCCTGATATCGCCGTGCGGTCGATGAGCTCGAACTCGACGTTCAAGCCGATCTGCTTCCAGTAGTCCTGAATGGCCAGCTGCTGCGGGCCCGGCGAGGTCACCATCCACATGATCGTGTCGTTAGCGTCCCAGCCCGACTCCTCGAGCAGCTGCGTAGCCAACTCCACATCGTAATCGAGGACTCGGAAGGTTCCCGGAGGCGGGTTCTGCAGCAAGGCGACGTGCCCAAAGATGTTGTCGATGGCCGGTCGCAGCCCGTACTCGAGCTCCTGGTTGATCTGCTCACGGTCGATCGCTCGCACCATCGCCTCAAGCAGCGTGGGCTTGTGGACGTCGGGCCACTTCTCGGCCCAAACATCCTGGTTGAGGAAGATGTGCGAGCCGAACGGCGAGCGCTGCGGCAGCGGCAGCAGGTGCGGCAGCCCCGATAATCGGCCGAACGCCTCGGCGCTGCTGGCCCAGTGGGCGTCGATCTCGCCAGCCTCGGAGGCCGCGTCAAGCGAGTCACTGTCGCCGTAGCGCACGATGTAGCGGTCCACCCAGGGCGCCCCGTACGGGAAGTCCGGGTTTCGCTCCATCTCCGCGAACTGCTGCGACACCCAACGCACGAACTTGAAGGGCCCGCAGCCGAAGGGCTTCAGCCCCTGCGAGTCGCGCGCGGTCGCCGGGTCCAGGGGCTCCCACACGTGCTTGGCCAGCGGCACGAAGGTCTCCGTGCTCCAGATCGTCCAAAACGGCTCGCGGCGGCCGTCGGTGATCAGATCGATCGTCATGTCGTCGATCTTCTTGATGCCGCCGGAGTCCTCGATGTTGTCCGTGGGATTCTGGCCCCAGGCCTCAAACCCCTTCAGAGGCTTCAGAACCCGTGAGGCTACGGTGATGTCCCACTTCGGATCCGACGCGATGTGGAACGTGAAGATGAAGTCGTCGGCCGTTACCGGCTTGCCATCGTGGAACTTGAAGCGATCATCCAGAGTGAAGCGGTAGTGCTCAAACCGGCTGATCTCCTCGGTCGACTTGGCAACGCCGTCGGTGAACTCTTCCTGGAGGTCCGGCAGCTCACCTTTACCCCACGAGCGCCCATAGAAGAGCGACGTGTTGACCGCGAAGTTGACCATCTGCTGGTCGCTTCCGATCGCGGTCCAGGCGTTGAACTCTTCCTTGTTCACTGTTCCGCCGGGAGACGCGACCAGGTCGCCGCCGCGCACGGGCTGACCGGCCATTACCTCGCGGTCCTCGCGAACCACGACGGTGACGACCTTCTCGACCGTCTTGGTGACAGGGACTTCCTTAGTCACGATCCTCTCAACGGTCTTGGTGACCGGGACCTCCTTGGTCACGATCTTCTCGACCGTCTTGGTGACCGGGACCTCCTTGGTCACGATCTTCTCGCGCTCGACTACCTGCGTGACGATCTTCTCGACCTCGACGGTTTTCGTCTGGACTTCGCCACAGGCCGCAAAGACGGCTGCCAGCGCTCCGCCGACGCCGCCGGTCGCGCCAAGACGCAACATATGGCGGCGTGTCAGGAATCTACTTCTCCCCATAACAACTCCTCCCCTTCGCGCGCGACTGCTGTTTAGGCGGGCGGCACTTACCGCCCCAGCCAGCGCGCAGGTCGTTGATATTAGACCGTCATCGTCGCCTATTCAACAACTCCGCGGGAACTTGGGAGCGGCACGCGCCTGCGGACTGCGAACTCAGAGCGGCGCTCCGATCGCCGCCGCAGGTACCGCTCAGTGAGTCCGACACGCAACCGCCAAGCCGTCGTCCCAGGATCACGGCCTCGCGAACCACTCTGGTTGGTCAGATTGGCCAGAAGCAGGTCCGGCGAACCGGCGTCACTCTCGACTCCTTCAGCCAGCCTGCGCCAACGCGGGTCGGTTACGCAGTCCGGAATTCCCCGCTATCGCCCGACTCCGCGCCTGCTCGGAACGGGGCGGCCGGCCCCGGCCGCCGCGACCGGAAAGCGCCCGGCTTTGGGGTACATGCCGGAAGCGCGTCTCCAGGGCGGACTCGGAGGGGTACGCTGCACCGGCGTGTAGCCCAACGTGCAGCGGAGCGCGATGTCCGGCGAGCCGTACGAGATTATCGATATCTCGGGTCAGTTCGGCGCCGTCCCCTACTTGGCCCATGTCTCTTCGCCGGCCGGCTTGGAGCGGCGGGCACGCGAGAACGGCATCGATAGAACTTTTGCGGTGGAGCTGGCCGGCGTATACCACGACTTCGTGGCCGGCAACCGCGGCGCGCATGCAGCCGCGCGGGCGCACGCCTCCCTGATCCCCGCGGCCACGCTGAATCCACGCCGGTCGGCACAGGCGGCGGCCGAGATACAGCGATGCGCCAACGCCGATACTCGTCTTTACCGGTTCTTCCCGGACGAGCAGGGGAACTGGTCGCCGCGAGACCCCTGCTTTCGAGAGCTCGCCGAGCTGATCGCCGGCGCCGACGGCACTCTCATGATCGACACAGGGTCCCAAAGCGGCCTGATGACCGACGTGGTCTCCGTGCTGCGCGGCGTCGACGTGAACCTGATCTTCGGGAACGTCAGCTACGTGACCGCGAGCGAGTCGATCGCGCTGATGCGCGCCAATCCGCACGTGTACGTGGAAAGCCGGCGCCTCTGCACACCGGACGCCCTGGAAGTCTATGCGGCGGCGGTCGGCGCCGACCGCGTCCTCTTCGGAACCGGCGGCGCGCCCTTCAACGCGCGCGCGGCGCTCAACCTGGTGTTGCACGCCAACCTTCCCGAGGCGGACAAACGCTTGATCCTGGCCGGCAACGCCAAGCGGGTCATTCTGGGCGAGCCGACCAGTGACACGCCCACGCAAGGGCAGGCGCCCAACCCTTTTGGACGCCCCGTCCGACGCGGAGATGCGCCGCCCATAGTCGACGTTCACTGCCACGACGGGCCCTGGCCGTGGCTCTCTGCCCGATCGCCGCGAAGCCAAGGCTTGGACTACATCCGTCAGCTCATGCGGAAGTACAACGTCGAGAAGGCCCTGGTCTCTTCCACGCTCGGGATAATGGGCGACTTCCGGGAGGGAAACCGTACGTTGATCGAAGCCGCGCGCGGGTCAAGCGATGTGTTCGCCTACGTAGTGGTCAATGCGAACGACGTCGCCGGTTCGTGCGCCGAGATGGATCGCTACTACGGGGAACCAAACGTTCTGGGTGCAAAAGTCCACACACAGACCAGCCGCGTCGAGCTATCCGATCCCCGCATGCATGCGCTGTTCGCCGAGATCGCGGCCCGCGGCAAACCGGCGGTGAGTCACGTCATGACCGGCTTCACGCCCGGGGACTGGTCGCAGGTGGACGGTATGGCCGAGCTCGCGGCCAGGTTCCCGGATCTCCCGATGGTGGCTTACCACGCCGGCGGACTGGACTGGCAGCGCATGCTCGACCTGGCGGAGGATCTACCCAACCTCTACTTGGAGTACGCGAGCTCCTACCCGCAAGAGAATCCGGTGCGGGAAGCCGTGCTCAGGATCGGGGCGGAGCGCGTGCTGTTCGGTTCGGATATGGACCTGCTCAGCCCCTCGTTCACGCTGGGCGTCTTCGAGTCGGCGGGGCTGAGCAAAGCTGACATGGAAGCGGTTCTGAATCGCAATGCGAAACGATTGTTCGGTCTCGCCTAGCCGCGCCCCCGGCGGCGCGGCGGAGCTCAACGCCTGAAGGCCGGCAATTCGCCGGTTCAGGCGGTCACGGAAGGCGCTTGATGGAAGGACCACGGGCATGCCGACTCTCCGAGTTCGATGAGATCGTCACACTGATCAATCAAGTGTTTCGATCTGGAAGCGATCAGGACGTGCGCACGGACTACCCGCTTATCTTTCATCCGTCCCGGATGGAGCACATGCGCGTCGTCAAGGTGGACGGAAAGATCGTGTCGCACGTTCCGGTGGGGCCTCGCCAGGTGATCGCCCACGACGATTCGTTCGTGATGGGAATCATCGGCGGGACGGTTACGCATCCCGACTATCGACGCCAAGGCCACGCCACGCTCTGCCTGCGGGACTGCGTTCGGATCATGGAGGAAAGCGATTGGCCGGTCTCCGTGCTGTGGACGATCGAGCCGACGTTTCCCTTCTATCAGAACTCCGGCTGGGAAGCCGTTGGCTCGCAGGGCTGGATGTACACGCTCGGCCCGCAGGACGCGGCGCTTTTCGATGCGGGGCCGTATGACATCGCTGCATACAACCCCCCGGACGTCCAAAAGCTGGAGGCGATGATGCGCATCCACGAGGGTGAGCCTCTACGCATCGGTCGCTCGCGGGCCGAGTACGAGGTGCTGTTCAATCTCCACAAGATCGAAACCTTCGCGGCGATGAAGGGCAGCGAGACCATCGCGTACCTAATGGTGGGACACGGGACGAACAAGCCGGGCCTCATCGAGGGGGGCGGCGATCCCCAGGGACTGGAGGCCTTGGCCGCGCACGTGCTCAAGGGTTGGGATTGCGACGAGGAGCTTCAGGTGCTGGCGCCCCTGACCGCCTCGGCCCTGGGCGATCTGATGGAGGCTGGAAAACCGCGCCCGCGCCGCCCGATTGAGGAGGCCAAGGGCGTTGGCTTTCAGATGATGCGCGTGAATGACTTCGGCCTGCTCATGCGCTCCATCCCCGGCTGGCTGGCGCGCAGTGCGAAAGGTCTGCGCGGTGAGGTTTGCATCGTGTGCGACGAAACACAGGAAGCCGTGACGCTGACGGTGCGCGGCGGCGTAGTTGACGTGTCGAACGAGCGCCTCGCGGACCCGGTGGTACTGACGCGGCGTCAGCTGACCCAACTCTGTTTCGGATCGCATCCGGCGCTCGAGCCGCTGCCGATGGCCGGCAAGCACGATGCACTGCTACGTGCTCTGTTTCCGGTCTATTTCCCCATTTGGGAGCTCGACCACTCGTGATTTGCGGCACGCGCCAATCGCGACGCGTCGGAACAAGGACGTGCTGGCTTCACAACAAGGCGGATGCGCAGACGTGACGCGGAGCCCCTATGCATGCCCGTCTCCGTAGCAGGCTGATGCCTCTTCCACTGGTGGTTGCGCACCGAGGGGCGATCGACGAGGCCCCCGAAAATACGCTGGCGGCCTTCGAGCGCGCGATCGAGCTTGGCGCCGACACCATTGAGTTCGACGTCCAGCCGACCCGCGACGGCCAGCTGGTTGTCTACCACGACTATTACCTTGGCCGCACCACGCCCGGACGCGGACGGGTGGACCGGCACAGTCTGGATGACCTGCGCTCGCTCGACGCCGGTTCGTGGTTCCATCCGCGCTTCGCATCGGAGCGGATTCCAACTATGCGGGAAGTACTCGAGCTGGGCGCAGGCAGAGTTCGCTTTGAAATCGAGCTGAAGGGCACTACGACCGAGTTCCTGACGCTGGCGCTGGACGAAATCACTCTGATGCAGGTCCGCGACGCCGTCGAGATCACTTCCGGGCACGTGCCCTTGCTCACGCATGTGCGGCGAGCGATGCCGGACGTCCGGATCGGCGCGTTTTTCAGCTCGTTCCCTCGATGGATGCAAGACGACCTGGGTTATGAGCATGTAGCAGGCTGGCTGCGGCTGCTCGGTGCCAACGTGGCGCATCTCGACTCACTGTCGCCGGAAGGCGTGGCCTTGCTGCACGGGCAAGGCTTCCTGGTGCACGGCGCGAACCTGCCCACCGAATCGGAAATGAGGCGCGGCGTCGAAGCGGGGATCGATCAGTTCTCGACCGACACGCTGTCGGTGGCTCTGCGCGTCGTGAAGCCAGGGTAGGTTCGGATGGCCGCGCCGCCGTCAAGCTGTCAGCGACTCAACCCTGAATAGCCAGGTCAACGGATCGCTTTCCCTTTAATTCAGGTCCTTCGAGATCGCCGAAGACGCCGTAGTGGTCGGAGGGGACGATCCCAAAATGGTTGGACGGCGCTTTGCCAAAGAGGCCGGCACGCACAACTCGCAGGTCTCTGCTCGATTCCCCACTACGCAGATAGATCCTGTCGAATCGCGCGGGGGCACTGTCGACCGTCTGGCCCTTCCAGCGAGGGTTGCCGGTGAAGTCGACAGTGACCGGCGCCGCTTCGCCCAGGGCCGAGTGCCAGCTTCGCGCCAGATCGCGCCACTGAGCACCGCGACCGGCGCTTGATTCTCGCGCCTCCAGATACTGGGCCACGGGAGAGTCGCCGTCGTCGTTGAAGTCTCCGCACAAGATGTCGTGCTGGCACCCGCACTCGTAGATCAGCTCCTGGACGATGCGGTCCATGTGCCGCTCGCGGCTCGCCGCTTGTTCCCAGTCCAAATGCACGTTAGTGATGCCGAGCGATGCGCCATGCCAGTCGACCACGACCTTCACGGCCCAGTTGTTGGCGGTAGCCGCTTCGTCTTCCCAGTTGAACCGAACATCCTCGAGGGGAAGCTTGCTCAGAAAGGCCAGTCCCTCGGGTCTGCCGCTCTCGTCCGGCTCTACCGGATACGCGACGTGCAACGCGTGTGGGTAGTTCGTCCGGTCTCGAAGGAAGTCGGTGAACGCGCGGCCGCCCGGCGCATGGGTTGGTGCCTCTTGCATCCCCACCACGTCGGCATCGAGCATGGCCAGCTCCTCCATGGCGGCGCAAAGGCGCCGCTCCCAGTCGAAGGTGGAGTTCCATAGGTTGTAGGTCGCTATGCGCACGGCTCTTGGACGCAAGGAGGCAACAAGGCAGGCTACCTGCGCGTGGATAGGTGCGCCGACAGATTCCGGCTGTTGTCAATCGCAATCGCCCCGGCGCACCAGCGTGGGGGCATCGGAACGTCGGTCATCTCAGGCTTGGCTGCGAGAGGCGTAGCTAAGAGCGCTGAAGTCGAATCCCGCTGGGCATATCCACGAGCGGCCGGCCTTCTCGGTCACACCTGAAAGCGGCGCCCACCTCTATCATGCGGCGCCCGACACCCGAGCCTGCACCCTCGTGAGCGATATAGTCGCGGCTGGTCTGCGGCGTGTCGGCAGGCGGCGGACGATCCCCAATCAGCATGGCCCGAATCATCACGGAAAATGACCAGGCGCTGGACGTACTGGCCAGCCTCCCTCGCTCAGTCAATGCTTGAGAGCACCGATCTGTTCGAAGGCACGGCGCCCTACTACGCGCGCTACCGGCGCGGGTACAGCCGCGAGCTTCCAGACGCTCTTGCCGGGCTCTGTAACCTCGATGGCACTGGCCGCTTGCTCGATCTCGGAACGGGCACGGGCGCCCTCGCGCTTGCCCTGGCGCATCTTTTCGAATGCGTAGTGGCGGTCGATCCGGACGGCGCCATGCTTGGAGAGGCATCCCGGTTAGCCGCGTCGCGGGGGATCGATAACGCTCAATTCGTGCGCGCGCGAGCGGAGGAGCTTGATGGCAAGACCACAGGCCGGTTCCGGCTCATCACGGTTGGGTCGGCTTTCCACTGGATGGATCGGCCCAGAATCGCCGACTTCGCGTTCGAGGCCCTGACGCCCGGCGGCGCGTTCGCAATTGTCGAGGGTCGTCGTCAGGCGGTCGGCGCACAGGAATCAGCGCTGCCGCCCATCCCGCGTGACCGAGTTAGCGCCGTCATCGCGCGGTATCTAGGTCCGAAGCGCCGGGCGGGCAGCGGCTTCTTCTCCGCGCCGGAACAGCGGTACGTGGACCTGCTGGACAGATCCAAATTCGGCGCCCACCACACCCTCACGCTTCCGGGCTCACCGACGACCCGGACGGTCGACGATGTCATCGGGCACCTCTACTCCACGTCCTACGGGTCGAGGCGGCTGTTCGGTGATCGCATCGTGGAGTTCGAAGAGGAGCTGAGGCGGGAGCTTCTGGCCGCTTCGCCAGAAGGCAAGTTCTTTGCGCCCGCCGAGCCCACTGAGGTCATATACGCCCTAAAGGTGTGAATAGGCCGCGCCGCCTGAGGGGGTCGCGCTCTATGCCCGCTAGCGCGGCCTCGGCAGCGTACCCGCGCCTGGCGAAATAGCGTCCGCCTCGAAACCTACAGGCCTTCGCGAACGCCGCGCCGCAGTTTCAAAGCGGCAATAGTCTCTTTAGCGGAACCACTGATAGCGCATGCCGAGCGACCGATCCTGCAGCGGCAGCTCAACCTTGGCGTGTCCCCGGCGGTGGGACTCCCGCAGAGCAATCTCGACCTCCATGGCGTCGCGCACACGGCGGCCGCTGACCCGCGGCTCACCGCCCGACTCAATGCAGCGGATGAGATCGTCCACGCCGTAGAGAATCGACCACTCGGCCAGCAACTGCGGTTGGGGAAACGGCACTTCCACGCGGACCGTTCCCGACACGCTCGGGACGTCTTGCCATAGGCGGAATTGCCGATCGTCGTAGATGAGCTCGCCGCTCTCTCCGGTTATTCGGACGGCCGGCGCACCGGGCCGCACGAAACCCGACACGTCGTCCTGAAACTGGATCAGACCGAACCCGCTGAACTCCTCGCCGTTTCTGACCGCCGCCTCGTCTTCGGCCGCGCCCACCACCCAGTCGACGGGCCTGCCGAGCAAGTAGATCCAGGAGTTGTGCTGCGCGAAGGCGGCCGCGCAGTCGAGCGAGAGCACCTTGCCGATGGCGCCGTCGTCGAGCAGCTCACGGGCCTTGGCAAAGGCGGGGTGATTCGCACTGATGGCCCCACAGATCAACGGCACACCCGCCTGGGTGCAGACATCCACCATCCGGTCAGCCCCCGCCAGATGCTCGGCCATCGGCTTCTCCGTGATGACGGCCTTGGCGCCCCGCGCCACAGCGAGCTCGGTGGCGTGGGGGCGGAGCTCCGCGCGAGACGCGATGGCAACGATGTCCAGCTTCTCGCTGTCGAGCAACTCCCTATAGTCGCTATAGAGAGCGGTAATGCCGTAGTGGCTGCCAAAGGCGGCAAGCCGGTCCTCGGCGGGGTCGCAGCCCGCCACCAACTCGGTTTCAGGGTGGAGCTGAAAGGCCTCGGCATAGCTGCTCGGCAGGCCCTCCTTGCCTGGATGCGACACGGGTGACGGCGGCGCCTCGCGAAGCGCGGGAAAGGTGGTGGCATGGCCACTCTCGTCATGCACCGACGGCGGACGCTCGCTCGACCGGTCGTATCGAGCCGCGTCGTACAACCAGCCCATACGGCCCAGCCCAATGATCCCGGCTCGATAGGTACTCATGTTCCTCGCCCTCGCTGCGCGCGGCCAGGCAGCTTACGCCACCTGGGCTCGCGTCCCGGTGGCGACCCGCGGCGAACGGACCGCTGTGGTGGCCCAGGCTAAACAGAGTCTCCCAGAAGCGTACGAGCACGGGTTGACCGCACGCTACCAGCCGATCTACCGACCCGGGACGCTCTCCACCTGGTAGCCGGCCTGACCCTCGCGCACCACGATGTGGACCTTGGCGGGCACGTCACGCAGCACAGTCACCGCGCCGCTCATCGGCCACTCCACCCTGACCTCGGCCACTCGCTCAACTCCGGGGCCGAGACCGAAGTGCTCCCGTAGCTCGCTCTGGCCAAGGTAGTGGCTGCGGGCGCCGATCTCGCGTATCTGCGGGCGTCCATCCGGGCTGGTCAGGACGTACACGCGCGCGCCGATCCCGTCTCGATTCGAGGTCTGACCTATCACCTGCACGCTAAGCCAGGGGTTGGCGCTGCCGCCGTCATTGCGATAGAGATGCGGCTGACCGGCCGTTGTAACGGCGAAGAGATCGAGGTCGCCGTCCCGATCGTAGTCGAAAGTCAGCAGACCCTTGCCAGGGTCGGAGTCGTTTAGCCCCAGGTCGGCCGCGCGCTCGGTCATGCGGCCCGTACCGTCGTTCTCCCAAAAGCGTGTCTGGTCGCGCTCGAATGGCCAGGCGGATTGGCCGGCCTGCGAATCGCTGGAGGGGCGTAGATCGCTCATGACCATGCCGTTGACCAGCGCCAGGTCCAGATCGCCGTCGTTGTCATAGTCGAGGAAAACGGCGCCCCACCCCCAGGCGCCGTCCCTAACACCGGCTTCGGTTGTGGCGTCAGCGAATTGACGTCCGCCCTCGTTCTGGTACAGCCGGTTACCGCTCGTACCCCAAGCGCAGCGCGATTGCCACTCGCACATGTTGGTGGGGTCGTAGATCGACGAAACGAACCAATCCAGATCGCCGTCGCCGTCGTAATCGCCAAAGGCGGACCCCATGCCGTTCTCGTCGGAGATCACCTCGCCGGCTAGCGTCCCGTCCGTGAACGTGCCGTCGCCGTTGTTCCAAAAAAGACGCGTGTGGCCGAAATCGGAGACGACGGCGAGATCGGGCCAGCCGTCGGCGTCCAGATCCACGAACCCGGAAGCGAGCGCGAAGGTTCCTTTAATAGGGATGCCGGTCAGCGAGCGCACCTGGTCCAGCGAGACACCGGCCCGCTCGGTCACGTCCTCAAAGTGGCCGGGCCGCTCAGCGCCTCGATTGCGCAGCAAGCGGGCGTGGGAGGGCACTCCCGAACCAACCATGCGGACGGTCCGAAACTCGGTGGTATGGAGGTCCAGCCAACCGTCGCGGTCATAATCGCCCACGGCCACGCTGAAGCCCACGTGCGTGTGCTCACTCGCTAGCGCGGCGCCGCGGCTGACAGCCTCCTCCGTAAAGCGCCCCGCGCCGTCGTTAATGAAGAGGTAGAAGCGCTGGTCGGCAAGAGCGGTGACGTAGAGGTCGGGATCGCCGTCGTTATCTATGTCCGCCCAGGCCGCCCCATTGGAGCGGAGATCGAAGCGGCCGAGACCTGCGTAGGCGGAGCGGTTTTCGAACGTGCCGTCGCCGCGGTTGCGGAACAGAATGTCCGGGCCGTCCAGACGTGTGACATAGAGGTCCACCCAGCCGTCGCCGTCATAGTCCGCCGCGGCCGCGCCGCCGCTCATCCGCTCGGGATCGCAGAAGGTCCCGCGCGCGGCGCTGCTGTTGGGGTCGTCATCGAGCAGGCAGGAGCCCATGGTGCGCAGTGTCGACTGCACATAGGCGAGACCGGCCTCCTGAGTTGCATCCGTAAACGACACTCCCGTGGTGAGGTTGGACGGTGCCGGTCGGGTGCGGGACGCACTGGTGGATTCATCGAGTTCGAACGGGCGCACGGTGCGCTGCGGAACGGCCGCGCGGTTCGCGGCCGCAAAATCCTCGGGAGACTGGAGTGGTGAGGAGATCGTCGTGAGCGACCCGACACCCAGCAGCACCGCTCCGGCGAGCAGCCCGAGCACCCAGGTGGACCCGGCGAAGCCGGCGACCGCCCTGCGCGGCATCACCTTTGCCAGCCCCCAGAAGGTGATTGGACCGCCCGCGGCGGCGGTGAAGAGCAGCGCGGCGGCCGGGGCCAAGCCCATGCCGACCAGCAGTAACGCGGCCACAAGCGGGATCTCGAAAAGCAGCGGCACGTTGATCAGAATCCCCAGCGTTGCGGCGATGACTATGCCGGCTGCGTGATCGCCCAGGAAGGTGTCTACGCTGCTCGGATCCAACCATTGAATAGCGAGACCACTGGCGAATCCGGCGATGACCATCACGGGGCCGAGGCGCAGAAGGTACCCGAAGCTGGCACGCAGCCAGTCGCGCGCGCCGTCGCGCAGGACGTCGGGCCAAGCGTCGTCGTCAGGCGCGCCTGAGATGATCGGCTCGGTCAGCGCGGCGGATGAGCGCCGGTGCTCTCCAATAGCCAACGCGACCAGCGGTCCTATGAGCAGCGCGCCCGCCAGACTCACCGCCACGCGCACGCCTGCCAGCCAGGGCGTGAAGACCATGACCGCCATCACCATGGCCGGCAGGTTGAGGGTCGACGATCCCTGCACCATGGCGAGCGTGGCCTCGATGCCGGCGCCGCGGCGCCGAAACGCGGACGTGACCGGGACTATGCAGGCCGAGCAGAGCGTCATGGGCGTGCCCAGTACCAGCCCCTTCAGTGCGCCCTTCATGCCGCCGCTGAGCAACCAGCGGCTCTCGCCGCGCGGAAACAGGAATGCCTCGGTGGCGCCCGCCACCAGGAATGCAAAGACCATTCCCACGGACACAAGCTGCAAGTAAGTGATTGAGAAGTGCCACCAGCGCGACCAAAGGGTCCCTGAGGGATCGGCGTCGATGCAGAACCCCTGAAAGCACTCGGCCGTGGGCGCCGAAACCGCGATGAGGTCCTGGCGGACCGTGTCGAGCTTGGGGACCCGATTGAACGCCAGAAAAAGCGCCAACAGAATGGCGACAACTATCAGGCCAACTACACGCCGCCGGCTTATGAGGGGTCGCGCGGAGACTGCGAGGCTAGTCCACACGAGCCGTCCTCCCTAGCTTGGCGCCCCTCCGCCCCAGCTTGCTAGGAAGCGGCGCGCTCCATACGGATACGGGGGTCTGCAACCACCAAGAGTACGTCCGAGAAGGCCGTGCCGACGATCACCAACCCCGCCTCGATCATGAGAATGCTAGCGGCCGTGTACATGTCCTGCTGGAACAGGGCGGACAGCAGCACCGACCCCGTCATTGGCAGGCTCATCACGATCGCCGTGATCGTGGCGCCCCCGAACAAGCCGGGCAGGATGTAGCCGACCGAGCTGATCACCGGGTTTAGCGCGATCCGCACCGGGTAACGAAAGAGCATGCGTACCTCGCCCACGCCTTTCGCGCGCGCGGTCAAGACGTACTGCTTGCTCAGTTCGTCCAGCATCAGTGCCCGCATGGTGCGGATCAGCCCCGCGGTGCCAGCCGTGCCCACCACGATAACCGGGACGAAGAGGTGAGTGATCATGTCCCACACCCTCTCCAGGCTCCACGGCTGGAAGGCGAGGTCAGGCGAGAACAGCCCTCCGGCGCTGATGCCCAAACTCTTGTGCGCGAACCACATGAGAATCAGCGCAACCATGAAGTTCGGCGTGGCCATCCCGACGAAGCCCGTTATCGCGATCACGTAGTCGCTGACGCGATACTGGTGCGTGGCGGCCCAAATTCCGGCCGGGACGGCCACCACATAGACGACCACCAACGTGATGAGCGAGAGCATTATGGTCGGCGGAACCACCTCCGCAAGGATCATGGTCACGGGCAGCTCCTGCTGGTGGTAGGAGCCGAACGACCGTCCCAGATTGCCGGTCACGAAGTTGCGAATCCACCCGAAATACTGCTCGATCGGCGCGCTCTCGAGTCCGTAGTGAGCGCGCAGGTTGATTATTTCATCCTCGGTCAGGTTTCGGCCGCTGTCGAACGCAACCGCGATGACGTGGTCTACGTAATCGCCGGGCGGCAGACGGATGATGATGAAGGTGACCACAGTCAGCAGCCAGAAGGTGATGAGCATGTACGCGAACCGGCGGATTAGGTACCCGGTCATGATCGACCTCTAGCTTCCAAACTCTCTTACCGTGGGCACGTCCCCGTTCCGTAACTGTGCCCAAGCGCCACCACGCAGCCGCTGCCGTGCCTTACCCGCGCCCGATCAGCCCGCTACGTCACCACGCGTGCCGGACAGTGTGGCATACGGGACGCTGGCGACGGGCCATGGGACTGTCAATCGGGCCGCCGCCGCCTTCCAACCCGTCCCGGCAGGGCAACCTGGCGAGCTCCGGGGCCGTGGCCGCATGCCGGAGTGCTGACAAAGTGTCTCTCCCAGGCAGACGCGGCACGCGCGGCACCAACCGACGCCCTCTCCTCATATTAGCGGGAGTCAGGAACGGCATCGTGTATTCGGATGCCAACCGTGAGGGTCCGGTTCCCTACTCACGCTGGGAAAAGGTCGGCGTAGTTAAATCTGATGCCGATGGTGCGGGTGTCAAAAGCCCTCCCCTCCCGCGAGAGGGTAGTGGTGAGGGTCTTCTTGCCGCGGCCACTCCGTGTGTGAGCGAGGAATCGCACGCCCGGACCTCTGCGCCACCGATCCTTGCGCTCTCGCCCGGGATGACGGGTCATTTTCCGGTGGACGCGCGAGCGCGGGCCTGCTTGGTCCGCATAGCGCGGTTGGTGGCCCTGCGTGCGCGACCCATATGCGCTTCAACTCCCGAGTAATCGTCGATGGCGCGCGATCCAGACTTGCAGCGATTTGCCGGATCGAGTGGCCGGGGGCGTGGCGTCGGGTCAGTTCACAGCGTTCTTCAATGGTGAGGCACATGTAGTGACGTTCCATTACAACACCTTAATGAGGCTTTGCACTTCGTTTGTGAATCTGGGGAATCCAGACCCCGCCCGCCGGCGGACGAACCGAGCAGGCCGCGGGTCCGCCTGCTGGCAATGTGTCACCGCGCCACGCCCGGACGTCAAAATGACCCACTACTTCTGAGCCGGGTGCGTGCATTTGACACTGAATCCCACCGAAGTATCCTGCTCTAACTGCGTGGCGCTGTGCCACGCCGTGTGGTGCTGCGGCTCGGGATCGGGCCGCCGACTAATCGGGGGGAGCATTGCATGGAGAGGATTAACTCGCTCAGCCGTCGTCGGCTGTTGCAGTTCACCGCCGCGGGAGGGGTGGGTGCCGCGCTGGCGGGAGTGTTTGCCGCCTGCGGTGAGGCGCCGGAGCCGCAGATTATCGAGAGGGAAGTCCCGGTCGAGCGTGAGACCGTCAAGATCGTTGAGGTCGAGAAGGTCGTTACGCAGGTAGTCGAGAAACTCATCGAGACCGACCGCGTGGTCATCAAAGAGGTCGACCAGCCGCCCGTACCGACCAAGTTCAACGAGCCGCCGATGCTCGCGCAGAGGGTCCAATCGGGTGCCCTGGCGGAGGTGGACAGGCGGCTGCCCAAAGACCCCTTCGTGGTCAAACCGTTCAACGAGATCGGTACGTACGGGGGAACGCTGCGGATGGCCAGCGTCCAAGGGGCCAACCCGGCGGACACCGGCAACACCATCCAGACCGCCCTGCTTTACTACAACTTCGCTAACGAGCACGTCTTCGACGTCATGAAGAACCTCGAGACGAACGCCGACACCTCGACCTGGACGATCGAGCTACGCGAAGGCCACAAGTGGTCGGACGGCTCGCCCTTTACGGCCGACGACCTCATGTGGACCTGGGAGCACGAGCGCAATAACACAGAGCTCTCGCCAGGCGGCCACGGCCGCGGCATCGGCGGCCAGGATCCGACGGTCACCAAGGTCAGCGAGACCGTGGTGGAGTGGAAGTACCCGGGTCCCGCGCCGATCTTCGTCGACGTGCTGGGGCGGTCGTCGCGCGACGGTTCCATGTACTCGCCCGCTCACTACTTGGAGAAGTTCCACGGCGACTTCAATCCCGACGCCCGCCGGCTCGCTGAGTCGGAGGGATTCGAGAATTGGACCCAGCTCTATCGCGCCTCCGCGTCCTGGGGCTACACCCAGATCGCCAATAAGCGTGCGGTGGGACGGCCGATGCTGGAGCCCTGGATCCCGACCGACTGGGCGCCGGAGCGCAACCGCTACGAGCGCAACCCCTACTTCCATTGGGTGGACACGGACGGTAACCAGCTCCCCTACATCGACCGGCTCAACCACGAGTGGTACTCCAACAAGGAGGTCTACGTAATCCGCGCGACGGCGGGCGACATCGACTTCACGATGTTCTACAACGAGCTGAAGAACATGCCCGTCTACCGCGACAACGAGGCGGAGGGCAACTACGAGACGGTATTCGCCAAAGAGGTGCGGCCGACATCGCTGTACTGCAATTTCAACCAGACTCACGCCGATCCCGGATTCCGCGAGTTGGCGCAGAACAAAGACTTCCGTGTCGCGCTGTCCATCTCTGTCAACCGCCAGAAGATCATCGACACGATCTACTTCGGCCAGGCCACGGCGCTCCCTTACGCTCCGCTGCCATACTTCAGCTACTACGAGGACTCGTGGAGGACCCGGCACCTGGAATTCGATCCTGAGCGCGCCGACTCGATGCTCGACAGCCTGGGGCTGGACAAACGCGACGCCGAGGGATTCCGTCTGCGACCGGACGGCGAGCGCCTGAGCATCCTCTTCGAGTTCTCCGGCTTCGAGGGGCCGAAGGAGGAGATGCTCACGCTGATCACTCAGGACATGCGCGACCGGGGCATTGACGCCACCTACAAGTGGCACCTCTGGGAGGCAATAGCGCCGCGGGTTCAGGCGGGCGACCAGATTCAAATGGGCTGCGGCCACCTCGAGGCCGGGCTGTGGTCCACGCGCGTACCGCTCAGCATCTTCGGCGTGGCGACCTACCGCTCGTTCGCGCCTCTGTGGGGCCAGTATCTCGAGTCCAACGGCGAGCGGGGTGAACCGGCGCCTGATTGGTATGTGCACCTCGACGATCTCTGGAACCGCTGGCAGCAGGTTCAGGTGGAGACGCCCGAGGGGCAGGCGATCGCGAAGGAGTTGTTCGGCTTCTACGTCGAGGAGGTTCCGTTCCTCGTGGGTGTTGGGCTGGCGCCGATTCCGGTGATCATCCACAACCGCATGGGCAACATACCGAAAGAAGACATCTGGTTCGGCGCGGCCATCAACTTCACGCGACCGTTCAACCCGCCGCAGTGGTACATCAACGAGTAGGCATAGCGACGGGATAGGCCGGGCCTTCCTCCGGCCAGGGAATACCGGGGCCGCCGCCACTTTGAAGTGGCGGCGGCCCTTTGGTATTTGGCACCCGCGTGCTCGGCGGGTGCGCGCGGCATCACGCCAGGTTGATTCTCCGGCTGCCTCCAGCCCGACATTCCCCTATCAGGCTCCGGGCCGGGCGGACCGCCACGCTGCATCGGCCGCCGCTGGGCCAACCGGACGGCCAGGGCTCAGGTTCCGCTTCGAGACCGGGAACCCGCGACAAACAGCGAATTGAACCTGGCGGCGCTGGCGGTTCCCACAGGCCCTGCGCTCATCAATCCGCGGGCGGCTCTGTACACGAATCACGCAAGGACGTATCCTATCCCGCCGAGCCTGGATAATCTTCTGCGGCGGCGCTAGTGCGTTGCGGGACAGAGAAAGTACGAAGGAAGGGCACTGTATGGAGAAAATGAAATCAGTTAGCCGGCGACGGCTGATGCAATTGACGGCCGTTGGCGGTGCGGGCGCCGCTTTGGCCGGTGTTCTGGCCGCCTGTGGCGAGGCCGCCGAAGAGGCTGTCCCGGCCGAGACGGCCATGGCCGAGACGGCCGCACCGGCCGCGACGGCCATGGCCGAGAAGACCGCAACGGCCGCCGACAAGGGCGTAGAGGCTGCCACCGCGGCTCCCACCGAAGCGCCGGTCACGACCGGCTTCAAGGAAGCGCCCGAGCACGCCGCTATGGTCGCCTCCGGCTCTCTGCCGCCGGTTGAAGAGCGGCTGCCCAAGGACCCGCGCGTGATCGATCCCTTCGGTGAGATCGGTCAGTACGGCGGGCGCATCAGACTTGCCGACGTCTTCATTTCGGTCGACATCGGCAACATGATTCAGGCCAGCCTGCACTGCTACAACATGACCGGCAGCGCTTTCGTCAACGACGTGGCCAAGAACATCGACATCGACGTCAAGCCCACCGGCAGCAAGTTCACCGTCGAGTTGCGCGAGGGTCACAAGTGGTCGGACGGCGCCCCGTTCACCACCGACGACATCATGTTCTACTGGAACGACTGGGCCAACAACAAGGAGCTGCGCCCAGGCGGCACCGGCCGCGCCATCTACGGCGGCCTCCAGAAGGGCAAGGTCGAGCCCATCTACCGCCAGGTCAGCGAGAATGTCTTCGAGGTCGAGTTCGAGGGCATCTCCGCCTACACCTTCATGGACCAGTGGGGCCGCGGCTCGCGCCACCCTTACGGCTACCAGCCCAAGCACTACATGGAGCAGTTCCACATCGACTTCAACCCCGACGCCAACAAGCTGGCCGAGGATGAAGGTCTCGATAACTGGGTTCAGCTCTACAACCAGAAGGCCTCCTGGGGCTACACCGCCATCACCCGGCCTACCGCCGTCGGGCTGCCCGTGCTGGAGCCCTGGATGATGACCGCCGGCAGCGACCTGGAGTCCTCCTACACCCGCAACCCCTACTACCACTGGGTCGACACCGACGGCAACCAGTTGCCCTACGTCGAGGGTGTTGACTTCGAGTGGCTCTCCGACAAGGAGGTCTACAACCTTCGTGCCTCCTCAGGCGAGCTGGACTACGGTCAGTTCGGCCTCGACCTCAAGGACATGCCCGTCTATCAGGAGAACGCCGACGCCGGGCAGTTCAAGGTCCATCTGGCCAAAGCCCTGCGCAGCTCCATCCTGGCCTTCATGATTAACCAGACCTACAACGAGCAGGCCTACGCGGACCTCTTCCGCATGAAGGACTTCCGCGTGGCCATGTCCGTCGCCATCGATCGCACGCGCATCAACGACACCCTCTTCTTCGGCCAGGCCGTTCCCTCGCAGGTCACCGTCCATCCCAGCGAGAGCTTCTTCAAGCTCGAGTGGCAGGACCAGTACACCGAGCACGATCCCGACCGCGCCATCGAGCTGCTCGACACCATCCTGCCCGACACCGACTCGGACGGTTTCCGCACCTTCCCCAACGGCGATCGCGTCAGCCTCTTCGTCATAATCTGCGACCTCGAAGGACCCAAGCCCGAGATCGCCGAGCTGGTCAAGGGCGACTGGGCCAACGTGGGCGTCGAGATGAACTGGCAGCAGCTCGACCGCAACCTCTGCGAGCAGCGCATCCAGGTCGCCGGCGAAACCATGATCGGCACCGTCCACAGCGAGAACTCCAACTTCTTCACCCGCGGCATCGAGTGGATCTACGGCTTCGACCAGGGCTCCCGCATGTCCAACCAGTGGGGTCAGAAGTGGGCCTACTGGTTTAGCTCCGGCGGCTCCGAGGGCGAGGAACCTCCGCAGATCTGGAAGGACTACTTCCAGGCCCGCCAGGATTGGAAGTCCACCGTCCCCGGTACCCCCGAGTACGACCAGACCGGCACCCGCCAGTGGCAGATCTGGGCCGACGAGCTCCCGCTTGTCGGCACCGTCGGCCTGGCCCCACAGCCCACCATCGTCACCAACCGCATCGGCAACTTCCCGGCCGACCACGGTATCGAGCTTTGGTTCGGCGCCGGCATCAACTTCACCCGCCCCTACCGCGGCCCGCAGTGGTACATCAAGCAGTAACCAGCACCTTTACAGCGGCCTAGCTGCCGCCAGCGAAGGGACCCCGGGTGTCCACATGGACACCCGGGGTCCTCGGTTTTTTCGGCCACATCCGTGACTACTAGCGGGGCACAACCCGTTGCGCCAGGAACACCTTGGCGAGCCACGCGGCTTGCCTGCATAGTTCGGCGTCACGGCGACTGGTGGGCGGACGGGCGCTGGACCAAGTGGCCAATCAGATTCCAGGCCGGGCGGGTCCGCCTTATCTGGAATCCACCCCAACTTGGCCATGGCCTTGAGAGGGAAGCACCACAGAGCCAAGTCGGCTAAAGGATCGTTTTGCGGCCTGCCGGGGAGCCCCGGTCAATGGAAGCGATCGACTCCCGGGCAGGCGTCGAAGCCATGATCGAAGCTCAGGATGCGGTTGATCCCGGCCAGGCGCATCACGGCCACGTGAAGGGCGTCCCGTGCGGAGAGGCCGTCCATAGATTCCACGAGCGCTTTGGCGGCGCGGATCTCGGACATGCCGAAGGTCAGGATGTCGTCGACAGTCGCATCGAAACTCGCGAACGCGGCGTCGATGGCGTCAAGCTGTCGAATCGCTGCGTAGCGATGAAGTATCTCCTGGTAGACCTCCATGTCCGCAAAAAAACGTTCTCCATCTCGCACCAGCCGCGTCAGCACGGCGAGTGGGCGGTCCTTGTTCGGATGTGGAGCTCCCACCAAGCACATCGGCACGTTGGAGTGAACAAAGATCACGGGGGACGTTGGCCCGCGTCGATCTCCCGGAGCATGCCCTCCATGTCGGCCGTCGGGAACTCGCGCCGCGACGCGTCGACGATGGCGCGCAGCTTGGTTTCGGCGGTGCCGTGCTGGCCGTCCCTCGCCTTGCGCAGCGCCGGACGAACCCATTCCGCCACAGTCATGCGCTGACGCCGGGCGACGCGTTGAATCTCGGCGTACTCCTCCTCCTCCAGGAAGACCTGGAGTCTCTTTCTCATAGTCATGGTTGACTCATGCTCGGTTAGTCAAAGCAGGGGTAGTGGGTCGGTTTGAGCTAGGCGGCGCGGGCCTGCCTGCCGCGACGTCAGCAACGCAAGCCGAAAAAGGAGCTAAGGGGCGCGCTCGGGTCCGCGATCGACAAAGTCACGGTAGAAGTCGCGAACCCTTTGCGCGTCGAATTTCTCGAACGGCTCGTGCCACCGCCAGGCCACCAGTGTGAATTTCGGCTCCATGTCCTCGTAGGGTGTCGCGATGAACTTCACTTCACCGAAGTCACCGTTGGGCAGCTGGTTGCGGACCGTCTCGACCTTAGCGAGCACGTCGTCGCAGTCGTCAGTGCATTTGTATAGCAGCACGATCGCGCCGTGCTCCAGGTTGTGAACCCATAAACCCGGCTTCAACGTTCGCGCGTACACGCCATAGCGGGCGGTTATGGGGTAGTGCTGGCCGGAAGCCGGCGGCAGATGCTCGTGGTGAACCGGCTCGTCCACAGCCACGTGGTTGCGCCCCTCGTCAGGCAAGCGGATCCGCGCGCTGGCGGTCTCGGACGTGCTGGCCCGAATGGCCATGAGCACGCCCACGACCACGCCGGCCACAACCAGAACTGCCAGCGCGCCCAGCATCAGCCGGCGCAGCCGGAGGCCGCGCCGTCCCGACGACTGACGCTCGTCACGCACCTGCCGACGGCGCTCCCGCTTCTTCTGCGGAGCCGACTCTCCAGCCACCTTCAAGATTTCCACATGCACGCGCGGCGCTGATGATTCTGCCAGACGGCCACCGGCGCTTGTGGCCGAACGTCAAGACGCGAGCGCAAATGTCCGCCACAATGTGGCGGGCAGCACTGAGGAGCGAACCGTAAATGCCAGACACCGCCGCCGTGGGACTGATTGGGCTTGCCGTCATGGGGCGCAACCTGACCCTCAACATCGAGCGCAACGGCTTCCCGATCGCGGTCTACAACCGTACCTATGCACGGACCGCCGAGTTCCTGCGGGGGCCCGCCGACGGCACGAACGTCAAGGGGTGCGCTTCACTTGCCGAGCTAGTCGCGAACCTGGACCGGCCTCGGCGGCTGATCTTGATGGTCCAGGCCGGGCGCGGCGTGGACGCGGTGCTGGACGAAGCGCTGCCGCTGCTGGACCGCGGCGACATAGTGATGGACGGCGGCAACTCGCAGTATGGAGACACGGAGCGCCGCGCGGCCGCCGTGCAGGATGCGGGGATTCACTATCTGGGCACCGGCATCAGCGGCGGCGAATCGGGTGCCTTGCTCGGCCCCTCGATCATGCCGGGCGGAACCGAAGCGGCGTACGCCGCATTCGAGCCGGTGTTCAACCGCATCGCCGCGCAGGTATCCGACGGCCCCTGCGTGACCCACGTGGGACAGCGCAGCGCGGGGCACTACGTCAAGATGGTCCACAACGGCATCGAATACGGCGACATGCAACTCATCGCCGAGGCTTACGCGCTACTGCGCGCCGCGGGCTGCGGCAACGACGAGCTAGCAGTCATCTTTGCCGAGTGGAACCGCGGTCCGCTGGAGTCTTTCCTAATCGAGATAACGGCCGACATTTTCAAGGTCCGTGATGAAAGCGGGAACACGCACCTGGTCGATCAGATCCTCGACACGGCGGGCCAGAAGGGCACGGGTCGCTGGACCTCGCAGGACGCGCTCAGCCTGGGGATGCCCATACCGACCATCGACGCCGCCGTCTGGTCGCGCAACATCTCAGCCCGCAAGCCGGAGCGCGAGCGGGCCGCCGCGGCCATGTCCAAGCCGCAGTCACCGACCATCGAGCGCGGCGCCGAGTTCGTTCGGCAAGTTCACGAAGCTCTATACGCCGCCAAGGTCTGCTCCTACGCGCAGGGAATGGCGCTGCTGCGGGCAGCGTCGGCGGAGTACGACTACGGTCTGACCCTCGCGGAGATCGCGCGCATCTGGAAAGGCGGCTGCATCATCCGCGCGCGCCTGCTCAACGACATCCAGCGCGCCTTCACGCGCGATCCGGAACTGCCCAGCCTATTCTTCGACGCCGATTTCGCAACGCAGCTGAACGACGCCGAGAGCGGCTGGCGTGAGGTCGTTGCGCGGGCCAAGCGAGCGGGTGTGGCCTGTCCGGCCATGAGCGCCTCGCTCGACTACTACGACGCTTACCGGACGGCGCGCTTGTCGGCGAATCTGATCCAGGCGCAGCGCGACTACTTCGGCGCCCACACCTATCAGCGCGTCGACCGCGCGGGCACTTTCCATACACGCTGGGAGGAAGCCGCGCGGTCGGGGACAGGCGCCAGCGATCCGATTGACAGCTAGCGCGTTAGTTTCGACCGATCGGCAACAGGTCATTTGTTGAAGCATGTCCTCAGTTGCTGCTGCAGGTAGGGATAAGCAGGCGCGAAGGAGGAAAGTGAAAGACTCCGCGCTGGACTCAGCTCAGGCGACACCGTCGTCCACACGGGCCGCCGACACAGGGCGAAGCGGATACGAGAGGCCCCGCCACGAATACACCGGAACTCCGTGTCACCAGCGCGGTCGACTGTTGATCATGCGCCTCAGAGCCACTAGTTGGCCAGCAATGATCCACATCTACGGACCATTCCTCCCGAAGCGTCGCGCGTGAGCTTATAGCCTGCACCCGAGAGACGACCCAACCCGACTCCGCTACAGGCCCGAATGGATTTTTCCCAATACGCGGACATTCAGCCTCTCTGTCTGCCTAGGTTGTAATATGCTAATATTCGCTCTTTAAGGAGGTGCGGGTGCCTAGGTGCTCGTAGCACGCCCGGGGAGGTGCGTTACGGCCGAATGTCCTGAGTGCTGCAAACGGGCTCCCCGGGCCCTCCGAAATCGTGCTCTATCGATTCGAGCCTCACGATACGGAGTGCGACAGTACGTCGCTAAGCTGCCAGTGGGTTCAGGTGATCGAACATGGGACGAGTCCTCGGAGTGAGACGTCCGCAGTTGCACAGCATTCAGTCATGCTCAAGATAGTCCACGCCGCTGACATACACCTCGACACGCCCTATGTGCGCCGCGACGACGCGCTCCGCACGCGGCTGCAGGAAGCCGGGCGGGAAGCGTTCGTCAGGCTGGTCGATCTCGCCATTCGTGAGAAGGCCCACGCGCTGCTCATCGCGGGCGATCTTTTCGACAACGACTGGCTGACGATCGCCACCGAGCGACTGCTGACTGAAGAGCTGCGCCGCGCCGTCGACGCCGGCGTGACGGTCGTCTACGCAACTGGCAATCACGATCCCGGGCGCGCCAACTATCGCGCCATGCAAATCGACTGGCCGCATTCCGGGTTCCATCTGGTGAGCGCCCGCCGGCCCGTCGAGATTGCCTTGGAGCAGGCTGGTGAGATGGTCGGCTGGGTCGTGGCGGCCGGGCATCAGACCCCGCGTGAGACGGAGAATCTAGCGGCCGCGTTTCCGCCCGCGCCCGGTCCCGAACCGGCCGTGGCGCTGCTGCACGCGCACGTTGCCGCGACGCTGCAAGCCCCGCAGCACGAACCCTATGCGCCCGCCGCGCTGGCCGACTTCAGCGGCAAGGGTTATGTCTACTGGGCGCTCGGTCACATCCACGCACGCCAGACGGTCGGCGGCGATCCGCCGGTCGTGTATCCCGGAAACCTACAGGGGCGCCAATTCGGCGAGACGGGGGCCAAAGGAGCGATGGTCGTTGAGATCGAACCAGCCGCGCCTCCCGTGGCGCGCTTCGAGGCCCTGGCACCGATCCGCTGGGAGCGCCTGTCACTGGATAACCTGTCGGAAGCGCGCTCGATCACCCACATTCAGACCTCCACGCGCGCGGCCTTCGTCAATCTGGAAGCTGAGGCCGAGATCGCCGGTGATCTCCTGCCAGACCAGGAGTGGATCCTTCGCGTGGAGATGGAGGGGCCGTGCCCACTGGCGGACGCTCTGCGCAATGAGGAACAGCGCGATGAGCTCGCCGACTACCTGCGCGAAGCGCTTGGAGCGCTGGACGTCGAAGTACGTGACACCGGCTTGCGGCGTCCCATCGAGCTGTCGGAGTACCGCGGCCACCAGCACGTTCTAGGTTTGGCGCTGGAGCTGGTGGAGCAGGCTCGCACCGACGACGCCCTGCTTCGGCACCTGGCGCCAGAAGCGCTGGCGGTCAGCGAATTCGCCGACCAGGCGGAGCGGGACGCCTACTTGCGCGAGCTGCTCGCGGGCATGGACTCGCTGGCGGCGGAGGCGCTGCTGCGGGAAGACCGGTCGTGAAAATCGACGCATGGCGAATCAAGGCCTTCGGACCGCTCAGCGGCTGGCAGGTGACCGGCCTCGCCCGGCATGACGTGGTGATCGTGCTGGGGCCGAACGAGTCCGGCAAGAGCGCTCTATTCGAGTTCCTCACCAGCGCAATGTTCGGCTTCGCTCCGGCTACGGCGCAGGATCACCCCTACCGCCCCTGGGACGGCGCCTTTCCGGAGGGCACGCTGGACGTGATCTTGCGGGACGGCGCCAGGGCGCACGTTGCGCGAAGGCTCACGTCACGCCCCGAGGGCCGCCTGACAGTCAACGGGAATGAGGCGGACCTAGCCAACCGCACGGTGCCCTGGGTGGGGTTGCTCAACCGCGCGATATTCACCAACGTGCACGCGCTCACGCAGGACGAGGCGCTGGCGCTTGACCCCAAAGCCTGGCAGGCGGTGCAGGACCGCGTGCTGGGCGGCAGCTCGTTCGACTTCCTGCGCCCCACCCGCGAAGTGGTGGCCGAGCTCGACCGGCGGCGCACTGGCTACTGGCGCCCCACCCGCCACGGCAGGCCGCGCGACCGGGAGATTCGCTCACAGATACGCGAGCTGCGCAAGTCGCTGGGCCCCGCCTCCGAGCGGCGCGCGCTCATCGAGCAGATCGACCAGCGTCTGCGCCAGATCGAAACAGATACGCGCGGTCAGGAGGAAGAGCTGCGGAGCATCCAGGTCAGGCTGGAACGCAACGACGTCCTGGCGCCGCTGCTGCGCCGCGTCGAGCGAACTCGTGAGCTCGAAGGCGAAGCGGACCTGCTGGTGCCTTCGGATGAATTGTCAGCAGACGTAGCCGAGCAACGCGAGGCTTTGTATTCAGCGGCGGCGGAGCTGCGCGAACAGATCGTGGAGCTGCAGGGCGAGATTCGGGAGCGTGAGGAGGCGCAGAAGCTGGACGAAACCGTCAGCCGCCTGCTCGCGTGGCGTGAGCCGATCGAGCGGCTCGACCGCACCGTGGCGCGGATCGAAGAGGACCGGGACCGCATCGCACGCATGGACCGCGGCCTTCAGCAGTCGGACGGCGCGCTTAGAGAGCTGGCCGGGCGCGTCCTTGTGAGCGGCCAGATGGATGATCGGACACGGGAGATCATCGCGACGGTCTCGATCGCGGAGCTGCGCGGACGCCACCGGGTATGGACGGAGCAATTCCGCGAGGCTCAGGGGGCAAGAGCGGAACTGGAGCACGCCGAGGCGGAGCGGCTGCGGTTGGAGCGTGAACTCGAATCGGATGAGCCCCAGCAGGACCTCCGATCGCTGGACGAACGATTGCGCCGTCTACGCAGCGCCCAGCTAGTTGCGGCGACCGCGCCGCGCTGGCCGCAGATACCGGTCTGGACGGCGGCGACATCAGTGGCTCTTGGAGTGGCCGGCGGCGTGGCCGGCGCGGTGGTCAACGGCCCGGCTGGAGTCGCGCTGCTGGTTGCGGGAGTGGTCCTGATTGCCGGCGCGGGCGCGTCGCTAATCGCGCACTGGGCGGTAATAAGGCGCCGATCTCGTGCGGAGAGCGGTCGGCACGTAGCGCTCCCGGACCTGCCGCCGGGCGTAGATATCGCGGACGCGATCGAGCGTATGCAGCAGGCGCGCGACGACGCGCTGCGGCGCGACTCGCTCCTCAGGGACTACGAGCGCGCGCAAACCCTCGCGGCCAGCGCTCACGAGCGAAGCCAGGCCGCGGAGCTGGAGTCCACTGCCAAAGGCGATCGGCTGAGCGAGCTGCTGGCGGGTCTGCCGCTGGCGTCGGTCTACCGAGAGGCGCCCGACGACGCGCTGGTCCGCGATCTCGAGGGTCTGCGCGGCCGCATCGAAGCCGCGCGCGATCTGCGGGAGGATCGCGCGCAGGTCGCCGAAGGCATCGACCGCTTTCGCGCGGAGGTCGAGCGGATGCGGGAAGCGTTGGCATTGAATCTACCCGCGGACCCGATCGCTTCAGTCTTGGAGGCGCGACGGCATCTCGAGCAGGCTCGCGAGCTCGAACGCTCCGCCCGGATAGCCGCCGCGGAGACCTCCGCGCTGCGCGAGCAGCTTGATGAGAAACACGACGAGATCACGAAGACCGAGGCCGGCATCGCTCGGATCGATCACGGGCTGGGAGCGCTCGATCCCGAGAGCGGCGACCCGGCGCGTGGTCTCGAGCGGCTGACAGCGGCGCGCGAACGCCGGGCCGAGGCGCAGAGACGGCGCAACGACTTCGACCGCGAAACGCCTGACTGGCAGGCGCGTGTCGGCGAAGCCGAGCGGCTGAGAGCCGCCGGCGAGATCGTCGAGCTGAGTGACGAGCAGCGCGCGGAGCTGCGCCTGCATGCCGAGAAGCTTCGCGAGGCGGGACGCGAGCTGGCCGCCGAGAGGGGACAGCGCGGCGTGGAGCGCGCCAACATGATGAAAGCGCCCGGGCCGGCGCACCTGGCCGGCGAGATCGCGGCGGCCGAAGAGGAGCTTGAGCTGGTGCTGCGCGAGCACGACCGGCTGGCGCTTCTGCGGCAGCTGATCCGTACGGCCGAGCAGCAGTATCGCGACCGCTATCAGTCGCCCCTGCTCGAGTCGAGCGCCGCGCACCTCAAGCGTTTTACCGGCTCGCGCTATGACTGGCTTACCGTCGAGGACGCCGGCCCGTCAGCCCCTCAACTGGAGGTGCGGCGCCGCGGCCAGGAGTTCCCCGAGCCGGTGGCGACGCCGCTGAGCCGCGGCACGATCCAGCAGATCTACTTCGCGCTTCGCCTGGCCATGGTCGATCAGGTCGAAGGCGAAGAGCCGCTGCCTATATTCCTGGATGAGATGTTCGTGAACTGGGACCCGGACCGCACGTCGGGCGGACTCGACGTACTGGCGCGAATGCCGAGAGAGCGCCAGATATTCCTTTTCACGGCCGATCCATTCTGGGCGGAGCGGGCCGAGAAGCAGGTGGGGGCTTACCTCGCACGCACGCCCGGGCAGGCCGTGCCCGCCGGTTGAGCGCGGACTTACTCACGCGGCATCGGGTACACAATGGCGCCGGGCATGCGAGTCGCGGTCAGGCAGCCGGTTGGCTCAGCCGCTCAGCTTCATTGACTTGGGACATATGGCAACGGGGCTACCACGTTGATGTCGCTCACAACGTCCACCACCGCGGGACGCCCGGCGGCGAGCGCCGCGGCCAGCGCGTCGCGCAGATCCCCGGCGCGAGTCACCCGAACCCCGAAGCAACCCATCGACTCCGCGATCTTTGCGAAGTCCACGTCCTCGAACATCCACAGCTCCTCAGGACTGCCGTCGCCGCGTCCGGCGTAGAGGAGATCGATCGCGTCCTTGCCCTGATTGAGAGAGCGGTTGTTGTTAATCACCGTGACCGTGTTGATATTGCAGCGAACGGCTGTCTCCAGCTCGGCCAGGTGGTACCAAATCCCGCCGTCGCCGGTGAAGCAAAGGACCGGTCGGTCGGGAACCGCGCACTTGGCCCCCAGCGCCGCGGGAAGCCCCCAGCCGAGCGATCCCGCGCAGCGCAAGTAGCTCTGAGTTCGGTGCGTGAGATCGATCATCGTGCCCGTCCAGATGCCCGCGTGCCCCGTGTCGGATACCAGCACCGCGTCATCGGGAAGGATGTCCTGAACCTCGCGGCACAGCCGCTCGGGCCGAATCGGGGAAGCGTCCGATTGAAAGTGCGGTTCCAGCTCGGCGCGCCACTCTGACACGAGCCGCCGGGCGCGTTGGGCCCAGTCGCTCACCTCCGCGACCGGCTCTATGAAGTCGATGAGTCTCTGTACCGCCAGCCGGGCGTCTCCCAGCACGTCAACCTGGCTGGGATAGTTGCGGCCGAGCTCGGCAGGGTCGACGTTGATCTGAATGGTCGGAACACCCGGCTTGGGCACCTGCCAGAAGTGCGTGGCCTGCCCGCCGGTCTGGCTGCCCACGATCAGCACCAGGTCGGCCTCGTAGGCAACCTGATTGGCGCACGAGCGCGAGTAGGTTCCCGGGACGCCAACAGACAGAGGGTGGTCCTCCGGGATAGACCCTTTGCCATTGAGGGACGTGACGACCGGCATCGAGAGTCTCTCGGCCAGCGCGGTTATCTCGCGCCCGGCCTGCGACGCGGTTACGCCGCCTCCGACCAGCATTACAGGTCGCCGCGCCTGCCCGAGCAGCTCCGCCGCGGCGCGGATCTGCGCATCGTCGGGCGGCGGCCGGAAAGCCGGGTAGCTCCTGAACGACGAATCCACGATCACCTCGGCGGCGACTTCGTCTTCCTCCACCAGCTCGGCGGCGATGCCCAGAAGGTCCAGATGGACAGGCCCCGGGGCGCCCGAGACGGCCTCGCGGAACGCCTGGCGCAGCAGCAATGGAAGCTGTGCGGCGCCATCCACCAATGCGTTGAACTTCGTGACGGGCTCGTAGAGCGGCCAGTGATCGATCTCCTGGTAGGCATGCCGGTATCGATACTCGGCCGGCCAGCGGCCCGTGAGGGCGATCACGGGCGAGCGGGCCAGAAAGGCATCCTGCAGTCCCGCCGCCAGATTGGCGGCGCCTACCGACTGCGCCAGGGCCACGCCGGGTCTGCGCGCCGCGCGTGCGTAGCCGTCGGCCATGTAGCCGGCCGCCTTCTCCGTATGGCACATAACCCGCTTGATCCCCAACGACTCCATGTCCACCAGGGTCTGCTGGAGAATCCCGGGCACGAAGAACGCGGCGGTTACGCCGTACCCATGCAACGTTTCGGCAATGAAGCGCGAGCCGGTCATCGAGGGCATAGCGTCACCTTCTCGCTCGGGCGCCGACCGGCGCACGGGCCAATGTACCAGCCCACCAAGCTCACCCGTTCGTGCGCAATGCATATCTGGTTATTGACCAGACGCTGCTCAATCAATACAGTCTCAGTTCATGCGCGGCGGGAGGCTGCGCATGGCTCCAGGGCATCGCGCAGTCGCAGGCATGTTGGCTATACGGCACAATACTGCGAAGAGACGGGCAAACTCTTCCTCGCGCTGCCTCTCTGTCTCAACTTATTTTCTCTTCCAAAATCCGCCGCTTAGCGATGGGTGTCTTTGACGACCGGTACGAAATGACTTTTTGAAGTAGAAGAAACGCGGTAGCAGCCCCAAAAACAAGAGCGACCGACGCCCATGCTAAATCGCACCCACAGAAAGCCCAAGATTCCTATCGCTGCCCACGCCACAAAAAGGCCCCTACCTGGCCGTGAGACGGTTCCAGTCCATGGCCGCCACTGGGGTTCTTATGCGGTGCGGCCATGGTACCAATACCGCAGGTGAAACGGCTCCCATATGAAAGCTGCCAGGGCAATGCTGCCCACGGGTAGCTATGTCAAAAGGGGACACCACGCACTACCGATGAATGGGTAGTGGACCGCTCTGATCGGTGCGCGCCAGGGCGGAGTTCCACTCCCTCTCCCAAGTGTCCAGATCGGAGACACGGGAGAGCAACTGTGCTGGGGGTCAACGGCTACCTGGGAGTGGAGCTGGATGCAACCCAGCAGGTCTGCTGCTTGCAAAGGGCGTTGCAGAGGACCAGGAGTTTGCGCATGCAAGCCGAGAGGGCCACCTTGGGGGGCTTGCCGGCCCCATACTCGATACGGGGCCAGGTCCGATCCGACAGTTCCCTCGACACCGCGGACTCCGCGGCCAGGGTCCCGCCTGGATTCCGAGGCAAGCCGGGAATGACGGAAGGCCCTGGCACATACACGGGGGCACTGATTAGAAGAACCCACTACTGCCGTCCTCACCTAGTGGTATGATTACGGCACTGTAGATGGGCAGCGCCGATGCTCCGAATGACATCGCACGGCTACAACTTCGGCCGTTTCGTGGTGTCCGCTGCTACAGAGGGGGCTGACGATGATCATTATCGGGTCCGTGTTAGTTGCGATAGGCGTTGGTGAGATTCTGGAATTGGAGAGGGCTTTCACGCTCCTGATTGGTCTTGGCGGCGGAATGATCCTTTCAGGCGTGTCAGGCAAGCTGGGATGGCCTTCCCATGGGTGGATAAGCAGACGCGGCCGAGCTAGCCCCGACCCATTGCGTACCGTCGATGAGGAACCCGCCTAGGGTGTAGTCCGCGTCGGTATCGACCCCAGCTATGTGCGTCGCAGGGCTGGATCCGCCTGCTCAAATCCACAGTTCAGATGCGGCCGAATGCCGCAGACCCATTTAGGCTCACGCTGCCGCTAAGCATCGCCGGCCCAGCAACCCGCCGGTGAAGCCGCCCCACTAGCAGGCAGTTGGCGGATTGCTCCCGTGGGCCGCCGCAACGCCAAGCTTTATAGTTCGCGCCTACGAGTAGAAGGCCTCAGCGCGTCCGGGCGCTGACACCGGGATGAGCACGCTTTATCGCAGCAGGCGCTGAGCGGTCGGCATGCGCGCCGTCGTAAGACTCGGATGGGCCGTGGCGCTCGCGGCCGTGATGGTCGTGGGAGCCGGCGCCGCCCAGGCGGACGAGCCGGCGGTATCGGCCGGTACCGGCGCCTTCTTCGCGTTGGCCGAATCCACACTCGGATTCGCCGTCACCGATGATCGAGACGTGCGCCTCTGGTCGGCGTGGCGCGATCTGGGCGGGGAGCAAACGGTCGGGGTGCCGGTGTCGCGCCGGTTCGCGCTCGACGGCCAGGTTGCGCAGGTGTTCGCGCGCGGTGTGCTGCGCTGGGACCCCGGGCCCGGCGCGTCCTTGGTAAACGTTCTGGACCTCCTCGCCGCGCGCGGCCACGACGCCCGACTGCTCGCTGAGTTCGGGGTTCCGGCGTCCGCCGACTGGTCGGAAGATGCCGGCCAGGGCTGGCCGGCCGTTCAGCGCCGTCACATGGCGCTGCTGGACGGACCGGAATCGTGGCGGATGGCGCTGCGGGAGGCCTTCCGAACAGCGCGCGAACCGCTGGCGAACGACAACGCCGCGATAGCGCTGCACGGCTTGCCCATGGCGGTGGCCGAGACCCAGGCGGGATACGCCCTACGGGCGCAACGGGCTGCCTGGGTATATGCGCCGGACGTTGATGAGGCGCCGCGGCGGGTGGATATCCCCGGCCTTCTCGAGGCCACGGAGGTGGTTCCGCCCCACGCTACCGTGCCGCATCGACCCGACCAGCGGCCGCACCTGCGGCCGGCACGCCCGGTGAGCGCCGTGCACTTCTTCGACTGGTGGCGCCGCGACTACCTGCCGAGCAAATTCTTTACCCACGGACTGACCTGGGAGCGGATCGGCATCACCAGGGAGCAGGTCGGGTCGTCCGCCTACTACGACGCGAACTTCCGGCTCATCCGCGACCTCGGCGTCGATGGGGTGATCTGGGAGTGGTATGACGGCTGGAATCTGACTCCCAGCGGCACGGTGCTGGACTCCCTGCGGCGCCATGACCTGAAGATCGGGCTGTTCTACGACTGGGAGTTGCTGCACGTCGGCGGCCAGGCGGTGCTGAGCGACCGCGCCTACATCGCGGCCGACGAACCCAGCCTGAGCAAGATCGCGGAGGAAGTCATCGCCTTCTACCAAGGGATCCCGCCGGACCTCTGGCTGTACGACTCGGACGGGCGGCTCCCCGTGGTCGTCTACTCCTACGGCTTCCCGGAGGCGCTTACAGATACCGCGGCGTGGACCTGGTTCTTCACCGAGCTCGCGCGGCGGGTCGAGGCGGCGCTGGAAACTGACGTGATCTTCGACTGGTCGGTCGCCTACCTGCCGCCGTCCCAGGTTCAGGAGCTGGCGTTCGAGCGCTGGCCGGATGACTTCGCTCCTTTCAACTTCGTGGTCGACATCCCCCAGTCGCAGTACGGGCATCACGTTGTGACCTGGAACTACATCTTCGACAACCGCGGCGTCGCCGCGCGCGACGGGATTCCGCGCGTTATCCGCGACGACAACCGCTATCTGCAGGAAACTGCCTGGCTCGCCGCGCACACCAGCCCGAGCCTGGTCTTCATCTATAGCTGGAACGAGTTCTGGGAGGGCTCGCACCTCTTCCCCGACGACACCTACGAATGGCGGCGGTACGAGCTGGCGCGCGCGCAGCTGGCTGAGCTTGCGGAGAAGCGGGCCGACGACCTGCCGCGCGCGGTCATCATCGCGGACCCCGCCGATTCCTATCCGGCCGGCGAGAACGGCCTGTTCGAGAGCCAGCGCCTGCTGGTCCGGCACTTCCTGCGGCGCTACGCGCCGCAGGCCGACTTCATCACCGCCGCGCGAGCCACGGAAGCCGAATTGGCCGCCTACGACCTCGTGATCAGCCTCACCACCGACCGCGCCGTTGACCCCGCGCTCGCGGCTCTGTCCGAATCGACCCAAGTCGTGTACTGGAACGCCAACGACCTGACGACCGGCTTCGCGCAGCGCTTTGTGCAGACGGTGGAACCGGCCCGGCCGGTCGGGAAGTTCCAAATTCTGGACCGCGACGGCCAGCCGATCGACGACTCGATCACGGCCAATGGCGACGTCTGGCGGGCGACACTGGCGGTCGGCGCTAGCGCGGCCCTGCAATTCGACGACAACGGCCGGGCCTATCCACTGGTGGTGCGCTCCGGCAACGATCACTGGATCAACATCTACCACCCCACTGACGCCGCCTTGGCCGCGGCGTTCGAGGCCGTCTATGGCCGGGAGCTCGAGCCCGCGATCACGTTTGCGCTCGGCGGCCGCATCCAGCGTCTGGAGGTCTACCCCGATGGTCGGGTGGTGCAGAACACCTTCAGCGCGCCGGCGGTGTTCCTCCACGAACCGTTGGCCGTCCCGGATTTTCAGCCGGTCGCTCCGGCGGGCCTCTAGAATGGCGCCGTGGGGTCCAACAGGCTCGGCTACCCTGACGCCGCATAGCTAGTCAGTCGGAGGCCAGATCGCGCATGGCGCGTGAGAGCGTTCGCTTTGCGGTCCTGAGCGACGCGCACGCGCTGCCGCCGGCCGAGCAACCTTCCGTCGGGGCCGACTCGTTTGCGAATCTGCAGCGCGCGACAGACCGGCTGAACTCGCTGAGCCCGCCTGTCGAGTTCGTGATTCACCTGGGCGACCTGACCGGCGAGGAAACGCGCGAAGCCTATGCGGCCTTTGCGGAGGCGACGGCCGGCATCCAAGTGGCGCAGTTTCCCGTGCTTGGAAACCACGACGACCCCGCGCTGCTGGCCGCGACGGTTCCGACGCCGAATCTCGTCACGCCCGCGGATGCGCCGGACGGCTACTACAGCTTCGGGTGGCGCGGGCTGCGCGTGATCGTGCTGAACTCGCGCCAAGAGGGTCAACCCGAAGGTCACCTGCACCAAAGCCAAATACGCTGGCTTGAGGTAGAGCTGGGGCGGCGCCCGGACAGCGACGCGGTGATTTGCGTCCACCATCCGCCAGCGCCTATCGGGGCTGACTGGATTGACGCTCACCGGGTCGACCAGGATGGCGCGCTAAGCGCCGTGCTGTCGGGCGCGGCACGGGTGCTGGCCGTTTTCAGCGGTCACGTACACGGCCGCTACCGCCGCGAGGTCGCCGGCATTCCAGTGGAGATCGCGCCCTCGACGTACAACTGCATAGACCCGGAGCAGCGCGCGCCGATGGACGCGAACCAGGGTTTCCTGGTGGTGGACGCCGGTCCGGAAGGGCTGTCGATTAGCGAGGAATCGCTGTAGCCGTCCGCGCCGCCGGGGCCGACTCGCGCTGATGGGGAATCTTCCGGTGGTTTTGCTCGCGATGCCGATCGAGCTGAGCGCGCTGCGGCGTGAGGCGGAATCGGCGACACGCGTGGCGCGGCGCCCCGCCGCATGGCGCTTGCGAGTCGGCGGGACGGACGCCTACGCGGTGGTAACGGGCCAGGGCCGCGAGCGCGCCGAGCAAACCAGCCGGTGGGCGATCCGCGAGCTGGCGCCGGCCGCGATGATCGCGGCCGGTATCGCGGGCGGCGCGTTGCCGCGCCAGCGACCGGGCGACATGGTCGTGCTGGAGGCCGCGGACCGCGCGGACGCGGACGGCCTTTCAGGTTCGAGCGCCGCGGCGGATGCCGCGCTGGCCGCTCAGTTGCAAGAGGCGCTGTGCCGCTCCGGCGGTAGCTGCGACAGAGGCCTGGGAGTGACGGTCGACGCCGTAGCGTCCGCCCCAACCAAGCGCAGGCTTGGGCAACTCGGCGCCGTGAGCGTGGACATGGAGTCCTACTGGGTGATGGCCGCGGCGGCGGCGGCCGGCGTTCCGGCGGTGGGGCTGCGCGTGGTCGCGGATCCGGTGGACCAAACGGTTCCGCGCTCGATGCTGGCGCTCAGCGGTCTGCAAGGCGGCCGCTGGTGGCCCGAGATCGGCGCCCTCTGGCGCATGCCGCTCGAATCCGCCCAGATTCTGCGCACCTGGCAGGACACTCAAACGGCGCTCAGTGCGCTGGCGGTCGCGTTGCGGCGGGCGCTCCCGGCCGTGGCGGCGGCACAGGCGCCAGGCCGGCCGTGCGGGTGCGGCGGGCCGCAAGAGACGGCTAGCCGCCGTTGACTCCCAAGCCTGACACGCGGCGCGCACGTCGGGCCGCGCGGCTGTGAACCTCGATCCGCGAGCGTCGGCTACGATAGCCCCGGCGCGGCGGTCTCCGTTCGCGCCGAGCCTTTGCGCACGGCGGGCTCGCATGTATGGGAAACGCAACAAGGCCGTGCTCTCAAACCTTGGAGAACCGCACGTATGAGCGAACACGCCGTCGCCGCCGGCACCGGTCTGATGGTGGCCGGCCTGGTGATCTTCCTGCTGGCTTACGCACTGATCGCCAGCGACCGCGTTCCCAAGTCGGCCGTGGCGCTCGCCGGCGCCGCGCTCATGGTTCTCATCGGTGTCCTCAACCAGGAGCAGGCCTTTCATCACATCGATCTGAACGTGATTCTGCTGCTGGTCGGGATGATGGTGCTGGCCGGCATCCTGCGCGGAACCGGCGTGTTTCAGTCGCTGGCGATCCTGTCGGCCAAGTGGACCGGCGGCAGCGGAGTTCGGCTGATGATCGTGCTGTCGGTGATAACCGCCGTGCTCTCGGCCTTTCTCGACAACGTCACGACCGTGATCTTGATCGCGCCCGTAACGCTGTTCGTGGCGCGCCGGCTGCATATCAACCCTATTCCGCTTTTCATCGCCGAGATACTCGCCTCCAACATCGGCGGCGCGGCCACGTTGATCGGCGACCCGCCCAACATCCTGATCGCAAGCGCGGCCGACATCGACTTTGCCGTCTTCGCGGCGCACATGACGCCGCCGGTCTTGATCCTGCTACCGCTCTTTCTGATCGCCGCGCGGTTCATGTTCAAGCGTCACCTGGTGGTGGCGCCGGAGCACATGACGGAGCTCTTGTCTCTGCATCCGCGTGAGGCGATCACCGACTACCGAAAGATGTGGATCGCGCTGGGTGTGCTGGGGTTGACCATATTGGGATTCCTGGTGCATGGGCTGTTTGGCTGGGAGCCGGCCACGATCGCGATCGCCGGCGCGGCGCTGGCCATGCTGCTCACCCGCGCCGATCCGCACAAGGCCCTGGAAGAGGTGGAATGGCCCAGCGTCATGTTCTTCGTCGGGCTGTTCATGATGGTCGGCGGACTCGTCGAGTTGGGCATCCTGGACCGCGTGGCCGACTTCACCATCGAGCTGACCGGCGGCAGCGTCGCGGTCGCCGCTATTCTGATGATCTGGGTAAGCGGCGTGCTCTCGGCGATCGTGGACAACATCCCCTACACGGCCACTATGTTGCCCGTAGTGGAGCGCATGACCGCCGAGGGTCTGAATCCCGACAACGTGCTGTGGTGGTCGCTGGCGCTCGGCGCCGACCTGGGCGGCAACGCCACCATAGTGGGGGCGTCCGCCAACGTAATCATGGCCGGGATCGCCTCGCGCGAGGGCTATCCGATAGGGTTCCGGCACTTCCTCATATACGGCGTGCCGGTGGCGATCGGCGCGATGGCGTTTTCCACGATCTGGGTGTGGCTGCGCTATCTGGCCTTCGCCGGTTGAGGCGCCACTGAGCGCCCCATGGGGGCCGTTATTCGGAAGGAGCCGGTGTCGGCGCTAGCGGACTACGGCTCGGTTTCGATTGCTTTCTCGACTAGCACGGTCCTAGAGGTGGAGTGGGTTGCGAACGGACTGGGCGGCGTCCGCGTGGTCGAAGCTCCGCTCGGCCAGCCGCTCACGAAGGACTTCGACGCGTATGAACCTGTCACGCGCTGGCACTGCCTTGGGGACATCTCCCACTGGGGCGTCTTCGCCGCCTTCATCGAAGAAACTCGGGTCGGGGGCGCGGTGGTGGCCCACGATACGCCCGGCGTTCACATGCTGGAGGCGCGCAAAGACCTCGCGGTTCTGTGGGACCTGCGGGTGCATCCCGGCTTTCGTCGCCAGGGAGTGGGCAAGCTCCTGCTGGATCGAGCGGTCGACTTTGCGCGCGCGTCCGGTTGCGCGGTTCTGAAGGTCGAAGCGCAGAACACGAACCCGGCCGCCTGTCGTTTTTATGTCAAGAACGGCTTTCAGCTCGGCGGCCTGCGCAAAGGCGGCTACCACGATTTCCCGGACGAAATACAGTTGCTGTGGTACCTGGACTTGGGATCGGGGCGTCACCGTCTACTTGCCGAGGGGCAATGACTGAGCCCCCGCCGACCGGACTGCCTCGGCGACGTCCAAGACGGCGAGGCAGCAAGAAAGGGCGGCGTGAAGAGCAATGACCTACAAAGAAATCGCGGAATGCGTAAAGCGCCTGACCGGACGAACAGTAAAGACGTGTTGGATCGCAGAGGTGAAGCGCGAGTTAGGTCTGACGAAACGCAAAGCGTGGAACCGCGGACGTGGCAAAGGAGCACCGCCGTGCCCGCCTCACCTCAGAGAGGCCATACTCAGCTGCTTGCGGGGAGGAGCCTTGTGAATAACGTCCACACGCGGCGGGCGAAGGCCTGGCATCGCCGCGTCGGCTTTCAGGAGTGCGGCTCCATCGCCGGCCGCCCGTTTGACGATGGCCTCGGCGAGCTATTCTTCGCGAAGCGATTGGACTGATAGCGCTGCCTGCATGAAGTCGAACGAGGAGTCAGCGGTCCGCGCGCCGTGTGGAGCCTCGTACGCGCCGCCCTTCCATCTTTGGACCTTAGCCGTTGATATTAGTGGCCTAGCCGCTGACGCACGTTCGATTCGGAATCCTGCCATATAGCGTCGTGGTCGTAGCTGGCCGCGATGCGTTCAAGTACGCTGCTCACATAGGGGAACTCGAAGTCAAGCTGCTGCGCCCAAGCTCGGTACTTGGCGGCGAGTTCACGTTCCTGATCGCCGCCTTCGCCACGCCGGTGGACGCCCCGTGCGTTATAGACGCCTACAGTGAATCCACGCGCGATGTGCTCAACTGAGAAGATCTCCATGACCTCACATACCGAGCGGCACGGCCATAGGCCGTCTGCGTCATCCGGGGCCTTGGAAAGGAGTTGGCCGATGTATTGGTCGCCGAGGTCGACACGGCTGAATTCCGCGCACAGACGGCGTACTTCCGCGACCCAGCGCTGCAATTTGCCTGTGCCGATACTGCCATCAGCTTCGGTACCCGGAATGCGTCTGATGCGTCCAAGCAATCGGTAGGCGGCCGTAGCGGCGGCGGTGCGTTGTTGGGGATCTTCGATTTGCCAGCCAGGCGGATCCTCACCGCCGTCGTCGCGTTTGAAGATGAGGGCCAGCGCCTGAACGAATAGTACCGGCGACTTCTCAATCTCGCGCTCGAGATTGAGAATGCCGTAGTTGCTCTTGTGCTCGTCGAGCGCTCCGACGAATGTGAACTCCAGTTGCGCCATCTCACCCTGAGTGACGCCGGGTCTGCCATTGAGTGTATCCAGCGCACACGAGATGTAGAAGGCATCGGGCGCAATCGTACCGTCTTGATCGACGTTCGTGGCTACTGCCATCAGGAGCCGCTTCAGGCGCGATGTCTCGATCTTATTCCAATCCAAGTGCACTGCGTGGAACGCCGCGCGCGGACGCTCTACTTCAAGGAGTCGATCGATCAACTCGGTCAACTCTGCTTCACTGAATTGGTTCAGATAAGGAGTGACTTCACGCCAGTATCCTTCGTGGACGTCCTGCCCCTGTATGTCCAGAAGACGCCAGGTTTGGTCGCCAAATGGAGCACACTTGAGCAGGCGCACCTTCTGGTCCATGGTGACCGTAGCCGCGACTTCAAACAGGAACGCGTCCCGTTCGCCGGCATCAATGGCCCAGATGAAGCCCCGCATGAAAGCGTCGGTCTTCTGGCTGGGTTGGGAGTCGTCGGACAGACAAGTTCGCAGAACGTCCGCCGCCACGTTCTGCCCGGTCGCGCACGGAGCAGCGTAGCGTCCGACCGCATGGGCGCCGTCATCGGCCGCGAGGAGGCTGGCGACTCCATCAAAGCCGCTGTCTGCCCAGATTTCCACCATCGCTGCGGTTCGAAGTTTGTGGATTCGAGCTTCGCGCTTGGAGAAATCCATCTCCTCACCGTCGAGCTCGCCGCTGGCAAAATCGACCCATTCACCGGCGAACAGCCACGCGTGAAGGTTGACTGGGTCACGAGGCGCGAGCTGCTCGAAGGCGTCGCGCGCCCTGTCTTGCGTTGCGGTCTCCGGGTTGCGTTGCCGTCCGCGTCTCGTGAGCGCGAATCGACGAATCTGCTCGCGCAACTCAGCCTTGGCAGTCTCGTCGGTTTCCGTCTGTGACCAAGTGTCAATCAAGTCCCAAACATCGGATTGGTACTCAGGGGACATTCCATCAAGACGCTGGAGCAAGTCCCCGAGCGTCGCGCTGGTGTGCCGTGGCCAAGCCAATGCGAGATCAAGCGCCTGCCGAGCGAACTCGAGTCGCTCCTGAACGTCCACTACCTGTCCGGCGCCCGATGCGTCGGCGCGCCAGCGCGGCCGATAGCTGGGGAATCCAACCTGCGAACCTGTTCCGAATTGATCAATGCATATTTGCCAGGCGATTTCGGGGAAGCGGCGCACAAGAAGCTTGAGGCCCTTGATGCGATCGTCGAGTGAAGCCGCTGTTTGCGGGAGCCAACAAGAGTAGATCGCCGCCAGGCTGTCGATTGGCTTGTTGGCCCAGTTGTCATCGATCTTCGTCTCAGCAAGCCGCGCGAGGACCAGGCTGACACGCGAAATATTTCGCGGATTCCAGGCCAGGCATTCCAATGCCCACAAGAGGCCTGTACGTGAAGGGCTATCGAACAACGGGTTGCCGACAGGCTTCAAAAGGCCTTGCAGAGCAGATTCCGATTGCCCGAGGCCATCCTCGATCAAGGAGAGGAACGTGTTCGGCGCCGCTTCGGCGTACCGCGGGAGGTCATCCTCGTGCGACATGAGCCTTTCGAGCGTGAGCGGCGTGAGGAGTCGCTCGATGAGGCTGGAAACGCGTTGCTCGACGTCGACTCCAAGGCGGGTCTCGAACAGGTCGTTTCCGTGGACCGCCAGCAGGACAAGCGTCTCGCAGATGCCATCGCGCAATGCTCTGGAGTGGTCGCGTGTCTTGCCGTAGAGGCCCGCGGCCCAACGATCGTCTTCCGGCAACTCCAGCGACGGATCCGGCTCTGACAGCACGGCCCTAGCGACCCCGAGGAAGGCTTCGATGTCTTTTTCCGTCATCGTCCTGCTGATGGCGAAAAGGGCGTCAATCTTGGATACAACGCCACGGTTCTTGCCCACTGACCAGACCGGGCAATCCTCGCGTTCCAGCAGATAGGTCTGGGTTTCCTCGACCTGTTGATAGTCGCCATCCGCGAGCGTGGCGAGAATCTCGCAATCGGCGCTGAATTCTGCATGCCAGGCACCGGCCATGACCAATGGGATCAGACTGCGCGCGATGTCCTGATCGCCGGCCCATGGCGGCATCCGGATTGCAGGGATTTTTGAGAGGCGCCGCCGCAGGATGGTCGGCGAGCGACCCGACTCTCTGGCCCATCGATCAGCATCATTTCGGTCGATGCCCATTTCAGCGAGCGCCGCTTCGAACGCCTCGTGGCGAAGCGGCTTGAGCGCAATGTCGGGTTCCCGATCGGCAGCGTTGCGCGGACGTAGGACGATGCAGTGACGCTGCCGGTAGATGCCGACTAGCTCGCGTTCGGCGTCTTCGTTGGACACGATCGGGATGAACGAGGACGACGCGGCCGCTAGGGTTCTCAGAGTTTGCGGTGAGTCGAACACGGCGACTCGGTCTCCCGGATAGTCGGGTACGTCGGGGTCATCAAACAGGCAGTAGAGAAAGGCGAGAGCTTCATCTTTCGAGTCAGCGGCAATTCTGAGGGGACGGCCGCTTGGTTTGGCCAGCCAGTCCGTGAGGGTAGAGCGGTGCTCGCCGACGGCAGGCTCGAAAATCTTGGCCGTCATCGTGGGCTCGCTGGCGGCCGTCCAACGAGCCCACGTCTGATCGAGCGTCTCAAGCCCAGCTAGTGGAATGCCGAGTTTCTCAGCCAGCCAGGTTTGCCCCGTGACCGACGCCTCCAGCCATTGCTCGAGGTCGCTTGCGTCAAAGGCCCGCACCGCCTTCCAGTGGCCGAGTATCTCCTTCTCCGCGGCCCAGTCATTCTTGCCCGGCCAGTTGTGCGCCGTGACGAACACAAAGGTGCACGCCGCTCGATCCGCTGCCGGGACCCTGCGCAGCCGGCTCCTGTAGTCGCGCTCGGCCTTGGCGCTCGGGCGTTGCTGGGTGCTGAACTCCCAGCCGGACGCGCCGTCGGGAATCCAGGGAGTCGGCTCGTCGGTCTCGACCCAGCCGTCCCAACCTGCCCGCTGCGCATTGTCGTAGCCGGGAAAGTCCACATGGCGAAGGTCGGACCCAGTCGAACGAACCAGTCGGCGCAGAAGCACCGGCAGTTGGTCGCGGGCGTGGATGTTGTCAGCCGCCCAGTCGCTGATCTGCCGTGCGGTGATGGTTAGAAAGCTCGGCACGTGCGCCTGCACGGCGACACTCCGATCTATCTCCCCGTTGCGGTCCCGGTCCGACCGAGCCTGGCGGTCCAGGAGGTCCTGCCGGTCGGCACCGAACGCTTTCTCCAGCCGGAGCGCCATTGCGGGAGAAAGGGCGGCGCGGCCGTTCAGAAGGTTTGACAAAGCCGGCCGGCCTACGCCCAACTGCTTGGCGGCGTCCGTCACGGTCATTCCTTGCGGCAGAACGTGCTGCCGAATGTAAGCACCGATGTCCACGGTCGGCTTTCCTCCGTAGTCGAGCGATCAAGGGTAGTGTATCGTGACGCGCAGCACAGTACAAATCAAGCCTGTGGGCAGGTTTCAGGGGCTCCGGCGGCCGCAGATTCCTCGCGTGCGCTCGGAATGACCCGGGGTGGGTGTTCCCCCCATCCTGACCTTCCCCCTCAAGGAGACCTTTGAATAATTGGGGATGGAGCGCGTGGGGAGGGGCATCGGCAACGCCTGGAGGCCGGCGCGGCGTCCGGTCGGTCGGGCCGGCACGAGATCCCGTGCCGCGGGACCCCGCGCGCGGCGCACTGGTCCCGCGGTCAGCCCGTGGCCCAGGCCAGGGTGTCCGCTTTGCGCAGGTTGTAGGCCATGAGCTTGAACCACAGCTCCACGGTGTTGCGCCCCAGCCCGCGGTAGCGCACCCGCTGGTAGCCATAGCTGCGCTTGAGGGTGCCGAAGACCTTCTCCACCAGCGCCCGGCGGGGCGCGATGAGGGCGTTGCGCCGCTGCTGCCAGACGGGGAGCGCCCGTTGGTGTTTGTGGGAGCGGTGCATGATCCGGTCGTTGATCCCCTGGGCCTGCAGCCACCGGCGCCGGCGCCTGGACTCGTAGGCCCGATCGCCGTACACCGCCCGCTCGTCCCCGCTCACCAAGGCGTCGGCCACCTCGCTCTCGGAGACGTTGGCGGGGGTCAACGCCGCCCGCCGCACCAGGCCCGTGTCCGCATCCACCCCCAGATGCACCTTGTAGCCAAAGTGGGAGCGGCCGCCCCGCCCCCGTTGGGTCCACGCCGCCTCTGGATCGGTGGCACTCGGCGCCCCGCGCCCCGCCGCCAGCGGCGGGCGCCGCACCTGCGACGCCACCAGGGTGGCGTCCAACAGCGTGCCCTGCTTCAGCACCAGGCCCTGTGCGTCCAGTTGCGCCGCCAGCTCCGTAAACAACGGCGCGCTGAGCCCGTCGACCTCCAACGCGTGGCGAAAGCGGCTGATGGTCGAATGGTCCGGCGTGGCGTCCTGCAGGCCCAGCCCCACAAAGCGCCGGAAGGAGAGCCGGTCGCCCAGCGCCTCTTCCAGCTGCGGGTCCGAGAGGCTGTACCACTGCTGGAGCAGCAGCACCTTGACCATCAGCAGCGGCGGATAGCTGGGCCGCCCGCGCGGGGCGGCGTGCACGCCCGCCACGACCTGCCCGAGCCGCTCCCAGTCCACGGCGTCGTCGATCCGCTCCAGCCGCTGGTTCTGGCCCAGCGTCTCCGACACCACCGCTTCCGCGAGCGACGGCCGGCCCATGTTTCGGTGCATTCAACCCGCTCCACAATCGTCAGGATGGCGGCACCTAATTTTCCGCCCCGCCCCTGGGGTTATGCAAAGGTCTCCTCAAGGGGGGAAGGAATCGGACCGGGCCTTAATCAGAGGTTCGCTGACGCGCCTGATTGAGCTCCAGCAATTCCCGCAGGGCGTCTTCGTCTGAGATGTCGGCGGGCCAGTTGTAGGCGGCGGCTACGGCGGCGTCTAGGGTGGCGTAGGCAAGCTCCTGATGGATTGAGCGGTTCAGTTTGCGCGCGCGTCCGGCTGCTCGGTTCTGAAAGTCGAGGCGCAGAACACGAACCCGGCCGCCTGTCGTTTTTATGTCAAGAACGGCTTTCAACTCGGCGGACTGCGCCCAAGCGTCTATGATCCCGTCTTCCCGGACGAAATACAGTTGCTGTGGTACCTGGACTTGGGATCGAGGCGTCACTGTCTACTTGCCGAGGGACAATGACTGAGCCCTCGCCGACCGGACTGCCTCGGCGACGTTCAAGACGGCGAGGCAGCAAGAAAGGGCACACTACGCTGCTTGCGGGAAGGCGCCTTGTGAATAACGTCCACACGCGGCGGGCGAAGGCTTGGCATCGCCGCGTCGGCTTCCAGGAATGCGGCTTCATCGCCGGCCATCCGTTTGACGACAGGCTCGGCGAGCTTTTCTTCGCGAAGCGATTGGACTGATAGCGCCGCCGCGCACTGAGTGACATGCCAGGTTCACCCGTTCAGGTCGTGTTCTTCGACATCGATGACACGCTGGTGGACGACGCCGCGGCGACACGGGCCGGCACGATCGGCCTGTTCGGCAGGTACAGAGATCAACTGACAGGTGGTGACGAGCTTCTCCTGGAGCGCTGGGACGCTCTGAAGGAACATCACTTCGGTCGCTTTCTGCGCGGCGAAATCTCCTATTCGGGCCAACGCCGTGCGCGGATTCGTGACTTGTTCAGTCGCACGAGCGGCGAAATGCCCGACTCCGAAGCGGACGAGATCTTTTTCGTCTATCGGGAGCTCTACGAAAGTGGCTGGAGGCTTTTCCCGGACGTGGTGGACACCCTCAACGCTCTGAGCCGTTGCCGCCTAGGAGTCATCAGCAACGGGTCGTCGGTCCAGCAGCGCCGGAAGCTCGCGGCGGTTGGCATCCTGGATCGCTTCGCGGTCGTGGCGGTCTCCGAGGACGTAGGGGTTGCGAAACCTCATGCGCGCATCTTCAAAGCGGCCTGCCAGGCCGTGGGCGCCGCACCGTCGGCGTGCATGCACGTGGGAGATCGATTGGACTGGGACGCGCTTGGAGCCTGCGAAGCGGGACTCAGGGGCGTTTGGCTTGACCGGCGCGGCAAGGGTCATGGGCCGGCGGGCATCACGGCGATCACGCGGCTTACTGAGCTGCCATCATTAGTTCTCGAGACCTAACGACCGGAGTCCAGGATGATCGGAATCGCACGGCCCGGGCTGACGGGCTGGAAGAACAGCCGCTGGGCATGACTGGCGACCGGACGAGAACGCTTAGATTCGAGGCGACGGAGAACGGTCCCGAAGTATCGGCGCTCTTGCAGTGCCCGAAGGACGCCCGCGCGCTGATGCTGCTGGGTCACGGGGCGGGCACGAACATGCGATACCCGCTGTACGAAGCGCTGGCCGACGGTCTTTGCCAGCAGAGCATAGCCACCGTTCGCTTCAACTATCCGTACAGCGCGCAAGGAAAACAGACCGAGTGGGAGGAGTCGCTCGATCCCCTTGAGGTACTCCTGAGCACCGTTCGATCAGCGGCCATAGCCGCAACTAGCACCGCTCCCGGTCTGCCGCTCTTCGCGGCGGGTCGATCAATGAGCAGCCAGCTAGTCTCGCTGGCCGTAGCCAGGCGGATGCTGCCGAGCGTACGAGGAGTCGTCCTGCTCGCCTTTCCCGTGAGCTGGCGTTGGCTGCTGGACCATCCGGCCCGGCATCTGGCGCGTGTCCGCCGGCCCATGCTTTTCATTCACGGTAATCGCGATGATATTGCTCCCGTAGATGCGCTTCAGCGTGTTGTCGACGATCTGGGAGAGGCGGCGACCGCGCACGTGATCGACGAAGCTGACCACCGGTTTGATGTCCCGGAAGACTCAGACAGATGTAGGGTCGATTTGATTGACGAGGCGACAGCGTCTATTGGCCGGTGGATTGGTGGAATCGCGTGACCTGCGCGCCGCCGTCTTGGCCGCGCTGACCATTGATGGCCCTGTGGTCAACGGAGCTCCACTTCACCGCTCGTGAGCAAGCGCGCTCGATGGATCTTCTTTGGCGAATGCAAATCGTTGACCTGACGGCGGAAGACGTACCACGCGTTCGGCAGGTGGCGGACCTGCTAGTGGCGGCGTTCCGTGCGCCGTCTCCGGACTGGCTTCCGGACACGGCGGCGGCCCTGGCGGAAGTTGAGCGGTCACTCAAACCCGACCGGATCAGCCGGGTCGCGATCGACAAAGATGGCTGGGTGGTGGGATTCATCGGCGCCGTTCGGGAGTACGACGGCCACACTTGGGAGCTGCACCCACTAGCAGTCCAACCAACCCGCCAGCGACAGGGCGTGGGCACGGCTCTCGTGCGCGACCTCGAGATCATCCTGCGAGCCCGAGGCGTCACGACCCTCTATCTTGGCGCCGACGACAAGACCGGGATGACGTCGCTCGCCGGTGTAGACCTATACCCGAATGTTTTGGAGCACCTAACAAAAATCAAAGATCACAAAGGACACCCGTTTCGCTTCTATGCGAAGGTAGGGTTCAGCATCGTTGGAGTCATCCCCGATGCGAACGGGCGGGGCAAGCCCGACATCCTCATGGCCAAACGCCTAACCGGCGCCTGAGCGCGCGTCGCCTCTAGGCGTGGCCCGCACGTGACCTCACTCGTCTTCTCCATGGATCCACTTCAGCCCAGTAGGCCATCCGGCATACGAGTTCTCCAACACGCCGAGATTGTATGAATCTGCAATGGACTCCGTAAACTCATAACGTTCCGAATCGAGAGGCGAATAGTTCACCAAAAATACATGCCGAAACAAATTAAAGTATGAGTCCGCTCGTGGGGTGTTGTTAATCGTACGACGTGCTATGGATCGATCATGCATCATGTCATACGCCGACGCTGGGGATCCATCGCTTCGCAGAAAGACGTGTCCGTGTACTGGATCCACACATGCCCATCCGCCGTCGACGTACGCCTCTACGATCTGGTGACCAGAGTAAGCTGCGCATGTGTTGAATAGATTGACAAGACGCGCTGGCACACCTGCTACGTGTAGCATCACGCATCCTACCCGTGCCAGGTCTGTACACCAGTCGGTCTTGCGTTCCAGGATTCTTTCCTCCGTTCCGCCAAATACCACCTTGCTTGGAGGGACGTCATCCCCCGCGTCCGCTATGCATGATAGGAACGAGACGATCCGGCGTATATGGCCCATGTGAGCGGAGAGTGATTCCTCACCGCGACCGTCTAGCAGGTCTCGAACAGCTAGCTCCATCGCTGGCCGCGTACCAGGCCGATATCGAGCTTCAGTAGGCGTGTACGATCGGTACAGATAGTTCGCACTATGTGCCGTCAGCCGGATCATCTGTTGCACCAGCTTTCTGTCCACCGAACCCCGCTCATGAACATCGCGCTCCAGCATGCGCTGATATGCAACAGGCAGCGATGCAGGACCTCGCTCTAGGGAATCTGTTTCTGAAGCGCTCGCTATCGTCGATTCCATCCTTCGCTTCTCAGTGCTGTGCAGGAGCAATGGGCTCGCCGCAAAATTCGAACGAGGTTCCGTGGTAGCGCATCCTCAACGAGCTCGTTCCGAGCGCCTCCCGGCTGCGGAACCCAACGGAGCCAGGTCCCATTCTGAGTTTCATACGGATTTCACCAGCTTGTCCAGACGGTCAGCAGGCTCGGTCAACCCAGTACATCATCACTACCCGCGCCGCCGGAATAGGCTGATCGACTGCCGCGACAGACGTCTCGCGCTCGAGCTCTATGACGCATGCATCGCTTGCCAGTCCAGCCGCGCGGCCTAACATCTTGCGGGCCTGCGAGCCCCCAAGAGCAAATAAGGAGAGCGAGGCGCGCCGGTGCATCACGCCATCGTCTACTACGACCCGGACGACTGGGCGGCGGTCCCGGCCAACAATGGGGGCAGCGGCTCGATCTGGCAGTGGGGGGACGAGATCCTGGTGGGCTTCACGCGCGGCGCATTTCTCAAAGCCGGCAAGGGACACCAGTGCGACCATGAACGCCCGTTCGAGTCCTGGCTGGCGCGGAGCCGGGACGGTGGGGAGTCGTGGACCGCCTGGAAGCCGGAGTCCTACGCCGGCGACCTCAATCCGGCAACGCCGCGTAAGGCGCCGGGCGGCCTCGATTTCCTACGCGGCGGCTTCGTGCTGCGCGTGGAAGGCGCCGGCTACCACGGAAACGAGGCGGCGCGCTGGTTCTACAGCTACGACCGAGCGGCGTCGTGGAGCGGACCGTTCGAGTTCTCTGGACTGCTCGAGCATCCGGAGCTCGCCGGAGCGCAGTTCACTGGGCGCACGGCATACATAATCGGCGGCAGGAGCAATCTCCAGCTTTTCCTGACAGTGCGTGAGCGCAGCCCGCAGCCCGAGCTGCGCGTGACGCTGCGGGAAAAGGCGTTCCTGGCACGCACGCAGGACGGCGGTGCGAGCTTTTCCTTCGTGTCATGGGTAGTTCCGCGGAACGACCCTTACCGCGCGGCCATGCCGGCGCCGGTACGGCTAACCGACTCGCGCCTCGTGACGGCACTGCGCCGTAAGTCGCCGGAACGAAACTGGATCGACTGCTTTGGATCCAGCGACGGCGGCGACTCCTGGTCGTTCTTGTCCACGGTCGGCGAGACGGAGTCGGGAAGCGCGCACAACGGGAATCCGCCGGCGCTAGTCCAATTGAGGGACGGGAGGCTGTGCTGCGCCTACGGGAATCGCTCCGATCGGCAGATCGTCGCCCGGTACAGCAGGGACGACGGACACAGCTGGGGAGATTCGCAAGTGCTGCGAGACGGTTTCCAGTCCGTCAACGGCTCTCCCGACCTGGGATACGTGCGGTTATTCCAGCGGACCGACGGCCGGCTCGTGGCGGTGTACTTCTGGTGCAGCCCCGAGATGCCCGAGACGCACGTCGAGTCCACGATCTTTAAACGCGCCCGCCTGACGAGCGTCTAGACCGCTCGTCAGGCGGGCACCCAGCTCAACTCCCGCTAGAACCCCGTTCCCGGGCTACTCAGTGGGCCATCCGTCAGGGATCTCATCAGCATCGAGAGCAGCCTGAACGGCCGAGGCGGCATCTTCAGTCACCCATGCACCCCAGATGTCGGGATTGCTCTTCAGCCACCAGATTGCGGCGTCCTTGGCGCTGGCATCGGGATTGTCCTGCAGCCAAGCGGCAACACCCTTGTAGACCTCGATGTTGAAGTCCCAAGCACGCAGCATCTGGACGATATCGGGCGCATCAGTCAGGAGGCTGGGGTTCACCGCAATCAGGATGGTCGCGTCTTCGTAGGCGCAAGCCTTGGTGGTGAACCAGCACTCGGCGCTGTAGGGCGGCTCCTCGAGCCGGACCAGGTCCAGCACCAGGGCGGCGCCGCTCGTGCCCCATTGGTAACCGACCCAGGGTTCCTGTCGCTCGTATGCGCCGTACAGGTCGGCGTTGAGCGCGGCGCCGTCGCCGGGGTTGATGATTTCCACGTGTTCGGTGAGGCCATAGGCCTCCACCTGGGCAGCGTTGACCTCTTCGCAGGCCCAGCCGATGGTACAGGACACTAAACGCGCCTTATCACCGGTCTCGGCGGTCTGGAATAGCTGCTTGAACTGGGGGTCCTTAAGGTCTTCGACATTGTCCAACTCCGGATACTGCTCCTGGAGATAGGCCGGGATGACGAAGGCGGACTGCCAGTCTTTGCCCAGGCTTGCACCAACGGAAACCACCTCCCCAGCCGCTAGCGCCTCGTTCCAGGCCTCATCCTGGTTGGGCAGCCATATCTCCAGGGTGATGTGGCTGTCGCCACGGCGAAGACCCTGGAAAAGAGGAAGCGTGCCGCCAAATACTACGTCGGTGGGATAGCCGTAGCCCTCCTCAACGATGTATTGAGCGATGCGGTTCTGTATCTGAGAGCTGTCCCAATTGAGATCATTAAAGACTAGGGTCCCCTTGGAGGTCCCCGCAGCCTCGGAGCACGCCGCGACGGCGAAGACGACAACCAGCGCCGCCATCAACATGAACAGCCTACATTTGACTATCAAAGCCGCACCTCTCTTTGCCCCCGGATAGTGGTCACTGGACACGGGCACGGTTGAGGGTAACCCGGAAACCCGCATATTAAGTGTATCTGACTATCATAGCCAAGCGTGATTGTCAAATAGGGAGTTGCTTCATCGGCGCGCCGTCGGGCCTGGCAATTTTGCTTTTCTCGCCGCTACTACCCGGCTCGCAGGGCCTCCTGCCGGCTGCGGGACACCGCTTGTGTGAGACGGTCGATGATTATCGCGAGAAATACGATTGCCAGCCCGGCGATCGCTCCGTTGCCCGACTGATTCTTTTGGAGAGCACGAAGAACGTTATCTCCCAAACCGCCGGCGGCCACCATGCTGGCGATAGTGACCATTGCCAGAGCCATCAGCGTCGTTTGGTTGATGCCAGCCATTATGGTGGGCAGGGCCATTGGAACCTGGACTTTAGCAAGTATCTGCAACGGCGATGCTCCGAAAGACCGGACGGCTTCAATCGTCTCGTAGGGCACCTGACGAATACCTAGATTGGTCAGCCGAATCACGGGGGGGACGGCGTATATGATAGTGGCGAAGATGCCGGCCGGTTTACCCAGGCCAAAGAAGAGTATGCCTGGCAGCAAATATACGAAACTGGGCATTGTCTGCATACCGTCCAGGATAGGCCTCATAAGGTTGTCAACTATCTGATTGCGGGAGGCCAGTACGCCCAAAGGGAGGCCGATCAGCACCGCAATGGCCACCGCTACCAACATGAGCGCAATAGTATCGATGGCGTTCTCCCAAAGGCCCATGAAGCCGACGAATAGCAGTGCGCACGCGGTGAAGGCCAGAAAACCCCAACGCCCTACGGCAAAAGACAGGAGCGCAAGACCTACGACGATGGCCGGCCAGGGCGCCCACTTCAGTGCGTCCTCGATACGAATGAGCACATAGGTGACCGCTGTACTGAGACTGTCAAACAGCCATCCGCCTTCTTTGGTCACCCAGTCGACTGCGTCGTCGATGGCGCCGCCGGTGACCTCTCGCACCGTTCTTTCCAGCGTTATGCTGCCGCCGGATGTTTGGACTTCGGAGCTGGACACGGTAGTAGGGAAACCCATCTCCGCACCCCAAATGAGCAGGCTTATGAGCAACACAACCACAACCAAACCTAACCCTGCCAGCGAGCGTTGGTGGGAGCGAAGTGATCCCAGGAAGGCGCGCGACGACGGGGTCTCCTCGGCAGATTGCACATTCTCAGCTTGGGCCATGTTTGATCCTTCCGCTACCCTTCTGCGATGCTCGCGAGCAGAGCGCCCTCACGAATCTCACCCAGAAGGCTTCCGTTATCGCCCACCACTGCAATCGGATGCTTGGTCTGGGCCGCCAGCGGGATAACCTCGTCGATATAGGCCTCAGGATGCGTTGTAATCGGCCAGTCGATGTCCACCCCGTCCAGAGATTCCTTGCGCTCAGAGGCCAGAGCTTCCGCCTGGTCCACCGTGAGAATCCCCCGCAGGGTAAAGTCACGCGCTATCAGAAAGACCGCGTCGATATCGTGACGCTGCATGGCGTGCAGAGCCGCGCGAGGGCCCTGCCAGTCGTACACGGCGACGACGGGCTCCCGCATGATAGCCTTCGCCTGAATCACCTTAGCCTTGGAGACGTCCTGAACAAACTCAGTCACGTAGTCGTCGCTCGGCAGCGTGACAATCTCCTCGGGTGAGCCTTCCTGAATAATCTGACCGTCCCGCATGATTGCAATGCGGTCGCCCAGCTTCAGAGCTTCGTTAAGGTCGTGGGTAATGAATACGATGGTCTTGTTAAGTTTCGTTTCAAGCGAGAGAAGCTCGTCCTGCATCTCTCGTCGTATGAGCGGATCAAGACCGCTGAACGGTTCGTCCATGAGCAGCACTTCGGGATTGACCGCCAACGCCCTCGCAAGTCCAATACGCTGCTGCATCCCGCCGCTCATCTCTCTAGGATAGTAGTTCTCCCAGCCTTTTAGACCGACTGTCTCGATAGCTTCAGAGGCCATTTTGTAGCGCGTTTTCTTGTCCAGCCCCCGTATCTCAAGACCCACGGAGACGTTGTCAATCACGCGACGGTGAGGCAGAAGCCCAAAGTGTTGAAATACCATCGCGACTTTCTCACGCCGAAACTCGATTAGCTGCTTCGCTGAGTAAGCGAGAACATCTTCACCATCAAAGTGTATCCGGCCTTTCGTAGCTCCAATAAGTCTGATAAGACAGCGTACCAATGTTGATTTACCGCTGCCGGACAGACCCATGACGACGAAAATTTTTCCTTTATCCACTTTGAACGACACGTCCCGCAGCCCGATCACGAGACCCAACTGCTCTTGGATCTCGGTGCGGCTCTTGGCAGCGTGCGGTGGATGAAGAGCCCGTTGCGGATCACGGCCGAAGATCTTCCACAGGCCGCTGACTTCTATCTGAGGAGCTTGCCCGGTCATAGTGCAGCTGCCTCTGGACGTTGGGCTGTCTGCGCGTAGGTGGAGTATCGCAGAGATATCACCCTCTCGGTCGAGTCTCGCCCGGCCTCGCCATCGGGATCACCCACCGGACGGATCGGCGACTTGCCGCTACGCCACCGGGAGCAATGACTACAGCAGGCGCCGCGGGCGCGGGGATGAAGGTGGGCGATGTCGGCGCGGGCGGATCCACGCGAGCGGAATGCCGGGCGACTCGCATCAGGTTGCCGAGCGCCGCGAGACGCGACCCATGTGCATGGACCCGCCATCGCCTATCCGGCCCTCTCCCACGGGAGAGCGGGACCGCCAACGGGGATTTCTCGCTTGGAGGTGGATGGGACCAGCCCCCCGCTTCCGCGAGAGTGACGGACGACCGGACTCCCGAGTGACCGAGAGACTCACCACCAGCCAGCCGGCCGCGACTCCCGACGCCGCCGCGGCCGAGTACTATGGACATTGAGAGTTGCCCACCAAACCTTCGGTGCCGGATGCGCGCGCCTCTCTGGAATCAGATTCTGACCGCGGCCCGTTTCGTCGACGGGGCCGCGAAGGTACTGGCGGCTCTGTGGTTCGTGCTGTTCATGGTCGGGGTGCTCAATGCCTCCCACCTGCTAACGATGGTGATGGCGACGGCGGGTCTCTACCTGATGGTCGAGTATGGCGTTCGCCAGGAGGTGGGTTGGGTTCTCCTGGGAGCGGCCATCCTGCTGCAGATCACGCTGATCGAGGGGATCGGCGGCGGGATCGTCGCGGGGCTAGGGCTCGGGTATGCGGCGGCGTCCGTCACGGTGATGTACCAGCGCGGCACGCTGCGGCCCAAGAGCGTGGTCCGGATGCACGGCTGGCGGGCTCTGGACATCGACAGGATTACCGAGCCGGGCAGCTTCCGCGCGGAGGGCGACTTGCGGCGCGGCTCGATCGCCTGCACGTTCCGTAGTCTCGTCATCGACCTGCGGCAAGCCCATATAGAGCGCAGGCCCGCCATCATCGACGTCTCGTGCTTCGTCGGTCGCGTGGAAATCCAGGTTCCCGAGGATTGGGTGATTCACGAGCGAGTACACAGCCTTCTCAATCGGGTGCGTGCCGAAATCCAGCAGGCCCCGGCATCGATCCATGGACATGGCCAACCGCTGAGTCGTCCAGTGGACCGCACCGGCATCAAGGATCTCGTCGACGCAGATCCCGGCCTGCCACATCTTCTGATTCAAGGCTCAGTGTTCCTGGGCGCACTCACGATCACGCGCCAGCCGCCGGCCTACGCCTCGTTCCAGACCCGGCGCTGGAGCTCCGAGTAGCGTCGCTAGAGATACTCGCCGGTGAGCAAAACGCCCGGCTGCTAGCGGCGCTCGGGGCCAGCTCGGGGCGGCACGGCAGTCATCAGAGCGACCGACGGTATGCGGACTGTGCGGCAACCTGGAGCCGACGGACAGATTCGAACTGTCGACCTGAGCTTTACGAAAGCCCCGCTCTGCCAACTGAGCTACGTCGGCATATCGCCAACAATCGTAGCACCGTGCTCTCAAATGCACCGGTGGTGATGATAGGCTCAGTCCCCGTTTCAGCCTCGCTCCGCGGGATACTCAGGCCGCGCCGCACATCAGCTCGATATGAGTTTTGATCCCACAAGCGCTCCGGCGTACCGCGACGGAAACGATACCAAAAACAAGCTATTAAATACTCGACAAGGATCGCATCTATCGCACGCCGCGCGGTGTATGCCGGGCTCTCGGTTGCCCCCGGCGTCGTCCTCGCGACCGGCGCGGCCCAAACTAGTCGGGCGCTAGTTCAGAGTACGGATGACGAGTGGCACCTCGAATGGCTCTCCGACATCCTACCCGCAAATGGCATGCTCTCGACTCCGGGCAACGTAGACCCCTGGCGCGCACAGCAAATATTAAAACGTCCAGTACTCTACGACGCTCAGAATGGTGGACGGCAACTCGTAACCACGGGGTTCGAGAGATGGGATCCCGCGATACACAGCCAGTTTCCAGACGTGAGATCGACGCCCGGGTTGCTCGAGCTTCTACGAGAAACGGGCAAAGAGCTTTGGTTTTACGGGCCTGAAACCGATGCCTCGTCCACTGACGTAGTGCTGCGATTGATACCTCATGAAGAGCCGCTGCTATTTCAACTTGTCAGGACCGGAACTGATCCCAAAGACCCGGACCGCGCCGCGTTTACGATCGGACCCGCGATTCAACCAACTTAGTCAAGCGGTACTCACGGGCCATGAGCGGCGCAATCCTGGGCGGTGGAATGCCCGATCAGACCGACACCGTTCAGACGTTCCAAAGCTCGCGGACCAGGCGGCGCACGGCGCCCTCTCCGTCGTTACGCGCCACCGTGTCGGCCGCGGCCTCGACCTCGGGCGGGCACCCCGCGATGGCCACCCCTCGCCCGGCCCAACGCAGCATCTCGATATCGTTACGTTCGTCACCCACCGCCAGGGTCTGAGATGAAGTTATGTCAAGATGATCGGCCAGCCAGGCGACCGCCTCACCTTTGGTTACGCCGCCGGGGAGCGCCTCGATGGTGGAAGCCTGTAGCCGGGCGCTGCGCCAGCAAACAAGGGAAGCATCCTCACCAACCCGCGCGCGCAAGCGCCGCTCCGCGGCGCGCACCGCCATGACGGTCCCGAACGCATAGAGATGGACGGGCGGCGCCGCAACCGCGGGGGCCGGAAGGGGTCGGACCGCGCTCCCCTTGGTGGCGAGATAGGCGCGCGCGGCTGAATGCGTCCACCAGGCGCCGTCGACGAGATAGCGTCCGCCCGCGAAGGGGCCCTCCACCCAGATAGTGAACAGCCCTTGCCGGCGAAACTCCTCCAGGACGCAGCGCGCGGCTTCGAGCCCGATGTGCCGCGCGCGCAGAACCCGGTCGCCGCCGATGGATCGAACTACGGCGCCATTGTTGAGCACGGTGTAGGCACTCGGACGGAGGCGCTGCGCGAGCTGCCGCACCGCGAGATGTGAGCGGCCGGTGGCGAGGACCACCGTGGTGCCGCTATCGGCGACCTTGTTGAGCGCGTCTATCAGCTCCGGGTCGATCGGCTTGTCAGGGCGTGTGAGCGTGCCGTCAACGTCGAGTGCGAGCAGCCGCGGGCGCTCCGAGTCAGTCTTCGTCATGCGAGACCGCGCTCTCATCGTGACCGTCGTCAAGCGCCTCGATCTCGCGTTCGTCGGGCATTTCGCCGGCTTCCATACGCCGCAAGACGCCTTCGAACTCGCCGGGGATCTCCTCACCCATTTCGTCGCTGGCCTGCCGCGCCATACGCGCCAGGCTGCGCGGGTCTCCCGACTCGAGCCCGCTCATCAGGTCGGAGTCGAATCCCGCAACGTCGTCCGAGCCGTCATCGACTCCACCGGACCCGCCGCGCCGGACCGAGACTCGCGAGTAGAGACGGTCCAGGCGGCGCGAACCGCAGTGGGCACACGTGGGTGTCTCGACCGCGGCGAGCGTCTTGAAGAGCTTCGCGGTGCGCCGCTTGCAGCGCCTGCAACGATATTCGTAGACCGGCATCGGTGGTGACCAGCACTCGGCGAGACAAAGGCGACGCGCGAGGCGGCCGGGAGGTTTCGAGCGCCCGATTGTAAACACCGCCGCGTTAGCGGTCGCGCGGCCCGCAAGAAGGCGAATGCTAGTCTGAACCGGACTTAGGAGTCGATATTTGTCATGGTCCGTTCGGGACTGTCGCGGGCACGATTGCGCGGCGGCTGGCAGCGTAGAAGTGGACTCAGGGACTTCGCCGTAAGCGCAGGGTGCCGCCTGGCCGGTCTTGCCATCCGGCCATCACAGCCCGACGGCAGGCCGATGCCAGCCTCCGAGAGTCCTTCCATATTGGTAATCAAGCCGCTGGCGCTGGGTGACGTCCTGCGTGCGACGCCGTTTCTCGACGCGCTGCGACGGACCTATCCGAACGCACGCATAACGTTCGCCGTCGGCGATTACGCACGCCCGGCGCTGGAGAACAACCCGCATCTGGACGCGCTCATGCCCATGAAGGAGCTGGGAGTGCCGCGACGCCATGACCTCCGCGCCTACTTTCAGTTCGCACGGGAGTTGCGACGGGAGCGGTTCGACGTTGCATTCGTGCTGGATCGCTCCCCGCTGATGGCCCTTCTGCCCTTCCTGGCACGCATTCCTCGCCGCATCGGTCCCAACAGCGGGGGGCGCGGCTTCTCGCACAGCACGCGGGTGGGCGCCCGCAAGCGCGAGCACGAGGTGGAGTCCTACCTGCGCGTCGCGCGGGCGGCAGGTCTGGCTACAGAGGGCGCGCGCTGCCATTTCCGTCCGACAACGGGGGACGCCAGCGCGGTGCGCCGCTTAGTTCAGGAGTTCGGCATCGCCTCGGATCGTCCGCAGGTGCTCATAGCTCCGGGCGGCGGCGTGAACCCGGGGAACGTGGACGTGACGAAGCGATGGCCGCCGGAGCGCTACGCGCGCGTGGCGGAGGAGCTGGTGGGAAGCCATCGGGCCGCCATCGTGGTCGTGGGCTTGCCATCCGACCAATCCTCGGTGTCGGCGATGCAGCGCGCCATGCGCAACGACGTGGTCGACCTAAGCGGGCAAATCTCGTTCGGACAGCTCGGCGCTTTGATCGAGCAGAGCGCCCTGTGCATCGCCAACGATTCCGCGGCAGCCCAGCTCGCCGCATGCGTGGGCACGCCGTCCGTGACGGTGTTCACGACCACCGACCCGCAACTGTATGGACCCTACGCCCCCAACGCTCGCTGGGTGGACGCACGTCGTGAAGACAGTGCGAGGAACAGCGATGAACACGTGGAGCCGGTAGTGCAACAGGCCCGCGCCGCATTGGCCGGGCGCACCGCCGCGCACCCTTTGGCACGGCCCGGCCAGAGCGAGAGGCTGATTTAATCTCTCGTCAGGCTTGATTAGCCGTGCGATCCGCGACGCGGCGGCAACCCGGCGTAAATCAACTCCATGGTCCGTCGAGCCGTCTGCGGCGATTGAAGACGTTTGCATAACTCGATCAGGCTAAGGATGTCCGGGGGGAACCCTGCGCGGTTCCAGGTTGGGTGGGGCCTAGATTCCCGCGTCCGCGGGAATGACGAGGGGTTACGCAAAGGTCTCCGATTGCGGGTCGTCAGGGGCAAAGCGCAAATGCACTCCGCCAGCCGCCACGGGCGCGAGGCGATTCGCGTTGTAGACGAGGTAAGCCGAGTTGACGAAAACGGGTGCTAGATTGCCGAAGGAGCGCATCCGCCCACAGAGCGCCGCCCTTTGACATCTCCGCGGCCCTCGTCAATCAAGAGACTCCACGTTAGTGCCTGGTGCGGCGTCGCGCTGGCGGCACTCATGGTCACGGTCGTTGCGTGCGGGGGCCCGCGCACCGACGAACCGGCGCCCGCGGGGGGAACTGGCGGCGCATCAGGCATGCCGGCGGGCTCGACGGTAGCGGCGAGGCCCACGGCCATCCCAACGGCCGGCAGCCCGGACACTGCTGCGCCCGGCTTAACGGAACGGCCAGACACCGTGCCCGCGCCTGGGTCGGAAAAGGGAGACGTCGCCGCGCCCGGGACGCCAGCCGTTCCGGCGAGTCTGGTGGCGAGAATCGAGGCCGACTTAGGGCTCCCGGCCGACCAGTGGCCCCTGAACATCCTCATCCTGGGAATCGACAAGGCCGAGAGCTTTGAGGGCAATACCGACGTGATGATGCTGGTCAGCGTTGATCCTCACTCGCAGTCGGTCTTCGTCCTGTCGATCCCAAGAGACCTTTGTCTTGGGCCGTGTGAGGGGCACTCGTCACGCATCAATGAGGTCTACAAGCGCAAGGGGCTGGAGGAGCTTCAGCGAACCATCCGCAACGTAACCGGGCTCTTCGTAGACCACTGGATCAAGGTGAACTTCTACGGCGTGGAATCCATCATCGACGCGCTCGGCGGCGTGCGAGTGCAGGTTTCGCGAGACTTCGACGAGCGTCTGGTGTACCTGGACACGGACGAGGAGATCCGTCTCTATCTCGAGCAGGGCTGGAACGACCTGAACGGGCGCGAGGCAGTGGCCTACGCGCGCTCGCGCAAGTACGACGCAGGCGGCGATTTCGCGCGCATATGCCGCCAGCAGCAGGTTTTGGTGGGACTACGCGAGCAGGCTCTCACGCCCATCCTGGTTGTAGGCGCCCCGGCCCTCCTGCTGGGCCTGAACGACGCTTTTAGGACAGATCTGCCGCCCGAGAGCTTGCCAGCGCTGGGCCAGCTGCTCATCGGCATTGCTCCCGAACGCATACATACCTGGACGATCCATCAACGGGACGGGGATCTGCTGCGCTACGTGCAAGGCGAAGACGGCGCCAACCTGTTGCGCCCGGACTTCGACGCTATCCGCGACTTTGTGCAGACGGCGCTTGCCATCTCCGCCGACGCGCAGGTCGCGGCGGAGGACGGCACAACTTCGCCGCACGCCAACTGCGAGGGCATTACTTAGGAAACCGGTGTCTGCTCGCCCGCCCCGGGGGCGCGCCGCGGACGAATGCAGCAAGCGTCAGGTCAGTGTTCCAGGCTTACCGGCACGCCTTCCAGATATCCCGCCTCGTGCATCTGGACCCACTCGCTCATGAAAGTGCCGTTCCACTGATCGGTGAGCGGGTGCTGCATCATGTCGCGGAACACGTTCCAAAACACGATGATCCCGTCCGCGCCGTTCTGCAGCGCCGCGTAGGCCACCTCGACCGACCGCACCAGGGCCGCGGTGATGTAGGGCCGCTGCTCCCAGCCGTCGAACATAGCCACGCACTCGCGTACGAGCTTGCCGGGGTCGCCGCCCATCTGCTTGACCGGCTCGCAGAACGGCAGGATGTGGGTAGCGCCCGCCTGCGCGACGATCGCCGCCTGGGGCAGCGAGAAGCAGGTGGTGCAGAACGTCTCCACGCCTTCCTTGGCCAGCGCCCCAAAGGCTTCCAGTCCGTGCTCGGCGCAAGGGATTTTGATGATGACCTGATCCGACATGCGGGTGAAGACGTGCGCAACGTCCAATAGCTCTTGCGTGGTGTGCCCGTCTACCTCCACCACCACCTGCTTGTCGGTCACGTCCAGGTAGCGCTTTACAAGCTCCGTCATGGGGCCGTACTTCTTGACCATCTCGTGCAGGACGACCGTGTTGGTGACGATGCCGTAGCCGCCGCGCGGCAGCCATACCTTGAGGTCCTCGGGGTCGCCCGCCAGCCAGATGGCGGGTCCGCGCTGGGTCAATCGTGCTTTTGTGACCTCGCCGGCCACAACCTCAGCACCGTCCATACTCACCATTGCGTTCTCCATCAGCGCCGCCTCCCATCAACCAACTGCAAGCCGAGACCTTGCGTCCTGTCCGTATTCAGAAAGCTAATGCGCCAGCCCGCCGAGCTCACGACTGGTTCGGTCGCATCGATCCCCGCCGATTCGCGGAGCGCGGCCAGCGTCGCGTCCATGGCGTCGTCACGAAACGCCACGTGATGCACGCTAGGCCCGTGCTCTTGCAGATGCGGCGCAAACCGGCTCTTGGCCGTGTCGGTCGGGCAGATCAGCTCGATGTAGCTCTCAGTGTCGCCAACCCGAAGAAGTGCGTAGCGGTTGCCCTCCTCCTCGGATGCCCAGATCTGGTCCGGAACCATCCCCAGCGTCTCCTGAAATAGCCCGAGCGCCTCCTCCAGATCCGGCACTACGTATGCAACGTGGTGAACTGCGTCGAACATGGCGCTCCCTTCAGGGCCCGCGTCGCGTATTAGCTGGCTCGAAGTGTACGCGCAGCGGCTGGCTTGCACAGGAATCCGCGTAAGACTGCGCGGCCGGGACTAGCTCTGCCGCGAGCCCAAGCTCCCAAAAGGTGACCGAGCAGGACGCACCGGAGCGGCCGATGACGGACAGATGTCGTTAAGCGCGCAGCCGTCGCAGTCCGGCCGCCGGGCGTCGCACACTCGCCGCCCGTGCCAAATGACCGAATGCCCAACGAAGATCCACTCGTCGCGGTCAAGCAGCTCCATCAAATCTCTCTCTATCTTGACCGGGTCCGTGTTGCGCGAAAGTCCGAGCCGCTGTGCCAGCCGGGTCACGTGCGTGTCGACCACAATCCCGTCAGCTACCCCGAACGCCTCGCCAAGCACGACGTTGGCCGTCTTGCGGGCGACGCCCGGCAGGGTCAAAAGCGCCTCCATCGTGAGTGGCACGCGGCCCTCGAAATCCTCTAGCAGGCGGGCCGCCATGGACCGGATCGACTTGGCCTTGTTGCGAAAGAATCCGGTCGTGCGGATCAACTCCTCCACGTCCTCCTGGCTGGCTTCCGCCAGCGCGGCCGGCGTTGGATAGCGTTGAAACAGCCCTGGCGTGGCACGGTTCACGTTCACGTCGGTGGTCTGTGCCGACAGAATCACGGCAACGAGAAACTGGAACGGGTTCGCGTAAGCAAGCTCAGCGCTCGCTTTGGGATATTCGGCGTGGAGGCGCCGGACGATCTCGGCGCCGCGCGCCTGCCGGGTCGCCTTGGATTCGCGCCAGCGCCGGATCTCCAACCGCGCGCCGCCGGCCGGTCGCCGCCTTTCTTGCGACATTGCCGCAGGATAGCGGCTCCCGCACCCGGACACCCCGCCGCCGCCCGCGTAACCAATCTCACTGACAGTCGTTGCTAGCATTGGTCAGGCGTGGAGCCCGCTCAACGGCGGCGGGAACGGGCGGTGCCGGCCAACGAGGGTTTGTGGGCGCAACCTCACCGGGAACTGGCCAGGAGGTCGGGCGGCGCTGGTTAATGCTGACTGCCGCCGGCGCGGTGGGACTTGCGGCGGCGGCACCGGCCGCCTTCCTGGCGGCTTTCTTGCGGTCCGATGACGGCCGGTTCTTCGCCGGAACCGTGGTTGACGGCGTCGACATCGGTGGTCTCACCCCCGCGGAGGCGCTTGCCCGCCTGGAGGAGCCCTGGGCGGCGTATCTCTCAAACCCCGTCGCCTTCGAGCTCAACGGCCAGCTGTGGAGACCGCGGGCGGCGGACATTGGGCTTAGCGTCGACTTCCGGCCCGCCTTACGGGAGGCCTGGCTGCACGGGCGTTCAGGCGGGCTCGGCGAGCGAGTGGCCGATCGGTTCAACGCGCCCGGCGAGGGCCTCCAGCCTCACATCCAGTTCGACCCGAATCGACTGCGCGCGTACCTAAGCGAGATCGCGGCCGTGTTCGACCAGCCGGCTTTCGAGGCGAGCATCGAGCTTGGGTCGAGCGGCCCGGTTCACGTGCGCCCCGGACAACCGGGACGGGTTGTCGATATCGACTCCGGCATTGCGGCGGTGCGGGTCGCTGAGCGTCCGGGTCAGGCGCCGCAGACCATCAGTCTCACGTTTCGGGAGGATATCCCGCGCTACACGACCCAAGAGGCCGAAGCCGCCGTCGAGCGCCTGCGGGTCATGGCGAGCGGTCCGGTATGGCTACTGCACGGACGGCGCGGCTGGACTATCCCGCCCCAGCGGATCCGTGAAGCCCTGGTGGTGGACGAGGCAGACGGCGGGTTCGCTCCCAGGCTGGAGCTAAATCGCTTCAACGACATCGTTCAGACTATCGAGACCACCTTGTCGGCCGAATCGAAGCAAACCGTGATGGAGTACGACGAGCAGCGCGATCGCGTCCTTCGCTTTGAGCCGGGGCATGCCGGGCAGCGCCTCGATCGCCCCGCCCTCGAGCGGACCATTCTCGAGCGGGCCGCCGACCCGGTGAACCGACGCGCCGAGATTCCTCTGATCCTGCTCAACAAGGAGTTCGATCTGGCGGCCAATCCGCTCGGCCTCAAGAACCTTCTGGCCACCGGTTCCTCGCTCTACAGAGGTTCGCCCGACTACCGACAGCACAACATACAGATCGGTGTCGCCAAGCTCGACGGGCAAATCGTCCGCCCCGGCGAAGTCTTCTCGTTCAACGAGCGCATCGGCCCCCTGACTCCCGGCGAAGGCTGGCAAGAGGGCAGCATCATCGTGAAAGACAAGACCGAGCAGGGTATCGGCGGCGGGATCTGTCAGATTTCCACCACGCTCTTTCGCGCCGCCCTTCAGGCCGGACTCCCCATCGAGGAACGCTGGCCGCACCTCTACCGCGTGCGCTATTACGAGATGGGCAGCTTCCCCATAGGCTTCGATGCCACCGTGTTCGTGCCGGGCATCGACCTCAAGTTCGGCAACGACTTCGACAGTCCAATCATGCTCCGAACGCGCGTGAACCCGGACCTCATGACGCTTGACTTCGAGCTGTGGGGCGCCGATGACGGGCGCGTCGTGGAGCTGCGGGATCACCGCCTGTGGGACTGGGAGGACCCGCCTCCGGACGAAGGCATCGTCAAGTCGGAGGAGGAGCCGGACTTCGAGGATCAGGTGGAGTGGGCGAAGAAGGGCGTGCGGGCGTCGCTAACCCGCTTGATCCAGTACGCGGACGGCCGCGAAAAAAGCTCGAATTTCCTCTCCACCTACACCGCGTGGCCCAATCGCTTCATCGTAGGGATAGACATCGCGAAGGAACGGTTCCCGCACGCCTACAACACGTGGTTCGACAAGAACCCGGAGCAGGCCGCGCAATGGGGGGTCTCACGGATTCCCGGCGTTCCCGGGGACAGCGATGAGCCCTCGGGATAGCGGCAATCCCTTTTTGTGCGCGAGAGGCTGATGGCCGCTTAGTTCAGCGGGGACCGCCACGATCCTCCGCTAGAGCCTGCCTTCCCGACGCGCGTCTAGGGAGCCCGGCAATGACTTCGTTGCCGCGGTGAGCATCGGCCCCGCGCCTGGCTTCCGCATCAGCTTCATACCACGGTAGGCAGCCGGCTTCAGTCGCGGGCCACGTCCGTGCGCGCCCGCTGCAACGCGCTACGGATGAACGATGACTTCGCCTCGGTATAGTCGCGGCTTGCCAGGCCCCGACTCGCGAGGGCGCGTTTGAGGACGGCGTATTCCGCCGCGGCCTCCGGATTAGACCGCAGGTAGTCGCGAAATAGCACGTGATCCAGCCACTCCGTTCCAGAGACCTCGAGCATGTGCAGATGGTGGGTGCAGCGTCCGCAAACATCGTATTTACGAAAGTAGTGACGCAGAGCTATCCCAAACTCGCCCGCATATTCCCAGCCATCCGCGGTCAACGGCCCGATCGTCGATTTCGCGCTTTCCCAGCTCGACACGCCCACCAGGATGTCGATGACGGGCTTGGCAGCGAGCCCAGGCACCGCGGTGCTGCCCGCATGATCGATGCGCACGATCTGATTGCCGATCGCGGCAACGATCCGCGCCCGCGCCTCTTCGTAAAGGAGCAGCCAGCGGGCGCAGTAGTCCACTATCTCTACGGGCAGCGGGAGAGCATGCATCGTCAGCGCTGGGGATAAGGGCGCGCAGGCAATCCGGAATCAACCCGGCGTCGCGTAGCTCAGGTCCCAGTCACCCAGCGAGCGCAGCGGCCTCGCGGGCAGGGGAATCTCCGGCCCGCCGGCCCGCGCCCAGGCTTCGATCTCGGAGCGATGCCCGGGCCGTTGAACCGAGTTGGCCAGACCGAAGTTGTGACGTCCGCTGGGTCCCGCCGAGTCCCAAAAGAAAGCATGCTCCACGCCGGCCGCGTAGATCGTGGCCAGGCGCCGCCGGTACTCCTCCGGGCCGAGCTGGCGCGGCATGATGTTGGGCGCCAGCCGGCAGGGCGTGCCGTCGACCAGGTCGAGGAAGTAAGTCAGCGCGGCCGGATCCGTCCAGGCGTGCAAATTGCTATCGAGGTTCGGCTCGGACGTGTAGGGAATGAGCGTGTCCACCAGGCCTTCATCGACCCAGGCCTTGATATCCATGGCGTTGACCAGGTTCTCCTGCTCGCTGCCCATGACTATGGCCGAGACCTCGATACGCTCACGCCGCCCCGGCTTGGATCCGCGCGCGTCCATGGCCTGGCGAACTTCTCGCATGAACGCGGTCAGCGCGGCGGCTCGATACTTGAGCCAGCGCGGATCGTGCGGGGCCAGCCGGCGCGGGTCTTGTCCGAACTCGGCGATAAAGCCATCCACCAGCGGCGGCTCGTACTCAACCAGCGGCGGACGACGGTTGTAGAGCAGGCACACGCCGTCCACGCCGTAGCCGGCCATCTCGGCAAGCAGGCCGACTACGAACTCGCGCACGCCGGGGTACGTGTAGGCCATGCGCGGCGTGGGATTGCCCGCGCGGTCCACTCCGCGCCAGGCGGTGTTCGTTCGGTAGAACTCCTCGGTCTCATTGTCGTGATCGAGCGGCGGCGGATAGTGGAATCCGGCCACGCGGTAGCAGGCGTGCAGCTCAATGCCCATCCCGTGTGCATGCTCTACCGCTTCAGCGAGGGGATCGACGCCGGCCGCCCGGAACTCGCGCCAGGTTTCCGCGTGCATGCGGTCGCCGACGCGCCCGAAGTCATCCACACCGTCTAGTGTGTCCAATCGGCCTCGCTTGGTCCTGAAGAAGCGCGCCTTGTCGCCGCCGCCGGCCTCCCAATAGATCCGACTCACGTCGCTGTGCCGGTAAGGCTCCAGCCAGCGCCGCACCTCGGCGGGCGCGGTTGACCGGTGTCCGAAGAAGATCCCATGCGCGTCGGTGTGGGCGAAGAGACGTCTGTCGGAAGCGCTCGACCGGTCGGCCTGCAGCGCCTCGACCTCAGTCGCCGAGAGCGGCACGAGCTTGATGTAAGCAATGCGCGCGTACGCGGTTCGGGATGAGCCCGGTTCGTCACCCGGCGCTACGCGATGCGTCATCGACTCGATCACGATGTCGCGCCCGCTCACGTCGGCGACTCTCCAGAACAAGTCGATAAGGGCGTCGTCGGGCGGGTCGTCGTGGGGATGCAGGTCGAGCACGGACGCGGTCTCCTCGCCCGATAACCGGACCTGGAAACCGAGCGGGGCGCCCACGTGGCCTTCCATTGGCATCACGCCGATGCTGATGGCGTGCCAGCCCGATTCGGCCAGGCGGTAAGTGATCGGAGGCGGCGCCGTCTCCGGTCCGGCCAGCAGCATGACGCCGCTCAGGTCGTCGCACGCATAGTCCAGGGTGCGCCAGTGATGATGTTTGGGCGCCGGCGCCAGCACATTGGCGGGCAAGCACGCGTCCAGATCCGTGTGATAGATGGGCTGTCCCTCGAAATCGAAGCTGCCGTACCTGCCCAAGTGCTGCGCGGTCATCGCTCGCCCCTTGCCGTTGCTGATTCACGCGTGATTCGACCCTGCCGCGAATCGTAACGCCGCGAGCGTCTCCCGACTTAATACGCAGCCGAGCGATTCGTGGACCAGGACTATGATGTAGTGTCACGCGAACTTGAACCGCGCTGGCGTTAGCGCCGCGCGACGACGGAAGGAAATTGACCATGCCATCCCCAGTTCGCTTGGGGCTGATCGGCTACGGCGGGATCGCTCAGGGCTACCATCGTCCCGGCATCCTCGCCAATGCGGACGTCGTGAAAGTGACGGCGGCGGCCGACGTGGTACCCGACAACCTCGAGGCCGCCCACGCCCACTACGGAGTCCCGCGCGATCAGCTCTACTCCGACTACCGCGACATGCTGGCCAAGGCCGAGATCGACGCTGTCGATATTGCTACCCCGCACTTCCTGCACGCCGAGCAGTCGATCGAGGCGGCCAACGCCGGCAAGGCGGTCGTGTGTGAGAAGCCGATGGCCGTATCGTCCGAGCAGGGCGACGCGATCGTGGAGGCGGTCAAGCGCAACGGCGTGCCCTACTCGATGGGGCAGATGTTCCTGTTCTGTCCGGCGGTGGTGCGCGGGGCGGAGCTGATGCGCGCCGAGGGCATGGGAACCACCTTCATCGGGCGCACCCAGACCATCGGCCGAGGCATTGAGGTGGGGCCGAACAAAGAGATGCCGCCGGCGCACGTCCCCGGCTGGTACCGCACCGTGGCGGGCGGGGGCGGCCGTCTCAACACCACCACCAACCATGAACTCTACGTTCTGGAGCATCTGATGGGCTCGCCGATCCGCTACGTAGAGGCCCGTGTCGGGACGCTGCACGAGGGCGTGGAGGTGGACGACACCGCCATCATGCTGAGCGAGCACCACAACGGCGCTACCTCGATAACGCTTTCGTCCGGCCGGTTCATGGGTGATCCACCGCTGCTCAAACGTCCCACCACGGGCCGCTTCGCCGAAGCGCAGGCGCCCGGCGGCGGCGTGCGAGCGCACTTCTCGCTGTCGCCGGGAGGTCTGCTCGAGCTCAGGCCGGAGGACATGCAGTGGCACCAGGTGGAGCTGGACCAGAGCGGGGACCCCACGGGACACACGCAGTTCATCGGCGCGACCTACGGCGCGCTGGCGCGCGGCGAGCCGACGCCGCTGACGGTGGATCTGGCCCGGCACAACCTGGCGCTGCTGGAAGCCGCTCGCGAGGCGACGGTCACCCGGCGGGCGGTGGAAGTGCCGTAGGCGCGGCCCGACCGAACCCCGCCGGCTGAGCGGCCGGCCCGGGCAGCAGGGGAGCGCTGACCCCGCAGGCTCGATCAGTCTTCCGGGGTCAGAGGCCTTAGGGCGCTTCGCCGACCGTGGCTCCAAGCACGGAGCGGAGCTGGCCCATGGGTACGATTTGGCCGCTCGTGGATTGCTCGAACGGCGCACCTAGGCGCGGGAGCGGTGGATTTGGGATGCATCGACACGCTTGGACAATGGACACTAACTAACTAAAATCGCACCGAGCGGTCACTCTCGAGCACGCGGCGAAGACATGGGTCCCGGCATGACGATAGATCGAGACCAGAAGTATCGGGAGATGGCGATCCGGGGCAAGTACCGGAGACTGTATGCGTATCTATGCGGCCTTCGGACTCAGGAGTGGAGGACATCCTTCGGCGAGATCGAGTCGATAATAGGTTTCGAGCTACCCGCATCCGCACGTCTTTACCGGCCTTGGTGGGCAAATCAGAGCAGCGGCAACGGCCACAGCCAGGCTCTTGCCTGGGGTGTCGCTGGATGGGAGACGGCACAAGTCGACATGGACGCTGAGACGCTGTCGCTCCGGCGGAAGCGCCCAAGGGCCGTTCGCAGGCTCAGTCTTGATGAGGTGTGGCCCGCCCACCCCACTGCAGTTTGGCCGGAAGGCCTGAGCCTCAGGCGAGAGGACCTCTACGAGGACAGGATCTAGCCTGCCAGATGTTCATAGACACCAACGTCCTCGTAAAGTCCCGCATTCTTGAAGCCCCGGACCACGACATCGCCAGAGCAAGACTGGAACGCGCGTTTCAAGGCCGCGAACCGATGAGGATCAGCCGCCAGGTTGTACGTGAGTACCTGTCGGTCGTCACTCGGCCGCAGACTTGGCCCATCGCCATCCCGCGTGAGGACGCGCTCGGTGACGTGAACAGGTTGATTAGCAGCTTCGAGATACTTGAGGACGGTCCCGTGGTGACTGAGTCGCTGATCGCGCTGTGTCGTGAAGTTTCAGTAGGAGGACGGCAGATTCACGACGCCAACATCGTCGCAACCATGCTCGCGCACGGGGAGCACAGGTTGCTGACGTTCAACACCACAGACTTTCGCCGTTACGGCGACCGCATCGAGTTGGTGGGCGGTTAGCAAGGAGCAGATCATAGGCGCGGCCAGTGGCGGCCGGTCCAGGCGGGAGAGGAGCACCGATCTCAAAGGCTCGAGCAGTCTTCCAGGGTCAAGGCCTTAGAGCGTTTCGCCGACCGTGACTCCAAGCACGGAGCGAAGCCGGCCCATGGGTACGATTTGGCCGCTGGTCGATTGCTCGAACGGAGCGACGAGCCGCAGGACCTCCTCAGCCACCGCCGCCGGGCTAATGGCGTGAGCAAACGCGCCGGCAGGTTCGCGCCGCCCGATCTCTTCGGTCATGGGCGTGTCCACCGCTCCCGGGCAGACCGCGTTGACGTGCACGTTGTGGGGCGCGAGCGCGTTCGCCAGTGCCAGCGTGAGCGAGATGGCGGCGGACTTCGAGGCGCAGTAGGCGCTCCAGTTCGGGCCGGCTACAAATCCGGCCAGGGACGCGACGTTGACTATCTTGCCCGCGCCGCGCGCCTGCATGGAAGGCGCCACGGCCTGCGCGCAGAACAGGATGCCCTTCACGTTCACGGCGTAGATCCGATCCCAGTCGGCCTCGGCCGCTTCCAGCACCGGCGTATGCCGCCAGATGCCCGCGTTGTTGACCAAAATATCGACAGGTCCGCATTCGCGCTCTACCAGTCGGACTGCCGCCCGCACTTGGTCGCGATCCGAGACGTCGCATTGCCAGGCGGTGGCGCGCGCTAGTCGATCGGCCGCCGCGCGGACTCCGTCGCCATTGACGTCGAGCAGCGCGCAGGCGGCCCCGGCGGCGGTGAGTCGCTGCGCCACGGCGTAGCCAATACCCTGCGCCGCACCGGTTACGAGCGCCACGCGCCCGGTTAAGTCGCTGGACATACCCTCAACGCCGCTCACACTCACGCCGCAATTGTGCCGCGCCCCGACCGCGGGCACGCTCGGCCATAGCGCTCGCGCCGGTCAATTCAGGGCCGGCCGCATGGCCGCGCCGGGTTACATCGAACGGGCGCCGACAATCGCCGTGACCGGAATCGACACGTCGCCGCTCACCGCGCCGTCATGAGGGCACGGTAAGCGTCGCGAGCATCTCATCGGTGATGTAGCGGCCCAGCCCGAACACCTTGCGATCCGAGTACCAGAAGATGCGCTCGCCGTTGTGCTCCGTGACGCTGGCGTACATGGACAGCCACCAGTGATAGAAGGGGTGCACACCCATGGAATCGGTGTCGAAGAGCAGCATCGGATCGCTGAACCAGATCGGCTGGTGGGCGTCGGGCCGGAATTCGCCTAAAGAGAGGAATTGAGGCCGTCGGCTGCTGTTCGAGTCGTGGATGCCCAAGGCGCCGTAGCCCGTGCCGTCATGATTCTGAAGAAGCTGCAGGTAGCGGCCGTCCTGCAACCGGTAGATCGGCGTGGGAGAAACCGGATTCTGCATGGGCTCGCCGCCATCGCGAAAGCGCAGCATCTCGGACGGCCGCCACGAATGCCCGTGATCGTCGGAGATCGTGTACCAGATTTGTCCGTTCCTCGTGCGCATGACGGTAAAGAGGCGGCCGTCGGGCAGCAGCGTGGGGGCGGGCTCCTGGCAGAACGACATGTCGGCCGGGGCGTCAGGCTCGTTGATCATCGGCACCGTGACCAGGTTCTCGTCGTCCGGCAGCCAGGTGATCCGCACGTCCTTGGGATCGGGGCCTTCGTCGATGTTGTCGAAGCGCATGAAATAGCAGCGGCACTCGCGGTGATAGAACGACGCGCCGGGATCCGTGCTGCGCGTGGACTGAATGCGGTCGGAGCCCGGTGAGACCCACTGGGTGATGCCCACGATCGGCCGATCCAGCGCATCCCGGATGGGCTTCTGCCAGACGATGCAGTTGGAACCCGCCGCCGGGTCGGGGTAGCTGAGCAGTGTGCGGCGGTAGGGTATCTCCACGCCGCCGTCCATCCACGTATGTCCGTCGTCGTCGGAGTACTTGCAGCGCAGGAAGCTGGTCTGATAGCTCACGCCTACGCCTGTGCCTTTGTTGTAGAAGCAATAGATGCGGCCGCTGCGGCTGACGAGCGGGAATCCAAAGCACGATGCCTGGCCCGGCTTGGGGCCGGGCGGATCGAAGTGAGCCGGCTCTGTCCAGGTATGGCCGCCATCGGCGCTGCGTCTGTACAGGACCGAGTGGTCGGACGCGTCCGACTTGGTTCCATTCGTCCAGACAGCCAGCAGGTCGCCGCCCGGCGTGACGTCCACCAGGACGTGATCCACCGCTTCCACCCACTCGGGCGGCTCCTTGGGCAGGTAGAACACCAGATCGGGGTCGGTTCGTCGCCAATCGTCGCTAAAACACTCGTAATCGCCCTCAACCGGCACGGTGGGGTCCTTTCTCTACGGCAGCGTGGTGGACTGCGGAAGCGGGGTAAGTCTAGTCCTACCGCGCGGAAAGCGCCCATCGCGGGGCGCCGGCCGGCGGCGGGGGCCGTATCGCCTATTGCGCCGGACAAGCCGCGCGTGCGGCGCCGCCTATAATTCCTCCGCGCCGAGCTAACCGTCTGGAGGCGTATATGCAGTACCGCAACCTGGGCGATTCCGGTCTCGAGGTCTCGATCGTCGGCTTAGGCTGCAACAACTTCGGCGCCCGCCTGGACGCCGGGCAGACCGCCGCCGTGGTCCACGCCGCTCTGGACGCCGGCATCACCTTGATCGACACCGCCGACATCTACGGCGAGCGCGGCAGGTCGGAGGAATACGTCGGTCGGGCGCTGCAAGGCCGGCGCCGCGAGGTGATTCTGGCCACCAAGTTCGCCAAGTCGATGGGCGAGGGACCCTTGCAATCCGGCGGATCGCGAGCTTGGATCATGCGCGCCGTGGAGGACAGCCTGCAACGCCTCGGCACGGACTACATAGACCTATATCAGCAGCACAGCTTCGATCCGGGCACTCCGCTCGAAGAGACCATGCGCGCGCTCGACGACCTGGTGACGGCCGGCAAGGTCCGCTACCTAGGCAGCTCCAATTTCGCGGCCTGGCAGGTAGTCGACGCACACTGGGTCGCCAAGAGCTCCGGCCGGACCGCCTTCGCGTCGGTGCAGAACGAATACAGCCTGCTGGACCGTGCCATCGAGGCTGAGTTGGTACCGGCCTGCGACGCTCTCGGCTTGGGCGTGATTCCCTACTATCCGCTCGCGAACGGACTGCTCACCGGCAAATACCGCCGCGGCGAGCCGCGTCCAGAGGGCGCCAGGCTCTCATCCGCAAGCGGCGACCGCTGGCTGACCGACGAGTACTTCGACATCCTGGAGAGCTTGGAGGCGCTCGCGAGCGAAGCCGGACGCAGCCTGCTCGACCTGGCGATCAGCTGGCTGGCCGCGCAGCCGCGCGTAAGCTCCGTGATCGCCGGCGCGACCAAGCCGGATCAGGTTCGCGCCAACGCGGCCGCGGCGGACTGGGTGCTCAGCGCGGGTGAGTTGAAGCGGGTGGACGAGATCGTCCCGCCTCCCGGCTAGAGCTCGCTCCTTCGAGCGGGCGCGGCACCGTTGAACATACCGCGCTTGCCGGGCTGAACAGACGCCCCAGAGTTGGCTGGCTGGCGGTGTGTCCGATCAAGCGCAGCGCCTGCCACACGGTCACCACGTTGGCGGCCAGCACCGGGATGTCGAGCTTCCGCTCGAGCGGTCGGACTACGCCGCTCGAATGCAGCGCCGTATCCGGGATGAGCAGCGCCTGGGCGCGTGGATGACTCGCGCGCCGCGCCGCCGACTGCATCTCAGCGGCGCTCAGACGCGCCGAGTCGTAGCCGCTTGGGAGATCCAAACACTCGATGGCGACAACCTCGATCCGCCAGGAATCGAGGAACTCGCGGAACGACTCGGCCGCCGCGCGGCCGTAAGGCGCCAGCACCGCGACTCGCCGCGCTCCCAGCCCGGCCGCGGCCTCGACGAACGCCAGGCTGGTGCTGCCGGCCGGCACTCCCAGGGTTTCGCGCAGCGCTTGAACCTGGGCCAGCGCGCCCGCGCGGCCCACGATGAAGCTGCCGCTGGTGCAGGCCCAGGTGACCACGTCCGGCTTCCAGGGAACAAGGGTGCGCGCGCCCGTCAGGAGGCGTTCTACCCGCGCCGTTTGGCGCAAGGCCTCCAGGTCGTGCCGGTTGTCCGATTCCGTATGCGTGATGCGCACGTCGACGCCGCCAAGAACGCGCGCAATGGACCGATATTCGTCTTCCGCGCCGCTCGCCGGATAGAGCACACCCAGGCGCGTGGGACGCGTTGGCGGCGCCTCGGCGTCGGCCGGACCTGTCATGCCCGGCTGAAGACCAGCTTCTCGTCGGCGAATCCGCTCCGCCAAACATCGTTGCCGGTCGCCGCCAGCTGGTCCAGGTCGTCCTCGATCGCGGCGAACACGTTGCCCGGCGTATAGCCCGCCACCGGGCTCAGCAAGAGGTTGTTGCGCGCGTAGAAAATCGCCAGGTCGACGAGGTGGGACAGGTCGGCATAGGCGGGGTTTTGGCGCAAATCCTGACGGACTTCCTGCATCCCGAACTCGAAGTAGCACACGTCGCCCGCGATTGGAGTTATGGTCCCGTTCTCCAACCCGATCAGCTCTTCGCTCAGCGGCGGCACCAGCGTGTAGAACTCGTTGCTGGCGTACTTGGCGTGACCGGCGTCGCCCCCGAGCGGCAGCGCGTCCCACACCGCCGCGCATGTCAAGGGCGCCTCGTCGTCGAGCAGACGCGCCGTGAACGAGATTCCCCGCGACTTCAAAGTAATCCGCATGTACCGCGCCACGATCGATCCTTCCGTGCCCGCCGGATCGGGCGGGTTGCGTCAGAAGCCCACGATCCTAACGTTCAGCCGCCGCCCCGCCGCAAACGACACGGATCGCCGCGCCCTAGGAACACGAGGTTTGGGAGGTGGGGTCCCCGTCCGCCGCGTCGGCCGTGAAGGCAAAATACGCCCATCCGACGATTGGTACGGAGCGAAAGCGTTTAGTTCTATACGATGGAGCGCACGATCAAATGCGGTGACCTGCACAAGTCCATGTCGCGCGCTCAAAATCGCAGGCTGGCCAGCCCCACCATGCGCCCGGTCGTCATAGCCGGGGTTGGCTCCACACCCTTCGGCAAGCTGCCGGGCCAGGACATCGTGAGCCTGACCGTCGACGCCTGCCGTGCGGCCATTGCGGACACGGCCATCGCGCGCGATCGCGTTGAAGCCATCTATCTGGGCAACTTCGTGGGCGAGCGGCTGGCCGGTCAAGGCGCGCTGGCCTCGGTGGTGGCCGGGCGCCTAGGACTGGCCGGTGTCCCGGCCACGAAGGTGGAAGCGGCCTGCGCGTCGGGTGGTATCGCCGTTCGCCACGCCTATCTCAGCGTGGCGGCCGGCCTGCACGACTGTGTACTCGTGGCCGGGGTAGAAAAGATGTCCGACATGCCCACCGGCGAAATCACGGCGGCGCTCTCGACGGCCGGAGACGAGCTGGCCGAGATGCGCACCGGCCTCACCTTCCCGGGCGCGTTCGCCATGATCATGGGTGAGCACATGGCGCGCTATGGCACCACCCGTGAGCAGATTGCGATGGTGTCGGTCAAGAACCACGCAAACGGCGTCACGAATCCAAAGGCGCAGTTCCGCAAGCCCACCAGCGTCGCGCAGGTGCTCTCCTCGCGTCCCGTCGCGGCACCGATCCGCCTGTTCGATTGCCCGCCAATCAGCGATGGAGCGGCGGCCGCCCTGATCTGCGCGCAAGAGATCGCGGACGGAAGCGCCACGCCGCCGATCCGAATTCTTGGATCGGGTCAGGCGTCCGGCCCGGCCGCGCTTACGGACGTGGACGACCTGACGACGTTCCCGGCCACCACCGCGGCCGCGCGCAGCGCCTTCGAGACGGCGCAAGTCGGCCCCACGGACGTCGATGTCGCGGAGGTGCACGACTGCTTCACGATCGCTGAAATCGTGGCGACCGAGGATCTGGGATTCTTCCCCAAGGGCGAAGGCGGACCGGCCGTCGAGTCGGGCGCGACGCACGTCGGCGGAAGTATCCCGATCAACCCCAGCGGCGGTCTCATCTCCAAGGGCCATCCGGTCGGAGCGTCGGGCGTCGGTCAGATTTACGAGCTTGTGCAGCAGCTGCGCGGCGCGGCCGCCAATCAGGTCGGAGACGCTCGGATCGGCCTGGCCCATAACCTCGGGGGCTCGGGGGCCGCGGCTACGGTGCACGTGCTGGCGCGAGCGTAGCCATGGTGAGCGAGCTGGAAGGACTGCGCTGTGCGAGCTGCGAGACCGTTTACCTGCCGCCGCGCAGCCAGTGCCCGGCCTGCGGCCAGACCGAGTCCGCAAGCGCTCCGTTGAGCGGCGGCGGCACGGTGCGCGCGTGGACGACTATTCACATCGCCCCGACTCGATACGAGCGGGAGGCGCCGTACACCGTCGTGCTGGTTGACTTGGATGACGGCCCGCCCATCATGGGACGCCTGGCCGCGGGGCCCGCGGTGGAAAGCGGAGCACGGGTTGTGTTCACGGAGATGGACGCCCAGCGAGGCCCCCTATTCCGCCGCGCGTAGGCGTTTGGCGCGCGGCGCGGGCCGCGTGACTGAGCCGCGCGCCGTCCGTCGCCTGGAAACCCCGAGCGCCGCCTCGTGATCCGCTCTCCATTCGATGGCCTGGCCCGGCGCCCCCTCGTGACGTTGTTGGTGGTGGCCGCGCTTGGCGCGGGCGGCTACCTGCCGGTTCTGAACTTCATGTCGATATACATCCGCGACGAGCTGCATGGCAGCCTCGCAACGGCGGCGCTCTTCGTCGCGCTCATGCACGCGTTTCGCACGCTATTCGGGATCGGTCTGGGCGTGTGGATGAAGCGGCTCGCAAGCCGCCGAGCGCTTGCCCTGGGGCTGGCCGGCATGACCCTGCTGGTGGCGGCCCTGACGCAATCCTCGGACATGGCGTCGGTGTTCGCAGTAGCCCCGTTCGCGGGCTTAGCCATGTCCCTGCATTGGATGGGTCTGCAGACCTACTTGATCGAGATCGCACCGCCCGCGCGGCGCGGCACGTTGGCGGGAATCCTCGGATTCGTACTGGTCATCTCGCCGGGATTGCTCGGGCTGCTGTACGGACTACTGTCGCAAGCGATGGGATTGCGAGCCATGGCGCTGCTGGCCACGCTGTTGGTGGGCGCCGCGTTGACAGGCTCGATTTTCGCGCTGCCCCCAAGCCGGCCGGACTATTCCCCCGCCCGGCAGAAGGCGTCGCTGCGCGCCTTCCTGCAACTGCTCAGAACGCCGGGTGCGGCGCCGATGATGGCCCTGCGCGCCAGCTCCACGGCGACCTTCGCGACTTTCATCCTGCTGGCCGGGCCCAAGCTGGTGGCAAGCGGCGGCGACCTTCGGACGGTGGGAGTGCTCACACTCATAGCGTCCTTAGGCTCAGCGCTTGCGCAGGCCGGCATCGGGCGTCTCTCCGACGCGATCGGGCGCTGCGGGCTCCTGATGAGCGTTCTGGTTATAGGCGGGGCCGGCGCGGCCGGCTTCGCAATCGCGGACGGCGTGGCCCTTCTCCTAATCCTCGCGGCGCTCTACTCCCTGGCCAGCTGGGCCGTCAATACGCTGGCGATCTCGCTCTGGGGCGATCTGGCCCCGCCCGGAGCGTTAGGGCAGCTCATGGCGCTGGACGGCGCGGCCTACTCCGTCGGCAATCTTGCCGGCGCTCTCTTCACCTTCATGCTCGTTTCGCATGCGCCCGACGTTCCATTCGCGCTGGCCGGGGCGGCCATGGCGGCCGGGTCGCTCGCGCTCCTGTGGATCCGGCCCGCCCGGCCCTCCGCGGCGCTGCCCGCGCCGGGAGGCTAGGCCGCGCGTCACTCCTCAGGACGCGGGCGCGCGGTACCGAGTCTCTGGCGGCTGCCAACGGGTAAGCGGATCGGGCGGCGCGGCGCCGCCCGGTAGGCGCGGGCGCGTAAGCTAATATCCGCGGCGTGCACCGCAGTACCGCGCCCACGCGCTAGCGGAGAGTCACCGTGATCTCGCAGGCCACTTACACACGCGGCGACCGTAAGGTCACCGTCACCCTCGACCGCATGGACACCTGGATCGAGGACCCCGAGAGCATCGTCAACTTCCCGGGCCTGGTCCGGCTCGACGGTGACCGGTTGTACATGACCTATCACCGCGGCAAGCACGGCGGCGTCGAACCGTTGCGGTCGGTGGTATCCAGCGACGCCGGCGCGACCTGGACGCGCGCGCCGGACGATTCGCCCTTCATCGAAAAGCACCCGATTACGGGTCTCAGCTACGTCGACTTCGGCTCCGGCATCCTCGGATACCTGCGCGACGGCACGATCATGCGCATCGACACCTACCCCGTCGAGTACCTTCAAAGCGTCGCCGACCGCGCCGAAGCCCCATACCTCCACCAAATGCAGAGGGATACGTCGACATTCCGGGTGCGCCGCTGGACCGCCTCGGGTGAGCCGCTGGAGGGACATCAATTCCAGGTCGAAGGGTTTCCCTGGAAGGGCACGTCCGCGTTCGAGAACTATTCCAGTCTCATCGAGCTCGACAACGGCGACTTGCTGACGGTGCTCACAGGGCACGTGGGCCCGATGCAGAAGACTGGTGAACTCGAGTGGCGCGGCCGCGACGTGTACGGCACGAGGTACTCGATCGCGATCATTCGATCCGGCGACGGCGGCCGCTCGTGGCGCTGCCTGGCGCATCTTCACCCCGACGACGGCAACCACGTTTACGGGCACAGCGACCAGACTTTGGACGAGGGGTTCGACGAGACCGACATAGCGCTGCTGCCGAACGGCGACGTGCTGTGCATCATGCGCACCGGCAGCTACTCGCCCATGTTCCAGGCCCGCTCCAGCGACGGCGGGAACACCTGGTCACGCCCGGAGCTGGTCGGCTGGCAAGGCGTGAAGCCGCGTCTGCAAGTCCTTCCGAACGGCGTGCTTGCCTGCGCGGCCGGACGGGGCGCTTACGGACATCCCCAGGTCACCCACGTGACTCTCAGCCTGGATGGGACCGGCGAGCACTGGGAGTACCCGTTCGCCTTCCACACGGGTCCCGGCTGCTCCTACACGTCCACCATGCAGCGCGACGGCAAGCTGCACGTGATCTACTCGCACTCGGACTTCACGCGCGAGTTCGGCACCAACCTCCTGCCATCCCAGACCATCAGGCGCGCGGTGCTGGACGTGCGCGTGGACTAGTACCTTCCGCTCGACCAGTCCACTCGCAATCTGTTGCGCTGCGGATGTGAATCCACCGGGACTGGATTCCGGCGTGGCTGAGGCTAGTCGACGACGCCTCGCAGCGCGTCCTTCGCCCGCATGCGATCCCAGTGCCCGCGAAAGGTAGCGTTCCACTCCGCGGTGCCGGCATGCAGGAGCATCTCCTCGTACGTGGCCGGTGAGATCACGATGCCGTCGCAGCCGGCGCGGATGGCGGTATCGGCCGCCTTGGCGTTTCGCACGATACCGGCCGCCAGGTAGGGGGTCGGCTGACGCTTGCGCATGGTCTGAACGATGTCACCGATGATCTTCACCGCGTCCGCCCCCGAGTCGATGGTCGGGCCGGTGAACGGGGCCACGTAGGCCGCCCCGGCGCGCGCGGCCGCCACGGCCTGGCTGACCGAGAAGGTGGTGGTGACCATCGAGTCGCGGCCCTGAGCTTTCAGGCGGCTGACGGCCCTTAGACCTTTGGCGCTGGCGGGGATCTTCAAGACCACGCGCGGCGAGAGCCGCGTGAACGCGGCCGCGTGCGTCATGAACTCGTCGGCGGTGTCGCCGTCGATCTCGACCACCAGCGGCCCATCCACCGGCAGCTCCAGGTAGCGCTCGACTACCGCGATCATGGACTTCGGCGCGTCCGTGAGCTGGTCCAGCACGATCGTGTTGGTGACCAGACCGACGCAGCCGAGCTCCAGGTAGTCCTCGATCTCGTCCGGGTCACCCCACAGCCAGATGCCGACGGGCGCGCGGTGACCCCGCGGCATGCCTGCCTCGGACGGCGCGCCCAGCGGCGCGGCCGCGTATGCGGAGTCGGAATCGAGCCTCTCGGCAACCTGGGTAGCCGGGTTAGACATGCGTCTCTCCTACCTCGGCTTTGAGGAGATGCGACCGGAACTCCTCGCGACTCATGTCATTGTGCGCGCGGACCAAGGTGGACGGATAGGGAGTATGCCCGCCGGCGCCGACTGACAGCTTCATCGCGCCGCCGGCCGGCGACGCGTGGCCCCAGGAACGGCCGGTGGCGCTGCCCCACAGGTCGACCTCGATTGCGGAGTCGGGCGGAAACTCAACGCTGACGGTATGCGGGGCGTCCGCCAACCCGTGCAATCCGTCCCAATACTGCGCGGCGAAGCCGCGGCCGTTGAAGCCGTTCATGCCCGCCCAGTTTTGCTCATCAACCTCGAAGATGAACAGCCGCACGTGATCGCTAAGCTCCAGGTTCTGGTCGATGGCCGTGGCCCTGAGAAGCAACGGACTCTCGTCGGGGTTCATTAGATCGAACCGGCGCGCGACGGGGTTGGAGAGTCCCAGAGCGCGCCCTATGTGAATCGGGTAGGTCCCCGCGCAGTAGGTCCAGTCTTCCCCCATGGCCACGAACTCGGTGGAGGCCGGATCGAACGAATAGCCTCGCTCGGCAAGCTGCGCGGTCAGGTCGGCGGCACATGCGCGCGAGCCCGCCCAGGCGTCGAACTCGGCGTCGGAGATCGATCCGGGCGGCATAGCGCGCTGCTGCTCGGCGGCCCCGCGCTCCTCCTCGACTTCGGCCACGAAGTCCGCGCCCAAAGACTCACGCACATCGTCGTTCCAGCCGCCCGAATAGCGCGAGACTATCGCGCGGTCGCCCATGTGCAACTCGGCATGCGCGACCCATTCCTGATGTGCGCGCTCCTTGGTCGGCAGGAAGAAGATCGCCTCGTCGGCCGCGCTGCTTTCGATCAAGTCGTAGCAGCGCGGCTTGAGCTTCTTTTCAAGAGCGTGGGAGAGCTCGCATCGACCGGGAAACTGCTCCCAGCTGATCTCGCGTCGGCGCGGGGCGTCCGGCGGGATGTCAAGCCAGGTAAGAGCGTGCACAGACAAGTAGATCCGACGCAGGTGCTGGGCCATGCGGCTACGACTCCATCCGCGGTTTCGACGGCTGGTGCCCAAGTCTTCGCCAACCATGGCGACGCTACCACATGCGCCTGTGAGCGGCCCGGTGGTCTCTAATTCGGATTGCGCCCGTTCGAACCTGTGAGCCGCCGCTCGGTAGCAATCTACGCGGAACCGCACAGCGCAGGGGATTAGGGTGATCGTGAGGGGGCGCCGCCCGATGGGCCGCGCCGGCGGCTGTTACGCAGCAGGAGATCACGGGCTACGATGCGCGGCGCGGCGTTCTTCGATCTCAACGGCACGTTGACAGCCGTGGACGCTGGTCCCGCGATGCGAGAGCTAGCGCGGCGCAAGCGCCGGCGCTTGCGTGACTGGCTGTTCATCGCCGCCCACCTGCCCCACATAGCCGCCCACCGGGCGGGCCGGCTCAGCCACGATGCATTCGTGCGTTTGTGGGTCGGTCACTACGCCCGGCATCTTGCCGGGCTGTCTACCGACGGCCTGCGCGAGCTGGCTGATGACGTGTGGCGCCGCTCGCTGGAGCCGGTGCTGCGCCGCGACGTGGTGGCGATTCTCCAACGGTGCCAGCAGGAGGGCTTGCCCACGGTGCTGGTGACCGCCTTGTATGAGCCGCTGGCGGCGTCGGTGGGCCGGGAGCTCGGGTTCGACCACATCATCGCCACTCGAATCGAGCTGCGGGACGGTCGCGCCACAGGATCCCTGAATGGTCCCGTGGTTACCGGCGCCGAGAAGACCCGCCGGGTTCAGCAGCTGCTGGCTACGGACGCCGCAGGCGTCGAGCTGAGCGCCAGCCACGCATACGCCGACAGCAGCACCGACGCGGACCTGCTGCTGCTGGTTGGCCATCCGGCCGCCGTACACCCGGACGCGGAGCTGGCGAATCTCGCGCGGCGCCTGGGCTGGCCGATCATTGGGGCAGCTGCGTAGAGCGCCGCGACCGGACGCCCCACGGCACCCGCATACGTCTCGCCGAAGCGGCGCTATGCTAGTCTCCCGCCGCGCCGAAGACTGAGATCCGGCCGATGGACGCCATTCAGCGTGAGCGCGTGAACCGCTGCCTAGAGGACTTTCGCGCGGGCACCCTTACCGAAGCAGACCTGCGTTCCACGCTGGAATCGCTGGGGAGCGGCAACGAGCCCCGCCAGTCGCTTCTGTACGTGCAGGCCGGCACCGCCGCGGTCTCGTCGGAGATCGTGGGAATGTTCATCGTCGAGGATGGCGAGACCCTGGAAGGATCGGCGAATCCCGACGATTGGCCCTACAAGACCGTGCTGGACGCAATTCAAGACGGGTGGTGCATCATCAAATTTCCCGAGGTTGCGCTTCTGATGGACGAGACCAAGATGTACGGGCCGGGCGTCGAGTTCATTCTCGAGAAACGGAGGTAGGGGCGGGTGCGCACGCATAACTGCGGCCCTACGCTGAACGACTCCCAGGTTCTGGAGTTTTGCAAGACCGGCTACCTGTGCCTCGCGGGGGTCGTGCCGGACGACGTGAACCGCCGCACGACCGAGTGGTTGGACGCGCACGCGCCGCACATCGAGCCGGGCGACTTCGCGAATCACGAGCCCACGGAAATCCTCGACGAGGATTGGTTCGCGCAAGGAGTCATCCTGAACCCGCAGGCGGCCGGCGCCGTGCGGTCGATCCTGGGCAAGAGCTTCGCGTTGCCGCAGAGCATGGCCAGCCACCGCGTCCACATGCCGGCGCGCGGCTACGGTTGGCACCGCGACGGGCAATCGATGTCTGAGCGGGAGCTGCACTATCTGCAGGTGTACTACTACCCGCAGGACACCACGGTTGAAATGGGCGCGACGGCGTTCCTGCCCGGATCACACCTCTATTGGCCGTCCGGGCAGTACAGCATGGGTCTCTACGGCATGTTCCGCGGCACTGTCTCCAGCGCGGCGCCGGCCGGCTCCATTTTCATAACGGCCTACTCGATCTGGCACCGGCGCACCGAGTCGACGGACAAAGGGATTCGCAATCTGCTCAAGTACAACTACTGGCGAACCGTGCCGCCCGAGCGTGACTGGATCATCGAGCCCGGGTTCGACATGGCCACGGCCGGCTACGGCCAGACGGATGGGGCGCCGCCGCAGAAGTACCGGATCAACAACGAGGTTGCCAAGATGTTCTTCTGGCTCAGCGGCAAAGCGGATGAGTTTGGAATCATGGGCGGTCAAGGCTGGCCGTCGTTGGGCCAGATGGACCATCGCCCGTACGGTTTTCCGGGAGATCCGACAGATAGCCGCCTGATCGATTCGACTGTCTGAGACCGGGCTGCACGCGCGATGATGCGCTCGGCCGCCTGAACGGCGCTTAGCGCCGTTTGAGCGTCGGACAGAGCCCGCGCCTCTGCGTGGCCGTGCCCGTCGGGGGCCTGACTAAGGGACGCCCATGACCGGAGAACCTCTCACGCCAATCGATCTAGCAGTGGGATCACAGGTGAAGCTCAAGTGGGGCGAGCCAGAAGCGCAGTGGCGGGTCGAGGGCGCCGTTGAGCGCGCGGCCGGCTGCGAGATCGCCGTGCGCGTGCCGCCGGGCACCATGTACCGCAGGTCGGACGGCACCCTATGGCGCGCCGATGACGACGTCTTGTACAGATTCGTGATCGGCGCCTGGTGGCACGCCATGCAGTTCGAGGCGCCCGCTCCGCATTGGTACTGCAACGTAACCACGCCGCCGCGGCTGCACCATTCGACAATCTCGTGGCACGACCTGGAAGTCGACGTGCAGGCCTATGCGGACGGCTCGTGGTCGCTCGCCGACATCCCCGACTTCATCGCGGCGGCCCGCGGCTTCCTGCCAAATCACGTGACGGCGTCGGCGCTGCAAGCGACGCAGGAACTTGTGGAGCGTGTGCAAGCGGAGCGCCCGCCCTTCCGACGATCGCGGGTAGACCCACCCCATGGACCGGAAGAGCACCTGTTTTGGATGAGCAAGGGCGCCGGCGACGGGATGGCTTTGGTCGGATCGCGATTCGGCGCTTTCGCCGCCAGGACCGCCGAACGAATCCTGAATAAGCTCGATCCCGCCGACACGTTCGCGGTCGGTTCCGGTCTTATGTCAATCATGTCGGAGCGCGCGCCTCCCCGTGACGGAGTCCTGGTTATGGGGTCTACTGAAGAGCTCGATGTTTTGGTGCGTGCCACCGCGGCGTTGCTGCATTGGAGCGCCGGCTGCAGGGCCGTGATGGTGCTCACGAGCGACCGCGAGCGCGACCCCCTTGACGATCTCGCCCGCGCGATGGCCGCAGACCGCCGGTCGCCGCCGCTCTCCGTTCAGCTCGACGCTGCGCTGACCAGGGCCGGCATCCCTCCGCGCCGCGTCAGCTCGGCCGCAACCCATGTCGCCGCCGTCTGGTTTTAGCTCTCCAAACCGGATAGCCAGCTGGCGCTATCCGCGCAGGACGCCGCGGGCGATTTCCCTCGCCGTGGGTCGTTTGCCGTAGGTGAGCAGATAGATGCGGAACAGGCGCATCGCCAGGAATATCGCCGCGGCGGCTGAGGCCGCCAGTATGAGCAGCGCGGCAACTGTCTCGCCAACGCCGATGGCATCTACGGCGTGCCGCATGAGTCCGGTTACAGGCGCCGTAAACGGAACAAGCGTCAGCACGCGCGCCAGCGGGCCTTCGGGCGAGGACAACAAGACGAAGTTCAGCCAGACCGGTATGAAGGCCGGCAGGATGACCAGCGCCGAGACTTGATTGGCTTCGCGCAGCGAGGTCGTGACCGCACCCACCGCCGCCATGAGGGACGCAAAGAGCAGGTAGCCGAAGAGGAAGTAGGCGGCGGCGACCAGAATGTCGGACGGCGATGGCGCGGCGATCAGTGAAGCGGGTATGTCGACAATCAAGTTGACCAGCAGCAGTCCGATTGCGATGGGGGCCATCCAGCCGATCATCTGCAGCAATCCAGCCGCACCGAGACCTAAGACCTTGCCCAGCAGCAGCGCGCTCGGCTTGACCGATGAGATCAACACCTCCATCACCCGGTTTTCCTTCTCCTCGGCGAGCGCGTTGAGCATGTAGCCGGCGCTGAAGAAGATCGAGACCATGAGCGACACGCCCACGACGATAAAGAACGCGGCTCTGCCAATCACCGGCTCGCTGGCATCTTCGGCCGGGCTGCCGTCGGGCTGAACCTCCTCAGTCCGCAGGACGTACGGTACGGACAGGCGCTCCGTGAGCTCGGGCGAGACGTCCCGCGCAAACAGATTCGCCAGAACGAACCCGCGTAACGCGCCTGTGTATGAGCCGCCGCTCTCTGCGCCGAAAAGGCCCGCTATCTGTTGCTCGGCCACGCGTACGCGCACCACCGCGCCGGTTGCGGCGAACTCCTCGGGGAAGATGAAGAGCGCGTCGATCTCCTCGGCGGCCAAAGCGGCAATTCCGGCGGCGCGGTCCGGCATGGGCACGAAAAGCGCGCCGGGCTGGCGGTGGTAGCCCGAGAAAAGCGCGCCGCCGCTCGCGCCCGTGTTGTCCACGTATCCAACACGGTCCGCTTGTTGTGTGCCGCCGCCAGCATCATCGTCGGCTTCACCGATGTTCACCGCCGTGTAGATCGCAAATCCCACGAGAGCGAGCGCGATGAGCACCGCCGGGGCGGCCGTCAGGATGATGTAGGACAGGCGCGACAGCGCCGTGCGGAACTCGTGGCGCGCCACGATGCGTACGTTACGCATTGGCGCTCGACACCCCAGGCGGGCGCCCGCCCCCGGCGCTTGTCCCACCCACGATGCTCAGGAATATCTCTTCCAGCGTGGGAGTCATGCGCTCAAATCTATCGATGTGGATGCCGGCGTCGAGCAAAGCCCGCAAAACTCCCTCCGCCGAACCATCGTCGGTGAGAGTGAGCCGCCACCCGTGACCCCGCCGCTCGGTCGTCTGCACGCCAGGCGGTTTGATCATCTTCATCGACGCATCGGATGACTCCACAAGCAGCGAATTACCGGCGTACCTGCGCCTTATCTCGCGCACCGCGCCGTTCAGCACCACGACGCCTTCATGGATCATGATCACGCGGTCGGACAGCTCTTCTACATCAGTCATCTGGTGCGTCGAGAAAAGAATCGCAGCGCCCGCCCGCCGCAGCTGGCCAACAACGGTCTTCATGAGACGCACGTTGACCGGATCGAGACCCGAGAAAGGCTCATCGAGGACCACGAAGTCGGGCGCATGCTGGATGGTGGCCGCAAACTGCAAAAGCTGACTCAAACCACGGCTCAGCTCACCCACTTTCTTCGTCTTATGCTCGTGCAACTCCAGACTCTCAATAGCGCCAAGGGCCCGATCGATCACCCTATTGGCGGGCACTCCCTTCAGCTCGGCCAGGTACCTGAGCGTGGGCATGACGCGCAGTCCACGATAGAGACCGCGCTCCTCGGGCAAGTACCCGATACGCCGGCGAGCGGCGTCGTCAATTACAGAGCCGAACACCGCAACGTCGCCGCGGTCCGGTGAGAGAATGTCAAGCAGCATGCGGATGGTCGTGGTCTTGCCTGAACCATTGGGCCCTACGAAACCAACGGTCTCACCGGGCTCGATCGCGAGCGACACATCCCGCACGACGTCGCGATCGCCGAACCGCTTCCATAGACCGCTAGCGCGCACTACGGTGGACTGCGAGACGATGCGTCCTCCAAGAATCTACGAGGTCACAAGTGTACTTGAGGCCCTAGTCAACACTCAAGCCGCTGAGCACATCCGGGCGATCCCAGAGATCGTTACTGGCGAGCTCGACAGTCGAATGTAAATCTGATACAGAGTAATATTGTTTTGACTCGGATGAGGGCTTACGTTTAGGACTCACGGACTGTCTCCGTCCCCAGCGCGAGGAATTAGTTCGACTTCAGAACTGCTAACCAATCGCACGCGCCGATCGACCAGCGGCATGCGGTCCAGAGGCTCCGCCGCGCTCGCCAGCCCTCTGTAGCCCGAATCAACTTTGACAAATCTCCCCGCTCGAAGTCCTGATGACGTCTCCTTCAAGGCCCACTTGCCCCGCTGCGGGCGCGACGTTTGCAGCCGGTAGGCGCCAGGCCGGTGACGCTGTGGTTAGGCAAGACCGGCGCATTTTTTTTGCCGTCGCGCCGGCTCAGCGCCTGCGCGACGCCATCCACTCCTCGTGCGGCGGCACTTGCTCACCCACGACGTACAGAAAGTAATAAGACCCGGTGTCGCCCAGGAACTTGAAGTCCTTGCGCAACTCCTTCACGGTCTGCGCAAAGTCGCCGTGCAACCGCAAATAGTCGCGAAACGTCCCATGCTCGCCGGATAGCTCCAGCAAGCGGCGCGCGTTGCCGACGATGGCCTCCAGCTTGCGGCGGTTGCGGATTACGCGGGGGTCCTGCGCCAGCTGGTCGATGTCGGCCGCGCCCAGTCCGGCCACGGCCTCGGCGTCGAAATCGCGCATTGCCGCGCGGATGTCCGGCCACTTCGACTCGACGACGCTCCAAGCCATACCGGTCTGGAATACGGCCCTGCTCATCACCTCGAGGTAGTCGCCTGGCGATTGCGGATCTATCTGCTTCGGTGCCTGCATCTCGGGCACGTCGTACTCCTCTCATCGCCGCGCGACTCACGGCAGGGCGCCGGCGTACTTGAGCCGGACGGCTGTGAGCGCGCCCCTGCACTCTGCGCCCGGCACACCGCATGAGGCCGCCGCGGCCGGAACTCACGCGCCCCGCGCCGCCTACACAATACTGGAACCGGTAGCCAAGCTTCGGCTGCGCGCAAGGCTCTCGGCCGCGCCATTTGCCGCGATCCGCACCGCCGGGAGGGTTACCTCAACAGATCCGCAAGTCGACCGGCCGGTCATCGCGATTATCCTGTCCTGACGAACCACCCCGCGGAGCCGTGCGGGCAGACATTCCGAAATGCTGGTATTGAAGTCGGCCGGCTTGACGATGCGAGCACGCCATGCGCCGCGCCGGCTGCGCCGCAATCAACGCCAGTCCGCCGCCTACGGACCTGATGGACCGGGAAGAGACGCGCGCCCCTAGGCGCGCGCCCGCTTTGGGCATGATCTCGCCAGCGCGGCTCGATCGGTTCCGCGGGGCGTTGCCCTTGATCCTGCTCGGGCTTGTCGTCCTGCTCGCGTACGCGCCGGCGTGGACGCGCGGACAGGTCTACTTCGAGCTCGACACTTTCAAACAGAACGCGCCCTTCGCCGCCTTCGTATCTGAGGAGCTTCGCGCCGGCGAATTTCCGCTTTGGAATCCATATTTGTTCACGGGTTATCCCCAGTTCGCGGACGGGCAGGCCGGCGTTCTGTTCCCCCTGCACCTACCGTTCTTCCTGGCCGGGGCAGTGGAGGCGCTGCTGGTTTGGGGCCCGCCGTTGCGCAGCTTGTTGGCGGCGCTGGCCGCCTACGCCTTCGCACGCACGCTGAAGATATCGACTGCGGGATCGGCCCTGGCGGGGATCACGTACGGGCTCGGCAGCTTTGGCGTGGCGCAACAGCATCACTTCAACATCGCGAATGCGGCGCCCGTGCTCCCTCTGGTCCTTGCCGCCTGGGAGCGAGCTTTCGCGGCCGGCTCGGCGCGCCCGCGTCTGGCGTGGCTGGGTCTAGCCGCCTTCGCTCTCAGCCTGGTCCTGCTGGCCGTGCAACCGCAATTGGCGCTGATCACGGGATTTGGGCTGGGGACGTACGTCATCGCGTCGCTGGCGGCCGGCCGATGGCGCGTTTCGACCGGCCGGCGCGCGACCTTGCAAACGGCCACGTGGGCTCTCGGCGGAATGGTTGCAACGGTGGCTATCGCCACCGGCCTGGCGGCCGTGCAGGTGGTTCCACTGCTCGAGCTCATCGCCGAGTCGGAGCGCGCCGACGTGTTGGACCTTGCCGAGGTCTCGCGGTTCTCGGTTCCGCCTCTGGGCGCCGCGCAGCTCGTGTTTCCCGGCGTGTTCGGGCGCCAGGACGGCTACTGGTTCATGTGGAACGCCTGGGAAACCGCCTTCTACGCCGGAGTGGTCCCGCTGGCGCTGTCTCTGATCGCGTTGGCCCGACCCAACCGCTTGATAATCGTCCTGGCTCTTGTTGGCATAGCCGCCGCGCTTGTAGCCCAGGGCGCCGACGGACCCACGCCGGCATTCGACGCGGTGCGCAGGATCCCAGGCTTCGATAGAGCGCGCGCGCCGGGTCGATTCGTGATGATCGCGATCCTGATGATCGGGCCTCTGGCCGGCTGCGGTCTGGACCGCCTGCGCCACACTGCCGCGCCGCGGCTCGGTGCGTTTCTGGCACTGCTGCTCGTTACCGCCGTCGCCTCCCTTGGCACGATTCACCTGTGGGCACGCTCGGGCAGCGAAGCCTCCCAGGCCGTCGAGCAATGGCTTCTCTCGCATCGGGAGCTAAGCATGATCCCAGGCGATCCGACGCGCACGGCATTGCTCATGGACTCCACCAATCCGCTGCGCCCGGCGAATCTACTCCCGCTGGCTGCTGGTCTCCTTTTCCTTGTGATCGTAGTCGCCGCAGCGCGCGCGCCGAGCTTCCGGCGCTGGCTGGCTCCCGTTGGCGTGGGTTTGGCCGCCGTGGAGCTAGCGTTCTTGGCAGCCACCTTCCACGCCGCTACGCCGGCGTCGGACCTCTTGCGCGAGGTTGAGCTCGAACGGGGAATCACCGGGCCGCGTAGCTATCCCCGTCTGTTCGTTTCAGAGGCCGTGGAGCGCGGTTCCAACCGATTCCTGCTCGCACGCGCCGCCGAAGCCAGCGGGTACGCGCCGCTTGTGCCCACGCGCACTAAGAACCTCATCGACGCCTGGCACGACAATCCTCCACGCATCGCAGAGCTGCTTGGCGTGGAGACGGCGGCTTACCTGGATGACGGCGTGACGGGATTCCGAAGCCACTTGGTGGAAGGCGCAACCGTCACGTTTTCTCTAAACCGGCCCGCCCTCGTCGTCGACCGCTGGTCACCGCATTGGGAACGGACGATCGAGCTACCCGAAGTCACGGGCATTCGCGCAGCCCACTTGGTTCTCTCCATGGATGGGGGCGTGGACGCGGCGCAAGGGGAGCCGGTCGGAGCGGCCACGTGGCTGCGTGACGGCACGCCTCTCTCCGACCTGCCGCTGCTCGCCGGCGTTCACGTATCCGAGCGAACCGCCTTCGGCGCGCTCAAGGTGCGCGATCCGTCACACGGGCTTGGCGAGTTAGCCGCCTCATTTGGCGAGAGCCTCGGGAGCGTCTACACGCTGGCCCGCCTCGATTTCGAGGGACCTGGAACGGCTGACACGCTGGAGCTACAGGTCAGCCGCCCGGGCGTGGCTGTGACGCTGCACGGCATTTCAGTCATCGACCAAACGGGCAAGCCTCAGCGCTTCTGGTTCCCGCTGCTAGATCGTAGCGGCGCTCGAGAGCCGTTGCTGCTGGGACACTTCGAGTCCCGGCCTCGTGCGCGGCTAGTTCAACGAGTTCGTCTGGTCCGCGACGCTGAAGACGCGCTTAGAGAGGTTACGCGCCTGGGCGCGGAGCGCGCCCGCCGCACGGTCATCGAGGCCGGTGCGTGGGGCCCCTCACTTGACCCCGGGCTTGTCAGCGAAGCGGCGCCCGATCCCCGCTTCGTCGCTCACGCACGTCTGCTTGAGGAATCATCGAGCGAGCTGACTATCGAGACCCAGTCTTCCGGGCCAGCGATGCTGGTACTGCGCGATGCGTACTATCCCGGCTGGAAGGCCACGGTCGACGGCGTCCCGGCACCGATCCTGCCGGCGGACCTCGCAAGCCGTGCGGTGCCTGTCCCGCCCGGCGCGCACCGCGTCGAGCTGCGCTTCGAGCCTGGGTCGTTCAGGCTGGGCGCCGCCCTTTCGGCCGGCTCGCTCGTCCTTCTGGCCTTGCTGCTGCTGGCAGTGCGGCACTGGCCCCGCATCGCCGGGCGTCTCCGCCGGCCGAGAAGCACATCCGCGGTGTCCCGCACGCGCGCTGCTGGTCGTGGCGCCGCAGTCGAGTGAGCAGCCCCGAGCATAGGTAGCGACAGCGAGCGGGTGGGCACTCCGCCTCACACGGTGCGCTTGCCATTGGAGCTCAGGACGAGCCATCCGAGGCCATTCCCGCCTCTCGCTCGATGCTAGACTCCGCCCGTCGGCACCCGTGCCGGCGGCTGGAAGAGCGCTTGCAGGACACTCAGGGCGCCGTCGCCGCCTATCTCACATCTCACCGCGATAATCTGCTGGCCGTCGATCCCGCCGAGGTCGCACGTGCGGCGGAGTTCCTGATCGAGGCCTGGCGGAACCGGTGCACGATATTCGTGGCCGGTAACGGGGGCAGCGCCAGCACCGCGTCGCACTTCGCCGCCGACCTCGGCAAGACGACTCTCAGCGGCACCGACGACGCCCAACGCGTACGCGCGGTCGCGCTGACCGACAACGCGGCCCTGCTCACGGCCTGGGCCAACGACCATGCGTTCGAGGCGGTCTTCGCGCAGTCGCTGCGCAACCTGGCGCACCCGTCCGACGTGCTGGTGCTGATCAGCTGCAGCGGTGCCTCGCCCAACCTCCTGGCCGCCGCCCGGGCCGGGCGCGAACTTGGGCTCAAGATAGTGTCTCTTACAGGCCCCGACGCTCCTCTTGGGCGGCTCTCCGACCTCCAGGTAGCGGTGCCGGGACCCAACCCGCAAGTCATGGAAGACCTGCACCTGGCCGTTTGCCACGCCCTCACCCTGCGGGTGGCGGCGGCGCTTGCGGCGTCCTAGTTGGACCTACGTCCCGGACCGCGCCCAATAGAGACCGTGCAGCCTTCGAGGGTCCGTGCGGGCAAGAACCGTTGGCTCGCGTTCGGTCTTGACGGCAACATCAGCTGGTTGAATCCTCGTTGCCCGCGCGCAGAATGGGCGGCGCGCTCAGGCGGCGCGCCGAGAGCGGCACGGCAGACGGCAGGGATGCGCAAGTGATCGTGACGCAAACGCCCTTGCGGATCAGCTTCTTTGGCGGCGGCACCGACTTCCCCGCCTACTACCGCACGCACGGCGGGGCCGTTCTCGCTACCGCGATCGACAAGTACGTGCACGTGATCGTTAAGCAACGATTCGATCACGACATCTACATCAATTACTCACGCAAGGAGATCGTCGATCGCGTGGATCGAATTCAGCACGACCTCGTGCGTGAAGCCATGCGCGAGACGGGTGTCGAGCGAGGCGTGGAGATCACTACGCTGGCCGACGTTCCCAGCTCGGGCACCGGTTTGGGGTCGTCCAGCGCCGTGCTGGTGGGCCTGCTGCACGCCCTGCACGCCTACCGGGGCCGCCTCGTGACCGCCCAACAGCTCGCCGACGAGGCCTGCGCGATCGAGATCGAGCGGCTGGGCCGCCCCATCGGCAAGCAGGATCAATTCATGACCGCCTTCGGCGGCCTCCGGTTGCTGGAGTTCGGGCCGGAGGAGCGCGTCGCTTGCCAGAGCCCCACGATTGCGTCCGAGTGGCGGGCGCGCCTAGCCGACCGGCTGCTCCTGTTCTTCACCGGCCGCACACGCAATGCCGACGGCATCCTGACCGAACAGCAGCGCAACATCCCCGACCGCCTGGAGTTCCTGCACGTTCTGCGCGACCTCGCGCACGATGGCAGGCACCGCCTCGCGCAAGGCGATCTGGACGGATTCGGCCGAAACCTGCACACGGCCTGGGAGCATAAGAAACGCTTGGCGCCTGACGTGAGCGATGACGAGATCGACGGCCTCTATCAGCGCGCCCGGCTCGCCGGTGCGCTGGGAGGCAAGATAGCCGGCGCGGGCGGCGGCGGCTTCCTGCTCCTCTACGTACCACCCTCCGAGCAGGACGCCGTGCGTGAGGCCTTGCGGCCGTTGCGTGAGCTGCCGGTGGGCTTTGAACCCGATGGCAGTAAGGTGATCTTCAACATACGGCGCTAGGCGCCGGTCACGACCGTGGGGCTCGCGAATGCACGTGCTGGTCACGGGCGGGGCCGGTTTCATCGGCTCCCACCTTGTCGACGCGCTGATCGCGCGCGGTGATCGCGTCACGATCCTCGATAGCCTCGTCGCGCGCGTGCATCCCGGCGGCCGGCCGCCCGACTACCTCCCGCCGACGGCCCGCTTCATGCGCGGCGACGTGACCGAGCCCGCCGATTGGCGCCGCGCGCTAGCGGACTCGGACGCGGTGCTTCATCTGGCCGCCTATCAGGACTACCAGCCCGACTTCAGCACCTTCGCCCGCGTCAACGACGCCGGCACCGCCCTCCTGTTCGAGACCGTGGTGGCCGAGCGGCTGCGGCCGCGCAAGATCGTGGTAGCCAGCTCCCAGGCCGTTTACGGCGAGGGCGCCTACCGCTGCGCCGCGCACGGCCGGCAACATCCGCCGCCCCGCACGCTCGCTCAGCTCGAGCGCGCTGACTGGGAGGTCGCCTGTCCGGTCTGCGGCGAAGCCGCGGCGCCCGTGGCCGCGGCCGAAGCGCACCCGAATCCGCACAACGCCTACGCAATCTCCAAGCATGCGCAGGAGCAGTACGCGCTGGTGCTGGGCCGACGATATGACATCCCAACCGTGGCTCTGCGCTTCAGCATCGTGCAGGGCCCACGTCAAAGCCCGGCCAACGCCTATTCAGGCGTCCTGCGCGCGTTCCTTGGTCGGCTGCTCAACGGGCAGCGGCCCATCGTCTTCGAGGATGGCGCTCAGCTGCGTGACTACACCCACATAGACGACGTGGTAGCGGCCGTTCTGCTGGCCCTGGACGACTCGCGCGCGGACTTCGAGGTGTTCAACGTCGGCAGCGGCAAGCCGCTAACCGTGCTCGCCTATGCGGACGCTCTGTCGCGCGCGCTCGACCTCGATCTCGCGCCGGAGGTCAGCGGGCGCTTCAGGGTGGGCGACACGCGGCACGTCTGGTCGGACACCGCCAAGCTGCACAAGCTGGGCTGGCGGCCCGCTAAATCGCTGGCCGAGATCATTCCCGACTACTTGAGCTGGCTGGACGGCGCCAAGCTCGATCCCGCCTGGGTTGGGAACGCCATGGACGCCATGGAGCGCTCCGGCTCGCTGCGCCGGGCCGCTGGCGGCTGATCCAGCTCAGCGCACTGCGGGCGGCGCTCCCAGCCAGCGCGCCGCTTTGGGCGCGAAGTAGGTGATGATGATGTCGGCCCCAGCGCGCGCTATGGCGGTGAGCGCCTCCAGCGCGGCCGTCTTCTCATCCAGCCACCCGCGCGCGACCGCCGCCTTGATGGCGGCGTATTCACCGCTGACGAAGTAGGCCGCGGTAGGCACGCCGTAGGCATCCTTCACCTTCGCTACGACGTCGAGATAGGTGAGCGCCGGTTTAACCATCACGATGTCGGCGCCCTGCTCGAGGTCGAGCCGCACCTCGCGCAACGCCTCGTCGGCGTTGGCGGGGTCCATCTGGTAACCGCGGCGGTCGCCAAACGCCGGGGCGGAATCTACGGCCGACCGAAAAGGACCGTAGAAGGCGCTGGCGTACTTGGCGGCGTAGGCCATGATCGACGTGTTAGCGAAACCGGTGGAGTCGAGGAGGTCGCGAATCGCCCCCACGCGGCCATCCATCATGTCCGAAGGCGCCACCAGATCGGCGCCGGCCGCGGCGTGCGAGCGGGCGACCTCCGCTATGCGGTCGACGGAGGCGTCATTGTCGATTTCGCCGCCGCGCACTATGCCACAGTGCCCGTGGTCGGTGTAGGCGCAAAGGCATACGTCTGTAGCTACGATCAACTCGGGAACCGCCGCCTTGATCGCCCCGACGGCGCGCTGGACGGCGCCCTCGGGTGACGAAGCCTCAGTTCCGGCGGCGTCTTTGACTTCCGGTTGCCCAAAGAGCAGCAGCGCGGGAATGCCGAGATCGGCGACCCGCCGCGCCTCCTCCGTCACCCGATCCACCGAGCGGTGAAACTGTTCCGGCAGGGCGTCGATCTCGCGCTCGACGCCCGAACCCGGCACTACGAACAGCGGATACATGAACCTGTCCGCGGAGAGACGGGTTTCACGCACGAACTGGCGCAGCGCGGGCGTGCGGCGCAGGCGCCGCGGCCGTTGCCGCGGCTTGGCGCCTTCGAACGGCCGGCCCGGGCTGACGGGGTGGCTGAGGTCAGTCACGGTTCATCTCCGGATCGAGCGCCAACACGGTTGAAGGGCCTCTACCGCCATTGTGTCAGGCCTCGCTCGCGGCGCGGATGCGCAAGGCCCCGACGATCGCTTCAGCCAGAGCGCGGCCCGAGGACTCCGCGGCGACCACGTCCGGTTCACGCCCGGCCCGCCGGCAGGCCTGGGCCGTGGTAGGACCGATCACGCCCACGCAGACGGCTTGCGGGACATTCCGCAGGCCGCCCAGCGCGACGGCGAAGCTGATGGCGCTGGAGGGGCTGGCGAAGGCCAGCGCGTCCACCTCAGCGTCCTTCACCTCCCGCACTATCTGCGCTGGAACGCCGGCGGGCCTGGTGCGGTAGGCCGGGACGGAACGTACGGCCAAACCGGCGCGGCGCACAAGCTCCAGCGACTCGTCACGTCCATCCTCGGCCTGCACGATAGCCAGCGTGGACCCTTGCGGCGCGCGCGCAACAATTGCCCCGGCGAGGTCGGCGCCAGTGCGGCCGTTTGATTCGAAGTCGACCGCCAGTCCGGCGCGGCGGGCGGTGGCGGCGGTGGCCGCGCCTACGGCGGCGATCTGAACGGCTGCCGCGTGCGTCTTTGCAGTAGCACCGAAGCGTCGCTGCCGCTGCGCGAAGTAACGCACGGCGTGGCGGCTCATGAACAGGATCCAGTCGACGCCGGCGGGGTACCGAGCGAGTCGATCGAGGGCTTCGTAGCTGCGCGGCGGCCCGATCGCAATGGTCGGCGACACGACGACCTCACATTCGAGCTCGGTGAGCCGCTCCGAAAGGGTGTCGCCGCCCTGGCCGGGCCGCGTGACTACCACCCGTGGCCGCCGGCTCATTCCTGCTCCTGGCGCAGCAGGTCCACGACCGGCCCAATGACAGCCACGGCGGGGTTTGCGATGGAAGCGGCGCGGGCCGCCTCCGCCACGCTGCCAAGGCTGGCTCGCACGCTGCGCTGGCCGGGTGCGGCGCCGTTCTCGATCACGGCGGCCGGCTCGGCGGCATCGCGCCCGGCCTCGATGAGGGAGGCCGCGATTTCTCCCAGCTTAGCCACCCCCATCATGACGACTATCGTCCCGCTTATCGCCGCGAGCCTGCTCCAGTCCACCGCCGCCTCCGCTTTGGCCGGGTCCTCGTGACCCGTAACGACTACCACGGCCGAAGCCATACCTCGATGCGTTACGGGAATACCGGCCGCGGCCGGCGCGCCGAATGCCGAGGTGACGCCGGGGACCACTTCCCAGCGGATCCCGGCCGCCTGAGCGGCCAGCGCCTCCTCGCCGCCGCGCCCGAATACAAACGGGTCGCCGCCCTTCAGCCGGCAGACCGTGTTGCCGGCGCGCGCGAGGCCGACCAGCACGGCCCCGATCTCTTGCTGCGTGCGGCCATGCTGGCCGGGCGCTTTGCCGACGTAGATCTTCTGAGCTTCGGGACGAGCCTGCGTCAGAAACGCGGGGTCGACCAGCCGGTCATACACCACCGCGTCGGCCCGCCGCAGAATCTCCTGGCCGCGGACGGTGATCAGGCCCGGATCGCCGGGACCCGCGCCGACGAGATACAAGGTGCCGGGCCGAAGGCTCACGCGAGCCCTTCCGGCATGGCGTCCAATACAGCGTCCGCGGCCCTCCGGCCCAGGTCGAGCGCGGCGGTCGTGTCGCCTTCCACGGTGACGGGAGGCGCGCCTTCGGGGCCAAAGACGGCGGCTTGCAGGGTCAAACGCTCGCCGCCGATGGTCGCGAGCGCGCCCGCCGGCAGAGAGCAGCCACCCTGCAGTGCTTGCAGAAAGGCGCGCTCGGCGCTGGTGGTCGCCTGCGCCGCGGGGTCGTCGAGGTCGGCGAGCAGCGTTATAAGGTCGGCACGATCCTCACGGACTTCGATGGCCAGCGCGCCCTGACCGGGCGCGGGCAAGAAGTTGGGAGGCTCGAGCAGGGCGGACACGGCATCCGTCAGACCGGCGCGTTGCAGACCGGCCACGGCCAATAGCGTCGCATCGATCCGCCCCTCCACGACCGCCGCCACACGCGTCCCCACGCTACCCCGCAGGGGAACCATCTTGACGTCAGGCCGGGCTAGCCGCACCTGTGCCGCGCGCCGAGGGCTGCTGCTGCCAACCCGTGCGCCCGTGGGAAGCTCGGCCAGCGAGGACCGTGCGCCCGCCACCAGCGCGTCGCGAGGATCGGCCCGCGCCGGCACGGCTACTACGGTCAAACCGGGCGCCGGAGCGGTGGGCAGGTCCTTGAGGCTGTGCACGGCTACGTCCGCGCGGCCGTCGAGCAGCGCGTCCTGCACCGCCTTGGTGAACACGCCGCGCTCACCCAGATCCCGGATAAGCCGCCCGGTGTCCCGGTCGGCGGCAGTGGTGACCGGCACCAGCGTCACCTCGAGCTGAGGTACGCGGGCGCGTATCAGGTCGACGACGAGCGCCGTCTGCGCACGCGCCAACGGGCTGGATCGGGTGGCGACTCTGAGCAGCATGCAATCGTTCACGCGCTGTCTCCCGCAAGGCGAGCTTAGGACGCAACGGGCCGAGTAATCCACGCTCCGCGTGATGCAAGACGACCAGCATGGTCGGACGACCGCAAGGATTCCTCACCGTGCGGTTCGTTCATCTTCCTAAATGCGCAGACCTGGGACAGGGTGAACACGTGGTCGCGGCCGCCTTCCCGTAAGGGCGCCCCTTGTTGGCGCCCAAGGGCAGAGGACGAAGAGGTAGCCCACAAGGGGCGCCCCTACAAGGCGATCCCGCGGACAGCCCCACACCCCTGCCCCGCTGCCGCCTCATCACCCGATCCGCAATCGGCACGTGATTACGGCCGCTGGTAGTGCCGCGCGAGCTCCTCGGCCACCTCACTCCGGGTGAACTCGGGCGGCGGACTCTCATTCGCACGCATCATCTCGCGCAGCCGCGTGCCGCTGAGAAACACGTGAGCGTCGTTGTCGTGGGGGCAAGTCTTGGAGGTAGCCATACCGGCGCAGGCGTTGCACCAGAACGCGTGCTCGAAGAACAGCGGTGTGATGCCCAGCTCGCCGGGAGCGAACTCGTCGAAGATGACCTGCGCGTCGTAGGGCCCGTAGTAGTTGCCGACGCCGGCGTGGTCGCGACCGACGATGAAGTGCGTGCATCCGTAGTTGCGGCGGACCAGAGCGTGAAAGATGGCCTCACGCGGGCCGGCGTAGCGCATGGCCGCCGGCAGCACCGAGAGCAGGACGCGCTCGGGCGGGAAGTACTTTTCGAGCAGAACCTCATAGCAACGCATGCGCACGTCAGCGGGCACGTCGTCGTCCTTGGTCGCGCCCACGATCGGGTGCACGAGCAGGCCGTCCACCATCTCGAGGGCGGCCTTCTGAAGGTACTCGTGCGCGCGGTGGATAGGGTTGCGGGTTTGAAAAGCCACGATCGAGCGCCAGCCGCGCTGCGCGTAGAGCGCCGCCAGATCGGCGGGAGTGTGCCGGTAAGCGGCGAACTCAACGCTGATAGGCGCCGCGGTGTGTGTGAGCGTCCCGCCCAGCAGGGTGTCGCCCTGTGCGTAGAGGGCGGCCACGCCGGGGTGCGCCTCGTCGGTGGTACGAAAAACGAGCCGCGCCTCACGCGGCTTGTCGTAGCGGAACTTCTCCTCTACTTCCAGGAACGCCACGGGAGCGCGATCCAGACCGAGCAGGGGGATCTTGTCGCCCTCGCGAATGGCGTCGGCCGTGTCCTGGTCAACCGCCAACGTGATTGGCAGCGGCCAAGGGCGGCCGTCGGCCAGGCGCATGTTGTCGACGACGTTGGTGTAGTCGGCTCGGTTCATGAATCCGGTGAGCGGTCGGTACCCCTCGACGCGCAACAGCTCGACGTCGGCCAGCTGGCGCTGGCTGAGCCTGATTGCCGTGAACGTACCTAGGGCGTTCATGCTCGGGGCGCCTGTTTCGGGTGCAGGCCTACCACCTGCCCGTCGCGGCCTGGACCGGTTTCTCGCGCCGACCCGTCGAGCTCCACACGCCCGAGCTCGGCAAGCCTGGTGAGTATCTTGTGGGCGGAAGCCTGCGGCGTCTCACGATCGGTGTTTACGACGATCTCCGGCGCCAGGGGCGCCTCGTAGGGGTCGGAGATGCCGGTGAAATTGGCGATCTCGCCGGCCAGCGCTTTCTTGTAGAGACCCTTGGGATCGCGCCGCACGAGCTCATCCAGCGAGCACTCGACAAAGACCTCCACGAAGTCACCCACCAGCTCGCGAACCTCCCGGCGTATCTCGCGATAGGGGGAGATGGCCGAGACGAGCATCACGCCGCCCAGGCGCGTGCCCATGGCCGCCACCCAGCCAATCCGGCGTATGTTCTCGTCGCGGTCCTCCTTGGAAAAACCGAGGCCCTTGGTGAGGTACTGGCGGACCACGTCGCCGTCGAGCGACTCGACGGCCAACCCGCGGGCCCGCAACTCACCGCCGACGAGATCCGCGAGAGTTGTCTTGCCCGCACCGGACAGCCCGGTGAACCACACGGTGAATCCTGCGCTCGTCACGTAGCGGCCTCGCTTTCCAAGTGAAGGGTGTCGATTGCGATGGTTTGAGGTCGGTGATCGCGGCCTATCGAAGAAAGCGCCGCCCCTAGATTCGCCAGTGCAGGCCGCACTCGATCTTGCCGGTTCCGCGCCAGCGGCCCGCGCGGCCGTGCTCGCCGTTGCCCACGGCCGTGGTGCAGACGGTGCAGCCGAGACTGGGATAGCCCGCGTCGTGCAGGCGGTTATAGGGGACTGCGAATCGGTGAATGTAGTCCCAGACCTGCCCCTCCGCCCAAGTGGCCAGCGGCGCGATCTTGGCGAGACCCAGACGGGGGTTCCACTCGACGATGGGCGTGCCGGCTCGTGTGGGCGACTGATCGCGCCGCAGTCCGGTAATCCAGGCGCGTTTGCCGGTCAGAGCCACCGCGTTTGGCGCGACTCTGCGGATGCCGCAGCAGGCGTCGGGATCGTGCTTCCACAACTCGTCGCCGTGCCGGGCGGCCTGCTCGCCGAGCGACAGCGCGGGGGCGTATTCAACCGCGCGAAATCCGTAGCGGCGCTCTAGCTCGCGGCGGACTTCGTGCGTTTCATCGAAGAGCAGACCGGTGTCCAGGTAGTAGACCTCGACCCGATCGAGCCGGCTCGAGCGCGCCAGCATGTCCAGGATGACAAGTCCCGACGGACCCCCGAACGAGCAGGAGAACGCGACGTCGGGCGCGTAGCTGTCGAGCGCCCAGGTGAGCACGTCCTCGGCGGCCGCCGACTCGAAACGGCGGCTGACCGCGGCAAGGTCGGGAGCTTCAACGGCAAGCGCGGAGCTCATACGGCGCACTCGCCCTCGCCGCGCTCCAGCACGTAGAGCCTGTCGCGCTCCCAATCCACGAACTCCTGGCGCGTCTGCACGGAAAACTCAGGCGGGAGCTTGAGGTCGATCAATAGCCCTTCGAAGTACGGCTTGCCGGCCCGGTCTACGTACTCGTTGAAGGTCTCGTCATCGTCCGAGCGGTTTTCTTCGTAGTCCAGGATGAAGCGCTCGACGGCCACGGGGACCCGCTTGGCCGGCAGGCGGGACCTGAGCAGCATGCCCAGGCGCACGGCTGAACCGGCGCGCCGATTGCCGCCTAGGAACACGTGGTAGGCGGGCACCTGACGGTCGCCACTCTTGATGGCCGCGCCGTGGAACCCAATGTTGCCGACGTGATGCATGCCGCAGGAGTTGGGACAGCCGCTCAAATTGATCAGGATCTGGCGCGTCAACGGGTCGCGGATGCGCATCTCCTCGATCTTGGCCTGCACGCCGCGATTGAGGCCCATGGAGGAGGTGATACCGAGCTTGCAGCTGTCGGTGCCGGGGCAGCTCACGACATCCGTGATCTCGAGCGCTCCGGGCATGCCCAGGCCAAGCGCGCGCAGGCCGCGCCACAGCGCATAGAGGCCGTTGCCGGGAATCCAGCGGAGCACGATGTTCTGCCAGTGAGTGACGCGCGCACGCCCGTTGCCGTACTCGCGCAGGAGACGCGCAAGTCCGCGAAACTGCTCGGGCCTGAGGTCACCCTGGTTGACCTTGGCTTCGACCGCAACGTAGCCGGCCTGCTTCTGCGGCAGCACGTTGGTGGCGCAAAAGCGCGCGAAGAGATCGCGGTCCTCTTCCGGGACCGCGGGCGCCTCGGCGGGTCCCCGCGGCGCCTCGGCTTCTTCATCGTCGATGAACAGCAGGTCCTCCACGGGGTAGTCCTGCTTGGCCCAGTCGCCCCGCAACTCCTCCTCCACCATCTCCCGAAACATTTCGATGCCTACCTTGTGCACCAGGAACTTGATGCGCGCCTTGGCGCGGTTGCGGCGCAGCTCGTCGGAGCGATTGAAGATGCGCAGCACGGCCTCGGAAACGCGCAAGTACTCGGAGATGGGCACGAAGTCGTCGAGCACAAAGGCGTTCTTGGGCATGATCGAGAGGCCGCCGCCCGTGACCATGCGGAAGCCTCTGACTTCCTGGCCGTTCTCACGCCGAATCTGGGCGATGAAACCAAGGTCGTGAATGTCGGTGATCGCCCGGTCGGTCTCCGACCCGCTGAAGGCGACCTTGAATTTGCGGGGGAGCGATTGGGTGAGCGGCTTGCGCACGAAGTAGCGGATGAAGGCGCCCGCGTAGGGCGTGGCGTCGAACACTTCGTCATCGCAGATTCCCGCCCAGGGATCGCCGGTCACGTTGCGCACTGTGTTGCCGCAGGCCTCGCGCGTGGAGAGGCCGGCGGCGCCGAGGACCGGCAAGGCCATCGACGCCAGCGGCAGCGGCACGTGGTGGAACTGGACGTTCTCGCGTGTGGTGAGGTGGCCCTTCTTGAGCGGCGTGAAGCGCTCGGCCACCTCGGCCAGCGCGTCCAGCTGGTCGGCCGTGACTCCACCGAAAGGCAGCTTGACGCGCATCATCTGCACGTCCGCCTGCCGCTGGCCGTAGACTCCCTGCCGCAGCCGGAACGCCACAAAGCGATCCTCTTCGCGCTGGCCGTGGAGGAAGGCGGTGGCCTCCGTCCCGAAGTCCTCGAACTCGTCCTCGAGAATGGGAATGACCTGGCCCGCCGCGTCCTTTGATTGGGTTACGGCCATCGCAAGCCTCCGGGCTCGTTCGGCTCCATGCGCCGCCTGCGCGCTGCCGGCGGAAGGCGCCGGCAGTCGGCAAAGTTGACTTATTAGGTACGCAAAGTCTACATCACTGGTTGATTTGCGTAAATCTGAGCTTCGCCAAGCCTCGCGAGTCCCACCTGTGCATCAACGCCGAGCCGTCGGGCCTTGGCGGTTGACTGACGCGGCGAGCCCGAGTGGCCCTAGACGTCTGTGTCGAACTCGTCGATTGAGGCCCAGCCGCCGCGCTTGGCCGAAGCCACGACGGCGTCGGTGAACAGCTGCACACGCCATCCGTCGTGCAGTCCGGGCTCGTCCGTCGGCCGGCCGGCGGCATGCGCGCGTATGGCCGGGAAGGCGTGCGCGGCGAACTGGTTGGCCGCTCCCACAGTCTCGAGGGACGCCGCCACCACGGGGTCCTCTTGGGGCCGCGCAAGACGCAGAGTACCGGCCAGCCGATCGACCGAGAGCGACGCTTGGTCGCCGTGCAGCTCGAGGTCGGGCGCCAGGCCGGTGCGCAGGTAGGGCGCATGCGAGACCGCGAAGACGCCCACGCTCCCGTTGTCCAGCTCGGTCGCGACGGCTCCGTAGTCGAACGCGGTGCCCTTTCGTGTTGGGGGGTCGGAAGACCCGCCGGAGGCGCGCGTCTCGGCCCAGGTCAGCGCTTCGTCCAGGTTGATGGCGCCAAGGTCGGGCTTGGGCGGGGTGATGACGTCGGCATGCGCCAGCACGCGCCGGGCCTCCAGCCCGGTCAACCAGCGGAGAGTGTCGTAGGCGTGCGAGCCGCCGTCGGCCACGCTGCCCGCGGTGGAGAGCTGCGCGTCATCGCGCCAGGTGGAGGGCATGGAGGCCGGGCGCGGATTGTGCCAGCGGTAAACGAAGGCGCGGATCTCGCCAAGCTCGCCGGCGGCGATGAGCTCGCGCGCTTTGGTGAAGACCGGCAGGCCGCGGGTCCAGAAGGGCACGAAGTGCCCGAGACCCCCCGTTTTGTAGGCGGACCACATCTCACGGGCCTGCCGCGCCGTGGTCGCCACCGGCTTCTCGCAGACGACGTGCTTGCCGGCGCGTGCGCAGGCCATGACCATCTCGTGGTGCAGCGCGTCGGGAACGGCCACGAGCACCAGGTTCACTTGCGGATGCTCGACGATCTCCATCCAGTCCGTGGTCACAAACTCGGCGCCGTCTTCGCGCGCCGCCGCCTCCAGCAGATCACGGCGGCGCGCACAGAGCGCGACGATGCGGGCGTCATTGGGGGCCGCGCGAATCTGCTCTCGATAGGGCGTGCCGATGAACCCCGTGGCGCCGATCACCCCAACGCTGAATTGCACCGCGGCTCCGCTCGTTTGCGATGTGTGGGCCGGAGCTAGCGTAGTCGAAACGCCTCGACGCGGCGAAAATCCCCAATGCACGCGGCGCTCACGCCCGCCGGACGGCGGTCAGCGTGAGGCGCGGTCGGCCAGGCGCCGCTCCAGGCGTCGCAATCGGTGCGCCAGGGCAGGCTCGGCGAGCGGCAGTGGGGGGCTGGCCGGCACTGCGCGCGCCAGGCGCAGCGCCCGCAGTGTGCAATCGCGCGCAGCCGCGAAGTCGCGGCGGCGGTGCTCGTGATGCTTGGCCAGCTCCACCAGCGCCCACGCACTCGCCTGGCCGCGTTGTCCCGTCATGGCTCGCCACAAGTCGGCCGCCCGGGTCCAGTCCCCCGAGCGCTTGTAGTGCAGGCTGAGGCGGGTCTGCGCGGTTAGCAGGGCGCTTCCCGACAAGCCTGCCGCGAGGGCTTGGTCATAGGCGGCGGCCGCGGTGTCCCGATCGCCGGCCAGCGCGTGGCTGCCGGCCACGCCCAGCAGCTCCTCGGGCGTCAGCCGCACGTCGCTCCAGCCGCCGCAGGCGGTGCAGACGCGGTCGAGCAGCAAGGCCAGCGAAACGATGTCCTGCCGGTTGTGATCGAAGACCGGCCCCAGCATGCGCGCGTCGCCGCTATGCAGATAGTTGAAGTAGATCTCGGGAATCAGAGCGCTGGGCACGTCCGAGACTCTCCGCACGCCCAGTACGTGCTGCTCCAACGAGCCCAGGCTGCGGTCGCGCAAGCGGTACTTCCAGAGCCGCCGGGCCGCATGCAGAAGATCCAGCGACGAAAGGGCGTCCACCGAAGCGCGCATGCGGTTCATGATGAAGCGCGTCCGCAGGAGGGGCAGATCGAAGGCCGCGCCGTTGAAGGTGAGCACCCAGTCAAAGCGGCGCAACAGCGCGTCCAGGTGCGCCAGCATGGCCGGCTCGTCGGCCTGGTCACGCATGAAGAACTGGTCCACCCGCAGCGCGCCGCGCTCCACCCAACCGCAGCCCACCAGGAAGACGTAGGTGCCGGCGCCGCCGGACAGCCCGGTGGTCTCGGTGTCGATGAAGAGCGCGCGCTCGAGCTCGAAGCCGCGCGCCTCCGCGTCGTTGAAGGCCACCGGCAACCCGCGGCGGGCGACGTCGTCCGGCCATCCTCGCGCGCGGGCGAGCGTGACGTCGTGAGTCTCGGAGGTCCAAAACATGGTGCCGCGGGCGACGTCCACGAGTTCTCCGTTCACGACGTTCTCGATGGCGACGGGTCCCGTTCCGTCGTAACCGCCGGTATCCGGGGGGCGCTCTTCGATCGCGTCGGGCGGCGCCCAAGCGCGCTCCCAGCGCACGCCGCGGGGATCAGGGGTCACGGCGAGCGTGCTATCGACGGGCGATGAGAAGCGGCCTTGCGAGCGGGCTTTCGCGACCTCAAGCCGGCCCCTCTGTCAGTCGCAAGGGGATGGCCTGCACGGCCGCGGCCCGCAGCGCTTTCAGAGTGGCGCGCTTGGCGCCCGATCCAGTCCCGACCGGCGGGCCTACGCAAGCCGGGCAGCCCTCGCGGCAATCACAGGCGTCCAGCAGCTTCGCAGCCGCTTCCACCACCTTGTCGTAGACCACGTACAGGCGCTCGGCCAGGCCGACGCCGCCCGGGTAGCGGTCGTAGAGGAAGAGCGTGGGTGCTCCGGTGAAGGGCGACTTGATCTCGCTCTTCGCGCCCAGGTCGCGCGGATCGCACATCAGGTAGAGCGCGGCCACGTTGGGGAGAAGGTAGGAGACGCCCTGCAGCGCCGCTTCCACCTCCGCACGCGTGAGCGATTCCGCCAGCTCCCCGCTCATCCAGAGCCAGCAGGCCGTGGTGTGCATTTCCTGTTGGGGCAGATCGATCGTGCCCCAACCCACGTTGTCGTCGTCGCTGACGCGCAGCTTCTTGAAGATCGTGGGCACGGCCGTCACGCGCACGTCGCCCCAGGCGCGCGCCAGAGCCCCCTGCTCGACAGCCTCGAAATCGTCCAGCACCGCCACGTTGACGCTCACGTTGGCCACGGTGTAGTGCTCCACCGAGACTTCCTCGACGTAAGCCTTGCCCTGATCCCAATCCAGCTTCTTGACGTGGAACTGGCGGCCGTCGTGCAGGTAGATCGCGTCCTCGTGCACGCGCGTCGGCGCCGAGAAGCGGTCGACTTGTCCGATGACGCGGGCCTGCGCGCCGTTCTCGACGATCACGACGTTGTCCAAAGTGCCCGTGCGCAGACTGACGAACTGGGCCGGGTAGTCCTCGGACGACCAGTGGTAGGCGCCGGCGGCCTTGTGCACGATGCGCGACTCCGCCAGCATGGCCAGCGCTTCCTGCGTGGTGGGTATTCCGAACTGCTCGTGCTCGGTGAACGGCAGCTCGAACGCGGCGCATTTGAGGTGGCTGGTGTAGAGGTAGACGTTGTCGGGATTGATGAGGCCGCTCTCCACCGGCGCGGCGAACACGAAATCGGGATTACGCACCAGAAACTGGTCCAGTGGGTTTGAGCCGGCCACGAAAACGGCCAGCGAGGTCTCCTCGCGCCTTCCGGCGCGTCCGACCTGCTGCCAGAAGCTGGCCAGTGAGCCGGGATAGCCGCACAGCACCACCGCCTGCATCTGCCCGATGTCCACGCCCAGCTCCAGCGCGTTGGTGGCCACCACCGTGCGCACCGCGCCTTCGCGCAAACCGCGCTCGATGGCGCGGCGCTCGGCCGGCAGGTAGCCGCCGCGATAGCCGTGGACCTCGCCCCGGCCCGCGTGCGGTGCCCCGCGGATCTTGCTGAGCAGCAGCTCGGTGTCAGTGCGGCTGCGCGCGAACACGATCGACTGGATGTCGTTGCCCAGCAGGATCCGCGCGACCTCCGCGGAGGCGTCCAGCGCGGAGGCCCGCAGCCCTAGCTCGAAGTTGACGACCGGCGGGTTGAGGAAGATCAGGTGCTTCTCGCCGCGCGGCGATCCGTCGTCGTCCACCAGGCTCAGATCGCGCCCGGTCAGCCGGTCGCCAAGCTGCTTGGGATTGGCGATGGTGGCCGAGCAGCAGATGATCTGAGGACGCGCGCCGTAGAAGTCCGCCACGCGCAGCAGGCGCCGCAGCACGTTGGCGAGGTGACTGCCAAAGACGCCGCGGTAGACGTGCAACTCGTCGATTACGACGTAGCGCAGGTTCTCGAAGAGGCGCGTCCAGCCGGTGTGGTGGGGCAGGATGCCCTGATGCAGCATGTCGGGATTGGTGACCACTATGTGCCCGGCCCGACGCACCGCGCGGCGCGCGCCGGGCGGAGTGTCGCCGTCGTAGGTGAAGGTCTTGATGTCGGCCTCGGCGGCCTGCACGAGCGCGTAGAGCTCGTCGAGCTGGTCCTGCGCCAGGGCCTTGGTGGGGAAGAGATAGATCGCGCGCGCCTGGGGATCGTCCAGGATGGCCTGCACGACCGGCAGGTTGTAGCAAAGAGTCTTGCCGGAAGCGGTGCCGGAGACGATGCATAGGTCCTCACCGTCGAGGACGCGCTCGATGGCCTCCGCCTGGTGCGTGTAGGGCGCGCCGATGCCGCGGTCGGCAAGGGCGGCGCGCAGCGCCGGCGCCACGCGCCGGGGCCACTCGGCCAGCCGCGCCGCGCGCGCCGGCCGCACTTTCCAAGCGGAAATGAAGGGCGCGAAGGCCGGTTCGCGCGATAGACGGTCGGCGAGCTGCGCGGCGTTCACTTCAGCCGGTACACCAGTGGCTCTGCCTCCTTGAAGGAGAAGGGTGCCCGCGGCAACGGCCTCGGGTGGCCATTACGCTCATCATCTGCCCGTTACTGTACCGCCAGACGTGATACCGTACAAGAGACGAACATGGGGCAGGGAGAAGCGCTCAAGACCGCGAATGTGGTTGCAGACCCGCTTGTGAACACCTATGCGCTAGTGATCGGAGTCTAGTGGATGACAGGTGACGCGGCTCAGTGGGTCGCGATTGGCGTGTCCCTGATACTCGGCATCGTCTCGCTGGGCTGGCAGATTTTTGTGTGGTTGCGCCCCGCCCCAAGGCTTGTGCGAGTAAAACTTCAATTCGCCTACTTTAGAACTGCAGGGGGGCCAAACCTCAATTCGTCACTCTATATGAACTTCTGGAAATCGCTTAGAGCAATGCCTGCCAACAAGAAGACCTTCATAGTCGCTACCGTCGCGAATGCAGGATCGGGGACCATTAAGATTGTGAACTGTGAGATTATCGTTAGCGGCTCCGACACAAGCTTCTCGTTTCCGCCGGCACCCCCGTTCGATCTGCCAACTCAAATCGATCCGGGCAATTCAGCTCATATTCCAATCCCGACATCAGAATTCAGGCGCCTTCTCGACGACAATTCCCGGGACGGCGAGCTTCGCTTCGTAGGCGTGCTCGTCCGTGATGCGGTTGGCAACAAATACGAGGCGAAGTTGTCCCGAAGCCAGCGCCGAGAACTCCATGAACTGAAAGCGGGATAGCTACATAGGTAAAGCGACCACAAGCTCTGCGCCCGGTAGCTGAGACCGCATCGTGGTTCCCGGCGGCTGTCGGCGCAGGATCGGCGTGCTACGAAACACTTGTCACAGGTTGTTGGCGGCTTGGGCTACATGCGAAACTTGCCCTCCCCGCTAGAAGAGGACGATTACGTGCCAACATCGCCTGCCGAGCTGTTCCGTAGCGTCGGGCTCGAACTGACAAGCTCCGTTGCCTGGGGTGAAGAGCCGCAAACTCGCGCATCAGGTGTCTACTGCGCTTCGATCCATGCTGACCCGGACAAAGTTGGCGGCCTCTCAAAGGCACCTGTCTCGACTACTCGGATTAGGGAGTGGTGCGACCGCGTTGGTGGCGTGCGACTGTGCGGCTCCGTGGTTGAACCCGTGCAACTCGCCGCGCACATCGCGCAATGGTGGATTAACGACGAGCCCGTTGTGTACATAGGGAAGGCCACGTCGCTTAGGTCACGAATCGGCGGCTACTACAAGACACTGCTTGGCGACATACGCCCACACAGGGGAGGCTATTGGCTAAAGACACTAAGTAGTTTCGACTCGTTCACAGTGCACTTTGCAGAGGCGCAGCGTGCCACGCCTGAATGCTATGAACGACGCATGCTGGGTGCATTCGTGCGTGGCGTTTCCGACGACGCGCGATCGCTACACCCTGAGCCTCAACTGACACTTCCCTTCGCGAACCTTGAATATCACGACGGTTCTCGCCGACACCGAAGGGTTCACGGCCTCGAGAACGTCGACCTGCGGTAGTCGGTTGAGGGGCCCAGACTAACCAGCACCTACACGAGCGGCGCGCTAGGTCTCGAAGCCCAGCCGGTCGTGGGATTTGGTCTCTATGACCGGCGCCGCGGCGGCCAGGAAAGCGTCGACGCTCATCCCTCCCAGGTCTTCCTCGGTTCGCAGACGCACCGAGACTTGCCCGCCAGCCACGTCGCGGTCGCCCGCGACCAGCATGTAGGGGACTTTCTGAAGCTGGGCGTGGCGGATCTTGCGGTTCATGCGCTCCGAGCGGTCATCCACGTCAACCCGCATGCCGGCGTCACGCAGCTTGCCCGCAATCTGCCGGCAGTAGTCCACGTGCCGGTCGGCAATGGGGATCACCACCGCCTGCAGCGGCGCCATCCAGACGGGGAACGCTCCTGCGAAGTGCTCGGTGAGCACGGCCACGAAGCGCTCCAGGGCGCCCATGATGGCGCGGTGAACCATGACGGGGCGCTGACGCGAGCCGTCCTCCGCTTCAAAAGTTATGTCAAATCGCTCAGGCAGGTTGAAGTCAACCTGGATGGTCGTGAGCTGCCAGAAGCGACCGATGGCGTCGGCCACCTGCATGTCGATCTTGGGTCCGTAGAAGGCGGCCTCGCCCTCCACGCGCTGGTAGTCGATCCGGTGGCGTTCCAGAGCTTCGACCAGACCGCTCTCGGCGAGTTCCCAAAGATCGTCCGTGCCGGCGTACTTGGCCGTGTCGGACTTGTCGCGGACGCTCAGCTCCCACTTGAACTCGGTGAACCCGAACAGACCGAAGATGAACTCGGCGATGTCCAGGCAGGCGTCAACCTCGTCGGCGAATTGCGCGCGCGTGCAGAAGATGTGGGCGTCGTCCTGGGTCAGGCCGCGCACGCGCAGAGCGCCGTGCAGCGTCCCCGTGCGCTCGTAGCGGTAGACCGTGCCCAGCTCACCGAAGCGCAGCGGCAGATCGCGGTAGCTGCGCGTTTGCGAGCCGAAAATCTGCACGTGGAAGGGGCAGTTCATGGGCTTGTTGATGTAGCTCTGGTGCTCCAGCTCCATCTCGGGGAAGAGGCCTTCCTCGAACCACTGCGTGTGGCCGCTGGTCTCCCAAAGCTCCTTGCGGCCGATGTGCGGCGTATAGACCACGTCGTAGCCGCGCCCGCGGTGCTCCTTGCGCCAGAAGTCCTCCAATAGCTCCCGAATCACGCCGCCCTTGGGATGCCACAGAACCAGGCCCGGTCCGACGGAAGGATTGACCGAGAACAGGTCCAGGTCGCGGCCGAGCACGCGGTGATCGCGCTTCTGCGCCTCCTCCAGCCGGTGCAGATGCTCGTGCAGCTCGGCCTGGGTGGGAAACGCGGTGCCGTAGACGCGCTGGAGCTGCGGTCGCTTCTCGTCGCCGCGCCAGTACGCGCCGGCGATCGAAAGCAGCTTGAACGCGCCGATCTGGCCGGTGTCGGCCACATGCGGACCGCGGCAGAGATCGAGGAAGGGTCCGGAGGTGTAGTAGCTGATGGTCTCTCCGCCCGCGATGTCTTCGACCAGCTCGACCTTGAGCGGCTGGCTCTGGGCGCGGAAATGCGCAAGAGCCTCTTCGCGCTCGTGAACTGAGTACTCGAATGGATAAGCGGCTTGCTTGTGCACGGCCATGCGGGTTTCGATTTGCGCCAGGTCGTCGGGCGTAAGCGAGCGCGACAGCAGGAAGTCGTAGTAGAAGCCGTCGTCGGTGGGGGGGCCGATGCCGAGCTGCGCGTCGGGGAAGACGTCGAGCACGGCCGTGGCCAGCACGTGCGCGGCCGAGTGGCGCAAGCGGTAGAGAAGATCAGCGTCCATCAGAGAAGCCCTCCGTCACTTTGGGTGAAGCGTGTAAACAGCCCGGAAAACAGAAAAGCCCGGCGGTCCGGGCAGGCCCTCGCGGCGGCGGCCTTTAAGCCGCCGGGCGCGAGGGCTAGATAGTGACGGCGCCGAGCGCGGCGAAAGCTGTGCCGGTACTTCGATCTGGTAGGGCCATAGCGGCCGGAATGTATCACAGCTCGCGCGCGGCCCACTCGAACTCGACCGCACCCACGACGACTATATGGCCCGGCGCGACGCCCGCCTGCTCAAGCTTCTGGGTCACGCCGGCGCGGTCGAGCTGGCGCTGGAAATAGTCCACGGCGTCGGGCGCGTTCAGGTTGAGCGAGCGGGCCAGGCGCTCCAGGCGCGCGCCGCGCACGACGTAAGCCCCGTCGCCGCGGCGGAACAAGCGCGGCTCGGCGTCCACGGTTACCGGTCGCAGGGTGGGCAGCTCGGCTGGCGCCGGCCGGGAGGGCTGCGCGGCCTCGTTGAGCGCCTCCAGCGCGCGCGCGGAGAGCTGCGGGAGTCCCTCGCCGGTCGCGGCCGAGATCGCCATCGGCTCGTAGCCCTGCGCCAGCACGGCCGCGCGAAAATCGGGCCAGATAGCGCGCGCTTCGGCAAGGTCGATCTTGTTGAAGGCAACAATCTGCGGGCGCTCCGGCAGCTCGGCGTCAAAGGCGGCAAGCTCGGCGTTGACCGCGCCGAATATCTCGATCGGATCGTACTCCAGGCCGGCGCCGTCTACGACGTGGATCAGCACGGGCGCACGGCGGGTGTGGCGAAGCAGCCGTATGCCCAGACCGGCGCCGTGACTGGCGCCCTGGATGAGGCCGGGCAAGTCGGCGATCACGAAGCTGGCGTCGCGTGCAGCCACCACGCCCAGCACGGGCGCGAGCGTGGTGAAGGGATATGGCGCGACTTTGGGGCGGGCCGCGCTGAGGCGGCTGAGCAGCGAAGACTTACCGGCGTTGGGCGCGCCGATCAGCCCCGCGTCGGCGATCAGCTCGAGCTCGAGCCGCAGTCGGCGCCGTTCGCCGTCCTCCCCGCGCAGCGATATCTGCGGAGTCTGAAAGCGCGCCGACTTGAAGTGAACGTTGCCCAGGCCGCCGCGCCCGCCCCGCGCCACCACGGCTATGTCGCCCTCGTTGACCAAATCGGCAATCAGGGCGCCGCTCTGGGCCTCGTAAGCCACGGTGCCGCAGGGCACGTTTACGGTCACCGACTTTCCATCGCGCCCGCTGCGCTGCTGGCGGCTGCCGGGCCGGCCAGCGTCGGCCACGAAGCGCGGTTCGTGTTGCAAGTGGGTGAGGGCGTGCAGGCTCGCGCGGGTAGTGAGAATCACGTCGCCGCCGCGGCCGCCGTCGCCGCCGTCGGGACCGCCGCGCGGAGCGAATTTTTCGCGGCGGAAGTGGGCGGCGCCGTCGCCGCCGCGGCCGGCGTGCACGGTTATCACGGCTTCGTCGAAGAAGCTGCGCTGGCCGTCGGTTCTCGACTCGCGGGACTCAGGCACGCCGGGCGGGACTCGTTTGCAATCGGACGGCCAATTCTCGCGCACCGATCAGGCGTCGATGGATACGCAGCGCAGGCCGCTACACTCGGGGCGCCGCGAGTTGGATCTGCACGGTGAGCGCATGCGCGTATTGGCGATATCGGCGCGTCCCGGCGACGTGGAGTTTGCCTGCGGCGGCACGCTGGCGCGCATCGCGGGGGACGGCGGCGCTGTGGCGATTTGCACGATCGCCAACGGGAACTCGTCCGCGGCGGACGTGCCGCCGCGGGAGCTGGCGGCCACGCGGCGGACCGAAGCGGAGCAGGCGGCGGAGCGGCTTGGCGCCGAGCTCGTATGGCTCGATCACTCCGACTTCGCCGTCAGCAACGACGCGGTCACCCGCATAACCATCACCGACATCGTGCGCGCGTTCGACCCCGACCTGGTGCTGGCGCCGGCCCCGTTGGGGTCTTCGCAGGACATTCGCAACGCCTGGCCGCTCGCCAGAGCCGCCGTGGAGATGTCGGCCGCGCCGAACGCCCGTACCGACCACGACGCGCTGCCCGCGGCGCCAACCCTGATGAGCTACCAGCCAGCCTGGGCCGGGGGCTTTGCGCCGACCGCGTACGTGGACGTAAGCGGCGCCGTCGAGACCAAGCGCGCCGGGCTCGAGGCGTACGTCACGCTGCGCGCCTGGATCGAGGAACGTGAAGGCGTGGACCTGATCGCGGCGGCTCACACGGTCACGGCCTACCGGGGGCTTCAAGCCGGCGTGGCGCAGGCCGAAGCCTTTCAGGCCGACGACGGCGACGCAAGTGGGCTGATCCGCCGCCTGCTTCCTTGAAGCGCGCGCGGCGATTGCCACCCCCGGACCCGAGCAGCTGACGGGCCGCTGATGTCCAGCCAGGCGCGCGGCGCGGACGATCTGCCGCAGGTATTCGCACCCGGCGGGTCATTGCAGCGCGCGCTGCCGGACTACGAGCCACGGTCTTGCCAGCTCAGCATGGCCGAGTTTGTGGCGGCGGCCATCGAATCCGACAGTCACGCCTTGGTCGAGGCGGGCACGGGCACCGGCAAGTCGCTGGCGTATCTGGTCCCGGCGTTGCGATCGGAAAAGCAAACCATCGTGAGCACCGCCACGAAGGCTCTGCAGGACCAGCTCTGGAAGCGCGATCTGCCGCTGGCTCAGGCGGCAGCGGATACGAGCGTTGCCACCGCCTTGCTGAAGGGCCGCGCCAACTATCTGTGTCTGCTCTCGCTCGACGAGCAGACGCGGCAACCGGAGCTGGGCGTAGCGGCCAAGCTGGGGCGCGTGCAGGCCTGGGCGCGATCGACCAAAACGGGCGACGTGGACGAGCTGGGCGCGGACGCCTCCGCGCCGCTGCGCAGCGCGCTGACGCGCGGCGTCGACACGTGCGAGGGCCGTCTCTGCCCATTTCACCGGGAATGCTGGGCGGAGCGCGCCCGATGGCAGGCGGGCTCCGCCCAGATCGTGGTGACCAACCACCACCTGTTGTTCGCGGACGCCAAGCTTCGGCAAAGCGGGGGCGACACGGCCGGCGCCATGCCGCTGCCCGCGGCGCCGCTGGTCGTGCTGGACGAAGCTCACACGCTGGAAGACGCGGCCACCTCGACGTTCGCAGCCGTAATCGACGCGGAGCGCGCGCCGCGCCTGCTCAACGGCGCGCGAGTACGGGCCGGACTGGCGCGGCGTTTCGCGTCGGTCTGCTCGGCCGCGCTGCGCGCGAACACGGATGCATTCGAGTCCCTGGAACGCCTGAGCGGCTTCAGCCGGACAGCTCTCACGGAGGAGGTTCCCGCCGGCGTGCGGCTAGCGCGCGAGGCCTGGACTCTCGTGGAGGCGGCGCAGGGGATCGGCGACGCGGACGAGCGCGCATGGCTGGAGCGGCGTTTGCGCGAGCTGGCAATGGACGCTGAGCGAGTGTTCCGACCCGACGACCCTGATTGGGTGCACTACGTGGAGAGGAACGTTCAGCGCGGCCTGGTGGCCAGCGCCGCGCCGATCCAAGTCGACCGCCTGTTCCGGGCGAACGTGGCCGCGCGCCACACGGTGGTAAGCACGTCCGCCACGCTGGCGGTTGGCCAGTCGTTCAATTATGTAAAGACGCGACTTGGTCTTCATGGCGCTGAAGCTCTCATCACCGAGCCGGCCTTCGACTATGCACGGCAGGCCCTGGTGTACATAGCGGAGGATCTGCCGGCGCCGCCGGCGGGAGGCGGCAGCTCCGCCGCCTATGACGCGGCGATCGCGGGAACGATCGAGCGTCTCGTCCACACGTCGGGCGGACGCGCGTTTTGCCTTTTCACCAGTCACCGGGCCTTAGCTGACGCGTGGGGACGGCTGGAGGGGAAGCTGCCCTTCGCCATGTTCAGACAGGGACAAGGCGCCACTACGGCGCTGCTGGAGCGGTTTCGCGCTTCCGGCGACGGCGTGCTCTTCGGAACACGTTCGTTCTGGGAGGGCGTGGACGTACCGGGCGAGGCGCTGAGCCTGGTGATCATCGCGCGGATGCCGTTCGCCGCACCCGACGATCCGGTGGTGGCGGCGCGCACGGAACGCCTGCGCGCTGAGGGTGAGGATTGGTTCGGGGGCTACGCCCTGCCGCGCGCCACGTTGCTTCTCAAGCAAGGCTTCGGACGACTTATCCGGTCGTCGCGCGACCGCGGCGTGGTGGCGATTCTAGACAGCCGCGTGACCAACCGCTTCTATGGTGGAATCGTGCTGAGTTCCTTGCCGCCCGCCCGCCGTTCGTACAGCCTGCAAGACGTTCGCGCATTCTTCGACGCCAGACCGCAGACATAGCCCAGCCATCGAGTCGGGAAAGCACTCGGTGGCGGACCCACTAACGCCCACAGGTTGCGACGACTCTGAACACGCCGGCCGATTGACTCGACCTGGCCGCGGCTACCGCCCTTGTCCCGTCGGCAGCCGCGGCGCGTGGGATCGTGCTAGCGCGCGATGTCGAAGACGAGCTGGACCGCCACCGTGACGTTGAACTCACCGCTCGAAACCGGCACTTCGCGCGCGGCCGGCTGCTCCATCGCAACGCTATCGAACGCGAAGTTGCGTGTGATCAGACCGGGAGGCGCGCCCGCAACCTCACTCACCTGGCGCACGCCGGCCAAGGTGACGCCCAGCTCGCGGGCGAGCTGCTCGGCTTTGGCACGTGCGTCGGCGATGGCCTCGCCGCGCGCCTGGCTGCGCAGACCGGCGGTGTCATCGACGCTGAACGCAATGCCGCCGACGTTGTTGGCGCCCGCCTCGAGCGCGCCCTGCAGAATTGCGCCGGTCTTGTCGAGGTCGCGCAGCCGCACGCGCATCTGATTGACCACGTGGTAGCGAACTTCGCCCGTGGGGCCGTCCCGATCGTAGACCTGCTCGACCCACATGCGGTACTCGGCAGTCTGGATGTCCTTTTCCTCGGCGCCGGAATCGCGCAGCGCGGCGACCACGGCGGTCACCCGGTCGCTGTTCTCGCGAATGGCTTGCGCGGCGTCCGATGAGATGGATTCGACGCCGAGCTGGATGTCCACAACGTCGGGCCGGGCGCTGGCCGTCCCGCTGCCGCTGACCGCGACGACGTACGGCGTCGAGCCATCAATCGACCCGGTCGGCGATTCGCTGCCGGATGCGGTAGTCGAGCCTGTCTGGGCGACCGCGAAGAACACGGCGACGACGACCATCGCCCCCGCCACCACGACCCCTAAGCCAACCAGGACCGCGGCCAATACGCGTGACATCATCCGATCCTTCCTTTCAAACGCGGCTTACCGCGGTCCGAACTTGCAGACGCGCGACAAGGTCGAAGAAGCGCCTCTGGCGGCTGACTGGCCGCGCGGGGAAACACCGTGTCCCGTTCAATCGGTGCCCGTGCTTGCTCTTAAGAGACTACGCAGGCGGCCGGTCATTCGTTCCTTCCCGCCGCCGCATTCGTCAGCGGCGCGTCCCGCCGCGGGAACAAACACCCGGCATAAGGCGCAACGGCCCCGGCCAGACCAACGCTCGGGAAGTACCGGTCAGTGCGCGCAGCCGCAGGCGCCGCCGCAACATCCGCCGCCGCCGGAGTAGGCGTCATTGGCGGCCGACGGCGACGCGGATCGTCCGGATGCGGCGCCAACGACGGCCAGAGCCTGATAGACGCGCCGCACGCGCTTGGAGCCGCAGAGCATGCAGACAACCGGGCTCTCGTCGCTCATGCTGCGCCGAATCTCGAACGCGTCACCGCACTTTTTGCAGGTGTATGCGTAAGCGGGCATCAACTCTCAGAGTGAAGCCGAAGTCGCGGCCATTATAGGCGCGCTGGCGGCTAGCGTCCGCGTGCCATGATGGGCAATCTTCGCCTCAGGCGGATCCTCGATGAGCATTGATCTGCGCGCCTACATCCGGGACGTTCCGGACTTTCCCCAACCCGGGATCATCTTCAAGGACATTACGCCGCTGCTTCAGAGTCGCGAGGCGTTCGCCGCAGCGGTCGACGCGCTGGCCGAGCCCTACCTGACCGATTCGCCCGATCTGGTGGCCGCGGTGGAGGCGCGGGGCTTCATATTCGGCGGGTCGGTGGCCGGCCGGCTGGGCCGTGGATTCGTGCCCCTGCGCAAGCCGGGCAAGCTGCCTTCGGCCACGATTTCGGAAGCGTATGAGCTGGAGTACGGGCGCGCGGCCATCGCCGCTCACCGGGACGCGATGAGGCCCGGCGCGCGCGTGCTAGTCGTGGACGACCTGCTAGCCACCGGCGGCACCGCCAGCGCCGCCTGCAATCTGGTGGAGCGGTTGGGCGGACGGCTGGTCGGGCTGGCGTTCCTGATCGAGCTCGACTTTCTGAATGGCCGTGAGCGGCTCGGCGGCCAGTCCATCCACAGCGTGATTCACTACCCGGAATGACGCCGCAGGCCCCGACGGGGCTGCGGCTCCGACTGACGCCAGTTTTCGAGACGCTGGCCGCTCACTTCGGACCGCAAGGCTGGTGGCGGAGCGCGGACAGTTTCGAGGTGATCGCGGGCGCGTTGCTGGTTCAGAACACCGCCTGGCCCAATGCACAGGCGGCCCTAAACAACCTGGCGGCGGTGGGGGCGCTTAGCATCCAGGGCGTCCTGCGGTTGGACGAGGCGACCCTGCAGGAGCTGGTGCGGCCCAGCGGTTACTACCGTCAGAAAGCGCTCAAGCTGCGGGTGTTCGCCGCGCACGTGCAGGACCGGTATGGCGGCAGCCTGGACGCGATGCTGGACCGGCCGCTCGATGAGCTGCGCGCGGAGTTGCTTGCGCTATGGGGCGTGGGTGCGGAGACGGCCGACACAATCCTGCTTTACGCGGCGCGCCAGCCAAGCTACGTGGTCGACCGCTACACCGCCCGCATACTGGCGCGTCTCGGCGTGGTGCCCGAGGGCATCACGCACGACCGGCTGCGCACCTGGTTGATGCAGGCGATAGCACCGGACGTGGAGCGCTACGCCGAGCAGCACGCGCTGCTGGTGCGGCACGGCAAGACGTTCTGCCGCACGACACCCGATTGCCCGGAATGCCCATTGCTAGGGATATGCCGCTACGGAAGCGGGGTCGTACTGCTCTGACGGCCGCCCGGGTAAGGCGGTTGAACGGTTCCAATGTTTGAGCGGTGACGGCGCTGGCCGGGCCGTGGCGCCGCTCAGGCCGGACGTGGACGCCGGGATTGGCGCGGAACGAAGTCAGAGGACCGGCAGCGGCTCGGGCTTGGCGGCGTTGAGCTTGCTGATCTCGCCAGCCATGAGCTTGGCCGCGTTCACGTAGGGCTGCGCAAGGGGGTCGTCCAGGCCCAGGGAGGCCACCGGATGACCGTGGTCGGACGCGGAGCGGATACGCACGTCCAGGGGGATCTCGCCCAGAAAAGGCACACCGAATTGCTCACTGGCCTGCCGAGCGCCGCCATGATCGAATATCTCATGCCGCTCGCCGCAGCCAGCGCACACGAAGTAAGACATGTTCTCGATCACCCCCAGCACGGGCACGCGCAGCTTCTCGAACATGGCGATCCCGCGCCGGACGTCTTGCAGCGCGACCTCCTGTGGAGTGCTCACGATCACCGCACCGGCAAGCGGCAGCAGCTGCGCCAGCGACAGCGGGGCGTCACCGGTGCCGGGGGGCAGATCGACTATCAGGTAGTCGAGCTCGCCCCATTCGACATCCTGCAGGAGCTGCCGCAGCGCCTGGGCGACCATGGGGCCGCGCCATATGACCGCGTCGCCCTGATCCATCAGGAAGCCCATGGACATCACCGGCACTCCATGCCCCCGCAGGGGCTGAATCTTGTCGTTCTGCAACACCGGCTGGCCGTCCACGCCCAACATGCCGGGTACGTTGGGGCCGTAGATGTCGCCGTCCAGAATGCCCACGCGCGCGCCCAACTCGTGGAGAGCCAGTGTGATGTTTACGGCGACAGTCGATTTGCCTACTCCGCCCTTGCCGCTGGCCACGGCGACCGTGTTGCGGACGAGGGGCAGCAAGGCGCCGGACTGCCCCATGCCGGAGCTGGCCTTTACGTCAGCGTCCCAGCGGATGTCGACCGACTGCACCCAACCCAAACGATCGAGGGCGGCGCGAGTGTCACGCTCGATCGTGTCCTTTTGGGGACATGCCGGCGTGGTGAGCACGATGCGGAGAGCGATGGCGTCTCCCGTAACCTCGATGTCGCGCGCCATGTTCAGCGCAATGAGGTTCTTGCCCAGCTCTGGATCCTGCACCCCGCGCAGGGCCTCGATGACGGCGGAACGGCGGTCGTCGCTCATTGGGCGCCTGCGAACGGGAGGGGCATCGGTTGGTGGGGCTGGGCGAACTCCAGCAAAGTAGCTGGGAGGTCAAGGTCGATGTCTATCTCGACATCAAAGGCTAGCATGGCCGGTACGTTCGACCGCACTCCGTTTAGCTGCGCGCGGACCAGCGCGCGCACACGACTCGGCGTGGAGCGGACACGGAAAGAGACGCGCATCGCCCTGACGCACGGTCATGCGTGGGTGTGTTCAATCCCCGGGTGGAATGAGTCGCAGCAGCGTGGCCTCGGGCGCGGCATTGACGCGCAGGGGTATCAGCACAGTGCCGATCCCGCGCGAGATGTAGACCGGCCGCCCCTCGATGTGCATCAACCCGTGCGAGCGCGGCAAGCGGCGCCGGGTTCCCGTATATAGCGCTTGCCCCAGCGGTGGAACGATCTGACCTCCGTGCGTATGGCCGCACATCACCAGGTCAGCCCGCCGCGAGTCCAGCTCGAAAGCGGCGTCGGGATTGTGCGAGAGCACAAGCGTGGGTAGACGATCATCCACCGAGCGGAAGGCGCGCCCGACATCGTGCGCGCGGGAGGTAGCGTCGCCCAAGCCGACGATCTGAAGCTCGAGTCCATCCACGCTCACCTTGCGGGAGTCGTTCACGAGCAGCTGGACGCCCGCCGTGTGCAGCGCGCCGGCCATGAAACGCAGCGGCTGCGCGGGGAACCGTAGCCAGCCGGGTTCGCGCCGGCCGGAGAAGCGGAACAACTCGTGGTTGCCCCATACGGCGAACGCTCCATGGCGGGGTTGGATGGCCGCCAGCCGGCGGGTCACCTCCGGCATCCACTCGCCGGCGTCGACCAGGTCACCCGCCAGGCAGAGCAGGTCCGGCGCAAGCCCCTTCAGCTCTTCCAGCACGTGCAGGGCCGGGCTGCGCGGCGACCCCACGTGGAGATCGGAAAGCAACAGCACGCTGATCCCCGGCCGTTCCGCCGGGAGACCGGCAAGCGGAATCGTGACGGGTAAGAGCACGGCGCCCGAGTGCCGCAAAGCGGCGCGTCCCGCCACCCACATGGCGCCGATGCCGGCCCAGAGCGCCAGCCTGCTTACGTCAAACGACGGCACGCGATGCTCATTGGCGCCCGGACTTATCGCTGTTCCCGATCGGAACCGCGCCCACGAGGAGACGTTTGCATAACCCGGTCAGGCTAAGGATGTCCGGGGAGAACCCTGCGCGGTTCCAGGTTGGCTGGGGGCTAGATTCCCGCGTGCGCGGGAATGACGAGGGGTTATTCAAAGGTCTCCACGCGCGGGACTTCCCGCTTGCGTTTCCCGGCCGCTCCGAGAACGGCCTTCACAGCGGGTGAGAAGCGGCTATCGGGAGGAGCGGAGTCGGCGTTCACCCGTTGGAGATGGAGTCCACTTGGGTGTGAGCGCTCATAGCCTGGAACTTTGCGTAGCGGGTTTCGACCAGCTCGTCCGCGTCCAAGCCCCGCAGCTCACCCAGAGCGCCGACGATGGCATCGGCCAGCGCGTCCGCGGTGGCGGCGTAGTCGCGATGCGCTCCGCCCGGCGGCTCACGTATAACCCGATCCACCAGGCCCATCGCGTAGAGGTCCTCGGCGGTGAGGCGCAATGCCGCCGCGGCCTCCTGCGCGAAGCTGGCGTCGCGCCAGATGATCGAGGCCGCCGCCTCCGGCGACGCCACCGAGTAGATGGCGTGCTCCAGCATCAGGATGCGGTCCCCGACGCCGAGCGCAAGGGCGCCGCCGCTGCCGCCCTCGCCGATTACGCTGACCACCACGGGAACCCGCAGCGCCGCGAGCTTGGCCATGCTCTCAGAGATCGCCCAGGACTGGCCGCGTTTCTCATCGTCCAAAGTAGGGCTGGCGCCCGGAGTGTCCAGAAAGGTCAGAACCGGCAGGCCGAAACGCTCGGCGAGCGCGAACAGGCGCAGCGCTTTGCGGTAGCCCTCGGGGTGCGCCATGCCGAAATTGCGCTCGACGTTCTCGTTGGTCGTACGGCCCTTTTGGTGACCCACCACCACTACCCGGTGACCGGCGAGCTGGCCCAGGCCGGCCACGACCGCCGGATCATCCGCGTAGCGGCGGTCGCCGTGCAGCTCGGTAAAGCCGGCCAGCATGACGTCGAGGAGGTCCAGCGTGTGGGGCCGCTTGGGATGACGGGCGAGCTGAACACGCTGCCAGGGAGTGAGTTTCGAAAAGACGTCGGCCGTGCGCGCCTCCAACTCGAGCTGAAGAATGGCGAGCTCGCGCGACAGAGCCGAGCCGCTGTCCAGCGCCGCGTCGCCCTCTAGCTCGGCAATTCGCTCGCGCAGCTCATCGAGCTCCCGCTCGAACTCGACCATGACAACCTAGGTTGCGACGCGCAGTTCGCTGGACGGAGTTGTCGCAGCGGCCGGCCGGCGGCCGGCGCCTCGGGGGGCCATGAGCAGGTCCACAAGGCGGCTGACGGCGGCCTTTTGCGTGTGGCGCGGCACCACCATGTCGATCATGCCGCGCCTCAGCACCCACTCGGCCGTGTGATCCTCAACCGGCTTGCGGCGGCCCAGGGCGCCCTGCACGACGCGCGTTCCGGCGAAACGAATGGTGGCGCCGGGCTCGCCGATGATGACGTCCGCCGCGGAGGCGAAGCTGGCGGTAACCCCGGCCAGAGTGGGATCGGCCATCAGGCAGATATAAGGCACCGAGGCGGCCGACAGGCGCGTGGCGGCGGCGACCGTCTTTGCCATCTGCATGAGCGCAAACAGGCCCTCATCCTGACGCGCTCCGCCCGAGGCCGTCACCATCAACAGGGGCAAGCGCCGCAGGCGGGCAAACTCGAAGAGGCGGGCGATCTTCTCGCCGGTGGCGGCGCCCATGCTGCCGGCGATGAATCCGAACTCCATTACGCCGATGGCGATCAGCCGTCCGTCAAGACGCCCCGTCCCGCACACGACGGCCTCATTGCGCCCGGTGCTAATACGCGCCCGCGCGACACGCTCCGGGTAGGCGCCGTTGGGACGCCGAAACTCCAGAGGATCAGCGGCGGTCAGATCCGCCTCGATCTCGCTGAACGAGGCGGGATCGTCGAGCAGCAGCGCCAGTCGCTGAGCGACCGCAAGGCGGTCGTGGTAGTTGCACTTGGGACAGACGGACAGCCCGGCCTCGAACTCGGGACGGTAGTGCATGGCGCCGCACTTACGGCAGGTGACCCAAAGGTCTACGGGGATATCGGAGCGGCGCGCGGACCTGCGCAGGACATCACGCACGCCTCTCACCTCCCGCTTTCGGGCTGCGCACACTCCCGTCGCCGCCGCTGGTCGGCGCGACGGCGACGCGGCGAGTGTATCCCAGGTATAGGGGCCTGCCTACGTATTCGCGGCCGGCCGCGGGGTGGTTTCGCCGGCAGGCTGACGCGCCACGACAAGGGCGGCAACCCACGCAACGTTGCACGCCCGCAGCGCGGCGGCGGCCGCCTCCAGGGTGCCGCCGGTCGTGACCACGTCGTCCACGAGCAGCACGCGCAGCCCCGCGACGTCGCAATCGCAGACGAACGCTCCACGCACGTTTGCGAGACGCTCCCGGCGGGGCAGATTCACCTGGGGCGGCGTGTCGCGAATGCGGCGCAGCAGCTCGGGCCGGACGGGCCGGTCTATCAGAGCTCCGACCACGCCGGCCAGGAGCGCGCTCTGGTTGAAGCCCCGCGCGGCCTGCCGCGCGGGGTGCAGCGGAACGGGAGTGATGGCGTCCACGCAGAGGTCGGAGGGCAACGCCGGCACGGCCTGGTGCGCCAGGTCCCGCACCAGGTAACGTTTGTTTGCGTACTTGAGTCGCTGAACCGCCTCACGCAGCGGCGTGGCGTAGGGATAGCGCACGAACACGCCCTCGATGCGTCGATCTTCATGTCGACACTCGGCGCAGCGGTCGCCGTGGCGCAGGTAGCGATTGCACTGCCGGCACTGCGGCGTCGGAAGGGGCCGCAGGGCCGCGAGACAGGTGGCGCAGACTCCCGCTCCGAGCCTGCCGCAGGCTGCGCACTGGGGCGGGAAGACGAGATCGAGCAGGCCCGTGCTAACGGACCGCAGCAGTCTCCGTGCCCTCACCCAGGGTTCGATCGAGTTCTACGACTTGCGGATCTCCGTCGACGACCCGCAGCTCGAAAACGCGACCGGCCGCCGCGTCGCGCACGATTCTCTCGGTCAGCGGCTCGTCGACGTACTGGCCCACCAGACGGCGTATGGGGCGCGCGCCTTGGCGACGGTCCACGGCCGCCCGCACTAAGAACTCGAGGGCATCGGTGGTCACGTGCAGCGAGACGTTCATGTCCTGGGCGCGTCGAACGACGTCCGACAAAGTGCGGCGCGTGATCTCGCGAATGTCCTCCTCGGCGAGCGCCCTGAACACGAGGACGCGGTCTACGCGGTTGAGGAACTCGGCCGGCAGGTGGCGGCGCGCGTACTCACGCATGCGGACCTCGAATGAGGCATGCCGCCGGACGCTCTCGGCGCCGGCCCCGAATCCAATCGTGGGCCCGCCGATTATGTCAACTCCGAAGTTGGAGGTCATGAGCAGGACGGTGTGTCGAAAGTCGACGGGCCGGCCGCTGGCGTCCGTGATGTGTCCGTCCTCCATGATTTGCAGCAACACCTGAAGCGTGCGCGGGTGGGCTTTATCTACATCATCGAAGAGAACGACCGAGAAGGGATTGCGGCGCACCGCCTCGGTGAGCTCGCCGGATTCCTCATAGCCCGCGAAGCCGGGCGGCGAGCCAATCAGACGCGAGACGTTGTGCCACTCGGAGAACTCGCCCATGTCCACGCGTACCAGCTTTTGCTCGTCGCCGCTGACGAACTCGGCGAGGGCCTTGGCGCTCTCCGTCTTGCCCACGCCGGACTCGCCCAGCATGAGGAACGAGCCAATCGGTCGGCGCAGATCACGCATGCCGGCGACCGCGCGGCGCAGTGACCGCGCGAGCTCGTTGAGGGCGTCATCCTGCGCAACCACGCGCTTCGCCAGCTCCACTTCAACGTCGAGAAAACGGTCCACTTCCGATTCGATCAGAATCGGCAGCGGTACGCCGCTCCAGAGCGCGAGAATGCCGGCTATGGCTTCCACGCCCACCTCGGGCACGATGCCTTCGATCTCGGAGCGCCAGGCCTGGCGCTCGTCCCGCAACTCTTCGCGCACCTGGGCCTCGGCGTTGGCGAGCTCCAGGACCTCCGCCGGATCGCCTTCCACCCCTAGCTCGCCGCGCTTGTATTCCAGCTTACGCAGGCGCTCTTCGAGTCCGAGGATTCTCTCTGGCGCGCTGAGCAGCTCGACCTTGGCCTTGGCGGAAGCCTCGTCGAGCAGGTCGATTGCCTTGTCAGGCAATTGACGGTGGCTCAGGTAACGCCGCGACATGCGCACAGAGGCCGCGAGCGCTTCGTCTGTGATCGCGACGCCGTGGTAGCTCTCGTAAACGGGGCGCAGAGCTTCCACGATGGACAGGGCGTCTTCGTCCTTCGGTTCACCTACGTCGATGGGCTGGAAGCGCCTCGTGAGGCTCTTGTCGTTTGCGATGTAGCGGCGGTACTCACGCCAGGTCGTGGCGCCTATCACGCGCAATTCGCCGCGCGCGAGGTAGCCCTTGAACATGTTGGCGGCGTCGAGGGAGCCGGCCGCCCCGCCCGCGCCAACGACTGTGTGCACCTCGTCTATGAACGCGATCACGTCATCGCGCGCGCGTATCTCGCGTATCAGCGCCTGAACACGCTCCTCGAACTCGCCGCGGTACTTGGTGCCCGCGATGATGGCGCCGAGATTGAGCGCGATTATGTGTTTGTCGCGAAGAGCCTCCGGCACGTCGCCGGCGGCGATGCGCTGAGCGAGTCCCTCCACGATGGCGGTCTTGCCCACGCCGGCGTCACCCACCAGCACCGGATTGTTCTTGCCGCGGCGCAGCAGGATCTCGATCATCCGGTCCATCTCGTCGAGCCGCCCGACGACCGGATCGAGCTTGCCGTGCCTTACGGCGTCGGTGAAGTCTTGCCCGAATCTGGCCAGGGCGCTGCGCGACTCGGCCCGGCCGCTGCCGCGTCCGGACCGGCGGCTGCCCCCGACGCGACCGGGGCGGTAGGCGGCCTCGACATGACGGCGCACGGCGCTGAAGTCAAGTCCGGCCGCGCGGAGCACCTCCGAGCTGGTCCGGCCGGCGTTGGCCAGCACTCCCAAGAGGAGATGGTCGGTACCGATGAAGCGCACGCCCATGCGCTCGGCTTCGAGCGCCGAGGCGCGCAGTGTGTTGCGGGCCTGGGCGGAGAGCGGACGTCGTCCGGCGCGGCGGTCCGCGCCCCTGCCGAGCGAGCGGGTGAGCGCGTCATGCAGACCGGCCGTGTCCACTTTCGCCTCTTGCAGCAGGCGCGCGGCAGTGGTGCGGGGGAATCCCAGGATGGCCAGCAGTATGTGCTCGGCGCCCACGGCCTCGTGCCCCAGGGCGGCCGCCTCAACCTCGGCCTTCCAGAGGATGCGGCGCGCCTTGGAGGTAAGACGGCGCAGATACTCGGTGGGCGTGTACTCTTCGCGCTCCGGTTCCACAGCTCTCAGTTCCCAAACGGGAGTTGGTCGATCAGGTCCTGCAGGGCCACCCCAATACTATCGCCCAGCGCGCTGAAGACGACGATGAGAACAACCACGAACACCACGGCAACGAGGGCGTAGCCGACCACGCTGTGACCCAAGCGGTCGGCCAGGGCGTCGCGCCAGGACCCGCCACTCGAAGGGCCGCTGAGGGAGTCGGTCCGATCTGACATGCGTGGGTCTCCGGTGGATGCATGGATGCTAGGCAGCAGCCCATCCAAGTGTCAACGCGCGGCGCCGGGGCTTCGAGGCGATCGCGATCCCATCTTTTGAAGCTTCATTGTCCGAGACACGGCGCGGGATTCACGTTTGCAACCTGACAGACGCGCGGCGCTTCGCTCGCTGATGCAGGAACGAACTGCTACAAAACCGCTGGCAGCGAGGGGGCGAGAGCCCCTACTTGCTAGAATTATCAAGCAGACCGGCAGCACACGGGGTATTCCTCCACGGACCACCCGGAATCGTCCACGGGGCTAACGCATTTCGACGCCAAAGGCGCGCCGCGCATGGTCGACGTCGGCGCCAAACCCGAATCCGAGCGCGTGGCCGTGGCGCGGGGCCGTGTGGAGCTCCGGCACTCGACGCTTGCCATGATTCGCGCCCAGCTCGACGGCGCGGCGGCAGCACTTCCCAAAGGCGACGTGCTGGGTGTGGCCCGTCTGGCCGGGATCATGGCGGCCAAACGTACCGCCGAGCTGATTCCGCTCTGCCATCCGTTGCCATTGAGTGCGGTGGAGGTGGATATCCAACCGGAAGGCGATTCCGCCCTGCGTGTGGAGGCCACCGTGCGCACCCGGGCGCGCACGGGCGTTGAGATGGAGGCGCTCACGGCGGTCTCGGTCGCCGGGCTGGCCATCTACGACATGTGCAAGGCGGTGGACCGCGGAATCGTGCTCAAGGATCTGCGCCTGGTGCGTAAGACCGGTGGGGCCAGCGGCGATTTCACAGCCGAGCAAGAGCCCCGGAGCCGCCGGATCGAATAAGGGAGAAGAGCTTGGACGAAGCCTTGAACATCAAGCCGGTCGACCTCTCCGAGGAGATGGAAACCTCGTACATCGACTACGCGATGAGCACGATCGTGTCGCGGGCGATCCCGGACGTGCGCGACGGGCTCAAACCGGTGCAGCGGCGCCTGCTCTACGCGATGGACGAGCTCGGCGCGGTGCCGGGAGCGCAGCATCGCAAGTCCGCGCGCGTGGTCGGCGAGACCATGGGCAAATATCACCCGCACGGCGACGGGGCACTGTACGACGCTCTGGCGCGAATGGCGCAAACGTTCTCGCTGCGCTATCCGCTGGTGGACGGGCAGGGCAACTTCGGGTCGGTCGACGGCGACCCCCCGGCGGCTATGCGGTACACCGAGACGCGCCTTGCCCCGATCGGCGCGGCGCTGCTGGACGACATCGACCGCGACACGGTGGACTTCGTCGACAACTTCGACGGCTCGGCCACGATGCCCGAGGTGCTGCCGGCCGTGGTCCCCGGCCTGCTGATCAACGGCACGCTCGGCATCGCGGTGGGGATGGCTACCAGCATTCCGCCGCACAACCTGCGCGAAGTTGGGCGGGCCATCGAGCACTTCATCGAGAACCCGGCGGCTACGTCAGACGACCTGATGCGTTTCGTGCGCGGACCCGATTTTCCAACGCACGGAATCATCGTGGGCGCCGAGGGTATTCAAGCGGCTTACCGGCAGGGGCGTGGGCGCGTGCTGGTGAGAGCGCGCGTGAACACGGAGGAAGTGCGCGGCGAGTGCTGGGCGCTGGTGGTCTCGGAACTGCCCTACATGGTCAACAAAGCCAACCTGATCGAAAAGATCGCCGACCTCGTACGCAACCGCACGGTCGACGGCATACGAGACATTCGGGATGAGTCGGACCGGCACGGAATGCGCATGGTGGTGGAGTTGAAGTCGAGCGCTCTGCCGGCGGCTGTGCTCAACCAGCTCTACAAGCACACGGCGCTGCAGTCGACCTTCAGCGTGAACATGCTGGCCCTGGTGGACAAGCAGCCGGAGCAGCTGACGCTGCGGCGCCTGATCGAGTACTTCGTGCAGCACCGCCAATCCGTGGTGCGGCGGCGCGCGGAGTTTGAGATCAAGAAGGCGCGGGCCCGCGAGCACCTGCTAGAGGGCTACGTGATCGCGCTCGACAACATCGACGCTGTGATCAAGCTGATCCGCGGGTCGGAAAACACCGAGGCCGCGCGCGACGGGCTGATGACGAGGTTCGGTCTCAGCGAGGTGCAGGCGAACGCCATTCTCGACATGCAGTTGCGGCGGCTGGTGCGCCTGGAGCGCGAGCAGATCCTGACGGAGCTGCAAGAGGTGCGCCGCTCTATCGAGGAGCTGAGCGCCATTCTGGCCGACGAAGAGCGAATCCTCGGAATCATTCGCCAGGAGACGCGGGAGCTGGTCGCCAGGTTCGGGGATGAGCGCCGCACCGAGATCCGGCCGGAAGCCTCGGGCGAGCTTTCCGACGAAGACCTGGTGGCGGACGAGGACTGTCTGGTCACGATGTCGTCAAATGGTTATGTAAAGCGCGTGCCTGCGACGACCTATCGCCGGCAGGGCCGCGGAGGCAAGGGCATTCGCGGTTTCCGCAGCAAAACCGGCGGGATCGTCGAGCACTTTCTGGTCGCGAGCACGCACGACCACCTGCTCTTCTTCACCAACCGCGGCAAGGTCTACCGGCTGCGCGCCTATGAGTTGCCGGAGCAAAGCCGTGAAGCCGGCGGGCACAACCTGATCAATCTTCTGCCGATCGAGCAGGGCGAACGGGCCAGCGCCGTACTGGCGATACCGAACTTCGAGGCCGGCGACTATCTGGTGTTCGGCACGCGGCGCGGCGAGGTCAAACGTGCCGCGCTGACTCAATTCGTATCCACCCGCAGCACCGGTCTCCTGGCCATGGACGTGGAACCCGACGATGAGCTTGCCTGGGTCCGTCTGGCCACCCGCGAGACCGGCGTGATGTTCTTCACGCGCAACGGATCGGCAATCCGCTTTGAGCTCGAATCCATTCGCGCCAGCGGTCGCACAAGCGGGGGCGTGCGCGCGATCGGCCTCGGCGACGACGACGAGGTGGTCGCGATGGACCTGGCCGGCGAGGAGGCCTTTGTTCTGCTCGTCACGCGCCACGGATATGGCAAGAAGATCGCGGTAGCGGAGTTTCGCGCGCAGGGCCGCGGCGGTCAGGGTATTCGGGCGATCAATCTCAATGAAAAGACGGGACCAGTCACGGATGCGCGAACGCTGCTGGCGCCGGACGAGGAGATCGCGTTGGTGTCTTCGGACGGTCAAGTCATGCGCTGCGGACTGAAAGACGTGCGCCCGCTGAGCCGCTACGCGGCCGGCGTGATCATCATGCGCATGGACGAGGACATCGAGCTTATGCGGGTCGCGCGGCTGGCCGACGGACGCGGTGACGGAGGATCGTGACGGGGGTAACGCATGCGGCGAGCGGTTGAGCGCGTAGGCAGCTCCAGTCCGCCTTCGAGGTCTACGCGGCCGATCCGCCAGACAGCACGAGCTCGGGAACGGCCGCTTCGATAGCGGGCCGGAACTCCCGCAAGGTGTCGCCCAGCGCGCCGGCGAGACGCTCGATGTCGTCCGGCGTGGTGATGGTCGAGGCTACGATCAGGCTGGCGGCGCGGAACCCTCGGTTGAGCAAGGCCAGAAAGAGCAGACGCAAAACCTCTTGCGCGTCGGCGCTGGCGGCCAACTGAGCCGGCAGCCCCAAACCGACTACCGACGCCACGCTATGCACGTCGATCGCGGCTCCATGCTCGCGGCAAGCCGCCGCGAGCCGCGCCCGCATCAGGTCGCCGAGCTCAGCCAGCCGCTCGTAGGCCTCCGGCGTGAGCATCTCAAGCGCCGCGATGCCGGCCGCCATGGTGATCGGGTTGCCGTTGAACGTGCCCGCGTGCGGAACAGCGGGCGGTCCGCGGTCGGCGAAGAGCTCCATGATGTCGGCCCGCCCGCCAAATGCCCCAACCGGCAGCCCGCCGCCGATGATCTTGCCCATCACCGTGAGGTCGGGTGTCACGCCGTAGAGCTCTTGCGCTCCGCCCGGCGCCACCCGCAGCGTAATCACCTCGTCGAAGATCAGTGGCACGTCGTGCTCGCGAGTCGCCTCGCGCAGGGCCTCCAGATATCCCGGTGACGGGATCGAGAGCCACGCGCGCGTCATGATCGGGTTCACAAGCACCGCGGCCAGCTCGTGCCGGTGCTGCTCGATCAGATGGACCGCGATTTCGGCGTCGTCGAAGGGCGCAAGCCGAATGTTCTCCAAGGCGTTATGCGGGCCGCCGCGGCCAACCGGGTTCGGCGTAATCGCCGCCGGATCGCCGCGCGGTTGCGGCGGGCCGTTGAACTCCGTGCCTTCATACGTCCCGTGGTAGGCGCCGTCCATCTTCAAGACCACGGCGCGCCCGGTGTAGGCGCGCGCCGCCTTGATGGCCTGCATGTTGGCCTCCGTGCCCGAGTTAGCGAATCGAATCTGCTCAAGCGAGGGCACGCGCTCGCAGAGCATGCGCGCCAGCTCCGCCTGCTGCTCGGTGGGCGCGTTCCAGGCCGTGCCGCGCGCGGCTTGCCGCTGGATCGCCTCCGTAACCGTGGGGTGGGCGAACCCGTGGATGTGCACTGTGGAGTTGAACAGAAAGTCCATCACCGTGTTGCCGTCCGCGTCGCACAGTTGCGCTCCCCGGCCTGACGTGAAGTAGGTGGGGTACGGCGCCCAGCCGGTGCCGGTGCGTGAATCGCCGCCCGGCAGACGCTCCTGCGCGGCCGCGTGCAGCTCGCGGGACCTGGGAGTGCGTGCGCGGTATTCGGACTCGACCTGCTCCGCCAACTCGACCAGCGCGGGTGCGGTGACCATTGCATCGACCTCCTCGATGGCGGCATCACTATAGCCAGATGGCCGATTGTCTATTTCGTCACCCCGGTGCACGCAACATACAGATGACGGAAGGCGAGGCGGAATGACCGAGGGGAAACCGAGTCCAGGGATCGGCCGGCTGCATGACCCGCCGGTGTCCGGATTCATTGGAGTAACGACAATTAAGTAGTTGCAATAGGGCCAAAACGTTGCGCTGGACGTGGGGCCCACCCAAGAACGTGGCCGGCCGCCGATCGGGAGACCGGCGATGACGTCGGGCGGATTGTCAGCGCCCGCAAGGCAAGCAGGCGTGAAAGGGAGGCTCATGCCGAAGGGCAGCACTGAGCTGACAAAGGAACAGCAGGCCGACATTCAGGCGTTGGAGAGTCTGCCTGACGACCGCATCGACACGGTCGAAGTCCCGGAGGTCCTCGATTGGTCGGACGCCAGACGGGGCGTGTTCTACCGTCCAGTGAAGCAGCAGATCACGCTGCGGTTGGACGCGGACGTGCTTGCCTGGTTCAAGGCGCAGGCCCGCGGCGGGCGCGGCTATCAGGCGGATATCAATCGCGCGCTCCGCGAGCACGCGCCGCGCCGCGCACGGCAGGAACAGGTTTGAAGACCGTCCCTACGTGCAGAGGACCACGGCCAGATCCCAAGGCTCGACCTCGACCTCGAATCCGCCGTCGCTCAGGGTCAACTCGGCGCCCGTAAGCAGATCGCGGGCGCCGGAGGTCGTCCAACGCGGTCGCAGCCTGGCGCGCGCCGATTGCCGCTCCAGGTTGAGCGCGAACACCAGCCAGCCGCCCTGCCGCGAGCGGCGCGCGACCGCAACCACCCGGTCGCCCTCCACCGCCACCGAAGCCTGCACGCCGGCCTTGCGGACCTCTCCCAGAATGATGTCCGGCTGGCCCACGTCACCGAATCCGGCGGATAGCGTCAACCCATACCAGGTGAAACGTTCATCGTGCGTCTGTACGCCGACGGTATGGCCGTCGAGCGCCGCGATCGCGCGCGACGCGCCCTTGGGTTCGAGCACTGCGTAACCGCAGGGTGTGGTGATCGAGACCTCGCCGTGCGGCGTCCGGAGCCTGTTGCGCCCCTGCTCGATGTCGAGCGGGGTAACGGCCGAGAAGTCGGCCACTCGCACGCCCAGCCGCTGCGCGAAGCCCTCCGGCGGGTTGTAGCTGGACTGGCCGTCAGCGGAATACAGGCCGAAGCTGCCCTCCGCCACGATACGCGTGTTGGGGCTGTCCTCCAGAGTGCGAGTCAGCCGCTCCCGCAGCGCGTCGGTCATCACCGTGACGTTGGGCAGGAAGACCAGTCGGTAGCCGCTCCAGTCCATGTTCGGCGTGACCGGGTCGGCCGCGATGCCGTGTGCCCAGAGGGTCTGGTGGGTGCCGCGCATGTCGGCCACGAACCGTTCTTCTTGACCGTCGTAGCGGAAGATCTCCGCTGACTCGGGATGAAACACGACGGCCACGTCGGCGCGCGGACACTCCAGCGGAAGGTGATCGCCGAGCCGCTCGATCTGCTCGATGGCACGCACCGCGGCGTGGAAGCGTTCGGTAGGCTCGCCGTCCAACGCGACCAGGTTGTAGCCGGGCGACTCGAAGCTGAGGTATTCCGGCCGGTACTGCCAGTACATCGCGCCCGCCGCGCCCGAGATCAAGCTCGTCCAGAGCAGCATGTTGGTCTCGCGCGGATCCGACTGCTTGGCCCAGGTCACGCCGGCCGGCGACATGCCGGCGTAGATCTCCTCGATCCACCAGCGCCCGTTGCGGCCAAGGCTGCGCGACAGGTCGAACGCGAATACGCGCTCCGACAGCTTGTAGGGATCGGCGGACGTGAGCAGATTGTTGGAGGGCATCGACATGCCCCAGCTGTCCACGTGCGGGGCGCCGTACTCATCCCATGGGCGCGGGAACCACGCGCCGTGCGCACGCATCTCGTGCACCGGGTCGATGGCCTCGGCCTCAGCCACCATCCAGCGCAGGTGATCGGCCATCGCCTCGTAGTGAAAGCGCCGGTAGATAAGCATCTCGATGACGTTGTTATTGGACCGCGGGGCGTCGACGTCCTCCCAGCGGCGGTAGCGGCGCTGCATGCGCGCGTTCAGCTCGTCCAGCGAGTCGAAGCGCGCGCGCAGCCAGGCCTTGTAGCCGGCCAGGCAACTGGGGCAGTAGCACGGGTAGCCGCCGCCTTGCGGGCTCCACGCGCCGGAGTAGTTGAAGCCGTCCCAAAGACCCCACACCGCCAGGCTGGGACGATTCTTATAGCGGTTCACCACGTGGCGCAGCAGCGCGCCGCCGTATTCGCGCCAGGCCGGATGGTTGTAGCAGTGGATCACGCCGCCCTGGGGATAGGCGGGATGGGCATGCGGCGCAACGGTCTGGCCCAGGTAGTTGACTACCCGCATGTCGGGATGCTCGCGCGTGAGCCACTCCGGTCCAGCGCCATGCGTCGAGAGCATCACGTCCAGCCAGACGTACAGCCCATGCTTTTCGGCCAGCTCGAACATGCGGTCGAAGTCCTCGAGCTCGTACATCCCCGGCCGCGGCTCCATGTGATTCCAGTAGGAGTGGCTGCGCACGATGCGAAACCCGGACTTCGCCAGCCGCGCGTAGTCCTCGTCCCAAACATCGAGCTTGGGAGTCGGGCCGCGATAGTGCTCGACGCCTACCGGGAACGGAACGTTGGGAATACCGAGCTGCTTCGTGCCGGCCATTGAACCTCCTCGGCTTTGCCGTCAGACAGTCGCGGAAGCGAATCCTACGCCAGGCTGCTGCAGACGGCGTTGGGGCCGACCGATCTGCGGTTAGCATTGTGGGCCGACAGCGCCAATCGCCGGAGACCCACGCTGCAGACGAGCCGCCCGAATCCGCGCCCGGACCGCCGCCGCCCGCTCGACTGGCGCGAGTTGTCCAGAGCCCTTCGCGCCACGTTCGGACACATGCCGCGCCTGTTCGCCATGGTGTGGGCCACCAGCCGAAGGCTCACCCTGGCGGTCTCCGCCATCACCGTGGTTCAGGCGTTGATCCCCGCCGCCACGATTTGGGTGACGAAGCTGCTCGTGGACGCCGTGGTGGACGCCATCGCCGCGGGCGGCAGCGAGGATTCGATACGAACGGTGGTTGCGCTGGTGCTCGTGCAGCTTGTATTGGCCGCCGCCGGCGCGGCCCTGCAGCACGGGGGCGGCGCCGTTCGCGCCATGCTGGGCGATCGTTTTTCGAACCGGCTCAATCTGCTCATCCTGGAGAAGTCCGAGTCGCTCGACCTCTCGTATTTCGAGAACCCGAGCTTCTACGACACGCTGGAGAACGCGCGCCGCGAAGCCAATTTCCGGCCGATCGGCGTTCTTACCCAGGTGTTCCAGCTAGGCGGCAGCTTCATCCGCCTCCTATCCGTCGTAGCTCTGCTCGCGGCGCTAGCCTGGTGGATCCTGCTGGTCGTCCTGCTTACCAGCATTCCTTATCTGGCCACGGAGTTTCGGTTCGCGCGGCGCAACTATTGGATGCAGACGCGCCGCGCCCCTGAGTCCCGGCTGCTCTGGTACCTCAGCTACGTGATGACTTCCGACGAGACCGTGAAAGAGGTGCGTCTCTTCGATCTCGGCTCGCACCTGCTGCAGCGCTACCGGGACACATTCGCCAAGTTCTATCGCGAGAATCGGTCGCTCACGCTCAGGCGTGAGTCGGTGGCTTTCGTCCTGGCGCTGGTCTCGGCCGGGGCTTCAGCGGGCGTCTACGTGTTCGTGGCGCTGGGAACCATCGCCGGTCGGCTTACGTTGGGCGACCTGACGCTCTTCCACCAGGCCTTCGTGCAAACGCAGACGCAGATTCACGCGATTTTCAGCAGCATCGCCTCGATCTACGAGTCGAACCTCTTTCTCACCAACTTGTTTCGATTCATGCAGTTCGAGCCGCGCATCAGCGCCGACGGCGGAAGGCCGGTGCCGAGGCCGTTGCGGGAGGGATTCGAGCTTCGCAACGTCTCGTTTTCCTACCCGGGCACGCGCGAGCGGGTGTTGCGCGGCCTCAGCCTGACCATCCGGCCTAACGAGACCGTCGCGCTGGTAGGCGCAAACGGGGCGGGCAAGACCACCATAGTGAAGCTTTTGACCCGGCTCTACGATCCCGATGAGGGCCGTGTGCTCCTGGACGGCGTGGACATGCGCGACTACGACGTCGACGGAGTTCGCCGACAGGTAGGCGCGATCTTCCAGGACTTCGTGCAGTACCACGCCACCGCCGGCGACAACGTCGGCTACGGCAGCCTGCCCGACAAGGATGATCGGGCACGCGTGCGCCAGGCCGCCGTGCGCGGCGGGGCCGACCCCCTGATAGAGAGCCTTCCGAAGAGCTACGACACCATGCTGGGGCGCTGGTGGGGTGACGGCACCGAGCTCTCCGGCGGCGAGTGGCAGAAGATCGCGCTTTCACGCGGCTACATGCGCAACGCGCAACTGTTGATTCTCGACGAGCCCACCTCGTCGCTGGACGCCCGCTCCGAATACGAGGTGTTTCAGAAGTTCCGCGACCTCACCCGCGACCGCATGGCGGTGCTCATATCCCACCGCTTTTCCACCGTGCGCATGGCGGATCGAATCTACGTGATCGAGGACGGACAGGTCTCGGAGCAGGGAACCCACGAGGAGTTGATGGCGCGCGGGACGACCTACGCCACTTGGTTCGGCATGCAGGCGCGCGCCTATCGCTGAGCGCGGCCGCGCAGCCGCGGGGCGCGTATCACGCATCGCACCGGGAAAGGAAGCAACAGCAATGGCATACCTGACTAACGAGAAAGTAGCCGTCATGGGCGCCGCCGGCGCCGTGGGCTCCAATCTCGTCCAATCGATTCTGGCGACCCACACGGCCAACCGCATAGCGATGTACGACCCCTATGCACAAGGGCTGGAGGGAGCCGCGGAAGAGATCTTCCACTGCGGCTTCCCGCAGGCCGACGTCTCCTGGACGACCGACCCGGCCGAGGCGCTGCAAGGCGCCAGCTTCATACTCAGCTCGGGGGGCGCACCACGGCGCGAGGGCATGACCCGGGAGGACTTGCTGCGCGGCAACGCCGAGATCGCCGCGCAGCTGGGCCGCGACATCAAGAGCAACGCTCCCGACGCCAGGCTGGTGGTCATCATCTTCAACCCCGCCGACATCACGGGACTGGCGACGCTGGTGCATTCCGGTCTACCTCCCGCGCGCGTCACCACCCTCGCCGCGCTCGACAGCACGCGCCTGCAAACACGCCTGGCGCAGCACTTCGACGTTCCCCGGCACGCCGTGACCGGCTGCGCCACGTACGGCGGCCACGGACAGGAGATGGCCATGTTCAAGGGAGCGACGCGGATCGACGGCGTGCCGCTCAACGCGATCCTCGATGAGGGCCGCACGGTGAACGACGTGGGCCTTACCGCCGCGGAGTGGGGGGCCGTTAGAGCGGACGTGGTGGACGGCGGGGCCCGCATAATCGAGCTGCGTGGACGGTCCTCCTACCAGTCGCCCGGACACCTGGCGGCGCGCATGCTGGCGGCCGCAGCCGGCGGTGAACCGTTCGAGTGGCCGGCCGGCGCCTACGTCACAGGCGAGCCCTATCGCCACGTGATGATGGCCATGCCCTCCACACTCGGATCCGAGGGAGTGAGTTGGACGCTGCCGCAAGGCGACGCTGGAGAGCGGGCCGAGCTGGACGCGGCCTATCAGCACCTGGTCCACCTGCGCGACCAGACCAGCGCGATGGGCATCATCCCGCCCGTGGCCGAGTGGGGCCGACTCAACCCGCACCTGAGCTATCCGTGATTCCCACCGCTTCGTCCATGAGCACTCCCGCGAGAGTGTGGCCGTCCAGCGGTTGGAGCCGTCGATGGATGCGGGTACCATTTCGCGTCACGCTGAAACGGGCGCCAAGCCCGCAATGAACGGGCTGGGATTCGTCAATGCCTAGATTCACGCACAGCTCTCTGACGGATGTCTCGGCACGGATTCTGGCGGCAGCCGGCGCCCCGGACGACGTTGCGGCCAAAGTCGCGGGCTGGCTGGTTAACTCCAATCTCTCCGGACACCCCTCACACGGAGTGATTCGCGTCGCTCAGTACGTGGACCAGATGCAGAGCGGCGAGTATCAGCCCGAGGAACGGCCGACGGTCTTGCGCGAGACGGAGACCTCCGTGCTGATAGACGGCCGCTTTGGATTCGGTCACATCGCGGCCGAGGCGCTGACGCTGACGACGGCCGCAAAGGCCAAGCGGGCCGGCGTTGCGATCGGCGGAATCGTCAACTGCAGTCACATCGGCCGGCTGGGCGAATGGGCCGAGCTGGGCGCCGCGCAGGACGTGCTCTTCTTCATGGCGGCCGGGGGGCCCGGCAACATGCGCGTGGCGCCTTTCGGCGGGGCGGAGGGCCGGCTGGCCACCAACCCCATGACCTTCGGCGCACCGGCGAGCGACGGCGACCTGATGATGATGGACTTCGCGACGAGCGCCACCGCCGAGGGCAAGCTGCGGGTCGCGCGCGACAAGGGCGCCGCGGTACCGGCCGGTCAGATAATCGATAAGGAAGGGCGGCCGACCACGGACCCCAACGATTTCTACAACGGCGGCATGATCCTGCCCGTGGGCGGGCACAAGGGTTACGCGCTGTCGCTCATGACCGAAATCCTCGGCACCAACCTGATCGGCGCATTCGAAGAGGGCCTCACGGTCCGCATCGGCACGTTCGCCTTCGCCATCGACATCGACGTGTTCGGAACCGCCGCGGAGTACCAGGCCGCGACGCACGACACGCTGGAGCGCGTGCGCAACACGCGGCCGGTGGAAGGCGTTGCGGAGGTTCTGGCGCCGGGCGATATCGAGCGCAAGTCGCGGGACGAGCTCATCGAGTCCGGCGTCGATCTGCCCGACACGACCTGGGAGAACATGCTCGCCGCGGCCGAATCGGCGGGATTGCAGCGCGCCGACGTGGACCGCATCGCGGTCCGCGTCTAGGGCGTAGCGAGGGACGGCGGGCAAAGTGCCGAGATTCGACCCTGAGCGGATCGCTCGAATCGCGGCCCGCGTGCTGGAAGCGGCCGGCGCACCCACCGAGATCGCCGAGGGCGTCGCCGGGGCGCTGATACGGTCGGACCTGGCGGGTCATCACTCGCACGGCGTGCGCATGCTGCCTGACTACGTCGGCCAGATCGGCGAGGGGATCATCGATCCCGCGCAGCGCCCAATGGTCAAGCTGGCGACGGGAGCGCGTGTGCTGGTGGACGGTCAGTGCGGATTCGGTCAAGCGGCCGCTCAGCTGCTGGTTGAAGAAGTCGCGGGCAAAGCTGAATCCACCGGGGTGGCGATAGGCGCGGCGATCCGCTGCAATCACGTTGGCCGCGTGGGCGAATGGGCGGAGTACGGCGCGTCGCTGGGCTGCATTACGTTCATCGCCATAGGCGACGCCAGCGCGACCACCGCGCCTTTTGGAGGCGCCGAAGGACGTTGGGGCACGAATCCACTCGGCTTCGCGGCGCCGACAGGCGAAGGACCGCCCATGCTGCTGGATTTCGCCACCAGTGCGGTTGCGGCCGGCAAGGTGGCCGAGGTGCGCGCGGCCAAGCGGCCGGTGCCCGCGGGCTGGATTCTCGATAGAGAAGGCCGGCCCTCGACCGAAGCCGCCGACTTATTCCGCGGCGGCGTGCTGCTTCCGTTCGGCGGTCACAAAGGCTCGGCGCTCGGCCTGATGGTTCAACTGATGACCGCCAACCTGACGGGGGAGTACACGACCGAGCCAAGTCGCTCGGAGATGCTCATGATCGGCATCGACCCGGCGGTCTTCGGACCGCGTGAGAAGTTCGAGGAAGCGACCCGCGCGACACTCGATCGGGTGCGCAACACGCGTCCCGCGGAGGGTTTCAGAGCGGTGCTGGCGCCCGGCGATCCCGAGCAGCGCGCCAAGACCTCACAGCGCCGGCGCGGCGTGCTGATCGACTGGACCGGATGGCAAGCGGTTCTGGACGCGGCGGACGAAGTGGAGATCGAACCGGCGGAGATCAAGGAGCTCGTCGGGGGCTGACCGGGCTTAGGCCGCGCCGCCCAGGAGTTTCGCCAGCCGGTCCATGCCCTTTTCGAGGTTTGCCATGCTCGTGGCGAAGCTGAGCCGCACGCAGTTATCGGCGCCGAACGCCTCGCCCGGCACCACCGCTACGTGCGCCTCGTCGAGCAGGCGGGTCGCCCACTGCATGGAACCGGACACGCCGAGCCGCTGGTAGGTGCCCGACACGTCAGGGAAGGCGTAGAACGCGCCGGCGGCTTCGGGGCAGACGACGCCGGGCATGCCATTCAGCCGTTTCTGGAGGTATTCGGCGCGCCGCTCGAACTCGGCTCGCATCGTCTCAACGCATGCCTGGTCGCCGGAGAGCGCCGCGGCCAGCGCGTGCATGGTGAAGGTGGCGGCCCCGCTGGTGGTCTGCGACTGCAGCTTGGCCATGTTGGCTATCAGCTCAGCAGGCCCGGCCACGTAGCCGATGCGCCAGCCGGTCATGGAGTAGGTCTTGGAGCCCGCGTTGAACGTGAGAGTGCGCTCGTACGCCTGCTTGGAAACGGCCGCGTAGCTCTTGTAGGCGCGTCCACCGAAGAGTAGACGGTCGTACATCTCATCGCTGATGACGACCACGTCGCCGCGGTCGGCAAGCACGGCGGCGAGCGCGTCGACCTCCGCGGGAGTGTAGGCCGAGCCGGTGGGATTGCTTGGCGAGTTGAAGACGAACGCGCGCGTGCGGGGCGTGAGCGCGGCCTCAAGCTGCCCAGGCGTGATCTTGAAGTCGTTTTCCACGCCGGCTTGGACGATCACGGGCACACCCTCGACGAGCTTCACCTGCTCCGGATAGGACACCCAGTAGGGAGCTGGGATGACCACTTCGTCGCCGGGATCGAGGAGCGTGGCGAAGGCCAGCCACAGCGCCTCCTTGCCTCCCACCGCGGCCAGGATCTGAGTCGGATCGTAATCGAGCGAGTTCTCGCGGCGGAGCTTGTCCGCGATGGCCTGCTTGAGCTCGGGCACGCCCGAGGCGGGCTTGGCGTACTTAGTCTCGCCCGCCTCGAGCGCGCGCGCGGCGGCTTGCTTGATGTGCTCGGGCGTATCGAAGTCAGGCTCGCCGGCGCCGAAGCTAACGACGTCGATTCCCTCCGCGCGCATGCGCGCGGCCTTGGCAGCCACGGCCAGGGTGGCCGACTCCTCGAGGTTCTGGACGCGCTGAGAGATCTTCACCTGAGCGCTCCCTTTCGCGGCCCGTGCATCATTTAGTGTCCAAGTCGTAGAGATTTAGGCACGGCTATTTTGCCCGATGCGAGCGGTTAGCGCGCGGCTGTTGGCCCGCCTGAGTCCTCCAGCACCGACGGATCGAGCGCATGTTCGCTAACGAGATACTGGAAGACCGCGCGCGATGCTCCCGACAATCCAGGCGGCGGCCACCCGCGAATCGTCCCGGAGGACCGCCTTCGCGCGGGTCAGAAGATCGCGCTGCGGGCCGGCCGGGAGGGACGCCAGGCCGTGCAGAGTCATAGACGGCGTTCAGACAGGGCGTCCATCCTCGCCCAGGCGGGCTTTGTTCAGCATTGCTTTAGTGAAGTGCGCGCGGTGAGCCAGCACGAATCGCTCGACCTGCGCCGGCGCTACTTTGGAGAGGTCGCGCAGACTCCAACCGATAGCCAGCCGGATGAAATGACGGGTGTCGCCGATGGCGTCCCCGAGCAAGTCCAGGGTGAGGTCGGGCCGGGGACGCCGGCCGATCCGCGGAGTCCTCCCAAGCAGCCCCAGGCGGCGTTTGGTGGGGCCGCCGAGGCCGCTGTTAAGCGAGGTGGTGGCCACCAGCGCGATGCGCCGGAACCAAAAGGGCTCTTCGCGCCGCGCCCATCCGCGCAGAAGCGACTCGTCGATCACACCGTCCTCCAGGTGACCCGCCACCAGGATGGTCGCGATGGGGTCGGCCAGCGCCCAGGTGTCGGGATTGGCGCACCAATCCTCGACCAGGGACCAGGTATGGGAGCGGAAGGCGGCTTGGGCGCCCAGAAACTGGACGGCGCACAGGGCCTCTTCCAGAGAGGCGCGGAACCAGGAGTCTATGACTTCGAGGTCGCGCGGCAGGCCGAAGTCGCGCGCGTAACCGAGCGCGACCCGATAGACATTGGGCACGCCGGCCCCGAGCACCCGGCGGTTTTGAAGCTTCAGGTAGCGCGCTTCGTGAACGGACCGCGCGGGGTCGGCGTGAGCCTCCAGCCTGCGGCGGAGGGCGTGCGCCGGCGTGCTCACCGGCGCTTGTGAGCGAACGCATCGGCGAACTGCCGGGACCCTCGCGTGCGCCGCGTCCACCTCAGCGCTCGCGCCACGGCAGCCGCCAGAGTCCCAGGCTCATCGTGACGGTGGCGGAGGCGGCCAGCACGGCCAACTCGACCCAGACGTCTGCGCGCCCCCCGAGCGCGGCCGCGATCCCGTCAGCCGCGTAGCGAAGCGGCGAGACGTAGCCCACCAACTGCAACGGCAGAGGCGCCGCCTCCATGGTGTAGTAAACGGGCGAGATGAGCACCAGCACGATCGCCACGAAACTTGCCAGGATGTTTCCCAGCTCCAGCGAAGGCGCGAAGCTGATCATCACCATGACCAGTCCGGCGAGCGTTAGTACCGTGAGCACCAGCACCGGCGCCAGCGCCCAGGTGGGGCTTCTAGCCGCCCCCAGAATCACCCCAAACGCCAGCAGGATCAGTGCCGAGGCCGCGCCCATCAGCGACGTGTAGAGGAGCGTCCCGAAGACGAAAGCGTTCTTTGAAACCGGCATCGTGATCAACAGCTTCAGATGTCCCGCGAACCGTCGGTAGAGGAGCTGCTGGCCGACGAACATGGCGGTGGACATGGATACACCGAAAATAAGCGTTCCGGCCAGCAAACGGCGCGCGACGGCCGGATCGTCGGGTGCGATGGCCTGGAACACGTAGAAGAGCGGCAGGGGGAACACCACGACGGCCACCACGTGCCAGTACCAGTTGCGCGCCGCCGGCACCGCGTAAATCTGGAACACGCTCAGGGTGTCCGACAGGACCTTCAGCGTGCCGCCGGTGCGTAACGGGTCAGCTCGCTTGGCCATCACTGGCGCGGCCTCCAGTCTGCTTTGTCACCGCAAGGTAGACGTCTTCCAGCGTCGTGCGGGAGAGGGAATACTCGTCCATGCCTTTGGCGCGCACCTGCTCCGCCAGCGCCGCGGCGTCGCCGCCGTAGATCGTCTCGGGCTTTGCGGCGTCTCCGAAAGTCACCTTGTACTCGAAGCCCAGTGAGGCGCGCAGGTTGGCCACTGTGTCCAGCGCCAGGAGCCGCCCTTCCTGGATGATGCCGACCCGGTCGCAGAGCGCCTCTGCTTCCTCCATGTAGTGGGTCGTGAGGAGCACGGCCGCATCGGGACGCTTGTAGCCCCTCAGGGTTCTCCCAGAGATCGCGGCGGGACTCCACGTCGAGGCCGACGGTGGGCTCGTCCAGGATCAGCACGGGCGGCGCCACCAGCAGCGCGACGCCCACCATGAGACGCCGGCGCAAACCACCGGACAGCGCGTCGTTCGGTTTGTCGGCATGGTCGCCGAGCCCCAACTGGTCTATGAGATCGTCGCCGCGCCGTTTGGCGTCGCGGCGCGATAGCCCGCGCAGCTTGCCGAAGATGCGGAGATGCTGCCGCGCCGTCAGCCCCTCGAACAGACGGGCCTCCTGCGGCATGACGCCCAACAGGGCCTTGACCTCATTGGGACGCGCGGCGGCGTCGATGCCGACCACACGCACCGCGCCGGAGGTTGGCAGAAGCTCGGTGGTGATCTGCCGGACCAAGGTGGTCTTGCCCGCGCCGTTGGGCCCGAGGATTCCGAGCACCTCGCCCCACTTAGCCGTGAAGGAGATGTCGCGGTTGGCCAGGGGGCCTTTCTTGTAGCGCTTGTGGAGGTCGCGAACCTCAATAGGGTGCGGCCCGTCATTCATCGGAGCGGCCCCCTCGACCGGCTCGGCGGGTCAGACCTACAGCTCCCACGCTCCGCGGTGGCTTCCACGCCGCTGGCGCTGGTCATCCTATGGCATTCCGGGCGGGCGCACCGACCGGTGATAGAGTTAGCCCGCCAGCGATCGCGGCCCCGCGTCCCCGTCGTCTAGAGGCCTAGGACGCCACCCTTTCAAGGTGGAGACAGGGATTCGAATTCCCTCGGGGGCACCGACCGCGCCCCGCGCGCGGACTAGCGATCGCCGCTGTTGGGGATAACGCAGATGAACTTGAGCGGCGTCGAGCCGGTGTTCTGGAACTGGTGCATGGCGTTGGAAGGCACGAAGACGGCTGAGCCGGCCTGAAAGGGCTGCGGCCCGTCATCCGTAAGCAGTTGGCCGTCGCCTTCGACGATGAAGACCTCATGCTCCCAATCGTGGCTGTGGTGCTCAGTGGCGCCGCCCGCCGCGACCTCGAATAGCCGCATGGCGAAGTTGGGCGCGCTGTCCCGCTTGCCGACCAGGTCGCGCTTGAGGACGCGGCCGGGGGCGTCGGGATAGACCTGCAAGCCGGTTACGGCGTCGGAATCGACGATCTTGGGCTTCACTAGAGTGGTTTGCATGGGCGAGACCTCCCTCCCGATGTTAGTCCGCCGCGCGCCGTACGCAAATCGGGCAGCCAACGGGTAGCGGGTCGCGTTGATGTCCGTGCGCGGCGTGGTCACATCGCCGGCGAGAGGACTCGCGGCACGCTCGGTTCGTCCGCCGGCGGGCCGGGTCTGGATTCCCGCGTTCGGAGATGTTTGCATAACTGGTCGACACCCCACTCGCAAGCCTCGGATCACCCTCACCCTAGCCCTCTCCCTTCAAGGGAGAGGGGATTAGGCCCGCTCTCCCGCCTCCGCTGGAGAGGTTACGCAAGGGTCTGCGTGCGCGGGAATGACGGAGGGAGAGCTGATCAAAGTGACCCACTACCAGGCCAACGCAAGCTCGCTGGAAGAAACCGCCGGGGCGGCCGAAAATGGGAGCCTCGGCGCGTTTCAGCGAGCTTACGCATGTCGACTCCCCGGCTGACGGTGCGCATTCCCAACGTGCTGCGCCATCACACGGAGGGACAGCGCGCGGTGCAAGTGACGGGCGCGACGGTGGCGGCGGCCCTGGAGGGCGTATTCGCCATGCATCCGACCCTGCGCGAGTCGCTGACGCCGGCCAGCGGCGACGTGCTGGAGGCCGCCAATCTTTTCCTGAACGACGAGGACGTGAGCACGGGGCTTGGCCTGGAAACACCCACGAAACACGGCGACACGCTGACCATCCTGCCGGCCATGGCGGGCGGGAGCGCACAAGGCGGCTGACCCTGCGTCGCCGCTCGGGCTCCCGGAGTGACGTCGGGCTGCCTCGCAAAAGGAGGCGGGCGGCTAGTAAGCGGGGTGCCGGTCGGGCGGTCCCTTGGAGAGCCTGTGCGTCTCGGCGGTGTACACGTCCACAACCGCGGGCTGACCGTCGCGCGTGGCTCGGATTGCCCGATCAAATGCGGGCCGCAACTCGGCCAGCCCGGTCACCTTTTCCGCGTGGCAGCCAAGCGCGGCCGCCACCCCGGCGTAGTCGCCGTAGAGGCTCGATAGCTCAAAGCGCTCGATGGACTCGGGGATGAACTTGTCGTAGCCGCTGAAGATGGAGTCGTGCTTGACGACCGAGAGAATCGGGATGCTCTCGCGCGCGGCCGTCTCCCAATCCATTCCGGTCATGCCGACCGCGCCGTCGCCCATGACGTTGATCACGAGCTTGTCCGGGTTGGCCAGCTTGGCGCCCAGGGCGAGCCCGAGCGAGAAGCCCAGCTGCGACGACTGTCCCCAGCCCAGATAGCTGCGCGGCACGGTTGATTGATAGAACACGCACTGGATGTCGCGCGTTGCGCCCGACTCGTGGGTGATCATGGTGCTGTCGGGGTCGATGGCCTCCCACAGCTCGCGGAACATCCGGTAGCCGTTGATCGGTTCGGAATCGTCATTGAACTCGGGTGCGAAGTCGGCCATCCAATCGGCCCGCAGCGTGGCGAGAGTCTTGGCATTGCGGTCCCGCAGCGCCTGCTGACGCGCGCCCACGCGGCCGCGCAACTCGTCGGCAAGCTGTGCCAGGAACAGCTTGGCGTCGGCCACGATAGCTACCGCCGTCGGGTACCACTTGTTGAGGTCCCTTGCGTCGTTGGTGGCGTGAATGACGGTCTTGCCGGGCGGCAGGTCGGGCGTGAACGAGAGGCGGCTAAGGCTGGAACCCACCACGAGAACCGTGTCGGCCTCATCGAAGTAGTGGGTGACCATGGCGGTCTCGACGGCCGCGCCCACGCCGGCGGATAGCTCGTGGGTCTCGGGGAAGCCGCTCTTGCCCTGCAGGGTCGTCATCACGGGACTTCCGAGCAGCTCGGCGACCTCGCGCAGCTCGTCGGAGGCCTCCGCGTAGAGGACGCCCTGCCCCGCCCAAATGAGCGGGGACTTGGCGCGCAACAGCAAATCGGCCGCCTCCTTGACGCCGCCGGGGTCCGCCGCCGATCTAACCGCCGGGATCGGCGTATAGACGAGCTCGCCGGGATACTCCGCGTTGGCCACGTCTACCGGAGTCTCCACCAGCACGGGGCCGGGCCGTCCCGTGCGAAGCGCCGTGAAAGCCATGCGCATGCGCTGGGGAAAAGCTTCCGGATTCTGCACCCGAACCGCGAATTTGGTGGTCTCGCGGTAGTGGTCCAGCGTCTCGAAAGTGGGCGGAACGTGCGACTTCACCGTGCCCGGATGCCCCGGTAGGACCAGCATGGGCGTGGAATCGGTGAACGCCTGCGCGACCGGCGCGAAAGCGTTCTCGGATCCGGCCGATTGCTGCACGGTGAAGGTGCCGATCTCGCGTCCGTTGGTCGAGCGCGAGACTCCATCGGCCATGTTGCCGGCCACGCGCTCCTGGCGCGCCATGATCAAGCGCAAATCGGCGCGCGCCATCCCCTCCATGACGGGGGAATAGGGATAGGAGAAGACTTGCTTAACGCCCTCCGCCAGCAAGATGCGGGCGAGCGCATCAGACCCGGTCAACAGTTCTCTCCCATGACTGAGCCTTCCGGTAGTGGACCAAGCGAGCGCGGCAACCATGGCACGCGCGGGGCGGGGTTAGCAACCGCCCGGATAAAGCCGGCCGGGTCGCGGTTGCGTAAGCTCATGCGATGAGATTGCGGGGCGCCTGGCGCCGTACGGCGGCGGTCTCGAGCGGCGCGTTCGCCGCCTCGACGCTGGCGGTGTTTTTCCTGGTGGACCACGCGCGGGCGGCGGGGGCCGTGCTGGTGGCGGTGATCGTGGGGCTGGCCGTGTTTCTGACTATCGGCCCGGCCGCGCGGCACTCGCGCGCGCCGCGCTCCCTCGGCGCGTTGCTGCGCGGCAGCGGTCTCGCCATCGGCGTAGGGCTGGCGGGATTCGCGCTGGGGTTGATCCTGGTCACCCTGTCGCGTAGCTGCACCTAGGGTCCGCACGGGCGAATACGGGCGCGGGCGATCCGGCCCAGGCGCTGGCGCGGTCGACGCTGGTGAGCGGCGTGCCAGACCAAACAGCGCCTCTGACGAGCCGGTGCGCTGGCTCCTTCTTGGGGAGCCAGCGCACCGGTTGACTTGCGCCTGGTCCGCTGGGAGCGGACTCCTCAACTACCCGGTCGAGCAGTTGGGGTAGTCGCTCCTGGCGGGCATGTCGGTCGCCGGGTGCGCCGGGCCGATCGTGATGCGCTCGAAGAAGGTGGCGTCAGCCGCCGTCACGTCGCACCAGTAGAGACCCAGAGCCTGGAACGTGGCGATGTCCGGCACGTGCCGCCACTGACCCATGTCGTAGCTGAATATGCGGTCGTCGCCGCCGTCAAAGCGCCGCACCAGCTGACCGGCCGCGCCTGACTGGTCGTCCAACGGGATCGCGCCAACCACGCCCACCGGGACGGTGAACTGGCTGTTCACGACCGCCCACGGAATCTGGTAGACCAGCGGGCTGTCGGGCGACACCCATTGCCGCACGATCATGCCGTCCGCGCGCCGCACGACCTGGTAGGTCTGGCCGAAGGCATCGTCGCGGATGAAGCCGCCGATGTTGATCACCAGCGAGGCCCCGCCGTCATGGCGAGTTATCACCACCTGGCCGTTCACCTCGGTGGCCGTGGCAGCACTCGTGCCGCCCACCACGTTCGGCGCCGCTGCCGCTGGCGCTGCTGGGGCTGGCGCTGCTGGCGCTGGCGCCGCTGGCGTCTCTGCCGTCTCCGGCGCCACTGGCGTCACCGGCGCCGCTCCCGTGAAGTTGACCGTCACCGTCGCCATGATGCTGGTGGTGTAGCCGCCAGCGTCGTTGGCGGTGAGGGTGATAACGGCGCTGTCCCCCGCGGGATCTTCGACGACCATCACCATGACTTCCTGCGCCGTGTTCCAGTTATCCATCGTGAACGTCAGGGTGGTGTCGCCGCCCTCCACGGTCACGTCGGTGCTCTCGGTGGCGACGGTAACGTCGACGTTGTCCGAGGGCGCTGACTGCAGCTTCGCCGTGAAGGTGCCGCTTTCCCCTTTCAGCACCACTATCTCAGTTGCGCTGGGAATGATGCCAGCCTCTTTATCGCCGTCCGTGACGCCGACCATCACCGTCTGGTCGGCAGGGCTCCGGTAGCGGGGGTCGTTGGAAGAAACCGCGAGCCTCAGCGTGACGGTCTCATCCATCGCGTCATCGTCGTCGACAGGCGTCACCGTGACTTCCTGCGCCTGGTTCCAGTTGTCCGTCGTGAACTCCAGGCTGGCCGGCAACACGGTCGCCGCCTCATCGTCGCCGCTGGTGACGGCAACGGTCACGGCGTGCGTGGGCTGCGCCTGCAACACCACCATGAAGCTGTCGGTGGCGCTGGTGCCCTCCGTAACCTCCAGCGAGTCCGCATCAGCGAGCCTGAGGCCGGCGTTGACGTCCGTGACGGTGACCGTCACCGTCTGGTCGCCGAGGGCGTCGTAATTCGAGTCAGCGGACGAGACCGCGTGCGTCAGCGTGACGCTCTCATCACTGTTGTCGGCGTCGCCGACGGCCGTCACCGTGACGGTCTGCTCGGCGCTCCAGAGGTCGTCGTCCCCCTCCGGGTTGAACGTCAGGCTGGTCGGCGACACGGTCACCGCGCCACTGTCGCTGCTACCGATGGCAACGGTCACGGCGTGCGTGGGCTGCGCACCCAACACCACCATGTAGGTGTCTTCGTCGCCGCCCTCCGTCAAGGCCAGCGCGTCGGCATCGCTAATCGTGACGGCGGCAGTCTCGTCGTCCTCGACCGTGACGGACACCGTCATGTCGGCGAGAGCGTTGTAGGCGGAGTCGCCGGACGTGATCACGTGCGTGATCGTGGCGCTCTCGTCATGCGTCGTGGCGTCTCCGACGGGCGTCACCGTGACGGTCTCCGCGGTGTTCCAGTTGTCCGTCGTGAACGTCAGGCTGGCCGGCGACACGGTCACGGCGGCGTTATCGCTACGGATGGCAATAATCACGGAGGACGTGGGCTCCTCCTGCAACACCACCGTGTATTCGCCGGGGGTGGCCTCCATAAGCTCCAGTGAGGTCTCACTGATACTGACGCCGGCGTTGACGTCCGTGACGGTGACCATCACCGTCGGGTCGGCGAGGGCGTCGTAATTCGTGTCAGCGGACGAGACCGTGTGCGTCAGCGTGACGCTCTCACCATTGTTGTCGGCGTCGTCCACGGCCGTCACCGTGACGGTCTGCTCGGCGCTCCAGAGGTCGTCGTCCCCCTCCGGGTTGAACGTCAGGCTGGTCGGCGACACAGTCACCGCGCCACTGTCGCTGCTACCGATGGCAACGGTCACGGCGTGCGTGGGCTGCTCAGCCAACCTCACCGTGTAGGTGCCGTCGTCGCCGCCCTCCGTCAAGGGCAGCGAGTCACCGATCAAGGACGGCGAGTAACCGCTAATCGTGACGGCGGCATCCTCGTTGTCATCGACCGTGACGGACACCGTCATGTCGGCGAGGGCGTTGTAGGCGGAGTCGCCGGACGTGATCGCGTGCGTGAGCGTGGCGCTCTCGTTAAGCGTCGTGTCGTCCTCGACGGGCGTCACCGTGACGGTCTGCGTCTGGTTCCAGTTGTCCGGCGTGAACGTCAGGCTGGTCGCCGGCACGGTCACGGCGGCGTCATCGCTGCTGATGGCAATGCTCACGTTGTGCGTGGGCTGCGCATCCAACACCACCGTGTAGTCCCCCGGGGTGCCCTCCGTCAAGGCCAGCGAGTCCTCGCTAATCGTGACGCCGGCGGCGTCGTTGTCCTGGACGTTGACCGCCACCTGCTGGTCAGCGACCTCGTCGAAGGCGTCGTCCGAGGTACCGTCATTGATGGTGACGGTGAGCGTAGCGCCCTCATCTTGTGCGTCGTCGTCCTCGCTTGCGCTCACTATGACGGACCGCGGTATCTGGTGGTTACCCGGCGTGAACGTCAACTCCGCCGGGACCACGGTCACGTCGGTGTTGTCGCTGGTGATGTCGACCACCACGTTGCCTTCGGGCGCGTCACCGGTCAGGGCCACCATGAACGACGCACTTTGGCCTTCGTTCACGTCGAGCGTGTCGGTGCTGAGGTCGATTCCTTCACCAGCCGCCCGCACCGCCTGGGCAAATATCAGGGCCAGGAGGAGCACGCCCCCCAGCGCGGCGACGAGCCAGAGAGATGGCCATCGCGGATGGGTGAGGCTTCCTAAATGCATAGGCGCCCCTCCCGGCGCTGAATGAGTCACGTCACGTCGCATTGCCGCTCCTCCATGGTTCCCTCGCCCAAAGCAGGCTTTCGCGTGGGGTTCGCAGTCTCGCCCAAACATATGGGGAGAACGGTACGAAGGCATCACTCGCTTGTCAATACTGTACCCCTATGCAGCCGCCGATATAGGTACTGTGAAGTGCATCTGCTCATGGATGGGGTACGTAAAGCCCGTTCGCGAAGGGGGTATGTTGAGACCCTCACCGGACGGGCGGCCAGGGCCCGAGCTGCCGGTGCTGTCCTGTTGGCACGGTCCAAAACAGCGCGCGGCGGACAAGGACGCAGGCTTTGCCACCGTCAGACGGAATCGTCGGCTGATCGTGGAGCTGAATCCGACGATCACGGGGCGGTTTCTGAGCGAGCGGACCGGTTAGACCTCCACGGGCTGCCGATTCGCTATGCGGAGCGGGAGGCCGGCGAGCACCCGCGGGGTCGAGAGATGCCGCGGGCGCAGCGGACGGTATTCGTGATCTGGAACGTCCCAGCGCCCGGAACGACGGTGGGGCGGGTGAATCTGCAGAAGGGGCCGGACAAGGCGAAGCCGCTCGGCAGCGTGATCGTTCGGAGCGCGGCCCGGGCGCCGGATTTACGCGCGACGCGGCGGCGGGGTGCCGGTGTTCAGGCCGCCGCCGACGCCCCCGACCGCGCCAACCTCCGACCGGGAAGCGCTGGTCTTGCCGTTGCGCGCGACCGATGGACCACTTGGAGGATGGCTGAGCGCGGCGCCGCTCGACGCGGCTATATGTTAAAGGCGAAGCACGTGCGGCCGCTGGCGAGGTCCCGGGTGCTGGTGCGGAAGACCGCTCGGGCCAGGCGCCGTTCCAGCGCGCGCCGCGCTTCGTGGCGGCTCTTGCCCTCCCGTAGCCGGCGCTCCACGCAGCGCGGCGCCGCTCGACGCTCCTATATGTCAAGGCGGAGCAGGTGCGGCCGCTGGCGAGGTCCCGGGTGCTGGTGCGGAAGACCGATTGGGCCGGGTGCCGTGTCAGCGCGCGCCGCGTTGCGCCGCCGGTTGCCCCGCCGAGCCAGCCGGTGGTGCACCCGCGTCCCACTCGCGGAACCCGGAAGCACCACCAGGGAAGGTCTGAACAACCCCTCGTGATGGCGGTATCCGGGGCAATCCGGCGGGGTGGCCGACCAGCCCCACCTGGACCGTCAGGCGCTCACCCCCATCCTCACCTTGCCCCTATCACGGAGACGTTTGCATAACCCGGTCAGGCTAAGGATGTCCGGGGAGAACTCTGCGCGGTTCCAGGTTGGGTGGGGCCTGGATTCCCGCGTGCGCGGGAATGACGAGGGGCTATTCAAAGGTCTCCGTGCGCGGGAATGACGAGGGGTTACGCAAAGGTCTCGTCAAGGGAGAGGGGATAAGGCCCGCTCTCCCGCCTCCGCTGGAGGGGTTACGCAAAGGTCTCCTTTTAAGAGGAAGGGATCTAACTCAGAGGTTTGCGAAGCCCGCTCCCCACATCGCCGGCGTGCTGCGCCGGCACCGGTACCCGCCGGAGAACACGAGGCAGGCCGTGATCGAACAGAGAGAGGTCTTGTCTGCAGGCTGGACGGCAGCCTGAGACGCCCTAAACATCCCACGCGCCTACGGCATGAACCGCAACCTCAGATGAAGGCCCTTGATGTCGTCCAGATCGATGAGCCTAGGCGTACGCTACGGCGAACTCCCCGCCGGGACGTCGCTATCTGACGCCGCAGGGGTCGGGCGGGCAATCCGGCTTGGTTCTCACGAGCTTCCGGCCAGCTGGGGGTTGGAGACTCATCCAATCGCGGCAGGTGTCGCGGGCGTGCAGCGCTGGGGCTGGTCGTCATCCAGCAATCCGTTGCGCACGGCCCAGACAACCATCTCCTGTGTCGACTTTGCCCCCAGCCTGTCGCGGATGCCGTAGATAGCGTTGCGGATGGTCAACGGGCGATTGCCCCTGGCCGCGGCGATTTCCGCATACGACAGACCCCGGGCATACAGCGTGAGTATCTCCTGCTGGCGCTCAGTTAGCCTATCTAACTCCAGTGTTTCGCCTTTCCCGGATATGGCGCGGACGCCGGCGAACACTCGTCTGACCATATCGCCTGGTATGCGAAACTCCCCGTCAACAACATCCCGGATTGTTGCGAGCAATTTCTCCTTGCCTGAGTACTTTTGCAGATATCCTGTGGCGCCTGCGGCAATCGCATCTACGACGGTGTCCTCGTTGGTCGAAGCCGTCAAAACGAGCACACGGGTATCAGGCAAGACATCCATGATCTCGCGGCACGCGTCAATGCCGTTCTTGAGCGGCATCATCACGTCCATGATAACCACGTCGGGCTGCAGACCCTGAGCCACGTGCACCGCCTCGACGCCGTCCCGGGCCTGACCCACCACCTCGAAGCCGCACGAGCGCTCCAGCATTTCCTGCAGACCGTCCCGCATGATCGAGTGATCGTCCACGATCATTACCCGGGCTTGTGGGGTTGCAGACAATTTGCCGACCTCCTCAGGTTGAATCGTACTCGACCACGCACGTCACGGTGGTGCCCCCTCCGGACCCGCCCGATTGCACCTCAAGCCTTCCACCGATTCGCTCGGCGTCGGCGTGCATGTTCTTGAAACCGTGCCCGCGCTCGGCATAGTTGTCGCGAAGGCCGATGCCGTTGTCGCACACGGACATTCGCAGGCCGCGATCCTGGAAGTCGAGGGTGATGGTGACTTTGCTGGCGCGTGCGTGCCGCAGTGCGTTGGTCAGCGCGTTGTGCGCGATCGAATAGAGCGTGCTGCGCGTGGCCGGCGAAAGCGACGGCTCCGTTCCCGCCTGGACCAGCTCGGCGGGAACCGATGTGATGGTCGAAAATGTCGCGGCGTGTGACGTCAACACACGGCTCAACTCCTTGCCCTCGAATATCAGACCCATGTCAATGGGATGCCGCAGCTCCCACATGGCCGATTTCGACAGGGCGGACGTGGCCTCGAGCTTGGCGACCAATTCCTGACTCGATTCGTCCGCCAAATCGAGAGCGGTCTCGATGCCGAGCCCAATCACGGCTACGGACTGCGCCGTCGTGTCATGTATGGTCTGGGTAATCTCCATCCGCTCCCGTTGCGATTCTCGCTCCCGCTCCACCGCTTCTTGTCTTCGAATCCTCTCCGACCTGGAAATCAGACTAACGGATGCCACCACTGCATACATGACGACGATTCTGGCAAAGAGCGCCTTCTCGTTTCTTGCCTCGAAGTCGAGACCGGGAGCAACGGCCAGGCTCACGGATGCGTAAACGACGGCCACCAGGGTTGCCCAGGCTAAGCTGAGCCTGAATGAACCAAAGAAGACAGCGAACCATGCCAGGACAGGGTAATACAGCAAGTAGAAGAAGAAGTGGCTGAACCCACCAGCGACTACGATACCGGCCGTAATAAAAACTACGTCCAGCGCACTGAGAGCAAGCATCCAGTGCAAGGTCACCGGACGGCCCGACCGGACGCGATAGTGGATGAAGGCGTTTAGCGCCATGAACAGCGCGAGAAATAGTGCGTGTATAACAAATGTGAAGTAGCTAAATTCGGGTCGATAGATTAACTCAATAAGACAGAAAATATAAATGAACCAGCGTACCCAAATAAAAATCGTAGCTGGATATCGCAGCTCGTCCGGACTGGCTGTGTTGAAGTCCCAGCGACACGCTGTAACAGCGTCAGTTACTGTGCCCAATAGCCGCACGAATCGAACTCTGAAGGTTGAGTCGTCCGGCGACGACGTGAAGTAACGACGGTGCTTTCCGGCGTGCAATAGCCGATTTTCCTTGCCGTTGATCTTCACGAAGGCTCCAAAGGCCATCGGCAAGCCTGGCTGGCTTGTGCCAACGTCACGTGAGTAATCTACTAGGTTGGTGGTTCGTGTCAAAATGGCCGAGGTGCCGAACATCGGAGGTTCACATAAGTGCAGTTCAATTGTAATAGTACGAAGATACTTCATAGAGATATGTAACGACTGTTACATAACGACCCCACCGCACTGATCCTGCGATTAGCGGACCATGCCGGGCGAACGGCGGGTCCTAGCTTTCAGGCACGTAATCTCCGCGCGACAATCCGTCGGGCCCGGTCGGCCGGTATCGCTAGAGGCGCCGCCCACGGCCAGACCAGGCGAGGCGCTAGCTGTACGGGCGCGTCTACACTCGTTAAGCGGAGCAACAGCGGCGGCGGAGGCGGCAGTTGGAGCGAGTCACGATCATCGGGTCGGGCAGTTGGGGCACCACTCTGGCGGTACTGGCGACCGAGCTCGGCCGCGCCTGCCGGCTGTGGGTGCACGAGCCCGCGGAGGCGACTGAGATCGCAACGCGGCGCGAGAACGCCCGCTTTCTGCCGGGAGTAGCACTGCCCGACGCGCTGGCAATCACGGCCGATCCGGCCAAAGCGCTGGAGCAGGCGGACACGGTGGTGCTGGCGGTGCCCATGCGCCGCATCGCGGAGAACCTGGAGGCCGTGGGACCTCACCTGCCGCCCGAGGCGACGCTGGTGAGCGGCGTGAAGGGGTTGGACGCGGTCACGGGCGAGCGTGTGTCCGAGGTGCTCGCGCGGCTCACGAACGGCGGCGTCGGGGACAGATTCGCGGTGCTGTCGGGACCGAATCTGGCGCGCGAGGTGGCTGCACACGAGCCTTCCACGAGCGTGGCGGCGTCGAGCGACGCGCGGCGCGCGGCGCGCGTGCAGCGGCTCTTCAGCGCACACTGGTTCCGCACCTATACCAGCGATGACGTGGTGGGAGTGGAGCTGGCCGGGGCTCTCAAGAACGTGATCGCGATCGGCGCCGGGATGGTCGACGGTCTGCACTACGGCCACAACGCCAAGGCGGCGCTGATGACGCGCGGGCTGGCGGAGATGACGCGCCTGGGAGTCGCGGCCGGCGCGAATCCGCTGACCTTCGCGGGCATTGCCGGCGTTGGCGACCTCTTTGCCACCTGCGCGAGCGCTCAATCGCGCAATCACTACATAGGCGAGCAGCTTGCCCGCGGGCGCGGCCTGGACGAGATTCTGTCCCACATGGTGATGGTGGCGGAAGGCGTGTACACCTCGCGTGGGGCGCTGGTGCTGGCCGGCCGGCTGGGCGTGGAGATGCCCATCACGGAGCTGATGAACGAGGTCCTGTTCAACGGCCTGGCGCCGGCGCGCGCGGCCGAGCTGCTGATGGCGCGCGAGCTGGTGCACGAGCTGCGCGGGATCGATCGGGCCTGACCGGGCGGCGCAGGCGAGGCGCCGCGCACCGCGGCGATTGTTTATACTCGCAACCAGACCGGGACCCGGCGATCGCCGGTAGTTTGAAACGTTCGAGGGGGTGATCCACTTGGGTGATGCGGATAGTTCAGCGGATTTAGCTCAAGTCGGAGAGGTGCGCGCCGCTTAACGGCGCGGACACTCCGCAAGAGGCCGGCGCCGCAGCTCGGCAGCCGGCACGACGGTGGCGGCCCGCTATGCGGGCCGTCGCTGCGTTAACGGCCGGACGGGTGGGTGCGACCCTACCTATCAGCCGCCGGCTTGGTCCTCGTAGTCGACTACCGTGGCGGTCCGGGAGGTGCGCGGCCACCGCCGCCACACGACCGGGCCCGCGCGGCGCCGCAGCAGGCCGGCCTGAGCTGACAGCGGGCCGCGCCAGGCGGGGCGGACGGCCAGGATGAACAAGAGTCCGATTGCACCAACCAGAAGCGCCGCGATGAAAAGCAGCAGCGCGGCCAGCAGCAAAACCGCGGCGATCAACGCGAACGGTACGGCCAGCAGGCGCGCCAGCCATCCCGCTACGGGAGACGTTTGCATAACCCGGTCAGGCTAAGGAGGCCCGGGTAGAACCCCGCGCGGTTCCAGGTTGGGTGGGGCCTGGATTCCCGCGTGCGCGGGAATGACGAGGGGTTACGCAAAGGTCTCCTCCGACGGGGCGCCGGTCGAGCGGGCATCCCGCCTCACCTGGCCGCCTGCCCGTGGCGTTCGCAGTTCATCACAACGCGCGTGGAGGATCGATCACGAATCCGCGCCGCGGCCAGCGGGTGCGTGGAGCAAACCGACTTCGTCAACCAGGCGGACGAGGGCGACGGTTTCGGCGGCCTCCCCGTCAACCAAGGCTATGTCGGCGGCGATCTGGTCCAGCACCGATGGCGTGGTAGGACAGGCTACGGCCACCAGGTCGTCAGCTTGGGCGGACTGCCCGCCGGACATATCGACAACGTAGAAGGCGGTATTGCTGGTATCGCGCAGCTCGGACTCGCCGGTCTTCAGCAGGCCGACGGTCTGCGGATTGTCCACCAGAATCTGCCCGCTCGAATCGGAGCCCAAGAAAGTCAAGAGCATGTCCTGGCGGGCGAGGCCGGCTACCCCTGCCAGGTTGGAGGCGCGGCGCGCGCAGGTATCGGCGTAGGCCGCGGCGAGGGCAGAGTCACCCCCGGCCGCCGCGACCCGGTCCGGCGCGGGCAGATCGAGGAACTCCCAGAACGGGCTCTGACCGTGCGCGCTGGCGCGCCGGAATGTCGCGCGCAGGTCGCTTGCCCGAGCGGTAATGAGCGCCTGGGCGAGCGATGAAGCGCGGCGACCCTCGATCGCCGCGTATAGCAGCCCAATAGCGAGCAAGGCGTCGCGGCGAATCATGACCAGGCGCGCGCTGAGCGCCTTGCGCCGGTCGCGGTCCTCGGATTCCCGCAGGGCGGCCAGGATGACCTCGGCCTCGGTCTCGTGCGCGCGCGCGATCCAGCGTTCCTGATCGCGCAGCAGCGCGCGGTCGGCCGTTAGCGCGGGGCTGGGAGCGGCCTGGTCCACGTCAGACGGCGTCCGGCGAGGGGCCGATACGTCCGCTGAACTCGGCGCGGCGGCGCCCCTCGGTCATGCCGAGGCGGTAGTCCCAGGGCGAATCGAGCAGCACCGCGCCCATGGGGATTAGCAGGTCGGCGAGCTCGGCGTGGGCGTCCTCGGGCGATACGTCGCCGCCTTGCAACGAGATCACCGACATCCCGTCAGAGAGGACACTGGGCAGCGCGACTTCGATGCCAAGTGAAGCGCCGCGCACCTCGAATTTGGTAATCCGCCACGACCAGAAGTTGTGCTTGACCGCCACTATGAAGGGCATGGCGACCGTGTCGTAGGTCCGCGGATCCCACAGAATGGGGACTCCGTTGTAGGACGACGGCAGGTCCTCGACGTTCCAAGCGGGGCCTGAGGGAGGCTCGCTCACGGGTTGGTCCTCTCGCTTTAGGCACGGCCCAAATCCTACTGTAGGCGTTGAGGAGACGGCACTGTTGGAAAGCGACCGAATGGCCCGCACCGTCTTGCCGCGCGACGCGCCGCCCGCGCCGGCGGGCGGCTGGGGCGTGGCGGAGCTGCACAGTCACACCTCGGCGAGCGACGGCGTGCCTTCGCCCGAGGAACTGGTGCGGACCGCCGCGCGGCTGGGTATTGACGTGCTGGCCATAACCGACCACGACACGATTCGCGGCGCCCTGCGCGCGCGGGAATACGCCGAGCGAACGAATGCGCCCGTGGAGATCGTCGTAGGGATGGAGGTCACTACCCTGCGCCAGGACCACGTCATCGGACTGTTCCTAAAACGGCCGGTGCCGATCTTCCGGCCCCTGGTGGAGACGGTGAAGGCCATCCAGTCGCAGGGCGGTCTGGCCATCGTGGCGCACCCCTTCCTGGGAGTGCCTTCGTCGATCTCGCAGCGCCGGCTGGCTGCCGCTCTGGGTCAGGTGCGCGTGGACGGCATCGAGATCGAGAATCAATACATGCGCGCCAGCGTGCGCGCGAGGGTGCGGGCGTTCCTCGCTCAGCACGGCGACCGGCTGGGCGCCCAGGTGGGCGGCACGGACGCGCATTTCGGCGATCTGGGTAAGGCCATGACTCTTTTTTCGGGCCGAAGAGCGATCGATTTGCGCCGCGCCCTAGAGGACGGACAGACGGTGGCGGCCCGCGGAGGGACGCCGCACCCGCGGCCGGGCCTGCGCGCCCATGCAACGAATCAATTCCGCAGTCTGGTCAAGCTCCCCATCATGCGCTTGGGAATCCTGGCGCGTCAGCTCGCCGGCCGTTAAGCGGATCAGGCCGGAGCGGCGCGAACGATCGTGGCCCGCTGACCCCGCGCGGCATGCCCGCCGATGGGGCAGATGGCGCTGGTCTCACCTTCGGTCAATTCGACCTCCAGAAAGCCGGTTTGGCCCGGGCCGATGTTTGGCGAGCGCAGAGCGCCGCCGCCTACCAGGGCCTCGAACGAATGGGTCAAGGTGCCCTTGTTGGTCAGGATCATCCGCACGCGCGGGGCGCGCACCACGATCCGGGAGGGAGAGAAGGCGAAGTCCCGCATCTCGACCTGCACCGTCGCACAGGCGGGCAGCGCGCAGATTCCGACCGGCGCCGTGAGCGGGTCCGGGGGAGGATTCTCCAGGCGCATCTGAGTCCCCATCTCACCGCATGCCGTAAGCGCGGCAAGCGTCAGCGCCAGCGCCGCCAGCAGAACGATGCGACGTACGGGTTTGGCAGCCGTCACCGGGCGCGCGCCAGGGTTCGAGATGCCCCGCTGCGGCCGTGGACTTGGCAAAAACGTGCGCCAGCGCTTTGGCCGCGCGGCGGCGCTCACTCGCGGCTGAGGGTAGTGGGTCACTTCGCTGTCCTTGCGCGGCGTGGCGACACAGCGCCGGAGGGCGTGGTCTGGATTCCCGCCCCGTATCGAGTACGGGGCAGGCTGTGCGCGGTAGTGACGGAGGGAGAGCTGATCAAAGCGACCCACTGTCCGGCTGGGGCGCCGTGGTTAGGCTGAGCATGGTGTGGCGGTGTATCGGTTTGGTAGGAGCAGGCATATAATAAGCGGAGTGCGCAGCGAGGCCAGACGGTACTGCCGTCGGCCCGCCGTTCGGGATGCGTGTGGCCGATCGATCGAACTCACCTATGGAACGGGTCTTGCTCTTCTCTCGTAGAGTTAAAGCGTACGGTGGCGATTGAGTATTGAAGACCGATGAAAACAAGCGCGCCTGCGCAGCACGATGCGCGACGCTCAACACATAGTTAGGAAAGTATGACGATTTCCGGTTCGTCGGTTCGAGCGCCTAGCGCCCAGCCGCAGGTCGACGCGGCCGCCCGCCCCAAGATCGGCGATCCGACCGTAGCCGCCGACATTGCGCTGATCTTCAACGAGGAAACCCTCGAAAACGCGCTTGCCGAGCTGGTGGCGCTGGGCGCCGAGCCCGGGTTCGTCTACGAGACCGAGCTCACCCGCGTGCTACCCGACGAGACTCATATCACGGACGTGGTCGTCACCTGGTTCCGCGAGCGGCTGGCGGAAGAAGAGATAGACCTTCGCGAGGAGCCTTCCGAGGCCGAGACCGTCCAGACGGGCCCGGTGGACGCCATTCAGGCCGCGCGCGAAGCCGAGCTGGAGCTTGAATCCGCGGGCCAGGACACCGTCCGCAGCTACCTGAATGAGATCGGAAGGATCCCGCTGCTGACCGCCAAGGAGGAAGTGGACCTGGCGCAGCGGATCGAGCGCAGCGACGAGTCGGCGCGCGAGCACCTCATCACGGCCAACCTGCGGCTGGTGGTGAGCGTGGCGAAGAAATACACCGGCCACGGCATCCCGTTGCTCGACCTCATTCAAGAGGGTAACGCCGGTCTCATGCGGGCCGCCGAGAAGTTTGACTGGCGGCGCGGCTATAAGTTCAGCACCTATGCAACCTGGTGGATCCGCCAGGCGGTCACGCGCGCTATCGCGGAGCAGAGCCGCACCATCAGGCTCCCGGTGCACGTACACGAGAAGCTCACCAAGTCATACCGCGTGCAGCGCGATCTTCAGCTTCGCCTGGGCCGCGAGCCGGCCGACGGCGAAATCGCCCTGGCCATGGAGATGACCGAGGTTCAGATCGGCGAGCTCAAGCAGGCGGCGCGCCTGCCCGTCTCGCTGGAGACTCCGATCGGCGAAGACGGCGACACCGAGATCGGTCACCTGATTCCCGACGAAGACGCCGACGAGCCGGTCGAGGCCGCCACGCGGCAGATGCTCACCGAGCAGCTTGAAGACGTGATGGAGATGCTGGACCCGCGCGAGCAGAAGATCCTGCGCCTGCGCTACGGGCTGGATGACGACACCCCGCGCACGCTCGATCAGGTCGGGCAGGAGTTCGGTCTCACCCGCGAGCGCATTCGCCAGATCGAATCCCAGGCCCTGCGCAAGCTGCGCCATCCCCGCCTGGCGCGACGCCTGAAGGACTTTCTGGCCTAGCCGTAGTTCTTGCGGGACGTCTATCGGGAGCAGGGTCTACCAAGCTGCCCACAGCCCGTCAGCACCTAGGCGGCGTCGACGGACGATACGGCTAGACCGCGAGCGGCCGGCGGACGATGCGCGGCCATCCGAGGGCGGCCACCAGGGCCAACGACGCGGCCAGGCCAGCCGCCCCAACCCAACCCATGCCTCCGGCGGCAAATACGGGTCCGGTGCCGAGTCCACCCAGGCCGGCGGCGAGCCCGACCAGGGTTTCGTTGAGACCCTGCGTGCGGCCGTGCTCGCCGGTCGACAAGCCATCCGTCAAAAGCGCCGATCCGGCAATGAAGCAACAGTTCCAGCCGTATCCGAGCAGGAACATGAGCGGGAGGATTATCTCCATACCTTGCGCGAACGGCGTGAGCAGGCTGGCGGTCACGAGCTGCAGCGCGCCCAGGGCGATGACGGGCCGCGGCCCCAGACGATCAGTCGCCCGGCCCGTCAGCGCGGCGAGTCCAAACATACCCAGCATGTGCACCGACATGGCTACCGAGATCGCTCCGGTGCCTTGATGAATCTGGTGCATGTGCAGCGGCGTGATGATCATGACCATCGACATCACCGCCTGCCCGACCAGCATCGCCGCCACGGCCAGGCGAACGCGGCCGCTCGCGAAGATCTCCCGCAGTGACCGGGCCGGCCTCTCTCGCGCCAGCGACTCACGCGTGCGCGGGTCTGACCGTTCCATAGCGCGCGCTACGTCCCGCGGATCGGGCTTGACCAAGCCGGCAGTCACCAGCAACGCCAGCGCGGTAAGAACCGTGGCGGCGGCCCAGGGCCCCGCGAACCGCTCCGCTCCAAGGCCCACGGAAAGTCCGCTGGTAGCCGCAACCAGCAGCGGCCCGCCGATGGCGCCCACCATCCCGGCGGCCACTATCAGACCGATGATGCGTCCACGGCGTGCCGGCTCGTATATTTCGGCAGCCGCGAAGCGGGCTTGGTCACTTGCGCCGCGCGCCATTCCCACCAGAATCGCCCCTGCCAGGAACCCGACCAAGACGTGCCACGCGATTGAGAGCGTGGCCAACCCCGCGCCCACTGTGCCCAGCAGATAGCCGAGGGCCAGCGGCCAGCGGCGTCCGATCCGATCCATGAGCCACCCGGTCGGATAGCCGGCGGCGGCCCGCCCCAGAAGGTAGAGCGCGCCAGGGACTCCGGCCATGGCCGTCTGGCCGCTCAACTCCGTGGCGACTATCGACATGACCGTGAAGCCGGCAACGTTGGCCGCCGAGAAGACGCCCTGACCGGCAAACAGCGCCGCGGTTATACGTCGGCGGGCGCCGCCGGTGAGCGTCAAGGCGCCGGAGGGCACGGCCGTCGGGTGCGACATGTGGGCATTCTAGAGGTGAGCCGGACTCAGCCTAGCGGTGGAGCGAATGACTCACAGACCGATCGATGTGTGAGCCCGGAGTCGAAGCCGCGAGATTGCGGCACTATAGAAGACTATGGCGGGCCGCCTAAGCCACCGTCCCACGAGCGGCTTCCGGGTCCTCGCGCCGGAAGTGGGCACTTGCCTTGCAGCATCACAGGGGGCCTGAAGGGGGCGGTATGCAACTCGGCTACAGCACCTGGGGAATGCCCGACGAGCCGGTCGTTGAGTTCGTGCCGCGCCTGGCGAGGATGGGATACGAGGGCATCGAGCTCACTGTGCTGCCCGACTATCGGACCGCGCTGGAGTCGCTGGGGACGAGTGAGCGGCGGCTGATTAGACATCTCCTGACCGAGCATGGACTGACGCTTACGGCTATCGCCGCCCATTCATCGCTGGTTGACGCCGAGCTGCGCGAGGCGGGCATTGCGCGCTTGCGCGGCGCCGTGGAGCTCGCGCGGGAGCTGACGCCCGACGCGCCGCCGCCGATCAATACGACTGTAGGCGGGCAGCCCGGTGACTGGGCGCAGGTGCAGTCGCGCGTGGTCGACGAGGTGGCGGGACTGGCCGAGTTCGCCGCCGGACACGGCGTGGCGCTGGCCATAGAGTCGCATGCGGGACACGCGCTCGACGACGCGCCGAAGATGCTCTGGCTCATCCGGCAGGTAGACCGTCCCAACGTGCGGGTCAATACGGACTACAGCCACTTCCTCGCCCAGGGGCAAACGGTTGAAGAATCGGTGGTTCCCCTGGTCCCCTGGACGGTGCACACGCACGTCAAGGGCGCGCGCGGCCGTGCACCCAACCACGAATACCTCACGCCGGGAGAAGACGATTTCGACTACGCGTCATACCTGCGGGTTATGTACGACGCCGGCTATAGGGGATTCCAAACCGTGGAAATCTCGAAGATGGTGCAGGCGCGGGCGGGCTATGAGCCGTATGCGCATGCGCAGCTCGCCTACGACACGCTGGCGGCGGCGTTCGAACGAGCGGGGATCGAGCGGGGCGGGGACCCAGGCGGCTGAGTGAACCGAGTGTCCGCCGGGCGTTGACATCGGCGTCCGGGATTACCACGATGGGCGCGCGAACGTCGGGTGCGATTGCAAGGAGAAACATGGCGCGGCTCGGACTGCTCGTTCCCTCCGCCAACACGGTGGTCGAGCCGGAGTTCTGGCGGCTGGCGCCCGCGGGTGTCACCTTTCACGCGGCGCGCATGCGCAACTCCGGCTGCGACGCCGTCGACGCGCGCAAAATGCTGGATCACGTTAATCGGGCGGCCGACGAGTTGGGCAGCGCGCGCGTCGACGCCATCGCCTTCGCCTGCACGGCCAGCAGCTTCGTGAGCGGAAGTGCCGGCGAAGCCGATCTGCGCGGCGCGATCGAGCACTCGTCGGGCGCACCGGCGGTGACGACTTCCGGCGCGGTGGTCGCCGCGCTCAACACCCTTGGCGCTCGCTCGCTGGCAATGTATACGCCCTACCCGGCGGAACTGAATGCTCTGGAGGTCGACTTCCTGGCACAGCACGGTATCGCCGTCGAGCAGGATCGTGGCATGGACATCCGCGAGGCGGTGTATATCGCGGACGTACAGCCGGACGAGCTTGTCGAGTTCGTGCGCACGTCGCCGCCGCCGCAAAGCGCCGAGGCGATCTTCTTATCCTGCACCAACTTGCCCACGCTGGACGTCATCGAGCCGCTGGAGGCGCTGTTCGGGCGGCCCGTGATCAGCAGCAACACGGCCACTCTGAGGGCCTTGCTGCAAATGGTGGATGCGCAAGCTCCAGCGCCGGGCCGGCTGTTCGAGGCCGAAGCCTACGGGGCGGCTGCATAGCCGTTGCACCGCCCGGTTGACGGTCGCAGTCGCGGACGTGTGGCCGCGGATGTCGGCGGCACGTTCACGGACCTTGTCTCTATCGAGTCCGACGGGAGCGTTCGACGGGCGAAGGTACTCTCGACGCCGCCGCACTTCGAGAAAGGCGTCATCGAAGGGCTGGGCGGCCTTACCGGCGGGGGCGTGGCGGGAATCGGCAATCTCATACACGCCACCACCACCGCGACCAACGCCATCCTGGAACGGAGCGGTCCGCGTACCGGCTTGATCGCGACCGAGGGGTTTCGCGACGTGCTGGAGATCGGACGGCTGCGCTATCCGCGCCTCTATGACCTCGCCTGGGTGAAGCCGGCGCCGCTGGTTCCGCGCGAGCGGCGGCTGGCCGTACCGGAGCGGATTGCCGCCGACGGATCGGTGGTGCGGCCGTTAGACCCCGACGCCGTGCAAGCCGCCGCGCGCAAACTGCGCGACCAAGGCGTAGAGGCCCTGGCGGTGTGCCTGCTCAACTCGTACGCGAACGACCGGCACGAGCGCGCGGTAGGTGAAGTGCTCGCGCGCGAGTTGCCGGGCGTTCCGATCTCGTTGAGCGTGGACGTGCTGCCGGTGATCCGGGAGTTCGATCGTGCGAGCACAACCGTCGTAAACGCCTACCTGCGCCCGGTGATCGGGAGCTATCTCGGCCGGTTGGAGCAAGGGCTGGCCGCACGCGGCAGCCGCGCCCCGGTGCTGATGCTGCAATCCGCCGGCGGCGTCATGCCCGCCAGCGACGCCGCGCGCCTGCCCGCGTTCGGGGTGGAGTCGGGTCCCTCGGCCGGGGTGATGGCCGCGGCGGCTTTGGCGCGGGACCTGGGACTGGAGCGCGTCATCTCCTTTGACATGGGCGGAACGACCGCCAAGGCGGGCATGGTGCTGCACGGCCGCCCGGCCATGGCGGACGAGTTCGAGGTCGGCGCCGGGATCAGCAGCGGCAGCCGGCTGAGTAGGGGCGGTGGGTACTTGCTGCGCACGCCTTCGCTCGATCTGGCTGAAGTGGGCGCGGGGGGCGGCAGCATCGCCGCCGTTGACCGGGCCGGAGGGGTAAGCGTGGGTCCGCGCAGCGCGGGCGCCGATCCGGGGCCCGCGTGCTACGGGCTGGGAGGCGCGGCCGCCACGCTGACGGACGCCAACCTGGTGCTGGGCTTCCTCAGCGCCGACGGGCTGTTGAACGGCGGCATGCGGCTGAGTACGGAAGCGGCGCGGCGCGTAATCGGTGAGCAGCTTGCCCAACCGCTCGGGCTGTCGGTGGAACGCACGGCCGACGCGGCGCACCGGGTCGCGGTGGCGATAATGGCGCGTGCCATCCGCGCCGTGACCAGCGAACGCGGACACGATCCACGCAAGTTCACGTTGGCCGCGTTTGGTGGGGCCGGTCCGGGACACGCGGCGGCCCTGGCCGGGCACCTGGGCATACGGCGCGTGCTGGTGCCGGCCTTCCCCGGCGTGTTCAGCGCTATCGGGCTGGCGCGCGCGGATCTGCGCTGGACCGCCACGAAGTCGCAGATGATCGCGCTGGATGACGGCGCGGCGGCTCTGCTGCGCGACGGGTTTGGAGAGCTGGAGCGCCGGGCGCTGGGCATGGCGGCCGCGGCCGGATACCGGGACTCGGAGCTCCAGATCGAACGCATCGCCGCCTGCCGGTATCGCGGGCAGTCGTTTGAGCTGCCGGTCGGGGTGGCGGCTGGCCGAATGGGGCGTAAATTGGTGGGGGAGGTACGCGAGGCCTTCGAGGCCGCGCACCACGACGCGTACGGGCACCGAGAGCCAAACGCTCGCGTGCAAGCGGTGACGCTGCGGGTCGACGTCGTCCACGCGGTGCACAGCCCCGCCCCGCGCGGCACGGCAGATGGGCGGGCTGGCGACGTGCGGCCGGTATGGAACGGCTCGCGAATGGAGCGGACGCCCGTGCTGGGCCGCGCCGGCGTACGGCGCTGGACCGCCGGGCCGTTGGTGATCGAAGACTACGACGCGACCACCCTGGTGCCGAGCGGCTGGCGGGCACATACCGATTCGGACGGTCACCTGCACTTGGAGCGTTTGCGATGAGGGCGCGGCCGAAAGGCATGGACCCGGTGGCTCGCGAGCTGTTCGGACACGCCAGCGCCGCTTTGGTGGACGAGATGGCCGTGGCGCTCGTGCGTACGGCACGCTCGACGAACCTCAAGAACTCGATGGACCTTTCGACCGCGCTGTGCGATCCGGAAGGGCGGTTGATAGCGCAAGGGCTAACGATTCCGCTGCACCTGGGGTCCGTGCCGGACGCCATGAACGCGTTCCTGGAGCGCTTCGGCGGCAAGCTCAGAGAAGGAGACGCCTACGCGCTAAACGATCCGTACGAGGGCGGGACGCACCTGCCGGACATCTACGTGGCGCAGCCGGTGTTTGAAGGCGCCCGGCTGCTGGGCCACGTGGTGACCATCGCCCATCACACAGACATAGGCGGCAAGACCGCCGGGGGCAACGGCTGCGACGCCACCGAGCTCTATCAGGAAGGGCTGTGCCTGCCGCCGGTGCGGTTCATGAGCGAAGGCCGCCCTGTCGAATCCGTATGGCGGCTCATTGAGCGCAACGTGCGGGTGCCCGAGCAAGTGCTGGGCGATCTGCGCGCGCAGCTCGCCGCCGGTCATGTGGGCGCCCGCGGTCTGCGCGCGCTCGCGGCCGAGCACAGCCGGCGAGGCATGCAGCGACTCATCGACGCGAACCTGGACTACGCCGAGACGCAAGCACGGCTCGCCATTCGCGACTTACCGGACGGCAGCTATCGGTTCGGGGACTTCCTGGACGACGACGGCATCGACCCCGGCCCGATCCGTATTGCGGTAACCGTAACCGTGCGCGGTGAGCGGATGACCGTCGATTTCGGCGGCAGCGCGGGCCAGGTGCGCGGGGCCATCAACTGCGCGCTGCCGTTCACGAAATCGGCCAGCTACGCCTGCGCGCGCTGTCTGATGCCGCCGGAGACGCCGAATAATGAAGGCTACTTTCGTCCCATCAAGGTCGTGGCGCCGCCAGGCTCGATCGTCAATCCTTCGCCACCCGCGGCGGTGGCTGCGCGCGGGCTCACCGGCTTCAGGGTTGCCAACACGGTCATGGGCGCACTCGCGCAGGCCGCCCCCGACCGCATGCCGGCCGCCGAGGCGGGCGGAGACACGGGCGTGAGCTTCGGGGGATATCGAGCCGACGGATCGGCCTTCGTGCTGCTGGAGTTCCTATTCGCGGCCTGGGGCGGGAGGCCCTTTGCGGACGGCGTGGATGGGACCGGAAGCGTGGTGGTGAACTTCGCCAACAACCCGGCGGAAATGATCGAAGCGGAGCTGCCGGTCACGATCGAGAAGTACGAGCTCGTGCCCGATTCGGGCGGCGACGGGCAATACCGCGGCGGGCTGGCGCTGGAGCGGCACTACCGGTTGCTGGCGGAGGAAGCGACGCTGCAGCTGCGCTCTGATCGGCGTACGCGGGGGCCCTACGGGCTGTGGGGCGGCAAGCCCGGTGGTCGCTCGCGCAACACGCTGGTGCGCGGCGGCCGGCGCCGCGCGCTGCCCGCCAAGACGACGATCCAAATGCGCAAGGGCGACGTGTTCGAGCACCGCACCGCCGGCGCCGGCGGTTGGGGCGATCCCACCGCGCGCGAGGGGTCGGCACGGGAGCGAGACCTGCGCGAAGGAAAGGTCACGCGCCGCGGCCGGTGAGGCAACGACAGACGCATGGGCGCGATCGCCGCCCGGCCGGTGACGGACGTTCCAGCAGCGTCTCGGTTGGAACTACTCGCAGCCCTTGTGTCAATCAACTCGCTGATCGGGTCCGTTCCGTACCGAGTGTCAGAAAGTTCGGCCGCCATTGCCGGCGTCACACCGAGCGTCTTGTGGAACCGCGGCGAGCGGGGCCTGCGACTCGTCGAAGTCAACAGGACTAAACGGCGGTCTCGAGCCTGGCGAACGGGCGGGTCCGACTGAACGGCTGAAGTGCAGGCCAGCGCTATATGACTGCGACAACCGCCACTAGCAGGGGACCCGGCGGCTCTAGGCGGCGGTTGCGGCGGTTGCGAACGCGGTTGCGATCAGAACGGTCCAAAGAATGGCCAGCAGAAGAGCAAGGGTGGTAGTCGCCATCCCGGCTATAGCCATTCCAACGCCGCTGCCGAGTTTGCGTCCTTGATGGAGGGCCACCCATGAAAGAGGCAGTCCAACTACAGCGCACGGGAAAGCGACGAACAATCCGAAGAACGGTATGAATACAAATACGATCGCAATGATGCCAAGTACCATTCCGGCTATACCCACGATTCCCTCCTTGGGCAGGATTTGGCCGCTTATCAGCCATCCGGACAATCTATGCGGGGGCGGAAGCTTCGCGCTCCCCTACACCGACGCTCAAACTTTCCTCACGGGATGGAGAGAAAAGCGCTGGCGCGCATACTGTACAACGCGCCCTGGACACCACCGGCATTGCAAGGCGGCGCGGTGGGGACACTTCGGCGCCGGCGAAGAATTGTCCGACCTTTATTGCAATCGGGCAGTGAGGCAAGCCATCGCGGTGGAACTCCGGCAGCGGGATCAAAGGCGCGCGCGCGACTGGCTCAGCGCGGCGGGCCTGGCGGTGCTGGTCGGGGCGGCGTTCGTGCTGATCGTGGGCGTGATCACGGGCGCCATCGACACGCCCTGGCTGGAGCGGCAGACGCCCTTGCTGGCCATCGACTATCCAATCTGGGGGCTCAACGCCATGCTGCTGGGCGCCCTGTCCGGGTTGGGCCTGCTGGCGCAACGACGACGCCGGCGTCAGGGTCTGGGCGTCATCTACGGAGGTGGGGTCCTGGCCGCGTTCTCGGTGTCCTGCCCACTCTGCAACGGGCTGCTGGTAGCGGCGTTCGGGACTGGCGGAGTGCTGAACGTCATCGAGCCCGCGCGGCCCTTCCTGGGCGGCGCAACCGCTCTTTTTCTGGGTTACATGACCTACCGCCGAGTCAAGGCCTATCGCGCCGAATGCCGCTCGTGCGCGGCGCAACCCATAGAGCGAGGAGCCGGCGCCTAGAGCGGCGCGACGCTGGCGATCAAGCCCGGTCAGCGCCTACGCTCAGGACGGTCAATACGCCGGAGCGCCCTTCCATGGCCACGATGCTGCGCAAGATCTACTTAGTAGTGCATGCCCTCAGCTGGCTCGACATCACGCGCGAAGACCCGCGCCGGCTGACTCGCGAATGGGAGCAGTTCCCCGGACGCTGCGAGACTTCTTTCCGGCTCGAGCAGGCGCTGAAAGAGCGCTACGAGCGGCTGATCTCCGAGGCCGGGGCGGATGAGGCGGTGCTGTTCCTACCCACCGACTTCGCGGGCAACCGCGCGCTAATCCAGTTTGCCGAGGAAGCGTTGGGCGAGCGCGCGGTCGTGTGCCGCTTGCGCGGCGACACGGCCGCTATCGGCGCGGCTTTGGGCGACGCGTTTATGCGGGAGGTCGAGCGGGACGGGGCCGAGGCGCGGCGGCTCAACCGACTGCCGCGTGACGGCCGCGCCGACTACGTGTTCGGCGCCTGGCTGCGCGCCAAAGCCTGGGCGCTGGACCTGCGAATGCAGCTGGAGGCGCGCGGCTACGCGTTCGACCCTGTCGAAACGGAGTTCGTGGCGTTTGGCGAGGACTGGGCCGGCTGCGCCGCGACGTATCCGATCCACATGGGCCGGGCCTGGGGCCTTGCCAGCCCGATCGAGCGAAGGTTCGACCTGATCAACCCGGACGAGAGCCCGATGTTCCTGGCGGCGAGGCCGGTTGAACAGAATCTGCCCATGCCCGAGCACATCAGGCTGTTCATCCTCAAGGCGGACGATCCCGAGGGCACGCGCTACGTGGGCCACTTCTGGGAGGGTCTGCGCGGCCTTACGGACCCGGCCCATACCGTGAAAGTGCGCTTTCCGGCCGGGTCCGTGCGCGAGGTGAATCAGTGGGGCATCGGGCTGGGGCGCGCCGTCGGCGTCCTCAATGAGCCTATGCCCGAGGAGATCGTGATGAGCGTGGGCAGCGGCGGCCATACACCCTTCTGGTCCACCCTGGTGATGACCGCGGGCGGGCTGGGGCTGGAGGACTTTCGCGCGGCGCTGCTTGCGGGCGAGGTGGCGCAGGCTTGAATACAGGCAGCCGCGGCGGCAACGCGGCGGCGCACGGCGGTTAGAACGGCCGCCCGCGGGGCGCCATTCAGACCGGGCTAGTACCGGTCGGGCCAGTAGCAATAGCCGTCGTGGCGCGGGAATAAGAGCTCCAGGAAGCGGACGTGCTCGCTGGGGAGCGTGAGACGCTCGGTCTCGGCTATTTCGCCAGCCGACCAATAGCCGAAAAGGAGCTGCGCCAAACGCGGGTGCGGCATGTGTACCGCAATCTCGGCGGGATGGTCGCCTAGCCGGGCCCGCGTGGACCCCAGCTCGGTGGTCAGGCGCAATCGCCCCACCGGCGCGCCGTCCCAACCGCGCGCACGACGCGCCAGGACCGGAGTGACGGCCTGGAGCACGCGGTCCTGGTCGAGCAGCCGCAGCATGGACTCATGATTGTCAGGTCGAGAGGACTCGATGATCACGAACATGCGCCGCAGGTAGGCGCCGAGCCCGACCTCGGGATGCAGCTTGAAGTCCATCGTCGGGGCGCCGCGGGATGCGGCGATCCGGGCGGCCGCGCGCAGCAACCCCGACACCGCCTCGATCTCCAGGTAGCCGGCGTCGGAGACCGCGAAGCCCTCGGTCTCGTCGTCGTAAAGCAAGTAGCCCAGCGGCTTATCGTCGGCACCGACGGCCACCATGACTAGAGCCCGGCGCGGCCCTTGAGACCCGCGGCGCGGGCCGGCCCACGCGGCCGGGTCGCGAACCAGGGAATAGTCGACGTTGTGGTTGACCCGGTTGTAGATACCGGCAATGTGGGGCAGGTCGGCCGGCCTGGCGGGGCGGACGGCCAGTCCGCCGGCCTGGCAAGCGAGCAGGTGGGTGGGAACCGAGATGATGAAGTCGGGCGCCACCGTGGCGAACCCATATTTGTCGTAGAAGTCCTGAATGCCGAAGAGTCCGGCCACGAGATAGCCCTGATCGCGCAGGCGTTCGAGAGCTTCCTGCATGAGGCGCCGGGCGTAACCGCGCCCGCGCAGCCCGGGCGGGGTGAACACGTTGGCGATGCCCGCGCAGCGCAGGGCGGCGCCGCATAGCCGAACCTGCGCGTCTATCACTTCGAGCATGCTGAGGCGCTCACCGGCGTGCTCGATCCACATGTCGACGCGGTCGCCTCGGCGGGAAGGCGCTTGACGGAGACCGGGCATGCCCCTACGGCTCAGGCCGCGGCGAGAGCCTTCAGATTCACGAGGGCGCACGCCAGGCGCCGGAGGCAGCGCTCGCGGCCCACCACGGCCATGGTGTCGAAGAGTGGGGGAGTCGCGCGGCGGCCAGTCACGGCTACCCGGATCGGCATGAAGAGGTCGCCGGTCTTCCAGCCCAGCTCGTCCGCCAGGCCGCGCAGGCGCGGCTCCAACTGCGCGGCGGTGAAGTCGTCAAGCTCACGCACGATGGACTCCACGCGAGCCAGGGCAGCATCGATTGCGGCCGGATCGTGCTTGTTGAACTTGAGCAGAGTCATGTCGGGGTCGAGCTCATCCGCGAGGAAGAAGCTCATCATGTCGGGGACGTCGGTGAGGTGGCGCAGCCGCTCGTGCTCCAGGGCCAGCGCGGCTTGAAACTGCGGGTAGCGCTGCGGCGACAGCTCGATCCCGCCGTCTTCCGCGAAGGGACGGGCGCGGGCGGCGAGCGCCGTTATGTCAAGACGCCTAATCCAGACCCCGTTGAAGTAGTCCAGTTTCTGCGAGTCGAAGACCGCGTCGGCGCGGTTGACGCGCGCCAGCGAGAAGTCCCTAATCAGGTCGTCGAGCGAGAAAATCTCACGCTCGTCGCCGGGCGCCCAGCCGAGAAAAATGAGGAAGTTGACGACCGCCTCGGGCAGATAGCCCAGGTCGCGAAACTCGCCTACCCATTGCGCGCCGTCCCGCTTGGAGAGCTTTTGACGCCGCCCGCTCACGACCAGCGGCAGGTGGGCAAACCGCGGTGCCTCCCAACCAAGAGCGCGATAGAGCAAGAGCTGCCGGAACGTGTTGGGAAGGTGATCCATCCCGCGCAGCACGTGCGTAATGGACATGCCGTGGTCGTCGACCGTGTTCGCCAGGTTGTAGAGGGCCGAACCGTTGCCGCGTGCGATGACGAAGTCCTCGATGTCACTGGTCTGGACGCTGAGAGGCCCGAACACCGTGTCCTGGAAAGCGAGGTCGCCGGGCTCGGTCTTGAAGCGCACCGCGGGCACTACGCCGGCGGCCCGACGCTCGGCTATCTCGGCCCGCGTGAAGTAGCGGCCGCGTCCGGAATAGCGAGGCGTCTGACCGCTGCGCTGATGCTCCTCGCGCTCCGCCGCGCGCTCGCTGGCCGTGGTGAAGTCCTCGTAGGCCATACCGCCAGCCAGCAAACTGGCAATTGCCTCGCTATGAAACTCGCGCCGCTCGCTCTGCCGATAGGGTCCGTAGGCGCCGCCGGTGTCCGGGCCCTCATCCCAATGCAGACCCAGCCAACGCAAGGCCTCGCATATGCCGGCCTCCTTGGCGGGATCGCTTCGCTCGGCGTCGGTGTCCTCGATGCGCAGCACGAAGGCGCCCCCGCCGCCCCGCGCTACCAGGAAATTGATGAGCGCGGTGCGCGCGCTTCCCACGTGGATGTCGCCGGTGGGGCTGGGCGCCATGCGCACACGCAGTTTCACGCTCATCGCGCGCCCCGTGGACACAAACCGCCCCGGACTTCTGTAAATCGTGCGTCGATCAGCCGCGCCCGTCGGTGATTCGCGCCCATAGCCTACCGTTTGCGGATGGGCGCATCCGCAAATCGAACCGACTTCCGCCGCAGCTGACGTTCGGGAGAGCACTTAACGGCGCCGCGTGGGTGTGCGAAACGACGCCCATATCGGCCCCGAGTGCGCGGCGGACGCGCTAAGCGGGCCGCGAGATTCGAGACCTTCGGCATGCCCGGAACCGGCCGGGGAGAGGACAAATCAGCCCGGCAGGCGTCCGTGCGCGTCAGCCAGCAGCACGGTGTAGGTAAGCGACACGGCGCGATGCTCACCGCGCAGGATCTGGGCGCGCAGGTCCGTGATCGGCATGCGGACCACTTCGAGAAGCTCGTTGGGTTCGAGCGCTTGCCGCCCCTGGGACAAACCGGAGGCGAGGAACATGCGCATGGTGAAGGCGCACAGGGACGGAACCGGAACGTATACGCCCAGAGGCTCAAGCCGGCGGGCCTTGAGGCCGGTCTCTTCCTCCAGCTCGCGGGCCGCGGCGCTAAGGGGATCTTCGCCAGCGTCGATATGGCCAGCCGGCAGCTCCAGGGTGACCCCGTTCATAGGGTGGCGGTACTGCCGCACGCAGATCACGTTCTGACGGTGGTCCAGCGCCAGCACCACTACCGCGCCCCGTCCCATTCCCAGGTGCGTGTACTCCATCTCGCGCCCGTCGAGGTCGGCCCGGATGGTGTCGATCAGCACGGGAAAGCGCCCTCGCCAAGCAACCTTGGAGGAAACTGTCGTCCAATTCAGGTCCATGCGTGGTCTCCTATTGCCCGACCGGAGTGATTCGCCTTGGCAGGCAGCCGCCCTAAGTCCACCGGTGTGGCAATGACCGCTTGAAGAAGCGGCGGTACCTCCTCGAGAGCCGCTGAGGCGCGTGACCTCGCTGCATTGGGGAGGCCAACGGCACGCCAGCCCAACGCCATGCTAAGGTCTGCCGCGCCGCTTTGCGCCCGCACTGGGGTATCGTCTAGTGGTAGGACGCGTGGCTCTGGACCACGAAGCGGTGGTTCGAATCCATCTACCCCAGCCCCTGCGCAAGCGTTGATCCACCGAGCCTCCTGACCGCGCGAGGGCGGCTCGACACTCCGCACCAGTACCCGCGCACCACGGCGCCATTGCGCAGCGCGGCCGGGCGAGTGCCGGCGACAAGCGCGGCTGAAACGGGTAGCTCGCGTATCCTTGGACCGTCCCAGCCCCAACGCACACGGGGCGCGGCATAGAGGGAAACACGCGCTTACGAATGGCCGCACATCTCAGGCCGAGCGACGCGCTGTTGCTGGTAGACGTGCAGAACGATTTCTGCCCGGGCGGGGCGCTGCCGGTTCCCGAAGGCGATCAGACCGTGCCGGTGCTCAACGAGTGGATTGTGCAGGCCCGGCACGCCGGAGCGCCCATCTTCGCGTCGCGCGACTGGCACCCCGCCAACCACGTCAGCTTCGCGGAGCGAGGCGGCCCCTGGCCGCCTCACTGCATCCGGAACACGCCGGGGGCAGAGTTTCACCCCGGCCTGCGACTGCCCTCGGACGTGCACGTAATCACGAAAGCGGACTCGCCCGATCAGGACGCCTACTCGGCGTTCGAGGGCACCGACCTTGCCGCGCAATTGCATGCGCTAGGCGTTAGCCGGCTTTGGGTGGGCGGGCTGGCGCAGGACTATTGCGTGCAGGCGAGCGTAATGGATGCGCTGGGGCTGCCCGGGCTGGCGGTGCACGTGATTGTCGAAGGGACCCGGCCAGTCGAGGTCGAACCCGGCGACGGCGACCGAGCTTTGGCCGGGATGGAGGCGGCCGGGGCAACGCTCGAACGGGACGCCTGAGCATGCGCAGGTCCGCCTGGGTCACGGACGCCAACGCGGCCCTGCTCACCGACCTCTATCAGTTCACTATGCTCCAGTCGTACCTGGAACACGGTCTGGATGCCGAGGCCGTGTTCGAGCTGACGGTCCGGCGCCTGCCGGCGGGCCGGAACTACCTGCTGGCCTGCGGCCTGGACGACGTGCTGCGCTATCTGGAGACGCTGCGCTTCACGCCCGAGGCGCTCGACTATCTGGCTTCGCTGGACCGCTTTTCAAGCGACTTCATCGCGTACTTGCGGGACTTTCGATTCGAAGGCGACGTCTACGCGATAGCCGAGGGCACGCCGACGTTCGCGCACGAGCCCCTGCTGGAGGTGGTCGCGCCGCTGCCGCAGGCACAGCTGGTTGAGACCTTTCTGCTCAATCAAGTGCATCTGCAGACCTTGGCCGCCTCGAAGGCCGCGCGCGTGGTGGAAGCAGCGGCGGGGCGGACGGTGGTTGATTTCGGCCTGCGTCACGCGCATGGCACGGACGCCGGTTTGAAGCTAGCACGGGCCTTTTTCGTGGCGGGCGTAGCGGCCACCTCGAACGTGCTGGCGGGACAGGTGTACGGGATTCCGGTGGCCGGGACGATGGCGCACAGCTACGTGCAAGCACATCGAAACGAGCGGGATGCCTTCCGGCATTTCACGGCCAGCTTCCCAGCCACCACATTGCTGGTCGACACGTACGACACGCTGAGGGGCGTGCGGCAGGTCGTGGAGCTGACGCGCGAGCTTGGGGACGGCTTTCAAGTGCGCGCTATCCGGTTGGACTCCGGAGATCTGAGCGGGCTGGCGCGCGAAGCCAGAAAGATTCTGGACGGCGCGGGGCTGGGCGACGTCCAGATATTCGCCAGCGGGAATTTGGACGAGTTCGCAATTCGGGAAATGGTCAGGTCGCGGACGCCGATCGCTGGCTTTGGCGTAGGCACGCTGATGAGCGTTTCAGCCGACGCCCCTTACCTCGACACGGCCTACAAGCTGGCGGCCTATGCGGGTGAGGGCAGGATCAAGCTGGCACCCGGTAAAGACACGCTGCCCGGCCGCAAGCAGGTGCGTCGGGTGTTCGCGAATGGCGCCGCGATGAGCGATGTAATCGGGCTGGAGGACGAGACGCTGCCGGGCGAGCCGCTGCTGCGGCCGGTGATGCGCGGAGGCGTGGCGCTGCCCTCCGGTCACGTGGGACTGAAGGATGTCCGCCGCCACGCACGGGAGAGCCTGGCGCAGCTCCCGGCGAGAGTGCGTGGGCTCGATGCCGCGGATCCGCCCTATCCGGTTGAGACCAGCGCGGGCCTGCGGGCCGAACGGGACCGCGTGGCCGGCCGTATACGCGCGGTCTGAACGGCGCGCCGTTTTTTCGCAACGACACGGGTTTCCCCGTGCGACCGGCGCCGGCGGGCGGCCTTATTGAGCCTTCGGTTTCGGCAGGAAGGGAACGATCTTGTCTGCAAGCGCGTTCAGAGTGCGCGTCTGGACCCACACGTGACCGTTGCCCGTGAACTTCATGACGAGCCCCTCACCGCCGGCGATGAGCGAGCCGATGCCGCCGACTTTGCCGATGGAGTACTCCACATCGTCGGTGAAGGCAACGACATGCCCCGTGTCGACGACCACCTCTTTGCCAGGTTGGACAGGCAGCTGCTTGATGGCGCCGTAGGAGTTGTAGTAGACGATCCCCGGTCCGCCTTCGACGTACACACGGAGGAAGAACAGCCTCTCGCCGCTGAAGAGCCCTTTGAACCCCTGGAACTTCGCATCCGTCTCGACGTTTTCGGAACAGGCGAGGAACGAGCCGGACTGGATGAAGAAGTCCTGCCCCGGCGACAGCTCCTGGGAGAGGACGTCGCCCGGCGTTGGAGGCGCAAGGCTCACCCAGCCGCCCGTCGCACCGGCCGTGAACGTGTTGAGGAAGAAGGACTCGCTCGTCACCATCCGCTTGAATCCACCAAGGAGCCCGCCGCTCATACCCGTCTTCATATCGACGTCCTGCTGAGCCGCCATCGCTCCCGGCTCCGCCTTGACCGATTCGCCGGGGGCCAGCTCCAAGGTCAGCATGGTGTAGCTGGGGCTGAACTCGATAGTGGGTTTCATCGGCGGACTCCTTGTCCTCGCTGTGTCGCTCGTCCTGGTCCCGGCTGAATATACCATAGATGTATGAGATCACACACAATATCAAGCCGTATCTCTCCGGTTTATATCGGCGTTAAAGGAACGTGTACTCGTTGCTTCTATATCTTGATCAGGTTCGCTCATGACGCTAAGTGAGAAGTCAATATACGTCGATTCAGCGACGATATATTTTTCGATTGATGACCTTCGCAACAATACTGTGCGGCAGGGTCCGGCTGCACTTGCCATGGACCTTGTTGACCGCTGGGAATCTCTATTCTGCCTGAGGGGAACTATGACACCCAACCGAGATTGACCGGGAAGTCAGACGGGACGTCGTGCCTGCGAGGCCGCAGGGGCGGGTTTGAAACCCGCCCCTGCCCTGGACCCCCTAAATTCACAAACGAAGTGCAACAACTCATTGAGGTATCGCCATGGGACGCCACTACTCCCACCTCACCATTGAAGAGCGCTGTGAAATTGCCCGCCTACGTGCCGCGGGCTGCTCGATCCGGCAAATTGCTGCAACTCTGGATCGCCAGCCGTCGACCGTCGCTCGAGAACTGACCCGCAACGGCTCCTCCACGCTGGGCTACCAGCCCCGCTATGCCGATCAGCAGGCCCACGCCCGCCGCTGGCGCGGCGCCCGCCTCGATCGCGATCCCCAACTGCGCGACCGTGTCCTCGCATGCCTCAAGCAGGGCTGGTCGCCCCAGCAGGTCGCCGGCCGCCTGGCTCGCCAGGCCAACCGCCCCCTCATCTCCCACGAGTCCATCTACCGCTTCATCTACGCCCAGCTCGCGCGCAAGAAAGACTACTCCTGGCGCCACTATCTTCCCCGCGCCAAGTCCAAGCGCGGCTGGCGCGGTCGCAAAGGTGGTAGTCCCGCCTCCTTCATCGCTCACCGCCGCCCCCTCGCCGACCGGCCTCCAGCCGTTGCCCACCGCCGCACTCCAGGCCACTGGGAGGCCGACCTCATGCTCTTCACTACCTACGGCCAGGCCATCCTCACTCTCCACGAGCGCCACTCCCGCCTCCTCCTCGCCGCCCGTCCCACAGGCAAAGCCGCCGACCCCATCGCCCATGCCCTGTCCTCCATCCTCGCTCCCTTGCCTCCTCAGTGGCGCCGCACCGTTACCTTCGACAACGGCACCGAGTTCGCGCGCCATCACCAGCTCCATGACCTCGGCATTGCCACCTTCTTCTGCGACCCCCACGCCCCCTGGCAGAAAGGCGGCATCGAAAATGCCATCGGCCGCCTGCGCCGCTCCCTGCCCCGCAAGATCGACCTGGCCACCCTGCCCAACGAGCGGTTTACGCAACTCGTCCAGGCCTACAACAACACCCCGCGCAAGTGCCTCGGCTACCAGACCCCCGCCGAGGTCTTCTGGAATTACCCGTTGCACTTGAAATGTGACTCCACACCCCCGCGTCCGCGGGGGTGACGGACGAGGATCGGGGTGGCGGACGGGCGACTGGTGAATGCCGATCCCGGAGGTGTGGCGCGGCGTCGGTTGGCTTGCTCCCCGGCACCATCAACCTGAATGAGATGGTTGGCCCGGAACCTGCGCCGCGGGCGCACAGCGTGCGGGATGACAGCACGCAATGCGGCGCCAGCGGTCGCCGGGACTAAGCTGGTAGCGTTTGCGAGGCGTAGGGCTCACGCGCGAGAGGAATGCAACCGTGCCGGTCGAAGGCGACTATGAATGCTTCAGTGACGATTGGCGGCGCACCCATCCCGATCTCGTGCTGAACCTGCCGAGCGACGCGCCGGCCTACCGCGAGGCGCAGGATCACGTCCTGGTGGACTTCACGCCGGGCGGTGACCTGCTGGCGATCTGGACCATGGCCTGCAAGGCCTCGGGCGATGACATGGGCGTGTTCTACGCCCGCAGCGGCGACGGCGGCGCGAGCTGGAGCGCACCGGCCTACATCCACGAGCCTGACCCCAGGCCGGGACAGCTGAGCTCCTTCGGCTTTCCCGTAGTCAGCCGAAGCGGGCGCATCTACTGTTTCTACAACTGGTCGTCGGGAGTTGGCGAGGGTCTCCTCAACGCGGTGCTGCGCTGCCGATACTCGGATGACGACGGCCACAGCTGGATCGAGGGGGGCGTGGAAATCCCCTACCGCCGCACCAGGTTCGATCACCCCGATCCGAGCGTGCAGCCGATCGGCATCGTGTGGCAGAAGCCGGTTCGTGACGCGCTCGACCGTCCGGTCGCCGGTCTTACCAGAACCACGGCGGCCTACGTGCGACCGGCCACGGACGCCTCGCACATGGGCGGCCTGCCTAATCGACCGGGCGGGCGGCCGTGGCACCGCTGGATGGGCGAGTGCCGCTGCGAGTTCGTTCGGTTCGACAACATAGACGAGGGCCCCGACCCGCGCGACGTGCGGGTCACCTGGCTGCCGGATGACGAGGAGTTGATCTGGGTGCCGGTGACGTTCGAGCCGCAGGCATCCGAGGGGCTGACCTTCTGCCAGGAGCCCGGCCTTGTGCTGCTCCCCGACGACAGGCTGTTCACCGCTATGCGCACGTCCAACGGCGACATCTGGTACACGGTCTCGGACGACCACGGTCACTCCTGGCGTCCCAGCGAGGTGCTGCGCTCTCGGGACGGCGGTGAGCGCATGCTCAATCCAATCGCGCCGACCCCGATGTTCCGGCTGGAGGACGGACGCTACCTGCTCTTTCTGCAAAACCACGACGGCTGGGGCTACGGCGGCCACGGTCCCCGTGATCTCAGCAGCCGGCGGCCGCAGTTTCTATCCGTCGGAGAGTTCCGGCCGGGCGCGCATCAACCGGTCTGGTTCAGCGAACCTCTGTTCCTATTCGACGCCGAGGTGGGGCTGTTTCCCAACTACATGACCTGGCAGTCGCTGTACGCGAGCATGACCGAGCGGGATGGCCGTCGCATCCTCTGGTACACAGACCGCAAGCTGTTCGCGCTGGGCCGGTTCATAACCGACGAGATGCTGGCGCCGCTGACCGTGCCGGCCTGAGGAACGCGATCGACAACCGCGCCCGACGCATTCCCGGCGCCGGTCGCGCGCGCACCTAGTACGATCTTGCGCAACCGTCCGCCCGATCCCAGGGACGGCATGGGGAGCATTTACACATGGCGCAAGAGTTTGAGGTCCCGGCCAGCCGGCACGATCTTCCGTTTCCACCGCCGATGGCGTTTCCCGAGAAGGGCGCTTCCGAGCAGGAGGTGCTCGATGAGGTGCGCGAGCACTTCGACGAGGACCTCTACGAGGTAGAGCGCAACTTCGGCATCACCTACGTGGGGCCGCCGCACCCGATCACCGAGCGAGTAGCCGAGCTGGCGGCCGGCTCCTACTTCGTCGAATGGGCGCGCCACATGCTGCCCGGCACCTACCGTCTGGAGAAGGAAGCGGTGCGGATGATGGGGTCGCTGCTCGGCAATCCCAACGCGGTCGGATTCATCACGAGCGGCGGCACCGAGTCGAACATGTCGGCGATGCGCCTCGCTCGCAACATAGCCAAGAAGCCAAACCCCGAGATGGTGATGCCGGTCACCGCGCATTACAGCTTCCGGCTTGGCGCCGAGCTGCTGGGCATCCGGCTGCATGAAGTGCCGGTCGGTCCGGACTTCAAGCCGGACATGCGGGCGGTCGAGGCGGCGATCAACGCCAATACGGTGGGGCTGATCTGCTCGGCGCCGGAGGGCAACTTCGGAATACCCGATCCAGTCGAGGAATTCGCCGACCTGGCGCAGCGCAAAGGACTCTACCTGCACGTGGATGCCGCGTTCGGCGGGTTCATCCTCCCGTTCATGCGGGAGTTGGGATACGACGTGCCGGCCTTCGACTTCAGCCTTCCAGGCGTCAGCTCCATCATGACCGACGGCCACAAGCTGGGCCTGCTGCCGGTGGCCACCGGGTTCTTTCTCGTGCGCGACGCAAAGCTGCTGGAAGCCATCCCCACGGAGCAGACGTTCATCCACACGCTCACCGCCACCAAGCCGGGCGAGCACGCCGCGGCGGCGTGGGCGGTCATGCAGCATCTGGGCCGTGAGGGATACCGGGAAACCGTGGGGCGCGCCCTGGAGGCCCGGCAAGTCGTGGTAGACGGCGTGGAATCCATCGAGGGCATGCGCATGGCGGTGAAGCCGGTCATAACGGTCCTCACCTTCACCTCCGACGTGTACGACGTGGAGAAGATCTACCAGGGACTTCACGCGCGCGGTTGGGGCTGCAGCTACGGGCACATTGCCGGAATAGACCGGATTCGCCTCTCGTTGCACCCGTTCCGCGACGCTCCGCACGCGGGCGGGTTCGTGCAGGCGCTCGAAGAAGCGGTGGCCGACGTAAAAGGCTGACGCGGAGCGCGCGCGTCACTACTTGCACGTCGTTGCGGGAACGTGGACGCGTGCGCGGCCTCGAAGGCAACCCGCAGCGCCCCGGTGCGGGCCGGTCGCCGGAGCACTTCGACCTCCGGGACAAGATGGACGCACCGGCCGCAGTCGCAAAGCCGTAGGTTGCGCGGGCCGGGTTGGGTACCCGTGCGGAGCTGCATACGACGGAGCCGACCCTATGCGCCAGGGCTCTCGGAGTGGTGATGGAGGCGGACGCCAGACCGCTTGCTTCAAGCCGTGATTGAGTCGGCGCGTCCACCCCTGGCGAGGTTGACCCGCCCCTCTGAGGACACGCACTCTGGCACACACCTCGAAGCTCGGGGGCGCGCCTAGTTGCGGCCGAAAATTGCCCATCGACGATTGGCGGCAGCAGGTGTCGTGTCCGCTCCGCTCCTTGGCCTGTTGCTGGTCTTGTGGGCGTCGTTCGGACTCGGCCAGCCCTCCCACGAGCAGGGGAGCATCGCCGTCTTACCTCCGAGTCTGCGAGCGCCATCCTTTCTCTCCGGACCATACGTTCAAGGACATTCCGTTGCACAAGAGCTGGAACTCATCGAGACCATCCGCGCGATAGTCGTCTGGTTGGCGCCCGCCGAAGGATATGACGAAGCAGAGGCTCTCGTAGAGATCCGGAGAGGCCTCGAAGCAGGATCAATCCGATCGGCGATCGTGCCAGCCAGAGAAGCGGGCGGCGAGGTGGCGCTGGCTATCGACCCCGCACTCGAACCGGAGGACGTTGGTGCGGAAGGCTTCCTATATCTGATAATTACGGCTGCACCTGGGTCGGCGCCGGTTCGCGTTGGCATGACGAAAAGGGATTCGTATCCGAGCGGTCTCGCCTTCATCGGCAACCACCCCACCTGGCCAGATCAAGACATCTACTTCCAGCTCGTCCGTGCAGTCCAGACCCCGACAGATATTGACGGTATCTCACGGCTTATGAGTGGTAACGGCGTTCTCAGGATGGTCTTAGCTGGACTGATTATAGTGGCTGTATCCGTGCTCATAGCGACTGGTCTACGCAACATCAGATATCGAATCGTTGCTCTATTAGTAGGCTCGCTGATGCTCCTATTTGCCGTTGCGATAAGTCTAGATATACTGGACGTCGGGCTGATTCCAAGTCCACAGTTTCCCGTTGCCGCCATTTTGCGATAGACCATGACTGTGCGCATCCATATTCTCGTGCTCCTCGCCTGCATCGTATTCCTCGTATTACGTGCGTTCTTGCAGCCGACTAATTTTGATTTTGATGAGCGTGCTCACGTGATTACCGTCCGGGATATTTTGGCTTTGGGAGGACTTCCCGGGGCGGAAGCGTTTCCCGGAATAGCTCATGCCGGTCCAGGCCAACCCTATGCGTATCACTACTCGCCTCCACTTCCGTATCTGGCTCTTGCGGGTCTCGCAACGCTATCCGCCGTCGATCGGGAAGGCGCACAGCTCCGCACGGCTATGCGGATCGTGTCGGTTGCCATGGCAAGTCTGACGCTCATCATCGTGGGACTTTCGATTCGCCGGCTAGCTCCGCAATCCGACGGCTGGACCGCATCCACGTTCGCGACTGCCGGTCTGGTTCTCATGCCGGGCTTTCACTCCGCCGCGGCAAGCGGCTCGCCTGAAAGCCTCATGTTTCTTGCAATAGCGAGTCTCACCGGCGCGGTGATTCACGCGATGCGCCGCAAGTGGTCCCTAACTGAAACCCTTCTAGTCGGAGCGTCCGCGGCCCTGTTGGTAAGCACACGACAGGTGGGCTACCCGACCCTCATTCTTGTACCGATGGCCCTTCTAGGATCAAGGCTGGGACTACGAAATACGATGGTCAGGTTGGGCACGATCGCCTCCGTTACTATCGGTGTGAACTGCTGGTGGATGATCCGTAGTTATTTGCTTTTTGGCGATCCGGTTGGCGCCGCCGCGCACGTAGAGGCCACGCGCGCCTCGGGCCACTCGCTGTCGACCCGAGAGAATGAGCTTTGGACAAGATCTTCATCCGCCCTTTTTCCCGAATTCACGCTGCTGTCGTCGACGCCATGGTTTTGGGTCCAGGAATCGAGAATGCTCCTCCGCACGATATGGATTGCTCCCGTTGCGCTGGCCGGCTGGATTGCGGCGGTCATCCTGCCTACGCTTTACCTAACGATCCGCTGGGCACGACTTGACACTCACTCAAGGTGGTCACAGGGGTGGCTGCTGGCGGGCGCCCTGCTCGCTCCCGCCGCAGCATTCGCAATTCAAGTGAGCATCTCTGCACGATACGGCGCGTTCGTGAGCGGACGCTACGAATTCGCAAACTTGATTCCGTTGGTAATCGTCGTTTCCGGATTGCTCTCGTCATCCGATATACGCAGCTGGCGCTACGTACGCAGCGCCGGTCTCATGTTCGCCGGGGCTCTCACCGCCGCCTATCTGGTAGTGATCCTTCCGTAGCCTGACACGCGGAAAAGCCTAGAGCCTCAAGACTTGGCCCGGCCTCCCGGCGCCACTCGCGAATGGGCGGTGCGTGCCACGCGCGTGCGAATGCTCCCGGCCCACCACTTGCTCTGACGCCGCCAGGAGGCACGTGGGGACGCAAGCGAGACGGCACGCGCGCAGATTGAGATTCAACGGCCAGTCCTGCTGGTCCTCTCCATCACGAAGCCCCGCATGATTGGGAAAGTTGCCTAACTCGCCGGCCAACGTAACGAGGCGTAGCCGAAACCGGTGCAAACGTCATCATGGGTCATGAGCGGTGTATCTCCTTCGCCTCATTAGTTGCTCCCAACGATATGAAGCGCGCGCCGCTCCCTGGCGTCAGGCCAAACCGACTCCAGGTGTCGCGTCCACTCCGGCCGAGGACACTCTAAGCGTGCTCGCCGCCGAACTTGATTGCCTCGTGAGTGCGCACGCGCCGGATCACCTTCACCACCAGGGGAAGCACGAGAGCCAGCGCGACTCCCAGCACCACGAAGAGCTTGCCGATGTCGCCCCAGGCAGTGACCGCTAAGTAGGCAGGAGTGCGCTCGGCTTCCGAGGCGCCAAGCTGCATGAAGGGTATGAACAACACCCCCGTCACGATCCCCAGAGCCGTGCCGACGACTGTCCCCAGGAGGACCAACAAGCCGTTCTCGAATGTGACCAGCGTAACCATCTGACCCCGCGACAGCCCGATGGCTCGCAATATCCCGAACTCGGGCAGCCGGCGGCGAAACGAGATGACAGCGTAAGAAGCAAGGCTCACGACAGTAAGCAGGACCGCGATCGCGAATCCTCCCGTCAGGATTCCCAGGGTTCCGACCTGCGTGGCGTCATTGCGCGCCTGCTCGATCAGCCGGCCCGCGTCGAACGCCTGAATGACCCGGAAATCCAGCTCACGCAACCCGGTTATCAGCTCATCGGCGGCAACGCCGGGGCGCAGGCGAGCCAAAACGTCCCAGGGCGACTGACCAACCCAGCGCTCGACGTATCCCAGGTCCGCAACGGCGAAGAAACCGTCCCTCGGATAGTGGGTGGGGAAGGCGTCGATCCAGCCTGCCACGAAGAAGTCCAGCGCCGTGGATCCCAGCAACACCTGGACAGGGTCGCCCAGCTGCAGCTCCGGCAGCTCGGCCGCCAGTCGTCGGTCGACTAGCAACGCGCGGTCGTCGCGGATCATCGCGTTCATCAGGGCCGGCAGCGAAGCCGGGGCGAAGTCACGGCGCCAGTGCACGGTATTCGCGAACACTCCGGGGTCCACGCCGTAGAGCGTGGCGGTCCGGCTATAGGAAAACGGCCCGCCCGAGAGCCTGACGACTGCTTCATCGCTCCAAAGACGCGCCGCCGCCTCTACCGCGGGAGCACCATCAGCGCGGACGTCCAGATGCCCTTCGGTGGGGGGCATGCGCCAGATGTCGCGGTCGGGATCGAATTCACCGTACTCCTCGAAGAAGGCATCGGCGCCAATTCTGAAGAACGCGCGGTCTTCCACGTTCCGGTTGATGGTGGCCGCCATGGACGCGCTGAAAGACCCGGCCGCAAAGGTCACGATCAGGAGAACCAGGAGAGCGGTGAACGGGCCTGGCCGGCGGCCGACCTGCCGCAAGCTGAGGAACAGCCCAACCCCATATACGCGCGACCCGGCCCAGGCAAGGAACCGAACGATCCATGGGACGGCGCGCAGGAACAGCAACGACATAGCCAGGATGAAGGCGAAGGGAATGATGACCAGCAGGCTTCGCGTGAGGGGCTGGGCATCCGGGCCTAAGGCTGGCAGCAAGTCCCAGGTTCGCAGGCTGACGAATCCGTAGATGGCGGCTCCCAGCAGCGCGAAGTCGAGGAAGTATCTCTGGTGCAGCGGCTTACGCCGGATCCGCGTGATCTCGCCCCGGTGAGTCACGACGGACCGGCCGGCGGCCACTATCACGGGTCCCAGCATGGCAAGTATTCCCAGCGCAACAGGCGCAGCGCCCAGCAGGTAGTGGCTTGCCGTCAGCTCGAATCGCAGGCCGGTCCGGTCGGTGAACTCCAGAAAGCCAAGGGTCTTACCCATCGCTTGTGCGAACGCCATGCCCAGGAATGGACCCACCGCCATCGCCAGCCCGCCCAGCAGCAAGCCCTCCACGGCATAGAGCGCGACGATCTGAAAGGCGCCGGCGCCGCGGCTCTTCAGCATGGCGATTTCGCCGCTCTGCTCATCGACCACCATCCCCGCCGAGAGGGCCATGAATGCGAGGACCAGCGCCACCACCGGGGCGCTCAGGGCAAAGAGCGTTAGCTCTATGGCGGAGCGCTGCTGGTCGGCGGCGACGAGGATTCGGTCCAGCCGGGTATGCACGGTCGCGTTGGGCAGGGTGGCCGCGGCCAGGGGATCGAGTCTGCGCAATCCGCCGATTACGCGCTGATAGTTCGCCGCGCGGATGGCGTCGGGATCGAAGCTCGAGAACCAGGCCGAGCTGCCATACAAGGAGGGCTTGAGCGCCAGCAGGCCGCTCAGGAGCGCTTCGCGGTCGACGAAAAGGGCGCCGCGCTCGAGGTGAGCGCTCTCCTCGAACCAGTAGATGGAGCTGGGATCACGCCGCTCGAAACGGCCCACCAGCTCCACGCCGAATGCGAAAGATTCGTCTTTGGCGGCGTCGTAATGGGTCAGCCTGATCCGATCCCCAACCAGCAGGCCGTGTTCGTCCAGAGCACGCGAGATCATCATTCCTTCGATAACAAGGGTGCTCTGGCCGGAGGGGTCTTGGGCGGTTGCGAGTTGCGCCGATGGCAGCCGGCCTTCCAGCAGCTCTATGTGCTCAGCCAGCCCGGTCATTGCCACCAGAGAGCCGAAGACGAGGGAGTGAAGCCGCAGCTCCTCGCCGGACGGCCCGAAACCCTCCACCTGGGCTATGCGGTCCGACTCCAGGTAGTGCACGCGCATCCGCTCGGTAAGTCCCGCCATGTCGGCTACCTGGCTCTCGAACACGCGGGCGGCACGCCGGTATTGCGCGAGATCGGTGTCGCCTTCTCGCGGCCATGCCTCGGTGTGGCGGATCACGACACTGGAAGCGAGCGGGCTGCTAGACCGCTCGATCTCGTGTCTGAGCAGGAAGTCGCTGAAGCCGCCGGCGTAGAGGGGAACCGCCGTAATGAGAGCGACGCTGACGACCATGCCCAGCACTACCGTCAACATGGCGGGACCGCTGCGCAGCAGGCGCCGCAAGGCGAGTCCCGCCAGGCCGGGCCCGAGCATCACGGTCAGTAGGACTGGAAGATCACGGCGCCTTCCTGGAGCCCGTCGGTGATTTCGATTTCGTCATCGCTGCGGATGCCGGTGCGCACCCGGATGCTGCGCCGCCGGCCGTCGACCAGCGCCTCCACGAAATCGCGGTAGTTGACGGTCCGCACCGCGGTCAGGGGCACCTTCAACACGTCCTGCTTGACCTCCAGGGTGATCTTCAACGCGGCGCGCATGCCGATCTCGACCCCGGCGTCAGCCCAATCCACCGCGACCGTGGCCTCGTTGACGCGCGTGGTCCCTCCCCCGGGCGCGGAGATTTCGTGGGGCAGAACGACCAGCCGCCCCTTGAACACCTGTCCTTCCAAGCCGCCGATTACGACCTCCACGTCCTGCCCCACGGCCAGCAGATCCTCCTGCGCGCGGGGGACAGACGCTTCGACCAGCAGCACGCTGGGATCGGCCATCTCGAGAATCTTGTCGGCCGGCTTGACCTCCCAGCCAGGCACGCGGACCACGTAGGTGACCACGCCGTCGAACGGGGCCATGAGCTGGTGGTCCAGAGTTGGCTTTTGAAGCGATGCGAGTCGCGCACGGGCGGTATTGGCAGCCTCGCGCAGCAGGGCGGCATCGCGGGCGTTGCCGGAGAATGCGGCCTGCAAGTCGGCCAGAGCGGTCTTGGCGGCGTCTCGCTCGATCGTGGCCGCCTGCAAGGCGCGCCGAGCGTGCTGCAAACTCGCTTCGTCCGCTTTCTTGCCCAGCTCCTCCAGGGCGCTCTCCGCCAGCCGCAGCTCGGCCTGCGCCACGCTCAGCGAGGCGCGCGCCGCCTGCAAGTCCGGAGGGCCTTCGGGACGCTCGAGCAAGCCGAGCCGGTAGCGGGCTTGCGCCAATGCCAGATCCACCCGCGCGGCGCTTTCCTCGGCCGCCGCTAGCGCCCGCTTGCCGCCCGGCCCCTGGGCGGTCCGCAGCGCGTCACGCTCCTCCTGAGCGGCCGCCGCCTCGAGCTCCCGCGCAGCCGCCTGCGCCCGGGCGGCCGCGATCGCTTGGGGGAGCGTGGTCTCGATGCGTTGGGCCGAGGCGGAGCGATCCGCGATCCCAGCCTCAGCAACAACCACGGCGGCCCGCGCGCTCGCAAGCTCCGCCGGGGAGGCCCCCGCGAGGAGCGTGTCGAGTTCCACCGCGCGCGCGCTGACCCGGTTCGCGGCGAGCAGGAGCTCTCGCTCGGCCGCCGCCTGCTCGGCCGCAAGCGCGGCCTGCGCCGACTTCAGCCGGTCCTCGGCACTCTTCAGCTCGGCACGCGCGGCGGCGATCTGGGCTTCACGATCGCCCGTGTCCAGCTGCGCCACGACATCGCCGACCCTTACTGCGTCGCCGCGCTTCACGTCGACCGTCTTGAGCACTCCCGGAACATTGAAGGACAAAGCCGCTTGCACCTCGGCCACAACGCGGCCATCCAAACGGACCGCCTGCTCGATCGGGCCGCGCTCGACCTCGACGGTGGGGCGGTCCAGAAAGCTGGGCGGGGCGGCTATAAGCGCGGGGGAACCAGCGCTGCCTTCGGGGCCGGACTCGCAGGCCGCGACAACGACGCCCGCCAAGAGCAACAGCGCGGCGCTTCGCAAGGTTCTATTCACCACGGGCACCTGGGTCTAGGGCATGCCGGCAGACGCGTCGTGCGCGAGCCAGCGGGATTCTACTGAGTCGCCGGGGCCGCAACGGCGGCAACGGGATCCAAACGGCTATCGGACCGGGTCGGGGCGGCGAGATTCGAACTCACGACCTCATCGTCCCAAACGATGCGCGCTACCAGACTGCGCCACGCCCCGCGGTTGCCGACATCGTACGTCCGCACCAGCGGCACAGGCCAGCTTCCACGCGCCGCCGGGCGCGTGCGGCCGCTCGGCCGCACGGTGACCGGCTAGACTCGGCGCGCAGGTCAGTTGGGCCAGCGAGAGAGGCTGCAAGCATGAACCGCAACGCGGCGCCAAGCACCGCGCTCCCCAGAACCGATGAATATCTGGCCCCCTCATCCGAGACGGCGCGCCTCCACGCGCGCGCAAGCCGCGTGATGGTGGGAGGCACCTCGCGGATCCACTACTTCTTCGAGCCGTACCCCATCTATGCGCGGTCCGGAAAAGGCGCGTACGTGACCGACGTGGACGGAACCGAGCGGGTGGACTTCCTATTCAACATGACCACCCTCATCCACGGGCATGCGGACGCGGCGATCAATCGAGCGCTGCGCGAACAACTGGACCAGGGCGCCTCCTTCTCCGAACCGGAAGAGTCGGAGGTCCGGCTGGCCGAGCTTATCGCCCAGCGGGTGGCGTCGGTGGAAAAGATTCGCTTCGCGAACTCCGGCACGGAGGCGGTGATGCTGGCGTTGAAGCTGGCGCGCGCGCACACCGGCCGAAGCCGCATAGCCAAATTCGAGGGGTTCTACCACGGCTACTACGACCACGTGCAGGTGAGCTACGCCTCGCGGCCGGAAGTTTGGGGTCCGCCGGAGGCGCCCGCGAGCGTGGCCAGCTCCGGCGGTCTGGCGGAGTCGGTGGAGCGGGAAGTGGTGGTTTTGCCGTTCAACGACCGCGCAAGCGTCGAGCGCCTGTTCGAAGAGCACGGCCACACGCTGGCCGCGCTGGTGGTCGACCCGCTCTCGAATCGCGGCGGGTTTCCGAAGCCGGCGCCCGGGTTCTTCGATTTCCTGCGGCGGTTGACCCGGGCTCACGGAGTGGTGCTCGTCTTCGACGAAGTCATCAGCTTTCGACTCGGTTACCACGGCGCGCAGGGCCGCTACGGAGGCGCTCCGGACCTCACGGCATTCGGGAAGATCATTGGCGGCGGCCTGCCCGTGGGCGCGGTCGGCGGACGGAGCGAGATCATGGCGTTGCTCGATCCCACCGACGGTCCGCCGGAGATCGCCTCGGGCGGCACTTTCAGCGGAAACCCACTGAGCATGACCGCGGGTCTGGCCGCCATGCAGCGCATGACGCCCCCGCTGTACGAGCGCCTGGACGTACTGGGCGAGCGGCTGCGGCGCGAGTCCGACGCGGTCTTCAGCCGCGCGGGGATTGCGGCGCAACTGAGCGGAGACGGCTCGCTCTTCCGCATAGTCGCGGGCGATGCGCCGATCAGGCGCTACCGCGACCTTCGCGGCGATCCCGCGGCGGCCGCCTGGCTAGGCCGTCTGCACCGCGAGTTGCTGGCCAGCGGCATCATCGTCGCTAGGGAGGGCTTGGGCTGTCTGGCAACGGTTATGGGCGATGCCGAGGTCGACCGTTTTCTCGAAGGCCTGGAGACGGCCGTGCGGAGCGCCGGCAGTCCCGGCTAGCGGGACCTACTCCCACTTCTCGAGGATGAACTCGCAGCCGAGGCCGTAGGCGCGCGACTCGTTCATCAGCAGGGCCAGGTCGGGAAACTCAATGATCCCCCAGCCGTCGTTCAAGGCGTCGAGAACCGTCTTGTAGGGCCATTCATCGGGATCCGTCGGACCTTCGTCGATCTCTCCCTGGCGGACTAGCGACATTCCGATCACGGGTGAATCGAGGTTCGTCTTCTGGGCCTGTAGGTATAGGAGGCTCTGGCGTCGGGACGAACCTTCATCGAGCGCAGCGAGAACGCCTTGCAAACTGGTCTCCGCGAGGTTGCCCGCCCGGAGGTCCTCGATGCACTTCCGCACTTGCCGCCTGACGTTTTCCATAGTCTGGACGCCCCGCTACCCGCGCGTTTGCCAACTCGGCGCGCCGCCATTCTAGCGGTCGCGCTAGCATGCGGCGTTCGTGGCGGAAGTGAGCGCCAGCGGACGGCGCGCTAGCGCCCCCGGCGCCAGAAAAGGAACACCGACGTGCTGAAATCGGCAACGTACGAGGCGGGTAGTCGGCAAGTAAGGATCGAGGTCGAGCGGATCGACACCTGGCGCGAAGACCAGGGGTCGGTGGTCAATTTCCCGGGAGTCGTGCAGCTCGACGGCGACCGGCTCTACATGACCTACCACCGCGCGCGCCACGGCGCCGCCGAGGGCGAGCCTCTGCTCTCGGTGCTGTCAGACGATGGCGGGGCCAGCTGGCGCGACGCCCCGCGGGATTTCCCGCTGATCGGCATCAACCCCGCTAATGGCAAGAGCTACGTGGATTTCGACTCGGGCGTCCTGGGCTATCTCAAAGACGGCACCATCTGCCGGATCGATCACGACACGGTGGAAGCGGCAGAGGGTTACAAGGGTCGGGAGTCGGGCTCCTTCCACGAGGTAAGCCAGATCAGCGACCCGACTTTCGTGTGGCGGCGCTGGGCGCGCAACGGGGAGCGGATCGAGAGCTGGAACATCAAGGTGCGAGGGTTGCCGTTCGAGAAGGCTTCGTACCAGTCCTACGCGTCACTGCTGGAGCTCGAAGGCGGCGACTTTCTAACCGCGCTGGAGTGGGTGGCGATTCTGCCGGAGGACGAGTGGACCGTGGACAGCCGCGGGCGCACGCGCAAGACGTGCATCAACGTGTTCATAGTGCGTTCGTCCGACCGCGGCAAGACCTGGGACTTCGTGCAAGCGTTCGACTCGCAGGTGCTCAAGCCTGTATACGGGCCGGGCGACCGGCCGCTGGATGAAGGCTTCGACGAGGCCGATCTGGCGGAGCTGCCCAACGGCGACATCCTTTGCGTGATGCGCACGGGCTCCTACTCGCCGATGTTCCAGTCGCGTTCCAGTGACGGAGGGCGTACCTGGTCGACGCCCGAGAACACCGGCTGGCAAGGCGTGCGGCCGCAGCTGCAAGTTCTGCCCAGCGGCGTGCTGGCCTGCTCGGCCGGGCGCGGGGCCTACGGCCACCCGCAGATCACGCACGTGATGCTGAGCCTGGACGGCACGGGCCGCCACTGGGAAACACCCTTCGCTTTTCACACCGGACCGGGATGCTCCTATACGACGGCCTGGCAACGCGATGACAGGTTGCACGTTGCTTTCTCGCACTCCGACTTCACGCGCGAGCTGGGAACCAACGAGCTGCCGATCCAGGCGATCAGGCGGGCCGTGCTAGATATCCAGGTGCTGTCCGGCTGAGCGGGCGGCGCGCACAACGGCTACGGTGCCAGGATCAGGCGGGCGTCCGGGGGGAGCTTGCCGGCGTCGCGATCCAGCCTGACGGCGTGGTAGACGCCCCCATTCCAGGCCGCCAGCTGGTCGAGGTAATGCGGGCTGCCGGGATGCCCTGACTGGCCGGCGGTGTCCATGGCCCAGATTCCCGCCGGTCTATCGGACAGGTCGGTCACCATCCGGTAGGCGACGGGCGCCCCGGATGTCGCGGTCTCGTGCGGCTCGCTGGGGAGCTCCCCGGTCGCGTTCGGTCCGGTCTGGGGCGCCACGCCGCCGAGCAGCTCATCGAGGTCGCCGCGGCCGGATAGCGGGTGGCTCAGCCGCAGCGGGTGGAGGCGCGCCCAGGACCATGACTCCATTTCAGCGCCCAGACGCTCTGTGAGCTCATCCAGAGCGCTCCCAAACGCCGCGCGCACGGCGGCAAGGCGGTCACGCCCCTGGAACCATCCGGCCGGATCGCCCGCCAGCGTAGCCAGCGCCAGCCCCGCGATCGCGCTGGCCAGGAACGCATCCAACTCGGCACCCGCCGGCGTCGAAGCGTCCAGACGCAGGCGGGCGGACACAACCGCACGCGTCCAGTGTGAAAAAAAGACGTCGAAGATCGCCGCGGCCGCGCTCCCCGGCTCGCGCCTGTAGTCCCATTGCCCTAGAAGCGCGGCCGCGCGCCGAACGCGTGGCTGCGTGCCGCCTCGCAGCGCGCCGAGCAGCGCAGGCACGCCGTCAGCGGCGCGTAGAAACAGCGTGTCGGCCTGCATGCGGCGGCAATCGTCGGCGCTGAGGGTGCGCCGCTCTTCGAGCATCTGCCGGATGCGCCGGGCGCGATAGCCGGTGGGCGAGGTGCAGCTGAGCGGATAGGGGTAGTCGGCGGGCGCCGGTGGGTTGTTGGCGGTGACTATCCATCCGCTGGAGGGATCGCTCAGCGCCGGGAGCCGGTCGAATGGAACCACGCCGCGCCATTCGTCCAGCGGGTCCCAGCCGCGCCGCAAGCCGCGCTCGGCACGGCGACGGACGGGAAGGTGTCCGGTCACCTGGTAGCCGATGCGGCCGTCGACGTCGGCGAACAGAACATTCAGGGTCGGCGTGGCCCAATCACGCAGCGCCGCGCGGAACGTCTCGCAGGAGTCCGCGCGACCGCCGGCGAGCAGCGACGTCAACCAGCCGCAGGGTTGCGATCCGGTCCAACGCAACGACGCCGGACCCAGGCCGCGCGCCGCGGCCGGCAGCAGCTCGTCGACGATAGGGCCGTGACGGGATGACTGGATCTGCTTCCGAATGACGCCGCCGCCTTTGACCGCTATCTCCTCGACACGCTCGCCGGCGGGTTCCCAGTCGCCATCGAAGCCGAAGCTGCCGGGATGCCGCGGGTCGGTGCGCTCCTGATAGAGGTCGCGCTGCGAGCAATTGTTGTTGGTGATGCCCCAGGCCACGCGCGGATTGCATCCGATAAGCACGGCGGGCAGGCCGGCGTAGGCGATTCCCGCCAGATCGAACGAGCCGCCGCACAAGCGCACCTGATACCACCAGGAGAGCGCACCGACGGCGACATGGGGATCGCTGGCCAGCAGTGGGGCGCGCGACGCGCTGCGCGCGGGCGCCACCACCCAGTTGTTGCTGCCCGGTCCGCAGTCGGGCCCGCCGGTGGGCGGACCGGCCACGGCGGCGGGGAGAGGCCGGTAGGAGCCAGGCGGAAGGATGGTCTCGTCGCCCGCTTCAGCCGCCAGGAAGGCTTCGTACAACCGGCCTTCACCCAGCGCGCGCCTGGCCAGCTCGGGGATGACGATGAGAGGCAAACGGCCGGACAGGTACCAGCGGAGCTCACCCATGACGGCCAGCCAGTCCAGGGATCGGAACGGCTGGGGCGTGTAGCCGAGCAGATCGAACTCGATAGGCAGCCGGTCGCGCGATTCCTCCAGCAGCGCGTTTGCTCCGTCGGTGAAGGCGTCGAGCAGGCGAGCGGTTTCGGCTGGAAGCGCTTCGAGCTCCGCGCGCGCTATCGCGGGCAAGCCGATCGTGCGCGCCAGCACGTCGGACTGCAACGCCTCCGGTCCCAGCGCTTCGGCGAGCCGGCCGAGGGCTCTGCGGCGCAGGTAGTCGAGTTGCCAGAGACGATCCTGGGCCATGGCGTAGCCGAAGCCCGTGAAAAGGTCGCGGTCGCCGGCGGCAAAGACGTGGGGGATGCCGAACGCGTCGCGCCGGATCTCGACCGCCGCGTCGACCGGCGCCCGGCCGCGGCCGTCGACGGACGGCACACGCCGCCGCGTTTCGACCTGCCACCAGCGCGCGAATTCGGGCTGGGTCAGACCCGCCGCGGCGCAGACGCCGTCGATGGGCTCACCGGCGCCCAGCCTGCCAAGAATCTGTGCGGCGGTTAGTTGAATGAGCTGAAGGAAGGCCGCGCACGTACGGGGCGCGCGGCGCGGCCAGCCTATGCGCCTTTGTTTTGGAGCGTCAACGGGAGCGCGCGGGGCGGATCGACGCGCCGCGGCAACGTCGCGGGCAGGGCGGCCTGAGGGACACGCCGCTGCTCAGGGCCGGCCGGTAAGCGCGCCCAGTGAGCGGTCTCTCGCTTCGGCCAGGGAGGCCAGGCGCGCGGCGTCCATCACACCCTCTTCGGTGACGATCTGGGCGCTCGCGCCCAGACGGAAGCGGTCGAAGCCGGGTTCCAGCTCCAGCCCGCACACGCTTCTCACAACCCGCTCGGTCGTGGCCGTGACCACGGTGCGGGCGCCAACGTGCTCGGCCGCGCGCAGGAGCAACGCGCTGGGCCAGCCATTGATCGCGCCGGCCGCGGGGTCCAGAGCGTCCGCGCCCAGCAGCAGCAAGTCCACGTCTTCCAATCCGCGATCGAGAAGCGCGTCGTCCATCACGGCGGCGTCCAGTCCCGCGTCCCTGAGCTCCCTCGCCATACGGCGGCCATGGGCGTCCGCCCCGGCGCCCGAGGCCGCCACCAGCACTTGCGGCCGGGCGCCGCTCCGGGCCAGCGACCGAAGCGCGCGCAGCACCAGCGAGCTGTAGCTGCCGGTCGCGATGCGCGCCGCTCCCGCAATGAGCGCCGCTGTCTGTCGCGCCGTGCAGTCCCGCGCCTGGCGCTGCGCGTCGATGAGCTCGGCCGCGGCGCGGCGCGCATCGCGAGGGGCGCCACCGGAAGCCGCCACCTGCTCCCACCAGCGGGCGGCCAGACCCCCGATGGACGCCATGCCGGGACGCGCGGCCGCCAGCGCGCGGGCAAGCCGGTCAAGCTGCGCGACCGCCTCGTCGCCGACCGCAACAGCCAGGGCGGCGTCCCCGAGCAACGCGAGTCCCTCGGCGGCCAGCGTGCTAGCGCCCTGCGTCCGGTTGTTCCGAATAGCCCGGATGCGTGCGCGTATTTCCGGCCGGTCCACTCGCCGCGGCGCCGCACGCGCCCAGGTCTCGCCAAGCCGGGGCACGGCGCGCAGCCGTTGCAGGTCGTCCGGGTCGACCCAGCGGAGCTCCGTGTGCTCCCAGTCGAGCCGCGGGTCGGCCGCGGGGTCCAGGCGGTAGCGCGACGGGTGCACCACGAAGCGGCCACGCTGGCCGCCGGCCACCAGAGCGGGTGCGGCCGCCTCGAACACGACTTGGGGCGGGGCGAGGCCCGTCTCTTCGCGAATCTCACGCAGGGCCTGGTCGATAGGCGCCGCGTTGCCGGCAAGGCTGCCGCTCACGGCAGCCCAGCGCCCCGGAAACGTAGCGACTCGGCGGCTGCGTTTGAGGACGAGCAGCCGGCCGGCGCGGTGCAGAAACGCCGTCACCACGTGCCGGTCGCGCGCGGAAGAAACGGGGTTGCGGATAGCGCTGCGAGTCACCGAAGCGTGCGTCCTCGGACCGGGGGGCCTGAGAATATTTTGGCCCATGCGCCGCCCGCGCGCGGGCGGCGCCCCGTTGAGTCCACTAGCGAATCTGTCATATTTTGAAGTTGGACGACCCCCCAAGCGATAACGCTAAGAGCACAGCCACGGCCGCAATGAGCTCCCTGAAGGTCCGTTTGCAGGTTGTCAACCCGGCAATGCTGGGCTGGCGGACCGGGGAGCACTATCTCAGGCGCGGATTCCGCGTGATCCAGGCAAACCCCTGGCCCTATGCGCTGATCCTCACGCTGCTGGCGATTCCGGCCGGGGCGGCGGCGGCGATCACGGTGTCCGAGCTGCCCGATGGTCCCGGCAAGGTGGCCGCGGTGTTCTTGCTCAACACCATCTCGGCGACCTTCGCCCCTCCGATTGTGATGATGGCCGTATCGGCCGGGTTCCGTGGAGAGGTTCTGAGCCTTGCCGCCTCGATCGGCCGCGGGGCGGTGTGGATTCCGCGTTACATCTGGACCAATCTCCACACGACGCCGATCTTCTGGGTGCCTGTGACTCTGCTTGAGACGCTAAGGCAGTGGCGCTCCGATAACGCGCCGTTGGAGGGTCTGGCGGAGATTGCGCTGTCGGCAGCCTTCGTGATCGTGATCGCGGCGGTGGCGCTCTACCTGCACATGCGCACGTTGCTGGCGCCCTTCTTCGCCGTACATGGAAAGCTGCCGGGCACGCTGGCGACCATCGAGTCGTGGCGCCTCAGCGGCCGGCGCCCCGCCGAGACCTTCGGCACGATGGTCGTGGCGTCGGCCCCGGCGGCCGTGCCCAGCGGCGCGCTGATTCTCGGGCTCTATTTCAGTCTGGCGGGCGTTCCCGAGGCGCAGGCGGTGCTGGGTGCGATGCTGCCGTCGCTCGTTTTGGTCTTCATCAAGCTGGTGCGGCCTTTTCTTATTCCGGCGACCTATCTGCTGTACAACGACCTCTGGAGTGAGGAAGTCGACCGCCGAGCCCGCGAGGGACATCCACCGATTCCGTTCCTGGCCAGGCCGCTGCTGGCCCTTTCCCGCTGGCTCCCTCGGCTGGCGGGCTGGCTGATCGGGCGCAGGGTCGACTCGACGCTTTAGCCCCGACTGCTTCGCCCGACGGCGCCGTGTCACGGGCGGGGCCGCCTTCGAGCCGGAGCGGTACTACGGCACGCTGCTGTACGGGAACTCGCCGGGCAGATAGCGCACCGGTACCTGCGGGAAGCGCTCGCCCAGGTGGCCGGACAGCACTTTCATACCGGGTTTCTCGGCGGTCGAGTGATGCACGACCAGCGCCGGCACGTCGAGATCGAATGCGAGCTGCACGCCGTAGAGCCGAAAGCCGTCGTCCGTGACGAGCGCCGCGTCGGCGCCCAGATCGAGCATCGGGGGCAGATTGACAATCGCGCCGGTGCCGACCGCCATACGCTCCACGCGTTTGTTGCGATCACCCCAGATCAGAACGGTCTCCTGCCCGTAGGGCCGCACGCGCTCGAGCACGCGCTGCGCCAGCTCCTCGACTGTCATCCCGTTAACGAGGCAGATCCTGTAGTAAGACCCGACCGGGCGCGGCTCGGTCTCGAACCCGAACATGGTGGCCCAGGTATCCGCGATGCCGATGTCGGGCAGGCGGTCGGAGACATCGTGGCAGCGGAGCAACGTGATGCCCTTTTCACGGAGAAACGCGCGCTTTTGCTCCGCCATTCGGTGCACGATAGCGGTGTCAAAGTAACCCGGTCCCTGATAGAACGCCGGCTCGTGACAGATAAACAGGTTGAATCCCGCCTGAGCGGCCTCGTTGAGGACCTTGTTGGTAGCCATCCAGGCGACGGCGATGCCCGTGACCTCGGATTCGGGGTCGCCGAAGATGAAGCGATCGGGACCGGGCCAGGTGGGGTCAACCGGGTAGACGCTGGGGGGCTCGCTGCCCACCTCGGAGAGCCATGCGCCGATTTCGATGAGGTGCTCCATCACGGCTCTTGCGCGCATCGACTGCCTTCCTTATCGCAATTCACTAAGCGGCACGCCGGTCACCATAGCCCCAGGCATCCGCCAGCGGCCAGCCAATCCCCGCGCGGGTCGTTCAGAAGCGCGTAAAACAAGACCGGGCACGCCAACTCAAACCGGCGATTGGCGCTTCAGCGTCTCCAGCAGCTCGTGCGGTACGCCTGGCAGTCGGTCCCACGGGTAGTGCTCGACGACCTGGTCCGTGGTCGTGATAAACGCCAGATGCCAGCCAAGGGTCAGGAGGGTGCTCTCGTGCAGCCGCTGCAGACAGCTCATGCAGGCGTCTTCCACCACCACGGCCTGATAGCGGCAATCAACGGCGCCGCGCACTGTGGACTCCAGGCAAAAGGAGGTGTCGGAACCGGCGAAGAAGGCGCTGCCGACGCCGCGCCGCCGCAGCACGGCGTCCAGGCCGGACGCGTTGAACGCGCCGGTGGCCCACTTGTAGACGACCGGCTCGCCCTCACGCGGCTCGAGAGGCGGGTACTGGTGCCGGTGCCAGTCCCACTGCACGAACACGACCGGGCGCTGCTTCGACCGGAAGAAGTCCACGAGGCGGATGGCGTTGGGCACCGTCTCTGCGTAGATGCGCTGGGCCAGCTCTTCCCCCAACGCCGGTGCGTAGCGCCCAAAGTCCTCGATATAGAGGTCGAACGCCTTCTTATCGAAGTCCACCAGGACCAGAGCGCTCTGCCGCGGGTCGATTTCGACGGCCTTGCGGCGCTCGATGTGGGCGGCGACGTCCCAACTTCCTTGCGACACGGGCCGCGGCCAGGTGAGCGGCTTGTCCCATTGACTCTGCCAGGCTTGCATCGATATCGCTCCTTCCGCGGGTCGCGAGCGCCCGTAGGCAGCAGCTTACTTTGGGGGGCGCAGGCGTTTTCTCACGGCTGGCCCGTTCGCTCGCTTGCGCTGCGCGAATCGTGCCCGGCTACCCGCAACCACCGTACGCGGGGGCAACCTGAGCTTTGTCGGACCGCCCGCACCGCAGGCGAGACACACCGATCTACCGCGCCGCGACGGCCGCGATTTGCTCGCGCTCCTGCTCCGATAGCTCGATCTCGGCGGCGGCCGCGTTCTCCTGGATTTCCTCGGGTTTGCGCGTGCCGGCCAGCGCGACGCTGACGATCGGGTTCGAGATGACCCAGGCCAACGCCAGCTGAGCGATGGTGATGCCCTTTGCGGCGGCGATCTTCTTCAACTCGTCCACCCTTTCGAGGTTGCGCAGAAAGTGCTCGCCCTCGAAGAGGGGCTGCTCGAACGCCACGCCTCGCTTGCGCCAGTCGTCCTCGCCGAAGGTGGTTTCGGGGGTCATCGTTCCGGTCAACAGCCCGTGCGCCATAGGGCCGAAGGCCATGACGCCCAGGCCGTGCTGCCGGCAGCAGGGAAACAGCTCAGCCTCCGGGCGGCGGTCGAACAAGTGGTAGCCGATCTGCTCGCAGATGATCGGGATGGTCTCCAGACACTCGACTATCTGCGCGGCGCCGAAGTTGCTCACACCGGCATACCTGATCTTGCCCTGCCGCTGGAAGTCGGCCATGGCCTCCATGGGGTCGGAGCAGGGAACGCTCGGATCGGGCCAGTGGACCAGGTAGAGGTCGAGATAGTCGGTCTGGAGCCGGCGCAAGCTGCCCTCGATGTCCTGCTCGAGGCTGGCACGTGAGCCGCCGCCCTTGCTGACCAGCACCACGCGGTCGCGCTTTCCCTTGAGCGCGCGGCCCAGCAGCTTCTCGCCTTCGCCCCCTCCATAGCCAGCCGCGGTATCGAAAAGGGTCACGCCCAGATCGATGGCGGCGTGCACCGCGCGGACGACTTCCTCGTCTTCGAACGGGCCGTACTGCCCGCGTCCCATCGGAAACCCGCCAAAGCCGATTACCGACGTGACCACGTCCGACTTGCCGAGATTGCGGTAACGCACCTTCGCACCTCCAACGCTGCAACCTCACCCACCATGCGCAGTATGTCCGGAGAGACGCCCGGTGGCCCGTCGGGTGGCCCGACCTTCAGGTCGGGCCACCGGGTGAATTGTAACCTGAGCGGTAACAGGTTACACTTGCGCGCATGATCCTTGGTTTCCGTCACAGGGGGCTGCGACGGCTGTACGAGAAGGGGGACCGGCGGCGCATCCCGCCCGAGTATGTCGCGAAGGTTGAGCGCATCCTGGCTCGGCTCGATGTGGCGGCAGAGCCGCGGAATATGGACATGCCGGGTTACAGACTGCATTCGTTGAGCGGTGATCTCGAGGGCTTCTGGTCGGTGAGCGTATCCGGTAACTGGCGGCTGATCTTCCGTTTTGACGCAGGTAACGTCCGCGACGTAGACCTGATCGACTATCACTAGAGGGGAGAAGAGGATGTCCATGAAGAATCCACCTCATCCGGGGCTATCCGTTCGTCACGACTGCCTGGAGCCACTTGGCCTGAGCGTAACGGAGGCGGCACGAAGGCTGGGGGTGAGCCGCAAGCAGCTATCAGGGATCGTGAACGGTCATTCGGGAATCTCTCCAGAGATGGCGATCCGCCTCGACAAGGCGTTCGGAGGCGGCGCGACCACCTGGTACCAGATGCAGGCGGCATATGACCTGGCACAGGCGGCCAACAAGGCCGACAGCATCGATGTCGACCGCATTGAGCTTTCAGTAAGGTAACCGCTTTGCACCAGGCGCAGTTGAGCAGTCGGCGGCCAGGGCGTTCATGTAGGCGGGCTTCGGTTATGCATCTAGGGAATCCATGCCGCTCGAGCGGCTGCCGCACCTCCCAGCCTTCCCAACCGGCTTGCTTGAGCCCGCCGAGCATGCGCGCCAGGTCCGGCGTGGGCCCGTATTCGAGAGTGTTGTAGGCGAGTCTTAGTGCCATTGCTGGTTTCCAGCGCTATCGCGGGGCATCTGACCTGCTACGCGTGGAGGATGAGCTGGGCGGTCACGTCGGTGAGGCGCCGGAGCTCGTCGTGCGGCATCCGTTCGGCGACGGAGTGCACGTCGTGGTAGCCGACCGCCAGAATCGCGGTCGCAATGCCCTTTTCGTTGAAGTTCTGGGCATCGCTTCCACCGTGCGTAGAGATGTGACGGGGCTCGAGGCCGGCGGCGGCAATGGCGGTGTCGGCGAGCCGTATAGCCGGGTGATCGTCGTCAAATCGGGTGACCTTGAACCGGCCCCTTTGCGTATAGTCGACGCGGCCGCCAAACGCGGCCGCGGCATCCTCGCAGGCCCGGCGCATGGCGGCCATCTGCCGTTCGAGGGCCTCCTGGTCCAGGCTTCGCGCCTGACCCACGAGCTTGACCTCCGGGGGCACGATGTTGGCCGCCTGGCCGCCTGACACGACGCCGACGTTGGCGACCGTCACGTCATCGACCCGGCCCAGCGGCATGTTGTCCACCGCGCGCGCTTGCATGGCAATGGCGTTGATCCCGGTCTCCGGCGCGATGCCGGCGTGCGCGGCCTTCCCGTGGAAGATTGCTTCGAAGCCGTAGGAGGCGGCCTGGCGCGTGACGAGATCTCCAACGGGGCCGCCGGCATCCAGGACGAAGGCCACGCGCGCGTCGATATCGTTCGGATCAAAGGCGTCGGCGCCGAATTGCCCGACGTCCTCGCCCACCGTGAAGACCAGCTCGATCGGCCCGTGATCCACCCCCGCGTCATGGACGGCGAGGACAGCCTCGACGATGGCGGCCACGCCGGCCTTGTCGTCCGCCCCCAGCACGCTGGAGCCGTCGGAGTAGACGCCGTCCACCTTGACGACCGGCCGCATGCCGGGCGTGGGCTGCACCGTGTCCATGTGGGCATTGAGCATGATTGGCAGCGTCTGCTTGCCCTTGGCCGGCCACTTGCCGATGAGATTGCCAATCTCGTCGCGCGTAAAGACCACCCCGATGTCCTCCAGCAGCGGCTGAATGATCGCCACCACGCGGCCCTCGTTGCCCCAGTAGCTATCGACGCTGAGGATGTCGACGAAGGTCTTGAGCAACCGGTCGTGGTTGACGGCGACGGGGACGGCTGGGGTTGTCATCGTGAAGATCGTCTCCAGGCGGCGGCGCACGATAGCGGGCCGCGCTGCTTGGCACCGGACAGGCTACAGCGTCCTTATCGTACGGTCGTCATCCGCAGCCACCGCAAACGCCGGTGCGAGACCGCTGGCGGGTTGTGCCGCCCCAACGTCCATCAGCCGCGCGGCGCTCGCGAGCCGCCGTGCGCTACGCGCTTCCCACGGACAGCTTGCAATACGCGCGCGAACGCGGCCCGGTGCCCCGACCTTCAGGTCGGGATTGAGCCCGTGGTCGGGCCACCGGACCTCAGGAAGTTTCGGCAGAGCGGACCTGTCCGGCGCATCGCTTTCCCTGCAAAGGAAACGGCGTTCGGTCAAGGCTACTTTGTAAACGGAAGAGATTTGACATTTTCCTCGAGCCACTCGTGCAGCTCAGCGAATCGAAACGAACCGGTCGCAAACAGGCGCATGATGAAGGCGTGGGCCTCAGCGCCGTCGCAGTCGATGAAGCGGCCGTTCAGGCGCAGGAAGACGTCGGTGGCGGCGAAGGCCGCCCGCTTGTTGCCATCCACGAAGGGATGGTTCACGGCCAGGCTCTCCATGAGCGCGGCCGCTTCCTGAATGAGTCCCTCGTAGTAGCCAAGCTGCGGGCGCATGAGGGCGGATTCCAGCGCGCCGGCGTCGCGCAGGCCCGCCGCGCCGCCGAACTCGCGGATCAGCTGGGCGTGCATGACCACAACCTCCTCGAGCGTAGGGAAGTCGTGAGTCACTCAGCGAGCAACTCCATCAGGCGGCGGTTTACCTCGACGCTGGCCTGGTAGTGGGCCATCACCTCGGGGCGGACCCTCCCGCTCGCTTTGCCTTCGATGTACGCCCGCATGGCGTCTTCCAGCACCGCCTGGAAGTGACGGCCGTCCTCGCGGGCGATCTCGCGCATTGCCGTCAGCAACTCCGGGGCGGCCTGGCTGGAGAACTTCTCGCGCGACGCAACCATCACTCAATCTCCTCAAAGGCGTCTTTGAGTGTGGAGCACTGCGGCGGCGTGGTCAAGAAACAGCTTGACGGAGATGGACAGCCGCGGGGTCAGGTCACCAGCCCCAGGTTTTGCCCGGTGGCCCGACCTTCAGGTTGGGCCACCGGGCGTTGCGGCGGCTTGGGCTGATCCGGGTTCACTGACGGCTCTTGGCTTATGCTGCGGCAGGTTCTTGCTGGATGTGTTGATAGACGTGTACGACGTTGTGATCGTGGGCGCGGGCGTGATGGGCAGCGCTGCGGCTTACTGGCTCAGCCGGGCCGGCAAGCGCGTGGCCTTGCTCGATAAGTACAGCCCCGCGCACGTGCGGGCGGCCTCGGCCGATGAATCCCGCATGGTGCGATATCAGTACCGCGGGCAGACGATGTACACCCAGATGGTTGCCGGCGCGGTGGAGCTCTGGAAAGAGTTCGACCGCCGGATGGGCACCAGCTTCTATCGGGAGCAGGGCGCCCTCGCCTTGCAGGCCCAGCCCGACTATGCGCCCTTTGTCGAAGGCTATGAGGGGCTGCGCCAGCTTGGCTATCAACCGCAGTGGCTGGACGCGGACGACCTGCGGCGCCGGTATCCCCAGTTTGCGAACGTGGATTCCGGCTACATCCTCGAAGATCTGGGCGGCTACGTCGCCGCGGGGCCGGTCACGCAAGCGCTCGCCGAAGCGGCCACGGAGCTGGGGGCCGACGCACAGGCGGGCGCCGAAGTGACGGGGTTGCGGGAGTCGGCCGGGCGCGTCGCGAGCGTCGTCACCAGGGACGGGCGCACTTTCGAAGCCGACGTATTCGTCATTGCGGCCGGGTCGTGGACCCCGAAGCTGCTGCCCGAGCTGCCGATCCGCGTGCAGCCCACCGCCGCGCGGCTGCACTACCTCACCCCCGCGGACCGCGCCGCCTACTCGTTCCCTCGTCTGCCGCCGTTCTTCGTGATGGACACGCACTTCTACGGGTTCCCGGTGCACTGGCGCGGCTGCGTGAAGGTGGCCGACGACACGATCGGCGCCTCGTTCGATCCCGACCACGAGCGCGAGCACGACGACCCGGCGGCGCTGGCCAAGCTGCGGGACTTCCTGCGGCGCCACATGCCGGAGCTCAGCCAGGCGGAGGTGGTCTACAGCAAGACCTGCACCTACGCGATGACCGCGGACACCGACTTTGTCATCGACTATCTGCCGAATCGAGGCAACGCGATCGTCGCGGCGGGATTCTCAGGGCATGGGTTCAAGTTCGGCATCCTGATCGGACAAATCCTGGCGGACCTGGCGATGCGCGGCACAACCCGCTGGGACCTAACGCGGTTTCGGCTTGACCGCTCTCCGGCGCAAGTGGACGGGCACTGGTAACGCTCCGCCCGCCGGATGGAGACGCCGTGGTTGTGGCGGGCGGTCAGTCGTCGCGCCAGACCTCGCCGAACAGTCGCAGCCAATTCCCGCCCAGAATCTTGCGCACCGCGTCTTCGCCGTAGCCGCGGCGGAGCAGGCCCTCGGCCACGTTCACGAACTCCAGCGGGTTGGCGAATCCGCGCAGGAGACGGAAGGGCTGAGGTACGTCACCCGACGAGAGGAATGGCTCGCGGCCATGCGAGGCCCCAATCCAGTCAAACCACTCACGGGTTCGGCCCATGCAGAAGTCGGTGCCAATGGCCACCTGGTTATCGCCGACCATGTCCACCAGGTAGTCAATCGCGTCCAGATAGTCATCCAGCGTCGAGTCGTAACCATGGGGATGGTGAGCGGGAAAAGCATTCGCCCCGACTACGCCGCCCCGGCTGGTGAGGGCGCGAATCGCCTCATCGGTCTTGTTGCGTGGATAGTCCGTTTGGGAACGCGCGTTGGCGTGGGTGAACGTTACCGGCTGCTCCGAGTGCTCGATCGTCTCCAGCACCGTGCGGTCCCCCACGTGCGAGAGATCGATCAGGATGCCGAGCTTATTCATCTCGCGAATCGCGGCGAGACCGATGTGACTCAAGCCCTCGTCGGTGCGCTCCCAGCAACCGTTCCCGAAGAGGTTCCGCTCGTTGTAGGTGAGCTGGACTATGCGCACTCCCAGCGCGTGGAAGAGACGGAAGCGCCGGACGTCGTTCTCCACCGGGGTCGCGTTCTGCCAGCCCAGGATGATGCCCGTGCGTCCTTCCGCCTTGGCGGCGTGGATGTCGGCCACCCGATGCACCGGCCGGATGTAGGCGGAGTAGTCCTCGAACCAGCGCAGCCAGGTGGTGAGGTTGTCGAGAGTCTCCTGGAAGCCTTCCCAGATCGCCGAGGTGGCGTTGACGGCCGTCACGCCCCCGTCACGCAGATCGCGGAAGATGCGCTCCTCGCCCCAGCTGCTGGTGTCGAGACCGTCGATCACCACGGCCGCGTCGAACAGACGGCGGGCCGCGGCGCTCGGCGCCAATTCCTCGCTCGTCATAGCCGTCTCCGCTGGGCACGGCCCGTCGCTTTACTCCGCGCGGGCGAGCATAACGGACGCCTGGCCGGTCAGCGCCGCGGCCCTCACGAAGAGCGAAGCGCCGCAGCGGTCTGAAGCAGCACGTATACCGGTGACCGGGATCGACCGGCGCCTCGTTGCAGTACCCATCCCCAACGCGTTGCACAAACCGGCGGACTATACATAGGGATCCCTAGCAACGAGTCAGACCAGGCTAAGTCGGTGCGAAAACGGTACGTGGCTGCCACTGTAGCTGACTGTCGTGTACAAGCTACGCGGTATACGAAGGCTGAGTAGATCTTGCCAAAGGGTGCGCCGCGCCATCCCGTTGGACGCGACCAAAGTGCGAGCTTACCTACAGACCTAGCGACAGCAACGGCACCTGGTCCGGCTCATACAGGCGAAACGTCGTCCGGACAATCTTGCATGCTAGAGCGCGGCAGACACGAGGTTCTACCTCGTCTTGAAGACCAGTCCGAAGCGAGGTCGCCAGACCGCTTCAAGCGGATACGGTTGACCGTCCCCCGGCGGTGGTATTCGATTGGCCGGCCGCCGCGTTTGCGAAGGGCAAGAGCGGTTCCAGCAGTTTCCGTTCCCGGTCGCTCAGATCGCCGGGATACTCTTTGCCGCTCTTAAAACACCACTGCAAGCGTTGCGCAATTGTCCTCACAATAGTAACCGCGGACGGTTTTCAAACACACTCTTAGGGCAGGCCGCCCTTGCACCTGCGTCAGCTAACGAAGTTCGGCTACTTGTCGCCCTCGGTCGTCTCGTCTTCCTTGCCGTCGGTGTCACTGTCGTGGACCGCAACGTCCGACACGACGCCGGGGAGGTTCTTGAGGGTGCTGATGATATCGACGCCCGTGAGCGACTGCACCAGGGCCGGGAGTTGCGCGATGGTGGCCGATACGTCCTGCGTCACCTTGCTGGCGCCGGCGCCCGCCCCGTCGGCGCCGCCGTTGCTGATCACCACGATGCTGTCGGTCTTGGCGAGGGGCTGCGCCACGGCGCTCGCGACATCGGGCAGCGATTCGAAGAGCTGCTGGATCATGGCCGCCTGGCCGTACTGCTTCCAGGCATCGGCCTTCTTGTTCATCGCCTGGGCCTCCGCGAGGCCTTGGGCTCTGGTAGCGTCCGCACCCGCCTCACCCCTCGCTCGGATGGCGTCAGCATCGGCTTGTCCACGGAGCCTGGTCGACTCGGCTTCCGCCTGGGCCTCGGCAATGACGCGTGCGCGCTCGCCCTCCGCCACCGTCTCGAGCTTGTATCGTTCCGCTTCGGCCTCGACGCGTGTGCCGCGGCGGTGCCCTTCCGCGCGCAATTCCAATTGGTCGCGCTCGGCCTCGGCGGGACGCCGGATCGTCGCGTCTAGCTCGCGCTCCCGCCGGGCGACCTCCTGTACCTGGACCTCAATCTGCTTTTGCCGCTCGACGACCTCGACTTGCGACTCTTCCGACCGGATTCGCTGGCGGGTTATTGCCTCTTGAAGGGAGTAGGCCAGCTCGGCCTCGGCGCGCCGGGCGTTGACCTGCTGATCGTACGCGGCTTTTTGCGTCTGGAAGTCGCGTTCGGACTCGGCGATAGCGGTGTCGGCGGCGAACCGTGCCGCCTGCTGCTCCTGATCGGCCTGGGCTTGCTTAATGCCGGCGTCGCGTTCGGCCTGGGCCTCACCGATGGCCGCGTCCCGCTTGACCTCCGAGGTCCGTCGTACGCCGAGGGCCTCCAGATAGCCCTGCTCATCCTGGATGTCGCGAATCGAGAAGCTGACGATTTCCAACCCCATGTTGGTCATATCGGTTGCCGCCACGTCACGCACCTGCTCGGCAAAGGCCACGCGGTCCCGGTATATATCCTCGACGGTCATCGTGCCTAGAATGGCCCGTTGCTGACCCTCAAGGGTTTGTAGGGCAACCTCCGCGATCTCCGTCACGCTCTTACCCAAGAACTGCTCTGCCGCGGTGCGTATCGCGTCCTCGCTGCGTCCGACTTTGACCTGCGCGATGCCGTCGACTGAGACCGAGACGCCCTCCTTGGTGTAGACCCTGGCCGTGTTGACCGGAAGGGTCATTACTTCCAGGGAGATCATCTGTGCTTTCTGCAATATCGGCAGCACGAACATCCGCCCGCCGACCTTCAGCTTGGGCCTAGTGCTTCCACCCGACACGATCAGCGCATGGTTCGGTCCTACTGTATGAAAGCCCGCCATGTGTTCCCCCAGATGAGCTGCTACGGATCCGTGTTATGCATCGCTCGAGGCTCCCGGTCCATCGTACAGCTTTTCGACTTTGAGAACCCGTCCATACACCCCGACGACTCGCACCTCATCGCCTTCCTGGATCGAGACCCCGGGATCGGTTGACGCCGACCACTCCCTGTCCGACACCTTGACCCTGCCTGCCGGATCGAGGTCGGTCAGGGCCATGCCCGATGCTCCTTCCAGCTGCATCTCCTCCGCGGTTTGAAATCCGGTCGAGACCCCTCCGCCATGGATAGCCAGGCGGATGAACAGCACCCACGCCGCGGTCATGAGTCCGGACGTCACCGCAATCATGATCGGGCTCACCATGATGTTCAGCTCCGGGAGATCCGATGGGCTGAAGAAGTTGCCGAACAGGAAGATCGACCCGAGGACGAAAGAGACAATTCCGCCCGCACCGAAGAGGCTGAATCCCGGCGCCGTCGTCTCCGCATAGAACAGTCCCATGGCAAGGGCAAGAAGCACCAGGCCAACCCAGTTGCCCGGCAGATTGAAGAATCCGACGAAGGCCAGGATGAGCGAGATAACGCCGACGACCCCTGGGCCGATCATGCCGGGAACGGACCACTCCGCCCAGAGAGCCAACCCCCCCAGCAGGAACAGCACCAGGGCCAGGTTGGGATTCGCGAGGATCCCCAGCAGGTGTTCCAGCAGCGTGCGGCCAAGCTGGTCCACTCGTGCCCCGGCGGACTCGACCACCACCGGCCCGGCCGCGGTCTCGGCGGTGCGGCCGTGGAGTTGCTCCAGCATGGTGTCCATATCGGGAGCGATGAGGTCGATGATTCCGACGTCCAGGGCCTCCTGCTCCGAGAAGGCCTTGGCTTTCGACACGGTTTCCTCCAGGGCATCGCCGTTGCGATCCCGGATCTCGGCAATGCTGCGGATGAAGGCCCGGGTGTCCTCGTCCACCTTGCGCGCGAGTGTCTCGGGAAGGTCGACGCCGCCGGGGCCGACCGCCGCGGCCGCGCCGATGTTGGTGCCCGGCGCCATCACCGCGAAATTCGCCGCGGCTGCAACAAAGGTGCCCGCCGAAGCCGCTCTGGCGCCTGAAGGCGAGACGTACACCGCGACGGGGACGTGCGCTTCCAGGAGCCGCTCGACGATTTCGCGGGTCGAGTCCACGAGGCCGCCCGGCGTGTCCAAGCGGATGACGGCCAGCGATGCGCCGTCGCCGCGAGCCTTGTCGAGTCCCCGCGCAACGTGAGCGGAGGACAGCGGCTCGATGGCTCCGTCGACCTCGATGACGAGCACGGTCGGCCCATCTGCCCGTGCCGGGTCGGTGGACTGCCACGCCAGAAGCACGGAGGCAGCAACAACTGCCGCGACGGCAACCAGGCGACGCATGACCGCCCTCCAAGCGGGAGGACCCAGGCGTCTTATCGCCTGGAAATGCCAGCGTCCATATTAGTGGAGACGCGGCCGCTCCGGTCAACGAGCCTTCCAGCGGCCCGCGACGACGGGCGCGAAGGCGCCCTCCGCAACGTCACGCTTCGCATCCAGGGCATGGCCGGGCGTGCGTCCGGGTCGGCCCATGGCTAGCGGGTACAGCCGGGTGACCCGCGCTCACGTTGACACTCGGAAAGCCCCCTCTCTACAGTCGAGGCGCTTGCGAATCGCGCGCGTGGCACGCCATGTCTGAGGAGACCGCCGGCCATCGGATTCTGATCACGGACATCGCCTGGCCGAGCACGGCGCCGGAGCGCGAGGTGCTGGCCGAGCTCGACGCGGAGGTCGTCGAATCCGACAGCCCCGACGAGGACCGCCTGGTCGAGCTGGCGCAGGACGTGACCGGCATCCTGGCGTGCTTTGCCAAGGTCACCGAGCCGGTGATCGCGGCCTCGCCCCGCCTGCGGGTGGTCGGACGCACCGGCGTGGGCACGGACAACATCGACGTGGACGCCTGCACGCGGCGCGGCATTCCCGTGACCTACGTGCCCGACTACGCCATCGAGGAAGTGGCCGACCACGCGATGGCGCTGCTGATGGCGTTTTCCCGCAAAATCGTGGCGCGGGACCGGCTCACCAAGGCCGGTCGCTGGGAGACCAAGCCCGCGCGCCCCATCCACCGGCTGCGCGGACGCACGCTGGGGATCTTGGGCTATGGCCGCATCGGCCACGCGCTGGCGCTGCGCGCGATTCCGCATGGGTTCAAGATCCTGGTGTTCGACCCGTACATCACGGCCGACCGCGTGGCGGACATCGGGGCCGAGCTGGTGAGCAAGGAGCGGTTGCTGGCCGAATCGGACGCGATCTCGGTGCACGCCCCGCTCACACCCGAGACGCACCACGTCATCGGCGAAGCCGAGCTGCGCGCGATGAAGCCGGAGGCCTGTCTGATAAACACCGCGCGCGGACCGCTGGTGGACGAATACGCGCTGGCGCGGGCGCTGTCCGAAGGCTGGATCGCGGGCGCCGGCATCGACGTGCTGGAAGCCGAGCCGCCGCCGGAGGGCCACCCGCTCCTCGCGGAGCCGAACGCCATCGTCACGCCGCACGCCGCCTTCATGTCCGAGGAGTCGGTGCTCGAGCTCGAGCGCCGCGCCGCATTGGCCGTCGTCCGCGTCCTCCAAGGCCGCATGCCGGAGTTCATCTGGAACCGCGAAGTGCTGGACCAGGTGAGCCTGGCGAAGGACTAGCGGCGCTATCGGGCCGACGGCGGGATAAACCGCAGCGGCGTCGGGGCGCAGCGCCAGCCCCTCGGCAGGTGGCTCATCGAGAACATGCCACGCGGGGCTGAGCTCGAAATACCCGACCGCCGTTCAAACCGTACGATCCCGTTCAGCGACGCACACGACGAGTGAGCCGCTATCTCCTCCATGCCAACGGAGTCTCGGAGACAATCCGCGGCGCTCCGCACCCCGGTGTCGTCACGTTCCTTGCCGAGCACGAGGATCTTTGGCTGTCGTCGATCGTGATCGATGAGCTGGAATACGGCGTGCGGCTCTACCGAGGACTCGGCGTCTTCATGCTGCCTGCTCTAGAGAGCAGGGCGGCTGGGATTCAGCTGGTTCGGTCGAGGTCTTGCTCAGGTTGAGCGATTCGTCAATCGGACTCTCAAGAGATGTATGACTATGCTCAATTGCAGTTCTGAACCTGCCATTATACTGGCTTATTACCGCCATATTCTCGCAGGTTAGTGAAAGGCTCTACCACAGGATGAGGCCTAGGAGGCAGCATTACAATAACCCTTTGTCGTGCTCGGGAAAGTGCCACGTTTAGCAACCGGGACGTCTTCATGAAGGGCTCTCGCTCAGATCCGAAGTAGTCATCGGTCCGGAACACATGAATGACGGTGTCAGCCTCGCGCCCCTTTGTTTGGTGGTAGTTCATCAACTTCACCGTACCGCGCTCGGAGTAGTCCAAATCGATGAGGGCCTCGACGCGGCTGCGCTCGACGATCTCACACAACTGCCGCACGGCTTCCTCTGATACGGGAATTTCCCGAAGCGGCCGCAAGAGGCGCCTGAAGTGGTTAGCAGCTCTATGCCACGGACGATTGCCAGCCCTGATGCCGAGACCCTCCCATGACTCTATGGCGACCTCTGCCAATTCCCCCATCGTGCCATCTACAGCTGCAGCAAGGGCACCCTCGAGCTGCTGTAGCGATTCCTTCAAGAGACCTGGAAGACTAACCCTGCCTGCGAGCGCCCTAGCCATCTCGGGGACTCTGCGCTGCCTCGTGGCTGCGGTCAGAAACAGCCCAAGCGATTCGCGGAACTCTTCACTAGTCGTTATCCCAAGTGCAAACGCACATTGTGCTGCCATCGATGCCATCGCCTCTGCGTGAGCCTCTGGTATACCCACGAGAACGCAGTCGATACCCGCAGCATCTAGTTGCTCGGCCAACTCGGCTACCGCAGCATTGGAGTGGGCGAAGATACCGACATCACGGGAATGTTGTCTCCGCGCGTCCCTGATAATCTCACCAAGTAGGCCCGAATGGTCGTCAGGGCTCACATCGAAATGGATGACGAGGCGGCCACTAGTCAAAGCTTCAACGACCGCCTCATGGTTAAACAGGCGCTGGCGTATGGCCTCGGCAACAGCTGGAATTGCTCCTGATGGGTCGCGATGAGATCGCGGGGAGAGCTCAATCTCCTTGTCCACCCACTCCCGCAATTGGCGGAATCTCTCTGGCGAAACGCCCTCGATGAATGTATAGATCATTTGGTTTTCGTCACCCAGCAGGAGCAGCCTGCGCGACGTGATCGTCTGAAGAAGCTGCCACTGCTCTGCGCTTGTATCCTGGGCCTCGTCACAGATCACTAGACCCCAGCGGGTCGCAAGGAGCCGCCTTACACGCTCGCTACCATTGACAATCGCCATCGCACCAGGAATTAAGTCAGCGTATCGGAGCTTGGTACGGTCCTGACCCAGCAGCTTGCTGCGCGCCTCCGACTGAAGTGAGGGCAGAGCCAGCCCGTAGCCCGCGTACCTTCCATACCCTTTCAACACCCGATAGGCGAGTCCATGGAATGTGAGAACTTCAACGCGATCCGCACAACCCACGAGTACTCCCGGCGAGCGGCTCATGATCTGGGTTACCGCCGAGCGCGAAAATGTCAGGAACAGGACTCTCGGGGACGGATTGTCTTCTGAGGTCTCAAGAAAAGCGCGCGCAGCCCACAGCGCCGTCGTAGTCTTACCAGTTCCCGGTCCGCCCAGAACAAGCGTTCTGTCATTCGAGTGGAGGATCGCATTCACGACCTCGCGCTGCCTACAGTCAAGGTCATCAATTCGCATAGTCGTCCTAGCCGGATTAAGTACCGGCTGCAACCGCGACCGCGTCCTCTAGCAGCTGGACCGCCACGGCAGGAAGATTGTCTGACGGCAGTGAGTCAATGAACGGTCCATGCAATGAGTTGCTCTTTATGAAACGAATCGCCGTTTCAGTGATCTCCGATCTGGTGAGTACGTCGAGGTTCCGAGGCTCAGCTAAGCCTGCGGCCGCTGCAACGTCCTTGAGCGCCTGAATTAGTATTCCTTCGGGCACGCCATTCACAATGGCCGCCTCAATGGCGAAGTCGTCTGGAAGCCGAACAACCGCATCTGCTGAATTGCCGTGGGTTTGCAAGTACTGCTGCACCTCTCGACGAGTGTCACCGTCGACCACCGCGACTGCACGTAGACCAATGTCTCGGGCCGCATCCGCCAGCTTCAAGACGGCGGCATAGCCACCGGAGCCTCCCGATCCCGCGTTGACAATCGAGACTCCCCGTGTCGCGGGAAGCGCCAAGCCCTGCTCCGCAGACATCCGCAACGCGAGGTTGTGCAGTGCGGCAAAATCATTAGGTCCTTCCACAATGACTACTGAACGGTAGCTGAGAGCTGGAAGCAGATTGCGATGCCAGTGCTTGGCTGCGACATTCTCAGCCTTGGTCGTTGGCCGCCTGCCTTGGCGGACAAATCGCTCTCCATTCCCGTCTCTCCCTAGCCTGACGACCTCCTGGGGGTCGAATACCTCCGCGACAGCTGACACCCTAGTGGTCACCCACGCCTGTCCCGCCAACCTTCGGATGACGGCTGTCATGTGTGCAGATGATGCAGCATCTAGCCCGTCGCCGAGATCGTCGACGGCTAGGACTGGACCGGCGCCTGACGAGAGGGCCAGTGCCTCAGCTATGCGAAATAGCGAGGCGGCAGTTGACCCGCGCCGCCACGCCGGAAGGCTGCCTGCACCGTCACCAAGGTCAAGGGACGGACCAAGCGAGCGGAGAAGCCCACTTGGCGATCCATCTTCAGGCGCAAACTGGAAGAGTTGCGATACGTCTGTTGTCGAGAGTCCGAGTAGGTCCCTGAGCGGGGTGACTACATCTTCAAGGGCCTCATTGATTTGGTCTGAACCGGTGAACTGCCCAGCGGCCTGAACGACTGCCTGCACGTACTGGGCAATCGCCGTCGCAAAGTCGTCGCCTCCAGCCCTGTCGATCACGCGCCGGAATGCGCCGCGAGGCCCAAGGTCGAGGATCCGTCCTTCACTCCAGCGCAGACGATTGAATCCCAACCTCTCAACATCCCGGCGTCTGATGTGGAGGAACGAATCGGAGGTTGGATCAGATTCCTTTGGATAGAAGATCCACTCTTCGCACCGCTCCTCCTCAAGAATCCACCTGGCCCAGTACTCCAGCCGCAGAACCCATTCAAATCGATCTTGGTCGACTTCTTCTATGTCCTCGATTTCTGGAAGGAGGCGGCCCTCACACCTGTCCCACAGTTCCAAATGGTCGAGGAAGTCCTGTTCCAGCTGCTCGCCAAGTCCACCGAGGGTGACCCCGATCCGAATGGGCCGGGTCGTGATTCTGTTATGGAAGTCAATTTCAGTGGTAGTCCCGGTGGCCCTGGCGTCGGAATCAAGTACGCGTGCCAGCGCTTCAATAAGGTCAGTCCTCTCCGCACCCGGTTCGCCCATGACCACAACGTGACCTCTGGGCGCGACCCGGAAGTCGGAGAAGCCTCGAAATCGCCTTATGTGGAGTTCTTTAACATGCATCAATGGGCATTGGCAGCTTCGTGGTCTGAGAGATTGCTAACTTGAGGCTGCGCCTCATGAGCCTATCTTGAGAACGAAGTGCAAGCAACCCGCTGGCCAGATGCGAAGCTGGCCTCGTCGTCGCAGAAGGCGGCCCCTATGCGACGCGTGACAGATTGCCCTAGCGGTCCCGGACCAGCAGGACTTCGCTGAGGCCCCGGGCGATGCCGAGTCGGTCGCCGCTCGACACATTTCCCAGTTGGGCTGTGTCTTGGCCACCAGGGGCACGGGCGGCGAAGCAAATCATAGGGCAACCACGAGAGTCGCCGTTACGGGTGCGTCAGGGCAGGGGCTGAACCGCAGCGGCGCTAGACACAGCCGGTGGCGACGGCGAGGGCGCGGCAGACCTGGCGCATCTTGGTTGGGCTGAGGGTGCCGACGTAGCGGTGCAGCCGGCGTTGCTCGACGGTTTGCACGTGGTCGAGGTTGACGGCGGAGTCGTGCCGCAGGCCCTCGTCCGCGCCGACGACGACCTCGCTCGGCAGGCCGCGGATAGTGGACGTGATCGGCGCAACCATCGCTGTGGGCAGCAGCGGCAACACTTCCTGGCGCGTGAGGACGACGACCGGGCGCCGCTTGTCGGGCCGCTCGAAGCCGTAGTGCCAGATCGCGCCGCGGCGCGGCCCGGCGTCTAGTCCTCGGGCCATACACCTGCCTCAGCCCATCCCTCGAACTCGGCGTCAAGCCCGCCGGACGGGCGATAGCCCGCGCGGTAACGGAGGGCGATGCCCTCGGCGTCCTTGCGGGCCAGGTAGGCGGCCGCCGCCTCACGCAGGACGGCCGAGCGGTCCCGCTCCCGCACCGCCGGATGCGCGTCGAGCCGCGCGAGCAGCGCCTCGTCGAATGTCACCTGTATGGGCTTCATAGCTATAAGAATACTATATATCTTATACACATCACCGCCCAGTAGCTGCGCATCGGCACTTGCCGCCCCTGCAGACATTCCGAACGCAAGTGAGGAATCTAGAGCGGCCGCGGCACGTTCCCTGCTCCTTAGATTCCTCGCGTTGCTCGGAATGACGAGATGGGCGATCCGAGCGTACGGTGGACGCTCCCAGGCTGCACGCAGCCTGGGCCACCGGACCTGGCTTTTATTTTTGAGTCGAAACAAACGCCCGAACACATATAAAAACTCCCGCCCCAAAGGACTGGACCTCTGTTGGGCGCACCCACTGTGCGCTGCTCGTTTGCCTGTCATTCCGGCCTTGCGCCGGAATCCAGGCCCGGGCCGCCGGGCACAGTCTGTGTAGGGGCGCCCCTCGTGGGCACCCTGGGGTACCGGCAGCGAATCCGGGGACAGGGCAACCACAAGGGTTGCCCCTACGCGAATCCCACCTCTGGGGCTACCACGAGGGTTACCCCCCATTTGTGAATTGTCCAGACCGGGGACATGGTGAACACATCTAGGCGGACTCGCGCAGGTCGAGAGAGCCCAGGTGGTCGGTCATGAAGATGGCGTCCCAGCAGCCGTCGGTGGGCCTGGGCCGAAACGCGACCGGCTGGCCGCGCAACGCCTTGGGCAGGCGCAGTTGGCGGCCTTGGAAGGAGACCCAGCCGCCCTGCTGGACCTTGCGCACTTGGTCGGCGGGCTGGTAGGGCAGCGGCGGCAGGTGCGCCGGGTAGGGCCTGGGGCTGATCTGGTAGCGGCTGGCCGGTACGGCCAGACCCAGGCTCTCGTGCGGGCGCACGTGGTTGTACTGGTGCCGCCAGGCAGCAAAGGCAGCCTGCCAGGCGGCCAGATCGGGCTGTGGCGGCTGGCCCGCCAGTTCGCGCTTGAGGGTGCCGTGGAAGCGCTCGTCCTTGCCCAGCGTCTGCGGGTGGTAGGGCCGGCTGTGGCTGACCGCCACGCCCAGGCGCCGCAGCCAGACGGTCAGCGGGGTGTAGGGATGGGCCGGATGGTTGCCCCAGGGACTGCCGTTGTCGACCAGCCGGCGGTCGGGCAGCCCGTAGCGCTGGAAGGTGGCGATCAGGTGGGCGCGCACCGTGGCGGTGCGCTGATTGGGGCAGGCCACCAGCCCGAGCGCGTAGCGCGAATGGTCATCGAGGATGGTGAGGGGATGGCAGCGGCCGGGGCCGCAGGGCCAGCCGGCTTTGAAGTCCATCTGCCAGAGGGCGTTGGGGTAGGGCTGCTCGAACCGCTGGTAGGCGCGCGCCTGGCCCGCCCCCTGGGCGGGGTCCAGGGCCCCATGGCGACGCAGGATGGCGCTGATGGTGGAGACCGCCGGCAGCGGCTGGAGGCCCTGCCGGGCCAGCAAAACGCGCAGCTTGCGCGCGCCCCAGGCGGGATGCTGCGCACGCAAGGCCAGCACCGCCTGCTCCATCGCAGGGGCCGTCTGCCCCGGACTGTGGTGCGGTCGCCGCGCGCGCTCCGCCAGCCCCGCCGGGCCTTCCGCCGCATAGCGCTGCAACCACTTGTAGGCCGTGGCGGGCGCAATCCCGAAGCGCCGGCAGAGCGCCCGCCGGTTCGCCCCAGGCTGTCTCGCCAGCGCCACAAACTCGGCCCGTTGCTCCCTCATCGACCGGTCCTCAAACGGCACGTCATCAGGCCCCCGTCCTCTGCGAATGTGTTCACTATGTCCCCGAACATGTGTTCATGATGTCCCCGGTCTGCACAGAATCAGGGCGGGGTTGAACAGGTGGGACGTCAGCCGTCGGAGTCTGTATGAGATACTCGCTCAATGGCGCCCCATAGGTTCTCATAGACATTTGTATGGATAACAACTTCCAAAGGAAAGGCTCAATCTCAAACGCTCATATTGGGCATGACTTTGAAGATCATGCACAGGAACACCTTCGCAGTTGCGGCATCTCACTTAGAAAGAACTATTCTGTTAAAATTGGAGTTTCTAAAGGCAACGATAAAGAACGCCATTTTGATCTCGGATCAGATATCCCGCCAGTACTATTCGAGTGTAAATCTCACACATGGACAGAAAGCGGAAATACTCCAAGCGCTAAGATTACTGTTTGGAATGGGGCCATGTATTTCTTCCATATTGCGCCGCCTGAATATCGCAAAATCCTGTTCGTGCTAAGGGATTATTCCGCTAAAAAGAGGGGAACTCTCGCGCAATACTACGTCAGAAACTATATCCATCTGATACCTGATGATATCGAGATTTGGGAGTTTGACGTCGCCAGAGGCGTAGAGATCCTGCGTGATACGCTGACCTGATGGACATCTCTCCCCACGGACCGCTCGCCTATGCCGCTGACTGAGGCCCAGATCGCCCGCTTCCGCGTGGACGGCTTCCTGGTGGTGGAGGACGTCGTCCCGCCGGACCGGATGGCGGAGATGCACCGGCGCATCTCCGCCATCACCTCCGCCGCCGGCATGGAGGATGCGGAGCGCATGGGCATGCAGATTGAGCCGGATGCCGCCGGCGCTGCCGCGTTGCCGCGGAAGCTGAACGAGCTGGCGCCGCATGACGCCGTTTTCCGCCGGCACGCCGAGATGCCGGAGTTGCTGGACATGGTGCGCCAGCTCACTGGCGGACCGCTGCGTCTATATGCCGATCAGGCGTTTCTCAAGCCCCCGCGGCAAGGCAGCGCCAAACCCCCGCATCAGGACAACGCCCACTTCGGCGTGGACCCGCCAGACTGGGGCGTGACCGCGTGGTGCGCCCTGGACGATGCCACGGTGGCCAACGGCTGCATGCAGTACATCTCCGGGTCGCACCGGTTGGGCAACGTGCCGCACGAGTGGATGGAGGGGACGACCCATCTCGTACCGCACGGCGTCGAGTTGGCCGCGCCCGTCCACGCGCCGGTGCGCGCGGGTGGCGTGATCTTCCACCACCTGCTCACGCTGCACATGTCGGCGCCCAACACCAGTGGCGACTGGCGGCGGGCGTATGCCTGCCACTACATCCGCACCGACGCTCGGCACGCGGACGAGGAGCCGATCAAGGCGAAGCTCGGAAAGGAGCACCCGCTGGGTGGCGGGGCAGAACCATCACCCCATCCCTTGACCTAACCGAGACTTTCGCGTATCCCCGCGCCATTCCCGCGAAGCATGTCCCGCGCAAGGAGACCTTTGCATAACTGGTCGACACCCCACTCGCAAGCCTCGGATCACCTGTCCACCATGTCTCCGGTCTGGACACAAGGGAGAGGGGATAAGGCCCGCTCTCCCGCCTCCGCTGGAGAGGTTACGCAAAGGTCTCCGCAAGCGGGGAGCCGGAATCCAGGCCCCACCCAACCTGGAACTGGGTGAGGTTCTCCCCACACATCCTGGGCCTCGCCGGGTTAGGCAAACGTCTCCAACGGGGAGACCGAGACGGCCGGTTCGCGAACCGCCCCCTCGGGGGAGATGAGGGCGGGACGCCTTGGTAGATGGCGAAGCCGAAGTTCTCCTGGAGGAGTTCCAGCTTGTGCCCGTCCCAACGCCATAGGTGTTCGCAGCTGGAGCCGGCTCGGGTACCCCACAAGTCACCGACAACATGCACGCGGAAGTCTTGCGGGTTCATCGCGGGATACGCCTGCTGCGCTGCTCCCAGGGACGTGCGCGGCCAACCTTCAATGCCCCCGGGGTCATCACCGCTGTCATCGTCGTCTGCTTCCAGCTCATCCTCATCAAAATCGTCGTCGCCCGTATCCGGCTGAGGCCCATCCTGGATGGGATGGGCGAAATAGCTCCAGCGGTGCACGCAGAACTCTGCGTAGTCGAAGCGGGCGTGATCCGGTTCGCCCCGGATCACGTCTAGGTGCGTTGTCCCATCAACTATCTGATCTAGCAGCTCCTGATCGAGATTCTCAAGCTCGGTATGCCACCGCTGTGGGCGCGAGGCCTCTTGTTGGAGCATAAGCTGATTGAACTCCGCGAACTCGCTTTGCAGCAGACAAATGACGGGGTTCGGCGGGTCAGCGGGCAGAAGCTCCCGCGCAGCGACGAGGCCGGGCCAGTTGGTGGAGAACATGATCGTGGGGATGTCCTCAGCACCGCCGAAGATGCGGCGCTGGCCCTGAATCCGATTCAGGCCGGCCTCGTCGTTCCAGCCCCAGTGGTAGAAGTCGCTGCCGATGATGCGGCGCTGCTGGTCATCCTCGGCCGAGAGAGAGGACCGGTCTGGAATCGGGTCGCGCTGACGTGCACGTACGGCAAAGGTCCTCAGCTCCGCGATCCAGGTGCGCCTATCCATGGGTATATCCCCACGCTACACGAGTACCGGTCGGGCCGACGCCGCGAACGGTGCGATACCGAGCATAGATACCCAGGGTTGTCGACGCCGACCTCCGTGCTCGATCACCGCGTGGGAGGCGGGGGCGTTGACGGGCGAGCGCCGGTATCCGATGCCTGGGAGCCGTTCAGAAACGCCCTCGACCCCAAGAGGCGGCTCGCATAACCAGGGCGGAGACGCCGCCCTGACGCCATTGCCATGGGTCGGAGCCTTAGGGAGCTTCCGACGTGTCTAGCCGGGATAGTCCCCCAGGGCGTCCGCGGCGGCCTCGATGTCCGACGCGTCGTTGAAGGCGTGGAAGCAAAAGCGCACGGCCGTGTAGCCGTCCGCGGCCCGGCACAGAATGCGGTGGGCCTTGAGGCAGTGGGCGGCCAGCGGGGTCCCGGAGACGCCCTCCAAGCCGACTGTGAAGATTCCGGAACGCACGGCGCCTTGCTCGGGCGTGTTGATGCGGGCGCCGGGAACGTCGCTGAAGACGCGGCGGGCATCGGCCGCGAGCGCCGCGCTGCGCTGCTGGATGGCTTCCAGGCCCAAGTCGTTCAGCAGTCGAATCGAGGCGCGCCAGGCGGCGTAGAGCGCGTAGGGACGAGCGCCAAACTCGTAGCGCTCGGCGGTCGGGTGCAGACGGAAACGGCCCGGCGGGAAAGCGGAATCGGCCGCCGCGCCGACGCCGCTGCCCCAGGGATGCAGGCGTGCCTGGGCATCGCGCCGGACGTACATGGCGCCCACGCCGTACGGCCCCATGCTCCACTTGTAGGCAGGGAAGGCCATGACGTCACAACCAAGCTGGCGCACGTCAGCGGGGCAGGCGCCGAAGGATTGCGCGGCATCCACCACGGTGACAACGCCGCGTTCGCGGGCCAGCGCGGAGACCCCGTCGACCGGCAGCACGATCCCGCGCTCCGTGGTGACGTGGCTCAGACAGATCGCGCGCGTGTTGGCCGTCATTGCTGCCTCAAGGTCGCGCAGGAAGGCGTGGTCGTCGCCGTCGGCTTCGATCGCGACCAGCTCCAGACCGAGGCAATCCCGTAGCGTGAGCCAGGGGAGATAGCCGCTGGGGTGCTCCTCAGCGGTGAGAATGACGCGGTCGCCGCGTTGCAACTGAAGCGCAGCGGCCACGAACGAGATGGCCTCCGAGACGGCGCGGATCAGCGCGATCTCGTCCGGCTCCGCGCCGAGCAGCGCGGCGATCTCGCTGCGCAGGGCGCGCAGTTCGGCGTTGTAGACGTCAACCAGATCGGGGTTCGTGGTCGTCATGACCGCTTCGCGGTCGTAGAAGGCTTGCTGCAGGTCGAGCGTGGCTTGCGGGGTCGGCGCAACGCCGCCGGAGTTCAGGCAGCGGTAGTGGCGCAGGGCCGGGATCCCCTCGCGCAGTTCGGTGAAGGTGTTGGTGTCAACCATGGGTCGGGGGTACGTCAATCCAGCGGCGTGTGCCGGCCGCTTCAAGGGCGGCATCGATGACCTGCTGTATGCGGAGTCCGTCCATCAGGATAGGCGGTGCTTCGCGGTTCTCCCGAATGCAGTCCACAAACCCAAGCCTTATGCGCTCGCCGAAGTACGCAGGGGTGCGGGCGCGATCGGCGTCGTCCAGTGGCAGTCCCGGGTCGACAAATTCAGCAAAGCGCCCCAGCCGGTGGATCATGGCCCGCAGCACGCCGTCGGTCAAAATGCCGGCGCCACGCTCCCGATTCGGGCCGGCGATGGCTGCTACGCCGGCGTTGGGCACCGTATGGAGTCCTTGCGCGCTGTTGCAGGGCATTCGGCGAGCGCATGGCCGCAGATGGCGGCGGTCTAGACCTGAAATCGTGTGCCGGAACCCACACCCGGAATTGAACCGGGGACCTCGTTCTTACCAAGGACTTCGCTGCCAGCGCTGTGGCATGTACCAGGGGACCGCGAGCGAAACGCAGCAAATTATGGTGTGGTGCGTTCCTACCCGGCTCGCCATGCCGGCCCGCCGTACAAACGAAAGATCCGCGCGCTCCCCGACCTGAACGTGAAAGATCAAGATAGGGTAAGAAACGTCCCTGGACCAAAGCCGCGGCAGCGCTCCGCTGTCTCATACTCCTGGACATGCCCGGTGCGACTTCGCCGGGCGAAGGCCGTCATAAGAGGAGTGGAGCAGACCGTCCACCAAATCCTACCTCATGTTGGCTGGACGCGCTCTTACGTCCGAAGTTCCAACCGCGGCTGAAGCAGACGTTCGGGTACATCGTTCTCGCGCATGAACTCCACCAGAAGCCGATGTATCTCCCGTGCTTGGTCCAAGTGATTCTCGATCACATTGTCAAGTTGTTGGGGATCGGATGTCAGATTGTAGAGCTGAGACACTCCTGGGTCAGGGCTGTATAGCAGGCTCCAATGTCCCGCAGTGACGGTTGTCACCGGAGGGTCTTTGAGATCGCGGAGGAAGTTGTCTACTGATTGGACCGCGTCGCCCGGATTAGCGAATGGGATGCTGCTGACCACGTAGTCGCGTCCTGATCGTGTGGCGTCGCCCAGGGCAGGCGCCAGTGAGCGGCCCTGAACGAAGTCCGGGATGGCCACACCCAGCAGGTCGAGCACTGTAGGCATCACATCGATTGCGGAACTCAAGCCGCTGTGTACCCCGGGAGACACCCCAGGGGCACGGATCAGAAGCGGCAAATGAACCAACTCCTCGAAGAGCGGAGAGTAGCTCCACTGCGAACCCATTTCGTCATATGGCCGGAGCGTTCCATCCGGGTACTTGTCTGAGCTCATCTTGCCGAAGAGGCCCCCATGCTCTCCGAAGTAGAAGCCGTGGTCTGAGGTGAAAATGACAGCCGTCTTGTCCGCAATCCCCATATTCTCTACAGACCTCAGAAGATGGCCCACCCAGGTGTCCACCATCGTGATCTCACCGCAGTAAGCGGCGTGCCCTTTACGCATCTGCGCCTCTGTGTAGCCTGGCATATCATGCCAGTTGCCGTAGAGCGGGAGTACGAGCTCGCCATCGTACTCAGGCATGTAGATCTCTGTGTAGTATGATGGAGCATCCCAGGGCTCGTGGGGATCCCATGTATCCACATATAGAAAGAAATCCTCTTTGTAGTGGCGCTCCAGCCACTGCATGGCAGTCATAAATGTCTTCGGCGCATTCCTGTCCGATTCATAGTGCCATCTATCCCTGATATCCAATGCCTCATTGTGATAGCCGGGCTCCGGGATCAACGACCATAGGGTGTCCTGTCCGGTGTTCATGAAGAATGTCTGGAAGCCTCGGTCGTAGTTCATTCCATCCCTGAGGTAGTATGGCGTGTCCACTGAAGCCGACGTGTGAAAGCCATGTTTGGCTAGTATCTCCGCAAGAGTGGTCACGCCCGCGGGAAGTGGCTCCCAACCCATGAAGGACATCGTCCATCGCCCTGTGTGATGGTCCGCCCGTGAGGGCATGGTCGGGAATCCGGCGGAGTAGTGAGCGTCGAACCTGACCGACGCGGCTGCCAACGCATCCAGGGAGGGTGTGCGTATGTAGGAATTACCATATGCGCCAACGTGATCCTTGCGAAAGCTGTCGGAAACTATCCAAATGACATTCATACCAGTCACTTTCGTAGTTAGTTCGTTTCGGTAAGTGTATCACCGAGCAGGCTACGGATTGACTTCCGCCAGGCGAAGGCCGTCATTGGGGGGATCGGACCGTCCACTACTTCGTCCTGTACGTTCCCCACTGTGACGGCTTCGCTACCGCCCATGCCCTGTGCCCAGTCGGAAAACGGCGAGAAGAGATTGTCGCTGAGTAGGAGGCCTTCGACTCGTGTCAGACGGGCAAGGTCGGGAGACATTTCCGGGTACCCCGACCAGCCGCCATCCAGGAAGACGACATCGTAGGGCTCGCGGAGCGTCGGCAGGACGTCGATCGCCTGGTGGGCCTAGTGAGACTGAATGGCGAACTTCCCGCTGGGAGATCCAGCTGCCAAAGGTCGGCTTGGTGGATGCCGAGGTGATGCGGGTGCCATTCGTCAACCCGACCAGGGAGCGTCCCCAGACAGAATTGTGAAGCCGCTCGACCTCTGGACGTCCACCACGCCGGGCGCCCCTACGCTAGGTTAACTGCCTTTGATGAAGTCGGCTGCACGTTCCGCCATGGCGATTACCGTTAGGTTGAGATTAGCCCGGACAGTATCAGGCATGATCGAGGCGTCGACGACGCGCAGTCCGTCGATGCCGTAGACCCTTCCGTACTGGTCCACCACGGCCAACGGATCATTTGAAGGACCCATTTTGCAAGTGCTCGATACGTGGTGTGCGGTGATCACCGCCCGCTTCATCCAAGAATCCAGGGCATCATCGTCGGACAGGACGTCGTCCGGTGGTGCGAGCCGCTCCTCGACTATCTGATCGAAGGCCTCATGCTTAAACAGGTCGGCGCACACCCTGACACATTCACGTAGCCGCGACCGATCGATGGGATCGTCCAGCAGGTTGAAGTCGAGATAGGGAGGTTGCCTGGGGTCGCCGGATTGGAGGCGCAGCTCGCCCCGGCTGAAGGCCAGGTACAGGCACAAACTTACGCCTATGCCTATCGGGTTCCTATGATCCAACCCCCTCATGGGCTTCGCCGCCGAATAGTTGCCCATGTAGATGACCAAATCGTTCTTGAAGGACGAACCCGAGGCCGTAAACCGCAGGGTGACGGTGCCAGTCGCGACCTGGTCGGTGTTTAGTGGGAACCCTTCACGCGTACGCCAGGCCATTGGCACATCCGGGTGATCGCGAAGATTGCGCCCGACACCAGGGAGATCCTGTACGACGGGTATGTCCAACTGCCGCAATTGGTCCCCAGGCCCAATACCCGACAGAGCCAGGATTTGCGGCGTACCTATGGCACCAGCACAGAGGATTATCTCCTCGCCATAGACGGAAAACTCCTCATGACCGCTGATGACCCGCAGTCCTACCGCTCGACGGCCTTCGAAGATGATCCCGACGACAAGGCAATGGGGTCTGATGGTCAAACCCCTTCGATCGCGCGCTGGGTCGAGGTAGCCCATTGCCGCACTCACACGCACGCGGCCGGTGACGTTGAAGGCAAGGGGCCCTACGCCCGTGGAGTCAAGTTGATTGTGGTCCGGACAATCGGGGAACCCGGCGTCTCGACATGCCCGGTAGAAGGCGCGTTGTTGGGGGCCCCATTCGTCGGGCTGATACCTGCGGCAGCTTATGGGGCCATCCGAACCGTGGAATTCATCTGCGAAATCCTGGTCCGCTTCCAACTTTCGCAGGTAGGGGAGTATCTTCTCGAACTGCCATTCGGAGTTCCCCCACTCCGCCCATCGGTCGAAGTCCTCCGGCATTCCACGAAGAAACTGAGCGTCGTTGATAGCGCTAGAGCCGCCCGTGACCTTTCCGCGAGGGACATCTATCCAAGCCTGGTCCGTGGCTCTGGCGCGAAAATTCCAAATGTGTCCGCTATCCCAGATTGCTTTCCCGGTCCCGTAGGCGTACTTCACCGAATCGGGCATCTGCTCCAACGCGGGATAGTCCCCTCCGGCCTCAAGAAGCAGCACCGACCGGTGACGGTCTTCCGATAGACGGGCCGCCAAGACCGAACCTGCCGATCCCGCTCCGACGACAATGTGGTCGTATTTCTTAGTCATGCTGCTTCGCTGTCGCGATAGAGCATCCCTAACGGTCGGGTGGTCCTCAATAGAGGCCAGTATCACAATAGCTCACAGGTCGCATTGACTCAGGGTGTGTCTTCCTCATGAAGCTTGGCCCCGCTCTGCACCGCGAGCCCTGCGGTAGCCGTAGAGTACCCCGCTGGCGACGCAGGAGGCGTTTCGCTGAGTCCTCTCGCATGCCCAGCATGACTCCTCAGCGAATCCTATGACGGAGGGTGCACGCCCCCGACTCGTCGGGCGTTCCAGGTTCATTCAGCACTAAGACGGGCTCTAGGACCGAGAGCACCAAGCCTGCGTGATAGAGAGGATGAGCACGCGCGAGCGCACGTTCCGACTGCACCGAGATACGGATCAGGAGATACCGAAACATGCCGTTCACCACGGCTGCCGGCGGCAGTCACGACGTGATCGACCGAACGTGCAGTTGTGGAACGCTCTACCGTCCCGCTCCGACCAATTCCGCCTCGCGCCGCAGATCCAGGGTCGGAGCCCACTCGAATAGTCACGCGGTTGCGGCCGAGGCTTCCGGCTGCGTCCCTTAGGCGTAACCATCCCCCGGACCATGAACTCCGCCCAAAGAGGCAGTGGCCGCGGCGGCCAAGGAGTTGTGAATGCGGAACGCATCGGCTGAAACATGGTGGGCCTAATGGGACTGAATTGCGAACTTTTCGCTGGGAGGTCCTCATATAGGAGTCGGTCAGACTATTTTGGCTTAGGGCGTGAGAACGTCCCCTGGAAGGTTCTCCCGGAGATTCCCCCACCACCCGCGGTCCACTCCGTAATGCACCACGTATCCCCCGTCCTCATGCTCCCCGATGCGTCCGGCCACTTGGACCCCTCCGCCCACGGAAACCTGCTCGAAGACCTCCGCCGGTCCATGGACCCTCACCCACTGCACGTATTCCCCCCGGTCCACCTCCACCACCAGCTCGCCGACGTCGTGCGACACCACCTCTCCGGCAACGCTCACGCACGCATCCAGGAACGCGTCAAGCGCCACGCCCAGCAGCCCGGGTGGCGGGATTCCCGGAGAGTCCGCCGGACACGGGTCGACGGCCGGTGAAGCCAGGTTGATGCCGACCAGGACCGCCAAGACCAGCGCCCCTATCCCCAGCAGCCGGACCACCCACATGAAGCAACCACTCCACTCCCGTCCGCCCTTCGGCTCTTCTACCCAGCCCGGAGGCCGGTACTTCCGATAGTCCTGCGGCGAACTCGGGGGATCTGCCGCTGTTTCCCCTCGCGCCTCCGTCGCAGGCGTGACGCCCTCAGTTTGTGGTCTCTCATACGCCGTTCCGACACCGCCTTCGCTCTTCGCCGTTCCTTCAGCCTGCTCGGTGTTCCACAGCCCCAATTCGGTCTGTTCCGACTCTTTCAGCCAGGAAGCCGCGTCCGCCGCCTTATCAGACCGGCCGCTCAGGTACCACTCTACCGAGTGCATAAAGCCGTGATAGGCCGCGTCCAGGTCGGGACCCCGAAGGGAGGATGCCTGGCCGGAGCCGAACCACAGCGGAGCCGAGACCGAGACGTCCAGCCATGGCTGGGCCACATTCAGCCCTACGGCATAGGCCAACATGGAATCGGGTTGGTCCCGGGGGGAAGGCGAGTCGGATCCGGCAAGGGACTTTTTCCAGCCAAGCCACTGACCTTTTTCGTGTGCACCCCTCTGCGTCGGCGGCACCATACCCGTCTGCACCGACGGCGCAAACAGCATGTACATGAAGCCTATGAACGCGCCGACCAGGGCGTTCGCCCACCATTGGGACAGCCATAGAGCCAGCCAGAGCCCGCTGCCGACGCCCATAAGAGCCCCGGCCAACATTCCCCATTCGACTGCATCCCCGAGGTTTTCCCTCCTTACACGCACCGGGTTGTCATCGAAAAGGCCCTGGTGTTGCAGGAACTCTCCCAACTTGTCGCCGATGGCATCCTCGTGCTTCTTCAACCGGTCATGCAGCGCCTCGACCGTTGTGGGGCCCGGCGGCAGGCTGTTGCAGATGAGCCGCTCCCAGTCATATACGACGGGACCCTTCTGAGACAGCCGGTATAGGAAGCCGGTTCCTGTTCTGACGCACTCCAACTGGAGCGTGCCGCGCTGGCACATCTCGATGACGGAGGCCAACAGCGTTTTGCTCAATATAAAATGGCCTTCCAGCGCCGATACCGCTGCCGCCGGCAGTGAACCGGACTGCGGGGTTGCCGGGTACGATGAGCGCCAATGCGCCTCGGTCCCCTGCGGGGGCCGGTACTTGGGCCACAGCCACAGCACAAGAAAGAGCAGCAGCCCGACGCCGACGCCTATTGTCCGGAAGCCCCAGGCCGTGAGCTGCGTCCAATCCATTTCCCGGTAATCGGGGAAGCCACTCTCGGCGATGGCCCCGCCAGGGTCCAGCGCGAACAACAGACCAATGACGACAAGGGCCGCCAGCGTTGCCAAGACACTATCCATAGGTCCCCTTCCTTCCCACCTCTCGCAGGTCTCCTTGCGCCACGCCCGGCTTGCACCACCTGCGCTCGACAGTGCAGGGAATCTCGCTTCTCTACGCAGCCAACTAGAACCCTGCCGCTGTCTCCAACAGTACTGTCGCCAGAAGTCTCTCTAGGGAAAGAGCAAGATCGCCATGCTTGACTGAACCGCAGCACGAAGGATCTCGATTACGTCTAGTTTGGCGGCAGGCACCTCCGATAGGCCTACGGCGACCTCGGCAGAACTGCCGTAGGCTCACGTCGCGCCTCCGTCTTGGAGGTGGTCGTTCGATGAGAGGGAGACACGGTCCGCAGGTAACGATGCTGGCGTTGGTGGGCCGGGTGCGACTCGAACCCACGACCTTCGGACAGAGAGTCCAGCCTGACGAGGGTTCGCCAGCTTACTCCAGCCGCCGCCAAGGCTCGCCACTCCTGTAATCCGCTGTGCCGAGTGCCACCCCGAGGCGGCCAGCGCGACGGAAGGCAGGCCAAAATGTTGGCAGGACGTTGGCAGGCCGCAGGCGGTGCAAAGCGCAGCATCCGGTGGGATGTAGACCGTCTGTCGGCCCCAACGGGGCGAAGGAAGGAACGGTGTGTCGCTCGGCTATGCGCGTCGGCCTGCGAGTGGCGGGTGCTGTCTCGCCTGGTGTGCCGGCGGCGAGGGAGGCCGTGGGTGAATCGGCGTCGCCGGTCGGGCGGTCGTCGAGCTCGCCGTCGGCGCTGAAGTCGTCCCAGAAGTCGAGCAGCGCGTCGCCCCAGGGGATGTCGTGCCAGGCGGTGCGAGCGGTGACGGTCTGGTCGCCCCACTGCTCGGCATCGGTGGCAACGCCGTCTGAACGCATGTCCAAGCCGCGGAGGCCGTTTCCCACGCGCCAGCGGTTGACGTTGCGCTTTGGCTCGCCGTACTTCCCGTCGGTGCCGATGAAGTTGGCCAGGGCGACGCAGATCGAGACCCGGACAGGAACGTCCGACAGGTTGGCGGCAACCCAACGCAGGACGGCGATGGGGAGGCCGCTGTCGTCGGCGCGGCCGGGAATGAGCGGGTTGAAGGCTTCGAGCCGGAGGTCGACGGGCAGGTCCGGGTCGCGCAGACAAACCTGGGCCAGCGGATAGGCGGCGTGGAAAGAGGCGCTGGCGAAGCGCGGCAGGCCATGGTGCGGCGCGGGCGAGCCGACCGTACCCTCGAAGTCCACCGGGTCGAGATCGCCTTCGAGCAGCCGGGTGACGGGTGGTTTGCCCTGGGCCTGGACGCGGGCGGCGAAGAAGGCGCGGGGCTCGGTCATGTTGCGCGTGATGGGCACGGTGGGGACAAAGCCCTTGGCGGGGCGGTTGACGATCTCCCAGTCGCGGAGATTGCCGCGCCCACCCAGCGAGACGGTGCCGGTGCCGATGCCGCCCAGGGGCATGGCCACGCGCCGCAGCCGCTCGCCGCGGTAGGTGCGCAGGACAGGCCAGGAGGCGTTCAGATCCGGACCGTCGCTGGGCATAGAGGAATCGTGGCTCACGTGCGCGGCCGCGTCAGCATCTGCTTGGGAACGAGAGGCATGATTCACACTAGTGACTGACCGGAGTTGACGGGTCTGGGCTTGATGAGGCAGGCATGCTGCCACACGTGGGAAAAGCCGCCCGGGCCTTGATGACAGTGAAGGGGGAGCCCGGAATGCCCAAGCCAACCAAGCGGCTCAAGCTGCCGCATCCAGACCTCACAGATCTGTTGGCAGTCCTCAAGGCCACCGTATCTGGTGAGCGTACGTGCGACGTGACCGGGGCTCAGGTCCGCTATTTCCTCTGTGATCCGTGGCCCGAGGACGCGGACCTCGCCATGTACGACGAGGACGGAAACATCTATCTCCCGGAGAGCTTCGCGAAGGCCGACCCAGGTTTCGCCTACCTGGTTGTGCTGCATGAACACGTCGAGATCACACACAAGCTGGCGGGGCGATCCCACGCCTATGCACATCACCGGGCGCTCCTGGCCGAGCTGCTAGCGGCCAAAGAGATGTTCAGCGGGCCTGGTGAGTTGCAGCAGTTCCTTAGTAAGAGGATCGCGGGATACCCCGACTGGAAGGTGCCCGACAAGGGTGATGTCGAAGAGCGGCTCTACCGCTTGCTCCGGGCCCCGAGGCCTTTGAGGGGTCAAATCCTTGAGGTGATGAAGCAAGCGAGGCTTTAGAGCGGGCGCGAGTGCCGTGGGCGGCGAAGAGAGTGCAGCGCGGGCCAGGCAGGGTGCATATCCTGGCCGTCGTTGAGCACGGACGGATCGTGCCTCACGCGCGTGGACGGCACCACGGTACGTGGTGGATGCGCGCGAGAGACTCCAATTCAGCGCACTCACAGTTTCGACAGCCGATACTGGGAATGGCCTCTGGACGAAAGGGCTGCCGGGGGAATGGCGAATGCTGGATCGAGATCAAGTGGCTGACACAGCGCCGGACGGTGTGCACCTCGCGCTGCTGCGCGCCATCAACGTGGGCGGCACGAAGAAGCTGCTGATGGCGGAACTGCGGGCGATGTTTGAGGCTGCGGGATGCGCGGACGTGCGGACGTATATCCAGAGCGGGAACGTCGTGTTCCGGGCGGAGCGGACGCTGGCGGTACGCATTCCGGCGCTTATCCAAGCGGCAATCGCCGCAAGCAAGGGGTTCCAGGTTCCCGTGGTCACGCGGACGGCAGAGGAGTTGAACGCCGTCGTGCGGGGAAATCCGTTCCTGGCAGCCGGCGCGGACCCGGCCAGACTCCATGTGGGGTTCCTGTCCGACGCGCCCAGCGCGGCGCGGATCGCCGAGCTGGACCCGGACCGCTCGCCGCCGAACGCGTTCGAGGTGCGGGGACGCGAGGTCTACCTGCACTTTCCCGATGGCGTGGCGCGGTCCAAGCTCACGGTCGACTACTTCGACCGCGTGTTGGCAACGACGGTCACCATTCGCAACTGGCGGACGGTCGGCAGGCTGCTCGACATGGCCGGCGGCGTCTGAGCTGAGGGAACGCCGGTGCGCGGGCGGCCGGCCACGGCAGCTGGATTCAGGCTCAAGGCCGGAATGACGAAGGGGGCGGCCAATCGGCGGCATGCCGAAATGGCGCGGCTTGAAGGGTCCAGGGACCGATGCGAGGGCCCAGGAGTTGTGCGCAGGCAGAGCGGCGCATAAAGTGCGGCGACCTCCATGGCGCCGGAGTTGGTCGCGGGGCTGAAATGTCCGCCGCCGCCCCTTCATCTAGATGAGGTGCGTATGACGGACCGCATTGCCGACCGCGGGCTGGTCAACGAGCCGTTCTACGTCACCGACTTGAGCGCCGTGGAACCGGCGGACGCCGTCGGCGCAGTGCCGGCGTTTCACCGCTGGCGGGCGATGGGGTACACCGCCGGCGACATGAGTGGCCAGATGCTGCTGGCGGGTCCCGAGACGGCGGCGCCGGACGTCACCCTGGACCTGAATGCAAGCGGCTGGCACGCGGTCTCGCTGGGCCTGATGCCGCCGCCGGGCTATGAGGGCGCCCCGTTGAAGGTGCTGGCACGGCTGAGCGGCGACACGACGCCGACGATGCTGACCGCGCAAGCGGGGCATCCCGACCGCGGGCACGACTTACAGATCGTGGACCTCTATTGGCGCTCGGCCGACCTGACGGGCCAGCAGCTGGTGCTGGGGCAGCCGCAGTGGCAGACGGCGCCGGTCGATGCCGTGGGCGCCTGGCGGTCGGAGATCGTGCGGATTGCTTATGTCAAGCTGGTGCCGCTCACCGACGCGGAGGCGGCCGAGGCACAGGCCGAGCGCCAGCACGGCGATACGCGGCGGCTGTTCGCCCATCAGGACGCGCACGGGCCGCACTATCTGTGGCGGTTGACGGACGCGGAGGGCATTCGGCGCGAGATCGAGCCCTATCGCCACACCGACTTCGCCCGCATGTATTGGGAAGCCGGCGAAGGCGACATCAGCTACTACTTCAGCAAGATCGCGCGCTGGTGCACGTTCGACGAGGCCGAAGACTTTGCGCGCGTGGGCGACCGGCTGCACGCGGAAAGCTGGCGGGCGTTCCGGGACCTGGGCGTTGACCCGCTCGATATCGCCATCGAGCACTGCCACGACGCCGGGCTGGAACTACATGCGTCGTACCGCGTGGCCGGCTTCTGGTACCCGCCGCCGATCGACCACTTCAATCTGGGGGACACGTTCGCCGCGGCGCATCCGGAATGGCGCGGGCGGGATCGCAACGGCCAGACGACGCCGCGCATTGCCTATTCCTATCCCGAGGTGCGGGCCTACGTGGTGTCGCTGCTGCGCGAGATGGCCGAGCGCCCCATCGACGGCGTGTGCCTGTTGTATAACCGGCGCATGCCGCTGGTGGAGTACGAGCCGCCGGTGGTGGCGGCCTTCCAGGAGGAATACGGCCTCGACCCGCACGCGCTGCCGGCGGACGACGAGCGCTGGCTGCGGTTCCGGGCGCGCGAGCTGACCCAGTTCATGCGCGAGGTGCGGCAGGCAATGGACGAGGCAGGCACGGCGCGCGGCAGGCGCCTTGGAGTTTCAGCCGTGGTGATGAACAGCGAGCAGGAGAACCTCCAAAACGCCATGGACCTGGGAGCGTGGGTCGAGGAGGGTATCGTCGACACCCTGATTCCCTACACCTCGGCGCCGGGCGGCGACTCGCACGCCGTGTCGTGGGAGAACCCGGCGGATCTGGCGTATTTCGTGGAGCTGGTGCGCGGGACGGACTGCGTGCTGGCGCCCGGGATGATGCCGCGCCACCGCCCGCCCGAGGACGTGCGCCGCCAGGCGGCGGGCATCTACGGCGCGGGCGCCGAGCACCTGTTCTTCTGGGACGCGGCGGGCGGCTCCGGGCGGGCGAACTTCGGCGCGATGTGGAATGCGCTGCGGCGGTTGGGGCACCGCGAGGAGATCGAGGCCTGGCGCGCGGCGGGCGAGCCCTCCCTGGAACCCACCGCGCACGACGTGGACGTGCTGGACGATTGGGATCTCTCGTATACGACGCCGGGCTGATGGCAGGGGCGGGCGCTGTGCCGTTGGGATTCACCCTCACCCCAACCCTCTCCCATCAAGAGACCTTTGCGTAACCCCTCGTCATTCCCGCGCACGCGGGAATCTAGGCCCACCCAACCTGGAACCGCGCATGGTTCCGCCCGGACATCCTTGGCCTGACCGGGTTATGCAAACATCTCTTCGAGGGAGAGGGGGCCGGACTCTCACCGGAAAAGGGAGTCGGGGTCGGACCCTAACCTTCTGCTGGACGCGGATTTGAGCGATAGGAGGCGGTGGGCATGACTGAAACGGCAACCGCGAGCGATCTCTTTGCCGACATGTGGCTGAGCAGCGCGCCGCAATACCGCACGGACCTGGACCGCTGCGAGCCGGCCGCGGCGCTGAGCGCCACGCCCAAGCGGCGGCACTGGCGGACCATGTCGTTCGAGACGGACGACGTCGCGGGAACCATGATCGCGGCGGGTCCCGAAACCGCCGCGCCGCCGGTGCGCTATCCGCTGCGCGCCAGCGGCTGGCACGCGGTGTCGGTGGGCGTCGTGCCGAGCTTCAAGTGCACCGACGACACCGCCACGCTGGCGGTCCCCGTCAAGCTCAGCGGCGACGACACCTATTCGGTGCTCACGCTAAACCTGCCGTCGCTGCAAACCCGGCTGCTGCCGGACTGGCGCGGGCCGGTGGTGGTGGAGATGTTCTGGAAGATCGCGGATCTCACGGACATGGACCTCGACATCCTCCAGCTGGTCCGACGCGTTGCGCCGGGCGATCACTTTGGATCGTTGAGCGGCCCGGCGGCGCGCGTGGCCTACGTCAAGCTGGTGCCGCTGACCGACGATGAGGTCGCGGTCTGGCAGGCGGACCAGGCCCGGAAAGACACGGGCCGCCTGTTTGCGCACAACGACTCACACGGGCCGCACTATCTGTTCCGGCTCAACACCCCAGAAGAGGTGCGGCGCGAGATCGAGCCCTACCGCGACACGGATGTCTCGCGCATTTACTGGGAGGCGGGCGGGGGCGACCGGACGCGGTATTTCAGCCGCATCGCCCGCGCGGAGATCATGGAAGGGCAGGAGGACTTCGGGCGGCGCGGCGACCGCATGCACGCCGAAAGCTGGCGGGGCTTCCAACGGCAGGGCGTTGACCCGTTCGACGTGGCGCTGGCGCACACCCACGCGCTGGGCATGGAGTTTCACGCGTGCTATCGCGTGGCGGGATTCAAGTATCCGCCGCCGCTGGACGGCGCGAGCCTGGGCGAGGTTTTCTTCGACCGGCATCCCGAATGCCGCGGCGTGGACCGGGCGGGCAACCGCACGCCGCGCATGGCCTACAGCTATCCCGCGGTGCGGGAGTTCGTGATCGCGGTGTTGCGGGAGATCGCGGAGCGACCCGTGGACGGCGTGTGTCTGCTGTTCAACCGGCGCATGCCGCTGGTGGAGTACGAACCGCCGGTGGTGGAGGGGTTCCAACAGGAATACGGGCTGGACCCGCGGGAGCTGGCGGCGGACGATCCCCGCTGGCTGGCCCACCGCGCGCGCACGCTCACCGGCTTCATGCGCGAGTTGCGCGCGGCGCTGGACGACCTGAGACCGGCGGGCACGAAGCGCCTTGACGTCGGCGCGGTGGTGGCGGCCACCGAGCAGGAGAACCTGCAAGACGGCATCGACCTGCGGGCGTGGGTGAGCGAGGGACTGATTGACACGCTGATTCCTTATAGCTCGGAGCCGGTCTACGACAGCCACGAGCCAGCCTGGACTGACCCGTCGCAGTTGGCCTTTTTCGTCGAGCTGGTGCGCGGGACCGAGTGCGTGCTGGCGCCCAACCTGATGCCGCGGCACCAGTCGCCGGAGGACTTCCGCCGCCGGGCGTCAACCGTCTACGGGGCCGGCGCGGGCCACATGTTCTTCTGGGACGCGGCGGGCGGCTCGGGCCGGGCCAACTTCCAACCCATGTGGAGCGGACTGCGGCGCCTGGGCCACCAGGACGAGATCAGCGCCTGGCAAGCCGCCGGCGAGCCCCCGCTGCCGCACACGATCAAGCCCCTGCGGCTGTGGGACGGGTGGGATTTCGCCTACGAGACGCCGGGGTAGGGACTAGCAACGGGCACTCGTCCAACTAGATGACGCCGCCCCTTGCAGCGGCACCATTGCATTTGATCGCCGTTCGACGACCAAGGGAACTGTTCTGAATCTCTAAGGAGCCAGTTCTTCGAGTCTAATCCATGCACCCGGATAGCGACCCCTTAGCTCATAGAACATTTCTACGGTCCCATTGAAGAGACCTTCTTCAAGTTTGTGGTAAGCAAGCCAATTGTTTTCGTCATGAAGGTCGAATTCACCATATATCTTTTCCAAAGGCCGAAGCTGAAACAGCTCGTGCGTGAGGAACTTATTTCTGTATGTAACAAATATCGACTCGAAATTGGTGGCCCCGAGCGACGTGTCCAATATCTCGTCAATTGGTTTGATGAGGCTCGACAGACCATGCTTCGCAAGGATTGGCCGCACGTTAACATCTGATGGATACTTAGTGGAAGCGACAAAATAGTTGAAGCATATAGATCTCAATGCGTTCAGATAGAAGGATTGCTCTGGGCTGGCGTTTCCATTTGATTCAGTTGCGATCAATAGACCGGTATATCCATGTACAAAGCCAAACATGGAATGAAGCATAATCCCAAGTTCCACTCTGTCATTCTCTGACATATCGGAGGGCAGAAACTGCCGGCTCCATCGAGCGTCCAAGTTAAACCATTGATGATCTGGTATTGGCTCAGGAGGCCCGACGGTAAGGTCTTCATTGATCTCTGCTAGCAATCCGGACTTGCACTTGAGACATTTGTATACAAGGCTTAAACCAAATCGGCCGCGGCTCTCAAAGCTACAATCGGTATCGTTTATACGACCAACATTGTCGCACTTTTTGCAAGTGATATTCATCGCCAATCTTGAGGATCCATGTCCTTCCTCTGCCAAGCACAGATTACCCTCCCTTTGAGATTGTAAGGGAGTGCACATTCGCCAGTCACGTTGTTCACCATTCAGGTGCGTGGCCGGTGGCCCAGGCTGCGTGCAGCCTGGGAAGAACAGTGTGGCTCCTTCGCTCGATACCGGCATGGACAGTCCCGATCCTACTCAGGGAGGACTGGTTCAACGCTTGGGTTGTCGGGTAGCCCGGTCGCGGCGACAGCCCCGCCTCACAGTCCCTGTCTTGAGGGAATCCCACGCTGCGTGCAGCGTGGGCCACCGAGCCATACACTGCACGAGTGCCTAATACTGTTAGGAATGCTCTGAAAAAGCCCGGTGGTTGCGGCAGGGCCTATGCTCACGAGCGACGGATAGCCGCTGAGGGCCATGATGCCGCCGCAACGCTCATTTGCCGACGTGGAGTATGACGGACAGCCGCGCCAGACGCGGCGGGAGCGCTTTCTGCAGCGCATGGACGCGCTGATGCCGTGGGCGCGGCTCGAAGCGCGCATCCGGCCGGTCTACCCCACCGGCGAGCGCGGGTGGCTCCCCTACCCGCTGGCCCTGCTGCTGCGGCTTCACGGCGTGCAGGTGTTCTACAACCTCAGCGACCCGGCGATGGAAGACGCGCTCTATGACAGCGCGGCGGTGCAGCGGTTCGTGGAGCTGACCGCGCGGGGGCCGCGGCCCGATGAGACGACGAGGCGCCGGTGTTCGGCGGGCTGAGCGGCGACCGGCTCGCGCGGAGAATCAAGGCGGTGGCCCAGGCCGCCGGCCTGGGCGCGCACTTCAGCGGGCATAGCGGGCGCGTCGGCATGGCGCGCCGCATGGTGTCGCGGGGAGCGCCGCTCCCCGTGGTCGTGCGCCAGGGCCGATGGCAGCCTGCCACGGGCGCGGCGATGGTTCAGCGCTACACGCGCGCCAGGCTTCTCCCGCAGGGCGCTGGAGCGCGTCCTCGTCTCGAACGGGGTTGCCTACCGGCACGTCGTGGAGTTGGGCAACGCGAGCCGGCATGACCCGGAGGACGCGCCGCTGAGGCTCGTCGACGAGCCGCGCGGCCTGTCGATCCTCCAGGCCGAGTTCGCGACCGGCCGCGTGGTGGCGATCATGTGCGCGTGCAGGGCCGGGGCGTCCTGCCACCGCTCCCATATTTCGGCGCAGATGGTGTCACGGCTGACGGACCTGCAGGTGCTTCACCTCTAGGCCCCACCATTGCGGCCACGGGCTCCGTCCTGCCGCACCACGGGCTTTTCGGCCCCCCCCGCCCCACCAAATTTCCCCAAACGTCGTCGAACCGGCCCTCTCACGCGCGTCTTTCGCGGCCTCAGCGCGGGAGCGAGCTGTGGGTCTTGGTGACGACCGCGAAGGGCCGCGGCGCCGGCGGGGCGGCGCGGGGAACGCGCGGCGCACCTGCTCGTCGAAGGCCGCCCAGGCGCGGGAGCCGGCACGCCACGCAGCGCTCGACGTCCTGGGCGGCTGGGGGAAGGCGCTCGCCGCACGTGGCGCACGCCCGCGGACAGCGCCGGCAAAAGCGGTGCGGCAGTCGCAGCACGCGCCCGCAGATCTCACAGGCCATTCGCATACGAGATTCTGCCGCGCCGCTCGGGCCGGCACGTCCCCAGATTCGCAGCCTGCGCGCACTTCGCCGCCGAATGCGTCAATGAAACGATTTGTCGCCCAACCGCGGCGCTCGCGTGAAAAACCCTACCGTTGGCGCCTGCAGGGTGTGCATTAGAATGCCCGATAGGCGTGGCGCACTAGTGGGCACATGCAACGGTCAACGATTCGACGCGTCGGACGACTGCTGGTTCTTCCGCTCTGGCTCCCGTTGGCGATTCTGGTGGTCACAGCCATCCGCTTCGCCACCCTGTCGCCGGTTGAGGAAGCGAGTGGCATGCCGAACGCGGCCGCGATGATTGCGCTTATGGTCCTCTTTGCCTGGATCGCCGCGATCCCGCTGACCCTGGCGGTGGCCTTTCTGCATCGGCGCATCCGCGTGGTGGCCTACGTGTGCGGTGCCGTGCTGGTGCCGCTGACGGTCTACGGCGCAGTGATTGGCGGGCTGTTCGGACCGGTGGGCGTCGTGCTCTACCCGCTCGTCCTCTCGCTCCCGGCCTGGACCGCTCTGGGCATCACGACCTTCATTCAGCGCAACCGCCTCCGACATGCGCCTGGCTGAGAGCGCCTAGCTGCCCTAGCCGGAGACGTGTGAGCTGCGGCTGACCGATGCTTGCGCCGCATCCCGCCGCAGCGTCTCCACCTCGCCGGCCTCCAGCTCCCTCGCTGCCCCGGCCGCCAAGTCGCCCAGCGTCACGGGCCGAGGCGCACGCGCCGCAAGTGCGTGACCCGCATTCCCACGGCCTCGAACATTCGCCGCACCTGCCGCTTGCGGCCCTCGGTGAGCACCAACTGCCAGTCGTTGTTCCCGCGCCGGTCGCCGGTCGCCGATATCGATGCCGTCGGTGAGCCGTCGGACCAGATCACCCTAGAGGTGGCCTGGTTTATGACCGATCACTTGGTCTAGATCGAGAGCGATCGCAACATACAGGAGTTTGAGTTTGGCAACAGAGCGGCGAGAGTCGTGATTTCATAGCTGAAACAGAGGTAAATCACCCCCCTACAGGACGTGAACAGTGAACACTTTTTGAAAGGCCGCAGTCCGGTCTGAAAGGCTGAAACGCGGTGGATGGTGGGGGCCACGACAAGGCGGAAAAGCGGCGGGTGGGTTGGAAAACAGGGCGCAGAAGGTGATGGATGTGCCGGTGCATGACGTGGCGGTTTTGTGGCTGTCAGAGGCATCTCCGGCCCTCTGAAGGGCATTGACGCACTGCTCGTCGAGGTCGTGGGGTGGTGACACGTCAGCACGTGACTGTGCCTGGGGATCGGTCGCTCAGGGTCTCGAAGCCGGGCTCCCAGGGCCTCCAGCCCGGCGACGGCGGCTTTCAGCCTGTCTGCCAGTTCCCTCGTCCTCCCGCACGCGGCCCGCTCCTTCCGACACGCCTCCTCCAGCTCCTCGTATGCGTCCCTGCCGGCGGCTGCGGCGTCCCTGGCCTCGTCCCGTTCCCGCTCCCGCTTCTAAGTATTCCTGACGAATATCCCTCACCAACTCGGGATGGGTGAGCATCGGACCGCCCGACCACGTGGAGGGGCTTGCCAGCCCACGCCTCTCGAACTCCGAGCCCATACCCCCGTCCATCAAGATCGTCTCCCCCGCTGCTGGGAGTCTGTCCGAGAAACAATGTTCTAAACCATATGCGTCATTAGTGGAGTGTAAAGATGCTAATTACTCCACGACAAAGTCCAGATTGCTATAAGCAGGTTATTGCGTGGCGTTTTTCGTCTCCAGGAACGAATCCTCGGACAGGCTCCTAGCAGGTTTGAACAAGTTTCCTTTTGCTCCCACGTCCATACAGGTGCAGTTCCCTCAAGGCTGCCGACATCGCATCTTCTCCCAACAGCTCCCACAGACTAAACAGGAAGTGCTCGCCCAAACTATAGTTACCAACTATTTTGCTCCCAGCGCTGTGGCATGTACCAGGAGACCCCGAGCGAAACGCATCAAATTATGGTGTGGTGCGTTTTCCTGGGCCTCGACTTCGAGCGTCATCCGCGCCAGGATTGCGCCATGCTCACTGGCATGCGAGCTCTCTCGATTCCCGCGGATCGTCTTGTGATTGCCGCCGAAGTGCGGAACCCAGAGGCCGCCCCCATAGCACTCGCCGAAGCGTGTTCGCCGTCTTAGTTCCGGAACAATCGGCTTCGGAAGTCACGCGCGATTTCGTCAGTTCCGGCAACAGCCAGGATTCACTCAATCCTGGCATGTCCTCTTCGTTCCGCGAGTTGCCGCCATTGCCGCTGCGGCTTCCGAACTACTAACAGCCGAAGCCCAGGGTGAAGATGCAGAGCATGCCCTCTATGAACTTGTCGATGTTGCCCAAGGCGTTCAAGCCAAGTTCGGCCAGGGTCAACAGCGCTTCGGCTGTGATCGCCCCGGCCTCGAGCAGCTTGAGCAGGTCAGCGTTGCCGGATCGCTGGGCGAGCTCCGCGATCCCGGGGCCGTTGGGATCGGCGCCGGCGTCCAGCAGCAGCTGTACGACCGCGATGTCGCCGCGATCGACGGCTAGGGCCAGGACCGATAGGCCTTCCTCCGCCAGGGTGTTGGGATCGGCGCCGGCGTCCAGCAGCATTTTCAGAATCTCGGCTTCGCCCTCTATCACGGCCCAGACCACGACCGCGAGGCCGGCTCCGTCCTTGGCATTAGGGTCAGCGCCGGCGTCCAGCAGCATTTTCAGAATCTCGGCTTCGCCACCGCGGACAGCCAAGGACGCAACAGGGTCGCCGTCCGACGTGAGGGCGTCGGGATTGGCGCCGGCATCCAAGAGCAGTGGCACGATTTCCGAGTCGCCAAGCTCAACGGCGACCGGCAAGGCCGAACGGCCGTCTTCGTCCCGGTATTTGGGGTCGGCGCCGGCCCAGATCGCGAGCTCGACAAGCGTCGTCCGGCGTTCGGAAACGTGGTCCAGCAGCAGCGCATCGTCGCTGAGGATCAGCCGTGCCAGGAAAAACAGAAGCACGGGCCCAGCGAGCACGAGAGCCACGGCGGCGTAGAGGACGAACCGAAGTCGGGCTGTCACGGAGTCCATCTCGCCAATGTGCGCTGGCCGAGGCTGGCAGGATTTCGGAGCCGTACCGGACGGTGCGCCCTCAGTCTCTGGGACGGTGACCCAAGGGTTGAACTGACGCGGGACGAATCCGTTTCAATGGGCGGATCTGGAACGCCGTTCCCGGTCATCGCGTCTGCGATCTCGATCGATTTAGGTAGTGGGTGAGATGGTCCCGCCTCGACAGAGGCACGCCCCCCGTTCAGAAGCAATCGGCGACACCCTCACGTTGGCCCGGTTTCCGTCCGGGCCAACGTGGGGGTTGGAATGCCGTCGTCGTGCGCTAAGTCACATCGTCGAACGCCCAGGCGAACACCCCACGCACGTCCTCGCGGTGATCGCCGCGGCAGCCGGCCTCCGCCTGATCGCCGAAGACTGCCTGATAGATGCCGACGTTGTTGTCGTTACCGAGGTGGTTCTCCACGATGTCGTTGAGGTCGACGCAGGTCGTGGGCCAGCCCAGGACCGGCCCCGCGGCCAGCGCCTCGCGGATAATCCGTACGATTTCCGAACCTTCCCCCTCCCAGAACAAGGCATAGCCCAGAGGAAGCCGGCCGCCAGAGTTGTTGAGGGTCACATCGACCCCGGCGTCGACGAGGATGCGCACGATTTCCGTGTGGCCTCGAAAGATGGCTTCGAACAAGAGCGGATCGCCGTTGCTTTCCTTGGCGTTCACGTCCGCCCCGGCGTCCACCAGGATCCGCACGACGTTCGTGTGGCCTCGCCAGATCGCGGAATGAATCACTGGGTCGCCATCGGCGTCCCTGGCGTCCACGTTGGCGCCGGCGTCAATCAGGATCTGCACGACATCCGCGTGGTCCCGCCAGATCGCCGAATGAATCACCGGGTCGCCGTCGGAGTCCGTGGCGTTCACATTGGCGCCGGCTCCTGCCAGGATCCGCACGATCTCGACGTGGTTGCGCCAGACCGCCTCGCGAATGAGGGGATCGTTGTCCGAGGTCCGCACATTGGCGTTCAGACCGCCGGCCACAAGGGTGCGCACCTGCTCGGTCTGGCCCCGCCAGACGGCTGAGTAAAGGGCGTCATCCACCAGCGGCAGGGACGGCGCTGCGACAGCGGGTGGGGGAGCGGGTGGCGCGAGATCGAACGCCCAGGCAAACACCCCGCGCACGTCCTCGCGGTGGTCGACCTGGCAGCCGGCCTCGGCCTGGTCGCCAAAAACCCGCTGGTAGATGCCCACGTTGTTCTCCCGGCCCAGGTGCTGTTCCACGACGTCGTTTAGGTCGACACAGGTGGTGGGCCACTGGGCGAACACCGGTGTCGCGAGCGCCGCAGCAGCGGCCACCGCAACCACCACCGCAATGAGAGTCGGTCGTACCCGTGTCATAGGCCATTTTCCCTTGTACTCGAACTGTCCGAAGTCTCTGGCTGATCGGCCTACCCTGTCAATGAGTGCATGGCAATCGCAGTCTGCCCACAGCTCGATACCCGTGTAGCCCGCCATCAGCCGGCAACGCCGCCTGCCTATTGAGCAAGTTGGTCAGCGGGAAGCGGCCGGCAGTTGCCCGGGCACGGTGCCGGCCCCGGCGTCGAGGCGATCACGACAAGGTGGGGGGCTTGGACTCCGCGGCCGGCGCCAACCACGAACCAAGGCAAAAGTATGGTGTCTTGAAGAACTGTGGCAGGGCGCGTCTGGCAACATCCAAACAACTATGGTGTCTTCCAAACCTGTAAACCCGCGTTGGAGCCCACACCCGGAATTGAACCGGAGACCTCGTTCTTACCAAGAACGCGCTCTACCGACTGAGCTATGTGGGCGCGTGCCGAGGCGCGGGGTCGCGAGCCGATACCCGCGTCATGGGCATCGTACCCGGCCGCGCGGCACGGCGACGCGCGCGAGCGCGGCCGATCAGCCTGTGACGGCCGTAAGAACCTCGCTGGCGTGATCATCAGGGCGCACGTTGGGCCAGATACTCGCGATCGCGCCGTCCTCATCGATCAGGAACGTGGCCCGCTGGATGCCCATGCTGGTCTTCCCCGCAAGCTGCTTCTGCACCCACACGCCGTAGTCCCGCACCACCGACTTCTCGGTGTCGGCTAGGAGCGGGAAGTTCAGGTCGTACTTGGCAGTGAACTTCTGGTGCGAGGCTACGCTGTCGGCGCTGACGCCGTAAACGAGCGCCCCGGCGTCGGTGAGAGCCGCCAGGTTGTCGCGAAAGCTACAGGCCTCCTTGGTGCAGCCGGGGGTATCGTCGCGCGGATAGAAGTAGAGGACGACTTTCTTTCCGCGCAGGTCACGCAGCCTGACGGTCTGGCCGTCGGTGTCCTGCAGCTCGAACTCGGGCGCCGGGTCGCCGGCATTCAGGGTGTTCACGGTCGGTCTCTCCAAAAAGGCGGGCGGCCCTATTGTGCCCCATGCGACGACCCGGGTGGCCAGGCGCGAGGCCGATGGTGCGCACGCCCCGCTCTCAGGCGCCGCCTTGCGCCTGGTTGACTTGCGCAAGCTCCTTGTCGATGAGTGCGGCGATATCGTCGGGCGGGCTGTAGATGGCAAAGCAGACGAGGCGCTCCGTGCCCGTGTTGCGGAACTGATGGGGCAGGTTGGCCGGACCGTAGAACATGTCGCCCGCTTTGATGGGCAGGACCTGATCGCCCACCGCGACCTCGCCCACGCCCTCCACTACGTAGGTCACTTCCTGGGATTGCGCGTGCACGTGGTGTGAGCCCGACTGACCGGGATCGAATATGCCGACGTGGGCGGTCATCTGCCCCGTCTGCAGCAGCGTCTTGATGGTGCGTTGGAAGCCGGGCGTCTCGATCCGCTCCCCGGCTACGTCGTCAACGGCCAAGACGCGCGGCTCGGACGCATTGGAGTGCTGGACTGCCATGGAGTCGCTCCTCTGTTGTTCATCGGTAGGCTCAGTCAGGGCGCAAACCGCCGGGACAAACACCCATCGTGATGACAAGCGGACACGGATGCAAGGCGGCCGGTGAGAGGTGCGGCGGCTGCGCCGCCGCGGCCCACTCCGCGTGTGGCCAGCCACACGTGGAGCCCAAGGTGGGGCTCGAACCCACAACCTGCGGTTTACAAAACCGCCGCTCTGCCGATTGAGCTACCTGGGCCTGAATCTGTTACGCAGTCAGCATATGATCGACTTGCCCTCATCTGCGCAAGTTTTGCGCAAGTCCTTCCTGCTCATCGAGTCAACACCGCTTCGAGGGCGCGCGCAGCTTCGTGCTTCGCATCCATCGCTATGTGTCCGTAAGTGTCCTTCGTGACCTGGATGCTCGCGTGCCCAAGCAACTCGCTGACGATGGCCAGTGGCACGCCAGCGCTGAGCATTAGGCTGGCACAGCAGTGACGAAGGTCGTGCCAGCGCATGCGTGCCACGCCAGCTTGCTCAAGCGCCCTGTGAAAGCGTCGGAGGACGTTACGTGGATCCTGCTCGGTACCGGTGGCTGACGGAAACACTAGGTCGCGGTCGTCCCATTCGGGTCCAGCAAGAAGTCGTTGCCCAATCTGGCGGCCACGGTGTCCGCGCAGCGCACGAACGAGATCGGGTGCCAGCGGCACAACTCGATCACTCGTGCGTGTCTTGGTCGGCACCACCAGAATCCCTACATTCGGCATTCGTGTCACCGATCGCGTTATGCGAGCGGTTTGACCATCCAGATCGACATCGGACCAGCGTAAGCCCAGCAGCTCACCCTGACGAACACCTGTGAAAGCGGCGAACCTAACCTCGTACTCAACCGGCGTCCCTTCCACCGCTCGCAGGACAGCAAGCACACGCTCAATGCTCGGTACCTCAACCACGCGCCGTGGCACGGTTGGAGGGATAACAGCGCGTGCCACGTTGCCTGCGACCATCTTCAGACGAACCGCATCTTCGAGTGCCTTGTGCAGCACTCGATGGACGTGAACGATCGTACGCGGATGTAGACCGCCACTCTTGCCGTCACGCCTACCCGACACCGCTGCCCGCGCGTACAAGTCTTGAATTTCCATCGGATGTAGGCGGCCCATCTTCCGGTCGCCAATGTGTGGAATTATGTGAAGTTCCGCCAGTTGTCCGTACCGCCTCACCGTTCTTGCCGACGCATGCGTTCCATGTTGCGCCAACCAGTGGTGCAGATACTCGGCAACCGTGAGGTTCTGAGCGTCGAAGAGGATTCCTCCCTCAAGTTCGCGTCGACGCTTGTCAGCGCGCGCCAGCGCCTCGCGTTTCGTCGCTGCCGATCTGGCCACTGTACGCTTCAGAACTTGACTGTAGACACGGCATTGCCAACGTCTGCCGCGCTTCTCAAAACTAGCCATTGATTTCCTCCTACATACCAGCGCGCTCCCGGATAAATCGGAGCAGCGCCTCACGTGGAATGCGGTAGTCGCGCCCCCCTAACTTGAAGCTGGGGAGTTCGCCGCTGCGAATCATTTCGTAAATCGTCTTGCGCCGACACCGAAGAAGTTCGGCGCACTCGGTCGGTGTGAACACGACCTGATTGATGTCGACGGTCACGCCGCCAACCTGTCAGACTCCGACACATGGGGCCGCCCTGATCCGCCGTTTCGTGGAAGGCCGGGGTTGCTACCGTTCACCATTCGCACCCACACTATCGTTCGCCCAGTCCTGGCCGGATTTCTGCGAAGTCACAGCGCCCTGCCTACCGTTAACTCGACGGCGGCCCCCAATGACGCGCGAGCGACGCCGGCCGAGCACAGGTGCAGAAGCAGACGCGACCGCCTGATTGGGCGTTGCGGATTTGACAGCCGGTCCATCCGCAAACGTGCCGGTAGACGCACGGGCTGATGAGATGCTGCAATCAACGCCTCGCATGGGCGAGTCTAGGCTGGCGACGACCGATCTGGGAATACAGGTTTCTGGAATCCCAATCGGATCCCTTGCACGCCGAGGGTCCCACCGGCGGGCAGCCGCAACTCACGAACGCCACACGGCCCGGATCATCGCCGCCGCAGGGTGTTGAGCACGGGAGCCAGCATGGGAACCAGCGATGCCGGCGTCGGGCATTCGATGAATCGGTTGCCGAAATGGTTGCGCATGTCCGTCCGGTTCTCCCCCTCGAGCCCCAGCCCCAGCCCCAGCACTTCGGTCCGGGCCTCGGCCGCATGACGGTTCAGCCGCACGACCGTGTATGGATCCTCGTGCCGCCCATCGTGGATGACCACCAGCACCTTCACAGGCTCCGGCCGGGCCCTCATCTGCTTCAGCATCCGCGTATAGGACGGCCCCACGCGGCTCCCGGTTTCGGCCTGCAGCCCCGCCGGTCGCTCCAAGGCCGGCTCCGACGCGTCGTCCATGCCGAGCAGCGGGTCCGCGCCCTCGAACGCGACCACCGCGTGCCAGATACCCAGCTGCGCACAGGCCAAGTGCAGCGTGGCCGCCGCCACGCGGGCGGCCACCATACGCACGATCTCTATCGAGCCCGAGCAGTCCAGCAGGACACCGATCGCCCCCCTTCAGCATCCGGCTCAAGCTCGTGCTGGACCACGAAGGGGGTGGCGTCCTGACTGCGGATCACGGCGCGCCTACTCAGACGGCCATGGCGGTTGCTTCACTCGAGCGTGTGCATCAACGGTGGCAGGTCGAGCGGCTCGGCGTTACGCATAAGGGGGCTAGGCGGCGCCAGGTGTCCCACGCTGGAGACCTTTGAATAATTGGGGATGGAGCGCGTGGGGAGGGGCATCGGCAACGCCTGGAGGCCGGCGCGGCGTCCGGTCGGGCGGGCCGGCACGAGATCCCGTGCCGCGGGACCCCGCGCGCGGCGCACTGGTCCCGCGGTCAGCCCGTGGCCCAGGCCAGGGTGTCCGCTTTGCGCAGGTTGTAGGCCATGAGCTTGAACCACAGCTCCACGGTGTTGCGCCCCAGCCCGCGGTAGCGCACCCGCTGGTAGCCATAGCTGCGCTTGAGGGTGCCGAAGACCTTCTCCACCAGCGCCCGGCGGGGCGCGATGAGGGCGTTACGCCGCTGCTGCCAGACGGGGAGCGCCCGTTGGTGTTTGTGGGAGCGGTGCATGATCCGGTCGTTGATCCCCTGGGCCTGCAGCCACCGGCGCCGGCGCGTGGACTCGTAGGCCCGATCGCCGTACACCGCCCGCTCGTCCCCGCTCACCAAGGCGTCGGCCACCTCGCTCTCGGAGACGTTGGCGGGGGTCAACGCCGCCCGCCGCACCACGCCCGTGTCCGCATCCACCCCAGATGCACCTTGTAGCCAAAGTGGGAGCGGCCGCCCCGCCCCCGTTGGGTCCACGCCGCCTCTGGATCGGTGGCACTCGGCGCCCCGCGCCCCGCCGCCAGCGGCGGGCGCCGCACCTGCGCCGCCACCAGGGTGGCGTCCAGCAGCGTGCCCTGCTTCAGCACCAGGCCCTGCGTGTCCAGTTGCGCCGCCAGCTCCGTAAACAACGGCGCGCTGAGCCCGTCGACCTCCAACGCCTGGCGAAAGCGGCTGATGGTGGAGTGGTCCGGCGTGGCGTCCTGCAGGCCCAGCCCCACAAAGCGCCGGAAGGAGAGCCGGTCGCCCAGCGCCTCTTCCAGCTGGGGGTCCGAGAGGCTGTACCACTGCTGGAGCAGCAGCACCTTGACCATCAGCAGCGGCGGATAGCTGGGCCGCCCGCGCGGGGCGGCGTGCACGCCCGCCACGACCTGCCCGAGCCGCTCCCAGTCCACCGCGTCGTCGATCCGCTCCAGCCGCTGGTTCTGGCCCAGCGTCTCCGACACCACCGCTTCCGCCAGCGACGGCCGGCCCATGTCCCGGTGCATACGACTTCTCCCCCATCATCCGCCTGGCGACGCCCAATACTCCGCTCCGCCCCCGGATTTACGCAAAGGTCTCCAAGAGCGGGACCTGGCAGATCGAATTGCAGACCTTGATGCTGAGCTCGAGCGTCTGAATGCTGAATGAGATCAGCATGAGACGGAACTGGCCGCAGAAGGAGAGAGAGCCGATAAGGGGATCCGACGAGCTATCTGGGCCGATGGCGATGAGTTGATCGCTGCGGTCGGGAAGGTGCTTGCTGACCTCGGATTCGCGGTGCGCGACATGGACGCAGAGTTAACGGAAGGCGAGCCGAAGCGTGAAGACCTGCGGCTGGCGCTTAAGGACGAGCCTGGGTGGCAAGCGATGGTTGAAGTAAAGGGCTACAGCAGCGGCACAAAGACAAACGACAATCGCCAAATCCGTGAGCACCGCGAACGCTACATCCTAGAGGAGGGCCGACTGCCTGACCTGACGGTGTGGCTCGCCAACCCATATCGGCGGATGGACCCTTCCACAAGGCCTGCTCCCGACCAAAATGTGAAAGACGCCGCCGTGGCTGTCGACGCTGTCCATGTGCTTGCGACAGATCTCTACTAGCAGTGGGCGCTGGTCGCAGCGGGAAGCCTTGACGCAGGAGCTGTTGGCCGGAGCTTGGTGAATGCCGATCCCGGCCTGTGGACTCCGCCGGTCTCAGGTTCCGGCACCTAGCTCGATTCGTTGCAACTGACTCACGGGGAATTAGTGGCCTGGAGCGCTCGGAGCTACGAGCTTCTCGCTGGGCATTCCAAATGCAGAGGGGTGGCGGCACGTAGCGAGTGCTGCTGCCTTGGACATTCGCAACTCAACCGCGCCGAATAAGGGAGATTGGTGGCTCAGTTTCCTCGAATCGACACCGTGACCTTCTAGGAGTTATCCGATCTACGGAGGTCAACTCCGAGAGCGAGACACATGACCTGTTTCAGCCATTGCCATCGTGGCACCGTTGATCAGAGTCCATTCCGTGATCGAAATAGACTCCTGGTGTCGAATTACCGCGGAGCTCTAACTCGGTGCGATATGGACTGACCCACGCCTCTAAGGGACAGCGCAAGACCACCGTCGAAACGCAGCCAGGCCTGGTCAGGCGAAAATACATCGTCTGGTATATAGCAAAACACCGGAATTCCCACTTCTTCTTTTTTCTGCCAGATGGACGTGTCTTTAGTCAGTTCCCGGTATAGATGCAGAGCGGTCTGGATGACTATTGCATGGCTGTACCGCACGCCACACATCGTTAGGTGGCTCAGAATGTGAATCTCGCGATCCTTCACGACTCTGAGTCTGGCTCTGTCCTTGTCTCCCTCCGGGAGCATCAGCCGCTGCACAGGTGGGGAGTGAGCCGCTTCGGTGTTGACCGTTACCCTTATGACATCCTTCAGAGTGACCCCCCGGTTGTCGAAAAGCACCAGCTGCTGTCCGAGCCAGCGGTCACAGTCGAACCCCTGATCGGACTCGGACTCGAACAACCCCTCCGGCTTTAACGTCCACGGCGTTTCCGGCGTTGCTTTGTTGAGCCAATCCGTCATCCCGGATAACGGCCACTCGATGACGAAACTAAGCGGCTGTGGGCCCATGGGAAGAACATGCGTAGCCTCCGGCTCCCTGGTCTGCTCATCCAGTTTCGACAACTCCATGTAGCCGCCTCTTACGTCCACTGGAGCAAGGGTCAGGGTCCTCCGGTTGCTTGGGACCTTCCGGATCCTGCTGAAGCCCAGTTTCGCCATCTGACAAGAGTCGCCGTCCAGCAAGCGCGGGCTCCGGTCGTCGCCGAGCACCAACTTCCTCAGAAAAATGGAGCAATGCCTTGCCAGAGATGCGACTGTATCGCTGAGCTGATCGGGTGGCTGGCTTCCGCATCCGTCGATTACCAGTTGGAGGTCAACCATTGCTTCTCGAATTCTCTCTGCCTTGTCTCGGTTTCCTACGGTCACCGGGCTCCCTGTTGTTTTGACAAACTGTACTGGTTGCTGTGAATCTGCCTTTTCTCCAACGTCGGCCATGGCTAGCTCCTCCATCCGCCAATCCGAGAGTGAACAGATATCGTTCTCATTGGTGAGGCCTCCTCCGTGTGGCCATCATTGTCGCCGCTGCGCTGCATTCTCCATACGGGGCTTAGGACATGGATTCGCTCAGGAGAAAAGTGAGCGCGCCGACAGGAAGTCATCAGAAAAGTAAACGCTGTCGGGACTGGTGGACCGAATTGGACTCGAACCCACGACCTCCGCAATGCGAGTGCGGCGCTCTTGCGCCTGAGCGTCGGCCCGTCGGCGGTAGTTTAGGCCGCGTCCGGCACGTGCACCTGCGTCCGCCAGCGATCGCGCTCGGAGACAACGTGACTCTCGGTGAGCGAGAGGCATTATCTACCGACGGCTCACTCTTCGGTACGCCACCATCCCGCCGACTACAAGAATTGTCGCAGTAACGACCGGGATGACTATCCAGGCCGCCCCGACAGCCGAATCCTGTGGGTCTTCTGGCCCGGGGCCGCCGGCCCCGGCCTGGGGAGCACGACCTTGGCCGAGCGCGTCCAGGTCGGCTTGTGCTTGCCTGAGGAGGGCGGTTCGACTGCAAATGCCAGCGATGTAGCCCTCGTCGCCATAGGCGCTATCGGAGGCATAGACGATGTACTCTTCCCCTTCCACAAAGGTGAAGCCGCAGCTTCCGCCAGTTGGTGGCGTGGTGATAAACATGTCCTCATGGACGGTGCCCTTCCAGACGGTATTCACCTCGAAGCCAACCGTGGTGCGGTCGTCAGGCGTAACGGAGGCTGCATTGAGGTCGTAGGAATGTCGAATCGAGACGACTCTGCCGGTGAAGACGGCGGAGAACTTCTCCAGCTCTTCGGTGGGAGTCCCGGGTACTGCACACTTACACGCGTGAACCTGCCCCGGGCTTGCTAGGAACCAGGCGAAGCTCATAGTGAGGGCGAGGCTCACCATGACTGCGGATGCGACCGAGAACCCCATTCGCTCAAGCTTTGCGATCACTGTGCGCAAGTCTCTCTCCCTCGCCGCCCTTCTGTCGGAGCCATCGGCCCTCTGGAGGTAGTTTAGACGGAGCCGGCCACTAGCAGACGGCGCTGCCGGCGCAACCCTTGATCTCCTGGCGCCTGGTGCTACAGCTGGTGTGACCAGCCGTGGTTCGGCGCGTCGAGGCGTTCCCTGGCTTGGTGCTGCCCGTTCCATCTGCACTCCCTGCTCAGCGGTTTGGGCGCTCCAGTTGCCGGACGGCGGGATAGTCCGGATGCGGCATGACCTCGCGTGACTCCTAGTAGTGCGCCACCGCAGCGTTGCCTTGTCCCTGCCGCCGGCGCACCGCTCTCCTGCTGTGGAACAGCGCTGCCATCGCCTTTTCGGCATGCTCGGCGTTGCCAAACGTGGCCGGCACCGACGCCATGCCCAGACCATAAGCAGCGTGAGCCACTACCACGATTCCGACCGGCTTCCGAAGGCTGGCGATTGAGGCTCAAGCACTCCGCGTATACTACCGTTCCGGGAGGCTGCGCTATTCCCAGAAGACTTCAGAGGAAGAGCCGAAGATGACTTCCAACCAGTACTGGTGGCCGGATCAGTTGAACCTGAAGGTTCTCCGTCAGAACTCTTCTCTTTCTGATCCGATGGATAAAGATTTCAACTATGCCGAGGCGGTTAAGGATATTGACATTGATGAGTTGAAGAAAGATGTCGAACAAGTTATGACGACATCGCAGGATTGGTGGCCGGCCGACTATGGCCACTATGGTCCTCTTTTCATCCGCATGACGTGGCACGCCGCGGGCACCTACCGCATCAGTGACGGTGGGGGCGGCGGAGGCTCTGGCCACCAACGCTTCGCACCTCTCAACAGCTGGCCTGACAACGCCAGCCTCGACAAGTCGCGCCGATTGCTCTGGCCGATCAAGCAGAAGTACGGCCGGCGGCTCTCCTGGGCCGACCTGATCATCTTTGCCGGCAACTGCGCGCTGGAGTCAATGGGGTTCAAGACCTTTGGTTTCGCCTTTGGTCGTGAGGACGTTTGGGAAGCCGACGATACCGACTGGGGGGCTGAGGAAACATGGCTGGGCGACGAGCGCCACAGCGACGACGGCGGAATCGAGGGACCCTACGGCACCGACCACATGGGACTCATCTACGTGAACCCGGAAGGTCCGAACGGCAACCCGGATCCTCTCGCGGCGGCGAACTACATTCGCAATACGTTCAAGCGCATGGCGATGAATGACGAGGAAACAGTCGCGCTGATTGCCGGCGGACATACGTTTGGCAAGGCGCATGGCGCCGCCTCTGAAAGTCATGTCGGTCCAGAGCCCGAGGGAGCCAGCCTAGAAGAGCAAGGTTTCGGTTGGAAGAACAGATTCGGCAGCGGTAAAGGCGGCGATACGTTCACCAGTGGCCTGGAAGGCGCGTGGACCACGGACCCCGTGAAGTGGGACAACAATTTCCTCGAGAACCTGCATAGCCACGAGTGGGAACTCACGAAGAGCGCTGCCGGAAAATCGCAGTACGAACCCACGAATGCAGCCGCGGTGACCACGGTGCCCGATGCGCATGATCCGTCGAAGAAGCACGCCCCCATGATGCTCACGACGGATCTCTCGCTGCGGGCGGACCCGGTTTACGGGCCGATTGCGAAACGCTTCCTCGAGAACTTCGAGGAGTTTGAAGACGCATTCGCCAGGGCGTGGTTCAAACTCATTCACCGCGACATGGATCCTCCCACCCGATATCTCGGGCCTCTGGTTCCCGCAGAGCCGTTGTTGTGGCAAGACCCTGTCCCCGCCGTCGATCACGAGTTGATCGGGGAGCAGGAGATTGCTGACCTCAAGGCAAAGATCCTCGCCTCGGGATTGTCCGTTCCGCAGTTGGTCTCGACCGTCTGGGCGTCCGCCGCATCGTTCCGCGGCACCGACAAGCGCGGCGGAGCGAACGGGGCGCGCATCCGACTTGCGCCGCAAAAGGACTGGGCAGTGAACGAACCGGCCGGCCTCAGCGAAGTGCTGGGGACGCTGGAGCCGATCCAGGCAGAGTTCAACCGCTCGCAGGCTGGCGGCACGAGGGTCTCCCTGGCCGACCTGATCGTTTTGGCGGGATGCGCGGGCGTTGAGCAGGCTGCCCGGAGCGCCGGTCATGACGTGCAAGTCCCCTTTGCACCCGGGCGCACAGACGCGTCGCAGGATTGGACCGACGAAGAGTCGTTCGCCGTGCTCGAACCCGCCGCGGACGGATTCCGCAACTACCTCCAAGCGGGGCAGGAAGACACCCCGGAAGACCTGCTGCTGGAGCGGGCCTACATGCTCACGCTCACCGCTCCCAAGATGACGGCGCTCGTTGGCGGCATGCGCGCCTTGAATGCGAATACCGGGCAATCCCAGCACGGAGTCTTCACCGATCGACCCGGGACGCTGTCCAACGACTTCTTCACCAATCTGCTTGACATGAATACTGAGTGGAGCGCGGCCTCCGAATCGAATGAGGTGTTCGAGGGACGCAATTGCCGCACCGGTGAGCTCAAGTGGACCGGCACGCGGGTGGACTTGGTCTTCGGTTCAAACTCCGAGCTTCGAGCCCTTGCGGAAGTCTACGCGTGTGACGACGCGCGGGAGGTCTTTGTGCGCGACTTCGTGAGCGCCTGGACCAAGGTGATGAATCTCGATCGCTACGACCTGGGGTGATCGCGGCGGGTGGTGGTTACCTACGGTGTCGGTCCCAACCGGCACCGAGTGCCACGCCCACGGCTACTCCTATTGCCACGCCGACGCCGACGTTGCCGAGTAAAGCGCCTATGCCTACGCCTGCTCCAGCTCCGAGAGCGATGCCTAAACCGATCGTCTTGTTTGCGCGCATGCTGTGTCGCCCCTGTCGGGTGCTGTGTTGCCCCCGTCGGGAATTGTGACACCATGCTCTTGTTGAGATAGACGCTCTGGACACTGCTGAGGTCACCTCTTCGCGCCCAAGCTCACTGCCCGGGCAGCGCGAATGCGACGAGCGCCGCGTCCGAGCCACGGCCTGTGGAGATAACGACGAACTGCCGCCCTGACCTCGTCCGGTAGGTCATCAGGTTCGCGTTGGTTGGAAACGGCGTTGCGCCACGCCAGAGTTCGGCGCCCGTTGCCTTGTCGAACGCATACAAATAAGGCTCGCCGCCGCCGAGGAATACCAGTCCCCCCTTGGTCACCAGCGGTCCGGAGTTGCCGAGCGTGCCCAGCCGCTCCGGCAAGTCGATGCCGCGTAGCAACTCGTGCGTGCGGATCTCGTCGCTCCCTTCCCCGAACGGCACCCTCCACGCGATCTCGCCCGCATTGAGGTCGACCGCCACCAGGTGCGCGTAGGGCGGCTTGGTGAGCGGGATCGGGCCGAGCTCGCTCTCCGGGGCCTGGACCGCGCCCGGACCGCCCCAGTTAGCGCCGCCGCTCGCCCGTGCGGGCGTCGAACGCCTGGACCGTACCGGGCGGGTCGAACTCACGCTGCGCCCCGTCGGGCACGCGGCTCCCGACGATCACCAGGTCTTCGAACACGACCGGAGGGGAGGTCTGGTCGAACTCGAAGCGGCTGACCGCGCGGCCGTGCCCCTCGGTCAGCACCACACTCCCGCCCTCGCCGAAGTCCGCGTCCAGTTCACGGGTCGCGGCGTTGATCGCATACAGCCGGTCGCAGCCGTTGAGGAAGATGCGCGCGTCGTCCCCGTCGCTCCAGTAGGCGATGCCCCGGTGCTTGAAGCCAGTCGGCCCCGCGCCGACCGGTCCGCCCTCGTAGGCTCTCGGATCGAACGTCCAGAGTTCCGCGCCCGTCTCGGCGTCGAGCGCCGCCACCCGCGTGTACATGGTGGAGAGGTAGAGGATCCCGTCGACCATGATGGGCGTGGACCGGAAGGGACCCGGCTGTGTGCCGTACTCCTCGAGGGGCGCCTCGTTCGGCTCCCATTGCCAGACGATCTCCAGATCGCCGACGTTGGCGGCCGTGATTTCCTCGGCCACCGAGTACTTGGTATGCGCCTGGTCCGAACCGACGAACGGCCAGCCGGTTGTGGCGCCCGGATCTGGGCCGCACGCCACCGCGGCCGCTACCAAGGCAACTGCGACAACGAGGGCCCTCATGAACTGGACTCCGATTGCGAATGACCGGCCGCGGGCAGACCATGCCCGCTTCCCGACGGTCGTTCGACGGCGAACGCCTGGCGTGGATTCGTTGGCTTCCAGCAGCATGCGTAGCGGAGTCCTGAACTGGTCTTCGGGCGGCGCGGGAATCTGCGCCGCGAACATCGCCCGCGCCTCACCCGCAAGCGCGAGCACGCCGACGACTCCCCCAACGGCGAGCTCACGGAGGCGATCACCGAGAGCGTTGACGAATTCACTTCGCAAAGGTTTGTCGAATCAGTCACGCGCGGCATGCGCAAGGCCGCCTCACGCGGCTTCTGGGTCTCCACCTTCGCCCCCTCCGGCTTCAGGAAAGTGAGGTGCGTCATGGTGGGCCAATTTTGACGATAGACAGAACCGTCTTGAATTGTGGTTCAGCGCGCCGCAGGTCCATTTTGGACGATAGGAAGAACCACTGAGTCCGATTTGGACGCTAGACGGCACCAGGTTCGAGAGGCGGATTGGCAGCCTCTGAATCCACGCCCATTGTGCTGCGTCGGCGAGGAGGATCGCAGGTGGCTTCAGGGATGCCGCTGCTGTTCCTTGGCCACTCTAGATCCAGATCCTCCACCACGAGCGGGTATGCCCCAAGCGCCTTCCAAGGAAGGCCTCTAGACTGTTGCGGTTCAACACTGTTCTGTTGCCGCTACTCGCATCTTCATCGATGAGAGTGGATGGGACATCCTCCCAGTCGAAGCCACGCCTCCCAAAAGCATCCCGTGGTTCCCAGACGATTATACTGTTGCCGTCAACGGTCCAGCCGCTGGAGACCTGACCTTCGGTATTGGCGTAGGCTGACTCCCTGAGTACACCCAAGAGGCGAGCCTTGACTCGATCATATCGCTTCTCCGCGTAGCCAACCCAGGTTACCCTCTGGCACCAGATTGGTGGAGCGCCCGCGGCAGCCTCCGTCAGAATGTCGGCTAGCACTTCTGATGAAAGGGCTAGCCAGTCGTCGGGGAGCCGTTCTGCGTCGATCCGGCTCATAACCTCAACTAGGTACCGCCGATACAAGTGGCCCGTCAGGCCGCGTCGTATCTCCTGCACCCGGCCCTGAAGACGTTGGCGTAACTCTTCAGCATGGGCGGGCAAGGCAGTAGTTGTATATACCATCATGCTCCGCTTAACTATCTCGTCGGGAAACGACTGAGGCTCCGCGTTCATGGATAGAATGAACCCGGGGTACTCGGAGACGGCTGGCTGCAACTCGTCCTTGATCATGTCCCGACCGTGACGATTGAACGCGGTTCGTCCAATATCATCGAACACGACCGGGAAGCGCTTGTAGCCGTGCTGTAGCCCACGCAGCTGGGCCGTGGTGAAGCTCCGTTTGTCCAGGGTATGGGCGAAACCGAACATGGAGGTCATCAGTGTGTCTACCAGGCTGGTCTTGCCGCAGTTAGACTTTCCAAACACGATGGCGAATGAGGGGTAGCGAACCACGTCGCTATCCTGCAGCAGGGCAAGGGAGCGAAGGTCACACAAGAAGGGCGAGAAGTACAACCAGGACATCAACGTGAAGTAGTCACGCTGGAGTCCCGTAACGTTTCCCTCGAATGCACCTTCATAGTTCCCGAAGTAGTCCAGCATGAGTTCGCAGTCACGCTCTACCAGCGAGCCATCCCATTCCAGTGAGAAGGGCTCACCGGACAGCAACGCAGTGTGATTTACCCTGTCGATGGAAAGGTAGCGGTTGTCCGCATCCTCAACGGACTTGACCAAGCGTATCCGGCTTATCACCCGCTTGATCTCTGGAGTAATCGTCTGTTTGCCGTTGCGAACTGCCGGTAGAGCGCCGGATAGTCTGGGACCCAACACGGCTGCGACCTTCTCTACACGCTCAATCTGCACCGGAGACGCCACTTGCGATTCTGAGGATGCAGGAGCTTCGATGACGACCGTACCCCCTTCCGCCATGATAGGGGTAGCGGAAACCTCTATCTCTGCATTGGTTATGCGCTCTTCTGGCAGCGGTACCTCGTCCGAAGCGGAGTCCCTGATCTCATCGAACATCTGGTTGTAGTGGTTCCATGCTGCCTCGTCGTTGTCAAATGCAACCAGGGTTTCGGGCTGGTTTCCCGAGAAGGCTTGTTCGGACAGATTGGCAGAGCCGATCACTACACGTCTGCGTCCGTCTCTCCCCGATAGAAGGTAGAGCTTTGCGTGGGCAATCGACTTCCTCAGGACTCTGAAATGGGCCTGGCCTGCATGAACCTTTTCAAGAATGCGGATATGCCGTTCGTCCTTCAATCCCATGATGGCAGCCCGGGTATCCCCGACGACTACCTTCTGAAATGCAAGGATGCTCCTAATCTCGCGCAGCGTGCCTTCGTATCCAAACACACACTCGAAGGTTTCGAATGAATAGTTGTCCAACATCCTAACGATGGCGTTCGTGCTTGCAGAGTATGTAAGGACCCGCAAGCTGTCATAATCTTCGAATAATTCCCAGCTGAACTTTCTCTCACCTGCGAATCTGGCGCGAACCACGCGCAGGCCGGTGCCGTCGTCCAATTCGAATGCCGATTGGTTGTCGGATGCTCCGTTCGCTCCCGGTGATGGTGGATTCATTTGCCCCCCCGTGTATAGCCTAAAGGTGGGTGAAGTTCGCTTGCAGTGGTTCCCCGGATGATCAGCGCGCCTATGCGGTAGGTATACCACGCTCGCCGTCAGACCCGCTGGCGATCCTCTTGGTCAATCCTGCCTACATGATCAAAAGGAGGATCCGGAATAGCCCGGTAGACGTCAAGCACCTCGTCCGCAAGGTCAAACCGTTCAGTCAGGATGTCTATTGCGGCTTGAGCGATTAGGGAAGCGCATGCTGCGACTGCGGTGGGTGGTGCGTTGTTGACTGGCGCCGAGCATCCCAGTTGAGGGGTCGCAAGTTCCTCGATGTCGTCTCCGGGAGGAATAGTTGGATAGCGCGTCAGGTCCCCCCGCTCGTTGATCGGTGTATCGCCAGGCAACGCCTGACGCTGCACGCGGCCAATGGAGCCGCCTCGATACAGCGCTCCTGAGACAAGGGGTTTCTCCATGTCCTTTGTGACCATAGCTAACGATAGAGTCAGAGCCTCACTGCCCGTAGTGTCTATGACGATGTCAGCGTCTCCTATACGCTCCCGCAATTGAGCAGGGGTGCGAGTGGACTCCTGGATTCCATTGACCTCGGTCCAGGGCGCATGGCCCTTGACCACGGCACTGACCGCCTCCACCTTGGATGCGCCCACTTGGTCGTGGCCAGCCACGTGTCTCACCACGTTGCCAGGCAAGAGGGCGTCGGGGTCGATGACGTCCAAGAACCTCACGCCGCTTTCGGCGAGAAGGGTCGTGGTGTGCCCACCCAAGGCTCCTGCTCCGAACACTACGGCCCTTCGGGTCTGTAGGACCGATGCGTCAGGCCCCGCCCGCAGAATCAGGCTGTGGTCATCGTTTGGACCTGGTCGCATCGCGATTGCCTCCATTTCTTCTCCCGTTCCTCTGCACGCCATCACCAACAGGTCTGGTCGACCGTGCCGTTCCCAGCAGAAGAAGATGAGGTCAAGTCCGCCGCTCGGAACGAGAGCGTCGGGCCTTCGCCTTTCGTCCAGTGCCCTCTTCAGTCCTCTGCGCTGAGGTCTCGATAATCTGAGCGAGACTTCGGCGAGTTCCCGGGGGGGTGGCGCCGTCAGCGGCCCCACGTGGAACCAAATCCCGCGCAACTGGGTCGGTGACCGACTGCGGCCCTGTCCAATATCTACCCTCAGGGGGTCGCGATTGACCACGCCATTGAACTCGCCCCAACTGCCCTCGCCAACTCCGATGGCTGCCAGGTCGAACGTTGCCACGAGCCCAGACTTGGTCCGGAAATTCATTAACGCGTCTAGACCAAGGTGATCGTCCTCCCACCCATGTTTCGCCTTCCCGCACCATTCTTCGATCCTCGAAAACAGACCCTCGACGGTGGTCCAGTCGTGGCTGAAGTCGCCGTCCTGCCACATGCACACCAGACCCTCGAGGGTTGAACGGTTGGTGTTCAGGCCCTGTACGAAGACGGCCGGCGGCTGGAAGGGCCAACCCGGTGCGATGACGACATCCATTGTCTGCGCATCGGTCAGGGACCCAAATGCCGGGTGAATCGGCCCCCTCCATGTGGGAAGGCTGGAGCCATCTAACAATCGGAAGCCGGCGGAGTCCAGCGCCGCGATGAACTCCGACAGCGATTCCGGATGGAAGTGATCATCGGCGACCACGGCTATCCCATCCTGCGGGCCTCTTGCGGACGCCGGGCGACCGGTATGCCAGCGGCAGGGGCCACATAGCCAGCCGCCTTGCCGCTAGTCCGACCTGCTGATTGCTTTCCGCCCCCACCGCCGCCCTTTGAGCCTTTGCCAAAGTTTTCGCCGAACAGATCTTGCCAGGACTTGACCGCTTCTTCGCTCGAAGACTCCTCCAGAGCCTTCTTGGCTGTTCGCACATGAGAGTTGACTCTGGTCCTGAAGTTGGAGTACATCTTCTGGTCCCAGTGGCGATTGAAGTTCTCCGTGGGCAGCACGGGATTCTTGATCTCTGGCATATGGGGGTGTTGCTGCAGGTAGTCGTCCATCCGCGTCAGCACCGTCACCAAGGTGTCGGCGACCGTGCCGACCGCCTCTGCCCCCTCGTCTGACGGTCTGATGGTGTTGCCAGCCAGGGTGGTCAGCAGGATCGATTTGGCAATGTAGTTGTTCTTGTGGTCCCTCAGGTACTTCAGCAGCCTGACTACTCTCTTCAGGTTGCCGCCCGTTATCCGGTTATGCTCGTTGAACCAGTCCCGGTAACCCGTCCCGTCAGTCTCTTCCAGTTCGTTGTCAATGCGATTGCAGACATGGTGTCTGCCGTCTAAGGTCACGCGGGGAACCACGTCGAGGTGAAAGTCCCCGGCAAAGTCGACGGTCACGCAACGAGTCTTCAGGCTGAGCTTGTCAGCGTAGTTGCTGTTCTGATTCAGTGTCCTGCGAATCTCAAGGACGTAGTCTTTTGGCTCCCAATCGGGGTTGGGGTTCATCACGATCTGAATGTCAGCGTCGTATTCGTCGTCATCGTCGACAGGCTTGATGAGGGTGCCGAGAGCGTATGAACCCTGGCGCTCCATTTTCTGGTAGCCGTTCAGGTTGTCCTTGAGGTAGTTGTTGACGGCTCGGACCCGGTCATTCAGCACGTCGAGGCGTCTCTGGTTGAGATTTACCTCTTCCCTGAGAAAGTCCTTGAAGTCCTGGTTGTTCTTCGTCATCTTCAGCTCCTTCAGTTGTACTGTTTCTTAGTCGGCGCCGGGCCCGTCCCATCACAGAATCGTTGGGCTTGCCGGCCTCTCGTCACTCTTGTCCCCTCAGGTTCTTCGCAATCTCGTGGCTGCGGAGGGCAAAGTCCCTGGTGGCCAGGGCCTTGAGATTGACCAGATGTTCGATATCGTCCAGATTCCAAGCCTCAATTTCGGGATCCATCCGCAGGTATCGGTCCGTCAGCAACAGCTTGGCCATGTTCGCCGATGCGTCGGATTGCAGCCTGAGGACATACGAGACCAACTTCTCTCGCCCCCAGCCGGTGAAGAGGCCCCATCGTCTGTTCTCGGCATAGACATTGACGGAGTGGCCGGTGCCGATTGATAGGATGCGCAGTTGTTCAACCGACCGCCCGAACTTAGCGACGGCCTCTGTCAACGCTATGATCGACGGATTGTTGGCCCACAGGCCGCCGTCTGCCAGACGGAAGTCACCGACCGGCACCGGGTCAAAGTAGGTGGGGGCGGCACACGACGCCAGGATGGCATCGGATAAGGCGACATCTGCGTCTCTGACGTAGGGTTGTCCGAGGTCCTTCAGGTATCGAGACTTGAAGACATGCACACCGCCGGTGGATATGTCGGAACTCGTAATCATGAGAGGCGTAGCAACCTGCCCGAGGGTCAGGTCAGAAACGTAGCTTCGGACCACCTGCTCAAGCGACCTCCTTGAGTATTTGCTTCGAATATGGAACGAGCCCAACCTTCTCCTCTTGAAGATACGTGGGGACTCCTTCTCAAATAGCTCTACTACCCTCGACATGGGTATTCCCGCAGCGGCGGCTCCTGCGATAATCGACCCCGTGCTTGTACCAGCGATCAGGTCGAACCGCTCCCGTAAAGGCGCGCCGTTCAACTCCTCAATGCATGCAAGGACCTGAGCTGAATAGACTCCCCTCATGCCTCCTCCGTCCAGGGCCAGGATGTAGAATTCATCGCTTTTTGCCATAGGATCCAGTACCAGTGCCTCTAGTCTCCTGACGATCCCACATCAAACCGATTCAGCGGCTTGGCGTGGTCCGATTCCTCTGTTGCAGCCCGCTTTGGTTCTTGCACCCAGCTTCGTGAGTGACGATGGCTTGAATGCGTAGCCAGGTGCCGTGGTGAATCTCTGGTCCCGGCCACAGGTCCACAGGTCATCGAAGCATTGCGAACTCGGGGTAGCTCTCCACGCTCGGGTATACACGTCACCGCCGCCGTTCATCTGGGCTAAGTGAGGTACCAGACTCCCGTATGGCGATGATCGCCGCACCATCCGTGTCGTCGGCCAGCTGTTGCGCGATGCCGTGTTCGTAGGTGGTTACCAAGAGTTGCTGGGGAGAGCCTCCACGGGTAGCTGTTGCCAGGGTTGCTGCCACGGCGTGACGCAGTTGTGGGTCGAGGTGTTCAAGGGGTTCGTCAAACCACGCGAAGGGAAGGGAGGTCGTAGTAGCCATGACGATCAGGTGAGTCACGATTCTGGCCCACGTCCGTTCCCCGCCGCTAAGGGTGTCCCATCCCAGTTCCACATCGCCCCGAAGCCGAGTAATCGAACCGTCTGGCCTGAAGGTCAGGCCATTATTGGTGAACAGATGCTTCCAGCGTCCTCGCACCTCTCTTGCCAGCGGTTCGATGCGAGACTGAATCACATGCTCCGCTGCCTCACGCAAAACATTTGCCCCGGCAAGTGCAGCGGCTTCCCGTCGATACGCCAGCCGGAGATTCCCATCCTCCTGCCGGATCTGGTCGTCTGAGGCGATCTGTGCCCTTAGCGACTCGAGATGAGCCTGCACTCCACCAAGCCTTTGATTGTGTTCGTCAAGAGCAGCGCTTGCCTGCTCGTACGAGGCGTCCGCAGCGGCTCTGGTGGGGATATTGTCGACTTCGGTGTCGACGATGGGTCTCTGAAGTGCCTCAAGTCGGGAGAGCAACCGAGACGCCGCCTGTGCGTGCGTCTGCCTCGCCCCACGACCCTCTTCAAGGAGTCGCACCTTCTCCTGGGCGTCCTCCCACTGGGTCGCATGGGCGGATATCGCCGAGGCGCGTTGATGCGAAGGAAGTGGCTGCATGCAGGTCGGACAGACGGCGTTGTCTCTATCGAGCAACCTGACTGCCTGTTCGGCCGCGGAGATGACAGAACGTGCCGTGACGGCACCATCAGTCATTTCGGCAATTGCACGTTCCGTGTCTTGCAATTCTGTACGCAATTTGGAGCTGACCGATTCCCTGCTGTCAGGGGCGACCGGCCGTCCAAGCAGGGCCTCAATTGCTGCCAATAGATCGAAGCGCTGCTGTGCATACTGTTCCAGTTGAGCCGCAAGTGCGAGGTGGCGTTCGACCAAAGATCGCTGAGTGGCAGCAGCATCGCGCACCTGCTCGAGCACGACGCCTCGTTGCCGGAGATGTGTGATCTGCTCTTCCAGTTCGGCGATCTCACCTTCCAGCGCGGCGCGATTTTCCATCTGTTGTCTGGTCGTTGACCGGAATTCCGCTCGGGCCTTCGCGGCTTCCTTGGCCACCGACTGAGCAGTCTCGACAGCGTTGAGAAGATGTGCAACGCCGAAAGCATGATGGAGGTGACTCTCGAGATCGAGATGGTTCCTCGCTGCAAGGTGACCTCCACCCAGAATCATCGACAGACGGCCAGCTACAGGGAGGTCTATTCCAAAGGCCTGTTCCATCAGGCTCAAGGCCGAACTCTCGGATAGTCGTGCGCCATGCACTTCGTAACTTGCCGTAGACCTACCTCGCCGCCTTGCGGTCCGGTTGATGCTGAGTCGCCGTCCGTCGGGAAGGTCGAAGTCGACATTGACTTCCGCGCTTTCTGCGCCAGCTCGTATGCAGTCCACAGGGTCCACGCTGCTGTGCTGACCAAACACACCCCAGGCGAGACCGTACACGAGGGACGTCTTCCCCACCCCATTGGGGGCGACGACGAAGGTCGTGCCGGGGTCGAGCCTCAGATCGAGGTCCTTGTAGGATCGCCAGTTGCGGAGTCGGAGTCGATGAATCATGCGGCCATCACCACGAGTTCACCTATGCGGGTCTTGTAGTCTTCCACGGACAGTTGTCCAAGTTGAGCCTCCTGGACAATATCAGCCAGCCGTTGCGCCTCTTTATCTCCGAAGTATCTCCAAGTTTCCTGTTTGGCCTGTATCCTAGCTCGGGCTCCGGCAGTGGACACCTCGTCTACTACCTTTCTCGCCAGGAGGTAAGGATCCAGGGCCGACTCGGGAGCGGGTGTGGATTCGAGGCGGTCAGTGCCCAGGGGCTGGAACTCGGGAATTAAGCCCCTGAGCCAGGCTTCGCAAGCCGTTCCGGGGTCAGACACAGTACGCCGCAGGCGGGGCTCCCGCATCTCCCCAGAAGGCGTCTCAATGGCTCCCTGCACGTCGCCTCGGTCCACCATCACTGCGAGGGGATTTTGCCCTGTGGTGGTGTAGAGCACCGCGTGGGATTCAGGGAAGGCGCTGAACACCCTAGAAATATCCTCGGCCCTCCTGGTGAGGGCGTAATCGAGATTATCCGAGGTCGTTTCCGGTACGACACGGATACGCATGCCCCGGGTCTGGACCACCCAGGTCGATGCCAACCCCAAAGCATCCGAAGCAGGGTCGGTTGTGACCACGGCTCTGTGATCAACCGTGAAGCGCAGATGGTCCTGGATCACCTCGCCGAGCTCACCAGTTTGATCGGTGGTATGAGAACGCCAGGCCAGCAGTTGCTCGATAGACGGCCTGGAGGCATAGGGATCCACCCCCCGCGCTGCCCTGATCGATTTGATGAAGGACTCAGCTGCCAGGCGCTGTTCTTCTGGCAGGTCATCGAGCGCGGGTGGCTCGTCGCGGGCGTTCTCCAGATAGTCCAGGTAGATGTCTAGAAACTTGCTGAGATCGTCACGCTCGCTATTCATCAGCTTCTCCTTTCTGTCAATTGTCCAACGGTTATGGGTGGCTTGAAGGGATAGTCAGGATGGCCTACGAGTGTAAGGAGAGAGGCCTTGTAGATTTGGCCGATCCGCTGGCTGGTCAAGCCAAGCTGTTCGCCGACCTCTCTCCGGGTGTGGTCATCAAAGTGAATCGCAAAAAAATCTGTTGTTGCCGGTCGTCGAGAAGCTCTCGGGCGAGGTCGCGCAACTTGAGAGTGGCCTCTAGCTCGAGGTACTCGGCCTCCGGGTCGCCCCATTCGCTAGGTGTTACGTCGAAGATCGATGGCTCCGTCTCACCGTACAGCCCTTCCCTTTCAGAGTCGCCCGAAACAAGGTGCAGTTGGTCCCGATGGTCAGTGCCACGTAGGCCCTTCCCGGAGGCCCTCAATGCGTCAACTGCTTTGTTTCTGGCGATCCCGACTGCCAGTCCCTCCCATGTGCTCTTGAGACGGTCGGGTGGGTACTGAAGGAGCTCGATCAGAGCCTCGGAGAGCACGTCCTCCGCACTGACTCCAGTCCCATCCAGAATCCTCTCTGGGTTCCCGGTGGACGGCTCCATCTCTGCCCTTGGGCGCCGTCGAGGACTCCTCCACGGGAACAGAGTGCTTTGAATCTTGGCGTACATGACGTCGAGGATTCGCTCGAGGCGCTCCCTGTCCGCCTGGAGCGGGTGCTCGGGGTCGAAGGCTTGTGAGTTCAACAGCATGTCATGTTCATTGTCGCAAATGGCATCGGAAGTGAAAATCGGTGCTCAGGGGTTTCACTGAAGCGGGCAATCTCGACATATGGAGTAACCCACCTCTAAAGGAGAAACCGATGAACGAGTCCTCCCACATCGAATCGAGCCGACGCAGCATTCCGTTCACCATCGACGGACAGCCCGTCACGACCGACGACCCCAGTCAGCGTGCCTCGGAGCTTCTCCGTCTCGCCGGGTTGGACCCCACCATCTTCGACTTGGCGGAGCTCGTGGGCAAGGAGCGCCCCCAGACGAAGCGCTACGCCGATGACGAGATCGTCAACATCGCCAAGGACGCTCGTTTCATATCGATCCGCCAGAGCGCTCCGGTCGCCTAATGCGGACGGGCGTCGAAACGTTCATTCAGGACATGGCCGGGCTAGGCTTCGAGGCAACGCTCGAGGCCCAGCTGGTCATATACAGATTGATGTCAGTAGACGGCGTGTACGCAGGTAGTTCAGTCGAGACTGGGGTCAGTGTTGGCGAACTCCAGCCGTGGCCCCAGGTACCTCCCCACTGGCTTCACTTCCCTAGCGCCGTCAGGTTCTCGCAGACCAACAGTCAGCCCTCTCCGAAGCCTGGATGGTTGATGCACAGCCGTCAGATAACAGGGTGGGGCGACGCTCCCCCTGCAGTCGCGTGGGCGAGCCATGTCCGTGCGGTGCTTAGTCAGGCGGTTGGGTGATGCCTCGGATGTCTGTAGCCATGACCGCAACGACCGAGGAGTCCCTCGTCCGTCGGCTTGTTCGCGACGATGGCCAGGAAGACATCTGTCTGGCTACCTACCGTCCGTCCACGGGCCTCTCCCGCTTCAGCGCCCTGATCCGCACGGTCGTCCCGCCTGAACCTGGGGATCGGCTCGTCCACGGGAATGCAACCGTTACTGCCGGCTACATCCTGCGGGCGACGGAAGCTGCCCAGGAAGATCAATGCGGCCTGGTTCTACTTCACAGCCACCCTGGGGCCAGTCGATGGCAGCCAATGAGTGGACCGGACCGTGATTGCGAGGCCAGCTACGCCAACCTCGTCCGTGAAATCACAGGGCTCCCCCTGGTCGGCATGACCCTTGCTACAGGGAACCGCACATGGTCCGCACGTCACTGGGACATCGGTGTCGGCCGAGCGGTGGACTGCACTCACTCCGCGAACGTTCGGATCATTGGCGACAAGTTAGCGGTGTCGTGGAACGATGCAGTTCAACCCCCGCCACAACCCAGTAACAGTCAGATCAGGACGGTGAGCGCCTGGGGTGAGCAGGCCCAAGCCGACCTCGTACGAAGGAGAGTCCTGGTAGTAGGTGCCGGTAGCGTCGGCCTCGACGTCCTGGTACGTCTTGCAGCATCCGGGCTGCGTCACCTGACCGTGATGGACTTTGACCTAGTCGAAGCCTACAACCTGGACCGTCTTATCGGCGCTGCACGTCGCGACGTTCGCCTGAGAAGACCCAAAATCCATGTTGCCCTCCGGGAGGCAATGGAGGCAGCCACCGCAGATGGCTGCGGTATCGAGGTTTCCGACCGGTCCATCTGCGAGCCGGAAGGAGTGCGAATCGCGCTCGACCACGACCTGATCTTCTCGTGCGTTGACCGGCCCTGGCCGCGAGCTGTACTTAACTCTCTGGCCTACTCGGACCTCATTCCCGTAATCGACGGTGGGATTGCAATTGATACGTTCGATGGCGGAGAGATGCGCAATGCTACGTGGCGCTCCCATGTCGTTAGGCCGGGGAGGCCGTGCATGAGCTGCAACCGTCAGCTAGACCTTGGATTAGTCGCGCTTGATCGGCAGGGACTCCTCGATGATCCCGCTTACATCCAGCGTGCAGGGGACAGCGTCATGCCGGTCAATCCCAACGTGGCACCGCTCTCGATGAACGTCGCTTCGAGCATTTTTGCGCAATATGTCAGCTTCGGGGTGGCTCCCGCTGGCTTCGGTGATCCCGGTCCGCTCCAGTATGCGCTCAGTATCCACCATCTCGAACACCGCGATGACGCCGCGAAACCGCACTGTGCCACTGAAGCCGCCGCGGGCGTAGGCGACCATCGTGTCTCACTCATGGGCCTCCATGAAGACGCGGAAAGGAAACGACGACTCTCAAAATCGGTGGGAGCGAGCACTCGCCTGCTCCGATTGATCGACGATCGAGTTCTGTCGATAACCAGGTGGCTAAACCGACTCGGAGATTGACCCCGAAGCTACAGCTATCAAGACTGCGAGAAGCCTTACAGAACTACGTCCCAAACCGAATGAAGAGAGGACAGCGTCCTCAAGCTGCTTTGCTGGAGCCTTAGATGTAATGAGGTACAACACGCTGAACGATATCCGGGCAATCCCACTGGTAGCGAAGTGCCTTGTCGTCCTCAGGCTGATTGGGGCAGTCATCAGCTGGCTACTCCTTTGGGGCCTAACTACTGTTGTAGCTGAGCTAGTCATCGTAGAGGCGGTGTCACTGGGGACTCGATTCGGAACGATGACGACGGTTGTGGCGCCACTCGTCGCGCTCCCCATCGCAACTCGCTTAGGGATTGTCTAAATAAGTCTGGCGGCCGCGGCAGAGTCTATGCTCGTGGGGAACCGGCGCCCGGTGAGGAAACGCGATGCAGCCACAGCGATCATTCGCCGATGTGGAGTACGACGGGCAGAAGCGCCAAACGCGACGGGCGCAGTTTCTGCAGCAGATGGACGGCTTGATTCCGTGGCGGCGGCTGGAAGCGCGCCTCCGCCCGATCTATCCCACCGGCGCGCGTGGGCGACCACCCTATCCGCTGGCCATGATGCTGCGGATTCACTGTGTGCAGCTGTTCTATAACCTCAGCGACCCGGCGATGGAGGACGCGCTCTACGACAGCGCGGCGGTGCAGCGCTGCGTGGGCCTCACCGCGCGGGACCCGCGGCCCGATGAGACGACGATCCTCAACTTCCGGCACCTGCTGGAGCAGCATGCCCTGGGCGCGGTGCTGCTGGCCGAGATCACCCGGCATCTGGCGACGCGGGGCGTGCGGCTGCGGGAAGGCACGATCGTGGACGCGACCATCATCGATGCGCCAGCGTCAACGAAGAACTACGCCCAGCAGCGCGATCCCGAGATGCATCAGGTGAAGAAGGGGCAGCAGTGGTACTTCGGGATGAAGGCCCACATTGGGGTGGATGCGCAGACGGGCCTGGTGCACAGCGTGGCGACAACCGCGGCGAACGTGGTGGATGTGACGCAGGTGCCGGCGTTGCTCCATGGTGGCGAGACGTGGGTGTGGGGGGACGCGGGCTATCAGGGCGTGGGGCGGCGCCCGGAGCACCGGGGCCGGGCTATGGACTGGCAGCTGGCGCCGGGCAGCGCGGCCGCGCGCATGGAGCGGCGCAAGGCGGCGCTGCGGGCGAAGAGCCTGCCCCCGACCCCGATCGGGGGTCGAGCATCCCTTTCTGTACGTGAAGCGCCACTTTGGCTACGCGACCGTGCGGTATCGGGGCCTGGCGAAGAACCGGAACCGGCTCTGCCTGTTGTTTGGGCTGGCGAATCTGTTGCTAGCGGAGCGCTCAGCGACGGCGTAAGCGGGCGTACTGCGCCCCGAGGCGGGGCGTAGAACGGCCAACCAGCCGTTGGTCGGGCGGATCGGCCCGGATCGCCGCCCCAGGCACCGATCACTGCACTTCACAAGCGCCCGGGCGCTCAGTGGCTCCAGTTGTTCAGAGCTTTCCTAAAACCCACTCCGCTCAACGAAGGCCGGGGTGTGAACCCCGGCGACACGCGAACACTTCCTCCCAGCCCGCGGCGTTGCGATCCGCTCAACGAAGGCCGGGGTGTGAACCCCGGCGACACACATTCACGGCCTGCTCGAGTGGGACTCGACGATTTCCGCTCAACGAAGGCCGGGGTGTGAACCCCGGCGACACTGTGCCTCGAGCAGCGGCGCCACCACATGATCGGTCGCTCAACGAAGGCCGGGGTGTGAACCCCGGCGACACGTGCCGTTGTCGTTCAGGCGCATGTAGCGCAGCGCCCGCGCTCAACGAAGGCCGGGGTGTGAACCCCGGCGACACCGGATTCCAGCCCTCCATCGCCGTGATCGCCTGCTGCGCTCAACGAAGGCCGGGGTGTGAACCCCGGCGACACCGGCGGTATCCCCGTCGTCATCAGTGACGGTGTAGGTCGCTCAACGAAGGCCGGGGTGTGAACCCCGGCGACACCCCTTGTGCGGATCGGGCTCGCTCGCCTCCGCTGTGGGCGCTCAACGAAGGCCGGGGTGTGAACCCCGGCGACACCCGTCGGTCCCATCGCGTGCAGGATCCGGTCCATCCCCGCTCAACGAAGGCCGGGGTGTGAACCCCGGCGACACTGCTAATCCTACCGAGATGGCGCATGTGGACAAGATTGCCCAGAGTTTTGGCGCAACAGCCCCTGAGCGACGCGGATTGGGGACCGCCCGAGGCCGCTGCCCCCGCCTCGCCCGCGCCGCCACGCCGAATCACCGGAGGTTCGCGGGCCGCGTCAGAGCACCCACGGCTGCCCGAGTTTCCGTCCGCGGCTTCGCCCAAGGCGGAGCGCGACGGCGTCGATCTGGCCCGCGAAGCGATAGACGATCACCGAGTCCTGCTCGTGGTCGATAACGTCCTTGAACTCGCCGATCATGCGGGCCAGCCGCGTGGCGGAGAGCCGACCCTCAAACACCGAAAACTGCACCCGCTGGCCGTACTTCTCGCAAACCTCGGCGACGCGCCTGAGCCGCGCCCCGCCGGCGCCTTCCGTGTCCGCGATGTCGTAGGTAATGAGGATGTCCATCGCTTCAAGGCAGTACGAAGGGAGGATACGCTGGCAGATCGCCGCGCAAGTGCCGCGCGAGCAGCGTGGCCTGAACCGAAGGCAGCGCCCACCGCTCGACCGGTCGACCCAGAAGCTGGTGACTAATCTCCTTCTCTTTGTGCGCCTCCCAGGCCTTGATCAAGCGTGTTCTGCCGCCGTCGCTCAAGTAGACGCCGCCGCCGGGCGTACGGTCGAAATCTCCTGGGCCAATCTGCCGGCGGCGGACCAGCGACACGACGAATCGATCTGTCAGGGCACGGAACTCTTCCGCAAGGTCAAGCGAGAGTGACGGACGGCCGGCGCGTGGGCGGTGCAAGAATCCCATCTGATAGTCTAGGCCAACGCTTTCCGCCGCGCCGATGCACTCCGTCACGAGCATGCCGTAGCAGAACCCCAGCAGGGCATTGACAGGATCTCGGGGCGGCCGGCGCGTCCTCCCCGCGAACTCAAGGTCGCTTGACGCCACGGCCTGGCCGACCGCGCGAAAGTAGATCCTGGCCGCATCTCCCTCGACGCCTCGGACGTGGTCGGCGGTGTCCGCGCCCGCCAGTCGCGCGATGCGTTCCCTGATTTGCACGCCTCGGGCCGCGAGCCGTTCCGCCTCGGGAGGGTTATTCTCATCCCGGGACCAGCGTCCGACGACCCTGCCGCTGTTTTGGAGCTTCGCCGCGACGATCGCCTTGGCCACCGCCAGCGACCGCTTGTCGTCCATGACCGCGTCAAACTGCGCGGTGCGCAGGTGCACGTTCCCGCTGGTAGGGCCGTTGACGACGAACCGAACAGCCCCGCTCATCTGGAGCGCTGCCACCCGAACCCCGCGACGCACACACGCATCGAGGGCCTGCGTCGTGATCTGCGCGCCCCCCAGCACGACAAGCGCGTCAACCGCTTCAAGTGGAACTCGTTGACTGCCCTCCGGCGAAGACACCACCAAGGCGCCCCGGCGATGCCGCACCCGGGCGCGGTGATTCCGCACATAGACGGTGCTCAGATAGCGCATCGAAAGACAACGTTGTCCATGTACCGGTGCACCCTGCGTGGGGCGCTCGAGAGTTCCGGCAGGCAATGGTGCAACAGCTGGCACTCGTTGCATCGAGCATCGTTGGGCGCTTCGGGCAACTCGAACGTCAGTAGCTGGATCCTGATTTGATCGATGACGTCTCGCACCTCCCGGCGCAGTGCCTCCGTAAAGTCCACTTGCAGTCGTCGTCGCGGTCCGCCGTACCAGACAAACCCATGTGGTACGTCGACCTCGAGCATTTCCTCGAGACAGAGCGCCTGCGCGCATAGTTGAAGGTCCGCGGCCGCGCCGTGCTGTATGCCGGCCTTGTACTCCACGGGACGAACCGCCCCATCCTCCACCTCGACGGCGTCGGCGCGGCCGGACAGTCCCAGCGTCTCCGACCAGAGCGGGATCGCCCGCAGTACGAGCCGTCCCCGTTCCTCGCGATGCTTCCCGCTATCCACCCGCCGGTGCGCCCAAGCGCCCCGGACCGTATGGGCATTGTCACTCCAGACGCCGTCGCAGTGGATGAGGGCGCATTGCCGCGGGCAGTACGCGAAGTGCTCGATCGCGGAGATGCGGACGACGGGTTCGGAGTTCACAGCCGCACGGCGCCGAATGCCCGTGTCCGGTCCGCGCTCAGGACCTGGAACTGGACGGTCCGCCACGCCGCGTGGACACCGAGTTGAGCCCAGGAGTCCTTTCGCCCCGGGTTCCAGGAGTCCATGAGCGCGTCGATGCCGTCGCTGTCGAGCGGCTGGCTCCACGCGGGCCAGTGAAAGCTGGGCGGCTCCTCGCGTCCCGCAGCTTGCTGCCAACCCCTCTGCCGCGCAGCGATGTCGGCCCGACCGTCAAGCCGCTTATCAACTCCTCGGCCCCGTACCGGCAGGAGAGCAAGGCCAAAGAAGGCGAGCACCTCGACGACCGGATCGACCCATTTGTGAGAAGCGTCCGACAATGAGCCAAGTCTCGTCTGGTCGAAGCCCAGTCCGTTGTCCTTCACACGATCAGCCCGTCCCGTCAGCGATTCCGAGAGTCGCGCCGCCGAGCCGTCCACATGCCCGTGGACCTTCAGCAGCCGATGATGCAGCCACTTGATGGTTCGGGGGCCGGCGGGGTCGAACGGCGCATGGGCAACTTCGCCCTGCTCGTCGACGCAGAGATCGGTCATCGTTGACGAAAGAGTCCAGGCGTGCTTGTGGCGCCGGGCCGCTCGGGCGCGTGCCGTGAACGCCTCGACACAGACCTTCCGTTGGAGCCTGGCGGCGCCCCGCCAGTCCTCAGCGATCGGCAGATCGGCCAACAGCCCCGCATCCGGCCACGACTCGACAAGGGTGTCCACCGGATCGCCCGCCTCGGCCGAGAGCACCGCCACGGGCGAGCCATCGGTCGCCCAGCGCAACCGGATACGGTCGTCCAGCACGGTGGTGCCCACTGCCGCGAGCCAAGCGTTGACCCACCAGCCGGGCAAGCCTGGGCAAAGCATCTCGGTCACCGCGGCGCCTCCCGCGACACATTTGTGCCGGCGGACACCGCGTGGTCGGCCAGGCGCACGATGGCTTCCAGCAACGCCAGCCCCCACGGGCCGAAGCGATGATTGAGCCGCCTGAAGCGGCCGGGCTGCCGCCAATCAACGCAGGCCAGGTCCGCCGACGCTTCGACCGACTCGCCCTCCACCACAGCGGACACCTTCGAGGCGGTGCCGTCGGGGACCGGCGGAACCAGTGGCCGGCCCTTGCCGTGGTGGCTGATCACAAGGTGGAGGAGCAGGTCTCGGTGCTCCGGCCCGACCCACCACGGGTTCTGCTCCAGCCAGGCGCGCGCCAACCGGGCCGAAAGGTCCTCGTGGCGGCCGCCTCGGGGCCAGCCGGCTGCGGCGCGGGTCGCCTCCCAGCGGTGCCGCGGCGTGTCGGACTTGGCCACGAGTGCGCCGTGTCGCTCCTCGGGGTCGAGCCATCGCTGGAAGCGAGCGTCGGCTTTCCCAGTGTCGTGCAGCGCGCCGGCCCGCTCCACCACGTCAGCCAGGTCGGGCCGCAGACCGATGCGCTGCGCGATCTCCTGGGCCAGTGCTCCCACCGCCTGACCGTGCTCATCCAGCCCGACCGCCGCCGGGCCGAGCGACAGCTCGTCGAAGTCGCTGCCGGGCCGTTGGCGCTCCGGTGTCTTGACCTGCAACCGAGGCACTTCGAGCCGTGGCGCCTCGACAGCTGGGCTCAAGGCCGCAGCGAAGTCGGTCCACTCCTGCGTGTCCCACCCCGGCGGTGTCTCCGCGTCCCTGAGTTCGATCAGGATCGCCCTCACCGCTTCGTCGCGCTCGGCTTGATCGACCTCTTCATGCTCGTCATCTCCCAACGCGATCCTCAGTTGAGGCACCGCGTCGACGCCGCACAGCCGCTCGATCGCCTCCCCACCGAGCGGCAATCCCTGCCGGGCCAGGGATACGTCCACGACACCCTCGGAGGCGTCCGGGTTCCAGCCGAAACAATCCAGCAGGCCTCGGTCAGCCGGGAGGACGACCTGATCGCCGGGCCGCAGGTCTGCGGCCCGGATTGTTTCCACGGTGACTTCATCAGGCGCAAGTCGGCGGAGGTCTTCGTCGCTCTCCAACGCCTCCCGTGCCTCTCGTATTGGAACATCCACCGCTTCTCTCTCGGCGGCGCGCGGCCATAAACGCTCGCCCTCCCGCGGGACGTGGACGCGCCAGATGAGCGAGACGGTGTACTCCGCGCCCCCGATACCGCTGAAGTACGGCTCCACGGGGGCCTCCCCGTGAGGTGGGCTGGTCGTCTTCGTCCACTCCCACAGGATTCCTGGTAGAACCTCCGGCGCCCGTCCGGGATCGTCGCCCGGCACCCCCAAGACCTCAGCCACCCGCGCTGGCGGCAGGTCCACGAGGAAACGCTTCCCTCCGGCGCACGCATTCTCCAGTCTCTCGAGGACCAGTGCGGGTTCCTCGCCGTAGACGGGCCAGGTTTCGGACTCCTGGCCCTGGCCGGTCTTGCTTCCGCGCCGCTTGGCAGGAGGCGCATGCACGTACACGGCTCGCGCATGGTCATGATGTCCGAACCGATTCAGTCGGCCTAAGCGTTGCGTGAGCGCCCGAACGCCGCACGCTTCCATGACGAGGTATTCCGCGTCGATGTCCGCTCCCACCTCAAGGGTCTGCGTCGCGACCACAACGAGGTGTCGTTGGCGGACACTTCCGGCACGGCGGGTAGCGGCCATGCCGTCGACGGGATCGAGGATGCGTACCCGGATCCGCTCTGCCTCCCGTTCGCGGGTGAGCCCGGTCAGCAGCAACATCTCGGCCTCGGTATCGGTCATCTGTCCGCGCAGGCTCTCGAACGCTTGCCGCGCGCTCTTCGGCGTATTGGCGAAGACCAGACATGCAGCCGGCCGCGGAGCCTCGCTTAGAAGGCCGAGCGCCGCTTCCGCGAGAAGCTTGGCGGGGTCGCCCTTCTCGAACGTCCGCACCTCCAACGGTTTCGCGGCGCGCAGCCGCTGCTGGATGGTCGGGTTCGCTTCATCCTGCGCATCAAGGTCGAACCGCTCGCCGGAGGCGTCGCCGGTCGCGGTCAGCGCCGCGACCCTCGCTGTCGAACGGGATTCGCCGAGGATGGCCTGCGCGCCGGGCGTGCACTCGGGGAGCGCGGCCATCAACTGCCGCAGGTGTGGGGCTAGGTGCGCCTCGTCGAGCAGGACCAGGCTGTCGGTCCCCGCCATCGCGGCGTCGATGGGGCGTAGCGTCGATCCATAGCCGCGAAACAGGAGCCGAGAGCCGTACATCGGCAACGTGCACAGGATGACCGTCGGGCGTGAGGGATCGGTCGGCGTCCGCGACGCGACGCCCCCGCGCAGCCGGATCACGTCGAGCGGTGGGGCGGCTCGATCGGCGGAAAGGCAACGGAGGCGCTCGGCGGCCTCGGCGGCCACCTCGCTGGCCCGCCCCGAGAGGTCGGCGGCATCGGGGTCCTCGAGCGCCCGCGCCAGGCGCTCCGCATGTTCCGCGGTCGAATCCACCAACAGCCGCCGGTTGACGACCCACCAGACGCGGGTCGGCGCCGTCCGCTGCTCCGGCGCCCGATGCGCCTGCGTCGCCAGCCACCACACCGCGATGTCCAGACACGCGGTCTTCCCCAGCCCGGTCGGGACGCCAACCTCGGCCGGCCACTTGTCCGTCTCGGCGACCCGCTGGGCCAGCCGCGCCTGCCAAGGAAAGGGCGGGCGCCGGTGGATTGCATGGTAGAAGTCAGCGAAGGTCGGTGCGGGAGCCCTCATCGTTCCGCCGGCAGACTGTCTGCTCGTTAAGCCTAACCGTCGAGCGGTGCGCAGAGCCCGAACCCGCGCTGCCGTCCGGCGCCGACCACGACCGGCCCCGGAATCGCTTGATCGAACCACAGCTCGACGTGGGAGTAGGGAAGCGCTGGCCTGCCTGGCCGATTCACCTCCACAGGGGCAAGGTCGGGCGCGCCCGGGACCAACGGCGCACGCGCTGATCGGAAGGCGACAGGGTCCGGGAGCCCCGCGTGCCGGCACCAACGTGCGACTTCCGCCAGATCAAGCGGCCGCCGCCGTTCGTGGATCGCCGGGATCGCCGTTCCCCAGCCGCGGGAAGGCCGCTGCCAGCGGTCCGGTCGGGCGGCGAAGGGACGCGCTTCGTAATCGCGCGGAGCTACGTCCACGTCGACTCCGCGGCCGCTGAGCCTCAGGATCGAGAACGCTGCATCGCGGGCCATCCGGCGAACCATCGAGTCACACCCCGGGGGCAGCCAGAGGGCCAAGCCGTGGACGCGTCCCCGCGACCGCGGATGGCCAACGTCTGGAAGGGCCAGGTAGCGGGCGACCTCATAGCCCGTCCCGCTGAATCCGTGGCCGTGCAGAACCGCCGGAGGCGTACCGTGCAGGCGCTGGTGCTGGCTGAGGACGGCCTCCTTGAACAATGCCGTCACCGCCGAGACCCGGCGCCCGGAGACCGCCGCCGCGAGGCGCAGCCACGCCACCACCTCACCGCGGTCCCGCGGTTCTTCTGACAGGGGTGAGCGGTATGCGCTCGGATGCATCAGTGCCGGGAACTGCGACCGGCTCACCGAGGCGCCGCGCGCGGTCCACTGTGCGTACAGGCGGTCCCAGCGACCGACATCCCCCGGCCGGGTCACGTTGATCACCAGGTCGCCTTCGCAATTGGGAACGAAGGCGTCGGCTGCCGCCTTGGACGGGAGCGTCCCTGTCGTGACGCGGACGCGCACCGGTGAATCCGAGGCGCCGAGGTAGCCCACCCGCGCGGCCCGCCGCTGAAGCGCAGTGAGGATCGCATCTTCCGGTGGCTCCCCTACCCACGAATAGACAATGTGGGGGGAGCGGGGGGCGACTCGCACACCGGCGCGGCTGAGCGCTCCCGAACGGCCCACGTACTCGTGGTGAGCCCGCTTCGCGACGCCGCGTCCGCGCTGTCTGTGCTGAACGACGTACCGCAACCGAAGCCGCTGATGAGAGCGGTGCCGATCGGCATGGATGACCGGCGGCGGCAAGCGCTCGAACCACTCCAGCTCCGCGCCGTCGGTGACTCGGCACGCCTCTCCCGTTCCGTCGGCCGCCACGAACGCCGCGAAGAGGCGCGCAGGTGACGGCGGCCACTCGCCGCGGCTCAGGCGGCCGGTGTTGGCGCTGCCATCCGGATCACCGCGGAACGTCCCGTGAAGAAGCTCAACGGAGATCGAAAGCATCAGTCGTCTAGCTCGGGCCAGGTCGAGCGGATCGCCTTGGCGAGAGCATCCCCAGGTCGCAGCCTTACCGGGGGCCGCCCCCAGCCATCGAGCGGCACGCCGACCGACTCAGCGCGCGTCCGGGCGCCTTCCAGGAGCGCGCGCGTCGCCTCGGAGGCGCCGATGTCGCATGCCTCGTCACCGGAACCTCCGAGCCACGTCATCGAAGTGGCGGTCGGCCGGAGGTCAGCGCCGGAGCGCAGCGCAAACGCGTGCCCGAAGGCGAGTTGGTGAGCGTGGAGCCCGAGCGCCACCAGGAGAGCCCGTGCGGCAGCGTCCGCTTCTGGTGATGCTTCTCGCCCAAGGCTGACGCGCCGGAGCTGGGCGAAGGATACAGTCGCCCGCTGGGTCACACGCTGAAATGAGACGGCCGCCACAGCCGCGTCGCTGCCCATGAACGGCACCTGGCCGTGACCGATCTCAGAGAGCTTGTCCCTCTTGCCACCCTCGACGTTCTTGGCCCCGCCGATGTCCCACATGGTTCGATCGTCCGGGTTCGAGGTCACCGCCTCATCCGTGTTCAGGTTCAGGGGGTCGCCCTTCAACCCCAAGACCTTGATCTCAGTCGACGCCGGTCGCCATCCGATGATCTCCGATACCCAGGCACGGGCGTGCTTGCTGTTGTGGCGCTTCTTGCCCAGATGCGACTGCCAGAATCCGTACAGGAGCGCCTGCGGGAACCATGACATCAACGGTCCGCACTCCTGCGCGGTGGCGCCGAAGATGTCCCGTCCCCGTGGTGTCCTGATGAAGGGATCGCCTCCCAGCTTGGCGTCTCGAAGATACGCATCCGCATTCCGATGCGGGAACTGGAGGCTCGACAGGGATCGGGGCAAGTGCGCCGGCAAGCCGCGCAGGTCTGATAGGTCGAGGATGAATTCCGGTAACGTGCTCGACTTACGGTCTCGCCACAGGGCGTGCTCCAGGCGGTTGGCCTGAGAGGGAACGTTGTCGATCACGATGACCGGCGTGGGCTCCGCATCGCCGGGGGAGGCCCAACGGCGATCCAATTGGTAGTTGCCGTCCTCGTACACCGCTGGCTTGACCGGGCCGCCCGGCCCCGACAGCGGCTGGAACTCCGCATCGATCCGAATACCGTCATCGAAAGCGTCGTCCGCGCAGGCAGACAGAAGCCGTTCGAGGTCGATCGTCACCGCCATACTTGGGGCCTCTCCCGTGCGGCGTGGCGCAGTATACGGGCCTGGCCTTCACGAGTGGTCGGTGTTCTCCGCAGGCGCGGAGGGAGGCTGAGCCACACGTGCGCCAGTCGGCCGGCGTCGCTCCCTACAGCGTCGCAAGGGGAGCCCCTAAGGCCGCCGCTACGGCGCCAAGTAGAGCTGCAGGACGAAGATTCTCGATTTCGTCCAGTTGGGTGGGCCGGGTGGTACTCAAACCCACGACCTTCGGCATGGAGGGCAACAGGACCCTCAGAAACCCAGGGATCATCGCGGCATGGCCTTGTTCGGAGGGTGTAGATGGCTTGCAGGGCTAGGAAGGAACCATGAGCAGCTAGGCGGCGATCTGGTCGGAGCCGGGGCACGGCCGGATCAGGTGAGGTCGGGACGGGATGGGGCGACGGCCGATAGACGCACGGTTTGCGAGACATCACGCGGGGGCATGACCTCAAGTCGTGGAGGCGTGGACGGTCACGAGTCCTCTGGCGATCAGGAGAGATGTCGGGGGCACTGTGGAGAAGCTCGACGCATGGGTGATGTCGGGCGCCGGAGGTCGCATCTCGCACGGGGGTGGGGGACGCCGATGGGCCGGAGAAGGCGCGGCCGCCGATGCCTCACGAGGCTGCGGAGTCTGAGTCTGCCCGCCTGGGCAAACCCTCGGGAAGCTTCGGGACGATCGTGGTGGGGTTGTCTGGGGAGGGGAGACCGAGAGGTACGAGAACCACGTGATGGATTCGTCCGACGGCTACGAACGCGGTGGATTCGCGGGAGGCGGCGGACCGGGGTCGGGGCGAGGAGTCCCGACAGGGTGGGGAAATCGGCGGAAGCATAGATAGGTCGACGAGACGACAGGGGCGGCGGGGCCAGTCGCTACGGGAAGAACGCGCGGGTTAACAGGTTGGACGCGCGGCCGGTGCGCCGATCACTGGGGCGTGGGCGCAGATGGGACGGAACGCTGGGGCCAGCGACGCCTGGCGCGCCGCTTGAAGCGTCGCCTCCATTCAGGGGCCCGCGCGGTCGGCGGCAGCTCGAATACTCAACGCGTCGGTGGAAGCACCGGGCGCAACGCGAGGACGCGGAGGGTCCGGCTGGACCGATGCGCGACACCCGGCCAGGCCGGGCCGTCGTCGGGTGCCGTCGAGCACGGGACCACGCAACGCCCGGTGGCTTGCGCGGGCGCCTCGGGTCGGGCAGGGCACAACCGCGGGGTTCCCGCCGGCCGGTGGCCTCGGGGAGCGCGAGGCACGGCCAAGCTCGACGGGCGGCGCAGAGCTTGCCGGCAAACGTACGGAAACCTGGCTTCCCAGGCCACGGCATTCGCCGCACCATCGAGGTGCCTGTACTGGGCGAGCCATCGACCGGCTCGACGCTCGCGCGCGAGTCGAGCAAAGGCTGCGTTCCCCTGGAAATCACTCATATGAACCACGTCCCGCCCGCACAGCCGAATGGTGGGCCAACGACCACCGGCCATGGGCTCGGGACCGGGCCCGGCGAAAACCGCACCCGACGGCAATGTCACCAACCACGCGGCGCTTGCCGACCGTCGCCGGCCGCGTCGTCTCGACGTTTCTGCGAGGCAAGGCCGTTCGGTCCGGCGCGCTTCGAGACAGCGAGGCCGAGGGCACCGCGCGCGCCGCCGGCGTCTCGCCCAGAGGTGGCGCCGCGGCCCCGGCAATCACCATGACTTGGCCGTATCGCCAGGCCCAGGTCCTCCGGGCACTCCGCGCCCATCGCTTCATGGATGCCGAGCAATTGCGCCAGGTGGTCTTCCGTAAGGTCAGCCGGCGCTCCTGCCAGCGCTGTCTCACCCTCCTGCATCGTCGGGGTCTGGTCGTTCGCGCCCAGCCCATCCGCGGCGGCTTCGGCGGCGGCAGCGATAGCTACGTCTACAGCCTTTCGCCCCAAGGCGCCACCGTCCTGGTCGCCATCGACGACGTCGATCCCGCCGAGATTCCCCAAATCCGCGATCCAGAGACATTCACGCCCCACCGCGCCCAGCACCAACTGGCCGTCAACCGCTGCTTCATCGCCCTCTGGCAGGCACTCGACACCACCGCCGGCCATCGCCTCGTCGGCTGGCAGTCCGATCCTCACCTGCAGCTGCGCTACCGGACCGGGACCCGCTGGCGCGTGCTGCATCCCGACGGCTTGGCGCAAGTTGGCAGTCCCGTCGGCGACCACTGGCTCTTCTTCGAGATCGACCGCGGCACCAACGAGCTGAGGCGCTATGCGGCCAAGGCGCGCCGCTACGGGCGCTACTGGCAGTCGGGGGCCTGGCGCGCGGAGTTGCCGCACTTCCCCGAAGTCCGCATCGTCACCAGCCGGCGATCCCGCCGGGCACGCCTGCTCGACGCGATGGAGGACGGCGTGCGCGATCTCACCGACCTCGACAGCGTCGCGGTCAGCCGCGCACTGCGCATCGCGGTCGCCTGGGAGCGGGACTTCCTCGACGATCCCCTGGGCCCGGTGTGGGAGCCTGCATTCAGCGAGCACGCCATCCGCGAGAACCTGTTGCGCGATCCCGAGATCGCGCAAGCCCTGGACGATGACGACTGGATGAGCGTCGAGCCCGCTCGAGCACCGGCCGCAGAGTATGTCGATCGGGACGACGTGCCGGGCCTTTCCTGATGCGGGAGGCCCTGAGACGACATGCCGCATGGGTCGCACCGCGGACGAAGCGCAGAGGCGCCACGGCCGGCCGTCGCGGCTCCCAGCCCGCTATTCGGCGGCAGATCCTGACGGTCGACAGTACCCACTCGACTCCGGGCAACCGGCGCGCCCAACATAGACGCCGATCGAGGCATGTCGGCGGTCCAGCCGGAGCCCACGCGGGGCGATCGGGCGCATCACCAGTGAGCGAGGCCGCTTGGAGCCGTTGTCGCTCGGGCCATCCCGCTCACAGCGCCCAAGTCGCGGCCCCGATCAGGGGCCACCGCCCCGACCACCCTGCGCCACCGGCCGAGGCACCGGTGCCAGCGTTTCCGGTCAGGTTACCACCAGGCGCTGGACATCGGCGTCAACCCTGCGGATGCTCGAAAGCGATCCCAGATCCACCCCGCTGCGACACGCCCGTGCGCGATTTAGCGCGGACACTCGCCCACCACCGTGCGGTCCAAGCCGAGCGCGACCGATCGTGACACAGCCGTGGGCGCGCGGGCGGATGGGCTGGTTGCCACCACGGCGCGCGACCGCCATTGCCCGGCAGGCCGAAGCAACGCGCGGCGCCCAATGATCGGCGTCGTGCCGCCCCATCCCGCAGCGGATCGCCCACGCGGGTGACGCGCGACCCGGACGATCTCGGGCACCCACTCGCGGACGCACTCGGCGTAGCGGGAATCGTCCCAACGACCATCCGCCGGGCCGACGGCGCCCTCGTCGGCGCCCTCGAGGTCCAATTCCGCCAGCTCAACCTGCGCGACGAGCCACGGGTCAACCAGGCCGTGATCGGGCTGGCCGAGCTGCTGGCCGGCCTCCCCGGCCCCGTCCAAATCCTCGTGCGCAACCGGGCCTTCGATCCGACACGGCATCTAGGCAACCTGGCCCGCCACTGGTCGGCCGGCTGGGCCGACGCCCGCGCCCAGCGCTCCGGCCACCTGGACATCGACCGCCACACGCCTACGGCGGACGGGCAGCGGCCGGCCACCTATGCTGGCGCCGTGGCGGCCGCCACTACCACAGCCCGGCTGCGGCAGATCTGCTGTTCCGTGCTCCTGGTGCAGCCGCCGTTGCGCCGGCCGTGGTGGACCCGGAGACCGCGGCCCGCCGACCGTCGGGCGCAGGTCCGCATGTTGGACGGCTCGCTACAGGGGCTCGGCGCCCAGCTGGCGCGGTCCGGCTGGACCAGCCGGCGCCTGCGGGACGTCGAGCTGCATCACCTCATCGAGGGGGCGTTTGGACCGAGGCCTGCGCCGCGGTCGGCGGTGCGCCCCGCCGTCACGGCGGCCCCAGGCAGTGCCGCCGGACACCATCGCATCGCGGTCGCGCCGGTGCGGGCTGCCGGGTTTGACGTGGCCGACCCCTTCCCCGAGTGGATCGCGTGTCACCACGATCACCTGGTCATCCAGGGACCGGGATCCACGGCCCGCTGGCTGCGCATCCTCGCTCTGCGGGGCTATCCGCCGGAGGTGGAGGCCGGCTGGCTGCATTGGGTCACCACGCTTCCCTACGACCTGGATCTCGCACTGTTCGTCGCGCCCGTCGCTGACCCCGCGCCGCAGCGCACCCACACCGTTTCCCGGAGGCCGGACGATCCCGACGCCGATCCTGCCGTGGCGCAGGCGCTCGAGCGCACCGTTCGCACGGCGCTGCTGCTCGGCGTTGGCGCCGACACGGCCGAGACCCTGCAGCGCGCCACACAGCACGTGACCGCCGAACTAGGCAAGCGCGGCCTGCAGGTCAGCCGCGCCCTGGCTCGCCAGCTCGACGGGCTGCGGAGCCTGCTGCCGCTGGCCGACAACCGGCTCGCCGCGTGGCGCCGGATCCCCGCCGGCCCGGTGGCGGCGGCCCTGCCACTGCACGCCCCGGGCCGGTCCGACCCCGGCGGCATCTTCCTGGGCGCAACCCTGGCTCCCAACCGGGGGCGGGCGCCGGTCATCCTCAATCCCGTTCAGGCCCCAAACCAGCATCGCCATATCGCGGTCCTGGGCCGGCACGGGACGGACGTGACCGGCAGCATCATGCCCCTTGCCCTGGGGCTCTGGCTGCAGGGGGCCAGCCTCGCCATCCTGGACCCCGAGGGCAACTTCGGTCCGCTGGCGCGGGTCTGCGGCGGTCGCGTCGTGCAGCCGGTGATGGCCGGTCAGGCGATCAATGTCTGGGACCTGGCGGGCGTTACCGATACACGCGGGTTTGCGCGAGCCGTCCGGGGACTGCAGGACTTCTGGCGGTTGGCCCTGCCGGGACTGAGCGTCCTGCAGGCCGGTATCGTCGATGCCGCCATCGAGCCGAACTATCGGCGGCGGCAGATCGAGCCGGCGGACCCCGCCACCTTCGGTCGACGCCCGCCCACCACCGCCGATTTCGTGCGAGAGATCACGGCCGGCTACGCGCAGCACCCTACCCACGGCGGCGCCGCGCGCGAACTGGTCGAGCGTCTGCGGCGGCTGATCCACGGTCCCCTGGCCGAGGTGTTCGATCGGCTCACCACCGTCGCCCTGGACCGCCACTGCACGGTGTTCGACCTGCGCGATCCACGCGCCGCGCAGCCCGACATCCCACGGCTGGTCACCCAGGTCGTCCTGCAGCAACTGGCCAACCGGGCCCCGCGCCCGCGCCGTGGACGCGTTGTCGTGATCGACGAGGTCTGGCCGCTGCTGCAGGCCCCACAGGGCACCGCCGTGCTGCGCGAACTCGCCACCTCGGCCCACACCACTTCGACGACCTTGCTACTGGGGTCCAGCCACGTCGGCGACGTCGTCGAGCATTCCGGAGTCGAGGCAATCCTCGCGGCCTGCGACACGATCCTGCTGCTCCCCCAGCATGTGCGGGACGCGTGGCTTGTCCGCATGGCCTGCGACCTGCGGTACCCCCACCCGGAAACCCTGGAGCTCCTGCAGCGCGGACAGGGGCTGGCCGTCGTTGCTGACGGTGCCCGGGTGGCGCTGGACCTGGCGGGTCACGGCCTAGACTCGTGCCTCTTCCCGGGCCCGACAAGGCCTGGGGCAGGCGACGTGCCCCCACGCGAGCCCGGGGGCATGGGGTGATGCGGCACCCGAAGGTCGGGAACCATCGGCGGTCGATCGGCTCGACGACCGCAGGATCGGATGTGAATTCGGAGAGTACGTCACATATTAGTTACACTAGATGTAACAAATGAATGACCAATCGATCCCTTCCAAGCCAGACCGCGCGGCCCTCTTCGCGACCGCATCGGAGCAGCACGGCTTCTTCACTGCCCCGCAGGCCGCCCGGGCGGGCTTCAGCCGCCGCATGCTCGCGCACTATGCGCGCTCGGGCGAGTTCATCCGCGAGCGCCGGGGCGTCTACCGCTTCCGCGACTACCCGTCGTCCCCGCGGGCACACATCCAGGCAGCTTGCCTGGCCGCAGGCCCGGCAGATGCTGTGGTCTCCCATGAGAGCGCCCTCGAACTCCTCGACCTCTCCGACGTGGTGCCGCACACAGTGCACGTCATGGTGCCTCGACACCGCCGTAGCCGACGGGCTCCACTGGGGACGACCATCCATACCGCCCGGCATCCGCCGGCACCCGCCGAGGTGGTCGAGCGCGATGGCTTCCGCGTGACCGCGCCTACGCGATCGATTGCCGACGCCGCGGCGTGGGGCACGGCACCCGACCAGATCGTCGCGGCCATCGTCGATGTGCTGGAACGCGGGATGGCCACCGTCGACGACTTGCGAACGGTCGCGCGCCGTCGCGGGCGCCGCGTCGTCGACCTGGTCGAACTGGGCATTGCGGAGGTCGAGGCGCGGTGAGGTATTCCACGGCGGCCGCATTCCGCGACGCGCTCGAGCACCGGCTCAACCTGCGGGCGACCGAGCGTCAGCTCGCCGTCAACGTGCTGCGCAAGCAGGTGGCGATCGATCGCTTCCTCGCCCGTTTGACCGTCGCTGCTCCGGGCCGATGGGTGGTCAAGGGGGCTTATGCGCTTGATCTTCGACTCGGCTCCCGCGGTCGCGCGACACGCGATGTTGACCTCGAGCGCAGCGACGATGCGGCGGCGGCCCTGCGCGACATGCGCGACGCGAGTTCGGCGGACATGGGCGACTACTTCCGATTTGGCGTCGAGCGCTCGCGGCAGCGCGTTCCGCGAGATCACAACCGTGGCAGTCGATTTCACGTGGCCGCCGACCTTGCCGGCCGGCGCTTCGACAACTTCACGGTTGACGTGGCGTTCGGCGAACTCCTGGTGGACGTCCCCGACCTGATCGACGGTCCCGATCTGCTGGCCTTTGCCGGCATCCTACGGACGCGAGTTCCCGCCATCCCGCTCGAACTCCAGATCGCTGAGAAGGTGCACGCCTACACGCGCGTCTACGGAAGTGGGCGTCGCAACACGCGCGTCAAGGACCTCGTCGACCTGGCGCATATCGCTCGGATGTCCGAGATGGATGGCGCGAAACTCTGTGCCGCCCTGCGCCGGACATTCGCGACGCGCCGTGCCCACGAGCAGCCCAACGCGCTCCCTCCGCCGCCGGCCGAATGGGCGGTGCCGTACCGGGTGCTGGCGGGGACGCTCGGTCTTCCGGCGGAGCTTGCCGAGGCATACCGCATCGCTGCCGCTCTGGTGGGCCCTGCACTCCAGGGCCAGGCCATAGGCATGTGGAATCCAGTCACGCAACGCTGGCCCGCGCCACGAGAACGCGCCTAGCCCACTTGCAGGCTGCACTGAGGCCAGCCAGATCTCGATCTCACACCGACGGGGCCCTCCGATTGGAGTGCGCGGTGCTTCGCCTGCTCAATGCAGGGAGCCCCAGCCGTTTAGCACAGAAGTCATTTCTGTGAGTGCCCACAGCCCGGCGACCGGGCAGATCTAGCTGGGTCGCTCGCAGGCAAACCCGTAAGCTGGCCAGACCGCCGTTATCCTGACCGTTGTGGTCCCAATCACGGACGGGTTTTCCCGGCGGTGAGCCTCCTCAGAGCACCGATGATCCTGCTGAGTTGCATCGGCTTCTCTGGAATCGGACTGGCGATGGGCGGCACCGGGCCCTTGCTGCGGCAGTGCCGTGTTCCATGCCTGATCCATGGCGTCGCGTTTCTCATGGCGGGCGCGGCCTTTCCCATCGCGGTCTTGCCGGCCAAAATCCTCTGGCTGAGCTATGCCCTACCCCACACCTACGCCCTGGACGGCATGCGCCACACGCTGCTTGGGAGGTCGACGCTGGTCCCCGTGTGGGCCGAGCTAATAATTCTTTCGCTGACCGCGGTCGTCGCCGGCATCAGCGGCATCGCCGTCTTCAACCGACTCGACCGCTACGCCGCCCGCCGCGGGTTGATTGGGCTGTACACCTGATATGGAGTGACCGGCTGTCAAGTGGCACCATTCGCACCGGGGGCGACCTCGGCAATCGTGCTCCAGGGCGGGAGGAGATGGACGAGCGAGAGCACTGCGGCGACGACGTGTCACTCTGATATCCGCGGGTTGCCAAAGGCCTAGCCGCATGACCGTGCTTCGTCGGGAGGGTTCGCCGTCTAGCAGCGCGGGTTGAGGGCGCGGGGCGCCGCTGCCGCATAGGTGTAGCGCGCATCCTCCTGAGCTCGCCCTCGCTCATCCATCCTCTCCTGCTCGGGAGCGGCGCATCGCCGCCTCCGGCCGCTGCCACGAGATCCGCGCGCCGCGTCAGACCGCCGCGCGCTGTGCGGCGCCGTGGCACAGCACCGCCCAGCGGTGGCCAGCCAGTTCGCGGGCCACTGCGACATTAGCCACCACCGTGGGCTTGCCGTTGGCGGCCAACCGCCGGGAGCGGCGCTGGAGTCGCGCTTGGGCGCGGTCGGCGCGCGCCACCGCCCAGCCGGGCTGGCGCGCGCGCCGCTGGCGGAGCGCCGCGCCGACGCGCCGACGCGCGGCGGGTGGCGGTAGTGCCAGGCGCGCGCGACGAGCAGGCGCCGGATATGGATGTTGCCGGTCTTCGTAATCGGCCCCCGCCGTTGGCGTGCCCCGCGCTGGACTCGCTCGGCGTGAGCCCGCAGTAGGCCATGAACTGCGGCGCGCGGCCGAAGCGCGTCACGTCGCCGAGCTCGGCCAGCACCGTCAGCGCCGTCACGGTGTCCACCCCACGGAAGCAGCGCAACAGCCCCACCGCCTCGCAGTAGGCGGCGCTGGCGGCCTGCTGCGCGAGTTCCGCCTCCAGCGTGCGCAGCCGCTCCTCCGCGGCCGCCAGCGCGCGCACGTAGTCGTCGAAGGTGGCCTGCGCCGCGGGGTGCTCAAACCGCAGCGTCAGCAGCCAGCGGTGGTGGCGCTGCGTCCAGTTCCGGCCGTCGTAGGCGATGCCGCGCCGTAGCAGCAGCTTCGCCAGGCGGTGTCGTGCCCGCGTGCGGTCGGCCACCGCGTCCGCACGCGCCCGGCATAGGTCGCGCACCGCCTCTTGGTCGGGCGTCGGCGGATGCACCACGGTGCGGAGCTCCGCCCGCAGCAACTCGGCCAGCTGCCGCGCGGCGCGGCGATCGGTCTTCACGCGGTCGCCGGGGCGACGCGGAATCAGCGCCGGCGCAATCACCTGGCACCGGAGCCCTTCGGCCTGCAACTGCCGCTGCAGCGCGAAGCCGCACGGCCCGGCACCCGGCCGCAGCACCGCGACCCGGCTCGAGGCGGCGTGGGCGTCCATCCCAACGTATGTGGTATCCATCATTCTGACCGGCTCCTTTCACATGCGGCTCTGCAATATCGCATCGCAACCCGCGAGTTTGTGAACCAAGAGCCGGTCACTCCATACGGTCTAGCCCCGCACCCATTGCTTAGGGATGATGGGTATGGAAACGGCCTCGATGATCGGTATGCGTGACACGGTGACGGCATGACGTCAGACGAGTTCATCGCCAAGTGGCGCGCCGTCGAGCTCAAGGAGAGCTCGGCGGCGCAGGAGCACTTCATCGACCTGTGCCGGCTGCTCGGCGAGCCTACGCCGGCCGAAGACGACCCCACCGGCGAGCGTTATTGCTTCGAGCGCGGCGCGCGCAAGGACACGGGCGGCCGCGGTTGGGCCGACGTGTGGAAGCGCCACCACTTCGCCTGGGAGTACAAGGGCAAGCACGCCGACCTGGACGCGGCATTCGCTCAGTTGCGGCAATACGTGCTGGCGCTGGAGAACCCGCCCCTGCTGATCGTCTCCGACATGACGCGGTTTCGCATCCGCACCAACTGGACCAACAGCGTCAGCGAGACCCACGAGTTCACGATCTACGACTTGGTGGACGCGGCGCCCCGCAACAAGCTCAAATGGGCGCTCTCGGACCCCGAGCGGCTGCGGCCCGGCGAGACCCGCCAGGAGCTCACCGAGCGTGCGGCGGCCGCCTTTGCCGACCTGGCCCATGGCTTGCGCGAGCGCGGCCACGACCCACAGGCCGTCGCCCACTTCGTCAACCGGCTCGTCTTCTGCATGTTCGCCGAGGACATGGGCCTGCTGCCCGACCGGCTGTTCCGCCGGATGCTGGAACAGGCCCGCCGCCGGCCGTCAACTTTCGCCGACCTGGCCGGCCGCCTGTTCGGCACGATGGCCGCCGGCGGCCTGGTCGGCTTCGAGGAAGTTGCCTGGTTCAACGGCGGGCTGTTCGACGACGACACCGCCCTGCCGCTGGACCCGGAGGGCATCAGCATCGTACGCAAAGCTGCGGCGCTGGACTGGTCGGAGATCGACCCGTCCATTCTGGGCGTCCTGTTTGAGCGCGGGCTCGACCCCGACAAGCGCTCGCAGCTGGGTGCGCATTACACCGACCGCGACAAGATCATGCGCATCGTCGAGCCGGTGGTCACCCGCCCCTGGCTGGCCGAATGGCGCACCTCCAAGGACCTGATCCGCGCCGAGCTGGATCGCGCGGTGACGGTCCCGCGGTTCGATACGCCGGCCCTAGGTCTGGAGAGGACCCGCCGGCGGGACCGCGCCGAGCGGCTGCTGCATGACTTCCTGGAGCGGCTGCGTGCCTTCACCGTGCTCGACCCCGCCTGCGGCTCGGGCAACTTCCTTTACCTCGCCCTGCAGGCCCTCAAGGACCTGGAGCGCCGGGTGCAGCTGGAGGCGGAGGAGCTGGGTCTGAGCCGGCGATTCCCCGCGATCGGCCCGGCCAACGTCAAGGGCATCGAAATCAACCCCTTTGCCGCCGAGCTGGCCCGCGTCTCGGTCTGGATTGGCGAGATTCAGTGGATGCGGCGCAACGGCTTCTCGGAAGTGCGCGACCCAATTCTGCGGCCGCTGGACACCATCGAGTGCCGCGACGCGGTGTTGACGCCGGACGGCGGCGAACCGGACTGGCCGGCGGCCGATGTGGTGATCGGCAATCCGCCGTTCTTGGGCGGCAAGCTGCAGATCACACACCTGGGCGAGGACTATGTGTCGCGGATGTTCGCCACCTATGCCGGCCGTGTGCCGGCTGAAGCCGACCTGGTCTGCTACTGGTTTGAGAAGGCGGGCCGACAGATCGCCTCCGGCAAGGCGGCGCGGGCCGGGCTCGTCGCGACGAATTCCATTCGGGGCGGCGCAAACCGGCGGGCGCTGCAAGCGGCGACCGACACGCGGCCGATCTTCGAGGCGTGGAGCGACGAGCCGTGGGTGATCGACGGGGCGGCCGTGCGGGTGTCGTTGGTGTGCTTCTCGCGCGCCGACGACGGGTCCGTGTCCAGTGCTCGGCTTGACGGCCAGCCCGTCGACGAGGTCTACACCGACCTAACCGCAGGACGCAGCGGCGCCGGCGTCGACCTCACCGGGGCCCAGCGGCTACCGGCCAACGGCGGCGTCGCGTTCATGGGCGACACCAAGGGCGGCCCGTTCGACGTTGCGGGCGATAAGGGGCGCGAGTGGCTGCGGCTGCCCGCCAACCCGAACGGAAGGCCAAACTCAGACGTGCTCAAGCCCTGGGTCAACGGCATGGACCTCACCCGGCGACCGTCGGGCAAATGGATCGTCGATTTCGGCACGGAAATGAGCGAAGCCGACGCCGTGCTGTATGAGGAGCCGTTCCGCTGGGTGAAGGACCGTGTCTATCCAATGCGCCAGCGGAACCGCCGCGAAGCCTACCGCCGCTATTGGAGACCTTTGCATAACCGGTCGACACCCCACTCGCAAGCCTCGGATCACCCTCACCCTCACCCTAGCCCTCTCCCTTCAAGAGACCTTTGCATAACCCTGCCGTCGCGCGGATAGTGGCGGACGCGCCCCCTGTCGCCCGAGAGGTCCCTAGATGCACCGCCCATCAAGTCCCCCTGAGATGCTTGAGGCCTGGCTGCCGGAGCGCGTCGGGCGCAACGCCCGGCTGGAGCGGTTGACCCAGCTCATCGACTGGGCGCCGCTCGAGGCGCTGGTGGCCGAGTTCCACGCCGCGCCGGTCGGACGGCCGAGCTATCCGCCGCTGCTGATGGTCAAAGTCTTGCTGCTGCAGCAGTGGTACCAGGCCTCGGACCCAGTGATGGAAGAGGCGTTGTGGGAGCGGCTGTCGTTCCGGCGCTTCGTGGGGCTGGGGCTGGCGGATGATGCCCCGGACCACTCGACGATCAGCCGGTTCCGCACCCAGCTGACGGCGGCGGGGCTGGCGGAGCCGCTGTTCGCGGAGGTGGGGCGGCAACTGGCGGCGCGGGGGTTGCTGGTCAAGCAGGGCACGCTGCTGGACGCGACGGTGGTGGAGGCGCAGGTCCGCCGCCCGCGGGGTGGGGCCGCCGACGGCCCCAAGGACCCGGACGCGGCCTGGGCACGCCGGGGGCCCCACGCGCGCTTCGGGTACAAGGTGCACCTGGGGGTGGACGCCGGCTCGGAGTTGGTCCGGCGGGCGGTGCTCACGTCGGCCAACGTCAACGAGACCGAGGTGGCGGATGCTCTGATCGTGGGGGACGAGACCGCCGTGTACGGGGACGCGGCCTATGGCACGCACGCGCGCCATGCGCAGCTGCGGGCGCGGGGGATCAAGGACCGGCTGATGCGGCGGCCCAGCAAGCATCACCCCACGCTGCGCCCGACGGCGCGGCGACGCCACGCCCTCATCGAGCGCACGCGGCGTCCGGTGGAGCATGTCTTTGGGACGCTGAAACGCGCGTACGGGTACCGCCAGGTGCGGTACGTGGGCCTGGCGCGGAACACCACCGAGCTGTGGTTCAAGCTGCTGGCCTACAACCTGCGGCGGGCGGACCGGCTGCTGGTCCTGGCGGCCGCGGGACCCTAGGGGCGCTGCGCCCTCGGCTGGGCCAAGCCCGCCGCGCGGGGCCGCTGGTGGGCGGCGGCCACTAAGTCCCTGCCCCAGGCGGGCACGTCCGACGTCGACAACCCCACTCCACGACCGCTCAAGGCGCATTACGCAAAGGTCTCTTCAAGGGAGAGGGGATAAGGCCCGCTCTCCCGCCTCCGCTGGAGAGGTTACGCAAAAGTCTCTATTGGTGGCGACACGTCGAGCCCCGGCCCGCGATGTGGCGGGCGCTGGACGGCCTGTCGCGATATATCGCCACGCCGACTGTCGCCAAGCACCGGCTGTTCGTATGGCTCGACGCCCGCGTTTGTCCCGACCACCAGTTGATCGTCATCGCCCGCGACGACGACACGACCTTCGGCATCCTGCACAGCCGCTTTCACGAGCTCTGGTCCCTGCGGCTCTGCACCTGGCTCGGGGTGGGTAACGACCCGCGCTACACGCCCACCACCACCTTCGCGACGTTCCCGTTTCCCGAGGGGCTGACGCCCGACGTACCCGCCGCCGACTACGCCGACGACCCGCGCGCCGGCGCCATCGTCGATGCCGCCCGCCGCCTTGTCGAGCTCCGCGACCGCTGGCTCAACCCGCCCGAATGGGTGGAGTGGGTGGATGAGCCGGTGTCTGGGTATCCGAAGCGGCCTGTGCCGACTGCTGCCGCTCCACTGCGGGAACTTGGGCGGCGTACTCTTACGATTCTGTACAACCAGCGGCCGAAGTGGCTCCTTGACGCCCACGCGAATCTCGATGCGGCCGTCGCACACGCTTACGGCTTCAGATCCGACGAGTCTGACGATGAAGTTCTCTCTAAATTGTTAAACCTAACTTTTGCGAGGAACAACGATTAGCCCAATCCACCGCTAAAGGAATCCGACGGTCCTCTCCACATGCAAAGTTGCATTGAACACTAGTTGTGCTCAGTCGAGGCGTTCTTATGCTTGCGGCATAGTCACAGACTCGCAGACGCTATTAGCGAAAGAATCAAACAGAAGGCATGACTAGTGCCAGAGCGTAATCGCAACGCCTCAAGCTCGATAGGCGAAAAGATTATATCTTCTGTCGTGGACACAGCCATAAAATATATTATCTTTCCGATTGTGCTACTAATCGTGCTCACGATTCATTCTGTACGCTCCGTAGACAGCCCAGTGCGCCACTTTGCAATCTCAATTGCCCGACCAGCACTGACTTCTATGTTGTCGAGTGAAGATGCATTCACCACGCCATCGCCTGTCGCTCAGTTGTCTCCAACACCTACAGTAACGCAGACGCCAACCTCGATCCCAATCGCGACTGCTACGCCTCGTCTCCCACCGACACTAATTCCCCCTCCTACGCCTACACCGACGCCTACGCGAACTGTTGAAGGAGTCAGGGCGACACTTATCAGTCTTCGGGATCAGGCATTGAGACGCCAATACAACAACGACAGGGACGCCGGCCTGAATATCGTCGTGAAAGACGCTGTATATTACGGTCAGTACGACATTGCACTAGATGCTGCCAAGAGGGGTGGATGGGCCAGCAATAAGTCGTCAATGTTGGCTTACGTTGCAGAATGTATGGCGCGTGAGGAGTGGTACGAGTGGGCACGACATGCCGCAGATCATATCCCTATTCTGAGTCTCAAGCAACTATTAGAGAAAAGATATTTAACTTGGAACATCAGTCTCTCCAAAATACGCCCCCGCCACTATGCAGGCAAGTGACCTGGCTCCGTGCTCCTACGTAGTCAAATCGTTGTGCTTTTAGTTGTCCTTAGCAGGAGTCAAATCAGAGCCCCGGACGTAGCTATTAGGCCATCCCTGCCAGATTTGGGCCTACAGCCACTTCTGCCGTATGGGACGCACGAACGCTTAGCTGCTCATGATGCCGTGTTTGTTCGCAATCTGAATTGTTGGACGTTTAGACAGAGCAGGATAGTTGCCGGCCGATCGCGAGCATCAATTGTGTCGTTGGTGGAGAGAGTAGCCGCGAAGCCTGGAGCCGATTTGGCCTGAGCCGTCCATGCTGATCGCTTCCTGCCCCACCTGGGACCGCGCCGCCGAGATTATCTTTCGGAGACGAAGTTAGAGCCCGAACACGTAGAAAAACTTCCGGCTCCCAGGTTCGGCACCCGTTGTCGGGCCACTCGTACTGCGAGGCTCTAAACCCGGAAATTTCAGTTCCAAGCCCGAATTCAGCCCGGCGCAGGTCTTGGGAGTTGCCCATATATGACCGCAGCGGCCGACGAGATGAGCGCCACCGTCGCTGCATCTCGGAATCAGGATTCCTACGTGATGTGGAAGTCCGTGGCGTACTGGATGAGGCCCAGGCGGTCTGCGACGCGTCTGGAGGCTTGATTGGTCCAGGACGTGCTGTAGAGGGGGATGCGCCCCTGCTGGCGCACCCGAGCCGCCCAGGCCGCGGTGACGGCTCCGGCGTAGCGGCGGCCGCGGTGCTCAGGGAGGGTCTCGACGCCGGCCTCGGAGGCGTCGCGCGTCGAGCGCGCGCTGAAGCACACGGATACCGAGGCGCCGTCGACGACCATGGCCACGACGGGGGTGCGGACGTTCAACTCGTCGCCCAGCCAGGCGAATTCGGAGCTGAGAAGATGGGTGTTGTTCGGGGAGATCTGGATGACCTCGGGCGGGCTGGGGTTCCCTCTTCCGGAGACATTTTCGTAACTGGTCGACATCTCGCTGCCAAGTCCCGGATCACCCTCACCCTCACCCTCGCCCTCTCCCTTCAAGTGTGCGGACCGGGGACATCATGGACACATGTTCGGGGACATCATGGACACATGTTCGGGGACATAGTGGACACATTGGTAAGCAACGAGGGTCTTTGCACGTGCGGTTCGAGGACCGGTCGATGAGGGAGCAGCGGGCCGAGCTTGTGGGGCTGGCCACGCAGCCGAAGGCCAACCGGCGGGCGCTCTGTCGCCATTTCGGGATTGCGCCCACGACGGGCTAGAAATGGCTGCAGCGTTACGCGGCGGAGGGCGCGGGCGGCTTGCAGGACCGCTCACGACGCCCGCGGCGCAGTCCCGACCGGACGGGCCCGGTCGTGGAGCAGGCGCTGCTGGCGCTGCGCGCGCGGCATCCCACCTGGGGGGCGCGCACAAGCTGCGCGTTTTGCTGGCCCGCCAGGCCGTCCAGCCGCTGCCGGCGGTCTCTACCGTCACCGCCATCCTGCGTCGGCATGGGGCCCTGGACCCCGCCCAGGGGGCGGGCCAGCCGCGCGCCTACCAGCGATTCGAGCACCCCTACCCCAACGCCCTCCGGCAGATGGACTTCAAGGTCGGCTGGCCCTGCGGGCCGGATCGCTGTCATCCCCTGACGATCCTCGACGACCACTCACGCTACGCTCTCGGCTTGGCCGCCTGCCCCAATCAGCGCACCGCCACGGTGCGCGCCCACCTGCTCAGCGCCTTCCAGCGCTACGGTCTGCCCGACCGCCTGCTGGTCGACAACGGCGGTCCCTGGGGCAACCACCCGGCCCATCCCTATACCCCGCTGACCGTCTGGCTGCGGCGCCTGGGCGTCGCGGTCAGCCACAGCCGGCCCTATCACCCCCAGACGCTGGGCAAGGACGAGCGCTTCCATTCCACCTTGCAGCGTGACCTCGGGCGGCAGCCGCCCCGGCCCGACCTGGCCGCCTGGCAGACCGCCTTCGATGTCTGGCGCTACGAATACAACCACGTGCGACCGCATGAGAGCCTGGCCCTGGCCGTGCCCGCCAGCCGCTATCAGGTCAGCCCCAGGCCCTACCCAGCGCAACTGCCGCCCCTACCCTACCGGCCCGACGATCAGGTGCGACGAGTCCAACTGGGCGGCTGGGTGTCGTTCCAGGGCCGCCAGCTCCGGCTCCCAAAGGCTCTGCGCGGCCAACCGGTCGCCTTTCGCCCGACGCCTACGGACGGCTGCTGGGCGATCCGGTTCCTGTCGGACGACCTCGGCACGCTGGACCTGCGGGAGCCAGCCTAGATGTGTCCACCATGTCTCCGGTCTGGACACAAGGGAGAGGGGATGCGGCCCGCTCTGCAGCCTTGGCTAGAGCTGTTCTCTTCCTGGGCGCTTGGGGTAGGGGCGGGTCTGAGACCCGCCCGTTGCTACGTGGTCTTGCAAGGGTCTCCCTCCGCGGGAATTAGGGGGCCAACGTGACTCATGGTTCGGCGCGTCGGGAAATCTGAACGCCGGGCCGAAGTAGATGTTTTGGACTGGTTGCTCCGAGGCGAGCAGCTCCTCCATGGCCGCGCGATTGACTGGCTCGCGGTTGCAGTCGTTCGAGGTTAAGTCCGGGGCCGCCAGATTGCGCAGCGCCGCGCAGGTTGGCTCGTTCATGCCGCGTCGGAAGCGCAGGACACAACCCGAATCGCCGCGACCAAAGTATAGGCGCGGAGCGATCACCCGGTCCGGCTCGGGATCGTTGGTGGCGACCAGCCGGCCATGCTCATCCTGGGTGAACAGAGCAGCGAGGTGCAGGTCGACAAGGTCTGCGTTTTCAGTCATCGGGAGTCCTGACGACTACGCACAGGTGTCAAAGACCGCTGGTGCACTCGTGCACCCGTCACCGCGTCGGCGAGGCGTCGGGCGGCAGCGTGGCCTTGAGCCCGAAGAGCATGGGCAAGCGCTGTGTGCGGTTCGGCAGTCGCCACCACCCGTCGTCGCCCTGGACCATCCCCGGCTGCGCTTGGTAGCCACTGAAGGGGTACTCCCGCAAGGACTCGACGCGAAAGCCTTCATCGGCGAGCGCGCTGACGATCTCGCCCAGGCTGTGGTTCCACTGGTAGGTGACCGTTTTATCGATTGCGGCATTCCACTCGGCGTACGTACCCGGCTCGTCGTAGCGGATGGCCCCTCCTTCGAAGTACGGGTCCACCATCACCAGTTGGCCGTCGGACCGATCGAGGTCAAGCGCGTGCGCGAGGGGATGTCCGTCGCGGATGTAGAAGGTCCCTCCGGGACGGGTGAACTTTCGGACGACGCGCGCCCAGGCCGCAACCGAGGGCAGCCAGCAGAGCACGCCCTCACTGGCGTAGACGATGTCGAAGGTTTCCGGGAGAACATCGGACGCGTCGTGGACGTCGGCGAAGACGAAGCGACCGGGGACGCCGCTGCGGCGGCTGACGTCGCGCGCCGCCTCGATCGATCGCTCGGAGAAGTCGATGCCGGTGGCCCTGGCGCCAAGCCTTGCCCACGAGAGTGTGTCGAGGCCAATGTGGCACTGCACGTGGAGCAGCGAGCGTCCCCGCACGTCGCCAAGATGCGCGCGATCGAAGTCGACCGCCTTCGTCAGGTTCCGAGAACCCGCGATGAAGTCTTCAACGCCATAGAACTCCGAGGCCAGATGCACGGGAACGCGGTCGTCCCAGTTGGCCCGGTTGGCTTCGCGATGTTCTTCGAGCATGGCGGTCTCCGTCCGCTTTCGGGTCGACACACACGACGGCTCGGTTGTGTCGATCTATTGATGGTAAACGGCAGCGTAGCCGCCATTGCGCATGCGTGAGGACTCGCGCCTCGGTAACGCGCTCGCCCCGCTCGGCGCGCGGTTGGCAATGTGCCCGCCGTGCGCTCGCCGCGGTCAGCCAGATCGGGGTTGCATGCCCGAGTGCCCGGTCTTGAGGTTCACGGGCAGCCCGGCGAACACCACGATTACGTCGTCGGCCGCCGCGGCCCGACGAGACGACGATCCTCCATTTCCGGCACCTGCTGGAACGGCACCACTTGGGTGAAGGACTGCTGGCGGCGATCACCCACCACCTGGCGACGCAGGGCCTGCGGCTGCGGGCAGGCACGATCGTGGATGCGACCGTCATCGACGCGCCGGCGTCGACGACGAACGGACCCAGCAGCGCGACCCCGAGATGCATCAGGTGAAGAAAGGGCAGCAGTGGTACTTCGGGACGAAGGCGCACATCGGGGTGGATGCCCAGACGCGCCGCTGGTACACAGCGTCGCCACGACGGCAGCGGACGTGACGCAGGTGCCGGCGTTGCTCCACGGCGCCGAGATGCGGGGGGGACCCGGGGTATCAGGGTGTAGACCGGCATCCGGAGCACCGGGACCGGGCCATGGAGTGGCAGGTGGCCCTGTGGCCCAGGCAGCGGCAGCGCTTGGCGCCGGGTAGCGCGGCGGCGGTGGCGGAGCGGCGCAAGGCGGTGATCCGGGCGAAGGTCGAGCATCCCATTCTGTACGTGAAACGCCACTTCGACTACGCGAAGGTGCGGTACCGAGGCCTGGCGAAGAAGCGTAACCGGTTCTGTCTGTTGTTTGGCCTGGCGAATCTGCTGATCGCCGTGCGGCTGGCGACCGCCTAAGCGGGCGGCTCGAACCGCAACTGGCGGGGTGCATCGGCCCCGCTTGAGGCCATACCGGTGCCTCGCGGAACCGCGCCAACACCCTGGCACTCAGCTGTCCCTGTTGTTCAGAGCTTTCCTAGGCAACCGGGCGAAGCGCCTCAAATAGCCAACATCAAGCCAGCCCATACGCCTCGTCCATACACCGCCGCCTGAGCGGACATCGAGGCGTTCGACGACCGGTGGGTGCAGTGCGCACGCCTCAATGCTGCGCAAGTCTTTGCGCAAGTTTTTTGGGATTCGCCGGGCGCGGTACGGCCCCGAACGGATCACACGGTTTACTACTAACAGGTTCGGGGAACCTCCTAGACCACGTTGGCGACACCATCACGTGCAATTACAAAACCGCCGCTCTGCCGATTGAGCTACCTGGGCCTGAACCTGTCGGGCAGTCACTACATGATCCGATTATCCCCCTCCGCGCAAGTCTTTGCCGTCTATCGAGCTGGCACCGGTTCCAAGGCGTGGGGGCGGTGCGCGCACCGCCCCCGCATGAGGGCTGCGGCGGCATCCGAACACCCGCCAGGTTCCGTAGACTAGGCCGCTTCGGCTGCATCGGGAACCGCCGCGCATGGCATCCAGCGTCGACTACGACAGCGAAAAACGTACCTTCGACTGCGCTCCCACACTCACCGACACGCAGGTCCTCGAGTTCTGCCGCGACGGGCACCTGCTCCTCAAGGGCGTCGTGCCGGACGAGATCAACCGGAAAAGCTGCGACTGGCTCGACGGCAAGATTCCGCTCGACCCGATCTTCATGCCGCCTGGGATGACGCTCGACGACTTGGAGAGCATCCGCGCGACGCACGAACCCAGCGCCGTACTTCTGGAGAACTGGTTCATCGAGCACGTGCTTCTGAACCCGCAGCTCGCGGGCGCGCTGCGGTCCCTGCTGGGCGCGAACGTCGGCCTGCCCGTCATCACCAGCCATCACCTGGTCGACTGTCCGCAGCCGGCGCAGGGCTGGCATCAAGACGCCGACCACATTTTCGGCCCTGAGCTCAACTTCCTGGAAGTCTTCTACTTCCCGCAGGACACGCCCGCCGGTCTTGGACCGACGGAAGTGGCGCCCGGCACCCACATCGGCCCCGCTGAGCGCAACATCGAGGACCCGGGCATCCTGCTCGAAGGACCCGCCGGCACCATCGGCATCCATCACCAGAGCATCCTGCACCGGCGAGGCGTCTCCACCTCGACCGGCCGACGGCGCATGCTGAAGTACAACTACTGGCGCTCGGCGCCGCCGCAGCGGGATTGGATCACCGAGGACGACTTTGACTTTCACAACACCTATTACGGCGGCCATCGCCAGTCGATCTTCGTGGCCCACATGTTCTATTGGCTATGCGGCAAAGACGATGAGTACCGCGTCATCGGCGGCCAGGCGTGGCCCTGGCGGACGCCCAGGCAGGTGTTCCCCTCCTACGGATTCAACGCGAAGGAGGGCTATCGCCCGGACTGGGCGCGAACCGGCCCCGACACCTACGCCAGGTAGCCGCCGAGCACCGATAACCGGAACTCGCCGCGATCTCCCGAACCTCGAACGGCCGGGTAGCGCCGGGGGCCGGGCCTATGCCGCGGAGGGCAGCAGCCAGCTGACCCACTGGTCGTCACCATCCGCGCCGCCGCCCATCCGCTCGACGCGGTACCTGGCGGGCGCCGCCCGCCTACTGGGAGTGTAGTCCCCGCCTTCGCCGGCCAGGAGCCGGTCCTCCAGGGGGCCGAACCGCTGCCAGATCCGGTCGGCTTCCGACCTGGTGAACCGCTCGGCGAACTGCGGCCCCCACTTGAGCGTGATCCCGTGGTAGGCGGCGGCCTGAAGGCGGACCTCGGGCGGCAGGCGCTCGAAGTCGGGGCGCTTGAGGTTATGCATGTTCATGGCGGCCTTGCAGAGCCAGATCGAGAGCGCCAGCCTGGTCGCCTTACTTGCGCCGGGCCGCAGGTCTTCGAGCGCTGCCGCATAGGCGCGCGGGTCGACGTCGGCCACGGCCCGCAGCGCGCGCTCGGTTTGATCCTTGAGCGTGGCGGTGCGCGCGGTCCAGTCTTCGAATCGAGCCCGCGACTCGGCCGAGAGGTGGCGGGTGAAACCCAGGTCCTCCCAGTAAGGGAAGACCGTGTGGCCGCCGTGCACGGTGCGGCGCTTGGGCTCCTTGGTGTAGCAGCTGCCCCAGTGCAGCATGTAGTGGATGTAGACCAGCGCGTCGCCGGCCTGCATCTCCACAGGCATCCCGCCGGGAAGCGGGGAGCGGTTGTCGGTCATCAGGCCGCGGTTTTCGGCGTCGCTGTTGATCCGGACGTGGCTGCCGGGCACTACCCAGAACACCTTGTCGTCGTAGAGCGGTATGTTCCATTGCAGGTAGGTAGGGCCGTCCTCGCGCACGCTGTCTTGCAAGGGCTGCAACGGACCCGAGTCAGCCGCATCGACGTCGCGATGCCACTCCGCCGGCCCGTAGTCGAAGGTCGGGTTGCACATCATGTACATGCCCATCACCGCGGTCTGCTCGTCCTGGAGCAGCTCCGCCGCGGCGCCCCGAATGGGATCCGACAGCCATAGCTCGACGGCGTTGGCCGTCTCCGCGTCGATGAACTTCTCGGCGTCGACAAGGCGCGGCTGCCGCGCTGTGTCCCAGAGACCGCCCGGCGGATCGTCAGGCTTGCGCTGCCGCCGCCAAACCGCCCGCTGGCGGTCCAGCAACGTTTCGTAGCTGCGGCGAAGCGACTCGAGCTCGCGCGCCGGGATGGCGTTGCGGATAAGCAAGTACCCGTCGCGCATGAGCTTCTCGCGGTCACCCGCTGGCATTCGTGTCACCTCGCGCTCGAAGCCGGTCGCCGCTCATGCTGACACCCAGCCGCCTTTTCGGCTACCCCGCCCCCGGTAGAGGCGGGTTTCAAACCCGCCCCTTGTATGTTGCAAGACCCTCGGATCGTCCGGGGGAAGCACCGGGCCGGGACAGACCGTCCGCCCCTGGGTCCCAAGAGACCGTTCCGTAGCGTGGTCGTCCCGGCCCGTGGCGCCAGCCCAGAGCCCGTACCGTTGCCAGGGCCGCCGTGGCGAGCCCGCATCTTGCAAGGCGGGGCGGGAGGCCGGCGCCGCATGGGAGGGTACCGAAATGCCCCAGCCTGCGTATCTCGGCCTGGACGTCGCCCGTGATCACCTGGACGTCGCGGTGCACCCGACCCGGGACGCCTGGCGCGTCCCCAACACGCCCGCGGGCCACGCCGCAGTGGTCCGCCGCGCGCGGGCGCTGCAGCCCGCCGGGATCGTGCTGGAAGCCAGCGGCGGCTACGAGCAGGCGGTCGATGCGGCCCTGACCGCCGCCGGGCTGCCGGCGGTGGTGGTCAATCCGCGGCAGGTGCGCGACTTCGCCCGCAGCCGCAACATCTTGGCCAAGACCGACCGCCTGGACGCCTGGGTGCTGGCCCGCTTCGCCGCCGAGGTCCAGCCGCCGCTGCGTCCGCGCCCGGATGCCGCCACCCAACACCTGCACGCCCTGGTCACCCGGCGCCGCCAGCTCCTCGCCATGCGCGTCGCCGAGCAGCAGCGGCGGCACCAGGCCCCGCCGGCCCTCCGGGCCGACCTCGACGCCCACCGGGCCTGGCTGACGCGGCGCCTGACCGACCTCGACACGCGGCTCGACCGCACGGTGCAGGCCGATCCCGCCCTGCGCGCCCGCGCCGCCTGGCTGCAGAGCATCCCCGGCATCGGCCCCGTCGCCTGCCGCACCTTGCTCGCCGAGCTGCCCGAACTGGGCACGCTCTCCCGTCACCAGGTTGCCGCCCTCGTCGGCGTGGCCCCCTTCAATCGCGACAGCGGCGCCTGGCGCGGGCGCCGCTGCGTCTGGGGTGGGCGCGCCTCGGTCCGCGCCGCCCTCTATATGGCCGCCCTCGCCGCCAGCCGCGCCAACCCCAGCCTGCGCGCCTTCTACCAGCGCCTGGTCGCGGCCGGCAAGCCCAAGCTCGTCGCCCTCACCGCCTGCATGCGCAAGCTCCTCGTCCTCTGCAATGCCCTCTGCAAGCAGCAGACCACCTGGCTCGCCCCCACCGCTCCGCCCATGTAACCCTTGACCCCCAACACCGTTGCTACCCCCGGCTGGCCAGGACGGCGCGGATTCACCAGGGCGCCGGGTCGTTTGCTCCATGAGCAGCGCGCATCATCCCAATGGCCGCGCGGAAGAATACAGAGTGGCTATTGGCCCGAGACGTTGGTGGGTGCGACCGCTCTCTCGTAGGTCTCGTCGAAGCTCATCTCGAATAGCCACCGGCGGAATGACTCATTGTCGCTGAACTGCTTGAACAGCTCAGTGTGATCCGAGAGTAGTTCGGTCATCGCACGTTCGAGGGCCTTGTCGTGCTCGATGCGCGCATTCTGAGGATCGGAGTTGGCGATCGCATTCTGATACGCCTGATCGGCGGCAACTTTCGCCGGCAGCTCCTCGGAGATGATCCGTTCGATCTTGTCCCGGTCGTTCCACTCGATGCTGCCGAAGCGGTCGTTGAAGTCCCTGATGATGTTGGAGAGCCGGTCCATCTCCGGGTCCGGCTTCTGCCCGCCACCATCGGTGGGGACCGGCTCGATCTCCGCGTCCTCGTCGGGCAGCTGGATGTCCTGCACGGCTTGCTTCTCCACCCGGTAGCTGTCCATGTCGATGGCTTCCAGAATCCCCTTCGACAGGTCGTCCTCGACGGGCGCCGGCAGCTTGGGAACCAGGAACGCCAGGAAGATGGAAAGCCTCTCCCACTCGGCGTTGGTGAAGGGCAGGATGGCCGCCAGGAACCCATAGGCCCGCAGGAACGCCTTCGCCTTGCCCTTGAAGTCCACCTGACCGTCCTCGTCCAGCTCCTCCCGGTAGACGGCTACGCAGGCGTCGAGGATCGGGTCGAGCCGGTTGCGGCCCGCCTTCGCGAGAAAGCAGTCGACGTATTGGTCGATTTGCGCCGGATCGTAGACCTGATAGCCGTCCAGCGCCGCCGTGAGGTCGTGCAGCTTGTCGGGATCGGTTTCCCCGGCCAGAACCGTGGTCCGGTAGTAGTCCGCAAAGGCGGCCTGGATCGTGTCGGCGTCGTTGGTGAAGTCCAGCACGAAAGCGTCGTGCTTCTTGGGGTGCGCGCGGTTGAGGCGTGAAAGCGTCTGCACCGCCTTGACGCTGGACAGCACCTTGTCCACGTACATCGTGTGCAGCAACGGCTCGTCGTAGCCGGTCTGGAACTTGTCGGCGCAGACCAGGAAGCGATACGGATCTTCCTGGATCTTCTCGGCGATCAGGTTCGACGAGAAGCCGTTGACGGACGCCTCGGTGACATTCGTCCCGTCGTACTCGTGCTCGCCGGAGAAGGCGGCGATGGCGCTGTACGAACTCTTGCGCGCCGTCAGGTAGGCCCGGATGGCGTAGTAGTAGCTGATGGCCCGCTGGATGCTGCTCGTAACCACCATGGCCCGCGCCTGCCCGCCGATCTTCTGCAAGCCGGCCACCTGCTCGTGGAAGTGGTCCACCATGATCTCGGCCTTGAGGCGAATGGCCTGGTCGTGGTCCTCGACGTAGCGCCGCAGCTTCTTCCCGGCCCGCTTGGTGTCGAACTCCGGGTCGCCCTCCACCGTCTTGACCAGCCGGTAGTAGCTGTCCACCGGCGTGTAGTGCGCCAGCACGTCGATGATGAATCCCTCCTGGATCGCCTGCTTCATGGTGTAGGCGTGGAAGGGCACATGCCTGGTTTGCGCGCCTTCGGGAACGGGTGTGCCGAAGATCTCCAGGGTCTTGTTCTTGGGGGTCGCGGTGAAGGCGAAGTAGCTGGCGTTGGACAGCAGCTTCTTGCTCTCCATGATCCGGTTGATCTGGTCCTCGGTGGTCTCGTCTTCCTCCGCCGCGCCGGCTTGCCCCAGCGCCATGGACACGGACGCCGAGGTCCGCCCGCCCTGACTCGAATGGGCCTCGTCGATGATGAGGGCGAAGGTGCGCCCCCGGTGCTCGTTGCCGATGGCGTCGAGGATTCGCGGGAACTTCTGCACCGTGGTGATGATGATCCGCTTGCCCTCCTGGAGCAGACGTCGGAGACGGTCCGAGCGCTCGGCATGACCCACAATGGCGCCGACTTGAGCGAACTGTTTGATGGTGTCCTTGATCTGCTTGTCCAGCACCCTCCGGTCCGTCACCACGACAACCGAATCGATGAGCGTCCCACCGTCCCGCTCCAGCCCGATCAGCTGGTGGGCCAGCCACGCGATGGAGTTGGACTTGCCGCTGCCGGCCGAGTGTTGAATCAGATACTTGTGGCCGATTCCCCTACTCGACGCGTCGTCCAACAGCTTGTGCACCACGTCGAGCTGGTGGTAGCGCGGCCAAATCTGCACCCGCTTCTTCTTGCCCGTCTTCGCTTCCTTCGTTTCAACGATCTGCGCGTAGTTCTCGATGATGTCGATGAGCCCGCGGCGGGTGAGGACCTGCTTCCAGAGGTAGTCGGTCTTGAGCCCGTTGGGATTCGGCGGGTTGCCCGCGCCGTCGTTCCAGCCGCGGTTGAAGGGCAGGAACCATGACGCCTTGCCCTGGAGGTGCGTGCAGAACCGCACCTCGTGGTCGTCCACGGCGAAATGCGCCAGGCAGCGGCCAAGCTCGAAGAGCTTCTCGCGCGGGTTGCGGTCGCGCTTGTACTGCTCGACGGCGTCGTCCACCGTCTGCTTGGTCAGGCTGTTCTTCAGCTCGAAGGTGGCCACGGGCAGGCCGTTGATGAACAGGCACAGGTCCAGGGAAAGCTGGGTCTCGTCGCGGCTGTAGCGCAGCTGACGGGTGACGCTGAAGCGGTTCTGCCGATTGAGGACCCTGGCTCGCTCATTTCCGGGCGACGGCGTGCCAAAGAGCAGGTCGATCTGGTGCGGCCCGCGCTTGATCCCGTTGCGCAGCACGTCGATGGTCCCGCGCTTGGTGATCTCGCCCTGCAGGCGGGCCAGGAACCTGCGCCGCGTTGGGCTGTCCTGGCCCAGGTCCAGCGATTCCGCGACCTCGGGCTGCGTGGCGCGCAGGAAAGCCGCGAGTTGCGCCAGGTCCACGCAGAACTCCCGTTCGTAGTCCTGCGGGTCGCCGCATATCCAGCCCGCGCCATAGGCCGAGGGCCGCTCGCGCGCCGCGTCGGCCGCCGGCGGACCGCACGGCTGGCCCGTCAGCGCCGTGCAGATGAGGCTCTCGAGCCCTCGCTCGCTGGTGTCGCTGGTCAGGGCGCGGGCGCTCCTTCGCGAAACGGGTTGATCATCCGCAGGCCGTCGTACTCCTGCTCGTCGCTGAGGTCCTCCGTGTACACGGCGTCGCAGCCCAGAGCGCGGGCGGCGGCGAGGATCGCGGCGTCCCAGTAGGAGATCTGGAAGCGTTGGCTGATGGCTACGGCCTGTTCGAATATCTCGCGGGTCATTTGCTGAATGGGCTTGTCCCAGAAGAGCCGAAGAAACACCATCGCGTGATTGTGCGCCAGCCTGCCACGGCGCGTGGGGTGGGTGGCTCGCCAATAGAACTCCTGCAAGACCTGCACCGACAGCGCCAAGTCAGGCTCCCGCAACAGCGCCCGCGCCCGCCGCCGCTTCACCGCGTCCTCCGGCGCATCCAGCGCGGCATAGATGAGCACGTTCGTGTCCACGAATCGCATAGTGGCCGGCTATACCTGGGCTTTCCCCTCTGCGATGCCTGCCTTGCCTTCCATTTGGGATTCCTCTGTGCCCGTCTTGAGATCGGCAAGCTCCGTCTCAAGAAATTCACGCTGCTGCTCCGCTACCGCCATTCGCATTTCCAGCCTTGCCCGCTCGCGATCATGCACTTCGTCCCGGGTCTGCCGGTCATATCCGCGCAAGCCAATGCCGCGTGCGTCCCAATCCGTGAACAGATCGTCAAGGCGCCTCACGTATTGCTCGTGCAACTCTTGCCCATTCCCCGTGGGATGTGCCGTCAGGCGTCCGCCTGTCAGGCGCCGCAGATACTCCCGCACCAGAGCCGAAACCGACGTGTCCAGCTCCGCCGCGCGAATGCGGGCGTGCCGGTAGGTCGCGTCATCGACGGAGACGGTGATGTTTCTCATGGCCACAATCTCACAGGAATTGCGGTTCACAGTATAGGGCCGGCAGCCCCCGGCTCAGACAGCATCGGCACGAGAAAACTCGCCGCCCAAATCCTCCGCCACGCCATCCGCGTCGATCCCGTCCGCGTCGCCGGGCTCGTCCGGCCACCGCGCCGCCGCCTCGCGCACGTCCAGCTTGCCCGTCACCACGTCGGCAATCAGCCGCGTGCGGTATTCCTCCACCAGTTCAATTTGGCGTTCGGCACGGGCGATGTTGGTGCCGGCAGCCACCGTCGCGTGTTCCAGATATTCAACAATAGCGTTTTGCTCGGTACGGGGAGGACACAGAAGCGGAATGTCGAGAAAGGAATCCGGATACAGCCGGAGTCGGGAACTGGTAATTCCAGTTGAACGAATAAGATAGTTAGTTCTGTACGCTTCTGTTCGGAGTAAGGAATCAATGTAATCACGATCGATGGCCTCACTGCTTAGTGGACGGTAGACGCCATACGATGGGCTGACAAGGCCATTCTGCCGGGCCAGGCCAAGAGCTGCCATATATGCCCACATTGTGTTTATTACAATGTCGCCTGGTTTACACAGCTTGTAGCCTATAGTGGACTCGGCCAGGAACATGGTGACGTTCTTCTTCCGTGGGGTCACCCCTGTTATGTGGGATACTGATATTAACTCCTCTGCGCCCGTGCTAGATCGGTCGTCTATTTCACGGTAGAAGAACTTGCCGCGCCGGACTTCCCAATGCCCCGGCACATCGCCGAGCCACTCGACGCCGGAGGGCTTGAGCGGGACGCTGGGGTCCAGGCCCCGGGTCACCGCCTGGTTGATGACCGCCTGCTTCTCCTCCTCCAGCAGCGCAATCAGCTTCCGCTTCGCATCCACATACCCTCGAATCCGCCAGTCCGCATGGTCGAGGAATCGCACTATGGCGCGTTGCTCAGGAAGCGGTGGCAAAGCCAGTCGCAAGTGCTTGAGCTCCCGACCGTAAATATGCATGATCGTAATCCCACGCCCCATGCACGACTTCTGATACTGGGAAAGCACATAGTCGCTTGCATAGCCCGAGAATCTGGCGTCAATCTCAATATGCGGCTGAAAAATTATGATATCACCGCCACAGCAAGCATCAGACTCAATCAGGTTTACGGCTGACTTACCTATTTCGTCGATGGTTTCACCTGATCCTGCAAACAGGATGTCTCCGTATCTTATAGGCGAATATTGCGATCTCTCTGATTCCGATACAAATCTGCAAGGTTCCTGAATATGATATCTATATGCCTTATATAGATCTCCGTACCGGATGCACGGAACACCTGACTTGGAATCATCTTCTTTCGTTCCCCCAATACCTTTGGATAACCGTCCTATGCGGCCGAGATGCGCTACGCCCCAATGCTCCGGGACATCGCGCAGCCACTCCATGAGAGAGGAGTGGTGGACGGAAGGGACGCCAACCGTCGTCTCCGAAGTCACTGCAACATTTCACCAATGCGCCGAAGCCAGCCTTTGACCTCGCCCTCAGGGTCCATCTCATCGATCAAGTCCGCGGACATCCGGGGGAAAGCCCTGTCGGTAAGCTTCTGCTTTACGGTCGCGGCATTCCAGTTTCTCCGACCGTCTTGCCTCCCTATAGCGTCGACCACTAGGCTCGGAACATCATCCGTGTCACTGAATTCGACTTCCACGCCGACGCCTTCCTTGATTGTGGCTGGGTGAAGATAGTTTTCGATCTCGTACTTGTTCGTCTGCACAGCCCACGAGCCATCGGTTCGCCCGTTAACAGTAGCGACGTCGGACTGATATCGGCTAATATCACCGTCATATATATGTATCTCAGGCCTCCCAAGAGGACGCAAATAGCCCTTATTTACCCAATGCGTAAGCGTGCCACCGCCGAGAGGAATAAACGCGACACGCGGGTCATTGATGAGATCTGGGATGGTCCGATCCGCATCATGTAGTGCGCGACTCATATGTCCGATAGCACTTATATCATTTGGGCCTTCAACACAAACAATCACCTTCACACGATTGTCCGGTGTGACACCCAACGTTTCCGCAATATTCTCCCAAGTAGTGTCGGTTCCATCCGTGATCTGCCTTTCTCTGTCAGTGCCGCGGTGCAGAAAGCGAAAGCTGTCGAGCGGTAGGTCAGAGGCAAAACCTGGACTGTGCGTTGTGAGGATGACTTGGCGACCTGGTTCACCGGAGATATCCTGAAAGGACGCTAAGAGGGTTTTCTGGTTATTTGGATGTTGAGAGGTCTCTGGTTCTTCTAGCGCGTATATGATGTTGGGAACTTGACCGACTGCTACCTGTCTCTCTGCCTCAGCGCGAAAGAAACTCAATAGAATCAGCCGACGGACACCACTACCTCTTTTATTGACTGGGATTCCTGCATCGCTAAGAAGCGTTAGGGAAAACAGGCCGGCCCACTTGGGATCGGACTTGAAGTCTGGCCGGAGTTCGCTAGCGAGGTTTTCGTCAATGGTTGCAAGGGTGCGATGGGTGCGATCAGCGAGGTCTATGGCGCTGGATCGTACAGCCTCAATAACGTCTGCGAGCTTCTGTGCTACATCGGGCTCTGCGAGAGCTGTTTCAACTGCATACTTCATGGGGTCCTGAACCTCCGAGTCTGAATCTCGGCTCGGACGATCACTCTGGAATAGGGCGTATCGCGGTAGATGCTCCTTCAGCTTTTCCCATATGCGCTTGCTATCTGCCTTTGTGACTGGTATCAATGCTGCGGCTAGACCAAGGTCTTCACAGCTATTCCAAATTGCACTCCTAATCGAGGGGTTATTGTTCAATTGTACATCTGCATCGTCGATCTTGAGATCGTTTAGACGCTTCTTTAAATTGGTATTGGTTAGCTCGAGAAGGTCACTATAGTAGTTCGATGTAGGGTGGTAGGCAGAAACGAATACTTCCTCTTTGGGCCGGCTTGTTGACGTATTGAAGACTTTCTTGACCCTCAGGTTGCCATTCTTGGTCAAGAGGTATTCATCGGCTAGTGATGTTTCCGCTTGGGCGTCTAACACAAGCGTCGCTGGAAGGTCGTCGAATTCACATGTTATCTCAATAGAGACGTCTCGCACTGAAACGCTGAGGTCTTCGCCATCAATCTTGACAGTGTCGTTGTTGAAAAAGATTTCTAGGGCTTCAAGGACACTGGATTTGCCCACGTCATTCTCACCAATGATCGCAGTGAGATCTTTGAATGATACGGTTGTTTCTTCCCGGAAGCATCGGAAATTCCGAAGCGTTAGGGAAACTAGATGCATTAGGTGGTCCTTTCCAATATATTGTCCAGCAACCCTTCCGTCTTCCGCTCCAAAGCCAGGATGTCCGCCCGAATCTCCTCCAGCGTCCGCAACGGCTGGGGCTTGTAGAAATACCGCGTGAAGCTGATCTCGTAGCCGATCTTGACGCTGGAGGGCATCTCCCAATGCTTTGGCGTTTCGCCGAGCGACTCGACGCCGGGGGCTCATTGGCGGGGTAGGGATGGAGGCTGTAGCCCAACCGCATTGTGCCGTCAGACTGCCTGGACGGGCACGGGATAGCGAGCCAACTGCCTGTCGGTGGTCAGCAGCGTGATGTCTTCAACTTGCGCTTGCGCCATGAGTATCCGATCGAAGGGGTCGTTGTGGATCGGCGGCAGCAGGCCGACGGCGAGCGCGTGTTCCGAGCGAATCGCCAGCTCGCCGTAGCCGTTCTGTATCAGGCCGTCTCGCAATAGCCGCGGTTCAACGCGAAAGTCACTCCTGCCGAGCGCGTTCTTGATGACGACCTCCCAGATGCTTGCCGTGCTGAACATCAACTCCGTGGCGGGATCGTCGAGAAGGCTCCGAGTTTCCGGCGTCAACCGGGTCGGGTCGCCGGCCGCCCACAACAACAGATGAGTATCCAGGAGAAACGTCACGCCGTCCCCCCGAACAGCTTCTCTATCTCGCGACCACCCATGGTGTCGAAGTCGTCGGGGACGTCGACTTGCCCGGCCATGAACCCCAACCGGGACGGCAGAGGTGCATCGGAGAGCTCAAGGCCAAACTCACGGCGCAGACGGTCATACACGTCCCGCGCCTCGGAACAGCCCCGGGCCACGGCATCCCGCAGCTGCTTCAAGTTCGCCCCGCCGTAAAGGCGATCAACCGTATCGGCAACGAAATCCTCGACATGGGGATCGCCGATGTCCTGCTGCACGGCCCACCGCCAGAACCTCGCCATGCATTCATCGGCGGGATGGCTATAGTCTTGCGGCTGCATACCCGCAACCGCCCAGGGCCTGCCCAGGCGGAAGTCGGGATTGATGGAGTCCTTATAGGACCACATTGGCAGTCCCGCCATGAGGGCCGCGCAAATGAACGCCCCGTTGGACGTATATCGGTCAGTCGGCGCCATCCCTCCATTTTCCTCACGACGCCTATTGTCCATCTCACGCAAATACGACTCTACGTGGTGCTTGAGCGTATAACTCGAACGTCTCGGCGGGGACGGCCCATTGAAGCGACGCGCCCAGCCGCACCCCTTCAGTCGATAGCTAAGCGACACCCGCGCCTCGGCAAAGTACTCCAGCGTGTTGCGAATGCCTCTCTCATACCGCCCGCCTGCCCGCAACTCATCCCGCGCGGCGTCCAAATCATCGGGGATACATTCCGTCTCCCAACGCCCCGAGTGCTTGCCATCGGGCGAAACGACGCGACGACGGCGACGCACTTGTCCCAAGCCATGCGAATTGAGCAAGGGAAAGTCCGCCAAGACCCGCTCGCGTTCCGAATCAAAAAACCCCGGGTCCGAAAGCAACCGGGCCGCCCGCAACCAGAACCGTTGACTCTTGGTCATGAAGAAACCCCGGTCTTTTGAGGCGATCCCTAGGGATTATAGATGACAGCTGGCTGTTTACGCCAATCCCTAGGGGTTTATCGGGCGGCGCATGCGTCGCCCCTACCCGTGCGGTGGCGTGACCCGATGATTTCTACACTGGCAAAGAGATTCGGCGTCGCCCCCACGAGGGCCCAACTATTCTCGTCTCTCATGGTCCCCCGCCGTCTCCGACAATCTCTGTCAGCATCCCCTCCGTCTCTCGCTCCAGCACCAGCATGTCCCTCCGTATCTCCTCCAGCGACCGCAGCGGCTGCGGCTTGTAGAAATAGCGGGTGAAGCTGATCTCGTAGCCGATCTTGACGCTTGACGGCAGGTACCAGGCGTCGGGCGCGTAGGGCAGCACCTCGCGGCGCAGGAAGGCTCGATGCGGCCTTCCTCCACCAGTGACTCTTCCATCTCCCGCGCCGGCGCCCTGATGTCGGCTTACCTCTTCTCGGTCAGCCGGCCGGACAGGTACTTGTGGATCACGCTGGACAGCAGTGTCTGGTAGGGCAGTCCCTCTTCCCTGGCGCGCGAGTGCGCGAGATTGAAGTCGCGCTCGGTTACCCGTAGATTCACGCGCTTGGTCTTGTTGAAGGTGTTGCGCGCCGCCTCACGCGCCGCCTCGATCTCCTCCGCAAGGTTGGGGACGGAATGCCACTCTCCCCGCTCAAAGGTATGCAGGAGATCCTGCTCCTCTTCGTCCAACTGGTATTTCTTCACTTTGTTGGGCGCCTCCTCAAGTAATCTCGCGTCGCCTTGCGACTGGGCACAACCGTCTTCAGGAAGTGCTTTCCGTCGGTCTGCACCACGAAAGGGACAACGTATGCGAAGTCGTTGAGATTCACTATGTACATGCGCTGTCCTGGGTAGCGATCCTGGTTCGGGTGCTCCAGCACGTCTACCAAGCCGCCTTGCTCGATGGCGGCGACAACGCTCTCGAATGAAATCCCTCGCTGCTCGATGAGTCGCTGATTCTTCTCGGTGCTCCAGTCGAAGCCCAGACTCATGCGTCAATTGTCGCACGACGTGTGCATTTCGGCAACAACCGACCCATCACCCCATAATCTTTGTCAATAGCCCCTCCGTCTCCCGCTCCAAGGCGAGGATGTCCGCCCGTATCTCCTCCAGCGTGCGCAGCGACTGGGGCTTGTAGAAGTAGCGGGTGAAGCTGATCTCGTAGCCGATCTTGACGCTTGACGGCACGTACCAGGCGTCGGGGGCGTAGGGCAGCACCTCGCGGCGGAGGAAGGCCTCGACGCCGCCCTTCTCCAACAACGGCACCTGCTCGGTGTCGCGCAGGTCGGTGTCCGGCTCGTACTCGACCACGGCAGGCCTGCCGCCGATAGTGGCCGGGAACAGGCCGCACAGCGGGTCGGACTCAGTGCCTCGCTTGTGAATTTTCTTGATGACCGGCGGCGCGGTCTCCGAGCGCGCCGCGCTTTCCTTAAGTGCCTTTATCTCCTTGGCCGTGTAGACCCGTTCGGGGTCGACCCCTTGCAGCCGCATCGGCCGCTCGACGGTGACCTTCCAGTAGCCGAAAGCCTCGTTGGGGAAGATCTTCGACTGCTCCGTCTCCTCGAAGGCGAGGAGGGCGTCGCAGATGCGCCGGATGTCCGCATCCGACAGCTCGCAGTTCTTCGCGCCCAGGTTCTTGCGCAGCGGCTGGGACCACTGCGTGGCGTCGATGAGCTGCACCTTGCCCCGGCGGTGCTCCGGCTTGCGGTTGCCGAGCACCCAGATGTAGGTGGCGATGCCGGTGTTGTAGAACATGTTGAGCGGCAGGGCCACGATGGCTTCCAGCCAGTCGTTCTCGATGATCCAGCGGCGGATGTTGCTCTCGCCCTGCCCGGCGTCGCCGGTGAAGAGCGAGCTGCCGTTGTGCACCTCGGCGATGCGGCTGCCCAGCGGCGTGTCCCGCTTCATCTTGCTGAGCATGTTGGCCAGGAACATCATCTGGCCGTCGCTGGAGCGGGTGATCAGCGAGTGGTCCGGGTCGCCGTCGTGCTCCACGAGGAAGCGCCGGTCCGTGAGGCCGGACTTGCCGCCCATGCGCTCCAGGTCGGTCTTCCAGCTCTTGCCGTAGGGCGGATTGGAGAGCATGAAGTCGAACTCGCGGGCGGGGAAGGCGTCGTTGGACAGGGTGGAGCCGAACTGCACGTTGTCCGCCTCGACGCCCTCGCCCTTCAGGATCAGGTCGGCCTTGCTGATGGCGTAGGTCTCCGGGTTCACCTCCTGGCCGTAGAGGTGCACCGATACTTCCTTGCCGCGCTCGCGGGCCAGGTGCGTCAGCGTCTCTTCCGCGACGGTCAGCATCCCGCCGGTGCCGCAGGCGCCGTCATAGACCAGGTAGGTCCCCGACGTGACCTGATCGGCCACCGGCAGGAAGACCAGGCGCGCCATGAGCTGCACCACGTCGCGCGGGGTGAAGTGCTCCCCGGCCTCCTCGTTGTTTTCCTCGTTGAAGCGCCGGATCAGCTCCTCGAAGACGGTGCCCATGCCGTGGTTGTCCAGGCCCTCCAGACGCACCGAGCCGTCGCCGTGCAGCACGGGGCGCGGGCTGAGGTTGATCGAGCTGTCCAGGAACTTCTCCACCAGGAAGCCCAGCGCGTCGGCTTCCACCAGCGTGGGAATCTGGTGATGGAACTTGAACTTGTCGAGGACTTCCAGGACGTTGGGCGAGAAGCCGTAGAGGTAAGTCTCGAAGTCGGCCCGCAACCGCTGCTGCTGGCCGCGGGAGGTCAGATCGCGGAGCCGAAAAGGCGACGTGTTGTAGAAGGCTTCGCCGGACGCGTGGCGCAACGCGGCATCCTGGTTTGTCACGCTAGCCTGGTCTAGTTGGGCTTTCATGCGGAGCACGTCCTCTTTGGTCGGCTCGAGGACGGCGTCCAGGCGGCGGATGACGGTCATGGGCAGGATGACGTCGCGGTACTTGCCGCGCACGTAGACGTCCCGCAGCACGTCGTCCGCAATGCCCCAGATGAAGCTGCTGACGTTTAGAGCGTTCATGCACTACTCCGGGTCACTGGCTGACAGGCGGCGGCGCGGCGATCCAAGACGGCGCGGCATTCCACACTATGGCAGGTTGCCGCTGTTTGGACTTCAGCTGTCGATCCTCGGCTCGTCGCGCTTCGCATTCTCATATAGGCCGCCTTGAATAGCTCGTGCAAGGCAACGGCGGCTTCCTGGTTCAGTCGAGGATCAGGGCCAAGAATATGAAGGAATCAGCCCGAGCGGAGGGCGGTCTTCAGTGCCAGTCGTGGGAGGGCGGCGTGGTCAGTCCGTCGGACGCGACGGGGGCAAACGTTCGGGCCATCACCTGCACGGCGCCATGCTCGTCTTCCAGCTCGCCGGAGACCAAGACGATCGGCTCGTCCAGGATGGTGCGCTTGTAGCGGGCGAGGACGGCCGGGCGGACGATGACGTTGACTAGTCCGGTCTCATCTTCCAGGGACAGGAAGATGTACCCGCGCGCGGTGGCCGGGTGCTGGCGGTTGATGACGATGCCGGCCACGGTGACCGCGATCCCGGTGCGGGCTTGCGCGCGCAGGGATTTGGGAACGCCGCTGTCGCCCAGGCCGCGGAATTGCCGGCCGCTGCCTTGACCGTCATAGCGGTTGCCGGCGCGGCGGGCGTGCTCGCCGTAGAGTCCCGCGGCGCCCGGCGGCGCACCTGACGGCTCGGCGCGGCGGTCCACCGGCGGGTCCCGCAAGGCCAGGCGCAGGGCGGCGGCGGTTTGGCGGCGCGGGTGACCACGACCAAGCCGCGCGCGCGGCGTGCCCACGGTGTTGGGTTCACGCGGTCGCCAGCCTGGCCGGCGCATGGTCGCTGGAGGTACGGCGCGCCGGATGCCCGCGCGCCACCCGGCCCTGGGCGTCCGCGGCTGGGGCGAGGCGTGGCGCGGGCGGGAGTGTGCTCGCCGCCGTTTAGCGGCAAGCGCGACCAGATCGGCGGCGCGCAGCACGCCGGCCCGTGCCAGGGCCGGGCGGAGGAACTCCATGCCGCGCCAGCGGGTGGAGAGGCCGGTGGCAACAAAGTCCATCCGGGCCTGCACCATCGCGTCGGCCGGCGGCAGCGCGACCGGCTCCTCGAGCTCGGCCGCCAGGCCCGGAAGCTCCCCGCCCTGGACGCCGGGCGCACAGGCGCGCACCTGCCAGAGGGCCGCGCGCCGGTTTAGACCGAAGCTCCGAAAGGCGCCGGCCGCGGCCAACGCTTCCAATACGCCGACGGGCAGCCGCGTGCGGCAGCAAAAATCCTCCAGCGATCGATAGGGGCCGCGCATGCGCTCACGGTCCAGGCGCTCGCGGTAGGCCCCGCCCAGACCCTCCACGTACCGATAGCCCATGCGCACGGCGCCATCCGGCTCAATCGTGCACTCGAAGCGGCTGTGCTGAATGTCCACCGGGCGCACGGTCACAGCGTGCCGCTGGGCGTCGCCTACCAGCGTATGGGGGTGATAGAAGCCCATCGGCTGGCTGTTGAGAATCGCGCAGGTGAACTCCGCGTGGTGGTGCACTTTGAGCCAGGCTGAGACGTACACCAGCAGCGCGAAGGCGTGGGAGTGGGCCTCGGGAAATCCATAGCCCGCATAGCCCTCTATCTGCGCGTAGATCTGCTCCGCCACAGGCGCGCGAATGCCGTTGTGGGCCATGCCCTGCATGAGGTCGCGCTGCAGCGCCTGAATGTGCGCGAGAGAACGCTTGCGGCTCATCGCGCGCCGCAGGGCGTCGGCCTTGGCAGCCGAAAACCCGGCCGCGACCATGGCGATCTGCAAGCACTGCTCTTGAAAGATAGGGAGGCCCAGAGTGCGCCGCAGCACCGGCGCCAGGCCGGGCCACACCGGGTCGGCTGCTTCCTGTCCGGTGCGGCGCAGAATCCAGCGCCGGTGCATCTTGGTGGTCATGGGGCCCGGCCGGATGATCGCGACCTGCACCACCAGGTCGTAGAAGCAACGCGGGCGGGTCTGAGGCAGCACGTTCATCTGGGCGCGGCTCTCCACTTGAAACATGCCGATGGTGTCGGCCGCGCAGATAGCGTCGTAGACCTTGGGGTCGTCCAGGGTGAAATCAGCGAGCGCGAGGCGCCGGCCGTGCCGCTGCTCGATGAGCCGGAAGGCCCGATGGATCAGGGTCATCATGCCCAGGCCCAGCAGGTCAATCTTGAGCAGTCCGGCGTCCGCACAGTCGTCCTTGTCCCACTGCGCAACGGTGCGTCCTTCCATCGTGGCCGGCTCGATGGGCACGGACGCGTCCAGCGGTTGCGAGGCAATGATCATGCCCCCGGTGTGGATGCCCAGGTGCCGGGGGAAGTCGATGATCTGCGCGCTGAGCTCGCGGAGCTGGCGGCCCACGCGATCGGGAACCTCACGCGGCAGCTCGCCGCTCTCCTGAGTTTCGGTCTCCATATCCACGGCGGGATGCCACTGCAGGCGTCGGGCCAGGAGGTCAACGTGGGCCAGGGGCAAGCCCAGGGCCTTGCCGACGTCGCGGATGGCGGAGCGACCGCGAAAGCAGATGACGTTCGCGACCATGGCGGCGCGGCGGCGGCCGTAGCGCTGGTAGACGTACTGGATGACCCGCTCGCGCTCCTGGTGCTCGATGTCGAGGTCGATGTCGGGCGGCTCATCCCGATCGGGCGACGTGAACCGCTCGAACATCAGCCCGGCGGCGATGGGATCGGCCATGGAGATCCCGAGGGCGTAGCAGAGGATCGAGCCAGGCGCCGAGCCGCGGGTGTTGACCAGAATGTCGTTCCGATGACAGAACGACACGAGATCGCGGACGGTGAGGAAGTAGCCGGCAAGCCGGAGACCTTTGACGTAGCGCAGCTCGTGCCGCACGCGCCGGCGCACCGTGTCGTCCAAGCGGGGATAGCGCCGCCGCACGCCCTCCCAGACCAGCCGCTCCATGTGCTGGTACTCGGACTCGCCCGCGGGCGTTGGGTAGGCCGGCAGGCCGTACTCGAGCCTGCCGCTCAGATCGAAATCGCACATCTCGGCAATGCGCGGGGTGTTGCTCAACGCTTGCGGGATGCCGGCAAAGAGTTGCGCCATCTCCGCGGCCGACTTCAGCGCAAACTCGTGATTGGGCCGCAGCAATCGCCCCGCCGTCTCGAGCGTTGCGGTGTGCCTGATGCATACCAGCACGTCCTGGAGCTGATGTCGCGCGCGGTGGTGATAGTGGACGTTGTTGGTGGCCGCCAGCGGCAGGCCGGTGCGCCGCGCAACCTCGAGCAGTCCGCTGACAGCCAGGTATTCCGCTTCCAGGCGATGGTTCTGGAGCTCGAGAAAGAAGCAGCCGGGTTCGAACATCTCAGCGTGAGCGCCCGCCAGCTCGATGGCACGGGGTCCGTCGCCCTGCAGGGCCGCGGCCGGAATCGCTCCCCGCAGGCAGCCCGACAGGCCGACCACGCCGCGCGTGTGACGCGCCAGGGTTTCGAGGTCGAGCTGCGCCGCGCCCTTGGGCCGGTCGTGATGGGCCGCGGTGGCCAGCCGGCAGACGTTGGCGTAGCCCTCCCGGTCGCGCGCCAGCAGGGTTAGGTGACCTCCACCGGCCATGCTGGCCTCCATGCCCACGATGGCTTGCAGGCCGTGCGCACGCGCCGCGCGTGAGAAGCGCACGGCGCCGTATACGCCGTCGTGATCCGTGACCGCGAGCGCCCGCAGACCCAGTTCGGCGGCGCGCGCCGCCATCTCCTCGGGGTGCGACGCGCCGTCGAGAAAGGAGAAGTTGGTGTGCGCGTGCAGCTCGGCGTAGGCGGGACTGGTCAGTCGAGGGCTCCCTGGGCGAACCAGCGCGCGTGGGCGCGGTCGTGATAGAGCACGAGGCCGCTGCCGTCATCCAGCAGCACGTGCAGATAGTCGCGGTCTACTGCATCCGCCCACCAGCCGGTCTGCACGCGCTGCGGACCGTAGCGGGCGACGACTCTCCTGGTCGTGCCCCCCAGCGTCACGCGGCTGGCGCCGTCGGCCTGGCTGACGCTGACCGGGCGCGGCGGTGTGAAGAGCCGCGTGAGACCGCGCGCGCCCGCGAGTCCAGCCAGCCACGCCGCGGAGAGCGGGGAGGCCTCGCGTGCTTGGGAGGTATCGACGTAGGCGTCAATCCGGCGGACGGCGCTATCGAGGGTCCAGGCGTCGGGACGGAGCTCGGTGCGGAACAGCGCGGCGTCGCCCAATTGCGCCCGCAAGCGGCTGATCGCGTGGTTGGCGCGCTCCAGGCGCTGCGATCGGTTGACGAGCAGGCTCGGCTGCTTGCCGGCGAGCGGCATCAGGCGCCGCACCTCCAGGCGGATGCGCGCCACGCCGGGTTCGTGCGGTGCGACTTCCGGCTCTTCGGCGCCCGCCCGTGCGGCGTCGGCCCAGGCGTCAAGGCGCCAGCGGGCAACGTCCCGAAAGGTGCGGTAGTCGGCGGACGGCTCGGGCAGATGCAGCGTGAACCGCTGAACTGTGCCGTCGGCCCAGCAGATCCGGCTGCCAACCTGCTGGGCCATCAGTCCCCGTTGTGCCAGCCGGGCGGCCAATCGCTGGGCCAGGGCCTGCAGTGCGAACGCGAGGCGGTCGACGCTGTGCTCCTCCCACTCGAGCTCGACGGTTTCATGCAGGACTAGCAGCCGCTTGCGGCCTTGCAAGGGCCGCACGTCCCGGCCTCGCGCCAGCCGCCACGCCTGCGCTCCCTCTGTCCCGTAGCGGGAGCGCACCGCGTTGGCGGGCAAGCCGGCAAAGGCGCCGATGGTGGCGAGGCCGAGCAATTGCAGGTTGGCGAGCGTCCGCTCGGGCAGCGGGAGCAGGTGTATGGGCCGCTCGGCGAGATAGGCGCGGTCGTCGGTTGGTACTACGGCGACGTCCTGGGCGCCCGCCGTGCGGGCCGCTACTTCCGCCGCAAAGCGTCCCGCCGCCAGGCCCACGTGGGCCTTCTGCCCGGTCGCCGCCGCGATGTCGCCGCGCACCCGCGCGCCCAGCGCCGCAGCGGGTCCATAGAGCGGTGCGAGGCCGACCGCGTCGGCAAAGACCAGCCCCACGCCGGCGTCCTCCACCAGCGGTGAGAAGCGATCCAGCACGTCCAGCACGGTCTCGAAGGCTCGGGCGTATCGCGGCGGATCGTCCGGAAGGTAGACGCCTTGCGGGCAGCGCTGCGCCGCTTCCTTGAGCGCCATGCCCGGCCGCAGCCCCGCGCGCTGAGCGGCGCCGGATACCTCGATCAGCCGACGCTGGCTAGACCGCGGCGCGTAGATCGCGAGGGGCCGCGCCGACCAGGCTGGGTTCTCGCAAGCTTCCAGGGCGGTCCGGAAGTGCGGGATCCAGATGCAGATCGTCTCTCGGTCCATGCCGCCTCCCCAGGAAGGGACAGTCAACGGTCAGCCGTTGGATCGCCATCGCGCGGCGCGTTTTCAGGATGTGCACGTCGAGGATCAGGCCCACGGGCAGCTGGCCCAGGCCGCTCCGCCGCCAGCGCCAGCCGCGGCAGGCCACGCCGAGGCGCAGCGAGGCGAGATAGGGCAGGCCGGTGATGCGCGGGCCGACGTGCTCGGTCACCACCACGACCCCCGTCCCGCCACGACCCGCCAGGTCGGCGAGGTGGGCGAAACGGTTGGCGCGGGGCCGGGCGTCCCCGAGGTCCAGCAGCAGGGCCTCGAAGCCGTCGCTGCGCAGCAAAGTCGCGGCCGCCCGCAGCGCCGTGTCAGCGTCCGGCGGGCGCACCACCACCAGGCGCAGCAGATCGAGTCCCAGCGCCACTCCCGCGATGGGGGAGAACGTGCCAGGAAGATCGATGCAGGCCGCCAACCCGCCGGTATCGAGCGCCGCGGCCAGCGCCCGCAGCCCCAGCGTCAGCGCGCCGCTGGCGGCCGGGCCGGTGATCTCGCTCACGCGGCCCTGGGGAATCCCGTCGAACCCGGTGGCGCGATCCAGCTCGGGGATGCCGGTCGATAGGCTGGCCAACGGCGGGGTGACTCCGAACAGCCGCCCCGAGGCCTGTAGCCCCCAGCGCCGCTCTACCTGGCGGAGGGCATGCTGGACCGCGGCGGGACGCCCGGCGTCGGGTGATGGCACAGCTGGAAGCCTTGGTGGAATGAGTGAGCCAATATACCAGACAAAAACCGAACATAGGCCGTAGACCCACCGCCCTATCGACGCGCCGGGACCCCATCAGGCCTGTATGCGGGGCAAGCCGCGGCGAGCACCGGGTGGCATTAGCGGGCGCCGGTCGCGGGCTAAGCGGATCCTTTCCACCACCGTGCGGCGACTCGGCCACGCCCCTGAGAGATCAACCCGAACCCCAGCGCGAAAGGTGTAGATTTTGTGTGCTTGGTCGTCGTAGGGGCCGTATTCAGAGCTTTAGAGTGGGCAGTTGCGCAAGGAGCGGTGGTCTTCTTTACATCACGCCAGACCCCGAGAGGGGTACCCTGCGTCAAGCAGCCACACCCACGCACCGCACGCGCAAGTCCGAACCGGGCGCACCTATTGGCAAGCGCTTTGACGGTGTCCCCGACGATTGTCGAAATCTCAGTCGCCGGCGCTCTCCTGAGAGCCGAATAGAGTCTGCCTTCGTGAAGTCCTCTCACTCCCCGAATAACGTGTTCACTGACGCTGTCCGAGCCGGTGGCATATGTCGAAGAAGCTCACGCGGCCGAAGATATTGTCCACTCAAACAACTACGTCAACCCGGCAAAACTCACTTCTTTGCGGCAACGCAAATCCACATGGACGCAGCGAGGTGAAGCGTGTCTGCATCTAAAGATGAGAAGTTCTCTCTAGCTCCCTTTAGTATCCGCCGCAATTCGATTCACATAAACCTACTCATGCTGATGGTTATTTCGCTTGTCATTTTAAGCACTATTTTGAGCCAATGCTCCTTCAACAACGTCCACGATGCGCTGAGCGCCGATTTAGAAGACTTGCGTCAGTCCGAGAGCGCCGCTGACGTTTCTACGGGCGAGACAATGGACAGAACGACGCAGGCGGTTTCAACGGGCCAAACACAGCTACTGATTACAGGGATTGCCGCCGTCGTCCTGGCAGTGTTAACCACGGTTCGGTTGATAGCCGTCGGGATACGATCTGTGGCTTTGGAGCTCTGGATACGCCGCATGGGCACAGGTGACTTGGACTATAGAGTTGAGATGAAGGGCAAAGATGAAATTGTGGAACTATCCATCGCGCTCGAGGAGCTTAGACAGCGTTCCATAAAGGCCCTGCAGTTGAATCTCGTTGAAAAATTGTCCAGGGGTCTTCAGGAAAAGAACGCCGAGCTCGAGCGGGTCCTGGTAGAGCTCAGGCAGACGCAGGGTCAGATCATCCTGCGGCAGAAGCTGGTCGAGCTAGGGGAGTTGACCGCCGGGGTCGCCCATGAGATCAGAAACCCACTCAATTTTATGAAGAACTTCTCCGAAGCATCCGATCGCATGGCGACCGCGCCGACCGCATTGTCCGCGACATGCTCATGATCGGTCGCGGAGGTGGGAAAGCCCAACTGGTGGATATAAATGACCTGCTCAAGAAACATGCGTTGATCGCCTACCGCAGTGCGCATGCGCTTGACGAGGAATACCGGTTAGACATAAGATATGATCTCGATCCAAGCGCGGGAAAGCTATCGTTGGTCTCTGAGGACATAGCCCGTGTGTTCCTTAACTTGGTGGGCAACACATGTTACGCCACAGACGAGAAGCGGCGGGAGGTTGAAGGGGATCGCGAGCCTTACACGCCCACGCTGTGGTTGAGCACGGAACGGAAAGAGGATGCTGTGGAGGTGCAAATCCGAGATAACGGCATCGGCATCCCCACGGACGCTATTGATAAGATATTCAATCCTTTCTTTACCACGAAACCAACCGACAAAGGGACCGGATTAGGGCTGAGTCTTTCGAGTGACATCGTTCGACAGCATGGCGGCTCAATAACGCCTGTATCCCAACCCGGAGAATACACTGAGATGATTGTCTCCATCCCTGTTTCCGGGGATCTTGCCTCGGCCAGCGAATAAGCGGCCGCAAACGGCAATAGAACGGCGCCTGCCGGTCGATATGACCGGCAGGCGCCGTGTGCTAGCGGCTGTAGCCGGAGGACGGAGTCGGCGGGGCCTGGACGCGGGCGCTTTCGGCCATCTGTGCGAGCAGGAAGGCGAAGTCATGGTAGGCGCCCAGACCGCCGAGGCGCTTCTGGAGCACCCGCAGCTGCTCTTCCAGTTCGGATAGATCGCTGGAGACGCTTACGGCGCCACCCTCGCCGCCTTCAGGCAGGCTGCTGTAGCGATCGGACGCAAGGGCGACGATCGCCCCAAGCTGGAGCAGAGGGTCGACCTGCGACCCGGTCAGGCTGGTGTCGAGCCGGCCGGCCACCTCGGCCTGGACAGCCCGCGATTGCCCAGTGTCGGGAACTACCCAGCGCAGCTCAACCCGGCCCAGCCTGACGTCCTGGGCCGCGCGGCCGAGCACCCGATCGTGCAGCTCAAGCTCATAGAAGACCGTAGTGGCCGCGCCCGAGGGAATCTCGGCGAATTCCTTGCGGTCCTGCGCGAAGTTCTGGTCGGCGGTGACCCGGTTCTCGTAGCCAACGATGCGCCACGACCTGACCACGTCGGGGTCCCAGGTGACCTGCGCGCGGGTCTGGTCGGCGAAGGGCGTGGAGAGGGCGAGCCAGTTTTCGCGGCTGAAGGTGCTGCGCGCCTGGCCGGTGTCGTCGAGATAGCGGTACCAGCCGTTGCCGTAGTGCGCCAGCTGCTCCAGCAAGACGTCGTTGTAGTTGGCGACGCCGACGCCGATGGTGATCAGGCGCAGCGGGTTGCCGGCGTTGCTGTCATAGGCCGACTCCAGGATCGCGAACGGGTTGGTGGCGTCCACGTTGGCGACGCCGTCGGACATCAAGATGACGTAGTTGTAGGCGTCGGGACGTTCGAGGCGCGCCTGGTTGGCCAGCTGGACGCCGAGGTTGAGGCCGGCCTGCACGTTGGTGCTGCCATGCGGCTCAAGTCGATCGATGGAATCTACGACCGCCGACTGGTCGGGCGCCCGGTGCGTGACGGTGAGGTCTTCGATAACCCAGTCGGTGAAGTGGACTACGGCCACGCGGTCGCGCGGTCGCAGGCTTTGCCGGATGGTCTCCGCCGCGGCGCGGGCGATGTCCACCCGGTTCCCGTCGCTCATCGAGCCTGAGGCGTCGAGCACCAGCGTCACGTTGAGCGGCCGGTCATCGGGTACCTCGGCCGCCTGGAAGGCGATTCGGGCCAGATGCCTGCGCTCGTTCAGCGGGTGCATGGCGACGTCGCTGGAGATCGCAAAGCCCCATCGGTCCGCCGGTTGGGCGTACTGGTAGTCGAAGGCGTTGATCCACTCCTCGGACCGCACCGAGTCCGGCTCGATGTCATAGCCCTCACGAGCCCAGGCGAGCGCCAACTGGTAGGAGGTGCGGTCGGTATCCAAGCTGAAGGTCGAGACGGCGTCTTGTGACGTGTCGACGAAGGGTTGCCGCCCGAGGTCCTGGAAGGTGGTGTCGGGGGGCCGGGCGGGAGCGCCGCCGCGATCGGCATCGGCCGGCACCGGCGCTCTGCCTATGGCCTCTACCACCACCGTCTTGGCGACTGTCACAGTGACCACCTTCTCGACAGTCTTGGTGACAGGCACCTCCCTGGCGACGGCCTTCTCGACCGCCGCCGTGACGATTCGGGCGGGAGCCGCCGTGGCCGCGGCGACGCCCCGTGTAACGGGTCGAGTGGGAGCTCGCGTCGACACGGCGACGCCCGACGCGGCGGCTGAGGTGGGAACTGGCGTCATCGCGGCGGCTGCCGGCGTGACAACCTTCTCGACCTCGGCCACCGTCGCTTCCGACTGAGCGCCCGGCTCAGGTCCATCGTCGATGGCGCGGGCGGCCAGGAAGACGGCCGAGGCGGCCACCGCGACGGCGCCGCCGGTTGCCATTACGGGGAACCAGTTGTGCTTGGCGGCCGCGAGGATCTTGCGTCGAATCCGCGCCACGGGATGCGGCGAGGCCTGCGGTTCGAGACGGCTTTCCAGCGACTCCCAGAGGTTCGCGGGAGCGCGAAGGTCGTTGGCTTCGGCCGCGAAGTGCTCACGCAGCACGCGTCCCATGTCCTGGTATGACGAGTGGTTACTGGCCATGTCCGTAAGCCTCTCTGGCGCCGCCCGCTGTGAGCTGATCTCGAAGCTGGCCGAGTGCGCGGTGCAGCCTGGATTTGACGGTGCCCTCGCGCACGCCGATCGCCTCGGCCAGTTGGGGCACCGTTAGGTCGGCGAAGTAGCGCAAGACCACGACCTGCCGGTGGTCCGGATTGAGGCCGGCCAGGGCCTGCCTGATCGCCTGGCGGTCGAACTGCGCCTCCACCGCTTCAACCGGATGGGAGTCGTCATCCGCCTGGTTATGGTCTTCAAGCGGGACCGTGGGAACCGCCCGCTTTCTACGCTGCGACACGATCGCGTTCACCAGAATGCGAACGAGCCACGGTTTGACCGGGCGGCCGCTGCGGAAGCCTTTGATTCCCCGCCAGGCGGAGAGCAAGGCCTCCTGGACCTGCTCCTCGGCCAGCGCGCGGTTCCCGGTCATTAGGAGCGCCGTGCCGTAGAGCACGTCTTTGTACTGCTCCACCAGATGGCGGAACGCTTCGTGCTCACCGTCCTGACAACGCAGAACGGCTTGTTCATCGGTCATATGCCGCCCTCATGGCCCGTTCTCCTGCTGGGACTCTAATCAACACTACGCACGGTTGGGTGGAATCGTTCCCTGCCCACGTCGGCGGGGAACGTGTGCGGGTCCACGGGAGCGTCTGGGGCGGCGGGTCCGCCGGCCGTGGCGTTTGCGGTTCGACAGGCTCACCGCGAACGGATGCGGGGGCCGCTTTTGCCAGGCGGAGGAATAAGGTGCGCCTACGCACGTCGTCAGCCCGGCCGGTTCGGGCCAACTACGTCTGATCAGTTGGGACGGGCCGGCACTTCGGTTCTGAGCGGCCAGGCGGCCGTGCACTCACTGGGTAGGCGTAAAAAAAGTCATCATTTGATGCATACTATGGTGCTCACGGCTTTGAGAACCGGGGGATGAGGTGAGAACGACCCTGAACCTCGACGAACGGTTGTTGGACGAAGCTCAACGACTCACCGGCATCGACGGGAAAACCGCTCTGGTGAGAGAGAGCCTACGCGCTCTGATCGAACGGGAAAGCGCCCGGCGATTGGCGAGTCTGGGCGGAAGTGAGCCTCGGTTGCGGCCCATCCCACGCCGGAGAACGGCGTCTGGATGATTCTGGTCGATACGGCGGTCTGGATAGACCACCTGCGCGGCGGAGAGGCGCTCCTGGTGTCCCTCTTGCACGACAACCAGGTACTGGTTCACCCCATGGTTGTCGGTGAACTGGCTTGCGGCAATCTGCACAATCGGGACAACGTGCTCGAACTGCTTGGCGGGTTGCCTGAAGCGCCCGTAGCGGCTGATGACGAAGTGCTCGTCTTTATCGAACGGCACCGACTCATGGGCCGCGGGATTGGATACATCGACGCCCATCTTCTGGCAGCTACGGCGCTTGCCGAACCAACTCTCTTGTGGACGAGCGACCGGCGGCTCATGGATGTGGCCGCAAAACTGAGTCTTGCCTATAGCCCGCCGCACTAGGCATGACCAGGGCCATGTCGCCGCACATTTCCAGCCACGTGCTGGTTCGGTGCAAGGCTCGGAACAGGTGCGGCCAGGAAGGGCGCCACATCCAGGGCGGTCCGTGGAGGCCACGACCCGAACCCCTCGTGAACTGGACAAGCACCAGCGCCACTTCGCGCTTGACGAAGCGCTGGCGTCGAACAGGCACGGTGCCAGCGAGCTCGGACCCGGCATCGGCAGTCGCGCGCGATCGGCTGTAGCATTGAGACCGGACGCGGTTGGGAGTGGGGAACCAGGGCGGAGGCCAGCTAAACCCTCTGGTTCCGGACAAAGGAGCCCGCAGTGCCGCCACGAAAGATGACCAAACGCGAGTTCCTGCGCGCCGTCGGCGGTGTGGCCGGGGTTGCCGCCACCTATCACACCATGAACGCGCTGGGCGTGCTGGGTCCCGAGACGGCCCATGCAGCCTCACCCGATCTGCCCTACGGCTCAGGCTATGGGAAGCGCGTCGTCATCCTTGGCGCCGGGATCTCGGGCATGACGGCCGCCTACGAGCTATCGAAAGCGGACTACCACTGCACGATCCTGGAGGCCACCGACCGCGCCGGCGGCCGCAACATGACGGTGCGCGCGGGAGACGTGATCCGCGAGTCGGACAGCCGGCAATGGGTTGACTTCGACAGAGAGGACCATCTCTACGCAAACCTCGGTCCGGCCCGCATTCCCTACCACCACCGAACAATCCTGGGCTATTGCAAGGAGTTCGGCGTCGAGCTGGAAGTCTTCACCAACGACAACCGCGGGGCGCTTTTCCACAACCTGGAGCGTTTCGGCGGCGAGCCCGTGGTGGGCCGGCGAGTCGCGACCGACCTGCGCGGGTACATAGCCGAGCTGCTCGCCAAGGCGGTGAATCGCAACGCGCTGGACAGCGAGCTGACGGGTGACGACAAGGAGCGCGTCCTGAGCATGCTGGTCGAGTTTGGCGACCTGAATCCCGATCATCTCTACAAAGGCTCAAGTCGAGGCGGTTATAGCGGTGAGCTCGTCAACGCGGGTCTTGCACCCGGGGACGTGGACGACCCGCTCGACTTCAGCGAGCTGCTCAGGTCGGAGTTCTGGGAGTACAAGCTGCACTTCGGCTACTTCCTCAACCAGAACCCAACGTTGTTCCAGCCGGTTGGCGGGATGGACGCCATCGCGAAGGCCTTCCAAGCGCGGGTGGGGCGTCTGATTCGGTACGGCAGCGTTGTCGAGGAGATCCGCAAGACGCCGAGCGGCGCCCGCATAGTCCACCGGAATCAGCGCCGCGGCGTGACGGAATCCCTGGACGCGGACTTCGTGATCTGCACCATACCGGCGCCGGTCTTGAAGGGCATTCCCAACGACTTCGCGCCGGATATGCAAGCGGCCATCGAGTCGGTGGCGTTCGTCCCGGCCGTCAAGATTGGCTTCCAGACCCGCCGGCGCTTTTGGGAGGACGATCACGCCATCTACGGCGGCATCTCCTGGACCGACCAGGACATTACGCAGATCTGGTATCCGTCAAACGGATATCACCGCGACAAAGGCGTCATCCTGGGCGCTTACATCTGGGACGACAAACCCGGCCAGGGCGAGCGCTTTGCCAACATGACCCCGCCGGAGCGCCTGCGGGCCGCCATCGCCGAGGGCGAGCGCCTGCACCCCGGGTATGCAGACGAGATTGAATCCGGCGTCAGCCGGGCCTGGCTCAAGGTGCCCTACCAGAAGGGCGGCTGGCCGGAGAGCTACAAGGCGCCGGCGCGTCTGCGCGAGCCCGACGGAGCGATCTACCTCGCGGGCGACCAGGTGACCGCCCTGCCGGGCTGGCAGGAGGGCGCCGCCCTGGCGGCCCACTCGGTGGTGAACGCCATCAACGACCGGGTAACGGCAAGCTAGCGCGAGGAGTGGTGCGCCGCCGTATCAGGATCGGCAGGCCGATCAACCCGCGGTGCCTGCCCGGACTGAAGCCCCGCTGCGGAAGTTCCTGACGGAGTAGTGGAGCGCCGCGCGGCCTGCGTTCGCGCTCATTGTTTCACCGGCTCATAGAGCCGCGCCTGAGCAGCATGAGAAAGTCGACAAAAAGTTTGACGCTGACGGCGCTCGCGCGGCAAAGTCTCGTAGGCTAGATGTGGATTGTGACCACCCAAAATTGAGGACCGGGAGAGCGAGCATGAGATCGAGATTGATTGGTCTGCTGTTGCTGATGGCACTCGCCCTTGTCGTCGCCGCCGCATGTGACGGCAGCGACGGGGAGAAGGCGGCTGAGGGCGAAATGACGGCCAGCCGTCTGGCCACAGTGCAGGAACGCGGCACGCTCATCTGCGCCAGCCGGAACGACGTGCCGGGCTACGGCTCGCTGGACGCCTCCGGCCGCAACGTGGGCTTTGACATCGACTTGTGCCGCGCCGTCGCCGCGGCCGTGCTGGGCGACGCCGAAGCTATCCAGATCACCCTGATCAACGCGGCTGAGCGCGGTCCGACGATTCAGTCGGGCGAGGTCGACTTGCTGGTGCGTACCGTGACGTGGACGACTTCCCGCGACGCGCAGTGGGGCAACTACGTACACACGACGTTCTACGACGGCCAGGGCTTCATGGTTCCGAAGTCGCTGGGCGTGAGCTCCGCCAGCGAACTGAGCGGCGCCTCGGTTTGCGTGACGGCCGGAACCACGACCGAGTTGAACATGTCCGACTTCTTCCGGCAGAACAACCTGGAGTACAACCCCAAGGTGTTCGAGGACACCGACGTGGTGCTTGACTCCTACAAGGAAGGCCAGTGCGATGTCTTCACGAACGACCGATCGCAGCTGGCGGCGCTGCGCAGCGCACTGCCGAACCCGGATGAGCACGTGATCCTGCCGGAGACCATCTCCGAGGAACCTCTTGGCCCGGTGGTGCCCCACGGTGACGAGCAATGGTTCGACATCGTGAAGACGGTGGTGTCCGGGCTGATCTACGCCGAGGCCTACGGCGTGACCAGCGGCAACGTGTCGCAGATGGCCTCCGGCGACAACGTGAAGGTGAAGCGTCTGCTCGGTACGGAGGGCGGCTTTGGCCAGGACACCCTGGGGCTGTCGGAAACGTTCATGCAGGACGTGATCACGCAGGTGGGCAACTACGGCGAGATCTACGATCGCAACCTCGGGGCGGGAGGGATCGACCTGCCGCGCGAGGGTGGGCGGAACGCTCTGTGGGCGAACGCCCCGTGCACGGATTGCCCGAAGGGCGGCCAGATATACGCTCCGCCGTTGCGCTGAGCGACTCGCTATAGAAGCAGGGTTTCAGAAGCCGGGGGATGCGCGGCATCCCCCGGCTTCCTTATATGCTTCCGACTAAACCGCTGCGGCGGCGCGACGCGGGGGTCGATCCATCCGAGCCGTAAACAGACTTCTGTACGTGCAGGGCGTCCCACTCTGGCGCAACGTGGTGGCGCTGCAGTGGGCGGCGCAGATCGTCTCGGCCGTGCTGGTCCTGTCCGTCCTGGCCCTCTTCTTCACCAACGTGGCCAGGGAGATCGAGGCGCGCGACGTCCCCTTCGGATTCAGCTTTCTGGAGCGCGCCGCCGGGATTCCGATCGGCGAATCGGTGATTCCCTACGAGCCGTCCAACTCCCATCTCTACGGCTTCCTGGTCGCCATGCTCAACACGGTCAAGGCTTCGGTGCTGGGCGTAGTGCTCGCCACCGTGATCGGGATTCTGGTGGGAGTTGCGCGGCTTTCGCCGAACTGGCTTCTGAACAAGATCGCGCTCGTCTACATCGAGGTGCTGCGCAACATCCCGCTGCTCTTGCAGCTGCTCTTCTGGCTCCTCATCGTGCTCACCCTGCCGAGGGTGACCGAGAGCTACGTCCTCTTCGACGCCTTCTATCTCAGCAACAGCGGCTTGTACCTGCCCTGGCCGACCGCTCAGGACGGGTTCTGGCCGTGGCTTGTCGCGACTTTGGTCGGCATCGCTATGGCCGTATTCGTGGGCAGGTTCCTGAGCCGGCGCGAATCAGATACGGGCCGTAAGAGCTACCCGGTACTCGCCGGCGCGACGATCGCGGTCGGCGTCAGCGTCATCGCGCTGCTGGTCCTCGCGCCGCTCGAGCTCGTCATTCCCGAGCCGGAAGGCAGATTCGGGCGCCCGACGGGCGGAGCGCAACTGGGGGGCAGCTTCAGCGCGCTGCTCGTCGGCCTGGTGCTCTACACCTCGTCTTTCATCGCTGAGATCGTGAGGGCGGGCATCCAATCCGTCAGCAAGGGGCAGACCGAGGCGGCCCGCTCCGTGGGGCTGTCGAGCCTGATGACCTTACGTTTCGTCGCCTTCCCGCAGGCGCTGCGCGTGATCATCCCGCCGACGATCAGTCAGTACCTGAACCTCACGAAGAACTCGAGCCTGGCCGCCGCCATCGGGTACCAGGACCTGGTGAGCGTGGCCAACACGATGACGCAAACGGCCCCCGCAATCTCGTTGATCGCGATGGTCATGGCCACCTACCTAGTAATGAGCCTGACGTACTCGCTGATCGGCAACCTCTACAACCGCTATATCCGATTCAAGGGCACATGAGCGTAAGCGTGACGACTCTCGCTCGCAGCACCCCGCCGCTAGCCACGGCGGCTGTCTGGCTGCGAAGGAACCTCTTCAGCTCGGTGTTCAGCGGCGCGGTGACGATCATCCTCGGCGCGGCGCTTGCCTGGTTGGCGGTCAACGGCATCGGATGGGTGCTCTTCACGGCCGACTGGGAGGTGGTCACCAGCCGGGTCCCGCTTTATCTGGTGGGGCTCTATCCGCACGAGGCGATCTGGCGGCCGCAAGTCTGCGTGCTGCTGGTGAGCGGGTTGCTGGGGATGTCATGGCGGATGTGGGGCGGTACGGCGCGGATCTTCGCGATTGGGTTCAGCGTCATCACGCTGGTGGTGGGCGTGTTGCCGCACGAGATGGCTCCTCTCAACCGGGTCCTGCTGCTCTTGAATCCGGTCGCGGTGGGGCTTGTCTACCTGATAGCGAAGCGGCTTTTGGTGGATCGTCTCAGACGGATAGTGGCCGTCTCGATCTCCACGTTCGTCGTCATGCTGCTGCTGATCCGCGGCATAGAGGGCGTGCCCGGCCTGGAGCCGGTGAACCCGCAGGATATCGGCGGGCTGATGCTCAACCTCGTGCTGGCTACCTTCGGCATCGCGGTGTCCATGCCGATCGGCATCGCGCTGGCGCTGGGACGGCGCAGCAATCTGCCGGTGGTGAAGGTGGTGTGCGTCGCCTTCATCGAGATCGTTCGCGGCGCCCCCCTGATCACGCTGCTGTTCATGTCGCGTCACCTCCTGCCGCTGACGTTTCCCGAGAACTTCCAGGTGAGCGGTCTCTACCTGGCGGCCATCACCATCACGCTCTTCAGCTCGGCGTACATGGCCGAAAACGTGCGCGGCGGCATGGCCGCGGTGTCTCCCGGACAGACGGAGGCCGCGCGCGCGCTGGGCCTGCGGGGCTGGCAGACCACTCTGCTGATAACGCTGCCGCAGGGCCTGAGGAACATCATCCCGGCCATCGTGGGTCAGTTCATCAGCCTGTTCAAAGACACCAGCCTGGTCTTCTTCATCGGAATGCTGGATATCTTGGAGATGGGACGCGCGGCGCTGCAAGACAGCAGCCTGGCATTCATCGACAACGGGCGCGAGGTTTACCTGTTCATCGCCGTCGTGTTTTGGATCTTCACCTTCTCGATGTCGTATATCAGTCGGCGCATAGAGCGCGCGCTTGGAGTTGGCAAGCGATAGAGGGCTAGCGCAGGAGCTCAACAATGGCGGAAACGAACATGGTTGAAGAAACCGTCGCAATCCCGGCGGAAAGACAAGAGATTCTGTCCAGGCCGCTGGCAGAGCGCGACGACATCATCATTTGCGAGAACGTGCATAAGTGGTTCGACAACTTCTGCGCGGTGCGCGACGTGAGCCTACGGGTCAAGCGGGGCGAGGTGGTCGTGGTCTTCGGTCCTTCAGGATCGGGAAAGTCGACGTTCATCCGCATGATCAACCGGCTGGAAGAGCACCAGTCGGGCAAGATCGTGATCAACGGCATCGAGATGACGAACGACGTTCGCAATCTGGATGCGATACGAAGAGAAGTGGGCATGGTGTTTCAGCAGTTCAACCTGTTCCCGCACATGACCGCGATCGGGAACATCATGCTGGCACCGATGCGCGTGCGGCACATCCCCAAGCGTGAAGCGGAAGAGATCGCCATGCGGTTGCTCGAGCGCGTGGGCATACCGGAGCAGGCCAACAAGTACCCGGCGGAGCTATCCGGCGGTCAGCAGCAGCGGGTCGCCATCGCGCGCGCACTTGCCATGCAGCCGCAGATCATGCTGTTCGACGAACCGACTTCGGCGCTCGATCCGGAGATGATCAAAGAAGTGCTGGACGCGATGCGCGAGCTGGCGGCGACCGGCATGACCATGATCTGCGTCACCCACGAGATGGGTTTCGCGCGCGAAGTAGCCGACCGGATGGCCTTCTTCGACGAGGGCGCGCTCGTGGAGCTCGGTACGCCGGACCAGCTATTCAACCATCCAAAAGAGGAGCGGACGCGCATGTTCCTAGATCAAATCCTGGAGCCCGGCGGTCCGTCGGAGAGCGCGGCTAACTGACCGACGCCCGAAGACCCCTGAGGTCGGCAAGCGCGGCTGGGCTGGTGCCGCCGCACGAAGGCCGAGAGCCCTGGGGCCGCCGAAATGCGGCCGCGGGGCCAAGGGCTCAAAGTCCGCTCTGGTACTATCCCCGCAACGGCGACGAAGGAGACAAATAGCCGGGAGCAACCGACGTAGAGAGAGCCGCCGGCAGCTGTAAAGGCGGTAGTCGGTCCTCGGTGAAGACCCTCCCGAGCCGCGAGGAAGAACGGCCAAGCGCCCTGTAAGCCTCGCCGTAGTGGACCGCGTTACGGTCTGCATGAGGCTGGTCCACGGATCAGCGAAGTGCGGTGGCACCGCGGGAGCCCTCCCGTCCGCACATCCGGGGCACGGATGCGGACAGGAGGACCGGGTGCACAGAATCACGTCAGTCGACTTCTCGAGACACCTCGGGGAACGGGTACGTCTCTCAGGTTGGTTGCATCGGCTGCGAGCGGTCGGCCAGGTCTCATTCCTGGTACTCCGCGATGGTTGGGGAACCGCCCAGGCCGTCTTGACTCCCGACGCGGCCGCCGACGCTGCGCGCCTCTATGCGGAATCCGTGATCGAGGTCGAGGGGCTGGTCGCTCGGGAGCAGCAGGCGCCTGGCGGGTATGAGTTGAAAGACGCGGCGCTGCGCGTCATCTCGCGCGCCGTGCAACCCCCGCCCCTGGATCTATTCCGCCCGAACATCAGGGCGTCCTTGCCAACGCTGCTCGACCACGCCGCCGTCGCCCTGCGCCACCCGAGAGAACGAGCCAAACACCGTATCTCGGCGGCGGCCACGGCAGGGTTTCGCTCCGCATTGACGGCGAGAGGGTTCCTGGAGGTGCATACGCCCAAAATCGTCGCCTCGGCGACGGAGTCGGGCGCGGATCTATTCGAGGTTGACTACTTCGGCCGGACGGCCTATCTGGCGCAAAGCCCGCAGCTCTACAAACAGACCCTCGTGGGCGTATTTGAGCGTGTGTTCGAGGTAGGCCCGGTGTTCAGGGCGGAACCGCACGACACGACGCGGCACATCAACGAATACGTGTCGCTCGACGCCGAAATGGGCTTCATCGAGGATCACCGCACTGTTATGGCCATGGTCAACGCGGTGGTGCGCCAGATGGTGCGGCATGTGGCCGAGCACGAGGAGGCCTCCATCCGGTTGCTCGGCTCCCGACTCCCGGAGGTACCCGCGGAGATTCCCGTGGTCCACTTTCGAGAGGCACAAGACATCGTGCGGGAGCAAACGGGCAAGGACATCTCGGACGAGCCGGACCTCTCCGCCGCGCACGAGCAAGTCCTGACTGCGTGGTCGCAAAAAGCGACCGGCAGCGAGTTCCTCTTTGTCGAGGGGTACCCCATGCGGAAACGGCCCTTCTACACACACACCGATCCGGCGCGCCCCGAGTATTCGAGAGGATTCGATTTGCTGTTCCGTGGTTGGGAGATCGTGACGGGTGGACAGCGTCTGCACGTGTATGACGAGTACCTGTGCGCGCTTGACCATGCCGGTCAGACCGCCGCGGACTACGAGGGCTACTTGGAAGCCTTTCGGCACGGCATGCCGCCGCACGGAGGGTTCGCGCTCGGGCTGGAGCGATTCGTGGCGCGCCTGCTTGGATCGGACAACCTGCGCGAGACGACACTGTTCCCGCGCGACATGAAACGACTGACTCCGTAGCTGCTCGTCGTTGTCATGCCCGCGGGCCGAGGCGGCGGGGAGTGCCGCCGCTCTCGTCTGCCAGCCTCGCGGTCCAGCTCGGCTGCCGGGCGGGTTCGGAGCGAATGCAATACTGCGCCGCGGGCATTCGTGGAGCGCCAGCGCACCGCGGAGCACGTCGACGCGCGGGCTTGAGACCCCGCCGGCGCATCGGTAACGGAGGCCAGGAGCCGCGCCAGTGACAGTTACAACCTTCGTGGGAGACGGCAGCGTCAAGCAGCCGCCCAGCTTCACCACGCGCCCGATCGTGATGGGCACACGCGGCGTCGTCACCTCCGGCCACTACCTGGCGAGCGCGGCCGGTTTCCGCATCATGGAGCAGGGCGGCAACGCCATCGACGCCGCCGCGGCGATGTGCTTCTGTCTCAACCTGCTGGAGCCGCAGAGCAATGGGCTGGCCGGCGAGGTTCCCACGCTCATCTACGCAGCGCGCGAGCGGAAGGTCCACGCGCTCAGCGGCATGGGTTGGGCGCCCAAGGCGTTCACGATCGACTGGTGCCGCGCGCATGGAATCGACCTGATCCCGGGCGACGGGTATCTGCCCGCCTGCGTGCCCGCCGTGGTAGGCACCTGGGCGGCGGCGCTTGCGCGATTCGGGACCCTGCGCTTCGCGGACGTCGCGGCGCCCGCCATCGAGCTGGCCGAGAACGGCTATCCGGTTTACGAGCGCCTGCACAAGAGCCTCGTCAGCAACCAGGCCAAGTTCACCGAGCTATATCCCAGCACCGGCGAGGTCTATTTGCCCGACGGGCGTGCGCCCGAAGTGGGCGAGGTGCATCGCAATCCCGCCTGGGCCGAAACGCTGCGGAGCCTCTGCCGCGCCGAGAAGGAAGCGGCCGGGCGGGGGCGCGTGGCCGGCATCGAAGCCGCGCGCGACGCCTTCTACAAGGGTGAGATCGCGGAGCGCATGGTCGATTTCATCAGCGCCAATCCGGTGGAAGACGCGAGTGGATCGACTCACGCCGGGCTGCTCACCTATGAAGACTTCGCCGAATGGGAGGCTGAGTTCGAGGAGCCGGTCAGCCTGAACTACCGCGGCCTGGATGTCTTCAAGTGCTCCAGCTGGACCCAGGGCCCGGTGTTCTTGCAGCAGCTCGCGCTGCTGGAGGGGTTCGATCTGGCTGCCATGGGGCACAATTCGGCGGCGTACCTGCATACGCTGATCGAGTGCGCCAAGCTGGCCTTCGCCGACCGCGAGGCCTACTACGGCGACCCCAGCTTCGACGACGTGCCGTTCGACCGGCTGCTATCCAAGACCTACGCGGCCGAACGCCGCGGCCTGGTTGACGATCGAGCCTCGGACGAGCTGCGTCCCGGCGACCTGGGAAACGGCGCCCCGCTCCATGCCACCTTCGACGTGGCCGGGGACAACCGCAGCGCGCTTCGATTGGAGGCCCGCGAGGTTCACGACCTGGGGCTTGGTCACGCGCACGTCGGCGATACGACCCATCTCGACGCTGTCGATCGCGAGGGCAACATGGTCGCCGCCACTCCCAGCGGAGGGTGGCTGGGCACTTCGCCGGTCATTCGCGGGCTCGGGTTCCCGCTGGGCACGCGCGGGCAGATGTTCTATCTCAACCCGGCGCGGCCCAACGCGCTGGCCCCGCGCAAGCGACCGCGCGCAACCCTCACGCCGTCGCTGGTGACCCGCGACGGCGACCCGTTGATGGTATTCGGCACACCGGGGGGCGACAGTCAGGATCAGTGGACCTTGCAGTTCCTCCTCAACTGCGTTGACTTCGGCATGAACCTTCAGCAAGCGCTGGACGCCGCAACGGTGCACTCGGTGCACTTCCCGTCGTCGTTCTACCCGCGCAGCGCCTACCCCGGACGCATGGTCGCGGAGGATCGTATTCCGGGGGACGTGGTTGCCGAGCTGGAGCGCCGCGGCCACGAGGTTGAGGTGACCGACGGGTGGGACAACGGCAAGCCGATGGCCATCCGCTACGACGGCGCGCGCGGCGTCATTTCCGGCGCCGTTTCTGCCAAGGGCAACGTCGGCTACGCGTCGGGGTGGTGATCGGCGGCGCGCCTGCCCGTGCCGTCATCTCGAACGTGGGAGCGGATGCGCTCAGTCTGATCTCTAGCTAACAGATCCATCGCCGCGGAGGCGACGCCATCCGTGCAGCGCTAGCGCCGCGCGTCCCGCCTGTCGCGAGATGTGTGACCTCGGCTGCCGCCCAACTCGGACGGTCGCTGCAGGATGCGCCGCGTGTCGTCGGTTTCCGCCCGAGCGCTGGGAAGCGGTGAATATAGAACCATCCCTATCACCGCGTCGAATACCTTATGGAGCGCCGCGAGCAACCAGGGGGCTGCCAGGCCGAGGATTTTCAAGACAGCCATCAAACTAGTCCGTAGTAGGTCGCTTTGATGTCCATGCGCGGCGCGGTGACACATCGCCAGCGGGCGGACTCGAGGCCCGCTCGGTTCGTCGGCCGGCAGGCGGGGTCTGGATTCCCGCGTGCGCGGGAATAACCGAGGGAGAGCTGATCAAAGTGACCCATTACCAACTAGTCTATACCCAGACCGTTCATAGCTTGAAACACCGGCCCGCGCCAGTCCGTCCCGCCGATCAAGACGCCGCCCGCTAAACGCGTCCGGCCAGCTGATAGGCCTTGTCGATGAGCGCCACCGCGTCGGCGCAGTCGCGCGCGTTAGGCGTGGGCGGCTCGTCGTTGGCCGCCCGCCGCAGGGCCTCGGCCACGAAACCCGGATAGCTCGAGCTGACGTCGGCGGGCGCGTCCACGAACTCGTCACGGCCGGGACCGAGAATCTGCAAGCCGTCCGGCAGTGCTCGCAGGAGGGCTTTCTCGCCCGCGATCTTCCACTCGCCGTCAGTCTCATTGGCGGGCCAGGTGGGCATGGTGTAGCCCGTCTCCACCTGCAGAAGGACGCCGCTGGAGCTGCGCAGGGTCGCGAGGGCGTAGTCCTCCACCTCAGCCTGATGCGCGAGGTTGTTTATCACGGCGCCGGCCACCATCAGCTCTTCGCCGAGCAGATAGCGGGCCATGTCCATGCCGTGAACTCCGAGATTGAGAAGGGCGCCGCCGCCGCACACCGCCCGTTCCCACATCCAGGGCGAATCCCACTCGAGATAGCGGCGCATGGTGGGGCGGATCATGCGCATGAACACGTGCGAGACGGCGCCGAACTCTCCGGCCGCGAGCATCTCCCTGGCCTTGCGCGCGAATGGCGCTCCCCGGTTGGGAAACGGGACCGCGATCCAGGCGCCTTTCGACTCAGCCAGATCGGCCACGCCGGCCACCGTGGCAGGGTCCGCCGATATCGGCTTCTCCATGATGAACGGGAGGCCGGTCTCGATGAGATGGCGGGCGATGTCCGCCATGTCGGTGTGCCGACCGAGTGCAACCACGAACTCCGGCCTGGTCTCGTCGATCATGGCCCGGTAGTCCGTGAACGCCTTCGAATCGAAGCGCGCGGCGCGGTCCTGAGCGATCGACTGATCGCGATCCGACACTCCCACGATCTCGGTGCCGAGATCCTTCAAGACACTCAGGTAGGCCGCGTCGTAAGTGGAGTGCCAGTGGCTGACCTCGGTAACTGCAACACGCCGGATTTTGGCCATGGGTCATGCGATTGTCGTGAGCGCGCGCGGAGCGTAGCACGGGGACCCGACTCGTCTGGACTGTCCGTGCGCGGCCGTTTAGTTTGTGGCGGCGCGCCTATACTTCACGCGGCCCAATCGACCGCAGCAGGGGGATCAAGTGGCAGAGTTTCGCGCCGTAGTGCTTGCCGACTCCGACAAGGGCGGCGCCGGTCACGGCCTGCACACCATGTTCGCAGACATCCCCGACGTCGAGGTCTCGGGCCTGGCGGACCCCGACGCGGACGGCCGTGAGCGTCTCGCCGCCGAGTGCGGAGCGGTCTCGACCTACGGCGACTACCGAGAAATGCTCACAGCCGAGCGCGCCGACATCGCGATCCTCGGGCAAGGCTGGTACGACGAGGAGCGCGTAGGCAAGTTTCTGGCCGCCGTGGAGCAGGGCGTGAGGGCCATCCTGATCGAAAAGCCCATTGCCGCCTGGCCGGAGCAAGCGGATCGAATGCGGGCGGCCGCGCGGGCCGCGGGCGTAACGGTCATGCAGCCCGTGCGAAGCCGCGAGCACCCGGTCATGCGCGAGATCAAGCAGCGCGCCGGCGCCGGTGAGTGGGGTCCGTTGATGCAGGTGAAGGCGCACGGCAAGGGCGACCGCCGCGCCGGTCCCGTGGACGCGCTGATCCTGGGAGTCCACGAGCTTGACGCGATGCTCTACATCGTTGGCGAACACCCGAGCTTCTGCTGGGGCACCGTGCTGTCCGATGGCCGGCCGGCTACGCGCGCGGCCGCGCGGCCGGCGGCGCACAACGACATTGGACTGCTGGCCGGTGACCGCCTGTTTGCGCAGTACACTTTTCCGAGCGGCGTGATCGGGACGTACGAGTCGTTTCCGGTGGGCGACGGCTCCCACTCGCGCGAGTGGGTTGGCCTTGACATGTATTTCCGCGACGCGCTGATAACGCGGCGCGACGCGCCTTATTGCGAGTTTCACCTCTTTCCGCATGGCGGCGTCTTCCCGCAGGAGCGCATGGGCGCCTGGGCGCCGCTCCCGGAGGGCGCCGGCTGGGAGCTGGACCCTTCCGAGTTCCCGGCCGGATTCAAGTCCTTCGAGACCTGGCTGGCGGACCCCTTCGAGGCCAGCAATCACATCCTTGGGTTGGAGCTGGTGGCCTGCCTGCGCGAGGGCCGCGAGCCGGAGTTCGGCGCGCTTGACGACGCGCTCGCCACGCTCGACATGATCGTTGCGCCGCAGCACAGTCATCTCGAGGGTCGGCGCGTCGAGCTGCCCCTGCGCGCGCGCGGCAACCCTTGGACAGGCTGAACAGGTTGGCCGCGAGGTCGGTTTTGGATTGCGCGCGAAGGTGTGCGCTAGTCTATGCGCCGGTTTGCGCGCGCACGCGGGCCGCGGGCGACTGAGGCACCCGGTTCTTTGATGCAACTACCGATCCGTCTGGGCCTGATCGGCGCCGGTGGAGTGGTGCAAAGCCTGCACGTGCGGGCGTACCAGACGATTCCGCACCACGTGCGGGTTGCCGCCATCGCCGATCCACTGCCCGAGCATCGCGACAAGCTCGGAGACACTTTCGGAGTGCCTTCCCAGCAGCGCTACGCGGACTACCGCGACATGCTGGCCAAAGCCGAGATCGACGCGGTCACCGTGGCGACGCCGCACAACCTGCACAGGGAGCACGTGGTCGAGTCGGCCGCGGCCGGCAAGGCCGTGATCAGCGAAAAGCCCATGGCGACTTCCATCGAAGAGGCGGACGCCATCATGGAGGCCGTGCGCGCCAACCAGGTGGCCTACACGGTGACGATGAACTACCTCTACTCGCCCGCGATCAAGACCGCCAAGAAGCTGCTGGCCAGCGACTCGGTAGGCGCTCCGCTGTTTGGCCGCGTGCAGGGAATGGGGCGCAACGACGAGGTGCTCGCCCGCGGCCGGGAAGTACAGCCCGACCGGATCATCTGGCGCATGACCAAGGCCCGCGGCGGCGGCTGCATCTCCGATTCGGCCTATCACGAGATCTACTCGCTCATCGAGCTGATGGGATCGCCGGTGCGCTACGTGCAAGCGCAGGTCCGGACCATGCTGCTGCCGGTGGACGTGGACGACCTCGTGATCCTGCTCTGCGAGCACGCCAACGGCGCGATTTCGACGGTCAACTCCGCCTGGTCCGCATCGGCCCTGCCCACGCTTGGCGGTCAGCGCGCGCGCGGCGGGACCGAGTTGCACACACGCAACGCCATCCTGAGTGTTCAGCATCGCCACTCGGACGTATACGTGGAGTACCGGAGTGACGTCGACCACATGAGATTCGACAACGGCCCCGAGGTGAAACCGCAGCTCATCCCGGTCCCGAAAGAGGAGTCCGAGCGGTACGAGCATGCGCCGCATGGTGAGTTCTTCGCGCGCACGTTCGAGGCTCTCGCGGAGGGCAATGAGCTGCCGGTGCCGGCCGAGCACGCCTATCACATCATGGCGGTGGTGGACGGAGCACGGCGGGCCACCTCTATTCGCCGAGCGGTCGAGATATGAGCATCCCTCGGCGGGCCGCGGCCATCGGCCCCTCCACCGGGCGAGGCTCGGTTGGATGCGGAGCGGCGCGAAGGGTTGTTCTCAGCCCCGTAGACAAGAGTCGCAGCCTCGATGGACCTGGATGGGACTCAGTAGCAGCCTCAAGGCGAACCAGATGTCAGCGCCCGTCCGCTTAGGCCTCATAGGCGCCGGGGGCGTGGTGCAGATGCTGCACGCGCCCGCGCTGCTCGCCAACCGAGACGTCGTTTCGGTGTGCGCGATAGCCGATCTTTACGAGTCCAATCTGGACAAGCTCGGCGCGGTGTTCGAGGTGCCTGCCGATCAGCGCTACCGGGACTATCGCGACATGCTGGAACGCGCCGAGATCGACGCGGTTTCCATCGCCACGCCTCACTCCCTGCACGCACCGCAGGCCATCGAGTCGGCCGCGGCCGGCAAGGCCGTTGTATGCGAGAAGCCCATGGCCACCTCGCGCGAGGAGGCTGATGAGATCCTGGCCGCGGTGCGCCGCCACGGCGTGCCTTACACGGTCGTGCAGAACTTTCTCTTCTCTCCGGCCACGATTGCCGCCAAGCAAAAGCTCCAGGAGAACTCGGTGGGCGCGCCGTTCTTTGGGCGCGTCCAGTCGATGGGCCGCAAGCCGCCCGGGTTTTCGCCCTCGCCCACCGACGCGGAGGCCTTGCGCCGCCGCGCGCGCGCGGTGCCGGGGATCGACTGGAAGGCGGCTAAGTCGATGGGCGGCGGCTGTATCTCGGACACGGCCTATCACGAGATCTATTCGCTACAGGCGCTCATGGGATCACCGGTGCGGTACGTGCAGGCCCAGGTGCGCACGCAGTATCACGACGTCGACGTGGACGACATGGCCGTGCTGCTTTGCGAACACGCCAACGGCGCCGTCTCGATGGTGACTTCATCGTGGTGGAGCGGAACTATCCGCCTGCCTGACGGCAGCCCGGCCGGGGGCGGCAGCGAGGTCTACGCACCCGGCGCCTCGCTGCGCGTGGACCACCGGGGCAAGGAAGCTTTCATCCAGTTCCCGGAGGGGCACCCGGACGCGGGCGTCGCGCCGCTGCCGGTATCCGACGACCTGGCGCGCAAGTGGGATATCTCGACCCACACGGAGTACTTTGGCCGCACCTACAGAGCCATTGCCGACGGCGCCGAGCTGCCCGTCACGCCGGAGGCGGCCCGCCAGGTTCTGGGGATCGTGGACGCCGCGCGCGAGGCCACTCAAGTCCGCCATGCTGTAGAAGTCTGATGTCGAAGCGTCTCCGCTGGCCGCCGGCAACGCCGCGGCCGCCGTTAGTCTGAGGAGGAGAGAATCGAATGCGCCCCTTTATTGATGTCCATTGCCACATCGGAGCTACCATCAACCGCGCACCGGCGGTCGGGCAGTCCATAGGCAAGTGCCTGGGACGGATGGCCTCCGGCGGGGTCGCGGCGGCCATCGCCAGCCCTACCGCCGGCGGACCACAGGCGGAGGGCGTGTTGGACACGCGCAAGCAGAACCAGGAGATCGCAACCGCCTGCCGCCGTTTCCCGGACAGGTTCCCCGTCGGACTGGGCTACGCGGAAGTCCGGCACCTGCAAGCAGGCGTGGACGAGCTCGAGCGCTCGATGACCGAGGACGGGCTGCTGGGGTTCCAGATCCACCCGTCTCTTTCCGGGCACGGATTCTCGGCCGTGGCGCATCCCTTCCTGGAAGTGGTGGCCATGGCCGGGGGGCTGGTGCTGCTGCACGCCGACGCGGCCGGTCCGGAGATGGCCGCCTACGCCAAACGCTTCCCCAGCCTTAGCTTCATCTGCGGGAATCCGTTCGGGCACGGTCACTCAGGCGCCGACAGAGACCATAGCGGCTTGCCCGCCGGCGTTACGATCCCCGAAAACATCTGGTTCGACATAGCGCAGTATCGAAGCCCGGAGGATCCCGACGCCAGCAGGCAGCTGCATCGAATGGTCGAGTTCGTCGGCTCCGATCGAATCCTGTTCGGCAGCGATCTCCCCTACGCCGACTTCCGCTTCGTGCAGCAGGAGATCGAGAAGTCCAGGCTCAGCGAGGAGGAGAAGGACAAGATCGCGTTCAAGAACGCGACCCGCCTGATCCAGCAGTTCAAGCCGGACTGGACCCTGCCGGAGCTGCCTTTCGACCCTCCGCAGCACTACACGGACCAGGAGCTCTGGACTACGCAGGAATCGAAGGGCTCGCCGCCCGGTTACCGACTGGCCTGATCGAGCCGGCGGCCGTCTCTATCCAGGGGAAGAAAGCCGGCTAACCAGCCGCCGACAGCCCCTTGTGCCTAGGGGGCGCCGGCTTTGTCGATCCGGGTCGGTGGTTGGGCTACGCCTTCACCAGGATGCCGCCCTCGATGAAGAGCACCTGGCCGGTGGTCCAGCTCGAGCGGTCGGAGGCCAGGAAGGCCACCGCGTTTCCAATATTCTCCGGCTCGCCCAGGCGGTCCAAGGCCGTCTTGGCCTGCGACATGGCCAGGCTCTCGGGCGTGTGCCGGTCGCGGTTGAAACCGTCTGGCACGGTGCCGGGCGCGACGCAGTTGACGCGGATGTTGTGGGGACCCAGGTCATTGGCGGCCGAGCGCGTGAACTGATGTACGGCGCCTTTGGAGGTGTTGTAGTCGATCAAGCCGGGAAACCCCTTGGCGGGCGCCATGGAGCCGATGTTGACTACCGCGCCGCCGCCGCGCTCTTGCATGTTGCGGGCGGCCTGCTGAGTGCACAGGAACATCCCGAGGACGTTGACGCGCATGGTCTCCTGCCAGTCGGCGGCAGAGAGATCCAACACTGAACCGCGGCCACCGCCGATAGCGGCGTTGTTCACCATCACGTCCACGCCGCCGAAAGCCGCAACCGTCTCGGCGATGAGCCGCTCGACGTCGGCCTCACTGCCGATGTCCGCCTGCACTGCGATGGCCTGGGCGCCGCCGTCTTGCAGCTCCCGCAGCACACCGTTGGCGGCCTCCTCGTCGTTGCGATAGTTCACAACCACGTTGGCGCCCTGACGGCCCAGCTCCAAGGCGATGCCCCGGCCGATGCCCTTGGCGCTTCCCGTAACGATTGCCGTCTTGCCGCTGAGATCGTTGGCCATGTTCTCTCTCCCTGACAGATTGATCGAGCACCCCTGATTGGGGCGGAATCGTAGCATCACCGCCGGCTCAACGATTCTCGCCGCGTAGGGACCTAGGCAAGGCCTGAGCGTACGCGCCCTCATCGCGGCGCGGGGCCAGATCGCCTCAAGCGCTCGGTTGCGAAGCGTCGGGATGAGAGCGCCCTTGCTCTCCGGTTACCCTTGGGCGAAGCCTGTGAGACGCCGCGAGTCCCGCCGGACCGAGAAAGGAGCTCAACCGCCATGGAGTACCGAAATCTGGGACGAACCGGCGTGCGTGTAAGCCCCCTCTGCGTCGGCTGCCTGATGCTGGGACGCGAGACCAGCGAGGCCGAGTCGATGGAAATCGTCGATCGCGCAATCGACCGGGGCATCAACTTCTTCGACACCGCCAACATGTACGGCCGCGGCATGAGCGAGACGGTGCTCGGCAAGGCGTTTGCGCGCAACGGCCAGCGCGACCGCGTGGTATTGGCCACCAAAGCCCATTTCCGTATGGACGATGACGACCCCAATGCGATCGGAAATAGCCGGCGTCACATGATCGAGCAGTGCGAGAAGTCGCTGCGCCGCCTGCAGACCGACCACGTGGACCTGTTCTACGTGCACCGGCCCGAGTCGGAAACCCCGATCGACGAAACGCTGCGGGCGCTGGACGACCTGGTCCGCGCCGGCAAGGTCCGCTATATCGGCTGCAGCATGTTCACCGCCTGGCAGATAGTGGAGTCGCTATGGGCGGCCAAAGAGCACGGACTCAACCGCTTCGTGGCCGAGCAGCCGCCATACAACTTGCTGGAGCGGCGCATCGAGCGCGAGCTGGTGCCCTGCGCCCAGACCTACGGGATCGCCATCATGAGCTGGTCGGCGCTGGCCGCCGGCTTTTTGGCGGGAAGATACCGCCGCGGCGAGGCGCCGCCGCCCGACTCCCGCCACCGCGGCGCCAGCGCGCAGGGCAAACCCGGCGAGATTCTCGGCGACGCTTCGTTCGCCGTGCTCGACGTCCTGGAGGAAATCGCGGGCGAGAAGGGCTGTACGCCCGGTCAGCTCGCGCTCGCCTGGAACATGGCGCAACCGGGAATCACCAGCACCATTCTGGGCCCGCGCAAATTGGCATACCTGGAGGACAGCTTCCCCGCGTTGGACGTGGTGGTGACCGACGAAGATTGCGCGCGTCTGGACGCAGTGGCGCCGCCGGGCGGCTTTATCGTGCCCGCCTATCGCGTAGAGAGCCGCGAGCGCGGAGCCGATTGGGGCCCGCACCAGTACCGCTGGTGATTGCAGGCCGGCACAACCCGCATATTCGCCTGTTGGGCTGAGGCCGCGTACCAGAGAGGTCGCGCGGTTGCTTGACTGCGCGGCGGCGCTCAGCCGCCCAGCCCGTCCTCGACAGCCATCACCAGATCTATCAGCTCGTCGGCCACGCGCCGGTGATAAGCGTCGAAGGGCAGGCTTGGCTGACGCACCCGATCCGTCGCGAACAGCCCGCGCCGCTGGCAGTAGCGCTTGTAGAAGTGAACCGAGACATCGACGTGCTGATGCGCGAAAGCCAGGTAGGGCACGAACTTGTGGAAAAGCTCACGGGCCTCGTCCCGGCGGTTCCGATGGAACAGCCGATAGACGTGCACGAACGGCTTATTGATCGCGGTGGTGTTGAAGAAGTGAGCGCCGCGGTCCAGCGCCTCTATGAACTGTGAGAGCGACCAGCCGCAGCCGATCGGCATGCGGTTACGGGTAGCCTCGATCAGCTGCGTCATCTTGAAGCCGGCGGGCACAGTCTCGAGCTTGAGGCAGCGAAACGCCGGTATCTCCTCCCACAGCGCTCGGATGACATCCAACTGCATGCCGTAGCCGGACCAATGCAGGTCCTGGATCATGAGCATGGGCACGTCTACTTGCGCGATCGAGTGGAAGTAGCGCTTGACGGCCGGACCGTCGTCCACGATCGCAAGCGGCACCGCGCATAAAATGCCGTCGGCGCCGGCGGACACGCCGTGCTCGGCCAGCCTGCGAGCGCGCGCCGGATCGGGATCGCTCACGCCCACCACGACGCGAATACGGTTAGCGGCGGCGCGAATAACCTCCTCGGCAAACGTCATGCGCTCGGCGTCGGATAGCTTGCCCACCTCGCTGGCCACCGCCGGCACGATGCACCCGCTCACACCGTCGCGCACGGCCTGATCGATCAGGCGTTCGACCGACGCGTAGTCGATTGTGTCTTTCTCGGTGAAAGGCGTGTTCACGATCGGCACGACGCCGACCAGGGGATAGAGGTCTTTGGCGCCCGCGCTGCCGGCTGGAGGCATGGCCACTAGCAAAGCTCCCCGGCAATGAGTGGCTGAAGATACTCAATCCGCCGCGCCGCCGTCTCTTCGCGAGCAGCGCCGCGCGGGCACGAGCCGAAACGAGGCTATCGACCCACGGCCGAGCCGGTCAGCGCCTGTCCGACGCTTCCTCCAAGCTGGGCAGAAGCTGCTCGGCCTTGGACCGTTCGTCCGGATCGCCCGAGGTCTCGATGATGCGGCGCAACGACCCCAGCGCCGATCCGCGCAGCGGGTGATCGAGCGTGCCGTTCTCGATCTGGCGCAGGGTGACGCGGTCCATGCTGGCGAGGAACTTCGGGTCGCCCTCGCGCTTTCGAATCGGCCACTTGTGCCAGTAGTACTTGACCGGATCGTCCGGCCAGCCCGCGTAGACATCCTCCCATGTCATCATGCCGAGGTGCGGTTCCAGTATTTCGGGTTTGAACGGATCGAGCGGCGACTGGTAGCGGCCGTCAACCGACAGCCGCAACTCCCCGCTCGTGTTGGGCAGACCGCGATGCACGCTCAGGCTATAAAATATGACCACGTCGCCCTGGCGGAACGTATTGCTCACCCACTTCCCTTCCAGGTCGTCCGTAACTTCCATGCCGCCCGCACCCAGAGCCGCCCGGTACTCGGAGACGCCGCCGCGATGCGAGCCTTCGGCAACGGCCAGACCACCCATCTCGGGCGGCAGATCGCTCAGCGGGAACCAGGCCGTGTAAGTGTCCGCCGCGCCCTGCACATGGACGTAGTCCTGATGCGCCGGCGTGGTGTACTCGACGCGCTGCGGGAAGATCACGCGCGCGATGATGCTCGGATGGGCCACTACCTCACTTTGCAGCAGATGGCCCATGACACGCAGAAGATTCGGATGGAGCTGAAGGGCATGGAACTCGCGCAGGCGATAGAGACGCCGATAAACCTCTTGCGACTGGTAGGCGCGATCGCTAGGAAGCCCATCCGGGTCGGCAATTCCGCTATCAAGCGGCGAGTCGGCTCGGATATAGCCCTCGTCCCGCAGGATCTCCAGAAACCGGCGGCGTACAAGCTCCAGCGTCCGCGCCGGCAGCAGCCCGCGCAGGAACAGGTAGCCGTCGCGCTGTGCGCGCTCAAACAGCGCTGGTCCGTCGTCGACCAGCGAGGTGGAGTCACGGAAGGGTGTCAAGCGATCTTCAGGCACGTCATCACCGTCCGCGCGGGGCTCGGATTCCACCAAGCAAAGTATATGCAACACAGCGCCCGCCCTTGCGCATTGGACGCGGCGCCTTCAAGTCCGCTCCGCGCGGGAGTCAAACCACCGCGCCTGGCAGCGCTTTCGTTTCCGACGCTCCCGCTGTCTGCCTCATCCGTTATCGTGAGACCTGAGAGCCAAACAGACTCGTGACTCCGCAATACTGGCGTTCCGTCGACGCTCGGCGGCGCGAATAGGGAGACCTCAGGCATGGCCCAACAGGCACTCGCGGGCGTGTGGCGGCTGATTTCTTATGAGTCGCGCGGGCAGGACGGCGTGACTCGATTCCCATACGGCAATGGCGTATCGGGGTACCTCATCTACAGCGCCGAGGGCTACATGTCGGTCGCGATCGTGGGCGCCGACCGCGGCCACTTCGCCTCGGGCGACCGGCTGAGCGGCGCCCCGGAGGAGTACGCACGGGCCATGAGGTCCTATGTCTCCTACTGCGGCCGCTACGAGATTCTGCCCGACCGGGTCATCCACCACGTGGAGCTCAGCCAGTTCCCCAACTGGTCGGGCACGGACCAGGTGCGCTTCTACGAGATCGAGGGTGACCTGCTGCGCTTGCGAACCCCGCCGTTCGCTCTGGGCGGGATCGAGCAGACCGCGCATCTCGTTTGGGAACGTGTGACGGGCTAACCGCCAGCCAAGGCGGCGGGCAAGCGGTTCGGGAATACGCGCATTCAACGGCAGGAAGAACCGAGCTGGATGGCGGCGAAGGGGCCGCATTGCTATCCGTGCTGCTCAGCCGACCGGACGCTGGCAGTTAACGACCTAGCTCCGGCGTCGCAACAATGCGCTTCCAATACTTCCGCTTTGCTCCGTCGGCTTCATCGTAGACGGCGGTTGCATAGCCGTCGGCCACTAGTCTTCGGTGCTGCAACTCCTCTCGCGGAATAACGGCGGTGCCGGGGCAGTGCACCACGTAGCCTCCGGGCTTGACCACCCGTTCGAATTCGCGCAGCTCGGCCTCGAGCCGCCACCCAAGAGCGTGCGAGGTGAGCACGACATCCGCGAAGCTGTCCGGTAAGGGAATGGCATCGTTGAAGCCATCCACCACAAAAACGTTCTTAAGGCCCGCGTCCGACACCTTGGCGCGTAGGTACTGCCGCAGTGTAGCCACGGGCTCCACGGCAAATACGTGCAGTGCGGTCAGCGCCGCCTCCAGCGCCACCCGGCCGGTTCCGGCCCCGCTATCGATGACTACTTTGCCATCAAGCGCGACGGTGTCGGTGATCTCGCAAAAGTCCCAGCGGTGGAACTCTTGCGCGTCATAGGCCGCCGGGCACTTGTTGTAGACGAGCAGATCCGCGATAGTCCAGACCACTTTGTCCGCGCACAACGCTAGCGCCGCGTCGCCGCGGACCGGCGGGTAGCCGCCGAGTACACGGTCCATGAACGACTCGATGCCCGGCTGGCGCTTTCGCAGATAAGCCGCGATGTGCGGGCGTGCGTGGAGGACGGCGGCAAGCTCTCGCTCAGGGACCCATCCGGGAAGGTAGCCGATCTGAAACGATTCGAGCAGCAGCAGATCTTCGACGTCCAGCAATACGTCCCTGTACATACGTCGGTACGCTTCAGACTTGGGCATGGATATCTCGCGCCCCGTTGCCGTTCGTAGTAGACATATTTCAGGATACGAGGCGATGCCCAGCCCAGCGCGGTGCGCCTTGTGAGCAAACGAAGCTACGCATTCGGGGACACCGAGGGCGCCGCGATGTTTCGAATGAACGTTGCCGTCTGGGGCGCGGCGTCGTCGGCGCGGGCGATTTTGCCCGCTGGGAGCATCGCCGAGGTCGAATCCGAGCTCGACGAGCTCGCCGCGTCACCATCGGGAGACGAAATCGCCTGGGACATGCACCAGGTGATCTATAAGGCCGCGGCGATATAATCGGGAGCTGGTACGCGGGGCCAGGTGTCCGGCGTGACCCGGCTTGCGGGAGGCCCGATTCGTGCGAGACGGCGCGCAGACGTGCGCGGCGGCGGAAGTCTCGGACAACCCTACCCTGCAAATCCGGCGCCCGGCGGCGTCTCCCGAGCCGGAGAATGGCGCTTGACGGCCGCGGCCCGGCGATCGGCGGAGCCGAGCATCGGCGCCGATCACGAAACGCTCGTCGTGCTCGATTTCGGATCGCAATACAGCCAGCTGATCGCCCGACGCACCCGTGAGCAGGGTGTGCACACCCTGCTCAGACGCGCCGACCGGAACGACGCCCTGCAAACACCCAACCTGCGCGGCGTGATCCTCTCCGGCGGACCCGCCAGCGTGTACGCGCCGGGCGCGCCGCGGCTGCCGAAGAGCGTCTTGCAGGCGGGAGTTCCGGTGCTGGGCATCTGCTACGGCATGCAGCTCCTAGGCCATGCGCTAGGCGGGCGGGTGTTGCCCAGCGGCGAGCGGGAGTACGGCCCCGCCCGCGTGGACATAACGGCGCCCGACCATCCGTTGTTCGCCGGCCTGCCGGAGCGGCTGGACGTGTGGATGAGCCACGGGGACGTGGTGGAGCAGCTTCCGCGCGGCTTCCAGGCGCTTGCACAAAGCGACGGCTCGCCCCTGGCGGCCATGGGCAATAGCGACGGCGTGGTGGCGCTGCAGTTCCATCCGGAGGTGCGCCACACCGCCCACGGCATGCGGCTGCTGCGCAACTTCGCCATCACTATGTGCGGCTGCCGGGGCGATTGGACGCCGGCCTCGATCGTGACCGAGTCGGTGGACAGAATTCGCGCCCAGACGGGCGCTGGGCGGGTGATCTGCGCACTCAGCGGAGGCGTGGACAGCGCCGTGACCGCCGCGCTGATCCACCGTGCGATCGGCGATCGACTTGCCTGCGTGTTCATCGACACCGGACTGCTGCGCGAGGGCGAGGCCGCGCAAGTCGAGAAGGCCTTCGGGCGCCATCTGGGGCTCAATCTACGCACCATCGACGCATCGGAGCAGTTCTTCGCCGCCTTGCGCGGCGTGACCGAGCCCGAGCGCAAGCGGCGGGTCATAGGCGAGCTGTTCGTGCGGCTGTTCGAGCGGGCGGCCGCGGACGTGGAGGACGCGGATTTCCTGGCACAGGGAACGATATATCCGGACGTCATCGAGAGCGGCGCCGCCAGCGCCGGGGCGGCGCTCATCAAAACGCATCACAACGTTGGCGGCTTGCCGGACGATCTGGAGCTCGAGCTCGTAGAGCCGTTGCGTGAGCTGTTCAAGGACGAGGTGCGCGCGGTGGGGCTGGAGTTGGGCCTTCCTCCTGAGATGGTGTGGCGGCAGCCGTTTCCCGGTCCCGGGCTGGCCGTGCGTGTGATTGGGGAAGTCACGCCCGCGCGCACGGCCACGCTGCGCCAGGCCGATTCGATCGTGCGCGCGGAGATCGAGCGGGCTGAGCCCAGCCTGAACCTCTCGCAGTACTTCGCGGTCCTCACAGGCGCGCGCAGCGTGGGAGTGCTGGGCGACGACCGCGCTTACGGCGAGACCATCGCGGTGCGCGCGGTAAGCACTGATGACTTCATGACGGCCGATTGGGCCAGGCTGCCGGCTGACACGCTGGCGGCGATCTCGAGCCGCGTCGTCAACGAGGTGCCGGGCGTGACCCGCGTGGTGTACGACGTGACCTCCAAGCCGCCGGGAACGATCGAGTGGGAGTGAAGGCGAACAAGGGTTTTGGGGGCGCCGCGCCGCGTACAGCGGATCATGCGCGAGCCCGGCGCGACGGCGGCGTGAGCGGAGAACTATGAAGATTTTGGTGGTTGGCTCCGGCGCGCGCGAGCACGCCCTGTGCTGGCGAATTCGCCAGGACCGGCCAAGCGCCGAGCTCTTCTGCGCACCCGGTAACGGCGGCATCGGCATGATCGCGCAGCGGGTCAAGATCGCCGCCGAAGACGTGTCGGGACTGACCGACTGGTCGCGCCGCGAGCGCCCGGAGCTTGTAGTCGTAGGCCCGGAAGCGCCTCTGGCGCTGGGCCTTGTCGAACGCCTGCGCGGCGCCGGGATACTGGCGTTCGGCCCCACCAGCGCGGCCGCAAGAATCGAAACCAGCAAAGCCTGGGCGGCTGAGCTATTGCAGTCGCACGGCATTCCCGCCCCGGATCAAGCAGTCTTCGATGATCCAGACGCCGCGAAGTCGTTCATTCGGGCGGGCGGCGCGGGCGTGGTGGTGAAGGCCAGCGGTCTGGCTCAGGCGAAAGGCGCTCTTGTCTGCCGGACGGTCGATTCGGCCCTGCGGGCGGTTGACCGAATAATGCGGGAACGTGCCTTTGGCGCGGCGGGCGACCAAATCGTCATTCAGGAATTGCTGACCGGAAACGAGCTGTCGGTGTTCGCGATCTGCGACGGCGTCGATTTCCGCGTGCTAGGCGCCGCGCGCGACTACAAGCGCGCGCAGGACGGCGACGCCGGCCTGAACACGGGAGGCATGGGCGCGTATGCGCCCGTGGCCGACGCTCCGCCCGCGCTCGTCCAGGAAGTAGCAAGTAAGATTCTGGGTCCGACGCTCGCCGCCATGCAGGCGGCGGGGAGCCCCTATCACGGCGTGCTGTACGCCGGGCTGATGATCACCGCGAAAGGCCCGCGCGTATTCGAATTCAACTGCCGCTTCGGCGACCCCGAAGCGCAGGTTATGCTGCCGGGTTTGCAAGGCGACCTCGCGGCGGCGCTCAAGGCTGCGGCGGAAGGACGCCTCGGCGATGTGGAGTTGGCGCCAGGTCATCAAGCGGCCGTTTGCGTTGTGGTGGCTTCGGGCGGGTATCCCGGGTCCTACGAGACCGGGTTCCCGATCTCGGGCGTCGATCAAGTCCCGGACGGTGCGCTGGTGTTTCACGCGGGAACCGAAGTCGTTGAGGGAGAGCTGGTGACGGCAGGCGGCCGGGTGCTCTCAGCGGTGGGATTGGGCGAGAATGTAGAAGCGGCTCGCGACCGAGCGTATGAGCTCGCACGGGCCGTTCGATTCGAGGGGGCCTACTTCCGCAGCGACATCGCGGCTGCAATACCCGCCGGGGCGGTCGGATAGATCATGGACCTTGCACGCGACCTCATAGGGACACGAACCGGATGCGGCACCCTCGCGCCAGGCCAGCGTTGGGAAAGAGACGGTCTTGAGCACAAGGTTCCACGCCTCCGACGGAGACGTTTGCGTAACCTGGTCAGGCTAAGGATGTCCGGGGAGAACCCTACGCGGTTCCAGGTTGGGTGGGGCCTAGATTCCCGCGTTCGCGGGAATGACGAGGGGGTTACGCAAAGGTCTCCTTTCGCGGGAATGACGAGGAGCTACGCAAAAGTCTCCGACGGGAGCGGAACGCCGGTATGGCGATGGTGAGGTTATGAGCGCACGGGTGGGCGTTGTGCTGGGAAGCTCGACAGACGCGCGCTTCGCGGAGGAAACGACCAGCGCGCTTACCAGCCTGGGGATCGCGCACGAGGTACGCGTGCTCTCGGCGCACAGGACGCCGCGAGAGCTCGAAGCGTATGTCAGTTCGGCCGAGCAGCGCGGACTGCGGGTGCTGATTGGGCTGGCCGGTCATGCGGCGGCCTTGCCCGGCGTCATGGCCGCGCTCACGCGACTGCCGGTGATCGGCGTGCCGCTGCCGACCAGCGACCTGCAAGGCCAGGACGCGCTCCTGGCAATAGCTCAGATGCCGCCGGGCGTTCCGGTGGCGACCATGGCCATCGGCAAACCGGGCGCGCGGAACGCCGCCTACTTCGCCGCCGCCGTGCTGGCGCTGAGCGACGATGAGGTGGCCGGTGCGCTAGTGAAGCACCGGCGCACGCAGGCCGAGCGTGTGCTGGCCGACGACATGAAAGCCAGCGGGCAGTGATCAAGCGCTACACACGCCCCGAAATGGGCGCCATCTGGAGCCGCCAGCACTACTTCGAGTGCCAGCGGCGCGTGGAGCTGGCCGTGATGGACGCCTGGGCGCGGGAAGGGACCGTGCCGGCCGAGGACGCCGCGAAGCTTCAGACGGCGAGCTTCACGCTGCAGCGTATCGACGAGCTGGAGCGCGTGAGCGACCACGAAACGAACGCCTTCGTGGACGCGCTGGCCGAGTCGGTGGGACCGGAAGGCCGCTGGCTGCACCTCGGGCTCACCTCCTCCGACGTCTTGGACACGGGTCTGGCGCTGCAGCTGGTGGACGCGGTGGACCTGCTGCAGAAACGGCTTGGCGAGCTCGAAGACACGCTCACCGATCTGGCGCTGAAGCACAAGAACACGCTGATGATCGGTCGCACGCATGGCATTCACGCCGAGCCGATAACGTTCGGGCTCAAGCTGCTGATTTGGATAGACGAGCTGCGCCAGCAGCGCGAGCGCCTGCGCGAAGCGCGTGGGAGTGTGGCGGTGGGCAAGATCTCCGGGTCGGTGGGCACCCACGCCAACGTGCCTCCTTCGGTTGAGGAGTGGGCCTGTGAAGCGCTGGGTCTGGACGCCGCGCCCGTGTCCAACCAGATCGTGTCGCGCGACCGCCACGCGCACCTGGTGACGACCCTGGCGCTGATCGCCAGCTCGCTGGACAAGCAAGCCACCGAGATACGCAGTCTCCAGCGCACCGAGATTCGCGAGGTCGAGGAGCCGTTCGAGGAGGGGCGTCACGGATCATCTTCGATGCCGCACAAACGCAACCCCTCGCGTTGCGAGCGCGTCTCGGGATTGGCGCGGCTGATCCGCGCGCACGCGCAGACGGCGCTGGAGAACGTGCCGCTGTGGCACGAGCGCGACATCAGCCACTCCTCGGCGGAGCGCGTGATCATGCCGGACGGCTGCATCGCACTCGACTACATGCTGTGGCTGTTCACCAATGTCATGCGCGATCTGCGCGTGTATCCGGAGCGGATGCGCCGCAACGTCGAGCAGACGGGCGGACTGATCTACTCGCAGGGCGTGCTGTTGGCCCTCGTGCAGACGGGCATGCCGCGACAGGCCGCCTACGAAATCGTGCAGCGGCACGCGGGCGCGGTTTGGACCCAAGGGGGGTCCCTGCGCGAGGCGCTGGCCGGCGACCCGGAGGTGCGACAACGGCTCCTACCGGAGGCGCTGGAGCGCATTTTCAGCCCCGCGCCCCACTTGCGCTGGATCGAGACGGCGTACGAGCGGATGGGTTTAGGGGCGCCGGCGGATGCCGCGCCACGCGATGATCGGGAGTGCACGGAAGCGCCGTGCGCCGAATCACAGCCTAGGGAGGCGGGAACATACGCGACATGACGACCACGACCCTGAGCGAAACCAATCTATCCGGCCTGAGGCTGACGAATCGCGGCAAGGTGCGCGATATCTACGATCTCGACGATAAGCTGCTGATCGTGACCACGGATCGCATCTCGGCGTTCGACCGCATTTTGCCGGACCCGATTCCGGGCAAAGGCGCGGTTTTGACGGCGATGTCGGCTTTCTGGTTCAGCCTCACCGACGACATCGTGCCCAACCACCTGCTGACCACGGACGTGGATGCCATGGGCGAGGCCGTGGCGCCGCACCGCGACCTGCTGCGCGGGCGCACGATGCTGGTGCGCAAGGCCGAGCGGATCGACGCCGAGTGCGTGGCGCGCGGACACATAACCGGATCAGGCTGGGTCGACTACCAGCGCAACGGAACTATCTGCGGAATCCCGATCAGGCCGGGCATGCACGAGGCCGAGCCTTTCGAAACGCCCATCTTCACGCCCGCCACCAAGGCCGAGACCGGCCACGACGAGAATATCGACTTCGAGGCGTTCCAAGAGATCGTGGGCGACGTTGCGGAGCGGCTGCGCGACCTCACCATCGCGGTGTACGGCCGGGCCACCGACTATGCGCGCGCACGCGGCGTAATCATCGCCGACACGAAGTTCGAGTTCGGGTGGGTGGACGGCCAGCTGACGCTGATCGATGAGGTGTTGACTCCCGATTCGTCGCGGTTCTGGGACGTGGACGAGTACCAGGTGGGGATGTCGCCTCCCAGCTTCGACAAGCAGATCGTGCGCAATCACCTGATCCAGATCGGCTGGGACCGCGAGCCGCCGGTGCCCTCCCTGCCGGCCGCGATCATTGCACGCACGGCGGAGCGCTACCGAGAGATCCAGGAGCGCCTGACGGCGTGAAGGGAAGCCGCGCTGTTCGTCGGTATGGAACGATCGCCGTCGATCGCGGTCCAGAAGATGATGGGATCGCCTTATTCGCAGCGCACCGACCGGCCACGGGACGTTGAATGTGGCGCGGTTCCAAGCACAGATCGCGGTGCGCCTGAAGGCGGGAGTGAACGACCCGCAAGGGCTGACGGTGCAAAGCAGCCTGCACGCGCTCGATTTTGCCGAAGTGGATGAGGTCAGGATCGGCAAGCTGATCGAGCTCACGCTGGCCGCGTCCGATCCGGCCGAGGCGCGGCGGCGCGCCGAGGCCATGTGCGAAGCCCTGCTGGCGAACCCCGTAATCGAAACCTACGAGATCGAAGGCGTCACGCACGCTGAGCAGGACGAGGTTTAGCCGTGGTTGGGGTCTCCAGCCGCCGGCATCCGCCCTCGCCGATCTCGGCGTGATGGGCGGGGAGTTCACGTAGCCGTGCGCGCGGCCGTGATCGTGTTCCCCGGCAGCAACTGCGACGCCGACACACGCCACGTCCTGAACGAGGTGATGGGCTTCAGAGCCGACTTCGTGTGGCACGGCGAGGCGTCGCTGCAAGGCTACGATCTGGTGGTGCTGCCGGGCGGATTCAGCCATGGCGACTACCTGCGCACCGGCGCAATGGCCGCGCACGCACCCGTGATGCGTGCCGTGGGCGCGGCGGCCGAGCGCGGCGTGCCGGTGCTGGGGATATGCAACGGATTCCAGATTCTCCTGGAGGCGGGACTGCTGCCGGGCGCCATGCTGCCCAACGACAGCGTCGAGTTCCGCTGCCAATGGGTGCACGTTCGCGTGGAGAGCGCTCGAACCGGCTTCACCCGAGCGGCGCGCGCGGGCCAGGTGCTGCGCATGCCGATCGCCCACGGGGAGGGCAACTACTACGCGGCGCCGCGAGATCTCAGGAGGCTGCGGGACGAGGACCGGATCGTGTTCCGCTACGTGGACGCCGACGGCCGGCGAGCGCCGGGCGCCAACCCCAACGGCTCGCTGGACGACATCGCCGGAATCTGCAACGAGCGGCGCAACGTGGTCGGCCTTATGCCGCATCCCGAACGGTGCTCCGAGGCCCCGCTGGGAGGCCAAGACGGGCGGACGGTCTGGGACTCGCTCCTGGCCACGGTGCAAGCATGAGTTGGGCGCGCGGCCAGCAAAGCGCATGTGACCGTACGCACCGTCGGATCCAGGTCGGAGCGGTCGATCCTTTCCTCAATCGAGGGGCGAATAGACTGCCGGTTCGCGCGCGGGGCGCCAGGTCCGCCAGTGGCTGACCAATCGAGCGTTTCGGCGCCCACCCCCGAAGTCTTGCGTGACGTGGCTCTCACGCGCGCCGAGTACGAGCGCGCCTTCGACGAGCTGGACCGGCCGCCCAACACGCTGGAGCTGGGAATCATCGGGGGGCTATGGAGCGAGCACTGCGGTTACAAGCACTCCCGGCCGTTGCTCAAACGTTTGCCGGGCAAGGGCGCCAGGGTGCTGTTTGGACCTGGCGAGGAGAACGCCGGCGCGGTCGACATCGGGGATGGCCTGGCCGTGGTGATGAAGGTCGAGAGCCACAACCACCCGAGCGCGGTGGAGCCGTTCCAGGGCGCGGCCACCGGGGTGGGCGGGATCCTGCGCGATATCTTCACGATGGGCGCCCGGCCGGTGGCGATTCTGGACAGCCTGCGGTTCGGCCCGCTGGAGAGCGCCCGCGGCCGTTACCTGGCGAATGGCGTGATCAGCGGCATCGCCTGGTACGGCAACTGCGTCGGTGTGCCCACGGTGGGCGGCGAGATCGGCGTGGCGCCCTGCTACGCGGGCAATCCGCTCGTGAACGCGCTCTGCGTGGGCGTAGCGCGGCACGAGAACCTCACGCGGGCCGTGGCTTCCGGCACGGGCAACCAATTGGTTCTGGTAGGAGCGGACACGGGACGCGACGGAATTCACGGCGCCACCTTCGCGTCCGTCGAGGACCCGGAGGCCTCACACCGGGGCGTGGTGCAGGTCGGCAACCCGTTCATGGAGAAGCTGCTCCTGGAGGCCTGCCTGGAGGTGCTGGGGGGCGGCGCCGTAGTCGGGCTGCAAGACCTGGGCGCCACGGGCCTTTCCAGCGCTTCCGTGGAGGCCGCGGCGCGCAGCGGAACCGGCGTACGCCTGCATCTGGAGCAGGTAGCGCGGCGCGCGGACTCCATGACGCCATATGAAGTTATGTTAAGTGAGAGCCAGGAGCGCATGCTCGTTACCGTGGAGCGCGGGCGAGCCTCCGAGGTGCAGGCAGTATTCGCCAAGTGGGGATTGCACAGCGACGTCGTGGGTGAGGTGACCGACGGTGGGGAGTTGGAAGTCTGCGAAAACGGCGCCCCGCAGGCCGAGCTTCCCATCCGCATGCTGGTAGACGCCCCTACCTACACCTACCCGATCAAGCGGCCGGCGTACCTCGATGAGGTGCAAGCGCTCGACCCGACACGAGTGCCCGAGCCCACCGACCTGACCCACGCGTTCAGCAAGATGCTCGAATCACCGAACATCGCGAGCCGGCGCGGTGTGTTCCGGCAGTACGACCACATGGTTGGAATCAACACCGTCGCACCGCCCGGCGGGGATGCGGCGGTGTTGCGCGTGAAGGGAACCCGCAAGGGCTTAGCGCTGGCGACCGACGGCAACGCGCGGCTGTGCTATCTGGACCCACGCGCGGGCGGCGCCCTGGCCGTGGCCGAGGCCACCCGGAACGTGAGCTGCACGGGCGCGGCGCCGATTGCGATCACCAATTGCCTCAACTTTGGCTCGCCGGAAGACCCGGCGGTGTACTTCCAGCTCGCGGAGGTGGTGGAAGGTATGGCGGCGGCGTGCCGCGTTCTCGACGTTCCGGTCATCAGCGGCAACGTCAGCCTGTACAACGAGACCGGCGGCAGCGCGATATGGCCCACGCCTGTGATCGGCGCCTTGGGGCTGCTGGAGGACGTCGAGATTCAATGCAACATCGGATTTCAACAGGCTGGAGACGTAGTAGCGCTGCTGGGGCGAACCGAGCCGGACCTCAGCGGCAGCGAGTACCTGGCCGCGTCGCACGGGCTGGTGGCGGGCAAGCCGCGCGTCGATCTCGAGCTTGAGAAGCGGCTGCAGGGGCTGGTGCAATACCTGATCCGCGATGGTCTGCTGCAATCGGCGCACGATTGCGCCGAGGGCGGACTGGCCGTGACCGTGGCCGAATGCGCCTTCGCCGGCGGGTTGGGCGCGGACGTACAGCCCGACCTGGCGGACGCGCGCCCGGACGCGGCGCTCTTTGCCGAAACGCCCTCGCGCGTAGTGGTAAGCCTGACGCGCGGCAACTGGGATCAGGTGCGGCGGCGCGCGGCCGGCGTCGGCGTGCCGTGCAACGAGATCGGTGTCGTGGGCGGCAACCGGCTGCGTATAGGTCCCGTAGCGCTGCCGTCGCAGGAGGCGCGGAGTGCGTGGGAGAGCGGGCTCACCAAGGCGCTCGCCGGAACCGCGTCGGGGGGCTAAGATTGGGCGACGGGCAGGTTCCTTGAGGATCCCGCGCCTGCATCCCAACCCCGGCCCGATTTACGAGCCCGCTTCCGCGGTCGGACCCCCTCGCCTGCGCGAGGCGTGCGGCGTGATTGGCGTCTACGGGCACAGCGAGAACGTAGCCGTCCTGACGTATTTCGCACTCTATGCCGTGCAGCACCGCGGACAAGAGAGCGCCGGAATCACAGTCGGCGACGGGCGCGATCTACGCACCATCAAGGGGATGGGGCTGGTCTCGCACGTATTCGGCGACGTCGACCTGGAGGAGCTCAACGGTCACGTAGCGATCGGCCACTGCCGCTACTCGACCACGGGCTCGACCAACCAGTCGAACATTCAGCCGGTCATGCAGCCAACCGACCTGGGGCTGATAACCATCGGCCACAACGGCAACATCGTGAACGCCCTCGCGCTGCGCCACACCTATGCCGGCAACGGCGAGTCGTCCGACGCCACAACTGATACGGCGGTGATAGGGCGGCTGATTTCGGAGGCGCCGGGCGCGACCATCGCGGAGCGCGTGCAGAACGTCTTGCCGCGGCTGCAAGGCTCGTACTGCCTGACCATTGCGACGCCCAGCCAGCTGATCGCCGCACGAGACCCCATGGGCAACCGACCGCTGAGCCTCGGGCGGATCAACGGCACCTGGATGGTTTCCTCCGAGACGTGCGCCCTTGACGCGGCCGGAGCGACTTTCGAGCGCAGCATCCGGCCGGGTGAAATCCTCGTGATCGATGACGCGGGTCCGCGCTCGATTCAACTGGACGGCCCGCCGCGGCCGGCCACTTGCGCGTTCGAGTACATCTACTTCTCGCGTCCGGACTCGGTGGTGGACGGCGCGCACATTCACTCCGTGCGGCGTGAAATGGGTCGGCTCCTGGCCCACCAGTCGGCAACCGAAGCTGACTTTGTGATCGGCGTTCCCGATTCCGCGATCGCGGCCGCGACCGGCTACGCGGAGGCCAGCGGGCTGCCTTACGCCGACGGGTTCGTACGAAACCGGTACAGCGGGCGGACATTCATCGAGCCCACCCCGCAGCTTCGCAAGCTGGGTGTGCGGCTGAAGTACAACGCGCTGCCCGCGGTGACGGGCGGCAAGCGGGTGGTCATGGTGGACGACAGCATCGTGCGCGGCACCAATCAAGCGCACCTGGTGCGTCTGTTGCGCGAGCAGGGCCGCGCCGCCGAGGTGCACGTGCGTATAACGGCGCCGCCCATCCGCTGGCCGTGTTTCCTGGGCATAGACATCCCAGATCCGAATGAGCTGATCGCGCACGCCCTCGACGTCGATGCGATCTGCCGGCGCATCGGCGCGGACAGTCTCGACTACCTCACGCACGAGAACCTCGTGGCGGCGATCGGGGCGTCGCGCGACCATCTGTGCCTGGGCTGCTTTACTCGCGAGTACCCCATTGACGTGCAGCTCGCCTTCGACAAGTTTGCGCTCGAGCGACCGCATGATTTGGAGACCGCGCCGGTGTTCCCGCACCAGCGCGCACACCGGCAACCGGCGCCACGCGGGGAGCCGCCAGCATAGGCGCGCCGGCGTCGGAAGCCTCCGCTTCCAGCTACGCGTCCGCAGGCGTCGACCTCGATCAGGCCCGAGGCATCAAGGACCGTCTGCGGTCGGCTGTTGGACAGGCCCAAACGAACGGCGTGCTGCGATCGTTCGGGAGCTTTGGGGGTGCGATCCGGATCCCGGCCGCCCACGAGGAGCCGGTCCTAGTGGCCAGCGTCGATGGAGTGGGAACGAAGCTGCATCTCGCCATCGAATGGGGCGAGCCGGCGGCGGCGGGACGCGACCTCGTGAATCACTGCCTCAACGACGTAGCCGTAGAGAACGCACGTCCGATTGCCTTTCTGGACTACGTGGCGTCGGGCGAGCTTGAAGTCTCGGTGGTGGAAGCCCTCGTTACCGGCATGGCGGCGGCCTGCCGGGAGGCTGGCGTAGCGCTGCTGGGCGGCGAGACGGCGCAAATGCCCGATACGTACCGCGCGGGCGCCTATGACGCCGTAGGCGTGGCCTTAGGCGTGGCCGAGCGCCGGCAAATGGCCGATCACCGAAAAGTGCACGAAGGCGACGTGTGCGTGGGGCTGCCTTCCACGGGCCTCCATACGAACGGGTACAGCCTGGCGCGGCGCTCAGCGGCGCGGCACGAGGCCACAACTCTGGTGGGCGGGCAAACGCTGCGGCAGGCGCTGCTCGCGCCGCACCGATCCTACGTTGCCGAGCTCCAATCCGCCTTTGCGATTCCAGGCGTGTGCGCGGCGGCGCACGTCACCGGCGGCGGATTGCCGGGCAACGTGTCGCGCGTCCTGCCGGACGGCCTGGCCGCCCGGTTGACGCCGTCGGCATGGACGGCCCCGCCGGTGTTCGACTTCATCCAGGAAGACCTCGAAGTGCCCGAGGCCGAGATGTACCAGGTGTTCAACATGGGAGTCGGGCTGGTGATCGTCGCGGCGCCCGACGCCGCCGAGCGACTGCTGTGCGAGCTGCCGGAGGCGTTCCGAGCAGGTGAGATAGTGCCGCGGCGCGAGAAGGCGGTGGAGATAGTTGGCGTGTGAACCGCGGCGCGGTCACGCGCCGCCGGTACCGGCATCGGATTCTCGACATTGGTCTGCTACCGGAGGGAAAGGCGCCCTCACCCTAACCCTCTCCCAGAGGAGACCTTTGCATAACTGGTCGACACCCCACTCGCAAGCCTCGGATCACCCTCACCCTAGCCCTCTCCCTTCAAGGGAGAGGGGATAATGCCCGCTCTCCCGCCTCCGCTGGAGAGGTTACGCAAAGGTCTCCAGAGGGAGAGGGGAAAGAGGTCCCAGGGGGAGAGGGGAAAGAAGCCCTCTGCTAAGGCGGGAGCACGGGCCTTTCTTCCGGCGCACGAGGCGCACGGGCCGGCGTGATACGCGTAGCCATCCTGGCATCGGGCAAAGGCTCCAATGCGCGCGCGATCCTGCGAGCGATCCGCGCGGGGCGGCTGGACGCCGAGGTTCCCGTGATCGTCTGCAACCGGGCTCGCGCCGGGGTACTCGACGCCGCGGCGGAGTTCGGGGTTGCGGCCCCGGTGGTCTTGCGCAACGATTTCCCGACCCGCACGGCGCAGCAGCTGCGCATGCTGGAGATCCTTCAGGAGGCGCGGGTTGACCTGGTGGCGCTGGCCGGCTGGTCTACCATCTTCAAGCCGCCGGTCCTGCGGGCCTACCCGAACCGGATACTCAATATCCACCCGTCGTTGCTGCCGGCCTTTGCCGGCAGTATGGCGCCGCGGCCGATCGAGGACGCACTGCGGGCCGGGGTGAAGATCACCGGATGCACCGTGCATCTGGTGGTCGAAGGACAGGTGGACGCGGGGCCGCTCGTGGCTCAGTCGGCGGTGCCTGTGCTTCGGAACGACAGCGTGGCGTCTCTGTGGGCACGCATTCAGGAGGCGGAGCACAAGCTGTATCCCCTGGTGCTGCAGTGGTTCGCGGAAGGCCGCGTGCGCGTCGACGGCGGCGGCGTGCGGGTTGAATCGAAGACCGGCTCGGCCGCGTGAGCAAACCGCGCGCCCTGCTAAGCGTCTACGACAGGACCGGCCTGGCCGAGTTCGCCGCAGGCTTGGCCGAGCTCGGCTGGGAGCTCGTGGCCTCGGGCGGGACCGGATCGGCGTTGAGCGCGGCGGGGATCCGGTGGGTCTCGGTGGAGGAAGTGACGGGCTCGCCCGAGATGCTCGACGGTCGCGTTAAGACGCTGCATCCGGCAATTCACGGCGGGTTGCTGGCGCGGCGCGACCGGCCGGAGCACATGCGGGAGCTCCAGGCGCATGCCATCGCGCCGATAGATCTGGTGGCGAGCAACCTCTATCCGTTCGCCGCGACGCTGGCGCAGTCAGGGAATCGCGACGCGATCATCGAGAACATCGACATCGGCGGACCCACGCTCGAGCGCGCGGCCGCCAAGAATCACGCGCATGTGTGGATCATCGTCGACCCCGGCGACTACCCGCGCGTGCTCGCAGCGCTGCGCGCGGAGGCGGACGGAGCGGAGTTGCGCCGCGAGCTGGCGGCGAAAGCGTTCGCCCTCACGGCGTTCTATGACGCGCACGTGGCCGGCTACCTGCAAGCGGAGCTGGCTAAAGACTTCCCGAACCTGCTGACGATCCCGCTGCGCAAGAAGCAGGACCTGCGCTACGGAGAGAATCCCCATCAGCGGGGCGCCTTCTACGCGGCGGGCGCGCGCGCGCTGGGCGAGGGCGGTTTGGCCGGCATCGAGCAGCTGCACGGGCGCGAGCTGTCGTACGTGAACATCCTCGACCTGCAGTCGGCCTGGGCGGCCGCCAACGATTTCGTTGCGCCGGCGGCGGCGATCGTCAAGCACACGACGCCCTGCGGCTTGTCGGTGCACCCCGATTCCCAGCAGGAGGCCTATGCGAAAGCCCACGCGGGCGACCCCATGTCAGCCTATGGGGGGATCGTGGGGTTCAACCGACCGGTCGAGGAGGCCACGGTCGCGGCCATGAAGGGGCACCACTACGACGTCATAGTCGCGCCCGGCTTCGCCCCCGCGGCCCTTCGGCGCCTGCGGCGCCGTAAGAACCTTCGCATCATCCGCTGGCCCGCGGAGCAGGAACGCTCTTTGCTGCGATTCGAGTCAGCGCAAGCGTGGGGGCTGGGTGGAGGGTTCCTCGTGCAAGACCCGGATCGGAGTCCCGACGCCGCGCTGGAGATGCTGACCGCGAGCAAGGCAATACCGACGGACGGCGATCTGGAGCAGCTCCGCTTCGGCCTGTCGGTGATTCGACACGTCAAGTCGAACGCCATCGTGCTGGTACGAGATCACATGCTGGTGGGCGTGGGCTCGGGGCAGGTGAATCGTGTAAACGCAGTGCGCCAGGCAGTCGAACAGGCGGGCGCAAAGGCGCGCGGGAGCTATCTGGCCTCCGACGCGCTCTTTCCCTTCGCCGACGGGCCTGAAGCGGCGCTGCGGGCCGGCGTGCGGGCCATGGTCTCGGTGGCGGGCGCCCTGCGGGAGGCCGAAGTGATCGAGACAGTCGACCGGTACGGCGGCATTCTGGCGCTGGTAGACGAGCGCCACTTCAAACACTGAGCGGCATGAAGCAAGGCAGTGACGACGGCGGCGTCCTGCGCGTGCTGATGCTAAGCGCCGAGCTGGCGCCATTCGCCAAGACCGGCGGTTTGGCCGACGTCGTGCCGGCGCTGTCGAAGACGCTGCGAGGGTTGGGCGTGGACGTGCGTGTCGCCCTGCCCTGCTACGGATTCATCGACGCCTCCGGGTCCAATCGCACGAAAGCCGTCGACAATGTCGCGGTGCCGATCGGCAGAGCCGTCAGGAGCGCGGCTATCACGGTCACCGAGGAGGCCGGCGTACCCGTGTATCTGGTGCGCGATTCACATTACTTCGGATCGCGCGACCGCCTCTACGGATACGAGGATGACGGCGAGCGGTTCATATTCTTTTGCCGGGGCGCCCTGGAGGGCACACGCGCGCTGGGCTGGCGGCCGGACGTCGTTCACTGTCACGACTGGCACTGCGGTCTGGTTCCCAACTGGCTGCGCACGACCTTGCGCGGCGATCCGCACTTCGCCTCGATGGCCGCCGTTTTCACGATTCACAACCTCGCGTATCAAGGCCACTTCGGCCGCTCGGTGCTGGAAGCCGCGGGCTTGGACGCGGACGGGTTCATACCTCATCCCACGCATTCGCATCTCTCCAAGGTGCTCAACTTCATGTCGCGCGGAATCCGCTTCGCGGATGTGGTGAGCACCGTCAGCACAAGCTACGCCGAGGAGATTCTGGGGCCGGAGCACGGCGAGCACCTCGATCCCGTGCTGCGCGAACGGCGCGAGCATCTCTTTGGGATCGTGAACGGAATCGACACCGACATCTGGAATCCGGCCGAGGACCCGCACCTGGCCGCGCGCTACGACGTCAATCGCCTGGCCGCGCGCGCCAAGAACAAGCGGGCGCTGCAGGAGCGCCTGGGTCTGCCGGTTCGGTCCGACGCTCTGCTAATCGGCATGGTGTCACGGCTGGCCGAGCACAAGGGCTTCGATCTGATCGAGCCGCTCTTGGCACGCATCCCGGACCTGGACGCGCAGCTCGTGGTGCTCGGCGTGGGAGACCCCCGCTATCAAGACATGCTGCGGCAGGCCGCGGGCGAGTACCCGTCGTGCATCCGGTCGCAGCGCGCATTCGACGACGGCCTGGCGCACTTGATCTACGGCGGGTCGGACGCCCTCCTGATGCCCTCTCGCTTCGAGCCATGCGGCCTGGGCCAGCTGATCGCGATGCGTTACGGGAGCGTGCCCATCGTGCGTGCGACCGGCGGTCTGGCCGACACCGTGCCGGATGCGCGCGATTCAGAGGGAACGGGGTTCACATTCTCTCGCTATGACCCGATCGACCTGTTCGGGGCGCTGGCGCGCGCGAGGGAGTCGTTCCGCCATTCGCGCGCGTGGCAAGCCATCATGCGGCGCGGCATGGCGCGGGACGCATCCTGGAACGCGCCGGCCGAGCGGTATTTGGCCCTGTATGAGCGGGCGCGCGTAGGCAAGCGTGCAATGCAGCCGACGGGCGCCGCTCCCGACTGAGCCGCCGGGAGGGCGGCTACGCCAGGCGCAGACCGGGCTCGATGTCCAGGTCCAGCGAGGCGTCCCCAACCTCGCCGCGCGCCAGGCGCCAGGCGCCGGCCACCGCGATCATGCTGCCGTTGTCGGCGCAATGGCGTAGCGCCGGGAAGTGCACGGGAACCGTGGAGGCGGCGGTCATGGCGGCGCGCAGCCGGCGGTTGGCGGCCACGCCGCCGGTGACGATGATGGAGGCGGCGCCGTGCGCGCGCTGGGCCGACACCGTCTTACTCACCAGTACGTCCACGACCGACTCCTGAAAGGCACGCGCGACCTGCGCGACGAAAGTGTCGTCAGCCAGATCAGGCGCGCTGGCGGCACGGGCGCCCACGATTTGCCGTGCTTCGTTGGGGCCCAGCCGGTCCTCCACGAGTCGTCGAACCGCCGTCTTGAGGCCGCTGAAGCTGAAATCGTGGGTACCGGACAAGGCTGCGCGCGGCAGGTGGAAGGGGGTGGACGCCGCTTGTAAGGCCGCCTGCTCAATGGGAGGTCCCCCCGGAAAGGGCAAACCCAGAAGCCGGGCCACTTTGTCAAAGGCCTCGCCGGCGGCGTCGTCGCGCGTGCGGCCCAGCAACCGATAGGCTCCGGGCACGGCGGCGTGCAGCAACTCGGTGTGCCCACCCGAGACCACCAGTGCAACGATCGGAAACTCCGGCGGAGGGTCCACGCTCAGCCAGGGCGCCGCAAAGTGACCTTCCAAGTGGTTCACCGGAATCAGAGGCCGCTGAATGGCGAATGCCAGGCCCTGGGCGAAGCGGAGTCCAACCAGCAGTGCGCCGGGCAGACCCGGCCCATAGGTGACCGCGACTCCGTCCACCGTATCCAGCCCGACGCCGGCTTGCCGGAGGGCTTTCGCGAACACCGCGTCGATCACCTCGGCGTGAATGCGCGCGGCCGCCTCCGGCACAACCCCGCCGTAGCCCAGGTGGGGCTCGATCTGGGTTTGGCTTACCAGCGCACTCTCCACGCGGCCGTCGCCCACGAATGCCACGGATGTGTCGTCGCAGGAGGTCTCGATGCCTACAACGAGTCGCGCAGATGGCGCCGCACCTTCCCTCAAAGACGGGATTCCCAACGCAGGCGCTCGGTGAGAGCTGTCTCGCAGCCCGCCAGGCGCTGCTTGAACCGCCCGTCGTTGATGGGGTCGCTCCACATTACGAGAGCGTCCTCACGGTCATCGCTGTAATAGCGCGGCCTGATGCCGTTCTCCCGGAAACTGAACTTGCGATACAAGGCCTGGGCCACGGTATTGCTTACGCGGACCTCGAGAGTCATGTGGCTCGCGCCGGCGGCCTGCCCGAGTTTGATCAACTCGATCAGCATGAGCTCCCCGAGGCCGCGCCCGCGGTGCGCCATATCCACGGCGATGGTGGTGATGTGCGCTTCGTCGACCATCACCCACAAACCGGCGAACCCGACAATATCGTCCTCAGCGGCGCGCCGGGCGCCGAAGCGCCACAAGGGAAAACGCAGGCGGCGAGGCGGAACGTCGCGGGGGGGCGCAGCGCGCGGGACCCCCGCGCGCCGCAGCACGAGGTATTGCGCGCGGTCGTTCTGCATGATCTCGCGCCGATACGAGTCACGCGGCCACGGCGTCGGAAAGGACTCCTTCTCGATCCGGCGGACCTGGTCGAGGTCGTTGACCTGCATTCGCTCGATCAGAAACAGCTCCAAGGACCGTTGGGTCGCGCTAGGCACGTGGCGTCTCCCCAATCGGTTGCGCGCTCGCGGGGGGATTGACGTAGCTGGGCACGGCCGTCCATCGCGCGGGTCCGTCGCCATGGTCGAGCAGTCTGCGGGCGAGTCGAGCGATGGCGCCGACCAGCCGCTCGGGCGAGACTACCTGCGGCCGCAGGCCTTGCGCGCGCAGCGACTCCATATCCCCAGCGGTCAGATCGCCGATTACCGGGAAGTCCGGCGGCAGGATGCGCCTAGCGTCGTGGAGCTCAACGGTATCTACATCCTGCGGGGTGTCGCTGCGCGCGAGGTAGAAGCGCCCGCGGCCCGCTGGGACGAGCACGGCGGTAGGCCGCGCCGCGGCGGCCTGGGACAAGGCGGCAACGGCGGGCACACCCACCACCGGCAGCCGGGCCGCCGCCAAGCCTTTGGCGAAGGCGATGCCGCCGCGGAGGCCGGTGTAGCGACCCGGTCCCGTGCCCACCGCGATAGCGGCGAGCTCGGGCGGGAGTTGCGCGGCGGCGCGCCCGGATTTGCGCAGCACGTCTTGCAGCAGCACGCGCAGCGAGTCCGGCCCGCCGGCAGAGCCGGCCACCGCGACCAGCTGATCCGCCGCGGCAATGCCGACGATCGGGCGGGAGTGCGCGGTGTCGATGACCAAGAGCGCGCTCATGCGGCCTCAATCCTTTCACGCAGCCGCTCCACGATTGCCGCCGCACCCGCGCCGCGCGGGTCCAGCCGCAACGTGCGCGACTCGTCCACCTGATGCGTTAGGGTGACGAGCAAATGGTCGGCCGGCAATCCGTGGCGCGCTCGCTCTGCCCATTCCACAACCAGCACTCCATCCACGTCGAGTAATGCGTCCCATCCAATCGACTGTAGGTCGTGTTCGCCCTCGATCCGATAGAGGTCAACGTGCACTAACGGCAAGCGGCCGCCGCGGTGAATTGCCGCCAGGGTGTAGGTGGGCGAAGTCACCACATCGCCCAAGCCCAGGCCCTCGGCGATGCCTTTGGCGAACGTCGTCTTGCCCACCCCGAGCGGGCCTTGCAGAGCAACGCAGTCAGCGGCGTTCAGGCATTGGCCCAGCGCCTTGCCCAAGACGCGCATTTGATCGGGGCTTTCGCAACGGCGCCGCAGGGGCCGGCGCGCGCTTGGTCCGTGCACCGTGTCAGAGGACATTGAGTCGATACACGCTTCTAGGGTCGGGCGGCCCATCAGTCATCGACAGCGCACTGCGATGGCGGGCCGCCGGGGCGGCGCGCACGATCCGCGGATGAGTCTGCACATAGTCAAGATCAGCCCGACGGCTTTCTTCGCGGACTACGGGTGTCACGTGCGGATTTTCGAGGAGACCCTGGCACTGCGCAACGCGGGGCACCGCGTGACGATATTCGCCTATCCCGCGGGAGATACGCCGGCCGGGATGGACGTGCGGAGAGCGCCCGCACTTCCGGGCATGCGCGACGCGCGCGTCGGTTCGCACTGGCGGAAGCTTCTGCTCGATCCCCTCCTGACGGTAACCACCACTCTGCACGGAGCGCTTGGACCGGTCGACGTGGTTCACGCGCACTTGCACGAGGGCGCGCTGATCGGCTGGCCCCTGGCGCGCATGAAGGGAGCACCGCTGGTCTTCGACTACCAGGGCAGTCTGCGCGCCGAGATGCTGGATCATCGATTCCTGGCGCCCAACCATCCGGCTCTGCGCGTCTTTGGTTGGCTGGAACATCTGGCCAATCGCGCGGCCGACCGCATTCTGACGAGCAGCGAGAACGCGCGAACCCAGCTGCTGGCCTCCATGCCCTCGCTGGAACCGCGGCACGTTGTCACCGTTCCCGACGGTGTGGACGTGCGGCGCTTCCGGCCACGTTTGGATTCGGACGCAGAGCGCCTGCGCGAGCTGCGGCGGCGCTGGCGGATTCCGGAAGACCGGCTGGTAGTGGGTTATCTGGGGCTGCTGGCCGAGTACCAGGGGACCGGCGATCTGATTCGGGCGGCCGAGCGCGTGCTGCGCGAGTTCTCGGGCGCGCACTTCCTGGTGATGGGATTTCCCAACGAAGCGGCTTATCGGAAGGCCGCGGCCGGCGCGGGATTGGAGTCCTTCTTCACGTTCACGGGCCGGATGGCCTACGACGAGGCGCCGGCCATGCTGCGCCTGGTCGACGTGGCGGTGTCACCCAAGCGATCCGAGACCGAAGGCAACGGGAAGCTGCTCAACTACATGGCGACCGGTCTGCCGACGGTGGCCTATGACGGGGCGGTGGCGGCCGAGATCATGGGGCCTGACGCGCTGCTGGCCCCGCTGGGCTCGGTGGACGCGCTGGCCGGGTCGCTGCTGCGGCTATTGCGGGATGCCGAGCTGCGCCGCTCCTATGGTCAACGCTTACGGAAACGCGCCGTGGGGCGCTTCGCCTGGTCGGGGGTGATCGGACCGGTTCTCCGGCTCTACGAGGATTTGCAGTCCAAGAACTGACTCCGACGACGGATAGCCGCATATAATCCCGCGCAGCGCGCTCCCGACGGAGCTTGCCATCGAGCTCGTGCAGTCGTTGGTCATCACGGTTGGGGTGGCCGGCGTGGTGAGCGCAGTCGCGACCGGCGCGCTGCGTGCGCCGCTGTCCAATTTCCGATCGCGCGAGATCAAGCGCGGCGCGCACCAGATTGCCGCGCCCACGGGAGTATCCGGCAAGCTCCCACTGGTGGCCGGACCCGGCGTGTGGCTGGGTGTCAGCGCGGCGCTGCTGATCGCGGCCGCGCGCGGTCGAGAGGCCGGTTGGTGGATCGCGCTAGCCGTAGCGGGAGCGTTTTGCTTCGGGCTGGCGGACGACGTGCGCAAGTTCATGCGGGGACGCGGCATTCCCGAGGGACCCTACCTGGCGTCAGCCGTCGTGCTTGCGATCGGGGGCACAGCGCTTCTGATCGGTCCAGGCGCGCACGCGGCAGGCAGCCACTCGCCCTTCGCTCTGGCGCATTGGCTGGGTCAAAGCCAGCATTTGCCGCTCAGCGCCTGGTACTTCGCTCTCATCCTCGGAACGATGCTGGCCAGCAGCTTCAGCGACGGACTGGATGGGCTCACGGCCGGCACCGTCGGCATTGCCGCCGCGGGCGTAGCGGTAGCGGCCGGGCTGTCCGGGGGCGCGGCAGGCGCCTTGTGGCCCGCCACAGTGGCGGCGGGCGCCGCAGGTGCGTTGGCCTGGAATCTGCCATCCCGATGGTCGCCCGCGAATCGCGGCGCCCGGCGCGCCGCCCAGGCCTACCTCGGGGATAGCGGCGCGCTGGCGCTGGGGATGGGCGCCGCATGCAGCGCCATAGTGGCCGGCGCGGATTTGCTGTGGCCCATCATCGCGGGTCCGCTGCTCCTGGAGGGGTTTTCATCTTTGGTGCAGGCGAAAGTGCTCGTACCTCTCTATCGCCGGATTCGCGATCCGCGCCTGCCCGACGGCCGCCCGCTGCCGCATCAGCGCTTTCCCCTGCCGCTGCTGGCCGCGCCGCTGCACTACCACTGGGAGCGCCTGGGCATGGACCGGCTGACGGTGGTGCTGATGTTCTGGGTCGTCAGTCTGGCGACCGCGGTCGCCAGCGCGGCGGCGGCGGGGCTGCCGTGGCGCGCGGCGGCCGCCGCCGCGCTCGGGGTCGGCGCCTTCATCGTTGCCGCCTTGTGGCTCAGCGCGATGTGGCTGCGGCCCGCTTTTCTCATGCGCGAGCATGACCTCCTGGTGGTCGCGCATGGACGGCCCTGGCGATTGGGACGGATTCGACTGTTCAAACGGCGCGGCGTCGCGGCGAACTCGGCGGCGGCGGATGCGGCGGAAAGCCGGGGCCTGCTCGGGCGCGTGAGCAACGCGCACGCGCTTGACGAGGTGGTGGCGTCGCTGGTGGAGTCCGCGCGCGGGGCGGGCGCCAAGGTCCCCCGTTGACCGCCAACGACCCGCCCACGGACGTCCGCCAAAGCGTGGACGCCATGTTGCTCGCGGCCGGCGGAAGCGCCCGGCCTGTATGGCGGCGCATGCGCGCGGAGGCGCGGCATGGGTTGTGGCGCGTAGACGCAGGCGGGCGGCAGCTCGTGCTCAAGGTCTATCACGCGCATGCGGACAGGTTCTTTCACCACCGCTGGCGGCGTGAGGAACGGGCGCTGGATCTGGCCGCACGCCACGCGCCCGGACTGGCGCCGACGCCCCACGGAGCATGGCTGATGCCCGGCGCATGGGCCGCCCTGGCGATGGACGACCTCGGCGCCGGCGCACTGGCGGATCGACTCGCCGCCGCGACTGAGCGTGAGCGCAGAGTTTGGCTGGGGCTGTCCCTCGACGCTCTGCGGCGCTTCGAGGCGCTCACTTCCAAGTTCGCCGGCATGTTTCGAGCGCTGGCGTATCAGAGCGATCTCGACCGCATCACGGCCAAGACACTGCGCCAGCGCTACGCCAACGCGCTGACAAGGCTGCAGGGCGCCGAAGAAGGTTCGAACGACACGCTCGCGCCCCGCCGCCTAGTACCTCACGCGCCCTGGGACGAGATCGATCGGTGGCTGGTGCGGCCCCTGGCGCGCGCGCCGCGGCGTGTAATCCACAACGGGTTCTCCCCGCTCAATCTGATCGAGCGAGAGGGCCGTGTGGCAGTGCTGGACTGGGAGACGCTGGCGGTCGCTCCGCGCGAGTGCGATCTAGCCGACCTGCTGACCTTCGGCGGCTGGGGTATCGACGCGGACGCGGTTGAGATGCGCGTGGCGGAGCACCTGGGTGTCGACAGGCGGTCCGGCCGGGCGCTGGAGCTCTTTTGGAAAGCGGCGGCCGAACGCTGTCTCACCTACGCCGCAACCGCTCACGTGCGCGCCGCGCGCAAGACCGTAAGCAGTACGCGGGTTCAAACCGAACGGCGCGGGCACTACCTGGCCATGTTCCGCGTCGCCCTCGAGCGCGGCGGCCTCCCGGCCGCCGCCCGGCGGCACATTGCAGCCGCATTGCCGGACGGCCTGGAGACCGGCGCGGGGGGCTGAATGTTCACGCTCGCCGACGTCTACGCGGCAGCCGGGCAAGACCCGCCGACCGGCGCCGCCGGGGTGCGGATCGACGCGGCGCACTACGACAGCCGCCGAATCGAACCCGGGATGCTGTTCGTGGCGCTGCCGGGCGCCAAGGTGGACGGCAACGACTACGTAGCCGCCGCTTTCGAAGCCGGGGCGGCGGCGGCGCTGTGCGCGCGCGGCTCGGAGTCCCTACCGGGAGATCGCCGAGTAGTGTCCCCGCACACGCTCGAATCGTTTCAGCGTCTCGCCGACAGGCTGCGCTCACGGTCGTCCGCGACTTTCGTGGGGCTGACGGGCAGCAACGGGAAGACCACCACCAAGCAGGCGCTGGCGGCCGCCCTGGGAGCGGCGGGGCCAACGCTGGCCACCGATCGAAGCGAGAACACGGATATCGGGATTCCGGCCACGCTCTCCCGTCTGCGTCCTGAGCATCGCTACGCCGTGCTCGAGATGGGCGCTCAAACCACCGGCGAGATAGCGGCCTACTGCCGCTTTGCGCAACCGGATGCCGCCGTAATCACGAACATCGGCGCCGCTCACCTAGGTCTGTTCGGGTCACGGGACGCGGTGGCGCAGGCGAAGGCGGAGATCCTGGCCGGGTTGCCGCGCGGCGCGCCGGCCATCCTGTGTGCCGACGACGCTTGGACCGCTTGGCTGACCGAGCGGGCGCCCGGACCGGTCACTACCTTCGGCCGCGGAGACGAAGCGGACGTACGGGTGCGCGGCACGCTCCTGCGCCAGCCTGCGGGAACGCTGGTTGAGCTGCGCACCCGCGGCCGTGAATTCGCCTTGGAGGTGGCGGGCGTGGCGGGCCCCATCGACCTCGCGTTCGGCGCGGCGATGGCCGCGGCCATGGCTCTCGACGTGGAGCCCGAGGTAGCCGCGGCGGGACTGCTGTCCTTCGAGCCGGCGCCTCACCGCATGCGCGCGCTGGAGCTGTCCGGCGGCCGGCGGCTGCTGGACGATACCTACAACGCCAACCTTGGCTCGGTGAGGGCGGCGCTCCAGACCCTACGCCTCATGCCGGGGGCAAAGCGGCGCGTGGCGGTGCTGGGCGACATGTTCGAGCTCGGCGATTTCGCGGCCGACCAGCATCGAGCGGCCGGTCGCGCGGCGGCGAAGGTGGACCACCTGATCTGTGTGGGCGCGCTTGCGCGGCACATTCGCGAAGGGGCGATAGCCGCCGGCCTGCCGGAGAGGCAATCGCAACTGATCGCGGTGGAGACGGAAAGCGACGAATCGATCCTGGGCGCGTGCCAGCAGGTCGCCGAGCTGCTGCTGAGCACACTGCGATCAGGCGACGTAGTGCTGCTGAAGGCCAGCAACGGCATGCAGTTCGCGCGGATAGTGGAGGCCCTATCCAACGCCTGGGCGCTGAGCTAGATCGTTCTCTTATCGATCACGCTATGCCTGGCAAAGCTGCGCTCTGACGCGAGTGAGCGCCGGCGTGGGAGCAGGTTTCGGCTCAACCGCACGGCCCGCAGTTTGTGACTGCGGCGATAGCGGCGGGGACCGGACCGCTGAGCTGGTTGCCCCACAGATATACCTGCGTGAGTCCCGGGTTGGCGATGCCGCCGAGCTCGGGCGGGATGGCGCCGCTCAGGCGATTGTTTTGGAGCCACAGGCTCACCAACTGCGTGAGGTTGCCAAGCTGGGGTGGGATGCCGCCACTTAGCTGGTTGTCGCTGAGGATCAACTGCACCAGTTGGGTGAGATTGCCGAGCTGGGGCGGAATGCCGCCGCTGAGTTCGTTCCCACCGAGGTCCAACCCCGTCAGGTGCGCGAGGCTGCCAAGTTGGGGTGGGATGCTGCCGCTCAGGAGGTTGGAGAACAGCCCCAGGTTGGTTAGCAGCGTGAGGTTGCCCAACTCGGGCGGAATGCTGCCACTGAGTTGGTTGTTGTACAAGTATAGCCTCCTCAGTTGGGTGATATTGCCAAGCTGAGGCGGAATGCTGCCGCTGAGCCGGTTGTCTCCCAGGCTCAACTCCGTCAAGTGCGTAAGGTTGCCCAACTCGGGCGGAATGCTGCCGCTGAGCTGGTTGTTGTTCAAGCCCAAATATGCCAGGTGGGTGAGATTGACGAGCTGGGTCGGAATGCCGCCGCTGAGCTGGTTGCTACCCAGCTCGAGGCGCTCGAGGTTAGCGAGATTGCCGAGCTGAGGCGGAATGCTGCCGCTGAGTTGGTTGCCATACAGGCTCAGCGATGCCAGGCGGGAGAGGATACCGAGTTCGGGCGGGATGCTACCGCTGAGTTGGTTGTAATTAAGATCTAGCCATTCAAGTTGGACGAGATTGCCAAGCTGAGACGGGATACTCCCGCTCAGTTGGTTGCCATACATGCCCAGCCATCTCAGGCCGGGGAGGTTGCCAAGCTCGGGCGGGATGCTACCGCTGAGTTGGTTGTAGTTAAGGTTTAGCTGTCCAAGTTGGGCGAGATTGCCGAGCTGGGGTGGGATGCTGCCGCTGAGTTGGTTGTTATACAGGCCAAGCCCTTCAAGGTGGACGAGATTGCCAAGCTGGGGCGGAATGCTGCCGCTGAGTTCGTTCCCACCGAGGTCCAACCCCGTCAGGTGCGCGAGGCTGCCAAGTTGGGGTGGGATGCTGCCGCTCAGGAGGTTGGAGAACAGCCCCAGGTTGGTTAGCAGCGTGAGGTTGCCGAGTTCAGGCGGGATACCGCCGCTGAGCTGGTTCTTGCCCAGGTACAGCCACCTCAGCTGGGTGAGGTTGCCCAACTCAGGCGGAATCTGACCGCTCAGCAGGTTGTCGTCCAGGCGCAGGTCCGTGAGATGCGTAAGGTTGCCCAGCTCAGGCGGAATCTGACCGCTCAGCAGGTTGTCGTACAAGCCCAGGTCAGTCAGGTGCACGAGGTTGCCCAACTCAGGCGGAATCTGGCCGGTCAACAACTTCCTGCCCAGATGTAAGTTGGTTACCCGGAGGGGCCAGCCGCCGATTCCAACGCCCTCCCAGACCCCCATCGGGCGGTTCCAGGACCAATTCAGCGAGACGGGTCCAGCGCCCACTAGAACGTCCCTCGCCACTAGAAGCGCCGCGCAGTCCTCCACAAGACCGGGATTGGACGACGGTTTCGACACCGCAGCGCCGCTCGCGCACCCCGCCTGCACGACTTCGAGGGGCAGGTGCGGCCGCGCGGCCATATGCGGGATCAGACCCGCCTCCTTGAAATGGTCGCCTCCCAACGACAGAGTCACCGACCCCGCCGCGGCCCACGGCGCCTCGTTCACCCACTGCTGCAAGACGGTCCGCTGCGCCCGCAGCACCCGCAACACCCCGTAGTCCTCGTAGGCCACCGGAAGTCCGTACATGCTCAGCCAGCGCGGGTTTGCGTACCACGCAGCCTTGATCGCCGGATTCAGCTCCAGCAGCTCAAGATGGTTCTGCGCGACCACATCGAACGAGGCGCCCGCGTCCTCCGGGAACGCCTGCGGGTAGGGCACGCTCTGCGTCTCGCGCAGCCACCGGTCGTGACCCAGGCGCGAGAGCTGGTCGTAGATGTTCACGTAGAACATCCCCCGCTCCGGCTGCCACTGCAGGACCGCCCTCTGAAACGCTTGATAGGTGAAAGGACCTTCCTGCCAGCGGCGCGAGATGGGATAGCCGAACTGCGCAACCCCACCGCCTTCCTGAAAGGTGCTCCAGAAGGGAAGGCCGTCCGCGTCCGTAACCGTGAAGCCCAGGCCCGCGCCGCCGCCGGTCTGCGTATAGAACCGGCCGCCCGCGATCGCAAAGTCATCCTGCGCCGAGGCCGGCTGGATGGCCGCGCCGAGCGCAAGCAGAGCCAGGGCGATGACCGCCAGCGACCTGCCAAGCGGAACGTGCCGAGTCGATGCCATCAGAGGCTCCACGCGCCAGCGTCTACAGGCACGGCCCCAAGCGTGCCGGAGCATACCCCGAAGGCTGAAATCCCTGCCGCGCCGCGGCTCGTGCACACCGGGCGCATGCTGCAAAGGTCATAAATAGAATCGTTATGTCAACTAGGCGCGCGCTGAGCTACTGATCAGTCACCGAGGCGCATGCGCGGGATCAGGCTGATTGGCCGACATCGGGCCGCGATGCAGGTCGCGCTCGGTGTGATACTGACCTTGTGACCGAAGCGGCCTGACTGGGTGCATGACGCAGGCGAGCGGGCGAGCCCGCGAACTCGCGATTGGCGGCAGGTCGTTGGTATGGGGCGCCCGCACCTACGTAATGGGCATCCTGAACGTGTCGCCCGATTCCTTCAGCGGCGACGGCGTGAGCGGCGATCCGGCTGGTCTGCGGGATCGAATCGAGCAACTCGTTTCACAGGAGCCGGACGTAGTCGACGTTGGCGGCGAGTCGACCCGTCCGGGCGCTACTGAAGTCCCAGCCGCGGAAGAGATGGAGCGGGTCCTCCCCGCGATAGCGGCAATCCGGGCGTGCACGGACACTCCGGTCTCAATCGATACGCGTAAGGCCGCGGTTGCGGAAGCCGCCATAAAGGCCGGTGCACAGGCGATAAACGACGTCACCGGCGGCGCCCATGACCCGGACATCCTCTCCGTCGCGGCGCAAAACAGCGTGCCCATAGTGCTCACGCACAACCGCCGCGCCCGCGCCGTGCGGTCAGCTTTGGGCGGACACTACGCCGACGCGCACTACGACGACCTGGTCGCGGACGTTCTCACCGACCTGCGCGCCGCGCTCGATGCGGCGGCGCGCGCGGGCGTGTCGTCGGAAGCCATCGTGATCGATCCGGGGTTCGGATTCGGCAAGACGCCCGATCAGAACCTGGAGCTGCTGCGGCGTCTGGCTGAGGTGAGGCGTCTCGGTATGCCGATCCTGGTCGGGATGTCGCGCAAGTCGTTCGTGGGCCACGTGGTCAACCTGCCCGCCGACCGCCGGCTCGAGGGCTCCCTGGCCGCCGCCGTGATCGCCGTGGCCAATGGCGCTGACATCGTGCGCGCGCATGACGTGGCCGCCACCAAGCGGGCCGTGGCGGTGGCCGACGCGATCTACCGTCATCGATAGCGCGTCCTGCCTCGCAGGCTGGAGGAGCGTGAGAGGCCAAGGGCCTGATCGGGAACGGCCGGCAGGAGGCCGGGGCGCTTGCCCGTACCGAGCACGGCGCCCAGCCCACATCGGCGCCTTTACGCAGGGCGCGCGCCGTCCCTATGCTGAACGCCTGACGCCGTATAGCCGCGGGCGGAGACGTTTGCATAACAAGGTCAGGCTAAGGATGTTCGGGGGTAACCCTGCGCGGTTCCAGGTTGGGTGGGGCCTAGATTCCCGCGTTCGCGGGAATGACGAGGGGTTACCCAAAGGTCTCCAGGTGAGTGCCGCGCGGCGCCCGCGACGAAAGCGCTGCAATTGAACACCGTCCTGCGGGGCCGTGACGGCCGGGAAGTCGTCATCAGTTCCGACGGCCCCTTCACCCCCATTGGCGAACGCCTCAACCCGACCAACAAGCCGCGCTTGCAGCGTGCCTATGACACGGGTGACTGGAGCTACGTTCAGCGCGAGGCCCAGCGCCAGGCCGACGCCGGCGCGATGGTGATCGACGTGAACACAGGCGACCCGCACCACGCGGCCGAAGCTCGCAAGATGCGCGACGCCGTGCGCGCGGTGCAGGACGCGGTGGACCTTCCCATCGCGATCGACAGCTACACCGTCGACGTGCTCATTGCCGGGATGGAAGCCGCCCAAGGCCGACCCCTCATCAATTCCGTGCCTTTCGAGCAGGAGTACCTGGACGAGCTGCTGCCGGCCATCGCCGAGCACGATTGCGCCATGATCGGCATGTGCACGCTGGGCGGCGCCGCCATGCCCGCGACCGCATCCGAGCGGGTCGATAACGCGCGCGGGCTCATCGAGGCCGCGGGGGCGCATGGCATCGCCGTGCACGACGTCGTGATCGATCCCGTGTGCCTGCCTATCGGCGCCAACGACGATCATGGACCAGGCCTGATCGGGGCCATCCGCATCCTCCGCGAGGAACTCGGGGTCAACATGAGCATGGGGCTCAGCAACGTGTCATTCGGGCTGCCCAACCGCCCTTCGCTCAACGCCGCCATGCTTCTGCTTGCGGTCGAAGCCGGTCTCACGGCCGCGATTCTGGACGTCACGAGGCGGAGCGTTCGCCACGCCGTCCTGGCGGCCAATCTTCTGCACGGGCGCGATTCCTACTCGATGAAGTGGATCGCCAACTTCCGCGCGGAAGAAGCGCGCGCGGCCGCCAGGGCATCCAAGTCTTAGGCAGTCCGGACGCGGCCGCGCCGTGCCCGGTTGGATCCGCCGCCAGCGCATGCCAGGCGCCCGGCCCACTTAGCGTGTGCGTCGCTAGGGGCGGCGGAACCTGCTCGTGGAGAGCACCCTACAATCACGCCGCAACCCCGTCCGGTATGTGGGTCCTCGTGACCAGGACCCGCGGGAACCGAAGCGACTAAGACACCGGATACGGCGGGCGACCGCCAGGAGGACTCGAAGTGCCCAAGATCGTCATACACGAGCGCGACGCGATGGTGGTGGACCGCGGCCACGGCGTGCGCAGCATCCCCTTGATGAACGGCGCCAGAGGCGCGGAGAACCTCACGACCGGCATGACGATCATGGCGCCGGGCGCCGGCTTGCCAATGCACTACCACGACACCGAGGAGTGCATCACGTGCGTGGAAGGCGAAGCCATGTGCAGCGTCGACGGCGAGGTCTACCGTCTCGAGCCGTTCGATCACATATGGATCGCCACCGGCTCGCACCACCGCTTCTGGAACGAGGGTGACGAGCCGATGCGCATCCTGTGGTCCTACGGGAAGCCGGAGGTGCTGCGCACGTTCGTCGACTCGGGAAAGACCGTGGGTCACCTGTCCAGCGACGACGTAGCGGCAACGCGCTAGGGCTTCTTCCGTCCGCGTGATTCGCGGGCGCGCCGCGTCCGGATCTCGCGGCGCGGCGACCAAATGCGGGTGGGTTGATTGCGCGCCTGCCTTCCCACAAGCAGGCGGGCGCCGAGAACCCAGGTGAGCGCAAGAGCCACACTCTCAATGCGGCGTGGAGGGCGGTTTGGGCGCCTTCGCAGAGCCCACGGTTATACGAGTCGACCGGCGGCCGCGTGCTAGGGTCGCGCCCGCTTGCAACCTGCCCACTGCGACCTCTGGGATGCCCGGAATCGCGCTAGCGCTGGTGCTGAGCGCCGCCGTCCTGCATGCCAGTTGGAACCTGCTGGCAAAGAGCAGCCGCGGCGGCGTCAGCTTCTTCTGGCTTGCCCTGGCCGGTTCGGCCGTTCTGTATCTTCCCGCCTTCCTGGTGGCGCTGGTGCAGAACCCGATACCGCCGGAGGGCTGGCCGTGGATCGCGGCCACGGGGGTTCTGCACGCGGGGTACTTCTGGAGCCTTGCAACCGCCTACCGGCGAGCGGACCTCTCGGTGGCCTACCCGATCGCCCGCGGTCTCGGCCCGGCGATTGTGCTGGCCGTGAGCGCCGTGCTGCTGCGTGAGCCCATGACGTCGGTAGGAGTTGGGGGCGTAGTGGTCGTGGTAGCCGGCATCTACACCCTCAACGTCCGCGAGCTGTCCGGCCGCGGCCTGCTGGCGCCCGCGCTGACGCTGGTTCGACGGGAGGGCCGCTTTGCCGCGCTGACCGGCGTGCTGATCGGGACCTACACGCTGGTGGACAAGCAAGGCGTCGAGCTGGTTCATCCAATGGTTTACGTCTACCTCATGTTCGCAATCTCGCTGCTCGGTCTGAGCGTGCCGGCCGCGCGGCTTGGACGAGAGCGTATCTGGATTCACGCGCGCGCCGAGTGGCGGCGCACACTTGCGGTGGCTCTGCTGTGGGTTGCGGCTTACCTGCTGGTGCTAATCGCGCTGCGCCTGGCGCCCACGCCCTATGTGGCGGCGGCGCGCGAGGTGAGCATCGTCCTTGGGGCGGCCCTGGGCATCCTGGTGTTGCGCGAGCCGCGCCAGCCGCAACGGGTTCTTGGCGCAGCGCTCATTGCGGCGGGAGTAGCGGCGATCGGTTTGGCTTAGAAAGACAACGCAACCGCAAGCGGCCGCATGCCCAGCGACTGCTTGGGACCCGCCAGGCGCGTGTGCAGCACCGTCAATGAGTCAGGCGTGGAGCTGCCCTATCCCCGTCCGGCGCGGCGCGCATGAAGCGGAGGAAATAAACCGTGAGCACGGCCCAAAAGATCAGGACGCCACCCAGCTTCATGATGATCCCGCCGATGCGCTGGTCCTCGAGCGCGGAGACGGGCCACACGCGCGGCGCCAACTCGTAGGTCGGGTAGAGCGGCTCGGAAGCGAACACCAGAAGGGCGCTGAAGAACCCGGCTGGAATGGTGAGTAGAAGCAGATAGAGAAGCTGGAGCGGCGGGCTGGCGCGCGGCACACGCCGGCTCGTGGTGAGCACGGGCCACCACATCAACACGCCCGCCAGGGCCATCGAGATGTGCTCGGCGTCGTGCATAACGCGGTCCTGCAGCGCCAGCTGATACAGCGAGGGCACGTGCCACAGCCAAAACACCGCCGTGCTGATTGCCAGGGCGGACGGGACGCGCGTCAGGAATGCGAACGTGCTGCGTACGGGCGTCAGCCGCAAGAGTGGGTCGACCAGCCAATGGGGAAGTCCGGCGACGATAAGCCCGGGACCGATCATGCTGATGAGCATGTGCTGCACCATGTGCATGCTGAATAGGGAAGTCTGGGCGAGGGAATCCACCGGCGGATGCAGGGCGACCAGAAACGCCAGCGCGCCGGTCGCGAAAGCCGCGATGCGCCAGCGCGAGACGGGCGCGGGCCGCTCGGGATTCAGCCCGCTGACCGCGTATAGATACGCGCCCACGAGCACGCAAAAGCCGAGGACGATCTCGGGGACGAGGTAGAACCCGCTGCTATCCGGCACGCGCTAAGTTCGCCTACAACCGCGGCAAGCCAGTTTGCATCAATCCAGCCCGCTTGCGCGCCGCTTGACCGGCCGGGTCCTCTACGCCCCCGCGGCTAGGAGGAAGAAGAGGAAAAGGACGACAACGATTGTCGAAGCGATGATAAACGGGAACAAGAAGAGCGCGGTGAACAGCCGGTCGTCCTGCCGCAGGTGCATGTAATACATCATGACGCCGGCGCCCTTCAGAAAAGAGAGCGCGAGCAATGCGGCGACGCTTCCCCCCCGCCCCAGGGCGTCGTTGATCGCCGCGACGCTGGGGATTGCGATCTCGACGATCGTTATTACGGTCAGCACCACCCCCACGACCACGTAGCCCATGTAGCCGTGGCGTTCGGTGTGCCCGCCAGCAGGCTGATCGGGGGCTGTGGGCGGGTCGTGAACGGTCATCGCGCGCGGTTCCTCGGGTCCAGCTAGATCAGGTAGATGAGCGTGAAAATGCCCACCCACACGAGGTCTACGAAGTGCCAGTAGAGACCCGCCATCTCGATGCCCCAAGTGGTGGTGGCGGTCCGATAGCGGCCACGGAACGAGTACACGATCACGGCAATTAGCCAAGCGAGGCCGATTCCAACGTGAGTGCCGTGAAAGCCGACCAGCGTGTAGAACGAAGCAAAGAACTGGTTGGTGGACGGCGTGAGGCCCTCCAGCACGAAGTCGTTGAACTCGACCACCTGGCCGCCGAGGAATATGGCCCCGAGCACGACCACTACGCCGAGCCAGAATCTGCCCCACCCCAGGCGGCCATTCCGAAAGGCGGCCAAAGCGAGCACCATGGCGAGACTACTGGTGAGGAGTACGAAGGTGGTGAATGACGTTAGAACCAGATTGAGGGCACCTTGCCCGTAGTGATCGGGGTCCATGCCCAGCGTGTTGTTTCGGCTGATCAGAGTGACGACGATGAGGCTTCCGAAGAACATGCACTCCGAGCCAAGAAAGGCCCACATCGCGAGCTTACGGTTGTCGAGGCCGGTGGAGCTGTGGTGCTCGGTCTCGTGAGTCTCCGTTTGCACGCTCATGCGGCCGGCTCCTCGATCCAACCAATGAGGGCAATCGTGAAGACAAGCCCGCCGACCAGGATGAAGGCCTGGTGGAAGATGAGGCCCGAGGCAGCGGTCACGAGTCCCGCCGCGAGCACGATCGGCCAGTAAGACGGGTTGGGCATGTGGATGTGGACCTCGGCGTCCTCGCCGTCGCTCTCGTCGGGGTGCGTAGTCACGGCGCCCGTGTGGCCTCCGCCGCGCTTGAGGTCCCAGGCGGGGTAGGGGCTCCCGACGACGGGGATCCGAGCGAAGTTGTAGACCGGCGGCGGCGACGGCGTGGTCCACTCCAAGGTCCCGCCGTCCCACGGGTCTGCGCCGGCGGGCGGTCCACGGCGAAGACCCCAAAGCAGATTGGCGGCGAAGATCAAGATCGAGAATCCGATGACGTAGGCGCCGACCGTGGACATCAGATTCCAGGCATCCCAGCCCATGTCGGCTGAGTATGTATTGATGCGGCGGGGCATCCCGTCGATGCCGAGGAAGTGCTGCGGCGCGAAGGCGAGGTTGAAACCGATCATCGTGAGCCAGAAGTGCACCTTGCCCCAGCCGTCGTGCAGCATCCGGCCAGTGAGCTTCGGGAACCAGTTGTAGATCCCCGCGAAGAGGCCCAGGATCGTTCCACCGAAGAGCACGTAGTGCAGGTGCGCGACCACGTAGTAGGTGTCCTGCACCTGCGCGTCCACGGGCGGCGCGCCAAGGCTTACGCCGGATAGGCCGCCGATGATGAACATCGCCACGAATCCGACGGCGAAGAGCAGGGGCGTCTTGAGGCTGATGGACCCGCCCCAGAGCGTGGCGATCCAGTTGAATATCTTCACTCCGGTGGGTATCGCTACGAGCATGGTGGTAAGGGCGAACGCCGTATCGGCCACGGGACCCAGCCCCACGGTGAACATGTGGTGCGTCCACACGCCGAAGCCGACGAGGGCGATGGCGGCGCCCGAGTAGGCAACCACGGCGTAGCCGAACAGCGGCTTGCGCGAGAAGGTCGGCAGGATCTCCGAAACGATGCCCATGGCGGGCAAGATGAGGATGTAGACCTCAGGATGCCCGAAGACCCAGAAGAGATGCTGCCATAGCACGGCGTCACCGCCCCCGCTGACCAGGAAGAAGCTGGTACCGAGAAAGCGGTCAAACAGCAGCAGCACCAGACCGATCGTGATAACCGGGAAGGCGAAGATGATGAGGAATCCGGTTATCAGCGTCATCCAGACGAACATCGGCATGCGGTTGAGGCTCATGCCGGGCGCGCGCATGTTGATGATGGTGATGATGAAGTTGATGGACGCCATGATGGAGGAGGCGCCGAGGATCTGAAGTCCCAGCGCCCAGAAGTCGATTGCGTGCGTGGGATTGAACTCGATCGCCGTGAGCGGCGCGTAGCCGAACCAGCCGGCATTGGGCGCGCCGCCCGCCAGAAAGCCGAGGTTTATGAAAATGCCGCCAAACAGGTACACCCAGTAGCTGAGCGCGTTGAGGCGCGGGAATGCGACATCGCGGGCCCCGATCATGAGCGGCACGAGCAGGTTGAAGAAAGCCGCGCTCAAGGGCATCAGCGCCAGGAACACCATGGTGGTGCCATGCATGGTGAACATCTCGGTGAAGCGCTCGGCGCTCACGATGTCGAGCTCGGGTCGGGCCAGCTGCAAGCGCATGAGCAGCGCTTCCACGCCGCCCAAAACCAGGAAGCCGAGCGACGTGGCGAGGTACAGCACCGCGATGCGTTTGTGATCGACGGTCGTGATCCAACTCCAGGCAGTGCCGGCGAACGTGTGTGGTTGCGCGGTGGCCGTGACGGTGGCCATTAGCTGCGCGCCTCCGGTGCCGAAAGCGGGACGAGCCGGGACCGGGCGGTCACTGGAGTCCCCCCAGATAAATCACGAGAGCGTCGATCTCCTCATCGTTCAGCGGACTGGTGACCATCTTATTGCCTGGCTTGACGGCCTGAGGGTCGCTCAGCCATTTGGTGAGGTTCTCAGGCGTGTTTGGAAGGATGCCGGACGCGATGTGCGCGCGGCCGCCCATGTGCGTGAGATCCGGCCCGATCACGCCCGCGGCGATGGTGCCGCGGATGGTATGGCAAGCGATGCAGCCGCCCTTAACCAAAAGCTCCTCGCCTTGCTGGGCGACCTCGCCTTGCGGGGGCGCGCGATCCTCGAGTTGTCGGGCCGCCCAGGCGTCGAACTGCTCCGGCTCCTCGACCACCACTGTGAGCTTCATCAGGGCATGCGCAACGCCGCAGAACTCGGCGCATTGTCCAATGAAGGTACCAACTTGCTCGGGAATCATGATCAAGCGGTTGGGCGGGCGCCCGGTCACCCGGCCCTGCTCGTCGCGTCGGACCGGGAACATATCGATCTTGCCGCGCAGCTGCGGGACCCAGAAGCTGTGGACCACGTCCTCGCTCTCGACCTCGATCTCGACCTCGCGGCCGCGGGGAAGGTGCAGCTCGTTGGCGGTCACGACGCCCAAGTCGGGGTAGCGGAATTCAAACCACCACTGATGGCCTATGGCCTGCACCTGCAAGGGATCGGCCTGTTGGGGCGGGCGAGCGTTGAAGAAGATCACTGGCAGGGTGACCGCCACCAAACCCACGATCAAGACGGTGGGAGCGATGGTCCAGGCGATCTCGAGTCCCCGATGCCCATGCGTTTGGTTGGGAAGCGCATCGCCGCTGCGACGCCGGTAGCGAATGAGCGCGTAGACGAGCGCGCCTTCGACCAAAACGAACACGGCCACACCGCCCCACAGCACGATTTGCAGGAGATCAAGCGAGCGGCGCGCCTGCTCGGTGGTCGGCTCGATCGTCGTTTGCGGAGTCGGACCGCATGCAACGAAAAGCGCGCCCGCCGCCAGCGTGACTAGAAGAAGCGCGAGCACGGGCCGGCGGCAACGAGACGCCCCGACCGATGTCGGGCGCTCGCGCGAGCCAACCACGCTCAGGGCAGTCCGTCTATTCGTGTCGTCACGTCGCGCGAGGTATTAGTGCAGACGCTCACAAGCGCAAGGTCGGCGAAGCTTAGCATGGGGCAGGTAAATTCAGGCGCGCGCAGCTGATTGCCTAGATGCACGGCGCTTGACCCGCCAACACGCTGGCGTAACATTCGATCAGGATAGTCAACGGCCTTGACGGAGACAGGTCCGCAGGAGCTTCGATCCCAGCGAGCCCGGAGCGGTGTGAGCCGGGTGATCCAATCCCTGCCGGATATCCCTCCCAAGCCACCAGCCCAACGCCCCGAGCGGGTAAGTAGACCTGGTCGGAGTTGCGCTCCGTTACGCAGCGCAGCGGCATTTGGCGATTGTCGCCACGCGCCGCACCGAGCGACTCGACGATCGTCGGGCAATGCGGGTGGTACCGCGGGTTAGCAACCCGTCCCGTGCACGGGACGGGTTTTTTGCTGGAGGCGGAATGTCCAAGGACGGGCTTTACTACTCGGATTGTTACCTGCGGGAGTTCGAGGCAAGGGTTGTCAGCTCAGATCCCGAAGGCGTGGTGCTGGAAAGCACGGCTTTCTATGCGCGCGGCGGCGGACAGCCCTCGGACACGGGTGAGTTGCGGGCCGGCGGCGAATGCTGGCCGGTCACCGACGTGAAACGCCGCGCGGGCGCCACGCTGCACGTCATAGAGGGTCTTCCGCCCGATCCGGGCGCCCTCGTGACCGGCGCGCTCGACTGGGAACGCCGCTACCGCTGCATGCGCCTGCACACGGCGCTTCACGCCCTATCCGCCGTAGTCTGGAGCGGCTGGCAGGCCGACGTGACCGGCAGCCACATCTACGACGACGGCGCGCGCGCGCGCATGGACTTCTCCCTGGAGGGTGTCCGAATCAACGAGGTCAAAGACGACATCGAGCAGAGACTGAACGCCGAGCTGGCCGCGGAGCGCAACGTCAACATCTATGACCTGCCTCGCGCGGAGGCGCTCGAGCTGCCCGACCTGATCCGCACCCATATCAATCTGGTGCCGGAGCGCATTGCGCGCATCCGCATCGTGGAGATAGAAGGGCTGGACCGCCAGGCCGACGGCGGCACGCACGTCGCCAACACGCGCGAAGTGGGCCGGGTGGAGATCGTCAACGCGGCCAACAAGGGCCGGATCAACCGGCGCCTGGAGATCGCGCTGGCGGAATGATGACGCCACTCAAGCCCGCGCTGCATGAGGTGACGGCATGAGGGCCGAGCCAAACGAGCATCGTTTCGAGCCGCTGCCCGAGGAGCTCGATTTCCCGGCCATGGAGCGGCGCATCCTGGACTTCTGGGAGCGCAACCGGTGCTTCGAAACTCTGCGCGAGAAAAATGCGAACGGTCCGCGCTGGTCGTTTTTCGATGGACCGATCACGGCCAACAACCCCATGGGAGTGCATCACGCCTGGGGCCGCACCTATAAGGACGTCTACCAGCGCTACAGGGCCATGCGCGGCTACCACCAGCGCTTCCAAAACGGCTTCGATTGTCAGGGTCTCTGGCTTGAGGTCGAGGTCGAGAAGGAGCTTGGATTCGAGAGCAAGCGAGACATCGAGGAGTACGGCCTGGAGGAGTTCGCCGACCGCTGCCGCGAGCGGGTCGGGAAGTATTCAGCCATCCAGACCGAGCAATCGGTCCGCCTGGGGCAGTGGATGGACTGGCCCAGCTCGTACTTCACGCATCACGACAGCAACGTCGAGCACATATGGCACTTCCTGAAAACGTGCCACCAGCGCGGCTGGATCGAGCAGTCTCAGCGAGCCATGCCGTGGTGCTCGCGCTGCGGCACCGCACTCTCGCAGCACGAGCTCGTCGACACATACGAGCAGGTAACGCACGACTCCGTCTACGTTCGCTTCCCGCTGTGCGACCAACCCGACGCTTCGCTCCTGATCTGGACGACTACTCCCTGGACGCTGGCCGCGAACGTAGCCGCGGCCGTGCACCCGGAGCTTGAATACGTAGAAGTCGAGCGGGCCGGTCATCGTTATTACATGGCGGCGGCCGCGCTGGCCGCGGGACTCGCCGGCGAGTCGAGGGAGATCAGGCGGCTGCGCGGCTCGGAGATGCTCGGCTGGCGCTACGTTGGGCCCTTCGACGAGCTACCCGCCGTGCGCGGCACCGAGCACCGCGTCATCCCCTGGTCGGAGGTCGGCGCGGAGGAGGGCACCGGCATCGTGCACATCGCGCCCGGCGCGGGCGAGGAGGATTTCCAGCTCAGCCGCGAGCTCGATCTGCCGGTGCTGATCCCCATCGACGAAAACGGCCTGTACGTCGACGGCTACGCGTTTCTGACCGGTCGCGACGCCTCCGAGGTCGCCGCGTCGATCATCGCCGACCTGCGCGCGCGAAAACTGCTGGAGCGCGCCGAGCGCTTCGAGCATCGCTATCCCCACTGCTGGCGCTGCCGCGAGGAGCTGGTGTTCCGGGTGGACGCGGAGTGGTTCATTCGCGTGGACGGTATTCGTGGACCAATGCTGGAGGCGGCCGCGGAGGTTCGCTGGATCCCGGAGTACGCCGGCGCGCAGATGGCCAACTGGCTGCAGAACATGGGTGATTGGAACATCTCGAGACGGCGGTTCTGGGGACTTCCGCTGCCCTTCTATCCCTGTGCGGAATGTGGGCGCTTGAACGTGATCGGCTCGCGTGCCGAGCTGGAGTCGCGCGCGCTAAGCGGCCTCGAGCAGCTTCGCGAGCTGCACCGGCCCTGGATCGACCGCGTGACCGTCAGCTGCGAGCAATGCGGCGAGCCGGTCCGGCGCATCACGGCGGTCGGCGACGCCTGGCTGGACGCCGGCATCGTGCCGTTCTCAACCCTCGGGTACCTGGGGCGGGGCTCGGCCTGGAGCGCCTGGTACCCGGCCGATTTCATCACCGAGATGCGCGAGCAGATCCGCCTTTGGTTCTACTCCATGCTCTTCATGAGCGTGACCCTCGAAGGCCGCTCGCCTTACCAGACGGTGTTCGTCTACGAAAAGCTCAATGACGAGACCGGACGGCCCATGCACAAGAGCTGGGGCAACGCCGTCGAGTTCCACGAGGCGGCCGAGCGCATGGGCGCCGACGTCATGCGCTGGATGTACGCCGGCCAGAATCCGCTCTACAACATCAACTTCGGCTACGGTCCGGCGGGCGAAATCAAGCGCCGCCTGCTGACTCTCTGGAACACCTACGCCTTCTTCATAACCTACGCGCGTCTCGATCGGTTCGATCCGGGCTCGTCCGCCATTCCGGTCGCGGCGCGCAGCGATCTGGACCGCTGGGCTATCTCGCGTCTGCAGGGTCTGATCGAGACGATGACCAAGGCGCTGGACGCGTATTCGGTTCATCTGGGCGTACGCGCGGCGCAGGCGTTTATCGACGATCTTTCCAACTGGTACGTGCGCCGCGGCCGGCGCCGCTACTGGAAAGCGGAGGACGATACCGATAAACAGGCGGCCTACCAGACCCTTCACGAGGCGCTGACAGTCCTGGTGCGACTGCTCGCGCCGATAATGCCGTTCTGGGCCGAGGACATCTATCAGAACCTCGCGCGGAGCACTAACGGCGGCGCGCCGCCGAGCGTCCACCTCAGCGAGTGGCCGCAGGCCGATCCGGCCTTGCGCGACGTGGAGCTGGATGCGGCCATGGCCAAGGTCCAGCGGGTGGTGAGAGTGGGCCGGGCGGCCCGTAGCAGCGCCGAGCTGAAGCTGCGCCAGCCGCTGCGCACGGCCTTGGTGGGCCTGGCCGACGAGTCCGCCTGGGACCTCGTGCACGCCCATAGTCACCACGTCCTCGAGGAGCTCAACGTAAAGAGCATCGAGCCGATGCCGAAGGGCGATGAGCTGGTGGAGTACGTGGTCAAACCCAATTACCGCGCGCTCGGACCGCGGCTGGGGCGGCTGGTGAAACCTCTGGCCGCGCGGCTCTCCGAGCTCGATCCGGGTTCGGTCGTACGCACCATCGAGGACGGCGGCAGCGTGCATGTCGAGGTCGACGGGCGGACATTGGAGCTGAGCGGAGACGACATCATGATCCGGCGCACTGCTCGAGCCGGCTACGGAGTCGCCGAGCAGGATGGGATCATCGTGGCCGTATCCACCGAGCTGGACGACGACCTGCGGGCCGAGGGCCTGGCCCGCGAGGTCGTTCACGCCGTCCAGAATCTACGCAAGACGGCCGGTCTCGAGATCTCGGACCGCATCGTGCTGTGGCTCAACGGTGACGATCGGGTGTCGCAAATCCGATCAAGATATGGCGGCATGATTGCCGCCGAAGTGCTCGCCCTGGATCTCAGGGGCGATCCGCCACCCGCGCAGGCCGAGGCGGCGGCCGCGCGGCTCAACGGAGTCCAGGTGAACTACGGATTGCAGCGGCTGGCCTCGTGAGCACCGAGCCCCCCCGCCTGCCGGAAGATCCCACCCTGGAGGAGTGGCTGGGCTGGAAATCTCGCCGCAAGTACCTGGAGTCGCTCAACTTCGCCGGCATCGACGAGGTGTCGGCCTGGGTGCGCGAGTTCTATCTCGATCCGGAGCGCGGCCGGCAGCGCCGAGAGGAACTCGAGGCCGCGGCGACTACCCGGGAGACTAAACGCGGACCCCGCGATCCTGGTTGACGCTTTGCGCCGGGCACCCGCCCCTATCGCCGCCGCATCCCGCCGTCGCGAAGGCCGCGGCGGCAACGTGGTCAAGGCGACGTAGACCCGCGCTTATGGGTTGCGCGCCAGCTCGACGGTCCCGTCCACCACCCGCACGCGGTAGCTGGTGATTCGAAGTCCCAGGGGAGGGTCCACGAGCCAGCCGTCAGACACATCGTAAGTCCACCCGTGCAGCGGGCAGGTGAGCTCGCACCCGAAGAGAAACCCTGAGCCAAGCGGCGCGCCCGCGTGCTCGCACACTCCGTGGATCGCGTGCCAGCGATCGTTGACGTTGGCGATCACCACCTCGTCACCGTCGAACAGGACCGTGAGCAGCTGACCCCGCGCCGGCAAGTCGGCGGCGGGGCACACCGCGCGGAACCCATCCGTGCCCTTGGCTTGTTCCCGCTCGCGGTCGGGGTTCGTGCCCCGCGCTTGTCGATCGTCGGCCATTCTCTCTTCGAAACTCCCTATCTGAGGTCTACGCACAGCTGGTGCACGTCGACCGTGCCGTCAGCGGTGGTGAGGACGCTCGACAGGCGCTTCTCCTGAGCGAATCCAGCATCGCGAAGTGCTTGCGTCCGATCCGACGAGGCGGCATGGGCGCGCACCTGGCGAATGCCCGCGCCGCGCGCGGCCTCCAGTGTGGCTTCCAACAGCCCCGCCAACTCCTCGCGATAGGTCGGATAGCACTGCATCTCGAGCGTGCCAACACCGGCCAGCGCGCCCGCGCTCGGCGCGGCGACGGCCGCCGCCCCCACCACGCGCCCACGAGGCGTAGCCAGCAGCTTGAACTGGTTCGCCGGGTTCGCCTGGCGACGGTAGATCGTGCTGAAGAAAGGCCGGAGGCTGCCGGTCGCCTGAACCGCCGGCGGGGCATGGAAGATCGTCTCGGTGAAGTCGCGCACAATCCAGTCACGCGGCTCGTGCGCCAGCAGCAGGGCCGTGTAGCCGCCCAGGTCGCCTAGCGTTGCGTCGCGCACACGCGCCGGGCCGTCGTGGGCAAAGTACGCGGCGTCAAACCCAACGGGGTCCGTGCCCGGACACAGGGCTCGCATGGCGATCCCGTTGTAGGAGCGATAGCCGCTCTTTTCGTAGACGCGCTGCGCGATCGGGTTTCCCGTGCCCAGATAGATGGCCTTGCCGCCGTTTTCCCAAAACGCGTCCACCGAGCAGGCGGTCAGCGCCTGGGCGATGCCTTTGCCGCGATGCGCCGGGTCGGTGAGCACGAACCCGTATCCGCCGATCTCGGCGGATTGGCTGCCCGTGCCGTGCCAGGCGTTGGCCACGATCGCGCCCTCGAGCTCACCGACAAACACCCAGTCGCGCAGGCTCGTGTCGGCCGTACCGGCAAGGAACCGGGCCAGGAACTCCTGCTCGGTGGCGGACATCCACGGATCGAATGGGCGGGCCGTAAACCACCAACGAGCGTGGTTGACCTCCGTGTCACCTCGTCCCTCGCCGGGACTCAGGACGGTGATATTGAGGGTTTCCCCGCTGCGAAGCGGGCGCTCCAGGATCACGTGCTAACTCCATCAGCGGCGCGGGCGCCGGCCGGCGGCGTGCCGTCGCGATGCTGCAATGCCAGAATATCGACTCTACGGACTCACCGACTAGGATGATTTGTATGTCGATTGCAGGCAGGGTTGCGCTGATCACGGGCGGAGGAACGGGCGTGGGCCGCGCCACGGCGCTCGGCCTGGCCGCTCGCGGGGTGCACGTGGCCGTGAATTACTCCCGCTCCGCCGCCGAGGCCGAGGCCACCGCACACGACGTGGAGGCGGCCGGCGTGGAGGCGCTCGCCTTGCAGGCCGACGTGGCGTCCGACGCGGCGGTGCGCGCCATCGTGGAGCAGACCGCCGCGGCGTTCGGGCGGCTCGACTACCTGGTCAACAGCGCCGGTCATACAGCCTTCGTGGCCCACGACGACCTGGAAGCCCTCACGGATGAGATGTGGGACCGCATCATGGCGGTGAACCTCAAGGGCGCCTACCACGCGTCCCGCGCCTGCGTGCCACACATGCGCGCGGCGGGGGGCGGCGCCATCGTCAACGTCTCGTCCGTGGCCGGCATGACCGGCAGCGGCAGCTCGATCCCCTACGCCGCCTCCAAGGGCGCGCTCAACACCCTGACCAAATCCCTGGCGCGCGCGCTCGCTCCCGACATCCGTGTGAACGCAGTCGCGCCCGGGCTGATACTGACGCGCTGGGTGGACGGCCGCGAAGACTTCGTCAAGTCAGCGGTGGACCGTACGCCACTCAAACGCGGGGCGACCGCGGAGGATGTGGCGCAAACCATTCTCTATCTCATCGAGTCCACCTACACCACGGGCGAGGTCGTGGTGCTGGATGGTGGACTACTGCTTTAGCGCCCCGCTCCCTACAAGAGCCGCGATTGGGCGCCTGCCAAGTTAGCCGTGCGCGGCGCGGCCGCGAATCGGGCCCCTCTGTGCCGTACAGGCCGAAGCGGCGGCGAAACCGGGCGGGAACGGCTTTGAAACGATCAGGGGCTCGGCGATGGATCGCCGAGCCCCTGATCTGAGTGTGCTCGTACCGCGACTGTTACGCGGCGCGTAAGTCGAACGGCACCCGCAGCCGGCCTGTGCCCTGACAGAGCGAGCAAGTGCGCCAGAACCCCGTCTTGGCGTAGCTGGTGGGCGCGATCAGACGGCCTGATGCCTGGTAACGCAACGAACCCTTGCCTGTGCAGCGCGGGCACGTGTGTTTGCCCAGCGGTGAAGAAACCATGGCACGCGGGCCAACATAGTGGATCATCGTCTCCCCCTCATCGCGGAAACGTTCCCAGATCGTCATTGACCTGGACGAAAACGTCCGTCCACCTTGGACGGCCTGCGGATTATAGCGGCGCCGGAGCGTCAGTGCACATAGTTTTGGGCGGCTGTTTCGCCGCTATCCAAGAGGATTTTGCAACCGAGTCCGAGCGCCGCGGGCCGCGGCGACGCGCCGCTCATTACAATGAGCGCGCCAGCCGCCAGCATTAGGTGAGCGAGATGCCGCATCTCTGGGGCCGCGACTACTCCCGCGCCGAGCTCATGCAGCGAATCAGCGACGTTTCACAGGTAGGTGGGGCGCAGGCTTATAGGATCGACGGCGGACCGGGCGACGGGCTGCCGACCGTAGAAGTCGACACAGGTTCCGGCTTCCGCTTTCGGGTGGTCCCGGGCCGCGGACTCGACATCTCGGGTGCGTGGTACAAGGGCATTCCGCTCGCGTTCCGCACAGCCGCGGGTGAGGTGCAGAGCACACGCCACGAGCCCGCCGGGATGGGCTGGATTCGCACCAGCGTGCTGGGTCTGCTCACGACCGCCGGTCTCGACAACGCCGGAGACCCCGGCACGGACGAGGGGGCGGAGTTCGGGCTGCATGGACGCTACTCCCACACGCCCGCCGACAACGTTCAGGTCGACGGCGAGTGGCAGGGCGACGAGTACATGATCTGGGTGCAGGGACGCGTGCGCCAGGCCGCGCTGTACGGCGAGTACCTGGAAGTCAAACGGCGCATCTCAACCCAGCTTGGCGCCAGCTCGCTAACGGTTCATGACGAGATCACCAACCTCGGACACCGCCCCGAGCCGATGATGGTCCTCTACCACATCAACCCCGGGTTCCCGGTTCTGAACGAAGGTTCGCGCGTGCATATGCGCAGCCGGTCGCGCCGCCCGCACTACGAGAGCTCGCCGCCCGGCGAGCCGGAGTGGCGCTCCTACCACGGCCCCACTCCGGGTTGGGCGCTGCAAGTGTTCGTGCATGACGTGGAGCCGGACCCGGATGGGACCGTGCGCGCGGCGTTGGTCAACCGCGGATTCGGCGACGGCATCGGGCTCCTGATCACACACAACAAGAACCAGCTTCCTTTTGTGAATCAGTGGAAGCAGACCGGTTTGGGCGAGTACGTGACGGCCATCGAGCCGGCCAATTGCAGCGTGATGGGTCGGGTTCAGAACCGTGCGGACGGGACCCTTCAGGTTCTCGAACCGGGCGAGACCGTGGAATTCGACGTCAGCATCGGCGTGCTGGACGGCGCGTCCGCGATCGACGAGATCGTGGCGTTGATCGGCGAATAGGCCGATGAACGCTGAGTGCAGACGGTAGCCGCCGGCCCGACTTGAGTCCTGTACGAGGTCCCAAGCCGGCGTGTGCCGGGCCGCCTCATCACACCGAGCGTATACGGGTGCGCTACTCGGATACCGACGCGCAGGGAATCGCGCATCACTCCAACTACTTCCGGTGGCTGGAGGAGGCGCGGATTGGGTTCCTGGAGGCCATCGGATCCGATTACGCGCGAATGAACGCGCGCGGGCTGTTCATTCCGGTGGTGGCCTGTTCAGGCGAATTCCGCGCGTCCGCGGCAGCCGCGGATCTGCTCGATATCCAGCTCTGGGTAAGCGCCTGCACTCGCGCGCGGCTCGACTTTGCGTATCAGGTGCGGCGCGGCGGCGTGTCGCTGGCCACGGCCAACTCCACGCACGCCTTCGTCGATTCGGGCGGGAAGCCGCGCCGGCTGCCGCGCGACGATCCCTTTTGGCAGCAACTGCGCCGACGGACAGCTTCGTCGTGAGGCGGCGCCCGGCCCACGCCCGTGCGGCGCGGCCCTGGCAGTCCGTAGAATGACGGCGTGAGCCGGTTACCGAGCGCAAGCGCGCCGCTTCGTGTATTTCTTTCCGGCGTAGTGCAGGGATCGCGCAGGGACTCCGGCCACCACTCGCAGGATTACCGCCAACGCCTGCGGCGGCTGCTGGAGCAAGCTCACCCCGAGGCGGAGGTCGTATGCCCGGTGGAGCTGAATCCCGGCTCCGGCGGCTACGACGAAGCCCTGGCCCGCCAGGCTTTCCTCGCTGAGCTGGAGCTTGCGGCCAGCTGTGACGTGACTATCGCCTACGCCCCGGTGGCGACGATGGGAACGGCGGTCGAGATGTTCCAAGCCTTCAGCGCGGGCAAGTCGGTGTTCGCGATCTCGCCGATGGCGGAGAACTGGGCGATCCGATTCTTGTCCACGCGGGTATTCCCGGACTTCACGGCGTTCGAGGACTTCGTGGCCGCCGGCGGTCTGGCGCGCGCCTTCCAGGCGCACCGCACGGAGGCGCTGGCCGGCTCGGCGGAATAAGGCCGAGCCTGGCGGGTCGCAATCGGCGCCGCGGTATGGGCCGGCGCGAGCCCGGCGCCGAACGGACTCTTAGTTCGGCGAGAAGTGCGTGGTCACCGTGTGGTCCAGCAGGTCGCTGGTGCACTGCGGGCAGAGAATGGTGCGCGTCTTCTCCTCCTCGACCGCAAGGTCCAACATCGTCGCGACGTCGGGCGCGTGCCGCAGCGCGCAGCGATTGGTGCACCAGCGCGCGGCTTGGATCTCGCTAACGTTCTCAGTGCGAGCCGGACCGGGCAGCTGCAGCACTTGCCCGAAGGCGTTGAGCGTAAGCCGGCGGAGCGCCTGGCGGCGCTGAGCCTCGTTTTGCAGCGTTCGCAGGCGCTGCACCGACAGCACCGCACCCAGATCGGAGACGAACGAGCTGAGCACGTACGGATGGCCTTCGTCTTCCCGGTTGCGCGCCGGCCTGTCAACCAGATCGTGGTGCACGATCGCGAGATCGTGATGAGGCGCGGCCTGCTGCCAGGGTTCTTGCCGAAAAAGCTCCAAAAAGCGCGGGCCTGATATCTGGCCGGTATCGGAGTTGAGACTTTGCTGCGCGTACCAAAGACTGCTCCCGAAGGGTGCGCCGGGCGGCGCATCCTGGATCACCCAGTTTCCGAATGGACGCAATTGCCCGCGATTCATGCCGAGCCCGGCCCGCCGGCCCAGCACCATGACTACCTCTTGCATGTGCGCCAAAGTGGCGACGACCGTTTCCGCCTCCCAGGGCGCCACTTCCGAGGTCCATTGAATCGAGATGGCCTTCACGCGCTCGCAGATGGGGGCGGCCACGTCTCGCTCAGGCTATCGCCGGTCACCGCGAGGGGCAACCGGACCGGCGCCTGGGCGGCAGCTGGATAGAGGAGCGTGAGTTCCGCGAGCCTGGTTGCTGATACGCTCGACGCGTGACAGCCGCGATTCCGCCAGGCGACGCGATCGCCGCGCTTGAGCTCGGACCCGAGCTGCGCCTTGGCGTGTACGTGCCGGGGGGCGCGGGTCATCGTCTCCTTACCATAGGCGCGGCGCCCAGCACGCTGGACGCGCCGCATTTCGATCTCACGCCAGCCTACGAAGAGGCGGTGGCCGCCGTGGAGCGCAGCGCTGGCAGCTACGCGTTCGCGCGGCCTCCGTACGGCGAAAGCCTGGCCGAGCGAGCCGCGCGAGTGGCGGCGCTGACCGGCTCCGGTATCGCCGGCAGGCCCACCGTATTTCTAGTTGGGAACCTGGTCGCGCGCGATCTGGAAGCGCTCGTGCGTGTCTTGGATGAGGCCGGACTCGCGATGGCCGGCCGCGCGACAACCGCCGTGCGCGCCTTTCGCGATCGGGTGGACGGTCCCTCTGTGGTGGAGTCCATTGCCGCTCAAACTCCCGACGTGATCATGGTCGCGTTGACCGACGACACGGGGGAAGGGCTGGACTACGTCACCGATCTCCTGGTCGGCGGCCTGGCCGGACGCGAGTCAGGCTACGCTCCGATAGTCGTGCTGCTGTACTCCGGTACGCCCGACTCGCAGGCTACCGCACGCATCGAGCGGGCCTTCCCGCTGTACGTACGGCAGGTGCGCGGCGGGGCGCCCAACGAGCCGATGGACATGGGCGCGCCGCTCACGGCTATCGCGGACGTGTCCCGACGGTTGCGGGCGCGCGCCTTTGCGGGCCGGGTCGTTCCGGACCAGATCGCCCGCGCCCGCAGCGTGCCGTTCACGTCCGCGCTGGAAGCCTCCACCCGCCGCCTGGCCCTAGGCCAGCGGCTCGATACGGCTGTGGCGTCGCTTGAGCACGACAGTGTGACCGTCGTCTCGTACGCGCGCGGCGTGTCAGAAATCGGCCGGTTCGGCGCCGGCGGCCAGCCCGAGCGTCCATTTCATCTCGGGTTGCAGACGCCGATCGAACGCGTGGCGCGCTGGGCGGCCGACGAACCTTTGCCGCAGGCGCAGCGCGCGTTTGTGCTCAATCGCACGGCGCACCCGAGCGCGGTGCCGGCCACCGTGGCCGAACTGCAACTGATGCACGCCACCTGGATTACCGCCGTGAGCGAGTCGTTGCAGGCATCGTCCGACGGCCACCGTCTGCTCGAGGACGGCAGGATCGACCTCGCGGTGCTGACGGGATTGGGGGCGCGCTGTGTGGGACGGCCGGTACAGGCGGCTCTGCTGCTCATCAACGCCTTGCAACCATCCGGCGTCACGCAGCTGGCTGTGGACACCCCGTCCGCGCTGGCGATGAGCGGAGCGCTGCTCGAGGCCGACGTCCCGGTCGAGGTTGAGTCCTCACTGGCGCCGCTGGGACTCTGCGTGGCGCCGCGCGGCCAGGCCAAGGCGGGCGAAACCGGGGTCGTGGTGGAAGTGCATCCGGAGAACGGCGCCGCCATCGAGCGCGAGGTGAGCCCCGGAACTCTTGACGTGGTGCAATGGGACCCGGGGCTGGAGGCCTCGATCCGCGTATGGCCCGGACCGCGCTTCGACATGGGCCTGGGCGCGGGGCGGCCCGCCGAGCTGAAGACACACGTCCAAACAGGGACGGCGGGTCTAATCATCGACGCACGCGGCCGTCCGCTTGGGGTGCCGGAAGACCCGGATGGACGGCGCGCGCACATCCAACAGTGGCACCGGGCAGTGGACGCCTATGCGGCGCCCTCGCCGGTCGAGACTGCGCGTGTCGCTTGACGGCCGGCTTCCCGGAGCCATTCGACGCGCGGTAAGCGCCGGCGTACTGCGCCGCCGGCACGAGCTGCCTTTCGTTGGCCGCATTCTGGTCAACGAAGGCGACCACGTGGAAGTCGGTCAGATCTGGGCAAGAGGCCGGCTGCGCAGCGGGGTCTCGATAGTGGACCTGCCCCGGTTCCTGCGGGTTGAGCTGTCCGAGTCGCGGCGCCTCCTGGCCGTGAAAGTGGGCGCCACAGTGCCGGAGGGGACATTGCTGGCCGGAAACCCTGGCCGCATGCGCACTGGTCGGCAGTGGCTGGCCCCGACGCGCGGCGCCGTTACGGAGCTGAGCCCGCGCACGGGCGTGGCCGTATTCGTGCGCAGCCTGCGTGAGGTCGCCCTCTACTGCCGGCTTGCCGGCCAGGTGATTGCGGCGGACCCGAGCGACGGCATCGTGGTGGAGGGCCACGGAGTCTCGATTGCCGGCGCCGTCGGCGCCGGCGGGCGCGCTTTCGGTCCGCTGCGCGTCATCGAGTCGGGCGAACGTCCCGAACTCTCCGATGAAGAGTCCACGGGCGCCGTGCTGGTTACCCCGGATCCGCTGCGGCCGGAGTGGGTGCGCCGCGCTGTGGAGGTGCGGGCGGCCGGGATCGTCGCTCCCACCGCGGATGACGACAGCCTCTCCGAGCTGGGCCTGGCGCCTTCGATAGCCGGCATGTCAACGGCCGACGAGGCTCTTCATGGGCCGCCGCTGCCGGTCTTACTCAGCGAAGGAGTGGGATACCGCCGCATGCCGCGGGCCGTCCAGACCATATTGCGATCGTCGGTGGGTTTGGCAGTCGCCATCATGGGCAGCCGTCAGCCGGGCGCTTCCGAGATACTGCTGCCGCCCGGACCACCCGAGGAAGCGGTGGCGGCTCTGCGCCGCGAGGCCTGGCCGGTGCGTATCGTGGCGGGCCCGGAGGCGGGCGTCGACGGATCGCTGGTTGGGCCCGCCATGGGCACCACTCGCGCACCCTCCGGAAGTCCGGCCCCCTGCGTTATGGTGCGGCGCACCGAGGGCGGGACCGTCGCGGTGCCCGCGGCCAACGTGGAGGCGCTGGCGTGAAGCGCCCGCACGCGCCGAGGCACGGCGGTACTTAGACTCGCCCGAGCGCCTCGCCCGTCCCGTCCGGCCCCAGGTCTCGCGACACTCCCGGTTCTTCTATCTCGTCCGCAACCTTGCCAACTTCTCGCCCCGGTAAGTCGACGATCGTGGCGCCGACGGTCAGGGACTCTCGCGTTCCAATCCGGCCGGAGTCAGCCGGGACTACCCACCGCCGCCTGCGCCCGTAAGCACGGCGGTGACATCGTCCCAGCCGAGCTCCCTCGCGCGCGCGGCGACCTCGGCCCCCAAGGGCATACCGAGCAGGGCGCCGGCTCGTTCGACCTTCAGGCCGGCCGTCACCGTGGCCATCCGGGCGCAGGTTTCGTTGCTCGCGGCTAGCAGCCAGCCCGCGCAGAATCCTCCCGCGAAAGCGTCGCCCGCACCCTGCACCACGTCCACGCCGCGTGCTACGTGCGGCAGCCTGATCTCACCGCCAGGCCAGGCCGCGTAGGCGCCCTCCGCGGCCATGGAATGCGCCGCCACGCGTAACCCCCGATCCAGAAAAAACGCGGCCGCGGCCTCAGGCGCGGCGTGCCCGGTAACGACCTCGGTTTCGAGCGGCGCGCCGCAGAACACGAAGTCGGTGAAGGGCAGCACCTCGCGCGCCGCCTCCGCCCACACTTGGGGAGGCGCCAGGCGCGCCCGGTAGTTCAGGTCGTAAGACACATCGATACCGGCCGCCTTGGCACGCTCAGCAAGGCGCAGAGTGGCGGCGCGCGAGGACTCGGAGATGACTTGCGAGATGCCGCTCAGATGCACCAGCTTGATCCCTTCGAGGGAGAGCGCGTCGATGTCTGCCGGACCGATCATCGAGGCCGCGCTTCCGCGCCGGTAGTACCAGATGTCGTAGTGCCCATCCGGCCCGTATTCCCCCACGTAGAGGCCGGTCGGTCCATCGCCGCGGGACACGTAGCGCAGATTCACGCCCAGCTTGTCCCATTCGCCAAGCAGGTAATCGCCCAGCGGATCGTCGCCGACCAGCGTGAGCACGGAGGTGGGTAAGCCCAGGCGGCGGATCGCCACGGCGATATTGAGCACGTCACCCGAGTAGGAGCGCCTGAGAGTGTCGGCGGCCACCAGAGGCTGTGTGCCCGCAATCTCAACCATCACCTCACCGGCGGTCACGAAGATGGGCGCGTCAGCGCTCGGCATTGAGGGGCCTCCGTGGAAGCCTGTCTACAGTCGAATCGGACCCACGTTGTCGCGGTCCAGCACCCGCAGCGTGTCTACGAACCGGATTGTGCTGGCGGCCAGGTCCATGACGAGGGAGTGGGAACGAACGCCGCCGCCGAAAAAGCGCACGCCGCGGAGCAGGTCGCCATCCGTCACCCCGGTCATGCTGAACGCTATACGCGCGCCGCTGGCCAGCTCCTCGGTGCGAAACACGCGCTCGGCCGGGCTCGTCACGCCAGCCGCGGCGAGACGTTCGGTCTCCGAATCGTTGCGCGGTCGGAAGCGCGCCTGGATTTCACCGCCCAGGCAGCGTAGGGCGGCGGCGGCCAGCACGCCCTCCGGGGCGCCGCCCGTGCCCATCACCACGTGGTCGGCCGTTCCGGCGATGGACACGGATACGGCCGCGATGAGGTCGCCGTCCGGAATCAGCTTGATGCGAGCGCCAGCGCGCCGGATCGAGTCAACCAGCTCCGCGTGGCGGGGACGGTTGAGAACGATCACGGTCAGATCGGAAACCATACGCCCGAGGGAGTTCGCAATGATCTGAAGATTCGCTTCGACGGGATAGTTGATGTCCACTTTGCCCGCGGCCGGCGGCCCCACGATAAGTTTCTCCAGATAGGTATCGGGGGCGTGCAAGAGCCCCCCGGGCTCCGCGATCGCCATCACGGCGATGGCGTTGGGCTGTCCGGTGGCGAGCAGGCCGGTACCCTCGAGCGGGTCCACCGCGATGTCCACCGGCTCCCCCGCGGGATCGCCCACCTTCTCGCCGATGTAGAGCATGGGAGCGGAGTCGCGCTCACCCTCACCGATGACGATGCGTCCGGCCAGGTGCACGGCTTGCAGCTCGCGGCGCATCGCCTCCACGGCAAGCTCGTCCGCCCGTTCGCCGTCGCCGTGGCCCATGGCGCGCGCCGAGGCGATGGCGGCTTCCTCCGTAACCCGCACGAGCGCCTCGGACGGTGTCGAGACGGTATAGGCCGCAGTTGCCTCAAGGGCGTTGGTCGCGTTAGTCACGTGGGGAGCGCCTCGCTCGTTAATGCTGGTGGAGGAAAAGCTGCCGGCGCGGTGCGGAGTGGCGCATGTATGGTGCGCCGCCATCGTATGCGATTCCGCCAGCTACCCGTACGGCGTTGACGCCGCGCCACACTTGTGGGTCCGAACCCCTCGCGTCCAATGGCGGCCGGTTATCCGCGGCGCTGAGGCAGATGCAGCGGCTGGCCGATCGCCATCCAGGCCGCCTCCGCCGTGGCCTCCGGGAAGGTTGGGTGGGCGTGAATGGTCTCGCGCAGGTCATCGAGGGTGGCCTGCAAGCGGATCGCCAGCACACCCTCGGAAATGATCTCGCTGGCGGCCGGTCCGATGACGTGCATGCCGATAACGTCGCCGTGGCGTGCGCCCGCCACGATCTTCACGAACCCGTCCGATGCACCGTAAGCGCGGGCCCTTCCCAGCGCGTCGAAGGGGAACTGACCCACCAGCACCTCGCCGTGGCGCGCGCGCGCCTGCGCCTCGGTGAGGCCCACGCTGGCGATCTCGGGGTGCGTGAAAGTGCAGGCGGGCACAGCCGAACCGTCGTAGCTCACCTCGTGCCCGAGGGCGTTTTCCGCCGCCACGACTCCCTGGTGGGAGGCTGTGTGAGCGAGCAGCTTCTGCCCGGTCACGTCACCGATTGCGTAGACCTCGGGCACATTCGTGCGCATGTGTTCGTCGACCGCGATGCCCTGCCGCCCATAGCGAACGCCGGCGGACTTCAAGCCGACGCCCTCGACGTTCGGGCGCCGGCCCGTGGCGAGCAGCACGTGGGTCGCGCTGAGCTGCGACGCAGAGTCATCCGCGGCCAGCTCGACGCGCAGACCCCCGCTCGCTTGCTTGATGCCGACGATGCGGGTACCGGTATGTACCTTGACGCCTTGCTGGATCAGAATGCGGCGCATCACGCGGCTGACGTCGATGTCTTCGAGCGGGACGACTGCCTCCAGCATCTCCACCAACGAGACTTCGCTCCCCAGCAGGGCAAACAGAGTGGCCCACTCCACGCCCACCGCGCCCGCCCCCGCGATGACGATATGGCCGGGCGGCTGTTCGAGCTCGAAGGCGCCGTCGCTGTCGATGACACCCGGCAGATCGGAGCCCGGAATGGGCGGAACGGCGGCCGACGACCCGGTCGCTACGAGCACTTTGGGCGCTGTGATCAGATCGCCCGAACCGCCGCGATCGATTTCCACCACCCCCGGCGCCGCGAGCTGCCCCCAGCCGCGGACGACCTCCACACCGGCCGCCGCGAGCAATGCGCCGACTCCGCGCTCCAGCTGACGCACGATCCGATCCTTGCGCTTGACCATCGCGGGGTAGTCGGCGCTGACGTCGGAGGCCCGCACGCCGTAGGAAGACGCCTGCCGCACCAGCTGATAGACCTCGGCGCTGCGCAGCAAGGCCTTGGATGGAATGCAGCCGCGATTCAGGCAGACGCCGCCCAGCTCCTCGGCCTCCACCAGGACGACGCGCGCGCCGAGTTGCGCGGCGCGCAGCGCGGCCACGTAGCCGCCCGGGCCACCGCCCAGCACGCACACGTCCGCGGAGATAGGCATCTGATGAGTGTCCTACCGAATTGAAGCGCCAAGTATTGTAGAGGGATCAAACGCGGGCGCTCCGCGCACGCGATGCAGCCTGAACGCGCCCTGCCTGTCTAGGCGGCCTCGGCCGCAAACCTATGGCAAAGGTCTGAGTAGACGCCGACAGCCGCCTCCACCTGGTCCAGCGCGACCCATTCGTCGTTGGTGTGCGCCTGCGCGATGTCGCCGGGCCCCAGGACCACGCACGGTATGCCGCCGATCTCGGACAGCATGGCGGCGTCGGTTCCGTACGGGACTCCCATGACCCGACCGCCCGCGCCCGCCGCGGCTGCTTGCGCGGCGCGGACGATCGCGGCGTCCGTGTCGGTCTCGATGGGAGGCAGATCGACAAACGGCGAGTCGCGCTCGATTCGCACGTGCGGATGCCGTGCTCGCACTTCATCCAGCGCGCGGTCCACCACCGCGAGCAGGTCGTCCGTCGACTGGCCCGGGAGGGTGCGGCGGTCGCATTCGATCTCGCAGCGCTCCGGCACGACATTGACGGCGACGCCGCCGGCTATAGTGCCGAGACTCCAGGAACCGGCGCCCAACCGCGGATGTTGGATCTCGTTGAGCGTCGGTTCGATGGCGCCGCGCAAGGCGGCGATGACCAAACCCATGTCGTAGATCGCGTTGCGCCCCATCTCCGGTGTGGCCGCGTGCGCGGCTACGCCACGCGTGCGCACGCGCCAGCGCAACACGCCCTTCTGGGCGACCACGACGTTGAAGCTGGTTGGTTCGCCGACCACGGCCGCGTCGACTTCCAAGCCCATCCTGGCCAGCGCGCCGGAGCCCGTCATTTCGATCTCCTCGTCGACTGAGCCGGCCAGGCACACGTCGACGGGAAACGACCGGTCGGAGGCGGCGGCCTGCAGGACTTTGAGCATGGCCGCAAGGCATGCCTTGGGATCCGCGGCGCCGCGTCCATAGAGGCGCCCGTTCGCCACGCGCGGATTTAAGGCGTCGGGCATGGGATCCAGCGCCACGGTGTCGAGATGGCACTCCAAGAGGATGGCCGGGCGCTGCCCGCGGCGCACCCACGCCACCACGTTTGGCCGACCCGGCGCTACCTCGTGCAAGTGCACGTCGGCGCCGATCGCGCGCGCCGAGTCGGCTACATAGCTCGCGATCTCCGCCTCGCCCGGCCCGTTGGGCAGCCGTGAGTTGACGCTGTTGATCGCGACCAGATCCGCCAGAAGCTGCGTGACAGTCGCGGTCATGGGCCCCGTCCTTCTTCAGATCCGGCGCAGTATAAGCGCCGCAAGGCGGCCACGCCCTGTACCATACAAAATACGAACGAGATGCTAGACTTAGGGCATCGTGCAAGACCCTAGACCATTGGAGACCGGCGCTCGCACTGAGCCGTCTGGCAGCGGCGATCATTGGGGCGTTCGGAGCGGTTCAGTGACGGCTGAGCTCCCGCGGCCGCCGGTGCTAGCCCGCTGCCCGGACTGCAACGGCGCGGTTTGGCCGCAGAGCCGTTGCTTCTATTGCCCCTCCTGCGGCTGGGGCGCCTGCGGATGATCCGTGCGGCGTCAAGGCCGCCTAAGAATCCGAATCCAGGTCGAATACGTGGGCGCGCCGGAACGGCAGCGCCGACACAATCTCCCCATCAATGAGTTGGTAGGTCACCAGCCGCGCGCCGAAGTCCTTGATGTACCCATGCGACATGCGGGCGTCCAGGCGGCGCAAGCCGACTGAATCCGCCGGGCGCGCCAGGCTCGCTAGCTCCGCGCCTTCGTTCACGCGCTCGCGCAGCTCCCTGGTTTGGGGGTTGTAGACGATCTCGATCCGCTGAGCCGGGTGCGCAACCAGCGCGCCGCTGGGCCAGAACCCGCGCGTGCCGATCTCATGGTATGTCTGCCCGATGGCAGGGCCGGCGCCGCTCGGGTTTACGCTAATGAGCGTTGCGTGGATGACGTCCGCGTCTATGTACACGTCCACGCTGAGAAGGTTGCGCGCCACGTGCTCGAGCTGGGTAGCGGAGGGGTCGCTTTGCGGCAGCCGACGGGCCGCCACCAGCTGCACAAGTGACTCGGGAGCCTCCCTTCTCACTTCGACCGCGGAACCCGTGGCCGGGCCTACGGTGATCCACGTGAGCCCGGGTTCGAGCTTCAGCGTTTCGGTGGCGCCGTCCGCGCGCAGCTCCAGGCTGGCGGGCCCGGCGGTCACCGCTCCCAGCAGCAAGGGCGCGTCGAGATCGGTTGCATCCGCGCCCAGCGCGAGCTTGCCCTCGCGCAGGCCAAATCGAAGCGCCTGCGTGGCGGGCACGGTAAGCCGGCCGCCGTTTGCGTCGGCGATGGCGTTGGCCGTGAGCCGCTCGTGGTCGACCACGCGATACACGGTCCAGTAGGGGGAGCGGTACACCGCGTCGCCGTCAACCAGTCCATACGTGCGCGCGTCATCCCTGGTAGCCAGCACCAGAAAGTCGTACGCCTCGTCCGGGTAGTGCTCTTCATGCGGAAACGCGAGAGTCGCGCCGAAGCCGTAAACGTCGCGCCCCGGCAAGAGCCCAATCCAGACAGTGCGGGCGCGCGCGCCCCAACGCTCGCGGTGATGCTCCGGGGTGTGGAATGCGAGCACGTGCTCGCGCAACACCACGCGCTGGAGGGGCACCGGGTAGTCCAAGTCCGCGCCGAAGTACACGCGGCTGCCGGGGGGGACGCGCTCGGCCACGGCGCGCGCGTCATGCGCGATGCGCCGCGGCACATTCCAGCCAACGCCCGACCAATACCACCATACGGTTTGATAGGTGTTGTAAGTCAGCGCCAGCCCAACCAGGACGGCCGCCGCCACGCCGGCCGCGCGCAACCCGGGTCGGAGGGCGCTGAGCGAGCCGCTGAGGCGCGCCGTCCACGTCTTGCTCCAGAGGGCAAATTGAGCGTGATACACGTTCGATATGCCGGAAGCCACCAGCATGACCGCTAGATAGGCCACGTAGGAGAGGTTCTTGAAGTGTCCGTAGGGATAGGCGGCGACGGCGGTCACCCACCACATGAAAGCGCCGTAGGCCAGCGCGATCGGGATGGCCACCACGCGGTTGCCGCGCAGCGTCGCGACGCCCACTAAGGCGAGCCCCAGCACCGGCCAGAACAGCACGTCGCCGACGCGCCGCGCGGCCTCCGCCGGGCCGGCGCCCAGCGGACCGGCGTCGGCCGCCAGGCGGTAGGGCGCAAGTCCGAAGGCCAGCTCGACGCGGGCGTACTCGATATCCCCCCAGGCGTTGCCGAACTGAGCGTTCAGGTCGCGCGTGATCGAGGTCAGCTGCGGCAGCACCCAGAGCAGAAGCCACGTCAGGCCGGGCGCGCCGAGCACCGCGATACCGACGCCCAGCGCCAGGAGGTTGACCAGGCGGCCTCTGCGTCCACCGCCCCATAGAACCAGCGCCGCGGCCAGCGCCACGCTCACTACCAGATAGACGGCCGAGATCGCCCAGAAGTAAGAGACGAGGAGCGCCGCGCTCGCGATCGCCGCAAATACGAGGCGCCGCGCTCCGCCCTCACGGATTGCCAGCACACCGGTCGTGACCGCCAACGGCATCAGAAGGAATGACACCGTGTGCGGCCCGAATCCCATGCCGGAGAACCAGAGAGGGAGTCCATGCAGGGCGTAGAGCACGGCGCCCAGCGCCGCCGTGCGCTCGGAGACGCCCAGCGCGGTGCGACCGAACACGAAGACCGTGCCCACGCTCAGTGCGAGCAGCAAGTAGAGGGTAGGCACGTACGCGTGGAAGGCGGGCTCGTTGGAGATGATCGAGGTGAGACTCAACAGGTAGGGAAAGCCCCAGCCGCGCGAGTGGTTGGTGAGGCTGCGAAACTCGTCCTGAAACGGCCCCAGCGCCGCGTCCCGCATGAACACGGTGTCGAGCTTCAGCAGCTCGGCCAGCGGCACGTAGAGGTCTTCGTCGGTGTTGAGGCCGAGCATCGCGGGCGACCGTCCGTGCAGATGAGGGAGGAAGGCGACTATCAGCAGAGCCGCGGCGCTGGCGATCACCACCCATTGCGAGCGTGTCGGCCGTGGCAGCCCCCAGCCCTTGCGGGCGATCGTCCAGGCGGTAGCGGCAGTACCGGCGCCCAGCAGCAGGGCGCTGGCCACCCGCATGTCCACGAGGAGGTTCAGGTAGTAGCTGCCCAGGATCAGCACCGCGGCGCCCACCGCGGGCAGGATCAGCCAGGCGTAGGGTCGCAGCGCGGCGGGCGCGAGCCAGCGCACGGGTGCGTAGCCCGCTAGCGCCAGGGCGGCGCTGAGGGCCAACAATGCGGCCGCGGCCTCAAGGCCGACCGCCAGCATCTCAGGCATTGCGACGCTCGCTCATCTCATCGGCCTGCCGTCCCGAGGCTCACGCCGCGCGGCCCGGATTGCTCAGCTGCGCACGCCCCCATCCGCCGCCTCCCGCGCGTACTTCAGGCCGGCGCCGCCTGCCACGCCGAAGGTCTGACCGAAACCGATGGCGCCCCCGAGCGCCGTGCCGATCCCGGTGACGATAATCACAGCCGCCGCCCGGTCCGCGACGCTGATATTGACGAACGCGCTCTGGATAAGTGGATACGCAATCCTCACTAGCGTGATCTCGAGTCCCCCCAGAACCTGGGTGGCCGATGCCAGCGCCAAGGCCACCATCACAAGACCGATCAGAGCCATCGTCGCCGCCCCGGCGACTCCCAACATACCCGCCGCCGCTCCAAGCGTATGGCCTGGATTTTTCCAAAACTCGCAGCGCGCCCGCACGTATGCCTGCGCGGGCCCCACTCCGTCCGACGCGACATAGGGTACGAGTATCCATTGAGCGATAGTCGTAGCCGCCAGGGCCAGCACGTCGACCACGAAGATCACGATGAACAATAGCGCTATGAGGGCAACCGGCCGGTCCGAGGCAGCCGCCACCGTCTGCGCCCGCGTCAGGGCGAACAGCGCGAACTGAAGCGCGGCCAGGCCCAGCAAGGACGCGTAAATCGGCAGCAGGGCCGCGATCACGGCAGGGCCTCGGCGCGCCACCCGGCGCAGGGCCTCCAAGACCGACATGGGTTGGCCCCGAATGCGGGTCGAGCACGCCAGGGAGACGGCGCCGATGGCGACGCACCAAAGTGTGAGCAGCACGACCGCGCTCACGGGCACGACCACGATGGCGGCCGGCGATTGAATGAACGTCATGCCGCCGGCGAGTCCCGCCAGCGCTCCCGCCGCGCCGCCCGCCAGCACGCCCAGCGTCAGCACGCTCGGCTGTCTGGTAACGGCAAGGCAAGCGGTCAGCGGATCTGGCGGGGGCGATGCTTGCAAGGCGTCAGGGCCCGCGGCGGCCACTCGACTCGTCCCATCTCGGGATGACGGACAGTATATGGTCGCACTATATGAGGCGCTCAGTAGCCCCGTTTGCGGATGAAGCAGGAGGTGCGCGCGTGACGCTCGATATTGATGGCGAGAGACGGGCGGCCGTAATCGGTGCGGGACGCATGGGACACGGCATTGCGCTCGAGTTGGCGCGCGGAGGTTTTCGCGTGCGGCTCTTCGACGCAATGCCCGCGCGGGTCTCCAGTGCGCTGGAGGAGGCGCGGCGCGACGCGGGCGACCTGGTTGAAGCCGGTGTCATGCAAGCCGCCGAGGTGGACGCCGTAGTCAGTCGACTCGAGCCGGCCGATGATCTTGAAACCGCCGCGGCAGGCGCCCAATTCGTGGCTGAAGCCGTAGCCGAGGACTTGCAGGTCAAGCGGGGGGTGTTCGCGCAGCTCGACCGCGTTTGCCCGCCGCCGGCCATCCTGGCCTCCAATACATCCAGCATTTCAATCTCGGAGATCGCACAGGCTTGCGCGCATCCCGAGCGGGTGGTTCTGGCGCACTGGGTCTTGCCGCCCCACCTCATTCCGGTGATCGAGATCGCGCCGGGCGTGGACACCGATCGCCGCACGCTGGATGCCACGCGCGGCTTGCTCGAGTCGCTCGGAAAGTGGCCCATTGCGATCAGCCGCGAAATCCCCGGCTACGTGCTCAACCGCTTGCAGTTCGCGCTGGTTCGCGAGGCCATGCACCTGGTTGCGGACGGCGTTACGTCGGTGGAGGACATCGACCTGGTCATGCGCGGATCGCTCTCGCGGCGCTGGCCCAGCCTGGGCATCTTCCGGCAGGCCGACATGGCCGGTCTCGATGTTTACGAGCGCATCTTCGACTACCTGGCGGACGACCTGAACGTGAGTCCCGGGCCCCCGCCCAACTTGTCGGCCGCGGTGGCGGCCGGACATACGGGCGCCCGCGAGGAGCGCGGGTTCTATGCCTGGGAGACGGGTGAGTTCGACCGTTACCTTGCCCGTCGCAACGCTGATCTAGTCCGTATGCTCCGCGACGACCGTGCGGGTTGACCGCGCGGGCGCCGCGGACGCGCCCCGCGGCGCCAGACCGTAGTGCCGCCGGCCCAGGCCAAAGCTGATCAGCGCGTCGGCCGCCATGCTGCCGGTCCGCGCCACGGCACCTACCCAGGCGCCGCTCCAAGCCGCGAGCGGGGCGATGCCCAATACCAGAGCCGCCAGCACGCCGATCCGCGCCAGCGACGCGGCGGCTACCTCATGCGTTCGTCGCTGGTGCATGCTGAGGGTCGAATAGAACTGGCGAAACCCCATAAGCAACGGTATGAGGGCCATGACGCGCAGGGCCGACAGGGCCTCTCCCGCGACGGGGCCCGGAGCGCCGATCACGGTGGCCAGCACGAAGCCCCCGACCGGCGAGTACGCAACCACGGCGGCTAAGGAGAACAGGCTCAGCGTGAGCATGAAGGCGAAATTGCGCCCCCGCCGGTGATCTTGCGGCCGGCGGGCCATCACCAGCAGCAGCTGGCGCACGCTTGCCAGCGCGCCGATCGTCAGCGCCACGATGCTGGAGGCGACCCGGTAGCCCGCCACGGCCGTCTCGGGATTAGCCAAACGCAGCAGGCCGGCGTTCATCATGGGCTGGCTGGCGGCCAGGCTGAACTGCGTGAGTATCAGCGGCAAGGCAAAGCCCGTGACGGAAGCTACGCTGAGCCGCCGCTCACCCGCTGGATCCGGCGGGTAGGGCGTATGCGCAGAGGTGCGTGAGGCGAAGAACCCCAGCGTAACCGCCTCAAGTGTCGTGACCGTCAGCCAAGCCGCCATGCCGGCGACCCCCGCGCTTAGCGGAACGTTTGGAATCATCCCCATCGCCAGCACGGCGAGAAGCGCCTGGGCGGCGGCTGGAACCAGCCAGAGCACGACGATTTGGCGCCGGTAAGCCAGCTCCGCGAGAAAGAAGAGGCGCACGATATTGAGCGCCGGGATCGCGAGGCTGATTCGCGCCAGCGCCGCCACGTCGGGCAGCAGCTCGGGCGAGACTCCAATGGCATGACGCAAGAAAACGGGGCCCACGCCAGGGGCGGCCAGCAGCCCCGCGAGCAGAAGGATGAGAGATATGTAGACGGCCGCGTAGCGCCGCATGAATCGGTATGACTCGCGGCCCTGAACCAGAACGAAGAACGCGCTCTGGATGACCAAACCGGCCGCTCCCAAGAAGTTGACCAGGCTGCCCATCACGCCAAACGCGGCAAGCGAGTTCACGGGATCCAGGCCGCGCGAGATGCCCGCGTCCAATATCGGATCGCGCAGCGTCTGCAACACCTGGGCTACGGCCAGAGGCAGAAAGAAGACCAGCATCGCGCGGTAGCCGCCGCGCGCCGCCTGCCCGGCCGCATCCGTTGCACGCGGCGCGGGTTTATTGGAGGGCATGGCACTGATTATGAACGCCGGTCAGGCCACCCCGTCGGGCCGCGCGGAGAGCGCGTGCTAGGGTCGCCAGACCCTCTTCGCGGGCCGATTAGTCCCTATGGGCAACCTGCCAGGCGCGGTTTTCTTCGACGCCTACGGCACCCTGATCACCTGGCGGCCCGACCGAAGCCCGGCGCAGATAGTCGCGGCGGGGCTGGAGCTCGCCGGCGTCTTATGCCCTTTCGACGTGGTGGAGCGCGCGCTGCAAGCCGAGATGGCCTACTACCGCGACCATCACGCGCACGTGCGCACCGCCGAGGAGCTGGCGGACCTGCGGCGCCGCGCGGCCGCGGTGCTGCGCGACGGGCTCGGCCTCGACGCCCGCGAGGCGCCCCCGATCGCACTGCTGGTCGAGCTGCTCCTCAGCGCGTTCGAGACGCGCGCCTTTCCCGACGCGTTGCCGGCAATCGAGCGCGTACGTCAGGCCGGCGTGCGCGCCGCGGTGCTGAGCAATTTCAGCTTTCTGCTCCCAATGCTTCTGGAGGAGGTGGGACTGGCGGCGCATCTCGACCCGATTGTGTTCTCGGCGGCCGCCGGCGCCGCCAAGCCGCAACCCGAGATATTCACTCTGGCCGCTAGAGCCGCGCAGGCCGCTCCCGGCGACTGCGTGTTAATCGGCAACGATCTTGTCAGCGACGTCGAAGGGGCACGGGGCGTCGGCATGCCGGTTGTCTGGCTGGCGCGCGATGGGTCGCGTCCGCCGGCGGGCGTGGCGGCGACGCGCAACTTGACGGAAGCGGTGGAGCTCGCGCTGGCGCCCGGCTGGCGGCGCCTTTCGCTGCCGATGGAGTAGTCCGTAGTTCGAGCGACACGCCGGTTTGTTGACCAGCCCCGCTCTTTCCACCTCAAGTGCGATGTAGTTACCGGCCAAGGCCGCAAAGCCGTAGGTTGCCGGCGCGGGCGAGAAACTGGCGCACCGTAAACTACCGGTCAGGTTCCACACCCCATGCGGGCGCTATACAGGTCAATCCGGCCTAGGCTGCAACCCTCAGTCATGCACATAGGAGTCCTGGGCGCGCTGGATGAGGAGGCGGTCATCCTCCGCCATCACATGCAGCGTCCCAGCGAGCGCCTGATCGGCGTTCGCAGCTACTGGTCGGGACGGCTGTTCGGCGCCGACATCACGCTGACGATCTCGAGAATCGGAAAGGTCGCCTCCGCCTCGACCGCTACGAGCCTGATCTCTACGTTCGACGTCGACGCGGTAGTGTTCGTGGGTGTGGCCGGCGCCATCGACACCGGCCTGTCGGTTGGAGACGTCGTGGTCGCGACCGCGCTGGTTCAGCATGATCTGGACGCACGGCCTCTATTCGAGCAGTTCGAGATTCCCTCCCTGGGACTCAGAAGAGTTCCCGCACATACGAAGATGCGTGAGCTGGCCGTGCAAGCCGCGCGCAAGTTCCTGGAGACTGAGCTTCACGAAGATGTACCGCGGCAAGCTTTGCTCGATCTGGGAATTGACGGTCCGCGGGTAGTCGAGGGACTCATGGCGAGCGGCGACCGGTTCATTCATGATCCGGCGGACGGCAATCGACTCCACGGCCTTCTTCCCGGCCTTCAGTGCGTCGAGATGGAGGGCGCCGCGGTCGCTCAAGTGTGCTACGAGCATGACGTGCCCTTCACCGTGATCCGGGTGATATCCGACTCAGCGAACCGCGAAGCTGAGAGCGCCTTCACGGCGTTCATCGAGGAGGCCGCGGGCGCCTACAGCCGGGGAATCCTGCGTAATCTGCTGCCCGCTTTGAATGAGCCCTTCAGCGCGAGCGCGTCCGAGTGACCGGAATCGTCCGTCTCCGAGCGCCGGCGCGCAGCCCGTTGGCGACTCGGTCCCGTTGAAAGGCCGACCGTGAGCGTTGTCGTCATTGGCACAGTCGGCATTGACCAGATAGAGACGCCGTTCGCCAAGGCTTCCGACGTGCTGGGAGGCTCCGCGACCTACGCCTGTCTTGCCGCTCGCCACTTCGCTCCAACGAGTCTCACGAGCGTGGTAGGAACGGATTTTCCGGCTGAGTTCCGGCGAGTCCTGCGGGACGCGGCCATAGATCTTCGCGGCCTGCAGAGCGTGCACGGCCTGACGTTCCGCTGGGGGGGGCGTTACTCCACCGACATGAACATGCGCGAGACGGTCTTCGTCGATCTCAACGTCAACCGCGACTTCAATCCCAACGTGCCCGATCATGCCGCCCGCGGGGCGCTCGTCTTCCTCGGCAACACCGACCCGGACATTCAGATGCGCCTGCTGGACCAGGTAGTCAACCCCAAGCTGGTCATGGTGGATTCCATGGACTATTGGATACAGGGCAACCGCGATTCGGTGGCGCGCGTGTTTGAGAGGTGCTCCTGCGTAGTGCTCAACGACTCAGAGGCGCGCCTTTTCGGCAACACCCACAGTCTGCCGCGCGCCGCAGCGGCGATTCAGGAGCTGGGGCCTCGGGTGGTCGTGGTCAAACGCGGCGAGTATGGAGCGGCGCTAACCATCGATGGAGACTGGTTCTTTGCGCCCGGCTACCCCTTACACGACGTGGTGGACCCCACGGGCGCCGGCGACGCCTTTGCAGGCGCTATGCTTGGCAGCCTCGGCGAAGCCGGCGCCGTCAACCCGGTCGCACTGCGTCGCGGCGTTGTGTACGGCAGCGTGGTCGCGTCGTTTACAGTTGAGGGCCTTGGCGTCGAGCGACTGCAAGCACTGACCCGCGAGGAGATCGATGCCCGCTATGCAGAGTTCCAGAGTCTTGTCGCGTTCGCTTAGCGCGGAAGTCGGCGGCCGCTCGCGCGAGTCACGCACGTGACAATCACTCACGTCCCATCCGACATAGCCGACCCGTCGCTGGCCGCGGCGGGGGCAAGCCGCATCGAGTGGGCGGACCGCCTGATGCCGGTGCTCCGGCAGATACGAGAGCGCTTCGAGCGTGAGAAGCCCTTGAAAGGCCTTCGGCTTGGCGCCTGCCTGCACGTGACCACGGAGACCGCAAACCTGGTCCGCGCGCTCAAAGCCGGCGGCGCCGAGGTCAGCCTCTGCGCCTCGAACCCGTTGAGCACTCAGGACGACGTGGCCGCCGCCCTCGTCGAGATCGAGAGCACTCCCACGTTCGCCGTCAACGGCGAAGACGACGACATCTACTACGACCACATCAACGCCGTTTTGGACGGCCGGCCGCACGTCACGATGGACGACGGCGCGGATCTCGTATCGACGCTGCACGGGAATCGTTCCGACGTAATCGACAGGGTAGTCGGAGGCACTGAGGAAACGACCACGGGAGTCGTCCGACTGCGGGCGATGGCCGCGGAAGGGGTGCTCAAGTACCCCATCGTGGCCGTAAACGAAGCTGACACCAAGCACTTCTTCGATAACCGCTACGGCACCGGCCAATCGACCCTGGACGGCATCGTGCGCGCCACCAACATCCTGCTGGCCGGCCGCACCGTAGTCGTCGCCGGCTACGGATGGTGCGGACGCGGCCTGGCGAGCCGGGCGGACGGCATGGGCGCCCAGGTGGTCGTAACCGAGATCGATCCCGTGCGCGCGCTCGAGGCTGTCATGGACGGCTACCGGGTCATGCCCATGCTGGAAGCGGCCGGGCTGGGTGACATTTTCGTGACCGTGACGGGCGACATGCACGTCATCGACCGGCGCCACTTCGAAGTCATGAAAGACGGGGCAATCCTGGCCAATTCGGGGCATTTCGACGTCGAGATCAACCTTGTGGGGCTGGCCGAAATGACCGTCGAGACCTCGCAGCCCCGTCCCTTCGTCGAGGCCCACAGGCTGCGGGACGGCCGGCAGATCTTCCTGCTGGCCGGCGGGCGGCTGGTCAACCTGGCGGCCGCAGAGGGCCACCCGGCCAGCGTGATGGACATGAGCTTCGCCAACCAGGCCCTGGCGGCGGAGCTGATTGCACGCAACGGCGCCAGCCTGGACGTGGGCGTGCACCCGGTGCCAAGGGACATCGATCATGAAGTCGCGCGTCTCAAGCTCGCCTCCATGGACATCGCCATCGACACGTTGACGCCGGAGCAGCAGGCCTACTTGAGCGGTTGGGAGGAGGGCACCTGATGAAGGAAACGGCTTCGCCGCCCCGGAGACGCCTCAAGTGAGGCACTCGGCGCGTTCGAGCGTCGCGGGCCCATGACCAGCTCTTTCCTGCGCGCCCCGCGATTGCTCTTCACCTCGGAATCGGTGACCGAGGGCCATCCGGACAAGCTGTGCGATCAGATCTCGGACGCGGTGCTGGACGAGTTCATCCGGCAGGACCCGGAAAGCCGGGTCGCCTGCGAGGCCGCCACCACGACCGGGATAGTTCTCGTTCTCGGGGAGATCTCCTCCCACGCGGACTACGTGGACGTCCCCAAGGTGGTTCGCCGCACGGTTCGAAGCGCCGGCTACACCAAGGCCGAATACGGCTTTGACTTCGAGACCTGCGGGACCATCGTTTCGATCAAGGAACAGTCGCCGGACATCCAGATGGGCGTCGACGTTGCGCTCGAGGTCCGCGACGACGGCGCCAAGCGTGCCTCGGCGGAGACCCTCGGCGCCGGCGATCAGGGCATGATGTACGGGTTTGCGTGCGATGAGACGCCGGAGCTCATGCCCCTGCCCATCGCGCTGGCCCACCGCACCGCGCGGCGCCTTGCGGAGGTCCGCAAGGACGGGACGCTCGAGTGGCTGCGGCCCGACGGCAAGACCCAGGTGACGGTGGAATACCGACACGGCAAGCCCGCACGCGTGGACACCGTGGTTATCGCCGCCCAGCACGACCCCGAAGTAAGCAACGACGTGATCGACCGCGACCTCGAAGAGTTCGTCATCCGCGAGGCGATCCCCTCGCGCTTCCTGGATCACGACACTCGTTTCATCATCAACGGGACCGGGCGGTTCGTGATCGGCGGCCCCATGGGCGACGCGGGACTCACAGGACGCAAGATCATCGTGGACACGTATGGGGGCATGGCGCGCCACGGCGGCGGGGCCTTCTCCGGCAAGGACCCCTCGAAGGTCGATCGCTCCGCCAACTATGCCGCGCGCTGGATTGCCAAAAACGTGGTGGCCGCGGGGTTGGCCGCGCGCTTCGAGGTGCAGCTCGCGTACGTGATCGGGAAGGCCGAGCCGGTGTCCGTCAACGTGGAGTCCTTCGGCTCAGGAACAGTCTCGGACGAGAGGCTGGAAACCGCGGTCCGCCGCACGTTCGACCTCAGACCCGGAGCAATCATCCGCGATCTCGACCTGCGCCGTCCGATCTACAGCCAGGTGGCCGCGTACGGTCACTTCGGGCGCGACGACCTCGAGGACGTGCCGTGGGAGAAGCCGACCAGGGTGGAGGAACTGCGCACCGCCGCCGGCGTGCGCGCTAAGGCCAGCTAACCGGTCCTCTTCCCGAGATGTAGCGACGGGTAGCGCTCATCTCGACGGCCTCTGGGGCCACATTTTGGCAGCCCCAAGGACTTGGGCCGGCGTGCGACCTTGGGTGCGGCGGCCGGTGTGCGCGCGGTGGCGGTTGTAGTACTGGAGATACTGCGCCAGATCGGTGCGGAGGGCCGTGAAGCGGGGGATCAAGGCGCGCGCGAAGGTGGGGCGGTAGCACTCCTCCAGGATGGTTTGGTGGACGCGCTCGACACAGCCGTTGCTCTGGGGGCGACCGGCGCGGATGCGCGTGTGGCGCACACCCGCGCGGTGCAGCGCCTGGGTGAAGGTGGCGCTGGTGAACTCCCCGGCATTGTCGGTGCTGACGCGGTCGAGCCGCCAGCCCTGGCGGGCCAAGTCCGTCGCAACCCGCTGGGCGAGGGCTGCGGTATAGCGCGCGGCGGGATTGCGCGGGGTGTTGTGGAGGGTGGCCCAGGTGTAGCTGGAGGCGACATCGATGGCGGTGTATTGCCAGGTGCGCCCGCGGGAGCCCGCCAGTTGAACGACATGGAAGCAATCCAGTTGCACCAGGTCGCCGGGCTGCGCCGGTGCCCGCCCCACCGCGGGCGCCGCAACTCCGCCGCCAGCCGGTCGGGCCCCCAGCCCGGATGCGCTAAGGCCAGGGCCAGGATGTGCTGTTCCAGCCAGGGCGGCGTCCGTCGCGGCGACTGGGGCGGTCGCCGTTCACGCGGGCGCAGGGCATCCAGGCCCCAGCGCAGCACCGGCTTGCGCCAGCGGTAGTACGTCGAGGGGTGCACCCCCAGGATCCGGCAGGCTGCCCGGACATTGCCCAGCTCGTCAGCGAGCGCGAACAGCCGTAGCCGAAACCGGTACAACACGTCATCATGGGTCATGAGCGGTGCCTCGCTTCCATCTCATCGCTTGATCCCGACGAGATGCAGCGTGCACCGCTCCCTGCTGTCAGCCCAAACTGACCCCAGGTGTCGCGTCTATTTGGGAAGAGGACAAACTAGTACGCGACATTCGACCGACATTCAAGTGGTTGGTCCCCGCTCGCTTCAACCAGCTTGGCCGCATCCATGGCTGCCTGCCTTGCTGCATCATGGGCGATGGCTTGGGCGGCCTGTCTCGCGGTTCTCGGCATCTCGTCAGCCGCTGCACACACGGCGACCATGTGCAGAGCGTTCGTGCGGATCGGCTCTGCGGAAATCGAGGTCGCGGCTCTGTATGCCGAATTGTAGTCGCTGGCCCAGACGGACGCATGGACTAACACACGCAATGTGGGATCGTCCTTCGTGGCCACTGCTGTGCTCAAACGTCGGTGAAAGGCGTCCCTCTGCGCTGCGAGAGACGCCGGATCCTCTGTGGCAGTGGGCGTAGGCGTGAACGTCGGCCGAGGCGTGAGCGTCGGCTGCGGCGTTGGGGTGAATGGCGTAATCGTAGGACGCGGGGTTGGGGATCCCTGCTTGGCGGACGTATCCGTTCCCCTATGGTCCAGCACGCGCGTGTGCTGGACCACAACCACCTCAGGGACAGATGGCTCGGGGTGTGGCGCATAACATTTGCTGTATACGAGACCTGCGAAGCATGCAATGGTGATCATCCCTGGCAACCCACCTGCGAAAACCCACCTGAAAAATTTTCGACCCCAAAGGTCACCAAGAAGGAGCCATACGCGCAATCTAAATCCGCTCAGGTTCGAACCGCAGGTTGTTGATCAACGGTCCGAGTCCATCGCAAACGTCCTTGAAGACCGAGAGTCGACCGGTCGAGTTGGGCGCGACATTGAAGTCACTCGTGGTCATGCGATCAATTACGTAGTCGTCGTCATAAATGATCAGGATGTCGATCCAGGCAAACTGCAACCATTCGGACAAATAGTTCACGATGTCCAGCTTGGTGACAACCTTCCAGCACATGTCGTCAAGTTGGATCTTGTCCCAGGTCCAATTGGCAACCTCGAAATCCGGGTGAGGCGCGAGGGGGCACTGGTCGTTCCGTCGGGGACACGGGTACGCGCCCGACGAGATGGCTGGCAGGGTTCCACGCAGGTAAGCCTCAACGTCGCCATTCGTGACGACCGCAAGCGCGATGGTCGCAGCCATTATCTCGTTTTCACCGCGTGCGGTGGCGACTTTCTTAACACGTTCAAAGTCGCGCTCTGCGTCTGATGACACTGGAGATGGGGTGGTCACGGTGCTCGTCGGCAGCTGCTCGCCCAGTGCCCACGCGAAGGCGCGCTGGACATCGTCACGATGGTCGTTGCGGCACGCCTGCTCAGCATGGTCGCCGAACGTGCGCTGGTAGATCCCGATGTTCTCGTAGTTTCCATGACTGGCCTCGAAGGTGTCGTTGATCTCAACACACGTTGCCGGCCATTGAGCGGCGGACATGCTGATCGTGAGACACAAGATGATCGTGGCGAGCCCAAATGCCCGTACGGCACGGTTACGCATGACATCTCCAGGGGCTGCACGGTGGTCAGCGTGTAGACGGCCAGACTAAGCTCTTGCGCACCTGTGAGTATTTCGCTCGACGCCATCGTTGAAGACCTGATGAGGCCGCCGAGCGCGAGCGCAAGGGTTCGTTGGCCATGCTGGGACACCGCATATGTGGATGTCGATTCTAGGTGAGACGGCTGTGGATGCCCAGAGCTAACATGTCCTCTTCCCGAGATGTAGCGACGGGTGGCGCTCATCTCGACGGCCTCTGGGGCCACATTTTGGCAGCCCCAAGGACTTGGGCCGGCGTGCGACCTTGGGTGCGGCGGCCGGTGTGCGCGCTCAGCCGCGCCCGATGAAGGGCTGGTCCACGGGCAGCACGGTGGCCTCCAACATGCTCACGTGCGGCGGCAGCGCGGCCATGGTGACCGCCACCTGAGCCAGCTCGTCGACCGACATGGTCGGCTCGCCCCCCTCCGTGTCGGGCTGCTCGGCGCGCCGTTCCACCCAGACGTTGCCCGGATTGAGACAGGAGCAGGAGATCCCATGCGGCCGGCCTTCCAGCGCCGTCACCTGGGTCAGCCCCCAGAGTCCGAACTTGCTCGCGCTGTACGAGGCGGAGTTGGGCCGTACGCGCTGCGAGGAGATGCTGGCCACGTTGATGATGCGCCCTCCGCCTTGCCCGATCATGATCCGCATGGCTTCGCGGGTGCAAAGAAACGGCCCGCGCAGATTGGTGGCCATCACGTCGTCCCAAGCCTCGGTCTCACCTTCATGCAACGGGGACGGCCTGCTGATCCCCGCGTTGTTGACGAGGATGTCGAGCCGGCCGTGCCGTGCGTGCGCCCGGTCGACGAGCCGCACGACCTGCTCCTCGTCGCGCATGTCGGTAGGCACGGCGAGCGCATCGCCGCCGCTGGCTCGCAGCACGGCAGCGGCCGCCTCCAGCTTCGTCTCGTCGCGGGCCGCCACCACCAGGCGCGCGCCCTCAGCCGCGAATGCCCGCGCGATACCGAGCCCGATCCCTCGATTGGCGCCTGTCACCAAGGCGACTTGACCATCCAACACGCCCACGGTCGGCCTCCTCCGCATGCTTGCAAGTCCGGTATATGCGAGCGTCATTATGCGCCGGAGCGTCTCGCCGCATGCGCCGCCGCGGACTCATTAGGGATCGGGTGGATCGTCAATGAGCGCTTACGCGGTCGCTCCGTCCGGGCTTTTTCTCCGATTCGTCCCGGCGCGGCTCGGGTGCGGCTGGCACGGGGCGATTCGAGTGCCGCACCAATGAGCGCTAGGATTCCGAGGGCCGGTAGCTCAGCAGGCAGAGCAGCGGACTTTTAATCCGAAGGTCGTGGGTTCGAGTCCCACTCGGCCCACCAGGTTTGAGAGCCGTTTTTTTCCGCCCCTAAATCCAGCATTTTGGGCGCGTTGCCAACATTTTGCCAACATTTCTGCCGGCGATTCGGCACCTCCGAAGTCGGCCTAGGAAACCTCTCCCGAGTGACCGCGTGCGTCCAAGACTTTGCCAACCCGCTGCACGGCCTCCGCTTGGATGCCGGGCGTGACGTGGGAGTAGGTGTCGAGCGTGAGCGTAATGCTCGCGTGGCCCAGCTGCTCCTGCACCACCCGCGGATGCACGCCTTCACTTAGCATGATGCTGGCGTGCACATGGCGGAGATCCTTGATGCGCAGCGACGGTAGATCAGCCCGGTGGAGCGCTCGCTGAAAGCGGGCGAGCATGACACTGGGCTCGATGGGGCGGCCGTCGGCCTGGGCGAAGACGAGGTCATGGCCGAGGTAGAGCGGGCCCAGCTCCCGTCTGCGAGCCGCCTGGCTGCTGCGGTGCTTGGTGAGCTGCTGGACTGCGGTGGTGTCGAGGGCGATGGTGCGCGTGCTGCGATGGGTCTTGGTCGGCGCAAAGACCAACCCCTGCCCCTTGATGCGCTGTAGCGACTGGCGGATGCGCGCCCTGCCGACTTCGAGATCAAGGTCGCGCCAGCGCAGCGCCACCAGTTCGCCAGGCCGCACGCCCGTTGTCACGGCCAGGCGTATCGGCAGCTCGAGGTCGGTGCCGCGGATGGCGGCCAGCGCGGCCCGGACTACCTCCACGCTGGGGATGTCCACGGGCTGGGTCCGAGACCGCGGGGGCCGAGCCGCGAGGGCCGGGTTGCGCGCCAGCAGTTGAAGTTTGACCGCGTCGTTAAGGGCTTTGCGCATCACTTGGTGTACGTAGTCCACGGTCCGCGTGAGGCCCTGCTGCCGCAGCGTGACGTAGAGCCCCTGGAGGTGGAGGGGCCGCAGCTGGGTGAGCTTGAGGTGCCCCAGCCTCGGCTGGAGGAACCGCTGCACGTGATAGCGGTAGTCCTGGTACGTGCGTGGGGCGTTCTGGAGACGTACCTGGGTTTCGAGCCACTGCTCAAGGTAGTTTCCGACGGTGGCCGCCGTCGGTTCGACGAGGGCGCCCGTTTGCACGTCCTCCTCTAGGCGGGCGGCGGCCCGTTCGGCCTGCCGCTTGGTTCCACGAACCGAGAGCCACCGGCGCTTGCCGCCGCCGAGGTGCACGGAAACCTCCCAGCGGCGGGGGCCGCGCTTGCGAATGTGAGCCATGGGTCATGCGTTCCATTTCTGGTCCTGGTGGCGGCTCGACGCGGACTGCCCGGCGTCGAGCAGCGCGTGGAGGTCTTCCTGTAGCGTGTGGCTGGGGATGCGGATCCACCGGCCGATGCGGATATGCCGGATCAGCCCGGCATGGCACATGCGGCGGACGCGTCCCTCATCGAGTTGCCAGAGCTCGGCCACCTGCTTGACGGTGAGCATGCGCAGGGCGCGATCCGCAGCGGTGGCACGCGAGCGGGCTGGTGTCATCCTGGTGCGATCCAGCCCGCGTGGCGGAGTCCGACCGCCGATGCGTCAGAAGGTCTCAGAGGACCGGGCGATCCTCGCGGTCTGACAGAGCCTCGCGGGATCGCTGAGTTGGGATTGGGATGCGACCTGAGCACGCTTCCACGATCCGCTCAGTGACGGCGTCCGCCAATGCAGAATTCCGTAAATTCAGTTGGCGCCAAGCTCGGGACTGCCGTCTCGCCCGCAGACTGCGGCTTGCTGCGGCTCTTCGCCGCGAGACGGCACGCGCTTAGGCTCATCGGCGGCTGCTAGCGCCGCCAGCCAACGGGGTCCGGCCGTGATTGCGGCGCGGTCCTGTGGGGGTGTGCCGACGCTTGAGCGATCGATGTAGTGATGCCCGAGCCAGGCTTGCGCCTAGTCGTACTGACGACACACCTGCGAGATACCTGACGGTAGCGGGACCCCCAGCGAGACTGGGGTACCAAACGACCGCGTTCATGACTGAGGTCCCTGCCGATAGTGCAGCTGGCGGACCCACGCAAGTCGCGCAGCTTAGGCCGACCAGCTCCGCAACCGCTGCGCCCAGTCGTCGGACCGGGTGCCCGGTGAGCCCGCCGCCACCCGGAACTGAGCCGTCAGGGCATCAGACCATGCTCCTTCAGGCTCACGACCCCGTCGCCGCCGATGATCACGTGGTCCACAATTTGAACACCCAGCAGGTCCGCCGCCTCCACCAACTGTCGGGTCAGCGCGGTGTCGTCCGCACTGGGCGTCGGATCGCCGCTGGGATGGTTGTGGCAGATGATGATGTGGGGAATGGCCGCGACCACCGCCGGCCGCAGCACTTCAGCCGGCCGGACCATCGCGGAGTTCACGTTGCCCTGGTAGATCACCCGCTGACCGACCACGTGGTTCCGGCTGTCGAGCAGCAGCACCCGCACCTGCTCTTGGGCCAGTCCGGCCATCTCCGGCGCCACGAGCTGCCGCACGTCATCGGGGCAGAGGATGGTGGGCCGGTCGTCCTCAGCGCCTGCTGGCTGGATCTCGACGCCGTAGCGCATCGTCAGCTCGTGCAGCAGGCGCAGGTTGGACCTGAGTGCGTCCAGCAGGGTCTCGTCTCGGCTGGGTTGCATCGTCTCGGTCATGTCAGCCTCCTTGGCTAGCGGTTGAAAACAGAGGTGGGGCCGTCCCCGTTCTGGGGGAGGGCCCCGTGTTGCGCCGGGCTGTCCGGGTCGCAATACGGCCGTGGACCGTAAGGTTTAGACGGGCACGGTCTCGCCGCCGGGCGTCTCCATCAGCACGCCGCGGAGCGAGATAGGTGAGCGGCGTCGAAGGTGGGTGTCGCGGCACATCGCCCCTGCGCGACCGTGACGGGGTCGCGCTACCACAGGGCCCTGCGATCGGCCGCGGATGGCCGCTCCCGAAGCCGGCGCTATCGAGGCACGTCGGCTCGGCGGCTGCCCGTGCGGCTGGTCCCGCTGGATCCCGTGCCGTCCGGCAGGGCCACAGGCCCCTCTATCCGCGCCGCTTCCGCACGGCTCAGCGTCGCCGCAGGGTGTTGACCACCCCGGCCAGCGTGGGCGCCAGGGCCGCCGGGGTCGCGCAGTCGATGAACCGCTCGCCGAAGAGCTGGCGCATCTCCCGCCGGTTCGTGGCCTCCAACTCAAGGCCGAGTCCCAGCACCTCGATCCGCGCGGCGTCCGCGCAGGCGTTCAGATGCCGTACGGCCGCGGGATCGTGCGGTTCGCCGTCGTGGATGATCACCAGCACCCTCAGCGCCTCGGACCGCGCGGTCATCTCCCCCAAGAGCGCCTCATACGCCGGGGCCATGCAGCTGCCGGTGTTGGGCAACAGCCCCGCCAGCCGCGCCAGCGCCCGCTCCGTCGCGTCGCCGGTCCGCACCACCGACTCCGCGCCCTCGAAGGCGATCACCGCATGCCAGATGTCCAGCTCGGCACAGGCGAGGTGCAGCGTCGCCGCCGCCGTCTGCGCCGCCGCCATGCGCGGGCCCTCCATGGATCCCGAGCGGTCCAGCAGCACCCCCACCGCCACCGACTCCGGGTCGGGCTCCGGTTCCGTCGGCACCACGAAGGGCGTGGCGTCGTGGCTGCGAATCGCCGCCCGCAGGCTCAGCCGCCCGTGCCGATCGGTCCACTCCGGCGTGCGCGCCACCTCCGGCAGCGCCAGCCGCGCGACGAGTTCCGACGCCAGCGGCTCCGCCGCCCGCAGCAGCGGACCGGGCGGCGCCAGTTGTCGGTCGCTGATGAATCCGGCGGTCGCCAACTCCGCCGGGAGGTCGTCATCCCCCGCCTCTTGCTCACCCGCGCCCGTCCAGCCCGCGCCTTCGCGGGGCCGCGGCTCGGCAGCATCGGACCGCATCCCGCGGTTCGGCGCCACCGGCATTGGCAAGCTCTCGGGCAGTGTTTGCTGCAAACCCAGGATGGCCACGATCTGCTCCGCCAGGTCATAGACCCGCCCCGTGTCGCGCGCCGTCCAGGCCCGTTCCACGAGCGGCTTCACCTTGCGCCAGCGCCGGCGATTCAACGCCGACAGGCGCCCTTTCAGCGGCAGCCCGAGTCGCTGGGCCCAGCGCCATTGCACGGCGGCCAACACCACCCAGCGCGGGTCGTCGGGGTCCTGCAGCTCCCCGCGCGGCTGCCCCAGCGGCATGGCTCGCCAATAGGCATGTCGGGTCATCGCCGTCAGCGCCCCGCGCACCGACCAGAACTGCCCGCCCATGATCCGCTCGATGCGTTCATCCTCCAGCACGTTGGTGATCTCCTGCACCACCGGGGTCGCGCCGTCCCGCGGCGTCGTGTAGCGCGCATGGCCGACTTCGTGCACCAGCAAGCCCCGCGTGAGCAGATACTGGGTCCGCGGCGGGCCCGGGAAGGCCCTCGGATTCACGGTGATCGTGCGCTGGCCGAAGTCGCACATGCCGCTCGGGCAGATGGTGCGGTCGTCCTCCAGCCGCACCGCGAAGGCATAGGGCCCCAGAAACGACTTGCCGAAGGTCACGAGCTGCCGCTCGATGCTCGGCCACTGATACCACTGCACGGACATTGGTCTGCCTCCTTGAAGAAAACTGAGAGGCCCGCGCCGTATCCACGGCACGGGCCTCGGAATACCCGCTGATGTGGGTCGGGGATCACAGGCCCGCCGGCCGGTGATTGGCCACCATCTGCAGCAGCAGGTCCCGCGTCTCGCCGGCCACTCGCCCGTCCGAGTCACGGCCCGCCACCCCCGGCAGCCAGGACATCAGCGCCGCGTCCGCCAGGATGCGTCCCGGATCCCCGGGGCCCTGCAGCGGCTCCCGTGCCAACTCGGCCCAGGCCATCAACCCCCGCGGCGTCATATCCGCCGGCAGCTGCCGCGTGCGCCGCAGGGCGCGCGTCTCCTGCGCCACCCGCACCATCCAGGTGGCGACCGTCGCCGGGAGGCTAGTTTGCCGGCGCAGCAGGGCCGCCTCGTCCTTCGGCTCCAGGTAGTCGAACTCCAGCGTCACCGGGAACCGGTCCGCCAGCGCCGCATCGATCGGGTTCACCAGGTACCCCTGGCCCTGGTTCATGGCCATCAGCACCATGAACCCCGCCGCCGCCCCCACCTCGCGCGACCCGTGCTCGGTCAGCACCAGCGCCCGGCGCGAGATCGCCCCCAACAGCACGTTCAGCGTCTTGCCGGGCATGCGGTTGGCCTCGTCCACAAACAGCACCTGCCCCTGCCGCATCGCCTGCGTCAACGGCCCGTCCGCCCAGGCGTAGCGGGCGGACGGGCCGGCCGCCTCCAGATCACTGCCCACCGCCAGGCGGCAGGCCAGCTCCGCCTGTAAGGCGAACGGGTCGGTCGAGGCCGACCGATCCGGCACGTAGCCGCCCAGCAGGTCCACCGGCTGCATCGCCTCGTGGCCTTCGACGGTCTGCAGCTCGCGGTGCGCATAGCGCGACGCCTCGGTGGCGCACAGCGACTTGCCCGTCCCCCGTGGGCCCACCAGCATGGCGTGCAGTCCACGCTCCACCGCCAGCACCAGCTGGCCCAGCTGCGGGCCGCAGAAGGTGGCGCCCTCGACCCGCCGCGTCAGCGCCTCCGGCAGCCGGCTGGGCGCCACCAGCCCCGTCGCCCGGTAGACCGTCAACGCCTCCGGGTCCGTCAGCAGCGGCGCCAGGTCATCCGAGGTCGGGTCGGGTCGTGCGTCACACGCGACCTCGATCACCAGCCGGTGCAACCGGTCGTTCGTCGGCGCCGGCGATTGGTCGCGATAGATCAGCCAGTACCAGAGCTCATCCGCCACCCGCGCCAGCGGCACGGCCAGCGATTCACCCACCTCCTCCTCGGCCGCCTGCCAGACCACCAGGAGGGCCTCCCAAGCATCCAGCAGATCAGTCGCCGTCTCGCGGCTGGCGAAGGCCTCCAGCAGCGCCACCAGCCCCAGGTCGGCGTCGACCCGCCGCAACCCGGCCATCGTCGAGCCCGCGAAGCTCATGATCCGTTCGCCGCGCGTGTGGCGCCGCGGCCGCCGCCGCAGCCACAGCCCATCGCCATCCGCGAGCCGCGTCCGTGCCTCCAGCACATCGCCCTGCAGGCCCATCACCACGGCCTCCATCAGCGGCACCGCCCAGGGCGCCGGTCCCTCACGCCGCCGGGCCTGGGCCGGCAGCCGCTCGTTGGTCTGCAACCACGGCGCCAGCGGCGTCGCCTCCTTGCCACACAGCAGCTGCTCCCGGATTTGCCAGCCGTAGACGTTGAGTTGGCGTGCCATCGGGTACCTCCCCTTCTTCCGTGTCGTGGAACGCCCGCGCGGGCCCGGCCCTCGGGGCCGGCACCACCCGCGCGGGCGCCGCCCCTCGCCGGGGCCTTCTCGAATCCGGGCGCTCAGCTCAGCGCGGCGCCCGCCGGTCCCACCAGCACCTGCTGGGTGAGCTCCGCAATCCAGGCGGCCGCGGTGCGCCGGTCCAGCCGGCGGAGATCGCAGCCGTAGCGCGCCGATGCGGCGGCCAGGACATCCAGGCCCAAGCGGTCGCCGAGCAGCCGCAGCGCCTTCAGCTGGATGGGGAGCAGACCCTCAGCCGCGGCAGCGGTGGCGGGTTCCGCTGTGTGTGGCGCCGCCTCACCGCGCACTTGCCGGCGCGTCCCGCGCGGGCGGTCGATCCAGTCGGGGTCCACCGCCACCCGGTGCCAGGTGCCGCGCGCGATGTGCGCCGGACGCACTCCGCCCGTCAACTGCCGGATCGCGGCCGCGGCCTGCCGGCGGGTGATATCGCTCACCGCCACGCCGAAGCGCACCGGCAGCTCCCGGCGCCAGTCCGCTCCCAGCAACTCCGCCAATAGGGTCAGCTGCCGGTTGCGCGCCGGCCGCTGCCCATACGGCACCTGCCGGGCGACCGCCGCCACGGGGCGCTCGCCATCAGCGGTCGGCGCCGAGTGGCCGACCGCGCTCGTCATTTTCGTGGGGGCCGTCACTAGCCCGCCACGCCGAAACATGCGCCGCACTGCCTGAGGCAGCAGACGCCCTGAACCTGGGAACACGACGCTCCTCCTTTGCCCATCAAGGGCACGAAGGCCCGCCGGGTCCCATCGCCGGCGGGCCGTGGGCCACCCTCCGGTGGCTGTCCCGCCGGCGCGTTGATACGCCGACTCAAACCTCGACGCCCGGAGCGACCTCCCCGCGCTCCAGCGTCCTAGCTCTCAAGAACCGGGCAACCTCCCGTCACCCGGTCATACCAATCCGTGTCGCGGGCCCGCGGCGGTTTTGTGTTGCGCGGGGGTCGCGACAGAGAAAGCATGCCCGCGATGGCCTGGGGCGCCTATCCAGGTTTCCGTAAACGTGGAGCCGCAGTAGCACGACCCCCGGTACGGCCAGGCAGCGGGCGGCGCAGTGGTTCCCAAAGTCGCGATTGGTTACCGCGGATCGCGCAGATTCGGCTGCGGCAGTCGACCCACACACCCGCTAGACGCGAGAGGTCGGTGTATGCGCGACGGCCCTACAGCTTGGCGACGCCCCCTGAAGGCTCTGCGCATGAGGGCACGCCACCGGCATCCCGCCCGAGGACCGTGCCCAAGGTCGAGTCCTCACGGAGGCCGGCCTCTAGCCCAGCCTCAGCCAGCATTCAGCACCGAAACACCTCGGCGGGGCCAAGACTCACGAGCCAGCCTGCGACCACCCAACGAAGGGTGCTGTCTCAGCGTGGCGACCCCTTGACGAGATGCACCTGACGGGTTGCGCGCCGCCCGTGCCACTGAAAGCCGACCGGCCCGGACCTCCACCGCTGCTCCAATGCGTCGCGCAGGTATGCGGTCAATTCAGCTAGAAGCAGTTAGGCGAAGCTTGCGCGCTATCTCAGCCCGCCCGCGACACCCCACCAACACGCCGATAGCAGCCGAAGCTCCGCTTCCGTTCCACTCGGCCGCACCACACCCGGTCGAATGGACATCGACCGGCCCTTAGGTCATCCCGGCGTCATCCCGAGGGCTGGCCAGGCCGGGGGGCCAGGTCCAGCAAAGCCCGCTGGCAGTTGGCCGGTCAGACAGTTCGGGTAGTCGGCCCGCGGCGCCCCCTGGCACTGGCCGGATAGAGCGGCCCTGGGCTGAGCCGCTCGAAGAATGCAGCGTCCGACACCGTCACGCTGCACCAGTAGAAGCCCAGCGCCTGGAACGTCGCGATGTCCGGCAGGTGTGCCGCCGCTGCCCCACAGCCGCGTCATAGCCGAAGATCCGGCCGTACCCGCCGTCGAAGCGCAGCTACCAACAGGTTCGGCTCGGGGCACTGGACATCGAGGGAAATGGCTGCGACAACGCCTACGGGGACCGTGTACTGGGTGTTCACAATGGGCCAGGGATCCGGTACACCAGCAGGCCATCAGGCTCGCGCGGGACGACGACGAGCGTCTGGCCCAGGGTCTGGTCCCAGATGACGCCGGCCATCACCACACGCGTGCAGACGGCGGAGATGGAGCCGATCACCAATTCGAACGAGGCGTCCGGTACGTCATGGCGCTGCGGCTTCCGGCCAGCTCGATGGCCTGGGCGGCACTCGTGCTGCTAATGACGCGCTGCAGGGTGGCTGGGGTTGATGGCGCGGGTGGCGCCACCGGGGCAGGCAGTCCTGGCGCCGCGGCCGGGCTCGATGGCCCAGGCGGCCAAGGGGGGCGCGGGTGGCGGTGAGGACGGCGGAGGGGCCGGGCCTTGATCCGTCGGGGACACCGCTGCGCGACCGAAGACCCAGGGGCAGGCCTGTTCTATCGCCAGGATATTCTCGCTGGTGACTTTGAACTTGATCTCTATGGTGAAGGGCTCGTCGGCTGCCGGCGTGTTCGGCGTCTCAAGGTGGTCGTGGATCACTTCGAGGTGCTGGCGCAACTGCGCCGGCTGGCTGTCGCTCAACAGTAGCTGTCCTAGCGGAATGTGGTTGGACGTACAGAGAACGGTGATACCACCGTGTTCGTCCAGCAGAATCTCCTCGGGCACTGAGGACGCCTCGCGATTCGTGGCCGAATCCTCGCCAAGCGGCGTATTGACGTAGTAGCTTCCGTGCGTGCCGTAGATGGGGTCGCAGGTTACGGCCACGCCGTTGGTCAGTTCGTCGGGAGAGTTGGGATGCATCAGCATGCCCATCACCGCCGCAGGGCGATCGATGCCATGAAACTTGCGCTCGGTGATGGCTGAACACCGTCTTGCAGCGCAGTTCGGCAATCGGGTGCCCCTGAAGCGGCACTTCGACGTGCCCAGTTTCCAGGAGGCTTTGATGCCACGATGAGTGAGCAGCAGTCAGCGATGACGCAAGGCGAAATCGCTATTGCCGTCGGCGATGTGGTCGCCGGCCTGGAGGCGAGCGAGCTCGTCCAGATTCAGCGTGTCGTTCCGTTTGGCAGCAGGACCCTCGTCGAGGGAGTGGGCCTGGATTCGAGACGATTGGTGAAACGCCCCCCGTCCACCGAGGAACTCGCCGGCCTCGACAAGGTGCGCGGCCAGCAACACTCGTTCGACGGGGACCCACAACTCTTCCTGCTCGGGAGGGAGGCGGAGCGCATTCGCATCGCCCACCAGTTCGATCCGCTCTTTGCGGTGAACTCCAGCATCGTCGACCCGCTGCCCCATCAGGTCGAGGCGGCTTACCGCTATCTCCTGCCTCTGCCGAGAATCCGCTTTCTGCTGGCCGACGATACGGGCGCCGGCAAGACGATCATGGCCGGACTCCTGATGAAGGAGCTGCTCTTCAGGGGAGTGATTCGAAAGGTCCTCATCATCACTCCTGGTGGTTTAACGAAGCAGTGGGCGGAGGAAGAACTCCAAGAGAAATTCGGCCTCTATGCGCGGCTGGTGAACCGTGCCACGTTTGAAGGCGAACCGGGCCAGTTCGCACGCTACGAGGAGGGCACCTTTATCACGTCCATTGACTTCCTAGCCCGAAACGACGGCTGCCTCAACGCAGTTTCCGCCACGCAGTGGGACCTCGTGATCGTGGACGAGGCACACAAGCTCTCCGCCTACGAATACGGCTCTAAATTGGAGGAGAGTGAGCGGTACAAGGCCGTCAAGGCGCTCACCAACAAGACGGATCACCTGCTCTTCCTAACTGCCACGCCGCACCGGGGAAGAAGAGACACCTTCCGCCGCCTGCTCTTGCTGCTCGACGAAGATCTGTTTCAGAAGGATGAGCATGTTGCCGACCGCGTACTGCAAAAGGCGGCGACTCCCCAACTGTCCGTCCGGGAGGACTTCGAGGCCGAGCGGCCGATTAGCGGCGCAAGGAACCGGTTCTTTCTCCGCCGGCTGAAGGAGGAGATGGTCGACTGGGACAACCAGGCGTTGTTCAAGAACCGTCACACCAAGACCACGGGCTACGAACTTACGCCTGAGGAAAAGTCGCTCTACGACTCGGTGACCAGCTACGTCCGCTCCAAGCGCAAGGAGGCCAAGGCGAAGAGGAACCGCAATGTGGAGCTGACGCTCATGGTCATGCAGCGTCGGCTGGCCAGCAGCCTCTATGCCATTACGAGGACCCTGGGGAATAGGCTGTCCGTCCTCGAGGACGTGCTCGCTATCCTCCGAGATCCCACGCGTTCCGAAGCGGAGAAGAAGCGTCTGCTTCGGGGAGAAGAAACCGTTGGCGACCCGCGCGACATCGCCGCATACGAGGACCTGACCGAAGAGGAACGGGAGCGCACCGATCAACGCATCTTCCGCCAAGTCTTGACGGATGATCCGGCCAAGGTTGAGGAGGAGCGCGACGAAGTCGAGCGACTCCTTCGGCTCGCAGACAGCCTAAAGCAGCACCGCGAGGCGAAGTTCTCGGAGTTGCTCGCCGTTCTGGACTCCTCCGACGTGATCCGCGCAGACGACGAGAAGCTGCTGATCTTCACGGAGCACCGGGACACTCTCGACAGCCTCGCGACCCGACTCGAAGAGAAGGGCTACACGGTCGCCACGTTTCACGGCGGCATGGACGTCGATTCGCGTAAGCAAGCCCAGCGTCACTTCCGGACGCGGGCCAAGATCATGGTGGCGACGGATGCCGCCGGCGAGGGAATCAACCTTCAGTTCTGCCGTTATCTGATCAACTGGGACATCCCGTGGAATCCCAACCGGCTCGAACAGCGGATGGGGCGCATCCATCGCTACGGGCAGGCCGACGACGTGTGGGTTTACAACCTTGTTTCCCAGAACACTCGAGAGGGGGCGGTCCTTGAAAAGGTCCTCTCGAAAATGGACGTCATGCGCGAGCAGATGGGATCGGATCGGGTCTACGACGTGATCGACGATTGGCTGGAGGATGTACCCCGGGTACGGCTTATCGAGAGAGCCATCGACTCTGACGACGAAACGGAGGCTTCCAAGGCGACCGACGACGCTCTGTCCACGGCGTCGAGGGAACGCGCCGAGAGGCTTCTGGCCTTGCAGAAGAAGACGTCGCTTGCCTCGCGGCTCGACTTGCGTTCGGCCCGAGACTTGCGCGACGCATCGGATGAGCGCCGGCTGCAGCCGTTGTTCATTCAGCGGTTTTTCGAACGCGCGTGGGCTGCCTGCGGTGGAACCATCCGAAAGGACGACGACTTTCCGGTATGGCACATCGGTGCCACGCCAACCGCACTACTCGATTGCGCGCGGGAGCGGCGGCAGCCGCTGCCCGAAAACCACCAGACGCCCTTCGTCTTCGACAAGCAGCTCGTCAGCGTCGCCAGCAGAGTGAGCATTCCGGAGCGCACGAAGCTCCTGGGGCCGGGGCATCCGCTGTTCGACACGCTGATCGAGTGGACCATTTCCGAGGCGCGCCAGGCATTTGCGAGAGGCGCGATTCTCGTCGACCCCAATATTGCCAGGCCTCAGCGGGTCTGGCTTGTCCGCTCCACCATCGACGACGGTCGTCGGCAGTGGCGGCGCGAAGGCCGGAAGCCGCCGGCCCACGAACGGCTGGCCGTCGTCGTGCAAGACCATCTTGGACTCCGCACGACCTCGCCGTCCTATCTTCTGAACTGCGCGCCGCCCGAGTCGGAAATCCCGACGCCCGAGATCGTAGTTCGAGACCCCGAGGAAATACAGGCATGGGCGTATGAGCATGTCACCGAACCCCAACTCGACCAGATAAAGGTCGCTCGGTCCGAGGAATGCGAGCTGCGTCGGCAGTATCTGAACACGGCCTTCACAGACCTCATCCTGGAGCTACAGCACGAACTGAATGACCTGCAGCAGGCGCACCTGTTCGGGGACGAGAACGCAGAAGACCGGGAGCGTCTTCACACGCGTATCGAGGAACTCGGGGCGCGCAAGAAGAAGCGGCTCAATGAACTTGAACTCATGCTGAACCTGTCCGCCAACCTCCCCGATCTCTTTACCGAGGCCCTGATCGCTCCTGTTCCAGTTGCCGCCGTGGAACCGGAGAGCGACTCATCGTCGAGAGGCTTTCCCATGCAACGAGACGACGAAGTCGAGGCCATCGCGATGGACGTGGCTATGCGCTACGAGCGCAGCCGTGGATGGACGCCCACAGACGTGAGCGATGATGGAGAGTACTACGACATTGGGTCCGAGGGGCCAGACGGCGAGAAGCGATTCATCGAGGCCAAGGGGCGCGCGCAGTCCGGGGGCATCGTCGTCACCGGTCCTGAGAGGGACAAGCTGCAGCAACTCGGCGAACGCGCCTGGCTCTATGTCGTCACGAACTGCAGGGACGAGCAGTCGCGGCTGCGAATCATCGAGGACCCGTTCTCGAAGCTGACCCCTGAGATGCTGTACCGCCAGGTTCAGTACTTCGTCGAGGAGGACGACTGGGCACGCCAAGGACGGGAAGTCGAGACGACCGGGGAAGCCGGGGAGCGACGAACATGATTGCAGAGAACGCCGCTGGCATGACAGCGCAGCCCCCTGGTGGTGCACGTTTCTATCGGTGTGCACTACAGGTGAACCCGCATCACTATGGGCAGACCTATCGGGGGCAGGCTACCCAAGGAGACGCGCTCAGCCACGCACAGGAGATCGTTGACAAGGCCGTGGAGGCGGGTATCGAGGTGCTCGCCATCACGGATCACAACAACGTGGACAGTGTCGCGGCCTTTCGATCCGCGTCGCTCAACCGTCCGGTTCTCGTCTTCCCGGGCTTCGAGGTGTCCTCATCTGAGGGCGTGCACCTATTGTGCCTATACCCGCCGGACTCTGACGACAATCAACTCGGTAGGTACCTAGGGGAACTTGGCATCCGCGGCACGAGTCCGTCCACTGAACTCGCCACCAAGACATTTGCAGAGATTCTGGACGCTGTTGACAGCCAGGGGGGAATGGCAATTGCGGCGCATGTCACGAACGAAGGCGGCCTCTTCAAGGTTCTATCGGGCCAGCCAAGAATTCGTGCATGGCGGGACGAGAATCTTCTTGCGATACAGATCCCTGGCGTCGTTGAGGACCTGCCGCAGGGCATTCGTCAAATCGTAGAGAACCGGAACCTCGAATACCGTCGTACTCACGCACCCGAAAACGGTGTCGCTATCGCCATGGTTAATGCAATGGACATCGTGAAGCCGGGGCAACTTGGCGTTCCGTCGGCGACCTGCTGGATCAAGATGCAGGACGTCACTATTGACGGATTGCGTCAAGCCTTCCTGGACCCGGGCTCGCGTGTTCGTCTAAACCCCAAGGAAGGAAGGTTTGAGCCCGACGAGCACATGGAGATAGTAACCATACGCTGGGAAGGCGGATTCCTCGACGGTGTGACCGTGCACCTCAATCCCAATCTGAATGTGCTTATCGGCGGTCGCGGCACCGGCAAGTCGACCGTTGTGGAGAGCATCCGTAGCGCGCTTGGACTCGACCCAATTGGCGACGAGGCGCGCAAAGCGCATGAGGGGATCGTGCACCAAGTGCTGCGTAACGGCACGAAAATCTCGATGCTCGTCCGTGTACAGCGTCCCGGAGTTCACGAGTATCGCATCGAGCGGACCATCCCCAATCCGCCGCTGGTCCGGGAAGTCAGTGGAGAAGTGCTGCATCGAATGCCAACGGAAATCCTCCCCAAGGTCGAAGCCTACGGCCAGCACGAAATATCAGAGCTTGCGAGAAGCCGCGACAAGCTCACCCGCCTACTCGACCGGTTCGTTGCACGCGATGAGTCTCTCGCCCGTCGGAAGGCGTCGGTAAGTCGCGACCTCGCCAAGAACCGCAGCGCTTTGTGTGACGCGCGCGCCGAGATCGAGTCGATTGAAGAGCGACTCGACGCGCTTCCCGGTCTGGAGGAAACACTCGAGAGATTCCAGGAAGTGGGCCTTGAGGAGCGCCTGCGGGAACAGAGCCTGCTCGTGCGTGAGGAACAAGTTCTTGATTCGGTTCCTCTACGTCTGGAGCCGTTCCGGGAGGCACTGGAGATTCTCCGAAGAGAGTTGCCAATTGACCTTGCCTTCCTGTCAAGACGGGCGCTTAAGGAATTGCCTGGCCGGGACATCCTTTCCCAAGCGACCAGTGCGCTCACCGATTTGGAGGCGGAAGTGGGGCGCATTGCGGACAGTTTGGAGCAGGCGCTGGCGCGCGCAAATCTCGGAGTCGACCAAGTGCGGACCGCTTGGGACGTACGACGACAACGGGTTCAGGCTGAGTACGAACGGATTCTGCGGGAGCTGCAAAAATTGCGCGTGGACGGGGAGGAGTTCATCCGACTTCGCCGCCAAATCGAGGAACTGCGCCCACTTCAAGAGCGCCTTGCACTTTTGCGGCGATTGGAGGAAGAGCAGGCCAATCAGCGTCGCGCGCTACTTGCGGAGTGGGAAGACGTCAAGGCCGCCGAATTCCGCACCTTGGACGAGGCGGCAAGGAAGGTCAGCAAGCAGCTTCGCAACCGCGTACAGGTAGAGGTGTCGGGCGCGGGCAATCGTGAGCCGCTCTTCAAGCTGCTGCGTAACGAGATCGGCGGGCGCATGTCGGAGGCCTTCGACAGACTTAGGAACGCCCCCGAACTATCCCTTACACAATTCGTAGAAGCGTGTCGGTCCGGAGCCGAGGCGCTACGCAAGACGTACGGCATTACACCTGGTCAGGCGGAACGGTTCGCGGGCGCCGAGGCCGAGGTGCTCATGCGGGTCGAGGAGCTGGAGCTCGCGCCGAGGACGACAATCCGTCTCAACACGGCACCAGCGGGGGAACCGCCCGACTGGCAACTTCTGAAAGACCTCTCAACTGGGCAAAAGGCAACGGCGGTACTCCTACTACTGCTCCTCGAGTCAGGCGCTCCGCTGATTGTCGACCAGCCGGAGGACGACCTCGACAACCGCTTCATCACCGAGGGCATCGTGCCGCGCATGCGCAAGGAGAAGCAGCGCAGGCAGTTCATATTCTCGACTCACAACGCAAATATTCCCGTGCTGGGCGACGCCGAGTTGATCGTAGGGCTGTCCGCCGCCGGGGACGGAGACAGCGGGCGTGCGCGCGTAGCGCCCGAGCACACCGGATCGATCGACTCCCGATCCGTGCGCGAACTCGTGGAAGAGATTCTTGAGGGCGGCCGCGAGGCGTTCGAGACGCGACGGCGGAAGTACGGATTCTGAGTAATGAACAGAACTGAACTGCTCGAACTCATCGCCAACCGGGAGAACTCGCGCGTCGAGTTCAAGCGCGACGACTCACATCCCGACTCTCTGGCGAAGGAGATGTCCGCGCTGCTGAACCTCGAGGGAGGCGTAATTCTGCTGGGCGTTGAAAAGGACCAGCGAATTACTGGACTAACCAGAAGCCGCGAGGAGGCCGAGGAGTGGGTGATGAACATCGCCCAGGGCAACCTTCAGCCTGCGGTGGTACCCGTGTGGAGCACCGTCGCCATGCACGACGGCACGGTGGTGGGAACAGTGGAACTCCTGGCAGACAGTCCGGGCAAACCGCACAAGGCAAGGCGAGGACGAGCGTGGATTACGTTCACTCGCGTCGGAAGTACCACACGCGAGGCCACACGGGAGGAAGAAGCCAGACTCTACCAGGCTGCCCGGCTGGTCCGTTACGAGATCAAGGCCGTGCCAGATACCGGCCCGGAGAGTCTCGACATGGATCGAATCGAGAACTACTACCGGGACGTCCTGAAGCGATCAGTGCCGACTCGGGGAGACGTCGAGAGCTGGCGGCGACTCCTGCTCAACTCGGATCTGCTGGTTGCGGCGGGAGATGAACTTGGCGCATCGGTCTCCGGGCTTCTGCTGTTCGGTGAGAACCCGAACCGTCGTCTGCCCCAGGCCGGCGTGACAGCGGCGGCATTTTCTGGTCCTGAGAAGGAATACAACACGGTCGATGAAGAGCGGATTCGGGGACCACTGACCTCACGAGTCTCGAATCGCGGTGCAGCGCTTGAAGAGGGCGTGATCGACCGCACGGTGGACTTCGTTCGACGCAACATGGGAAGCGTCGCTTGGCTCCAAGGTGCCCGCCGGCGCCGCAAGAGGGCATTCCCCCTTGACGCGGTGCGAGAAGCGGTAGTTAACGCAGTCGCACATCGCGACTACGCCCGCGAAGGGACCGACGTCGAGGTTTCGCTCTACGGCGACCGACTGGAAGTCATCTCTCCGGGCCGCCTTCCGAACGGCGTCACGGTGGAGAAGATGAAGGAGGGCGTAGTTCGAGTGGCCCGCAACGAGCTGCTCAAGGAGATCCTCCGCGACTACGGCTACATCGAGCACTACGGAATGGGTGTCCGCAGCCGGATCATCGAATCCATGCAGCGCCACAACGGCACGGAGCCGGATCTCGTCGAGGAAGACGACCGCTTCATCGTCCGTCTTTGGAAGGCGCCCCGGCAGTCATGACGACGCAATCCGGCGGAAGTGACGACCGCCCGCGGCTGATCGAGGTTGCGCTGCCAGTGCGGGAGATATCCGCCGAGAGCGTGCGCGACAAGTATCTTCCATCGTTACATCCCAAGCATCTCCATGTTTGGTGGGCACGACGGCCGATGGCGGCGGCACGCGCGGTCGTGTTCGCGTCGCTGGTGCCCGACCCGGACGATTCCGCCTGTCCGGCCGAATTTATAGCGGCGGTCAGCCGGCGTCTTCGGACGGATGTTCCCGCGAGTCTGAAGCACTATCGTCGTGGCCGCTCCACCCATCATGACAAGGACCCTTACCGACCCTACGACGGCATCGAGGACACGCCGCGCAACCGCCTCCTGACATTCATCGCCAAGTGGTCGCCGGAGTAGCTCGAGTTTGACGCCGGGAAGCGCGGGAGAGCACCTTCGCCGAAGGAACTGCTCGACGACCGCTCCCTCGTGAAATGGGAGGTTTCCGATCCGAAGAACGACCAGGGGCGGGAAGTGCTTCGCATTGCTCGGGAGCTCGTGCGGGCTGCGCACAACGGCGAGGTTCCCACCGTGCTTGATCCTTTCGCGGGTGGTGGTGCAATCCCGCTCGAAGCCGGCCGCCTCGGCTGCCATGCGGTCGCTAACGACTACAACCCAGTAGCACACCTGATTCTCCGAGCGACCTGCGAGTGGCCACAGAAGTACGGCAAGCCCGGCAAAAGAACGGTGATAGCAAGGGAATTCGGGAGTGAGGTCGAGCGAGACATCCAGATTCCAAACGCTCTCGTTCATGACTTTGAGAAATGGGCGAATTGCGTCCTGGACCGCGTGAGGCAGGAGGTTGAACATCTGTATCCCACCGGTAAGGACGGTCAGCCGGTACTTGGATATCTTTGGGCGAGGACTTTTCCTTGCTCAAATCCTTCGTGCCTCGGTCAGATTCCGTTGATGAGGAGCCTCGTCGTCCGCAGCAAAGCGAGAAAGGTCGCCATCACGCTCGACATCGATAGACCAGGAAAGCAAATCAGCTCGGGGTCGCAAAGGGCAGCGCAATCAATAGAACAGTGGGAACGAAGCGCGCGAGAGGTCCCGCGATCTGTCCCTTCTGCGATCAACCCACATCTGAAGATGAGATTCGCACGTCTGGCCGAGCCGGTCGAATGGGTGAGCAGATGGTGTGTGTCGTGGTCGATGGAGTGCGCGGAAAGGACTACCGGCCGGTTGAGGAGCGCGATCTCCGAGCAATTGAGGACGCAAAGGCCATTGATGTGCATATTCCCGCCGAGTATATCGTCCCAGAGATTAATGGTCCCGGTGCGTCGCCTGACGCAGGAGCACACCGCAGCATAAGTCTCGAACTCTACGGCTTTACACGTTGGAAAAAACTGTTCAATCATCGACAGCTCGTCATTCTGAACTCCTTCATTAAGAATGTTCGGAATGCGATAGAAACCTTGGTAGAGAAGGAGGCTTTGGATGACGATTACAAGACCGCACTCGCGTCCTACCTGGGATTGTGGATAGATCGGATCGCTATGTTCAGCAATACGTTTTGCCGATGGGAATCTGGCCTCGATCGACCCAAGACGCCTTTCGGTGGACAGTCGACACCTATGGTATGGGATGTTCCAGAAATAAACCCGCTGGGCGCACTCGCTGGGACAGCCACAACCCAGCTTAGGTACATGACCGGGACGATACTGCGTGAGGCTCGCCCCAGCGGCTCGGTGCCGACCATCGCTTCTCTGGTAGGAAACACATCGAACTTGGCGGTCCCCACCGCATCGGTAGACTGCTGCGTCACCGATCCGCCCTACGGTAACTCGATTGCATACGCCGACCTATCGGACTTCTTCTATGTGTGGCTGAAACGCAGTCTTGGATAGGTGCACAAGGAATTGTTCCTCACACCGCAAACACCCAAGAAAGAAGAAGTGACCAGCCACAAGCACCGGCACTGCGGTTCGCAGCAGGAAGCAAGCAAGTTCTACCAGCGCCCTCTGAGCGAGAGTTTCAGAGAGAGTAAGCGCATTACGGCCGACCCGAAGCTAATCACTGTCATGTTCGCGCACCAGTCTACCGATGCTTGGACTTCCCTGATCTCAGCTCTGTTCGAGGCTGGCTTCGCGCCGAACGCGACGTGGCCAATAGCGACAGAAATGCCGACGACGGCATTAGCGATGGGAACCGCCTCCCTGGAGACATCGGTCACCGTCGCTTGTCGGCCTCGCGTCGCGGGAAGCGCAGTTTCGTTCCGGCGGATTCGCTCCGAGATTCAGGATGTCGTGAGGCATGCCGTGCGTCGATTCTGGGCCTATGGCTTTCGCGGAGCAGACCTGATCGTCGCGTGCTATGGCCCAGCGGTAGGGGTGTTTGGCAAGTACGAACGCGTGGAAAGAGCCGACGGAACGCCGGTCGGCATTCCGGAGCTACTCGATCTGGCCAGGCAGGCGGCGCGGGACGCCATCGCCGGCGAGCTTCGCGGTGACAGCCTGTCGACGCTCTACTACGTATGGGCCAATCTCTACGGCGCGGCCGAGCAGGCCTGGGATGATGCCCGGCTGGTGGTGCAGATTGGCGGTGACGAGGACAACGCCATGGAAGTTGCGCGTGGGCACGGCATCTTTGAATTGGACGGTACTAGGTGCCGGCTTGCACTTCTCGACGACCGCGCCAGCCGCAGGGGCCTTGGCATCGATCAGAACTCGCCACACATCGATGCCCTGCATCGCGGAATGCTCCTGTGGAAGGAGGAGCAGCGGAGGAATCTAGTCTCATACCTCGCGCAACGGGACCTGCTGGAGGACGGTCCGTTCTGGAAGCTGGCGCAGGCCCTGTTCGAAGTGCTGCCCCGCGACCTGGAAGACTGGAAGCTGGTGAGCGCCCTGCTCGGCGAGCGCCGGACACTGCGCGCCGAGGGCATGAGCACGGCATACAGGAACTCACAAGCGAGGCTCTTCGACGGAGGAGATGATGGTTCGTGACGAGTGAGACACTCAAGCCCTGGTTTGCCATTGCCACGCCTCACGAGGACATTCGGGAGGGGCGTCTTGCAGAGGCCACATTCGCCGCAGATATCTGGGCGGTAGTACAGGGAACAGCACCCGAGGTCTACCTGGACGCCGAAGATTTCTTTCGCAAGACCTACCTGACAGCTGGGTTGTCGACCGTGATCCAACGGGTCGCCGGCGCGTTGCGCGGCGGAGGCGAAACCGGGGACCGCATCATCAGTCTGCAGACGACGTTTGGCGGTGGTAAGACGCACACCCTGGTGGCGCTCTGGCATCTGGCGCGGCACGCGGACGGGCTCAGGGACTCGCCCCACACGGAACAGCTTCGCAAGGCCGTCGGCGGGCGCCTTTCGGAGGAAACAAGGGGCGTTGCCGTTTTCACCAACCAGACCTGCGACGCGACTCAGGGACGCAAGGTCGCCAATGGAGTCCACTTGCGCACCTGTGGGGCGAGTTGGCGTACCAGCTCGGTGGTCAGGCTCTCTACGAACACGTGCGGGCGAACGACGAGAGCCAGCGCGTTCCGCAGGGGCTCTACTTCGACATATTGAAGTCTGCATCGCCGTGTCTGATCCTCTTGGACGAACTGGCCGACTACTGCGTGGGGGCCGCGGCGGTGCCCGTCGGTGACACGAGCCTCGCCGATCAAACCGTCTCCTTCATTCAGCAGCTGACAGAATCGGCACAGCAGGTGCCCGGCGCGGTCGTGGTCGCGACCCTCCCCGCGAGCAAGTACGAGGTGGCGCAGAGCGAGAAGGGGCAGGAGGCATTCGTTGCGCTGGAGAGACGTTTTCAGCGTCTCGGTGCCGACGTCAAGCCTGTCGCGGACCAAGAGATCTACGAAGTCGTCCGCGCCCGGTTGTTCGAGTCCATCACGCCAAAGTGCGAACCTGACTATCCCGCGAGAGTCGCTGAGGCCTATCAGGGCATGTATGCGTCGCACGCCAATGAAGTTACCTCGGAAGCCGCCAGGAACACCTATCGCGAACTGATACAGCGCGCATATCCCTTCCACCCGCTGACCATCGACGCCCTCCACACCCGTTGGGGTAGCCACCCCGATTTCCAGCGCACTCGCGGCGTGCTGCGCCTGCTGGCGAGCATCGTGGGCGACCTTTGGAAAGCCCGGCAGGGCAACACCCGAACGCAGCATCTGATCCAACCTTGCGACATATCCTGGTCGGTTGACGCGGTCCAGGCGGTGCTGACTCGCCTGTGGGGACCGGCGTTCCAGTCCGTTGCCGCCGCCGACGTCGTGGGCGAAAGATCCAATTCCGACGTCTTTGACGAAGAACGCGGAGGCGACTACCGGAGTGAGGCCATTGGAAGGGGTCTGGCATCCGCCATCCTGCTCGGTTCGTTCGGGGGGCAGGGAGGACGCAGCGGCTTCAGCTCCAAGGACCTGAAGCTAGCCTGCTCGCGGAAGGGCCTGAACTGGAACTACAGCGACGGCGCCTTGCTGGAACTGGAGAACCGCTGCTTCGACCTCCACACGGCGACGGCCGGAAGCCTCGGGAAGCGGTACTGGTTTGGTACCAAGCCGACGCTCAACAAGCTGGTCGTCCAGTACCGACAGCAGATCGCGAACCGGGACTTCAACGAAGCGATCATCGAGAGCATTCGGACCGAGGCGCAGAAAGGCGCTTCGGCCGGCGCGACCTGGCGTGTGCTCGTCAATCCCGCAGTGGACCTGCCGGAACAGAGATCGCTGACACTCTTGATCCTTCCGCCGTCGGTCGCTTGGGAAGATAACGCGGACGCGAGGGCCACCATTCAGGAGAGTGTAAAGTCCATCAGCGTCAGCTGCGGAGGCAAGGATCGCCTGTTCCGCAACACCCTGATCTTTCTCGCGGGAAACGCTCGCGGCCTCGGCAAACTGCGACAGGCCCATCAGCAGCACGGCGCCCTCGAAGGGGTTCGCGCGGATTACTGGGACCAGCTTGACGACGAGCAGCGCGGCGATCTCGGGAAACGCCTTGACGCTGCCCGACAGGCTACCTTCGACGCACTGCGTCCGGCCTACACGGTTGGCCTTCGCGTGCACGGACAAGACGTGGAGGTCTGCTCGCTGTCGGATGCGCGTCACGGCCTACAGGAGCATCTCGGATACATCTGGACGACGTTGGTCAAGGACGAGGAGTGGATTCTGCGTCGCGTCGGCTCGGTGACCTTAGAGAACAACGGCATAGTCCCGAAGGAAGGTGCCCTCCGTCTGAAAGAAGCAGTCGAGGCTTTCCTGCGATTCACCGACAAGCCCATGGTCGCCAACAGGGATGCGGTAACCACCGGATTAGCGCGAGCGTGCGAGGACGGGATATTGGGCATCGGTCGTGGCGGTGGACTCTCGTCCCTTCTGACCCAGCACTGTCGACAGCCGGTTTCGCTCGACCCGACCGAAGACGGTGTGTGGATCATCCCGCCCTTCGCTCCGAAACCCGCGACAGGGTCCGGAGACGGAACGACAAGTGGCACCGACGTCCGTGAACGAGGTCCGTCGTACGGTCCTGGAACCGGTTGGCGGACAGGCACCGGTACCAGCGAAGTTAGCGGCCGAACCACTTCAGATGAAGAACCCTCTTCAAAGCTCACGGTGCAGCGGTTCGTCGTCCAGGGTGAGGTTCCAGTCGAGAGTTGGGGCGAGCTCTTCCGCTGCTTCGTCGGCCCCGCAGCGCAGATGCGTTTGAAGAAGCTTGGGCTGGGCGTGCGGTTCGAAATGGCCCTACCCGACGACGGCGCACTGAGCGAGAACGATTCGGCGCTAATGGCGATGAAAGAGGCAGCGAGGCAGTTGGGACTCAAGCTTCAAATTGACGAGTGAGCCAATAGGCTGCATCAAGTCGCTTGGAGTGAGTTGAGTCGGCGGATGGCGCCGTTCGAACATGACGTATTCGGCAGGTCAAGTGACTCAAGGCCGCCGAGGAATGAGCGCAAGTGAGCACTCTCGACGGCATTCCGATTCCGTCGCGCGGCGAGACGCTCCTGCCATACCACCAAGCTATTGCAATGCAGTACGTCCAATTCCTGGTTTAGCAGATGACAACACCAGCGGGCTTGCAGGCACTGAGCAGGTTATGTCAAGGCGACAGGTCTGTTGGGGAAACAAGGGTCGTGCCACCTACGCTTCTGGGCTGCCATTGGGCCGTGAGAACTTCGTCACCGCTCTAGCTGTCGAGTTGGCTCTGAAGGCGCTGCTGCAACAGGCCATTGGTGATTGCCCTTCCGATCATGAACAGAAAGCCTCCACGTTGTGGTCCCTGCCGATGCTTATGAGCAGCTGGAGCAATCATTCGGCGAGACGAGCGAAGGATCGCTACGGCCACCGCTCGATGAGCATCGCTGCGACTTCGTCGCGTGGCGATACATCGACACGAGTAGTGAATCTTGTAGGGGCTCAGGCGCGCGTCGACCGGCGGCGTAACGGCGCGGTCTGGCAGGGTCGCTGCTGCAGGTACTGCTGATAGCGCAGCGCGATCGCCAGCGTGACGTCTGCCAGAATCGGCTCGCCACCCAGAAATGCCGCGGATTTCGCCAAGTTCTCGCGGTAAAGCCGCACGGTTCCCAGGGAATAGCCCTGCGCGACAAGAGTGGCCAAATTGTGGAGCGTGGCCCTGGCCAGCGGGACCGCGTCGGTGCTCATAACCCCTCCTACCACGGGGTCTCGCGCGGCGCACAGAGGCGTCGCGCGACCGTGGACCAAGCGTTGCGCGGGCGTGGCGCGGACGGGCTGAAGGTTAGATTTCGCAAAACACCGCGAATCGGCCAATTTGGCCGATCCACTGCTGTTAGGAGCGGGGGACGGGATTCGAACCCGCGACATCCAGCTTGGGAGGCACGATTGCGGTACTACAGTGTGTGACACCGACGCACGAGCCAGGAGACTGTGCGATGAGCCGGCACCTCTCGGTCCGCATCGGCGATGAAGTCTTCGCACAGTTGGAGGCGCAGAGCCGGAGAAGCGGGCAATCACGAACGGCGGTCGCCAGGCGGTTGCTCGAGGAGGGGCTGCGCATGGAGCGGCATCCCGGGATCGTCTTCCGTTCGGGTCCCGGCGGGCGACGCGCGGGGTTGATCGATGGTCCCGACGTATGGGAGGTCGTGAGCGCGGTTCGCGGATCGGATACTGGCGGTGCCGAAAGCGTGGCGGAAATCGGCGAGCGGATTGGGCTGACGAGTGCTCAGATACGCGCGGCGCACCGCTACTACGCCGACTTCACCAACGAGGTCATGACCTGGATTCGGCGCGTGCAGCATGAAGCCGCGAGGGCGGCGGCCAAGTGGCAGCGGGAGCGAGAACTCCCTGGCCAGTAGCCAGAAGCAACAATGATTCCGGTCACCTTCAAGCAGGCGGCAGTGCGGCTTAGCCCTTCACTTGCGACAATTGGGAGCGTGGCACTACCGGTCCCCCAGGGGAAACAACGCGAGGTCGTCGCTCTCAAGCCCCAAGGGCACATTGTCGTGCTGGGCACAGCTGGCTCTGGGAAGACCACGATGGCGATCCACCGAGCCACCTACCTTGCCAATGAGCTCGCTGAACACGGAGGCCGGACCCTCCTCGCGACCTTCAACAGCACTCTCGTCACCTATCTGAAGTATCTGCGCCCGCCGGAGCTCGCCAACGTTGACGTCGTCACCTACCACCGCTTTGCCCGCGGATACCTCGCCAGCCAGAACTTGATGTCGCCGAACGCCATTTGCTCATCTGCACAGCGAGATGGTCTCATCGACCAAGCAGTCCGCCGTGTCGCCGCGCGGCATAAGGGAGTATCACTCTTCACCCGTCCGCCGGCATTTTTCTCTGACGAGATCCGTTGGATGAATCAACACGGGATAGAGGACCAGGACGACTATGTCGTCCGAGAACGGATAGGTCGTTCTAACGCACGTATTACCCGGCAGCAGCGCCCAGCGATGTACGAGGTGCTCACCGAGTATTACGCCCTGCGCAGAATGCTTGGCCGGTCCTACGACTGGGACGATCTCGCGAGCGCGGCGCGCCGGGCTCTGCAGCAGGACGATGCTCCTCGTCGCTACCGGCACATCGTGATCGACGAAGGGCAGGACTTCTCGCCCGAGATGGTCCGCTCACTCGCGCTAGCGACGCCCGACGACGGGTCGCTCACGATGTTTGCCGACGTAGCGCAACAGATCTATGGGCGGCGACTAACCTGGAGCGATGCCGGCCTGAGCGCTGGCACGCCGTGGAGGTTTGAGAAGAACTACCGGAACTCTCCTCAGATAGCGGCGCTTGGTTTGGCGATCGCAAGAATGCCCTATTACGCGGGCGAGCCGGATATGGTCGCACCAACCGAGTTTGCCGCCGCCGGTCCGCTGCCCACGGTAGTCAGCCTCGATTCGAATAATGCGGAGGCCGGGTTCGTGATCGAGCAGGCGCAGAACGCCGCCAGGTCGGGAAGCACGGGTATCCTACTGCGCCGCAATGCTGACGTATTGACGTTCGCGAAGAAGCTCCCGAACGCACAGCGTGTTGACCGAGACCTCGTCACTTGGAACCCCGATCCCGGGGTCTCGATCGGGACTGTACATGGCGCGAAGGGGCTCGAATTCGACACGGTCATCATGCCAAGAATGACGACAGAGCGCTGGCCTGACCAACAGCTGGTTGCCGCGTCCAGCGACGAGGAGGCTGAGGCCAGCGATGGCCGCCTCCTCTACGTTGGTGTCACCCGAGCGCGACAGGCCCTGATCCTGACCCACGCCGGGCAACTGACGGGCCTGATGCCCGCGAACCGAGGGCTCTGGATTGAGGTGCGGCGTTGATCGCGGAGATTGAGAGGGCGTCAATCCGGCGGGGAATCAGCCGGCTATGCCACTTGACGCCGTTCCGAAATCTAGTACACATCGCGAGCGGTGAAGGGCTCCTGTCAACCAAGCAGCTGGACGACCGCGATCGAGACACTTTCAACAAGCAAGACCTCGAGCGATTAGACGGCCACCCTGACTACATTAGTTGCTCGATCGAGTACCCGAACGCGTGGTACGGCCGCCAACGTCGCAGTGATACGGCCCGCGCCGCCTCGCTGTTCCCGGACTGGGTCTGCCTTACAATCGAGCCGAAGCACCTGTGGGGGGACACGACTCTCTTTTGCCCGCGAAACGCCGCGGCCGAGGGCGGGAGGCTCATACGTAGCGGGATAGAGGCATTCGAGTCACTCTACGCGCCCAGTGTGCAGGGGTCGGGCAATCGCCTTTTCACTCGGGACGGGTTGCCGTCTGCGTGCCCGACAGACCAACAGGCTGAGGTGCTCGTGCATCGGCATGTCCCACTGAAGGACATCCAGCACGTGATCGTTGCCGACGAAGCGCAGGCGAGGAGGACGTTCTTTGGTCTGCGCCAACTGGGCCTGAGCGATGATCTCTTCAGGTTCCGGATCTGCCCCGATGTCTTCGACCCCTATCGACTCTCAAGACTGCTCCGCTCTGGGGCTCGCCCCGCCGAGGCGGATTGGGATCACCGGGAGATGACCGGTGACTAGCCCTAGCAGCGCAACGCTCCCGCCGCGAGCAGAAGGCGCGCTTCTGGCAGCTGCGGTCGGCGACGCTCTCGGCTGGCCCCAGGAAGATCGCGGACATCGGGTGCGAACTCCGGCAGACGCCGAACCGAGGTTGGAATTCTCTCCGTGGTGGCGCCGAGAGGGTGGCCGTTATGCGGCATACGACGCGGAGATAGGCTCGGGAGAATACAGCGACGACACTCAACTCATCCTAGCGCTAGCTCACGCTCTACGCGCCGGGGACGAGTGGTGGAAGCGTTGGACCTCCGTGGAGCTGCCGTTCTGGCTGCTATACGAACGTGGCGGCGGCGCGGCGACCAAACGCGCAGCCCGCTCCTGGATGGCAGGGAAGCCGCCATGGCTCCAAGACAGTCCCGTGCGCTACTTCGACGCGGGTGGGAACGGTGTAGCTATGCGCGTGCTTCCTCACTGCGTGCGCGGCGCAAGCAGCAATGACTTTAGCCCTATTGCCTCAGCCGTCGTGAAAGATGGCCTCACGACGCACGGCCACCCGGTAGCCCATGTTGGTGCTCTCGCCTACGCCTACGCTCTGTGGCGAGCCCTCCGCAGGGAACGAAGCCTTGAATACGGCGAGCTGATCGCTGAAACGAAGGCTTCGGTCGACACCTGGTCGCGGCTTCCCGAAGATCTCCCTACCGAGTGGCGCGGTGCTGCGGAGCGGCACGCCCGAGTTGAGTATTCGCGCCTCTGGAGAACCACCGTGAGGGATATGGTCGAGCTCCTTGATGTGTCGGAAGTGGCGATTGGCCAAGGCTCCCTCGCTGTCGACCGCGAAACACTGGAAAACCTTCGTGCCTTCGACAGGCGGATCAGTGGTGCCGGCACGGTGACGGCGGCGGGTGCGCTTTACCTCGCATCTCGCTACGCCTCTCGCCCTGCTCAGGGGATCCTCGTCGGTGCGTTCAGTCGCGGCGCGGATACCGACACATTAGCATCAATGACCGGAGGACTTCTTGGCGCGATAAGCGGCACTGACTGGCTCAGCGGCGTCGCAGCCAAAGTCCAGGACTACGACCACTTGCGAGCCACCGCGCAGGCCTTGCTAGTGCCCAGCGACAAGCCAACCGTGGAGGCGACTGCAAACACTTTAGCGAGGTTCTCTCGACGATTGGCCCAGATTCGTGTTGGGGACGAGATCCCGCTCCCAGACGGACGCAGTGGTGTGCTAACTCGCGTGCATGATTTTCCGACAAAGACACGCAACGAAATCAAGAGCTTTGTATTAACTACAGATGATGGTCAAACGCTCCACGTCACAAAGAGACGGCGTAAAAAAGGGCCAGTCTTCGACTCGGATAAGAACACAGTGCAGCACAGTGTTAGCGGGAAGACACCACCTCGCAGAAACCCACGAGTGATCTTCGCAATTGAAGCTGTTAACCTGGAGATATCAACGCACTTTTATCGCGATTTGATCGGCTTGAAGGTCACTCGGGAAACGGCAGAATTCGTCAACTTCGGAGGCGAAATAGTGCTATTCCCGATCACGAGCGACGGTGATCTACCCGCCCGCCAATTGGACTTGAGAGCCGACGGGTTGAGCAGCGCTCCAACGAAGATACTCATCTTCGTGGAACCATCAGAACTTGATGCGCTCCGCAAGCGGATCATCGCGGCCGACTTGAAGGTGTCACCGGTCACTACGATGAGATCTCTTCGACAGTTCCGCTGTTCCGACCCGGATGGGACGATTGTCGAGATACGCGAGGCGAATGGCGCCACGAGATAGTTCTGGTCGCGATTCTGCCGCTGCTGGAGCCTCGCCCGGGTGGCGCGGAGATCCTTGACGGCCCCTCTGGACTAAAGCGTCCTCTTCCCAGGGATCGGCACGAATGGTGTAGCAAATGCGCGGGGTCGTCTTCGACTCAGCAAGGGCCCGCTGCACGAACAGAACACATTCGCGGGCCGGACCGTGTGCCATTCAGATCATTCATTCGGCATGCTGCCCGGACGGCGTTCGGCGCATCCCGCGAACGGAGTTGATTGTATCGCTAGCGCACGCGGGCCTGCGTCTAACTAAAGCCGACAGCGAGATGAGCCGCTAGACATCCCGCAGCGCCCAAGGCCAGGAATGGGGCAAACGGCAGAGGCCTGAAATCGCCGCCCTTGCGACGAGCCCAAAGGGCCACAGGCATCGCTGCGGCGACAGCAAGGCCGATGGCAACGAGTATGCCCACCATTCCGGCACCCAGCCCCACGACACTCACCAGCTTGATATCCCCTAGGCCGACGGCATCGCGGGAGAACAGCCGCGGCAGCGCCAGTAGCGCTGTACCCAACCCGCTCCCAAGCAACGCGTCCGACCACCGACCGCTCATCGCCGCCAACGCGGCAGCGATCACCAGGCCAGCGAGAACCAGCGCATTTGGGATCCGTCGTTCGCGGATGTCGGTGACCGACGCTAGCAGCGCGACCCCGAGGGCGGCCGACAGCCCCATCAGCTCCGGATTCACCCAAAGAGCCCCGCGGCGATGCTCAGGAGCATGGGAACAAAGATGAGCAGCATGAACGCCGGCAGGAAGCAGATGGCGATGACAAGTTGGGCCTTGGCCTCTTGCGACGCCACCTCGGCGTCGACGGCGTTCTGCCGCTGGGCCCGCAACCCCACTTCATGCTGATCCAGGACGGCGTCGAGCTCCGCACCCAGGCGGCGCGCCTGCTTGAGCGCCAGCACGAAGGCCTCGAACTCAGGCGACCCCAACCGGTCGGACGCTTCCTGGAGGGCCACCGTGAGCGGCACCCCGAGACCGTAGGCGGCCATCGTGCGCCTGATCTCAAGGACCAGCGCGGTCGATGCCACGTCCGACGCGTCGTCCTCCACCAGCATGTGCAGCGCACGCTCGACGCCCATCCCGGTGCCGATCAGTCCGCGGAGTTCGGCGATCACGTCCGGCACTTCGGCCAGGATCCGCTTGCGTCGGGCAGCCTTGCGAGCGTCGATCACCAGCGAGGGCGCCACGAATGCTAGGAGACCGACGATCGGCGCGCCCACCATCATGGCCGGCACCCAGGGGATGAGCATGGCCAGGGTCGCGCCCACACCGGCGCCGAGCAACAGCTTGATGGCCACCACGGTCCGCGGCGTCATCCACGCCGACTCAAGGCCCGCGTCACGCAGATCCTGCGTGCTCACCAGGCGCTGGTGGCGACCGACACGCTTTCCGACAGCGTCGAGCACCACGCCGACCTGGCCGGCCAGACCCGTGGGTGACCGGGTCGCGGCCTCGGAATCGGCCTCCGTCAGGCGTAGCACCCGCCGCTGGCGAGCTCCGCCGAAGGTGTCGGCGACCCGGCTCAGCGCGAGGAACACCAGGATGCTCACGGCGCTCGCCGCCGCCAGGGCGGTTAGCAGTGGTGGGCCGCTCATGCTCGCGCCCGCGTGAAGCGCCGCCACAGGAACAGCCCCAGCACCTCAAACAGCACCGCTGCGGGGAGCAGCACAAATTGCCCCAAGGGCTCGTCCATGACGGTGAAGGACTCCGGGTTCGTTCCGCGCAGATACAGATGAATGATCGGGATCGCCAGGGCCACGACGACAATTTGAATGCGCAGGCCGCGGGTCTTGGCTTGCAGATCCTCGCGCGCGCGCAGGTTGGCGGCGACGGTGGCCTCAAGCCCTTCCAGCGCCGTCACCGCGCGCCGTCCCGCCACGCCGTGCTCGATGGCGCGCGCCAGCACGCGGTAGGCGAGGCGCAGATGGCGGCCCGGCGTTCGCGCGGCGACCGCGGCCAACGACCCATGCAGGGGACGGTCCAGCCGGAACCGATTGGCGATCCAGGCCAGATCGTCCCGCACCCGCGGCGTTGCCACCCCCTCGGCGGCGGCCCGCAGCGCTTCGATGTAGGTGGCGCCGGCCCGCAGATGGGCGCCCAGCAGTCGCAGCAGAACCAGCGCCTCTCGATCGGCGCGCGCCTGCGCCCGCGCCACGGCAGCGCGGAGCACCACCATTGGTGCCATCGCCCCGGCAATCGCTCCCAAGAGCGCGAGCGGCGGGGTGACCAGTCCACCGGCAACCGCCCCGACCGCGAGAGCTCCGCCGTTGATCAGCAGGAATACCGGCGGCGTTATCGTCACACCGGCTTCGTGCAGTTGGGTGGCAAGACGGCTGAGGCGCCGATGGCCCCAGCCGTCTGCGGGCGATGCGGATGACCTACGCACTGGCGCCAACGCCAGCGCCACGGCCACCACGCCTGCCGCGGCGCACCCGGCGGCGACGATGGCGAGATTCACAGCACCACGCCCTGCAGCCGCAGCTTGGCCTGGACCTTCGGTCCCGGCTGGTAGCCGCCGACAGCCTGGAAGCCCACCACGTCGTCGCCTGCGGCGCGCTCCGCGCTGAACACGGGTCGCAGGTCATAGGCTCCCTCGGCCGCCATCCCGGCCAGCTCCATGACTTCCAGCACCGCGCGCCGGCCGTCGGCCAGCCGCCCCACGTGGATCACGAGGTCGAACGCGCGGGCAATGGGCTCGCGTAGTTCGCGCACCGTGACCTCGCGGTACTCGCGGCGCACCAGCGTCTCCAGTCGTCCGAGGGCGTCGGCCGCCCCATTGGCGTGAATCGTGGTTCCCGAACCGGCGTGGCCGGTGTTGAGCGCCTCCAGACACACGTAGGCCTCGCGCGGGTTGCGGATCTCACCCACGACCAGGCGGTCAGGCCGCATGCGCAGGGCGTTCGCGAGGAGGTCGGCGACCGACACCGTGCGGTCCTGGTAGTCGACGGCGCGCTGACCGTGGACGCACTGCAGGCGGACCGTGTGCCCCTGGTCGGGCACCGCCAGTTCGGTGGTGTCCTCGATGATCACCACGCGTTCGGTCGGCGGCACCGCGGCCAGCAGGCTGGCCAGCAGCGTCGTCTTGCCGGCCCCGGTGGCGCCGGCGACGAGGACATTCAGGCGGGCACGGACGGCGGTGGCCAGGAAGGCCGCCATCGCCGGACTCAAGCCACCGGCGGTGACCCAATCGACCGGCGCCCCACCGCTACCAGGGTGCTCCGAGTCCTCCGGTTGCTCGGACCGCAGCGCCAGCCGAACGCGCCGGTGCTTGCGGATGGAGAGGCAGGGGCCACCCACCGGCGCGATCACCAGATTGGCCCGGCTGCCGTCGGCCATGCGCGCATCCACGCAGGGGCTCTCCAGCGACAGGTGGCGCCCGACCAGCGCCGCGATCTTCTCCATCAGCGCCGCCAGATGCTGGGCATTGCGAAACTGAACGGATGTCGCCTCCAGCCGGCCCCGGCGCTCCACCCACACCTCCGCCGGTCCGTTGATTAGCACGTCGGTCACGTCGGGGTCCGTCATCAGCGGTTCCAGCGGGCCCAGCCCGGCCAGCTCCTCGCACAAGCGCCGAACCAACTCTGGATCCGGGACCGCGCGAGGAAAGGCCTCGGCGAGATGGGCATGCACGACCGCGCTGATGCGGTCGGTCCGGTCGGGCACCGGGCTGAACGGGTCCAGCAGCTGCGGGTCAAGCGCCCTCACCAGCCGCTCGCGCACCCGAGCCAGGAACGCCTCGTCCCTTAGCATGTCGGCCGTCGGCCTGGACTCTGGGCGGTAGCCAGTCGTCGTAGCCTCCGCTGCACTCATGGCGTGCCCACCACGGTCTGGCGCCAGGCGGCCGCGGCGTGGCTCGGGGGCTCATCCAGACGCTGGCTCAGCACGAAGGTGCCGGTGGGAATGCGCGCCACGTAGCGCGGCACGTCCGCCGCGGGCACCGCCAGCACGGCGGCGCCGATGCGGACCGAGGCCCGGCGGGCGAGGCTGCCATCGTCCGACGGCGCCGGCAACGCCTCACCGCGGTCGCTGCGCAGTTCCACCAGCAGCACGCCGCGACCGAGCAGCTCCACCTGCTGCGGCACCGACCCGGACATCGCCCGGTCGGCGGCGGGATCGGGGCTGGCGACCAGGACATCAACGATCTGCGACGGCGGGACCACACCGCCCAGCGCGCGCGTGGCATCCACCGGGATCGCGATCAGGGCGTGACCGGGTGGGATCGCCCCCGCGTGCGCCAGCAACGCGGCGCGGCGCGAGTCCGCCAGCTGTCCGGCCACGATGTACTGCCCCGCGGGAATCGGGCCGGTGGCAAAGGCCCCCACGGCCCCGTCGAGCGAGGTGAGCGCCCCCGCCGGCCGCGCCGCCGGATTGACATCCCGCAGCGTCAGGTCATCCGGCGTCAAACGGTCACCGAGCGCCACTGGCCGTGCCGCCGCGACGACCGGAGCCAGCTGCATGCTCTGATAGACCAGCACGCCCGCGGCGAGACCGAGAACCAGCCCCAGGGCCAGCATCCAATGTCGTCTCATGGAGTGTCCTCCCATGTCGTGGCGCCCTGAAAGCGAACGGTGACCGCGATGGATCCCTCCAGGGCAAAGTCACGCATCGTCCCGTCGCCGTAGGTGACGCGGAGTAGCGCTCGCAGGTGCAGGTTGTACGGCCGGAGTTGGCCATTGACTACGGGCGTCACATCGTTCCATTGCAGCCGCAGGGCCTCGTCCGGTCCCCCGCTGCTTCCAGGCTGGGTGCCGCCCGGCCGGTCGTTCACCCCGCGAACGAAGGTCCACTGCTCGAGCGCGACGGTCGCCGCGGGGTCCGTGGACGGCGGCTCGACGGCCGCGCGGACCCAGAGATCGATCGGCGCGCCGCGCAGCACCTCGATGGCGGAGAAGCCCTCGGCGTCGCCGGCCACTGCCGATCCCGCCACCACGGGCGCCACGCGAAGGGCGCCGACGGGCGGGTCGTACGCCGGCCTGGGCGTTGCCACCGGCGGCAACGGGTCAGCGGATGGCGTCGGCGACACGCTCGGGGGCTGCGGGGGGCGTGGCGACGGCGTCGTCGGTCCCGGACTCGGCTCGCCCGGCGGTTGTGGCTCTGGCCCCGGCCGGTTGGTCGGCGTCGGATCCGGCCCTGGACCGCCAGGCGGTCTTGGGCCCGGACCCGGCTGGCTGGTCGGCGTCGGATCCGTCACCGGACCAGCGGTTGTGGGCCGGGACGACCCGCCGTCCGACCCATCGACCGGCGGCTGCGTTACCGTCACCGTCGGCGTCGACGTTACCGTTGGCGTCGACGTTACCGTTGGCGTCGACGTTACCGTTGGCGTCGATGTCACCGTAGGCGTCGGCGTCGCCGTCACTGTCGGTTCCGGATCGACCACCGCTGTCGGCGTGAGAGAGGGCACGACGCCCGTGGTGAATACCACCCGATCGTCCTGGAAGAAGACGATGCTGGTCGGGACGTAGCACCCGTCCCGCTTGCGGTAGTTCTGGTAGAAGGTGCCGGCCAGGAGCTCGCCGTTCACATCGCGGTTGCGGCCGTTGAAGGCTGCCCGGTCGTAGGGACTGCTCGCGCCTTTGCTGTAGCTGCCGAGGTCCACGGCGTAGAGATTGTTGGGCCGGTTGTCGGTGATCGTCTGGTAGTCAATGCCGTCGTCCGTCTCCTCCACCTGCGTGCCCGCGTAGTAGTCGGTCACCTTGTGGATGCCGGCCGGGATGGTGCAGCTCCCGTCGCTCGGTGGCGCCGGCGTCGGCGGCGGGGCCGCCGTGGGGGATGCGGCCGGACGCGGCGTCGACGTTGGCGCCGGCGTGGGCGTGGGATGCGGCAGCGTCACCCAGCGGCGCCGGGTCTCGTAGTGCCCCGGAACCGTGACCACCTCTGCCGTCTCGTGGTAGCCGTCGATCCAGCGGCGCTCGGTCGTCCAGCGGCCCGGCACCCAGACGGTGACGACCTCCTCGCGATGCACCGTGACCCAGCGGCCGTGATCTTCCCAGCGGGAGGTGTCGACCCAGACCTCGTAGCCTTCCCAGTGCGACGTAGCCACCCAGACCACGTAGGGCTGCGAGGCATCGTCGTCCCAGAGCTCCACCCAATGGCCGCCTGCAACCCAACGCCCGCGCTCCTCCCAGTAACCGGAGTCCACCCACACCAAGTGGGGTTGCCATTCCAGTTCCTCGACAATCTGGGTCTGGGTCTCATACCGGCCCGGCACCCAGACGGTGTGGTCTTCCCAGCGGCCGGGCACCCAGACCGTCTGGGTTGCGACCACCGGCTCAATCCAGACGGTCTCGGTTTCCCAGTAGCCATGATCCGCTCGCGCCTCGGCGGCGAGACCGACCGCCAGGACGAGGCCGAGGGCTGCCACCAGCCACGAGGTCGCGCGCCGCATCGTCTACGGCGCCCTTCGACTGACGGCTACGCCCACCCAGAGCTGGTCGGACACGCGCCCGTCGAACACCAGGCCCACCGCAACCTGCGTCACGCTCGGGTCGGTCAGCACGGATCGCGCGTCATCGCCGATCAGCGTCGATAGGTCATCGAACCCGGCCGCCTGCCAGGCGGCCGGAGCGCCCACCGGCCAGAGCCGGACCGCCCATCCGCCGTCCTCCACCGCGCGGAGCTGGCGGGCCTGCGGCCGGACCTGGTCCATCCCGCCCTGGCTCAGGGCGTGAGCGACCAACGTCCGCAGGGCGCCGCGCCGCGCGTCGTCGACCGCGACCGCGGGCAGGCCCAGCTGCGCGCGGATCCGGATCACCCAATCGAGCAGCCGCTGCTCCTGGCGGACCAGCTCGTCCGGGTCCGGCTGCGCGACAGCCTGGCCGGGCGCGACGGGCTCGGCATCGCCGACCACGACGGCGACCGAGGCATCGAACGGCGGCAGGACCGCATGCACTCGCGCCCGGCCGGATGCTCGCCCGGTGGCCACGCCGGTCGGATCGACCGACAGCACGTCATCGTCGCTCACCGACCAGCGCACCGGGGCGTCCTCGCGGGACGTGCCGTCAGCCAGCGCCGCCACGGCCCGGAGTCCGGTCCGCTCGCCGACGGCCAGCGGGACGGGCTCATCCGCGCCCGCGGCGATGGTCAGGGCGGTGACGGCGATCCCTGCGGGAGGCGGTGATGCCTCGTGGTCGGCAGGCGCGACCGTGGCCGTCACGGGCGGCGCGACTTGGTCGGACGGCGACCCGCCGGCCGCGCCGAGCAGCCAGCCGGTCGCGGTGCTCAACCCCATGGTTGCGACGCTGATCGCCACCAGCAGCAGCAGAGGCAACCGGACCGAGCGCCCCGTGATCGATCGATATCGCGGACTTCGCATGGCATCAGCTCCTTGTCATAGCGCTGGCGGTTACCCGCAGCGCCTGGGTCCCGGGCAGGCCCGCCAGCCGCAGCAGCCCGGTGCGCACCGGGACCTCGGCCCGGATGGACACGGTGGGAGCGGCGGCGGTCCGGTTGCGGATCGGATCGATCCCACCGGGATTGGTCACGGCGATCTCGGCCGCCGCGGCCACTGCCGTGGCTTCGGCCCCTGCAATTTGGCGGTTCAGCGGTTGCAGGTTCAGTCGCAGGTACTCGCGGGCGACGGCGGTTGCCGTGTCCGCCAGCCGGACCTTGCCCGTGGCCGCCAGATACCCCGCGTCGATGTGCCCGGCGGCCACAACTGCGGCCTGCTCCAGGGCATCGACGAACCGCAGCCGCTGGACCCGGATGGCGCTGATATCGATCACCAGCGCCGCCACCAGCAGGGTCGTGCTCAGCAGCACCAGCGTCATACCGGAGACGCCGCCGGATTCGTCGGCCAGGGCGGAGCGGGACCATCGGGTCACCGGTTCACCTCGCCCCGGGTGGTGAACTGCGAGCGCAGCGGCACCTCCAGTTCCAGCAGGAAGGGGATGCGGACGCGCTGCGTGCTTTGCATCTCGACCGTGACCGGCTCACGCCAGTCCACCGTCGCGGGCTGGACTGTGAGGAGCACGTCGGCGGCGTCCAGCCCGGCGGCGGCCAGATCCGCCGCCACCCGGGCGCGGAGAGCGGCGCTGTCGCCGCCCTCCTGCGCCACCTGACGGGCTGCCGCGGCCGCCACGTAGTTCTGGGCCTGCCAGGCGCCCAGCATCTGGGCAAAGGCGATGACGGCCAGCAGGACGGGCACGATGACCAGCATCGCCAGCACCGCCTCGGCGCCCACCGCTCCCTGCTCCGAGCCGAGCGCGACCCGGCGGCGCCCGGCCCACCGGCGCGGCCGGCCCGTCGGTCGCATGGCCTAGAGCCCCGTGAGGTCCGTCAGGACCCCCTCGAGATAGGTTGAGAGGCCGTTGTTCCAGGCCACGATCGCCGCGCCGAAGACGGCCACGCCGATCCCGGCGATCACGATGTATTCGGTGGCATTGCCACGCTCGTCGGTGACGACGGCGCGCAGTCCGGCCAGCAGCCGGTCTTTGATCCGCACAAGCATTGGTTTTCCTCGCAGTCGTACGATGGACGAAGGTCGGCGAAGACCTGCGCCGCGAGCCTCGCGGCCGGTCCTCGCGGGTCGGATCCGGCGCCGGCGGGGGTCGGCAATCACACTTCGTCCCCGCCGGCGCCTCAGGTATTCATGGCCGGCTGCCCTCCTTCCCCTCGGTGCGCGTCGGCCACGGCGCACGCACGACGGTCTGGCGCTGGTCGCCGTTGGCAAAGGCGGGTTCCCACACCGGGCCCAGCGGGTCGGCCAGGAACGCCGGCTGCCAGGCCACCGCGATCCGCAGCACGTCGTTCACGCCCCCACTGCCGCCGTCCGCCAGCTCGCGCACACCGACCTCGACGGCCTCGCGCAGGCTGGCCACGCGCGACCGTCGGCTGGTGGTGATGCGCAACTCGGGAAAGACGGGAAACTCCGAGCGCCACGCGCCCGATCGCCAGAAACGCGCGTAGCGGCGCACTTTCCGCGTATAGCGGCGGAGCTCCTCCGTGCCCCGGTCGATCTCGAAGAAGAGCCAGTGATCGCCGGCCGGGCTGCGCACTTGGGCCAGGCCATCGGGGTTGATCACCTGCCATCGACCGCCCTCCCAATAGCGCATCCGCAGGTGCGGGTCGGAGTTCCAGCGCGAGAGCTGATGGTCAGGGGCGGCCTCCAGGGCCTGCCAGAGGGCGATGAAGCAACGGTTCACCGCCAGTTGATGCTGGGCCCGCTGCGGCGTGAACGTCTCGGAATCGCGGACGTACGGAATCTGGGCGCGCGGCGCGTCGTCGATGTGCTCCAGCAGATCCGCACCCTTGGCCGACAGGCCGTACACGAAGCCGCTGCTGCCGCCGCCCACGCCGCCGGTTGCCGGCCGGGCGCGCACGACCAGGCCTTGCTGGTGGAGCGAGGTCAGGCAGCGCTGACCGGCACGCCGGCTGACCGGGTCGTAGACCACCTGATGCACCTGCGCGACGTCCATGAAGCGGTGGGCGCGCAGCAGGCGCAGGACCTGGACCTGGCGGCGGGCCCAGATCATGGGGAGACCTGAGGAATCAGCATGATAGTTACGCGAGGCGACGCTGGTGGTTTTGTCGGAACATTGATGGACAATCGATATTCGTCCAGGTTCGGTATGGCACGGAATGTCTCGTTCGCGAGACGACGGTGGCGAGCGGCGAGGCGATGGGGGCTGCGATGTAGCCCGCGACGCCGAATGGGCCGGGTCGCCGCGGCCCGAGGAGCCGTCACGCGTCGCTCCCCGGCCCGGCGGGTGCGGTGCCGCCCGGCTGTGCGGCCAGGTCGACCCGACCGTGCGCCGCGTCCGGCGAGTCGTCGGCTGCATCGTTCGCTGTCGGGGCGCCCTCGGACGGGTCGCCCGCCGGACGTTCACGCGTGGCGTCGGTCTTGGTCAGCCCGCCGTAGCGCGCGGCCACGAGCGCGTCCAGCTCCGCCCGCGGTTGCCCGAAGGCTGATCGGGCCTGCCCGCGGATGCGCGCCGCCCGTTCAGAATCGCCGCGCGGCATCGGCGGCACCGTGGCCTCGAACGGGTGGGCCGGCCGGTTGTCGACCAGCGTCTTCACCGCCATGTGATACGCCGGCAGGTCGTCCAGCTCCGCCGGCGTGAAGGCCGGCGCCATCTCCATGGCGAAGTGCCGCGTCTGCTCCCGCAGGCCGCCGAACACCACGTGCGTGCGGGTGTTGAGCAGGACGCTGCTGATGATCCCCGAGAGCCGGCGATGGCCGGGGTTCTGCGTGGCCACCGCCAGCCCCACGCCGTAGCTGCGGGAGCGCTCGAAGAAGGCGCCCATGTCGCGCCCGGTGTCCAGGAACTCCTGGAACTCGTCGATGATCGCGAAGTACGGCGCCCGATCGTTCGCCGGCCGCCGCAGCACCGCCTGCCAGAACTGCGTCACCAGGATGCTGCCCAGCAGGCGCGACCCGGCGGCGCCCAGGGCGGTGTCGGCCTGGTCCAGGTTGACCAGCACGATCTCGCCCCGCTGCAGCACGCCGTCCCAGCGCACCGCCGAGCGCGGCTGCACCAGGATGTTGCGCACCCGCGGGTCCTGCACCAGCATGGCCATCCGCCGCAGCGCGCCGCCGAAGGTCATTTCGAACTGGCGGACCGAGATGCGATCGACCTGGTTCCGCCAGTAGGAGCGCAGGAAGGGGTCGGTGACGTTGGCCACCAGGCTCTCGCGCCAGTCGCGATCCATGAACAGCCGCTCCAGGTCGAGCATGGTCGGCTTGATCTGCGGATTGGCGGCCAGGGTGCGGAAGCCGTAGGCAAAGGCCTGCGACATGGACGTGCCCCAGAGAAAGTCCTCGCCGCGCACCAGCTCGCGCAGCAGCGAATAGACCGCCATGGCCACCCGGTCGCCTTCATCCGCGTCCCGCACGTCGAGGGGGTTCAGGCCCACCGGCCAGTCGGTGTCCGAGAAGTCGAGCGCCACCACGTCCGCCTCGCGGGCAGCGGGAATCGCCCCCAGGAGCGCCCGCGCCAGGTCGCCCTTGGGATCCAGCAGCAGGATGCCGTGGCCCTGCCGAATGGCCGACAGGGCGAACCAGAACAGGAACGTGCTCTTGCCCACGCCGGTGGGACCGACCACGAACAGATGCTTCAGCGCGTCGGCCGGCTTCAATCCATACGTCGCGCCCGCGTGGTGGTCATCCATCGGGCGGCTGTCCAACGAACAAGTCGGTGTCGATCGGCACCCGGCCTCGGCGTGGAGTCTGCCGGGTCCACACGCGGCGTCCGCGGAGCCCGACGAGGTCGCCCCGCGGCCGGCCGGTCAGGGCGACGGCTTCCTCGACGCTCGCCGTGAATCTCGCCCCCGGCCAGGACTGCCGCGCCTCGACGGCGCGGACGTACGTCCGGCGGCGCCAGGGCCGCCGGGCCACCAGCCGGTTGAACGGGCCGGCGCAGTCCTCGAAGACTCCCCGGACCACCTTCAGGCGGGCCCGGGCGCTCCGTTTGTCCGGCCCCCGGACCAGGAGGTGCACCTCGAGGTCGATCAGGTGACCCCGGACTTTCGCCTCGGTCACGCCGGCCGCGGCTAACTGTTCGCGCGTGGCGCCGCGCGCCTCCGGCGTATACGACTGGCCGGACAGCGCGAAGCTGAGCATTTCGCGCAGGGCCTCGCCGGCGCCCCGACCAAGGTCTCGCAGGACGCGACCCTGTCCCGGCCAACGGCCGGCGCGCAGGGAGTTGACCGCGGTCCATCCCCACCGACGGGTCCGTGCGCCGATCGGGCTGGCGATGGTGCGGATCACCACCAGTTCATCGGGCCCCAGACCGTGGAAGGCCAGATCCAGCAGCGGGCTGGCCTCCAGGTCATCCCATAGCGGCAGCGCCCAGGACCGCTTCGGTCGGAGATAGGCTCCCACGACAACAGGGGCCTCACCCGTGGTCATGCCGTCGCCTCGGGCTGGGATTCGTGGATGGGGTCGGGCGCATCGCGCCGGCCGGCGAGCGCCGCCACGAGACGCGGCCACCATCCGCCGACCCGACGGCGGCGTTCGGCGGCGTCCAGGTGCTCGGCGTAGCCGCGCGCTGCCGTCTGCGTGCGCGCGAGCAGACCTTGGAGACGCCGATGCTCGCGGCGCGAGTTCTCGAGTTCGTGTCGCAGCCCCTCGATTTCGCGGCTCAGGTCGACGATCTGGCCTCGGGCCGCCGCAAGGTCGCGCTGCGCTTCCGCCGCCGTGTCGATGGCAGCCAGCCGCTGCTCGAGGAGCGCCGCCAACCGGTCGCGCTCCTGCTCGACCGCTTGCAGCCGCCCCATCAGTCGCGACACGGCACGTCCGCCTTTCATTGGTCGTCGGCCTGTAGGCCACCGCCGGACCGGGCGGCATCTCCGGCGCCCGGTTCAGCGGCGTACAGCTACCGTAGGGGCGGCGGCAGCGGCGGGGAATCCAGGTTTCCGTAATTCCACCGCGGCAACTCCAGCCGAACTCCCCAGCAGGATTCAGCAGGGGGCTGCCTAGCTCGAGCCGCGGCTAGGAGATCAACCGTCCTGTTGGATGCCAGAGGCCCGCTGTTGGTCGCGGGCCCTTCGTCCCGCAAGCCCCTGATTTCGAGCGGCAGTCAAAACGGGCGAATGGCAGGCTCTGCGCTGCTGGGTCACGTCGCTCAGTTTGATCTTCCACCGCCGCTGCTGGCGTACATCACCTGGTCGCCGGGACCGTGTCCCCCAGATACTGGCAACTCGAGAGTTTGCGGCTGTGGCGGACGCCATTCCCGGTCGAGTCGGCCGATGCGCAGTGGCCATTCGGGCATTCCTTGCGTGGGGAAGCCTTAGGAGCTCATATACCAATCTAGCCACGGACGTCGCATGAGCAGGTAGCGGTGTCGGTTGTGGCGTTGTGCGCCGGATGCGTTTTACCGGTCAACTGATAGCGGCGGGGCTGGCGCTGACCGCGGGGATCGTCGGCACCGCGATTGAGGCTGACGCAGCCGCCCACGTAGTCATCATCGTGTGCCTGAGGGTCCCGGCGGGAGCGATGGTCGCTACGGCCACATGGGCGTATGTGGCGGATCGCCGGGAAGGACAAGACCGCGACAGTCGATATGCGTCCACCATGGATACGATGCGTGTGGGCTTTGGCGATGAGCTTCCTCCACTTCCTGCCAGCGGAACAATCCAGGCTGATACAAGAAGGTCTAGCCGTCGCCAGCGCATCCGCACCTGGCTGGCCACCGCAGTCTGACACCGGAGACGGCCGAGATCACGCCGCAGCGACGGCGCGATAGCGTGGGCTGGGCTGTTACGGCCGGGATACATGGGCTTGAGTCGGCTGGTGTCGATTGGCGGCGTCGTGGACGCGATGCGTCGCCCTTAACTTTCAGCGTGAGTCATCACGACCAGCCTGGGTGGTCGGCGTCGCACTGGCTTGGGGGCGTGTCTTCGAGCGGTGCGGGTGGTGGCAGGTGGCTGACGTCGCCACGGCACTGCTTGGCCATCGGGCTACTAGTGATGCGGGAGATCAACCGGGCACGTATCAAGGACCGGCGAATTCGTAGGGCATTAGACGAGTTGAAGGAATCGGCGCGCGCCAACGGTCGTACGTCGAGGGGTGTATCCCCAAAAGCCGGCAGGCTGCTCGGACATTGCCCAGCTCGTCAGCGAGCGCGAACAGCCGTAGCCGAAACCGGTACAACACGTCATCATGGGTCATGAGCGGTGCCTCGCTTCCATCTCATCGCTTGATCCCGACGAGATGCCGCGTGCACCGCTCCCTGGCGTCAGCCCAACCCGACGTCCGGTGTCGCATCTATTTGCGAAGAGGACACTCTAGTCCGGTGTGCGACGGCCTGGTGGGTCCTGAACGTTTGAGGAGCTCATAAGCCAGGGCGCCACCTGTGCCCAAGCCAGCCTTAGAATGTTTCTTGTGCGACTCTGAATAATCTCGTCGGTCCATTTGTCCACTGCGACAACCGAGTCGAGCAAGTTCAGGTTTTCTTGACCACGCAGCAGGTTCTCGGTCTTCCTGCCGAACCCGTATCCGCCCTTCTTTGCTTCCTCTAGAACACTTTCGCGTTCACCGTGGTCCTTCGAAGCCAGGGCCGCATAGAACGCCTTCTTCTTCGCCCACGGCGCGTTCCCGATCGCCTGATTCTCCCTTTCTGGGAGCAGTACGAGGTTGCCCAGTAGGTTCCGTGTGATTTGACGTTGGTAGATCTCGGCCTGCCAGCCAGTACCACGATCGCTCTCGGGCGCGACGTGCTCGACCGTGGCGTACTTTGGCTCGACCCAATTCCGATGAGTGAAGAAATCAATGCCGGACGCTGGAACAACAGTCCCCCGCGTGAGCATGCCTGGCCGCCCGTCTTCTTGGCCAGCATTGTGATGTGCCGCGAATAACAAAAAGCGAATCAATGCTTGTGGGGCACGTGCTCCGAGGTCCAGCTCTTCCGCCTTCTTTATCCATGTGTCTTCGTTCTCGAAGTCGATATCTAGTCGTCCCAGGAATCTCCGGAACTCGGCCTGCAGATCTTCCACGGCCATGACGTCATTACTCAGCGTTATCCCGGCAGACAGAGGGTCGCCGCCTCCAGCCGGTTGATCCTTCATCAGCTTTCGGAAATCGCTATCGATCCCAGCCGTTCGGCCGTAGTAGCACGCCTGAGGGCGAGAAAGGCAGCAACCGCCTTCGTAGCGCGCAGAAGCGTCCTATGTTTGTCGGCATCGCCGTGCCGAACCCAGTACCGCGCGAGTATCGGAATTGCTAATGTCGTCTTCGTATCCGCGATGAAGCGGAGGCATAGCCTCAGCGTATCGGAGTCAGCTGCGCCAAGAGCACTAATGCCCAGAGCGTTGATCGCCGCCACTTCCCAATACTGCGCTCGGAACTCACCGACACACGCCAGCCCCTCAACAAACGCTCTGGCGTGTGCCATACTCGATTGTTTTGCCCGCCCGAACCTGTCCCGCAGGTAGGACCTCTGACTAGCTGCATCCTGCGGAAGCCGATAGCCGTCCAAATACAGGGCAAACGATGTCAACATCAACTTGGATTCATTCTGGCGTCGCGAGGGATCCGGATAGGTTGAAGTCAGCGTCCCGTCCAGACCGTCCCATCGCTCCTGTGATTTCGACCCGGAATACCCGGAACCACACCGGTTCTCGAATACCACCACGAGAGGCTTAAAGGTCTCTAGTGCCGTGAGGGGCTCGCCTGTTGTGTTGAGGGAATCGAACATGTCGTACGCATATTCCTCGTCCTGTGACTCCACTCTTGTGAGGACGACTCGCCGCATGAAATAAGAGCTGAATAGCAAGATCCTCGCTAGACCTTCACAGGCACTCGACTTCGCCATGAGACCGACCTGCTGATCTTGCATCTGTGGCGATGTCTCGTCCAGCTTTCTCCAAAGTGCGGCATACCCGGGGAGTGTGAAGCTTGTGCGCTCGACCGTGCTAACATCAATGGGCCCGTCATCGTCCTTGAACTTGTTGTGGTATAGATAGTCAGAAAGACGTTGATACAGGTGCTTATAAGTAGACCACATATGATCGTCAGAGCTTCCTGGAAATGCCTTAGGTGGAAATACTGATCGATGATTCTCAGAATACGTCTCAAGAGCAGTCAAAAAACGAGCAATAGACGATGTGTACTTCGACTCTCGAGATGAACTACCCCGGTGATCGTCCATGCGGACGAGCCGGGGATAGAAGACATTGCCGTCGAGTCGATGGATCTGCCCAAGGGCACACTGCCTCAACGAGACTAGCTGGAGATCGCATTCGGCGTCTAGCCAATCCTGCAGCGCTGTGTCAGAATTGGCGATGTCATTTCTGTGTGTTGTGATGAGATGAAAGAGAGAACATGCCGTGAGAATCAGAGACGTGAGCCGCTGCTGACCGTCAATGACCAAGAGCGAGACGCCGTCAAACGTTGCTTCACGGCCGCCTCTGGTAAGAATAATGCTCCCCAAAAAGGTAAAACCCTGCTGCCCTGCTTGTGATAGGCGTGAGAAACCATTAAGGCAGTCTTCAAGAAGCCGGTCAATATTGGTTTCGTCCCAAGTGTATTCCCGCTGGTATTCCGGGATCTTGTAGCCGGCGGAGCTGTTATGCGCCATGAAGGTTTCCCATAGGCTACTTGTTTCCGCTTCGAAGAGATCCTTTGCTTGAAGGTTTATTATAGTCTCCGGCTCTCTCCGCAGTACCCTACATACAATGAACCGGGGGGTTGTTGGCGACTTTCGAAGCGCGCCCGTTTGTCCACGGGTAAGTGGATTGTACTGAGGGTAGGTCTGTTCGTGCGCATTGTCACGCTACGGTGGACCAACTTCCCAAGTGCGGCCGGACGCCGGTAACGCGGTTGCGACGCTTGAATTCCGAGGTCGAGCGGGAGCACCAAAGTTTGACCTTGGAGCCCTAGTGCCGGAGACAGCCGCGCCGCCGTGCTCCGAATAGCGCCGATGAAGGTGGTGCTTCGGACCGTCAACGCGCCATTCAGGGTGCGTCTTGGTCACTTGTGGCAGGCGATGCACACTTTTTCCTGGCCATACAGGTCGTCGATGTCGATTGGCTCGTAACCGGGACGGAGGGGGTTCCTCGGCGTTCGGGCCCGGATGCGGGCCAAGCGCTGTTCGTGGTCCCGCCGAATCTCCTCGACCCGTTCAGGCCGCCCCAGCTCCTCCAGTGACTCCCCGTAGCTCCACGCGAACGGGGAGCCATCGTCCAGGGCGGTCTTCTCGTAGCGGCGGGCTTCCTCGAAGTAGTTTGGGTGGCGCTCCTTCAGGCGGACCCACTCAATCTTTTGCTGGAAGAAGCAGAACGTGCAGCCGCTACGTGTCCGCCACTCGTAGTACGCCGGCAGGCCCAAACCCACGCCATCAAGGATCTCCAAAACGCCGACCTTGTCTACGCCCGCCTCCTTTAGCGGCAGCCTGACAATCAGACGCTCATGCTTGGAGGCGTAGCCCTCTCTGTACTCCTCGTCGGCGCGGATCGCGACGTAGCTGAGTACGGTGTCGCCGTCCTCAAGCATGGGCGCGACCCAATGCTCGAAGGGGCGGATCTTTAGTTGGCGCGTGCACCAACGCGTCTGCGGAGAAGGCAGAAAGTTGTTGTACTGCTTGAGCCAGAAGTCGAAGTCCCGATCGGGATTCAGGCGAATAATTGGTTTGCCGAGGAATCCCTCAAGCTGCGCGAGGAACTCGTATACCTCCGGCAGTTCCTTCCCGGTGTCCGTGAAAAAGTAGTCGATGTCGATTTCGGGGTGGTGCTCGCGCATGTACACCGCGAGGGCTGCGCTGTCGCGGCCACCGGAGAGCCCTAGCACGTGACGCTCCATTCTGCCGCTCCTATTCGTAGCCCATGAGCCGGGCGCTCACTTCGGCGAGCGCAGCGAGCACAATGTGGTCTCGCTTGTGATCGCTGCCGTTGAGTGCATTCTCGATTCGCGCTCTCAGCGACTCGATCTCGGGCCGGTCGGCGTCGGTCACATCGAACTCGTCGTGTGCAAGTTTGCTGTGGCCGTCCATGCCGACGACAACGGCCATCCCATGACGCTTGTCGCCGCGACCCTTCACGTGCGCGAACGCCTCCTGACGGACGAACTCACGCGCCATCGTGGCGAGCGCCACCGCCGCGTGGCCCGCATCCTGGTCCGTCCAGGCGACGGGAGGCTTGTTGAGGGCTAGACCGGCGAGCCCCTCGATGTCCGCGTTGGTCGCATAGAAGCGGGCGATGCGCACCGCAAACGCCTCCTGTCGGTGGTCCGCGCCAAGTTCCCGAATATTCTCAGCGCGTGCACGCAACTCATCCAGCGACCCGCTCGATGCGTTCGGCGTCTGCAACTCGGCCAATAGCGTCTCCTTCAAGCGGCGCAGCATTGCCGGGTACGCGTCTCGCAGTTCGTGCAGGCCTTCGCGTACGCGTGCTGCTACGAGTTGCAGGTCCGCCTCGCCGCCCGACTCCAAGGGAAAGCTCAACGTTTGCGGGAGGTCGTCGAAGAGCAGTCTGTTGGGATCCTTTGCGTGTCTGAGCAGCCGCCGGACAAGGCGGGCATTGGCCGAGAGCTGGCGGGTGCGGCCTGTCCACGCCGGCAACCCATCGTGTATAGCGACTAACCCCCTCGCCACGTCGATTGGCTTCAGATCCGTGAGTTGGTTCTCAGCATCGACCTCTCGAACGACGTCGGCCAATTCCGACAGAAGTTGGCGGGACACGTCCGGAAGGTCCATCCACCGGACCTGTATGTCGTTCGGGTCTCGGGTGAGGAAGTCCATGTCGAGATCGGTGATGCGGGCCTGGAATATCCCTTCTCGATAGAAGGCAAGGTCGTGCTGGTTGGAGAGCATGAACGCCGCTGCGAGTATTGGGAGAAGCCCGTCCTTGATGCCAAACGGAGGCTCACGCCAGGCGCTGTACAGCTCGGCCGTCGACACCGACCGGTGCGAGTTGCTCTGGACGAACTCCTCGGCCGCCCGCCATACAGGGGCAAGGCTGCCGTTACCTCGGGCCGGGGGACGGACGAATCGCCAGCCGTCTGCGGCGGGGGCATACAGTCCGGGTCCCTCAATCAGCGACGCGAACAAGCCGCCCTCCGCAGGGAAGCCTTCAATACCCAGACGCTCCGCTCCCTCGTTGAAGGCCATCCGGTGGAGCAGGATGTTCCGCGCGGCAATGGCATTGCTTGAGGGCCTGGTTCGATTCAGGAGCTCGTTATGCAGGTGTGGTGCTCGGTGGAACCGCTCGTCGGCGAGATCCGAAGCCAGGCTGTTGAGTTGTGCGTGGTCGAGCTGCACCACGCGATGCCCGCGGCGGCACCATCGCGCCTTACTCAGGGCCTGCCCGAGTTCGGTTTCGATCCGTACTTGGAGCTCAACGATCCGGCCGTCGACTTCCATGCGCGCCACGCGGTCTCCCTGCAATTCGGGCGTGTGGTCGCGGACGCGTTCCAAGGCGAGGAGATCTCGCGCGAGCGTGGTGACCTCCCACGCTGGGCGATCGGCGATGCCGATGACGAGGTCGTGGTTGGCGCTGCTCGCCGCCGCCTCTCGAGCTATCCGCTCAGATCGCTGTAGCAAATCGCCCTTGATCGGCAAGGCGAGGAAAAAGGCTCCGGCCGAGCCGTCATTCGGGTTGTACTTGGCTGCGGTTTCCAGCAGTTCGCACAAGGGGACGATGACGGTGTCGTACGATCTTAGTGTTCCCGTCTCGTGGTAATGGCGCTTCGCGATGATGGGCTGGAAATCCGCGAGGGCGGTCAGCCGCTCGTGGTCGAGGTCGGCGATCGATTCGTACGCTTCCTCGACGGCCTGCTCGATATCGAAGTCACTCCCCTCGAAAATGCTATACGCGTTGGTGTACTTCCGATAGATAATGAGCGACCGCTCCATGAGGTCGGAAAGAGCTCCCGAGATATCTTCAAACGAGTGCTCCGGAAGCGCCGCCCTGAGCAAGTCTACGCTCGGTGCCAATCCAGACCGCTCCTTGAAGAGATCGACGAGCGCGATGGTCTTCAGGAGCCGAAGGTGAAGATTGTCGGCGCCAATTGCCTCGAGTCGCTCGACCGCGTCGACGGCCAATGCCCACCGGTGTCCATCAGGTGACGCCATGATGGACGGCTCGAGGTTGAACCGGAGGTAGCCCCACAAGAGCTCAGGTGTGTAGAGCTCGGTGGCGCCGGCCGTTCGTAGGAAATCCTGAAAGCCCTGCGGCTCAGTTGAGTTCAGAAACCCGAATATGCTGCGCTGGTTCTGCCCGAATCGGCGCCGCGAGATTGGGCCGAGGAGGCATGCAACGATTGGGTGTAGAGGCCAGCACCCGTCCAACAGGTCCGCGGTGGCGGGCCGCCTCGCCAGGGCCGCGACCGTCGTCGCGCACTCGCTAGGCGCACGCGGGCGGCGACCGTTCTCTATTGCGCGACTGACGAGGTCAATCTGCTCCTCGGGGGCGACCGTGATAGTCAGGTCGACGAACCGTCCGTGGATCTTTGCCCACTCGTGTCGCATTTCCCTAGAGAGCCGGTGTGCATACTCCGCGAACGCCTGATGCAGGATGCCGATTACGATGAGCCGGCGGTCGCTGCGCGAGGCCAACTCCGCAAGCTCCTGAAAGAAATAGATGTCGGCTCCCTCGGGCGCGGCTCCTTCGAGGAACTTGCCCATCTCGTCAATAAGAACGACGAGACCCTCGCTCGCGCTCGGCGTGCACTTCGCGACTTGCGACAGCTTGTCCAATACCTCTCCGTCGCTCCATTCCCCTGAGCGCCGACGCTTCACAAGTCTCGAGTCCTCGAGTGCCTCACCCACCACCTGTGCCGGGCGCCCACGCCTGCCTACTACGGGCAGGATCCGCCATTCCCTCTCGAGTGGCGCCAAGGCACTCCGGATCACTTCGGCAGTGCTGACGCCTAGTGCTGCCACGGCTGCTTGCCGTAATTCGCCGTGGCGGCTGAGCACGGCGGCCACGGCGACCGCGAGACTCGACTTCCCGGCTCCGTAGGGTCCAGTCCACGTAAACGCCGCCTGTCCGGACTCGCTAACGTGCCGGGCCAGCGTCTCGAGGGCCACGGCCGACGACCGAGGGCAGATGAACCCTTCCAGCGCAGCCGGGTCCGAAAGGTCTGCGTCGATGCGGACGGACTTCTGGAAGCGGCGTGCGACGTGCACGTGGTCGGCAAGGGGCGTCATGCGGCGACCCTTGGGTAATCCCAACGCAGAAGGTCCAGTGCTTCACTGCTTGATAGCGGTCTCGTGCGGATAAGCTGTTTCAAGCCCGCCGTTTCGGACCACAGGTACCGTCCTTTGGTCGCCACCTCCAGTGCACCAAGCGACTCGACGAGGTCATCTTCTCCGAGAACGAAGACCCGGCCCGGCGAACCCGGCTCGTGGGCCAACGCCTCGAAGGACAGCGTGTTCGCGTTCCCGGAGAAGCGCTCCCAGAAGTCGGTGACGGCGTAGCCCAACACGCCAACTCCAAGGGAGGGCTTCGGGCCGCGCACGAACCTGAAGCCGTCACGTCTGCCGACCCGCTTGATCAACGCGAGCTCGGCAAGCGGTGACTCCAGCGAGTCCTCGTAATTGACCTGGCCCGACGCGGCCTGATGCACGTATGTTCGCACGAAGCAGGCCACGTCTCTCCGAATCGTTGCCATCGATGCCCGCGACCATGCGCGTTCCTCAGCCAGATTGGCCACGCCGCGAACGAGCGTGTCGCGCTCGAAGGCGAGCGCGGGGAAATGGCTGAACGCCCAGAACCACGTTGTCCTTCCCGGGTCGCCGGACACGTTCCAATGCGCGATCCACGAGGTGGCCGGCGCCTCCATGTACGGGTCGAGGCCCTCGGCCGTGTCGAAGAGGAGCCGCCCAAGTTTCGTAGACTCAAGCTCCTGACGGGTAGGATCCTCACGGACGATGCTGGCGGCGCTTGCCCAATGCCGCATCGAGGCGACCATGTTCTTCCCGACGCCGAAGCGCGCGATGGCATCCTCCCCAGCGAAGACCGCCCGCTTCTCTTCGACGCTCTCGGCTTCGCTCACGGCGTCGTATGCCTTCTTGAGCCACCCGTACCGCAGCGGGAATGTCTCGTGGCCGGAGAGCTGAGGGCGATAGCCGTCGTCGTATAGCGGGCCCCGGATCATCCGGTATCCTTACTGGACGATTCGTCCAGTGCGACGGTAACACGCGGCCCGATGTACCGTATGCACAGGCCATCTGAACCATCGATTGGAGGCTGCCCCCCCTTTCGCAGGTCAGCAAGCGAACTGATGAGCGGCACCACAGCAATCTACGCTGACTATCAGGCCACCACTCCCGTAGACCCAAGGGTCGTCGAGCGTATGGCCCCGTATTGGAGCGAGTCCTTCGGCAATCCTCACTCGGACGACCACGTCGTGGGTTGGCGGGCAGCGGAGTCCCTTCGGCAGGCTGCGTCGTCTATCGCCAGCCTTATTGGCGGTGACCCCGACGAACTAGTGTTTACCTCAGGCGCGACCGAGGCGAACAACCTAGCGTTGCTCGGCTTGGGGCGTCGCGCCCCACCAAGTCGGCGGCGGATTCTAGTGAGCGCGATTGAACACAAGTGCGTTCTCGCCGCGGCTCGCTCGTTACAGGAGCGCGAGGGCTTCACGGTCGGTGTGATTCCTGTGGACGGCGAGGGTTTCGTCCGCCTTGATGCCATCGAGGACATGCTCGACGACTCGGTGCTAGTCGCGTCAGTCATGGCTGTCAACAACGAAGTCGGCACGATTCAGGACGTACAGCGCATCTCTGGGTTGCTGAGGAGCCGTGGCGTTCTGTTCCACTGCGACGCTGCTCAAGCGATCTGTGCGATGGACATAAGCGCTCTTGCAACTCACGCCGATCTCGTGAGCCTCTCGGGTCACAAGATGTACGGTCCCAAGGGCATCGGCACCTTGTACGCTCGTCGCGAGCACCACGATCGCATCGAGCCGCTAATCTACGGCGGGGGGCAACAGGGCGGACTGCGCTCCGGCACCGTTCCAGTTCCGCTGTGTGTTGGCATGGCGGCGGCCGCCGACATTCTTCGCTCGGAGGAGGGTGCGCTTGAGCGCGAGCGTGTGTCGCGATTGCGCGACTCGTTCGTGCAAGGGCTCCTCGGTAGCCCTGCCGCATTAGAGATGAACGGGCCGGCGGGGACGCAACGGCATCCGGGCAACGCGAACGTGAGATTCGGGGGCTTGGATGCCCAGGACATCCTGGGCGCTTTGCAGCCTCGACTTGCGGCCTCCACCGGCGCTGCCTGCGCGTCCGGCATACCCGAGCCATCGCATGTGCTCCGCGCCCTCGGCCTGAGCGAGGCTGAGGCGCGGTCGTCAGTGCGATTCAGCTTTGGGCGATTCACTACCTCGGGCGAGGCTGAGGCCGCCGGCGAGCTCGTGCGCAATGTGATCGTCGACCTGTAGGCCCACCAAACCGAGTTCCCCGTGCCACGGGCTGATTCGACAGCCTCGCTTGCTCTGCTAGTGCGCCAAGACTTGGTTCAGCGAACAACCTGCTCGGGAGCCTCGGAGTGCGGACCCAAGGAATCCCTCGGGGTGCATCAGTTCGTGGTGGCCGTTAGATTGGGCGGGCCGCGGCCTCACAAATCTTGGAGCCGGAAGGTTGGAGATGGATCTCGTGAGAGACCTGCTCGCCACCCTGAGAATGGGGCCACAGGACGTTGCTGGCAGCGTCTTGTCTCCGCACGACAGGCTTGATCGCCTAAGCACCGACGAAATCCGCGAGCTAGCGCGTGTAGCAGCGCTCGAACTGGTCGAGCGTTCGGACACGCCACTTGGAGAGATGCTGCCCGGACTGCTTCGCAGCCATTCTCAACGGGCGACGAGCGTGCCGCTCAAGCCGCGCGCCTACAACGCTCTTGCTCGCGCTGGTGTCGCTACGTGCGGTGATCTGGCGGGATTGACGCCCGGGCAACTCTTCAAACTTCCGAACGTGGGTCGGCTCACCGTCATCGACATCGTGACCTCTAGCGTCGAGCAAGCGCTCCGCTCGCATCAGGCCGGTGACGCCGTGGAGGATCGCGCCGCCGAAGACGTCGATGGGGAGCTCGACGAACCGTTTGAGCCCCTCGCCGCCAACGAGGATCAGTTGGAGGCCGCGATGGCCGATTTGCGTAACTCCGGGACTTGGGGCATCAACGTCGCGAACTCGCTGGGCGCACTCCGCACCCTAGCCGCCTGGGGTATCAGGGAACGCGATGCCAAGCAGTTGGGCGACATTCTTGAACTGACTCCCGAATCAGGGCCTACCAACGCCGACCTGTCGGCGTTGTGGGATAACTTCGGGCAGGTCGCACTGACGGATTGGGCCGACCCCGCGCTGTTGGACGTGACCCTCGACGAGCTGGCCGAGCGACTTTTCGCAAACATGGACGAGCGGCAGCACACCATATATCGCCGCCGCGTGATCGATGGCGCGACGCTCGAGGTAGTCGGGGGAGAGCTAGATGTCACGCGTGAGCGCATCCGGCAATTGCAACTGAAAGCAGAGAGGCAGATCCAATCCGCTCTGAGGAGCAGTCCCTTCACCTTGCTCCATTGGCGCGCGGCGGATCTGAGATCGTCCCTTGGCACCACGGCGCCGATCGCGCACGACATCACGCAGTTGGCACTGGAAAAGAGTCTGCGCGGGGCTAGCCAGAATGCTGCAGAGCTTCTGCGCCCGCTCATCCTCCGGCTGGCTGGGCCATTCCCGGAACGCGACGGCTGGATGACACTCGAGCAGGCCGACATCCCGGAACCCGCGGACATCGAGGCGATGGCCGACGAGTTCGGTGTTCTCCCGCTGGTCGACGCGCGAGACTGGCTCGCTGCTCATGGCATACGCCCAGAGTTCCACGATGCGTGGCTTGGGCACTCCGGTCGATTCCAACACGACGGCGACAGATTGTTGGTCTGGTCGGGCAGCGTGGTCGACAAGTCCGTTGCCCTACTTGCAGCCCTCGGCGAGCCGGAGGATACGGAAAGCTTAGTCGCACTTGTCGGCGAGGGTCACAGCGTTCGCGGTGTGCGAGCTCGGTTCTTCGAGGATGAGCGGCTAGTGCGGGTCAACCGGACTGACTGGGCGCTTCGGGCGTGGGGCATGGAGGACTACACAGGCATCACCGACGAGATCGCCCAACGTATTGAAGAGGCCGGGGGCGAGATCGAGGTCGCTGCGGTTGTACGTGAAGTCGTGAGCCAGTTCGGCGTCAAGGAGAATTCTGTGCTGGTGTACACCGCAGCACCGATGTTCGTGGTTGAAGGGGACCGCATCCGACTGCGAATGGACGACGAGCCGATCGATGTGGGGGGGAGCCTCGAGAACTGTGCCGGCGCCTTCCGGTCGTCAGAACGCTCCGTCAATCTCTTGATCCCTGCCGATGCTGACCTCATGCGCGGCAGCGGTCGCCCTCTGAGCGGCTCCGTCGCGGTAGCCCTTGGTGTCTCGCCCGGCCGATCGCGCTCGTTCCTGCATGCGTCTGGGGCACTCAACATCACGTGGCCGATGACTGCGGCAATGGGCCCCTCGCTTGGATCAGCGCGCGTATTGGCGAACGCAGCAGGAGCCACCGCAGGCGAAAGAGTGCGCCTCGACTTCGATTTGGAGCAGGGACGCGTGAGCGCCGAGCGGATCCCGCAGGAGATCCACGCTTACGAGGATGCAGAGGCGATACGCTTACTAACGGGTATATCCACGAACCTTAGTGAGGCATTGGTGGCACTCGCGGAGGCGATCGGGGTTCCTCCTGCAAACGTGCGTCATTCGCTGACGGAGCGTGGGGACGCGGACCTCGTTAGCCTGCTGCCTGTGCCAGATGTCGATCCCCGACTCGCGTCCACGCTGTCCGACCTCGCGCGGGTGATCTCAGGGAACTGAGCTTTCGGCTACGACGAACTCGCCGCTTCGTCCAGCCTCATCATGAGGTTCAACGTCGGCTCGGGCTGGCCTATCAGGTGTTCGAAGAGATGCGGAAATCCAGTGTTCGCGTACTCAGAGGCCATGCGAATCACTTCGGCCGGCTTGTCGAGCACTTCGTCTCCTCCCTCCGCCAGCGCGAGCAGCTCTAGGTGCGTAATGCGCCACGGATCGGAACTCAAGATGCGGCCGTCGTTGAACTTGAACTGATCTGACGGGAGAGGGGTCCTTTCCCCGCGCTGCACTCCGATAGCGATAGCGGCCCACCAAGCATCCACCTGCCGCTCGAAGGGGTGACTGTCCTGTTCGGATTGGGAGACGAACCCCAACAGCCGCTCGCGATGAGCGCGCGCGATGAACAGATCCTGATTCGCGTATCGGTTCACGATGCCGGTCATTCAACTATCCTCCTGCGCCCTGAAAGCTGACGCCGTGCCGCTCGTCGTAGCGCCGGGCGCAGGTGGGGCAGGAGCGACGGTGATCGCATGAGCAGATGCGGGAGACCGGGTAATCCGTAGCCCACGAGTGGGTCAAGTCCGCCGGATACTGCTCGGAGCACGATAGCGTCATTACGCTCCCCGCGCGCTCATCGATAAGGTCCTCCACGTCCCGCAGCTCAGCGCGAGTGAGGAAGAGAATGACTTGCAGCGGAGGCAGTCCGTCCTCTGTAGGGTTCGTGATGGCGTTCACCATGCGCGCCTTCACCCCGCCCGACACCATTCCGAGTGGACTGTCGATGATGCGGGGAGCGGTCGCGCCCGAAACTTCCATGAGCGCCCAGATGAAGGAGAGTGTGAGCGCTCGCTGTGATGCTCCGTTTAGTTCGAAGTCGGGATCGAGCCGCCTCCCGTCGGCGGTGTCGATGACGATGTTGTAGTGGTTGTCGATGTGCACGCCGGCAAAGAGCACCGGATCGAAATTTTCTCGCAACGGGTCGTCGGGCGCTCCAACGATTTCCATGAAGAGGGCCCGCATACGCTTCGACACGCGAGCCATATAGTCGCCCTCAAGCACCTCTATGACGCTATTCGCGAGGGTCGACAGGTCGTGCGCGACATCCCGCTTGAGCGCAAGTTCGTCGCTGATGGCTGCTTCTTTCTGCGCGCCGTCTAGCTCCCCCTCCTGCAAGGCGCGTCGCTCGATCGCCTGCTCAAGTTCGATCTCCTTGGCCCCGATGTCTTGGTGCGCTTGCGCGATCTTTGCGTCGACATCCTGAATCTTCAGGGCCAAGCTACGCACGCGTTCGTCGTCGATACTGTCGCGGCGGGTCTTCAGATCGCTGAGTTCAAGTCCCGTGGCACGGAGGCTGTCGCGAGCGTCTGTGAACTCGTCCAACAGTTGAGATGTCACCGCACCGAACGACCGCCCGGCCTCCGTTCGGCTCTGTTCTTCGGCTTCGGCATGCCTCGCGAGGTGAGAGAGCTCGGTGAGCCGCTGACGCCGCTCGGAAACGCTCCGTTGCGTCTCCAGCAGGCCTTCGACATGCCGACGATGGTCGGTGCCGGGAGCCAACGACTCACCACAGATGCACTCGCCGAGTTCGAGTCGGTCGGCAAGGATACCTACGGAAGCACCCGGGATGACGCGCCGGTCGGCCAAGTCCGACAACACTCCAAGCCCGTCTTGAAGCTTTACGTTCATGAACTGCCACGAGTATTGCTCGGACTTCAGTGCGTCGCGCATGCGTGCGAACGTCGCGAGTCGTCGGCGCTCAAGTCTCTCCTGGTCCGCTTCAGCCCGCTCGATTCGTTCGTGCAGCTCGTCGATGTCTCCAATGCCGCTGAGCCCTCTCTGTTCCTTATCCCAAGTTGCCCGCTCATCAGTCATGTTCGCTTGCCGCTCCCGGAGTCTGAGCAGGTCTCCCTCCAACTGCTCGATTTCGGTGCGCGTCACCGCCAGCATGCCTTCGAGAGCCGATGTATCCTTTCCTCCGGACTTCGCCGCCTCTGTCTGAAGCGCCCGGAACGCCGCCTCAATGTCGCCTGCGGCCGTTCGGAATCTGTCGATGCCGAGCAGGTTGCGTATCGCATCATGGACACGACTTTGCCTTTGTCGCGCTCCAATCTGGCCCGAGATGAATGTCTGCACTGAGTCGCCGTTGGTGAAGAACACATCGCGCAGTTGTTCTGGAAGCCATGAGTTGATCGTGGCATCAGCCGGTTCTTGCGGCTCATCACCCCTGGGGGTGAGCCGCAACAGCTGCACCCTGTCCTGTTGATGATCGACCGAGTTCTCAGCAGTCGGCGTTTCGATCCTCGAGCGAATGAGGCGGTACTGCGCCTCATTGCCATGCGCGTCCGCGACTTCGAACTCGATCGTGACCGAGACGGTGGTGGCCTGGCCCGAAGGAGTCGCCGTTGACGTGAGTCTCAGCCCTCTAGCGGAATCTGGTAGGCCAGCCATTCCATGGAAGGCCCATTGGAAGGCGTAGAGCAGGGACGTCTTCCCTGACCCATTCTCAGCTCGGATCACCGTCAAGGGCCGGTCGCGTTGCGTAGAGAACTCAAGCTGCACATCCTCGAGTAGTTTGAATTTGCGAACGTGGGCGCGGAGCAGCTTCATTATTCGTTCTCCTGCTGCTGAGTCAGTACCTGCTCCCCCAACTCCTCGATGATGCGCTTAACCTGGTGCCTTCGACCGCGCTCAGAGAACCCTTCGTCCTGCACGCGCACAATGTTCAATAGCGCTGCGGCAAGGTCGTTGTGGTACCCGGGAGTTCGCTCCCAAGCAAGCACAACGCGCTCTCCTACGATCTCTGTGAGCCGCTGTTCTGAGAGCATAACCATCGGTCAACTCCTCGCCCACGCAAGAGATTCGTAGCGGGAAGTGACAGTCCGGGGTCCGTCGTTGTCCCACTCGTTCTCAGCGAGACTCGCGAACTCCTCTGCTCGGCGAAGCTCGCTCTTCAGAATGGATTGGCCAGCTGGCGACTCCGCATCGGGGGGCACGACGATGAAGTCGTGGAGTCTGGCGAGCATCTTGCCAGGTGCCCTGCGAAGGATACGCCCACGGCGCTGTACCCATTCTCGCTGGACCGCGCTCGATGCCAGCAGGAACGCCGTGTCGGTCTGGGGGATATCGATACCTTCGTCCAGTACCTTCATGGCGGTGAGCACCTGGTAGTCTCCGCGGCCGAACGCTTCCAACCAGTCACCGGGGTCACGGTACGCGGTCTCTGTGCCCGTGAACTGGTGGCTGTTGATCCCCAGGGTCTGAAGCATCTCGTTGACTTGCTCGATTTGACGCGCCTGATCAAGCACCGGCCCCTTTGCGGACGTGTAGATGAGACAGCGCGCGATGCGCGAAGAGCCCATTCCCTGCAAGAGTTCGCGGAGCAGTCCTACCTTAGCCGACGCCTGTTCGAGCACAGCCCGACGCTCACGAAGGAGGCGCTCAGCCTTCGCTGTAGGCACCACAGACCGCCCATCGTCATCGACTGTGAAACCTGCCTTGCGCAACTCTTCGGTCAGTTCGGTCCACTTATCGAGCTCGCGCTCGGACATCGCCACTTCATGCAGATGATACTCGTACGGCGTCAGACAGCCTGCGCGGATCGCGTCGGCGAGTCCGAATTCGAAGACCGGTGGACCGAAGTACTCGAAGAGCTTGTCTGTGCCGTCTGGATCGTACTGCCTGACGGGCGTGGCAGAGAGTCCGAGCCGAAGGTCCGCGCGTTCCGGCAAGGCCTCAAACACCTTGAGCGCTCCGAGGTTGTGCATCTCGTCGCCGATGACGAATACTCGAACCTGCAAGGGGAGTCGGCCGAGTAGTCCTTGGATGCTGTCGTCCCGGGCAAACAGGCTATTCGTGACGACGATGACTTCCGTGCGAGGGTTGCCAACCCCCAAAGCCGCCTCAATCTCCTGGAGTTGTTTCCGGCGTTCAGAGCCGTTGGTAATGCTCGGGAGCGTTGGGGAGATGCCGAAGTCGCGGATATCGCCCGCCCACTGCCGCATAAGCGGCCTCGATGGCACGAGCACGATAACGAGCATCGGGCCGGGGTGATGCCGCTGGGCTTCGACGCTGGCGATCAGGGCCGTTCGCGTCTTGCCACCGCCTGTCGCAATCGCCAGGACACCTCGCCCCTGCGCTTCGAGGAACGCATCCACGGCCGCACCTTGATGGGCGTACTGGCCTGTTCGCCACTCCAGGCCGACTGGTACTTCTAGCAATTTGCGTTTGGACGGCAGGGCGCCGACTGGAAGTTCGGGTTCGAGGCCAGCGGCGTGATCCCGCCGCCACGCCTCCCAGAAGTCTTCCACTGTCGGCGCGCGGCCGGGCTTGGAGCGCCGACCCGCGAATCGGAGACCCTCGGAGGCGCTCAACGTAAGGGAACGCGGGTGTTTGTCCTCCCACTGCCTCCGCCACTGTTCAACAAGCTTGGCCACCCGGAGCTCTGCCGCAGCGCCATCGCGCCAAGCCCTGTCAACCGTCATTTGCTCACCGTTGACCAGCAGTCCGCGTGATGTCGCATTGCCCGAACCGTGAACCGCCAGCCAAGCGTCACCTTCGCGGACGAGCCACTGCTTCTTGTGGTAGATGCCGCCCTCCATGAGAACGAATCGTAACTCGAGACGCTGAACGGCGATGAGGTAGGCGAAGCACTCCCTCGTGTGCTCTACGAGCGCCGATTCTGAAAGGGTGCCCCGCTCAAAGATCTCTTCGGCCAGCCGATCGACGAAGTCCTGTTCAGTGGTGAGGCCCTTCTTGATCGCTGCTCGGTCCTCGAGGCTGATTTCGGGGCTGATCAGAAGCTTCAGGGGCGCCTCGCTGCGCTCAATGAAGTCAGCGAGCCCAGGGGCGACCTGCGCCAGGCAGTGGGAGCTGAAGTACCCGGATCCGACCCAGACTTCGTCGGCATGCGACATGGCCGGGACGAGCACTTCGCCGACTAGATCGTCATCAGGAATCTCGTATACGGGAGCGATGTGCGCAAGCGCGCTGGGTAGGTTGGTCATCCGCACGTCGCATCGCCTCTATCGCATTCCTGGCTGCTACAGCCCGGGGGCTTCACGGGGCCGCTGGTCCGCTACCCGCGCTATCATTGACGCACTAGGCTATAACACTCGTTCCCATGTCGTAGTGTGCGGCACGACTGGGTTACCGGAGCCGTATCGCGTTGCGCACCAGGCCCAGCCAGCGCCTGCTCGGTGGGTTGGATGGGTTTGCGGCTGGCGCAAGTCTTCTACGCAGGGACTCAGAACCGCGAGGAGCCGCAATGACTGTCCGCCGCGCTACCAAGGAGACGGCCCGCCTCGGCGACGAGACTTTTGAGCGGGACATCCGGCCGCAAGTCGACGAAGTCCGCAACGGGGAGTACGTCGCCATCGACGTTGACAGTCGGAGTTGGGCCATCGCCAGCAGCATTCGCACGGCGGCGGCGTCTCTTCGGGCGCAACGCCCGGACGCAGTCGATGTCTGGGGCGTGCGGGTTGGGTTTCGGGCTTTGCGCCACTTTGGGGGCCGGCCACTGCGGAGGGTCGAGTGATTGAGGGCGTCGTGAATGCCGCCCTTGAGGCGGTCATCACCATCCCCGTGAGCGGCCCTGCGGGCCGAACGCAGGAAGTCGAGGCCGTTATTGACACCGGCTACAGCGGCATTCTGACCTCGCCACCGGCGTCGGTGAGAGATCTGGGACTGCCCTTCGCAACCAGCGGGCGGGCAACTCTGGCCAACGGCAGCGAGGATGTTTTTGACGTCTACGACGTTACGCCCTTCTGGGCAGGCCACCCTATGAGCGTCCTGGTTGACGCGGCAGACACCACGCCGCTCGTGGGCATGGCTCTCCTTGAAAGCCACAGCTTGTATGTGGAGGTCCAGAGCGGTGGATGCGTCATCATTGGGGCCGATGAGCAAATTCAGGCTTCGACCACCTGACCCGCACCGGACACGAAGTCCCGCCTGCGAGCGGGCCGACCTTACAATATAACGCTGAGTTCGAAGGTGGTGCTGTCTACCGTCAAGTTAGGCCCACCTGACGAGATTCGAACCTTCCGCTCGTACTTAGAAGGCCATTGGTAGGTGTGTCCTAGGCTCTAAGGACTCGAGTCGGATCAATCGGGACTCCGTCCCGCCGCACCTCGAAGTGCAGATGCGGACCCGTCGACGCGCCCGAGCTTCCCAGCCCGCCGATGGCATCACCGTGTCGCACGGCCATGCCAACTGTCATCCTGTAGCCGCTGATGGCTGCCGGCTGGAGATGCGCGTAGAGCGTCTGCCACCCGCCGCCATGGTCCAGGACGATGTAGTGGCCGTAGCCGTCAGGGTCCCAGCCGATCGCCGCGACGACGCCGTCGGCGGCCGCCAGCACCGGCGTTCCCGGCGGAGCTGCGATATCGATGCCCCAGTGCGGACACATGGCGACCGTGCAGCCACCATAATGCGTGGTCATGCGTCCAACCACCGGCCAGGTCCAACCCCCGGGCGGTGCCTCGCTGCCGATCAACGAGTCGGTTTCCGCTGGCTGCGGCCAGCCCGATGGGCCGCGGTCAATTCCCGCCACGCCCGTGACGATCGGTCCTAACACCACAATCTGGAGCAGCGCCCCTGCCAGTAGCGCGGCCATCGCAGGCAGCAAGCCCATCACCAGGGCGGCGCCAACAACCCATACGGCTGCAGGATGCACATCGCGCATCTCCTCGCGCGTGCGCACGATCAAAGCCTGCGCCGCCATGCGTAGTCCGATCCTGAGCAGGCGCCGGACGGCAACGCCGAGCCACGGCGCCGCCATCGCTAGGTTCTAGCCCAACATCGCTAGCGGCCCGGTCGCCGCAGCCCGGTGGCGGCTCCGCGGCCAGTTCGCGCGTCGCGGACCAGGTTGCGCACGGCCACGTAGTGGTGGACCCCACGTCCCCACACCGATTGCGGAGTGATGGCCGGCAGCTGCGACATGCCGGCCATGAGCCAGCGTGGAAATTGCAGCACCACCCCAAGGCTGACGATCAGCATGGCGATCGACAGCAAGCTTGGCGGCTGCGCCGCGATGATCCCGAATACCACCACCAGCCCGAACACAATCGCCGCCTTTTCGAAGACCACCTGGGCAACGCGCTTCACCCAGGCATCCATCAGCCCACGGGCGAACGGCAGCAGGCTGAGCACCATGACGAGCGGCGCTGCCACCACCAAGACCCAGATCCAGATCAGCCGCAGCGCGAACTTCAGTGCCAGCAGCACGACTTCAAGCAGGAGAACCAGATAGAGCAGCGTGCGGAACAGGCTGGTCCATAGGCCCGCGAAGACGCCTCCGGTTCCGGAGGTGCCCCAGCCCCAGCGCCCGAAGAGCTCGAGTGGGCTGTCGCCGTCGATGACATCGCTCCCAAGGGCCACGAACGCCTGCACCAGCAGGTTATTGAGTTGCAGCATCGCTTCAACGATGGCGTAGCTCGCCAGGGCAAACCCCACGGCCACCACCGTCTGTCCGGCGAAGGCGCGCAGATCGACGGGTGCCCCCATGAACACCTTGTAGAGCGCAAAACCCACGAAGATCACGACCACCAGTGAGATCAATGGCGTCTGCGCATTGAGGGCCAGATCGCGCGTCCGCTCCCACATGGCGCGAAGTGCCTGGTTGGCCTTCGACGGGACGAAGAAGTCCTTGAGGACTGCGCCGCCCGGCACGCCGGCAAACGCCCGGTCCATCGCACTGCCCGGATCCGGCTCGATACTGTCCGGCACGGTCAGCATCCAGCGCCAGGCCCAGGCCATGGGGGCATGCAGCTGCTGCGTCAGCGAAGCGGTGGCGCCGAGACTCGCCGTCGCGGCGATGGATCCGGGATCGCGCCACACCGGCGGAAGCAGCGATGCCAGGGTCTGGCGGAGCGTCTCACCCAGGCGGTCCGCCAGCGGCTCGGTTAGGTCATCGGCGATATCGCCGGCCGCGTCCGCCTGGGCCGTCTCGCCAGCCGCGGGCGTGTCCGAGGCCGCCGGCGTGTCGGCCCATACCGGGGCCGGGAGGCAACTGACGACGACCGTCGTTAGGCCGAGCGCGGCCGCGACGAGCCACCGGCGCATCGGGGGCACTATGTCCGGGGGTTTGGTGCGGCATTGGCACGGCGGCGCGCGCCGACCGCATCCACCCGGAACGCCGGCGTCTCCAACGCCACCCGCTCGCCGGCGCCAACAAGCGCCAGCCCCTGACCGCGACGCGCCTGCGCGAGGATGGCGAGCTCTTCATTGCTCAGGGCGAAGGCCTCGCGCAGCGCCCGCTCATGCGTCGGATGCTGGCGAAACAGCAGGGTCGCGGCGCAGTTCGCGAGGATGGCGCGCGCCTTGGGCTCCTCGACGAGGTCGGAGACATCCTGCGAGACCAGCAACAGCATCGTCTGCATCGCGCGTGCCGTTTTGGCCAATTCAAGCAGGAAATCGGCACCCTGCTCGGACCTGAGCAGCGTCCACGCCTCGTCCACCACGATGACGCGCCGCCGGGGCTCCCGGTCCATCCAGTTCCGAAGATGGAGCAGGATCACGTAGTACACGAGGGGCAGAATCTCGGCCTGGTCGGCGCGCAGGTCGCGCAGGGCAAACACCGTGCAGTCGTTGCTCAGATCGACGTTGGTTGGGCGATTGAAGAGCTCGGCCAATTGCCCGCTCGTAAAGCGTTTCAGCCGCTCGAGTAGATCGCGCGCAGCTTGGCCGTACATGGCGTCGTGGCCATATCGATCCTCAATCAGTCGCACGAAGTCGGACGTGGTGGGCGGCGACCGGCCGTAGGTCGACGGATCTGACGCCTCAATCTGGCGGCGACGGAAGGTGGATTCAATGGTGTTGTCGATGATGGTGCGCTGCTGCTCGCTGAGACCTCCCAAGGCCAGCCGCCAAAAGCCGCGCAGGCCGCTCGCCACCCGCGCGAAGCCCCGGGCGTCGCTCACGCCGGCCAGGTCCCAGACGTTGATGGCCTGCTCGGACGCCATCGCGGGCTTGAGCACGCGGCCGTCGCAGACCCGGGCCAGGGCGCCGTATTCATCCTTGGGATCAAGCACGGAAAGCCTGGCGCCCGAGAGCCACAGCGCGAACGCAATCTGCTTGGCACAGTGGCTCTTGCCGCCCCCGCTCTGGCCCAACACCGCCAGATGGGGATTCTCGTGGCGCTCGGCGAAGGGATCGATGATGACCGGGGCATGGCCGTGGCCGCCACCGACGGTCGTGCCCAGGAATATGCCACCGGGCTCTGCGACACCCGGCGCGTGAAACGGAACCGCTGCCGCGAGCGGACCGGTGGTCAGCCCACGCCAGCGGCCCAAGCGGTCCTCGGCCAGCGGCAGCAGGCTGTGCAGGCCGTCCTGCTGGTAGCCGACGACGCGGGAGGCCAACATGCCGTGTCCCGCCAGCTCCGCCTCCACGTCCAGCGTCGCCTGCTCGAGGGTCTCCGCGCTGTCGGCGGCGACGCCGATCACCAGCGAGGCGCGGACGTAGCGTTCGCGGGCCCGGAAGGCCTCGTGGACGTCTTCGAGATCTTCCAGCCGCTGGCGCGAGGCGCGGGCGGCCGCGGGGTTCAGCTCTTCGCCATGCGCGACCTCGCTGAGCAGCTCGCGCTCGGCACTGGACAGGCGCCGGCGTATGGTGCGGTCATCGACCGGCGTGACGAACAGCGCGAGATCGAGATCGTGCTTCAGCGTGGCGAACCAGCGCAGCCAGCCGGCGTCGACTTCCCGCGGGTAGCCACGCAGCGCCAGGATGCGCAGCCGCCGGGCCTGCGGGCCGGGGCCCTGGATGACCAGATGGTCCGGGTGACATTCAATCCACTCCGGGAACGGATCGGCAAGATCGAAGCCGAAGCGCGTCACGGGAAGCGCCCCGACCCGATATCGCGCTGGGGGACCGGACCCGGCCGCCTCGAGGGCATCCTGCAACATCTGCAGGGGCGCCGGCGCCGATCGAAACAGCCCTTCGACCAAATCGACGAGGTCAAGCCCCTCCAGGCGTCGACTGCTCATTCCGGCGCGCGCCAAGCCCTCGTGAACCAGCCGCACCCGCGCCTCGAGCGCCCCGGGAATTGGCGGGCCGTGGTCGGAGGCCGGACGCCGCGACCACCACGGACCGCGGTGCCCTGGCGGTTTCTGCGTCAGCACCACGAAACAGCGCACCTGCCGCATATGCCAGCGGCCGTGGGCGGCGCGCACGGCATCGGCGTAGGTCGCCGGCCGGCGGGCGTCGGCATCGGCCTCGCGAGCCGACACGCCCAGCAGGCGGTGTCGCAGGTCGAGCTTGTGGTCCCAGGTCGCCGACCAGCGGCGGGCGGCGGCGGCCAGGTGGGCGGCGGGATCGAAGGCGCGGTTGCGCAGGACGATCTGGATCGGACCGGGCAGGCTGGCCAGCAGCTGCGCCAGCCCGGCGACCGCCGCGGCCATTTGCGACTCGGCGAGGAGATCCAGATTGAGCGGCCGGACTTCGACCGCAGCTACCAGGCCGCCATCGGACCGCAGAATGCCGTGCTGCCCGATCCCCTGCACGCCCAACGGCAGCGGTGGCGGGTCGTGCGGACGGTCACCGCGACGATCCTCGCCCAGCGGCTGGTCATGGCGTCGCCGCGTATCCGGCGACGGCCTATCCGTCGACACGAAATCCCCAGCCATGCCGGACGACGGTGGCCGACGCTTGATCCTGCAAGTCCAGGCGATAGAGCGGATCGGGGATTCGCAGCCGCCGCATCGCCCGCAAGGGCGGGCGGTGCCGGCCGAGGAGGCGCGGACCCAGCCAGAACCGAGCCAGTGCCATCAGGTGCCGGTCCAGCGGCGCGTCGTCGACCCGCAGCCGCATCAGCGACCAGCCGAGCACCAGCGGGAGCGCGAGGGCGAACCCCGAGAGCGGGCCGAGACCAAGCCACGGCACCAGCACGGCCATCAGCACCAGCTCGAACGCGCCCAGGGCCACCAGCCAGAGCAGCTCGCGATTGGTCAGGCGAAAGCCGCCCAGCGGCCAGCGAGCCGGCACGTGCTCCAGGTCTTCCGGGATGATGAAGCGCTGGGGTGAGCCCGAGGTCGTCACGTCCGGCCGCCCAGGGTGTCCACCAGAAACTCCACCGCGCCCTGGAGCAGTCCGAAGTTGAACGCCATCACCAGCCCGTAGACCACCAGCGCCTGCATGGCAAAGCGGCGGGCCTCGATCTGCGCCTCGACGCTGTTCGAGGTCCAGGCGGCAATGGCCTTCCAGCCAATCGCCGCCGCCACCGCCAAGCTGGCAATGGCCACCAGGAAGCCCTTGAGGGACTCGACGGCAAACGTGATCGGATCGGTCTGCGCCAATGCCGGAGCCGCGGGCAACAGCATCAGGGCCACCAGAGTGATCGCCAGGCACAAGCGGCGACCGGGGGTCACGGCTGCCCCTCGCGCGTCACCTCGGGCGCGGGAGCGAACCCCCGCAGGACGCGGTGAAGCACGGCACGCAGCCCCCCGGGTCCGCCTCCGGAGCGCGGGGCCTGGGGCTGTACGAGCCCCAAACGCTCGGCCACTTCGTCAATAGCTGAACGGAAAGCCTCAAGTTCGTCGATCATCCAGCTGTGCGGCAGCTCGCCGCGACTCTGGGCCACCGCCACGTAGGGATGGGCATCCGGGATCACCCCGATGACCGGGATCTCGAACCCCACGCCCTCGGCGATCAGGTTGGCGATCTCCGGGATGCGGCGGCGGTCAGCGGGACGGACCCGGTTCACCAGCAGGAACAGCCGGTCCTCCGGCATGAATTCCGGTCCGACGTCACGGCGGACCATCGTGATATCGCGGATGGCGTTGACGACATCGGCCTGCGCCGGCGTGACCACGTAAAGGATGCGATCCGCCCGCGCCAGCGGCTGGAACCGCCAGTGGCCGTACTCGGTCGGGAGGGTCACCACGACGGCCCCGTAGGGGAAGTCACGCGCCGTCACCAGCAGTTCGCGAATCAGATTGGGCTCTTCGCGCTCGAAGCGCGCGTTCCACTGCGCGGCCAAGTGGTCGTCGGCCAGGCCGACCATCAAATGGAAGTTGCGGAATCGCTGCAGTCCGGCCTGGAATCCGTCGCGATTGGGCTGGCGCAGGAACGCCGCCAGGCCGGGGGTCGCGTCGACGCCACAGTAGGCGGCCAGATCGTCCTTGGGGTCGCTCCCGATGAGCAGCACCGGCACGTTGCGCTCGGCGACGGCCCAGGCCAGGTTCGAGGCGAGAGTGTCCTTGCCGATCCCTCCCTTGCGCGCCGTGAGGCAGACGATCGAGCGCCCCGCCGGCGGGACGACCAGGCGCTCCGCCAGGTGCTCGGCGGCTGCGGTTTCCTGCTGCCGCGCGAGTTGCCGCGCCGCCCGAGCCGTGCACCCGATGGCCCAGGCCTGTCCGATCACCGCGGCAGCGTCGACGGGCCGGTCGTGCACGGCCTCGACGGCGGGCAGGCGCTCCAAGTCGTCATCCAGGTTCTCGTTCCATACCTCGACCAGCACGATCGCGCGCTGGCCCTGCGCGTGCAGATCGGTCAGAAAGGCCAGCAAGCTGTTGCCGCCACCCTCGGGAAATAGCTCCGCCCCGACGATCACCACGTCGGGCTGGCTCGCCGCCACATGGGCCGCCGCATCCGCGCCGTCCGTGGAGAGACCCGCCAACTCGAGCTGGCCGGCCGGCCGCTGGCCCATGGCGTCTCGCACCTCCTGGATCTCGGCCGCCCGCAGCAGGCACACGTGCACCCGAATCGGCAGGCTGGTCCCCTGATCGCTCACGACCGCGTCGGGCTCCTTCGCTCACGCGGGGCGGCGGCGTCGGGGAGGCTCGACGCCGCCGCCGGCGTGCGGGTGCGCGCGATGTGCGCGCTGCAATCAACCTAAAGGCGCGCGAAGGTCCGCGATATCCAGGATTCCGTAATCGTCACCCGCGGGATATCCCCGGTATCGACCGATCGATACTCGCGTCGTGCCAAGGCTCGGCCAGGACGGTCAGGACGCAGGCCGCAACGGCCGCTGCCAGTTGCGCCGACTGCTCGCGCCGTCGTCTCTTCGCCCAACGCAACAGGTCCACGCTCGTCCAATCGGACTCGGAGCTCGACCCGATCGAACGCTCAGCGAACCAGACCTCGCCGAGCGGCGATCAAACAGGCCTCGGCTCGATTCCGCGCACGGAGCTTGCGGTAGATCACGGTCAGGGACTTTTCCACGGTATTCACGGCGAGATGCAACTGACTCGCGATCTCACGCGAGGTCAGGCCGCGCGCACCGGCTGCGATGATTTCGACCTCGCGCGGCGTGAGCTCCTCCAACGGCGCATCAGGCTGCTCGCTGGCGGGCGCCCAGGCCTGGAAGAACGCCTCGCGCAGGGACTGCCCGATGGTTAGGTGGCCCGCGGCGGCGCCCCCAACGACCGCGTGAACCTCCTGCGATGGAGCCGCTGCAGTGAGCATGCCGTCAGGTCTTGCCAGCAGCGTGTCCAACATGCGCTGCTCACTGCCAAGCGCCACGACAACTCGGGTGGCCGGGTACTGGGCTCGGATCGCTACGGCCCGCTGCAGCAGCCGCGTCCCGGTTGCTTGCACCTCGGACACGGTGACCACCACATCAATACGCTGCCGTGCACACGCGACGACCGCCGCGTCGGCGTGGTGCACCACCCCGACCACCTCGATGGCCGGATGACCCTCCAACCGGCGCCGGACATTGGCGGCCGTGGCCGGATCCATGGCCAGCACGAGCACACGCACGCGGTACTGCCGGCCATCGGCGTCCCTGGCCATGATCACCACCGGAACCGAGGCATGTCGCCGGATGGGTCCCGGTGGCCAAGTCGGTGGGTGCGTTGACATGGCAGATCAGATCACTATGATGGTGGCTGATCATCGTAGTGACGGGCGGGAGGCCCTGTCAATACAATCATGCCAGAGGGTCATCATAGTGATTCACAGGGCGGGGACGTCGTCGACATGGCCCTGCGGATGCAGTACCTCCTCGCGACGGCTCGCAAGGCCGACGACACGGCCTACAGCGTCGATGAGATCGCTCGGGAAACCGGCGTCTCCCTTACCTACCTCCGCAACATGCTGGCCGGGCGCCAGGACAATCCCAGTCGCAAGGTCATCGCTGCCCTCGCCGGTTTCTTTGAGGTATCACCGGCGTACTTCTTCGAGACGGAGAGTGGAGATGACACGGCGAGTGGGGCACCGGCATCCGAGATCGAGGTCGCCCTTCGATCGGCCGAGCGCCTCGGGCCCGAAGGCCGGCAGATCCTGCTCGACATGATCCGCCTCGCCCAGCGGATCACCGGACGACGAAGCCCAGACGCGTGAACGCGCTGCTCGAGGCCCGGAGGCTCCTGTGCCAACTGGGACTCAGTGGCCGCCGCTTCAACGGCGACCTATTCCTCGAGCGATTCGAGTCGCGTCTCGGCATCGCCGTCGCCGCCATCCCGGATCCTCGGCTACCCGCCGGCGGAATCTCGGGCGCCCGCATCACCACCAACGGGTCCCACGTCGTGTTCTACCCCGCCGGCGTCTCCGACCGCCTGCAGCTGGCCGTCATCTGCCACGAGTGCGCCCACCTGCTTCTCGATCACCGCGGCCGGTCGGTGGACGACCTGCTCACCGGGGCCGACCCGCCGTCGCCCGACGACGAACTCGCCGCTGAGGCCCTCGGCGCCGCTCTGGTGCACTTCGCCGAGCGACCGGACCGGCTGCGATCGCTCTTGGAAGGAACTGATCCACCTAGCACGTGGGACCCCCCGGCGACCCTTCGGGCTCGTCTTCGCGCCTACTACCAAGCGAATAGCGTTCTCGGATAGCCCTACCCTGGGCTCCGCCACTTTGGATTGACTCACCGCGGTGCCAGGCGCATCAAGGCAATAACGCCCCCGACACCCAGGCGCGGCAACCCGGCCCCGGCCAGATCGCTCCCGCACTTGTCATCCGATCCCAAGATACTCCCCATCAATCTAGAGAATGCCAGCATTGGCGTCTCCGGCGACCCAGGACCTCGGCCGGCGCCACAGTGCGGTGAATCCCATCCGGTGGCTTAAGTGACGTCCTCGTCGAATCCGATGACCCATCTGCGACGCCTACCCGCAGGAGGAGGCGCTTGATGAGGCTTGGCCGGAATAATCCTTAGTCTGACTCCGATTGCCTGCCGGTGGACCATCGGGATGAATCCGAGTGACATCGGATCTGAAGAGCAGAGCCGGCCCTAGAGTGCGCCATTCCCGGTAAGTGCACTCCGTAAGGCCTCGACTTCTTCCCAATCCGGGAATTCTCGGTCGACCGCCGCGAACGCGGTCGCCGTGTCAGCCGACGCCGCGCCCGGATCCCATGGATTCGCCAAGGCTACATAGCTTTCTACCACTTTGAGCACCCTGGCAGCACGGATCTTTGGAGCGACACTCACTACCTCGCGCAGCACCTCCAGCACCTCCGCCGGCACCCATACGGTGCGTGCGATGAGCGAATGCACCCCCTGGCGGACAGCCGAATCATCGCCACGGAGCCGACCGTGCCGCATCGACCGCGTCGGCTCACTCGAAGCACGCACCTCGAAGTCCGTATGCAGCAAGGCTGCGGCCAACCGCAAGTGCGCCACCTCGTCGAAGCCGCAGCCCTGCGCACGTGCCACTCGCTCGGCCAAGGCGACCAGTGCGGTACGCCAGCCGAGGTCGCGGCCGCGCGCCGCGTCCTCTTTCGTCTGCACCGCGAAGGTTGCGGCGAAGGCTCGGGCTTCGGTCGCCTCCATGCGTGCCGCCAGCCGCAGCCAGGTATCCGGAGGCGCCAGTGCCAGCCAGAACAGCAATGCAAAGATCACGAGCAGTACGCTCAGCACCGGTGTTGCGGCCTCAACGCTGAATCCCGGCCATCCCGCCTGCACGCCGACGAACGCCAGTGCGGTCGCCCCCACGTGGGTGAGCGCCGCCACCGACATCGCCTGCACCAGGCGCAGTTGCACCTGCTTCTGCAGCGGCAGACCCACGCGATAGCGGGCACGGCCTACATCAAGCACAACGCTCCATGCAGCCGCTAGATATCCCAGATACAGCCCCATGCCGGCCCACAGCAACCAGTCGGTCTGCGGCTGACGCCCAAGGATCGCGCCGTGCCCGGGCATCCACCACACGAGCAGCCCAGCCGTGATGGCGCCGACCACAAACGCCGGGCGCAGGCGCTCGCGAATGCCAAACGTGGTGATCAGGAGCGCCACCGCCAGCGCACAAGCAATGCGCAGCCAGTTGACCAGCAGATGACGCAGATCAAGGGTTGCGCCAGCCTGCACAAGCAACGGCCACATTGCGTCGATGCCGGCCCCAAAGGACCAAGCAATGAATCCAGAGAGGGCTAGCCACTGGGAGGGCGTCCGCCGCCCCGCCCGCGCGCGGCCGATGACGATCGCGACGCCCAGCAGGCCGCATAGCACGAGCGGCACTTGCACCAGAAGCGCTGGAGGCATCGTCGCCGCGCAAGTCAGACGTGCACGGGGCAGAACTGCCCCGTCTGAGCGCCGCCGTGGTAGACGGCGATTGCCGGGTGGATGTAGGAGCCGGTCGCGGCCTCCAATGCGTGACGGTCCGTTCCCGGCAGTGCAGGATGCTGGGCATGACACGGCTCAGGACGAGCACTGGTCCGGGACTCAGCCACCCGGCCCAGGACCGATGGACTACAGAGTCGACTGGAATTCGGCAGGCATCCAGCAGTCGAACGCGGCAGCACCGGGGTGTCGGGTGTCACTCGCGGCTCTCGGCGCGTCCGTCGTGGCGGCAAGCCACGACTCCCCGAACGCCGTCGGCGCATGGGGTCTGTTCGCCGAGGCCGCCCTATCCACCCAATTGGCCGGATCACCCGGGCCTGACGCGATATTCGGCGTCGGTCAGCGTGGCGTCGACGCTAACCCACCCCGGATAACCCCGGAATGATGTATTTGGCTTATGGAGGAAGAATAGCCGCTGAATCGCTTGGGCAGCTGTCAAATCCTCTCCAGATATGAAGTGCACCTTAGGCAACTCTATAAGCAGCCCAATCCATTGCGAATAGTTGGCCATTACACCCTACAGAGAGAGACAGCATGCGTCGTCTAGTGTCTTGTGGACATCCTTCGGAATTTCTTCCACCGCATTTCCTAGTTGCATTAGCGCAAAGAATCCCAGACCCATGAGAGAGAAAAGATCAAATGTTCCCCCGGGGTCTTCCTCAGCGATTATCTGAGTGACCAACTCGAGTGTGTCTAGATATACTTTGTGGAAGTCCAACAAAATTTTGGAGGAATTACATTCTGATATTTCTGAACCTTCTCTTAGAATGCTCTTAGAGCTTCTCTGATAGAGATTGTGTTGGCCTCAATCTCTATCACCGGTTTGGAGCGGAAGACTGCGTATTCATACACAGTCATTGGAGCTGCTCCACATCCAACAACCATGGCGCCAAATACTGCTGGAAATAGTAAGCCTCTCATCGGAACCTCCTCCGGATCAGATGATGCATCCAAACTCGAGGTCCGCCGAATGACGACCACGCTCACGAGGTCAGACGGTTCGGGTAGTCCCCCCGCGCCGGCGCCTGGCTGGCCGGATAGGACGGCCCGTGAGCCGATCGAAGAAGCCCACGTCCGCTGTCGCGACGTGGCGTCAGCGGCAGCCCGGGGCCCGAACCGTGGCAGTGCGGGGTATGCGCCAGACAGTTGGGCTGCGCTGCGCAACTGCTTCAGTGGAATAGCGACAAGGACAGACCGACCCTCACGCCGAGCAGCCAAGTGATCGTGGGCTGCCATGTCGATGGGCGCGACATACTCGGCTGGCACAGTTGGCTGCGTGACGGCGAGCTGGTGACCGCCTAGCCCACGCCATCACGATCGCCACTAGCAAGAGAGCTCACCATGTTCCGAGATCGGCGGTTTACATTGGCGACAGATGCGAACACGCCGTCCGGTGCTATTGGCCTTGTCCCAGGCGGATTCCACCGTCTCAAGGCCTTCATGATATTGGCCAGTGGGCGGCGTAGTACTACTCACGCCCCCATGCATCTTGGGAAAGCTGCAGGACTCCCTATGAACGCTGGCGTAGTTTTGGACTCTGTTTTCATACACGATATAGGACACGACGAACCCCCTTTAATGTCCGCCACGCCGTAGGTATCGCTGGCGGACGTCTTGGCGTTTCCCTCGCAGGCCAATCGGTGGTCGCCACTGCTGAAATGCGTGGCCGTCCGGCGTCGGGGAGTCGCCCACGCACCCACCGATCATTCGTTCGCATTCGCCATAGCATCGGATCCGATTCCGAATCTCCTGGCCGATATTTGTCGACTCCTCCGATAGCGAAGCGAGTTGTACGCCTAGCGAGCCGGTGCCCTCCGCGCTCCGAACGTTACGGGGTTGTGGTGGCATAACAGTTGCAATCACATCTGAAGTTGTGGCAGGAGGATGGCAGTTGTGCGAAATCGCTCTTCGTTGCACTGGAACGAGCCCTCTGGGTGAACCCGTCGCATGACCTGCGGACATACAACGGACGGCTGACGATCACAGGGTCATACCGCGTGCAACTCGAGGCCTTTACGGCGCACTGCGAAGGCATTGCGCACAGTTATGCCCACCTGTTGCAGAGCCGGCAACTTCCCTCCCGTGCGGATGTGGGCACTCCGTTCCCGGGCGACTCAGACCGTCGGCGACTGGACTCCCGTCGATACGCCCGCCTCACGCTGCCGGTCCATTCGTTGGGGCCTCTTTAGTTTCCCCAGTTGTTCCGCTCGGTTCTACGAATCCACGTTGACGTAGTTGGACTGCTTGCCCACCCCGGCATCGTTGATCGCCTTCACCCGGTACACGTGCTGCGTTCCCGCCGTCACGTCGGTGTCGGTGAAGGTGGTCGCCGTGCTGCCCGTGTTCTCCACGTACACCAGCAACGTCTTCTCCCCCTCGTAGAGACCTTTGCGTAATGCGCCGTGACGAGCCGTGTGAGCCGGTCATCGACCCGAGACCGGCCCGAGATGGGCGGCAGGGGCGCCCCCAGCGGGTCTCCAGCCCCCAACCGCCCGGGCCAGGCCCGGCGGAGGGCGCATGGACCCTAGGGACTCGCCGCCGCGTCGGCGAGCAGCCGGTCCGCCCGCCGCAGGTTGTAGGCCAGGAGCTTGAACCACACCTCGGTGGTGGTCCGGGCCAGCCCTACGTACCGCACCCGGCGGTATCCGTACGAGCGCTGCAACGTCCCAAACACATGCTCCACCGGGCGCCGCGTCCGCTCGATCAGCGCGTGGCGCCGCCGCGCCGAGGGGCGCAGCTGCGGGTGATGTTTGTTGGGCCGCCGCATCAGCCGGTCTTTGATCCCCCGCGCCCGCAGCCGCGCGTGGCGCGCCTGGGTGCCATAGGCCGCATCCCCGTACACCGCGGTCTCGTCTCCCACGATCAGGGCATCCGCCACCTCGGTCTCGTTGACGTTGGCTGGGGTCAGCACCGCCCGCCGGACCAACTCCGAGTCGGCGTCCACGCCCAGATGCAGCTTGTAGCCGAAGCGCGCCTGGGGGCCCCGGCGGGCCCAGGCCGCGTCCGGGTCTTTGGGGCGGGCGGCATCCCCACCCCGCGGGCGGCGGACCTGTGCTTCGACCACCGTCGCGTCCAGCAGCGTGCCGTGCTTGACCAACAACCCCTGCCCCGCCAGTTGCCGCGCCACCGCCGCGAAGAGCGGCTGGGCCAGCCCCGTGGCCGTCAGCCGGGTGCGAAACCGGCTGATCGTCGAATGATCGGGCGCGTCGTCCTGGAGTCCCAACCCGACGAACCGGCGGAACGACAGTCGCTCCCACAAGGCCTCTTCCATCGCCGGGTCCGAGGCCTGGTACCACTGCTGCAGCAGCAAGACCTTGACCATCAGCAGCGGCGGATAGCTCGGCCGTCCCACCGGGGCGGCATGCAGGTCGGCTACCAGCGCCTCCAGCGGCGCCCAGTCGATGAGGTCGGTCAGCCGCTCCAGCCGGGCATTGCGCCCGACGCGCTCGGGCAGCCAGGCGTCCATCAACTCCGGGGGGTGGGACGTGCGGTGCATGGTCAAGAACCTCGGCGACGGCAGGGGCCATTGCCACTATCCGCACGACCGCGAGGTTATGCAAAGGTCTCCCGGCGGGGCGCCGCCGCAGGATCAGGTAGCCGGTCACGCTGTCGTCGTCGGGGTCCTCCCAGATCAGGGTCACCGAGCCGCTCGACCCGTAGTTCGAGCGGCTCGGCGCCGAGTTGGCGCAGCAGAGGCGGGACGTCAACCAGGGCTTCCGGCCTGGCGAGGATCCTGTTCACGAACTCTCGTATCCGCCCACCTCTTCGTAGCTTGTTGTTGCGCATTCGCTTTCGTCGACGCAGCTAATGGTGTAGGGGCTCCATGGGGTGTCGCCTGTGCTGTAGCGGACTTTGATGCGGTACTGCGTGCCCAATCCCGATCCCGCCGCTCCCGACGCAGCGGCGAAGTGGCCGTCCCACCTGGTGCTCCTCGGGCCGTGTTCTGTCACCGTCACGCGGCCGTGATACCACTGCTCGACGGTGTACCCGAGCAGAGTGCCAACGGCGTCTCCGGTGGGAGCGTTCCACCGGTACGAGAGTTTCCAGACATAGGCAAGACCCGAATGCAGCTTGAATCGGACGATGCGCCTGTTTGTGACATGGGGCTCCTCCTCTGAGGTGACCTTCACGGACCCGTTGGAGTAGCTCCCGTAACTGTTTCCCGCGAAGCGGGCGCGATAGTAGTAGATGTAGCGCCGGCCCCATTCGACGCCGTGGTCGGTGTATATCGGCGCGTCGCTATGCTGGATACTGCGCACAGAGGTGGACTCACCGGCGTGGCCTGTGCGTAACAGTTTTATGCGGGTGACCTCGTAGCGGGTAGCGCCCTCGACGGGGAATAGCCTGATCCTGATGCGACCGAGAATACTGTCGACGAGCTCAGGGGCCCGCGGGTTCGCGGCCTGGCCAGACTGTTGCTCCGCATCCGGATCGGAATCGGGCACCTCCTCCCTGCTCGGCGGCTTCGGCTCGTCGCTGGAGGCGGAATCGTCCGCCTCGGCGTCGGGGACGTCCGCGTTGACGTAGTTGGACTGGGCGCCCGGCCCGGCATCGTTGACGGCCTTCACCCGGTACACGTGCTGCGTTCCCGCCGTCACGTCGGCGTCGGTGAAGACCGTCGCCGTGCTGCCCGTGTTCTCCACGTACACCAGCAGCGTCTTCTCCCCCTCGGAGGGACGCCGCCGCAGGACCTGGTAGCCGGTGACCGAATCGTCGTCCGGGGCCTCCCAGCTCAGGGTCACCGAGCCGTCGCCGTTCACCGCCGCCGTGAGGTTGCGCGGCGCCGCAGGCGGCTCCTGGGGCTCCTCCTGCTGCTGCGGTGGTTCCTGCACCGGCTCGTCGCTGGAGGCGGCATCGTCCGTCTCGGCGTCGGGGACGTCCACGTTGACGTAGTTGGACTGGGCGCCCGGCCCGGCCCCGTTGACGGCCTTGACCCGGTACACATGCTGCGTTCCCGCCGTCACGTCGGCGTCGGTGTAGACCGTCGCCGTGCTGCCCGTGTTCTCCACGTACACCAGCAGCGTCTTCTCCCCCTGGTAGGGACGACGACGCAGGACCTGGTAGCCGGTGACCGAATCGTCGTCCGGGGCCTCCCAGCTCAGGGTCACCGAGCCGTCGCCGTTCACCGCCGCCGTGAGGTTGCGCGGCGCCGCAGGCGGCTCCTGGGGCTCCTCCTGGGCCATCGCAGGTGTAGTCAACATGGCCAGCAGCAGGGCGAGGGCCGCCAGCAGCAGAGCCGCGGGACGCACCGACGGCAAGTGCGAGCAGATGCCGGAATTCCGCAGGGTGTTGAGCTTCATATGAGCTGTGCCTCCTCTTGTATGGGGGATTCAAAGCAAGCGACGCACCACCGGCAGGTCGGCGGGACCGGCCCCGAGGCATCGCGGAACGACATGGGATCGTTCTTTCTCCGGCGAACCGGAGCGGCTGACCGCACCCCCGCACTCACGGCCCTATGCAATGGCCGCGCCGAGGGACTCGGATGGCAGGCATGAAGGGGGATCTCTGCCCGCCCCCGGGGGGGCTTGGACCAATCCACCAGGCGGCGCCGCCGGCCCCGCCTGCACGTTCACATGTATGTCTTTTGCGTTGCCCGCCGTCATTGCATCTCTCCCCAGCGTGGCTCCGAGAGATTGCACGAAGGTGTTGCGAGGTCTTTGGCCTGCGGCCGTTGGAACCTCTCCGTTCTTCCAGCTTGTTGAGCGGAGTCCATTGGCAAGCGCCCCGTTTGCTCACTAGCAGCGTTTGGGGCGCCGTCCGGGCGTGCGGCAACGCGGGCCGCTGCGACGGCTGTCTCCACTCCGTCGAGGATTGGGATTCCTCGTCTATCGGTGCCGGTCATCGCTCCTCTTCCCGAACGTCGTATTGATTGCCGGGGCTTACCGCTGCCCACGGCACGGCGTGCCGCCCGTATAGCAACCTGCGCCAACGCAAATCGTAGTGAGCCTCTAGGCCGGATATAAGGGGCAAACGCCTAATTTGCACTAGGCATTTGTCTACAGGATTTACGCAGGCAAATGACTACTAGTGGCCTATGCCCATATCGCGGCAGGTCTTAGCCCAGCGTGTTCAGGAAGCGACGTGGACGCTCGACGGGACTCCCATCGGCTGGCGGTCGGGGAATGGCGGGAAGCGGCGGGGCGTAGCCGTGAGTGTCGGAATCGCTGGGGCGGTCTGAAACAAGCCAGATGCCCCCGCCCGTTACAACAGGGGCCTCGTCGCTTCTTGCTCCGTTACCTGTCGGCCTGCTTCCTCGGTTCTTGGAGGATCGCCAGTGGGGCAAGGCGGAGGGGTCGCGGCGCGAATGCTGCGGGAGCGTTCTAACCGACTAACCGAGTCCCGGATGGGTCGTTCGCACGCGCAGGTTAGAGGTCTGCCTCGCCGTGGGACGTTGGGCGGGCGGCGGAGGCGCTATCGAGTCTATGGGGAATCAGTGTGGAAGAACCCAGCTTAGCTTGAAGGGCAACCTCCGGCGCCTGACCGAGTCCTGATTGAGGGCAGAGGCTGAGGGTAGTGCGGGAACAGGGTTTCCTTACGCATGATGATCCTGGGCCGAGTCCGAGATGGGGATTGACTCGGAGTTCAATCCAGCAGTCCGTTTCGAACGGCCCAGACGATGACCTCCTGCTTGCTGTCGAATCCCAGCTTGTTCTGTATGCCGTAGATGGTGTTGCGGATTGTCGAAGGCTGGTTGACCCTGGACTCGGCAATGGCGGAGTACGACATGCCCTTTGCGAACTGTGTGAGTATCTCCCGCTCCCGCTCTGTGAGCTCGCGCCGCTTTGAAGGCACACGCTGCCCCGGCGCGTTGCGCAATCGCCCGAACACGCGTCTCATGGCGTCGCGCGGCATCCGGTATTCGCCTTTGGCGACGTCCCTGACCGTAGCCAACAGCTGCTCCGTGCCGGTGAGCTTCTGAAGGTATCCGTCGGCGCCGGCGGCCACCGCCTCTACGACGGCGTTCCTTTCGGTGGAAGCGGTCAGTATCAGCACGCTGATGTCCGGCAGGGCGTCCATGATCTCCCGGCACGCCTCTATGCCGTCCCTGCCCGGCATCAGCACGTCCATGATGACGAGGTCCGGCACGAGGTCCTTCGCCATCCGCTCCGCCTCCTCGCCGTCGCCTGCGAGTCCCACCACGTCGAACTCGCCGGTCCGCTCCAGCAACTGCTGGAGACCGTCCCGCATGACCGGGTGATCATCCGCCAGCAGGACTCTGACCGGGGTTGAAGGCACGTTAGCTCCCTCCTCTCGTGTGCCCATAGGGCGCCACGCAGGTCACCGTGGTTCTCCATTCGGACCCGCTCGTCTCCACGACGAGCCTGCCGCCCAGGCGCTCAGCGTCCTCCCGCATGTTCCTGAAGCCGTGGCCCCGTGATTCTTAGTTATCAGGGAGACCGGTCCCATCGTCGCAAATCGACATCCGCAGACCGGCCCGCTCGAAGTCGAGGCCGACGCGGACACGACTCGCATTGGAGTGGCGGAGCGCGTTGGTCAGGGCGTTGAAGGCGATGGAGAACAGCGCGCCCCGCGTTGCGGTGGGCAGGGGCGGCTCGACGCCCGACTGCACCAGGTCGGCGGGAATGGAGGAGATGGTCGAGAAGGTCGCCGCCAGCGACTCCAGCACCCCGCCCAGCTCCACGCCCTCGAAGATCTCCCCGATCTCCATCGGATGCCTGAGCTCCCACATCGCCGACCTGGACAGGGCTGAGGTCTCTTCAAGCGTGGACATCAGGTCCTCGTTCGACCTGTCGGCAAGCTCCTTCGCCCTCTCGATCCCCACCCCGATCATGTAGGCGGACTGGGCCATCGTGTTGTGGATGGCGTGGGAGAGCTCGATGCGCTCCCTCTGAAGCTCTCTTTCCCTCGCCACCGCCTCCATCCTCCTGATCCGCTCCACCCTGGAGATCAGGTTGACGACAACCACCACCAGGTACATCCCGGCAACCCGTACGAGCAACTTCTCCTCATCGTCCGTTGAGAAGTCCAACCCGGGCTCCACCGCGAGGCAGAGCCCTGCGTAGACGACCGCCGTCGTCGTAACCCAGACGAGTGTGAGCCTGACCGATCCGAAGACCACGGCGAACATGGCGAGGATTGGGTAATACCCCACTAAGAAGGGGCTCTTGAACCCGTCGTGCGCCACAACGCCGGCGCTGAGCATCGCCACGTCCAGGGCGCTTAGCGCAAGCATCCACCGCCAGGACACGGTCCTTTCCGTGGCGAGCCGGTAGTGCATGTATCCGTTGGTGGCGAACAGCAGCGCTGCAAGGGCTGCGCTCGGCGGATATCCCGCATCGGCGGCGTCGGGTGGGTACAGCCAGGCGAACGTGGCAAGAGCCCAGACGAACCAGCGTGCCCAGACATAAACCTCGGCCACGCGGCGCAATTCGCCCGGCTCCGGCAGGTCGAGGCTTCGCAGGAAGGCTGGAAACGCGCTGGCGGCCGTGTTCACTGGATTCAGGACTCGTCTCCATCGGATTGGATTCCGGCAGATTGCGGCTGGAATGAGATGTGAGAGGAAGTCAAACCGACTAGGTGGAAATACCCGTCCAGCATTCATTCATATACCTAGAATTTAGCCCAAGGAGTTGAAGGCATCAAGGGCCTATGAACCTCACTGTTTATAGGCATTTGTCTATGCCTTGGTTGGTGATGAGGGACGGCCCGCGGTTCATGCCGGAGGGGTCCGGGAAGTTCGAGGTGGTCTGGGCACGCAGGGACGGTGAGGAGGCGGTGGTGTCTGGGCGGTGCGGAACGGACTGCTTCGGCCACTTGCAGGCGGGTACACACTGTGGCGAAGCAACGCCGGCGCCAGTTGGGGGACGACGCTGACCATCCCACATACATCCTCACCGAGCCCCGCTTCGGCTACCGGATGGAGCGGGGGGGAGGGTAGGAACAGGAGACAGAGTCGTCGGATTCATCTGTATGGGCGGAGCCTCGGCGTAGACGCCGCCCATCCGGTCTTGCCATAATCGTGGGGTGGTGGGCCTTGGGGGAGCCTCACAGAGCCCCCCGCCACATCTCGAAGACGGTTCTGTCTACCGTCAAAATAGGCCCACCAGACTGGACGAAATCAAGAACCTCCGTGCTGAGATTCAGGCTGTCTCTGTAAAGCGCGTGTTGGTGGCCAGGGACACGATATAGCCCACTTACGGAACGAGGCCGAGGCACCACATCGTGGGCTGCTCTAGCCGGACGCTGATAGTCCAAGGGATGAGGCTCCGGCGGACCGCCCCACTGCGTGGTTCGTTTTGGTCTACCGGCTCAGCCTGCTGTCGGCACGGAGGTACCACCAACTACTCCCTTCACTGCCGGAGCTATACCGGGCTACCACCTCGTCGGAACCTGGCCACTACTCGCTCATGACAGCGGAGGAGCGAGCAGCGACGGTTGCGTGTCGCTCTTCTCCTCAGGTCATCGCGAATACGCTGCCGCCGAAGCCGACCGACACTCCGTCGGCAAGTCGGCACGGCTTCGCACCACTTCGGGAACTGGGCGAGCAGGTCCTGGCAGCGCGCGAACGTGCCAAAGAGCTGATCATTGAAGTCGGTGAGTGAGGACAGACCGTCGGGTTCTCCAGCGCCGGCCTACGGGCCATCCGCGCCGGCATGGAGAGCCATCGTCAGGCTCTACGAGTGCCTTATGCCAGGCGACGCCGCTGCGGTGACCGACGACAAAGCCCGGACGCGCGCCGGGGGACGAGCCCGGACCGAGAGAGGACACAGCGGGGCGCTCAGTTGGAGGCGCGGGTGGGGAATGCGACGCTCAGTCAGCGAAGAAGCTTGGGGTTCGTTCGCCAGTCCAGTCCTCGGGAAGGTCCGACAAGTCGCCGAGCGGCAATCCTGCTTCCCATCGCATCTCTCCGCCCCGGACACGGGCGCTTCCCAGCCGCAGCAGTTCTGGCGGAACGTCAGCATGGATGTACGGATTGACGTACAGATGTGAAGTGACGCAGTGCGCGGTCCACGGTCGGGCACCACCGAAGAACAGCACACCGTGCAGGCGGCTGTATCGATTCCCGACGCGATTACGCCACACAGCGTCGGGCTCACGCGACACGTGAGGGAGCGTAACGACGTTTCCGTGATCGTCCTCCTGCCACGACAACAATTCCCGACCGAAGAGCGCTGATAGCTCGTCCTCACGACCCTGGAAACCGCTGTGAGTGTTCATTGCAATGATAAGAGGCCGTTCGAGGTCTCGGTGCTGCTTTGCTTTCGAAACTACGTTCTTTCGCAAGGCAACGCTTTCACTCGATGGCCCGCTCTTACCGGGTCCAATATGGATTAACCTGTTAGAGACATGATGCCGGCGATAAATTGCCGTTAGTATAATACTCCATTCCCCATAAGAGATTCTGAGGCTTGGCTCCGCCTCAATCCTGCCAGAACTCCTGGATTCCCCGTCGATCCGATCAAGCCACCGCCGCACCCTTTCCTTTGTACTACGAATTGGTGGGAGTTGGATCAGTTTCCCACGAGTTCGAGCGCTCAGCCTGATTCTCGTCGGTCGCTCTACAGCCAACGCATCGATGGCATCGAGCACCTCATCCTCAAGCGAGTCCTTGGCCATGAATCCGGTGAGGCCGACGACGTCGGCTTCGACATAGGCGGTGCCGCCGCTGCTGCCTGTGATTGCGAAGTCAGGCCGACCGCTACCACTTCTCAATTCGGGATGCACTTCGGGAGGGAGTCCCAGTCGGCGGAAGACTTCGTGCAGAAAGAGTCCGAAGAAAGCGGACTCATGGTTATGATCGCGTTTCCGAAACCGCGCACGAAGGTCGTTTTTCGAGCTGTCCGGGTAACGCGCGAACCACTGCTCGAGCGTGTCGCGCATGCTGTGGCAGGCAGACCAAGCCGACTTGTTCAGAAAATCGAAGGCGGGTCTCGCTCGCGTCGAGTGCCGGTGGTCCGTACGCTCAACGTCGTCAAAAAGCGCCAGCCCACGCGCCATCGTTCGCTCCTAGCCGATCGGCTCCCACTACTCCATCAAACACATTCGGAAGGGCCAACTCCCATTAGTGTAGCGGGCGCAGCGAGGCTCCCAGCCCACCCGAAGGCGCAGCACTCGCCCCTATGTGTCGCATTCCGCAGTGGACCGCCCGCGACGGCGTGTTCACGGCACCCTGTGCGGCTTCTAGGAAGTGGCCCCTGGGGGCGGGCAGCTTGCCGATGGAGAGGCTGTCGGCTGGCAGCGCGCGGCCTGCGGGCGGAGCGAGGATTAAAACGTCTTAGTACAAGTCTAGCCTACTGGACTTTACACAATCGAGAACCTTCACGAGTACCTTTACTTTGCCACTGTAATAGAGCATCCAGGTAACGAACCCCCAAGATAAAGCTGTGCTGACCTCCGGCTTTCGCTGCCGCTGGTGCAACGAGCCTCAAGAGGCGACTTGCTCACTCGAAAAACGTCCTGGGTAGCCCCGATTGCCGGATGATCGACATCAACGTTCCGGTCCGGAGTTCCCTGTGGTCCGGCACCGGAACGGTGGTCGTATCCCCGCCTGCGACCCTTTGCATCAGTATGTGGCTGCCCCGGCGTCGCACCTCAGCGAAACCATGCCTTGCCAGGATCGCGCAGACCTCCCGGCCCGATAGCACCCGAAGTCTAGCCAACCGCCACCTCGATGTGCGTCACATAGATTTCATCATGTAGCCGACGCTGAATTTCGTCGGCAGAAGCCGCCTCGTAGAAGAGCTCGAGCGCTTCCTTGAGATTGGCGCGAGCGTCGGACACGCTCGCACCCTGGCTTGCGATATCCAGCTCGGGGCAGAGCGCGACGTAGGACTCCCCTTCGCGCTCGATAATCGCGGTCATCTGTCTAAGCATGGTTTGACCTCCTGGTTAGCAGGCTCGCATTCCTGCGCAGCTTTTTCGTACCTGGGTCGGAATCCTCTGTGGCCGATTGCGTCCGTCCACCACTATTCTCCCAGAAGCAGGATCGCCGCAATCCGCCGCGCCGTTTCACTGAAATTCCCCACCTCTTCCACCTTCAGCGCCCGCCCCAACACCTTCAGCTCCCGATACGACAGCCATTTCTTCAGCAGCTGGTAACCGCCCAGGCGATAGCCCCAGACGTTGGCGGGGACATTCCGCCAGTAAGCCTGGTCGTTCAGCTAGATGACATAGGTGGTCTCGCCCAGAGTGTCCGGGGCGGCGCCCAAGGCCGAGCGCTCCGACCCCGTGTACGCGCGTTCCACAGCGAGGCCCTTAACCGGCAGCACCGCCTGACCGGCCCCGAAGTGCCCCCAGCCGGCCGTCAGGCCGAAGTCGTCGCCGGACATGTTGTGGCCGTGCGTCGTGGCGGGCACGGCAATCGCGGCGATCTCGGGCCGAAGCTGGCCGGTGGTGACGCCGGGAACCGGGGTCTCGGGGTCCAGCAATGCGGCCAGCTCCCGGCCCCGAGCGACCGAGCTGGCCAGGATCTCGGAAGCCTCGTCGGCCCTGGCCGCCACGTCGTTCTCCCGTATCTCGGTGCGGGGTGACAGTGCAGACCAATACGGCAGCGGAATCCGCGGCCACTCCATGCGCAGCGCGCCCGCATTCGCTTTCCGAAAGGCGGGGTCGTGCAGCACCGCCAGCACATGATGGAAGGGGTCTTCGACGGTCAAGTTGAGACGTTTGAGGCAGCGGCGGGCGGCGGCTTAGAAGGCCGATGGTTGTCGCATCCTAGGCTCCAAGGATCCGCTTCGGATCGATGTGAGCTCCGTCCCGCCGCACCTCGAAGTGCAGATGTGGACCCGTCGACGCGCAGGGGCACACCCGTGCACGGCCAGCAACTCGATGACTTCTCGAACGATCAGGCTGTCTCTCGGTCGTCAGCCTTCGGTGGACTTCCAGCTTCCAACAAATGGATTGAGCACTTTGACGCCGGCTGGCTCGAAGTGTCTGACGTTGCGTGTCACCACGGTCAGACCGTGCTCGAGCGCTGTGGCCGCGATGATCAGGTCCGCCGATTCGTGCCCGAGGTCGCCGGACAGACTTCCCCAGCGACGGGTCGTGGGAACGTCGACGTCGAGCACCCGGTCGCCGTACCACGCGAGCACGCGGTCCAGCCAGACGGACAGCTCCCGCGCAAACGAGGGGTCGCGGTGGTGCTGTTGGGCGATGCCACGCTCTATCTCGCCAACGGTCACGGCGCTCAGGTACAGGTCGGCGATTCGCTGGGCGGCCAGCCACCGGGCCGCTTCCGGATGTCGTTCCCGTCGCCGCAGCGCCGATAGCACGTCCGTGTCAAGCAGTAACATCAGCGGCCCAGCGGACCGGCAGCCGGTCGAATTCCCGGGCGTCTTGCGGGATGTCGAGCAGCAGACCTGCCAGCGTGGGCGCGTTCGTCTTATCCAGGTGGCAGAGACGCTCGTACTTGTCTACCGCCAGCACGACAACAGCGGGCCGGCCCCGGCGCGTCATCCGCTGTGGAGCGCCGGCGAGGGCGGCATCGACCAGGGCGCTGCAGCGGTTCTTGGCGTCCTGCACGGGCCAGTCGGTCACGAGGATTTCCTGTCTAGACTAGTTGGCTAGACGTTACTGCTTGAGAGACACGTCATGAGCCGCCGCACCGGTCATTGCTTGTCCCAAGTCCCCGCAGCGTCCGGGTTTTCTGGCCGCTGGACGGAGTGCCCGCAGCGGAATTGCACGTGCGGGAGAGACGGCGGCAGTAGCGACGCGGGCTGGGTGGCGAGCGGGACGCCTGTCCCCCGGGACAGCAGGGCGCATTCCGCTCGTCGCCATGATTGCGAACTCGAGTCCTGTTCCTGCACGGCTCCCCGCTCCACTCCCGGCGGCCTGCCAACATCCTGCCAACATTCCGACCCGCCTTCGGTCGCGCTGGCGACCGCGGGGCTGCATTCGATTTCGCGGATAACAGGAGTGGCGAGCCTTGGCAGCCGCTGGAAGAGGCCGGGAAAACTCCGCGGCGCTGGACTTTTAATCCGAAGGTCGTGGGTTCGAAACCCACCCGGCCCACTCAGCGAGCGGCGAGTCTTCTTGGACAACCGAAATCCTGGGCTTCGCCCCTCGACGTTGACTGATTGCATCTCGTCGACGACCATGCAGACGTTGTCTTGCAGAACACTTGGCGAGGCGGCGTGCCTCGCGACGGTCGCCTCCGACATGTCCTGAACGTCAAGGCAAGCCTTTACTTGGGCCCAAATGGGAAGTCGTGGATCAATTATTATCAGCTAGGGGAGAGGATATGTTGCGATCCATATCCTGGAAAAGAATTGTCTTACTTTGTCTGCCGACAGCTTTGGTTCTTGCCTGTTGTTCAGACCCGGCGCCAACCCCTACTGACGCGCTTGCGCCCGCCACGGCTGAGCCCACTCCGACACCCTCGGACGAGCCTTTCGTGATTGGCGCAATGGACGCTCTCACCGGAGTTGCCGAGTCCTACGGTAATCCCCTGCACCAGGCCAAGCTCCTGGCTGTGGAGGAGATCAATGCTGCCGGCGGTATCAACGGCCGGATGCTGAAGCTCATAGTAGAAGACTCCAAGTGCGCCGCTCAGGACGCCATAACTGCCTATAACAAGCTGACCGATGTGGACGGCGTCAAGATTATTCTGGGCACCACTTGCAGCGGTTCGATGCTCGGTGCGGCGCCTTTGGCCGAAGCGGAAGGTGTGGTTCTTTTTTCCGCATCCGCCACCAGCCCTGACATCGCCTCTGCCGGCGACTACATCTTCCGCACAGCCATCAACGACCTCCGTCTGGGCATCGACATCGGCAACACTCTCTGGGTCGACGGAGTGCGCAAAATCGCCACCATCACGGAGGCCACCGACTACGCCGAGGGTGCCCGCCGTACCGCCGTTGCCCAGTTCGAGAAGCTGGGCGGTTCCGTGGTAGCGGCTGAAAGCTACTCTTCTGACGTTATCGACTTCCGCAGCCAGCTGACCAAACTGTTCAACGAGAACCCCGACGCACTGCTCCTAGCAGCCCAGGGCGAGGTCTCCGGCGGCACCATCATCAAGCAGGCGCGCGAGTTGGGGTACGGTGGCCCAATCTACTCCGAAATCGTCCCCACGGCCCCTGACGCCCTGAGCATCGCCGGGGACGCCGCAACCGGCCTGAAGGCCATCGTCCCCAACCCCAACCTGACCAGCGCCGCCGGCAAGGAGTTCCTGGCGAACTTCAAGACCCGGTACGGCGTCGTTGCTTCATTGCCATGGTTCCAGGGTTCCGCTTACGACGACGTCTATATCGCCGCCGAGTGCCTGAAGCAGACCAACGACGACCAGGACGCCGACGGCTTCCGGGACTGCCTAAATGACCTTACCTGGAGCGGAGCCATCGGTGACAACTACAGCTTCGACGAAAACGGCGACGTGATCGGACTGTCCAACGTAGTTGTCGAGGTTCTGCCCACCACAGAGCGGACTGAGGACAACCTGGGCTACCGCGTGCTGGGACCCGCGGCCACACCGTAACCACATCAACTCGCTGCGATGAGAGAGCGCAGACGGGATGCCAGGTCGTGCGGCTGGGTCTCCGCCAATGGGCCTGGTTGTCGTTCAGAGAACTCAAGACAGTCCCTTAGCTAAGCTCCCCGACAAGAGTATCTTCTTGCGAGTGAAACCGGGGTGTTTCGCCAAGTAGGTATCGAGCTTCTCGCAGGGCTGGCGCGCTAGGCTACCGATCTTTTTGGTCGCTAGCCACATCGCATCGGGCTGCAAATAGGCGTAGAGCTTGGCCGTCGCCATACAGGACGCGTGCCCAACGCAAACGCCACGCGGACCAGCGGCGACAGCCGGTCATCAGACGTTGCGGAAAGGAATCCCCGCGGCCGGTCGGGCGACACGTGCCGAGCATCATTTAGGTCCCCGCGCGGCATCACCACCTGGGTATAGTCGTTGCCGTCGATATAGCCCCACCTGATCGCCACGTTGAGAACCCCCGCAGCACCGCTCGATGGGGTGCCACACTCGCTCTCTCAGGCCTTCGCCGAACCTCCCATTGATGTACGCCCCGACGTCGCCAGAGGTCAGACATTCGCGCCGAATGCCACTACGACCGGGTAGGCCGTGCCGCGTCAGAATCATGCTCCCGTTGCCGAACAAGACCTCAGCGACCCATACGCGAGTGTTACTATCATGATCCCGTCAAGGATCGTATGTTACCTCAATCCACACAGCTTGATATGCGCAATCCCAATGGATAATTATCTGCTAATGCACCAGAATGAGCGAAAGCAGTAAACTGTCCAGGTGGATCGAAGGTACGATAACCATGCCCCTTACCCGCTTGGTACAAACGATCGGGATGGACAATGTCAAGTAAGATAAGGAGGCAGATCGAGCGTTGTTTAGAGGAGTTTTCGGCTGGAACGCTCACGCAGTCCAGTCTGTGTGCAATTCTCGAGGCACTCGACGAAACGGGTCCGCGTCAGCAGTTGCTTTTCTTGCGGGTAGACGGGTTGACGATAAGTTCAGGTGTCATCGGAATGATGACGCTAGAGAACGGCGAAATCGACCAGGGCCCGCTCGATCCCGAACAGTGGCCGTACAGAACTGTGATTGACGCTATCCAGGATGGCTGGCGTGTGATCAAGTTTCCCGAGCTAGCTTTATGGGTGGATGAGACACGAACGTATGAGATAGGCGGTGAGTTCGTGCTTGAGAAATGGATTGAGACGTGAATAAGACCAGAGATTTTCGTCCCACGTTGACCGACTCCCAGATCCTCGATTTCTGCAAGAAGGGCTACCTGATACTTCCGGCCGTCGTGCCGGATGAGATCAACCGAAGAGTCGTCACGCGCACCGAAGAAATCGTTCAGAGTCGGCCGGATCTCCGTACACCTCGTCGGTCCAAAGAGGTCGAATATCACCTCCCGCTGTTAGAGGAGAGTTGGTTCGTCGAGCACGTGCTGCTGAATCGAGAAGCCGGCGGCGCGGTACGCTCGCTGCTCGGGAGAGACTTCACCCTGCCGACTATCATCAGCGACCACCGCGCCGAAACTCCGATGCCGAAACCAGGATCGTGGCACCGGGATGGCAACTACGTGCATGACACGAAGCTGAACTACGTAGAGGTCTTTTTCCACCCCGAGGACGTGCCCATGGAAAAGGGTCCAACAGCGATCCTGCCGGGGTCCCACCACCTGGCCTCCGCCCCTATCGGCCACTACGGCAGCCTCAAGGGCAGCGTGGCTTTCGCGCCGCCCGAGGCCCCGGCCGGGTCGATTCTGATTATGTCCTACAACCTCTGGCACCGCCGGACCCCGTCCACGGTCAAAGGACAGCGACATCTTTTCCGTTACAACTACTGGCGCACGACTCCCCCGATAAGGGACTGGGTAATCGAACCGGACTTCGATTTGCGGACCGCCAACTACGAGTACTTCGACCGCCCCACGACGCGGCCTCCAACCCGCGACTGCAACGACGCCGCCGAGATGTTCTTCTGGTTGTGTGGAAAGCACGACGAGTTCGCGGTCATGGGTGGACAGTGCTGGCCCAGCCCGCACATGGGTCTCGATGGCGCCGTGAGGGGCTTCCCGGGAGACCTCACGGATGAGCGGGTGTGGTCAGGAAGAGCATCTTCCTGAGTTGACGGAAGCCTCACCCGTCGATGGCCGTTGCCGAGGGGAGCCTTCGGGCACGTGCGCGACCATCCTCAGGCTCCCAGAATAGCGCCGGACGCGTACCTGCCGGTCACCGCGACCGCGGACTTTTAATCCGAAGATCAAGGGTTCGAGACCCTCCCGGCCCACTATTTCCGGCCTACGTATGCTGTACTCAGAATTGGACCCGATTTAATGACTTGGACCTACAATAGAGTCATCACCGCATCGACGTTAGCGCAGACATATCAAAACGATCGAAGTTCCCGATAACGAAACGTGGACGCTTGAGTCGCACCGGCTGCTTCTCAGTCCCATGGTGCAGGGCGACGCGTGCGAGCTTTATTACCTCCTGCGAGAGCCCGCACTTCATCAGTTCACGGGACGCATGCCGCCCACTAGCTCCAATGATGTTCGAGAAAGAACTCGTGTTTGGGAAAGACGACATTCGCCTCGGCAGGATGAGCTTTGGCTGAACTGGACTCTCCGGCTAAAGTTGCACGGACTTGCTATAGGCTACGTCCAGACAACGGTCCGCGAGAGGTGGGCCGATCTGGCTTGGGTGATTGGGATTCCCTTTCAGGGTAAAGGATATGCAACCGAAGCCAGTGGCTGTGCGGCGGCCTGGATACGCGATTACTTTGCGGTCGCGGAGCTACGGGCCTACATACATCCCGACCACATCGCCTCCCAACGAGTTGCAACGCACGTTGGACTGCGGCCCAGCGGCAAGATCAGCGAGGAAGATGAGGAGATCTGGGTGACTCGTTTCAGGTGACATCCCAAAGCAGCAATGTTAGTGCCCCGAACGGCGGGACGGAGACGAGCATGGAGATCGGAATCCCACAAGATTCGCCGTCGCCGGAGCTTCTACCAGCCTAGGCTGAGGCGTCCGTCGCGTTCACGGCGAGCTGGCAGCAGCCGGAGACGCGCCCGCTCGGTCGAGCCGCCGCTTGGCCTCGGCATAGACATCGGCCGGAAGCCCGCCGCGCCGCGCCGTGGCGACGTTCTCCGCTAGGTGATCCGGATTGAGCGTCCCGGCGATGATGGTGTGAACGTCGGGGTGCGACAGGGTGTAGCGCAGCATGAACGCCGTGCGGCTTTCGCCTTCCTCGCGCAGGTCGTCGAGGCCCGCCTTCTCATACGGCGCCCAACCATCGGCACTGCCAAGTCCCACGCCCGGCTCGCCCTTGCCCACACCACCGCGGATCACCGTGCCGATGCCGGCCCGCGCAGCCTTGGTTATCCACCCCTCGTGCTCGCGCAGGACGGCCGCATACGGAATCTGAAATACGTCAAAGACGCCCCACTCAAGGTAGGTGGGCAGGTGGGGGAGAAACGTTGAGGCGCCGATCCAGCGGACCTTGCCCTGTGACCGCATCTCTTCCAGCGTGTCGACCACGCGCTCGCTTTCGGCCTGCGCGGTCGAGGCGTTGTGGAGCTGCATCACGTCGACGTAGTCGGTTTGCAGGCGTAGCAGACTTTCCTCAAGGCCGCGAAACATGTTCTGGCGGGTCCAGACGTGCTCGCCCCCGCCGGAAACGCATCCGCACTTGGTGGCCAGGATGTAGTCATCGCGGCGCGAGCCGATGAAGCGGCCGATCAGCTCCTCACTGCGCCCATAGTCGTTCGACGTATCGATGTACGTGATTCCGGCGTCGAGGACAGCAGCCAGGATCTTGCGGGCGTCTTCGTCGCTGATGTCGCGACCGGCCGGCGCTCCACGGATTTCCATGGCGCCATGACCCAGGCGGGTGACGTCCAGGCCGGTGCGGCCCAAGACGGCGGTGGGTAGGTCTGCTGACATTAGTCGGGCCTCCGTTACGGCGGGGTGAACGGCCCTGCGATCAGGGCGCCACGGTGAATTCTGGGCGGCTCTGCTGCAACTCGTCCGCGCGCGCGGAGGTCGATGGGTACGCCTCGTGCAGCGGGAATCGCTCGGCCCTCTTGCGCCGCCCGAACGGGGCGCGCTCCTCATATTCACATAGGCCCGGAACCCATGCTCGGTACAGGTCACGTTGGTGATCAACGCGGGGACCGCGCAGCGCGGATGAGAGTTCTATGAGCGTCTCGAACTAGCTCCCAGCTATCGGGGGACCCCGCTGCGCCGCGGTCGGCGGAGAACGCGGGTTTGGGCGTCACTCGGGCCGGCGGCGTGAGTCCGGTGGGTCCGCTGGTCGCGGCGTAGGTGGGCTACCGCCGGCGCGCTAGAACGACCGCCGATGTCCCATAGGGCAGCCGCAGCCGCGCCGCGACGGGCGACTCAGCAGCAAGCAGCGCGTAGAGGATTGGGTCGAGCCAGCGCGGCGTGAGAGTGTTCTCGGACCGGGCGCGGCGGCGGCTCAACCGGAACAACTGACGCATCGCCAGAATCAGTCCGGCCAAAAGCGAGTTCATACAGGTCTCTTTGAACGGCTCTAGGCCGGCATGGCGCACGCGTTCGGCAATAGCCCGTGGATGGTAGCGGCGCTTGTGACCGGACACCTCATCCTGCCAGCCCCACAGCGCCTGAAAGGCCGGCACGACCACCAGCGCCACGCCGTCGGATCGAAGGACCCGATGAATCTCTGACAGGACGGCATCGTCGTGATCGAGATGCTCCAGCACGTCAAGCGCCGCCGCGAGGCCGATCGATCCGTCTGGGAACGGCAGCCGGAGAGCGTCGGCGCGCACCGGTGTTCCATAGCCGTCGCGGGCGCACCAGGCGAGGGCAGCGGGCGAGGCGTCCAGCGATATCAGGTCGGTCCCGAGCGCGCCGAGAAGGACCGCGTTGGTAGCCGGTCCGGCGCCTATATCGAGCACCGTCCCCCTGACTCCGTCCGGGAACGCGTGCCTAAGAATCGAGCCAAACACGCGGCGACGGCCTCGATACCACCAGTGCCGACCCTTGATCCGGTGGAACTCGTCGATCAGATGTCGATCCACAGCGACTCGCAGTGTGAGAATCGACCAAGCCTACCTGAGAGGCGAACGATCGCGTCTAACGCATTCACGTTGCGGCAGGAACTTGGCCGGCGCGATTCAACACCCAGGCGCCACGCTCATTATCGTGCGGATAAACTGCAGTATTTCTAACCTCTAAACCCGGAATCAAATCAAGATAGCTAAGGGGACTAAAGGCTCCCCGTATGTCCGGAAACGCGTCAGGATCATAGAACGCGAGATCTGTGCCGCTTTCACCCAATGACGACACTACCGACCCGAGCGACGGACAGCCTGCAAGAAAAAGACCCTCGCAGTTACGGGAGATATCAACTAACGAGAATTGGTTGGTCAGAAACGCGGCCCCAATGTATCTAACATTATACATGACAGGCAGTCCCGTGAGCCTCGTTACTTCCCAGGGATTGACGCGTCCAGTCGTCAGAACCACGGTGTTGGCAGGTACCGACGTCCCCAGCCACCTAAGATACATTCGCTCCTGCTGTCTGTCGGTTAGGGACGACCGTATATCGTTGACATTCACGAGCATGTTGTGACTTGCCGCGAAGAGGCTAACAACTAGAATCGTCGTCACGCTGACTTGCGCAAGGCGTGGAATCGACCGCGCGACTGTAGGAACACCATGAGGCGCAGCAGCAGCCGATCTTGTTGCATATGCTATCGCAACGCCAAAGCCAATGTAGAAGATAATTAGTAATGGGAGTAAATGCCTTGCCTGTAGAATAGTAATCGAGTCGAAGGCAAGGGTAATACCCGCTGCATAGGGCAAGATAGCAACGAAGGATAGGCGAAATGGCCGTGAGATGACTGCGAGAATAATAGGGAGAGCAAGGCTAAACCCCAAGAGCGCGGGCTGGTCTAGGAAGCTCCCGAAGATCGGTACCTGCGGCGGGTAATCAGTTGTCGCCCGCGCTGCGGGAGCGACAAGTGAGAATGCTATGGATAGAGCCACGGCCATCACGATCATGCCAAGGAGCCTGGTAACGGCTTGGCCTAGTGGACGTGAGCTCAGGAGTCCGATAGCGAGGGCAATCCAGGTTGCCGGGATCAGCCACACGGCGAAAGGAATTTGGGTGAGAGTCATCGCCGTCAGGCGCGCGATGATCAGATGCATGTTGCGGAGGAACTCTAGCGCCAGAAGCGGCCAATTGGATTCAAGTGAACTCAAGCCATAAGAAGGAAATACATAGGCAAACACCATCCCTCGATTGGTAGCGTAATAGTGAGGGTTACCCGTGACACGAGCGATGGACTCGACCGCAATCATCACAGCGAATAGGGCAAGTATTGGTGTTAGCGCTGGGATGAGAGAGGAGGGAGTGAAGCGCTGATGTTCCCTATAGTGAGATCTGAGGGAAAGTAAAGCGTACAGAAACGTCCAAGCGAACGCTCCAGCGAACCAGCCGGTGCTACGGTCGGTGACGAGGGCCCCTACGCACAAGCCGAAGGCGAGACCGCGGAATATCGTGTAGCGCTTTAGGAGTAGTACGAATAGCCAAAGGCTCAAGGAGAGGATGAAGAGGCCGAGTCCGTCTGACATCATGAGAAGGCTGTATTCGATCGCAAGAGGAGTGATCGCGAGGAGAAGGCCGCTAACTAGTGCCGCGAGCCTCGATCCAGTGGCGGCATGCGTGGCCAGTGACAGGACGACGCAAGCTAGGCTCCCTAGAAAGGCGGAGGTCCAACTGAATGCCACCAGCCCGGCAGCGGCGCCCAGGACCGCCATGAGGGCAGCGGCGAACGGGACAAGGATCGCAGTGTCCGCCATCGTGCCGAAAAAGGCGAGGCCCTCAGGAGCGACGGCTGTGAGTTCGCCGGCCATTCGGAGGTATTGATCACTGTCGTGACCGCTACCAAGTAGCTGCCACGGTGTGTAGGTGTAGCTCAGTAGAGGGGCAGATCGTGAAAGCATTGCGGTGGCGAATACGAGCGCGAGACATATCGGCCAGCCGAGCCGGGCCTGAAGGAAGATATTGGCAAAATATTGAGTCGAACTGTGGGCGACTGCAGCGCCCCCGCCGATCGGCGCACGTAGTGCTTGTGGAAGCGGCCATCGTGTTGAAAGCGGAACGTGCGAGCGGAGCATGCTCCATACAGACTCTACTCCAAACTCACCAGCACGAATCGCCGCTCCAGCCGAAGCTGCGACCGCCTCGACGGCATGACGAGGACCAGCGTCGATCGCGAGTTTCAACGCCATTGTGATAGGAATAAGAGCTATGATAGATGCCCAGAACAGTGGTGACGTATGGGGCTGAGAATCCCAAGCGGCCGCGCGCGATAGGAGTGCGAGCGCGATCGCTAGGAGACCGGCATAGATTGCCGTATTTGGAAACGGGTGGGCGGCGATAGGAGTTTTGGGAGCTCGGCGCGCGATGTGCCGGAATAGGACAACGTAGGCAGGCATAGATAGTAAGAGGGCTAAGCTGTACGCGGCGGTGGCAATCGGTGAATTTAGGAATAGCGAACGCCATATATCCAAGCCCCGTGCTCGCGTGAACAACGACAGTGTAAGATCAATGTGCGGACCTGTCGGTATGCCGTTAGTTCTAATTCGACCAGAAAGTGAGTTCAGCAACGATACTGGAAAAGACAGCTTCGCAGGGCTGTGTGAAGGCACCGCTGCCGTTAGCGTATAGGTGGTACCGGCGGAACTCTGGATTGGGTCGAATTCCCAAATGAGAGTGCGACGCTCCTGTGATGGCGAGAGGGAGAGGACTGCTTGCCGTACAATCTCACCGCGAAACTCACCGTGCGTAAGCCTGAGTTCCAGATGGGCGGGTTGATGACTCTCGTCAAGCCTACGGATGGGCAGGGTGATGGCACCGAGATATGAATCGGAGCTCGTAAAGGTCTGTTCGATTGCTCCGCCGCTTGAGATTGGCCCGAGGGCTAAATCTTCCGGTGGAGGAGCATTCCCCATCCGACCGTGCCATTCAGTCGATCGGACGAGCGTCACCGCGACTAAAATCATCGCAAGTGCGATGGCTGTGGCTGCTAGCGCGATTACGGCTGGATGAAGGAGTCTGGCGACGGTGCGACTATGCCTCATTTATCGTCGCTATTAGGACGGCCGTGCCCGATGTCGGCCAAAAACATGTCGAGAACGTGCTCGGATATGGCGTGATCCGGATTCGAATCAATTACGACTTCGAAAGAGCCAGGTCCTACCACCTCGAGACGGTCTTGTAGGGCGTCTTCGTAACTCTTCGCGGCGCGTCCGGCAAAGCAACACCAGTCGAATTCGATCTGCACCTGAACATGTCGACGCCCTTCGCCATAGGATGCCATAAGATAGAGATCTAAATAGTTCGCGATGTCGTACAGGGGACGAACCCTTTGCTCGAAGTCGCCTCGGTCGGCTGGAGTTCGAAGATACCTCGGCAGCGATCCGGCGATAGAGTAGCTCAATCGGATTCGATCATCGATCGCTGGATATAGGACGGAGGTCCATCCGCCACCGGAGTATCCGAGCATGACGACATCTGAGAATGAATAGGCGTCCAGAGCGTAATTGAGCGATTTCATAATTGGCTCGACGAAGTACAACATGACGGGCAGTCCATTGGCATGGAGGACCGAAAAGTCGCCGTGGCTATTGAGGTCTACGTCAGATCCATCGGGGAGACGGACCGTGGGACTGTTGTTAGGTGGAAAAAGAGGCATCGAGAGCGCGAGTACGGGAAAACCTCGTTGAAGCAGCCAGCCGATGATGTGCCGGTCATGCCAAAAGTGTCCGATGTGTCCAGTGTGGTAGATAATGAGGGTGGAATTGAAGTGCTGAGGCAAAAATAGATATGCCGTGGCTAGGAGTCCTTGCGGCATGTGTGTGGTGAGAATATCGGCAGGGTCCGAAATCCCGGCATCTTCAAAGAGCGGGTCCACGATATTTTGTTGGATGTCGCCGGGGTGTTCGTCCCACGGTATTCGATGATCTCCCCATATAAATCGTAGGAGTTCCTTGCGCTTGGCTTCGAGCATGACGGAGTCGTGCAAGCGCATATGGTCGGTATGCACGCTATGTATGAGATGGCCGTCTTTGTGTCGAGTCCAGACGCCGTTTGAGTCAAAGAATGCGATCCAGTTATGCAGCTTACGCCACATCAACAGTCCGTTTGTCGTGTGTTGGTAGGCGTTTCCGCGTATGGCATCGTGATGTTCGTTTTCGAGGCAATCGCCTACGATGTCTGGTGCTGAACTGTGGAATGTCTCAAAGCCGAGGACAAATGAACAGTCAGACGGGTTCGGAGGAGGAGCTAGGGAATTGAGCAATATAAGCAGCGTGACGATGCCGCTTACTGCGTGGTAGCGGTAGGGCCGGAACTGGCCTATCAGGGAGGGGGTGTGCATGACAGGACGGTGAGGACGACGCAGCGCGAGGGAGGTGCATATTGGCGCGTGTCTTCGATTCGAAGTGTCTGGCTCACCAAATCGACCAGGGCCTTGCGCGGGCGCATCCACTTTCCCGGGTCGTTTCGAATCAGTACCCCTTGCGCCCAATTGGCCGAATCCGGATCGGGGTCGGTAATGACGATCCGGGAGCGCACGAAGCGGGCGAGCAAGCGGAGCAGGTCGGTGCATTGATCATCATCGAGGTGGTGGAGAAGGCTTATGACCATCGCCTTGTCGAAGTGCTTCTCGGGAAACACCTGTCCAAGCTCCTGAACGCGCATCGCGAGAAATGTGCGGGAGTGGCACCCCCGAACTCGACGGGCATATCGGATGCGCGCCGCGGCGGTGTCAATCCCGACGTACGATCCAGGCGCCAGCCGAGAATAGACCCCGGTGCCACAGCCGACGTCGAGGACTCGCTCGGTCTCGCGAGCCTGAAGGAAAGGCTCGATCGCGGGCGAGTACCAGCCGCCGTTCACGATCCACTTCGCCGCGTCGTAGGCGAGATAGCGGAAGATCGTGGGTGCGTCTCGAACGCCCAATGATCCGTAGGTGTCTGGTGTCACGCGTCTTCAGCGCCCTTGCGATCGGTGGCCAGCCGTGAGCGTATAACACGATCTGGCCGCCATGCGATCCAGCCCGGACATCCTGAGGCGGCGACGCGCCGGGGTCGGGAATCCGAGTGGCATGATGGCGTGTCTGGAACGACGCCCGGTCCAATGAGAACGCCCGATACTCAACGTTTGCCCGCAGCGCCGCTTGATGGCGCCGCGACGCCCGACATCAGCGTTGTCGTTCCCCTGTACGACGAGGCGGGTAACGTGGCGCCTCTGTGGGATGAGTTGCGGACCGCGCTGAGTGATCGCCGGTTTGAGGTCATCTTCGTAGACGACGGTTCCCCGGAGTCGACTTGGCGCGAGATCGCCGTCCTGGCGGACGCCAATGCGCCGGTCAGGGCGATTCAGCTGGCCCGGAACTACGGTCAAGCAGCGGCGCTCGCGGCAGGGGTGGTCGATGCGCGGGCACCGGTGGTAGTCACTATCGACGGTGACGGGCAGAATGATCCCAAGGATATTCCGGCTCTGCTCGACCGCCTCAACGAGGGGTATGAGGTCGTCACAGGGTGGCGCCAGGCACGCCAGGGCGCCTTGCTGACGCGACGGTTGCCGTCATGGACCGCGAATTGGCTGATTGGCCGCGTGATGGGTGGGCGGCTCCACGATCACGGGTGCGGACTGAAGGCGATCCGCCGGGAGCTGTTCGCCGACATTCAGCTCTACGGCGAAGGGCACCGAATCTTCCTGGCGCAGGCGATCCAGCTGGGCGCAACGATCGCGGAAGTTCCGGTCACCGACCGCCCACGCCCACCGGGGACGATCCAAATACGGCCTGGGGCGGACGTGGCGAGTGCTGCTCGACTTGCTGGCGCTCCGGTTCCTGGCCTCCTACGCCGTGAAGCCGATACACGTATTCGGAGGCTTCGGCTTTGCCTTCATTCTGGCCGCCGTCGGGATCGCCCTGGGGCTATTCATCTGGCGGCTCCTTGGAGGCGGCTTCATCATCCAGACGCCTCTGACACTGCTGGCGGCGGTGCTCCTGATCGTGGGCATCCAGCTGGTGCTGCTGGGCCTGCTCGCCGAGCTCCTGGTGCGTCTCTATCAACAGGCAGGCGGCACTCCGGTCTATCGCGTGAGGCGCCGCGCGGGCGGTGCGGACGACGGCGACTAGCCCCTGCGACGCCACCGCAACACGAGTGCCAGAGAGGCCAGGGCGGCGGTGGCTGAAACGGCGACGGCGGCCACAAACAGGCGCTGCGGCCCAAAGGACACGTCGATCTCGAATGTACCGGTACGGTCCACCAGGTACGCGTTGGCATACGTATCCACCTTGAAGTGCGGGAGCGCTTGTCCGTCGACGCTCGCCTCCCATCCCTCGTGATATGACTCGTTGAACACGAGCACGAACGGGGCTGGCGTGCGCACGCTCAAGCGGTAGCCGGTGGGCCCGCGGTCGAGGACTTGGATCGCGGCGTCACTGGAGAGGTCGCGTTGAGCTTGGTCGTCGAGCAGCAGCACGTAGTGCTCCCGGCCCTGCTGATGGAGGATCACCCGGGAGTCCGGTCGAAGCGGCGCCGTGCCTGTGTACCGGCCGCTGCCGCGAGGGGCTTCCCGCAAGAGCCGCGTCTGGCCGTCGACACGAACGGAGATCTGCGCGGGCGGCCCTGCCCCATCTCCGGCCGGATCGAGCGGATCCAGCAGCGCGACTATCTCGTAGTCGCCGGAGGTCGGCACGCGCGGGGACCACGCGAACGTTGAGCGTACGAGACTCGGATGCTCCGCAATCGCGAACGACGCTTCCTCGCCGTTGCGAAGATCGGGTGGGAATGGCGTGTAGAACGAAATCACGTTGCGGCCCGGCGCGAGCCGGACGCCTTGGATGCGGATCTCCGTCGAAGCGTCGGCCTCCAGCGGCTCCAGCCATAGAAGCTGCTCGTTGACGTAGACGTAGACGTCGCGCGCACGCGCATATGAGAGGACGTGCAGGCGCAATTCCGCGGCGGCCGGATTCTGACCATGGTTGGTAGCCACGTAGTGCTCACCATGTTGTACGCGGTGCCAGCGCCAGAAGCGGCCGTCGGGCAGGCGCTCTCGCGTGCCCCAGTCCTCCTCTCGGCCGACACTGACGGTGAAGGCTTCTGTCGTCACGGCCGCCGCGTCCACCAGCGTCCGCGTGTCCAAGAGTCTGAATGTAGGCGCGAGTCCGTCGACGCGAATGCGGGCGGCTTCCGACCCCGGCGCACGGTCTGCGACCAGCGGAAGCCGATCGAACCAGCCGGAACCGAGCATGCGGGCCGTGAGGCGCGCGTCGAGATCGGCCACGGCTACCAAATCCGGCGCCGCCCAGAAGCGGGGGCGTGGATCGGTGACGCGATACACGTCCCATTTGCCAAACGTGGCCGCCGGCTCGATGCCGGCTCGCGCAGCCAGAATTGCGGCCACGCGTTCGGGCGAGTCTTCTTCTCGGAAGACCGCGTCACTGTAGAAGTCGAATCGGACGTCGCGCTCGTGCTGGACCCAGCCCACGCCCAGGCGCGCGAGCGTGGCCGCCACTGCGCCGGAGCGCTCATCCAAGAGATCGGTTTGGATTTGCTCGGTCAGCGGGCCGCTGGGATCGGGCGCGCCCTGCGAGACCTTCAGATAATCGGGCACGTGCTTGAACAGCACCGGCCGCCGGGTGCGCCATTGCAGGATGGAGCCGAATTCGGCGAACCCCCACTCGTAAAGCCAGGGCGCGTCGCCAGGGATGGTCAGCACGCGGCCCGGTCCGGGCTGATCGTCGAACCATGCGCCCGCCTGGTTCACGTGGTCGGGAATGTGGGCGTGGTTCGGGTTGAGGAACGTTCGCTCGTCCGCCGTGTTGAATCCCTGCCCGAGCACGAACGGGTAGGCATACACGGGGCCGACCGCAACCGAAACAGCCAGGGCCAGCACGGCCGCCGCGCGGGTTCTCCAGCCCTGGCCGAGCCGGCGAGCATGGGCGAGCACTCGCACGGCCGCGCCGGCGACCGCGGGCGCCGCCAGCCCCAGCAGAACCGCGTAGCCCAATACGGTCCAGAGCGTGAACTTGAACCAGGGGCTTCGGACGATCCAGGCCCCTGGCACGTTGTGGAATACCCAGGCATAGGCTTCGCCCCAGGGTGCGTTTAGGCCTGCGCTCAGAAGCAGGCCGAGCGCCGCGAGCGTCACGAAGGGCGCCTTGGGCGTCCCGCGGCCGTGGAACGCGCCGACCACGGCCAGGGCCGGCAGCGCGTAGCCGAGCGCGACGAAGAACGGGCTTTCGAGAAACGTCGCCGAAAAGGTGCGATAGGGCTCAACGTGGCCCTGGTAGAAGGTCCAATCGCCCAGGAGCCGCACCACGTTGGACAGCGGGGTGTTCGCGCTCTGTCCTTCAAGGAACTTGGCGCTCGTCTGCTGGAACGTGGCGATGTCGCCGTCGGCTGACGCACGCGAGATCCCGCCCGCCATGGGCACGATCCAGAACGCGTTCATGACCGCCCAGGCCACCGCCGTCGCCGCGCCCGCCGCGGTCACTCGCGCGGCCCTGCCTAGATCGCGCCGCGCGGCGGCACTGATCGCGGCCACGGTGAAGACGATCGGCAGCACGGCCGCGATTGCGAGCATCTCGCTGATGTTGTTGCCCATCGGCGCGGCCGCCAGCGAGACAAGCGCGGTAGCCAGAACCGCCCGGCGGTAGCCGGCGTCCGCCTGGAAGGTCCGGACCCAGATTCCCAGCGCGAAGGGCAGGATCGCGACACCCGCGATCAGCGGCTCCTTGTAGCCCATCCAGTTGGACAGGAGCCACAGATTGAACATGTAGAAGAGCACGGCGCTCAGGCACGCCACCCGCGCGTACGGACCTCGCGCGATGGCGCGCATGAGCCAATACATGCCAAGACCAGGCAGCGTGAACCAGACGACAAACTGCACGGCCTGGGCCGCGGCGACGGACGCGCCGAGCCCCTGCAGCGCCGCCGCGATGAAGAGGGTTGGGAACCGCCCGGAGTCGAGAATGCGCTCGGCGCCTGTTCCAAGCTCGTCGTTCCAGGTGAACCAAAAGAGCCCGAATTCGCGCCAATTCGGCGGCAACATGAGATCGTCGGTGTTCAGCAGCGCGAACTCGCGGAACCAGAGCAATGGGGCCATTCCCAGAACCACAATCAGTGCGATGTCCTGGACGGTTGGCCGTTGGGCGGCGGCCAGAATTAGCCGGCTGCTCTTCGCTAATGTGCGGCTGCGGAACCGCGACCGACGCGCCGCCGCGACTAGATCCGGCACGCGCTACGCCGTCGGCGTTCGACGACTATGGGCACGCCGCCACATCGCGGGACCGGTAGTGACGGCGCCGGTCACCCCGAGCGACGCAAGGCTGATGACCGCAGCCCGGACGAAGTTGGACCGGGGGCCAGGTCGCAACTTGAGCCGGTAGCTCCCGGCGGCGGGAAGCTCGTACCCGCTGACGAACCCGTTCACCGTATCGCGCGGAAGCTCGCGCGCCCCACGGTTGCCGGCGACAGCCGGAAAGCGCAGTGCTGCGAGCTCTGCTGATCCGGCTGAATGCGGTGCAAACCAGCGTCAAGGTCACCGGCGAAGGTGAGGAACTCAGGGTGACTCGTTTTAGGCGACGCCCCAGAGTAGCAATGTCAGTACCCCGTAAGGCGGGAGGGAGACGAGCACGGCGATCGACGTTCCGGAAGGTGCGCCGTAGCCGGAGCTGCCGCGGGCCCATGCCGAGGTGTCCGCCGCGTTCGCGTCGAGCTCGCGGCTTCGGGTCGATGCGGTGGAGGGTAGTACGGGCGGCTCGATGCTCAGCGCTGTGTCGCGTGAAGCAACGCATTTTTGAGCCGAACCGTCAACACACGGAGCGCGGGGCGCATCCCAGTCACAATGAGATATACGCAAGCAGCGGTGCATGCGTTCCCTCCCGCCCCGGAAGACGTTTGCATAACTCGATCAGGCTAAGGATGTCCGGGGATAACCCTGCGCGGTTTCAGGTTGGATGGGGCCTAGATTCCCGCGTGCGCGGGAATGACGAGGGGTTACGCAAAGGTCTCTCGGGCGGAGAACGGAGCCCACGGCGCCACATTCCTAACCGCCGCGGCGCTCGCGTTGCGCGGCGAACCAATATGCTTATAGGGCGCTGGCGGGCTGGGAGTGCGGACGCGCATGGGTGCAAAGCAGACGGTGTCGTCGGGAGAGCTACGGTCGGCCATCGGGCGTTTCAGGACCGCGAAGCGGCTGGGCGCCGAATGGCTGCTGGAGCGCGTGGGGCCTGACGAGCAAGTCGCGCCGCTGCGGGAAGGATTCCACTTCTATCGGCTTCCATGGACATTCACGGTGGCCGGGCACAGCGAGGCCGCCGCGGCCGTCTGCGGATGGATTCGCGAGCACATGCTCACGCCGGCGGGCGACTTCGACCGCGGCCATCGCCGGCTTTTCGACGCTTACGCCTACCGCAACGCCACCCTGGTCTATGGCGCGCACATGGCGCGGCAGTTCGACCTGAGCTCGCGCGGTCTGGAGTTCATACTGGCGATGCAGGACGAGCAGTCGGGCGGATTCCCCAACGACCGCGGCCCCGACGGCACGCTCAGCGACGTCATGGACCTTCCCTACACCTGCGGCTGCGGGCTGGCCTGCATCGCCCTGGGCCGGCTGGATGCGGCGCGGCGGGTCTGCCAGTTCCTCGAACGAGTGTGGAACGACCAAGCCCAGACGCCGGAACGCCTGTACTACTCGTTTTCGCGGCGGCAGCAAGCCGTCATCACCACATTCGACGATCGCCAGGCCTTCTGGCACCTAGTGGAGTCGCAGCGCGCCAAACGGCAGCGCTGGACGGTCGGCGGGCTGGCCGCGGCCTTCCTGTGCCGGCTCTACATGGTTGACCCGGACCCCGCATACGTGTCGCTAGCCCGCCGCTTCCAAGCGTTCTCGATGCGGAGCACTCCCCGTCAGTTCGATTATCCGCAGGTCTGCAAGAGCGGCTGGGGCGCCGCTCTCCTCTACCAGGTGACCGGTGAGTCGGAGTACGCCGAATGGGCGATCAAGCTGGGCGATTGGTTTGCCGATACGCAGGCCGGCGACGGCTCCTGGGTGTTCGACGATGACGCGACCAAAGGCCAAACGCTGGAACTGACCGCCGAGTTCGTAGCCCACGTGGACTCGATCATCGGCTGCCTGGCCAGCCGGGTGTGACGCCGACCTCGAGCGCGGTCCTGACCGCGCCGGAAACATTCGAGGTTCGCGGCTTCGAGCTTCCCGACACCGGCAACGACGACGGGCTGCTGCGCGTCGAGCTGGCGGGCGTATGCGGCAGCGACGTCCTGCACTGGGGCGGTCACTCGCCGGTTCGGCACAACCTGCCCGCCATCCTGGGACATGAAATCGTGGGCGCCGTGGAGCGCGTGGGTGACCGCGCGGCCCGCCGCTGGGGCGTGACGGACGGTGACCGCGTGATCGTGGAGGCGAGCTTCGGCTGCGGCCTCTGCGAGCTGTGTCTGCGCGGCCACTACCAGATGTGCGGCCGGGAGCAAGGTTACGGCGGGCGCATTTCGGCGGCCGTCTCACCGCATCTGTGGGGCGCGTTCGGGCGGCATCTCTACCTGCCGCCGCGCGCCCGCGTTCACCGGATAAGCAGCGCGATATCGGCGGAGGTTGGCGTGGTGATAGGCGCGGTCCTGGCCAACGGCGTGCGCTGGGTGCAAACGCTGGGCGGGGCCGGAATCGGCGACACGGTGGCGGTCTTTGGACCCGGCCCCCAGGGGCTGGCCGCCGTGATCGCGGCGCACGCGGCGGGCGCCGCACGGATTCTGATGATCGGTCTGGCCGGGGATCGGGCGCGGCTGGCGTTCGCGCGCGACTGCGGCGCCACCCACACGTTGGTCTTCGACGCTCACACGGTCGAAGCCGTTGCCGAGATCACCGGCGGCCACATGGCCGACGTAGTGGTGGACGTGACCGGCAGCTCGGCCTCGCCCCGGGTCGCGGCCGAGGTGGTGCGGCCGCTGGGGACGCTGGTCATGGCGGGCTCGAGCGCGTCGGCAACCGTCGCGCTGCCTTGGAACGAGCTGGTGCGCAAAGAGGTGCGCGCGCAGGGCGTGAACAGCCATGACATCGGCGCGGTGCGCGCGGCCATGGCGGTGGCCGAGTCGGGCCGCTACCCGCTCGAGCGCATGGTGACCCACCGCTTCCCGCTGGCGGCGGCCGATGAGGCGGTGCACTTGATCCGCGACGCGGCCGAAGATCAGAGCGTCATCAAGGCCGTGATCGATCCGGCCTCGGACACGAGCAGTCAGACAGAGGCCGCCGGCGCCTGAGCAACGGCTTACGCCCGCGACGCTCAGCCTGCGTCCGGGAATCCTTTGCCCCAGCAGGCAACAGTTCCGTCAAAACGGAGACCACAGGTGTGCGAGCCCCCGCTGCTGATCGAAGCGAATAGCTCGCCCTCGGGCGGTTCCGATTGTCCCCAGCCGACAACGGTGGTGTAGCCGTAGGAGGTGTACTTGTCGCCGAGCGCGGCGCCCCAGCAGACCGCGGCGCCGTCCGCCCGCAGGGCGCAGGTGTGGTTGGACCCGCTGCTGATGGTGGCGAACCGTTCACCCTCGGGCGGCGACGCCTGGCCATAGTCGCTGTTCCCCCAGCAAACCGGCGAGCCGTCCGCTCGTAGCGCGCAGATGTGGTCGGACCCGCCGCTAATCGAGGCGAACCGCTCGCCCGTGGGCGGCGATGTTTCGCCATAGTCATCGAGCCCCCAGCAGAGAGGCGTCCCGTCCTGGCGAAGCGCGCAGACGTGAAAGGCACCGAAGCTGATTGCCTTGAACTGCTCGCCCGGCTGCAGGGCCGGCTTAATGTTCCGGCCTGGAATTCCGGTAACGTTGCCCCAGCATTCAAAGGTCCCATCGCTTCGCAGGCCGCATGTGTCGGCGTCACCGCAACTGATGGCTACAAACTTCTCGTCTCTTGGCGGGAATGCTGCTCCATTCGTATTCTCGCCCCAGCAGATTGCGGTGCCGTCGGCTCGAAGGCCGCAGGTGTTCGACGTGCCGGTGCTGATGGCCGTGAACCGCTCACCCGCCGGCGGCCATTCCCGGGCAAAGTCTCCCCAATTCCCCGAGCTCTCCGGCTCGGTCTCGGGATTCCCCCAGCAAACCGTCGAGCCATCCGGACGCAGGCCACAGGTGTAACCCCAGCCGGCGCTGACGGAAACGAAGGTCTCGGCGGTGACGTCCTCATAGGTCGTGCGCGCCGGCTCGGGGGTGTCGTAGCCCTTGCCCCAGCAGCTGGGGGAGCCGTCCTGGCGCAATGCGCAGGTAAAGAACGGGCCGGCGCTGATCGCCGTGAACCGCTCTGCCTCTGGCGGATGCGCCTGGCCATACCACGCCCCATACGATGGTTCGTAGTTGATACCCCAGCACACCGCCGTGCCGTCCTCGCGCAAGCCGCATGAGTGGGAATGGCCGCCAGTCACCGCCACAAACTGCTCATCCTCTGGTGCCAAAGCCTGGCCTCTCCCAGAGCCGCCCCAGCACACGGGCAAGCCGTCGTCGCGCAGGGCACACGCGTGCGATTGGCCGCCGCCCAGCGTCACGAATCGCTCATGCTCGGGGGGCGTTACCCGGTGGGGGTAACCCGTACCCCAGCACACCGGCGAGCCGTCCGTAGTCAGCGCGCAGGTGCTATCGCCCACACTCTGAATGGACGTGAACCGTTCGCCTTCCGGCGGATCCGCTTCGCCGCTGTTCGATCCGCCCCAACAGACGGCCTCGCCGTCGGCCCGCAGGGCGCAGGTGTGAACGAAACCGCTGCTGATGGCAACGAAGGACTCGCCATAGGGCGGCAACGCCTGATCGCGATAGCCGGCGTACTGGCCGTCGGGAGTGCGATTGCTGCCCCAGCAGATGGCCGCCCCATCCGACGCCCGCAGGGCACAGGTGTGGTTGGCCCCACTGCTGATGGCGCTGAAATTCTCCGGCGGCGGCGTGGCCTCACCGGTCTCGTTGTCGCCCCAACAGACGGCGGTTCCGTCGTTGCGCAGGGCGCAGACATGGCCGTCGCCGCTGCTGATCGACTTGAATGTTTCACCGCTGACCTCGGTGAAGGGTTTGTCCTTCGGATACCCGGATCGGTGCCCCGGTCCCTCCCCCCAGCACACCAGCGTCGAGTCCTTGGAGCGCACGCCACACGTGTGGTCCTTGCCAGCGGTTATGGCTGAGAAGGTTTCGCCATAGGGCGGCCTGGCCTGGCCCAGGTAGTTATAGATGAAGTCGCGGTTCGATCCCCAGCAGACCGCCGTCCCGTCCTCGGCGCGGATGGCGCACGTATGGGCGCGGCCACTGGCAATGGCGGTGAACCGTTGTCCGGACGGTGGCGATGCCTGCCGGTCCCAGTCGTAGCCCCAACAGACGGCGGTCCCGTCGTGGCGCAGCGCGCAGGTATGTTGCGCGCCGCTGCTGATGGCCATGAACCGTTCGTCGGCAGGGGGCGAGGCTTGGCCTTCGTCGTTTGACCCCCAGCAGACGACGGACCCATCCTCTTGCAGCGCACAGGTGTGCGCATGCCTCAGACCCGGGCCGCTGCTGATGGCGACGAACCGCCCGCCTTCCGGGGGCGACGCCCCTCCGCGTTCATCGCCCCCCCAGCAGACAGCGGTGCCACCCTCACGCAGGGCACACGTAAACGAGAAGCCGCTGCTCACCGTGGTGAAGCGTTCGCCCTCAGGCGGCGAGGATTTGCCGTATTCGTCTGAACCCCAGCACACGGGCGTACCGTCAGCGCGCAGCGCGCAGCGCGCAGGCATGTCCTCCACCGCTGCTAACGGCGGTGAAGGTCTCCCCGTACGGCAGCGACAGCTCGCCGCTCAAGTTGGGGTAGGCGCTGGTTAGTGACCAGCACACGGGGCGGCCATCCTGGCGCAGGGCACACGTGTGCCCGTAGCCGGGGCCTACGGCGCGGAGGCTCTGCTCGCTGATGATCTGGTAAATCGAGCGCCTGGCCGATGCAATCGGCGTGTCGTACCCATCTCCCCAGCAGACGGGGCGGCCGTCCTGGCGCAGGCCGCAACTGTGCGCCAACCCGAGGCTGAGGGCCGAGAGCTTTTCGCCCCGCGGAGCCACTGAGTAGCCGTCACCCCAGCAAACGAGGGTCCCGTCCGACCGCAGTCCGCAGGCGTGAACCTCACCACCGTAAATCGACCTGTACTGGTCGACACCTGGCGCCCTAACGACGTCATTGTCCTCATCGCCCCAGCAGAACGGGCTGCCATCGGCGTGCAGGGCACAGGTGTGGGCCGCTCCGCTGCTAATCGCAATGAACTGCGCACCTGCCGGCGGCGACGCCTGCTCCTTGTCGTTCCTGCCCCAGCAGACGGGGTTTCCATCCGCTCGCAGGGCGCAGGTGTGCGCATGCCCGCTGCTGATGGCGATGAACTGCTCACCGTCCGGCGGCAGTGCCTGGCCGTAGTCGTTCCGACCCCAGCAAACCGGCGTGCCGTCAGACCGCAGAGCGCAGGTGTGCGCCCAGCCGCTGCTGATGGCCACGAACGTCTCGCTCGCGGGCGGCGCGGTGCGACCTTGCGCCGGGTCGCCCCAGCAGATGGGCGCGCCGTCGGGGCGCAGGGCGCAGACATGCCGCTCGCCGCTGCTGAGGGCGACGAACCGCTCGCCCGCAGGCGGCGACGCCTGGCCGTAGTCATCGATGCCCCAGCACAGCGGGGCGCCGTCCGGATCGAGCGCGCAGGTGAACCGATTGCCGTTGCTTATCGATGTGAGGAACCGGTCGCTTACAGCCTCGAAGCCGCGGCCGCCGATAGATTCGGGGACCTGTCGCCCGGGGCTCGTGTGCAGGCAGCCGGAGGAGCCGTCCTCAAGGCGTCCGCAGGAGTGCAAATCACCACCGCTCACGAACGATATTGAACGGCCCCCGTGGATGCGGACCTCGGCGTCGATGCTCCGACTCGAGGGATTGAAGCGCCAGCAGACGTGTGTGCCGTCCGCGTGGAGCCCACACGTAAAGTCCGAGCCACTGCTCAAAGCCACGAATCGCTCACCGGGTGGAGGGGAGGCTTGGCCGCGGTCAACGCGGGGATCAGCAGCGCCCCAGCATATGGGGGTGCCGTCCGCCCGCAGCGCGCAGGTGTGGTCGTGCCCGCTGCTGATGGCCACGAACCGCTCATCTGGCGGCGGCGCGGCCTGGCCGTGCGACGACCAGGAATAGCCGGCTTCCCAGCAGACCGGCGAACCGTCCTGACGCAGCCCGCAGCCGTGGGAATCACCCAAGCTGATGGCCTTGAACGTTTCACCCTCGGGCGGCTGGCCGCTGTAGGAGCGGCTGCTGGAGCACAGGAGGCTCCCGTCGGCGCGTAGCGCACAGAAACCAAACCAGCCGCTGGAGATCGCAACAAATCGCTGCTCGCCCAGCAACTCCGCACTCTCATCCCCGGTCGAACCGCCCCAACAGACGGCGGTGCCGTCCTCACGTAGCGCGCAGGTGTGCTTCCAGCCGCTGCTCAGGGCAATGAATCCATCTCCAGCGGGCGGCGAGGCCTGGCGCTCGTCGTCCACACCCCAACAGACGACCGAGCCGTCCAGGCGGATGCCGCAGGTGTGCTCCCAACCGCTGCTCAGGGATGCGAACTTCTCGCCGGGCGGGGGCGATGACCGGCCATAGCCATCGTCGCCCCAGCACCAGGCCGTCCCATCGCCGTCGATGCCGCAGACGTGTCTCCCACCGCTGCTAATGGATCGCAGCGGAACATCGGGCCCAGACAGCTTGGGCGGGTACGTCTCAGGCCCCACGAAGCGCTCGCCTTCGGGTGGCGACGATTGGCCAAATTCGTCGCTGCCCCAGCACACGAGCGCTCCGTCATCTCGGCGGATGCCGCAGGTGTGTTCCAGGCCGCTGCTGATCGCGGCGAATATCTGCCGTTCCGGTGGTGGATCGACATGGCCCCAGCACACCGCGGTGCCGCCGGCCCATAGTCCGCAGCCGCCAAAGCCGCGGCTGTCACGCCCACTAATGGCAATGAACCGATTACGACTGGGCGGGTATTGGTTGCCGTAGACCTCGTCCGACCGCTCGCCGCCCCAGCAGATCGGCGAACCGTCTTGCTTCAGACCGCAGGTGTAGCCGTCGGCGCTGTCCAAAACGACCAACGGGTTTTCAGGCGGCGCTTCCCACTCCCCCGAGTTGTACTCGGGCCCCCAGCAGGCGCCGGATCCGTCTTCACGCAGCCCGCAGGTGTGGAAGGAGCCGCTGCTGATGGACGCGAAGCGTTCGCCCTCGGGCGGCGTGGCCTGGCCTGAGTTGTCGTTTCCCCAGCAAACAGCCGTGCCATCCTCGCGGAGTCCGCAGGTGTGCGCGCCCCCGCTGCTGATGGCGACAAAGACCGCACCTTCCGGCGGAGACCCTTGGCCGTGCCCCCGGGGCTCGTCAGGCGAGTCAGCGCCCCAGCACACCGCGGTTCCGTTCTGACGCAAGCCACAGGTGTGGAATCCGCCGCTGTCGATGGCCACAAACCGCTCACCCTCGGGCGGCACGATCTGGCCCAAGCCAAATTGCCCAAAGCCGGGCCGTTCAGCGTCCGGTCCGGCGCCCCAGCACACGGGTTCGCCGTTGGCGCGCAGCGCACAGGTGTGGAAGTTGCCGCTGCTCACGGCCATGAACCGCTCACCGGGGGGCGGAGTGGTTGCGGCCGCCGTTGGCACAAACGCGTCGGCTGGCGGCGTCGAGCCTGAGGCGGCCACGGTTGGCAGTGGCGCGGCTGGCGGCGTCGAGCTTGAGGCGGCCACGGTTGGCAGTGGCGCGGCTGGCGGCGTCGAGCTTGGGGCGGCCACGGTTGGCAGTGGCGCGGGTGGCAGCGTCGAGCTTGGGGCGGCCACGGTTGGCAGTGGCGCGAGAGGCGGCGTGAAGGCCTCCTCCTGAAGCGCGGACTGCACGGCAAAGCCGAGCACCGTTGCAAGCAATGCCACGGCCAGCCCGACGGTCCACAGCCGCCGCCGCCCCTGGTCCTGGGTCAAGCGTCGCGCCCGCACCTTGGGCACTCCTACGACTATGTCCCTTCTGGGATACTACGCGGTCCACTCCCTATCCGTTCCCTACACGCCGCCAGGATTGCGGCAATCGAGCTTGGCGCCACCCTGGCCTCGGGCGTGCCGCGCGGCGCGCTTGCCGCCAATCGGGCGTGCCATAGTGGGCGACTCGCAGCGCCAGGGCGAGCTCGAACACAGTCGTCATCTCATCGACATGAACCGTTGCGGTAATCGTGGGCGGCGCACCCGGATACGGTTCACACGCGCTAGCGAATGGGACCGCAATGTCCAACTCGTGGGTAGCTTTCGTCTTCCTCGCCTACTTCGCCATGTTGATCGGCATAGCGGTGATAGGCGCCCGCAAGATACGGGACATGTCGGACTACGTTCTGGCTGGCAGGCGGCTGGGCAGTTTTACCGCGGCCCTGAGCGCCGGATCGTCGACTACCAGCGCCTGGACGATGCTCGCGCTCCCCGCGCTGGCGTTCACCAGCGGGGCATTAGGGATATGGGTCCCGGCTGGCGCCGCGATCGGCGTCTGGTTGAGCTGGACGCTCCTGGCCAAGAGGCTTCGCCGCTACACCACGGAAGCGAACAACGTCCTGACCATCCCGGAGTTCTTCGAGGTCCGGTTTGGAGATACATCCGGAACCCTGCGGACGCTGACGGCATTTATCACGATCTTCTTCGTGATCTTCTACGTAAGCTCCGGTCTGGTGGGCGGCTCAAAGCTGCTCGAGACGATATTCGGGATTGAAGCGACCACGGGAGTCCTGCTAACGCTTGTTGCCATCGCTTCCTACACGCTGATCGGCGGATTCCTGGCGGTATCCAGGACGGACGTGTTTCAGGCGCTGCTAATGCTGGTCAGCCTTCTGATCATGACTGCCACCTTGACCATTTCGACGGGAAACCCGTTCGCAGGAATAACAGGCGAATCCCCAGGATTCCTGAATCCGTTTACCGACAATAGCGGCACTCCGATCAGCTTCACTTTCGTCCTCTCGGCAGCGGGATGGACTTTCGGGGCCTTTGGCGCTCAAAGGATCCTGCAGCGCTTCATGGCGGTGGAGCGCGAGGATCGGATCCCTCGGAGCCGCAACATGTCCGCCGTCTGGCTGGTGGCCGTTTACGGTCTTGCCATAGCACTGGGACTGCTCGCCCGCCCGGCCCTATCCGAAGTGGGCCTGTTGCCGGCGGTTACCGACGCCGAGCGCATCTTCCTATTGGTGAGCGAGGTTTTCTTTCATCCCGTAGTGACGGGGCTGCTCCTGACAGCGGTGATCGCGGCGGTGATGAGCACGGCGGACTCACAGTTGCTGCTGGCGTCGGCCGTGGCCACCGACGACCTGCCGTACATCAAGAGCTTCGCTTACGGAATGACGGCCAATGCGCGGGTCTGGCTGGGCCGGCTGCTGCTGGTGGTCATAGGCTGCATCGCGGCGGCGATCGCCATCCTCTACCCGGAATCCATCTTCGACCTGGTCAGCTACGCATGGGGCGGGATGGGTGCGGCGTTTGGGCCGGTCATGATCCTGGCGCTGTTTTGGCGCAGGTTCAACTTCCGGGGAGCTGCCGCGTCCATCCTCGCCGGCACAGCGGTCGCCACCTTCTGGGCATACCTGGACGGCGGTCCCTCAGGGCTATGGGACATCCAGCCCGCCACGCCGGGCTTTCTGATCGCCACGTTGGTGGCCATCGTCGTCTCGCTCCTCACGCGGAAGCCATCTCGCGAAGTGGTGGCTCTCTTCGACAAGGTCAACTCCGATAGGAGGCGTCTATGACCCAGCCATCGCGTGAAGCATTGAATCAGATGTCGTCTTTACGACGCTTGCAACACATACCCGCCGGACGACAGTCATCAGAGCCCGCTAGCCGCGACTTCTCGCAAGGCCCTCCACTAAGATGTTCCCCTAGGGAAGCTCTGAACAACCGGGGTGCCAGAGGTCCGGGGCAGCGGCAAGGTGCCTGGGGGTGTTGGGTGGACGGTGTTTCGGAGCCGCGGCGCCCCGTCAGCGGCGGTGCAGGCCGCGCGCGCCCCCGCGCGGGGCGCAACTCGCCCACTTAGGCCGGCGCGGCGCGCTCCGCCAGCAGCAGATTGGCGAACCCCAACAACAGGCACAGCCGAGTCCGGTTCTTGGCCAACCCCCGATACCGCACCTGCGTGTAGCCGAAGTGGCGCTTCACGTACCAGAACGGATGCTCCACCTTCGCCCGGATCGAGGCCTTGTGCCGCTCCGCCTGGGCAGCGGCGCTGCCGGGCGCCAAGCGCCGCCGCTGCCCCGGCCGCAGCGCCACCTGCCAGTCGACCCGCCGACCCCAGTGCTCGGGGCGCCGGGCCACGCCCGCGTAGCCTGCGTCGCCCCACACGCGCGTCTCGGCGCCGTGGAGGAGCCGCGGCACTTGCGTGATATCCGCCACGTTGGCCGCCGTCGTCGCGACGCTGTGCACCAGCCCCGTGGCCGCGTCCACCCCGATGTGCGCCTTCATCCCGAAGTACCACTGATTTCCCTTCTTGACCTGATGCATCTCCGGGTCGCGCGCCTGGGCGCGGTTCTGCGTCGAGGATGGTCGCGTCCACGATCGTGCCTTCCCGCAGCCGCACGCCCCGCGTCGCCAGGTGGTGGGTGATTTCCGCCAGCAACCCCTCGCCCACGTGGTGCCATTCCAGCAGGTGCCGAAAATTGAGGATCGTCGTCTCATCGGGCCGCGGGTCCCGCGCGGCGAGGCCCACGAAGCGCCGCACCGCCACGCTGTCGTAGAGCGCGTCCTCCATCGCCGGGTCGCTGAGGTTATAGAACAGCTGCCCACAGTGAATCCGCAGCAGCATGGCCAGCGGGTAGGGGGGCCACCCGCGCTCGCCGGTGGGGTAGACCGGCCGGATGCGCGCTTCGAGCCGCGCCCACGGCATCAGCGCGTCCATGCGCTGCAGAAAGCGCTCCCGCCGCGTCTGGCGCGGCTGTCCGTCATACTCCACGTCGGCAAATGAGCGTTGCGGCGGCATTGTGGCTCTCACCGGGTGTCCGTCGCTCGTGAGCATAGGCCCTGCCGCAACCACCGGGCTTTTTCAGAGCTTTCCTAGCTCGACGTTCAGCGGGTCCAGACCCGAGAAGAGCCCTCCAGGATGATGAACGCCGGGTGGTGAATGAGGGCGGCGGCGAATCGGGCGAACTGCGTGATGCCACGGGAAAGGCTTTCGACTTTTTGCTCCGGTGCTCGTACAGGTACACCCGCTTGAGCAACTTCGCGGCGCGCTCCTCGGCCTCGGCAAACGACAGTCCCTTGAGGCGGCCGAGGTAGCGGATGGCGCGCAGCAGGTGGACGGTGCGGGGCAATCCGCGTTCTTCCGGCAGTTTGCGAACGGGCCTTTAGCACGCTGCGTTCGGGCGGCGAGCCCAGGATACCGACCGCTACAATCGCGCGCCCTCGTCGTCTAGTGATGTAAGTCCCTCCCAAGGAGAGACGTTTGCATAACCCGGTCAGGCTAAGGATGTCCAGGTAGAAGCCTGCGCGGTTCCAGGTTCGGTGGGGCCTAGATTCCCGCGTGCGCGGGAATGACGAGGGGTTACGCAAAGGTCTCAAGGAGGGCAAGGGCGGGACAAGAGTCACGGCTCGTGAATCGAGTCAAGGGAGGCATCGCGTGCTCATGGATCGAGTGAAGCAGCTTCTGGCGGTCTTTCTCCTGGTGACGGGACTTGCCGTGGCGCTCAACCTCATACTCACGCCGGTGTACCACGACGGGGCGGCGGAGTACCCGGTGTGGCGCGTCATGAACTGGTTCATGGCAGTCGGCGTGCTTGCGGCGCTGGCAGTGGGCTATCTGCGAAAGCGCGATCTGGGGAGTGACGGCGCCAGCACCATTGAGTACTTGCGGGTCAACGCGGCCTACTACGGGGCCATCGTGCTGACGACGCTGTTCTTCTGGGAGTGGTTCTGGACGTTGAATCCCGGGAGCGAGACCGGCGACGCCGTAACCTCACACCTGATCTACTTCCCGCTCGTGGACTCGCTCTACGTAGTCCTGGCCCTCGCCACCGGCCGGCACCTGTGGATCAACAGGGGCGACTCAACGGCATAGGACGCGCCACGGCGGCCGGCGGGTTGGTCAACTTGAGATGTGAATCCACCCTCCGGCGTTCGCCGGGGTGACGGAGGGCGGACGGCCTAAACCTTGGTGCCGAGGGGCGCGGCGACCGGCTGGAACTGCGGCGAGAAGCCGACGATAGCTCCGGGCCAAAGGTCAAGCCCGCGTAAGAGCGCCTTGGTCAACTCTCCCCGGTCCTTTTCCGACGCGGCCTGCGCGAACTCGGCTCTGTTGACCAGCAAATCATCGAAAAGCTGCACGAGACGCGTGTGGTCACGGTCGAAGTGCGCTGGCGGCCGGAGGGCGCTAATGGCGTTTCGCGCAGTCTCTGCCGTGCGCGCGAGCCGCGGCCCAATTGCCCCCACGAGCGTGGCGTAGTGATCCCGGTCGAACAGTCCAAACATCACCATCAGCGTCGTGTCCACCGGCGCGTAGTCGACGGCGAAACGCGACAGTACGGCGTGGACGCTCGCGCCGTACTCGCCCGCCGCCAAGACGTCATCGTCAACGCAGAGTTGCGGAGCGAGCGCCACGACCCGGCAGAAGGCGGGCGAGCTTTCGATCCAGGCGTGGCCAAGCATCGCCACTAAGCGCCAATAGTTCGGGAACAGGTAGGTGTAGTCGGCATCTATCACGGCGCGGCTGAAGAAGATCGCGGTCGATATGCCGTCTTGCAGTACTTCGAGATAGCGATTGTGATCAGCCTCGAATTGCTCCGGAGGCGATAAGCGATCGAGCTGGCGGCGAATCGACCGGAGCACCGTCGGCATGTTGGCGCGCCAGAAGGTTCGTACGACCAGGTCGCTGGCCGCTATGGGCCGGTGGACGCGCCACACGACGGCGACATCGCTCCGGACCACTTTGAACGGATCGTGGATGGCCGAAAGCTCGCTTAGATACTCGTTCGCGGATAAATTCTCGATACGATCGGGGGCTTCCGGCGTCGGGGAGGCGGCGGCTCGCTCCGGCGTGGGCGCCGGAGAAGGCGGTGCTACAGAAGGCGCCGGGGACGGTAGCGGGGTGGCGCCGTTTTGGGCTGGCGATTGACTCTCGGCCGCGACCTCGCAGCCGGCCAAGAAGGCGCCGGCGGCGAGGGCCAGACCGGCGAGCAAGGCACGCCGACCAATCATCCGTCCGCGCTCTCAATCTGTTCGGCAGGCGTGCCGGGCGTTGTGCGCGCGGCCGCCCACTCCTCGCGCAGGATGCCGTAATGCACCCAGTCGACCTGTTCATCGCCTATCGCGTGATGCTTGCGCAGGGCGCCCTCACACTGCATCCCCAGCTTCTCCATCACACGCAGCGAGCCGGCATTGCGAGCGTCCGCGTAGGCGTAGATCCGGTTTAGAGACGGATTGGCCGTGAACACCACGTCTATCACGGTGCGCGCGGCCTCCGTGGCGAGGCCTTTACCCCACTGCTCGCGCGCGATCGAGTAGCCGATCACCGCGCGGTGGTGCACAGCCTCGTGCGTGATGTTGATATAGCCCGCCACCTCGCCGCACAGCTCAATGGCCCAGCGCGGCGCCACGGACCAGTCGGTGAGCACGTGGATGGCGACGAAGCGCTCCGCGTCGCGCAAGGCATAGCCGGGCGGCTGGAACTCGGGACGGAGATATTGACCCATGGCCGGGTCGTCTTTGTACGCAAGCACCATGTCCGCGTCGCTCAGGCGGTAGGGCCGCAGCGTGAGGCGCTGGGTTCGAATCAGCTTGGGAACGTCAAGCACGTGACCTAGTGTCCATCCACTCAGCCGGCAGTCGCTTTGACCGGCGCCCCTATTGTGCGACGCCGCAGAACTGCATGGCGGCGAGCGCATACACGCGGGCGCACTGTGCGAGGCGCTCGACCGCCACGCGCTCATGGTCGGAGTGGGCGGTGGCGTATTCGGGCCCGTAGCACACGGTGGGGAGCGGCACGTAGTTGGCGTAGAGATTGGCGTCGCACCCCAGCGCCATGCCGATCAGGCGGGGATCGCGTCCGGTAGCGTGCCGCGCGGCTGACTGGAGCGCGCCCACGACCGGCTCGTCGTGCGAGGTCTCCCAGGCTTCGTGGGGACCGTCCATCGAGAACTCCGCGTCAAGTCCAGAGCGCCGCGCCACGTCGTCGCAGAGCGCCTGAATCTCCGCCGCGATGTCGTTCGAGTCGAACGCATGCAACCAGCGCCGCGTCCCGCGTAGAACCAATGGCGTCGGCAGACGATTGGGATAGTCGCCGCCCTGCACCTGGCCGACGTTGACGACCTGGCGGCCGCATAGCGGGTGGGCCGGTTCCTGGTCGAATTGCCGCTGCCATTCAGCGAACGTTTGCAGGATGTCGCCCAGCCAGCGTGCGGGGTTCTCGGCATAGGGCACCCCGATGGTGTGGACGATGCCGCGAGCGCTGCGCAGGGTGATGCTGAACATGGCGGAGCCAAGCCCGGCCGACCAGATGGCATTGGGCCCTTCCACCACCACGACCGAGTCGGCCGGAATTTCACCGTCTCGAACGCGCGCGATCAGGCGCTTTGGCCCCTCCTTCTTGCCGGCCGGCGTCTCGTGGCCGACCACGCCAGTCAGCCAGAGATCGTGGGAGAGGCGCACCCCGGCCGCGCGCAGAGCGGCGGCCGCGTGGACGGAGGCGACCAGGCCTCCCTTCATGTCCTCAGCGCCGCGTCCTACCACCCAACCGTCCGTGAGCGCGGGCGGGTCGCTGTCGCCAATGGGGATGGTGTCGACGTGTCCGTTGAAGAGCAGGACGCCGGCGCCGATCTCGCTGCCGCCGCCGCCCGGCAGCCGCGCGTATACGTTGGGCCGCTCCGGCTCGAAAGGGTCTACCTCGACTTCCAGGCCCGCACGGCCGCACAGGTCGGCAAAGAACCGGCTGCCCGGACCCTCCGTGCCCGTCTCACTGGCCACCTGCACGAACTCCAGCGTGTCGCGGGCGATGGCCGCGGGATCGATGGCGGCGACAACGTCATCGATTTGCATGTGAGCCTCGCAGTGAATCGGGTGTGCGCGGACTTTACGCGACTCGCGGTAGGAGCGCGGGACGAGGCCGTCTCCAGTACACCACAGCCGAATCGTACCGAGAGGGGCAACCCTCGAGATTGCCCCCCTCGGCGTCACGGCCGAATCGGCTCAGGCCGGCGGGCTATTCATCGGCAGGAGTGCGTGGGCCGCCGTGCGAACGACGCAAGAGCACCGCGACGCCGACGACGATGAAGGCCAGCGCGCCGAGCAGAACGATCAGGACGCCCCCAGTCAGCACTTCAGGTATGCCGATCATGGCGATGGACTCACGCCGCCAAGACGTGGGCCAGAAGCTTCCAGCCCTATTGGCACAATCCTTGCCATATCAGCCTCCTCGCTGGCGTGCAGCATCGCCGCTGCATTCACACCAAAAATTCTACTACGCAAGTACTTGTTCGATCTATACGTCTACGAATCATCACAGCCGAATCGTACTCGTAGGGGCGACCCTCGTGGTCGCCCCCGCCTCACGGCTGAGTCAGCTCAGACTGGCCAGCTCGTCTTGCGTGTCGACCAGACGCTCGACTCGGCGCATGTAGTCGATCGACGCGCGAACCTGCGTCTTCCAGTCGGGCCGCGGCGGGATGCAATCGAGCGAAAGGTACCCATCGAACCCGATGGAGTTGAGAGTTCGGATCAGCTCGAAGAAGTCCAGGTGGCCCGAGCCGGGCATGCGGCGATTGCTGTCGGCCAGGTGCACGTGCGCGAGGCGGCTGCCGGCGGCGCGCAGCGCGTCGGACAAGGGGCCGTCCTCGATGTTGACGTGAAAGAGATCGGCCAGCACGCCAAGATTCGAGGCCCCGACCTCCTCGACGACGTCGGTCGCTTCAGCGAGGGAGTTGAGAAACCCGGCGTGGCCCTCGAAGCGGTTGATCGGCTCGACGGCGATGTCCACGCCGACCCGCGCGGCGTAGGCGCTGATCTCACGGGCCGAGGTCACGAACGCCTGGCGCAGGTCCGCGCGGGGCACGCTGGACTCGGGGTATTCAGGCTGAAAGGCGGCCGCGCAGATCTCCAGGATCGGTGGATCGTCGAAAGTAGCGGCAAGGTCTACGCAGGACTTGGCGTAGTCGACGGCATACGTCCGGCGGGCCTGATCGGGCGAAGCCAGATCGCGCTCCTCACCGGCATGCCATCCGCCCCAGGCGCCAACCAGAGCGGGTATTCGCAGGCCGAGCGATTGCGCCAGGTCGACGACCTCGCGGAATCGCGCGGCGCCGATTCGGTCCGGCTCGGCATCCAGATCGACGCCTTGATAGCCGGCCGCGGCGATCGTTTCGAGCACCTCGCGCGGACGCTCCCACACGTCGCCGCCGTCGGACGCGAGGGTGGCCAGGATCACCGAGTACACGTGCGCCATCGTCAAAATCTCCCCGCTGCTCATAGGGCGCCGTGCGGCCCGGCCGTCATCGCGGCGCGCCATCCCCGGTGCCGGGGATGGGACTCGAACCCACACGACCGAAGTCCCGGGATTTTAAGTCCCGTGCGTCTGCCTGTTCCGCCACCCCGGCTGATATGCAGCATAGGTGTTGCGCAAAAGCCGCGAAACTAGACCGCGCGCCGCGGTCGAGCGAGATACGCTCGGCCACGCCTGACGGTAGCCGGCCTCGGCGGTCCACCTTAAGCCCACCAATATGACGCGCCGGTTCAGCATCGACGACCTGCTGGCGCTGCAAGGCCCCACGGTGGAGGTCCCGCCGCACCTTTCCCCGGATGGGCGCCGGATCGCGGTCAGCGTGCAGAAATTGTCTCGCTCCGAGGCCGTGTCGCCGATGCACGTGTACACGCCCGACCGCGTACCCGACGCGGTTGTGGGCAGCCGTGTCGTCATCGTGGACACCACAACCGGCGAATCCCACTACCCGTTCCCGGCGGGCGGCACGAGCTGGGCCGCGCGGTGGTCGCCGGACGGCTCACGACTAGCCGCCTACGTGCAGCACGAGGGCGTGGCCTGTCTGGGCATTTGGGATTCGGCCAGCGGCGACATCCGGCTGGTTCACGACGCCGACGTAAAGCCGTACTACTTCGACTTGCCCCAGTGGACGCCGGACGGGCGCCGCGTGGTTGTGAAGCTCTGGCCGAGCGACGGCAGCGTCGAGCCGCCATCGGCCCGCCGCGCGGAGGCGGAGGACGATCCGGTGGCGGTGTTCAGCTTCGACCCGGCTCCCAGCGGCGCGCCCGCGCCGGCGCATCCCGTGCACACCTTGCGGTACGCCTGCGACGTCGGCGTGGTCGACCTTGCGACCGGTGACGTCCGGCGGGTCGTGCGCGGATGTCGCGTCGGTGGATACAGTCTCGCGCCCGATGGCGGCGCTATCGCCCTCGCGCGCTTGACCGATCTCGAATACGAGCGCTGGCGCTCCCTGTTCGACCTGGTGGTGGTGTCGTTGGACGGCACAGCGCGACAGACGGTTGCAACGAGCGTGCCGATGATGTTCGGAGGCACATTTGCCTGGGCGCCCGAGGGGCGCCGACTCGCCTACACGACGTTCGACGTACCCCGGCCAGGCCGCGGGGCGCACCCGCCGGGCCAGCTCTTCGTTGTCGGCTCCGATGGATCGGCGCCGCCGCAAGACCTGAGCGCGGGGGTCGGTGTCGACCTGCGCCAGCGTTGGGAACCGCCGCGTTGGAGCGCGGACGGCCGCCTGATCTATTGCCTGGCCGGAGACGGCGTGTGGGAGTTCCCTGGCGACGGCGGCAAGCCGCGCCCCCTGGCAACCCCGAGCGGCCATCAAGTCACGACCTGGATACAGCGGCCCGGGGATACCGTCCTTCGTTTGACCGACGATCGAGCGTTTCTCGCCGTCACGCGAAACTCCCAGACCCATCTGACCGGGATCGCGCGGGTCGATAGCGAGCCTGCGACCGCCACCGTCCTGGCGGAATTCGCGCGGAACTTCGCCAGCGGGCTGAAGACGCTCGAGATGGACCTGGCGCCCAGCGGGACCGCGGCATACCTGTTCCTGCAGGCGACCGACGAGCCCGCGGCGCTCTGGCGAACCACGCCCGACGATCCCACTCCAAAGCGCCTGGCGGGGTTCACTCCGGGACTCGAAGACGTGCGGTTCGGATCCGCCCGTCTCGTCGACTACCGTGCGGACGACGGGCAGGCGCGGCGGGCCGCCGTGCTACTGCCGCCCGATTTCGCCGACGGTGCTCCAGTTCCGCTGGTCGTGTGTCCCTACGGAGGAGCGTCCCCGCGGGAGTTTGTGCATCTTTTTGGCATGTCCGCGCCGTCGCCGGGCGGCGGCGCCTTCGCTCAGCTCCTGGCATCCCACGGATACGCCGTGCTTTTCCCCGACATCCCACGTCTGCCATCCGATCAGCTGTGCCTGCTTCCCGGCTACGTACTTCCCGCCATCGACCAAGTAGTGGACATGGGCATCGGCGATCCGCAGCGGCTTGGCCTCGTCGGCCAGAGCTACGGCGGCTACAACGTGCTGGCTCTGCTCACGCGGACCGAGGTCTTCAAGGCCGCTATTTCCAGTGCGGGCAACGTCAACCTCACGAGCCTCTACGGCGCGTTCACGATTCGCGAGGGGCAGTCGGCGTACATGGGCTGGGTCGAAAGCGCCGGCCGGGGGAGCCTGGGAGGCCCGCCCTGGGAGCGCCGCGACGCTTACGTGGAGAACTCGCCGCTCTTCTACCTGGACCGGGTTAGCACGCCCGTCCTTCTGATCGCGGGAGAAGATGACCCGCCGGCGGCCTTGCAGGCGTCGGAGGCGTTCAGCGCCTTGCGGCGCCTTGGCCGGAGGGTTGAGCTGCGTATCTATCGTGGTGAGGGTCACGTGCCCCTGTTCTGGTCGGCGCCGAATGCGCGGGACGTCTTCCAGCGCATGCTCGACTGGTTCGACGAGCACTTCGAGAGCCCGCGTCAGAGCGCGCCCGGCTGACATGCCGACGCGTACGGCCCGCTCGGGGGGTCGGCTGGCTGCCTGTCGGGCCCAGCCCTCCGCAACTCAGCGCTTGGCCTGGTAGTAGGTTCCCGGCCAGGGCACGTCGACGCCCAGCTCGCGGGCCGCGTGCAGCGCCCAGTACGGCCGGCGCAGCAATTCGCGGCCCAGCCCCACCAGATCGGCGCGGCCGTTGCGGACGATCTCCTCGGCCATCAGCGGGTCCTCGATCAAGCCGACGGCGATGGTCGGCACGCGCGCTCCACGCCGGATGGTCTCGGATATCGGCACCAGGTAGCCGGGGTAGCTGAAGGGCTTCTCGGGCGCATTGCCGCCCGCGCTGACATGAATGACATCAGCGCCGGCGCCGCGCAGCAGTCCGGCGGCGATCACCATGTCCTGCGCGGTGTTGCCGCCCTTGGCCAGATCGCTGCCCGAGATCCGCACCGACAGCGGCGTGTCGGATGGAATCTCTGCTCGCACGGCGCTCACCACCTCGCAGGGAAAGCGCGACCGCGCCCGAATGTCTCCCCCGTAAGCGTCGGTTCGATGGTTGGCCAGGGGTGAGAGGAACGAGCTGAGCAGATACCCGTGCGCGCTGTGCACCTCGATAACCTGGAAACCGGCCTGGATGCCGCGCCGCGCCGCAGAGGCGAAAGCGCCGACTATCTCGCCGATATCGGCGCGGGACAGCTCGCGGGGCGCGCGGTGGCCGGTGTCGAAAGGGATGGGGCTGGGACCCACCAGGTCGACGCCGTAACCACCGTCGTCATACATCGCCTTGCGGCCCGCGTGCCCGATCTGGAGGCCGATCGCGGCGCCGTGGGCCGCGCAGAAGCGCGCCACGCGGCGCAACGGCTCAATTTGGGCGTCTTCCCACAGTCCCAGATTCACGTCGTAGATGAGCCCGCGGGGCTCGACCGCCGTTACCTCGACCAGGATCAGCCCCACGCCCCCAACCGCGCGGGCGCCGTAGTGCACCAGATGCCAGTCGGTGGCCACCCCGCCCGGGCCGGCGGCCAGCTGGTCCATGGCCGGCATGACGATGCGATTGCGCAGCGTTACGCCGCGTATCTCCAAGGGGTCAAAGAGTCCGGGCATGCTCTCGCGCGGGTCCAATAAACGGGCCGAATTGTAGGCCCTTCACTTCGCGGCCATGGGCTTCCGATGCGCTTGAGGTGGTGCGGGACGGCCGAACGAGATCAAGCCGGGCGCCGAGGCCGCAACTCCTCCGCCGCCGTTGCGGGAAAGCGTCGGCTCGGGCGCGCCGTATCAGTCTCCCTGGGGAGTCCACTCCACGTGCACGTCCTTGTGCGGCGGGCCGTTCCAGCGGGGATTGCTTGAGCGCAAGAACTCGACGATATCGGCCAGATCGTCGATGGCCGCCTCGATGATGCGCTGGCCGGCCGCGCGCGAGCCGCGCCGCGCATCGTCCAGCGCGCCGTTGGCGGTGATCGCGTCCAACGGGACGACCCACTCCAGCTCGTTGGAAGTGAGCTTGTCACGCAGCTCGTTGAACGGTTCGTCGAGCTCGGCTTTGGTGAGACGGTCGGCGCGGATCAAGTCGGGTGCGAGGTAGTAGGCGTGAGAGGCCTCGACCTCGCACGCGTGCGTGGGTCCATCCATGCCCAGCGTTTCCTTGACTGTGTCGCGCGCCAGCGTGTAGTGAGGAAGGGCGGCCAGGAAATCAATGTCGAGGCGCAGGCCCAGCTCCTGCACCGCCGCGCCCGTAAAGGCTTCGTTTCCACCGTGCCCATTGACGATCAGGAAGCGCCGAAATCCGTGATGGCGCATCGACAGCACGACGTCTTCGAGGAGGTCCATAAAGGTCTCGGGACGCAGAGTCATGCTGCCCGCGAAGTTCATGTGGTGATCGGAAATCCCCCAAGGGATAGCCGGCAAGACGAGCAGCCGGGGAGCGAGGCGGCGGGCCGCGCGCTCGCAGAATGCCTGCGCGATGAGGTGGTCCTGCCCTAAGCCGAGATGCGGCCCGTGCTGCTCGGTGGACCCGATTGGAATGAGCACGAGCTCGATGCGATCGCGCAGGCCGGCAAGCTCTGTCCAGGACATAGCGCCCAGCGCCATCGGTGGGTAAGCGGCGTTGTCACTCATGGGCGCTCCAGGCCTTTGCGCCACATGGGAATTCGCCCGCGCGCCAGCAGGTCGTCGGGCGCGTTCAACAGGTCCTCGATCAGCCGGTCGACGCGCTGCTCAATCAGGTCCATCATGCGTTGGCCGTCGGCAAGCTGGGTGAGCGTGGCGTCTCCCATGGCGCCGTTAGCGGTGAAGTCCAGGAAGTCGGTGTTCATGCGAATGCCGCTGCGCCAGAAACGCTGACGCGTTGGCCGCCCCTCGGAGCGCACGGCGCCGGCGGTGAGCGCGTCTTGCTTGACGCGGTCGGGACGAAGCGTGAGCAGCTCCGCGGTCTCGAGCTCGTCGGCGTGACCCCACGTGTCCGACTTGACCAGCTCATCGAAGAGGTCGTCATCCTCGAGGTCGTAGAAGGAAATGGCCGACATGAACGTGATCGGATAGCGGGTGGGGATGGTCTGCATCGCCAGGTTCATGACGGGCTCGTTGCCGTTGTGCCAGTTTGTGAACAGGAAACGGTCGAAGCCGTGGTGCAGAAGCGACTGGACGTTGTCTTCCAGGACGTGCAGGTAGGTGGAAGTCCGCAGTGTGATGCTGCCCGGAAAGCCCATGTGGTAGGCGGACATGCCGAATGGCACCGTAGGCGCCACCAGGATGCGCGGATGGAAGCGCGCGGCCATGCGCAGGGTGAGGTCCTCCGCGATCACGGAGTCGGTGTCGAAGGAGCTGTTGGGGCCATGCTGCTCGATGGAACCGAGCGGAATCGCGACCAGGCGCACGGATTCGCGCGCGGCGGCCGCCTCAGGCCAGGTCATGTGAGTGAGTCGCAGTGGATTAGGAAGGTCTGCCACGAGTGAGCCGGTGTGAAGAGGGCGGGCGATATGATACCCGCGACGCGTCGGTCGGGCTGTGACGATGTTTCTGGCCGTGGACATCGGAAACACCGATACCAAGATCGGTGTGTTCGACAACAACTCACTGGCGGCACGCTGGGTCGTGCACAGCGACCGCAATCGGGGCCGCGCGGAATACGCCGACGCCTGGGCCGCGATGCTGGCGCATTTCGGCTTCACCAGCGTCGCCTCGGCGGTGATCGGGTCGGTAGTGCCCGTGCTCACCCCCGTGATCGGGGACGCGGTGGAGCAGCTGTGCGGTCGCGCACCAACGTTCATTCGGGCTCAGGAAGTCCCCGGAATCAGGCTGCGGGTGGACGAGCCGGCGCAGGTGGGCGTGGATCGGATTGCGAACGCGATCGGAGCGCGCACGCTGTACGGCGCGCCTGCGATAGTGGCCGACATGGGCAGCACCACTAACTTCGACGTGGTCGATCGCAACGGAGACCTGATCGGCGTGCTGATCGCGCTGGGCATGGGCGCTACCGCGCGCGCTCTCACGTCGGCGGCGGCCCAGCTGCCCGACATCCGGATCGAGCGACCGTCCGATCTGGTGGGCGCGAACACCGTGGCGGCGATTCGCTCCGGTGTGTACTGGGGCCACGTGCACATGGTGCGGGGGTTGATCGGCCAGCTGCGAGAGGAGCTCGGTAAGGACTTTCGGGTCATTGGGACCGGGGGTCTGGCGCCGCTGCTCAGCGAGGACATTGGGGTGTTCGACGAGGTTGACGCGGACCTTACCCTCAAGGGACTCGCCCTGATCAAGCACGCCATGGACAAACCCGCATGAGAGTGCTGCAAGGCGCGCGCGTGGTCCTCTGCGTGGCCGGAAGCATAGCGGCGTACAAGTCGGCGGATCTGGCCAGCAAATTGACTCAAGCCGGTAGCGCCGTGGACGTGGTGCTGACTGAAAGCGCGGCCGCGTTCGCGGGGCCGCTGACGTTCGAGGCGCTCACCCAGCGCGCCGTGTACACGGGCGCGCTGGCCATGACCAGCGACCACCGCATAGCCCACGTGGAGCTGGCGCAGGCGGCGGACGCGGTAGTGTTCGCCCCGGCCACGGCGGCCAGTCTGGCCCGGCTGGCGCAGGGCGGCTCGGATGACCTCGCGACGGCGATCGCCCTGGCGACCCAAGCGCCGTTGGTGGTCGCGCCCGCGATGGAGCCCGAGATGTACGCGCACGCGGCCACGCAGGCCAATCTGATGACTCTGCGCGAGCGCGGAGTGCACGTGGTGGCGCCAGCGGAGGGCCGGGTGGCCTCCGGGGCGGTAGGGCGGGGGCGCCTGGCGGACACGGAGACCCTGCTGGACGCCGTGCGGCTGGTTCTGGGACGCGCGGGGACTTTGCAGGGACGCACGGTGGTCGTTTCGGCGGGCGGCACGCGCGAGTTTCTGGACCCGGCGCGATTCATTGGGAACCCGTCCACGGGGGCGCAAGGCACGGCCCTGGCGCGCGTTGCACGCGACCGCGGCGCCGCGGTTCGGCTCGTGATTGGGCAGTCGCGCTTGCAGCCGCCCTACGGGGTGGAGACGACTCCGGTCACTAGCGCCGCTGAAATGCTGGCTGCGCTACGGAAAGCCGTGGACGGCTGTGACGCACTGGTGATGAACGCGGCCGTGACCGATTACCGGCCCGCCAGCGCAAGCTCCGCAAAGCTGAAGCGGGACGGCGAGCCACGGGCGCTGGAGCTGGTCGAGAACCCCGATCTTCTCGACGGCCTGCGCGGGGACTACCTACGCATAGCGTTCGCCGCCGAAAGTCACAACCTGATGGAAAACGCGCGGCGCAAGCTGGCCGCGAAGGACCTGGACGCCATCGCGGTGAACGACATAACGCGCGCGGATCGAGGTTTCGCGGCCGACACCAACGCGGTGACCATCATCACGCGCAGCGGCGACGCGCATGACACCGGCCTGTGCTCGAAAGACGAGATCGCGGAGGCCGTGATGGACGTGCTGGAGGGCCTGCTACGCCAGGAGTAGTCCGCTACTCACCGGCACAAGCGCAGCGCGATTCGCTTAGTCAGGAGCGCGTTGTTCGGTCTCAATCGCAGGCACGGCGGGCGCCTGCGACGGTCCCGCTGGAACAGGAGCGGGCGTCGCGGGCGACACGCGCAGAGCGCGCAGCCCCACTAACACCCCGACGCCGTACATGGAGGCCAGCACGAGACCCACGGGCGCAAACCCGCTCGCGTCCAGCAACGCGCCGATAGCGGGCGGACCGCCCAGCAGGGCGGCGTCGGTCAACGTCTGCATCGTGGCCATTGCGCGCCCCACGCGGTGGGACGGGGCGCGCTCGGCGACGAGTATGGGCGGAAGGGTGGAAACCACGACGCTGGCCGCCCAAAGAAGCCCCGCAAAGATGTAGGCGACGAGGTTTCCGGGCAGGACCAGGAGCAGCGCGCCCAGCGCCCCCGCGGCGCCGGCGGGCACCAGCACGGTACGGGCGCCAAACCGATCGACAACGCCGCCGCTGGCGAGCATCAACACCATTCGCAGGCCCGTGACGCCGGCCAGCACGAAGCCGACGGCGGCCGGGTCGAGACCGAGATCGAGCCGGCCGTAGAGCGGAAAGGCCACCTGTCGCAGCAGGAAAGGCGCGCCCCACACGAGCGTGGAGAAGGCCATGATGATTAGCAGGACACGGCTGATCCGGAGTGAGGGGAGGCGGAAACGCCAGGCGGGCGCCGACGCGTCCTGCGGAGGCGCGCCGGTGCGAATCAGCAGCGCTATGGCTATGGCGGCCAGGACGGCAAGGAACGCCGCCAGCCCCAGCGCGGCACGCCAGCCCAAGGCGGTTGCGATCAGTCCGCCCGCAAGCGGGCCTAGAAACGATCCGAACTGAAACCCCGCGATTGCCCGCGAGACCGCGCGGCCACGCGATGCGGCGCCCGCGATTCGCATGACGTGCGCGAATCCCACGACGCTGATCAGGGCGTTGCCCACACCTTGCAGCAACGCGCCGACCAGGAAAATTGGGAACGTGGGAGCAAGCGCGCCGACCAGCGCCCCCATGGCAACCGTGAAAGCGCCCGCGGAGAGGCTTGCGCGGGGAGACCTCCGGTCGGCCACGACACCCGCCGGGAGCATGACGACCAGCCGCGCGAACGTGGGCATCGTCAACGCCAGACCGAGGACCGCGAAGCTCAGCTCGAATTCAGCGCGAATCTCCGCCAAAACAGGAGCGATAACGGACGGCCCAAAGGAAACCGTTGCGAGGCCGAGAAATACCGCGATGAAGTCGGACCGCATGCGCGTGGTCGAGCGTGCAGTTGCCGCTGAATGCAAAGGGAAGTGACGGGGCGCAATGCGGATATGGAGGCATGGTAGCCTTCCGCATGGTCGAGAGACCCGGCGCAGCCGCGCGGCGACGGCCTCGGCGCCCCACGTTCCTGGAGCACGTGGTCAAGATCCCGCTGGCCGAAACGGGCGGCGGGCCGCAAGAAACTCCGGGCACGGCAAGCGAAGCAAGGACCGCGGCAGAAGCGCCGGAACCCGTGGCGGAGCAGGGCCGGCTCCCCCTCCCCCAGCCGACGCCGCGCACGCAGGCGCCTGTCCGACCTGAGAGCGTGCCATCGGCGGCGCGTTCCGACACGCCCGAACCGCGTGGGCGCGCGAAGCCAATCATCGTCGACGCGGACGCGGTAAATCGGCCCGAATCCGGCGGCGACGGGGTGAGCTCGCCGCCGCAGGTAAGTCAGCCCCCGCGGCTGGCCCCGGATCCGCGCGAAGGCCCGCTGCTTCCGTGGCTGCTGGGCGCCCTGACAGCCGGCGTGCTCGTCGGGGCGGTTGGCGGAACGGTGGCTGCTCTGCTGCTGCTTGGATAGTAGGTTTGTCCGCCGCGTGTCGGAACGGATCGGACCTGGAGTAACGTGGCAGGCGTGAACGAAAGTCCCGCGCCGCGCACCAGCCTCACGGGCGCCGAGTGGAATATCCGGCGCCGTGCGCCCGCCGAGCTATTCGACGCGCTGCGGGACGTGCCGCCAATCGTCGTACAGGTCCTGCACAACCGGGGGCACGACACGGCCGCGAAGGTGCGCGCCTTTCTGGAAGGACCATTGCCGCCGCACGATCCATATCTCCTCAAGGACATGGACGCGGCGGTGAGCCGCATTGGCCAGGCGGTCGCCCGCGCCGAGCGGATATGTGTGTACGGCGACTACGACGTCGACGGCGTTACCAGCACGGCGCTTTTGATGGAGGCGCTTTCCATGCTGGGCGGACAGACGTTCTCGTACATCCCGGAACGCGTGAGCGAGGGCTACGGTTTGAACGTCGGGGCGATGGATGTCATCCATGGGGAGGGCGCCCGCCTGATCGTGACCGCGGATTGCGGCGCGAGCGGCGAGGCCGCTATCGCACGGGCGGCCGAGCATGGCATCGACGTGGTGGTGACCGATCACCACCACGTAGCGGCGCCGACGTCCAACGCCGTGGCAGTTCTGAACCCGAACGTCCCCGGGGACGGCTATCCGTTTACGGGTTTGGCGGGGGTGGGGGTGGCCTACAAGCTGGTGCAAGCGCTGGCGGAGGAGCATGCGGAGCGCTTGCCCTATCCCGAGGAGTTTCTGGATCTGGTGGCACTGGGCACGATCGGAGACGTGGCGCCTCTGCAAGACGAGAACCGAGCTTTCGTCGTGGAAGGCCTCGAGGCGCTGCGCAAGACGCACCGAGCAGGCTTGCGCGAGTTGGGCGAGGTGGCCGGCCGCCCGGTCGGCACGGCGGACGCGCGCACCGTGGCCTTCACGTACGCGCCGCGCATCAACGCCGCGGGACGCCTGGCCACGGCCGAGCTTGCGCTCCAGCTTCTTCAGGCTCGTCATCCCGTGCTGGCCCGGGAGCTTGCACAGCAACTCGAGGGGCTCAACCGCGAGCGCCGCCTGTTGACCGCGGACGTGGTGAGCGACGCCGAGCAGGCTATCGACCATGAAGCCGGGCTGGTGTTCGCGCTCGGGTCTGACTATCCACCCGGCGTAACCGGCTTGGCGGCGGCCCAGTTGGTGCGGTCAACCGGCTTCCCCGCATTCGTCGCAACCACGATCGACGGGCTGGTGCGAGGCTCCGCGCGAGCGCCCGACGGCGTGCATCTGCCCGAGGTCCTGGGGCGCCATCAAGAGTTGCTCGAGCGCTGGGGCGGGCACGCCCAGGCGGCCGGCTTCAGCCTGCGAGTCGATCGCGCCGAGCAGCTGCGCGAGGCGCTGGCTCGGGAGTTTCGCGCTCCTACCGTGCGCGCGCGGCTGGGCCGCCGGCTGGACGCGGACTGCCGCGTCTATCCACAGACCATCTCCTGGAGCACCTATAGCACGCTGGACGCCATCGGCCCGTTCGGCGCCAGACACGAGCAGCCCTGTCTGGTGGTGGAGAATATAGGCGTGGAGGAAACGCGGGTCGTCGGAAACGATCACCTTGCGCTGCGGTTCGCCGAGCCGGGCCGCGAGGTGGAGGCGATCTGGTTCGGCCAGGGCGGCCAGCGGGGCCAGCTGAGCGCTGGCCGACGCGTTGACGCCGCCTTTCGGCTGGGGCTGCGCGAATTCGGCGGGAAAACGCGGCTGCAGATGCTGATCGAGGATCTGCGGGTAGCAGCACAAGCCTAGGAGGCGGACATGCCCTCATCGGTGGCGGCCACGCTGGCGCCGATGGCCACTGTCAGTCCGCCCCAGGTATCCATCGACGACCTCGTAAAGCGCGTGGAAGAGCACGTGCCGGCCGAGCGGCGCGCCGAGTCGCTGCGTCTGATCCGCTCGGCCTACGAGCTGGCCGCCCGAGCGCATGCGGACCAGCGCCGCCTGTCGGGCGAGCCTTTCATCCAGCACCCGCTGCAAGTGGCCTGGCTGCTCGCGGAGGTTGCGCTCGACCCGGAGTCGATAGCCGCCGCGCTGCTGCATGACACGGCCGAAGACACGTCGGTAAAGCTGGAGACGATCCGAGCTCGATTCGGCGTCAACATCGCGGACCTGGTCGACGGCGTGACCAAGCTCAAGGGCGTCGCGATGGGGAGTCTGGACAAACACCAAGCGCAGAACTTGCGGAAGGTGTTCCTGGCGATGGCGCGCGACATTCGCGTGGTGCTCGTCAAGCTGGCGGATCGTCTGCACAACGTGCAAACGGCCTGGGCGCATCCGCCCGAGAAACGGAGTGACTACGCGCGCGAGACGCTCGAGATCTACGCGCCGCTGGCGGGACGGCTGGGGATCGACGAGTGGCGCTGGCAGCTCGAGGACTACGCCTTCAAGCTGGTGGAGCCGAACCGCTATCGAGACGTGGCGCGCTGGCTGTTCGCGGAGCTGCAAGCGCGCGAGTCAGTCATCGCCCAGATGACCGAGGGGCTGCGCGTGCAGCTCGACGCCGCGGGCGTGGAGGCGCTGATCCAGAGCCGCGTGAAGAACATCTTCAGCATCGCCCAGAAGGCGCAGCGCAAAGACGTGGACTTGGCGCAGGTTTACGACATTCTGGCGGTGCGAGTGATCGTGGACACGGTGTCGGACTGCTACACGGCGCTGGGCGTGGTGCACGGCGCCTGGCGGCATATCCCGGCCGAGTTCGACGATTACGTCTCCGCGCCCAAGGAAAACGGCTACCGGTCCATCCATACGGCGGTGATGGGACCGGACGCGAAGCCGGTGGAGCTGCAAGTGCGCACGCACGATATGCATCAGGCAGCCGAGTACGGGGTAGCCGCCCACTGGCGCTACAAGGAAGGCGGCCCGGTGGGGCCGGAGGACTTCGCCGAGAAGCTGACATGGGTCCGTCAGATTCTCAGCTGGCAAGAGGTCGAAGCGCCCGCCGAGTCCTTTGTGGACGCGGTTAAAACGGACTTTTTTAGCGACACGGTGTTCGTATTCACGCCGCGCGGCGACGTGAAGGACTTTCCGGTGGGCAGCACGCCGCTGGACTTCGCGTATCGCATTCACTCGGACGTGGGGCACCGCTGCATCGGGGCCAAGGTGAACGGCCGCCTGGTTCCGCTCGAGTACGACCTCCAGAACGGCGACGTGGTGGAGATTCTCACGAGCAAGAACAGCGAGGGGCCGGGGCGGGACTGGCTCTCGCTGGTTCACACCGCACACGCGCGCGACAAGATCCGGCAATGGTTCAAGCGCCGGGAGCGGGCGGAGAACATCGAGTCGGGCAAGGCGCTGCTCGAGCGCGAGTTGCAGCGGTTGGGCCAGGGCGGGCTGGCCAAGGTGGACCACGCCGACCTGACCGAGATCGCGGAGGCGCTGGGCTACCAGGAGATCGAGAGCCTCTTGGCGGCCGTGGGGTACGGCGCGACGACCGTCAACCAGGTGGTCAATCGCCTGAAGCTCGCGCCGGAGGCGGCGCCGCCGGCCGCACCGGCGGAATCAGCGCCAGACAGGTGGCGCGACGTTCAGCCGCTGGTGGAGGTGCTGGGCGCCGGAAACCTGCTGACGCGCGTGGGGGAGTGCTGCAGCCCGTTGCCCGGCGACGAGATAGTTGGGTACATCACACGCGGGCATGGGATCACGGTTCATCGGCGCGGCTGTCCCAACGTTCGCGACGTGTCGGAGCCGGAGCGTCTGGTCGACGTGGAGTGGGGCAGGCGGCTGGTGGCGGCCGAGCCGGATTTGCCCGCTCGGCTGGCAAGCTGCTGTCAGCCGCGGCCGGGGAGCCAGATCGCCGGGATGGTGGTCGACGGAGCGGTTGAGGTACACCGGCCGCGCTGCCGCGAGCTCGCCAAGTCCAGCAGTGCACGGGCGGAAGTGCGCTGGATCGACGAGGACGCGCAGAGCTTGCCGGTGACGATACGGGTGGCGGCCGACGACCGTGAGGGCCTGACCCACGACATCACCGGGATCATCCGCGACGAGGGCTTGAACATAACCTCCGCGACCATCACGACCAACCGCCGGCGTCAGGCGCTGCTGCGCGTAACCGTGGGACTGAGCAGCGTGGCGGAGCTAGCGCGGTTGGCGCGTCGGATTGAACGGGTGGCGGGCGTCATCTCGGTCTCGCGTGACGCCGCGCGCCGCAGAACCGCGGTGCGCAGCGGCGCCGGCAAGTGAACGGGCGCGCCCCAATGCGAGCGGGCCGCGCAAGCGGCAAGCGGGAGACATTGCCTCCCCACCGGCGTGCGTACCTATCCGGCCGTGCGCGGGCGCAAAGTGGGATTGATAGACTCCCTGCGCGCCGCAACGCATGCGCGCCGCTCGACCAAAGACTGGGCGGCCGGAAAATCTCACGGAGGCGCCGTGCTGGCGATCGGGCTCGTCGCCATTGGATACCTGATCGGGTCAATTCCGCTGGCGTACCTCGCGGCGCGCTGGCGGGGCCACGATCTGCTGGCGGAGGGACCGGGCGGCGTGAGCGGCTCGGCCGCGATCGAGCGGCTGGGTGTGGTGCCGGGCGCGTTGGCGGGCCTTGCCGACGCTCTCAAGCCGGCGCTGGCGATTCTAATCGCGCAGCGACTCGGATCGTACGAGCTGTCCGCGGCGGCCGGAATCGCGGCCGTGGTTGGTCACATCTGGCCCGTGACGCTGCGTTTTCGTGGGGGCCGGGGCGTGGGCCCGGCGGGCGCGGCCCTGGCGGCCCTGGGGGTCTGGCAGATGGCCTTGGCGTTTGCCGGACTGGTGCTGGGCCGTTATCTGATACGCGACTCCGCGCCGGGCGCGCTTCTGGGGTTCTTCGCCACCGCGGTCACGATGAGTCTCACGGGTGCGTCGATCATCGGGTCTCTTGCAGCCTGGATTCTGTTCGGAGTGCTGGTGACCGGACGCGTGCTGGGGTTTCGCAAGGAGAGCACAAGCGGCGACTCGAACCTCCTGGCGCTGCTGGTGCGGAGGGTGCTGCTTGACCGCGACCGGCGCTGACGGTCGACGCCGCGTCGCCATCGTCACGGATTCCAGCGCCTGTTTGCCCCCTGCGGAAGCCGCGCGGCTGGGGATTGTGGTAGTCCCGATCATGCTGATTTGGCACGGCCAGCAGCTGCGTGACGGGATCGATATTTCGCCGACCGAATTCTGGCGCCGACTAGTCCTCGATTCAGAAGTCCCCACCACCAGCACGGTGTCGCCAGGGGAATACGCGCAGGCGCTGACCGAGGCCGGCCGCGGCACCGACGCGGTGGTATGCGTCTGCATTCCACAGCGCATGTCCACCATGTTCGACGCGGCCACGCTGGCGCAGCAGGAATTGAAAGGCACCCTGCCGGTCGACGTTGTCGAGAGCGGCGGGGCGGCTATGGCCAGCGGGTTCGCGGCACTGCTCGGAGCTCGCGCGGCGGCCGCCGGGGCAGGCCGCGAGGAGGTGTTGCGCACCACGCGGCGCGCCGCCGCACACAGTGAGCTGATGGGAGTGTTGGGGTCGCTGGAGTACGTGGCGCGCAGCGGCCGCATTCCCGGCGTCGTGGCCCGTCTGGCGGACGCCGTGCCCTCGAGCTACGTGCTGCGGTTTCGGAACAGCCGCGTAACGGCGCGGGCCAAATTCGGCTCGCGCGCGCGCGCCGTACGGGGTTTGCGCAAGCATCTGCGGAGCGCCGCCGAAGACGCCGCCTATCTGGGCGTGAGCGTGCACCACGCGGCCAGCGAAGCGGAGGCGACGGACCTAGCCGAGGACGTGCGCCGTGAGCTGGCGCCCGACGACCTGTACGTGACGAGCTTTACGGCCGCGATGGGGGCGCACGTGGGGCCGGGGCTCGTGGGGATTTCCTACTGCGCGCTGCCGTCGTAGGGCGGCGTTCGCCGTGGCCCTCCGTACACTGATCGCACATAGTCGCCAGAGCGTGCGGTAAACCATTGGACGACTCGTTGCGGTCGGCGGTCCTGGAGATCGGCCGGGCCGCGGTGGCGGCGGCCGATCCGACCAGGGCGGTCCTAAACGCCGTGGACAGCGATGAGGCCAGCTTCCAGGTGGGAACCACGCGCGTGGCCTGGGAGCATGTCGATCGGGTAGTGATTCTGGGTGCGGGCAAGGCCAGCGCCTACATGGCGCTGGCGCTCGAGGAGCTGCTGGGGGCGCGCGTGGCCGGCGGTCTGGTGATCACGTCCGAAGGGTGCGCGGCTGCCACGCGGCGGGTTGAAGTAGTGGAAGCCGGGCATCCGCAGCCGGACGCGCGCGGCCAGGCGGCCGCGGCGCGTTTGCTGCAGCTCGCGGGTGAAATGGGACCGCGCGACCTGGTGATCTTTTGCGTATCCGGCGGGGGGTCCGCGCTCACACCCTCGCCGCCGCCTGGAATCTCGTTGGATGATCTGCAACGCGTCACCGATCAACTGCTGCGCTGCGGCGCCACAATCAATCAAATCAACGCGGTGCGAAAGCATCTGTCGGAGTTTCATGGCGGTCGGTTGATGGCCGCGGCCGCGCCGGCACAGGTTGTCGGGCTGGTCCTGAGCGATGTTGTGGGCAACCCTCTGGACGTGATCGCATCCGGGCCGACAGTAGCGGATCCGACGACCTTTCGAGACGCGTTGGACGTGCTCGACGCATTTGGTCTGCGCGGCACGGCGCCGGCGCGAGTGCGCGGGCACCTGGAGCGCGGCGCGGCCGGCGATCTGACCGAAACCCCCAAGCCCGGCGATCCGCTGTTTGCGACCATGGCTCATGAGATCGTTGCGGATGTTTCGCACGCCGGAAGCGCCGCGGCGGCGGCCGCTCGCCGGGCCGGACTCGACGCTCTATTCGTAACCGGGTACGTGGAAGGCGAGGCGCGTGAGATCGGCCGCCTGCTGGCGGGCACGGCGCGCGACATCGCTCGCAATGGACGGCCGGTGCGCCGCCCGGGCATGGTGATCTACGGAGGCGAGACGACGGTTACCGTGCGTGGCCCAGGGAAGGGCGGACGCAATCAAGAGTTGGCGCTGGCAGCCGCGCTGTCCCTGGCCGGCGAGGAGCGCACGGCGGTCTTCGCGCTGGCCACGGACGGGACCGACGGACCCACCGACGCGGCCGGCGGCCTGGTGGACGGAACCACCGTGGCGCGCGCGACGGGCGCCGACGCCGCGCGCGCGCTAGCCGAGAACGACTCATACGGCTTCCTGGAGCGCACGGGCGACCTCGTGATCACCGGCCCCACGGGCACGAACGTGAACGACCTGTACATGGCGATCGGCTGGTAGCGCGGTGTCGATCGAACCGGAGTTGACGCGGCCCCCGGAAGTCCAATGGGTCAAAGTGTCCGGCCCCGAGGTGCTGCGCCCTCTGGACAGGACGTGGATCCGCTACTTGCGAGTGACGTTGCTGGCAGCCGCAGTGCTGATAGCGTGGCGCATCCTGGCCTCCCAGGAAGACGGGTACCGCGCGGCCGCCGAGGACGCCAATCTGCTGGCAGACTTCGGCGCGGCGGCCGCGGAGCTCGGGGCGCAGACCGACAGCACGCCGCCCGCGGGTGGAAGCCCGGGCACGGTGCCGGTTGTGGTGATCTCGCCCACGCCGACGCCTACGCCCACGCCGATACCCACGCCCACGCTCACGCCGACGCCTACGCCGCGCGAGCACCGCGTGCGGCAGGGGGAGACGCTGTACGGAATCGCGAGGTTCTACGATGTGCCGCTCGAGCGGCTGCTGGAGCTCAACGACATCGTCGACGCGGATGACCTGGTGCCGGGCCAGGCGCTGCGCCTGCCAGCCGAGGCAGTGATCCCCGAGGCCCCTCAGCGTCCGAGAACCTATACCGTCCAACCAAACGATACCCTCAGCCTCATCGCCATCCGTTTCGGCGTGCGCCTGGGAGACCTGCTGGCGGTGAACAATCTGGACAATCCCGATACGATCTTCATCGGCCAGACGCTGCAGATCCCGGGCGGAACGACGTAGGTCGAGATGGTTGTTGCAGCGCAGCCGCGTGAGTACACTGCTAGCCCAGCCCGAAGGGGTGCAAGTGCGTGCTGCGCACGCGCTTGATGCGTGCGCATGATGGCGCCGATTTCTGCTGTTCGCTGTGCGACTCTCGGCGCGCGAGGTGACGCTTACAGCAGACCTGATATGAGGGGCAACGGTTGATGGCAAACACGTCCCAAGACAATTTGGCTGCCAACTTGTGGCAAAAAGTCGGCAGTCGCGAAGGCGGCACGATCACCTCGCTAGCGGTGGGCGGCGCCGCCGGGCAAGGGCGGCGAATGTTCAGCGGCACTATGTCGGGAGTCTTCGTCTCCGATGATGACGGCGGATCGTGGCGGATCGCGAACCGGCAGCTCACCAATCCATACATCCAGGTGGTGGCCGTCTCGCCAGATTACGCGCGCGACGGCCACGTCTACGCGGGAGTCCTCACGAACGGCGTGTTCAAGTCGGCTGACGGCGGGGAAACCTGGAGCCGCCAGCTTTTTTGGGGCCTGGTGCCAAACGTGGTCTCGATGGGCATTTCACCGGAGTACGCTTCCGATCGCACCGTGTTCGCGGGCAGCGATGCCGACGGGTTCTACCGCAGCACCAACGGTGGGCGCAGCTGGAATCCGGCGAACTCCGGTCTGAGCGGTCTCTCGGTGCAAGCGGTGGCCGTCTCGCACCGTTTTCGCGAAGACCAGTCGGTCTACGCGGGCATCGTGAACGGCGGGGTGTGCCGTTCGACAGACGGCGGACGCTCGTGGTCGCAACTGGGTAAATCATCTCTCGGCAACGCGACCGTGCAGGCGATAGCGCTCGCCCCGGGGGATTCAAAGCAGCGCATCGTGCTCGCCGGCACCGAGGAGCGGGGCCTTTGGATCGCGAGAGACGGCGGCCGGCGCTGGATACGCGCGAAGACGGTTGCGGACGACTCCATCAACGCGGTGGCGATATCCCCAAGCTTCGCGACCGACCGGACCATGGTGGCCGGTGCCGGCAGCGAGCAGGTGTATGTGAGCAACGACGCCGGCGAGACGTGGGCCGCGCGAACCCTTCCGGCAAACACGGGTGCGGTGTTATGCGCCCACATCGAAGCTACCGATACGGGCGCCACGCGGCTGTGGGTGGGCACATTCGAGACGGGACTGCTGCAGTCCGACGACCTGGGGGCGACCTGGACCCCGGCAAACGCGGGGCTCAACAGCCAACCCTGGCTTGCCCTGGCGGCCTCACCGGATTTCGCCGGCGACCAAACGCTCTTCGCGGGCGGCAGCGGAACCGGCGTGCACGTGTCGCGCGACGGCGGCTCGAGTTGGGCGCCCGCGTACGCCGGCCTGGAGGGCGCCGACATCGCGGAGATCGCGGCCTCGCCTGAGTTTCCAAGTGATCGGATGCTGCTGGCCGCGACGCAGACGGGACTCTTCAGGTCTACGGACGGCGCCGCGTCCTGGGTGGAAGTCACGGAGGGTTTCGATCTCGAAGACGTGCGCACGGTGACTTTCTCAACGACATATGCCAGTGACCGCACCGTGTTCGCGGGGGGCGTGTCGGGGATGGTCTGTCGCAGCACGGACGCCGGCGAGCATTGGACGCAGTTCGACTACGACTTCGACAGCGAGACTGTGACGTCGATCAGCATCGGTCCAAACTTCGCCGGTGACCGCGCGTTGTTCGTGGGCACGGTGGGCGATGGAGTAACCGCCGTGCACGTGAGCTCCGACGGCGGCGAGACGTTCGAGCGGTTTGTGGAGCACGAGTCGCCATCGCCCTGGATCGCGGTGAGCGTGCCCGCCACATACGGCAAGCAAAATCCGCACTGGCTGTTTGCGACCGACGGCCAGGTGTTCCGGCCATCGGTCCGGTTCGAGGACGCGTGGCAGGGCACGTATCCGGCCTCGCGCGGCGCGGCGGCGCTCTCAATCGCCTCTTCCCCGGATTACGCCAACGACAGTGTTGTCTATTGCGGTACGAGCGACGGCGTATTCCGCTCGAAAAACGGCGGCGCAGGTTGGGAAGCGCTGAACCAGGGGCTGGGGAACTTCGCGGTGCTCAAAGTGCTCGTTTCTCCGAGCTACAAGGATGACCGCAGCGTCTTCGCGCTGGCCCTAGGCGGCGAAATCTGGCGCCTGGTCGACCGGCCATAGTAGATATCCCCGCCCTAAGCAGCAGACGCGCGGCCACTTAGTCCGACGGCCGGCGGGCAGGCCCCGCATCACGCGCTTGCCAACGAAGCGTTCGGCCGCCGAGCTCTTCGGCGCGCAACGCCGCTCCGGTCGGTTGTCGTCCGCCTAGCGCACCACGGAATAGAGCCACGTGCCGAGCACGAGCGAGGCGACGATGAGGGCTAGCAGAGCCGCTGTTTGAAGAAGCGGAAATCGCGAAGGCGAAGGGCGTTCGATCATGGCGGGGGTAGACGCACAAACGGGACTGGCGCACCCACTCTAGGAAGGTTATTGAAAGGCCGCAAGAGCCGGTGCGTGGGCTTTGTTGACGAGTTTGCGCCTCTGATAAACTGGCTCCGCTCGCGTAGATGTGAAGGATTTCACAAAGTCCTGCAGGAAGGCGAGTCGCCGTGGGAGCGCTGCGTGCCGCTGCAGTGGCCCTTGAGTTCGGCTTCATCGTGGGCGGGTTGATGGTTGCCGGTTTGTTCGGCGGGCGGTGGATGGATGAGCGATTGCAGACAAGTCCGGCTTTTTTGCTCGCCGGGCTGCTCTTGGGACTGGTGGGGAGTGTCTACCTGCTCTACGTGATCGCGCGCCTGCAAACGAGAAAGAGCTAGAGGCGTGCCCGAAAGCCATACCGAGCTTCATCCGCAGGTCAGCGCCGCCGCCGAACCGCTGGGCCACTTCGGTCCGTTCACGCTCACCAACTCGATGCTGACAATGTGGATAACGATGGCCGTGATCCTGGTCGTGGCCTGGTTCGCGACGCGCCGCATTCGCGCCGGCGCCGATGGCGCGCTTGTTCCCACGGGTCTGCAGAACGTGTTCGAGGCGATCATCGAGTTCCTGGGCGATCTGGCGGAGTCAACGGTCGGCCGTCGTTACGCGCGGCGAATTTTCCCCTTCGGGCCACATTCTTCATCTTCATCACGGTCGCAAACTGGTTCAGTCTGCTGCCGGGCATCGGCACGATCTGGCTGCGCGTCGAGGCGCACGGCCATGAGATCGCGGCGCCGATCTTCCGGCCGGCCACGGCCGACATCAACATGACGCTCGCGCTCGCCCTGGTGGCGTTCTTGATGATTCACGTCTCGGGGATTGCGGTGCATGGGCCCTTTGGGCACGTGCGTGAAGTCGCGCGCGTTGCTTTTCTGGCGCCGGTATTCATCATCATCGAGCTGTTCGTCATCATCTCGCTCTCGTTTCGGCTCTTCGGGAACCTGTTCGCCGGCGAGGTCTTGCTGAACGGGCCGTTGCTTGGTCCGTTCGCGCTGGGGCATATTCCCCTGATCGGGGCGGTGTTCTTGCTTCTGGAGTTCCTGTTCGGGCTCATTCAAGCCGTAATCTTCTTCATGTTGAGCATGGTGTTTACAGGCCAGTCCGTGGCCGAGGAGGCGCACACCGGGCACTAGGTGCTCTGGTAAGGAGACGCAATCGATGGAAGAGGTAACCAACTTGGCGCCCGTGGGCGCAGGTTTGGCGATTGGAATTGGGGCCATTGGCCCGGGTCTGGGCATAGGGCTGGGCGTGCAGGCCGCGATGAATGCGATTGGCCGCAATCCAGAGGCGGCCGGCGACATTCGTAACACCATGATCGTGGGGCTCGGTCTGGCCGAGGCGATCGGCATCTACGCCTTTATCATCGGGATTCTGCTGGCCTTCGGCCTCGGCGGCTAGGACGAGCAACGGACTTGCATAGCGAGATCACGAACTGATGGACGCACTGGGGCTGGAATTCCCCAACGTCCTGTTTCAGGCCGCCAGTTTCCTGGTATTCCTCTACGTCCTCCGGCGCCTGCTGTATGGCCCGATCCAGCGCATGCTCGACGAGCGGCGCAAGCGCATCGCAGAGAGTCTGCGCGAGGCCGAAGACCTCCGCGGTCAGGTTGAGCAGGAGCGGGCGGCGTTCCAGGCAGAGCTCTCGGAGGCCCGCGGCGAAGCGCAGCGGATTCGTGAGGAAGCCGGGCGCGCGGCCGAGACCATGCGGGCGCGCGAGCTCGATCAGGCCCGCCAGGAGGCCGAGCGCCTGCGTGCCGAGGCGCGGGGGGACATCGACCGCGCCCGCACCCAGGCGGCGGGGGAGCTGCGGGCACGCACCGCCGGGCTCGTGATGAGCGCGACCGCGCGCGTGCTCAACCGATCGATCGACGATCCGGAGCATCGCCGGCTCGTGGAGGAAGCGCTGGCTGAGATCCGCGAGGAGACGCGGTGAGGCGCGGCGCGGCCGAGCGGCGCCGGCGTGCGCGCAGATACGCGCGCGCCATCGTGGCGACCGCCCGGCAATCCGGTTCGTGGGATGAATGGGAGCGCGATCATAGCGTGCTGCGCGCGATCGGCGAGGTAGACGCTCTGCGCGAGTTTCTGGAGAACCCGTCCCGCCGCCTGGACGAGCGGCTGGCGGTGGTGGACCGCCTGCCCGCCGACCAGCTGGGTCCCCAGGGGCGCGGCTTGCTGCGGGTTCTCATCGAAAACCGCGAGTTGCGTCTAGCCGGAGACATCGAGTTGCTTTTCCTGCGCGCCGCCGATGCGGAACGGCGGCTGGACCGCGTGCAGGTCACGACCGCGACGCCGCTCAACGACACAGAATTGCTGCAGCTGCGCACGCACTTGACCCAACCAGGCCGCACTCTGCGCCTGAGCACTGACGTGGACCCCAAAATAATGGGCGGCATAGTCGTCCGCCAGGGTGATGATCTGCTCGATATGAGCGTGCGTGCGCGACTGCAGTCGCTGACGGCGACGCTGCACTAGGGAGGACGAGGAATCGACATGGCGATCAGCCCGGAAGAGATCGCGGCGACGCTGCGCGATCAGATCGAAGGATTCGAGGGCGGCGCGCAGCAGGCGAACGTGGGCACCGTGCTCGCGGTCGCCGATGGCGTGGCCACGATTTCCGGACTCTCGCAGTGCCTGGCTGGCGAGCTGCTGGAGTTTCCCGGCGGAATCGTGGGCTTGGCGCTCAATCTGGAGGAGGACTCGGTAGGCGCGGTCATCTTGGGCGACTACTTGCAAATCGAGGAGGGCGCCGAAGTCCGCACTACCGGCAGGGTGGCCGAAGTTCCGGTTGGACCCGAGCTGCTGGGGCGCGTGGTTAACGCGGTTGGCGAGCCCATCGACGGGAAGGGCGCCATTGCGGCGGCACAGTCGGACGTCATCGAGAAAGTGGCGCCGGGCGTGGCGCTGCGGCAGGACGTGGACACGCCCGTGCAGACAGGCATAAAAGCAATCGACGCGATGATCCCGATCGGCCGCGGGCAGCGCGAGCTGATAATCGCCGATCGCCAGATCGGCAAGACGGCGCTCGCGATCGACACGATCATCAATCAGCGCGGCGGCGATTTGAAGTGCATCTACTGCGCGATCGGGCAGAAGGAAAGCTCCGTTGCCCAGGCCGTGGCCACGCTGCAGGAACATGGCTCGCTGGAGCACACGATCATCGTGGCGGCGACCGCGAGCGAGCCCGCCGCGTTGCAGTTCATGGCGCCCTTCGCCGCCTGCACGATCGGCGAGTATTTCCGCGACCAGGGCCAGGACGCGCTGGTGGTGTACGACGATCTGACCAAGCACGCCTGGGCGTACCGGCAGGTATCACTGGTTCTGCGGCGTCCACCGGGCCGTGAGGCGTACCCCGGCGACGTGTTCTACCTGCATTCGCGGCTCTTGGAACGGGCGGCGCGCATGCACGATGAGCAGGGCGGCGGGAGTCTCACCGCGCTTCCCATCATCGAGACGCAGGAGGGCGACGTCAGCACCTACATACCAACCAACGTGATCTCGATCACGGACGGCCAGATCTACCTGGAGACCGACCTGTTCAACGGCGGGGTGCGGCCGGCGATCAACGCCGGTCTATCGGTTTCGCGAGTGGGCGGCGACGCGCAGATTCGAGCCATGAAGGCTGTCGCGGGTCAGCTCAGGTTGGACCTGGCGCAGTTTCGCGAGGTGGCGGCTTTCGCGCAGTTCGCCTCGGAGCTGGATGCGACGACGCGCCGCCAGCTCGAGCGCGGGCAACGTCTGACGGAGCTTCTCAAGCAGGATCAATTCGTCCCCATGGTGGTGGAGGAGCAGGTGTGCGCGATATTTGCCGGAACCTCCGGCGCCGCCGACGAGATCCGCCTGGACCAGGTCCGGCGATTCGAGGCGGAGCTGCTGGCCTACCTGCGCGATTCGCATGCGGGGATTTTGGAGAACATACGCGCATCCCGCGACGTGAGCGATGAAACCCGCGAGGCGCTGGCGGGTGCGATCGAGAGCTTCAAGGCTAATGTGTTCCAGGACGCCGCGGCGGCGGCCGCATAGCCGGCCTTTCGCGTGAACTGAGACATGGCAAACCCGCTGGAGCTGCGCCGCAGAATCCGCAGCGTGGACAACACCCGCCAGATCACGCGGGCTATGCAGTTGGTGGCGGCCTCGCGAATGCGCCGGGCGCAGGAAGCCGTGGAAGCCGCCCGGCCGTACGACGAAGCGATCGTGGGGATGATCCGGCGGCTGGTTGAAGCAAGCAGCTCCGAGCAGCTTCCCGCCCTGCTGCGCCCGCGGCCGATCAAGCGCACGGCTTTCGTGGTGCTGACGACGAACCGCGGTTTGGCGGGTCCGCTCAACACCAACACAGTGCGCCATGCCCTGGAGAACATCACGACCGCACAGACGTACGCCGAGGTGAGCGTGATAGTGGTGGGGCGTAAGGGAGACATCGCCCTTCGCAACGTGACGCCCGTTTTGGCCGCTTTCACCGCGGTGAGCGACCGACCGAAGGTCGAGGACATCCTGCCACTTGCGCAACTGGTCACGGACGGGTTCGAGGCAGGCGAGTTCGATGAGGTTCAACTGGTGTACCCGCAGTTCATCAACACGCTGATTCAGCGGCCGACAGCCGTGCGCTTGCTGCCGGTGGTAGTGCCGGAGGATGCCGAAGCGCGCCGGGTCGAGCGTGAAGTCATCTTCGAGCCGGAGCCGGAGTCCGTCTTGAGCGCGCTGTTACCGCGCTTCGTGGAGACAGTGCTCTACCAGGCGCTCCTGGAGCTGACGGCCAGCGAGCACAGTGCGCGGATGGTCGCGATGCGCAACGCGACCGAGAATGCCAGCGAGCTGATCGAGGCGCTGCGGCTCGCGTACAACAAGCTCCGTCAATCGCGCATCACGAGCGAGATCATCGACATTGCGGCGGGCGCGAGCGCGCTCGCGGAACAGGCTTAGCAGGAGAAGCGGCATGGCGGAAGGGCAAATAGTCCAAATCATTGGCGCCGTAGTCGACGCGGAGTTTCCGCCCGACTCGCTGCCCGGGATCTACAACGCGCTGGAAGTGCGCGCCCCGGACCGCGACGACCGGGTTGTTCTCGAAGTGGAGCAGCATCTGGGAGATGGGCGCGTGCGCTGCGTCTCAATGCGCCCCACGGAGGGACTGAACCGCGGCATGGCCGTGGTTGACCTGGATGGGCCGATCTCGATGCCGGTGGGAGCGAACACGCTCGGCCGCGTGTTCGACGTGACGGGCGAGCCGGTGGACGGCAAAGGCGCCGTGGAGAGCGAGCAACGCTATCCGATTCATCGGCCGGCGCCCTCGCTGACCGAGCAATCCACCAAGGCGGAGATATTCGCCACGGGGCTGAAAGTCATCGACCTGATCGCTCCGTTCACGCGCGGCGGCAAGACCGGCGTGTTCGGCGGTGCCGGGGTCGGCAAGACCGTGATCATCATGGAGATGATCAACAACATCGCGGTGCAGTACGGCGGCTACTCGGTGTTCTGCGGAGTAGGCGAGCGCACGCGCGAGGGCACCCAGCTCATCCGCGAGATGACGGAAGCCGGCGTGCTGGGCAATACGTGCATGGTGTTCGGTCAGATGAACGAATCGCCCGGCGCCCGTCTGCGCGTCGGACTGTCGGGGCTGGCGCTTGCAGAGTTCTTTCGCGATGAGGAAGGGCGCGACCTGCTTCTCTTCATCGACAACATCTTCCGTTTCACTCAGGCGGGGTCGGAAGTATCGGCCCTGCTGGGACGCATGCCGTCGGCGGTGGGCTATCAGCCCTCGCTGGGAACGGAGATGGGCGAGCTGCAGGAGCGGATCACCTCCACCACCAACGGCTCTATCACCTCGCTGGAGGCCATCTACGTGCCGGCCGACGACTACACTGACCCGGCGCCGGTGACGACCTTCGCCCACCTGGACGCGACGATCCGATTGGAGCGCTCCATCGTGGAGCGGGGGATCTATCCGGCGGTCGATCCGCTGACCAGCACGTCCAAGATCTTGGATCCCCGCATTGTCGGCGAGCGGCACTACCGCGTGGCGCGCGGGGCGCAGCAGGTCCTGCAGCGCTTCAAGGACCTGCAGGACATCATTGCGATCCTGGGGATAGAGGAGCTATCCGAAGAGGACCGGCTGATCGTCTCCCGAGCACGCAAGATCGAGCGGTTCTTTTCGCAGCCAATGAACGTGGCGGTGGCGTTCACCGGGCAGCCCGGGGTTATCGTCGAGATCGAGGAGACCATCCAGGGATTCGAGGAGATCCTGGACGGTAAGCATGACGCGCTGCCCGAACAGGCGTTCTACATGGTGGGAACGATCGACGACGCCGTCGCCAAGGCCGAGCGCTTGCAGGCGGAGGGCTAGCACAGCCCTACAGCCGCTTCGAATCGGCCTTCTGATAGACTCGCTGTGTCATGGCGTCCCTACTATTGACCGTTGTGACGCCGGAGCGCGAAGTCCTACGCCGGGACGGCGTGGAAAGCGTCGTAGCGCCCGGAGTGGATGGTGAGCTTGGCATCCTGCCGCGGCACGCTCCGCTGATCACTCAACTGCAACCGGGAACGCTGCGGCTGCGGCAAGACGGCGACGAGTCGTATCTGGCGATCACCGGCGGCTTCCTGGAAGTGATGGACAACCGGGTGACCGTGCTGGCCGACGCTTCGGAGCGCTCGGAAGAGATCAACCTGGAAAGAGCGCGGCAGGCGCGTGAGATCGCGCAGCAGCGCCTCGATGAAGCGCGTCTCACGTTTGAGGGGGTCGACACGGCGCGGGCCCGGATGGCCTTGCTCCGCGCCCTGGCGAGACTCAGGACAGCGGAGCGGGCACGGCGCCGCTAAGCGCCCGCGCCGTGCCCAACCCGACCGAGCCGCCCACGCGGACCGGTGCCTTGCGCGTGTCGATAAGGGGCGGGCGGCCGCTGCGCGGGACTTACCAAGTCCCCGGTGCCAAAAACGCCGTCCTGCCCATGATGGCGGCGTGCCTGCTCACCGACGAGACGTGCGTCATCGAGAACGTGCCGACGATCGTGGACGTCATGCTCATGGCCGAGCTGCTGCGCCGGCTCGGGGCCGACGTGGAGCATGACGTCGAGCAGCGCACGCTTGCGATCACGGCCGCCCACGTCTCGAATGGCAGTCCCGACCCCGACCTGGTGGCGCGTATGCGCGCCTCGTTCCAGGTGACAGGTCCCCTGCTGGCGCGCCACGGCCGCTTCGACTGCCATGCGCCGGGCGGATGTCAACTCGGCACGCGGCCAGTGAACGTGGACGTGGGCGGGTTCCGCATGATGGGCGCGGATATCGCCTTCGCGAAGGGCGTGTATCACGCACAGGCCGACGCGCTCCACGGCTGCCGCACCTACCTGGACTATCCAAGCCACACGGGCACCCAGAACCTGCTGATGGCGGCCACGCTGGCCAACGGCTACACGACCATCGTGCACGCCTCGCGCGAACCGGAGGTAGTGGCGCTGGTGCACTTCCTGCGCGGCATGGGCGCCGAGATTCACGGCGAGGGGACGAGCGTGATCGGCGTACAGGGCCAGGACCGGCTGTTTGGGACCGTGGCGCGCGCGATCCCGGACAGGATCGTGGGGGCCACAATCGGGGTCGCCGCGGCGCTGACGCGGGGCGATGTGGAGCTATGGAACGTACGCCCCGACCACTTGGAGCCGGTGCTCGTGAAGCTGCGCGAGATGGGCGTCACGATCGAGGAAACGAATCGCTCGGTGCGCGTGGTGGGCACGCACACGCTCACGGCCACCGACGTGCAGTGCATTCCGTTCCCCGGCTTCCCGACCGACGTGCAGGCACCCATGGCGGTGCTTCTAACGCAGGCGCACGGAGTTAGCCGGATCATCGAACGCGTGTACGACGGCAGCATGGGCTACGCCGCGCACCTCACTCAGATGGGGGCCACGCTGGACATCGAGGGCCCGACCGCGCGCGTGCGCGGCCCCGTTGCTTTGCAGGGCCGGCACATCCGTTTACGCGAGGAGATACGCGCGGGAGCGGCGCTGACATTGGCGGGTCTCGTGGCTGAAGGGCCGACAGTTCTGGACGGGGCGGAGATCGTCGATCGCGGTTTCGAGGACCTGCCCGGCGACCTGCGCGCGCTTGGCGCCGAGATCACGACCGAGCGGCTGGCGGCAAGTAGCAAGCCCGCCGCGCTGCGCCCTTCGTGAGCCCAGTCTTCACGCCGCGGCGGCTGGGAATCGACCTTGGCACCGTCAACGTGGTTGTGTCCGTTGCCGGCCAGGGCATCGTTATCAATGAGCCCTCGGTTGTCGCGGTGTCGGTGAGCAACCGCCGTATCCAGGCGATCGGCCGGGCCGCGCGCGAGATGGTGGGCCGCACGCCGGGAAGCCTGCGCATCATGCGCCCCATGCAGGACGGCGTGATCGCCGACTATCTGGTCACGGAGGCGATGCTGCGATATTTCATCGAGCAGTCATGCGGGCGATTTCGGATCTTCCGACCCGAGATCATGGTGGCCGTGCCCACCGGCGTAACGACGGTGGAGCAGCGGGCGGTGATCGACGCCGCACTCGCCGCCGGCGCGAAACGCGTGCATCTGATTCCGGAGCCTCTGGCAGCCGCGATCGGAGCGCGGGTGCCGATCTCGGCCCCCTCGGGGAGCCTGGTGGTGAACATCGGTGGAGGCACCACGGAGATCGCCGTCGTCTCTTTGAACGACATCGTGAGCGACTGCTCTACGTCGCTGCGCGTGGGCGGAAACCGAATCGACGACGCGATTCGCACCTACATAAAGCGCAAGTACAACTTGATGATCGGCGACCGCACCGCGGAGGAGATCAAGATTCGGATCGGCAGCGCCGTGGAGCTGGAGCCGGCCGAGACTATGGACGTACGCGGTCGCAACCAGATCCAAGGACTGCCGCGCAGCGTCACGGTGACCTCGGACGAGATCACGGAAGCCGTGGTCGAGCCGATGGATCAGATCGTGCGCGGCGTCCGCGTGGTGCTGGAGGCAACGCCGCCGGAGCTGGCCGCCGACATTATCGACAAGGGGCTGGTAATGACGGGCGGGACGTCACTCATGCGTAACCTGGACAAGCTGCTGACCCGCGAGACGGGTATTGGGGTACGGGTTGCCGAAGATCCGTTGACCTGCGTGGCCTCGGGAACCAGCATCGCGCTCGAGCACCTGGGCGTGTTGTCGCAGGTCTTGGTCTCAAGTCCGTAGCCACCCGGCAGGGGCAATGCAGACCGTGTCATGGTCCGTGGCGCGGCGGCTGAGGCGCTCCCTCCCGGAATCCGGCGGCGCGACGTTTGTCACAAGCGAGGAGCCCAGATCTCACGATCTGGGCTCCTTACGGGATCGTTATTAGCGGACCCGCTCGGTCTCCAACTGCTCCGATACCTCGCGGCCGCTCAAAGCCGCAACCGGGATGCTTCCCTCACCGCAGAGGAGCCGGTTAGAAACTCGGATTCGGAACGGGCGAGACCTCTCGCCCCGCGACCTGGTGAGCTTGGAAGCTCAGGTCGCGGGGCGGTAACTGTCAACTTGCCACCGCTCAGTGAGCACGCGGATGTCTACGACACAGTCGTAGCTCCGTGGCTTCGCCACGAGAAGGAGCGCGGTCATCATCGACCATCCCCTCGCGCCGCTGGCGCTCGGTAACGACTGGGAAACTGTATCCAGTCCCTCCATTCTATCCATGCACGGCTGGACGGACAACGTCTCTCGAACGGCGGCGGGCCAAGCGGGGATAAACGGGCGCCTGGGTTGGCGCGCGAGCGCCCCAACGGCCGCTCGTTAGGGACAGCGCCGCCGGCCGGCTGCTTAGGCTCCCGACCCCCCGTTGGCGACGTCGAAGAACTCCTTGCGCGTGGCGGGGTTGGCGCGGAAGGCCCCGCGCGTGACCGTGGTGACCATGCGGCTGCCCGGCTTCTTGACGCCGCGCATGGTCATGCACAGGTGCTCCGCCTCCAGCTTCACTGCCACTCCCACAGGCGCGAGGGCACGCTCGATCGTATCGGCGATGGCACAGGCCAGGCGCTCCTGCACCTGCAGGCGGCGCGACCAGTGCTCCACGACGCGCGCCAGCTTGCTCAACCCGACGATGCGCTCGCCTGGGATATACCCAACCGAAGCGGTGCCGAAGAACGGCGCGAGATGGTGCTCGCAAATGGAGTAGAACGGGATGCCGCGCAGCACGATCATCTCGTCGTGGGGGTGGTCGAACGTGACGTCGAGATGCTCGTCGGGATCGGCGCCGGCGCCTTGCAGAAGCTCTTCGTACATGCGCGCAACGCGGGCCGGGGTCTCGCGCAATCCGTCGCGATCGGGATCCTCGCCCACGGCGACGAGCAGCTCGCGCACCGCGCGGATCACGCGCTCGTGATCGATCCTGGCCGGCTTCTCGTTAAGCGCGAGCGGATCGTCGATTGGGCGGTCGCCAAGCGAGGTCGTTATCAACTGCCTTTCGGCTAGGTTGTGTGCGGTCGGTAGGGAGACCGCCGCGCAACGACGCGTCCGGCGCACGAGGCCGCCTTCGGGTCATATCCAGCATGAGCTTCGAACCGGCCGGCGCGGGTCTCGCCTGACGGCGTCTCCAATCTGAAGTATAGGGAGACTGCCGCGCTTGTCGCGAAGATCGCATACGGAGGGCAACGTGGAATCACGGTCGGCGCAACCGCGACGAGCGAGAATCGTCGTTCGCGGGGCCTAAGCGGACGACACGATACGCGTGCCGGCCCGGCGATCGATCAGCGCGCGTCGAAGGATGTTCGGACGGGCGCCGTTGGCAATCCAGACGGCGTCGATGTAGGGCAGCAAGCGCAGGGCGGCGCGAACCTTGGGAAGCATCCCGCCCTGGATTACGTCGGCGCGGATGAGCGCCCGCGCCGCGGGCGCCGGGAGGTCGCGCAGAAGACGCCCGCGGGCGTCATAGACGCCGTCCACGTCCGTCAGAAAGACGAGAGCCGCGGCCCTCACGGCGCGTGCCAGGGCAGCCGCTACGTCGTCGCCGTTGATGTTGAATATCTCCTGCCGCGGCCCCAGACCCAACGGCGCGACGACCGGCACGTGGCCCTGGGCGGTCAGGTGATCCAGCAGCTCGGTATTCACTCGGCGCACGTCTCCAACGAACCCGAATTGAGGTCCGCGCGAGCGCACGCGGATGAGGCCGCCGTCGGGTCCGGCGAGCCCGATGGCCGAAACCCCGGCCGCGCCCAGCCGGCCCACTACGGCGGGCGCCACCACGCCACGGAAGATCATCACGGCGTCGTCGCGAGTGGCGGCGTCCGTGACTCGCACGCCTTCGATCCAGCGGCTTTGGCGGCCACGCGCGCGCAGCCACTCGGACAAGGCGTCACCGCCGCCATGCGCCACAACCACTCGAGCGCCAGCCTCTACCAGGCGGCGCACGTCCGGGCCGACGCGGCCGGCCGCCATGTCGGCGGTTCCCCCGAGCTTCACGACGATGTAGCGACCGCGCAGATACGGGGCGGCTTCCGAAGCGTCCGAGCGCCGCGCCGCCGGGCGGGCGCTCACGTCATGTACGCCGAATTGATCTCCACGTATTCTTTCGAAAGGTCAGTGCCCCAGGCGACCGCCTTGGCGTCGCCATTCTTCAGATCCAGGCTGATACTAGCTTCGGCGCCGCGCAGATGCGCCGCCACGCGGGATTCCTCGTAATCGGCGGGGCGGCCCTCGCGCACTACCTGTGTATCGCCGATCCATATGTCCAGGACGGCCGGGTCGAACGGAACGCCGCTGTTCCCCAGAGCCATTACCAAACGCCCCCAGTTTGGATCGCCTCCATGCACCGCGGTCTTGACCAGCAGCGAGGTGCTGATCGCGCGAGCCGCCTGGCGAGCCTGCGACACGTCCGGGGCGCCACAGACCTCGATCGCGAACACCTTGGTGACGCCCTCGCTGCCGCGCAGCATCTCTTGAGCCAGATGACTGCACACGACGCGCAAGGCGCACTCGAACAGCTCGGCGTCGGGTGTGTCCGGCCGCAGCGGGCCGGCCATGGCCGCGCCGTTGGCGAAGAGCAGAGCCGTGTCGCTGGTCGACTGGTCGCCGTCGATGCTGATCAGATTGAAGGAATCATCCACGGCGGCGCGAAGCATCTGCCGCGCATGCCCCGCTTCGAGCGCGGCGTCGGTGGTGAGGAAGGCAAACATGGTGGCCATGTTGGGGTGGATCATGCCAGCGCCCTTGCACGCGCCGCCCAGGCGGACGAGGCCGGAGCCCAGCGGAACTTCCACCGCGATCGACTTGGGGCCGGCGTCGGTGGTCATCATGGCGCGCGCCACGTCGATGCCGTCAACCGAGTCGAGCCGCAGGCGCTCGATGCCGGGCACGACTTTCTCCATCGGCAGCCGGAACCCGATCACGCCAGTGGAGGCCACCAGGACTTCCTCGGGCGGCAGCCGGTTACAGGCTGCGAAAACGTCCGCCATTCGCAGGGCGTCCGCATGGCCCTCGGGCCCGGTGTAGGTGTTGGCATTGCCGCTATTGAAAACAATGGCGCGGGCCGAGCCATCGCGGAGACGCTGGGTGTCTATCTCAACCGATGCGCCGCGCACTCGATTTCTGGTGAAGAGCGCCACGGCGGTGCAGGGCGCCCGCTCGCTCATGATGGCGCCCAGGTCAAGCCGGTTGTTTGGGTAGATTCCGGCCGAGACGGCACCGCCCACGAACTCGCGCGGCGCCACCATACCCCCTTGCACGACGGCGAACTGGTCCAACCGGTCGAGCTGTCCGGCCATCTAGGGATATCCGGCCGGGATGCCCAGTCCGGCCTCCTCGTGCAGCCCCAGCATGACGTTGGCGTTTTGCAGGGCGGCGCCGGCGGCGCCCTTTCCTAAATTGTCGGTGGCAGCCATGGCTACGAGCATGCGGTTTGGCTCGTCGACGACGCAGTGCACGAAGCAATGATTAGTTCCCGCCACCCACTTTGTCATAGGCGGCTCGTCGACGACGTGGACGAACGGTTCTTCGGCGTAGGTGTCGCGATAGGCGGCGTCGACATGCGCGGAGGAGACCCGCTCGCGCAAGGGGGCGTAGGCCGTGACCAGGATGCCGCGGGTCATCGGGATCAGATGCGGAACGAAGGTCACGCGCGTGGGCTCGTCACCGATGGCGGTGAGCTCCTGCTCGATCTCAGGCCGATGGCGGTGACCGGTCACCTTGTAGGCGTTGACGCTTTCATTGAGCGCCGCGAAGCCGTACTCCGCGGCGGCCACGCGGCCCGCGCCGGAGATGCCGGTCTTCGAGTCAATGACCGCCCAGGGGCCTACCAGGCCCGCCTTCACCGCGGGGCCGAGCGCCAACTCGGCCGTGATCGCGTGACAGCCGGGGTTGGCCACCAGTTTGGTACTCCGCAGGTCCGGCCGCCGGAACTCGGTGAGGCCATAGGTGGCGGCGGAGATCCAGTGCGGCGCCGGGTGCTCTCCGTACCAGTGCTCGTAGGCGGCGAGGTTCTTGAGACGAAAATCCGCGCTAACGTCCACCACCGGGATTCCGCTGTCGAGAAACGGGGCCACGCCCGCCGCCGAGGCGGCGTTGGGAAGGCAGGAGACCACGAGATCGAACGAGCCCCCCAGCTCGGGCGTGAGCAGAATGTCAGCGTAGCGCGGGCGCGCGCTGGCCAGAATCCAGGGCAGCACGTCGCCCAGGCGATCGCCGGCGCGACTGCGCGCGGTGGCGCCGACCAGGTCGAAGTCCGGGTGACCCGCCAGGAAGCGCACCAACTCGCCGCCGGCGTAGCCGGTGGCGTTGAGAATTCCAACTCTCATGAGCACCCTCGCATGCAGTGGCTGATTATAGGGGTCAGCCGAGAGCGCCCACCGCCAGGGCGATGAGGATGGCCGCCCCCAAGACCACGCGATAGAGAGCGAACACAAGCAGGCCACGCGCGGCGGCGAACCAGATCAGAACGCGGATGGCCAGCGCGCCCACCAACGCGGCGACGGCGGCGGCGAGCATGAGAGGGCCGAGGTGGGCGCCGAGATCCCCCTCGCGGCCAGCCGCGCCGAGCTGGACCAGCCCGGCGCCCAGCACGACCGGGGCGAGCAGCAGCATCGCGTAGCGGACCGCGGCGCGGCGCTCGATGCCGAGGCCGCGCGCCGCGGTGATCGCCACGCCGGAGCGCGACACCCCAGGCACCAGCGCGGCCAGCTGCATCAGGCCGACCAGGATCCAGTCCGCCAGCCGGGTCGACTGCAACGACCAGCGGGCAGCGCCGAAACGGTCTGAGATCGCCAGGCCGAGACCAAATACGATCAGCATCGACCCGACCACCCACAGTGTGCGGGTGCTCTCGAAAGCGTCCTTGAGCGGAAGGGCCACCGCTCCCAGCAGCACGGTCGATATCAGGATGCCGACCAGAATGCGGCGCGCTACCGGGGCGTCCGACACGCGTCCAAAGACGCCCCTAATCAGCCACCACCACTCGCGCCAGAGCACAGCTCCGAGGGCGAGCGCGGTGCCCACGTGCAAGGCCACGCTCAGGGTCAACCCGGTCAGGAAGGGCTGCGACCAGCCAAACAAGGGCGGGAAGATGAGCAAGTGACCCGAGCTGCTTACCGGCAGGAACTCGGTGAGTCCCTGTACCGCTCCCAGGATGGCGGCTTCTAGGAGAAACATGGGAAATGGTGCGTTGTAACTCCGGCTAGGTCCGCCGGCTCGGGTGGCGCATTGCGCCGCGTCAGGCGGACGTGTCCAGGCCGGGAGGCGCAGGCCGCGCGATCGTCTTGTAGGGGCGCCCCTTGTGGGCGCCCTCTTCGTCCTCCGGCATCCCGCCCCCGGGCACCCACGAGGGACGCCCCTACAGGAAGGTCGCCGGGACGGGCGGCGGCGTTCACGTGTTCACCGTGTCCCCGGTCTGCACACTCTGGGCGAGGGTGTGCATGCCGGCGGCGACATGTCCGGCGTACCTGCCCTCGACACCGGAGGCCCCGGCGAGCACTGCATTGCTCATGCGCGCTTGCCCTCAACCATCTAGTCACTCCCCTCAGCGGCCGTGCGGGGTCTCGTCAACGCCGACCGGGAACGAGCGACCTAGACGAATATGGGCGCAAGCACGAGCGTGATGGTGCTGAGCAGCTTGACGAGCACGTGCAGCGAAGGACCGGCGGTGTCCTTGAAAGGGTCGCCGACGGTATCGCCGACCACCGAGGCGGCGTGCTCGTCCGTGCCTTTTCCGATGGGGTTGCCGTCGGCATCCTTGAGCATGCCGGCCTCGATCATCTTCTTGGCGTTGTCCCACGCACCGCCGCCGTTGTTCATGACGGTGGCCAGCAGCACGCCGGCAATCGTACCGACCATCAGGAACGCGGCTTCGGCCTCCGCCTTCAGTATCACGCCAACGACAACGGGGACGACCACAGCCAGGACGCCGGGCAGGATCATTTCACGCAAGGCTGCCCGGGTGGTGATATCGACCGCCTGGCTGTAGCTGGGCTCGACGGTGCCTTCCAGGATGCCGGGCTGCTCGCGCCATTGGCGCCGCACCTCCTGGATGATCGTGGAGGCGGCGCGGCCAACCGCTCGAATGGCGAGTGAACTGAATAGAAAGACCAGCATGGCGCCGAGCATGGCGCCAATGAATACCTCGACTTTCGAGAGGTCCACGCCCTCTTCCTGAATGCCGGCCGTCGCGAGATAAGCGCTGAACAATAGGAATGCCGCCAGCGCGGCCGAGCCGATGGCGTAGCCCTTGGTGAGGGCCTTGGTGGTATTGCCCACCGCGTCCAGACCGTCGGTGATCTCGCGCACGTCCTCGGGCGCATCGGCCATCTCGGTAATGCCGCCGGCGTTGTCGGAAATGGGGCCGAAAGTGTCCATGGCCAGAATGTAGGCGGCGCTCATAAGCATGCCCATGGTGGCCACCGCGGTCCCGAACACGCCGCCCTCGAACGTGCCGATGCCGATTCCCAGGTCCTCGAAGCCGCGTACACCGGTCTGGAAGGATGCCCAGAGCGCCACTGAGATCACGATGATGGGCGCGGCGGTGTTCTCGAGACCCACGGCCAGGCCCGAGATGATGTTCGTGGCCGGGCCGGTGCGCGAGGCCTCGGCGATGGACTTGACCGGCCGCCAGTTGTACGAGGTGTAGTACTGGGTGATGTAGACGAACGCCACGCTGGTGAGAATGCCGATCACGCCGGCCAGGAAGAACCAGCCGGAGCCCAGCATCACGAACGTGGACAGGGCCATGCCGCCGACGGAGAGGATGGCGGTGGTCCAATAGCCGATATCGAGCGCCTGTTGGGCTTTTCGCACCCACTCGGGCCGGATGACCAGCAGGCCGACTACCGAAGCAACGGTGCCGAAGCCTCGCACTACCAGGGGGAAGAGAATCCAGGCGATGCTGGGCTCACCGCCGGCCGCCTCGATGGCTTTGTAGACGGCCACGCCCAGGATCATGGCGCCGATGCTCTCGGCGGCGGTGGACTCGAAGAGGTCGGCGCCTCGCCCGGCACAGTCGCCCACGTTGTCGCCGACCAGATCGGCGATAACGGCGGGGTTGCGCGGGTCGTCCTCGGGGATGCGGGCCTCGACTTTGCCGACCAGGTCGGCGCCGACGTCAGCCGCCTTCGTGTAGATGCCGCCGCCCAATTGGGCGAAAAGCGCAACGAAGCTGGCGCCGAACCCAAAGCCGACTATCAGCTCCGGGGCACGGGTTGGATCGTCGAGGCCGCCGAAGAGCAGGAACAGTGCGAATACGCCCAGCATGCTCAGGCCGACGATCAGAATTCCCGAAACGGCGCCGCCGCGCAGGGCGACGGTCAGGGCTTCCCCGAGCGAGCAGGTGGCGCCGCTGGCGGCGCGCGTATTCGACTTGACCGCGACGATCATTCCGATGACACCGGAAAGCGCCGAGCAGGCTGCTCCAACCAGGAAAGACACGCCGGTGCGCCAGGCGATGTCGCCGGCTTCGATGCCCTTCTCCTCATTGGCGCCGAAGGCGAGCAGGAGAAAAGCAAGCACGGCGGCGGCCACAAAGGCCAGCATGAAGATCGTGCGGTACTGCCGCCGCAGGAAAGCGGTGGCGCCCTCGTAGATACGCTCGCCGCTGAGCTGCATGGACGCGTAAAGGCTGGCGCGCTGCTCGTCGCTAAGCGAGCGCATGGCGGGAATAAGCAAATCAGGTTGAAGCGAGCGGTCGACCGGTCGGGACAGTACGTCGCGCGTGAGATACGCCACGACGACCAGCGAGAGCCCTATGGCGGCGGGAATAACCCAAGCTAGGCCTTCCAATTGACGTGTCCTCCTCGATGCGTGTAAACGCCGGTGACCAAAATCCGAATCGCGACCCTAGCGGCTCACGGCCCGAGGCGCTTCTCCGACCGCGGATTGCGTGGTCAGAATCTCATCGAGCGCTAAGAGTACCGTCTGCATCTCCTCTTCGCCGCCGATCGATATGCGCAGCGCGTTCGCTATGCGCGCCAGTCCGGCAAAGCGCCGCACCAGTATGCGCCGCGACTCGAGCTCGGCCGCGATGGCCGCTGCATCGTACGGGTCGCAGCGCGCGAACACGAAGTTCGCCTGGGATGGGTAGACGTGGAAGCCGAAGCGCGCGCGCAGGTCGCACGCAAAACGCTCGCGGCGTTCTCTAATGGTCCGCCAGTGCGCGCGGGCCCACTCGATATCGTCCAGCGCGGCGATCCCGGCCGCCTGTGCGAGGCGGCTCACGTTGTACGAATCTTTCACGCTCAAAAGCGCGGCAATGAGATCGGGCCGGCCCAGGGCGTAGCCGAGGCGCACTCCGGCCAGCCCGAAAGACTTGGAGAACGAGCGTGTGACGCAGACGTTGTGGTGCTCGCGCACCAAGTCGACCACGTCACGGTCAGCGAACTCGACGTAGGCCTCGTCGACCACGAGCAGGTTCGTGCGCTCCGCCAGCCAGCCCAGCTCATCCGCGGTGTACTGGGTGCCGGCGGGGTTGTTGGGGCTGGCAACGAAGGCGAGCTTGGCGCGCACCGACGCCATTTGACGCGCGGGCAGCGCGAAGTCGTCGCCGAGCTGCACCTCGACGATCTGGCAGCCGCGAATGGCCGCCAGCACCGGATAGAGGGAGTAGCTGGGCGTAGGCACGACCACCCGGTCGTCCGGATCGCAGGCGATTCGAAACAGAAGGTTGAGAACATCGTCGGAGCCGTTGCCAATGAATACCCAATCCGGATCCAGCCCGTGGCGAGCCGCAACGCGGGCGCTCAATTCGGAGCTTATCGGGTCGGGGTAAAGACGCAGCCGGTCATCGGCGGCCGTGCGAATGGCGGCCAGAACCGCGGGCGACAACACCGGGCTCTCGTTGGTGTTTAGCTTGATCCAACCGTCATCGTGGGGCTGCCGGCCCGGCACATATCCACTGATTCGATCGAGGTCACTGCGCAAACGGACCATGCGGGCACACAAAGAGGCCCAGACCGGCCAGACGGTCTGAGCGCCCCCATCCTAGCCGGTAACGGCGGCGCGAACCAGGATGGCCGGAGCGCCGTGCGGCGTCACTCCCAGGCGAGATCGGGACAGGCGAGGCGCGCGAGGGTGTATCCGGCCAAGCTGCCCATGGCGCTCATCTCGGCCGCGGCGATGCGGCGCGTCAGCTCGGCCGGCGTCACCAGCTCCACGCTGATGTCCTCCGTGACTTCCGGCGCGGGGTCGGCGACGCGGACTGCCGCGTGCGTAAGAAAGTAGTAGGCCGTATTACGGGCTCTGGTGGGGCTGGCGAATATCCGGCCCAGGCACTGGTAGGCAGCGCCCCGGTATCCGGTCTCCTCGAGGAGCTCACGCTGTGCGGCCGCGGCCGGATCCTCGCCGCAATCCACCAAGCCGGCTGGGAACTCCAAGACCTGGCGCCGCGCGCCGTGCTTGTATTGGCGTACCAGCGGGATCAGACCGTCGGTAGTGAGCGCAATGACGAGGCAGAAGTCGCGCTCCTCAATGATGTTGTAGGCGGGGATGTGGTGGCCGTTGGGCAGGCGCACCTGCTCTTGCCGCAGCGTCAGCCACGCATCGGAATAGATTGTGGTTGCCCCGCAAATCTCCCAGGCGCCGGAGCCTGTCACCGCCGACCGTCCCGCTTGCTTACGGCCTTTGCGGCGGCGCAAATAGCGGAATCGCACCGATGCGGAGTGGGGCGCATCCGTAGCTAGTCAGGAGAACCGTGTACTCGCATGCCCGCAGGATACCGGAGGGGGTTGGGCCGAGCCTGAGCGCCGCGATGCTAGTCTGAGCGCGCGCTCGGCGCGGCGTCGTGCGTGCAGGGACTTTAGGGGAGCGGTGAGGTGCGTGATCCGCGCGTTGAGCGCCTGGCCGACATTCTGGTCTCCTACTCAACCAGGGTCGCGGCGCGTGAGCTCGTTGCGATCATGGGCCCGCCGGCGGCCAAGCCGCTGATGCTGGCCTGCTATCGCAAGGTGCTGGAGGCGGGCGCGCATCCGCGGCTGAGCGTGGCGTTCGAGGAAACGCAGGAGCTCCACCTGCGCCATGCAAACGACGAGCAACTGGAATTCCTCGACCCGGTGCGAAGATTCGAGGCGGAGTCCATCGCGGCCGCGATCCGCTTTCGCGCACCGGAGAACACCCGCGCCCTGAGCGGCAGCGACGCCGCCAAGCTGGGCAAGACGATGATCGCGGCGCGACCGGTGATGAACCACATCATCGAGAAAGTGCGCTGGGTGCTGTGCGACTTTCCCACTCAGGCGCTGGCGCAAGAGGCCGAGATGTCGCTCGACGACTATGAAGACTTTCTATACGGCGCGACGAACATCGACTGGAGCGCCATGCAGTCCGATCTCGTGCGTCTCAAGGCCGTCCTGGAAGCGGGTCGGGAGATTCGTATCGCGGGGCCGGATACGGACCTCACCCTGCGCACCGAGGGACGGATTTGGGAGCCGGCCGCCGGATCGCACAACATGCCCGACGGCGAGATATTCACGGCCCCTATCGAGGACAGCGTAAACGGGCAAATCCGCTACGAGTTTCCCGCCATCTATCAGGGACGCGAGGTCGACGGGATTCGACTGACCTTCCGCGACGGCAAGATCGTGGAAGCGCAGGCGGACAAGGGCAAACGGTTTTTAAACGAAGTGCTGGACACTGACAGCGGCGCGCGGCGCCTGGGCGAGATCGGCATCGGAACCAACTTCGGCATCCAGCGTCACACCAAGAACATCCTATTCGACGAGAAGATGGGTGGAACCGTCCACCTGGCGGTGGGTCGATCGTATGAGTTCACTGGCGGAAAGAACGAGTCGGCCGTGCACTGGGACATGATCAAGGACCTCCGAACCGACGGCGCCATCTACCTGGACGGCGAGCTTCTGCAGGCCAACGGGGAGTTCGTGCGCTAGGTGGGCGCGGCCGCGCGGGCGGCGATCACGGCAGCGTGGAACCGTCGCCACTTATGTAGCTACACTGTCGGGCATATCCGGGCCTCAGCAGGGCTGGGCACGCGCGATCCGAGCCCGCCTGTGGTACCCTGTAAATAGTGATAGAGGCACGTGCATGAGCGGCGGACAGGAAGCCCAGCGAGGCCGTAAATCTGCCTCCCACTACCTGACAGTGGCGCTGTGGCATGCATCCAGCCGCCGCCGCACCCGATCACCTCAGGGCCAGCCGGGCCGGCACTTAGCGTGAGCATGACTGACGCCCGCGGTTTGCAGCAACATCAGCGGGCGTGCCAGCACGCCCAGCGCCCACTGGGAGACTGACCATAGGCATGGCGTACACCGCCAAGGACATCGAAGTACTGGAAGGCCTGGAGGGCGTCCAGCGCCGGCCGAGCATGTACATCGGGAGCACGGACGGGCGCGGTCTCCATCAGCTGGTGTTCGAGGTAGTGGACAACAGCGTGGACGAAGCGCTGGCGGGCCGCGCAAGCGAGATCGAAGTCGTAATCACGGCGGATGGCCGGGTACGGGTTACGGACGATGGATCGGGCATTCCGATCGATGAGCACCCCAAGGTGGGGAGGCCGGCCGCGGAGGTGGTGCTGACCTCGCTGCATGCCGGCGGCAAGTTCGGCGGCGAGGCTTACAAGGTGTCAGGCGGGCTCCACGGGGTGGGCGTGTCGGTGGTCAACGCGCTGTCCGAGTACCTGAAGCTGGAGGTGCGCCGAGGAGGTTTCCTCTATACGCAGGAGTATGAACGGGGCCTGCCGCTCGGCGACTTGCGGCGAGCAGGGCGCACGAAGCGGCACGGCACGACGATCGAGTTCATAGCCGACCGCAAGGTGTTCGAGACGCTTGACTACAGCTTCGACACCTTGACGCAGCGTTTCCGCGAGATGGCGTTCTCGGTGGCCAAGACACGGATCGCGCTCGTGGACGAGCGCAGCGGCCGCCGTGCGACCTATTACTTCGAAGCCGGCGTGGAGGCGATGGTCAAGTCACTGGCCCGACGGCGGACGCCGCTTCACAGCGAGCCAATCGTGCTGCGGGGCCAGGTAGAGACCACCCGTATCGACATTGGCATGATCTACTGCAACATGGTGGCGGAGAGCGTGCTGGCCTTCGCCAACACGATTCGCAACATCAACGGCGGCACCCATCTCACCGGCCTGCGCTCGTCGCTGACTCGCCTGCTGAACGACTACGCGCGCCGCAGCGGCGTGCTCAAGGAGAATGACGCCAACCTGACGGGCGAGGACGTGCGCGAAGGCCTGATCGCCGTGGTGAGCGTCATGATTCCGGAGCCGCAGTTCGAAGGGCAGACGAAGACGCGGCTGGGCAACAGCGAAGTGGCGGGCCACGTGCAATCGCTCGTGAACGACCAGCTGGGCACGTTTCTGCACGAGCACCCGTCCGACGCGCGCCGCATCGTCGAAAAGACCCTGCTGGCCGCCCGTGCCCGCATCGCGGCGCAGAAGGCGCGCGACCTGGTGACGCGCAAGGGCGCCCTGGACGGGATGGCCCTGCCGGGGAAGCTGGCCGACTGCCAGGAGCGCGATGCCGACCGCAGTGAGCTGTTCATCGTGGAAGGCGACTCGGCCGGAGGCAACGCCAAGCAGGGTCGGGATCGTAGATTCCAGGCGGTACTGCCGCTGCGCGGCAAGATCCTCAACGTAGAGAAGGCGCGGATCGACAGGGTTCTCTCGAACGAGTCCATCCGTAACCTAATCACGGCCGTAGGCACCGGAGTAGGTGACGACTTCAGTCTCGACAAGCTGCGCTATGGCCGCATCATTCTGATGACCGACGCGGACGTGGACGGCTCGCACATTCGCACGCTGTTGCTTACGTTCTTCTTCCGGAACATGAAAGATCTGGTGGAGAACGGGCATCTATACATCGCCCAGCCTCCTCTCTATCGGGTCGCGAACAGCAGGCAATCGACTTACGCGTACAGCGATCATGAGCGCAACCTGGCCCTCAAGCGCATGTCGGGGAGAGTCGCCGTACAGCGCTACAAGGGTCTCGGGGAAATGAACGCCGATCAGCTCTGGGAGACAACCATGGACCCCGAGTTCCGGCACCTTATGAACGTCGACTTGGGCAACCCGGAACACGCGGACGAGGTCTTTGAGGGGCTCATGGGATCGGATGTAGTGGCACGGCGGCGCTTCATCTTCAAACGGGCGCACGCCGTTAGGAACCTCGACGTCTAGGCCAGGCGGGGCACGTGGCTGAGCGCGGCGCGCGCATTGCGCTCGACGCAATGGGCGGTGACCTGGCGCCGGCCGCAACGGTGACGGGCGCGCTGGAGGCCGAGCGGTCCGAGCGCATAAAGGCTCTGCTGGTGGGGGACGCGGAGCAAATCCGCGAGCAGCTTCGCGCGGCCAAGGCCGACCCCGAGGACTGGCAAATCGAGCACGCGCCGGACGTGATCGGCATGGACGAGCACCCGGTCGCCGCGTTGCGCGGGCGTAAGACCACCTCCATTCGCCGCGCCGCGGATCTGCTCAGGGCGGGGGACGTCGACGGCGTGGTGACGATGGGCAACACCGGCGCGGCGACCGCGGCCGGGGTGCTGGTGGTGGGACGCGCGGCGGGCGCCTCGCGGCCGGCTCTGGCCGGGCTGCTTCCTTCCGTGAACTCGCCGGTGCTAGTGCTGGACGTGGGCGCCAACGCCGAGGCAAAGCCGCGCCATCTGCTCGAGTTCGCGGTGATGGGCGCGGCCTACCATCAGCGCATCCTGGGCACGAGCCACCCGACGGTCGGCATTCTCAGCATCGGCGAGGAACGCGCGAAGGGCAATGCCCTGGTTCTGGAAGCGGCCGAGCTGCTGACAGAGGCGCCATCCCTGCGCTTCAGCGGCCATATCGAGCCCAAGGACATTATGCGCGGGGCCGCGCACGTGGTCGTTTGCGACGGCTTCACCGGGAACGTCCTGATCAAAACGATGGAGGCGACCGGGGAGTACGTGCTAAGCGAGTTCCGGCACGCGGTGCGGCGGCGGCGCCTTGCCAAGCTGGGCGCGCTGCTGATGCTGCCGGCGCTGCGCGATTTGCGCCGACGGATGGACTACGCCGAATACGGCGGCGTGCCCATGCTGGGGATCAACGGGACGATCATCATCGGCCATGGCCGCTCGAACGCACGCGCCGTCACAAACGCGCTGCGGGTGGCCGAGCGCGCCGTGCGTGAGAGATTGGTTGGGACGATCGAAGAGGGTCTCGCGGGCTTAGGGTGACGAGCGCCTTGCTCTCGCTGGGTAGCTCGAGCCTGACGAGCTGAAAAGCGGGCCGCTCGCGCCGGTTCCCACAACCGCCGGACGTTGCCTCCAGGTGGGAAGCGGACGGCCCTGGTACTCATCGTTTCACGCGCCGTTGCCGTAGCGCGGCACGCAGCGCGACCGGGGGAGTTGCGCTCGCGCGGCGCGTATGTGAGAAGTATCAATATGGCGAAGCACGGCGATCTTATGCACAGCCGGCCGACGGCGAATGAGCGCCGGCCGGACCGCTTGCACTCACGCCGGCGGCTGCTGAGCGGCCTCGGCCTGGCGGGCGGCAGCCTGGCTCTGGGCAGCTGTGACGTATGGTCCCTGGCCGCCAACCCGGACCCGCGGGCGGCAGGCGGCTCGCCTCTGAGCATCCAAGCCCTACAGGCGCGCGAGTTCCGAGCGGGCGAGATCCGTCTCCATCAGATCACCGAACGAACGGCCACGCACACCTCGTATCTGATGGGCTACGACTCCGACGGTCTGCGGCTTACCGGCACCGCCACGTTGCCGACCGGGACCGGTCCATTCCCGGTCGTGGTGTTGAATCATGGATTCTTTCTGCCGGCCATGTACGACACCGGCGACGGAACGCGGGCCGTTTCCAACGCTTTGGCACCGCGTGGGTTTATCACCCTGGCCCCGGATTACCGCGGATTGGGCGGGTCGGACTCGGACGGCCGTGTGAACTTCGGGGCGCGTCTGGAGTTCGCGATCGACGTGCTCAACCTTGTAGCGGCGATTGAATCCTTGCCGGAGGCGCGCACCGGACCGGTGGGAATGTGGGGGCACAGCCTGGGCGCCGACCTGGCTCTGCGTGCGGGGGAGGTCAACTCCGCCATCGGCCCGATCGCGCTCTGGGCGCCGCTGAGCGCCTGGATGGACGACATGGCCACTTACTACCGGTTGCCGACCTCACGCGGATCAGCGGACCTGCGCGCGGCGCTCTCGCCCGGCAACTTCGTCCAGTACCTGCGCGGCCCGGTGGCGATTCACCAGGGTGAGAACGATCTAGTGGTGCGGCCCGCCTGGGCCAGAAGGCTGCACGATGCCTTGCTCGAAGCGAATGTGGCGAGCGAGCTGGTACTGCATCCCGGGATCGGCCACGAGCTCAATCTCACCGCCTGGCGGGTAGTCGAGCAAACGGCCGATTTCTTCGGCGAGCAGCTGGCAGCGTGAGACGATTCGGCGGCTACGTGCAGATTGCAAATGGGGGTGCGCTGTCGTGGAGCGCGGCAGTCCGGCCGACTGCTGACGCGGGCAGGAAGAAAAAGCCGCCTGCGCAGCCGGCAACGATCACACCGCGGGCGGCTATGACGCGCATTGCGGCAGGCAGCGTACGGCCGCCGGGCACGCGGCCGGGCCGCCGCGGCGTTTTGAGCTAAGCGATGCCGCGGCACTACGGCGACGAGGGAGATACCAGCCTCTTCGACGGCGCGCGCGTACCCAAGACCGATCTGCGCATTGCCGCGTTAGGCGACGTTGACGAGCTCAATTCGGTGGTGGGCTTGGTTGCGAGCCTGGTTCCCGCGGGCCGCGAGCGCGAACGCCTGGCTTGGGTCCAGCAGCGTCTTTTCAGCATGGGGGCCGAGCTGGCGAATCCGGGAGGACGCGCGCGCAGCGATCGCGTGACCAAGGAGGATGTCGGCAGGCTGGATGACTGGCTGGAGTCCTATCGCGCTTCGCTGCCGCCGCTCCAACATTTCATCTTGCCGGGCGGCTCGGCGGCGGGCGCGGCCGCGCAGGTGGCGCGCTCGGTTTGCCGGCGCGCCGAGCGAAGCGCCTATCGCCTAGCGCAGCCGCATCCCATCGACCCGGCGGCGCGCTGGTTCCTCAACCGACTGTCCGACGTGCTGTTCGAACTGGCCCGCCAGCTGAATGTCGACGCGGGTTTTCGTGAAGTGGAGTGGCGCGGCCCTCGCGACCGTCCGACCGGCGAGGAACACGACCCGACCACCTAAGCCGGCATGGGCGCTCTTTGACCTCGGTCAGGGTTTCAGATCGCGCCGCAGGAGGCTCAGCTCCTCTCGGTGGCGTCCCGGCGGTCGGCCAGGGCGCGCAATACCTCCCACGGATATATGCCGGTGGTATGCCCGTCGCTCCAGGTAAACGTCAGAGCGTAGTTGCCCACCGGCGCGATGCGAGAGGCGCTGATGTCGGGCGGGACGCTGGCGGGGTCGAGCAACGGCTCGCCCGTCAGCTCGTTGCAGCAGACTGCGCAGCCGCACGCGAGCCTGATTTCACGCAAGGGCATCACCGACTCCGCACCGTCGGCCCACTCAATAGCCAGCGCGTGTTGGCCTACGCGGCGCATCCCCACGGCCGTGCAGGCGTCGCGGTGCAGTCCGCTCATACCGGCTCGGACGATCTACGCCCACAAGGCGCCTCATGAGGCGCCGGCCATTGCACACACACGTGACTAGTCCAACACGGCGGTGATGAGGGCGCCAACGCGCTCGCCGAGCTCGCGCGCCGATGCGTTGGTGGGCCCTTCCGCCACGATCTGAAAAACGGGCCGGTCGACGTCCGGCAGAACAACCGCGCGCTCGGGTCCGGTCGAGAGCACCACACCGTCAAGCTCACCCTCGTCCACGTAGGTTTCATGCTCGTTGAGAGCCCGCATTACAGACCCGCGGCGTTCCCAGGGCACCGGGACCTCGGTGCTGACGACGTTGAAGGCGGGAAGGCCGCGCACGATCCGGGAAATGGCCGCGCCGCGCGCGCAAAGACCCTGCGCCGTGAAGACCGCCGTGGCCATGGCGTCCGGACCGGGGTGCACCGTGGGGAAGAAGTAGGCGTCGCGCCCGTTGGCGGCGAAGACGCAGCCGCTGTCGCGCGCGGCGCGCATGAGCGCCGGGGTGTTGGCCTGCGTTCGCACCGGCTCCAAGCCGAGTGCGGAGGCGTAGGCAAGCAGGCTGTTTGGAAGCGTGAACGGCAACGCGACCGAACCTAGTCGGCCGCCGTCGCGCAGCAAGCGCAGGACCAGCGCAACCGCCTGGAGCTGGGAAAGCGGGCGACCGCGCTCATCGACGATCCAAACGCGATTTCCGTCCGAGTCGAGCAATACGCCGCATACGGCGTCAACGGCGGGCACGATACGGCCGAGCCGGGCCAGCCGGGCCTCGACATCGCCCGTGGCCGGCTCAACCTCGCCGGGCGAAGCGTCAATCGCGGTGTCGCGAATCCCGAGCCGGGCGAGCAGGCCCGGGAGGACCTCGCCGCAGCCTCCCGCCATGTAATCGGCGACTATGCCCAGCGCGCCCGGCTCGGACTCTTCACTCGCCACCATGCCGAAGAGGGCGTCGGCGTAGGCCTCCAAGGGCGAGGCTGTGGTGATCTCGCCTATAGAGGGCGATCCGACGCGCCGAAAGTCCTCACGCGCGTAGAGGGTCTCGATCTTGCGCTCGTCGGCTTTGCGAAGATCGATGCCCTGCGCATCGAGGAAACGGACGTCGAGCGAGCCGGTTTCGTAAGGTGAGGTCCGCACGTGGGTGCAACCGGCTGCGTCGAAAAGGCGTGTGGCGAAGCGGGCGACCGGAAAAGGCACCGCGCCGACGTCGATTACGCGGATTCCCACCGAGGCCAGACCCGCCATGTGGGCGCGCTTGACCATTCGCGCCGGGCGCGACGGGTCGCGGCTGGCGACGACCGATCCGCCGCGCGTCAGTGAAGACCCCCAGGCCGCGCCCAGACGGGCGGCGAACTCGGGCGTGAGCTCCACGTTAGCCAACCCCGCCACACCGCCATGGCTGAAGATCGTTCGCCGCGCCTCGCCGCCGTGAATGAGGCTGCGGTCCAAAACCACGCCTTCGTCGACGTATTTGCGCGGCCAGACACGTACGCCGGCGCGCAGGCTGGCGCTGGCGCCAAGCGTGGCGCCGTCGCCCACCACGGCGGCCTGTCCCACGGTTACGCCGCGCCCGATGTGCGCCTGGCGGCCCACGATGCAACGGTCCAGGCGAGCGTCGGGACCCACGAAGCCGTTGCCCAGCAGAAAGCTCTCGCGAACCTCGGCGCGCTCGTCCACCACGCTGTAGTCGCCGATTGCGGCCGGCCCGGTGATGACCGCGCCGGCGCGCACGTCACAGCCGCGGCCCACGTACACCGAGCCGTGGATCTGGGCGCTGGGATGCACCACGGCGGAATCGACGATGGTTGGGTTGCCAGGCCGGAAGGCGTGCGTATCGCCGACATCGACCTTGCCGCTCACGAGGTCGGCGCTGGCCTCGCGGTAGGCGTCGAGCGTGCCGACGTCGGTCCAATAGCCGTCCGCTACAAAGCCGTATAGAGGTCGCTTGTCCGCCAGCATGCGTGGGAACACGTCCAAGCTGAAATCAATGCTGCGGCCCTCCGGTACGAATGAGAAGACGGCCGGATCCAGAGCGTAGATCCCCGTGTTGACCGTGTCGCTGAGCACCTCGCCCCAAGAAGGCTTCTCCTGAAATCTCTCAATCCGATTTGACTCGTCGGTGACCACGACGCCGTATTCGAGCGGGTTGGGCACGCGGTAGACCAGCAGGGAAGCCTGCGCGCGGTTGTCCTGGTGGAACTTGATGAAGGCGCTCAGGTCAACGTCGGTCAAGGCGTCGCCCGAGATCACCAGGAACGGCTCAGTGAGGCTCGCGCGAGCCAGCGCCACGCTTCCAGCGGTGCCGAGCGGGCGGTCTTCGTGGGTGTAAGTGATTCGAAGTCCGAGATCCTCACCCTCGCCGAAGTAGTCCTCGATTACCGAACCCAGGTAGTGAAGCGTGACGAGCACGTCGGTAAAACCGTGGCGGCGCAGCAAACGCAGGATGTGCTCCAGCGCCGGAGCGCTGGCGAGGGTGATCATTGGCTTCGGCCGCTCGAGCGTAAGCGGACGCAGCCGCGAGCCCTCGCCGCCCGCCATGACGATCGCTTTCATGGGCGGCGGGGGCGTAGCACGGAACGGGGCGGGGGAGACGCACGCGGCGGCCGCAGCACAGGAAAGTCTACGCCACGGACGAACGTGAGCCCGCGCGCCGCTGGATCGCCTGATAGATGACAGGATTGGCGGCCGGATAGGTCCGTCTGGAATTGCATCCCGCTCAGTAAGACCCCTAGTCGGGTTGAGACTCGATGAGATGGCGCAGCGCCGCGCCCAGGCGCGGTGCCGCGCCGGCGGAAACGTCCGTGACGGATTGATGCGTCACGAACGGCCCCGCGTCGGCAGCGGCCTGGTTGGTGATCACCGACACGGCAACCACCCGCAGACCGGCGTGGCGGGCAAGAACCACCTCCGGCGCGGTGGACATCCCCACGGCGTCGGCGCCCAGTGCCGCCAGCATTTTGACCTCGGCGGCAGTCTCGTAGCTCGGCCCGGCCACCATGGCGTAGACGCCCTCGCGTACGCGCACGCCGGATGCGCGCAGCGCATGCAGCAGCCCTAGCCTCAGCGTCTCGTCATAGGCGTCGTGCAAATCGGGAAAGCGCGTACCAATGGGGTCGTTCGGGCCGACTAGCGGGTGGTGGCCGGCCAAGCCGGGCAGGAACAACTGATCGCGGATAACCACGAGGTCGCCGGCGCGCAGGTCGGGAGCAATCGCGCCCGCGGCGTTGGTGAGAACCAGCGACCGCACGCCGGCGTGGGCAAGCGTGCGAATGAAGTCCGCTACCGGCGCCATGGAGCCGGTCTCGTAGAAGTGGGGACGGCCCAAGCACAGCCAGACCGGGGTGTCACCGGCCGCGCCCAGCACAAGCCGGCCAGGATGTCCCGGCACTGAAGGCGGGACGAACCCGGGAATGTCCGCGTAAGGCGTCTCGCTCCTGGAAGCGAAGGCGCCCGCCAGATCAGCGAGACCGCTGCCCGCCACCACCGCCCAGCGCGGCGCCGCTGCACCCGCCAGCCGGCGCAGCACGGCGGAGGCCTCAGCCAGCTGAGATTCGGGCACCTTTTTTGCGGCTAAGGGCGGGCGTGCGCCGAGGGCTTGTCATCAGCCTGCTGCTCGCGCGCGAGCTCCGCGTAGATGCGCGTGGTGGCGATGCTCGCGTGGCCCAAAATACGCTGCACCTCGCGCGCGTCGCCCTGGGCCCGCAGCCGGTGCGTCGCGAACGAGTGGCGCAGCGTGTGCGGGGTGATCGGGACGCTGATATCGGCCAGCTGCGCGTATCTCTTCACGATCAACCAGAAACCCTGGCGCGTGAGTCGGTTGCCGCGGTGGTTCAGAAACATCGCCGTCTGGTCCCGGCGGCGCAACAGGTTGGGACGCGCGAGCTCGACGTAGGTCCGCAGCGACCTAGCCGCGCGGTCGCTGAGTGGAATCGACCGCATGCGGGAGGTTCGATACGCGACCCTCAACACCTTGGCGTCGCCGCGGAGATCGTCGACGTCGAGCGCCACAAGCTCCGAAGCGCGGATACCGGACGCGTACAGAGTCTCGAGCATGGCGATGTCGCGCCGTCGCTCAGGCGTTTGATCGACCGAAGCCCGCTCAAGCAGACGCTCCACCTGAGACGTGGTGAGCACGGTCGGCCGCCGTTTCTTGACCGGCGTTCGTCCAAGCTCGGCGGCCGGGTCGCTCGATACGGCGCCGCACGCAGTGAGCCATCTGTAGAAAGCCTTTACGGCAGCCAGCTTGCGCGCCCGGGAGGAAGATTCGTAAGCCCTTTCCAGCAGGTCGTTCACGAACGCCTTCACCGTGGTCGAAGGCATGTCCCAGGCGGTCTCACCGCGGCCGCGGACGAACTCCTCGAACTGCGCCAGGTCGGTACGGTAAGCCGCGAGGGTATTGACCGAGCGCGCGCGCTCGGACCGCAGGTACTCTATGAATTCCGGGATGGTTGGCGACATATGACAAGCGGGCGCCGTTCACAAACTTTGCCGAGGCGCCGGTGGCGATGGCGACGCGCCTTGCGCGTCCGGCGGCTCAGCGCACCTCCGTACCTGTCCTCATGCGACGTCAGGGGATTGTTATGTTAACACGGCGGCCGGCCGTGGTCAGCGTTGGCTCTACAATCGGCCTAACGGCTGAGAGGGATGGGCAGGACAATGCGGGTTGACTTGGCCTACGGCAGCGGGGTGCTGCCGGTTGAGTTCGCACGCGGGGTCGACGTAATCGAACCCGCTGACGCGCCCGCACTGGGCGACGTCGACGCGGCGCTCAGCGAGGCGCTGCGTCATCCAACCGAAGCTCCGCCGCTGCGTCAGATCGCGGGGTCGGGCGATCAAGTGGTGGTGGTAATCAGCGACAGCACTCGGCCGGCGCCCAATCGCCAGATGGTCCGCTCGGTCCTGCAAGAAATCGCGCACGTGCCCGAGGACCGGATCACGCTGATGGTGGCCACGGGTCTGCACAGGCCGACGCGAACCGATGAGCTGGAGCTCATGCTCGGCGCCGATATTCTGGGCAGGTACCAGGTGGTCAACCACGACGCGCACAATCCCAGCGGCCTGTGCGACCTGGGAACTACCGCGACCGGCCGTCCCGTCATCATCAGTCGCCGGTATCTGGACGCCGACGTGCGGATCACGCTGGGATTGATCGAGCCGCACTTCTTCGCCGGGTTCAGCGGAGGCGCCAAGCTGATCATGCCGGGGGTGGCGGGCGAAGCCACGATCATGCGCAATCACGACGCGGAGATGATCGGTCAACCGCAGGCGCGCTGGGGAGTCGTGGAGGGCAATCCAATCCTGAGCGAACAGCGCGAAGCGGCGCGCATGGCCGGCTGCGAGTTCATTCTCAACGTGACGATCAACAAGGAGCGGGCGATCACCGGCGTGTACGCGGGCTCCCTGGAACCCGCCCACGACGCCGGGTGCGCCGCGGCGGTAAAGACATCGATGCGCGCGGTGGAAGCGCCCTACGACGTGGTGGTCACGACCAACGGCGGTTTTCCGCTCGACCAAAACCTCTATCAGGCGGTCAAGGGCATGGATGCGGCGGCGCTGATCGTGCGAGGAAGCGGTCAGATCGTCATGGCCGCGGAGTGCCGCGAAGGCGCGGGGCACGGTGAGTTCGTGAAGATACTCGATGAGCACGCTGATCCCACCGGCATGCTGCGGGGGATTCACGCGTGTCCCGGCGTGCGAGCCGATCAATGGCAGAACCAGATATTCGGCCGCGTGCTCGAACACGCACGGGTCCATCTCTACACGGACGGACTGACGAGCGATGAGATCCGCGCGGCGTTCTGCGAGCCATGCACGGACGTTTCCGCGCGTGTCGCCGAGCTTGCCGACGACGGCGCCCGCGTGTGCGTGCTTCCGCGCGGACCCGAGACCATTCCGTATCTAGCTGTGATTCCCACGAGCCTTGTTTACAAGTGCCCGCGTAGGGGATAGGCCGTCCAGGGCGGTGTGGTGCCGGTCGTGATTGTAGTAGGTGAGCCAGTGGGGCAAGGCGTCGAGCCGGGCGGTGTTGGAGCGATACAAGCGGGCGTAGGCCCACTCGTTGAGGAGGGTCTTGATGAAGCGCTCGGCCTTACCGTTGGTCTGGGGCCGATAGGGGCGCGTGCTCCGCAGAGGCTTGCCGCCGGTGATTCCTTGAGGAGGGCCCTGCGCTGAGTGTAGCAGGTCGTTCGGTGTTTGTCTGGTGCTTGGGTCGTGGGTCGCGTTGGGTCGGGCCGGAGCCACCCGCCATGCCAGGGCCGGATCACCAGCGCCCCAGCGGTCGAACGTCTGAGACTCCTCTCTTTCGCTCGCAGTGACGGTTGGGACGCGCACGGAATGGACACGGGTGGGCGCGCCCAAAGCGTCTGGCAGGGCGACCATGCGTACACTGTGGTCCAGAGGCGTTTGATGGTGCGGCCTGGCCTTCGCTTGAGCCGCTACGTTACCGCTCGGTCAGTGAATATGGCCGAAATGTATAGGCCCCGCATGGTTTGTCGTTCGCGAGGACGCCGCTTGGCTTTCGCGATCCTTGCCGCGTCTGCGGTTGCGCTTCTCGCGCTCTCCCCACAGGCCCGCGCGCTGGACTGTGCAGGCGTCGACCTCGACGACGGCTGCCTCTTCACGATCACTGGCGGCGACACGACCGAACCCGACGACGGCTACGCCGTCACCAACGCCAGCGACGTGCCGCTCTGGGACTTCGTCCGCGCGCGCGACCTCCAAGCCATCGGCTATCCCATCAGCCAGCGCTGGGTCGACGGGCCCTTCACCCTGCAGGCCTTTCAGAAGGTGATCCTGCAGTGGGACCCCGGCAAGGGCCGCATGAACTACTACAACACCCTCGACGTGATCGCGAACCGCTATCCAGACGTCGAGTTGCCCAACGTCCCGCCCCATCAGGTGCTGGAGGCGGACCGCGGGGCCGACTTCGCAACCGTCACCCAGAACCACTTGGCGCTCCTGGACCAGACTGCGGCGATCAAGGAGCGATTCCTCAGCGAGCCCGACTGGCTGAACCTGTACGGGCTGCCGATCCGCTACGAGGAGCGGGAGGTCGACGGCCACCCGCGGGGCCTGCAGATGCTGCGCGCACAGCGCACGGTGTTCGAGATCTGGAACGTGCCCGCACCGGGGACCGCGGTGGGTCGGGTCAATCTACAGAACGTGCCCGACAAGGTGAAGCGCCTCACCAACGTGATCATTCCCGACGGGGCCAAGGCCCCGGTGACGCGCGACGCCGCGGCCGGCTTGCCATCGTTCATGCTCTCCACGCCGACGCCGATACTTGAGAGCGTAGCTAACCAAGCGATAGACGAAATCGTCTGGGTCCAAGACGGCCTCTCCTACGATGACGCATATCAAGTCCAGCAACTCCGAGAACTGGCCACCCTATCCCCGACCGCCTTTTGGGCTCTCGTGCGGAACCCCGGAATCCACGCGACATCGTCATTTGCCGAGGATCTAAGACCGACACGCACGGTTGGGGACATCATTGGGCTCATCGTGCTCTTAGCGCGTACATATCCGATAGCCGCCGGAACAGTCGCAACTATGCCGTTTCTCCAAACGTTCGACGGACACGACCTCCTGCCATTGTGGACGGTACTAGAGATTCTCTGGTTCTCCCCGGGTGAGCTGGAAGCGACTATCTCGCATTTGACCTTGACCGGAGGCCTCACGGAAGAGCAAAAGACGTCCTTACCGTTGCTCCACCTCAAGCTGAATCATCCAGAGGCAGGCCGAGCGATAGAAGCGCTGCCGTGGATTCAGGACGGAATATCTCCGCCACCTCGCGACAGAGATGGCAATCCGTCAGGAATTGGCAGTGAAGCCAGAATGGTTCGAGACATGATGCAGTGGCAGCTGCGAGGCTACCGAGGCCACCTGTTGACGCTGCTAAGCCGACCATGGTTTCAAGACGGATTAGACCGACGCGAGCACTTGATTGTATACAAAATGATGTCGGAAATAGCCCCCCATGGAACACAAACATCACTGCGGATCTTGCGGATGCCATTTCTTGAAACTATCGGAGAAGGAGACTTGCTGATAGTCGACATCCTCTATTCCGCTGCTTTCGGAGGTCATTTGCGGAATCTGTTATCTCAGCCGTCGTTGCAGGGCGGCATTGTGGATGGTCAGGTAGCGACTGTTGCGCTGGAGTATCTCGGTCTGCGCGACTCGAGTGCGGCAGCGACGCTAAGGGCGCTGCCCTGGATTCGGGATGGCGTTGCCTTCTCTGAGGTCGACCATTTATTGGCATTACAGAGGATAGCGCTGGAATCCCGGACTGTATTCCATGTGGTTGCGAGCAAGACGTGGGTGCTGGATGGCATCAACAGAGATGAGCTGTCCACGATAGATGACCTGGCGTACATAAGCGCCAAAGATGATGCCTTGGCCTTGCGTATCGTTGAAATGCCGTTTCTCATAACTCTTGATGTCGGTGATGCATCATTAGTTGCGATGCTGGCCCATTTTAGTGATAACGAGTCACGCAGATACTACTTGAATCGGGTCCTGTCGCACTCGACGATAGCCGGAAGCATCAGAGACGAGCACGCAGATTTGGTGACAGCGCTGCTCAGCAGCGCAACCAATGCTTCTCCGGCGACTCAGAACCGCCTGTTGGCTACGCTGCTGAATCCGACGCGAGTCATCATCGAGGAACGAACCGTCGCGCTACCGCATACTGGTGAGGTCGTCTTGGCGGTAGTCCGCACTAGGGACAGCCCGTCCAACAGCATGTCCTTGCTGGAGCGTGCTGTGCACAGCCACGAGGAATTCATGGCCGCACCCTTCCCGGTCAACTATGTCTCCATGTTGGTCGCGGATGTCGCACGGTCAGAGGCCGGAGCAGACGGCTTCATCAAAATCAATGTTTCGTCATACAGTGACTTCACCCCGGTAATTGCTCACGAGGCGGCGCATATCTACTGGTCGCATTCTCCGAGATGGTTGCAGGAGGGTGGTGCTTCATTCTTGGAGTGGATTACGCTTAAGAGTCCTCAGCCCCTGTATAACTTCATGATTGGCGTCGACACTTGCTCCGGCGCTCATAACTTAGCTGAACTTGAAGCTAACACGCCGTCGATCATTAGTGGAAGTTCAATCTGCCAATATAGTATGGGGTTCGGGCTGTTTTTCGACCTGTACAAAGTTTTGGGGGATGTCGAGTTCCGGCGAGGGTTTCGCGAGATGTACCTGAAGCTCCTTGCGGACACGTCTGGCTCCACCAGTTCGGAGGAATGGTACCGCACGCTGGATAGGAATCCCGCTGGACCGGAATGCGCGGGTTCGGACAGGAGCCCATGCGTCTTGCGAGCCGCTTTCTTGACCAGCGCTCCCGATCCGGCGGTTGGGGCCGTGGCCTGGCATTACATCCACCGGTGGTATTACGGCCCGCAAGCCCCCGCTCAATAGCCGCCGAGACTTGCAAAGCCCGGAGTTGCCAACCGTCGGCGCTCGCTGCTGACGGCCCGATGCGCGGCCGCGGTCGGACGTCTGAGACTCATCGCTGGCGACATACAAATGACGGCAGTGAAATGCAGCGCCGAATCTCATTTTCCGTCGAAAGACGGAGCACATAAGACTGGACACCCGTAAACTCCAGCTTGATGCAACGGGCTCTGAATCCCACCCTAAGATGTGCACGGCCGCTGGATTCGCTCAATGGTCCGAATACGTCCGGGGGCCGCGACGGGGCAACCCATGCCGCTGACCGGCGTCTAGGGGAGACCGCCGAGAAGCCGCTGGTGTTCGATGGCTATGCAGCGATCCTGCACCGCGGCCAAGCCGCCCGCGCCGGCGGCGACAGCCTGGCGCGCCACCTCCGGCGCATGCTCGGGTCGGCGAAACACGTTGACGATGTCGATGGGACCTTCGATTTCGCCGAGGGAACTCACGGCGGGCTCGCCGAAGACCTCGGCGACGTTGGGGTTCACGGCCACCACGTTGCAACCGCGGGCCTTGAGGAACAGCGCCACGCCATGGCTGGGACGCGCCGGATTGGCGGACAGGCCCACGACCGCGATTGTGGAGGCCCGCAGCAGCATCCGGCGCAAGGACTCGTCGTCGTGAGTTGTGGGCATCAGGCTGCTTGGCGCGGCGCGAAGCGGGACTGCGCGACGCCCATTTTCCCGCGTCGAACCAAGAACGGCATCCGCATGCTTATCGCATGCGTCCCGGTTCAGGCGGACAGGCATTGCCGGATCATGCGGGCCGCGCGGATCGATACGGGACGCCGGGCGCCTCCCTCGAGGCGTCACCGGCCCCGGCTAACGGGTAGACTTCCGGACCGTGACGGCGCCCGCCGTGCACGGGAGTGAAGGGGCCGAAGCGTGGCCGACGAGCACCAGCATGAGCACATTTTCCAGGAGATATTCCAGAGTGATTCGGTTGGGCTGTCGCAGGAGACGACGCATCAGACGATCACTCTCGAGCTGTTCGATCGGGGCTTAGCTATTCACATGGAGCGGGGCGAGGCGCTCGAGATCGCGCAAGCGTTCACGGCCCTCTCGCGCTACCTGGAGGAGAACTGAGCACCCGCTCCGAAATCCTTTTTCTCCGCGGAGGCCGGGTCGGTATAGCGCGGCGCCGGACGGTTCGGAGCGTCAACGGCCGCGCCAGCCGAGACGATGGCGGCGTTGAGAGGCGGGCGGCGCTCCGCTAGAATTAGCACTCGGCGCGTTGGAGTGCTAATCACCTGCAACGCACACTTCTAACAACGGACTGGCCAGAGCCAGTCGCACACACGCAGAGGAGCCGTGCATGGCTGCGGTCGCGATGAAGTCGAAGATTCAGCCCCTCCACGATCGGGCCTTGGTAAAGCCGTTGGCGGACGAGCAGATTACGGCAAGCGGTCTCGTGCTGCCGGACACAGCCAAAGAAAAGCCGCAAAGGGGTGTTGTTTTGGCGGTGGGCCCGGGACGCGTGACCGATGATGGCAACGTCGTCCCGATGAGGGTCGAGCCGGGCCAGACGATCATCTTCGCGAAGTTTTCCGGGTCCGAAATACGGGAGGACGACGAAGACCTGCTGATGATCGCGGAACGCGACATCCTGGCTATTCACGACGTGTAGAGCACGTCGATGGCTCGGTCGCTGAGGTCGAGCGAGCGAAAGACGCGAGCGCCCGGGGCGAGTAACGTTCGTCTCGGGCGGGACGCGCGCGAGTGGCTGGGGCGCGGCGTCGATACCGCCGGCAGAGTGGTCGGGGCCACATTTGGTCCGCGCGGTCAAACCGTCGCTTTCACGCGCGCCTTGCGGTCGCCGCAGGTTAGCAGCGACGGTGCGACGGTGGCCGACGAGCTCTGCGGGGCCGGCAACCCCTTCCTGGACCTCGGATTCAAGCTCATGCGGGAGGCGGCAAGCCGGGCCAGCGCCGCGGCCGGAGACGGCACTACCACGGCGACTCTGCTGGCGCAGGCGATGGTGCGCGAGGGTCTCGATAGGGTTGCGGCCGGCGCCCAACCAATGGCTATGCGGATCGGTCTGCGCACGGCCGCCAAGGCGGCCGCCAAAGCCATCAAGGCCCAGGCCTGCGAGATACGTGGTCAAACCGACCTCGCGCACGTGGCCGCGGTGGCGAGCGGGGACGTGGAGCTGGGCGAGAAGACCGCGGAAATGGCCGCACGCCTGGGCCGCGACGGCCTGATCACAGTGGACTTCCACCGCCGCGGCCAGCGCCTCGAACAGGCCTTCGTGGATGGGATGCAGATCGATCGAGGCTGGATCTCGCCCTACTTCGTGAGCGACCCACGCAAGCGTCAGGGCGAGCTGGAGAATCCCCGCGTGATCCTGAGCGACCAGGACCTCAGCGCGGCCGGCGAGCTCGCACCGCTGCTCGATCGGGTGGCCGGCAGCGGCAACCGGCACCTGCTCGTCGTTGCGAACACCGTCAAGGGGGGCGCGCTGCAATTGCTCCTCCACAACAAACAGCAAGGCGTTTTGGACGTGCTTGCGATCCAGGCGCCCGGCTTCGGGGAGGAGATGCGGGAGTCACTCGAAGACGTGGCCGTGCTGACCGGCGCGACCGTGATCTCGGACGACCTGGGCGTACCCTGGCGTGAGGTGCCGCTCGACTTGCTGGGTGAGTGCCGGCGGGTGGTCACGAGCGAGGAAGCTACGCTAATCATGGAGGGTCAAGGACGCGAAGCTGAGGTCCGCGACCGGATGGCCCAGCTGCGCGAACAGCTTGTCCGTGAACCCGACCGGCATCGGCGGCGCAAGCTGCAGCGGCGCGTGGCAGGCTTGGGCGGCGCGGTTGGGGTGATCCGTGTCGGCGGCGTTACGGAACAGGAGCGGCGTGCGCTCAAAGAGCGGGCCGAGAATGCGGTGGCGGCGGTGAGGACAGCCGTGCGAACCGGAGTAGTGCCCGGCGGCGGCACCGCGCTTCTGCGTGCGCAGCCGGCGGTCGCGGCTTGCGCGGCTTCACTTCCTTACGAAAGCGCCCTGGGAGCGCGCGTCATGGAGACCGCGCTGGAGGCGCCGCTGCGCCGGCTGGCCGGCTCGGCCGGCGTGTCTCCTTCGGTAGTCGTGAGCCGCGTGCGGGCGGAACAGGGCTGGCATGGTTGGGACGCTCTGACGGATGAGTACGTGGACCTGCGCGATCGGGGGATTCTCGATCCGGCAGGCGCAGCCATCGGCGCAATCGGGGCGGCGGCGAGCGTGGGCGAGCTGGTGATGAGCACCGAGGCGATCGTGTGTGAGCCGCGCCGCGTCCCGCGCCCGCGCAAGCCGGTAGATGCCCTGGCGGGTTGGCACGGCCCAGGATGACCCGAATCGGCAGCGAATTACGTACTGGTTTCTCGTGCGGGTCGATAACGCCGGTGGGCGGCCCGACGGGAAGGCGCTTGACGCGAAACCGGCTGAAGCGCGGCGGCGCCATAGATTCGATTGGCAGGGACCCTTGAGCGACCCGTTCGACTTCGAATCGTTGCTCAGCGCCGAGGGGCGCGGGCGCGTGGCGGGCAGCGCAATGGTCACTCCGCGGACCGTGCCGAGCGAGGTTCGCGCCGACCTGACCGTCGGCCAGCCGGCCGAGGAAGCCCTGCCACTGGCCGAGATGGTGGAAGCGGCGCGGCGCGCGCTGCCGGGGAATCCGCCGGCGCTCCTATACGGACGCGGCAGCGGAACGCTGGAGCTGGTGGACGTGGTCCGCGAGAAGCTCCTTCGCTATGAAGGGCTGGCGGTCGCACGCGACCAGATCGTGATAACCAACGGGTCCAGCCAGGCCGTGGACCTGACCCTGCGCGCCTTCGCCGATCCGGGCAGTGTGATCGGTCTCGACGAGGCTTCGTTCGGGGCGATGATGGCGCGGCGCATCACGGACCGCGGCGTGCACGTGGGTTTCGACGCCGAGGGACCCTGCTTGGGTGAGCTGGAGCGGCACGCGAGCGCGGCCGAGCGCATGCGCGTGTTCTACACAATTCCGACCTTCCAAAACCCGATGGGCGTGACGACCAGCGTGCAGCGCCGGCGCGAGATCCTGGACCTATGCCGCAGGCTGCGCGTGCCGATCCTGGAGGATGACGCTTACTACGAGCTGCGCTACGAGGGCGAGCGCGTGCCCTCGCTGTTCGAGCTGGAGGGCGGCAGCGGGCTGGTCGTTCGAGCCGGAACTTTCTCCAAGATTCTGGGGGCCGGGATCCGGCTCGGGTGGCTGCTGACGTCCGCGCCGCTGGCTGAGCGGATAGTCCGCTTGCGCGCGGACGGCGGATCGAGTCCCTACTCGTCTTCGCACGCGGCCGAGTTCATGCGCCGGCACATGGGTCCGCAGATCTCGCGTCTGCGGGCGATCTACCGATCGCGGCGAGACCTCATGCTGGAGCAATTGGAGCGGCACCTAGCTCCCTGGGGGAGCTGGGAAAAGCCGGCCGGCGGGTTCTTCATATGGGTGCGCTTGCACGAGACGAGCACGGTCGACGCCGTCGTGAAGCGCTGCCGGGACGCGGGCGTGCTGGTTCGCAATGCACGTGAGTTCCGCGTGGACGGTAAACAGCTCGGGGCCGTCCGGCTTGCGTTCAGCAACGCGCCCGTGGATCAAATCCGCGTGGGCGTAGCAACGCTCGGGCGCGTCGCGGCGGAAGTGGCCGCCACGCCAAGCGCATAGCCCGGCAGGACCGAATCCAGACGGATCAGCGGGCTTGCGGGCGCATTTGGGGCCAGCGAGATCGGGCGGCGTCCGGCTGATCGAGTAACGCGGCCATTGATTGAGCCAGTCAGACTCAAATCACTTCATAGAAGTACTTGATAGACTAACACTCATATGATATGTTCCCTATGCAGTCATATGAGGCCGGCGTAAACGCCACACCAACGGAAGGAGACATCCGTGGCATTGACAATCTGGCAACCGCATCGAGGCCGACGCCGCTACGACCCCATGAGCCGCATCTTCAACGATTTCTGGTTCGGGGGTCCGTTCAGCCGGAACCAGGGCAGGTTCAACGACTCGGCCTGGATTCCGGCGGTGGATGTTCGGGAGACCGACGAGGCCGTGGAGATCTCGGCCGCGGTACCCGGCTACAGGGCCGAGGATCTCAGCGTCTCCTATGAGGACGGCACGCTGATCCTCAGTGGGGAGCAGACCGACGAGCAGTCCGGCGAGCAGCCTGACTCGCGCGAGTATCTGCGCCGCGAGCAGGTGCGGGGGCGGTTCTACCGACGAATACGCCTGCCTGTAAGTACGACTACCGAGAAGGCCAAGGCTCGGTATGAGAATGGCGTGCTGACGGTTCGGGTGCCGAAGACTCCCGAGGCGCGCGGAGCGACGATCAAGATCGAGACCGCGTGATCCGCATGTAGATCAGCAAGCGGCGGATGACGCGCCTTGCGGCGCGTCATCCACATTTGCCAGGAAGGAGGTCTGAGGATGAGCGAGGTTGCCATAGACGGCCTGGCCGACACCGCCGGCGATGTGGCCGAGCGCGACCGACAAGCCGCAATCTACGAGGTGCTTGAGATTCTGCCGAAAGGCGAAAGCTCGGGCGTCTGCAGTGACTGCAGCCAGCCGATCGAGCCGCTGCGGCTGGCGCTGCTGCCGGGCACGACCGAGTGCTCCGCTTGCGCGCAGATCAGCAGGCGGCTTGCGGCGCCCATACACAACTAGCCGGCGATCGCGAGACCACGGCGCAACGGCGCCCGCGCTGCGGGCGCCGTTGCGCTTTCGCGTCCAGGTGCGACCCCGCGGGTACGGCCGCAACGCGCACCCCCCCCCGCGGCGCCGTGCAAGGCGCCGCGCTGGCGACACGGGTAGGATGCGGAGCGGCCGGGTGACTTGCGCGGGACCGATGATGGGACGCGACTCCGAGATCCTGGGATCGGTGCTGGGGGCCATAGGGAACACGCCCGTGGTGGACCTGCAGCGTCTCACGCGCGACCGTGACGGCCGCATCCTGGTGAAGCTGGATTACTTCAATCCAGGCTTCTCCAAAAAAGACCGCGTAGCACTGACGATGATCGAGGAAGCAGAGCGCGACGGGTTGCTGAAGCCCGGACAGACGGTCGCCGAGCTGACCAGCGGAAACGCCGGCACCGGTTTCGCAATCGTGTGCACTATCAAGGGGTATCCCTTCGTAGCGATCATGTCGAAGGGCAACACGCCGGAACGGGCGAGCATGATGCGCGCTCTGGGCGCCGAGGTGGTGCTGGTGGACCAGGCGCCGGGCTCGCGTCCCGGGCTGGTCTCGGGCGCGGACCTGGAGTTGGTGGAGCAGGAAGCGCAGCGGGTCATCCGGGAGCGCGGCGCGTTCCGTCCGGACCAGTTTGAGCTGCTTAGCAACTACCGCGCCCACGCGGGCGGCACCGGGCGGGAGTTCGTGCGGCAGGCGGGCGCTGAGATCGACGCGTTCTGCGATGTCGCCGGTACTGGAGGGACATTCTCCGGATGTACGGCTGCGCTGAAAGGACACGATCCGACGATCCAGTGCTATGTGGTCGAGCCGGAGGGGGCGGCGGTGCTGGCGGGCAAGCCCGTGACCGCTCCCAATCACCTGATTCAAGGCGCTGGCTACTCGCGCAACTCACTGGCCAACATGGCGCCCGTAAAGCCCGACGGATACGTGCAAGTAAACGACGCGCTGGTGCTGCGGATCACGCGCCGGCTGGCCGCGGAGGAGGCGATCTTCGCGGGCTTCTCCTCGGGCGCCAACGTGGCCGCCGCGCTCGAATTGATCGACGGGCCGGAGCGGGGCAATACAGTGGCCACGGTGATCAACGACTCGGGGCTCAAGTACCTCAGCACCGATCTGTGGGCGTGAGAGCCTGCGCGCCGCGACACGAGGCACTGGTGGCGCCGGGCCAACTGCGACACAATGCGCGGCGAACCAGCAGCTTCTAGGAGCGCGTGACCGTGAACCTGACGCATGGCGTTGACCGGCCGATGATTCAGATGAGCGACGGCGTTCGGCGCCGTTCGATGGTGTGGGGCGAGGAGATGCTCCTGGCCGAAATCCACCTTGATACAGACGGGGTAGTGCCGAGCCACGATCACGTGTACGAGCAGCTTGGGTACTGCTTCCACGGCCGCTTCGAGCTCACCGTAGGCGAAGAGACGCAGGTGGTGACGGGCGGCATGTCGTGGGCCATTCCGGGCGGCGTGACTCACTCGGCCAAGGGCCTGGAGCCTACGTTCCTGATCGAGATCTGGAGCCCGGCGCGGGACGACTACAAGGATTAGACAGGATCGACTGAGCGGCCGCCGGGGCGACTGGGTCGCCCTGGCGGTATGCACCGATGTCTGATCGCGGCGATCAGAGCGATCACGCGGCCGTGAAGCAAGGCGCACCAGGCCGGCGCGGGGCCACGGACATCCTGCGCGACAACGCGACGCTGCTGCCTTTCCTGCTCGTCGGCGGCGGCGGCATCACGGCGTTTCAGCTGCTGATAGCCCGCGCACTGCCGCCGGCCGCCTACGCGGAGACCATTGCGGTGCTGGCGATCCTGTCGCTGCTGGCCACACCGGCCACTGTGATCCAGACAGTGGTGGCGCGGGCCACGGCGCGGCTGCTGGCGCTGGGTCGCTTCGGAGAACTGCGGGCCGGCGCCAGACGAACCGGCATTCAGGTCGGCGCCGCGGCGCTGCTGGTGGCGGCCGGCTTGGGAGCAGCATCGCCGCTGCTGGCCAAAGCGTTGCAGCTAACAAGCCCCTGGCCGGTGCTGGTGGCCAGCATCGCGGCCGGGCTGCACATTGTGGAGCCGCTCGTACGGGGAGCGACCCAGGGCGGGCGTGATTTCGTTGCACACGGGATCATCCTGGTCGCGCACGGAGCGGGCCGAATCGCCCTCGGCGGTGCGGCGGTCCTGCTAGGCGGGGGCGCCACCGGCGCGGTGCTGGCGAGCGTGGCGTCGGCCTCCAGCGGGACGGCGGCCGGCGGGCTGGCGCTGCGCAGGATGATGCGCCGCTGGCCGGCTTCACCCCCCGCGGCCGCGCCACGGGTGCGCCTGTCTAATCACGTGCGCGTGGCGGCCATCATGACGGCCATGGCGGCGCTGCTGCACTTGGACCTGCTCTTCGTGAAAGCCTTTCATCCCACCAGCGTGGCCGCCGAATACGCCGCTCTGGCCTTGGTCGCCCGCTCGGTGTTCTGGGTCGGCGCGACGATCGCGGTGGTGCTGCTGCCCTACGTGGTGCGCCGCGCCACCCGAGGCGAGGAGTTCGTGCGCGCCTATCTGGTAAGCCTGGCGCTGGTCTTGCTGACGGCCGGCGTGATGGCGGCACTCGTGCTGTCCTCGCCGGAAGTCGCTTACAGCCTGGTCTTCGGAGACAAGTACACGCCCAACGTGGAGCTGCTGCCGGCCTACGCGGCCGCCGCCGCGATGCTGGCGGTAACCAACATCACGGCCGGCCTGCACATAGGGGCCTCGCACTTGCGGGTGTGGTTTCCGCTGGCGGTGCTCATTCTGGCGACCGTGGTCGGACTAGCCCTGGCTCACGAAAGCCCGGGCCAGGTGCTCGCGGTCGTGGCGGCGGCGGACGCAGCGGCGATGCTGTACATGCTGGCCGAAGCGATTGCCCTGGCGCGGCGCGCTCCGCGCGCCGCCGGAGACCTGTCGCCCTAGGCTGGGTCGGTGCGGCCGTAGTCGTCCTCCAGCCGCACGACATCGTCAGGGTGCGGCGTGGATACTTCCAGAATGCGTACCGGGCCATAAGGCGCGGCGTAGCGGTGCACCGTGCCCGGCGTGATGCGCGCGGAGCACCCGGCTTGAAGGTCGCGCGTCTGCAGCGCGTCCGGCGCGGGCCCGACGACCAGGGAGAGCGTCCCTTCTAGAACGTGAATCGTCTCGTCTTTGAGCCGATGGTATTGCAGGCTCAGGCGCCGACCCTGCTCTATCTCGATCAGCTTGCCGATATAGAGCTCCGTCTGCGCGTAGATGACTTCACGCCCCCAGGGTTTGTCGACGATGGTGGCGCCGGCGGGTTGCATTGCCTTGGTTTTACCTCTCAGGCCAGACCGACGGCTTCGCGACCGATCCGCAGCAACGTGCGAACACGGTCGGCGGCGGTGGTCTCGCAGTAGACGCGCAAGAGGGCCTCGGTGCCGGAGAACCGGATCAGCAGCCAGCTGTCGTCCGCCAAATAGTATTTGAATCCGTCCGAATCGCCGCGGCGGACCACGGGGGTTCCGTCGATCGCCTCGGGAGTCCACGAGGTGACGCGTTTTTCGATCACGGTGCGCTGGCCCGGGTCAAACGTGAGATCGTCGCGCCCGTAGTGATACTCGCGGCCGAGCTTCGCAAAGAGCATCGCCACCAGCTGCGAGGGAGTTTTTCCTTCGCGCGCCATGAGGTCGAGGAAGAAGAGCGCGGCGACAAGACCATCGCGCTCGGGCATGTGCGGGCCGAAGACGTAGCCGCCGCTCTCCTCACCGCCCATGGCGGCATTGAGCTCGCGCATCCTGGGCGCCACGAACTTCATCCCGACGCCGGTCTCGGCCACGGGCACGCCGTAGATCCGGCCCAGCCGGTCGAGCATGGCCGTGGAAGTGAGAGTGCGGACGAGCGCCCGTCGATCAACACGGTGCTCCAGAAAGTAATAGGCGAGCAGAGCGATGACGCGGAGCTGGTCGACATAGCGTCCGTTCTCATCGACGACGCCCAGTCGGTCGCCATCGCCGTCGGCGGCCAGCCCCACGTCGGCCTTCGCGTCGCGCACGGCGGCGCACAGCTCGTCGGTCTGCGGTGGAATCGGCTCAGGCCGCGCGAGTCCGGGAAAACGCGGGTTCCAGTCTGCGTGGATCTCGTGAACGCGCGTGCGCCCGCCTTGCAGTATGCGCGGCAACCAACCGGCGCCGCTGCCGTACATAGGGTCGAACACGACGCTCAGAGCGCGGCGGCGCATGGCGGGCGCATCCACCAGATTCCGGACGTGGCGGAGATAGGGGGCGTCGGGGTTGAAGATGTTCAGCAACCCGGCGCGCATGGCGGTAGACCGATCCAGCGTGCTGATGGCGCCGGGCTCGACGGCCATCACCTCGGCCTCGATGCGGGCTATCCCGTCCGGCGCCACGGCGGCGCCAGACGAGGTGCGGACCTTCAGGCCGTTGTCAGACGGCGGGTTGTGGCTGGCCGTGACCATGACCGCTCCGGCCGCCCCCATGTCCGCCACGCTGAAAGCGACTACGGGAGTGGGACAAGGCTGATCGACCAGGTAGGCGCGGATGTTGTTTCCGGCCAGCACGCAGGCCACGGTCTCGGCGAAGCGCTCCGCTCCGAAACGGCGGTCATATCCGACCACGATGCCGCGTTGCCACGACCAGTTGCGGCGCACGAATCTGGCAAATCCCTGCGCGGCGCGCCGCACGTTGGGGAAGGTGTAGTCCTCGCCAAGGACGGCGCGCCAGCCGTCGGTTCCGAATCTAATGGCGGTCTGGTGCATGGCTGACGGTGCGGCGTCGGGCGGCGCGGGCACGGCGCCTAGGCGCTCGTAACCCATTGGGGCTGCGCGGCCAGCTCGGCGCGGACGGTGCGCAAAGAGTCGCGCAGGGAATCGTCCAGGCTGATACGCGGCGCCCACTGAGTATCGCGGCGCAGCCGCGAGGAATCGCCGGCGATCACGTTGGGAGGTCTCACGAGCCCGGGGTCGGGCTCTTCGGCGATAGACACGTCAACGCCTCCAATCGCGAGCAGGCGCTCCAGCAACGTACGCAGAGGCGTGGCGCGGCCGGCGGCAACGTTGTAGGCGGCCCCGGAACGGCCGCGCTCGGCGGCCGCCACGATCGCGCTGACCGCGTCGCGCACGTCGGTAAAGTCGCGCGCGCCTCGGAGGTCGTACGTGGGCAACACGGGATCCGCTCGCCCGGCCAGGATCAAGGCCAGGCGGCGGACTTGCCGCGCGGGGAAGTACTCCTCCGGTCGGCCGGGACCGATGACGTTGAAGAAACGCAGTCGAACCACGTCCAGGCCGTCCGACAAGTGATATTGCAGCGCCTGCAGGTCGGCGGCGGCCTTGGTCATGCCATACACGGTGTCGGGTCGCGGGGGCGTGCTCTCGGTGAGCGGGCCGGCCTCGGTCGCCGCGCCGTACATGAGCGCCGACCCCGCCGTGACGAGCCGCGCGCGCGGCGCGTGGCGCAGGATCGCCATCACGAGTCTGAGCTGGCCGAGCACGTTGACGTCATAGGCCAGCACGGGGTCCGCGGCCGCGTGCCGCGGATTGGCGATACCGGCCAGGTTGACTACCACGCGCGGCCTGACGGCGCGGATCACTTCATCGACTTCAGAGGTCTCGCCAAGGTCCAGTCGAACGGCGCTGCTGTCGCCGGCCGGCGCGCGTACGGCCGCCACGAGATCGACGCCGAGCGCACGCCAGTGTTCGACCAGCCGTGTACCGACAAACCCTTCCGAACCCGTCACCAGAACGGGAGTGGGGGGCATGACTAGATCACCGACGACTAGCGGCTCTGGCGCGCGGCCATCAACTCGGCATGCGCCAGCTCGCTGTCGACCAGCTCCATATCGGCGTCGACCATGATGCGTACCAGCTCCTCGAAGCTGACGGTGGGCCGCCAATCGAGTTTGTCGCGAGCTTTGGCGGGGTCACCGATTAGGTGATGAACATCGGCGGGGCGCACCAAATTCTGATCGAGCGTGATGTGCTCGTCAGGGTCGAGCCCCAGGTGGCTGAAGGCCAGCTCGATGAACTCGCGTCCCGAGTGCGCCGCGCCCGTAGCGAGCACATAGTCGTCCGGCTCATCCTGCTGGAGCATGAGCCACATGCCTCGCACGTAGTCGGGCGCGTAACCCCAGTCACGCCTGGTGCTCAGATCCCCGAAGCCGACCTGGTCGATGACGCCCCGCTTCACGCGGGCGGCGTTGTAGGTGATTTTGCGCGTGACGAACTCAAGGCCGCGGCGCGGCGACTCATGGTTGAAACAAATGCCGGAGCAGGCGTACAGGCCATAGCTCTCGCGGTAGTTGATCGTTATCCAGTGCGCATACAGCTTGGCCACGCCGTAGGGACTGCGCGGATAGAACGGGGTGCGCTCGCTCTGCGGCCACTCTTTCACGGCGCCGAACATCTCGCTGCTGGACGCCTGGTAGAAGCGGATGGATGGATCGACGGCGCGAATGGCCTCCAGCATGCGCGTGGCGCCGAGTGCGGTCACCTCTCCGGTCAGAACCGGCTGGTGCCACGAGGTCGGCACGAACGACTGCGCGGCCAGGTTGTAGACCTCGGCGGGGCGGTGGCGCTTCAGTATCTCGATGAGCGAGTACTGGTCGTGCAAATCCCCCGGTTCGAGGATCACGCGACCCTGAAGCTGCGCGATGCGTCCGAAGTTCTCGGTGCTGGTGCGGCGGACCACGCCAACGACGTCGTACCCCTGCTCGAGCAAGAACTCGGCGAGATACGAACCGTCCTGGCCGGTGATACCCGTGACTACTGCGGTTGGCAGGCGGAACTACGCTCCTGCGGATCGGCCGTTTCTAGTTTACTCAGCCCGGCGGCGCTGAGTCGTCACGCCCCGGCGTCAAGTGGGTCCGGGAAGGGAACCTGATGCTCATCAGCGAGCGCGCGCAGCTCATTCTCGATATCGGACGTGAGGGGGCAGCCATGGCGGACGCGCCGCGCGGCATTGAGCCGCTCGATGTCGCCGGGCGCGAAGATGCTCTCCACGCCGGGCCGCTTGCGGCCGCTTCGCATTGCTTTGAGCATCTCACCTATGCGTTCCTTGAACTCGCCCAGCGGTATGAAACGCTCTATCTCAAGGGCTAGGAAGGTGTGGCTGATGCGCTGAGGCTGGTCCATCGTCCAGTACATGCTCCCGATCTCGTGTACGGGCGGACCGCCCGCGAGCACGCCGGTGAGCACTTGAATCATGAGCGAGAGCCCGGCGCCTTTGTATCCCCCCAGCGGCGCCAGCGAGCCTCCCTCCATGAAGTCCCGCGGGCTGTTGGAATCCTGGCCCTCGGCGTCCAGCAGCCAGCCGCTGGGGATGGACTCGCCGCGGCTGAGGGCAAGAAGAACATGGCCGCCCGCGACCTGCGTGGTAGCCATGTCGAGCACCAGCTCGTCGGGCGGCTCAGACGGAACCGCAATGCAGATCGGGTTGGTCGATACGAAGCGATCACGGCCGCCCCAGGGCGCCACCAGCGCCTCCCCGTTGGTGAACGCCAGAGTCAGGAGACCCGCGTGCGCCCCCTGCAGAGCCCAGTGGGCCTGGGTCCCGTTGTGCGTGGAGTTGCGGATGGTCGTGCAGCACATGCCGTGCGCGCGGGCGTGATCGACAGTCTGGCGGATGGCGAAGTCGGAAACGACCTGACCAAGACCGTGGTCGCCTTCGACGAGCACGGTGGTGGGAGTTTCGGCGATCACCCGGACGTTGGGCGCGGGGTTCACCAGGCCGAGGCTCAGCCGCTTGGAATAGACAGGCAGACGAGCGATGCCGTGCGTGTCCACGCCGCGCAGATTGGCGTCCACAAGCGAGCGGGCAGCGACGATCGCGGCGTCAGGCGGGACACCCTGCTTGCGCAGCATGGCGCCGCCGAAGTCGCGAAGGTCCTGGGCGGAATAGAGACGCGCGCCGTCCTCAGCAGTCACGGGGTCCGCCTTGCAACGCGGGAAGGTGGACGGCAACCATGCGGATCACTTTCACCTCGGGAACGAGCAGACTGCGCAACCGCGCTTCGCACCGGACTTGCGCGGAGCTTGCGGGCCGCGGCGATCTTGTGGCGATCGTCGGAGCCGGCGGCAAGACTAGCACCCTGTTCACCCTGGCCGCGGCTCCGGCGGAGCGCGGCGCACGGATCCCGCTCGTGAGGCAAAATGCGCGGCGCCGCGCATCCCCGAATGCATGACGTCATATGTGCGCGAACGGCTCCGACATCTCGCTCGACAACGATCGGTTGCTCCGCAACTTCGTGGATCTGCTGAGCGTAGACAGCTACTACGGCGATGAGGAGCGAGTGGTGGCAGTTATTCGGCCGATCCTGGAACCGGCGGGGGTCGCATTCCGGCTCGATAGCTCGGGCAATCTGATCGGCGTATGGCCGGCCCGGGGCAAGTCTGGGCCGCCCATCATGCTCAACGCGCACATGGACACCGTGTGGCCGACCCCTGGCATGGTGCCGGTGGTTAGAGACGACGGCGTGTACTCCGACGGGTCCAGCGTGCTGGGCGCCGACGACAAGGCGGGCGTGGCCGCAATCCTGGAAGCGGTGCTGGCGGTGCACGACGCCGGTCTCGAGCACGGGCCGGTGGAGTTGGTTTTCACTGTAGGCGAAGACGTGGGCCACATAGGGTCGAAGGCTTTCGATCCGGCCGAAATCGAGTCGCGGGTCAGCTTCGTGTTCGACGCGGGCGGTCCGGTGGGAACAGTGGTCACGCGCGCTCCGGGCAGCCGCAGCTTCACGGCGACTTTTTACGGCAAGGCGGCGCATGCCGGCATTGCGCCGGAAACGGGCATAAGCGCGATCGCAATGATGGCGCGGGCCATCGACCGCATGCCGCTGGGGCGCATCGACGCCGAAACCGTTGCGAACGTGGGCACGGTGGAGGGCGGCCAAGCGCAGAACATCGTGCCGGACAAGGCGCAACTGGTGGCGCAGGCGCGCAGTCTGGACGAGCGGCGGCTGGAGGCGCAGGTGGCCGCCATGCAGGACGCCATGGACAGTGCTGCGGATGAGTTTGGGGGCCACGTGGAAGTCGCGTTCACCCTGGCCGGCCACGCCTATCAGCTGGATGACGACAATCCGGCCGTGGCGCGGGCCGACGCGGCGATCCGGGCCGCCGGGCTCAAACCTGAACACGTCCCCACCGGCGGCGGCAGCGACGCCGCCGAGTTCAACTCCAAGGGCATCGCCAGCGCCTGCCTGGGCATGGGCTACGAGGAGGTGCACTCGGTGGACGAGTTCATGCCGCACGCAGAGTTGCGCCGGATCACGCAGATCGGCGCGCAGCTCATCGCCGGCGCATAGGCGGGTTTTGGGTTCCGTGGGCTCACCGGCGCCGCTGAACAGCGAGAGGCTGCTGAACAATTTCCTGGCAATGCTTCGGGTCGACAGCTTCCATGGAAGCGAGGACCGGATGGTCGAGAGGCTCCGGCCCATGCTGGCGCCAGCCGGCGTGACGTTCCGACAGGACGCGGTCGGCAATCTGATCGGCAGCTGGCCGGGGCGCAACAGCGACTGCCGGCCGATCATGCTGAACGCGCACATGGACACCGTGCAACCGACGCCCGGCATGGAACCGCGGGTGACGGCCGACGGCGTGTACTCGGACGGTTCGAGCGTGCTGGGCGCGGATGACAAAGCCGGCGTGGCGGCCATCGTGGAGGCCGTATTGGCGGTGAGCGAAGCGGAGCTGGATCACGCGCCGGTCGAGCTGGTGTTCACCGTGGGCGAGGACGTGGGACTGATTGGCTCGACCGCCTTCGACCTGGCCGAGATCGAGTCCAGGGTGGGGTTCGTGCTCGACGCCGGCGGGCCGGTCGGAACCGTCATAACGCACGCGCCGGGACACCGCCGCTACCGCGCGCGGTTTCACGGCAAGGCGTCGCACGCCGGGATCGCGCCGGAGCACGGCGTCAGCGCCATCAAGATGCTGTCGGAGGCCGTGAGCCGCCTGCCGCAAGGTCTGCTGGAGCCCGGTACCACCGCCAACGTGGGAGTCGTCTCGGGCGGTCAGGCCATGAATATCGTGGCGCCGGAGGCCACGGTCGAGGGCGAAGCGCGCAGTCTGCGGGAAGCGCGGCTGGACGAGGTGATGAGCGGGATACAAGAAGCAATAGAAGACGCGGCGGCGCGCGGAGGGGGCACGGCGGCCTACGAGGCGCACACCTTCTACCGCGCTTACGAGCTGCGCGATGACGATCCGGCCGTGGCACTTGCCGACGCGGCCATCGCGGCCGCCGGACTGGCGCCCGTTCACGCGGCTACCGGGGGCGGCAGCGACGCGCACCAGTTCATCGCGAAGGGAATGTCGGCGGCATGCCTCTCGGCCGGCTACGTGGATGTCCACTCAGTCAATGAGTACATGCCGAACGCGGCGCTGTCCCAGCTGACCGAAGTGACCGCGCAGCTCATCGTGCGGGCATAGGAGCCCACGGCCAGGCGGGCGTGCGGCGCAGTGACCGCCCGCTTGCGGGGAGCCGGATCTACGCCGCCGGCGACTGGAGCAAAAAGTACTCGTAGCTGTCGGTGAGGGCCAGCCAGGAAGCCTCGATGATGTTGGTGGAGCTGCCCACCGTGCCCCACGCACGGACGCCATCGGTGGATTCGATCAGCACGCGCACGCCGGCGTCGGTGGCCGCGGCCGAGTCCAGGATTCGCACTTTGTAATCCACCAGGTGCATTCGACGCAGCTGGGGGAAAAAACGCTCCAGAGCCTTGCGGGCGGCGCGGTCCAGGGCGCTCACGGGTCCGTTCCCGTCGGCGGCGGTGTGGAAGATCTCGTCGCCGACGCGGATCTTGACCATGGCCTCGGAAAGCATTTCGCGGGCGCCGCGGTTTTCGGCTAGTACCACGAAATCCACGAACTCGAACGGCGACCGGTAGTCCTGGTCCTGCCGTCGCAGCAGGAGCTCGAAGGAAGCCTCGGCGCCCTCGAACTGAAACCCGCGCTCCTCGAGACGCTTGACGTCGGCGAGCACCCGCTCAGTGCGTTCCTCGCCCCCGGAGATGCCCAAGGCGGCCGCCTTGGCGGCGATGGTGCTGCGCCCGGCAAGCTCCGAGATGAGCACGCGCGGCTCATTGCCGACCGCGGCGGGATCGATGTGCTGATAGGCGTCCGCGTGCTTGCGCATGCCGCTGCCGTGATAGCCGGCCTTGTGGGCGAAAGCGCTCGTGCCTACGTATGCGTTCTGTGGATCGGGCGCCGTGTTGGCAATCTCGGCCACGTAGCGTGAGAGCTCGGTGGTCTGGCGCAGCTGCTCGGGCGATACGCATTGGCGCCCCAGCTTGAGCTGAAGGGTTGGAATGAGCGCCGTGAGACTGGCGTTGCCGCAGCGCTCGCCAAGCCCGTTGATGGTGCCCTGGACTTGAACCGCGCCCGCGCGTACGCCGGCCAGCGAGTTGGCGGTGCCTAGGTCCATGTCATTGTGGGCGTGGATGCCGAGCGGAACGCCGGTCCAGCCGCCGGCCGCTTGAGTGGCGGCCTCGACGTGGTCGGGCAGCGATCCGCCGTTCGTGTCGCACAGCACTATCCAGTCCGCGCCGGACTCCTCCGAAGCGCGCACGCAGCGCTCGACGTATTTGGGATCGTCTTGGCAGCCATCGAAGAAGTGCTCGGCGTCCACTATCACTTCGCGGCCAGCCTTCTTCAGCAGCCGCACGGTGTCGGCGATCATGGCGAGGTTCTCGTCGAGCGTGGTCTCGAGCACGGCCCTTACCTGAAATCGCGAGAACTTGGCGACAATCGTGACGACGGGGGTCTCGCAGTCGAGCAGGGCGCGCAGGGCCGGGTCCGATTCGGCGCGGCGCTCCTTGTAGCGGGTCGACCCAAAGGCCGCGACCTTGGCCTGACGCCACGAGTGGCCGGCGGCGCGTTGAAAGAACTCGCGGTCTTTAGGGTTCGACCCTGGGAAACCACCTTCGATGTAGTGAATGCCATATTCGTCCAGGCGCTGCGCGATCCGAATCTTGTCCTCAGCCGAGAACGCGATGCCTTCGGTCTGCGCGCCGTCGCGCAAGGTGGTGTCATAGAAGGTGAGTTGCATGAGATTCATCCTCTGTTTCGGCGTGGGCCGAAGGTGCGGTCAACAGATGAAGGGGCCGCGCCGGGCCCCGCTATCGTTCTCACAAGCGCAGGGTCAGGCGCCGGGGGAGTCCTCGATGCGGGCAATGACCGCCGCGCCCATGGACGCGGAGTCCACGCGGCGCGCACTGTCCTCATATATATCGGGCGTACGAATCCCGTCCGCCAGAGTGCGGTCGACCGCGGCCTCGATGGCCGCGGCCGCGGTGGGAGAATCGAAAGAATGTCGGAACATCATGGCAACACTGAGGATTGTACCCAAGGGATTGGCGATTCCCTGCCCCGCGATGTCCGGGGCGCTGCCGTGCACGGGCTCGTAGAGCGCCGGACCCTCGCCGCCAAGGCTGGCCGAGGGCAGCATGCCGAGCGATCCGGTGAAGGCCCCGGCCTCGTCGCTGAGGAAGTCGCCGAATGTGTTCTCGGTGACTATCACGTCCCATTCCGCAGGACGCTGAACCAGCGCGGCCGCGAAAGCGTCGGCCAGCAGGGACTGGAACCGGACATCCGGGTACTCCGACGCCACGTCGGCGGCCACCTCGCGCCAGAGACGGCCGGACGCGAGCACGTTGAACTTGTCCACGGAGACGAGATTCCGGCGGCGCGCCCGCGCCCACTCGAATCCGACCCGAACCAAACGCTCGATCTCCGTCCAGGTGTAGCTCAGCGTGTCCACCGCGCCCTGCTCGCCGTCGATCTGGCGCGGCCCTTTGGGCGAGCCGAAATACAGACCGCTCACGAGCTCCCGAAATATGACCAGGTCGGTGCCTCGAACCAACTCGGCTCGAATGGGCGAAATGCCGACAAGCGCGTCGGGCACGCGCACGGGTCGGATGTTGGCGTATAGCCCAAGCTCCCTGCGCAGGCGCAGGACGCCTTCTTCGGGCGTGTGGCGTGAACGTGGGTCGTTCCACTTCGGCCCGCCGACCGCGCCCAGAAGGATCGCGTCGGCATCCTTGGCGTCCTGAAGAACAGAATCGGTGCAGGGCACGCCGTGCGCGTCGATGCTGCAACCGCCCAGAGGCCGCTCGATGAGCTCTATTTCATGACCGGTGCGGGCGGCGACGTGGTCGAGGACTCTCAGGCCCTGGGCAATGACTTCCGGCCCGATGCCGTCGCCGGGCGTGACGAGCACGCGCCAGCGGCTCACGGAGAAGGATCGAATCCCGACAGGTAGGGCAGACGGCGCCTTGCGGCGCGGACCTCGGCGGGATTCTCGAGCAACAAGCCGAGCGCGTCCCACTCTCCCGTGAGAAAGCTCTTGCGCACGCCGGGGGGCAGACCGGCCTGGTATTCGCGGCCGCCCGCAACTACCAGCGTGGAAGCGATGTCGATGCGCAGCGAAGTTTGCGGCTCGTGCTGAATCAGGTTCTGAAGGCGCGCCACGTCTTGCGGATCGAGCGTGAGGCAGGGAAGCCCGATGGTGACGCAGTTGCCGAAGAAAATCTCCGCAAAGCTCTCGCCCAGGATGGCCTCGATGCCCCAGCGCCGCAGGGCCTGGGGCGCGTGCTCACGGCTCGAGCCGGACCCGAAGTTGCGGTTGACAAAAAGCACGCTGGCACCTCGGAAACTCGGATCGTCGAAGGGATGGCGGCCGGCCTGGGCGGCGCGCTCGTCCTCGAAGGCGTGCCGGCCGAGATCGTCAAACGTCAGCAAGCGCAGAAAGCGCGCGGGGATGATGCGATCGGTGTCTATGTCGTTGCCGCGCACGACGATGCCGCGGCCCTGGACGGTTTCGATCGGTTGCGGGCCGGTCATGTCTCCCCGCTTAGTCCCACCTGTCCCAAGCGGGAGCGGGCGTGAGGCGGCGAATGCGGGCGTCGATGATTGGGCGGCACATGGCTAGTTGAGTGGAAAGGAGCGGATGTCGGTGACCGCTCCCGTGACAGCCGCGGCGGCGACCATGGCGGGGCTCATGAGCAAGGTGCGGCCCAGCGGGCTCCCTTGCCGGCCGATGAAGTTACGGTTGCTGGACGAGGCGCACATCTGATCGTCGATGAGCTTGTCGGGATTCATGGCCAGACACATCGAGCAGCCGGCCTCGCGCCATTCAAAACCGGCGGCCGTGAAGACCTCGTGCAGACCCTCCGCTTCCGCCTGCGCTTTTACCGCCTGCGAGCCAGGCACGACCAGGGCGGTGACGCCCGGGCTGACTCTGTGGCCGCGGGCAAAGCTGGCGGCCTGGCGCAGGTCGGAGATGCGGCTGTTGGTGCACGAGCCAATAAAAGCCACGTCGATGGGAGTGCCGCTGATGGCGGCGCCCGGAGTGAGCTTCATGTGCGCCAGGGCGTTCTCGGCGGTGAGGCGCTCGTTGCCGTCAAGCTGATCGGGCGCCGGAATGACCCCGTCCACACCCACGACGTGGCCCGGGTTGGTTCCCCAGGTGACCATTGGGGCGATATCGGCGGCGTCTATGCGAACGACGTCGTCGTAGGCGGCGCCCGGTTCCGAGGCTATCGAGCTCCACCAGCGCCGCGCGGCCTGGAACTCGGCGCCGCCGGGCGCAAACGGGCGGCCCTGGAGATAGCTGAAGGTCGTGTCGTCGGGATTCACGTAGCCGACGCGCGCGCCGGCCTCGATGGACATGTTGCAGACCGTCATGCGCTCGTCCATGGAGAAGCGGTCGAACACGCCGCCCGCGTACTCGTACGCAAAGCCGGCGCCGCCCTGAACCCCAAGCCGCCCGATGATGTACAGGATCACGTCCTTGGCGAAGGCGCCGGGGCTCAACTCGCCGCTGACCTCGATACGGCGGCACTTGGGTTTCGCGGCCGCCATGGTCTGCGTGGCCAAGACGTCGCGCAGCTGCGAAGTTCCAATGCCGAAGGCAACGGCGCCAAGCGCGCCGTGCGTGCTCGTGTGGCTGTCGCCGCAGGCGATTGTCATGCCCGGTTGCGTGAGTCCCAGCTCGGGGCCGATGACGTGCACGATTCCCTGACGTCCGCTGGCGCGGTCGTAGATGGGGATGCCGAAGTCCCGCACGTTTTGCTCGACGGCGGCGAACATTTGCTCAGCCATCGTGTCGCGGTAGGGGCGCGGCTCGCCATCGGTGGGAATGATGTGGTCCACGGTCGCGAACGTGCGGTCGGGAAAGCGCACGTCCAACCCACGCTCGCGCAGCATCTGAAAGGCCTGCGGCGAGGTGACTTCGTGGACGAGGTGCAGGCCCACGAATAGCTGAGTCTGGCCGTTGGGCAGGGTACGGACCGTGTGGAGTTCCCAGACCTTGTCCAAGAGAGTTTGAGCCATGGTTAGTTTGTCCGGCGCATTTGCGGCCTGAGCGTGGGCATGGTCGCCCGGCGCACGAGGCATTGTTCAGATTGCCGCAGGATCATGGCGCTACGAGGCCGCGCCGGCCACGGCCTGCGCCTCGGGGGTTGCCGACCAGTCCTTCCCCAAACCGGCCAGCAGGCGGTTGAGCGCGTTCAGGTAGGCCATGGCGCTGGCCACCAGGATGTCCGTGTCAGCGCCATGGCCACTGAATACCTTGCCCTCACTCTCGACCCGAATGGTGACTTCGCCGATGGCGTCCACCCCCTCGGTGACCGAGTTTACCGAGAACTCGATGAGCCGGTTCGGGACACCGATGACGCGGTTGATTGCCTGATATATGGCATGAACCGGTCCGTCTCCAATGGCCGCGTCGGAGTACACCGTGCCATCGTCCGACTTGAGCCGCACGGTGGCGGTGGGCATGGCGGACGTGCCGCAGCTCACCTGCACGTGCTCCAGCTCGAAGGCCTGGTGGAAAGAGCGCTGCAGCTCGTTCTGGACGATGGCCTCGATATCGCGATCGGTGACGTCCTTTTTGCGATCGGCGATCTCCTTGAACGCGGTGAACGCGTTTTGCCGTTCTTCATCACCCAACACATATCCCAGGCGTTCGAGCCGGTCGCGGAAAGCGTGGCGGCCCGAAGTCTTGCCGAGGATGATGCTGCTCTGCCCAACGCCCACGTCGCGGGGATCCATGATCTCGTAGGTGGTGCGCTCCTTGAGCATGCCGTCCTGGTGCAGACCGGAGGAGTGCGCGAAGGCGTTGGCGCCGATAACGGCCTTGTTTGGCGGCACGACCATGCGCATGTAGCGAGAAACCAGACGGCTGGTGCGAGCCAGCTCGGAGGTTTGGATGCGCGTGGCGGCGTCGTAGAAGTCCCCGCGGGTGCGCAGGGCCATGGCGATTTCCTCGAGCGCCGCGTTGCCGGCCCGTTCGCCTACTCCGTTGATAGTGCACTCGACCTGCGCGGCGCCTTCTTTGATGGCCGCCAGCGAGTTGGCTACGGCCTGGCCCAGATCATCGTGGCAGTGGATCGAGAGAGCGACGCGCTCGATGCCCTGGGTGCGCTGCATGATCGCGCGCACCATGGCGCCGAATTCCAGCGGCTGGGCGTAGCCGACGGTGTCCGGAAAGTTGACCACGGTAGCCCCGCTATCGATAGCCGTGGCAAAGATGTCGCTGACGAAATCCAGATCGGAGCGCGTGGCGTCCATGGCCGAGAACTCAATGTGAGAGGTGTACTTGCGGGCGTAGCTGACGCTGTCACGCGTGAGCTCCAGAACGCGCTCGCGGCGCTGCCGCAGTTGGTGCCGCAAGTGGATGTCGGAGGTTGAGATGACGATGTGCAGCAGAGGATTCTCGGCGTACTTGAGCGCCTCCCAGGTGGAGTCGATCTGCTCGTGCTTGAACCCGCTGAGAGCGGCGACCTCGACGCCGCGCAACTCGCGGCTGAGCATCTCGACCGCCTTGAAGTCGCCCGGCGAAGTGTGCGGAAAGCCGGCCTCGATAACGTCGACGTTGAGGCGCGCCAGCTGGCGCCCGATCTCCATTTTCTCGTCGATCGTCAGCGCGCCGCCAGCGGCCTGCTCGCCGTCGCGCAGAGTGGTATCAAAGACGCGAATGTGTCGCATGGTGGCCTCGTTCGTCTCGCAAGGTGGGCGGCCGTGACACGGCCGCAAAAGTCGCCCGGGGGTCTCCCCTCCCGCTAGAGGGAGGGGCCGGGAAGCGCGAGGCGCCGCTCAGGGCGGCCCGCGCGAAGGCGCAAAGCGCTGACTAGTCGACTCATTCGCGGGTCTTCGGCAGCCAGTTCATCATGCCGCGCAACTCACGGCCCACAACCTCAATGGAGTGATTCTGGTCCTTGCTCCGTAACGCATTGTACGCGGGCCGATTAGCTTTGTTCTCGAGAATCCATTCACGAGCGAACTTTCCGTCCTGAATGTCGGTCAGGACGCCGCGCATGGTCGAGCGGACGTGGTCGTCGATGACGCGCGGGCCGGAGACCAGGTCCCCGTACTCGGCCGTGTCACTCACCGAGTAGCGCATGTAGGTGATGCCGCCCTGGTAGATGAGGTCGACGATGAGCTTGAGCTCGTGCAGGCACTCGAAGTAGGCGAGGCGCGGGTCGTAGCCAGCGTCGATGAGCGTGTCGTAGGCGGCGCGGATGAGCGCCGAGACGCCGCCGCACAGCACGGCCTGCTCGCCGAACAGGTCGGTTTCGGTCTCGTCCTTGAAGGTGGTCTCGATCAGCCCGGCCTTGGCGCTGCCGATGGCTTTGGCGTATTCGAGAGTAGTCTCACGGGCGCTTCCAGTGGCGTCCTGGTGCACGGCAAACAGGGCCGGCACGCCGACGCCCGCCTCGAACAGGTCCCGCACGATGTGGCCGGGGCCTTTGGGCGCGACCATGGCCACGTCTACGTCGTCCGGCGGGTTGATCTGTCCGAAGTGAATGTTGAACCCATGGGCGAACATCAGGATCTGGCCGGGCTTGAGGTTGGGACCGATCTGAGTGTCGAAGGCGTCGGGCTGAGTTTGATCGGGGAGCGCCAGCATGGTCACGTCGGATACGGACACGGCCTCTTCGGTGTCCATGACAACGAGGTCCGCCCATTCGGCGCGCTCCCGCGACGCGCTGCCGGGCCGCAGCCCCACAACCACGTCAACACCGCTGTCGCTCAGGTTGCGCGCGTGCGCGTGGCCCTGACTGCCGTAGCCCAGGACCGCGACTTTCTTGCCTTCAAGCTGGCCGCCCGCGATGTCGGCCTCGTAGAGAACTTTGTCAGCCACGCGCCCTTCCGTTCCCGGTAATGGTCTGGTCTCGCGCCATGGCGATGACGCCAGTGCGAGAGACCTCCTGAATAGTGTACTCCGAGGTGACCTCCAGGAAACGATCGATCTTGTCCGAGGAACCTGTCATTTCGACAATCATGGACTGCTTGCTCACGTCGACGATCTCACCGCGAAAGATATTGGTGATCTGGGTCAAGCCCGGTCGCTCGGCCGGTGAGACGTTGACCTTGACCAGCGCCATCTCCCGGTCCACGGCCGGAATCTCGCTCAGATCGCGCACGGTAATGACGTCGACCAGCTTGTAGAGCTGCTTCTCGCACTGCTTGATTTCGGCCGCGGAGCCTTCCACGGCGATGGTCATACGCGAGTAGCCCGGCTCTTCGGAATGCCCGACGGCAAGGCTGGCGATGTTGAAGCTTCTGCGGCGGAAGAGACTGGCGACGCGGGTGAGGACGCCCGGATGGTCGGCCACCAGGGCTACCAGGGTTCGCGACTCGGGCGCGGCGGTCATCGCGGGTCCTCGATCATGCTGCTGATGCCCGTGCCCGGCGTAATCATCGGATACACGTTCTCGACCCTGTCGACGTGCAGATCCAGCACGACCGGCCCATCGTGGGCCTGCGCCTCGGCAATCGCGTCCTTCATCTCGCCGCGCGTGCGCGCGGTGATGCCGCGCAGGCCGAAGGACTCGCCCACCGCGGCGAAGTTGGGATTGTCCAGATAGGCACCCATGTACCGGCCTTCGTAGTAGAACTCCTGCCACTGCCGGATCATGCCCAAGTGGGCGTTGTTGAGCACCGCCACCTTCACGGGGATTCTCTCCGCGGCCAGGGTGTTGAATTCCTGGATGTTGATGAGCAGGCCGCCGTCACCGGTGACGCACCAGACCGGTTGCGACACGTCGGCCATCTGCACGCCCATCGCGGCCGGCAGCGCGTAGCCCATCGGACCCAAGCCGCCGGCGCTGAAGAACTGGCGCGGGCGCTCGTACCAGAAGTGCTGTGCCGCCCACATCTGATTCTGGCCGACATCGGCGACCACGCGCGCCTGGCCGCCCGAAGCTTCGTAGATGGCGCGGATGACTTCCTGCGGGAGAACGGTCGCGGGGCTGTCGGGGATTTTCAGCGAGGGATGACCGGCGCGCCATTGGTTGAGCTGGTCCATCCAGGGCTTGCGCTCGCGGTGCTCGATGAGGGGCGAGAGGCGCTCGAGGGTAAGCCTGAGGTCTCCCACGATGGGCACTTCGGTGTCGAGCACTTTGCCGATCTCGGCCGGATCGATGTCGATGTGCACGACCCGCGCCCCCGGACCGAATTCGTCCACCTTGCCGACGGCGCGGTCATCGAACCGCACGCCCAGCCCGATGATGCAGTCGGTGCTGCCCATGGCCAGATTGGCGTACGCCAGGCCATGCATCCCAAGCATGCCGAAAGAGAGCGGATGGGTCTCGGGAAAGGTGCCTACGCCGTGCAGCGTGGTGACGACCGGGATGTTGCCCCGGTTTGCCAGCTCGAACACCTGGGCTTCCGCGCCGGCGATGTCCACGCCATGGCCCGCCATGATGACGGGCCGTTCGGCCGCGTTAATCACTTCGGCCGCGCGGCGCACCATCTTCATGTTGCCGGCCCGAGCCGGCCGGTAGCCGCGCAGGTCGACCTTCTCCGGAACCGGCTCCTCGGTCTCCTCGAGGAAGACATCCTTAGGTATGTCGACCAGAACCGGTCCAGGGCGGCCCGACTTGGCAAGGTGAAAAGCTTCCTGCATCACGCGCGGCAGCTCGTCGGCGTGCATGACCAGATAGCTGTGCTTGGTGATCGGGATAGTGATGCCGGTGATGTCGGTCTCCTGAAAGGCGTCCGACCCCACCGCGGCGCGGGTCACCTGCCCCGTGATGTACACGACTCCCACCGAGTCCATCATGTCGTTGGCCATGGCGGTGACGAGGTTGGTCGCGCCCGGCCCTGACGTGCTGGTTGCCACCCCCACGTTGCCGCCGGCGCGCGCGTAGCCGTTGGCGGCGAAGCCGGCCGCCTGCTCGTGCCTGATCAAGACGTGCCGAAGGCGGTCCTTGTATTGATAGAGAGCGTCGTAGAAGGGCAGTGAGGCGCCGCCCGGCATACCGAAGATCACGTCAACGCCCTCGGCCAGAATGGCGTCGCACACGACCTGGCCGCCGGTGCGCCGGCGCGGCTTGACGGGACCGTTGCTTCCGGGCCGGTCCCTACCGTTGGTATTTGCCATCTGTGTTCATCTCCCCGGCGACTCGGGGCCGCCTGTGTTGCTGAAGTTTGCGCCGCGGCTGGTATAGGCGTCGCGGCGGTTGGGTCTGCCTGAATCGAGCGCCCAGCGGGAACCGCGCACGCGATTCCCGCCGCGTACAGCCACCGACAACCTCACCGCGGCTCGGCTTTCCGGCCGGCGCGATGGACGCCACGCCGCTCTCCGGCTTGACGGGCAGCGCGGCGTTTGGGCCGCTCCACACATGCTGGCGAGTATCTTGCTCATCATCTCTGGCAACAAAAAATCCCGTCCCCAGGGACGGGATTCACCCGCGGTACCACCCCGCTTGCCCGGCGCTATGACCGGACCGCTCATTGCCTGTAACGGCGGACACCGGATCGATCTAATGGGGCGCACCCGTTCGACCGATCAGCTCAGGAGCGACGTTCGGACCCACGACCCACCGGCTCACACCGTCTCCGGCTCGCTCGGGATCGGCGGGGTCCTACTCCTCTCCGTCAACGCTTTTGACTCCATCGCCGGTGGGTCCGATGGTCTCGTACTTCTGCAAACGACGAGACCGACCGACTCCGGCTCAGCGCCAACCGTAACAGCGCCGCCATGCGACATCAAGAGTTACGCGCGGTCCCCACGCCCGGCGCAGAGCGATTACGCATAATGCGCGCATGTGCGCGGCGCCGGAGCGGCAGGCGGGCGACGGACGCTACGTCGTCTGGGATACCGAAACCCTGCGTCTGAGCTACGAGGTGCGGGGCGGCTGGCGCAACATCAAGGACTTCGGTCTGGCGGTGGCGGTGACGATCGACGACCACGGCGCGCGGCATGTCTGGGAAGAGCGCGACGCCGCCGGGTTGATCGAGTATCTAGGCGGGTTCCAACGGGTCGTCGGATTCAATTCGCGCCGCTTCGACCTGGCCGTGATTTCCGCCTACGGATCCGTGGATCACTTGAACGAGCCGACGCTCGACATTCTGGAGTCGGTGCGGCGGGTCACGGGACGGCGCAAGGGCATGAGCCTGCAAGCGCTTGCGCAAGCCATGTTCGGCGCCGGCAAAAGCCTCGCGGACGGAACAGAGGCGGTGCGGTTGTGGAGGAGCGGCCGGCCGGAGGACCGCCGGCGCGTGATCGACTACTGCACGCAAGACGTGAAGCTGACGCAACGCATCCTGGAGTTCGGGCTTGCCTACGGCTATGTGCTAGCGCCAATTCCAGACATGCGGCAGGGTGGCGCGCCGGTGGCAGTTCAGATCCCGGCGGAATGGGCCGCGGATCCGGTCTTGCAAGCGCTCCCGCGGCGCATAGAGCCCGAGATCGCGGACTTCTAGCTAGTCCCCCACTCCCGGCTGCGTGGTCGCGGGCCCGCGCCGCAGTGTCTTAGGAGAGGCGGCGGACGGCCGGCAATCACGGCACGCGTGCGCTACCGCTTGCGGACGGCGCCTACGTGGTCAGCAACCCTTCGGCAGTGATGTCACGAATGCCGGCGTCTAAGGCCGCCACCGTGCGATCGATGTCCTCGTGCGTGTGCTCCGAGGAGACGAAACCGCCGGTTCCCTGAACATGCACGCCGTGGTTGAGCAGGGCCCGCTTGAGCGCCGCGCCGGCCGGACCGGCAAGTCCGTTGCGCTCCGGTTTTCCGCTCAGGCTGGCGTGCCAGTAGGAGGTCTCGCCGTAGACGAGCGCTCCGACGTCGTGGCTATCGAAGACGGTCTGCAGCTCGCCGCGCAGGCGCTCCGCGGCGCTGTTGACGTGAGCGTGCACGGCGCCGTCGGCGATGTGCTGCAGCACCGCCACGCCGGCGGAGGCGGAGAGCGGGTTGGCGTTGAAAGTGCCGGGATGCGAGACGCGCTCGCCGCGGTTCCAGCCAGGCGCGCCGCGGAACTCGAGCCTATCCATGAGGTCCGCACGCCCGGCCACCGCGGCGCCCGGCAAGCCTCCGGCGACGATCTTGGCCATGGTCGTGAGGTCGGGCGTGACGCCATGCAGAAGTTGGAATCCGCCCGGAGACATGCGAAAGCCGGTTATGACTTCGTCGAGGATGAGCAGCGTGTCGTGCTCGTCGCATAGCGCGCGAAGTCCGCGCGCGAACGCGGCGTCGAGCGGCAGGCGGCCGCCGCCGGCGCCGCTGGGCTCCACGATGACGGCCGCCACGTCGCCTTTGACCAGCTCGTCGCGCACTGCCTGATGGTCGGCGGGCAGCGCCGTGATGGTGCTGCGGGTGGCGGCCGGGACGCCGGCCGACGAGGGGGTATCCAGCGGGTCCTCAACGGCCACGGTGGCGTAGTCGTGCCAGCCGTGAAAGTGATAGTGAAACTTCACGATGCGATCGCGCCCGGTGTTGGCGCGGGCCAGGCGCATGGCCATTTGGGTGGCCTCGGTGCCGGACGAATGGAACCGGACACGCTGGGCGCTGGGAATCAACTGGCAGATCAGCTCGGCCCAGCGGACCTCTAGCTCGTGGCTGGCGCCGGGATGGGTGCCTTTGGGGATCTGCTCCATCACCGCTTCGGTCGGAACGGGATGCGAATGGCCCAGCAGCAGCGCGCCGTGACCCATGGTGTAGTCGACGTATTCGTTGCCGTCTACGTCCCATTTGTGGGCGCCTTGGACGCGCGTGGCGAAGATCGGGAATGGCTCGTGGTGGCGGATATCGTGGGTGACTCCGCCGGCAATCGAGCGCGTGGCCCGCTCGAATAGCGCCGCCGACCGTTCGCGTCCGGCGCGGTACGCCTGGTCCACCGCTGCGCTCACCAAGCTCTCCCTTCGAAGATTCACCGAGGCGCGCGCGCGCGACAGGCCCGCGGCACGCGCGCGCAAGCATCCACGGGCGCAAGTTGCGTGTCAATACGGCCGAGGAGAGAGCGCGGGGCGGTTCGCGTTGCATTCGGTCTAAACGTAGGCTGAGAGCGCAGCGGCGGTGGGAGCGTGCGCGTGCTCTACGTATTCATCGGCAACCGCGATCAACGCCTGCGCGAAGCCGTCGAGGTGGCGCTCGGGCGCCCGGATTCCACGGAAGTCGGGTTCACGCGTCTGGACGGCGCCGAGACGAGCCTGGAGGCGCTCGAGGAGGCGTGCGCCTCACGCTCGCTGTTCGGCGACCGCCGCCGAGTTTTTCTGGACAACGCGCAGGCGCTGGGCGGGCGCCAAAGGCGCTTGTTCGAATGGCTTGCACACTTCGCCTCCCAGGCGCGCGGCGCTCCCGGCGAAGACCCTTGCCACCTGGCCGCGGCCGCCTACATCGACCTGGGCGACCGGCGGCAGCGCGACCGTGCGCGCCGCTTCACGAAGCTGGGCGACGCGGGCGCGCAGGTGAAGGAGTTTCGCCCCTTCAACCGTTCCGACGCGCGCAGGTTCGTCACGCAGCGGGCCGGCACGCGCGGCGTGCGTGTCACAGGCGAAGCGGCCGACCGCCTCATCGAGCTGGTCACGAGCGACGCGGGGCTGCTGGCTAGCGAGGTGGACAAGCTGGCGGCTTACGCCGGCTTCGACGGCACGATCGGCGTAGAGGACGTGGACGCGGCCTCGGCCGCCATCGGGGAGCACGCGCGCTGGGACTACATAAACGCGGTCAGCGCGCACCGCCTGGATACCGCCCTGGCCGTGCTCCACGACATGCTCGCGCTCAATACGCCGCATCAGTTCGTGTTGAGCGATATCGCGGCTTCGCTGCGCCGCCTGGCTCAGGCGAAACGAGCGCTGGCGGATGGCGGCGGCGCCGCCGCGGTTGCCAGGGCAACGGGTATGCCGACGTTCCGCGCGCAAGCGATGGCGCGTCAGGCCGCGGCCATTTCAGATCGTCTGCTGACGCGTATGTTCGCCGAGGTGACGCGGACCGACCGCGACTTGAAGTCCACCGGGGGCGACGACGCGGCTCTGCTGGAAGTCCTGACAGCACGGCTGGCCGCGCGCCCGACAGGTCAAGCAACCGAGCGCGGATAGCGCCCGGCGCTGACGTCAGCTCAAGCTAGAGACCGTCCGAGCCGAAGCTCGGCAGGCACGCGGGAGTAGCCGACTACGGCGATTCGGGACTAAACGTCTAATTCCGCGCGCGGCTTATTCGCTCGCTGCCGCCGCATTGCGCGCGCGGGCTACCAGGCGCGAAAGGCGGCGAGCGGCGTTGCGTGGCTGGATGACGCCCTTACGCGCCGCCGCGCCGAGCTTGGACTGGGCAGTGCGGATATCGCTCTCCGCGTTCTCGGCATCGCCAGAGTCGATGGCGGCGCGGGCGCGCTTGACGTAGGTCTTGACCGCGGAGCGGGTGCGTGCGCTGCGTGCGCGCAGAAAGGCCTGGCGGCGCACCTGCTTGCGGCGCTTTCGCTGACGCTGGGCTTCCTTGGGTGAAGGCACTTTGAGGTTAAACGAGCGGCGCTCACGCGATGGCACGAGCCGATCGTCAGCCTAACATGGCCCAAACAGGCGGGCGGGCGCCAGCCCGCGAGCGAAGGGACTGCGCCGCTGCGCACGGTAGGGCTGATCGGCAGATTCGAGGCGGGCTGCGAGCAGGTGTTCACCGCGGTCGTGGGCGGGCACGCGCACGACATGAGCCGTGGGCGTGTCTCGATTCGCGCCGGATTGCTTCGCATCCCCGACGCCCGCCTGGCGAGACTGGCCGGGCTGCTGGGCTCGGAGCGCGTGACGGCCACGGAGTTGACGCTCTGGCACTACCCGAACGACGCGTTGCAGGCCGGCGGAGCCACGGAGTCGGAGTGGGTAGGAGACTTGCGCCGGGCGGACTTGCTGCTCTGCGTGGTTCAGGCCGGCGGCGAGCCCGGCTCCGGCGAGGCCGTGGATGCGCAGCTCGCGGACATATCGAGCGAGCTTGCGCTCTACGATCTGGCCGTCCTGGAGGGCTCGATCGCGCGCACGCGTGAACGGCTGGCGCGCGGTCCGCGAGCCGAGCGGCGCGACGTCCAAACGCTGCTCGACGCTTTGCGGCAGGTTCGCTCCGATCTGGAGCAGGGTCTGCACGCGGAGGCCGGCGGGCCGGAGTACGTACGCGAGACGCTGCGCGGCTTCGCGCTGCTGAGCTCCAAGCCGCGCGCGGTCGCGGTCAACGCGGCGGATGACGCGGTCCGCGCAACGCAGTCCGGGATCGATGCCAAGGGGTCGCGCGATTGGTGCGTGGTGGCGGGCGACACCGAATCGCAGCTTCACGATCTGGACGCCCGCGAGGCCGAATGGTTTCGCAAAGACTTGGGCCTGAACTCACCGGCGGCCGCGCGGGTCGCAAGCGCGCTGTTGGGAGCGGCCGACCTGATTACGTTCTATACCGGAAACGAGAACGCAACGGCCGCATGGTTGCTTCCGCGCGGCGCCTCCGCCGTGCAGGCCGCCGCGGCCGTGCACAGCGACATGGCCGAGAGGTTCATTCGGGCGGACGTGATGGAGGCCGACCGCTTAATCGAGGCGGGCAGCCTAGCCGCGGCCAGAGGCTCCGGCGCGCTCAGGCGGGAAGGCCGCGATTACACGGTGGCCGACGGCGACTTCGTCCTGGTTCACTTCAGCCGCTAGCAACCGACGCGCGCGGTCAGCTCTCGGGGGGAAGCGCGGCGCCGATCAGCTCGTCCATGGCCTGCATATCGTTGTCCCGCAGGTAGGCTCTCACACCCTCCGTGATCTGCTGGGCCGCCAGCGGATCGCGAAACGTGGCGGTCCCAACCTGCACCGCGGAAGCGCCCGCCAGGAAGAACTCAAGCGCGTCGCGGGTGGTGGCGATGCCGCCGATGCCGATCAGCGGGATCGAGACCGCCTGCGCCACCGCGTAGACGGCGCGTACCGCCAAGGGGCGGATGGCGGGGCCTGACAAGCCGCCGCTGACCGCGCCCAGAAAAGGCCGGCGCGCGTCGACGTCGATCACCATGCCGAGAAAGGTATTGATCAGGGAGACGGCGTGCGCGCCGGCGCTCTCGACCGCCCGCGCAATCGATTCGATGTCGGTTACGTTCGGGGAAAGCTTGGCGATGACGGGCAGGTCGGTCCCCGCAAGGACCGCGCGAACGGTGTCCGCGGCCGCGGCCGGGCTGGTCGAGAAGTCGAGCCCGCCGGCCACGTTCGGGCAGGAGAGATTGGCCTCTATGGCCACCACGTTGTGCAAGCCGTTGAAGCGCGCCGCGAGATCGGTCCAGCTGCGCGAGTCGTGGGCGGCGATGCTGACGATGATCGGACAGGGGAGACCGCGCCACATCTCCGCTTTCTGACGGATGACCTGCACGGGCCCGAGGTTGGGGAGTCCGATGGAGTTGAGCATGCCCGCGGGAGTCTCCACGGTGCGTGGGGTCGGATTGCCCTCGCGCATCTCGGGCGTGACGGTCTTGATGACGATCGCCCCAAGGCTGGCGAGGTCCACGATGCCTTGATACTCGTCGCCGTATCCGAACGTGCCCGAGGCCGTGATTACCGGCGAGGCCAAGCGCAAGCCGCATGGATGCGAGGGGGCGAGGTCAACAGCCAGCCGAACGCCGCCTGTTTCTGCTGGCAGTTCGACTGCGGTCATCCTGAGGCAGGATATCGCGCGCGCCGCCCTGGACCACACGCTGGAAGCGTACGGCGTGCTCGCCAGAGCTAACACCGTTGCCGCCAGACGCGTCCTTGCCTGGCGGATCGCTAAGGCGATGGCCTGTCAGGCTGACTCGATATCGGTGCGGGCGAAGTCGCCGCCCTTGAACAGCAGCGGCTCGCGGGCAGATTCCGCCAGCGCATCGGCGAAGCAGTCACCGAAGTTAAGTCCCGCCGGGTGGTCGCCTTTGCCGAACCGCCGCCAGGCCCGGCGCGTGGCCGGCAACTTGGCGGTGGATTGGGCCAGCGATGCACTCGACGCCCTCCACAGAACGCTCTATAGTAGTAGAAGTAGAAGAAGAGAGTAGGAGAACTTCGGAGGTTTCGGATGAATTTCCAGATCCACGGCAAGCTGTATCCGATCACGTCAGAAAACGTCCTAGCCGCCACGCGGGATGTTCAGCCCAACGCCCTCGATGGGCGACACAAGTACTTCGTCACACTTCACGGGCGGCAGTACCCGGTGAAGCAGGTCCTCCAACGGGTCACTGGCCTGGCGCCGCTCGTGTTCACATCGCAGTACGCCCTCAGCATCCTTCCCAGGCTGGGGTTCGAGATATCAGAGCGTCCGGATTTGGAGGTTTACAGCGCTCCGGTACGCGCGCCGAACGCGGGATTTGACAGAGCAGAACTGTCTCCGGAAGCGACTGTGGCCCTGGACGCGACCGATGACAGCCAGGAAGTCCTGGAACTGCTGGTGGTGTTCGAGAGCGACGAGGACGGCTGGGAGACGGCGAGCTGTCCCACGCTCCCAGGCTGTCATAGTCAGGGACGGTCGAGGGACGAGGCACTCGCCAACATACGCGAGGCCATCCGAGGCTACCTGGCGAGCATGCGTGAGCACGGAGACCCTTGGCCCTCCTCATCCGAGTTCCAAGTGCTGGAAGTGCCGGTGTAGTGCCTCGCCTTCCCGTCATCTCGGGCGACGAGTTCGTGAAGGCGGTCGCCAGGATCGGGTTCGCCTGGAACCGCACGGAGGGCAGCCACATGATCCTGGTCGGACCGGCGGGCCGCAGGCTCTCGGTCCCCAGGCACAGAGAACTTGGTCGAGGTCTCCTGCGGGCGCTGATCCGAGATAGCGGCCTGACGCGGGAGGACTTCCTCAGGCTGCTGCGCTGACTTTGCCCGGCAGGCGGCCCATGCGGTCGGGAGCCCAATAGCGTAGTGTCGCCCGAGGCAGACATCGACGGAAGCGCCGTGCCGCTCGATGACGGAACGTAGATGCGCGAATACGCCACAAGCTAAGCCGGAATCTTTATCGTGACGACCGTTTCCAATCCCCACCGCGGCTCCAGCCTGGACGATCTACTGGAAACGGATAGCGTGCTTGCCGAGGCTCAGGCCATCGCAGTCAAGCGCGTTATCGCGTGGCGGACCGGTAAGGCGATGGCCTGTCAGGCTGACTCGATATCGGTGCGGGCGAAGTCGCCGCCCTTGAACAGCAGCGGCTCGCGGGCAGATTCCGCCAGCGCGTAGGCGAAGCAGTCACCGAAGTTCAGTCCCGCCGGGTGGTTGCCTTTGCCGAATCGCCGCCAGGCCCGGCGCGCGGCCTGCGCATGTTCAGGGGTGACCGGCGCCAACTCAATCGCCGCTTCTTCCAGGAAGGAATCAAGCTCATGCCCGGCTGCGGCGCCACTGCGGCTTTCGAGGACGATGGCTGCTTCCAGGTAATTGACGACCGACATGCGGCACCGCGGAGCTTCCGCTATCGCCGTGTCGTACCGCTCCGCTCCACCTTCGCCGAATAGGATCGTTATGACCGCCGACGTATCGACGATCACTTTGGCAGCCCGCGCTCGTCATATAGGAAATCGCCGTGCTCGACCGCCGACGGCCCGTCGCGCAGCAGCTTGGCGCAGCGCTCTGCGATGGCGCGCATCTCCCGGAGGCGGGCGTCCACGCCGCGTTGGCGCCTCTCGCGCTCCAGGCGCTCCTCGAGCGCGACCGTGATCGCGCCGGTCATGGTCTCGCCCGTGAGCCGGGCCAGCTCGCGCGCCAGCCGGCAGGTCTCGTCGTTCTTGATGTTGAGGCTCATCGGACGCCTTCGGGTAGAAGTGCTGCACATATATCTACCATACGCCGTCTCCTAAGGAACTAGGCGGAGGTCTCCCGCGAGCGCTGATCCGCGACACCGGCCTCACACGGGAGGAGTTCCCAGGGCTGTTGCGCTGACCAGGCGCGGCTTACCGCCCCGTGGGCCTGAACGCGCGGGCCGCCGGCTCGTATACCCGGGTGGATCGAGTTGCGAGGTCGCCCAACGCGCGAGGTGGTGGATGGATTCCGGGTCGAGCCCGGAATGACGGAGCGCGCGCGCACGAGATCCCGGATGGATTGCGGGTCAGGCCCGGGATGGCGGAAGGGGCACTGATCAGAATCACCCGCCGCCGCGCGAATTATGTTGACTCGCCGGGGCAGGTAACCTAGCATTCTGCGCGATATCGCCGCCTGTGGGGGGCCGGAGGGCGGCGCTTCGAGGGTCCCCCTATGGCCGTGACGATTGTGGTCGCCAACCAGAAGGGCGGGGTTGGCAAAACCACTACCACCGCAAATCTCGCGACGGCGCTGGCACGCCATGGACTGCGCGTGCTGACCGTGGACGCCGACCCGCAATCGAACTTGAGCTCGGCGTTCGGCGTGGACGGCAAGGTGGACAAGTCGCTGGCGGACGCGCTGCTGCAGCGAGACATCGACCTTCCGCGCTATCGGGTCCAGGAAGCCAGCGGGGTGACGATCGACATCGTGCCGGCCACGCCCGAGCTGGCCAGCGTGGAGGTTGCCCTGCAGGCGAAGCTGGGCCGCGAGCTGCGTTTGCGCGAGCACCTGATGCGAAGCGAGCGCGACTATGACTACGTGCTCATCGACACACCGCCCTCGCTCGGCGTGCTGACACTCAATGCGTTGGTGGCGGCGGAGTGGGTGATCATCCCAACGGAAGCGCGCTTCTTCTCCCTGCAAGGACTCCAGATGCTGAACGAGAGCATCGAGGAAGTGACCTACCTCAACCCGCGGCTGCGCGTGCTGGGCATCGTGCTGAGCAAGTTCGACCGGCGGCTGCGGGAGGAGAAGACGGTGGCGGAGTATCTGCGCGAGCGCTGGGGCGCGAGCATTTTCGATTCCATCATCCCCACCAACAGCAAGATCCTGGAGACGTCGAGCGCCGGTGTGTCGATCTTCGCGGGCGACCTCAAGGACCGCGGCACACGCCGGGCAGTGGCGGCCTACGAGGCGTTAGCCGGGGAGGTGCTCAGCCGTGCCGCGTAGAGAGCATCGCGGGTTCGATCCTCAGCGGCCGCGCGACGTGCAGCGCCCGCCCAATCTGGTTCCGCGCATTCTGGCGCAGGACGATCCGCTGCCCGGGCCGGCCTCCGGATTCACCGAGATACACGTGCTGGGAATAGGCGGAGCGGGCAACAACGCCATCAACCGAATGGTCGAAGCGGGTGTCAGCGGCGTCGAGTTCATTGCGGTGAACACCGACGGCCAGGCGCTGGAAAGCTCGGGGGCGGCGCGACGGCTAGTCATCGGACCGCGCGCGACTCGCAACCTGGGCGCCGGCGGCGATCCGCATCTGGGTGAGCGGGCGGCGCGGGAAAGCAGCGACGAGCTGGCGGAGACCGTGGACGGCGCCGACATGGTGTTCATCGCGGCCGGCATGGGCGGCGGCACCGGCACCGGGGCCGCTCCCACGGTGGCGGAGATGGCGCGGAACGCCGGCGCGCTGACGGTCGGGGTGGTTACTTTGCCTTTCGCCTTCGAGGGCCGGCGGCGCGCCGAGATCGCGCGTGAGGGGGTGCGCCAGCTGGCGGAGTGTGTGGACTCCCTGATCGTGGTGCATAACGAAAAGCTGCTAGAGCAGGCCGACGCGCGGCTTAACTTCACCGACGCTTTCTCGCTCGCCGACGAGATGCTGCTGCATGGAGTGCAGAGCGTCACGGACCTGATTACGACCACGGGCCTGGTGAACGTCGATTTCGCGGACGTGCGTACGGTGATGGAGCGGGCCGGCGCGGCAATGATGGGACTGGGTCAGGCGTCGGGCAATGAGCGGGCGCGGCGCGCGCTGGAACAGGCCATGCGGAGTCCGCTGCTGGAGACGTCGATCAATGACGCGCAGGGTGTTCTGCTCAACATCACGTCGTCCGAAGACGTGACGCTGGCGGAAGTGAACCACGCCGCGCAGCAGATCGCGGAGGCGGTCTCACAAAACGCCAACATCATCTTCGGGTCGGTGATCGACGCGCGCCTGCGTGACACAGTGAGAGTGACGCTGATCGCTACCGGCACGCGGGCAGACTCCCAGGCGCGGCGGCCCACGCAACGGCGGCGCGGGCGGCAAGCCGGGCGCACGGCGCGGTTGTCCACCCCGCTGCTGGACGAGCTGGGCGGCGAGGACGATCGAAGCGACGATTCACAGCCGCCCGCGTTCATCAGACGGCGCCGCGGTTCCTAAACCACGCGGGGCCGGCGGCCCGCGGTCCTCTGCTAGCCTGAACCGAGCGCCGCCGCGGGCATTTGCATGATTCGCACACCGTCTCGCCCCGCCGTCACGCCCGAGCAGGTGGAGCAGATCGCCTGGTGGGTGACTGATCACGAGCTCGGGCGCATGGCCCAGCCGCCGCACGAAATCGCGCGCCAAGCGCTGAGCCTGCGAAGCGATCGAGGCTTCCGACGCCGCATTGCGAGCGTGGGCGCGGCCGCGGCCGCGCGGGGCATGACCGCGGCCGCGCTGGCCGCGACGGCGATCCAGCGGCTGGGACACGTGGGCGCGGCCTATCTCGACCGCCTGGACCCGGCTCTGCGTCAAGCGGCCACGCGCGATCTTGTGGAATTGCAGGCCGGCGTGGCGCAAGCGCTGCTGCGAGGATACGCGTCCGTTACCCCTCTGGACGCGAGCCCGACGCGCCGTGAGCAACTGCTGGACGAGACCGTTCGGGCGCTCGACCGCATCAACAGCGCGGTCAATTCTTCGCTGGAGCTCGAGGAGGTGCTGCGCCTCACGGTGGAGACGGTCGCGGACCTGCTCAAGGTGTCCGAGGTCACCATCTATCTCTACGAGCCCTCGATCGACCGGCTCGTGCTGCGCGGCACGAAGGCGTTCGAGCCCGCCGCTATCGGACGCACGACGCTGGCGATCGGGGAGGGCTTGATCGGATGGGTGGCGCACATCGGCCAGCCGGTCGCGGTGCGCGACGTCTGGGCGGACCCGCGGTTCAAGTACGTGCCCGGGATCGGCGAGGAAACGCTGCGCAGCTTCCTGGCGGTGCCGATAGTCCTCTTTACCGTCAACCGTCTGATCGGCGCCATAAACGTCGCCTCCACGCAGTTTCGGGACTTCACCAGCGAGGAAGTGCGATTCGCCGAGATAACGGCGGGACAGCTTGCGATCGCGGTCGAGAACGCGCGTCTGCACCAGCAGACCGATGAGGAGCTGCATCACAAGGTGGAGCAGCTCACTTCGGTCCAAAACCTGGCGCGCACGCTCGTTTCGAACCTGGATTCACAATCCGTGCTGACACAACTCGCGCGCCAGGCGGCGGAGCTGACCGGGGTGGAGAAAGCGGCGATCTGGCAAATCGACGAGACCCGCGAGGAGATGCGCGTGGTCGCCACCTACAACATGGGCGCGGCCTACGCCCGGCACACGCTCTCATTAGGGGAGGGGGTAGTGGGCCGGGTGGTGGCGACGCACGCACCCGTGGTGGTTACCGATGCGTTCGACGACGCGCGTCTGTTGGCGCCGCGCGAACTCATCGAAGAAGAAGGCTACCGCTCGATGTGCAGCGTGCCCCTGATCGTGGGCGACCACGCGGTGGGGGCTATCAGCCTGTATAGATCCGAGCCGGGCGAGTTCACGCAGGAGCAGACCGACCTGGCTTTCACGTTTGGAAACCACGCGGCCATCGCACTGGAGAACGCGCGCCTGTTCGAAGAAGTGCGGCAGGGACTGGAGACCAAATCGCTGCTGCTGCGCGAGATGCACCATCGGGTAAAGAACAACATGCAGACCATCGCATCGCTGCTGGGCCTACAGGCGCGCCGCGCACATACCGACGAGGCGGGGGAGCTGCTGCGCCTGAGCGCCGGGCGTATCGCCGGAATGGCGCGGGTGCACGATCTGCTCTCGGAGGACGACCTGGGCCACACCACGGTTCGGGCCATCGCCGAGGCCATGCTGGACCTCATGCGCGCGGACCTGAGCGCGAGCGGCGACCGCTTCGAGCTCTCGATCGACGCGGCCGACGTGCAGATATCTTCCGACAAGGCCACGGTGTTCGCCCTGGTGGTGAACGAGCTGCTCTGGAATGCCGTGCAGCACGGCCTGGAGGGTCGAAGCTCGGGCGCGATCCGGGTCGAGGCGCGCGCCGACGGCTCCAACGTGCACGTCTCGGTTATCGACGACGGCGCCGGATTGACGGACGAGTTCATGCTCGATCGTGACATGGGGCTTGGCCTGACCATCGTGCGCAATCTGGTGGAACGCAATCTGGAGGGCAGCTTCCTGATCCAGCCGCGCGCCGATGGGCCGGGAACCTCGGCAAGCTTCCGATTCGAGCCGTAGGGCCGGCAGCCACGGCGCTACTCCCTAAGCGCGGTCAGGCGCCTCTCGCGGCGCGCGCGGCGCGCCGATGATGACGGCCGCAACACCGGCCAGCGCCACCAGTCCGCCAATCAGCGCATTGGGGCCCGGAGTCTCGCCAAACATCAGAGCGCTCAGAATCACGCCGCCCGTCACCTCTTGAGCGGTGAGCGCGTTGGGGATCGCGGCGTGAACGCGCCGGATGGCCGCATTCAGCAGGGTGTGGCCGATGGCCATCGGCGCCAGACCCAGCGCAAGCGTGGCGGCGATCGACACGCCATTCAAATGCGCGGCGTCAAAGGCGACCATAGCGCCCGGCAGCGAAAACACGGTCGACCATGCGTAGACGCCCGTAACGTAGGTGAGGAGGGATCCGCGGCGGCGCAGGGCGCGGCCGGACACGACGTAAGCGCTCAAGGCGACAGCGGACCCCAGCGCGGCCAAGTCGCCCAAGACCCGCTCACGCGTCCATTCCGGCTCGAAACCCGTGAGCACGCCTATGCCGGTCAGCGCGGCCAGCACGCCGAGCATCTGCGTGCGCCGCGACGGCTCGCGCAGGAAGAGCCGCGACGCGAGCAATACGAGGATCGGGGACGTGTACACGATCGAGAGGGCGTGGGCGGCCGTGGTTGTCTGGGCGGCGAACGTGAACAGATAGAAGTGCAGATAGAGGACGGCGCCGAGTGCGGCGGCCTCCGGGCGCAGCAAGCTGCGCAGCGATTGGCGCATGGCCAGCGCGGTGAGCGCCACGGCGGCGGCGGCGACCAGCAGGCGGCCGAACGTGACCTCAGCGGCGGAAGCGGGCAGCGCCAGCCGCGACAGGGGAGCGCCGAGCGAGAAAGTGGCGGCGGCGATCACGCTCATGACCACGGCGGGCCACGTGCTCTTGTGTCCTATACGCCGATTCCCGTTCACTCCACGGCCGGCACGCGCGGGCTGCGCGCCGCCCGCAGGGCCCGCCGCAGCTGCAGCGCGGTTGGAATGCCTGTTACCACCGCCAGCGTAAGGCCGCCTAGCACCAGGACCTGCGCGAACTCAATCGCCGAATCCGCCCACAGGACGTAGGCCAGAGTCTGTGCCACGCTGGCGGGCAAGACCGCCAGCCAGACCCGATGGCGGCCCGCCGCAATCAGGACGTAGGTCAGCAACAGCGCGGCGGTGAGGCAGGCCGATCCGGCCAGATATGTCTGCATGAGCGCGGGGTCTTGTGCGTAGCGTGATCCCACCAGCAGCAGGTGCAACAGCCCCGGCAGAGCCGCCCCAACCGCCAGCACGCCACCCAGCAGGACCGCAAGCGCGCCGAAGGTCCCGAGCACCAGCGTTCGATCGAACGAGCGCGACGCGAACATCTCCCGAAACCTCGGCAGTGCCAGCAGGCTGAGCACGAATCCGGCCCAAAACATGATGCGTCCGGCCAAGGCGGCCGCCGCATACGCCTCCAGCTGCTCGCCTGGAAGCTGAGCATTGGCCACCACCACATCAATCGCCTGCACGCCAAAGACACCGAACGCAGCCCACGCGGCCGGCGTCTGCTCACGCAACACGTGCCACAGATGCGTGCTCGCAACGCGCCCGCCGGCGCCGCGCGGCCGGAGCCACCAAACGGCGAGACCTAGCGCCCCGGCGTAGCCAATGGTGAAGCCGGCCGCCGCGCCGGCGACCCCCAAGCCCAGCGCGACCAGCCCGCCCGCCACGGCCAGACGAAGCGCGGCTTCACTCAGCATCACCATCCCCAAGCGTGCGAAACGTTGCGTGCCCTGGATTGCCCCACGCATCGCCGAGAGGCCCAGAGACAGCACGAGCCCGACCGCCAGCCACATCACTACCCATACGCCCTCGAAACCGAACAAGTCCTGCAGGCCGGACGCGAAAACGAAGAAAAGCACGGCCACCACTGAAGCCGCGGCGGCGGCGGTCAGCCCCGCTCGAAGGACGAACCCCCATACGTGCCCGTACCCGGCCCGATCCACGATGCGCCCGGTCCCGACTGCCACCGCGGCCTGGAATGCGTTGCCCGGGAACAGCAGGATCGCGATGAAGGACACGATGGCCAGCACGATGGCGTATTCACGCGGCTCCAGCAGCCGCGCCATCGTGAGCTGATAGACGTAGGCGAGCGCGTTGGCCCCGATCGCGAGCGCGCCAAACCAGATCGATTGCCGCCACATGCGCCGAGCCTACCCCGCCGCTTGCTCAACGCTCGCGAGCGGCGACCGCGCGAGCACACGAGCGCGTTGTCGGGTTGCAGGCGCCGGCCGCGGTGCGTCGCGAGAGTCCGCGCTTCCCCGATCCGCGCCGCATGGCTCACTCCGATTCAATACCGGCGCACCGCCGTCCTCGTACGAAGGCGGCTCGCCGCGATACGATCCCTCGGAAGTCGCATCCGATTAACCACGAGCGGGCTTGTGCGCGTCGCAATCGTCATTCCCACTTACAACGAGCGCGCGAACATTGCGCCGCTGATCGAGCGGCTTAAATCAGCCCTCGGCGACCGGCCCTTTCACGTTGTCTTCGCCGATGACAGTGACGATGGGACCGCCGAAGAGGTCCGCCGACAGGCCGCCGCCGATCCTTCTATCTCGATCAACCATTCCGCCGAGCGGCGCGGGCTGGCGAAGGCCGTAGTAGAGGTCTTGAGGGATGTCGTAGACGACGTGGTGCTCGTTATGGACGGCGACCTTCAGCACCCTCCGCCCGTGACTCCGGCTCTGCTGGCGGCCATCGCAAACGGGGCCGACGTAGCCGTGGCGAGCCGCTACGCGCCCGGCGGCTCCGAGCTGGGCCTGAGCAGCCCGTGGCGTCGCGGCGTGAGTTGGGCGTCCACCAGGCTGGCGCAGGCGGGCCTCTCCACCGCGCGCCTGACGACCGATCCGCTAAGCGGATTCTTCGCCTTTCGGCGCGGCGTAATCGACGCCAGGGAGCTCCGGCCGGTGGGTTTCAAGATCCTGCTGGAAGTGCTCGTGCGCGGCAATATTCGAGCCGTTGTCGACGTTCCTTACACCTTCGACCAGCGTCACGGCGCCTACAGCAAAGCGGTGACCCGGCAGGGCCTGGAGTTTCTCTATCACCTGTTGCGGCTCCGCCTGTCGCGCTAGGCCGGGAAGATCATTGGGCCCAGACCGCGAGCACTAGGTCGGCGCCTGGATCGCACAGCTCGGGCGCCGCTCCGGCCAGCCGCGCTTTGTGTACGCTCGCCATGATCGCCAGACCTTCCCGCTAGGCGCTCCGCTGCGCGCCTCAGCGGCGATTGCTACCTCAGCATGAGCCTGGACCCCGCGGACCCCGTTTGGCCCTCACTGGTCAAGGGGCATCTCCTACTCGTTTGGATCGCGGCCGCGGGCCTGCCGCTAGCCTACGCCGCGCTGCGGAACCGCCCCGCAAGCGCCTGGCTTTTGTACGGGCCGGCCGTGGGGGTGGCCGCGCATCTGCTGGCCGTGAATCTTGTGTCGTGGGTGTTTCCGGGCGCGCCCGGCGCGTGGGCCGGCTTTGGTCTCGTGGCGGCTCTCGTGCTGGGAACCGCGTGGCGCGGCGGGTTCCTGGCCGCGCTGCGGCGCGCGCCCGCCGCGGGCCTGGCCGCCGCGGTGCTGATCGCCGCGGCCCTATACGCGTTTCTGCTCGCGAATAGAACCCAGACGCTCTTTGTAGACGAGGCCTGGCGGCTGCCGGTTGCCAGCATATTGGCGGCCGGCTCATTCCCGCCGGTTGCCGCTTACACGCCCGAGATAGGCATCGGTTATCACTACGGCGCCGACCTTCTCGCCGCCAGCCTGATGAATCTGGCCGGCTTGCCGTCGTGGTCGGCGTTCACGCTGGTCAACCCCTTCGTCTTGACCGTGATGGCGCTGGCGGTGGCCGGACTTGCCCGCGACCTGGGCGTATCCTGGGCAGTCGCGAGCGGCGTTGCGGTCATGGCGGTCTTTGCGGACCGACTGATCGTGCTGGGTCTGCCGCAGACGCTCTCAGTGGCTACGGAAGGCCCCTTCGGATTCCTCTCATCGCTGACCCGGCCGTTGGACGCGCATCCCACCGAGCGCGTAGCTACCACGCTTCTCAACAGTCCGCACTTCTCGCTCGCCATAACGCTGGCGGTGCTCGTCGCCGCTGCGCTGCGCTGCGAGGGCCAGCGGCGCGCCTATCCGCTGTTGTCCGCGGCGGCCGGGCTGGCGCCGCTGGCAGAGACGTCGACTTTCTTGGCCCTCTGGCTTGGCCTGGCCGTCTGCGCACTGTTTCAGCTCTGGCGCTTGCACACGCGCGCCCGGATCGAGTTTGCCGCGGCGGTGCTCGCTGGAGCGCTGATCGCGGGACTGGCGGGCGGCGCCGTCAGCGACGCGTTGTTCGGACGCGGCGGGTCCACGGGCGTGGTGAGCCTGCAACTTCAAGCCACACCAGCACTCTACGCCCCGATTACGGCGACCAGCGGACCTTTTTCGGTCGCACCCGGGCTGGCGCTTCTGCTGCTGGTTGGCGCGATTGGGACGTGGCGGCTTAGGTCGTGGGCGCTTGGTTTTCTGACGCTGGTATCCGCCGCGGCTTTTGGTCTGTACCAGATTCTGACCGTAGGAGAACTCGGCAGTGACGCCCGGCTGCTGGGAGTCACCACGGCCCTTGCATCCATGACGGCCATGGCGGCAATCGGCGCCTGGACAGCCCGCGCCGCTCGGGCGCCGCGGGTGATGGTGGCCGTGGCTCTGCTTGCGCTGGTGGTGCTTCCCAGCGCGCTTCCCCGCATGGTCTCCGGGTCCCAACTCGCAGGACAGGGAATCGACCTGAGCTATCCGAGAGTGCGTGACAAGATCCACCGGCACTACAACTCCACCGTCGTGGCGGGTTCGTTACGCGCCGACTGGATGGTCTACGACTGGATGCGCCGCAGTCTTCCTCGTGAAGCTCGCGTCCTGAGCCCCGCGCCGCCGACTCTGGTGGCCGCCACGGGGCGGGTAGCGCCCACGAGCACCCGCGATTTGGCGGTATTCGACTACGTGCTCACGCATACCTACTACGACGCGCTCAATTTTCTCTCGCGCGACGACCTGAGCGCGCTGGGCGTGACCCACCTGCACGTCACTTCGGAATCTTTGGCGTCGATGGAACCTTCGGGCCGGCGCGCGCTCACGCAGCCGCAACGGTTTCGGCTCATTCACGAAACCAGCGACGAGCTGGGCAAGACGCATTGGGTATACGCCGTAACGCCTGGCGCGGGACAGCCTGAGGTAGAGCCCGGCAGCTACGCGCGGCTGCGGGACCTGGTGCTGGATGCCGGCTCTGTTCTCATCTCCGGCGCCGTGCCGGAAGACCAACGATTGGTTCTGCTGCTGGCGCTGTCCGGCCGGGCGCGGATGTTTGGCCCGACGACGACGTTTCTCGCGCGCAGCTCCAAACGGCCGGCATTCGAAGTACCCGCCGAGGCGGGCCTTCCGCCGATGGTCGTGCTTCCCGCCTGGGTTGTGCCCACGACGCTCGGCCTGTACCTCGAGGACCGCGTCTGGTCGGGCTATGGACTCAACGCCTATCGGACGGAAGGCGCGTGGACGCCGGTGTGGCGAATCGGTCCGTCGCCGGTCGAACCGCCCGCTCGGGCGGCGGTGGCGTGCCAGCAGAACGGCGCGGCAGGCTTGCAGCTGCGCGTTCTCGGTGATCCGGGCAGCGCCATTGCCGTGGGTGAGTCGACGATGCGGCTGGCGGGAACGCCTCAGGTGCTGCCGCTCAGCTCTCGGCAGTGCGCGAACCTGCGCGTGAGCCTGGCGGACTCGCCCGTTCAGCCTTTCGTGCAAGTACGCGCACTGCCGGATGAAGAGCCTTCGCCTCAAACCTGGTCCGCCGGACTTGGATTCGACGGCGGAACGGATGCCGCCATGGCGGTGATCAACATCTGGTACAGAAATCCGCAGGCAGTGCAATTTGCAGACGGAACCGAACTGCGCCTATATCCCGCGGACGCCGCAGTGCCAGGTCCCGCCGTGACCAACCCAGCCGACTCTCTGGCCTGGTGGGCAGGACCTGTCGTCCTCTCGGTCGAGACGCAGATGGCCGCATTGCACTTCGATGCACGTGCGCTGGAGGTGAACGGCGTCAGTCCGAGCAGATCGAACGTCTCGCTGCCAGACGGCGGCTATGTGCTGGCTCTCACCCTGGCCGGTCTGCCCGAGGGAGCCGGCGAGCTTCGCATCCGAGCCGTCATTCCGCTGGTGTCCATCGTGATCGCGTCGGGCCAGCCAACCTACGTTCCCTACTCGGGGATTGTCGGCCTCGACCCATAACACCGTCGGAGCAGCCGAATTCATTTGGGATATATATAATGTTACACATGTGTCACATCACCGATTGAAATACTAATAAGATGGCCATAAGTCTCGAACACAACGGGTCAATCATCTAAATAGTTAGCGTTGACTAAGTGAGCATTCTGAAGCTATCTCTACTAGGTTATACGATTCTTTAGTGCTTTCAATTCTTCTGTCATTTCCGATTCCAGTACGGGACGCATGGATAGAAAAGCGCCGATGCCACGCTTCCCCATCTCGTCCATATTCAGGGAAATCAACGCCAGTGCCAAGCAATGTAGAATCTGCACATCGCGTTGGGAAAACTCCCATTTCTTGTTCAACCTCGCTTGGCGGTCCAACTGAAAATATCTGAAGTTCGAGTACGATGAGTCGTGCTTTCTAAGGCAGGCTACCAATTCTCTTTCAGAGATAGGATCGATGCCTTGGGTATGGCCTAGCACGCTCATTTTGCTAATAATGTCATGCCTTATCCCTTCTTTGCCGCCGCTTTTGTTCTGCATCGCCTTGTAAAGGACATGCGGATTGTGATTCGTATCATCTCGAACAATTGAATAGTGAAGAAGCAACAGAAGGCGCAAAGATTGTTCAACTGATAATAAAATCAACTCGAACGACACTACGCGAGAGAAGAAAAAATCGATATTGGGAGGCTTGGCGTCGCGCTTGTCCATGCACCAACCCGATGCGCGTTGGTGTGCTTGCGCTGCAGCCATCATTCGCGCCGCCGCGACCTCGATTTCTTCGGCGGTCAGTTTCACTCGTTTTTCCTCACTTGCTGTTTTTCTACGCGTCGCAATTCATATAGCCCTCGAACCGGGTAACCTTGTATTTGATTCCCATTCACTGGCGCCCGGCGGTCGGCTCCCGGCGTGGTAGTCAGACAAAGATGAATGCATATACCGCCCCCACGAAGCCGCCGAACGCGGCGGCGCTCACGGCCAGGCGCGTCCCCCAGCTCGCGCGTCGACCGGCCGCGCACACCAGTCCGACGATCAGCGCCGCGCCTGCCGCAAGAGTCGCAATGGACACAACCAGGGCCTCGCGGTGCTGCCGCCAGAGCAGAGGCAGTCGGAACGCCAGCGACTCATGCCGAAGTAGCTGGTAGGCCAGGTCCAGATCAGCGAAAGCCGGCTCGCCCCGAAGGTACAGCCGACCATCCGAGCGCTGACTGTCTGCCGTAGTGGAAGCGACCAGAATCGGCCACTCGGTCTGGGGAGGAACCTGGAGCTCTAAGTACGCGGCCTCATCCGGCTTGAGCGCCCGGTCGAACCGGAAGAGCACGACGTCGTAGCGCTCCGGACGCGCTCTGGCCGCGCCCTCGGAGCTCCCCAGCACAGTCGTGTCGGCATGATTCGCGCGCGCCACCAGGCGCAAGGGCGCCATCGAGCCGAACGGTCCTCCCACCCGCACCGGCAGCGCCACCGTGTCCACCGGCTCGCGCAAGACCATGGTCTGGCCGGGCACGACGAAGGCCGAAACCGGTCCCAGGTTCTGCATCGCGCGGGTCGCGGGCATGTCGGTGGCGGCCCAGGCGACGGGTACGAAGAGCACCGCGCCGGCAATCCCGGCCGCGGCCAGCCAGAGTCCGAACGTGGCAAGGCGGCTGCTCATTGCGTAAGTGCCTCCGTGACGCGGTAGACCTCGCGCGCGCCGGAGGGCGAGACGTAGACCAGCTCAAGCACTGCGGAGCTGAGCGCGGCGTCGAGGAGCGACCGCTGACGGCCGGAAAGCAAGCCGGGCGCAACGTAGACGAAATCGATCTCGAGGCGCGCGAGCGCGCTCGGGCCGAGACTCGTGTAGGCCGCCTTGTACGGCTCTCGGTAGTCCTCGATGTTCCCCCACCGATCCAGCCCCAACGGCAGGTAGACGGTTCCGAAGGCCGCGGCGAAACGATGCATGCCTTCCCACGAGTCCGAGTTCAGCTCCTCCTTGTCCACCGGCCCGGGCAGAAGCAGCAGGCGCTGTCCGTACGGCATCAATCGAAGGTATTCGGCCGTCGCGAGGTCCTCGGCCGCGTTCGGGAAGGGCGACTCGTAGACCTTCACCGGCCACAAGGCCGCGCCCAAAACCCACGTGGCCAGGATGGGCGCCGCAACCGCCGCGCCTAACAGCCTGGGCGCCGCGCCCGCGCGCGCCAGCCTGAGCTGCGCAAGCTCCGCGACGACTAGCCCCGTGAAGAGGCCGCCGAGCGCAATTGCCAGCGACGTGAACTTGGCAATGTTTATGGGATAGAGCTGGTCAACGAAAAAGCCCGGAGTCAGCAGTGCGGCCGCGGCAGCGGCCCCAAAAGGCGCGAGGTACCAGCGGCGGCGCAGTGCGATCAGCCCCACGCCAAACAGACCGGCGGCGTACAGCCATCCGAGCTCTTTCAGCGCGATGGGCGCGCTCAAGGGCACTCGCAGCGCGTGCAGCGGCGCAGCGAAGAACTGTGCCGGGGTGTCCGCGTAGAACATGCTGCTGGTTGGCACGGTGAAGGCGAGCTCGGGCCGCATGGCAAAGCCGGCCCGCGAGCCTTCGGCGGTTCCGAGTAGGAGCGACGGGATTACGCCTTCGGGAATCAAGCTCAATCCCACGGACAGGGCCGCCACGGCCAACATCCAACCGGCGGAGCGCACGCGACCGGAAATCAGAAACACCGCCGCCGCGGCCGCAACCCCGGCAATGACCACGGGAAGCAAATGCTCGGCCGCCGCCGCCATGGACGCGAAGCAAATCGCGGCGGCGCCCACAATCATGAGGCGGCGGCGGTCGGCGCCCGGGGTGGCCGCCGCAAGATAGGCCCCTCCGGCCCCACAGGCGGCGGCCACCACCACCGTGAAATCGTTGCCCGGCTGCAATCCGAAGCTGTGACCCAGCACGAAGCCCTGGTCTATAGCGCGGTCCACCGTCGCAAGGCCGTGGGCGCGCGATGGGCCGAGGGCGCCGAAGGGCGTCTTCCAGGCGCCGAGGGCGTTCGCATGACCGGCCATGAAAAAGAAAGCGGATCCAAGCAATCCGCCCAGGTAGCCGCGCAGCACGGCGCCGGCGGCGAACAATCCGCCCGCGATCGCCCAGAGGGCCACGATAACGGTTGCCAGCGTGGCGGCGAAGAGGTCCGCGCCGGAAATGCGCATAACCGAGGCGGTCCACACCTGCGCCGCATGCCGATAGAGGCGTACGTAGTCGGGTGAATAGGGGTCCGCGACCGGCCACTCGCCGCGCGCGATGTGACCCGTCATGGCCATGCGCACGACCAGGTTTTCGTGCGTCGAACCGTGCCAGACGCTTGCCGCGAGGTCGGCTCCCGCCCCGACCGAGATCAACACCAGAACCGAGAGCCCCGCCAGCGTCCATGCGCCGCCGACGTCCCATTCCGGCCGGCGCCGCCGGAGGCGAACCAGACCTGCCGCGCCGACAACGCCGAAGAGTACGTAGGTCACTATGACCGCGGCTTGAATGGGCAGAACGCGCAGGAGCGCCATCTGCGCGAATACCATCAGGCCCAGGCCCAGGGCCGCCCCGCCGCCGATCAGCACCGGCCAACGCCGCTCGGACGGTCGCAGCCATGCGTTGACCGCTATCCCGCCGGCAACCGGGATGAGCGCCGCGGCGAACGCCGCCAGGTAGGTCACTTCTCGACGTCCGGCCAGACGGTCATATGACGGGCGGTTGCGATATCAGCTCAGACCCTCCACAGGCGGCCTCACACTCGTGGGCTCAGGAGCACTCCGACGGCCGCCAACCGAGTCAGATCGACGCTCGTGGGAACCGGAACACAGTAGCGAACGGCGAACGCCAGCCAGCCTGAGAATCAGCGATTGCGCTGGCCGCGAGTGACTACTGCGCGGCGGTCGTGCATGCGGATGGTGCCGCGCGGGTGGAGTCAACCCCCGGCAATCGCCTCACCGATCCTGAGCACCGCGCGACGCGGGTCGCCAGGGTAGGCCGCCTCCCGCGTCAGCGCATATGTCGTACGCGCGCCGAGGAAATGCGGCGTCACTCTCGACCGGTCTTCCGACCCCGGTCCGTAGTAGTAGAGTTCCGCACCGCTCTCGACCAGAGCGCTGATGATCTGCGCGGATTCCGTCGCGTCCGGATAGAACCTAGGCACCCGATGCGTCCATGTGAATGGCCGCCCCTCGATCAGTTGCCGACCGCGGTTCTCCGCGTCGTACAACACAGATCGTCCGGTCAGGTCGACGACGGTCCACGGATCCACATTTCCGGCCGTTAGAACGAGTGCGTTCCCCGGCAGATTCGATCCAAGCCACGTGAGATATGCGCGCTCTGTTGCGCGCTCGCCAGCGGCATGCGCAACGCCAACGAGGCCGACGACGATTAGCGCGCCCACTAGCGATGGCACCGCGACCCTCATCGCTCGCCGGACCACCAGCGTTTGAATCAAGCCCGCACGCCATGGCAGCCGCGGCGCGCCCTCGCGAGCGGCAGCGTCGATCAGCGTGACGCCCGTCAGGATGAAGGCGTAGATGAGCACGTTGGTGTGACGCATGTGCGCGCCGAACTCGGCGATCGGCAGAAAGACCGCGAAGTAGAGCGCCAGACCGGCGTAGATCGCGCGGCCGGCCGGCGCGAACAGCCACACCAGAGCGAGCACCAGCAGAAACGTAGGGCCCGCCGTGGACGCTTCCAGGGCGGGCCAGAAGACCGGAACGGCCAGCACCGGAAGCACCGCCAGCCCCGGCCGGGACACCGGTACCGCTCGATGGCGCCGCCACGCAAGCCACAGGGCCGCGACGCCGACCACGGCCATGATGAGCGGGAAGAATGGAAATGGCTGGACCACGTGCGCATCGATGAAAAAGCTCACGTGCTCGCCCAGCTCCGCGAGCCAGCGCCCGGCCGCGCCGACGATTGATTCGGGCGTTCCGGCGGCGCGCGAGGGCTCGCCGAAAGTGTTGGAGAAAGCTGAAAGGATGTCCCGTGCCCGGGAGGGGCCGATCAGCGGCACGTCGGCCAGCCCCCGAATTCCATTCGGCGGTGGGAACCGGCTCCACTGAAACGCGCCCATCGCGACGTAGCCCAGCGCCAGCGTCACTAGGGGCGCCGCCAGCAACTTTCGCGAGCGCTCATACGGCCCGGCCCCGGTGAGCCAGCGCGCGCGGGCCGCGATCAACGGACCCGCCGCGGCGGCCCAGAACACGGCCGGATACAGCCACGTCCCGTGCGACAGCGCGAGCAACGTGAGCGCCAGGCCGAGCGCCACCAGCGTCCGCACCGAAGGGCGTCGCGCTGCGGCCGCGAACGCAAGAAACGCGAGCGCCACGGCGAAGAACGTAGCGCCGTCGGACCATCCGTTCAGTCCGAACCAGATTAGGACCGGATCGAAGGCCAGGACCAGACCCGCGACGATTCCGCCGGCCTGCCGGCCGGTCAGCGTCGTGACGGTCGCCGCCGCTAAGACGGGAATCAGCGCGCTCGTCACGACCAAGAAATGCCCGAACCACACCATCCCCGACCACAGTCCCAGCGCCTTGATGAACCCGGCCAGCAGCGGAACGTAGAGGAATCCCTCGTTGTGGATGTCCGCGAACACGCTCAGATCCGCCATTTCCGCCATGGGGACAGCCAGGTCTATCCACGTGTCGCCGTGCCCCAAGCCCCAGCCGTCCCACCACGGCGTCAGATCATTTCGGAGATACGGCGCGAGCCTGAACACATATGCCACGACGAACACGGCGCCGTATCCGAGAATCCACCGCAGGCGCGCAACCGATTCGAGCGGTGTCGGCAACGATCTGACCGCCTTCGCGGCGCCTCTAGCCGCCCGCATCGCGACCACCGCATACAGCAGCCACGCCGCAAACGCCCACTGCGCCAGCCCGACCGCCAAGCCCGGTGGCAGCAGCCCGACACGTCCCTGATTCGGGCGCAGATCATCGAATATCTCCATTGGGTACCGGACCCGCCCCGCGTCCGTCAGGATCAACGCGGTCAGCGCCGCAAGCGAGACCGCCGAGGCCAGCGCGAGCGCCAACGCCGCCGGGCCGCCGTCGCGCCAGGTGGCCGCCACCCACTCCGACACCGAGCCCGACCTCAGGCGTTTTGCAGCGAGCGTGTCGAGTCGGCGAGATACGCCGCGAGCGAGCGTTCGAGCCCACGGCGCGGCCGCGACGACGGCCAGCCCGATGGCGACCTTCTTCCAGAACGCTGGGTCGCGCTCCGGCTCCAACTCGGCGCCCGATGTCCGAATCGCGACTCCCAGCACGAGCAGAGCCAGGGCGACCCCCAGCACCGGCCATGCGGCGTCGGCCCACGGCGCCCTACCGGCTCGCCGTCGAATCTGCGCCGCGCCTCCCAGAACGCCCGCCGCCGCCACCCCCGCCCCGACCAGGAGCAGACCGGCGGGCGCCGCGCTTCCGATCGCCCTTGCGATACCCCCAATTGACAGCACGCGACCCGACGCGAGATCCAGGTCCACATGCGATCCGGCGGGTATGCCGTTCGTCACCAGCGACCCCGGCAGTCGATCGGTCAGGTGCGCGGCCGCCAGAAGACGCGCCGGCGACGCCTGGCCGACCGCCACTTGCACAGTCAGCGTCCGACCGCGAACGCCTGCCAGCGGCGCAAAGTCCCACCAGACGTCCGTCGGCGCCGTGCCCAGATCAAGACGGTCGAACCGCACTTCCTGGACCAGAGCGTCCCCGTCCCGCAGGCGCGCGATCACCTGCGGCCGAGACCCCATGTCCGATTCCGGGACTGCCAGCCGCAGCCGGAGCCTGGTCAGATGATCGACGGGCGCGGTGAACGCCTGTTCGAGCGCCTCGCCCGGCCCCAGCGGGCCGGCCAGAAAATGGTGGTGCGCCGGCAGGGGCTGAGGCTGGCTGGCCCACTGCGCACCCGCCAACAGCGTACCGGCGATGGCCAGCGCCGCCGCGGCCAATCCCGCCGCGGCGAGATTCAGCCGCAAACCGTGTGCCCTTCCATCAACGAGCGGTAGGCGCCCACCCAGCCCGCGTCTCTCGCGCAGGCGTCCGATGCACCGTTCGATATTCGCCTAGGCATTCACGAGCGTCATGGCGCGGCCCCTTCAGCCGAGTCGGGCGATTATGCCGCGCTCACGCGGCCGGCCCCTGATCGGACCGACAGAGCGCATGCCTTCAAGCGCCGTCGGTTCTTGCAAGCCGCGACACGCCGGCCGTTAGGTCCGCGCGCCGACCCGGCTCCTCGCCCCCCTGCCAGCCCCCTGCGCCAGCGCCCGCGGGCGCGCCTGCGGCGTACTGCGGCGTACTGCGGCTGTCCACCAGCCCTGCCGCGCCCGCGTTTCGTTTTGAGTAACTACGACCGCTTCGTTCTGCGGCAGCGCGCGAGCACGCCGCGCGAAGGGACAGCTCTAGCCGCCGCTGCGTACATACACATCACGCCCCATGCAAAACGGCGTCTCATCAGTTCTGAGGCGCCAAAGTCGGGCTAGCCGATTCTGCCGGCGCGGCGCTCGGTCAGATACCAGTCCACCGTGGCGCGAAGCCCCTCACAAAAGGCAGTTCGAGGCGCGAAGCCGAACGAGTCGCCGGCGCGTTGAATATCCACCACCCGGCGCGGCTGCCCGTCGGGCTTGCTGCGGTCCCAATGAATCTCACCCTTGAAGCGCATCAATTCAGCGATGGTCTCCACAAGCTGGCGGATCGAGACCTCCTGTCCCGAACCCAGATTGACCGGCTCGGCACCTTCGTATTGCTCTGCGGCGGCGATAATGCCGCGGGCGGCATCGTCAACGTAAAGGAAGTCGCGCGTGGCCAAACCGCTGCCCCACACGTCGATCCGATTCCCGCCGCTTGCAACCGCGGCGGCGATCTTGCTTATCAGCGCAGGAATAACGTGCGAGCTGCGCGGGTCAAAGTTATCTCCCGGCCCATACAGGTTGGTTGGCAGTACATAGACGGCGTTGAAACCGTATTGCCGTCGGTAGGCCTGAGCCTGCACCAGAAGCATCTTCTTTGCCAGACCATAGGGTGCATTGGTCTCCTCGGGATAGCCCGCCCAGAGGTCATCTTCCTTGAACGGCGTGGGAACGAACTTCGGATAGGCGCAGATGGTTCCGACGGCGAGCAGTTTCTCAACGCCGGCCCTGCGGGACGACTCAATCAGCTGCACCCCCATCATGATGTTGTCGTAGAAGATGCTGCCGGGCGCTTCGCGGTTGTAGCCGATCCCGCCTACCACCGCAGCCAGATGCAGGATGACGTCCACACCGGCGGTGACACGGTCGCAGGCCGCCATTGTGCGGAGATCGTGCTCAGCCGAACGCGGCACCCGCAGGTCGCCTACGCCGCGCTCGCGGAGCATGGCCACCACCCGGCGACCCAGGAAGCCCGAGCCGCCCGTGACCGCCACCCGCTTGCCTGCCCAGAAGGACTCACTCATATGAAGAATTCAGAAAATGCGGCCTCGAATATTCCGACAGCTAGCAAAGTCGGCGCTCCCCATGATAGCGGCGGCGGCGGCGCCGCAGCGGAGAATCTAACCGCCGGGGCGCGTCAGCGAGGGCGTGGAGTACGGCGGGCGAGCTTGATTCTGACCAAGCCGATCACCGCCATTCGCAGCAGCATCAGCCCGTGGTGAATCGGCCGCACTTTCGTCTCGCCACTGGTCCGCGCGTGGTAGCGCACCGGAATCTCCGTAATGCGCAGGCCCGCGCGGGCCGCGCCGAAAAGCAAGTCGAAGTCGCCAAACGGATCGAAATCCCCGAAGTGTCCGCGGTGCGACAGTATCCGCCGGTAAGCCGACTGCGTGAGCACCTTCGTGCCGCACAGCGTGTCCTTGATACGCTGCGAAAGCAGCCAGGTAAAAACCCAGCTGAAGACTTTATTTCCAACCAGGTTGAGGAATCGCATCGCCTGATCCTGCACGGGATAAACAAGCCGGCTGCCGATGATGAGATCTCCTTTTCCGTCAACCACCGCCTGGTAGAAGCGCGGCAGGTCCTCGGGCGCGACGGTCAGATCAGCGTCCAGGATCATCAGGGTCTCGCCGGCGGCGGCGGCGAACCCTTGCCTGACCGCGTCGCCCTTGCCGGCAGGCAGCATCATCTGGGCTCGGGGCGGGCCGTCGGCCGCGGCCGCGGTGTAGTCGTGATCGGGAACCTGGGGGATAAATCGAATATTCTGGCCGGGGTTTGCGCGAATGACCTCTTGGATCTTCTCGTAGGTCCCGTCCGTGGAGGCGCCGTCCACGAAGATGATCTCCTGCCGGCTGCCGAACTGCGGCATTCGCCGGATGGCCGGCTCGATGTTCTCGCGCTCGTTGCGGCAGGGAATCACCACGCTCACGCTTCGCGCGGCGCCGGGCGCGGAGGACGTGGGGCGCGCGACGACAACGTGAACGAGGGCCAAAGCCGACAGCCCGGGAACTACGCGGACGAGTGAGTTAATCGCGGCGGACACCCCGGGTATGCGGATCGGCATGAGCAGATGCGGCTCGATCGCCTCAACCTCATACCCGCTCAGATACAGGAGATTCAGAACGTCTTCGCCTCCCAGCCAGTTGAGCTCCGGTTGCACCGACTTCAGATGCAACCACTCGACCAGGCGCAGAATCGGCGCCCACACGAAGTTGTGGAAGGTGAGCACCAGCCGCGTTTCGGTCCCCGCAAGCCGCCTAACGTGCTCCAGCACCGGCTGAATGTCGTGGAGCAACCCCAACGTGTCGGAGCACAGGATGAAATCGAACTCTCGCTCATCCTCGAACGACTCTATACAGCCCTCTCGGAACTCGATACCCGGGTGGCGTAGGCGAGCACGCGCGATTTGGGCCGGTCTGTAGTCGACCCCAACGCCCAACCCAGGGTTGAGCCGCGCAAGCACGTCTCCGGCCCCACATCCCAGCTCCAGCACCCGCCGTCCCGGCGTAATGTGCTCGCGGAGAAGCTCCGCGAGCAGGCCGCGGTAGCTGACAGCGAACAAGCGGGCGAGCCGGTTGGGAGGAGCTTCCACTTCGAAGTCGGCTTGCCCGCGATCAGCGCCGGGGGGCGCGTTCTGGTCGGCACACGGCATGATTGGGCAGGTTCAGCGACGCCTCCCGCCGAGGCTCACTTGCCCCGTGGTTGGATCGGTCCGGAGAACAGTCGAGCGCCGCCATCAAATACGACCGCGCGGACGCCGCGCCGCTCAGAGCGCGGACCTCGTGAGCCGCCGTTCCGTGCGTGCGCCGGCTACGGCCTTTGGCGAGCGTGGGCGTGCCGCACAAGGGATTCGCTCCAGCCTTGTCCTCTGTCATCAGACCTCTAAGAGTCACTCGCTCCGGCAGGCCGCCGGTCGAAAGGATAGCGGTCAAGGATGCCGGGCGCCGCAGGGTTCGCGGTGGATTGCCGCCGCGGCCAGGTCAAGGCCCTGCGTGCGCCGCGCCGCCGGGCGACAATAGCCGGATCATGATCCGGCAGCCCGGTACTTCTTTCATTGGGCGGGAGGTCGCTCCGCCGCTCATCGCCATGCTGGCCGGGCTGGCCATAGTGCTGGCAGCCTGGGGCCCGGTCTTGACCAGCCCGGGCGAGATCATCCAGCGCGATCTCGTATATCCGCTGTTCATAGACGATGCGTTTGCCGACTTCTACCCAATCCTTGGGGCCGACGGACGCACGGCCCTCCAATACCTGAGCATGATGCCGATATTCGCGCCGGCTATCGGCGCGGCGCAGCTGCTTGGAGTCTCCACCGGGGGCCTGATTCGCGCTCTGGTGGTAGGCCAGGCGCTGCTTGCTTTCCTATCGGCGTTCGTGAGCTTTTGGCTCGCGGCGCGCGGCGCACTCGGCAACCCGCGAGCGCTCTCGGCCGGCGCGCTCATTGCCGGTTTGTTCTACGCCCTCAACCCGTGGGCCATCGCGCGGGTCGAGCATCTCGGCGTGCTGATCGGCTACGCCTTCCTGCCGCTGGCACTGGCATTGTTGCTCGAAGCCGAGCGCCGCCGCTCGAACAGGCTTGCGGTCGCGGGCGGTTTGACGTTTGTGGGCGTGGCGGTCAGTCCGCACTACGCCCTGTACGGCGGGGCGCTGCTCCTGCTGTTTCTGGCCGTCAGGTTGCTTTGGCTCAGGGACTGGACGCGGCGGCGCGAAACATTGCGGCGCGCGGCGCTTTTTGTGCTCACGGTGGCGGCGCTGGAGATCTACATCGTCGCCCCGTTCATCGCGATCAGCTTGTCTGGCGAAGGCTTGCCAACGGAAGTCGGCGCGTCTGTCACCGACCTTGCGGCGCGCGACTCCGGCGCGGCGTGGACGGATCCGCTCACGCTAACCGCCAACCTCGTATGGCACCAGGACATGCGTCCCGCCGGCGCCGCCCTGTTGGCCTGGCGTCTGGGGGGGCTTGTCCCGATCGCGGCGCTGGTCGTAACAGTGGCGTTCGTCCGACCACTGTTCCGTGTTTCCGCCGCGCTGCTGGTGATCGCCGCGCTTGCGGTAACGCTCATGCTCTGGGCTGAGTCGGCCGACGCGCGACCGGCGCTGGAAGCTCTGATCTCACGCGTGCCGGGAGCTCGCGGCATTCGCGAGCCCGACAAGGCGCTCGGACTGCTAGCGCTGGCCTACGCCTGGGGACTCGGCGCCCTGACCGCCTTCGGTCTCAGCGCGTCCGCCTCGTGGCTGAGGTCAAAGGTCCGGCGCTCATTCCTCGTGACGATTGCGGGACTGTTTCTGGCGCTTTCTCTCACATCCTTCATGGCGCCGGCGATCGGGCGGTTTATTTGGGACGGCGCCACAGCTCCCTGGCGGCCGGTCGAGCTGCCCACGGACTACCGAGAAGTACTGCATGTTGTCCGTGCCGACGCGTCCGCCTCGCGGCGGATCCTCGCTTTCGAGTCCGACGATCGCATGCCCAGCTGGGATGAACATCGGGTGCTGCGCCACCTGGCCGCTCGCACGGTTGGCGGCGCAAGCGTTATCAGCTCGCGCGCGCCGGTTCACGCAGGGGTGCTCGCGCTGCTGGAGCGACTGCCGGCCAGCCAGATAGGGACCGCGGCAGCCGCAACGGGCGCCGATCGGATCCTGGTCGCACGAGATACCCGCGCGGGCCTGGAGCTGGATGCGCGGGTGGGGCAGGCGCCCAACTGGACGCAAGTCGCCGTGAGCGACACGCTCGCTTACTACCGGCGTGCCGACCCGCCGTCTCTGGGGACCGCCGCAAGCGCGTGGACGCCGACAAGCGGTATCCGCACACTTACGGCCGCTCCCGGCCCGAGCGCGCCGGTGGTTGTGGACGGCGAGGCGGGCCGCTGCCATCCCGCGCTCGACGCTCTGCCGATGCAGTCCCACGAGGCGGACAGTCGCCTGGCCGCGCGTCTCGCGTGTCTCTCGCCAGCGCACTTGATTCGGCCCCGACCGGCCTCTCAAAGTGGCTGGGAGTACTCCGACGCATCGCCCGCCGGGCTTTCGCGATGGTTGCAGGCGCTCGAAGGCGAAGGTCTCTTCGCCGCCGATCTGAGCTACGGACTCGGCTTCGCCTGGATCACGTCCGCGCGGACGGAAAACCGGTCACTGACGGTGCCGCTGCGCGCGCCTTCCACGGGACCCCATGACGTATACGTTCGAGTGCTGGCGGGTGACGGCGCGGCGGCCTTGCGAGCCCAGGTGACCGAAGGCCAGACCACACCCCAACACACTCGCGTCTTACGAGCGACGGGCCCACCGCGCTTCCGCTGGTTTCGCGCGGCCTCGGAGGTCCCGAACTTGAATGGTGACTTCACTCTCAGGCTCGTGCCTTCAAGCGGCTTCGGAGCGGTGAACGCGGTTGCGATAGTTCCGAGTCGTTTAGATGTCGGCGTCGATTCAGCCGAGCAGGACCGAGTTGCTCAGCCGCCGCAGGTAGACCTCTCCCGGACCTCACGCACCCGATTTGATGGGTACGTGAGCGGCGCGACGGCGCCCTTCCTGCTGATCGTCAACGAAACGTTCCAGCCCGCGTGGCGCGCCGTATTCCCCACCGGCAGCGCTTCTCCCGTCGCAGTCGGCGTGACCCGGATGGGATTCGTAGTCTCGGAAACCGGTGACTTCCCGGTCCAAATCGAATACCGTCCTCAGATTGCGATGGATATAGGGATCGCAGTTAGTTTTGCATCCCTGCTCGGCGTATTGCTCTATCTTATCTGGCCTTTACGCTCGCTGTTTCGCGCAAGTGATAGGTAGGCTCCATACGTAGATCTTTTCGACATCTGTGCTGCCATATTCCTAACTCTTATCTCATGCAATTACGAATGCAGACCTGGCAGGCTCGTTGAAGAGATCGGTCTCTTTGTTCCCACTTCCCTCGCTCAGCTCCCGCGCGTCAGCCACTTCCCGCGCAGACCTCTCTGACTGTATAGCAGCACCCCAAGCACGATTGCTCCCACTGTCGCCAGCGACACCCACAGCATCACGTCCGCCAGCCGCTGCGCGCTGAACTCCAGCTCCACCTCGTGCGCTCCATCCGCCTCGATCACCCACCCATTCGCTACTCCGTTTACCTCGAAGTGCCGCGCCACCTCCCGCCCTTCCACGTACGCCTTCCAGCGCGGGTCGTACGACTCGTTGAGCACCAGCACGTACGGCCCGCTCGACCCGACCCGCGCCCGTATGTGCGTCTCGCGCAGCCGCTCGTAGCTCACCCGCGGCGCCTCCCGCGCGCCCAGCTCCGCTTGCCCCTTGGGCGCCAGCAACACGTCAAGCGGCGTCCCGTCGGTCTGCCCGATCTCCACTACGTGATGCCCGGCGCTCAACTCAACCTCTACCCGCGCCGGCCGACCGCCGTCCGCGGCCTCCAGCCGCTCCAGCACGCTCATCCCGTCGATCCGAAGCCACTTCAGCCGTTCGGGCACTGATTGCCTCCCGGTGCGCTCCGCTGGTTCGAGCCGAGCCCCCTCGACCTGCAGCCACCTGGCCTGTTCGGGGGCGTCTGTCAGCCCCACGTTGCCTCCCCCCGGCAGCAGCATCAACTCGTATACGCCGTCCCTGGCTACCTGCAAGCTCCGCGTCCGCGCGATCGTGCCCATCCTGATCGGCGTCTCGATCTCAAAGCTCACCAAACTCCCGTCCGCCAGCTCTGTATCCGCGTCGGGCGAATAGAAGCCAACCAGGTTTCTCCCCGGATCGAGGCGCAGCCCGTGCACCACTATTTCCGTCGTCTCGTCCGCTCTCAGACGGCGCACCGCCACGAACTCATCGTTGACCCGTACCCACAGCGTGCGCTGCCGGCCGATTGAACGTACCCGCATGGCCAGGGCCGCTGTTCCAGGCTCGCTTGCGGGTCTGACGACTTCGAGATGGTCGACCTGTCGCCGCACTACCTTTGTCTTGCGCACGTTCCCGGCCAAGTCTTGCGCTGTCTGTGGGTCCCACCCGTCCAGCGACCGCATGCGCAACTGCGCAGGGTCCACCTCCACGTCGGACAGCTCCGCACCGCTGATCAAGTGCCAGTAGCCACCGCGTGCGCCAGGCGGAATACTTTCGCTCACGCTGGCGGGCCGCTGAAGCATACGCACGGCCAGCCCCGTCTGGGACTCACCGTACCCAAGCATCGCGGCGACACCCGGCGGCGCCTTGCCATCCGTATCCGGTGTGAGCACCACTACTCCGTCAACCAGATCCGCCACTTCCAGCGGCGGTCCCAGGTGCTCTCTCTGCACCGAATCCACTATCACGCTGCGCGTACCCCAGACCAGCGGCTTCACCTCCGGTACCCGGTAGAAGTGCAGCGGCCCTATCCGCACCTCCTCCTCCAGCCCCGAGTTGCGCACGATCGCAGCCGTCTCAGACGCCGAGAACTCCTGCGGAAATAAGGTCCGGTCAAGCAAGTAACGGTTTCCTACGTCATCCTGCTGCATCACGTAGCCAATGCCCGACCGAGCCAGGATCCGCGGCGCTCCCTCTCGGCGCACCCGCAGCAACGTGTCGTACATCACTCTGACCGCTCTGGTATCCGGCCATAAGCCTAGGAACGGCCGCTCGCTGAACTCAGCCATAGGCGTCCAGTACGCGGTATAGCCCCAGTCGGTCGTCCACCGCTGCATCGGCGGCAGGGGCAGCACCCGGAAGTCGCCCGGCCGGCTCTCCAGCCACTCGCCCGCTTCCTCCAAGTACTCCGGCAGCTTCACCTGATACGGGTACAGGGGTTCCTCCGCCTCCCGCGTCACCAATATCTCCCCCCTCACCACCGGTCCCATGTACGCCAGATAGGGCGCCACCAGCAGTACCAGCGCGCCTCCGCGTACCCCGGCCCGCATGCCTTCAAGCGCACCTGCACGCGCCAGCCGCCCCACGGCTCCCTCGAGCCGCTCCACTCCCGCACCCAGTCCTACCCCTATCAGCGGCGCTAGCCCCAGCACCGTCAGCAAGGTCGCCTTGTACCACGGGCTCCGGAAGATCGTGAACAAAGGCACGTGTTCCCACAGCCAGCCAAACAGCCACCCCGTGGGCCCGTTCAGACCCCCGCTGAACAACAGTCCAAGCACCGCCAGTCCCGCGAAGTACAGCATCCGCCGGTCCCGGCTCAGCATCAGACCCGCCAGACCCGCCACAGCCGGCACCACGCTCAGCGCCACCGCCCATGTCTCCCACAGATATGTATCCGCATACGGGATCACGGGCACACCTTCCACCACGTCGTACCAGGGCCAGTGGCCCTGTAAACGCAGCACGTTGAACGGCGCGGCGCTTTCTGAAAGACGCGCCAGGAACCCGCCCCTTTCCGTCTCCAGCACGCTCGCGAATACCTGCGTAGGACCGACCGTCACGAATCCCACCGCCTGCGGTATCAGCCAGTACCCGTTCACCGCCACCGTCAGCACCAGCCCGATCACTCCGAACCGCAGCGCTCTCCTTACCCCAGCCCTGTCTCCCAAACTCCAGCGCCGTACCGCGTACAGACCCACGTAGAGCGGCACCGGCGCCAGCGCCACCACCGCCAACGGCGGGTTCGCTCCCGCTCCCGACCCAATCAGCGACACCAGCCCCAGCAACCCGCCCCACACCCACACGCTGCCTCCGCGCAGCGCTCCTATCGTCACCGCCAGCGCCAGCGGCAGCGCCGCGTACGCGCTCAGGTTCGCTATGTTGAACCCTTGGTACACCGGCTCCTGGTAGAAGTTGAACAGGTAGAAGAGCACAGCCCCCACGCGCGCTGTCTCCGACCGCACCAAGGTCCTCATCAGCACGTACATGGCCAGCCCGGAGCCCAGGAACCAAAACGTGAACTGCAGCCGCTGCGCCGTCTCGATCGAGAACCCAAGTCCCCGGAACAAGGCCGGCCAGAACATGAAGAACAATTGAGGCAGGCGGTCGTCCGGACTCCCGCCCAATATGGCGCTCGAGTCCCAGGTGCTGACGTAGTCCAGCCAGCGGTCGAACGTGATCGGCAGCAAGAAGTCCTCGGCCTTGGCGATGAGGCCGGGGTCGACCCAGAACAGCGGCGCCAGCCCCGCGGCGATCACCACGATCAGGCCGAAGGGCAGGCTCCGGGAACGGCTGAGAACCTGCCAGTGCATGGAGCGCACTCTACGGCACGGACCGGCGGAAGCGCTTCGCGCCCGAGAGGCTGGAAGAGGCGGCTCTAAAGCGCCTGAGCCACTTGATATGCAGAACTGCGAAGTACGGCTACCTGAGCGTTATGGAACGCTGACGTAGACCGGGCAGACGCTGGCGGAGTCAGCCGGGAGTCGCATACGAGAGGTCCCAGTCGCCCAGCCTTTGCAACGGCACAGTCGGCGCTGACAGATCGGGCTCGCCGGCGCGGCGCCAGGCTTCGATCTCATCGCGGCGGCCCAGGCGCCGCAGCGCGCTCCACATCGCCCGATAGTTCGCCCGCCCGCCGCCCGCGGCACAGTCCCAAAAAAACATATGTTCCGCCCCGGCGTCATAGATCGCCGCCGCACGCCGCCGCAAGTCGCCCGGGCTCATGTGGCGGGGCATCACGTTGGGCGCCAGGATGACGTCCGTGCCCCGAACCAGATCCACGAAGAAACGCAGCGACGCGGGGTCCGCCCAGGCAGGAGTCACGCCGTCGAGCTCGGGCGCCGAGGTGTAGGGGATGAGCGTGTCCACCAAGCCTTCCCGCAACCAGGCACGCAGGTCCATCCCGTAGTAAAGATTCTCCCGCTCGGTCCCCATCACGACCGCGGACAGCTGAATCCTGTTCGGCCGGCCTTGCGCCTGCGCAACCTCGTCCAGGGCCGCGCGCACCTCACGCATGAACTGAGTCAAGACACAGGAGCGGTAGCTCAGCCAGTCGGGATCGTGGGGATCGATACGGAACGGATCGCGCCCATACTCCCGCTGAAAGCCCGCTACCAGCGGCGGCTCGTACTCCACCAGCGGAGGACGCCGGCAGTAGAGCAGGCAGACGCCGTCGATCGGCGCCCGGGCCATCTCGCGCAGCAGTGAAACCACGTACCCGCGGACTTGCGGATACGTGTAGGCAAGCCGCGGCGTACGGTCGCCGTTGCGCCCGACTCCACGCCACTCGGGATGCGCGTCGTAGAGGCTGTCGCCGTAGTTGAAGTGGTCCGGCGGCGGCGGAAAGCGGAATCCGGCTACTCGATAGGCGGCGTGGAACTCCATGCCGACGTCGTGGGTGTAGTCGAGGGCAATACGAAATGGGTCCGCTCCCAGCTTGCGAAAGCAGCGCCGGCTCTCGACGTGCAAACGATCGAAGCGCCGGGCGAAGTCATTCAGGCCGTAGAAAGTCGCCTCACGGCCAATCTCCGTGAAGGCGAACATCAGATCGCCTCTGCCCACCTCCCAATACATGCGGGAGAAGTCGGTATCGCGGTAGGGCTCGATCTCGCGCTGAATCTCCTCGGCGCTCGATAGGCGCCATAACCCTTGGGGCCCGTTTGCGTCCTGGTGTGCGAAAAGGCGACGAGTGTCAGTGCGCCGGCGATCGGACTGGACGGCCGCGCGTTCGGCATCGCTGATAGGCACGAGCTTCACGTAGGCCAGTCGCACCGGCCCGCAGTCGAATGAACCGGCCGCATCGCCGGAAGCGACGCGGGTGGCGACCTGGCTGATCTCCAGGTCGCGATTCGTGAGATCGGCCAACTTCCAGAAGAGCTCCACCAGCCCGGGGCCCGCGCCGCCCGGGACGGCGCCCGGCGGAACCGTCAACATGGTGGGCACACGCTCGCCGCTGAGCCTGAGCTGCAGCTCGAGTTGCCGGCCCTCTTCGGTCGAACGGATGGGCAGGACTCCCACGGATATGGCGTGCCATCCCGCGGCGCGCAGCGGACAGGTGACGGGGGGCGCGGCGGTTTCCGGACCAGCCAGCAGCATCACCCCGGAGAAGGCGCCGGTCGCGTACTCGAGCGTCCGCCAGTGTCGGAGCTTCGGCTCGCGAGACAGCGCGCGGGCGGGCCGGCAGCGATCCAGATCGGTGAGGTAAACGGGCTGGGCGGCAAAGGCGCGGTCGGCGAAGTAGTCGGACATCAGGCGGAGCGCAGGCGTCGCACTAGAGCATGCCGAGCTCGTGAAGAAAAGCCCGCAGCTCGTCCATCTCCGCGTCGGTCGGGTTAGGGGCCGGCGAGCGGCGCCAGCGCGGCGCGACGCCGTAGACCTCCAGCAGAGCGTGGCGGACCAAGCCGTCCCAGCCGTAGCTAGTGGTGGCGGCGAAGCTGCGCAGCGGCCGCTCCCAGCGCATCACACTTGCCCAAGCCGCCCGGTGGTCGCCGCGCCGCAGCGCGGCCCAGTAGGTCTGAGCCGGCTCGGGGAAGCAGGACGAAAAAAAGTCCAGCCAAGCCCGGCAGTGGCCGTGCCGCCAGAGGGGATGGTGCCTTTGCATGCCGCCGCCGCCGACCATGGGCCAGCGGTCGCCCCAGCGCATGAGCACCTCGTGCGCGTAGTCGAGGCTTAGGTCTTCTTTGATCGCACAGATACCGGAGCTCCCGGAAATGAGTTCACAGGTGCGAATTGGCACGTCGCCAACGAGCATCACCGGCGTCTCCCGCGCCACCGCCCGGTAGTACGCGGCCAGGGACTGCGGCGTCCCGCGCGCCCATTCGGCCGGGCGCACCATATAGAGGTCGAATCCCAACTCGCGCACGTAACGGCCGAACTCCAGGCACTTGGGCAGGCCCCACATGCTGTCGCAGGCGATGGCGAGCGCACGATCGGCTACGTGATCGGCCACGGCGCTATGCACCTCGGCTACTTCAGCGTCGGAAAGCAGCGAGATCAGGCTATTCCCCCAGGTGAGCATTACCACGCCGCTGCCGGCCGCCAGCGCGCGGTCGATGACGCTGCGCATGCCCGCGATATCGATTTCACCGTCGCGCGTGAACACCGTGGGCACGGAGCAGACAGGCCCCTGCATTCGCTGAGCGATCTCGCTTGCCCGTGTCATCGCCGCCTCACCCGCCGCGCCATCTAGACCGAGGCGCGCCTAGTCCCAACCATCACAATGGTCGCCGACACAAGGTAGTCGTGGGAAACCCGGCCGTCATCCGCCGGGCCGCCGCGACCAATAAGGAGCAGCGCCGTCTCGGTCCACTCGATCTCCGGCAAGTATGGATCGGACTCGACAATACGCGCCGCGTAGGTTGAACATCAGGCTGGGCGGAGGGCCGAAGCGCTATGGACAGCTGAAAGACCCGCGGGAGGTTCCACGTCAGATGCGTCCAGGGATCGCGGGGATGCTGCCGGAAGATCTCCGACGGATAGACGCGGCCGTCCTCGACGACGTACGTGAGTTGGGATTCCACGGGGTCAGCGTGCGGCTGGGCGAGGCGGGCGCGGTCTTGGACAGCGACCTCGCGCGGGCGCGGCGGCTGATCGAGCGCGCCGATCTCACGATCGCCCAGGCCAACGGTCTGTATCCATCACTCGTGTCGGACGAGGCGGAAGTGCGGCGGGCCGGCGTGGCGGAGATGTCCGCGCACATTCGCTCGGCGCGGCTGCTCGGTGCGCGCACGTGTTACTTGCGGCCCGGCGGGCTCAATCCGGCCGGCCCGTGGTGGCCGCATCCGGACCATCACACGCGCGCGGTTTTCGAGCGCGCGGTCGCCAGCGTGCGGGAGCTCGTATCGGTGGCGGAGGACCAGGGCGTGACGCTCGCGCTGGAGGGCCATGCCGTTTCGGTGCTCGATCGACCCGAGCGGATTGGCGAGCTGTTGCGGTCGGTCGACTCGCCGGCGCTCACCTTAAACTTCGACCCAGTCAATTTCATCGGCAGCTTGTGGGACGCGTGGCGTCCGCAACAGATGTTCGATCGCCTCCTGGCGGCGGCCGGAACGCGCATCGTCAGCGCCCATTGGAAGGACTACGCCGTGCAGGACCGACACGTGCTGCACATCTCGGAGGCGCCATTGGGCGAGGGGCTGGTCGACCATGCGGGCTGGCTTCGGCGACTCGAAGCAGCTCAGCCAGCGGCCTGGGTGTTGATCGAACACCACCTGCCGAGGCAGATACCAGCCGCCAAGCGCGTGCTCGACGCCGCCATGGAGACAGCCGGTATCCGATGGGACGCCGCATGAGCGAACCCCACCATCAGGATCTGACGAACAAAGTGGTCGTGGTGACGGGAGGCGCATCCGGCATCGGCAAAGCCACGGTGGAGCTGTGCGCGGCGCGCGGAGCGAGCGTGGTTCTGGGCGATCTGGCCGCCGAGGCCGGATCAACGCTGGCGGCCGCACTGACGGCGCGCGGCCAGGTTGCACGGTTTCTGCCGATTGACGTGACCGTGGAGGCCGATTGCGCGCGGCTGATGCAAGACGCCGTTGACGCTTTCGGACGTCTGGACGTCCTGATTTGCTGCGCGGGGATTCTGCACGGCGCGATGGTGGACATCGCGGATTTTGAAGACCGCGTTTTTCAACACGTGCTGGACGTAAACGTGCGGGGAGCGTTTCTCTGCGCCAAGCACGCGGCGGCCGCGATGGGCGAGCGCGGCGGCGTGATACTGCTGATCGCCTCCGGCTCTGGAGTCAAGAGCGGCAGCACCTCAATCGCGTACGGCACGAGCAAGGCGGGCGTGCATGGCCTCGGCATTGTTCTCGAAGACCATTTGGCCGGGCGGCCATTCAGGGTGAACACGGTTTGCCCCGGCGCCATTGCGACGCCTCTCAAGGTGCAGAACCTGGCCGACGCGGGGCGCGCACTGGGTCGCAGCGCGGCCGAGGTTGAGGCACAGGTGAGTGAGTTGGGCGATCCGGACGGAGTCGCGCGGGTGCTCGCGTTTCTGGCGTCGGACGACGCGGATTACGTGCGGGGCACGGTCTTCACGCGCTGACCTGCCGCGCTGCCCAGGCCGGCGATGCGGGAAGTCAGCGGAGCGAACGCCGCCAGCGCGTCGTGCGCAGTCCCGTCGCGCCGCCTGTCGCTAGCCAGATTGCTTATCGCTTAGCCCGCACCAACTCTCCAGGAGTAGCGCGGCGTCGAAATAGAGCGGCTACCGTCGGCATCTACCTAGTAAGGAAGCTGCGTGTCCGGGTTGGCCTGGATGAAATGGGCCTGGCCGACGCCGAAGTTCTCCTGCAGTTGCAATGACAATCCGCCGTCCACCACCAGCGTGTGTCCGGTAATGAAGGAAGCGTCGTCGGCGCACAGGAAGGCCGCCGCGCCAGCCACCTCCTCGGGTCGGCCGGTGCGCCCCAACGGGTACTGGCTGGCAAAGAAGCGCTTGCCGCCCGGGTTCGCGTCCCACATCTGGCTTTGAATGGCGTCGGTGACGATATGCCCGGGGCAGATCGCGTTCACGCGTATGCGGTCCGGTCCGTACGCGATCGCGAGTTGCCGGGTGAGCCCCAGTATGGCCGTCTTACCCGTTTCGTAGACCATGAAACGGGGCGCCATCAGCAACCCGTGCACCGACGACATGTTGACGATGCTGCCCCCACCGGCCTTGCGCATTTCGGGCACGGCGTATTTGGCGCCGAGGTAGACCGCCTTGATCATGACGGCGAGGCCGCGGTCCCAATCTTCCTCGGACACGTCGGTGGCGTCGCCGAGCCAGGCGTTGAGAGCGGGCGTTGCGTTGTTGACCAGAATGTCGAGCCGTTCCCAGTGCTCGACGGCGCGCGCCACCATGGAGCGGATGTCCGCATGCAATCCGACGTCGGTTCGAATGGTTTCAGCGACACCCCGGGCGGCACGGATGGAGGACGCGGTCTGCTCCGCGGCTTCGGTGTTGATATCCGCAACTAGCACGCGGGCGCCTTCCGCGGCGAGCCGTTGGGCGATTGCCGCGCCAAGTCCGGTTGCGCCCCCGGTGACTATGGCGACCCGACCGTTAAACCGTTGCACCGATACGTCCTCTCGCCTGCAGAGCGCTCATCTCACGCTAACTGTTGCATACGCAGCGGACGGTTGGTCCGCTCGTGGCGCGAGCTCCCGCGAACGCCTATAAAAACGCGCCGGCTAGGCCGCCCGGGTGATTTGTCGGGGGGCCGGGAGCAGCTCAGGCGGGCGGTTCTCCAGCAGGCCGAAGCCGGCGGGCGGCCAGTAGACCAGCCATACCTGCCCGACGATTGAATCGTGCGGTATAGGGCCGATGACGCGCGAGTCGCGGCTTTGGGCGCGGTTGTCGCCCATGACGAAGTACGAGCCGGGCGGGATCGATTGCGGCCGCATATCGGCCCCGACGCGGGCTTGCAGGTAGCTCGACTCATCCACGCGCTGACCGTTCACGATCACGGATCCATCGAGTACCTCTACCGTTTCGCTGGGCAGCGCCACGATCCGCTTGACCAGGTCCTCAGAAGGATTGCGCGGCGAGCGGAACACCACGATGTCCCCTCGTGCGGGATCGCTGGCTACGTAGGCGAGCTTGTTGACGAGCAGAAACTGCGCGTTCTCGAGGGTTGGCAACATGCTGGGCCCCTCGACCCGGAAGTTCTGCACCACCAGCCGAGTGGCAAAGAAGATCAGCGCCGCCAGCAGCAGTGTCTCGGTAATCTCGAGGAGCAGAGTGCGATGACGACCTAGCAAGGGAATCGACGGCCCCGGACTTGGAGACGTTTGCATAACCCGGTCAGGCCAAGGATGTCCGGGGAGAACCCTGCGCGGTTCCAGGTTCGGTGGGGCCTAGATTCCCGCGTGCGCGGGAATGACGAGGGGTTAGGCAAAAGTCTCGACTTGCGGGAAGCCGCTCGCTGAGTTGAGCAGCACGAGTATATGTGCGGGCGCCACGGCCACTCCCGGTGAGAACGCGCTCGGCCGGCAAGCACGTTGCAGGAGACTTGGCCGCGGCGCCGCGGCGCTACCGACCGCGATAGGTCACGGCGGGCGACAATGGGCGCATGTACACGGGGGAGCACGTGGTGGAGGCGGTACACGACGGCCGCCGGCTGGACCAGTGGGTGGCCGACCATGAGGCGGACCTAACCCGCTCGCGCGCGGCCCGCCTCATCAGAGCCGGGTCCATAACCATCAACGGTGCGCCGGCGCGGGCGGCGACGCGCGTGCGCGCCGGAGACCGCGTGGCGATTCGCGTACCGCCGGTGCAGGGCGCTCTGACGCCGGAGTACGCGCCGCTCGAGGTGCTGCTGGAGACCAGCGAGTTCGTGGTCATCAACAAGCCAGCCGGCCTCACGATGTATCCCGGCGCGGGACGTGCGGGCGGCACGCTCGCGAACCGGCTGATTGCGCAATTCCCGGACACTCAAGCAATCGGGCATCCGCGGCGACCGGGCATCGTGCACCGGCTCGACAAGGAGACTTCGGGAGTTGTGGTAGTGGCGCGAACCCACGGTGCTTACGATCTGCTGTCGCGGGCGTTCGCGCGGCGCGCTGTGCGCAAGCGGTACCTGCTGCTGGCGCGCGGCCGGCCTAATCCGTCACAGGGACGCATCGATGTTCCGATAGGACGCGACGTGCGCAACCGTACGCGCATGGCCGCGACCTGGCGCGGGCGCGCGGCGGAAACCGGCTATGAGGTCCTGGGGGCTGGCGCCGGCGCCAGTCTGGTATTGGCGCGGCCCTCGTCAGGCCGGACGCACCAGATTCGCGTGCACATGGCGGCAATCGGCCATCCCGTCTTGGGCGACCGCACGTACGGCGGCGGGAAGGGCGGCGCCGAGCGCACGATGCTGCACGCATGGTCGCTGGAGTTCACGGACCCCGTGGGGGTGGAATGGGTTGCGGCGGCGTCTCCGCCGGCTGATTTCGTGAATGCGTCCAGCGACCTGGGCTTGCAGATTCCGGCCACGCCCGCGAGCGGCGTCCAAACCGGCTAGCGCGCGGCGGGTTCAGGCGAAGCGGCGTCCGCCTGCGCGGCTTCGCCCTGGTCCTCCGGCGCGGCCACCCTTGCGAGCACCACTCCGATCTCGTAGAGCGCGTACAGCGGAATGGCCACCGACATCTGCGTGAATGGATCAGGCGTAGGCGTGATGATGGCCGCGATTACCACGATGGCTACGATCGCATAGCGGCGGTAGCGGCCCAAGGTGCTCGCCTTGACCAGACCGATCTTGGCCAGCGCGAAGATGATGATGGGCGTCTCGAACGCCAATCCGACGGCCAGCAGCAGGCGCAGCACGAACGTGACCCACCCATCCACGGTGAACTCGGTGGCGATGCTGCGCGGCGCGAAGGACGCCAGAAATCCGACCGTGAAGCGCAGCACGATGAACCACGCGAACAAGGCGCCCGCCGCAAAGGAAAACGAGACGGCCGGGATGCTCAAGTAAAGCCAGCGGCGCTCGCCTGGATAGAGACCCGGCGCTACGTAAGCCAGCGCCTGATAGACCACGATGGGGCTGGCAAGCCCGAATCCGACGATGAGCGAGACCTTGACGAAGGTGAAAAGGGTCTCCGTGACGGCGATCTGCTGCAATACGGCGCCGCGCGGCAGAGGCGCCTGCAATATCAGAAAGACCCAATCCTTGAACGGCCATACGACGAGGCTCGCCAGGATGATCGCGATCGCCGCGATGGTGATGCGGGTCCGGAGCTCCTGAAGGTGCTCGCGGAGCGTCATCACGCCCCGCGCGTTCAGTTCGTCGGTGCCGGGATCCCGTGGGGCTTCGTCGGCCATGTGACCAGACTACTCCTTAGACGTCTGCGGGGGCCGCCTGGCCGCGCACGTATGTGCCCAGCGCTCCGTTGATGAGCCGGCGCGCGCCGTCGTTGCAGTAGCGCTTGGCCAGCTCGACGGCCTCGGCGATGGCGACTGGAGGGGGGACGTTGCCATTGTCGATTTCCGAGATAGCGATGCGGAGGATGGCGACGTCGAGCCGTGCCATCTGACCCACCGGCCAGGCGGGTGCGAGCCTGCCGATGGTGGCATCGATCGAGGCCGAGCTGGAGGACACTTGCGTGACCAAAGCCTGGGCGTAGGCGAGGGTGCGCTCCTCGAGGCCCAGTTCGCAGCGCCGGGCGTCAAGCAGCGCCACCGGATCGCGGCGCGCCACGTCAGCCTCGAAGAGCAGCCGCAGGGCGGTCTCGCGGGCGGCGCGGCGCCCGCGCCGCGGCTTTGAGGACATGGCTCTAGGTAGGCGCGCCGGCCACCTGTTCAGGCAAGGCGGGCAGGTATCCGGCGGTATAAGACGCGTTCACGAATGCGGGATCGGTGGCGGTGGCGCGGTGAAAGTCCAGGTTCGTGGCGGGTCCGTCGATCACGGCTTCGGCAAGAGCGCGCCGCGCGCGCGCCAGCGCCTCAGTGCGTGATTCGCCCCAGACGATCAGCTTCGCCAGCAGCGAGTCGTAGTAGGGCGGCACTTCGTAGCCCGAAAATACGTGCGTGTCCACGCGAACTCCCAAGCCGCCGGGCAGGCGGGCGGAACGAATCACGCCGGCGTCTGGCCGGAAGCCCCGCGCCGGATCCTCGGCGACGATGCGGAACTCGATGGCATGCCCGGAGGGTACGATGTCGCGCTGCCGAAGCTTCAAATCGTCGCCGGCCGCGACCTGTAACTGAGCTTTAACGAGGTCCACACCGGTGATTAGCTCGGTGGCCGGGTGCTCGACCTGGATGCGCGTATTCGCCTCAATGAAGTAGAAGCGGCCGCGCGGGTCGAGCAGGAACTCCACCGTTCCGGCGCCTTCGTACTTGAGCTGGCGCATGAGCCGCACGGCGGCATCCGAGATACGGGCGCTCAGACGGGCGGAGAGATTCGGCGCAGGGGCTTCCTCCACCAGCTTCTGGTAACGGCGCTGGATCGAGCACTCGCGGTGCCAGAAGTGCAGCACCTCCTTGCCGTCTCCCAAGATCTGCACCTCAATGTGACGCGGCGAGTCAACGATCTTTTCGATGTAGAGGTCGCCATTGCCGAAAGAGGCGCGCGCCTCGGCCTCCGCGAGCGGAAAAACGCTCACTAGCTCACCGGCATCCGCGACGGGCCGAATGCCCTTGCCGCCGCCGCCCGCCACAGCCTTGAGCATGACCGGGAAGCCAAGCTCGCGTGCGGCGTCCTTAGCCTCCACCACGTCACGCACGACGCCGGAGCCCGGAACCAGCGGCAGGCCGGCCTGGTGGGCGACTTCGCGCGCGTGCGCCTTGTCGCCCATGGCCCGAATCGTGTCGGGTGACGGGCCGACGAACTTCATGCGGTACTGCGCGCAGACCTCGGCGAAGTAGGCGTTCTCGGCCAGAAAGCCGGCGCCGGGATGAATGGCGTCGGCCCCGGTGTTGAGGGCGGCGCCGATGATGTGCGGCACGTTGAGGTAGCTGGCGCTGGCCGCGGCCGGGCCCACGCAAACCGCCTCGCCGGCCATGTGCACCGGCATCGAGTCCGCGTCGGCCTCGGAATACACGGCCACGGTGGCGACGCCGAGGTCATGGCAGGCGCGAATGACACGGACGGCAATCTCGCCGCGGTTGGCCACCAGGACTTTCTCGAACATTAGCGCTACACCGTGGTGAGGCCGCCGTCCACGGTCAGGACTTGGCCAGTGATGTATCCGGCGTCCGGCGAGGCCAGAAAAAGAGCCGCGCCCGCGATATCGCCGGGCTCGGCGAAGCGACCTGCCGGTATGCGCTGGAGAAGGGTGTCCCGAAGCGGCGCCGCCAGTGTGTCGGTCAGGCGCGAGTGGACGAAGCCCGGTGCGATGGCGTTGACGGTAATCCCGCGACTGGACACTTCGCGCGCCAGCGCACGTGTGAAACCGATCACCCCAGCCTTGGCCGCCGCGTAGTTGGTCTGTCCGGCATTGCCCATGACCCCGACGACTGACGACACGTTGATGATGCGTCCATAGCGCTGCCGAACCATGCCGCGGGCGGCGCGCCGGGCGCAGGCGAAGGTCGACCGCAGATTGGTGTCCATCACCTCGTCCCACTGCTCGTCAGTCATTCGCATGATCAGCGCATCGCGGGTGAGACCGGCGTTGTTCACCAGTATGTCGAGGCCGCCCAGCTTGCCGACGGCCTCGTCGACGACGGCGGAGGCTTGCTTGGAAGACGCCAGGTCGCCGCCCACGGCTACCGCGTGGCCGCCGTTTTCGTGTATGGCCTCGACCACGCTGCGGGCACCCGCGACGTTGCTGTGGTAGTGCACCGCCACGCTGGCCCCGGCGCCGGCCAGCCGGCTGGCGAAGGTCGCTCCGAGCGCCCCGGAGGCGCCCGTGATCAGAGCGCGGCGGCCAGCGAGGATCTGCGTGGACTGCTCAGGCACCGATAACACCTTCCACCGTGCGCTTGACGCTGGCCGCGTCGGAAACGTTGTGCAACTCGACATCCCGGACCGTGCGCCGCAGCATGCCCGCCAGGACGTTGCCGTGTCCAAACTCGATTATGCCGCTAATACCCAGCGGCACCAGCGCGCGTGCTCCTCTTAGCCACTGAACCGGCGCGACCATGTGATCGGCAAGCTCGCCGCGCAGCTGCGCGGCGCTGCTGAGCAAACCGGCATCCAGATTGCTGACGATCGGAACGGAGGGGTCGAGCAGCGGCGCCGCCAGTAAGCGGTTGCGCATGGCCTCGCGAGCCGGGAGCATCGCGACAGTGTGAAAAGCGGCGGATACGTCCAAGGGCACGACCCGGCGCGCACCGGCCGCGCGGGCGGCTTCGTGAAATGCCGCCACGGAGCTCAGATCGCCCGCGACAACGACTTGCAGAGGCGTGTTGACGTTCGCCACGGAAAGGTAGCTTCCCGCAACCCGGTCCCGTACTTCCTCGACGACCTGCTCGACCGCGTCGGCGGTAAGACCGATTACAGCCGCCATGGCGCCGGGCGTCGCACGCCCGGCCGAGGCCATGAAACGGCCGCGGTCGGCAACGAGCGCAATCGTCTCCTTCAGGGATAAGGCGCCGGCCGCGCTCACAGCGCTGCAAACGCCGAGGCTGTGGCCTGCCATGGCCACTACGTTGAGGGAACCGAGTCCCCCGATCGAGGTGGGCCCGGCGGCGCCCAGCGCTTCCTTGAACGCGGCCAGGGCGGCCAGCGAGGTGGCCACGATGGCCGGCTGCTGAACGTGCGTGGCCCGCAGCGCGTCGTCGGGACCCTCGAAGCAGATATCCGCGAGCGCGCCTCCAAAGGCCTCATTGGCCGCGGCATAGACCTCTCTAGCGGCCACGGAGTGCTCGTACAGGTCACGTCCCATGCCCACGGCCTGCGAGCCTTGCCCTGGAAAGACCACCGCCAGACGGGACGACGCCGGTGGGTCTTTCAATGGCGGAGGGCTAGCGGTACTTGGTCGCCGCCTCGGAGGCCTCCTGGACAAGCTCACCGCGGTAGTTGCCGCAGACCGGGCAAACGCGGTGGCTCATGAACAGCGAGCGGCAGGTTGGGCAGCGGCCGAGCGCAGGACGCGCGGCGCGAACTCGGCTGCGGCGCGCATGCCGCCGGGAGCGTGTGAGTCGTCTTTTCGGTAGGGCACCCATGACTAGTGATTATCGCTCAATCCCGCCGGATTGGGGGAACATCCGCGATCGTAGACGGCGCAGCGGCTCGAGCCGAGGATCCAGGGGCGCCGCGTCGGCGGCGGGGTCGCGGGAATCTTGCACACCGGGGACGCCGGGGCAGTCGGGACGGCAGAGCGGCATGAGCGGGAGGGCGGTGATGACGCCCTCGGTGAGCAGCACGGTCAGATCGAGATTGTGGCGATCGTCAAGGCGGGGGCGATCGTCATCCGGAGGGATAGGCTGGCCGGTGAGCAGGTCGAATGCCGATACGTACTGCTCCTCTACCGCGAACTCGAGGGGTTTCCGCACCGGCTCGAGACATCGGGCGCAGGGCTGGTTGACAAGAGCCGCGAACTCACCCGCGGCGTGCACCGCGTCGGGCAGACGTATCAGACGCACTCGCCCGGTCACCGGCCCGGCAAGCTCGGGGAGGTCGAGCGCGCGGCGCGGGGCTTCTACGTCGTAGGCGCGCTGTGAGCCGCTCGGCGCGCGCATGAGCTGGGCCAGGTTGAACACGAAGTCAGCCATTGACGTGAGCTATCGGACGCTGTCAGACACGCTCGCCCGCGTCGGGCTCGAGAATCTCGGCGGCGGTGTCCTCGTCTACGGCCGCGATGCCCCGCTGGATGCTGTTGAGATGCTGCGTGAAGCGGCGCTCGAGATCGCGCAGCATGTTGAGCGCGTAGACGTCCATCTCTTCGCGCTGGGCCTCGACGCGCTCCTCGGCTTCCTGCAGGATCTGCTGCGCGCGCGCCTCGGCCTGCTTGACGATCTCTTCGTCACGCAACATCTGGTCGGCCTGCTCGCGCGCCTGCTGAATGATCTGCTCGGCTTCCATCTGCGCGGATTGGGGAATCTGCTCGCGCTCGCGCAGGATGCGCCGCGCTTCGCGGATTTCCTCCGGGATTCGAATGCGCATTTCGTCCACGACCTCGAGGATGGCGCGCTCGTCGACGACGGCTTTGCGCATCATGGGAACGCGCTGCGCCGCGCTCAGGAGCGCCTCGAGTCGCTCGATCAGGTTTATGAGATCGATGGCTGCCTACCTCCTGCCCTCGTCTGGGGCGAACTTGGCGGCGACGGCGCTTGCTACGTTTGTTGGAACGAATTCCGCGACCGATCGGCCCAACGCGCCAATCTCACGCACCAGCGAGGAGCTGACGAACGCGTGCTCGGGCGCGGACAGGTAGCACAGCACGTCGATTCCGGGATCGAGACGCCGATTCATGGCCGAGTAAGCGAACTCATGCTCGAAGTCGGATATTGCACGCAATCCACGCAGGAGTACCCCGGCGCCCACTTCACGCGCGAAGTTTACTGTGATGCCCGAATAGGGGCGCACGTCTACGTTTGGCAAGTCGCGCACGACGGTGGATAGAAGCTCGAGACGCTCGTCCACGCTGAACAGCGTGTTGTTATCGCCGTCGTCGTATACGGCCGCGACCAAGGACTCGAAGGTGCGCGCGGCGCGCGTAAGGATGTCCACATGGCCGTTGGTCACCGGGTCAAACGTGGCTGGAAAAAGCGCGCGCATGCCCATTCCGCAACTGCTGGTTGAGCGCATTATAGGCGGCATTCTGTCAAGTCGGCGCGGGGTCGGGTCCGTCTCCCAGCGCGTATCTCCGGGCAAGCGGCGCGCGCCCTATCCCACATAAGCCCGGATACATGGGGCAGACCGGGCGATCAGCCCGGGGTTGCGTACGAGAAGTCCCAGTCGGCGAGACGGTCGATCGCGCCCGGCGTGAGGGACAGGCCGGGCTCGCCGGCAGCCTGCCAGGCCGCGATCTCGTCGCGATGGCCCAGCCGGCGCAGCGCGCTCCACATATCGCGATAGTTGGCGCGCCCGGCGCCCCCGGCGCAATCCCAGAAGAACAGATGGTCCACACCCGCGCCGAACAGTCCGGCGGCGCGGCGTCGGAAATCCTCCGGGGTCAGGTGGCGAGGCATGACGTTGGGGGCAAGAACCACCGGAGTGTCCTTAACCAGTTCGACGAAGTACTTGGCCGCGCGCGGATCGGTCCAGGCGGCGACGTTGCTGTCCAGGTTCGGCGCCGAGGAATACGGGATTAGCGTGTCGACCAGGCCCTCCCGCACCCAGGCTTGCAGATCCAGGCCGTGGTACAGGTTTTCGGCGTGATCGCTCAGCACCACGGCTGAGATCTGGATGCGCCTGGAGCGCCGCCGCTCTCTGGCGAGCTCGTCCATGGCCGTGCGCAACTCGCGGTGAAACCGGGTGAGCGCACGCGCGCGGTAGGCCAGCCACTGCGGGTCGTGCGGATCGAGTTGGCGCGGGTCAACCCCATGGTCCGACATGAATCCCTCGACTAGAGGAGACTCGTACTCCACTAGCGGGGGGCGCCGGTTGTAGAGCAGGCAGACACCGTCCACGGGACGCTCAGCCATCTCCCGGAGCAGCGAGATTACGTATTGCCGCACCGCGGGATAGGTGTAAGCCATGCGCGGCGTGACCGTGCCGGCGCGGTCCACGCCGCGCCACTGCGGGTGCGTGCGGTAGAAGGTGTCGGCGACGTCGTGTATGTGGGACGGCGGTGGGTAGTGGAAGCCGGCTACGCGGTAGCAGGCGTGAAACTCCAAGCCCACCGCGTGCGCGTGCTCGAGCGCCACCTCGAAGGGGTCGACGCCGCGATCCCGGAACACACGCCAGCTTTCCGCGTGGAAGCGGTCGCCGCGGCGCTGGAAGTCATCGGACGTATCGAAGGTCGTCGCCCGACCAATCTCACTGAAGTAGTAGGTGAAGTCGCCCTCACCGGCTTCCCAGTACATGCGCGCGAAGTCGGTATCGCGGTAGGGCTCGATCTCGCGGCGGATCTGGTCGGGCCGGGTGAGCCGCCACAGGTAGTGCGGGCCGTGAGCGTCCTGGTGGGCGAACAACCGGCGCGTGTCGGTGCGCGCGCGATCGGCCTGCACCGCGGCCGCCTCCACCTCGGTGAGGGGGACGAGCTTGAGGTAGGCGAGGCGGACCGGTTCACAGGCGAATGATCCTGGTCCGTCACCCTCAGCGACGCGCGCCGCTATCTGTCCGATCTCAAGATTCCGACCGTCAAGCTCGGCAATCTTCCAGAACAGTTCAACGGGCCCATGCCGCGCCCCGCCGGGGCGCCCCTCCCCGGACGGGAGCGTGAGCAGGGTGGGCGCCTGGTCGCCTGTCAGCTTCAACTCCAACTCAAGCTCACGGCTTTCCTTGTCGATGGGCATTACGCCGACGGATATGGCGTGCCAGCCGTGCAGACCGAGCGGGTAGCTGATTACGGGCGCGACCGTCTCCGGACCGGCCAGCAGCATGGTGCCGCTGAGGCCGCCCGACTCATACGGCAGGGCGCGCCAGCGGCGCCGCCGCGGCTGGTCGGATATCGCATCTTGCGGCTGGCAGCGATGTAAGTCGGTCCGGTATTGGGGCGGCTGCGTGAGCCACCGGTCGGCGAAATAGTCAACGGTCCGGGCGTTCATATGCAGGTCCTTGCAGGCCGCCGTCCGCTCGATTCGACGTACGGCGAAGACGCGCCGCCAGGCTTGCGGTGCGGGAGCCGGCTAACCGGGTGTCTGGTAGGCAAGGTCCCAGTCCGCCAGCATGGACAGCTCTCGCACCGGATGATCAAGGCTCGGCTCGGACGCTCGGCGCCAGGCTTCTATCTCGTCGCGGTGGCCCAAACGGCGCAGGGCGCTCCACATTGCTCGATAGTTCGCCCGTCCGCTTCCCCCGGCACAGTCCCAGAAGAACATGCGCTCCGCCCCGGCGGTGTAGATGGTTGCGGCCCGCCGCCGGAACTCATCGGGACTCATGTGCCGCGGCATCACGTTGGGCGCCAATACGACGTCGGTGCCGCGTACCAGGTCTACGAAGAAGCGCAGGGACTCCGGATCGGTCCAGGCCTGGCCGTTGCTGTCCAGCCCGGGCACTGAGGTATATGGGACAAGCGTGTCGACCAGACCCTCGGCTACCCAAGTCCTCAGATCCATCCCGTAGTAGGTATTCGCCTGCTCGCTCTCCATGACCACGGCCGATATCTGAATGGGATCGGACCTGCCCTGCTCGCGGACCGCCTCATCCATCGCCAAGCGAAGCTCACGGTGAAAATCGGTGAGGACCTGGCAACGAAATTCCAGCCAGCGTGGATCTCGCGGGTCAAGCATGCGCGGGTCGGCCCCGTGCGCGCGCTCAAACGCGTCCACGATCTGAGGCTCGTACTCGACGAGCGGGGGGCGGCGGTTGTAGAGCATGCATATCCCGTCCACCGGGTATTGGGCGACTTCGCGCATGAGCTCGATTACGTATTGGCGGACTTCGGGGTGGGAATAGGCAAAACGCGGCGTGGGGTTGCCGTCCCGATCCGTCCCACGCCACTCAGGGCGAGCGTCATAGATCGCCGCGCCGTAGTTGAAGTGATCCAGCGGAGCCGGAAAGTGAAAGCCCGCGACGCGATAGCTGGCGTGAAACTCCATGCCGACGTCGTGGGTGTGCTCTATCGCAACACGAAACGGGTCAATGTTCTGGTCGCGCAGGACGCGCCAACTCTCGGCGTTGAATCGATCGCTCTGCCGACCAAAGTCGTCAAGTCCGTCGTGGGTGGGCATGCGACCGATCTTGGTGAAGTAGAACATGAGGTCGCCGGCGCCGCACTCCCAGTAGAGCCGGCTGAAGTCGGTGTGGCGGTAGGGCTCGATCTCGCGCTGGATGTCGGCCGCTCCGGTCAGACGCCAGAGTGAATGCGGACCGTGCGCGTCCTGATGCGCGAAGAGGCGGCGCGTGTCGGCCCGCCGCCGGTCGTCCTTGAACTGCGCGACTTCTTCCTCGGTGAGCGGCACGAGCTTGATATAGGCGATCCGCGCGGGCTGACTGACAAACGCGCCCGGCTCGTCGCCGGGGGCGGACTGCACGGTTGTCTGGCCGATAACCAGATCGCGGTCGGTCAGATCCGCAACCTGCCAGAACATCTCGATCAGCGAGCGGCTGTGCACCGACTCCGCTTCCCAGTGCGGGATGGACAGAATCGTGAACGGGCCGTCGCCGTCCAGCTTGAGCTCGACCTCGTGCTGCCGGCCCTCCGACTCGGAGCGGATCGGCAGCACTCCGATCGATACCGCGTGCCAGCCGCGCAGACCCAGCCGGTAGGTGACCGGCGGAGCGGCCGTCTCGGGGCCCGCGAGCAGCATGACCCCCGCAAGGTCACCGGCCGCGTAGTCCATCGTCCGCCACTTGTGCGGCGCGGCGCGCGGGGCCAGGGCCGAAGCCGGCAGACAGCTACTCAGGTCCGTGCGGTAGATCGGTGGACTGGCGAAGCCGCGATCGGAGATGAAGTCGGTCACGGCCATCGTTGCTCTGCTGCGCCTGCCATGGATCACCTCGTCGGGCTGTCGCCCCGCGCGGCTGGGAAGGTCCGCCGAGAGCGAGCTGGAGCGGGGCAATCCTAGCGCGGACCGCGTGGTCGGGAAGACCCGGGCGGTAGTCCTGGTCGTGGGTCTTTTTGCTCGCCGCGCCGCATGGCAGCGAGCAGCCACCATGCGGCCCAAGGCAGTGGCCGATCATCCAAACTACGCGTCGTTGATGGTCATGGGCTGTCATTCCGAGGACGGCCGCCACGCGCGCGCCCTGGACTCTGCCGGGATGATCGCGGAGAAATACACCCTCTCCCAAGGGAGAGGGCACCGGACCTACTGGGCCGTGTAGCCGCCGTCCACGATCATTTCGGCGCCTGTCATGTAAGACGACTCGTCCGACGCCAGAAAGAGCGCCGCGTAGGCGATCTCGCGCGGGTGCGCGATGCGGCCAAGGGGTATGTCTACTTCGGCCCGGGCACGCACCTCGGGCGTCAGGACGTCCGCCTGCATGGGCGTGTCCATGGTTCCGGGATGAATGATGTTCGAGCGGATACGGTCCGGCGCGAACTGAATGCTGAGCGAGCGGTTCAGGGAACGCAGGGCGCCCTTGGCGGTCACGTACGCGTCCAGGGACTGAGGCACGCCGATCAGGCCGGAGACCGAGCCAATGAGGATTATCGACCCGCCGCCCGCGCGCTTGAGATGCGGAATGCCGTGCTTGGTCAGCCATACGGCCGGCTTCAGGTTCCGGTCGAACACTCCATCCCAGGCGGTCTCCTCGATGTCCAGCACGGACGTATCGCGGTCACGCCAGAGAACGCCCAGGTTGGCGTCGAGCACGTTGAGTCCGCCCATTGCCCGCGCGCCCTCATCGACCATGCGCCGCACGTCGGACTCGCATGCCGCGTCGCCGATCACGGCCAAGGCCTGGCCGCCGGCGCGCTCGATGAGCGCAACGGTCTCGAGCGCCGCTTCGCGATTGATGTCGGCTACCACTACACGCGCGCCGTTGGCGGCGAACAACACGGCGGTCTCACGACCAAGACCCATGCCGGCGCCGGTGATGATGGCCGTCTTGCCTGCGAGCCGCGACACTCAGCCCCCTGACGGCGCTGGCAGCGCGCCCATTGGGATGTGGGTGACAAGCGGTCGCAGACTAGCAGCCGGACGACGCGGGCGACCGGTTAGACGGGCGTTTCCTCCTAGTAGAAGCCGAAGCCGCCGTCGGCCTTGGCCGGCACGGGACGGCTCCAGGGAGCCTGCGGATGACGCTTCAACGCGTCGAGATTCAAGGCCGCGCCCCAACCGGGACCCTCTGGCAGCAGCAGGTGGCCGTCTTGAAGCGTCACGCCGCCTTCCACAAAGCTGTCGCGCAGCGCGCGCGCTTTAGCGCGATCGCTGCCGGGCAGGCCGGCCTGCGGCAGCTCCATGATGAGGAAGTTCGGCGTGGCGGCCCCGAAGTGCGCGGTCATGAGCGTGCACAGGGTCCCGAACGGGTTGTGCGGCGCGATTGACAGCATGTGGGCCTCGGCCAGGGCGGCGATCTTGTGCAGCTCGGTCATGCCCCCACAGAGCAGTATGTCGGGCTGCAGCAGGTCGGCGCCGCGCGCTTCGATCAGCGCCTGGAACTCGTGTTTGCCGTAGAGGCTCTCACCGGTGGCGAGCGGGGTGTTAATCGCTTGGCGCGTCTCGGCCATGACGGTGTGGCTGCCCGGACGGATGGGCTCCTCGATGAACATGGGGCGGTAGGGCTCGATGAGGCGAGTCAACTCGGCCGCGCGAGCCGGTTCCTCGAGCTTGGCGTGGAAGTCGACTCCGATCTCAGCGTCGTCCCCGAGCGCCACGCGGACGGCTTCGACACGATCGGCTACCAACCGGCAGATCGAGTTCCAGGGAAGCAGATCGTCCTCGGTGCGGTACGGGAAGAGCTTGAAGGCCGTGAAGCCGTGGCGGTCGCGCACGTCCACGACTTCGCGCGCCATATCGGCGGGGCGGCCGGTGACGACATCGTGGTAGACCCAGATTCTGTCGCGGTAAGCGCCGCCGAGAAGCTGGTAGACCGGCAGGTCGGCGACCTTTCCGGCTATGTCCCAAAGCGCCAGATCGATCCCGCTGATCGCCGCCCAGCCCACCGCGCCGGCGGGAAAGCGCAAGCCGCGAAAGCATTTGGCCCAGATGCGCTCGCGCCGTGAGGCGTCCTCCCCAATGATCCAGTCGGCGAGGTAGCGGACGGTCTCGGCCACGGCGCTGTCGGGACCGGCCGAGTAGGCCTCACCCAACCCAACCAGCCCCGACTCGGTGGTGATCACAACGTAGTTGGCGTTGTAGACCCCGTCCGAGGCCGAATGCGTCTCGACGGTTCGGATTCTCATCGATCCAGCTCTCCCTTGGCTTGCTTTGCGCGCGGCCGCCGCCGGCAAGACAGGTGTGCGGCTCGCCTTGTGTCGCTTGAGGGCATGTTAGGAGTCCGATTGTCGCTTGCCTGCATTCGTTAGCCGCCATCAGCGCCGAAACGCGCAGGGGCGCGCGGTTCAATTCGTTGGACTTGTGCCGGGTAGAGCGGACAGGCACCATCGTGTGCCGAGAGCGCTCGCCGGCACGCCCCGCAAAGGAGCCGACTCGTGGTGCTGGATAGTCGCAAATGGGACGCGCGTTACGGGCGCGATCTGATCCCGACGCACATGGCGTCGATAGATTCGTATCTCGCCGTGACCTCGCCCAGCGCCTGGAAGATCGTAGAGCCGCTGATGCCGCACCCGCCCCGCTACGTCGAGCTCCAGGGGGGTATGGGAGAGGGCTATCTGGAGCCGCTGCCGGGGCGCCTCCCCGACGCGCAATACGTGGTCGCCGTCGGCGGCGGCAACGCGCTCGACGTGGGGAAGTACGCCGCGTGGAAGCTGGGCCGGCCTCTGATCATGATCCCGACCATCGTTTCCACCGGCGCGGTGTTCCAGCCAAGCATCGCGGTGCGGCGCGCCGAGATCTGGGACTTCGAGAGCAACGTCGTCTCACCTGAGTTCCTCCTGCTCGACACGGACATAATTCGCGCGGCGCCGGCGCGGCGCAATCGCGGCGGCATGGGCGAGTGCATCGGCCAGTCGGCTAACGTCGGCGCCTGGAAGTGGTGGAGCGAGCATGGCTACGACGGCCCGCCCTTCGATCAGGCGGCGGGCGACGCCACCATGGCCTGGGTGCGTGACCGCTGCGCCGGATTTAGCGCGGACGTTGACTCGAACGGGCAGCCGCGGGAGGAAGGCATCCGCATCGCGGCCGAGATCAACCGCGAGCGCTATGACCTGCCGACCATGCAAGTCCCCAGCCGCGGCCTGGACCACGTTTTCATCATCTCTTTCGAGTGGGTGCACGGCCGCGAGATCAATCATTCCGAAGGCGTCTCGCTTGGAACGCTCATAAACGACTTCCTCTATGGGTGGGGCTTCGACGAGGCCAAGGAGCTTCTGGACTCGTGCGGCGTGAGCTACCGGCCGCGCGACCTCGACTGCAGCTGGGACGACGTGCGCGCGGTGACCGAACGGATGAACGAGTTGCACGATCTTCTCGGCGCGACCGAGAACTGGTTCCACAAGCGCGAGCTGGATGACGCGACCTTCACACGTATGGCCGCAGCGATCGACGCTTGAGCTGATCGTCCGGTCTTAGACGGCGCGCGCGGGCGGTTGCCAAGCCGGCGGGTCCGGCCGGATCGACAAGCCTGGGGCTACCAGTTCGTGATCGACCCGTCGGTGCGGCGCAACTCGACGAACGTGTGCATCTGGAACGGGTGCGCCCGCGCGGCCTGCTCGTCGACCTCCACGCCCAGGCCAGGGTCGGTAGGGGCGAGCAAATAGCCGTCCTCGAACGTCATCTGCTGCGGAAACACGTCCGCCATGGCGCCCGGCAGCACCGGCAGCTCCTGCACGCCCACCAGTGGGCAGGCGATGTCCAGGTGAACGCAGGCGGCCAGCATGACGGGACCCTGCGGGCTGTGCGGCGCCATGTATTGATAGTGCGACTCGGCCCAGCCGGCCACCTTCCGCGCTTCGCTGAAGCCGCCCACGATGCACGGGTCGACGCGCACGTAGTCGATCAGATCGCGCTCGATCAGCGGCTGGAACTCCCACTTGGAAGCAAGCTCCTCGCCGCCCGCGATGGGCGCGTTGGTGTGATCGCGCACGAACTGGTAGGCGTCGGGTCGCTCGGAGCGCACGGGGTCCTCTACGAAGAAAACGTTGAAGGGTTCTACCCCATTGCAAAGCCGCACCGCGTCGATCGGGTCGAGCCTGGTATGCGCGTCGATGCACAGCTCGATGTCCGGGCCGACGTGGTCACGAATGGCTGCTGTGGTTTCAATCGTCGCGGTCACGCCGCTGCGGGGCTCGAATATATCGCCGGGCGTGACGCCCGGGACGCCGTAGCGGACGAATTTGTAGCCCTCGTCCAGCGCCCGGTCGGCGTCGGCCTTGAGCTCGGCGAGCGATCCGCCCTGCACGTGCGGGTAGCAGATCACCTTGTCGCGCGAGCGGCCGCCCAGCAGCTGCCAGACGGGTACGCCGAGCGCCTTGCCCTTGATGTCCCACAGCGCGATGTCGACGCCCGAGATCGCGGCCGAAAGCAACGGCCCGCCCTTGAAGAAGCCGCCGCGAAACAGCCGCTGCCAGATGAAGTCGGTGCGCATCGGGTCCATACCCACGAGGATGGGCTTGAAGTGCTCGATCACTCCCTGGATCGCCAGCTCCTTGCCGGCGATGCCCGCCTCGCCCCAGCCGTGAATCCCCTCGTCGGTTTCGACCTTCGTGAGCATGTAGTTGATGCCCCGCGCGGCGTCGAAGACCGGCAGTGTGCGGATATCGCTTATTCGCATGGCGTTGCCTCCTGCGTGGCCGGCTCGCGCGGCGCGGCCGCGAGCATCGCTTCCGGCCTCCTGCGGCCGTTACCTCCGCGCCCGCGCGACGGTCGCAAGAATCTAAGCGTCCTGGCAAGCACGACTACACGGTCAAGCGGCCAGCGGCGCGGTTTGGCGCACGCTAGGGCGTGACGGCGATCGGGGCCGGATAGTGCAGCGCCAGGCCCGGTGTGTCCATGCGCAGGCGGCCCAGGTGCCAGCGGCCCAGACTGGCGATAAGCAGATCGCGGCGGTCGCCGCCGCCGAACGAGATGTTGGTGGGAGACGCGAGCAGCGTATGGCGCGGGTCCTCCACCAGCACGTCAATTCGACCCGACGGTTCCATGCGCAAGATGCGGCTGGGCGTGTAGCAGGAGATATACAAATGGCCCGCTTCGTCGAACTGGACGCCGTCCGGTACGTGGTCGGGCAGCGTGGCCACGATCTCGCGCTCGCCCGCCGACCCGTCCGCGTTGAGCCCTATGCGGCTGACGCCGGGCAGCGTCGATTCCACCACGTAGAGCCAGGCGGCGTCGCGGCTCAAGCACATGCCGTTGGTGAAGTGCCGCGCCGCCTCACTAAATAGCTCGCAGGCGCCATTGGCGCGGATTCGGTAGATGCGGCCGTCGTTGTCGTCCCACACGCCGGAGTCCGAAACGTAGAGATCGCCGGAAGGGTGGAAGACCGGGTAGTTGGGGTTTTGCATGGGGCGCTGGGAGGTTCCCGAGCTCACAACTTCGGCCGCGCCGTTCGGCGCCACGCGCTGGACCAGGCGCTCCTGGACGTTGCACGCGTAGACGTTCGCGGCCGCGTCGCACGCCAGGCCGAGGATGAAGCCCTCGATTCGCGCGGCCTGCTCGAACGCGCGAGCTTGCAGGTCGACGCGGTAGATCTGGCCCGCCTCGCCGCCCGCGTAGGCGTGGCCGTCAGGCCCCCAGGTCACGCCCTCGGGATGGTCGAGACCCTCGACGAGGACCTCAACGTCTGCGAGATTCCGCAAAGCCACCTAATACTCCGGGAAACGGTTCGGAGCGGGGCTTTCACCGTACCGGAGCGGGGCGCCGCGCACCAGACGCCCCTCCCGAGCCGCTTTGGCAGGGTCAGGTTTGAGGCTTGCCCGCATCGCAGGCCGCCGCGTAGCGCCGCACCTGGGCCAGCTGCTCGGCGGTCTGGATGGAGCCGGGCCGCAGCGCCCTAATGGTGTTGACGGCGGCCGCCACGTGCACGCCTCGGTGCACCAGGTAGGCCGCCGCCAGCGTGCCGGTGCGCCCGATGCCGGCCCAGCAGTGCAGGTAGACCGGGCAGCCGCACGCCGCTTGCCCGGCTATGTAGCTCACGCCCGTCTCAAGCTGCTCCAGGGTCGGCGCCGCAAAGTCGCGCACCGGCAGGTGCAGCCCGGCCAGACCGGCCGCCGCTAGAGCCTCGGGGCCAAGCGGTTCCTCACTAAGGGTGAGGATGGAGCGCACGCCATTGCGAAAAAGCAGCCGCAGCGCGTCGCTCAGCGCCATACGGCGCGCGGGATGCTCACCCGCGGCGAGTTGGCGGGGCAGGACCCAGCGGTAGTCAAGTGTCACGCGGCGTCCTCCGCGAGCCGAGTGATGCGCGCCATCGTAGGCGTTTCCCCCCAGGCGGTGCGATTCTCAGTCGCCGAGCTATCCGGTGCGTCTAGTCCGGCGGCGGAGTCACAAGATTCTCACGCGCAGGCAGCAGATTGTTCGGCAAGCACGCGCCCGGACCGGCCGGCGCGGGTCAGTCCGCCGATAGAATGACCAAGCGCGCTAGCGCCCGTAGCTCAGCGGATCAGAGCACTGGTCTTCGGAACCAGGGGTCGGGGGTTCGAATCCCTCCGGGCGTGCCACCGTTCTAAACCTGTTGAGCGACGATCCAGTGATGCAGTCGCGGCTCGCCAAATCGGCCTTGCTCTAGTTTCGGTCCTCGTTTTGTTCCGCCAATTCGCGAGGGAGGCCCGGGTCGGGCACGTCGGGAAAGAGCGGTGCGCGCCGATTCACGGCCGACCGCTGGGCGTCGAGAGAGATGTGGCCGTAGACATCCTTGGTCACCTGGACCCCGGCATGGCCTATGGCTTCGCTGGCCACGCTGAGCCGCGCTCCGGCGTTGAGAAGCAGGCTGGCAAACCAGTGCCGCAGCTCGTAGAGGCGCCGGGGAGGCAAGCCGCCCTTCGCAGCATTGCCTGAAACGCCCGCCGAAAATTGCGGGGATCCCGTGCCGTGCCCTGGCCGGTGGGAAAGACGAGGTCACCGTCCTGCCACGCGGAGCCAGCGGCCCTGCGAAGCTGACGCGGCTGGGGTTTGGGGACAGGCGAAGATCGGTGCGGCGGCTTGAAGGTGGGTCTCGCCGGCGATAACATCTAGCCAATTAGTCTAGCCAGGAGCTTCCCATGACCGACTGGCCCGTGCAGGACGCCAAGAATCGCTTCAGCGCCCTGGTCGATGCCGCCCTCGCCGGCGCTCCACAGCGGGTGACCCGCCGGGGCCGGCCCGCTGTCGTCGTGCTGGCGGTGGACGAGTACGAGCGTCTCTGCCACCTGGAGAAGACGAACGCGCCCACGCTGGCCGGTCTGCTGCTCGACATCCCGCAAGACGACCAGGAATTCGGCCGGCTGCCCGTCCGCTGGACGGCTGATGTTTCTGCTTGACACCGACGTGCTGTCGGCGCTGCGGCGACGGGAACTACATCCGGAAGCGGCCCGGTGGCTGGCCGCCCAGCGAACGGCCGACCTGTATCTGAGCGCCGTGACCGTTGGCGAAATAGAACGCGGCATCGCGCAACAGCAAGACCGCGACCCGTCGTTTGCGTGGGAGCTGTCCGTCTGGCTGGACCGCGTGCTCGCGTGGTACGGCGACCGGGTGCTCGACGTCGACGTTCCCACGGCCCGTCGCTGGGGGCGTCTGTCCGGCGACCTCGGGCACGAATCGGCGGACCTGATCATCGCGGCCACGGCGCTGGAGCACGGTCTGACCGTGGTTTCACGCAACGTCAGACACTTCGAGCCAGCCGGCGTCAAGGTGCTCAATCCCTTTGCTGGAAGCGGGGAGTCCGCCGAAGGCTGAAGATCGGGAGAAAGCCTGATCGTTCGAGAAGTCATCGAGCTGCTGGCTGCATGCGCGTATGCCCATGCGCGTCGACGGGTCCGCATCTGCACTTCGAGATGCGGCGGGACGGAGAGCACATCGATCCGACGCGAATACTCAGGATCTAGGGCGGGAAAACCAACGGCCTTCTAAGCCGCTCCCTGGGCGACAGCCTGCGAAACGTCATCGGCCAGTGCCTATCACTCCCGGGGCTGCAGCTCCACGATGCGGCAGTCTTAATTTATGGTGGGGTTTGCGCAGTTGCTGGGCTACTTCAATCCTGGCGCGGGCGACTATGCTGAGTCATCCCACTGCCCGCGAAACAGTCTACGCTGTGAGCGAGGCCGACACCTGCGCGTCTACCGGCTGCCCGGCGCTGGAGCGCCTGCAGGGCCTAAGCCGACGGTGCCAACTGGCGGGGCTGCGGGTGGCCGATCAGAACCGGCACTGCCACGACCCGCCCCCGACGCCAGCCGCGCTAGACGCGGCTGGCGTCGGGACTGGACGGGGCGCGCTTGGCCAGCGCTACATCATGTCCATGTCGTTCATCGCGTTGATCTCGTCTTCCGAGGTCCCGATGCCGTAGAGCACGCCGGCGTCGGTGCCCGCCAGGAACTCCGCCTCGGTGCCTCGACCGATCACGTCAACCGCGATGCGGTGCGCCAGGTCCATGCCCATGTCCATGTCGTCGTCCATGTCCATGTCGTCGTCCATGTCCATGTCGTCGCCCATGCCCATGTCGTCGCCCATGTCCATGGCCATCGAGGCAGCGATACGAGCGTTGGCCACGGCGACGATGCGGTCGTAGTACATGTTGTCGGAAACGGACGGCATCATCATCATTTCGAGCTCAGCGTTGTGTTCTTCGATCCACTTAGCCTCGGCATCAGCGCCATAGACCGCGAGATAGGTGGCCTGCACATCAGCCGACTGGCCTTCAAGCCGCTGGCCGTCTTTGGCGGCCGGATGCATATCCGCCAGTGCCGGAGCCAGTGTTGTGACGACCAATGCACTTACGAGGATCAAGAGCATCAGCACACGCAATGGCGCGGGCACGGAGTAAGAACGAAGCAAGGGGGTGTGCCTTTCTCGGGAGTCACCCGCCACCGCGGCGGGCGAGGGGGACCGTCAGTCTTGTACACAGCCGGGGACCCGTCAAATTCGCAGGGTGGGAGGTATGCAGCTCCGATATCCGTGCTGCGCGGACTTTCGACGGCCTGAGGTATGACAGCTCGCCTTGTGCGGCACCGGTGTCTGACACGACTCCACCCGGTTGCCGAGGACCGCGAAACCATGCCTACCGGCCTCATGACCAGGGAGCCATACGGGACTGCTAGGCGCTGAGGCAGGGGCAGGAGCTACCCGGTTCCGTTTACCTCGGGCTTGGGGCTGTGGCGGCGCCGCATGCGCTTGCCGGTGTAATCGCGGGCTTGCGGTCCGTCCACTTGCTGGCGGCCACCAGTCACGCTGCGCTCTTCGAGTGCTGGGATGGCGCGCCGCGCTGACCGTGCGATGGCTTCCCCAGATTGGCTCGAACTGATCGAACACGCCATAGAATGGCGTGCGGATGTTCAGAGATCGGTTGCGGGGGTTGCAGATGTTTTCGAAGGCTGATGCCGTGCATCGACCGGGCGATGGGATCCGGGCAAAACCCTGCCCCCAACATGCTGAGCATCGACGACATGCGGCGGGCCTAGCACCCGGCCCGACCACATGCGCGTACGAGTGTTTGCGAGCGCTGTGCGCCTAGGAGGTACGGATGGCTGACGAGAGCGACGGGCGGCTCGCCCTCATGTTGAACTCCTGGGCGCGCGGTGGCCTCGCGGGGCTCTTGTCCGGACTGCTGGCTGTGGGTGTGAGCGAACTGTACGCGGGGATCTTCGGTGGTTTGCCGTCGCTTCTCGTCTCCATGAGCGGCCGGATCGTCGACCTGAGTCCGCGGGCCATGGAAGAGTTCGCTATCAGCGCATTCGGCACCAGCGACAAGCTGGCCCTAGTCATCTTTCTTGTGGTGCTCAGCGGAATCTTCAGCACCATTCTCGGCGTCGTGGCCCTGCGGTCTCGACCGGCGGCGGTGGCGGGCTTTGTGGCATTCGGAATCCTGGTAGGTCTGGCGAATGCATTCGACGCCCAATCAACGCCGACCCATGCGGCGGCTGCAGCTGCAATTTCGGTGGGGGCGGCGGTGGCGGCGCTTTTGTGGCTCATCCGCATGACCCGGGAGCCGGCGACTGCCACTGAGGCGACATCGGCGATCCAAATGCAGCGACAGCGTCGGCTTTTTCTTGGCACAGCCACGCTGGTTGCGGCGGCCTCAGTCGCTACCGGTGTCGTTGGACGCAATCTGATTGAACGCGCCAAGGTGGTCGTGGCCAAGCGTGAGGATGTAGTGCTGCCTCCCGTGCGCAACCGTGCGGCGGTGACGCTCCCAGCGCCGGCGGCCAGCGCCGCCGAGACGGCCGCGCCTACGGCAACTCCGACGGTCGCGGCGACCCCGTCGCCCACCGCCACGGTGCCCCCCACGCCCACGGCGACCCCGGCGCCCGCGCCCACGCCGACCCCCACGCCGGTGGCCGTGGCCAGCGCCGCCGAGACGGCCGCGCCTACGGCAACTCCGACGGTCGCGGCGACCCCGTCGCCCACCGCCACGGTGCCCCCCGCGCCCACGGCGACCCCGACGTCCGCGCCCACGCCGACCCCCACGCCGGTGGCCGTGGCCAGCGCTGCGGAAACGGCGGCACCGGCGGCCACACCTTCGCCGACGGCCACGCCGACGCCCACGCCGACCCCGACGCCCACGCCCACGCCGACCCTGTCGCCCACGCCCACACCGACCCCGTCGCCCACGCCCACACCGACCCCGTCGCCCACGCCTACACCGACCCCCTCGCCCACGCCCACGCCGACCCCGTCGCCCACGCCCACCCCGTCGCCCACGCCAGCCCGGCCGCTGTCGACGACGGTTGGCGTGGACGGGATGCCGCCGCTCGTCACGCCCAACAACGATTTCTACCGCATTGACACCGCGTTCTCGATTCCACGCGTCGACGTCAATAACTGGCGGCTCCAGATCACGGGCCTGGTGGAGCGCCCGTACAGCATTTCCTTCACCGAGTTGCTGGGGCTCTCGACCTATGAGGAGTTCGTGACGCTGTGCTGCGTATCCAACCAAGTGGGCGGACACCTGATCGACAATGCCAAGTGGCAGGGGGTGCCGCTGGGCCACGTGCTGAATCACGCCGGGGTGAAGAATGAAGCCACCCAGATCGTCGGCCGGTCGGTTGACGGCTTTACGGTCGGGTTTCCGCGCGATGTGGCGTTCGATGGACGCCCGGCGCTGATCGCCGTGGGTATGAATGGCGAGCCGCTGCCGTACAAGCATGGCTTCCCGGCGCGTCTGGTTGTGTCAGGCCTCTACGGCTACGTGTCCGCCACGAAGTGGCTGCAAGAGATCGAGCTCACCACGTGGGAAGGGTTCGACGGCTACTGGATCCCGCGGGGGTGGTCTAAGGAAGGGCCCATCAAGACGCAAACCCGCATCGACGTTCCCAAACCCTCATCGACGGGTATCAAGCCCGGCTTACAGCCAATTGCCGGTGTGGCGTGGGCGCAGAACCGCGGCATCAGCAAGGTGGAGGTACAGATCGACGGCGGCGACTGGAAGGAAGCGACGCTCGCCTTGCCGATCAGCCAGCACACCTGGGTGCAGTGGGTGTTCGAGTGGGAGGCCACCCCGGGCCCGCACGTTGCCAGGGTGCGCGCGACCGACGCCAACGGCGAGCTGCAAGCCGAGGGTCCCAGGCCACCAGCGCCGAACGGCGCCGAGGGCTGGCATCAAATCAACTTCCAGGTCGCTGACGAATGAGCGCCGCCGTGAGAAACCACGCTGGCGGCGGCTCTCCTCACGGCTCTAACGTACAAGGATGCCGCCTACCCGCCACGTGAGGCCACCCGGCGCCCTCGAGCACGAGGGTGAGCCTTGGTCAACGCGCGCGAAGCGTCGGAACGCCGGCGGAAACCAGGGCGCGGCCGCACGCCGCTTGCCTGGCTATGTAGCTCACGCCTGTCTCCAGCTGCTCCAGGGTCGGCGCCGCGAAGTCGCGCACCGGCAGGTGCAGCCCGGCCAGGCCGGCCGCCGCCAGGGCTTCGGTATCGAGCGATTCCTCGCTAAGGGTGAGGATGGAGCGCACGCCGTTGCGGACGAGCAACCGCAGCGCACGTCAGGTCGGTAAGCTGACAACGCTGCACGGCCTGAGTGGTGCATGTACCGACCAGGGAGTCCCAGAGTCGGGCATCCGAACGAAAGCGAGCGGAAACCGACATGACGAACGGTGATACAGGCAACACCGGCTTGACCTAAGCCGAGATTCTTTGGAAGGCCGCCGACGCGCTGCGCGGACAGGTCGACGCCGCCGACTACAAGCACGTTGTGCTCGGCCTGCTATTTCTGAAGTACATCTCCGATTCGTTGGAGGCCCGCCGCGACGAACTCATAGGCGACCGGAAAGCTGAAGAGATCAGTGACGCGATCGCCTGCTAGAGAGCCGCGACGAGTACATCGCCGAGCGCGTCTTTTGGGTGCCGCCCGAGGCGCTTTGGGCCAACCTGCAGAACCAGGCGACGCGCGCGGACGCAGCCACCCGTTGACAAGGTCGTCTCCTGTTGGATCAGTGCACTCCTCGCCGTCGTTGAGCCCGTCTCGCTTGCGATTCAATGTGAATCCGGCTCAGCACACGGTTGCAAAGGCGTCTCCCTCAAAGATGCCGTGGGCACGCTGCAACTCTCGGACGTAGCAGACGATCATCTCCACGTCATCCGACAATACGGTGGTGACGGGAGGCATATCGCCGAATGACCAGTGGTGTTGCCGCACGCCTTTGCTCACCGCATTGCGAAAGCTGAAGTCTGAGTGATGGCCCGGGTGGTAGATGCGGTCGATGAGCGTCGGGCCCTGACTGGTCCCGGAGGCATTCACCCCGTGACAGACCGAGCAGTTGCCATTGAACAGCTCTTCGCCGGCGCGGGCCATGTCGGACAAGGCGGGTCGAGCAGTGACGGACGAGGCCGGCGTTGTCACCGAGGCCTGCTCGGTAACCGGCGGTTCCGTGGTCGCGTCCTGGGTGGTGCCCTCTTCACCGCATCCAACTATTGCGAGCAGGACGACGGCCACGGCCATGGCGGAGACAAGATGCCGACCGATTGAGACTCTGCTTCTGGTCGTAGCGGGGATACCCCTCCCGCGGTTGCCGCCCCGATCGGCGGCGCGCCCGGACCGACCTGCCCAGGTCAGTCCGCCGATAGTATGGCTTAGCGCGCTAGCGCCCGTAGCTCAGCGGATCAGAGCACTGGTCTTCGGAACCAGGGATCGGGGGTTCCAATCCCTCCGGGCGTGCCACCGTTCCAAACCTGATGGGAGATGTCGGTCATGGGCTGGCCCTCACAATATAGTTGCAGCGCCAGGACCTGCCGCGGCGTCAAGATCGCCCACGCCCGCTCGGTAGCTTGCCGCACGAGCGCCCGCGCGGTGTGCGTGTGGCCGCGCTGAGATCGGCATGGCGGCGGCCTGGGCATAGGTATCCTCTGGGCGAATGGGCAGTATGGTCTCAGGGTGCCGACGCAACGCCCCAATCGGAAGCCAGGATTCCGTAGGCCCGGGCCATCGCAAGTGACGCTCGAATTGCTCGACGAGGACGCTAAGCCACAACTCTAGGGATGGTATGGACTAATCCTGCGATTGTGGCATGCACTCTGCTCCCGGGCATAGGGGGCCAGGAATGGACGGCGATCCAGCCGCATCGGTGTTGTGCCGACGTCGAGCACGAGGGCAGCGAATCATCAGACGCCACGCACGTGGCTGCGATCACGTCGCGGCCGAATTGCGTCAGCAGCCGGCTAAGCCGTAGCAACCTCGACCAGCGCATAAGATTTCGCTCGCGACTTCAAACTAGAGGTCGCGGACCTAGCAAGTCAGTTCTACTCAGCGCATGCGGATTCATAGGCCATGGACCCTGAAACTTAAGTATTCCCTCCAACCGCTCCAACAGCCCGTCATAGGTTTGGATCCGAATTCTCGTATCCTCAAGATGTTGGCGGCGCAGCTTGTGCGCGTTGAGTCGCAGACGGTCACGTCGACCAACCAGAACCATCCCTTCATCTCGTGGTCGGATATCGGGCAGTCCGAGTCCATTCTCTTGTCGCAGTCGCCGAGCCAGATCAAGGTTTTCCTGAAGCCATTCCCTCCATTCCTTGATCTGACTCACGCCCTTACGAGCATGCTGATCAAATTCATTGCCGTTTGCTAGTGTCACGCTTGAATCCGGCGTCTCAAGCTCCACCAATATCCAATGAATTCCGGCTGAATCGACGTACGCTAACAGAAAATCTGCTACATATTTGCCACCCAATCTTACTTGGGGAATGCAATACCGATAGTGTCCACTTACGAGTGACGACAATATCTGTGGACGGCTCTGTAGCAGTTCTTGAATCGGTCTCTCATCGGGTGCATTATCGATTACGCAGCGTAGAATATCAATGTCCTCTTGGCTCACATCTTCAGAACATGCATAGTCGTTCAATGACGCTGCTTTTGCGCTCGACCATATCTGCGTAACCGACCTTTCAGATGCACGGTTCGCGGCAGTGCGGTGTGCTTTAAGGCCAGAAGGAGAAACGTCAGCCGAACGGGCAACAATCGTCAGTTGGTCAGGCCACGCGCGCGAACGCCCACCGGTGAAGTACACGATCCCGTTGTCGCCTATAGACGCTACCGCATCAAACTGATCGAGCGATGAGCCCCGTGAGACGACATCACCCTTGCTCAGGCGGAGCCTGCGCAGTGCCTCTAGGCGTCGCCTTAAGTAGAAATACTCAATCCACGATTGAGCTTCCTCATCGCTTTCCGGTCCCGGTATCTCATGCGACGCCTCCTCAGCCAGCTCAGCTAGGAATTCCTGTCGGTACTCGCGGCTCTTCCGCAGCGTGAGGCCGAACCGGCTCGCCACTATGGATCGCACCCGGGCGGCAGCCACAATCCTCGGCAAGCTTTCGGGAATCTGGGCGCCGACGGCCGACGCGATTGCCCGCTGTTCATCATCACAGGGCAAAATCTTGCGGCATATCGCCGAGGCTGCGTCTCGCCAACTAGTGTGGGTCATTCGCGCCCTTCACACCGTCAGCCGCATAAGCCGGGCCCATTTGAGCCGATGGGTGTGGGGCTCACACAAGTAGTGCTCCGTTGGCTCGGCGGAACTTAGGATGTTCGGCCCGCGCGCCACGCGCGCGTCGTCGCCGGCGACCATCATACTCTCGAGTCAATCGTCCGCGATTCCGAACTCATTTTACTGGCCGGGGCGCAACAAGGCGTCCAGGCCGGTGGCGGCGTGAAAAGATTCTCACGCCCACTCAGCGGATGGCGCGGCCGGCACGCGCCCGGACCGGCCGGCCCAGTTCAGTCCGCCGATAGAATGGCTCAGCGCGCTAGCGCCCGTAGCCCAGCGGATCAGAGCACTGGTCTTCGGAACCAGGGGGCGGGGGTTCGAATCCCTCCGGGCGTGCCACCGTTGTAAACCTGCTGAGCGGCCTCCGGCAGAACAAACCGAGGTCCGCCGGACGCCGCTTGCCCGCCTCTTGCCCGCTATTTGGGTCGAAGTTTCACGGCTGCCGCCCGTCCCGCATCGTCAGCGACGATCGGCTCAAGTTGGAACTCGGGAAGAGGACTTCCTAGACCGTCACCGCGCGGACCTCATCGGACCAGTTACGCCAGATGTCGCCGCTGGGGCCGACCATCAGCCGTTCATCAGGCCAGGACTCGGGAGTCTTGTTGAAGCCATAGAGCGTGGCCTGACGGAGGACGTCGCTGGATGAATTGCCGCCGGCCATGTGCAGCATGATCGTGTGCCAGAGCACCACGGAGCCGGCCGGTCCCGCAGTCATCACGGGTTCCGTGTCGGCCTTGATGTCTCCAATCGGGGGATCGGTATAGCCCACGAACCTGGGGGAGTCCTCGCCGTTCGCGATGGCCGTTGCCCCGTGGTTCTTGGCCTCCCAGTAGTTCCAGATTTGCGTGTGGCTACCCGGAAAGAGGGTCAAGCCGCCGGCGCCAGGCGGCACGTCATCAAAGTAAACCGCGGTTTGCAGCAGCTGGCGCGTGTCATACAGGCCCTCACCCGCGTGGGAGCCGCGCCAGTCGGGGGGACTCGACGACGGGCTGTTCGGCAGCGTGCAATACATGCCGCGCGTACCCTGCGCGGTCATCCAGTGGGGACCGGTCTTGGGCAGCCGCAGGTTTTCGGTGTGGCCCGAGCCCTTCCCAGTCCAGGCCTCGCGCTTCGGGCCCATGTGGACTTCCATGCCCTTGGCGTTTTTCTCGGTCATATAGCAAGGGCCGGTGGTGCATCCGGACGAATCGAGTCCGCCGGGCCACACGACCTCGCCTGTTCCGAGCAACTGCTCGGCGATGTCCCACACCGCGCGGGCGCCGATGTCGAGCAGCAGATCCTCCGCCCCGTTGCGAATGATCATGCGGTGGCCCCCGCCGGAGAAGTACGGGTCCCCGCCATCGTCAGGCCGCTCGTAGCCGGCTTTCTCCTCGTCGGTGAATGGAACCCACGTGGTGGGGTCGTCGCGTTTCATGCGGGGGCGGCTTGCCGCCACGGTGTCCCACATTTGGTCGCGGGCCTGGCGACAGAGGTCGGCATCGATGACGCCGGGGAGCACGATGTAGCCGGTTCGCTTGAACTCGGCAATCTGGCTTGCGGTCAGGGGCGCCACTTGGGGCACGCTTGGGGCAGACGCAGGCATTGGGTCTCATCCTTGTGTTGGAGATGCCCTCACGCTGACGGCCGAGTATGGCCTACAACGCTCATGGTCACCAGTTCTCAGGTGCCGTAGCTCCCAGCAGATACTGAAGAGCCACCACCCAGCGTCCGGAGGCACGAAGACCGACAGTCCCGCCACGACTGCCTGGCGATGTCAGGTCCCCAGATCTCCAGGCCCTTGATGCCGAGCGACTTCCGAGCCCATCACTGCGTGGACCCCGTTGGATCAGTCGCGGGAAATGCCGCCGCCGGGAGTCGCCATCACACGCTCACCTGAGACGGACGCCGCACCCAGGGACACAGCCCCGCGCAGGTTCGCGGGGCTGCCAGAACGTGGCCCCAGAGGCCGCCGAGATGAGCCTCACCCGTCGCTACGTCTCGGGAAGAGGACCTTTCAGCGCCGTGAGAGTGGATCGGCACAAGTACGAAGGGGCTGCCATGGCCAGCGTTGGGATTCCCGCCGACCCTGAGGTCGGCACAAGCGCCTCTATCCATTAGTACCTACTAATACTCACCGGCGGTACAGACGAATGCAGGGTGCGACGAAAATTCTCGAGGGCACGAGTCGACGGACAGCCCGGATTCGATGTCCAAGGCGCCTGCGAGGCCCACTGGCAAACACCCGGTGGCGAGCACGCCGCGGCCATTGGGGCGCTGAGCCTGGACACGGCGTGACGTTTCGAGGGTATGATGTATGCACAATAGTGATACGGAGTATCAATAATGGCAAGCCTCACCGATAGTCCGCGCATCGACGCCATACTCGAGGATCTCGGCTACCGCCTCACCGGACCGAGGCGCAAGGTGGCCCGCCTGGTTGCAAGCAAGCAAGGGGCCTTCAGCGCCGAGTCGATCAACAACGATCTGCCAGGCGTCGGGCGCGCCACCGTCTATCGGACCCTCAAGCTGCTGTCGGAGGCGGGCATCCTCTGCAAGACCACACTGCCCAACGGAGCGCCTCGTTACTCCTTCGACAACAATCAGCACCACCATCACGTGATCTGCACCTCATGCGGCGAGGTCGGGGAGTTCCGCAAGCCGGCGCTGGAGAGGCTGCTCCGTGAGATGGCCAAAGAGGTCGACGGGAGAGTCCTCGGGCACCGCGTCGAGCTGTACGTGACCTGCACGGATTGCCTTGGGCGCGTGAGCACCGGCGGTGACAAGCCCAGCATCGCGGCGACGCGGGCAATATAATGAGATCAAGTATCAAATTGGTGTCACCGCTCTTGCTTGCGCTCTCGCTCGGCCTGACTGCCGCCTGCGGCGCCAGCCAGGGCGGCAGGGATCGTCTCGCGGTGGTCGCGACCGTCTACCCGCTGGGCTACTTCTCCGAGCGCGTCGGCGGCGACCTGGTGGATGTCCAAGTGCTGATCGGGTCCGGTGTCGAGGCCCATGGGTTCGATCCCACGGCGTCCGACCTGCTGGCCATCAACGCCGCGGACGTGATTGTGATGAACGGGCTGGGGCTCGAGCCGTGGCTGGAGCGGGCGATCGACGCTCTGGGTGAGGGCGCCCAAGGGATCCTCGTGGAAGCGGCAGATGCAGCGCTGGCCCGGGAGGGGATAGTCCATGGGCACGGCGATGAAGACGACGACGGTGAGGAAGGCGACCACGGCGACGAAGATGCCGAGGAAGGCGACCACGGCGACGAAGAGGGTCACGAAGACGTCGACCCCCACATGTGGCTCGACCCGACCCTGGCCGTCCGTCAGGTCGAGCGCATCCGCGACGCCTTCGCCGCGGCGGACGCCGCAAACGCCGACGCCTACAAGCAGAACGCGGATGCGCTCATCGCCGAGCTGGACGCGCTGGACGAGGAGTTCGCGGAGGGTCTCGGCGACTGCCGACACGAACACTTCGTGGCCTCGCACGCCGCCTATGGCTACCTGGCCGGTCGCTACGGCGCCAAGCAGGTCCCCGTCGCCGGACTGTCCGCCGAAGCGGAGCCTTCGCCTCGGCGGCTGGCGGAGATCAGCGACCAGGTGACGGAGATGGGCCTGGGCTATGTGCTGGTCGAGCCGGTCCTCAGCGGCGGTCCCGCCCAGACTCTCGCGCGTGAGACGGGAATCGAGCTAGTACCCATCCACGCCATCGGGAGCGTGACGGAGGACGAGCTCGACGCGCACGGCGACTATTTCGGCCTCATGCGCGACAACCTCGCCAGTCTCAGGCTTGCGCTGGAGTGCTCATGACCGCGTCGCCGCCACAGCCGCGCAGCGTGATCGAGTGGGACCACGCGACCTTCGCCTATGACGCGACAGTCGCCGTGGAGGACGTGTCGCTGAGCATCCACGAGGGGGAGCTAGCGGCAGTCTTGGGTCCGAACGGAAGCGGGAAGAGCACGCTGATTAAGCTGGCCCTGGGCCTGATGCGACCAACCTCAGGCGCGGTGAGGCTCTTCGGACGCGACGCGGAGGACTTCGGCGACTGGGACCGCGTAGGCTACATGCCGCAGGTGGTAGCCGGGATGTGGCGCGACTTCCCCATCACGGTGGCCGAGACGGTGGCCCACGGCGCATACCGCGGCATAGCTCCGCTGGCGCTGTTCCGCCGGTCCGAGCGGCCGGACGTCCTGGAGGCCCTCAAGGCGGTGGGCATGGCCGACAGCACTGGTCGGCGCCTCTCAGAGCTCTCGGTCGGCCAGCAGCAGCGGGTGCTGCTGGCCCGCGCGCTAGTTCGCCAGCCCGAGCTGCTGGTGCTGGACGAACCCGCGGCCGGCGTGGACGTCTCCGGGGAAGAGCAGCTGTACGCCGTCCTGCGTGACCTCAACCTCGACCGGGGCATGACCATCGTGCTGGTATCGCACGACATCGGCGCCATGCTGCGCGAGGCCAGCACCATTGCTTGCATGAACCGATTCCTGGTCCGTCACGGCCCGCCCCACGAGCTCACGCGTGAAGAGATATCCATCCTCTATGGCGTGCCCGTCGACGTGCTGGTCCACGACGCGCTCCACGAGCACCGCTAGCCATGCCCGCGATCTTCCAGTACGAGTTCATGTTGCGGGCCCTCGCCGGCGGCGCGCTGGTGGGCGTCTTGGCGCCCACGCTCGGCACCTTCATTGTCCTGAGGAGGTTCTCGCTAATCGCCGAGACGCTCGCGCACGTTGCGCTGCTGGGTGTGGCCGTGGGACTTGCCACCAATACGTTCCCGTCGGTGGTGGCCCTGCTGGCCGCATCACTGGGCGCGATAGGAGTGGAGCAGCTCCGCTCGCGCGGCCGACTGCCGGGTGACGCGGCCATGGCGGTTGTGTTGTACGGCGCGTTGGCCTTCGCCGTCGTCGTCATCGGCATCACCAAGGGCTTCAACGTCGACCTCTTCTCGTTCCTGTTCGGCTCGATCCTCAGCGTCTCCATGTTGGACCTATGGCTCCTGGCCGGACTCACCCTCGCTGTCGTGCTGTTCGTAGTCGTTTTCTTCGTCGACCTGGCGCAGATCGCCTTCGACGACGACCTGGCAAAGGTGAACGGAGTGCCTACCGGCCCTCTCAACATCGGTTTGGCGGTGCTGACCGGCGCGACCATCACGTTGTCGATGCGGGTGGTAGGCGTGCTCCTGATCGGCGCCATGCTGGTGGTGCCGGTGCTGGTTGGGTTGCGTCTCGCCCGTGGTTTGCGGGCCGCCGTGGCCACGGCGATCGTCGCCGGAGTAGTAAGCGCCATCGCCGGATTGGCGTTGGCTTTCTACGTGGACGTGTCTGCCGGAGGCGCGATCGTCTTGACGGCGCTCGGTCTCTTCACTGTGGCCCAACTCTGGGTCTTCCTGCGACGCCGGCGCCACAGGGCGCGCGCTTAGGCTCGACGCCTAGTAAGAAGGAGCCGGCCGCGGCATCCTCGCAGGGCGCACGCGACGGCGCGGGCAGTGGTGCTGCCAACACTTACGACGGACTATGACGATGCCGTCGCGCTCTATCGACGTTGCCGAAGGCAAGGAGAGACGGTTTGCAAGCTGATCGACTGTCTGGTTGCCTCCGTTGCCATACGCGCCGGGGTGCCGATTCTGCACGACGGCGCCGACTTTGACGTACTCGCGCGCCACACGGAGCTGCGGGTCTATGAAGCCGCACGCAGGTGGAGGGCGCCGGCTCCCCTACCTGCGCCTCGACGACTCACCCGTATGAGAGTGGATCGGAACAAGCGCGACGGGGCCGCCGTGGCCGGCATCGGGATTCCCGCCGGCCCTGACGGCCTGACCCCGGACTGGCTGACGCGGGCGCTGCGATCGGGCGGGGTTCTTGGCGGCGGCGCGGTGGCGCGCGTGGAATTCGAACTGCTGGAAGAGAGCGGCGGCTTTGCGGGCCGAATCGCGCGGCTGCGCGTGGCGTACGACCGGAGCGACCCGCAAGCGCCCGGCACGATGATCGCCAAGCTGCACAGCCGGGTGGACGCCATCCGGCAGCTCCTGCAGCGTCTGCGCGCGCCCGAGCGTGAGCTGCGGTTCTATCGTGAGGTCGCGGGGCGGCTGGCGCTGCGCACGCCGGCGCTCTACTACGGCGACTGCGAGGTCGACAGCGGTAGATTCGTCCTATTGCTGGAGGACCTGGCGCCGGCGCGTGCGGGTGATCCCGTAGCTGGCTGCCCGCCCGCGCAAGTCGAGCAGGCCATGCGGTCGGCGGCCGCGCTGCACGCGCAGTGGTGGGGCAGTGCCGAGCTTGCGTCGATGGACTGGATAGCGGCGTTCGAGCAGCTCAGCGCGGCGCGCCACGAGTTGGGTCGGCAGGTTTGGGCGCCGTTCCTACAGAAGTACGGCGGCCGGCTGCCGCCGCGTTTCATGCAGGTCAACGACCGGCTGCGGCGCGGGCTGAATCACGCGCGAGAGGAGTTGTCGCGCGCGCCGCCGACCCTGCTTCACGGCGACTACCGTCCCGACAACCTGCTGTTCGGTACGGAGGGGCGGCCCGCGCCGCTGGCGACCGTCGACTGGCAAGTGTGCATGCGCGGTCCGGGTGTGTGCGACATCGCCTATTTCCTGGTCGCGTGCGGTTCGCCCGAGCAGCGGCGCGCAATAGAGCCGGCGGCGCTTGAGACTTACCGCGGCGAGCTGATCAGGCGGGGCGTGGAGGGCTACTCGCTCGAGCAGTGCCGGCGCGACTACCGGCTGGCGATGGTGGACATAGCCGCGCGCGTGGCGGTGCTGACCATGGGGCTGGGCGCCGGGAATGAGCAGGGGCGGGTTTTGCTGGATGGGCTGGCGGAGCGGGCCGCGGCGGCGCTGGTGGACCTCGACTGCGTGGAGCTTCTGCCGTCCTGAGCCGGCCGGAATGGTTGGGTATTCGGCGCGCGCGGCGAGAGTATGGAAGTTTTTCACTGGCAGCGCGAGGGGCGTTGGGGAATACTTCTGGCTCGTGAACAAGAGCACGGCACAGCTATCTATGCGCACGGACATCATTCGGCTCGAACCTGACGCCTGTACGCAGCGCGGCGGTTTGCGGCGAGTCAAATGCGGCGGCGTGTTCCGGCCTAGCCGCTATCCGATAGCAGGACGATGGCACTGATGCGGACAGATACGCGTATCGGCCCGATCTGCGCGCGCGCGGGATCGAGCTGAGATTGCGCAAGCCACTCCTAGTCAGGCTGGCCGTGCTGGCGCTCGTGGCGGCCGCCGTAATAGTGGGCGTATTCGTGTGGGTATGGGTTTCGGGCGGTTCCGGCGAGGCAAGCGCGCCTATCACGGCGCCGCAGCTGACAGTGGCGCCGCGGACCGAAGCGACCGCCGCGCCGACCCAGCCCAGCCCGACAACGCCGGCGCCCTCCCCGCAAGCCACGTCGGCAAGCACCGCCGCGCCGCAAGCCGCGACCGCGAGCCCGGCCGCGACTCCAGCGCCAACCACCGCCGCGCCTGCGGACGCTCCGACGCAGCGCATCTTCCGCATCGTGCCGGACGAGTCGGAAGTGCGTTTCATCATCGACGAAATACTGCGCGGAGAGCCGACCACCGTGGTGGGCGCGACCAATCAAGTGGCAGGCGACATCCGGGTGAATTTCGAGAATCCGGCGGCGTCCGAGATAGGTCTCATCCGCATCAACGTGCGCACGCTGCGAACCGCCGAGGAGCGGCGCGACCGGGCCACGCGCAGCCGGATTTTGCAATCCGCGCAGCCGGAGTATGAGTTCGCCGAGTTCGCGCCAACGGCGATCGAGGGGCTGCCGGATACGGTCGCGGTCGGCCAGCCGGTCGAGGTTCGAATCACGGGGGACTTCACTATCCGCGACATCACGAACCCCGTGACGTTCGAGGCCACGGTCACCCTCGTGAGCGAGGACCGCCTGGAAGGCACGGCGGCGACCACGATCGAGCGCGCCGACTACGACCTGGTGATTCCAAGCGTGCCGTTCGTTGCAAACGTGTCGGAGACGGTCGGCCTCGAGATCGACTTCGTAGCCAACAGCGTGGAGGCTCCGTAGGCGCGTCGGGTCCCGAGGAAAAGGGCGCCGGAGGGGACCGCAGCCAAGTGACTATGGCCGGCTACGATCCGATCGCCGACCGCTACGCCAAGCTTGTCCGCGAGGGCTGGCTGAAAGGTCTGATCGAGCACCTGGCCCAGCAGCTTCTGGCTTTGGCTGGTGACGTCGCGGGACTGAAGGTCCTGGATGCGGGCTGCGGGGAGGGTCACGTAGCGCGGCTCTTCGCGCGTCACGGGGCCGATGTCACGGCAGTGGATATCTCGTCTCGACTGCTGAAGCTGGCCAGGACCTACGACGACGGTCGGGAGTACGACATCGAATACGTAGAGGCGGACCTCGCCGCCGGCCTCCCGTCGTACCGGCAGTCCTTCGATCTCGTGACCGCAAATATGGTGCTGGACGACTGTGAGAATCACGTCGGGTTTCTAAGAACTGTCAGAGCAGCGCTAAAGCCCGACGGCCGTTTCCTGATGTCGTTCAACAACCCCTATTCAGTCGTGCCGCGTGGCAAGTTCGCCGAGTATTTCCAGTCGGGCGCCGTGGGCAGCTTCTTTGGCGTGGAAAAGGCAGGGTTCGAGATCCCGTACTACTACCGGACGTTCGAGGACTGCGTCACTGCTTTTCGCCAGAGCGGTTTCCTGCTGCGCACGCTGATCGACATCGGATCTGACCCGGCCGATCCGAATCGACCAGCCGAACCGGTGCCGTCATTGCTCGTGCTGGAGCTGGTTCCGCGGTAGCCGCAAACGCGACCGGCGTGCGCCGCGGGTCCATGTGCGCATCGACTCGCGAGGACCATTTGGAGCCACGTGAATCTCATCGGGGAGCGACTCCCGCTGATTGTCGGGCGCAGGAGCGTTCAGGCCCGTCTCGGTCCTCGAGGCCAATCGTTCGAGCGGCCCACGCGAGGACGGCGCGTTGGTCGAAATCGGACCAATTCGAAGTATCGACCTTCAGCGTGGGGCCCGACACATCCAGCGGGGCGAACGGCCTGCGCACCATTTCAGCGATCTCGGCGAGCCGTTCTCTATCGAAATGACTTGGATGCCGGGTGCCAGCGCTCGCACGACGGCGGTAACGCTCCTCGATAACACTACTTTTTGCGGTCAACACGATCTGGATGGCCCTGCATCCGCACTCAGATTCCAGGCGTGCGACTCGTGAATTGTCGTAGATCGGGAGCGCTGGCAACTCGAGTATCACTGGCAGCCCCTGCTTCAATATCGAGTCAGCCAAGCTGAACATGAGGGCGATTGCCGCCACGCCCAGCCTCCTTGAGTCATCGACGTTTGGTGCGCCGAGCGTGTCGAACAGTTGCTCCTTGATCGCGTCCTTGGAAATCACCGGTACGGCGAGCTCGCGCCCCAGGAGCTGCGCAAGAGTGGTTTTCCCGGTCGCGGGATATCCGTTCACGACAAGTGCGAACGGCCGCTTCCACGGAATACCCCCGCCATCTCGACGGCCTGAGGCCATGCGATTGCTCGACACTATGTCCGTGGTCGACTCATGCCAGGGTCACCGACGCGGCCCGTGCTGACGCGGCCAGGGGATAAAGCTCGCCGAGATGCGGGCCGCCCCGCGAGCGCGAAGAGGCCGGGCGCGTGCCGCCACTGGAAGCACACCACCCCCGCCACCCCGGCGGACCCACTTGGATCAGCAACGTCGACGTGCTCGGAGCGCGCATCGGCCCAGCACACGACTCGATACGACAGTTCCTTGCCAGCGGTCATGGTTTCGAATATAGCGAAGGGGGCGAGCGGACCGAGCACGTGACCGGTCTCCTCTAGGACCTCCCGCCTGGCGGTCGTCGTCCAGCACTCGGCGCCGGCTCGCGTACCGCCGGGCACCACCAGCTGGAGATCGTGCCGGATGCCGGCAAGACACGTGCGGTCGCTCAAGAACGGCACGACGTAGGCATGGGTGACGTCGGAGTCGCGCACGGCGCCTTCCACCCAGGGCAACAGCCTGACCCTCCGCGAGCCAAACTCCAAGGGCCGCCCTAGGTGCGGATAGTCGCGAACGTCTAGCGGAAACATGAAGCTGCGCGCATAGCGTTTGGCCGCAGCGGTTCAACGCGCCGAGCCGCCCGCAATCAGCGTAGACGATCGCGGGCTGACGGAAGAATCGCGTCGGAAACAAGCGTCAAGACGGCTCTAAACCGTAGGGCCACGCATAGCCCAACGGCTCGCGGCCTGAATGCGGCGGCTGCCGGAGAGCCCGTAGGCCCCTTCTAGGCCGGAGGTTTGTCGATCCAGGCGACGGAGGCCGAAACGCAGGCGGTGCTGCCGGCGACGGCGTGGCCCATCTCGCGGAGGACGCGCGCCGCGACATCGGGCGTGGCGGCGTCGCCGAGACCGTACTGCGGCACGATGAGACGGCCGCCCGGCTCGACGGCCAGGTCCAGGGTGCGCCGCACCAGCTCGGGCCGATCCGCCCTGGGCACGGCGTCCGTGAGCACCTGCACGAACCGGTACGGCCGCCTGGGCGTCCAGTAGAACGCGTTAGCGGTCTCGAAGTTGCCGGCCCAGCGCGGCAGCCGCCGCCTGGCCAGCTCGATCAGCTCAGGCACGAAGTCGACGCCGTGGGGAGTGAGGCGGAATCCGCGCACCGCGCACCATTCGAGCAGTGATTCCAGCAGCAGACCATTTGCGCAGCCGATGTCCAGGAAGTCGCCGTCGGCGTTCACCGCCTCGGCAATGCACCGCCGCGTGGCCGTCCAGCGCTCCAAGCCCTGCGAGCGTCCGGACTGTCGATAGGGATTGTCGGGCTCCGCCAGGTAGTACCCGGTGATCTCCGCCTTCAGCTTGTCGAACCAGGCGTTGCGGTCCTGGGACGCGGCGCGCGCGATTGCGTTGGGGTCCGGGCGAAGCCACTCCATCCAGGCGCCGTGCGGATCGGCGAGCGCGAGCAGGTCGGCGGAGCGGCGGCCGTTCACGAAAGACGTCATTGCGCACGTCACTTGCGGGTATGGCGGCGCGGATCTCGGCGCGGCCAGCATGGGCAGCCGCCAGAACGCCGATCCGGGCAAGCTCGCCTCGCTGACGATCCAGCACAGGTCGCGGGTGGCGGCGACTTCCAACACCGCGGCCTCGAGCCGCCGGTAATCGGCGTCGGACAGGTATGGAGCGAGGTTGGTTTGGAATACGCAAAGGAGCGCGTCGTCCGGAGCGGCAGCCGCGGTTTCGGCCAGGAGCTCAATGGCATCGCCCCGGATCAGCGTTAGCGGATGCTCGCGCGCGACCTGCACGGCGCATTCGAACAACTCGGCCCGCGCGAGATGCTCGGGCCAGATGCAGGCGCGCAGCCAGGCGACGGCCTCCGCGTCGTTGACGTCTATCGGGCGGATATCGATACCGGCGCGCCACGCGACGGAGGGCATGGTTGCCGGGATAGGCGGCTCGAGCGAGCCCCGCAGATGCGACGAAATGCGGACCAGGGCGTCGGCCGGCCCGGCCCGCTCACCGTGCGAGTACTCGTAGTAGTAACGATCGAAGTTGAGATTCAACCCGGCGCTCGGGCCGATTTCGAGCAGCGCCAGCGGCCGTCCACCGGCGCGCCGCGCCGCCAGCGCAAATGCGGGGAGGAGATAAGCGCAGCGCCGCACTTCGTTGGTTTGCGTGCCGCGATTTGTGATGAGGCCGGCCAGCTCGTGGTGGTACCGGCGGCAGAACTTACGGAAGGCCGGGTACGCGTCGTCGGGAGGAAGGGCCGGAGGAGAGACGCTGGCGTAGTAGCCGCCAAGGGGGTCATCGACTCCTTTGAGCAGCAGGTAATGCACCGCGGCGAACAGCAAGTTGGCGCGTTGCTCGGTGCGCGGAGCATGCACCAGCAATCCCGCAGTATGCGCGTCCGAGGCTATGGCGCTCGCGAGATGGAAGTACAGCGGCGAGGAATCACGCGCTTCGTCGTCAGCGAAGCGGGCGAAGAGTGCCTTCAGCCGTTCGGTCGTGGCGTGGTCGGGCGGCGAAGCGGGCATGCGGGTCCAAAAGGATGACGGCTGGAACGCCGCCTGTAGTCTCCCACCGCACACCCGTGGGCGTTACCGGGTGATGGCTTCCCAGAGTAAGCGACGGCCGTCTGGTTGGCGCAGGCGGGCCGGAAAGCGCGGCTCGTTGCAGGCCCAAACGAGCAGCGGCAGTGATCTCGCCTGAAAGCCCGCCAGTGCGCCGCCGCGCTCACCGATCGGGATGCGTTGATATCGCGGGGGGTCCCGCTGCCCAGCGGGGCGCGCCCCGCGCGCCCCGCGCGGCATACTGCCTGCGCAAGAAGGCGTGCAAGCTCTACGGCCCGCGACGGGTAGGAGTGGAACTGTGCAAATTGTTATCGCTGGCTGCGAATACGCGGGAACGACCACGCTGGCCAAGGCCATTTGCGCGTGGCTCCAAGAGGTGACCGGCGCTAAGGTCGGTTCGCACGATCACTTCAAGTGGCCGCCCATCGAGGAAGACAATCCGTTGTCCGCGGAAGAGATCGACCAGCTCATGGCGCTGAGCCCGCGTCTGCGCGAGATGTATCAGCGCTACATCATCGACTACCACCTCAGTCCCTCGTTCTTCGCGGACCCTCATCACGTCATGGTGGGCATGCACCTGGATGAAGCCGTGTACGCGCCGCTGTACTACGGCTACGGGGGCAGCGGGGAATATGGGGACCGCGGCGTGGAGGCGCGCCGCGTGGAGGCGCGCCTCGTCGAGATGGCGCCCCATACCATCCAGGTGCTGGTAACCGCCTCAGCGGAAGTCATCGCCGCGCGCATGCGTGCGCAGCCGCACCCACACGCGCTATTGAAGGAATCGGACATCGAGACGGTGCTGCGGCGCTTTGCGGAGGAGCACGCCCGCTCGCTGCTGCGCAACAAGATCGTGATCGACACCAACGATGCCTCGCCCGACCAGTCGCTGGCCGAGTTCGTGGCGGGCGCGGCGCCGTCTCTGACCGACGCGGACCGGAGCCGCATACTGCTGCAAAGAGGTCCGGGGGCGGCCGGCTAGGGACGAGGGTCGGCCCAACGCGGCCGACAAGCATTGCGGAACCGCCGCGGCCATCGTGGTGTAGGGCAGATAACGTGATGACTGAGCGCGCAAGCGAGTGATCGCTCGCGGGCGAGTGATCCTGATCGGACGCTGGCTGCTGCTTGGCGTGCTCACAGGCCTCTGTGTGTGGGGCGTCGTGCGGATGGTGAACACCACGTGGTTCGAGCGCATCGGCGATCCCGTAAGCGGCAGCTTCAGCGCCGGTCCGATCAACCAGTTCTTCTCCGCCGGCCAGACGCTTGCGCCGGGAGACGCCGAGGTAGCGCGGATCGATCTGAAGCTCTCGCACGCGGGTCCCTATGAGGGCACGCGGGCCTTCGTCGAAGTCCGCGACGCGCCGGCGGGACAATCGCTGCGCTCGGGACCCGTGCGCCTGGTCCGGGGCGAGGCCTGGTATGCCTTCACCTTCCCGCCGATCAGCACGGCCGAATCCGGCGGCGCACTCTTCGTGGAGGTGCGCTCGCTTGCGGGATCGATCCTGAGCGACCGGGACCGCCTCTCGGTCTTGTATGAACAGCGCGATCCTTACGCCGCCGGCCGGATGTACGTGCGCGGCCAGCCCGCGCGGCCGGACTGGGATCTGGCCTTTCGAATGTACCGGGCGGTGGGTCCGCGTGAGGCGCTGAGAGTGGTGGGCGGATGGGCGATCGTGGCTCGTGAAGCGCCCTGGCTGACCGGTATGGGCGTCGTCCTCGCGGCCGGCGCATCCGGTTGGCTGGCGTGGCGCGGCGGACGCCGACCGTACCTTCCCTGGACACTCCTGCTCGTCGTGCTGGCGCTACTGGCACTGGCCGTGCACCTGCCCGAAGCCGTCGCGAACCCGGCGATCGATACCGCCACGGTTGAGCTTCATTGAGAGCCAACTTAACGCGCGGTCCCATGCCCGCCCTGATCCTGCTTGCGCTGGGCGTGGCGGTGGTGTGGATCACCCTTACGCCCTTGTCCTGGGACAACGACGAGCTGGGCCACTACTGGACCGCGCGCGACATCTACGCAAGAGGAAGTCTGCCTCCGCCGGAAGACTTTCCCTCGATCATGCTCCCGCGGGCACCTCATCCGGGGGCGGGTCAGTTTCGCTACCACGCGCTGCCGCCTACCTACTATCTGGCGCTGGCGGGCCTGTTTCACCTGCAACCCGCCGACGCCGGCGGGCTCCCGTACGGCGCGCTGGCCGGGCGCGGCTTCTCGGCCCTGCTCTACGTGATCGCCGTGATCGCCGTGTACCGCATGGCGCGGCTGCTCGCCGGCGGCGATGAGCGGGCGGCGGCGTTTCTGGCGGCGGGCTTCGCGCTGATTCCGCAAGTGGCGTCGACCGGCGCCTCGATAACGGCGGACGCGCTGGCGCTAACTGCCGCGTGTCTCACCGGCTGGGCCTGCGCGCATGCGGCGGCCCGCAATTGGGACGCGCGGTCGGCGGCCTTCGTCGGATTGGCGGCGGCTTTAGTGGTGATGAGCCGGCCCACGGCGCTGGCCGTGCTGCTGGTTCCGGCTGTGCTGTTCGCCATGCACGCCGGACGAGATGCGCGGCGCTGGGTCGCCACGGGCCTGCCGATGGCCGGCCTGACGCTGCTCCCTAATAGCTGGTGGCTGATTAGAAGCTTCGCGATCCACGGCGAGCCCTTTGGATCCACCGCGCACGTGCACCATATGGCTACGGAGGGCGTGTATGCGGCCACTAACGAGTTCGCGCTCTACAAAGGAGAACCCGGCTGGTTCGGTCTGCCTGACCTGCTCTTTTCGACCGACTGGCTGTGGCGCTTTCACACCCGCCTGTGGTTCACGGGCAGGTACGAAGACCTGGGTCTGTTGGGATGGGTTCTGGCGGGAGCGCTGGCAATTTGCCTTGGGATAGCGGTTGCGACGGTGCTCGGGATAGTCCGCCCACGCTCTTCCAGCCCTTTGCACTCCGCTGCCCGGGCGACCCCGCTTGCACTGCTGGCCGCGCTGATTGCTACCGGACTGCCGGCCGCGCTCACCAGCCGGGAGTATGGAACCTACGCGGTGGGCAGGTTTTCGACGCCCGCGCTCGGTCTGTTTCTGGCGGCAACAATTGGCGTACTCGTGACCACTCGCTGGGCGGGCTGCGGACGCAGCCTGGCGGCTGCTTTCGCCGCCTCAATGGCGGTCATCCATCTCGTGTTTCTGGCCGGCTTCCTGATTCCCGATCTCGCGGGGGAGGTGCTGCCTCCCTAAGCAGCGCGTAGTCACGGCACCGGCCTCGGGTTCGACCGACGGACGACCGGCTTGGGTTGTCTCAGCAGAAGCGGGCGACGGTGGTTGAACCAGCGCCGGGGCGCCGAGCCTAGAATCAATAGCGAACGTCTGACGCAGCGTCCCGTAGCGGCATAGTGCTCTGCCTGCCATGACCGGTTGGACCTTGCCTTGGCGCCGCCTGAGCGCCCGTGTCCTGCTCACTACTGCGCTGACTCTATCGATGACAGCTTGCGACGGACCCAACCTGCCGGCGTCCCCGCCCGTTGCCGGCCCTGTCGTTGACAAAGCGCTGAAGGCCTATAAGCAACAGCGGCAGTGCGTGCACGACCACTTCGAAGAGCACGGCATAGCGCGGGGCCCGGGCACGGAGACGCTCATCGACGAGGCGGCCGTGCAGGCCGGGTGCGCGGTCGACGCAGTCGAAGAACAGCTCCCGCCCGCCCTGCGACGGCCGGCTGCGCCCAAGCAAGAACCGGAAGGTTAGACGGTGACTCCAGCCGTGGGTAGCGGCTAGTCGGAGAAGCTGGCAGTCGCGCGGGTCAGGCGGGCCAGCCAGCCCGGCGCCCACCAATTCAGATGGCCCAAAAGCCGCATGGTGGACGGCACGAGCAGCACGCGCACGATAGACGCATCCACAAGCACCGCCAGCGCCGTGCCGACTCCGAGCGCCTTGAGGATGACAAGCTCGGCCGTGCTGAACGCGGCGGCAACCACGATCACGATGGCCGCCGCGCCGGTGATGATGCCTCCCGTACGCTGCAGCCCTTCGGCCACACTTGCCGTGTTGTCTCCGGTCCGCTGCCACGATTCCCGAATTCGGCTCAGCAGAAACACCTCGTAGTCCATGCTCAGCCCGAACAGCGCGAAGAACATCAGGACCGGGATGGTCGCTTCCACGAAGCCCTGCGGTTGGAAGCGCAGCAGCTCGGACAGATGCCCCTCCTGAAAAACGAACACGAGCGCCCCGTACGCGGCGGTGATGCTCAGCGCATTCATGATCACGGCCTTGAGCGGCAACACCAGCGACGCGAACAGGAACAGCAGCACGACGTACATCACGCCCAGAACCAGCGCGACGGCCCACGGAAAGTGGCCGTAGACCGCGTTCACGAAGTCCATGAACACCGCGACCTCGCCGCCGACGTGAATCTCACGCCCCGGCGCGGATACGGCGCGAATCTCCCGCACCAGCTGTTGCAGCGACTCGGAATTCGGCTCGCCGGAGGTTTCCGCGAGCACCAACGTCGTGTTAGGGCTGGAGAGCTCGCCAAGCCTTGCCCGCAGCGCTTCCGGCAGCGCCGCGAAATCGGTGCGCACGTGCTCCTCGATTCGCGCGCCGCCCATCCCCAGCGTATTCAGGAGAGACGTCAGTGACGTGACGCTGGTGATTTCGCGATGCGCCTTCAACTTCGTCGATATCTCGTCGATCACGCTCACGTTGGCGGGGCGAACCGCCCCCCGCGGGTCACTGATCGTCACGATCACGCTTGGCAAGGTCCCCCGCTGGAAGTGCCGCTGCAGCAACTCCAACCCCTGGCGCGCCGGAGCGTCGGGCGGCAGGACATCGGCGCCGGGCACGCCGAAGCGGACGCGTAGGAACGGACTGCCGAGCAGCAGCAAGAGCGCGGCCGTGGCCACCAGGATCGCGCCTGGGTGGCGCATCACGAACCGGGCCAGACGCGCCCAGCCGCGCCCCTGGCCGGCCGGCCGCCGAAAAGGCAGGGAGAGCTTGTCGATGCGGTTACCCAGAATCGCGAGCACCGCGGGCAGCCATATGAGCGACCCGATCATCAAGAACGCCATCACGGTTATGCCGCCGATGCCGATCGAGCGGATCGCGGCCATCTCGAAGGTCAGGAGGCCGAACAGGCCCACGATCACAGCCAGACCGGAGAACACGATGGCCTTGCCGGCCCGCGCCACCGTGGCTTCCACAGCCGCGTCCACGGGCTTGCCGCGCAGCTCTTCGCGAAACCGGCTGACCATGAGCAGCGAATAGTCGATGCCGATGCCCAGCCCCAGCATGGTGGCGATATTGGTAACGAACACGGAGAGATCCATGACCAGGCTGAGCCCGTATAGGGCCGCCCATGCCACCACCACGCTCATGAAGCCCAGCAGCAAGGGGATGCCGGCCGCTACCACCGCGCCGAACACAAGCACGAGGACCACCAGCACCAGTGGCAGGGTGATGGCCTCGGCGCGTAGCAGGTCCCGCTCGCTCGCTTCGGCGATGGCAACCGAGACGATCGGAAAGCCGGCCAGCACGACCGGGATCGGCGAGGCCTCCGCGATCGCCCGAAACTCCTCGACCTGGGCCTGCGCCTCACTGGGCGTGCTGGTCGTGCGCGCGGTCATCAAAGTGGTGCGGCCGTCGGCGGATACCAGCTCAGGGCGGGCGTCAAGGGCGCTCTCGACGTCTTCCACCAGGGGCAGTCGAAGCAACTCATCACGCGCCGCGCGCAGCGCGGCCTGATACTCGGGATGCTCGACGGTGCGGCTTGGATCGCTAAAAACGAACAGGATATCCGCGGCGGAAAGTCCGAACTCCCGCTCGAGGACCTCGCCCGCGAGCACCGAGTCGGCGCCGCCGAACTCGTACCCGCCGGACGTCAAGCGCTCCGAGACGCGCGGGGCGAACGGCGCGGCCGCGAGCAGCGCGATCACGAACAGCGCCGTGATCCACCACCGCCGTCTGTAGGAGAAGCGCCCGAGAGCCGCAAGCACGCAGTTCAGCTATCGAGAGACATTCACGCAGTCCAAGTGAAATGATTCACATGTCTTGCAGCCGCGAGCAAGCGCCTCGCTGGGGACGGTCTCGGCGCCGGCAAGTCTCGAATTGCGGTCTGCTACCCTCGAATCACGTTGCTCGGGGAGAGTTGCGCTTGCGTTGTCCTGAGTGTAAATCCAGCGACCTGCAAGTCATCGACTCACGCGAGACGCCCGAGGCGGTGCGCCGGCGGCGCCTATGCGCACGCGGCCACCGGTTCACGACGTACGAGCGCCACGACGTCTTCAAGTGCCCCCGCTGCGGTGGAGACGACGCACGCATCGAGCAGGTAGCGGCGCGCAACGGCTCCATCGACCGCCGGCGACGATGCGGTCAGTGCGGGCTTACCTATAACACGGTCGAGCGGTTCGCCCTCACGGAACTCGCCGTGATCAAGTCGGACGGCCGCCGCGAGCCTTTCAACCGCGACAAGCTGTTTCAATCTCTCCGCACTGCCAGCATCAAGCGGCAGGTGAGGGTTGAGGACATCCAGACCGCCGTTGACGAGATCGAGTCGGGGCTGCACGAGAGCAGGCGCGCCGAAGTCGATTCCCAGGAGATCGCGCGGCTGGCCATGGAGTGCCTGCTGCCTCTCGACGACGTGGCCTACGTGCGATACGCCTCAGGCTACGTGGAGGCCGGCGGCATCGACGGAATGCTCGAGGTGATTCGCGAGACCTCGCGCTTGCGTGAGCTGGACAGGATTCGCCGCACGAATCTGCAGCTGGTCCCCGACGAGATGGAGCCGGCAGGTTCGCCTTAGCCCCGCGCTTGGCGCGGCGCCGCCGCGCGGGCCGCACGATCTGACTTGACGCCCGCCCGCTGGTTCGTTCTGGTGGGTCTCAGCCTCGGCCTGCTGGGTCTCGCAGTAGGTCTGTCGCGCGAGCTCTCCCTGTCCGCGCGTGCGGCCAGTCTGCTTGTATCGACCGCTTCCGACGCGCCGCCGACGCCGCTGCAGCTGCGGGATCCTCCGTCGGTGCGGGAAGTGGTCTATCAGACGTCCACGGGCCGCAGCGCGGCGGCGGACCTCTACCACCCGGGACGCGGCAGCCGAGGGCCCGCCGTCATCGTGATGCCGGGCGTCATGCGCAACGTGCGCGCCTATCCTCCGCTGGTGCGGCTGGCCGACAGCTTCGCGCGCGCGGGATATGTGGTGCTCGTGCCGGAGGGGCTGGACTACGCCCACTATCGGGTGCTGCCTGACGACATCGACGCCCTCGTGGCCGGCTTCAAGTGGCTTGCGCGGCATGAGTCGGTCGATCCCGCACGTATAGGTTTTGTCGGACTCTCCGTGGGAGGGTCGCTCGCACTGGTTGCGGCCGCCGATTCGCGCATCGCCGGCGACGTGGCGCTGGTCGCGGCCGTGGGAGCGTACGCCGATCTGGACGTGGTGCTGCAGGCGGTCACCACGGGCTACGCGCGGTCGAACGGCGTCCTGAATCCCTTCGTGGCCGATCCGTTGGCGTGGGTAGTGGTACGCAATACCCTGGTTGGAAATCTCCCCTCGACTCAGGATCGAGCGCTCCTCTTCGAGCTCTTTCCCGGCGCCACGCCCGCTCTCGACGGGGCGGCGCTGACGCGGCTCGACACCGGCCTTCTGACACCCGCCGGTCGCGCCGTCTTCGATTTGTTTCTGAATCGCGACCCGGGCGCGGCGCCGGACCTGGTGTCTCGCCTGCGCGCGCGCTTGCCCGACACGCTGGAGACCATTTCTCCCAGCGCACACGCGGATAGCCTGCGCGCGCCGGTGATGTTGCTGCACGACCGCGGCGATTCGTATGTCCCCGCGGGCGAGTCCGAGCGTCTGGCGCGCCGGCTGAGCGGCCAGGTGCCGGTGCGGCTGACCATCTTGGACGTGCTTCAGCACGTGGAGATCAGCGCGCCCGAGCTCTCCGCGGACGCGCTCTTAGCCTCGTACATACCAGGCATGTGGGGGCTATTCACGTTCACTTACGAAGTCCTGGACGGGCTCTAGATTGAGAGAGCGCCCGGATCCGACCCGCGTCCAGCGTTCCGAGCCGCGCGCGGGCGCGCCGGAGGGCACGTACGCTCGCGCGGCGACCTGTCAAGGACCGCGCTCGCCGCCCTATCTGCGCAGGAGCAGGACCGCACCCAGCGCTACCAGCAGCAGGGGCCACAGCCTCCACGCATCCCAGGCATCGAAGGCGCCGAAGCTGGAGGCCAGAGCAAGCGCGCCGATCACCACCAACACACCGCCGATGATCACGGCGCCGGCACGGCCGCCTCGGGCGGCGCGGCTGGCCGGATCAACGGCCGCCCCGCCCGCAGTTTGGGCTGCCCCATAAGCCCTTGAATAGCTGGGCGTCATCAGCCACAAGGCCAGGTAAACGAAGAACGCCAAGCCCACCGAGAGCAGCAGGGCGAGCAGCCATACGAGCCTGGTCACGGTCGGCTCCCAGTCAAAGTGCTCCGCCATACCGGCCGCGACCCCGGCGATGATGCGATCAGCCTCGCTGCGATAGAGCCGGCGCCGTGTATCCATCCACACGTCCCTCGATCCCGTCTTCGCTAGCAGCATAGGCGCACTTCAGCACGCCGCCATCACCGCAAAGCCGTAACTTTTTTGTGTTGAGGTCGGTCGAAAGAACTAGTACCGGCGCCAGGCGGAACCGCGCGCAGCGGCCGATGGAGCGGGGCGGCCCGGCTCGGTCAGCTCGGCCGCCAGGCGCGCGGCTTCGGACGGCGCAGCCACGCCGTCAGATCGTCGGCGTCGAGAGTATTGAGCACCTGCGCGGGGGTCAGCCAGGCGCGGCGTGCGGTGGCAATGCCAAAGCGCAAGAAGTCGAAGTGGGAAGGGTCGTGCGAGTCGGTGTTGATCAAAATCGGCACGCCCAACTCGGCCGCCCTTCGCGCCATCACGTCGCTTAGGTCCAGGCGCTCCGGTGAGGAGTTTATTTCCAGCGCCGTGCCCGTATCCGCGGCGGCCCCCAGCACGGCGTCGATGTCGAACTCGTAGCCGTCACGGCGGCCCAGCATGCGCCCGGTGGGATGCCCGATCAGGTCCACGTGGGGATGCCGGATCGCACGCACCATTCGCTCTGTCATAAGCTCGCGCGTCTGCCCAAAGTTGCTATGAACCGACGCGACCACCACGTCTAAATCCGCGAGGATGGCGTCGTCGTAATCGAGCGCGCCGTCCGAGAATATCTCCACTTCGCTGCCGTGCAGGATGCGGATCTGGGGGAAATCGCGCCGCAGCCGTGCGATCTCGGCCCGCTGCTCGCGCAGGCGCTCCGGGCTGAGTCCATGCGCGACCTGCAGAGCCCCCGAATGATCCGTGACGCCGATGTACGCGTAGCCGCGTCCTATGGCCGCGCGAACCACATCGTCCATCGCCGTAGCGCCGTCGCTCCAAATCGAGTGCCCGTGAAGCTCGCCCTTGATGTCGCGGGTTTCGATCAGCCGCGGCAGCGCGCCACGCTCGGCAGCTTCGATCTCACCACGGTTTTCGCGCAGCTCGGGCGGAATCCAGGGAAGGTCCAGCAGGGCGTAGACCTCCGCCTCAGTCGCCGCCGGGTGGCGCACACTGGTCGACTCGTCGAGGAAGCCATGCTCGTTCAGCGACAATCCGCGTCGCTGCGCGCGCCCGCGCAGCGCCACGTTGTGCTCCAGAGAGCCGGTGAAGTAGGACAGCGCCGCGCCAAAGCTGTCCGGCCGGATGACCAGCAGATCCACCTGCATACCGTTATGCACCAGCGCGGAGGTCTTGGTGCCGCCCGAGCCGAGCACTTCGGCAATCTGGCCGCTCTCCACGAAGTGCCGCATGACGGGCGCGGGCTCGTCGGACGCGGCCAGAATGTCAACGTCCCCGATGGTCTCGCACATGCGCCGCAAGCTGCCGGCGTAGCTGACCTCGCCGACGCCGGGCGCCGCTCGCATGTGGTCGACCAGGGTTTCCGCGATAGGCAGCGCCTCACCCAGCAGACGCCGGGACGTGCGCTCGCGAAAGCGCTGCAGCTCACGCAGCAGGCGCGCCTGCCTTTTCGCGCCCAGACCCTTGACGGCCGCCAGGCGGTCCTCGCGAGCGGCCGTTTCCAGATCGGCCACGCTCGTCACGTCCAATTCGTGATACAGCGTGGCGGCGGTCTTTGGACCCAGCCCGGGGATGCGCAAGAGCTCGAAGACACCATCGGGGATCGCTTCACGCATCTCATCGAACTCGGCCACGCGGCCGGTTGTGGCGTACTCGCGCAGGAAGCCCGCAATGCCCTTGCCGATGCCCTGCACGCTCTCCAGGGTGTCGCTGGCGACCAGCTCGGCCAGGTCGGTAGTGAGGCCATCCACGCGCCGCGCGGCCGTGCGGAAAGCGCGCACGCGGAACTGATTGGCGCCGCTTATCTCCAACGCGTCCGCGAAGCTCTCGAGCAGATCGGCGGCGGCCTTGTTGAGCATCGGCGTATTCCGAACGTTGGAAGCAAAAGCCGCAGCCCCTACACGGATAGAGAGCCGCGGCCACCTGCCAAGCGCTCGGTATTGTGGCCGATCCGGTCCCTGTCGCTCAATTGCCGCGAGCGCGGCGCGGGCCGAAACCTTCTGGAATCGCCTGCTGCACTCGAAGTATGAATCCACACTCCGCCTTCCGCAGTAGCGACGGACAGGGGGGCTGCGCGCGGGAATGACACCCGGTGATCGACGGGACCCGCTACCGATAGGCGGGCCGTCGTGGTTCAATCGGCTAACCTCGGCCCACGCTTGTTCGCGAGGCGCTCACATCTCCGGAGTCCGTGCCCAATGATGAAGCTGTGCTGCCATTCGATTTCCTATAAACGTGAGTTTGGAGGCGGCCGGCTCACGCTCGACGGTTTGGTGCTGGAAGCCCGTCGGCTCGGTTTCGACGGTCTGGACCTGCACGAGTCGAGCTTCGCCGCCGAAGACCACGCTTACCTTATGCGCATCAAGCACCGCTGCCTGAAGCACGGATTGTCGATCGCATGCCTCTCCATCAACAACGACTACGGAAAGCCGCCGCCCGGCCTGGAGGGCGAGATCGACAAAACCTGCCGCTGGATCGACAACGCCGCGATTATGGGCGCGCCGCAGGTTCGGGTCTTCGCGGGCGCGGCGCCAGAGGGCGACGACCCGCAGGCCGCCTGGGCGCGCTGCGCCGACGCCCTGCGCGAAACGGCGGAATACGGCGAAGAGCAGGGAGTGATGGTGTCGCTGCAGAACCACAACCACGGGCAGTTGATCAGTACGGCGGACGACGCGTTCCGCATGCTGGGAACCGTGGGCCACGGCAACATGGGCTTCGTGCTCGACACGGGGCAGTTCGCCGGCTCACCAGGCGCGGGAGGCGCCGCGCAGGCTGACGATTCGGACGAGTTCGACTACCTGAACAGCATCCAGCGCACCGCGCTGATTGCCACGCACGTGCGCTGCAAGCTCTACGACTTGAGCGGCGGCCAGGAGACGACGCTGGAGTACGACGACATATTCGAAGACCTGCGCGACGCCAAGTACAACGGCTGGCTCAGCCTCGTGTACGAGGGCGCCGGCGCGGAGCGTCAGGCGGTAGAGCAGGGGGTTCGCTTTCTACGCCCCTTCCAGCGCGACTTTTCGAGTTGAGCTCTCGCCGGCCGCCAGCCGCCGGCGTCTAGACTGTCCGCCGCGCGAGACGGCACGAGAACGACCGTCAGCGCACGACTCGGCTCAAGCGGGCCGGACGGCTGCGCGGTAGGCATCCAGCAGGCGGGAGGACCCCTGGGATCGGAACCGATCGGAGTTCTGGGCGCGGGCCTGATGGGCCATGGCATCGCCCAGGTGTTTGCGTCCGCCGGGCATCCGGTGACGGTGATCGACAGCGATCCCAGCGCGTTCGACCGTGCGCGCGGCAAGATCCGCCGCAATCTCGCCCTGCTGGTCGAGACCGGCCGGCTGGACGAGTCGGCGGCGCCGCCGGTCCTGGACCGTATCGCGTTCTCCACCGACCTGGCGTCGGTAGCCTCCTGCACCGTCGTGGTCGAATCGGTCAGCGAGGACGCGGAGGTGAAGAACGGCTTGTTTCGATCCCTGGCTCCGCTGCTGGATCCGGCAACGATCCTCACTACCAATACCTCCAGCATCCCCCTGGAAGTCATGGCCGAGTCGACCGGCCGGCCCGATCGTTTCGCCACCAGCCACTTCTTCCGGCCGGCCTTTATCGTCCCGATGGTTGAGGTCACCAAGGGCGCCCACACGTCCGAGGCCACCATGGAAACCGTGCTGCGATTGCTGCGGGGCGCCGGGCTGCGGCCGGTGCGGATCAACGTGGACCTGCCGGGTCAGGTGGCGAACCGTCTGCGGCAAGCGCTCTTCAGAGAGGCGCTGGACCTGGTGGAGCGCGGAGTGGTCTCCATGGAGGACATCGACGAGCTGGCGGCGTTCGCGATCGGCGCGCGCATGCCGCTCCTGGGCGTTGTACGGGACCGCGATCTGGTCGGTCTCGAGATCACTCGCAGCGGAGCCGAGCGGGTGTGGCCGGACCTGAGCAACGCCGCGGCGCCTCCCGAGCGGCTGCGCCCGAGCGGCTGCGCCGGCTGGTGGACGCGGGCCACCTGGGGCTCAAGTCGAAGCGCGGTTTCTACGACTGGTCGGACGTCGAGTTCGCGCGCTACTGGGAGCAGCTCGAACGCGACCAGTTGGCGGTCTTCGAGCTGCTGCGGAGCAAGGGCGTCCTGCCCGACTGAACCGTTCGCGGGCGTGCTCACGTGCTCTCAACGGCGTCGGCCGCGCGGCGCGAAGAAGCGATCGGTCTGGCGTCCGCCCTTATTGAGAACCGGTCAGCGTGAAGGCCGCCCGCGCGGGGAGACGTTTGCATAACCCGGTCAGGCTAAGGATGTCCGGCGAGAACCCTGCGCGGTTCCAGGTTGGGGGGCCTAGATTCCCGCGTGCGCGGGAATGACGAGGGGTTACGCAAAGGTCTCCGTGCGCGGGAATGACGGGGGGTTACGCAAAGGTCTCCGCAGGCGAGGCATCAGATGGAGCGGCGTGCCCGATTCGAGCGGGCCGAGTATCCTTCGCGACACTCACGCGCAAACCGCTGGGAGAACGCATTCATGAACCTGGTCCGCTATGAGCATGGAGGGAGCATCCACCACGGCGTCGTCGAGGGTGACCAGATCGCCGAGATCGAGGGCGACTTCTTCGGCGAGCGCCGCCCAAGCGGAGTGACGACGCCATTGAGCGCGGTGACGCTCAAGTCGCCTACCGTTCCAAGCAAAATCCTCAACATCGCGGGCAACTACCTGAGCCACATGGGCGAGGAGCCGCCTTTTACGCGTCCCCAGCCCTTCCTGGCCCCGCCGTCTTCGGTGCTCGACCCGGGGGCCACGATCTTGATTCCGAGCGGCAGCACGGACGTGCACTACGAGGGCGAGATGGCCGTCGTCATCGGCCGGCGATGCAGCAAGGTCAGCGAGGCGGAGGCCGGCGACTACGTGCTGGGCGTCTGCCCGGCCAACGACGTGAGCGAGCGCGACTGGCAGAACGGCGACGATAAGGACGTCCAGTGGTGGCGTGCTAAGGGAGCGGACACGTTTTCACCCTTCGGCCCCTGGGTCACCACCGGCCTCGACTACGCGAACCTGCACCTGGTGACGCGCGTAAACGGTGAGGTGGTACAGGACACCAACACGTCGGATCTGATATTCGGCGTGGACACGCTGGTCAGCTTCATCTCGCAGTCCATGACGCTGGAGCCCGGCGACGCGATATTCACCGGCACTTCCGGCGAAACGGAGCCGATCAAGGCCGGCGACGTGGTAGACGTGGAGCTGGAAGGAAGCGGCGTGCTGAGCAACCCCGTGGCCGACGAAGGCTAGCGCATCACCAAGACGGGCCTGAGACGTAAACCTGCCGGGTAGGGGGGCCGCCTTGCTCGGGCGGCCTACACCATCAGCTCTCCACCGTTGATGTCCAGGGCGGCGCCGGTGATGTAGCTGGCTTCGTCGGAGGCGAGGAAGCAGACCAGATTCGCCACCTCGCTGGGCCGCCCCAGACGCGGGATCGGGATGGTCGGGATGTAGTTCTCGATGCGCTCGGGCGGCCATGCGTCCCGGATCATGTCGGTGTCAATCATGCCGGGGCAGACCGCGTTGACGGTGATTCCGTAGGGGGCCACCTCCCTGGCCACGCCGCGCGTGATGCCCAGCACGGCGGCTTTGGAAGCCGTGTAGTGCACGCCGGCCACGGTACTGACGTTCTTACCCGCGGTGGACGAGAAGTTGATGATGCGGCCGAAACCGTTCGACTTCATCAGCGGCACGGCCGCATGGGTGCAGAGAAACACGCCGGTGACGTTCACGTCGAGGGTGCGGCGCCAGCTTTCCTCCGTGATCTCCTCAAAGGAGGCGTGAAATCCAATGCCGGCGTTATTGACCAGGGTGTCGATTTTGCCGAAGTGGTCGGCAACCTCGCTCACCATCGCGCGCACGCGGGCGCCGTCGGCGACGCTGCCGGCAAGCGGCAGCACGTCCGGGCCGATCTCAGCCGCGACGACTTCGAGCCGCTCGGGGTCAAGGTCGTTGATTGCCACGGCCGCGCCGCGCGCCGCCAGCCGCTCGGCGGTCGCGCGGCCCATGCCGCGCGCCGCGCCTGTCACAAAGGCCACGCGTCCTGCCAAGTCGTCGGCCATTTCAGTTCCCCTGTTTTGCAGCGTCGCGCAATTGTCCCGCACCCGTGCGCCGCGGGCTGAATCGGCGGCGGGCCGCACCGCGGCGACGGTGCAATCGAGAAGCGTGAGCGGCGGTGCCGCGTTACGGCGCCAGGTTGACAGTCGCTTAGGCCACTCCTAGCCTCAGACGGCTCGCCGTTAGGGAGGCAGGCAGAGACGATGGCGACTGAGCAGACCGTCCATCAGGCGTCACAGGAATCCCAGCTTTTCGATCCGCCTGCGGACTTTGCAGCACGCGCCCACATAGGCTCGATGGAACAGTACCGCGAGCTCCACCGGCGCAGTCTCGACGAGCCGGAGGCCTTCTGGCGCGAGATAACCGACCAGTTCGTCTGGTTCAAGCCCTGGACCCAGCTGCGCGAGGGCGAACCCCCTTTCGTAGGTTGGTTCGTGGACGGCGAGACCAACATCACGGTCAACTGCCTGGATCGGCACGTGGCGGCCGGGCGGGGCGACAAGGTCGCGTTCTACTGGGAAGGTGAGCCCGGCGACGAACGCGTGCTCACGTACGCCGACCTTCTGCGCGACGTTCAGCAGTTCGCCAACGCGCTCAAGTCTCTAGGGCTTCAAAGCGGCGACCGCGTGGTGCTGTACATGCCGATGGTCCCCGAGCTGCCAGTCGCCATGCTGGCCTGTGCGCGCATTGGAGTGGTGCACAGCGTGGTGTTCGGCGGCTTCAGCAGCGACGCGGTGCGCGACCGCATCATCGACGCGGGCGCTAGCGCCGTGATCACGGCCGACGGCGGCTGGCGCCGCGGCCGCGTGATTCCGCTCAAGGCCAACGTCGACGCCGCGCTGGCCGACGGCGCCTGCCCGAGCGTGAAGGACGTCGTCGTGGTCAAGCGCTGCGAGAACGAAGTCGCATGGCACGAGGGGCGCGACCGGTGGTGGCACGAAGTCACGGCCGGTCAGTCCGAGGTTTGCGAGCCCGCGCACCTCAGCGCCGAGCATCCGCTCTACATCCTCTACACCAGCGGCACCACGGGACGGCCCAAGGGGGTAGTCCATGCCACCGCCGGATACATGGTCTTTACGGCCCTGACCTCGAAGTGGGTCTTCGATCTGCGGGACGACGACATCTACTGGTGCACGGCCGACATCGGATGGGTCACCGGCCATAGCTACATCGTGTACGGCATTCTGGCCAACGGCGTGACCGGCGTGATGTACGAGGGAGCGCCCAACGCGCCCAAGGAAGATCGTTTCTGGCAGATCGTCGAGAAGTACAAAGTGAGCGTGCTCTACACGGCGCCAACCGCCATTCGCACCTTCGTACGCTGGGGCGACCAGTACCCGCAAGCACACGACCTGACCAGCCTGCGTCTGCTCGGCACGGTGGGCGAGCCGATCAACCCGGACGCCTGGCTCTGGTATCACAGGGTGATCGGCGGCGGGCGCTGCCCCATCGTCGACACCTGGTGGCAGACCGAAACCGGCGGAATCCTGATAACCCCGCTGCCGGGCGCGATCACGCAGAAACCGGGCTCGGCCACGCTGCCTTTCGTCGGCGTGGCGCCCGAGGTGGTCAACGAGGACGGGACTCCCGCGCCGGACGGTCAGCGCGGCCTGCTGGTGATCAAATGCCCCTGGCCGTCGATGATTCGTGGAATCTTCAAAGAGGGCTGGGGCCAGCCGGGCCACCCAGGGGAGCTCGGCGACCGCGAGCGTTTCATCGAGCAGTATTGGGCAAAGTTTCCGGGCTGGTACCTGACCGGCGACGGGGCGGTGCGCGACGCCGACGGCTACTTCTGGATCATCGGGCGGGTGGACGACACGCTCAACGTGGCCGGACATCGGATCGGCACAGCCGAGGTCGAGAGCGCGCTCGTCAGCCATGCGGCGGTGGCGGAATCGGCCGTGGTGGGCGCGCCGGATGAGATCACGGGCGAGTCGATCGCGGCCTTCGTGACGATTCGCAACGGATTCGACGCCACCGACGCGCTGCAGGGTGAGCTGGTGGCGCACGTGGGTGAGCGTCTTGGCCGCTTCGCGCGGCCTCGGCAGCTGCGCTTCACCGACGCACTCCCCAAGACGCGCAGCGGCAAGATCATGCGGCGCCTCCTACGCGACGTTGCAGCCGGACGCGAGATCGCGGGAGATACAACCACGCTGGAAGACCTCTCGGTGCTCGCGCAGCTGCGCGGCGACGAGGAATAGCCGGCCGCCGACGGGTGCTCACTCGGTCGCGCAGACCCGGCAGGCGAGCGTTCCGGCGGATCGCGTCGAGCCGACATCGTATGATGGCGTCCCGCGCAGGGTCGCCCCCAGGAATGAGTAATTCTCCGTGCGCCGACGCCTTTATTCGTTAGCACGCGAACGCAAAGCGCATGCGCGCCGCGCCGCGCCAATCTTGGGCGCCCTGCTGCTGATAGGCGCCCTGGCGGCGTGCGGGGAATCCGCGACTATTGGCGGTCATGGAGTGACCACTATCGGATCGCCTACGCTGATCGCGGCCGCCGTGGTCACCGTTCCTCCGGGCCGAACCGCCGCGCCCAGCGTCGTATCTCCGACCCCGCGGGCTCTCGAGCAGGTCCCCGCGGCCACCGTAACCATCGCGGCCGTCGCTCAGACCGCAACGCCCACCGCCACGCCCGCCACAACGACACCCACGACGACCGAGCCGACGCCTGTGGTCGTCGCCATCGGCGAAGGCGACCCCAGGGAGGGCGAGCGTATCTTCACCGAGATGGCGTGCGTGGTCTGCCATGGAGAGAATCTGGAAGGCGACATCGGGCCCGCGCTGGCCGGGCGTACGATCGATGATCTGCCGCACAACCGGATAATGTCGCAGGTGATGGAGGGCGGCAACGGCATGCCAGCCTTCAAGACCCAGCTTAGTGACGACGAGATCGCGCACGTCGTAGCGTTCATACGCAGCAAGGCCTGAGGTCCGCCGCTACACAATTCGGTCGTCCGCAACACCGCCATAGCGGCGCCGCGCTCAGCTCACTCCGAGCGTAGACGTGTCGCCGGTCGGGTCAGTCGCGCGGCTTAGCTTGTCTGCTTCCGGATTAGACGCGGCACCTGGAATCGGTTTCGGCTACTGCTGCTCGCGCCAGCCGACCAGTTGGGCAACGTGCGTGCGGTTCCTGGACTTCGATCCGATGCGGGAAGCCGTGCGGGCACTGACGATTTCACAGCCCCGTGAAAGACCTCATTTAGCAGACGCAGTTCACCACCCAAAATCTTCCAATCAACGAAATCATCAGCAGTATCGGAACAATTACCAAATACCAAACCAGGTTACTCAGACTCGAACCGCAAGTCCTTTGTGGAATGCCGGATGCACCACGAGATTTGGGTAACGAAGTGTCATCACCGTCGATCTCCCACGCCTCCGTTCACGTCGCCGCCTAGAGCTCCGACGTCGCTCCCGTGGCCATACTCGTTCAAAGGGACGCATATAGGAGTAAAGGACACCTTCATTAACAACAATTTCGATAAAACCAACTTCATATAGTGCCTTGAGCGCCACTAGTACCCGTTCATTACTATCCACACTTAACCAACGCAAAATCACTGGCGACAAATCTCTCGCTGACAACATAGCATTAATACGTTCACGAAACTCGGCAAACGGAAACACAAAATCAATTTCTACAAACTCTAGAGCCACATCATCAATGCCGGGATAGCGGTCCGTATACTCCAGTGAGAGATCGTAAACAAGCTGCTCCGAGAACAATTCCTCACTTCCGACAATATCATCCAACGTTACCGACACTTGACGACGATTACTAGCCCTGATAAGTGCCTCCCTGCAGAATCGCAGCAAGTGCCTTGGACGCATGAGAGATCGATCTACTACATAGTCGAACGAACTCGAACCATCCGGCTGAACAGCAAAAATAATAGACCACGCGTCACGCGGATCCTCCTGGCCTTCGGTGCGGTCCGCAATCGCTAAAATCCTAGCACCTATCATATCCGCTAGCTGATCTCGATCCCAACTATAAAACTCCACAGAGCGCTTGTCTCGATTTCGGTCTTTTATGGATACATCGCGATATAGTTCCTGTAGTGCAAAAATAGTAATCTTCAGACCCGGCCTATATTGAAGCTCGAGTGCATGCGCTTCATCGACAAGCGCTACCAGAAGCTCCACAGCATCGTTGAGCGAAGGGTCCCAACCTTGATCTAAACCATCAATTGCTATACGGATTTCAAACGTTTCAAGCGCCGCTGCAAAAATGGTGCGACCTTCGGGAAAAGCCAGCCTCCGAATCAATTCTTGAGAGTTAGTGTAATCGACAGAGGACGCATCAACAGCCTCAATAAGCGCCTCAACCATTTCGGCTAACGACTTGCCGGGCGGAAGCTTAAAGAATTGTTCGAGCAATTGCGCAGCGTCATCAAGGACGGACACCGATTCCAACGATGCGAGCTCTGCTTTCAGACGCAGATATTCATCAACTAATAATCCTGTTAACACTAAACGCCAAATATGCCGATAGATGTTATGGCGATCAATGTCAGGAAATAACTCTTTGCCTAGTCCGCGTAGTGATATTAGATCTGCATCGGTGAGTTTGATCGCGACGGTGATCCGACTTGCTTTAGAACTCTGATCTCGCGTGAGATGTATGAAATCAGCCGTTTTCCCACACCCACGAGGGCCGACATAGAGAATGCCGGACCCGTTTCTAATTCTGCTAGTACAGGATGTCACGCTGTACGTAGACGGATCCAATAATCCATCGCGCTCTGCCCATGGATCCCCGAGGTCTGATGGAAGGCTTGTTAGACCTGGAGGCGAGAGATTTCTCGCTGCGGACCTTCGCCTCTCGTCGATCGCGTCAGCACGCTCTCCAATTTCCATCTTCCACGATCGCGCTTCTGTAGCTGCCTCTGCTTCGGTCTCGTACGTCGAGAGCATTGATTCCAGGTCGAGTATCCTTTTAGGCGTAGGTAGTTGCTGGAAGATTCGAACCTCTTTGCCAAGACCGTGAGCCACACCCGCAAAGAATGATGCAGCGGAGTTCAAGGCTACAAGCTCACCGTACTCGGAGCGAGGCTCTCCAACAAGATGGATCGCAATATTCTGAAACCGAATGATAGATTTCACAATGTCTCTAATTGAAAACTTTTCAGGTGACTCAATAGCGTCGCTATGCACTGAATATGGGCGTCTATTGAATTCGCGCTTTAACTTGAGTACAGGGTCTTGTCTGGCTCGAACTGCGAGAAGATATATGTCGGTATGAGAGGCTTGATGTCTAGATGTCTGAAGTGATACCCCTGCGATATCTTCGATAGGTAAGGGAAGCTTTGAGCGCCAGTCTGGCTCGCTTACCAGCTCTGTCAGGGGACGTATCAAGTCGTTACGAGTATAGTATTGAAGACGCTGAAAAGCACGAAGAAATTGGAGTGTCTTAGTGGACGTGTCGTGATGTCTGATCAAGATTGGAGGAACACCTTTACCAATAGCATAGCCACACTCGAATGCTACATTGGGATTTGAATATTCGTCGTCTATTATGCACAGTTGAGAGCGATCTATTTCAGGCCTGATTCTGCTCCATATCATAGTGGGTTGGTAATCTTGGTGAGGAAGATAAAGATCTAATACTGGATAGGGCAATGAGTGTTTTAGCTCTTCAAAAAACTCCATCCGTGGCTGCCGAAACTCGTATGCGCAGAAGGCTCGCGTTGGCAGGGGGACTGTTGCTGTCATTGCGAGTGTGGACTCTGTCGGGCACGTATGTGCATATAGTAGCCTCCGTGGTGCGATGCGGGCTCGTGCGTCGAGCTGTAGTGCAGTTTACTGCTCTCGATATTGGCGGATTTTGTGGCTACATATTCCTGGTGTCGCGCAGGCTGGCGATCGAGTGAGGCTATGCGACGGTGTTGCCGGCGCACCCAAGAACCTCCAGCATGCGGGGGGCCTCAGGCCGACCGCCCCCACGAAAGCGGGGGTACACCGAAGCGGATCAAATCGAAATCAGGCATCCTAGCCTCTAGGCAACCGTGAAATAGTCGGTCCGGACGTAGTCGCCGTTCACGTAGAGCGTGACAGCGACCGTACCGGAGCGCCTCGAATAGCGATTTGGGTTGTGCCAGTCAATCTTCATGTACCCGCCGCGACACTCGCCTCCGGCGGAACTGCACCACACCCGTGAGTCTGTCCGCTCCTCAAAACCACCGGGCCAAGACCAGCGGGTCGACGTCGTCCAGCCCGTCGGCCACCGTGAGACGGAGTACACGACACAGTAACGTTCCGGCAGCGGGTCGCCGGGAAGGGATCCGAGCCACTGCGGCCCTTTATCGGCAGCCGACGTGCAGTCCGAGTCCCTGGCTATGCCGACTGACTCGATCAGAGTCGATGGCTGCGGCAAGGGATTCGGAGTAGGCGTCGGCGTTGGAGTTGGCGTTGGTTTTGGTGGGGGCGCAAGGGCACCGGCGCGGTGGCGCGTGATCCAGTCATCGACAATTTGTCGGGCTGAATCACCGTCGATCAGGAAATTCGCGTTTTCATCCCGGACTATGCCGCCCACCAAAACGCCGATCACACCGCCACTCAGGTTGAAGACCGGCCCGCCGCTGTTGCCCGGGTTGGCCGCCGCGTCGGTCTGGAGCAAGCCGGCATAGCGGGCGGACAGGATGCCGAGTGTGACCGTGAACTTCTTCCGACAGCGCGGATAGCCCAGGATGACCAGGGCTTCGCCTTCCCGCAGGTCCACGGAGCGGCCGAAGTCCAGGGACGGGTGAGGACCGGCGCCCGGCAGCTTGAGCAGCGCAAGGTCACGCTCCGGATCATCCGCCACCACCGGCGCGTAATCCTCCCGGCCGTCGTGAGTCCCGAGGTACGCCTGGCGTTCGCCGCCGAGCACGTGGCTGTTCGTCACGACGTAGCCGTCCTCCGTCACGACGAAGGCGCTGCCGCACCCGACTGACGTGAGCACGTACCGGACGGCAGGCCGGGCTCGCTCAACCAGTTCGTCAACGGACAAGGGCGGCCCGACGGCGCTAGTCGTGGCACCGTCGAAGGCCCAGGCGAACACGCCACGCACGTCGGCGCGGTGATCGCTCTGACACCCCTGCTCGGCCGCGTCACCGAAAACCGCCTGGTAGATGCCGACGTTGCCGTGATTGCCGAGATGCGCTTCGACGATGTCGTTGAGTTGCACGCACGTCGTGGGCCACCCCTCAATCTGTACGTTCGGAACCGGGTAGGGAGACTTCGCGAGGACCTTACGGACCGGATGGGCGGCATAGTCGGCGCCCCCGAAGCTCCAGGTCGCACGATGCGTACTACCATCAGCGCTCGTCGCTCGAAACTCCAGCTCGGAAGCCGTGAGCAATCGCCGCGCGAACTCAGCGGCTGGCGGCCCGCCTATCGTCGCGTAGTTATCGGGTGACGCATACCACAACGCATCCCTGTGCGGCGTGTCGTCGAAACGATACTGAACGGGGACGCGGCCGTCGCTGGCGCGCTTGGTGATCTGTACGCCGGGTCCGGGGCGAACCCAGACATACAGTTCCCCCTTCTTGAACTCGACCCAAATGCCCTCCGGTGAGCGATTGACTGCGACATATCCAGGTGCGCCTGTGACATCGTCCGTGTATTCGTAGAACTCCCACGAAGAAGCCGCTTCCAAGGACGGCGAACTTACATCTCCAGCCCATCCGAAAGTCCCGCGCACGTCTTCGCGGTGGTCACGCCGGCACCCGGCCTCCGCGTCCGCGCCGAAGACGCGCTGATAGATGCCGGCGTTGCCGTGGTTACCGAGGTGAGCCTCTACGATGTCGTTGAGCTCGACGCAGGTCGTCGGCCACTGGGCCAGAGCCGGGAGCGCCAGCACAAGCACGGCCACGATCGCCAGAACAATCGCCCGGACGTGACGCATCAGGCCGCGACTTCTCCTGGACTGCCGTGCTTGATGGCAGCGATACGTAGCCTAGCAACGTCTCCGGCCGCCTGAGGGATGGAGGATCATTCAGTAGCTGGCTGCTCCGGCGGGCCGCCGCCATGATGAGCTGCTGCAGGTGCGAGGGCGTCTCGACCCGTCGGCACGGCGATCCGTCCATGGTTCGACAGGCTCACCACGAACGGACTTTGGGCCGCGCGCAGGCGCGAGCTGTTGCCCCGCGCCGCCTCCACCGATTGGGCGAAGGTGCACGCGGCCCTCGAGACCGCTATCGCGCGTTGCAGCAGCCGGCCTAGGTGCGGTCGCGGAGGCGCAGCCAGTGCAGGTGCACGCGTCCTTTGCTGTCCGGGCAGGGATGCAGCACGCAGGCCAGATCGTCCCCGCCCAGGGCGACCATATCGGGATAGCCGCAATGGCTCCCGACTACCTGCGGCGCGGGTGCGCCGGCCGCGTAGAGCTGGCCTATGAAGCGCCAGGATTCACCGCCGTCCTCGCTGACGCTGCAGCTGACGCCCGCGCGGCGACCGCCCTCGTCGCGATAGGCGCACAGCACCGCTCCCGAGCGCAGGCGGATCAGCTTGACGTTGGCCCCGCTGAAGCCGGTCGACCGCGGCGGCGTCCAGCTGCGTCCTTCGTCGTGCGAGTGCGCGTAGACGCTGGGCTGTCCGCCGAACACGCGGGCCACCGCCAGAAACGGACCTTCCGGCAGCCGCACAATGTCCATGTCGCCGAACCCGCGTCCCGCGGCCTTAGCCACTACTACGGGCGGTGAGAAGGCTCGGCCCTGGTCCGACGTGAAAGTCACGCCGGCCTGCCAGCCGGCGTCGCGGCCATCGGTTCCGATGGCCGCCAGCATGAAGCGTCCATCCTTCAGCGGGTGCGGATTGCTGGCCCCGTAAAGCTCGGTCCAGCAGGGAAACAGGCGGATCTCAGGACCCGGTGGCGACCACGTCTCGGCGCCGTCCCGCGAGACGATGGCGGACATGTGCCATCCCGTGCACGGCTCCTCACCCGGCAGGGCGTGGTCCATCTGCAAGCGCCCCAGCGCCAGCACGATGCGGTCGTCCGCGAACCGCATGAGCCCGCCCATGTTCAGGCAGTCCCAACCCGGGTAGGAGTAGACCGCGCGCGGTGCGGTCCAGGTCTCGCCCTCGTCATCGGAATGGGACACCGCCAGCACGCCGTCGTTGGCGCGCACCGACCCCCGACCGCAGCGAAAGGAAAGCACCAAACGCCCGCTGTCCAGCCGGATCAGGCTCGCCATCTGGCGTTGCCGCAGCGCCGTGGAGGGGAACAGGACACGCGCGTCGCAAACCTCGATGGGACTGCTCTCGAGCATCCTGGGCTGCGGTTGATTCACGGCGGTGCGGTCACTCCTAAGCCGTGGGCCGCCGCTTGCCGGCGGCAACGGTCTGGGGCCGGCAGGTACAGGACAGTGTTTCACAGTCCTTTGCACAAAGGTCCGCTACCGGGCGCTTGCGGCGCCAGCGCGGTTGCCTACACTCTGCCCGCGCCCGCGCGGTCTCACTTGCCCGTTCACTCATGAGCCTGCGAATCACCGGGATCGAAACCACACCGCTGTCCCTGCTCAACCGGCAGGCATACCACTGGTCGCGCGGAGCGCCGCTTGGCAAGGACGTAGTGCTGGTGGAGGTGCACACCGACGAGGGCGTCAGCGGCTACGGCGAGTCGATCGCCGACGTAGGCGCGGAGGCGGTAATCGGCCTTATCCGTCACGTCGCTCCACTGGTGGTCGGCCGGTCGGCGTTCGACATCGAGACCGTAACGACGAATGCCAAACGCGCGGCCAAGCTGGACCGCACGCCGCGCTTTGCCAACCACGCGCTGGCCGGGATCGAGCTGGCGCTCTGGGACGCCATCGGCAAGGCCACCGGCCAGCCGGTGCACGATCTGCTGGGCGGGGCGCTGCGCGACGAGATCGACTACTTCGCGTTCCTACAGGGCGGATCGCCGTCGGAGCTGGCGGCCCACGCGCGCGACGCCGCGGCCGACGGCTATGAGGTCTTCTACCTCAAAGCGGGACTGGGCGAGGAGCGCGATCTCGCGAATCTCCGCGCGGTGCGCGCGGTGATCGGCGAGCGGCGCCTGCGCATCGATCCGAACGAGGTATGGGACCCTCTGAGCGCGATCCGCCTGATCAACCGGTTCGCGGAGTTCGGGCTCGATTTCGTGGAGCAGCCCACGCCGTCCGGCGCGGTCACCACGCTTCTACAGGTGAAGGAATCCGTGCGGACGCCGATCGCGGCCGACCAGTGCGCCTATACGCTGGCGGATGTATTCGAGATATGCAGTCTGCACGCGGCGGACGTAATAGTGATCGGCGTGCACGAGACGGGCGGACTGCTGGGTCTGAAGAAAGCCGCGGCCATCGCGGAGGCCGCCGGGCTAGACATATGCATCCAGGGTCAGCAGGAGTCCGGCATTACCACCTGCGCGTCCAATCAGATCGCCGCCGCGATCCCCAACCTGTGCGACGGCAATCAGATCATGAGCCAGCTCCTGGAGGAGGACGTGATCGCGTTCCCCGACCTCACCGTGCGGGGCGGGAAGCTGCCCGTGCTGGAGGGTCCGGGGCTCGGATTCGAGCTGGACCGCGATGCCGTCAACCGCGCCGCGGAACGGTATCGGCGGGAGGGCCCGCTGCGGCCATTCCCGAGCGCCTGATGCGTATGCCAGCAGGGAAGCCGATGCTCGGCCTGCCGCGAGGCTGCCGGGGGCGTCGCCGATGAGCCTGCGCATCACCGAGATAAAGGCCACCCCGCTGGCCCTGGCCAACCGGCAGGCGTATCACTGGGCGCGCGGCGCGTTCATGGGCAAGAACGTGGTGCTGGTTGAAATCCGCACCGACGGGGGCGTCACGGGCTATGGAGAGTCGACCGCCGACCTCGGCGCGGACGCGGTTGCGGCTCTAATTCGCCACGTGGCGCCGCTGCTAACCGGCAAGTCTCCGTTCGACATCGAGGCGCTCACGGGAGGCGCACAGGCCGCCGCCAAGCTCGATCTCACGCCCCGGTTTGCCAGTCACGCGCTGGCCGGAATCGAGCTCGCGCTGTGGGACATAGTGGGCAAAGCCGCCGGGCAGCCGGTTCACAACCTGCTGGGCGGGGCCGCCCGCCCAGAGATCGACTACTTCGCCTTTCTGCAAGGCGGGTCGCCCCAGGAGCTGGCCAGCCACGCGCGATGGTTCCTCGACCAGGACTACGCGGTCTTCTACTTCAAGGCCGGTCAAGGGGAGGAGCGCGACCTGGCGAACGCAGCGGCGGTGCGCGAGGTGATAGGCGAGCGCCGTCTGCGCGTGGACGCAAACGAGGCCTGGGACCCGCTCACGGCCATCCGCATCATCAACCGGCTGGCCGAGCTCGATCCGGAATTCGTGGAGCAGCCGACGCCCGCGCGCACGATAGACGCCTTGCGGCAGGTCAAGCAGGCGGTCCGGGTGCCGATTGCCGCCGACCAATGCGCCTACACGCTGGCGGAGGTCTTCGAGGTCTGCCGGCTGCGCGCCGCGGACGCGATCGTGCTGGGCCCGCATGAGACCGGCGGACTGCTGGGACTGCGCAAGGCCGCGGCCATCGCGGAGGCGGTGGGACTGAACGTGTGCATCCACGGCCAGCAGGAGTCGGGCATCACCACCTGCGCCTCGAATCAGATCGCGGCCACGCTGCCCAATCTCACCGACGGAAACCAGGTCATGCACCAGCTGCTGGAGGAGGACCTGGTGGCCGCGCCCGACCTGACCGTGCGCAGCGGCAAGCTGCCGGTGCTGGAAGGTCCCGGGCTGGGGTTCGAGCTGGACTGGGACGCGGTCGGCCGAGCCGCCGAGCGGTATCGATCACAGGGTCCCTACCGGCCGTTTGACGCCGCCTGAAGGAGACGTTTGCATAACCCGGTCAGGCTAAGTATGTCCGGGGAGAACCCTGCGCGGCTCCGGGTTCGGTGGGGACTGGATTCCCGCGTGCGCGGGAATGACGAGGGGTTACGCAAAGGTCTCCCTGAAGCGGGCGCCCGCGGTGGACGGATGAATCGCGGCCGGCGCTCGCGCGTTTGCCGTGCCGCGGCCGTTGCGCGCGGCGCCTACTCTCCGGTCCCGTAGGCGTCGAACCGCCACTGACCAAGCCGCCGAATGGGCATGCTGGACGGCGCCAGATCGGGTTCGCCGGCCTCCACCCAGGCGTGAGCCTCGTCGGCATGGCCCAGGCGCCGCAGGCCCTCCCACGAGCCGGGGTGATAGGGGCTGGTGTCCCAGAAGTAGAAGTTCTCCACGCCGGCGGCGTATAGAGCCGCGGCGCGCCGCCGGTACTGCTCCGAGCTCATGTGCCTGGGCATGACGTTCAAGGCCAACCGGCAGGCGCTGCCCCTGGTGAGATTCACCCAGTAGTCGACGTCGCTGGTTTCCGTCCAAGACTCCAGATTGCTGCCCCAGCGCGGGTGCGAGGAGTAAGGGATCACGGTGTCGATAAGGCCTTCCTCGATCCAGCTCCCGGCGTCGATCCCGTGCTGGATGTTCTCCCTGTCGACGCCCATGACGATGGCCGATACCTCGATCCGCTTGGCGCGCCCTTGCGCCTCGCTGGCCTCGTCCATCGCGCGCCGCAGGTCGCGCATGAACCCGGTCAGCACGCGCGCACGGAAGCTCAGCCAGCGCGGATCGTTCGTGTCGATTTCACGCGGGTCCTCGCCGAACTCGGCCAGGAAGCCCTCGACGAGGGGCGGCTCGTACTCCACCAGCGGCAGACGGCGGTTATAGAACATGCAGACCCCATCCACCGGATAGGCGGCGATCTCACGCAGCAAGGACAGCGCGAACTCGCGCGTCTGCGGATAGCTGTAGGCCATGCGGGGTGTTGGATTGCCGGCTCGGTCCACGCCGCGCAAACCGGGGTGCCGGTGCCAGAAAGAAGTGGGCGGGTGCCAGTCGGCCAGGGGCGGCGGATTCATGAAACCCGCCACGCGGTAGGCCGCGTGCAGCTCGAGCCCAAACTCGTGCGCCGACTCGATAGCCACCGCCAGCGGATCGATGCCTTTGTCGCGAAAGATCCGCCGGCTTTCGGCCACGTAGCGATCGCCCTGACGCCCGAAGTCCTGGATGGTCTCCCCGGTCGGAATATCCCCGATCTTGGTGGGATAGTTCATCTGGTCGCCGGATCCCGCTTCCCAGTAGATGCGGCCGAAGTCGGTGCCGCGATAGCACTCGATCTCGCGGCGGGTGCCCTCGGCCTCGGTCAGGCGGTACATCCAGTGCGGACCGTGCGCGTCGTTGTGAGCGAACAACCGCCTGGTATCGGTTCGCGCCAGATCAGCCCGATGCGCCGCGTCTTCAGCCTCGTTGAGCGGGACCAGCTTGATGTACGCCACCGCCGCGTCCAGCCCCAGCAGCGCGCCCGGCGCATCGCCGGGAGTCTGCCGCCAAATCACCTGGCGCAGCACGATCTCCTGCTCGGACAAGTCCGCGATCTTCCAGAAGGTCTCGTAGATCTGCTCGGACTCGGCCGAGTGGGTGGTCCAGCCGGCCTCAAGCTGCGGAATCACCAGATTCGCGAAAGCCGGGTCGTCGGTCAGCCTGATGAGCAGCCGCATGGTGACGCCCGGCTGCGTGTACAAGCCGACGGAAATAGCGTGCAAGCCGCTGGCCGCGAGCGGGTAGCGAATCTCGGGAGCGGCCGTCTCCGGCCCGACCAGCAGCATGACGCCCGCGAGGTAGTCGGTGGCGTACTCAAGGGTGCGCCAGTGGCCGCGAATCGCCTCATTGCTGAGCGCGTCGGCCGGCTGGCATCTGTCCAAGTCAGTCAGATAGATGGGGTCGCCCGCCAGCCAGCGATCGGTGAAGTGGTCTTGCGCGGGAATGGTCATGGTGTCGCCGTCTCGGCCGCCTGAGCGGTGGATTGTAAGCGGCGGATCGTGCCTCGTGGCGGCGCGCTGCGGCACGCCGGACCGCTGATAGCCAGAACGGCGACGCGTCTAGTCCAGCAGGGCGGTCAGCGCATCGGCCGCGGCGCGCAGGCGCTCGGTCCCGGGTTGCAGAGCCGCGTCGACCCCGCGCGGGTCCGGCGGATTCCAGCGGCCTGGGTGACCGTAGTCGGTCTGCTCCCAGCGGGCCTGGGCGCCGTCGACTTCGAACTCAATAACGCGCCGGCGCATGGACGCCGGTGTGCCGTGGCTTGGGTGATTGGGTGGCAGGGTTTCTTGCTCGATCGTGACGCGCAGCCGCTTGATCATAGACATCATGCTCGGGTCTCCGCCGAATGCGGGATGGACTGATCCTGCGCCGCAGGCCGTTGCGCGGCAAGTGCGGCGGGGCCGCGGATCGCTTGGAGCGTGACCTAGCGGCGCCCGTGCACGGTTGCGTTTGACCGTCCGATCACCCCCCACCGGCTCGGCGGGGCCAAGTCCCCCCGCCGAGCCGACTCCCCCTCCAGGGGGGAGTGATAAGAAGTTCAGGGGGAGTGATGAGGAGCGAAGGGGGGATAAGAGTGGTAGAGACCGGGGAGATGGGTACCACTGAGACCGGGCGCAGGTGAGCGTGACGGTGACTGAAGGTTGGCCGTCAGCCCGTCAGGTCGCCGCGCTGGACCGCCTCCTGGATTAGCGTTCGCGCGTGCGACCACAGCTCGGGCGCGGCCTCGCCGATCACGGAGTTGACGGCCAGGACCTGATCGCGGCTGACCCCGTGCCGCCGCCAGCCAACGCCTCGGGTGTGGAGGCCGAGCAACAGCGGCTGCAGCCGGTCTATGGCTCTGGCGAACTTCGCCTCGGGGGTCCGGCCGCACTCGAACTCATCCCAGAGTCCGCGAAGCTCGCGCGCCTGGTCGTCGGGCAGCAGCGCGAATATTCGGTCGGCGGCCGCGCGCTCGCGGACTTGCTGCGCCGCGCGGCCGGCGTCGTCGTAGACGTATGTGTCGCCCGCGTCTATTTCGACCAGGTCATGAACCAGCAGCATGCGCACGAGCCGCGGCGTATCGAGTCCGGGCGGCCCGTACTCCGCCAGCAGCATGGCCATCACGGCCACGTGCCAGGCATGCTCGGCGTCGTTCTCGTACCGCCCGTCGCCGCTCAGCACGGTCTTGCGGAGCACCTGCTTGGCTTTGTCGATCTCGAGGATGAACCGAAGCTGCTGAGCGAGGCGTTCCGGCGCGGACATCCGGCAGTCTCCCATACGGTTTCGCGGACACTGAGCGAACGCGCGACGGTCACGCGGGCCCTTGGGTCGGCCGCGTCTTAGGGAATAAGCAACAGCTTGCCCGTCGTCTCGCGGCCCGCCAGCGCGCGGTGGGCGTCGGGCGCGTCGGCCAGCGGGTAGGCGCGATGGATCTCGAGTGCCAGCGATCCATCGGCAACCCATCCCAGAACTTCGCCGGCGCGCCACTGCAGATCCGCGCTTGCCTCGACGTACGGCACCAGGCTGGGCCGGGTGAGGAAGATCGAGCCCTTCTGGTTGAGGATCTGCGGATCGAACGCCGGCACGGGCCCGCTGGCGGCGCCGAACAGCGCCATCATGCCCAAAGGCCGCAGGCAGTCGAGGCTGTCGTCGAAAGTCGCCCGGCCCACGCCGTCGTACACGACGTTTACACCCTTTCCGTCGGTGAGCCTGCTCACCTCCCGCGCGAAGTTGGACTGCGTGTAGACGATCGTCTCGTCAGCGCCGGCTGCACGCGCCACCTCGGCCTTGGCGTCGCTGCCCACGGTGGTGATCACGCGAGCGCCCAGCCGTTTGGCCATCTGAATGAGCAAGCGCCCCACGCCCCCGGCTCCGGCGTGGATGAGCGCACTGTGGTCCGCACCAAGGGAGAAGGTGGAGGTCACCAGATAGTGCGCGGTCATGCCCTGCAAGAGCGCCGCGGCCGCCTGACGCGTGTCGATCGCTTCAGGCAGCGCGATCAAACGGTCCGCGGCCACCGCCTGCAACTCGGCGTAGGAGTCGCTTTCGGTTCCATGGCCCACGCGGTCGCCGACCCGCAGTGAATCGACCTCGGCGCCCACGGCCACCACCACACCGGCCGCTTCCAGCCCCGGCGTGAACGGCGTTTCCAGCGGGTACCTGCCCGCACGGTGGTAGATGTCGATGAAGTTGACCCCGATGGCCTCGTTTCGCACGACCACCTGGGAGGGGCCGGGTGTGGGATCGGGTACGTGTTCGTATCGCAGCGCTTCGGGCGGACCTGGCTGGTGCACTCGGATCGCTCGCATGTGGCATCCCTCTTCCGGCAAGCGCCGGACGGAAAAGCGGCGCCTGCCGCGGTTATGCCACGCGCGCCGCCGGCATGCAATTGATGGGTGGGTGCGGGGGACGTGAGTGCGGCAACTCTCGATCCTGCGCTCGCCGATCCGAGTCACTCGGCGTACAGGCGGACGGTGCGGCGATGAGCGGAGGCGCGGATGTTTCCAGCAGCATCATTCCAGCGCCGCCCGATGCAACTTACGTGCTATACACGGCGCGCCCGCGAGGCAGAGTTGATACCCATGCCGGAGTCGAATCTCGTTAACTCAATCTACGACGAGCTCGGGGTGCGGACCGTCATTCACGCCGGCGGCGCCACCACCAACTACGGCGGCTCGCGCATGCTGCCGGAGACGCTGCACGCCTACGTGGCGGCGTCTCGCTCGTTCGTCTCGATCGTGGAGCTCAATCAGCGCGCGGGCGCGTACATCGCCCAGGTAACCGGCGCCGAGGACGGCATGATCACCAGCGGAGCGGCAGGCGGCATGGTGCTCTCCATCGCCGCCTGCATGACCGGCGCCGACGTAGCCGCGGCGCGCCGGCTGCCGGACGCGACCGGCCTGAAAGACGAGCTGATAATCCAGAAGTTCCACCGCGGCCCCTACAGCCACATGTACACCTTCTGCGGGGTCCGCTTCGTGGAGGTGGGCGACTCGCATAGCTGTCTGCCGGAGGAGCTGGAGGCGGCTTTCTCGGAACGGACAGCGGCGGTGGCGTTCCTGATCGCGCCGGGCACCCATCGCGGCGGCCTGTCGCTTCCCGAAGTGGCCAAGATCGCGCACGGCCACGGCGTGCCGGTGATCGTGGACGCGGCCATGACGGTGCCGCCGCGCGACAACCTGCGCCGGTTCATACGCGAAGGCGCCGATCTGGTGACCATGAGCGGCGGCAAGGTGATCCGCGGTCCGCAGGACACCGGGCTGCTATACGGCCGCGGAGACCTGATCGAGGCGGCGCGCGTGAACAACAGCCCCAATCACGCCATCGGGCGCCCGCACAAGGTCTCGCGTGAGTCGATGCTGGCGCTTTACACCGCCCTCAAGCTCTACATGGATAGCGACGAGGACGAGATGCTGCACGAGTTCGGCGCGGACCTGGAGCCCCTGCTGGACGACCTGGGCGAGCTGGACGGTTTGCGCGTCAGCCTGGAGCGCGACGATGACAAGCACTTCGTGCCCACCCTGGTGATCGGCTTCACGCGCGCCTGGACCGGGGCGGGGCCGCTGGAGATACAGGCGCGATTGCTGGCGGGTCAGCCGTCGATCTTCCTGGGCTACGACCAGGCAGCCGGCCGCCTGAACGTCAACCCCATCAACCTGCAAGAGGGTGAGGCGGCGATGGTGGGAAGGCGGCTGCGCGAGGAGTTGACGGCCGGCTAGACCTGATCGGGCGGGCGGCTCCGCGATTAGCCGCGCCGCTCAGAATCCTCGTCGCCTAACATGACCGCTCATGCAGCACCGCGAGACGCTGCACGCCATACGGTGGCTGGTGCTGCGCGTATACGTGCAGGCCTTCCTGATTGCCTTCGGCACGGGAATACTCATACCGACGCTGCCGCTGTTCGTGGCCGAGCTGTTTGTGGCCGAGCTGGAGGAGGTGGCCTTCACGCTGAGCACGCTGGCCGTGGCCACCGTCGGTCTCGGCACCTTGCTGGGGAGCGTGCCCGCCGGCTTGTTGCAGGCGCGCGCCAGCGAGAGGCCCCTGCTGATCGTGGGGATTGCGGCCAGCGCCGCGCCGATTCTTCTGCTGGCGTTTACCTCGAATTACGCGTTGATCATCGCGGCCCGGCTGGTGGCCGGCCTTGGCAGCGCCATGTGGACTCTCTCGGTCATGTCCTATCTCCTGCGCTCCGTGCCCGACCGTCAGCGCGGACGCGTGATGTCGTTCTTCGGCGGCATCAACCGGATCGGCCTGTTCCTCAGCCCGGCCCTGGGCGGGGCGCTGGCGCATGCCTTCGGGTTTGGCGCCGCGTTCCTGGCCGCCGGCATCGTCACCGCGGCGGCGCTGGCGCCGACGTTCCTGTTTGTGAAGCCGCGCGGCGCCGCAGGACCTGCGCCGGCTCGGCCGGCTCAGCCGCCCGGCATCCGGCGCATGATCCGCGTCGCACGGCGTCAGGCGCGCGATCTCGCGACCGCTGGGCTCGGCCAGATCTTCGCCTCCGCGATTCGGTCCGGTCGCCTGGTGATCCTGCCGCTCTACGCCGCCTTCGTGTTGGACCTGGACGCCGTAGCCGTGGGAGTGGTGGTGAGCGCCTCCGCCGCCATCGACATGACGCTGTTTCCGCTAAGCGGCTACGTGATGGACCGGTTCGGGCGCAAATTCGCCACGGTTCCCACGTTTGCGCTCTTCGGGCTGTCTATGGCGCTTCTGCCGCTGACGCAAGACCTCACCGGGCTGATCGCGATTGCCTTGCTGATGGGCTTCGCCAACGGAATAGGGTCGGGCACCATGCTCACGCTTGGCACCGACCTGGCGCCCAAGGACTCCCCCGCCGAGTTCCTGGGGCTGTGGCGCTTGCTGGGCGACGCGGGCCACCTTGGCGGCCCCTTGTTGGTGGGCGCCGTGGCGGATGCCCTGGGACTGATGATCGCGCCCTTCTTCCTGGCGGGTCTGGGGTTCGCGGGCGCGCTCACGTTCGGGGTTCTGGTGCGTGAGACCCTGCGCCGGCCGGACCGCCCAAGCGTTTCTGCACCGACGCGTCCCGCGAGGGAAACCTCCGACGAATCTCGCACGCGCTTGGGCCAATAGGGCACCAGCCAAGGCCGCCGATGACGCGCCGGTCAAGGTTCAGGCGGTGCGGGCGACTCCCTTCGAAGGCGAGCCAAGCCGCGACCTAGTAGACGCCTGTCCGCGCCACCGGCACGAGGACCGGGGCGCCGCTAGGACGCGACCGGCGTCACGGTGGCGTGACGGTGGGTCATACGCCGCAGGCGCTCCGGGTTGGGCTCCGGCAGGCCCTCGGTGAAGGGCGCGAAGGTGAGATCGTCGGATATCTCGATCTCCGGCTCCGCTAGATCTTCCCGGTAGAACTTGGACGATGGGAACAGGTCGCCGGGGTATGTGAAATTGGGCAGGGTGGCCAGCTCGATGCAGAGCGCCGCGCCCACCGCGCTCTCCAGCATGCCGCCGATCCATACCGGCACACCGTGGTCGCGGCAGAGATCGTGGATGGCCAGCGCGTTGCTGAAGCCGCCCACGCGCCCCGGCTTGATGTTGACGTAGCGGCACGCGCCCAGCCGGATGGCCTGCTCGACGGTGCGCGGCTCGCGGGCCGACTCGTCCAGGCAGATCGGGGTTTCTATCTGCCTGGCCAGCTCGGCGTGGTCGACTACGTCGTCCCAGGCCAGCGGCTGCTCGATGAAGGCCAGCCCGAACGCGTCTATAGCCTGAAAGGTCTCCAGGTCGGCAAGCGTGTAGCCCCCGTTGCAGTCGATGTGCAGCGTCACGCGGGGAAAGGCCGAGCGCACCGCCTTGAGCATCTCCACGTCCCAGCCCGGGCGAGCCTTCAGCTTGATGCGCGGGAACCCTTTGTCGACCGCCTGCTGGATGTTGCCCAGCAGCATGTCGAAGGAGTCCTGAATTCCAAAGTCGGCGCCGGCCACGACCGGGGACGGCTCTCCCCCCAGCAAGCGGTGGACAGGCTTGCCTTCGAGCTTGCTCTGCAGGGTCCACCAGCAGAGCTCCAGCGCTGCCTTAGCGAAGCCGTTGCCCTTGAAGTAGGCCAGCCGCCGGTCGAGGTCGCGCGCGGTGTCGAACTCGCGTCCGACTACGTAGGGGCCCATCACCTCGCTGACCAACGAGAAGACCGTGCCGGCGCTCTCGGCCACGTAGTGCGGGGCGAAGAACGGCGTGGCTTCCGACCAGGCGGAGTGCTCGCCGCTGCTCGCTCTGACCAGGATGGAGTCGATCTCCCAGTCCTCGCCGTAGGCGGTGCGCCACGGATATATCAACGGCATGCGTACGTGATAGATGTCCAAGCGGTCGATGCGCATGAGCGGCTCCTCCACCAAGCGCCAGGCCGTTGCGACCGCCGCGTCCCCGGCTGGCGCGGTGATCGGCCTGATCGCCTGGGCAAGCCACAAGATAGCGCCAGCGTGGATTGTGCGGCTGCCGGATCGGACCCGGGCGGGCGGTGTAGGAGCGATTCACCAACCGCCCGCACTGTGTGGGAGATCGAATGGCGGAGCGGGAAGACCCCCTCACCCCGGCCCTCTCCCTCACGGAGAGAGGGAGAAGAGCGCTAGGGAGAGGGGAAGAAGGAGCGGCGATTTAGGCGGCTTGGATGTCCAGCACGATGCGCCTGATGGTCTGCTTCGGAAGCTGATTTGTGCCGAAATCGCGGGTGAAGTCGGAGTGCGAGTAGACGACGTGCAGCTTGCCGCCGCGCTGCATGGTGGAGGTGTAGGAGCAGCCCGGTCCGGTGTGGAAGGCAAAGGGCAGCTCCCAGCGGTTGCCGGTGCCGTCGAGGCTGAGCATGACGTGGGTCACCTGCGGGTGCCCGTAGCCGCCCCGGCCCGAGACGCAGGCCAGCACGCCGTTGGGCAGCAGCTCGAGGCGGGGCTTGACGCTGGGCCATCCGGTGTTGACGGGGGTCGACCAGCTGCGCCCGCCGTCTGCGGAATGCGACTGGAACATAGGCGAGTAGGACCCGGTGCGGAAGATGCATAGCAAGTCGCCGTTGGCGAGCTGGATTAGATCGGGCTCGCTGAAGCCCGCTTCGACCTCGCGGTCCGCGGCGCCGTAAACGGTGGCGCTGAGGTCCGGATCGAACACGTGCGCGCAGCGCCAGGTTTGGCCGCGATCGGTGGAATGGACCAGGGCCACATGGGCGCGGGTCTCGGAGCCGCCCGGCTTGAGCGGCGTAGCCAGGAAGGGCGCCATGAGGGCGCCGTCGTCAAACTCAACGATCGTGCCGTAGTTCTCGTAGCCGGAGCTTGTCCAGGGCAGGTCCGGAACCTCGAACTCATGCGTCTCGATGATCTGTGCGTCAGCCACCCAACGCTGCCAGATGAAGTGAGGCTGGTCGGCCCGCATGACGTCGTGAAACGGTCCCATGCTGCGGTCGTAGGAACGCTCCAGGTACTCACGCGGATAGGTGTCGATACGGGCGGTGCTGCCGTCGCGCAGGTAACCGAGCAGCCCGGAGGCGAAATCCTGATAGTTCAGGCCGGTGTCAGCGCGCCGCATGATGAGGGGGTAGTCGGCGGGCGCCTCCGACCAGGTCTCGCCGGCATCATCCGAGATCACCGCGCGCAGCGGCTCCACCCCGCCGTGGCGACCGCGGTGATAGGTCATGTAGAAGCGGTCTCCCCCCAGCTCGACGAGACCCGGGAAGTTGATGATGCTCTGGGTGTCCTCGATCCAGGTGTCGATGCGTTCGACGGCGATGGTCACTCGCCGACCGCCATGCGTGTAGGTGGCTTGCGAAAGCACGATCAGGCCTCCTCGGAGCGCCGCCAATAAGGCTCGACAGACCGAGCACGGTGCGACACGGTATCGTAGCGCGTTGGCCAAAATACCGGACGAACGCAAGATGAGCAGCCATCCCGCCGACCCGGACGCCCTGGCGCGTTCGGGGGCGCCTATCTACCTGGCCGACCTTGACCTGTGCCAGCCGTCTTCGGCCTTGAGCCGGACGCCGCGGCGCTTCGCCTGGCGACCGGAGTCCTACAAGACCGACCAGTTCGACGGGACCATGCTCTTCGCCGGCGAGGAGACGGAGGCCCCGCCGGTGACTTACGCGCCGCAGGTGGTGGGCTGGCATGACGTCTACGTGGGAATGTTCAACGGCGCCTCGCGGCCATATCTGGCGCAGCGGCTGCAAGTGAAGCTGAGCGGCGATCCGTGCTACTCAGAGCTCAACCTGCCCACGCCCAGCGACCGGCCCTGGGGCGTGCCGACGGACGATTTGGACCTGGGCCTGCGCATTCACGAGGTCTTCTTCAAGACCGCCGACCTGAGCGGCCAGCAAATCACGTTCGCGCAGCCCCGTCAGTTCGTGGTGCCGGACGACCAGGAGTACGGGAACCGCTGCGAGACGACCTGGATCATGTACGTCAAGCTGGTCCCCTTGTCCGACGGCGAGGTCGAGACGCTGCTGGCGGATCGAGGCCGCACGGACACCAAGCGCCTCTTCGCCTACAACGACTCGTGGTGCGTCGGCTGGGGACGACAGGCGCCCGCCAGCGCCGAGGTGGTGCGCTCACACCTGGCGCCCTTCCACCACAGCGACTTCGGGCGAGTCTATTTCGACGGCGTGCACGCGGACCTTTGCAGCTACTTCACGAAGATCGGGCGGATGTGGACCAAGGACTACTTCCAACCCGATGACCACGTGCGCACCGGCGACCGGCTGTTCGTGGACACCTGGACCGAGTACGTGGAGAAGGGGATTGATCCCTTCCAGGCCGCTTTGGACTTCACGCATGAGATCGGCCTGGAGTTTCACGCCTGCTGCCGGTTGGGCTGGGGGCTCTTCTACTGGCCGCCGCACTGGGACGCCGTCAACCGGGGCGGGTTCTGGGATCGGCATCCCGAGTGGCGCAGCGTGCACCGCGACGGCAGCCCCGGTTCGGCCATGTCATTCGCTTTCCCGGAGGTGCGCCGCTACCTGCTCGACTTGATCGGCGAGATGGCGCAGTACCAGGTTGACGGCGTCTGCATGCTCTTCAACCGTCAGCCTCCCTGGGTGGACCATGAAGCGCCGCTGCTGGAGGGCTTCCAGGCGCAATACGGCGCTGATCCGCGCGATCTGGACGAGCGCGACCCGCGCTGGCTGGCATACCGCAGCAGCGCGGCGACGCTACTCATGGAGGAACTGCGCCGCGAGCTCGAGGGCGTGGCCAGCCGGCAGAACCGCTCGAAGCCGATCGAGGTGTCGGCCTGGGTGCTCGGAAGCCTGGAAGAGAACCTCTACTACGGACTCGATCTAGAGACGTGGGTCGAGCGTGGGCTGGTGGACATGCTGGTTCCCTATACGTCGGCCGAGAAGCTGTTCAGCTGGCAGATGGCCTGGGAAGACCCCAAAGACGTGCAGGCGTGGCTGTTGCTCACCCAGGGCACGGCGTGCAAGCTGGCTCTGAACGTCATGCCGCGCCAAATGTCGGCCGCGCAGTATCGACGCAAGGCGCATGCTCTGTACGAGGCCGGCGTGGAGCACCTGGCTTTCTGGGACACGCCAATCGTGGGAGACGAGGCGCCGACGCTCAAGCGGCTGGGCCACCGGGACGAGATCGCCGCCTGGCTGGCGGCCGGCGAGCCGGAGGCGCCCGCGCACTTCACGCGGCTGCGCGCGCTGGGTCACTGGGACCTGAGCTTTCTGCCCGAGTAGCGGCGGGCGTCGGGGAAACCGGCCGCCGCAGGTACCGCTCAGCCCGTGACCGGCCGGTCCACGGTGCCGGGCCAGCGGCTCAGGATGCGCCAGAACTCGAAGTGCAAGCCCCCGAACATGATCGCGTAGGCGATTAGCATCAAGCCCTGCACGCTCGCGTAGTTCCACACGTCCGGCGTCATGACGGTGAAATACCCGTAGGCGATGCGGGTTACGCCGAGCCCGACCACCACGACCGCCAGCAATTCGCCGGACACCTCGCCGATCAGCCATGCCCCGGCGATCACTCCTAGAACACCCGAGAGGATCGCCCAGTACCCGGCGATGTAGTAGTAGGTGGACACCGCGCCCAGTGACGGGTCGGAGAGCGTAGCGGCCACCGCCCAAGCACCCGCAACCAGCCCCACTATTCCCTTCAGCCCGAATATCCAGCGCGAGCGCCGCAGCGCGCGGCTGCGCGTGACCACGAGAAACAGGAGAGCGCCATCCAGGAATACGTAGGCGCCGAATGGGAAGGCCAGGTCGGTCTTCAAGACCGGCGCCAGCGCCAGCAGAATGAACGCCGCCGCTACGTAGGTGACCGCCAGAATCCCCCGTGCCAGCACCGACCACCTGACGTAAGGATGCTCCGGTCCAAGAGCCGGCATGATGCGGCTTGCCGGCTTAGCAGCCACGCTGGCGGCGGCCAGGCCGTTCAAGCGCCCGGCAACGCTCTGCCGGGCGCCGGATTCGCCGCCGAAAGGCATGACACGCGGCATCCTGCCAAAAACCGCGGATCCCGTGGCCGCCAAAGGTCGGCGCAACACGGTGGCCCCAAGCGCGGAGGCGGCCAGCGCTGACATGCCGGACATGGTCCCGATCACCAGCGACCAGCCAATCCCCAGTACCAGGGTCGGTCCAACGTTGATAGATCGAATCTGGTCGGGGCTCGTGATCAGAGTTAGCTGCTCGCCCCACTCCCAATTGACTCCCCAGGCAAACAGACCGTCGAGCGCCGCGACCAGCCCGGCCACGGGACCGAGTCCCAAGCCGAGCCCGATGGCCCAGGTGACGCCCGCGCGCAGCCGAAATAGAACGCCCCAGAGCAAGCCGGTCAGAATGAAGCCGTACACGTAGGACTGCGGGCCGATCTCGAGCTTGAAGGCGCGCTGCTCAATGACGGCCGCAAGCAGGTCGACCTTGTAAATCCAGACAGCCGCGATCACCAGGCCGATCGCGATTCCGAGTCTCAGCCCCAGCCATCCGCGCAGGCGGTGGGTCAGTTCATCCTGCTCGGCAAGGTCGAAGCGCATGCACGCCGCCGGTTCAGGGCGCCCCGGGTATGGCGGAAGCCGCGTTGGATTCTATACGGCTGGTCGGCCTATCAGGGCCGCGGGGGTCGAACGCGGCCGCCACGGTGAGATCGGTGGCTGAGCCGCGATATATCCAGCTGCCTCCTGACTTCAATGCTCGGCTGGGGCGTCGAATACATGTACGCCAAGGCCCGGAACACGTACTTGGGAATGAGGATCAAGACTCGAAGACTCGCGGTGATGCAGCTCATCGATCAGACCTAGCCGACGGCAAACCCTTTCACGGGGCGAACGTAGCACGCCAAGCGCAGATCCATCCCAGAGGCGCCCCCGGCGGCTCGAGTCTTTGCGTCAGGGAATCAGCAGCAGTTTGCCTGAGCTTTCACGGCTCTCGAGCGCGCGGTGCGCGGCCGCGGCCGCGGCCAGGGGGTACTCGCCATGAATCTTGATGTCGAGCGAGCCATCCGCCGCCCACGTGAGCACGTCGCTGACGCGTTGGTCGAACTCCGCGCGCGTGCGTCGGTAGTCGCGCATGCCCGACCAGGTGAGGTACAGCGAGCCCTTTTCGCTCAGCAGGCGTGGACTCAGCTCCGGCGCTTGTCCGCTAGCCAGACCGTAAACGGCCAGCAATCCACGCGGTTTGAGAGAGTCCAGACTCGCATGGAAAGTCGTCTTGCCGACCCCGTCGTAGACCACGTCGACGCCGGCGCCGCCAGTTAGCTCGCGCACGGCGCACGCGAACTTCATGCCGCGGTAGACGATCACGTCGTCGGCCCCGACGGCCCGCGCGATCTCGACCTTGGCATCGCTTCCGACGGCCCCGATGGCACGCGCGCCGGCGCGTTTGGCCATTTGAATCAACATGCGGCCGACTCCCCCGGCGGCGGCCAGAACCAGCGCCGTGTGACCAGGCGCAAGCGCGAAGGTCGAGTGGGTGAGGTAGTGAGCGGTGAGGCCCTGCACCAGCACGGCGGCGGCGGTCCTGGCATCGACGGTGGGGGGAAGCTTGACGACTTTCTCGGCCGGCACGGACTGGAGCTCGGCGTAGGCGCCCACGGCTACATCGTGCGCGACGCGGTCGCCCGGCTGCACGAACGTCACACCTTCGCCCACAGCCTCTACGACACCGGCGCCCTCGATCCCCGGAATGTACGGCGGCGACAGCGTGAACTCGCCGGAGCGGTGATAGACGTCCACGTAGTTGACGCCGATGACTTGCATGCGAATCAGGGCCTCGCCGGGTCCCGGCACGGGGTCCGGCACGACTTCGTAACGGAGAGCCTCGGGCGGCCCCGGCGTCCTAACCCGGGCGGCGCGCACCGGCGTGCCCTCGCATGCGGCCGTGACCTGGGGGAGAACGGAGAGTCACAGCGGGGGCCGAGATAGACCGGTTGCGCTCCGGCTGCTCGAGAACGTCGTCATCCCGGCTCGGGAAGTCCGGGGGGCGCCCGCCGCCTCACGCCACAGGCCGCGCAGAAACCGGAGGTCGGTCAACTCGGACACACCTCGGCGCGTCTCCGCTTCGGCTGTTTGCTCCCCGGCGCCGACAGCGGCTATGACCCTCTGGTCGACGGTCGCCTCGGTGTGGACGCTGAACGGGCCGCGGAACCCCCAGCCGCGCAGAAGCCGTATGGCGTCGCGCCAGGCGGCGGCGCCCTGTCCCAGATCCACAAACGCGTTTGCATAAGGAGCCCGGGCCTCCGGCCGGTCGTCGCGTACGTGCCGGCCGTCCTTGGCGCCAATCGCGGCCAGATGGCTGCGCACCATGGGCAGCGCCATCAGCACGTCCTCGCCGTTGAGCGCCAGATGTCCGAGGTCGGCGTAGCACCCAACGCGGGCCGGGTCGAGGCCCGCCAGGAGCTGCCGCATTCCGGCGCAATTCGAGCCGATCAGCAGGCCGCTGTGGGTGTGACAAAGGGTGCGCACGCCGGTGCGGGCGCTCAACGCCTCGAACCCCTCGAGGGCATGGCGGGCCGCGTCGAACGCCGCGTCGAAGTCGTTGCCCGGGTTGTAGTGGAAGTAGCCGATCTTTATGCCGCTCACGCCCGCCGCTCCCGCGGCCTCGAACAGCGTCCGCGTCATAGGGGCTTTTGCGTCCACCACTTCGGTCTCGGTGGAGATCATCGGACAAGCCACGCCCATTGAGCCCCACTGTTTGACGGCGTCCGCGAGCTCGCCGGCCACATTGTCGGGATTGATCGCGTGGCCGCGGCGCACCGCAAGGTCGAGTCCGTCGTATCCGAGCATGGCGGCCCGCTCGCCCATCTCCCCGATGGACAAACCTCGCCAATACTTGGTGAAACGAACCACCTGCATTTACTTGGCTTCCGGCACCGCGCACTGCCGGCGCGGTCCGAATGATCCCACACAGCGGCCCGCAGAGCCGCCGACGTGAACCTTGTCCGCCACTCCAGTGACACCGCCAATCAATCAGGTAATACTGCGCAAGGCGCCGCGGTTGCGCCCGTGTCGAACCGAGGAGCGTGGATTCAGCGCATGATAATCACGGACGTCAAGCACTTCGCGCCCACGGTCGGGCACCGCTGTCGGTTCGTGGTAAAGGTGGAAACCGACAAGGGAATCTATGGGCTCGGCGAGGCCGGCATAGTAGGGCGCGAACGCGCGCTGGGCGGAATGATCGACCACTTCCGCGAGTTCCTGATCGGGCAAGACCCGCGCCGCATCGAAGACATCAACCAGGTCCTCTACCGCAGCCAGTACTTCGAGGGCGGCACCGTGATCGCCGCGGCGGCTTCGGCGATAGACATCGCGCTGTGGGACATATTGGGTAAGCACCTCGACACACCGATTTGGCAGCTGCTGGGCGGCGCCTCGCGCAACTACGTCACCTGCTTCATCGACGCCGTGGCCGGCGACGGGGCGGACTCGGCCTCACAAGCGGCCGATCTGGTGTCCAAAGGCTGGGGAACGATTCGGCTCGGTGTCGAGCTGCCGTCCACCGGTGACGGCGAGGACGTCTACGAACCCTGGGAAGCCGTGCGCTGGGTGGCGGACAACGTCAAGCGGGTGCGCGAGCGCGTGGGACCCGACGTGCACCTGGCGGTGGACTTCCACCACCGGCTGAGCGTCGCGGAAGCGGCCGAGTTCTGCCGGCGCGTCGCGGACGAAGGTCTGATGTTTCTGGAAGAGCCGATTCGCTCGGAGAGCCCCGACGCGTACGCCGCGCTGCGCGCCATGACGCCAATGCCGTTCGCGATAGGCGAGGAGTTCTCGGGCATCTACGTGTTCGCGCCGTTCATCGAGCGCGGCCTATGCAACTACGTGCGCCTGGACCTCTGCAACGTGGGAGGTTTCACATCCGCGCGCAAAGTGGCTGCCATGGCCGAGGCGCATTACGTCGACGTGGTTCCGCATAACCCGCTTGGCCCGATCTCCACGGCGGCGGCGGTGCAGTTCTGCAGCGCCATCAGTAATTTCGCCGTGCTGGAGTACAACCACTACTCCAGCGACAGGCCGGAGGATTTGTTTCCGGGCAGCATGGAGCTGGACGGCGACCGCTACCCGCTGCCGGAGCGACCCGGCCTGGGGGTCGACTTCGACGAAGAGGCCGTGGCGGACTACCCCTTCGCCTTCTGGGAGCCGCCGCACCTGCGGCGGCGCGACGGCACGTACACGAACTGGTAGCCAACGAGTCCGCCGTGCGCCCCGTACGGCCCTGAGGCTATGGGCCGTCCCGCGGAGTCCCGGCACTCTCCACCGCCTCCAGCCGAGCGCGTGCGCGGCGGCTTCTTCGCAATCCCGCCTACGCCCTTTACCGCTGACGGCGAGGTGGACGAGGCCAGCCTGGTCGGCGTGATCCGGCATCAGATCGAGATCGGCGTGGACGGACTCCTGCTGCTGGCGGTGGCCTCTGAGGCGATGTTCCTCACGGCGACGGAGAAGCGGCGGATCGTACAGCGTGTGGCGCGGGAGGTGGGCGACTCCCGTCCCGTGCTGGTGGCCGCCTACGAGCCGGCCACGCACGCGGTGGTGGAGCAGGCGCGCCGCTGGGTCGATATGGGCGCCGCGGCGGTGGTGGTTCTGCCGCCGTACGCGGTAGCTCCCGACGCTGAAGCGATCGTGCGGCACGTCGACACAGTGGCGCGCGCCGTCGACGCGCCCATTTTCGTCCAGGACGAGCCCAACACCAGCGGCGTCGCGCTGAGCGCGGAGCTCATCGCCCGGATCGCTCGCGAGGTGACGGGCGTGGCGGGATTCAAGGTGGAGGGTCAGCCGGTCACCCAGAAGCTCACGGCAGTGCGGGCTCAGGTGGGCAAGGCCGTGGCCCTATTCTCGGCCGCGGGCACGACTTTCCTCGACGAGCTCGCGCGCGGCTCGGACGGAATCATGACGGGCTATGTCTATCCGGAGCTAATCGTCGAGGTTCTGCGCCTGTTCCGGGCCGGATCCACGAGCCGGGCGCGCGACCTCTGGGAGCGGTACTTGCCGCTCACCGCGGCCGAGTGGCGGCCCGGCCTGGGATGGAGCATTCGCAAAGAGATATTGCACATGCGCGGGCTGATCGCCACGCCGGCGGTGCGGAACCCCGCGCCCGTCATAGACGCCGATACACGCACCGAGCTGCGCGATCTGCTCCAGCGGCTCGATCTGCTGGCAGGCGGTCCCGCCGCGCACGCGTAAGCCGCCCTTCCCGCCTGAAGCCGTACGTACAATCACCACGGTCCCGACATCGGGCTCGGTGGACGAATCCGAGCGCAGCGCCTGGCTGTTAACGGCCTCGGTGGGAAGCACCGCCAGATAGACAGGATCGGGACGGGCGGCGATTGCGGCGCGCCTGGGCTGGCGGGGTTGACGCCAAAGAAATGCGGCTATGCTAGCCATAGCGCTCAGGCTGCCAATTGTGCGGCGAGCGCGGAGGCGGAGCTGAGAGATGTTTGGCCCGATCAACGCACTGTTGGGCCTGTTCTCGCGCGACCTCGGGATCGATCTGGGGACGGCCAACACACTGGTGTATGCGAAGGACCACGGCGTGGTGCTTTCGGAGCCCTCGGTGGTGGCGATCGACAACAACACCAACCGCGTGCTGGCGGTGGGCACCGCGGCCAAGAAGATGGTCGGGCGCACGCCGACCAACATCGTGGCCATCCGACCGCTGCGCGACGGCGTGATAGCCGATTTCGACCGGGTAGAGGCGATGCTGCAGTACTTCATCGGCCGCGTGCACGAGGAGCTGCCCTTCAGCGCCCGACCGCGCGTGATAGTGGGCGTGCCTTCGGGAGTAACCGAGGTGGAAAAGCGCGCCGTGCACGAGGCGAGCCTGCAGGCCGGTGCGCGCGAGGTTTACATGATCGAGGAGCCGATGGCGGCGGCTATCGGCGCCGGGCAGCCCATTCAGGACGCCACCGGCAGCATGATCGTGGACATCGGCGGCGGCACGACCGAGGTAGCCGTTATTTCGCTCGGCGGAGTCGTCGTGAGCAACAGCATTCGCGTCGCCGGCGACGAAATCGATGAGTTCATCGTCAACTACTGCCGCAACGAGCACAGCCTGCTGATCGGGGAGCGGACGGCGGAGTCGTGCAAGATCGCCGTCGGCTCGGCCTTCCCGGGCCTGCAGGAAGAGACCGCCATCGTGCGGGGGCGGGACTTGCAGACCGGTCTGCCGCGGCAGGCCGACCTGACTTCCACCCAGATTCGCGAAGCAATCGTGCAACCGATAACGGAGATCGTGGATAACATCAAGCTGGCCATCGAAGCCACGCCGCCTGAGCTACTGGCGGACGTGATGGAGCACGGCATCTACGTGGCCGGGGGCGGCGCGCTGCTAAAGGGACTGGATAAGCTCATTGAGCAGGAAGCCGATATTCCCGTCCACGTGGCGGACAGTCCCTTGCAGGCGGTCGCACGCGGAACCGGCGCCTGTCTGAACAACCTCGAGGCCTATCGGCAGGTCTTCGTCTCCGAAAACGGGACGCCGTACGGATAGCGGCTGATGCGGGTACGCGTCAGACAGAGATCGATCGGGCTGCTGGTGGTTCTAATAACCGCCGGGGTCGTGCTGTCGGTACTGCACAACACCGGCGCGGCCGCGCCGATGGAAGATCTGGCGCTGCGCGTGACCGGGCCGGTCCGCGGAGCATTCGAGTCTTTTGGCTCTGGCATCGCGGCAGCCTTGGGAGACATGCATCGTTTTGGTGAGCTGAGAGCCGAGAACGAGGAGCTGCGCAGTGAGGTCGGCGAGCTGCGCGCGCAGGTCGGTCGGCTGACCCGCGCGGAGCACGAGAACGAGCGGCTGCGAGAGGCGTTGGACTACAGCCGCGACCGCCCGGAACTCGACCTTGTCACTGCACGAGTGGTCGGGCGCGACAGCCTGGACGTGCTGGAAACGATTGTCATAAACCGCGGCACGGCGTCAGGCATCCGGGTCGGAATGGCGGTAGTGGCGCAGGGAGGACTGGCGGGTCGCGTGACGGCCGTGACCGACAACTCGGCGGACGTGCTGCCTATCGACAGTTCGTCCAGCTCGGTGAGCGTAATGACCGACAACGAGGGCTCCGAAGCGGACGGGATCGTCGACGGCGACGGCGCGGGCGGATTGCTGATGCGTCGCATCGAGCCTGACGTGCAGCTGTCGGCGGGCGATTTCGTCGTCACCTCGGGTCTGGGAGGCGGTTTCCCGCGCGGGATCCCGGTAGGCCGTGTAGTCAGCACCGAGCGCCCGGCCGACAGCGTGTTCCGTCTCGCCAAAGTGGCGCCGCTGGCCCGTTCGGACAGGCTCGACGTCATCCAGGTAATTGTGGGGCGGCACGGCGGGGCCTAGACATGCTGCCGCGCCTACAGCAACAGCATCGGCGAAGGCGCCGCCTGCCATCCGCGAGAAGTCTGGCGGCGGTTGGATTCGTGGCGCTTCTCGCCGTCGTACAGAGCTCGATCGCGCCGCACTTCCCTATCCTGGGCGTGCAGCTCTCGCTGGTGTTGGTGGCGGTGATCCTGGCGGCGACGATCGGCTCAGGGCGGCGAGCGCTGTGGTGGGGGTTTCTGGGAGGGCTGGGGGTCGATCTGTTCTCAGCCGCGCCGCTTGGAACGAATGCCGTGCTCTTCACGCTGTTGGCGTTCGCGCTGGGCGCGGGTGGGCGGAGACTGGCACACACACAGCCTCTAATCCCCTTGCTGGCGGTATCTGTGGCGGTGGCGGCGTACTACCCACTCGTGATCGCGGCGCTGGGCATGCATGGCTTTCAGATTGACTGGGGCACGCAAGTCGGGGGGCGCTTGCTGCCCGGCGTTGCGGCGAATGTTTTGGCGGGGCTGATCCTCTATCCGTTTGTGCGAATCCTGGCAGGCGGAACACGCAGGGGTCCCGCGGTGCGATTCAAAGCCGTACAGTGATGTAGAGACGAGACCATGGCTCGGCCTGATTCGAACGTTGGGGCAGGCCGCCCGTCAGCCGAATTCGACGGCGTGGCGAGCAAGCCCCAGGCAACTACGCGACGCGCGCTGATCGTCGGAGGCGCCGCGCTGGCGGGCAATGCCGCGCTGGTGGGTCGGCTCTGGCAACTGCAAGTCCTCGACTCGGACGACTACCGAGATCAGGCGGCGCGCAACCGCGCGCGTACCGAGCCCATCAGGCCCGTACGCGGTCTCATCTACGACCGCGACCGCGAGTTGCTGGTGCGCAACATGCCGGTGTTCGCGGTATGGGTGACGCCGAGCGAGGCGCCGCCTGAGCGGGAAGGGGCGCTGATTGCGAATCTCAGCGCCCTAACCGGAGAACGGGCTGAAGACCTGCGCGGCAAGCTCGCACTTGCGCGGCAAGACGGGCGCCCATCGGCCCGCGTGGCCATTGGCATCCCGCGCGAATCGGCGCTGGCGATCGAGGAGCGCCGTCACGAACTACCCGGAGTCAGCGTGCGGATCGTGACGCGTCGTCAGTATCTGCACGGGGACGTGATGGGCCACGTGGTGGGATTCACCGGCCCGATTCCAGCGGAACAAGCTGACGCCTACCGCGCGCAGGGTCTGAGCCTCGATGAGGAGATCGGGCTTGCCGGAGTCGAGCTCAGCCACCAATCGTTGCTGCGCGGCAGCGAAGGTCGCCGCGATATCGAGATCGACGCACTGGGTCGCAAACTCAGCGAGCTTACGGTCGATCCGCCGCGTGAAGGGGCTCACGTGGTGCTGACAATTTCGGTGCGCGAGCAGCAAGCCATCCGCGAGATTCTGGCCCGGCATCTCGCGCTGCAGGAAAACGGGGCGGGCGTCGTGGTGGTGCTGCGGCCCGGCAGCGGCGACGTGGTGGCGATGGTGAGTCTGCCCGACTACGACAACAACATCTTCACGCAAGACGGACCGGCCGGCGCATTTGAAGCACTCGCGAGCGATCCACGGCGGCCTCTCATCAATCACGCGGTGGCGGGTCTGTACCCGCCCGGCTCAACCTACAAAATGATAGCGGCGGCGGCCGCGCTCGAAACCGGCGTGGTGCTGCCATGGACCAAGATCGAGTGTGACGGCCGCCTTGTGCTGCCCAGCGGCTGGGCGTTCGACGACTGGCTGCCGACAGGGCACGGGATGGTGGATCTGCGCCGCGGGATCGCGGAGTCCTGCAACATCTACTTCTACAACGTCTCCGGCGGCAATCCGTACACCAATCTCACCGGGGTTGGTAATCGCCGGCTGGTGGACTTCGAACGCGGGTTCGGTTTTGGAAAGCGGACCGGGTTGGAGCTGCCGGGTGAGGCGGAGGGTCTGGTACCGACGGCGGAATGGAAACGCCGCAACCTCAGTCAACCGTGGGTCACCGGCGACACCTACCACGCGGCCATAGGTCAAGGATTGGTGCAAGTCACGCCGGTGCAGATCGCACGCATGTACGCCGCGATCGGCAATGGCGGCAGCGTGATGCGCAGCCGGCTGGTCGATCGCGTGCTCGATCGCGACGGAGCGCTCCTGCGGCGCGCGCCGGTGACCGAAGTCGGCCGCCTGCCGGTGCAGGCCAACCATCTCAAGCTGCTGCAAGAGGGTTTGGTGGAAGCGGTGAACGGCCCGAACGGAACCGGCCGGCGCGCCGCCTCGCAGTTCGCCACGGTGGCCGGAAAGACGGGTACGGCCGAGTACAGCGGCAAACGTGACAAGGAAGGCAAGCTGCCCAGCCATGCCTGGTTTGCCGGCTACGCGCCCGCGGAGCAGCCTGAGTACGCGTTCGCGATCCTGGTGCGGGACGGGGGCGAAGGGTCGCTCGTGGCCGCGCCGATAGCACACGACATCGTGGACTATCTGACTACGGGTGAGATGCCGCCCTTGCCGCAGGAGCGTCCGGACTTCGTGCCGCGCCCCCGACGTCTCGCATGACTGTCAGGTTTCTGCGCATCGACTGGGCCATTGTGATTCCGGCCATCGGGCTGGTGTCGGCGGGCATTTTGATGCTCTCCACGACCGCCGCGCCGGATGAGCAAGGGCTCGCCAGCAATGCGGTGCAACAGGGCATCTTCGCCTCGGTGGGCCTGGCTGGCGCGATAGCGATCGCGCTGATGGACTATCGAGGGCTGCGCTATCTGGCAGTGCCGCTGTTCGTGATTGGAAACGGAGCGCTGGCCGCAGTGCTGCTGCTCGGTGACGACAGCTACGGCGCGCAGCGCTGGTTTGAAGTGGGGCCAATCGTCGTGCAGCCGTCCGAGATCATGAAACTGCTGGCCATTGTCTTTCTGGCTCACTACCTGGCGAGACGCCGGGAAAGGGTGAGGTCACTCCGTACAGTAGGCACCAGCCTGGGTCTGATTCTCATTCCGGTTGGGCTGATCTTCCTCGAGCCGGACTTGGGAACGGCGCTGATGTTCGTGGCCGTGTGGGCGGCCATGCTGTTCGTGGCCGGGGCCCGCTGGTGGCACTTGCTGGCCCCGGCCGGTATAGCACTGGCCGTGTTTCCGTTCGGCTGGTTCTTTGCGCAGGACTATATGCGCGAGCGCTTCGTGACCTTCTTCGATCCGGCCAGCGATCCCCTGGGCGCTGGCTACAACGTTTTGCAGGCGCGTATCTCAATCGGGTCCGGCGGCTGGTGGGGCCAGGGTATCGGTCAAGGAAGTCAAACTCAGCTGGAGTTCCTGCGCGTGCGCGACACGGACTTCATCTTCGCGGTGCTAGGCGAGCAACTTGGCTTTGTGGGCGCAATTGGCATCATTCTGTTCTTCACCATTCTGATCGTGCAGGCCGCGGTGATAGCGGTGCGGGCGCGCGACGATTTCGGGCGCTATATAGCGGTCGGCGTAGCGGTGACGCTGTTCGTGCAGTCTTTCATAAACATCGGTATGAACATCGGGCTGATGCCGATTACCGGACTAACGCTGCCACTGGTGAGCTACGGACGAAATTCTCTGGTGGTGACACTGCTAATGCTGGGCGTGCTGCTGAGTGTCGGCTCACTGCACCGGGATGCGGGCGGCGGGCGGCGGCCGATGCGGTGGGTGTCGGCCGGCGTCGCCAGGCCTGGGCGGGTTGAGTTGCCCCGGTGATGGGAAGGGGCCGCGCGGCTATCGCGGTGCCCGCTTCGTCCGCGAATCTGGGCCCGGGGTTCGACGCGATGGGACTGGCGCTGGAGCTGCGCAACGTTTACCGATTCGAACCAGCGCCCTATGACGTCATCGAGGCGAGCGGGCGGTTCGCGCAGTTCGTGCCAAACGACACGGGCCGCAATCTGGCGTTTCGTGCGTTCCGGCTGATCGCGCCGCCGGAGGCGGGACCATACAGGCTGCACGCCACTCGCACGATTCCCGGCCAAGGCGGTCTGGGCAGCTCGGGAAGCTCGATCATCGGCGGGCTCGCGGCGGCAAACTTTGCCTTCGACCTGGGACTGGGCGACGACGAGCTGCTGCGACACGCCATCAAGCTGGAGGGGCATGCCGACAACGTGGCACCGGCGCTGCTGGGCGGACTGATCGTAATCGTGAACCGCCCGGACGGTCCACGCTGGGTGCGCTTGACCCTGCCCGACTCGCTTGGACTGGTTCTGATCGTGCCCAACTACCGTGTGCCGACGGGACGGGCACGCGCCGCTCTGCCCGACCGCGTGTCGCTACAGGACGCGGTGGCGAACTCGAGCCGGGCCGCCATGCTCGTGGCAGCCTTGGCTCAGGAGCAATACCACCTGCTGGAGACGGCGACCGAGGACTTTCTGCACCAGCCCTACCGCAAGGCGCTCAACCCCGCGCTCGAGCCCTGCATAAACGCCGCGCTCGAGGCCGAGGCTTACGGAGCGGCTCTGAGCGGCTCGGGGCCGACGATCATCGCCTTCACGCCGAAAGAGCAGAACATCTCCGTTTCGAGCGCGATGGTGGACGCCTGCCACGACGCCGGACATGCCTGCGAGACATACGTGGTGGGTCCCGCGCTAACCGGCGCCCAGACGGTGGAGCTGTAGCAACGGTGTTGGGGGTCAAGGGTTACATGGGCGGACGGTCTGTCCCGGCCCGGTGCTTCCCCCGGACGATCCGAGGGTCTTGCAACATACAAGGGGCGGGTTTGAAACCCGCCCCTACCCTGGACTCCAGACAAGACCGTCACACGGTCCTCACCCCTGCCGGCGCGAGCGCGGCCGGCCAGACCGGACGTGCCGCTCGCGCTGCAACGCGATAGGCTCGCGGCACGCTGAGGACACAAGAGGCGAGCCGCGTGCCAACGAACCGTGCAACCACCACACCGCGACCGCTGCGCGTGAGCGCGGTCGATCACGTGGCCGTGAACGTGCGCGACCTCGAAGCCAGCATCGCTTTCTATACGGCCACCTTCGGCTTCGCGCGGGGCCGGCGCACTAAGTTCCGGCAGGTTCTGCACCAGGGATCACTGGAGCTGCATCTGTTTCAGGCGGCGGACCCGAGCGCGGGAGCGCCCCGGAACTGGCGGCAGCTTGGAGTTCAGCATGTAGCATTCGCCGTGGGGCAAGCGGAGTTCGAATGGGCCGCCGACGCGCTCGGCCAGGTGACGGACCTGGTGGACGGTCCGGTGGAGGACGATGACGGACGGGCGCTCTACGTGCGCGACCCGGACGGCAACGTGATCGAGCTGCGGCAGCAGAGTTGAGCGTACGCCCCCCTAGTGCCAACACGCCACCGCGGGTCACTGTGAGAACGCGCGCCCAGCGGGAAACGGCGAGGCCGCTCTCTATAATCGGCGACCTGGGCGCGTCGTCCCATCGCGGCGCCGTTGACAACCTGGCATGTATGCGGTCCTGATCGCCGGCGGTAAGGGTGAGCGCCTGCGGCCGCTCACCGCCGACCGCCCGAAGCCGATGGTCGAGGTGGCGGGCCGCCCGATCATGGCCCATCAGGTCGATTGGCTGATAGAGCATGGGGTCACCAGCTTCGTTGTGTCCTGCGGATACTTGCACGAGGTGATTCAGGATCACTTCGGCGACGGATCGGCGCTCGGCGTCCGGTTCGAGTACGCCATCGAGCACACGCCCCTCGGTCGGGGAGGCGGGCTGCGGCAGGGTTTAGGGCGGGTGCCCTCCACCGAACCCCTTGTCATCGCCACCAACGCGGACATTCTGACCGACCAGGCGCTAGCTCCGATGATCTCCCAGCACCGCACCGACGGGAACATGGCGACTCTTCTGCTGACCCGCTACGTGAGCCAGTACGGCATCGTGGAAGTGGAAGCGGGCAAGATCACGCGCTTCATGACCAACCCCGTGCTGCCCCACTGGATCAACGGCGGCGTCTACGTGTTGGACAGGGGCATCATCGACCGGTTGCCGGAGGTGGGCGAGCACGAGGACAGCACGTTCCCGGCTCTAGCCGGTGAGCGGCGCCTGGGAGGGTTTCTATCCGAAGCGTGGTGGCGCGGCATGGACAGCATGAAAGACCGTTCGATCCTCGACGAGGAGCTGCGCGCGCGCGCGCGCGCCGACGCGCTGTCAGGCTGAGACCGCGCCGCCGCCGCGACCATGACCGTCAAGGGCTGGCCCGTGAGCGTGGCGGACGCACGCCGCGTTCAAGAGTGTCTGGCGGCGCAGGTGGTCACGGTGGGATCGCTGGAGGACTTGAGGTTGGTGGCGGGCGTGGACGTGCACGTGCGCGGCGATACTGCGATAGCGGCGGCGGCGCTGGTGCGGTGGCCGGATTTGGCCCTGGTCGAGAGCCGGACGGCGGAGGCGCCGGTGGAGTTTCCCTATGTGCCCGGCTACCTCGCTTTTCGGGAGCTGCCGGCCGCGCAAAAGGCGATTCGCGCGTTGCGAAGTACGCCTGACGCCGTGCTGGTGGACGGACAGGGACTGGCGCACCCGCGGCGATTCGGGCTGGCCTGCCATCTGGGCGTGGTGCTGGACCTGCCCACCGTTGGCTGCGCCAAGTCGCGGCTGATCGGCACGCACGAGGAGCTGGCGCCGGAACGAGGCGCGTCCGTTCCCCTCATGCATGCAGGCCAGCGTATCGGCACGGTGCTGCGCACGCGCGCGGGCGTAACGCCCGTATACGTGTCCGTAGGCCACCGGGTCTCACTGAAGTCGGCCGAGACGCTTGCCACGCGATGCGTGACGCGCTTCCGCATCCCGGAGCCGCTGCGATTCGCGCACGCCGCGGCGCGCTCGCTGGCGAGGGCATGAGCCAGCACGAGCGGGAGGGGGCGCCGCCCCCAGACCCTCGATACAGGCCGCGAGTCCATCGCACGAGCCGGCACGAGCCGGACCGAGCGCCGCCCTTCAGCGAGACGGGTTACGACCCGGCAGCGTCCGTCTATGACCTGGAGTACCCGGAGTGCGCGCGTGAGGAGCTGACGTTCTGGTCGGAGCTTGCGCGTGCGGCCGGGCCCCGACTTCTCGAGCTCGCCGTGGGCAGCGGGCGGGTAGCCATTGCGCTTGCGCGGCTCGGGCTCCACGTGACAGGGCTGGACGCCTCGAGCGAGATGCTGGCGCGCGCGCGGGACAAGCGGTCGCGGCTGCCCGCCGAGACGGCCGCGCGGCTAAGGCTGGTCAACGGCGACATGCGTGAGTTCGAGCTGGACGAGCGGTTCGACCTGGTGTTTCTCGCGTTCAACGCCTATCTGCTCCTGCCCGACGAGGCGTCGCGCGTCCGCTGCCTTACGACCGCGGCGCGGCATCTGCGGCCCGGAGGCACTATCGCCATCGACGCATTCGCCGCGGCGGCAATCGATCAGGAGCCCGACCATGAACGCCTGGAGTTTCTCGAGCGCGATCCAAGTACGGCTCGGAGGGTTACGCGCGAGCGGTTCTATGCCTACGACCCCGCCACCCAGCGAGGACTGAGCACACTGGTCTATCGCTTCTACGCGGCGGACGAGTCGGTCGAGGAGCGCCGGCTGGGTTACAGTCTGGCGCTGTTGAGCCGCGATGACGTGATGCGCGAGTTTGCGCAGGCCGGTCTGCACGTGGACGGCGTCTATGGGACGTACGCGCGCGACGCCTGGCGACCGGACGCTCCCAACTTGCTGGTCGTCGCGCGCTGCGCCCCGCGTTGACACGAGCGACACCGCGCGCCGAGAATCGCACGCTACCCGGCACGCCGATTCGAGCGCGCCCTCATACGATCGGCTGGTATGAGCAAAGAGCCCACACACCACGTCCGCGTGGCCGAGCTTCGCCTCCGCATCCCGCGCCGGGACGGCAGCGGCCACTTTGAGCTGCCCAGACACATGCTGCACTGGACGACGACGTTTCGCGATTCGGAAACGGGCGAGTCCTACGACCTGGACTACGTGCTCGACGAGCTGGCCAAGCAGGGATGGGACATCCACGACCTGACAAAGGGACGGGGGGTGTTTCGCGATCCCGTTGCGCGCCTCCCGCTACCCCACGGAGGTCAGTTCAGCCCGGGCGATCCCGAGACGCGCGACGCCTGATCGCGGGGGGTCGCCAGCTCAGCTCGACGAATCCGTTGCCGGCGGCAGGGTGAGGACATCCGACGGTACGCCGTCGGGACTGACAGCAACGAAGCGCCATTGGCGGGCGTCGGGCGCGAGTCCGGAACGCCCGTAGAGCGCCTGATGTAGGCCAAACGGGTGGTCCGGCACAGCGGCCAGGCGCAGGGCCAGCCCCGCGGCATCGTCGATGGCCCAAACGGTCAACTGGCTCCCCGCCGTGGCCACTCCAACTACCCACACCTCGGGCAGCGCCGACGGCACCACGTGAGGCGTGGCCACCAGAGGGCGAGAGTCGCTGGCGCGGCTAGCAAGCTCAAAGACCAAGTCGGTGCGATCCGACGAGACGGCGTTGCGCGCGGTTGGCTGGGAAACGGCGCGGTGCTCCGGATGCAGGATCACGAACTCCGTTGGCAACGCGCGCGGCTCTCGCTCACCGCGCGGCGCCTTCAGATCAAAGCGGCCCGCATCGTCCGTAGGCGCCACGCGCGCGTGAGAACCGGACGCGGCTATCACAACCGCTCCGGCGATTGGCTGGCCGCCAAGGTCTCGCACGACGCCCGTGAACCGATGCGCCGGATCGACGCGCAGGCCGGCCAGGTAGTCGCCGATGTCGGCGCGCTCCAGAGCGCTGAGGCCCGCAGCCGCGTGGGAGCCGTCAACCAGGTGACGTTCCGCGCCGGCGAGAGCCGGTGCCGGACCGCCACCGGCGTCGGTGGCGTGACAGGCGGAGCAAGCGGGTCCGGGGGACGGGTTTGCAAAGGCTCGCGCGCCGCGCGCCACGGAAGCGGAGGGGGATAGGCCAAGCGCGTCGGCCGTAACTACGGCCACCGCGTGCGCCTGCAAGGACAAAGATTCCCCATCGAACCAATCACGCCCCCAGGGCTGAGCTCGGTCCGCGTAGACAAACGGCCCGGCTGGCACGCCCGTAATATGAATCTGGCGCGGCTCGTCGCTCAGGTTGACGACGGCAAGCACGGGTCCTAGCGGCCCGACCAGAGCCAGTGCGTCTACGTCGGGCGCGGAGACGGACACGCGGGCGAGACGTCCTCCGGCGCCAACGAAACGATCAAAGAGCCGCAAGGCCCGGAACGCCGGCGTGATGGAACCCTCAACGCTGTTTGACCACAGGCCAAAGTCGGGCTCGCCGCCGGGTGTCAGCCCGTCGGCCGCGCGGCTGCCCTTGTAGACAAGCATGCCGCTGGCGCCCTGGCGGATGGCGCGCAGCATGGCAGAGGCCAGGAAGGCGGCGTTGACCTGCTCATCGATCAGGGGATCGGCCGCCAGATCGCCGTTGAGGTTGATCTCTTCCACAAAGTGCGGGCGGCCGGCGGCGATGGCGTTAAGGGTATGGACGCGGTTCTCGAACCAACGCAGGCGGGACAGAAGCACGTCCTGCGGGTCGGTCTCGCCGATGCGAAACATGCCGTACCAGTGCCACGTGAGGAAATCGAAGTCAGCGCCTTCGTCAACAGCGCGCAGATACGCTTGCCAGCCGAGATCGGGGATTGATCCACAGCGCGGCGCCCCGTCGGGTCCCAGCGTGGCGCCGGTGTCGATGGCATCGAGGGAGGGTCCCCCAAGGCGCACTCGATCAGCCCCGAAACGAGCGTCGAGCGCGCGGCGCGTCTGCGTGAAAAGGGCGAGATAGCCGGCGCCATCGCCGCAGGCGTAGTGCGAGCCGGCGTTCTGATGGTTGTTGGGTTCGTTCCAGATGACGTATGGCCAGTCGAGCGCCGACGGCCCGAAGCGCTGCCGCAGCCGCGCGACAGCCTCGGCCGCGTAGTCGCCAAAAGCTCGCTGGCCGTCAGCATCAAAGACCTCACTCTCGTGCTGCGAGCTGGGCCGCCCGTCGAACGCGGGTATCCAGGACGGTGCCGCGACAAAGCTGACGTGGGGGATAGCGCCGGCGTCACGGACGCGTTGCACGTAGCGGAACAACAGATCCCAGTCGAAGTCGAAGGGCGCAGCACTCCGGACGGCGGTGCCAAGGAAGCGGTGCCCCAGCCAGATTCGCACCCGGCTCACGCCCATCTCACGGCTGCGGTCGATGCCCCCCTCGACAAACAGGTCGTAAAGCTCGTTGCTGCCCAGCTCGAATTGGACGACGCGAGAGTTTGACGCGGCCGGTTGCAGGTAGTCCACGGCTACGTCAGGACCGCCCAGGTTCGATCCAGCGCCTATCAGCAGCGCGGCGAGCGCGAATGCCAGAACGACCGCTCTGGAGCGGCCGGGCTTGCGCGGGACCGGGGGGCGTCCGGACGCCACGCGCGAACGGACGCGCAGGGTCGCCGGATCGAACTCGCTGCGAGAGCGTACGCGGGCGCCTGCACCCGCCGGAGTTCGGCTATGCCGCGATGGGGAGTTCAGGGGTAAGCCTCACGGCCTGCGCGGCGCCGACGGCTAGGAGCGGCCCAGGTCGTCGAGGTCGAGCTGGTTGATGAAGTCGCGAAAGACCTTGAGCTTCTCATCGGGGACAGGCTCGCCAGACTCGGCTTCGCGCTCCTCTTCCTCCTGATCCGGCTCGAAGCCCGCCTGCTTGAGCACCTCTTCGTCGACGAAGATGGGCACCTCGACCCGGACAGCGAGGGCGATGGCGTCGCTGGGCCGCGAGTCCACTTCCACGCGCCGGCCGTCCAACTCTATGACGATGTTGGCGAAGTAGGTCTGATCGATCAGTTTGGTGACGACTACCTGGCTGACGCTGGCGCCGACGGACTCGACGACCTCGCGCAACAGGTCGTGGGTGAGGGGGCGCGCCACCTGCCTGTCCTGAAGCCTGACGGCGATCGCGTCCGCCTGAGCGGTATCGATGACGATAGCCAGGTAGCGCGGACCTTCACGCTCTTTAAGGACGACCACACGGCTGGGGCTGATCAAGTTCACTCGCACGCTGTCGACGATCATCTCGACCATCTCAACGCCACCTTTTTTGCGCGCAGCCGCGCGGCCATACTACCAACGGGGTTGCGGCCAAAGCGTGCCGAATCGATCAGTCGGACGACGGCGCTTCCAGGTTGAACGCAAGGTGAAGGACCCGCGCGGCCTCTTCCACCCGACCCTCCTCAACAAGGCACGTGATACGGATTTCACTGGTTGTGATGCTGACTATGTTGATGCCGGCGTCCGACAGAGCTCCGAACATGCGGGACGCTATTCCCGGCGTGCTTTGAATGCCCACGCCGACCACGCTGATCTTTGCCAGCTTGTCGGCGCTCGCGACGTCGCGGGCGCCGATCTCCACCGCCACGGGACGCACGAGCTCGAGCGCCTGCTCCAGATCGTCGCGGGCCACGGTGAACGAGATGTCCGTGACACCGGCATCCGACACGTTCTGCACGATGACGTCCAGGTTGATGCCGCTCTGAGCCAGGGGCTCGAACAGCGCGTGAGCCAGACCGGGACGGTCGCTGACGCCCCTGATGGTGATGCGTCCGACATCGCTGTCGTGCGCGACCGCGCGCACGCGCGCCATGGTTTCAATGGGAACTGCGTCTTCCGCCACGATATCCGTCCCTCGGTTCTCGGTGAAGCTGGAGCGTACGACCACGGGCATCCCGAAATTCTGAGCAATCTCGACCGCCCGAGGATGCACGACGCGCGCCCCCAGCTTGGCCATTTCCAGGATCTCTTCATAGATGATGGCATCCAGCTTGTGCGCCTGCGGTACCAAGCGCGGGTCGGCGGTGAAGATACCGTCGACGTCGGTGTAGATCTCGCAGCGCGCGGCATCCAGAGCCACGGCCAAAGCCACGGCCGACGTGTCGGAGGTGCCCCGCGCCAGCGTCACCACGTCGGCACCGGGGCCAAGGCCTTGAAAGCCCGCCATCACGGGAATGCGTCCGGCGGCGATCTCCTCTCGGATCCGCGTGGGCCGGATGGAAGTGATGCGCGCCCGGCCGTATCGACCGTCGGTCACGATTCCGGCTTGCGGGCCCGACAGCGCTATCGCCGATCGGCCCAACTCGTGGATGGCCATGACCATGAGCGCGGCGGATACGAGCTCGCCCGTGGAGAGCAGCAAGTCCATCTCACGCGCGGGCGGCCGCTTGGCGATCCGCCGGGCGGCTTCGATCAGATCGTCGGTCGTGTCGCCCATGGCGGAGACCACCACGGCGACCGCGCGCCCCGCGTTGGCCGTGTCGACCACGCGCTCAGCCGCAGCCTGGATTCGCTCGCGCGTGGCGAGCGATGATCCGCCGTACTTTTGGACAAGTGTGTCCATCGCGCTCCCGGGTAAGTCGGCTGACCTCGATGCTACCAACGAGCGGCCCGCCTGTGAGTACGGCGAGGTTACGTCATGCATGGAACCGCTACAGGCGCGTCAAGCCGCCTAGCTTCGCGGGTGATTCAGCGCACCGGCACGGGCGGAAGCCATCGGTTGAGGGGACGCTGCGCCGGTCTGCGCTGCGCGATTGATCCGATCATCGTCTCCGGTCCAACGGCTGGTACGAGACCCTCGATATCCGAGCCCATACGCGCTATGCGCTGGTCGAGCTTCACTCCCTTGTGGAGACCTTTGCATAACTGGTCGACACCCCACTCGCAAGCCTCGGATCACCCTCACCCTAGCCCTCTCCCTTTGTGCAGACCGGGGACATCATGAACACATGTTCGGGGACATAGTGAACACATTCGCAGAGGACGGGGGCCTGATGACGTGCCGTTTGAGGACCGGTCGATGAGGGAGCAACGGGCCGAGTTTGTGGCGCTGGCGAGACAGCCTGGGGCGAACCGGCGGGCGCTCTGCCGGCGCTTCGGGATTGCGCCCGCCACGGCCTACAAGTGGTTGCAGCGCTATGCGGCGGAAGGCCCGGCGGGGCTGGCGGAGCGCGCGCGGCGACCGCACCACAGTCCGGGGCAGACGGCCCCTGCGATGGAGCAGGCGGTGCTGGCCTTGCGTGCGCAGCATCCCGCCTGGGGCGCGCGCAAGCTGCGCGTTTTGCTGGCCCGGCAGGGCCTCCAGCCGCTGCCGGCGGTCTCCACCATCAGCGCCATCCTGCGTCGCCATGGGGCCCTGGACCCCGCCCAGGGGGCGGGCCAGGCGCGCGCCTACCAGCGGTTCGAGCAGCCCTACCCCAACGCCCTCTGGCAGATGGACTTCAAAGCCGGCTGGCCCTGCGGCCCCGGCCGCTGCCATCCCCTCACCATCCTCGATGACCATTCGCGCTACGCGCTCGGGCTGGTGGCCTGCCCCAATCAGCGCACCGCCACGGTGCGCGCCCACCTGATCGCCACCTTCCAGCGCTACGGGCTGCCCGACCGCCGGCTGGTCGACAACGGCAGTCCCTGGGGCAACCATCCGGCCCATCCCTACACCCCGCTGACCGTCTGGCTGCGGCGCCTGGGCGTGGCGGTCAGCCACAGCCGGCCCTACCACCCGCAGACGCTGGGCAAGGACGAGCGCTTCCACGGCACCCTCAAGCGCGAACTGGCGGGCCAGCCGCCACAGCCCGATCTGGCCGCCTGGCAGGCTGCCTTTGCTGCCTGGCGGCACCAGTACAACCACGTGCGCCCGCACGAGAGCCTGGGTCTGGCCGTACCGGCCAGCCGCTACCAGATCAGCCCCAGGCCCTACCCGGCGCACCTGCCGCCGCTGCCCTACCAGCCCGCCGACCAAGTGCGCAAGGTCCAGCAGGGCGGCTGGGTCTCCTTCCAAGGCCGCCAACTGCGCCTGCCCAAGGCGCTGCGCGGCCAGCCGGTCGCGTTTCGGCCCAGGCCCACCGACGGCTGCTGGGACGCCATCTTCATGACCGACCACCTGGGCTCTCTCGACCTGCGCGAGTCCGCCTAGATGTGTTCACCATGTCCCCGAACACCTGTTCACCATGTCCCCGGTCTGGACACCCTTCAAGGGAGAGGGGATAAGGCCCGCTCTCCCGCCTCCGCTGGAGAGGTTACGCAAAGGTCTCCCTGTGGGGGAACCGTATTACCCGGCCGGATCCGCACGGCGCTGCGCTTGCTAATCGTACCGGCCCAGCCATAGATTCCAGCGAACACGCAGTGCGCTGCTCAGCATCTCCCACGCATCGGGCAGGGGGCGAACCTTGCTGCGCGGCACGTGCCGCCAGGTCACCGGAACCTCGGTGACACGCAGACCAATTCGACGCGCAATAGCCAGAATCTCCACATCAACGGCGGTGACGCGACTGGTAGAAACAATATTCGAATCTTCGCCATATAGACGGACTCGATCAAAGATACGTCTGACCGCCTGGGCATCAAATGCCTTGAAACCGCACTGCGTGTCGGCAATCCGACCCACCGCCAACAGCGCCACGATTCGATTGAACACGCGCCCCATCAAATGCCGGTAGCCCGGCTCGCCGAGCCGAGCCGAGCCCGGCGCCTCACGCGACCCGATGGCCACGTGCGCTCCGCGCTTCAACTCGTCCAGCAAGCAATCGACGTGCCGCAAGGGAACAGCCAGGTCCGCGTCCATGAACAAGCACACCGCACCGGACGCGGCGTGCATGCCGGAAACAATCGCGGGACCCTTGCCTCGGTGCGGCGCCCGCATAACTCGAACCGCGGGTCTGCCCCACTCGGAGATCCGCCGCTCTACCGCGGCCACGGTCCCGTCGGTGGAGCCGTCGTCCACCACGATCACCTCAACCGCGCCCCCGCTCCAACCGGCACGCCACTGCGCAATCGCCGCGAGTGTTTGGGGAAGTCGATCCTCCTCGTTGTACGCGGGGATCACGATGGACAGAGCGATGCGATCGCCAGACCGCTTCGACAGGGATTTACTACTCACCCAATATCGCCGCCATTGTATGCCGTATAGCCAATACGGCTAGCAGTTTTATTCATAATTTACCGTGAATATCCCGCGCTCTTAACAGAATTGTACAGGGGGTCCAGCCGTACAAATACTGCCTGGCAGCCGCTCCGGGGGCGCGATCCGACTTAAGCACAAACTGGGGGCCAGCCGGTGCCAGGCTAGCCGCCGCGGGCGTGCAGCGATTCGGGCAAGCCGGTGGCTTCCAGCTCATCGAAGCGTCCGCGCTGCAACTTGCTCCACGCGCGTGCATGCTCGACCTCGCGCCGAACGCGGTCCGGCCCGGTGCCTCCGATCGAGCTCCGCCGGACAACCGCGGACTCGACCGACAGGCGCCCGCGCACCTCCGGCGTGAGCCGCGGGTCTACCTCGGCGAGATCCGCGTCGGCAAGCTCGTCGAGCCGACAACCTTTGGAGATGGCATGTCTGACAAGCCTGCCGGCGATCTCGTGAGCGCTGCGAAACGGCTCCCCGCGCTCCGCCAGGAAGTCGGCCACCTCGGTGGCGGTGGGATATCCCGCCTGCGCAGCCGCCGCCATGCGCGCGCGATCGAACATGAGGGTGGACGCGGCGCCTTGCAGCGCGCGAAGCGCGGGCAGAACGTGATCCTCGGCCGCAAACAGCGCTTGCTTGTCCTCTTGCAGGTCCAGGCCGTAGCTGAGCGGCACGGCCTTGACGGTCGCGGCGAGTCCGGCGCTCAGGCCGAGTACGCTACCCGCCTTGCCGCGCACGAGCTCGGCCACGTCCGGATTCTTCTTCTGCGGCAGCATGCTGCTTCCCGTGGCAAAGCGATCGTCGAACTCCACAAGCGCGTAACCCGGCGACGACCAGATCACGAGGTCCTCGCACCAGCGCGATAGATGCAGCATGAGCCTTTGACAGGCGTGGAGAAGGTCCATCACATAGTCGCGATCGGCCACCGAGTCGATGCTGTTGCGAGTCACTTCGCTGAATTTCAGATCATTCGCCACCCGTTCCCGATCAATGGGGAAGGGCACGCCCGCAACGGCGCCCGCGCCGAGCGGGCAAACGTCGGCGCTTGCGAAAGCCGAGAGAACGCCTGTCACATCGCGGCGGAGCATCTCAACGATACTCATCAGGTAGTGGCCCAGGGTCACCGGCTGAGCGGCTTGCAAGTGCGTGAACCCCGGCATGAGCGTTTCCGCCTCAGGCTCGGCGCGCTCCAGCAGGGTGTCGACCAGATCGAGGATGGAGCGGCCCAGACGCAGACAGAGGCCCTTGCTGTACAGCCGGAAATCGGTGGCCACCTGATCGTTGCGGCTGCGCGCGGTGTGAAGCCGCTTCCCCGCGTCACCCACGCGCTTAGTGAGCACTCGCTCGACGTAGCTGAAGATATCCTCGTCGCCCTCATCGGCCGGGCCGCCTGTGCCGTCAAGCTCTTCCAGCAGCTGCGCGAGAGCCCGCACGAGCGCCCGGGCGTCATCAGGCGAAATGATGTCCTGCGCTCCCAGCATGGCCGCGTGCGCCTGGCTGGCCACGACGTCCTCGCGATACATCCGCCGATCCCAGGGGAACGAGCGGGTGAACGCGCGCGCGGCGTCGGCCGGGGGATGGTCGAATCGACCGCCCCACATCGTCATGCTTCTGTCGGTCCGATCGGGCGCAGGCCCACGCGGCTTTCAGGCTGTGACAGCAGAGACCTACCTGTCAGCTATGCGCGCAATCCAGATTCGATGATATCGAGTCCCTGGGCAATTTCGGCGGCGCTGATCGTCAAGGGTGGAACGATGCGCACAGTGGCCGCGCCGGCCTTGATGAGCAGCAGTCCGCTTGCGCGGGCATGGGCTATGAGCTGATCGGCTGTCTCGGGCGTTTCGCAATCGAACCCGATAAGCAACCCCAGGCCGCGGACGTCGACGATCTTGCCGTCTCGTGCGCCGAACTCGCGCAGCGCGTCACGTACGACCTGGCCCTTGCGCCGCACGTCATCGAGGAATCCGTCGGCCTTTACGCGGTCGAGCACCACGCGCGCGGCCGCGCAGACAAGCGGGTTGCCGCTGAAGGTCGAGCCATGGTCGCCGGGCTGCAACACGCTGCATTGCTCGGTGCTGAGCGCCGCCCCTATCGGCAGCCCGCCGCCGAGCCCTTTGGCCAGCGCCAAGAGGTCCGGGCTGACCCCGAACTGCTCGTAGGCAAACAGGGTGCCGGTCCTTCCGATACCCGTCTGCACCTCATCGAACAGCAGCAGCAGGCCATGCTCATCACAAAGCTCGCGCAATCCACTTATGTAGGCCGGATCGGCGGGCCACACACCGCCCTCGGCCTGCACCAGCTCAACCATGACAGCCGTGGTGGTCGAGTCGATCGCGGCCCGCACGGCGTCGAGCTCGTTGTAGGGGACGTGGACGAAGCCGGCCGGCATGGGTTCGAAAGGCTCGTGATAGGCCGGCGTGCCCGTTGCGGCGGTCATGGCCAGCGAACGGCCATGGAAACCGCGCTGGGCGGCTATTACCCCGTAGGCGCCGTCACGGTGGGACCGTCCCCACTTGCGGGCGATCTTGACGCAGGTCTCGGTGGCCTCACCGCCGCTGTTGACGAAAAAGACACGATCGAGCGCCGACCAGTCGACCAGGCGCTGCGCGACCTCAAGCTGAGGCGTGGTGTAGAACAGGTTCGACGTGTGCAGCAGGGTACGAGCCTGCTCCGCGACGGCCGCGGCCATCTCGGCATCCGCGTGACCCAGCGTGGTGACGGCGATGCCGGCGGCAAAATCCAGATACTCGTTGCCGGCGTCATCCCAGACGCGCGTTCCTTCGCCGCGAACGAGCGTGACGGGCGCACGTACGAACGCCTGGTGGTAGTACGCACGCTCGAGGTCGGGCCAGTTGGTGCGCGTCATGAGGATTCCGAAATCAACGACGGGGTGGACCGGATTATAGGCGGGTGCGCAGCGGCCGTCTCAATCCGGGCCGCGCCTCAACCCAGGTCGTCAGGGCCGCCAAAATGCGCCGCGGATACCCCCGAGACTAGCGCCGCCGCATGCTGGAGAGATGACAGCCTTACGGCTCGCGTGCGCGGTCGACCGTTACGGCGGCCTCGCGCAGGATGGATCCGGCTATGGCGACCGCGGGCTTGGCCACGCGCACGCGCACGCGGCTCACGGGCTGGAACTGCGCCAGCACGCGCGCGGCGATTCGCTCACCCAGAGACTCGAGCAGGTTAGCCGGCTCGTCGGCCATCACGTCACGCACTACCCGGTAGATGCGGCTATAGCTAACCGTGTCGGCCAGCGCGTCAGAGCGGCCGGCCGCGCGCAGGTCGGCCCAGGCGTCCAGATCCACTACGAAGCGTTGCCCAAGCGTGCGCTCCTCCGGGCGGGCGCCGTGATAGGCAAAGAACATCATGCCCGCAAGACTGATTCGGTCACTCATCATGATCGGAAACTTCCCAGCGCGAGCGCGCCACATGGTAGAGCACAAGGCCTCCCGCAACCGCCGCGTTGAGCGACCCGACGCCGCCCAGCATGGGGATTCGCACGATCTCGCTGCAGGCGCTGCTCACCAGGCGCCGCAGGCCCCGCGACTCGCTGCCGACCACCAGGCAGCAGGGACCGCGTAGCTGAAGCTGGTGGAAGTCGCGTTCGGCGTCGGGCGACAGCCCCACGACTTGAACCCCCCGCTGGCCGAGGTCGCGCAGCGTGCGCGCCAAGTTGGGAACGCGCACGATGCGGGTCCGCAGGCTGGCGCCGGCGGAGGCGCGCGCAAGACCGCCGCCAATGCCCGCGCTATGGCGCGCCGGCAGCAGCAGTCCCGTCCCGCCCACGGCGTCGAGGGTGCGGACCAGCGATCCCAGATTGCCCACGTCCTGCACCCGGTCGGCGGCCAGGAAGAGGGCCGGACGAACGGCGCCAGGCGGAGGCTCCAGCAGGTCCTCCAGCCTGGCCGCGCTTACTGGCTGAATCAGGGCGGCGACGCCCTGATGGTTCCGGCCCAGGGCAAGCTCATCGAGCTCGGCGCGCGCCACGAAGCGCACGGGCACGCCGAGTTGCCAGGTCCGCGCGCGAATGGACTCATCCGCTCCGCCCTCGCTGCGAGTCAGGAGCACGTGGGTGACGTCGTGCGCACCGGCCAGCGCCGCCAGCACCGGATGCCGGCCCCATACCGACGCCTGCGGGGACGGGTCGCGGACTACTTGCGCCGCCAGGTCGTGCCGCTGTCCGCGTCTTCGAGAATCACGCCGAGGTCGTCGAGCTCGGCGCGGATTCGATCGGCGATCTGCCATTGCTTGGCCTCCCGCAATTCAGCGCGGACGGCTAGGAGCAACTGGATGTAGGGCCGCGCCGAGCCGTCGGCGGGCGCGGGCTCTACGAGCTGGATACCAAGTATTGCGAGCAGCTCGGTCATTTCGGCTTGCGCGGCGGCTATGGCGTCGGCGGGCGCCCGCCCGGCGAGGCGGTGAATCTCACGACCCAGCTCGAATAGCGTCCCCAAAGCCTTGGGCGCGTTGAAGTCGTCGTCCATCGCGGACAGGAAGGCCGCGCGGGTCCGGTCGGTCCGCTCGCAAAGCCGGGCACCGGCCTCGGCATCGCCCGGATCGGAGGTCCGCACCCGCCCAAATCCCAACAGCCGATCGTAGGCCGCCTGGGATTGCTCGATGCTCTCGCGTGAAAAAGTGAGCGGCGAGCGGTAGTGAACGGAGAGGAAGTGGAGGCGCAGCACGTCAGGCAAAAAGTCTTCAAGCAAGGAAGCCACGGTAGTGAAATTGCCCAGTGAGTGGGCCATCTTCTCGCCCTCGGTAAGCATCAGCCCGGTGTGCAGCCAGTGCCCCACGAATGGATCGCAGCCCCCGCCCGCTTCGGCTTGCGCGATCTCGTTCTCGTGATGTGGAAAGATCAGGTCGGCCCCTCCGCCGTGGATATCTATCTGGTCTCCCAGGGAGTGGCGGATCATGGTGGAGCACTCGATGTGCCAGCCGGGGCGGCCGCGCCCCCAGGGGCTCTGCCAGCCGATCTCGCCTTCGTCGGCGCGCTTCCACAGCGCGAAGTCACGCGGGTCACGCTTCTCCGGATCGACCTCGACGCGCGCGCCGGGCGCCACGTCCTGCGCGCTGCGGCGGGAGAGCTTGCCGTAGCTGGGAAAGCTGTTAACCGCGAAGTAGACGCCCTGCGAGGTCGCGTAGGCGTGGCCGCCCGCGATCAGCTCCCGCACGGCCGCGATGATCCTATCCAGGCTCGCGGTAACGGTGGGGAACTCGTGCGCGCGCTGGACCCGCAGGCGGTCCATCACCTCGAAATAGGCGTCGGTCTGCTCGCGCGCGTATTGCAGCGGATCGCGGCCGAGGGAGCGCGCGCGATCGATGATCTTGTCGTCGACGTCCGTGAAATTCTGGACGTGGCGCACCGCGTATCCGAGGTGATCGAGGTAGCGCCGGATCATGTCCATCTGCACGAACATGAAGGCATGTCCGACGTGAGGCGCCTCTTTGGGCGTCATGCCGCATACGTACATGCGCACGGTCTGGCCAAGGGGCCGGAAGGGCCGCTTGGCGCCGCGCAACGTGTCCGATATCAGAAGAGTCAATAGGGTCGGCTAGCCGGCGGTGCGGAGGCGCGATTCTACCGAGGGGCTCAGGGTAACTCGCCGCTTACGAGCAGGACGACAGAATGACAGGCCACCGCCAGGCCGTCGCCTACCGCGTCCTGCAGTTCATTGGTTTTGGCTTTCACGCTGACCCTATCCGCGTCCATGCCGAGGGCGGCGGCAAGGTTGGCTTCCATGCGCGCTATGTGAGGCGCCAGTTTGGGGCGCTGCAGCAGGACCGAGGCGTCCACGTTGGCGGGCGCCCAGCCGCGCGCACGCACCAGCGCGGCGGTCTCACTGAGAAAGCGGCGGCTGTCGGCGTCGCGGTTGCGCGCATCCGAGTCGGGATAGCGGCGGCCGATGTCGCCGGCCTTGAGCGCGCCGAGCAGAGCGTCGACGACGGCGTGCATTAGCACGTCTCCATCAGAGTGGGCCACCGCGCCTCGATCGGACGGGATGGACACGCCGCCGATGACCAGCCTGCGCCCCGGCTCGAGACGGTGAATGTCGTAGCCCTGGCCAACACGGAATTCGGGCACTGGCATGTTGGGGTAATTGTAGAGTCGGAGCGCACTTGGGGCGCGCGGCTACCAGTAGTCCTCGGTGACGACCTGCGTCTCGCGACCCTGGGTGACGAAGCCGTGGCCGTCGAGCAGGTCCTTGACATCCGCGATCATGCCCGGGTTGCCGCACAGATAGGCGGCGGAGTGCGCGGGGGCGAGCCGGCGGCGAAGCTCTTCCCGCAAGTTGTCGGGCGCCCACGGCTCTACCCGACCCAGCTTGGGCGCACCAAACAAATCTCGCATGAGGTCGTTGGCGCGGCCGCGGCTCAGGTCGGCCGTGTAATCGGCGTCGCGCTCGGGACGGCTGATCACTGGCACGTATTGCAGCCCGAAGTCCGGTTCCGCGGCCATCTCGTGGAGAAGCTCACGGTACGCGAGCTGGCTGACGTAGGAGACCCCGTGAACGATGGTGAGCCGACGGTCTGCCCGGCCGGTTTGGCGGAAATCACGCCACATCT